>CAMLMH010000001.1 GCA_946481315.1 uncultured Bacteriovorax sp.
AAGTTCAGGCAAAACACTTAGAAGTTTGTGATGAATGGGTAAGACTTCCTGGTTCGACCAATGCTGAGACCTACTTGAATATCCCGAATATTCTAGACGTTTGTAAAAAGTATAAAATCGACGGCGTTCACCCGGGATACGGATTTTTATCAGAGAATACTGAGTTTTCTCAAGCGCTGGTAGATAACGGAATCACCTGGATTGGACCGCACCCGGAAGCTGTAAGAGTTATGGGTGATAAAGCGGTTTCAAAAGAGTTCGCGCAAAAAGTAGGAATTCCGGTTGTTCCGGGTTCTACTGGTGCCGTTCCAACTGTTGAAGAAGCGATCAAAATTGCCAATCAAATTAAATATCCTATTTTGCTTAAAGCCGTTGCTGGTGGTGGTGGACGCGGTATGCGCGTTTGTCATAACGAGCAGGATGTTCGCAACAACTTCGAAGCCGTAGGCCGTGAAGCAAAAGCTGCTTTTAAAAACGGTGACCTACTTGTTGAAAAATACATCGTTAATCCTCACCACATTGAAGTGCAGATCTTAGCTGACAGAAAAGGAAACGTTTTCCATTTTTTTGAGCGCGAATGTTCAATCCAGCGTCGTCACCAGAAAATCGTTGAAGAAGCACCTTCGCCATTCATTGGTGAAGATGAAGAGCTTCGGCAGAGGGTTTGTAATTCCGCTGTAAAACTTGCTAAGGCCATCAACTATGATTCAGCAGGTACAGTTGAGCTCATCATGGGTGAAGATAAAGAATTCTACTTCCTGGAAATGAACACGCGTATTCAGGTTGAGCACCCTATTACAGAAGAAATCACAGGAATCGATTTAATTGTTTGTATGATTCAATCGGCTTTCGGTGAAGATTTAGGAATTCCTTCTCAAGATTGGATTAAGCGAACAGGACATGCAATTGAATGTCGTATTTGTGCTGAAGATCCGATCACCATGCTTCCTGCTCCAGGACTTGTAACTGGTTGTGAAACAAACTTCCCGCAAGGAATTCGTTTTGATAATTGTCTTTATAAAGGATTGAATGTAACTCCTGATTTCGATCCAATGGTTGGAAAACTTGTCGCGAAAGGAATCAATCGTGATGTTGCCATCAGAAAGATAAAATCTGCCCTTGATGGACTTTTAGTTGAAGGATTAAAGACAAATATTCCTCTGCATAAAGTTATTATGCGTAATGAAGTTTTTCTGAAAGGTAAATATTCAACTAACTTCATCTCGACTGAAAAACCTCAGGAACAAGTAAATACCGAAATGGACTTCATCCACATCTATAAAGTGATTGCGGGAATTGAAGCCAGAAGGATGGGACTGTAATGAGAACATACCTAATCGATAACGATAAAAATGAATACATCATCGATCTGACAAAGACCCGCGCTCACTCAGCTGAAATGGTTGAATTCGAATTCAGAACAATTAAAGATACTAAAGAAGTGGATAAAGCGACCGTCTTCGTTCGCAAACTCGCTGATCAATACTTTGCTTCTACTGATGGAATCCGCTGGAATAAAATCGCCAGACAAGACTCACCATCAATCATGCTAAACGTTGACCGTGTCTTTAAGCTTTATCGCGGTTACAAGCCGTCGAGTCTAGGCGGAGATGATGCCGGAGGACTGTTTACTCAAATGCCGGGCAAAGTCGTTAAGCTTCTTGCTAACGTTGGCCAGAAAGTAGAAAAAGGTCAGACGCTTCTGATTCTTGAAGCAATGAAAATGGAAAACGAGATCAAATCAAATACCAATGGAACAGTTAAGGCCATCCACGTAAAAGCTGGTGACGCTTTAGAAAATGGTGTTCTGATGATGGAAGTTGAACCGGGAGAATAACTCTGCGGTAAGTCTCTTTTTTAACAATCACCGCCTGCTATCCAGCAGGCGAATTGTTGCAAGTTCTTTAATAATCTGCCGTGTAATTTTTTCATAGTTTAATTCTATATCTGAAATCGTTGCTAAAACCTGGGGTTACGAGGTTTATATGCGATTGATTCTTCTTCTGTTGTTAAGCTGCATTGGTAGTGTCCAGGCACAAGAAAAAATGTCATTTGATGTGACAATAGACAAGCTAAACTACACCCGTCCTCTAAAAGGAGTTGGTCGAGCAGGAAATCTGGTTTTTAAAACGGCCAGTGTTTTTAACAACGGTATAGTTCTCAATGTGAATAACATAAATAATTATTTTGATTCGCAAATCTTCGTACGTCCCACCTTCCTCGGCTTTACTACCCAATTCGGAAACTTCGGTTTTGGAATTGAAGAGAACAGTGTCATCAATACAATTAAGCAAACAGATTTACTAAATGCAAAATTCATCATGGATGAAAATCAGCTCACCCTTTCGGGAGAGTCTATGGATTTTATGAATGAAGATTCCAGTGTAAAATTAAAAGCTTTTCGTCTTTATTGCCAGAATAATTCTCTTCTCAAATCGGCAGGTTCAGCTCAGGCCGATGTTTTAAGTAGTTGTTTTAGCTTCATGACATTAAATGGTACTTATCAGCCGGGCAATGAACAGGCAGTACTTGAGTATGAAGGTGTCGACGGAGTGGATAAAACATATATTAAAGCGAAAGTTAAAAGTTTTGATATTCGTCGAAATGAGATTCTTGTCCAATTACCCTCTGTTACAACCGTGAGTAATGATAGTTATACAATTCAGGCAAGTGATGTTGTTCTCAACTGCTCAAAAGATGAAGATCTTGCAGGACTTGATTTTGAAAAAATTAAAAAGCCGTGCATGAACAAACTTAGATTAAACCCGCTTAAAGCATACCTGAACGACAAGAAAGAAAACTCGCAGTTCAACCTGGATCTGAAGAACGTTGTTGTTCAGGATAAAATTCTCTATGTGACTCTTAATAGCGCTATTATGTCTGACAAAATCTCATCTACATTCATTACGAATGCACTGGTAAACTGCAGAAAAAATGAAGATTCGGATTTACTGGAATTAAATCATGTTCTGCGGGATTGTATTGAGTACGGCCGTGTTTCTATAGTAGAGGTAAAAAGCGATAACATAGTTGACGACAAAAAAGACAGTTCCAATAAAAATATCGCCATCAGCATTGAAAACGGAAACATTTTAATTCAAGCCGATATTAAATTTTTAGGTTTTACAAATCGTGTAAGTATTTATGGTAAAATTGCACTGGATGAAAATAAGAAACACTTAATCTTAAGCGTAACCGACACAAAACTTCCATTCGGCATTACTTCAGTGAAATTATTAATGCATTTTCTGAAAAAAGATCTGATATCAAAAGACATTACTTTTAATAAGAATGTTATTACTATTGCACTTTAAGGAGACCTTTATGAAATATTTTCTTCTGACTATGGTACTTTTTCCTTCGCTCTCATGGGCCAGTCTTTATAATTGTAGCGGAGCTGGTTTTAACATCGATATCTCTGTTAATCCGATTGCTATGAAGGTGGTGGGTAATGGTTTTAATTCCAATATTATGAATATTAATTCTACAGCTACCTTTGATACGGTTATCACCGGAAATTCAGCAAATCCTGCAGCAACATTAAAGCTAGTCATTAAAGATTCCAGCTTTGCTAATCCAGGTGACAGTTTTAAAGCGGTATTGTCAGTCTCAACACCTACGGGTGTTAAGGAATATGCAGGTTTAACTTGTCTGCGGGGAAATGATTAAACATTCTGTAAAATGGTATCCAGCTCATCTTTTGTGTAGTTCATGAGCTGGTCACCTTCATACTTTTGATAAAGGGGACCAAAATTTACAACATTAATTTCAGAGAAATTATCCAAAGATTTTAAATCTTCCTTGAGGCTTAAGGCTTCATCCGACTTACCCGGCGCGACCATAATGCGGATACTAAAATGTTTTTTTCTGTCGGGTTCAATAGTGCTTTTTTTTGCGGCAATTGCTGAGCAAACAGCGAGAAAAC
This sequence comes from uncultured Bacteriovorax sp., assembly GCA_946481315.1. Next base: position 3,926 of record CAMLMH010000001.1, read on the forward strand.
GGCTTCGATTGTATTCTTCCAAGTGTACGCTCAGTCCAATAGAACTTTTTTCAATCAGATTGCAATAATATTCTGAATCTCTACTTCCGTTGCTTTGAGTATGGACAAGATGCCCCTCAGATAAAATGATATTTAGAAGATCGAGATAGGCTGGATTTAAAGTCGGTTCACCACCGGTAAAAATCCATTGTGCTTTAAGTTCTTTACAAAACCCTTTGAAGATAGTTTCAGCGGCATAACGTAAGCTTCCCAACGTTTTATGAACTTCAAAAGTGTTTGCCGTGGAAGGTGGACAATAACTGCATTTATAATTACATCTTCGTCCTAAATCCCAGGTGATAGATAAGGGGACATTTTTGCTTCTATTTACGTTTGAAGAACCCACCCATTGAGGAGTGACTCTTTCTTCAGAATAATTTTTTAACTCAGACAGTTGATATTTTTTTTCACCAACTTGTTTAAATTTGAAAAGCTCCATCTCTGCGCCACACATGCACCATTCCTTAGTGCAGGTAATCCATTGATTGGGAAATTGAACTCCGTGATCATAGACATTGCCTAATAAGCCCCCCACACGACATGTGCCTGCGTAAATGTTTCCATCTGCGGTAATATGTAAATTGGCCATGCCGGCAGAACATCTCCATCCTTTCCAGGAGTTAGTTCGGGAAACCAGGATTTCTTCCATTGAATGTGCTGAAAAATTTCCATTTTCATCGCAATATAGAATGTTTTTCTTTTTTATGTTTTCCATTAAATCCTAAGAGTGTGAGTTGATCAGGCTTAACTCTTCCGTCGAGTAATTCATCAGCTGATCACCGTTATCTTTACGATAAAGAGGACTCATATTGATGGCATTGATCCCTTTAGCTTCATTCATAGCTAACAAATCATTTTTCAGTTTTAAAGCACGCTCAAAGCCTCCAGGGGCTACCATCATTCTGATACCCAGCCAGTTAACAGAAGCATTCTCATTACTGAATTTTTTTTCGACAATGGCTTTACAATTATCAAACAATCTTTTTTCATTAAATTCTTCAAAATGAATACTGAAACCAATTGATCCATATTCGATCAGTTCTGAAAAATATGAAGGATCACGACTGCCATTTGACTGGGTATGAACCAGGTGAGTGTTTTTTACGATGTATTTAACTATGTCCATGTAAGCCGGATTAATGGTGGGTTCACCGCCGGTAAAAATCCATTTAGCCCGTTTGCCCCGGCAGAAATTATTTAGCAAAGTGTCCACTGCGGTCTTTAAGGTTAAAAAGGATTTGTGTGCTTCATAATTATTAGCAGTGGATGGAGGACAATAACTGCAATGATAATTGCATCGTCTGCCTATATCCCAGGTTATATTTTGAGGGAAGTCAGCATAGTCATGCAGGTTTCCGGGACCAATCCAGTGAGCTTCTACAGTGTGTTCACTGAATGTTTGGGGAGGGCTCAAAGTGTCATCGCTACCTGATTTCAATTTGAGCAGCTTCATGTCAGCTCCACACATACACCAGGTTTTAGTGCACGTTAGCCATTCATTCGAAAATTTCACTCCAACGTCAAAAACATTACCCAGCAAGCCACCAACCTTGCAGGTTGCTGCAAAAATATTCCCATCAGCCGTGATGTGCAGATTATTGATTCCCGCTGAACACTTCCAGCCGAGCCACTTGTTCATCCTGTTGCTCAGAATTTCTTCAATGGAGTGCAGAGAGTAATTACCCTCTTTATCGCAAAAAAAGATGTCCTTGCCTGCAATTTGCTTCATTTATATGCTTCCAACTTTTCTTCCAAAAATGTAATCCATCCCATCCAGGGTGAAATATCCAGCAACTGAGCCGACCTCAGTCTGATGGCACTTTTGCTTAAGTATAACTCATGATATTCGATTGCCAATTTTGCATCGACAAACTCAACACTTAAGAATGGCCTTATATTTTCAGGAATCGATTCTCCAGGCATAAGGCAATTCAAAGTGGCAAATTGCTCATGACCAATCAATAATTTAAGGTGATTTGCTTTAGTTGTCTCAAGATACTGAGAATAATAACAAACACTATACTGTGAAGATGGAGGGATGAATTTCATCAGCGTAGCAGAATGATTCACGGGAATAATAAGTTCATCTAGCAGATCTTCTGACAAACCCATTTTGAATAATGCTTTACTGATCGCTCTTTGTTTTTTTATTTTTACCAAAGGCGACTTTTTCATGCCGTTGATTTCATCAAGGCTCCAGTTGATTTTTCTGAAATTCCAGCAAAACTCTATTAATTCCTGCTCCAGGGGCTTCAGTGATTGTAATCGATTAAACTCACTTTCCGTGTAAATTTCAGGTGAATCAAACATCGGTAAAAATTTTTTAAGACGAAGATAAGTTTTAACTAATTCTCCCTTATCTTCTTCCTGGATAACCAGAGAGACATCTATATCTGATAAAAGCGCATTAAAGCTTTCATTTTTCAGTGCTGAGTTTCGGATGGAAACTTTGACTAAATTTTTGTGCTTCGACTTTAGATAAAAACTAACGGCGGGAATTAAAAATACAAGATATATTTGTCTGACAATCTGGTGAAACAAACCCTTTTCGGGAAGTATTCGGTATAAAATCCAGATGATCTTATCCCTGACCGACATCATTTCACCAGTTCTGCCAGTTCAGGGAAGGTGGTAGTGAAAGATTCTTTTCGAAGTTCATCCAGCTTGAGGGTGTTTTGTTTAAAAAGTCCCAGAAGGTGTGATTGATCTTTTTCTTCCAGAAAAGAAATAATGTTTTCGAAATCCCGTGAAGCCTTTAAAAATTCAATTCCCCGGCGGGCAAGCTCGTCACTAAAGGTGGAAAGTTTTTCTTTAACTTTAGTTTTCAGATGAGCTGGTAAAACCTGAATTGAATATTCGTAAGGATCAAGTAGTAAATTAATATTAAAATTATAAGGATCAATGACTTTCGAGCTGATTAGTTTGTCGAAAAGTTCAGGAAGATAAAGAACGTTCATTATATTCACCGTACAGTTCACATAACGAATAACTGTAGGATGATTAGTGATGAGTTTTTGGATATTTTCTTCTATCAACTTCCACTTTGTTCCATGCCGAAAATATTCAGCACGGGCACCCATATCATCAATACTGATTCCCACTTTTACGAATTTAAACTTGGACCAAATTTCAGCCAGGTTATGCTGACCATAATTTAATGTAGCAAGATTAGTATTATAACTTAACCGAACATCAAATCGTTCCATTTTTTCCAGTAATTTTAGAACTTCAAAATGTTCTTTAGTTATAAGTGGCTCTCCACCCCCAAAATAAATTTCTTCTGAGTGGGGAATGGCTTCTTTAAGTTCTTCCCAGAAGGCCGGAGATTGAATGGATACACTCTTAACCTTCTGCTCTTTTGAAACATAATTAAAGAGCAACTGGTGATCTTCGTACCACGAGCTACTCAGTGAAGGACCGCAACCACGACATTTAAAATTACATAAATTACTAAAACGAATATCGATATATTGTAAGTCCGGACCTTCGCTTTTAAATGTTCCGTCTTCTTTAGTTTCCAGAACTTTCGGCAGATAAGATTCAAAACGTTTGTTGATTGACTGGCGCATACTCTCAAAACCGGAATTCTCGACAACATAACAACGCTGGCAACCGGGAGATTGTACTTCGTTAAGCATATTCTTGCGAAGGTTCCTGTACTTTTCTGAGTTCCAGATTTCCTTCAATGTTTGGTTAGATCCGTTGCCATACAAATCGTCGTAAGGTGATATACAGCAGGGGATGACTGAACTATCAGGCATGACATGCAAATGAATCCAGGGAATCAGACAAAATGTCTTTGATTCACAAAGTTTTTTCAGCTCTTTTTCCAAGAAAAATCTCCAATCTTAATTACTTTAAGACTAGCCTAATTGGTGTTGATAGTTAATCATTAGCTATAGGAAATTTTAGGATAGACATGGCCGAAAAACCAATCGAAAATTCTTTTTGTATCCTTCCCTGGATTCACAGTTTCGTAAACAGCGACGGAAACTATCAAGTTTGCTGTACGAGTGAAGAACATCACCGTGCCATATTAAGCAACGACGGAAAACCCTTTAATATCAATAACAAGCCTTCTCAGGAAGAAATCATGAATTCTGAATTCATGAAAAAACTTCGAAAAGATATGCTTAAAGGGAAATGGAGTCAGGTGTGCACACGCTGCCTGGTGACAGAGCTTGATCAGGGTATAAGCCGGCGACAGATTGAAAATAAGAACTATGACCACCTTATTGTGGAAACAGTGATGGCAACTAAGCCTGATGGAAGCATACCGGTAAAGTACCGTTCAATCGATTATAGGCTGGGAAATCTCTGTAATCTTCAGTGCAGGATGTGTGGCCCTCATTCTTCAACGGCATGGTTGAAAGACTGGAACAATGTCAAACCAGAAGGCGAGAAGATGAGTGATACCCGTCGGATTGAGCTGGAGAGTTACGATTGGATTGAAAAAGACTTTCTCTTTGAAGAATTCCAGAAGAAATTATCTTATGCCGAGCATCTGCATTTTGCTGGTGGTGAACCTCTGATCACCCCCCAAATGGCGCGTATGCTCCAATATTGTATTGATAGTGGCCACGCTCAGAATATTACACTTACATATAATACCAATCTAACCAAGTTGCCAGAATCGATTCTGGAGCTTTGGAAAGGATTTAAAAGTGTCCGCTTGCTTTGTAGTATTGATGGATACGGAAAAGTTAATGAATATGTTCGTCATCCATCTAAGTGGGATGTTCTGGACAGAAACTTAACCTACCTCGACGACAACGCTGAAAAATATCATATTGATGAGATTCTTCTCTCCTGCACAGTCCAGATATACAACGTTCTGGATTTGCCAAATTTGTATAACTATTTGAAGAAATTTAAAAAAGTAGTTCCTGCTCTGAATTTGATTAATCTGCATATTCCTAATTATTTGCAATCCAATGTACTTCCTGACGAAGTGAAAACCATTGCGACTCAGCGATTAATTACTCTTTATGCTGAATTAAAACAAAATCTGCCTGAGCATCATTCCTATCTGGCAGATAATATTCATCAGGTGCTGAACTATATGAATTCGCCACGCGATGAAAATCTTCTGCCTCTATTTATGAAAATAAATGGAAATATGGATCAGGTAAAAGGCGTAAAGCTGGAAGACCAGATTCCGGAATTGCACAATTTCATTCAGCAATACGGTTTAGTTAAAGAGTAAGCGGATATATTCTTTGGCTGCAGCTAGAGGAAGTTTTTTTCCTTCGCTGATCTCCTGCTCAATTGAAATTTTTTTATTTTTAAGAACTGAATTAGAATTAATTTTAAGTTCGAGCAATTCTTTAATTAATTTATTAAACCAGTCCTTGTTTTGCGCCAACCTTTTATTTTGAAAGTGTCCATTCATAGTCGTTTCGGACTTATAATCCAAAATCATCTGGTAAATTTTATCCAGATTAGTTTTTTCCAGCGCGCTACAATAAATCGCTTTTGCTTTCCAGTGTCCGGAAGATTTAATAAAATCCATAGCATTGGAGTATTGAGAGTGAGCTTTCATCGCGAGCGGAAGCATATCGCCGTCTGCTTTGTTAATAATAATAGCATCGGCAAGTTCCAAAATTCCTTTTTTAATTCCCTGTAGTTCATCGCCGGCATTAGGAAGCATTAATACGGCGAAAAAATCTACCATGGCCGCTGCTTCATATTCAGACTGGCCGACTCCAACGGTTTCAACAAGAATGATATCAAACCCTGCAGCTTCACAAAGCAATATGCTTTCTCTGGTTTTCTGGGCAACGCCTCCCATAAAACCGGAAGATGGAGAGGGGCGTATGAATGACTGCTCTGATTGCGACAAGTGCTCCATTCGAGTTTTATCACCAAGAATAGATCCACCGGATATCGGCGAACTAGGATCTATCGCTAGTACAGCCACTTTGTGGCCTTGGGAGATAAGATAGAGACCAAAATTTTCGATGAAAGTGGATTTGCCGACTCCTGGAACGCCCGTAATACCCACTCTGAGGCTCTTTCCAACATGAGGAAGAATCTTATTCAGCAAGTTTTGCGCTTCTATTGCATCAGCTTCAAGTGAGCTTTCAACTAGAGTTATAGCTTTGGCCAGGCTTCGACGATCACCAGAGAGTAGCTGATCAATGTCGACTTTCATTTCTTTTTTTCCTCAAACGCATTTAATAACTCTTCAGCACAGTAAGGAATGGTTGTCCCCGGTCCGAAAATACGAGCTACGCCACTTTTAAACAGAAAGTCATAATCTTGTTTTGGTATAACCCCACCAGCGATTACAATAATGTCATCAGCTTTTTTCTTTTTTAATTCAGAAATAAGCTCAGGAATGAGCGTTTTATGTCCAGCGGCCAGAGAGGAAGAAGCAACAAAGTGAACATCGTTCTCAATGGCTTGTTTAGCGACTTCTGCTGGAGTAGAAAAAAGAGGGGAGAGATCTACATCAAATCCTAAATCTGCCAGACCAGTGGCCACAACCTTAGCACCGCGATCGTGACCGTCCTGACCCATTTTAGCAATCAGAATTCTTGGTCTTCGCCCTTCGCGGGATATAAAAGTTTCAATTTTCTCTTTGATCAATTTTGTCTCCTTGGCATTTTCTGCATCGTAGGAATGTCCGTATACACCGGAGACTGTTTGTGTTTGAGCTGAGTAACGTCCCCAAACTTTTTCCAGGGCATAAGTAATCTCACCCACCGATGCTCTTAAGCGGGCAGCATTGATGGCCAGTTCAAGAGCGTTGCCTTTTCCTGTCTGTGCGTATTCAGTCAATGCCTGCAGGGCCTGCATAACTTTTTCGTCATCGCGGTTATGTCGAAGGTTGTTCAGTCTTTTGATCTGATTTTCCCGAACTTTGTGATTATCAATTTCCAGAATCTCAATTTCTTCTTCGTTTTTGAGCTTATATTTATTTACACCAACGATTGTATCGAGCCCTTTATCTATACGTGCCTGCTTTTTAGCAGCGGCTTGTTCAATGTTTAATTTGGGCATTCCAGTTTCAATTGCCCGCGCCATGCCTCCCAATTTAGTGATTTCTTCAATCATAGAGCGCGCTTTATCTGCGATCTCTTTAGTGAGAGATTCCATCATGAATGACCCACCCCAAGGATCGACAACTTTTGTAATGTTAGTTTCTTCCTGCAGGATAATTTGAGTATTGCGGGCAATCCGGGACGAGAATTCAGTTGGAAGAGCAATAGCTTCATCAAAAGAATTAGTGTGCAATGATTGAGTTCCACCAAAAACTGCTGCCATCGCTTCAACGGTTGTCCTGATAATGTTATTGTAGGGATCCTGTTCAGTTAAAGACCAGCCGGAAGTCTGACAATGCGTTCGTAATACTTTTGAGTCTTCTTTTTTCGGATTATAGGCAGAGACAATCTCGTGCCACAGTAATCTGGCTGCCCGTAGCTTGGCAATTTCCATATAAAAATTCATTCCGATACCAAAGAAAAATGAAAGTCGGGGTGCAAAATCATCAATGGATAAGCCGGATTTTATAGCTGTATCAATATATTCCTTTCCATCGGCCAGGGTGTAAGCAAGCTCTAAGGCTGCATCAGCGCCTGCTTCCTGCATATGATAACCTGAAATAGAAATGGAATTATACTTAGGCATATGCTTTGAAGTATAGGCGAAAATATCAGCAATAATTTTCATTGAAGGAGCTGGCGGAAAAATGTAAGTGTTCCGCACCATAAACTCCTTCAGAATATCGTTTTGAATAGTACCTGAAAGCTTATCTGCACTAACCCCCTGCTCTTCGGCGGCTACTATGTAATTAGCCAGAATAGGTAAGACAGCTCCATTCATTGTCATTGAGACAGAAATCTTGTCCAGCGGAATACCGTCAAAGAGAATTTTCATGTCTTCTACTGAATCAATAGCTACTCCTGCTTTTCCCACGTCACCACTTACTCTCGGGTGATCTGAATCATAGCCTCTGTGAGTTGCAAGATCGAAAGCAACCGAAACTCCTTGTCCACCGGACGCTAAAGCTTTGCGATAAAAAGCATTAGACTCTTCGGCCGTAGAAAATCCTGCGTATTGTCTGATAGTCCAGGGTCTTCCGGCGTACATAGTGGCTTTCGGACCTCTGACGTATGGACCAAAGCCAGGAAGTGAGTCAGTAAACGAGATATCTTCTATATCACTTTTCGTGTAAAGTGGTTTGACGGCGATTCCTTCCGGACTTTGCCAGGTTAAATCATCTGCCGACTTACCTTTTGTTTCTTTTTCTACTAATTTTTGCCATTCACTATAAGTATGTTTTGATGCCATTTTTAGACGTCCTGCGAAGGAAATATTTACCCTATTTTAGAGTGAATGCTTAATGAAGTAAAATTTAATATGGCCCGCCAACAGGCCCTCAAGGAGATGTGTCTCATGAGTCAAAAAACAGGTCTTGTTCTCGATAGCAGTCTTCAGGTTTTCTTCTATGATCATCTTCAGGAATTTAATAAAAAATCCTTAAATCCACTTCCTAACGAGACAATTTATTATTCAAGCCTTGTAATGGATAATTACGGTGTGTCAGAAAAATTTTTTGAATATGTAAATGGCAAAGCAAAAGAAAAAATTTTAGGTATCAAATTACTGGAGTCTTCCCAGCACCCCAAGGAAAAACAAAAACAAATTCTTAAAGATATTGCTGAGATGTCATTACTCATATGCGGTTATTTTGCTGATTCGATGAATCGGAAAATTATAGACGTCAATTACTACCAGGACCTGGGAATCATAGCTTATGGCAGGTTAAACTCATTTTCGCCAACTGCATATGATATACCAGCATTTTATAAACTTATGGCAAGATCATTTAGTGAAATAACTTTGCTGATGAGTTTTGTTTCAAAAAAATATTCAGCTGATAGTGATAAAGACCTTCCCTGGTTAATATTACCCCAGCGGAAGGTCTCTTAGCTTATTCTCTTCCAACCAGAATCGTGTTCCATTTTTGAGCCAGAATCTTCTTAATATTTTTCTGGAAGTCTTCGTGCTTAAGATTTTCGATATCACTATTTCCACGATAATAATAATCGAGACCTTGTGACTGTAAAACTGGAACAGAATAAATGCTGGCGTAGTCCTCATTGGTCTGAACATTAATCAAATTCTGACCTTTAATCATGGTTTTGATTCTGATGAAATCTTCTTCAGGTAAACCATTTTCTTTAATCTTGTTGATCAGATCTTTTATTGCTGCAATGGCCTTTGGAACCTTGTCATGTCCTGATGCCATATAAATTCCAAAATAACCGCCTTCAATAGCGGAGAAATGAACAGGCTGTGCTGAATAACAAAGACCCTGACGATCCCTGACTTCAACGAAGAGCTCTGATGATTGACCAGATAAATGGGTAGATAACATTTTAAGATAGAGATTCTCTGGTGAGCCCATCTTTCCGCAAGGAATACCATAGAATATCTGAGTTTGTTCGCGGTCGAATTTAATAAAACGTTCTACACCAGTGGTTGGTTTATATTTTTTAAACACAGGCTTAGTACTTTTCCTCGCAGGCAATGCTTCAAAAAATGGAGCTAAATTTTCCATGATTTCATCGAAAGTTGCATCTCCACAATATGAAATAAGAATTTCTTTGCTTTTTAGATTCTTGCGATGAATATCCAGAAGTTTTTTCTGTGTTACCGCTTTGATTGACTCATTTGAACCCACCGGGTTCAAGGCATAAGGGTGAGAACCAAAGAACAATTGCTGTGCTTCTTTAAAACATTGTTTAACCGGATCTTGTTTCTGATTTAACAGCGCACGTAGAGACAGCTGTTTTTCGTGAGCAAGGTATTTCTGAGGCATATCGGGTTTTAATAGTGCACCGGTGAAATGAGGGAGCAGACTAAGTAAATGATCAGAGAGTCCATGAACCAGTAGTCCATAAGCATTTTTACCGGAAAATCCATTTATGTTAGAAGATTTTTCTTCAAGATCTTTCTTTATTTTTTCATAAGAAATTTTATCATGCCCTTTTGTCAGCATTGAACTGATGAGATGATAATAGCCATTGGTTTTAGTCGTCTCTTCGGTTAAGCCTCCTCGTAAATATGCCTGAAGAACAAAAGTAGGAGTCATATCGTTATAACGATAGAGTAGGGAAACGCCTGATTTAATTCTCACAAGCTTAACTTGCTGATCGTTTTCCGAAGTTTCAATTTTCAGTTTATTTTTATTTTTTTGTGTTAAACCAGTACTGATTTTTTTCAGATCATCCTGAAGGCCTGCTAAAGCTTTGCGGGAAGAATCGACACTGGCTTCTTTAGGTAGCTGTAAACATAGATGGATATTTTTTGAAAAAATACTTTTAAGCGCATGATTGACTGCGCTTGGATTAGTTACTTTTATTCTCTCAATAAATTCTTCTTCACATTTAATATCGCCACTCTGTGCGTAGCTGTGACCAAATGAAAAGGAGAACGATTCAATTGATTCCATTTCATATATCTTAGAAGAAAGATATTGGTTCTTTATTTTTTGTACTTCATCGACACCCAACCCTTTGTCCAGCGCTTCTTTTACGACATGAGTAAATTTTTTCAAAACATCGTTGAGGTTTTTATGAGGGAAAACGAATCGGATGAAGTGAGCTCCGCCTTTGGCCATAAACATAGTCGAGGCTGACGCCACATTGGCCAGCGTTTTATCCAGAACAAGTGCCTGGTATAAACGTGATGTTTCACCATATCCCAGACAATTTATTGCCAGATCCTCGGCAGCCGCTTCTCTATCGTTATATTGCGGGGCTTTTACAACCATAGTGAGTGTAGCCATTCCAACTTCTTTTTGGTGAATATCAATGGCCGGTTTTCCTTTTAATTCGAATTCAGGAAAAGAACTAGCAGGTCCTTCAGGCAGAGTGTATTTCTCGATAATAGCTTCAATTTCTTCTCTATTAGAGAGATCTCCCGCAACGATCAACATTGAATTTGAAAGGTTATAAAACCTGTTGCGGAAAAAATGAAGTTGTTCGACTGAAAAATTCTTGATGGTCTCTTCACGTCCCAGGATCTGATGAGAATATGCGCCATCAAAAGCTGCATGCTGAAGCTTGGCAAAAGCAAATTGACTAGGACTATCTATCGATCGACGGAATTCTTCAAAAACAACTCCGCGTTCTGGAATGAGATCTGATTCCTGAAACATTGGATTGGCAACCATATCCATCAGTATGTTAGTTGAATCTGTTAATTTGTTTGCAGGAGTGTTGATATAATAACAAGTGTAATCGAAGCTGGTAAATGCATTAATTTCCCCACCAAAAGTCTCCACTTCGTAAGCAATCTGAGCTCCGGGACGTGTTTCGGTACCTTTAAAAAACATATGTTCCAGGAAGTGGGCAATACCTTCATGATCATGCTCTTCCAAAGCACTACCGGCACGAAACCACATTTGTACGGTCGCAGCCGTCGAACCTGGAGAATGAATGAAAAGTGTTTTGAGATTATTTTTTAAAGTAACAAGTTGATGCTGCATTTTAGTTCCTTTTTCACTAACTTTTGGTAAGTTCAATTATAGACCTCATTCCTATTACTGTCCGCAATGAATTTGTAAGATAAATGACAAAAAAAATAGACTCGCTTTATATCCACTTTCCTTTTTGTCTGCATTTATGCAACTACTGCGATTTTTTCAAAAGAAAAAGTGATGCTTCAGAATCCGACCTTGAATTTTTTCATCAATTTTTACAGCGAAGCTGGATAGAACATGAAAAGCTGACTAAAGAGTATGGTTATTCTTTTGTTCCTCTAAAAACGTTGTATATCGGTGGGGGAACTCCATCCTTATGGGGCAGCAGGGGCGCAGCTTTTCTGCAGAATTTCCTTGCTGAAAAGGGAATTGCGCTGGATGACAAATGTGAATTTACCATTGAAGTTAATCCCCGTGCCTGGACATCGGAAGACATAGAGGCTTTCGAAGCTATTGGTACTAATCGGTTCTCTCTGGGCATTCAGACATTAAATCCAGGGGTACTTCCCTTGCTGGACCGAACTCATAATATTGACGACGTTTATGAAACGTTAACTTTTTTTCGCGATAAAAACGTGAACTTTTCTGTGGATTTTATGCTTGGTCTTCCGCGTTCTGCTCAATTTAAAAGAGACATTGCGGATGAATTGAAGCAGGTATCTGCATATAATCCGAAACACTTCAGTGTCTATATACTGACTGTCAAAGACAATTATAAACACTATCTGGAATTACCTAACGAAGACTGGATTCACGACGAGTATATGCTGACCTCTGACACACTAAAAGGCATGGGCTACCAACATTATGAAGTTTCTAACTTTGCTTTTCCGGGCTTCGAATCTGTTCACAATTTAAATTACTGGAATTCAAAAACAGTAGCGGCCTTGGGGGCATCTGCCACCGGTTTTTTAACTGAGGAACTGATACGCTATAAATGGAAGACTCAGGAAGCCCAACTGGAAAAGGAAATCCTTACAAAGAGTGAATTCAGATTAGAGCGAGTTTATATGGCCTTAAGATCATCCATCGGACTTTCTCACGAAGATCTTGGAATAAGCAGCGCTGAGTTCAATTCTATTCTGGAGAAATGGAAAAAAGCCAATATCGTTCAGGAAATTAATCCTAGAGTTAAGTTGAATTCCGCGGGATATCTGATTCTGGACTCTCTTATGAATGATCTTTTTCCATTTCTGGATTATCATAAGAGTGATAGCTAACATTCATTATTATGTGATAACGCTTCTCTTCTGAGAGATTTACTGCTCGATGACGCTTACTAATTAGTACCAGAAATGCAGAGCCATCTGCTGGCAAATGATGACGACTGTCTTCATAATCAAAAAAACACTGCTCGTTGGTAATAAGTGGAATGTGCAACCTAAAAGCATTCTCTCCACTCGATTGATCACCATCAACGTGCCAATATGCATCTTCTTCAGGGTGTTTCTCCAATACAGCTATTCGAATCCGGGAGAGTTTTATTCCGGGAATTGACCTTTCAATAAGCTGGATCACTTCTTTGAAGTAGCCTCGATAAAGAGGAGTTGGTGTTGTAAATTCATTTGTAGAGAAAAATTCACGTAATGAATTTATTTCATCTTTCGGAACTGTAGGATCATTAACCTTTTCTCCGGTTTGCCAGCCATCATGTATGCTTCCATCTGAAGAAGTAATAGACCAGCCTCCCCAGGGGCCATTTTTCTTCATATTAGGTGGAAACTCGGCAATGACTCTTTCCAACTCTTCCCGCAACTTTTGAATATCAAATTTTATATCTAGTTTAATAATCATAATTATTTTTTGAAAAAAGGTGTGATCAAACCTTCAGAGAAAATTTCAAATGGGTGAGCTACGCCGTAATATTTATTGCTGGACCAGACTTGTCTTATTGGATCAAAATCAAACCAGGGAGTGACTCCGCAAATCATATTTGTTCTGGAGCTTGTGGCATTAGCTTTTGCAAATGGCCTGTGGTTCTTGTGAGAATTATAAACGTAAACTTGACCCGGTATTAAAGCAAACTCCTGGAAGTCGACTTTGTAGGGATCGGAAGGATCTTCACTCATTAACTGAATGACATACTCCGGTCCAGAGACCACTGGCACATTAATTCTCAAATTTAAGAAAACTGTTTCATCTCTATGCCACATATACTCAGTTTTTTTAATATCATCATGACCGGGTGTCATGATTGAGATTCTTGAACGAATGAGGGGGAGCTGAAAGCTATCCAACAATGTGCCAATGCTTTTGTAATGGGAAAAGGGTGTTCGCTGATTAAAACTGAGTGTATCAGCATATGTATTTTTCAGTCCGGCTTGAATTAAATCTGCACTTCCGGAGGAATATTTTGAAGACCCCAATGTGTTCTGGTGAGGATCCTGAGAGAGACTATCAATTGAAAAAGGGTTCCAACTAAGCGAAGCTGATAAATAGCTTTCAAAAAAACTTTCTACTTTGTTATAGCGAAAGGGATAAACGCCGAATTCTTTAACGGCATTCTGAATATCAGATTGTAATTGCTGTATAGGAAAATCCAAATGAGCTGTACGATAATTATCTGGAAAATTTCGAAAATTTTGAATTTGTTTCTTGAAATCAGTATGTCGATAGATAAATTCCTCTACCGTACAATCGTCGGGGATATCTGATACTTCAATCGCCCAGTTACCGGCCATTGTGTTCCTTAAGGATTAATTTTCCAGAGGAGATTCGTGAAATGTAATGAGTTTATTATTTTCCAGATCAGCTAATAGCTTTTCGATTTCGTCTTTAAAAAGACCAGCGTTTAAATTTTGCTCTTTTTCCAGCTCAGTAATTAAATCCTGCAGCTTTCGTTCACCTGTGAATTTTCGACAGAGATGAGCAGCGATACCATCGATTGAAAAGCCTCGATTGGTGGCTGGGTTGAACAGAAAAAATTCTTCTTTGCTTGTATTGCTTGGGAATATTTGTGCAGATATTTTAGGAAATAGATTGTTGTATTTCATTGTAACTATTTACAGGTGAGCATTACGATTAATAACAAGCACCTGCTCCCACTGGACTAGATGGTACAATAAGACTGATAATTTGAATCGCAGTCAAAGGTTTTAATGTCCCAAAATAAGGTTTTTCTCCCTCAGGGCCTTTTTCATCAGTTTTGTTTTCGTCGTCACGCATATAAAATTAACCTCTTAATAAATACAAGTATAAAGTAAACTCTCTAATTTACCAATTAAATAAATTCAATGCGTCTATATACCTGTTTGTATGTCGCGGCTAGCCAGGGACCTGCCCTATCTTATGGCCACTTAGGGGCCAATTTTGCCCGATTATTCCAGGGCCTTTCACTTCCACCCACCAAGGCTAAGTCCTTTAAATAAAAAAAGGTATGGAATTATCCTGTCTTATACTGAGATAATAAGATCTCCAAATTAAGAGGAAAAAGACTAAATAATGAAACTGCTGATTATAAAAAGCCAGGATGAATCAACGTGGGGTAGCTGCAAGGTCATTTCGCCCAACTTGCATGAGTTATACAAAAAGCTAAAAGCTCCTAATCAGGTTGACTGGTTTGCAGTGCCGGTTGAGTTGCTTAAGAGCGAAGTTAGTTCAAGAGATTCGGCGATAACTTTGCTGAAAGAAAAAATCCAGACTTTTAACCCTGATCGAATAGTCTTTGTTGATCATCTTCCCGTTCCAGCTTCTATACTGGGGCATTTGTCACTGCATATGAATTTAAATCGCCTTCCTCCGATGGTGTTTCATCTTTATGGTGATTTTACATATTTCGCAAGTGAGTGGCTTTTTCTAAACACTGAACTTCGCGGGCACAGGTTAAAATTTATTGTAGCTTCCCAGTCCCAAAAGAGATTAGTCGAACAATTTCTTGAAAAGAAAGAAGGCGTTCACAAGCTTTGCTTTCCAGTGAATCGACTGGATTATTTTTATTCTGCCGAAGAAAGGAAAAGTAAAAGAGAAGAACTAAAAGTCAGCAAAGAAGATTTTATCATTCTCTACTCCGGAAGAATCAGTCTGCAAAAAAATGTAGATGTTCTACTTGAGGAGTTTTCCCGTCTGAAAAAAAACAATCCTAAGTTTAAGCTCTGGATTGTTGGTGCCTTTGATGACGTTGGGGCAGAGTTTTTGGGATACAGTACTTTCAACGGTTATATGTTTCAAAAAATCCAGACACTCTTGCAGGGCATGGATGAGTCCGTAAAGAAAGACGTCATTTTTTGGGGTCACAAACCTAAAACAGAGCTGCGTAAACTGAAGGCTGCTGCTGATTGTTTCATAAGCTTGAGTTTATATCACGATGAAGATTATGGCATGTCTCCGGCAGAAGCACTGGCGACAGGATTACCTTCCTTGCTGACTGACTGGGGGGGATATTCTTCTTTTGCGGATGAAGGAGATTGGGATTGTAAGCTTGTACCTGTCCAGATTTCTGAATTCGGACTTGAAATAGACTGCAGTCAGATAGGCATTGAGATAAGCAGAATAATTTCCGCAGGAATGAATGATAAAAGACGAAGCGAATACTCAGAATGTTTCCATCGTAAGTTTTCAATTGAAAGTAATGTTTCTGCTCTTGAAAATATTCTCAAGAGTGAAGTCCCTCGTTTTGCAGGATTTAACTGGCTTTATGAGCAGTATTCCAATGCAATGGGAATGAATTGGTCCAAGAGCAAACTGAATAAATTTCTCAATCCGGATCGAAGAACCTTTTATTACAGCATTTATCGCAATTATATTTCAAAAGAGTGCAAGGAAGAAACTAATGGCCAGTAATGAAATTATTCAGTGGAGTTATGATTTTATTCAGAATTTTTACCTGAATAATGTTGAAACTATCTCCGATACAGAAAAAATTTATCTGAATTATTTATCACCTTTTGGCGACAAGTTTTATGGTCCCACCAACCCTGTTTTACTCTTGGGGGGAGCCGATCTCGGTCAATTGATGAAAAAAGACATATGGACCTTAAGAGATGGTTTAATTCCTCTGAGTGTGTTTTTTAAAGAAAATACTCTGAATGAAAAAAAGCTAAATCTACTAATTCATAAAGATTTATGGTTTTTAGTTCCGGAAAAATGGCGGAACTCTGTTAACTATTATTCAATCGAAGCGAATCAGAGATTTTCTGCTAAACAACCTCCTAAAAAGTTAATCATCATGGGCTCACCAAATGAAACACTGGCTGACCCTGAAGAGTTTTGTGAAGATGTCGAATATCTTGCAAAAAAATTAGGTAAAACTAACATTGAAAAAATGGATATTGTGGGCTTCTTTCCCAATAAGAGAACGGATTTATGGGGGCGTTGGCAAGATGAAAATATTTTTGGTTATTCAAAAGTGCTTTTCAAAAATCTAAAACTCGACATTCATTTTCCAGAGTGGCAAATCCTTAAATCTGAAATGAACTTAAGCGATACACTTTATTATGAAATCAACCGCGGGCATTTTATAAAGGATACTTTTCCTAAGCATCTTTTCCTTTCCAGAGGAGCAGGCTTGCTGGAAAGTGAAGATGAAAAAAGCCCGATGATTCCAACTAACAATGTTAAGCTTAGTCTTTATCACAGCATGCAAATTTATAAACTGGATGAAAAGAATTGTGGAAAGTATATTGATCCAATGTCAGATGAGCTTATGCCTTATCTGAGAAAGATCATTGAAAAAGGAACCAACCCACGTAATGTTGGGGCAAGCTGGGAAAAATGGTTCGGTACTTTTATTAAAAAACATTATAAAAATCAAGAGCTGATCTAGTGAAGAAAAAAGCATTAATCATTCGGTCATCAAAACAATCGTTGTGGGGAAGCTGTAAGGTTATTTCTCCCAATCTTCAGGCTTGCTATTCAAAGCTAAGCAGTCTTGAACTGCATTATTTCGATATTGCAGATGATTTCTTGAAAAAAGAACTAACAGAAGGAACCGAAACCCTCCAGGCTTTGGCTGATAAAATAACCACTCTAAAACCTGACGGATTGATCTTTATTGACCATGAACCAACAGCACCTAAGATCTTATCGTTTCTTAGTTTTTATATGCCAGTTCAGAAACTTCCACCGCTGACTTTTCACATCTATGGTGACTTCACTTTTTTCGCAAATGAATGGAAGCATTTAGGAACAAAAATTAAAGATCACCCGGTTAAACTTATTGTCGCATCTGAGGCACAAAAAAAATTAATGAGTTTCTTCTGTCATGACGATCAATCACTTGAACAGTTTTTATTTCCAGTGAATAAATCTGATTACTTTTTTGATTCTGATGAGCGCAAGCTGACGAGAGATCTTCAGGGAGTCAATCCTGATGAGAGAATAATCCTTTATTCTGGTCGGGTGAGTCTCCAAAAAAATGTCGACCTCATTATCCAGGAATTTCCGGAACTTTATAAAGCACACCAGGGAAAGTTGAGACTTTGGATTGCAGGAGCTTTTGATGATATGGGTGCTCCTTTTATGGGAGTAAAACATCATGATGGTTTTATGTTCGCAAAGCTTCAGGCTTTAATTGAATCACTGCCGGGTGAAATTAGTAAAAACATAACACTTTTTGGACAAGTTAATAAAACAAAATTAAGACAGCTTAAGAACGCTGCGGATTGTTTTATCAGTTTGAGTCTTTATCATGATGAAGATTTTGGAATGTCTCCTGCTGAAGCTCTAAGTTGTGGACTCCCAAGTTTGTTAACCGATTGGGGAGGATACTCCTCTTTTGTTGGGGATGGCTGGAACTGCAAGCTTCTTCCGGTTCAGCTTTCACCTTATGGCCATGAATTAGAAATGAAAACTTTGCATTCTTTCGTGGGTGACATTTTTACCAACGATCAATTTGCCAAACGAAAAGAATATGCTGAAAACTTCCAGAAAAAATTCTCGATCGAAAGCTCAGCCCCTCAGTTAGAAGAAATACTGCTGAAGCCTTTTAAAAAATTTGCCGGTTTTAAATGGAACCTGGGGTATTTCTCAACAGAATACTGGACTGTAGATATTGGAAGGGAGATCAGTAAACAGCTGACGCCATCAAGTGATAATTTTTATGCAGAGGTGTATTCAAATTACATTTCTGGAAAAACGAAGGTGTAATTTATGAATAATTCAATTGTGCAATGGGGTTTTGATCTTGTCAGAAACTCTTATCTTAACCGCGATAAAGAAATTGAAGAAAAAAATGAACTTTATTTAAATTATTTGGCTCCTTTTTCCATGGAATTCTTTTCGGGAAATCATCCCATTCTTTTATTTGGCGGACATGATTTTGCCGAAGTTACAAAAAAAGGAAATATAACAATCAGGGATGGCTTAATACCGTTGAGTTTATTTTTTCAGAATACTAAGCCCGAAGAGATTGATGGGATTCTTTATGTTCATTGTGATTTCTGGTTTGTTGTACCGGAGGAATGGCGGCCTAAAATAAAATATTATCGAATTAAAGCAAAGCAAGTCTATAATGGCGACAAAACACCAAAAAAAATATTGGTGACGGGGCTGCTTAATTCTACACTCGCTGATCCAGTTGAATTCGATTCAATGCTTAAACATCTTAAAGAATCGATTGGTTCGGAAAAGATAGGTCAAGCAGAAATTTTGGCTTTCTTTCCGGAAAAAAGAACAGATCTATGGGGTTCATGGGAAGAGGATAATATTCTGCGCTTTTCAAAATCAATATTTAATAATCTCGGTCTGAATGTGGCGACACCGGCCTGGAAAGACCTGGCAACAGAAACTGATTTCAATGATTATTTGTATTACGAAATAAATTCTGGTCTATTCATTAAAGATTCATATGTTCAGCATCGGATCTTATCCCGCGGAGGAGGGCTACTGGAAGAAAAGAGTAGTGATTTCTTCCGAAAAAGTGGAGAAGTAAAAGCCTCTTTATATCATTCTTATGAACTTTTTGAATTAAATCATGAGTCGATAAAGCTAGCCAGTTCCCCCTTTCCGACAGAAAAAATTCCTTATTTTAAACGTATCGCCGAGCATGAGTTCAATAGTGTTAAACTAAACTTTGATTGGGAAAAATGGTACGCTTACTATATTAAAAAAATGATAAAAGACCGACACTCTATTAAATGAATGAATTACAAAGTGTAATTTTAACCAATGCTGATTCGCGTGACTGTCAGCAACTGTTTGCGAAGGCTGGACAATGGTTCAATAAGGGTATTATCGAGCAACGGCCTGTGCTTTATTCAGATTCATATAAAGTTTATACCTCAGAAAGTGTAACGACCTTGGGAATAAAAAAAGCAAAGAACCTGATAGCAATGTGTACTTTCATTGTTCTATCTGAAGATCAGACCATTTATCTGACCGATTTTATAACTGATCCCGAAATAGATGATGTCAGGGTCGTGTCTTACCTCCTCAGAGAATTGGATAAGCAATTCAGCAAACTGCCGGTTCGCTATCGTTTGACGGCAATCGAGCAGTCACTGAATGCACTTGAACCACTAACGAAAATTCTGTCCAGATATGATTACAATACTGATTTTAGTAATTTTCTATATCAACATGTCTGGAATTTACAGAGTATGGAAGAAGAAATTCCAGCTTTGGATAATGATTTGCTTATTCCACTAGCAACTATGCTGGCAGATAAATCTTTCGAGGTAAGTGCTTTAAACCATTCCTTGCCGCTTCTGAATGCAAAGATTCTCATGTCAATATCCCGACTGGACAAGGACGCAACAGTTATACTGTCACGAATAGACAAAAAGCCCATGGCCATAATTTTTTCAGATGATAGCAGCCGACATTATATAGTGAATGAAAAGCGAGTCTGTAAAAACAATCTAATTATTCTGGATAGTCGCGTGTTAGAGATGCCTGAGAAAATAATCCTAACGGCTATGCATTTCACTTTGAAGCAAAAGAAAGATCTATTGGTATTTAATCATTCACGCTTAGTAAAGTTTTCTGCGGTTAAAGCATTTGTCTATCAGAAGAGAATTATGAATAGTTTTCATGTTTGCAATAAACTAAATCCTGTTTTGTCAGTTCACGCTGGATTTAATTCATGAAGAGACTGGCATATGCAAATTTATTTATCGATAACGATTGGGATACCGAAAAAATACTAGATAGAATTTTTAAGGTTCGAATACAAAGTACACAATCTATTCTTGAATCATACAATACATTTGGTCACTTTTTTTCAGGAGAACATGATTATGTATTAATGGAATCCAGGAATGACCCTGATTTGCTGGCTTTTTGGAATCAGTTTTTTTCAGTTGCAGAAGAAGTCAGTTTAAATGACCTTGGGAAAATTAAGGTCGATAGTCTGTCTTTTGTGGGGATTTCAACAAAAGAAGAAGCGCTGGCTGCTCACTTCAATTTAACTCTAACGAGTAGCAGTCATAAATATATTGAACTAAACTCCAAGGATCTTCTTTGGAAAATGGCTATCAGGAATAATATTAATTTCCCGCCAACTGAACTAATCGGTATTAATGAACTAAAAAACGTTAGTCCCGGAACGGTTTTGAAGTTCCTCACCAGCTCAGGAGGACGTGGTGTACTCATAATTGATGAGAAGAAAAAAGATTTACCGGGATATTTTGCAGAACAATTAACTGAAATAAAACCAAACTTAAAGCTACTTAAACAGAAATTCGTATCGATTAAAAATAATTTTTACACTCTCGCTGATACCGAAACAAATTTGGTTCATGGTTTCCGGATTGATTATGATTTATCTAATAGTTCCCGTCGTCATGTCCCCGAACTGAATATTAATGCTGAAAGAACGAGAGCAGCTCATCAGCTGGCACAAGAATTAAAATCTCTTGGTTATCATGGTTCTTTTGGATTTGATGGGTTTGAGGATGTTAATGGAGATATATATCCGGCGATAGATCTTAACGTCAGGATAGACAAAGCCAGATTTATTCATGAAGCTGCCAAAAAATTTGGAATATCTCATTTAAACTTTGAGTTCAGAAGAGAGAGAGTGTTTGGAGTTCCCTTTAGCAATTTTAAAGAACTCAAAAAAACGTTATTGGATGTACTTGAAGTTTCCGGCTATAAATGTATTCCGGTCATATGTTCCAATATGTTCAGCATGGATTCTAAGCCCCGACAAATGGAATTCAGTTTTTTTGTAGTAATTACGAATAAAAATGCTGACAGCTCAGCATTGCATTCCTGGTCGGAAAAAATGGTTAAATTGTTAGAAAAAAGGTGATGACATGATTGATTTTGATACTGCAATTAATTCTCTCATTTTCCACCAAACGGACGACCGGCCATTTTTTATTTATTCCGCAGAAAAATTGAAAAGTAATGTCGATGACGCCAAATCGATGCTGAGAAAGTTAAACTTAGTCACAAGCGGCTCGCAATTTTATTACTCTGTTAAAGCAAATCCCAATAAGACATTAATTGATGAAATTCTAAAAAATTGTAACGGGCTGGACGTAAGTTCAGAACGTGAACTTGAGTATGTTCTGCAGCAAGGTTTGCTCGGTGACCAAATTACGGTCAGCGGCCCTGCCAAGACTGATCGCTTTTTAAAACGCGCGGTGCAGGCCGGAGTAAAGGTTATACATATTGATAATAAAGAAGAATATGAACTTTTAGCTGAACTTCCGGCAACTAAATCTACTTATTCTTTGCGCATCAATATAGATGATAAATCATCAAAGCTTGGACTGAAGCCGGAAGATGCAGAAAAAATCCTTAATACTAATAGCTTAAATATAATTGGATTTCACTTTTACCTGGGCCGCGAGAGCTTTTCCGAGCTGAAGATTATGGATGCTCTCAATCAGATACTACCTCTTGCTGATAGGTTCTATGCAAAAAAATCTCTAGATCTTTTTATTGGCCCGGCTTTTCCTTCCGGTCTGGATGTAAATCATTTAAGTATAATCAGCCATCCTCTACTGGAGCGGCCGGAGATACAAATTCATTTTGAAATGGGCAGAGTGATTGCTGAAACATCAGCCCGTTATTGTGCCAAAGTTCTGGCTGTAAAAGAAAACAGAAATGGCAAAAAGGAAATAATTATCAATGGTGGAATTCAGCATCTTTCTTCAACTTTAATATCGATTAAAAGAAAAGAGGCGGTTCATGTAAGTAGAGTGGGTAAAAATGCTCAGCAGAAATGTGAGGCTAACATCTATGGAAGTCTATGCCTGAGCAATGATCTTATTTTCATCACAGATGAATGTCCACCGGACATAAAGCGTGGAGATTGGTTGCAGTTTTTTCCCTGTGGTGCGTATAATTTATCAGCAAGTGCTGTTGATTTCATCATGCAGGACCAGGCCCGAGAATACATAATTCGATCTAATAATATTGAAGAGATTAGCAGATGACCCTGAAACAATTTGAAGATACTTTAAACAATCTAGAAGAGCATCTTGTAAAAATACTCGGGTCAGCAAATTACTTTCTGGTTGTTGTAGCTGTTTTGCTTTTTTTCGGGATGTTCAATTATTTCTTTCATAATTCACTGTCTCGTCTTGGTATTAAATTACTGCATTACCCTAATATCGCCGGAGCTTTTAATGTCATCACCCATCTGATTTTTTCCTCATGCTTGATGCCATTACTTCCCAGCAGAAGAATGAGGACAATTTTTACAATAATCGTTCTATGCTGCATCTGGTGTCTGCACGTGACATACAGTCTGGGCTGGGGCATGGTCACTCCATCCATATTATTTTTTTTCCCATTATTGGCAGCATTTAGTTTTCTTTGTCTAAATCTTAATTGGTCCAGGTACAAAGTTGTTATTTTTTTTATATCCGGATTTGTAATCCTGATGGCAAGTATGAAGGTATTTCCCGGAGATTGGGTCTGGCTCTATAAAAAAAAGTGGAACATATATTTTTTCTTCATCCTGGCATTTATTATCACTCGGGTTAAGCTAACGAGAGAATCGCTTTTACTGCTTACTTTTTCACCGGCGCACATTGCTTTGCCTGTTAATTATCCCATTCCAGAAAAAGATAATTATGAATTGGATAATCGTGAAATCTGGATACGTGGAATTGTAAACCTGGCCAAAGCATACATCCTTGTGGTGATTAATATGTATCTGGTGCGAACTTTTCTCTCCAGGCCAGTTGTAGGGTTAAATAATTCCTGGATGGTTTATATAAGTTACTTGTTCACGGCAACGGTCGTCGGGAATTTCGTGACCGGACTTGCACGAATTTATATGGTAAAAGTTGCCGATTGCTCAAATTTTCTGTGGTTAAGCTCTTCGCCGCTGGATTTTTTTAAGCGTGAAAATGTACACGCTTATTTGTTTTCAATTCGGTTTTTCTATTTTAATTTTTTAAAACTTACCCGAAACATGGGAATTATCGTTCTTTGTTACTTTCTCATTTTTCCTCTTTACCGGAACTCCCTGGATCTGATTACGTTTAACAATTTTTTAAGTTCAAAAGTTTTTCTTCAGTATGTGGGACCCACTTACGTATTTTGGTTTACTCTCTTTACATTAATTGCCTCAACTTATCGTCTTAAGTTCTTTGCCCGACCAAGTTGGCGTACCTGTCTAGTGACCCATTTATTAATGCTTGTCTGTTTTCATATGGTTTTCAGTGAAGAGTACAGTTTTATGGGGTTAGGGTTGCGATTTTGATGTTTCATTGCCTTTTAAGCATATTAGCTTATAATCTTTTTCATGACGTCAATTGCTGTACAGGTTAAAGAAATACTTGGTGAAATCAATTCCACCTCGGTTCAGCACGCCATCAAGCCAGATGATAATCTATTTGAAATGGGAATATTGGATTCTCTGACAATGGTTCAGTTTATCGTGGCAGTTGAAAATCGCTTCAAGATTAAAATTGCAAATCGCGATATCAATTATGAGACTTTCACTACAATTGGTGAGATTGAAAAGTTTCTATCCACAAGAGTAAGCAAGAATGAATAAAACCATTGCTTATCTTTATGCCAACTGGTTAATCATTCTTATCACTGTTTTGTTTTGCCAGATCTTTCCCTGGCTTTATCTGATTGGCTTTTTCCTCATTGCCAGCAGACAGTTTGCTATTTATCTCGTGGGACATGAAGGTCTGCATGGGCTTATTACTAAGAATTCATTTTTCAATGATTACATCACAAAATATTTTTGCTTATTTCCGGTACTTGTTTCGCTAGAAATGTACCGCACTAACCACCTTGCCCATCATCGCTTCTTAGGAACAGCCGTTGATCCAGACAGAAATTTATATAATTTCTACCCAGTAAAGAAGGAGACTTTTTTTAAATCACTTTTTCAAAGTTATTTCAACCTCAAGTTGTTGAAAGATTTCCTTAGATATTTCACACCTTTTTATCTTTTAAAAAAGATGGGGGGCGCAAAGGCACTGAAGAAGGGAGATTTCCTGGAGTATTTTATTTATCTGACTTTGACACTGCTCTTTCTCGCAGTTACTGGTTTGTGGTTTATTTATCTTAAATACTGGCTTGCCCCACTGCTGTTGATGATCCCGTATTACTATTTTGTCAGCGCCCTTCAACACGGTCTTATCCATGAAAATGCTGAAGGACAAAATTCACGAAACATCAAAGGATCAGGACTGGCGATGGAGTTTCTCCTTCCATGTAAGACAAATTTTCATGGAACTCACCATGATTATCCCGGTGTCGCATGCTGGGAACTGGCCAAGGTAGCCGAAAAACAAAATACTCCTGCAGAAAGCTATTCCGAAGCGGTCGCCAAATTACTCACGTGAAAAACTTTTTTCTCTGATGGGTAATTAGATAATCAAAAGAATAATAAAGAAAAAAACCAGTAAGACTCAGAAAGTATACACCTGAATATACATTAATGAGTTTAAACTGATCCCAGGATCTCCAGATATAATACCCAATACCATTATTACTTGTGGTTGTTTCACTTACCACAACCAGAGTTAGACCGTAATTAACAGCAAGCTTCATTCCGGTTAATATTTCTAATTGAGCTCCTTTTAATAGATAATGATAGATAAAATCCAGTCTTTTTAGTGGATAGATGGCCAGGATCTCAGCCGTTTTTCCTGATATTAATTTTTTAAAGCCTATTCTGGAATTAATGAATACCGGATAAAAAATACCGACAGAAATCAAAGCGATTTTTGATTTTTCATCAATACCGAAAACCAACAGCATTAATGGAAAGATTGCTACTTTGGGCAATGGAAACGTCAGAGCTACAATCGGATTAAAA
This sequence comes from uncultured Bacteriovorax sp., assembly GCA_946481315.1. The sequence goes on from CAMLMH010000001.1 coordinate 29,638, forward strand.
ATCTGATCGACGATATTAAATTTTGCACAAGCGGCAGCAAAAAAAATAGCGAGCGGAAACGTTATCGTTATTGCTACAAAGAGACGGCCAAAACTCGACCAGATATCCATTAAGAAGTATTGATCTGTAAGGAGAGTCCCTAAATTTTTTATAACAGCGAATGGGGATGGATAAAAAGCAGAGTCTATCAGCTGGATATTAACCAGCAAGTGCCAAGCTATCGCTGCTGCTATGATTGTAAGAATACTTCTCATTGCTGATCCTTTTTATAAAAGGCATGGATTGTTGCAAATTGAGTAGCATAGTTTGGTTTATTTTTTTCTGATGCTAAATCTTCTGTGTGCTGAGCTTCTGGTGAGCGGATCAGTATATTCTCAGTAAGTTTTTTTTCATGACGGGAGAGAAATGAAATAGTGTGGCTTAAGTATATTGCTTCATCTATGTCGTGGGTAACCAGAATGATAGTTGGTTTGTAGTCCTTCCAGAGCTCAATAGTAAAGTTATATAAATCTTCTTTTTGTATTTGATCCAGATGTGAAAAAGGTTCATCAAGTAAAATGATCTCCGGTTTATTCAGGAAAGCTCTTAATAGGTTAAACTTTTGCTTAGTTCCACCAGAAAGAGCATTGGGCGCATAATCCAGATAGCTCTTGAGCTTGAATCTTTCCAGCCAGCTGTTTGTATTAAGTTTAAGTCCCGAAGAGAGCTCTATATTTTTACGTATCGTTAGCCATTCGAAAAACGCCTGTTCCTGAAAAACGAATGAAATTTTTTTTGCACTTATTTCACGCTTGCCGGCTGACTGTTTAGTCATGCCGGCAATTAATTTCAAAAGCAGGCTTTTTCCTGAACCAGTTGTTCCGATAATAGTATGAATACAGTTCTTTTCTACATTCAGATTCAGGCCGTTTAGTATTTGGCTGTTTCCAATGGCCAGCTGTATGTTTTCGAGAATGACTGAATATTCTTTCATTTTAAAGTGGTCGCTGCATATTCGGTAAATGTAGTGTCGATGATAGTTTTTGGATTGAGCTTCTTTTTAATATACTTTTTTTCATACCATTTAATATCATCACTGAATTCCTTAACATTTAGTCTACCATAGGGATTTAATCCCACAATTGCCATTTTTTCCCAGATAATAGCATCATCAATTTTGATAGATTTTTTTAAGTCTGAGATAACCTCGTTTCTTCCGATGTTGTTTAAAAAGGCATTGTTGTAATCAGCAATACCTTTACTGTAGGCAATCATAAATTTCTTTGCTTCATCAGGATTTTCCTTAATAAATTTTGGGGAATAAAAGAGAGCACCACTTTGCTGTTTGGGATAGCCCTCTGACCCACGTGCAACTATTGTTGCGATATTATCCATGACGACTTTTGTGAGAAAAGGCTCGATTTGAATAGCTGCATCGATTAGACCCGATTTTAAGGCAAGGTTCATTTCAGCATAGGAAACTTTAACAAAGGTTACGTCCTTTAAGGTGAGCCCTCCCTTCATCAAAAAACGTTCGGTTAAAATTTCCTGGGAAACACCATCAAGGGATGTCAGTCCCATTTTGAATCCCTTCAGATCTTTGAATTTTTTATATCTTCCGCTTTTGATAAGTTCATTTCTAACGATTAAGGACAAATAGTCCTTTCCAGGAGCAAGATGTCCTTTATCGGCTACGATTTTAAAATCCTGCCCTTCAGCAATAGCATTAAAAAGACCAGCCGTAATATTTCCAGCTCCCACATCCAGCTCTCCCTTTGAAAGAAGTAAAGTCATGGGAGCGCCGGAACTATTAAAATCTGTAATTTCAACTTCCAGCCCTTGCTCTTTAAAATAGCCTCTTTCTTTTGCCAGATAGATTCCTGCAGAGCTGGTGACTGGTGAAGATCCGACTTTAATTATCTTTGCTGCGAGGGGAGATGAGGAAATCAAGAGAACAAACAAAGTGGCCAATAATGGTTGCATGACAAAATCCTTGTATGGTTTTAATCATTCAATATTGCACTCGGATTAAGTCGGATTCAACCCGATATATATCGGGTTTTCTAATCAATTTCTGCCAATTTTTTTAACATATCCGGGCGGATAATGTTTATTTTTTTGTCATTCTCCTCAATCCAGCCTTCTTCCCGGAATTCTGAAAACAGACGAATGATGGTATCTTCGGCGGCACCTACAAGTTGAGCTATCTCTGATCGACTCAATTTTAAGTCTATGGTTGTGGCTTGATCCTGAGAATATTCAGCCATGAGTTTTATCAGAAATTGGGCAAATCGCTCCCGTACATTTTTTTGTTTGTGCAGATAATGAGCCTGTTCAGTAGTATTAATTTCTGCTGCCATTCGGGTTATCAGCTTACGGGCAAAAGTCGTATTTTCGTTGAGCATTCGATTTATGTTTTCCATTGAAATGAAACATAATTTGGAACCAGCTAGTGCAACTGCACTTCCTTTGAACTGCTTATCTAAAAAAATACTCCTATGGCCGACGGTATCTCCTGGCGGAGCAAGTCTCACAATTTTTTCAGCCTCATTTTTGTTTTTTTGTAAGACTTTGATACCTCCGGTACCAATGCAATAAAGACCATTCGTTGCATCGCCTTGTCTGAAGACAATTTCATTTCTTGCAACAAACATTTCAATTTTTAGCGAAGCTAATTGTTTCAGTTCTTCTTCTGTAAATTCACTAAAAATACTTTTATTCCAGGCCGGGCATTTTGCACATGTCATTGTTTTGCAATCCATAACATTCCTAAAAAAGAGAATATATAAAACCGGAAGTTTGATTTATGCTGGCCATTGCAAAGACTACCAACACTCCAAGGCTAAAAATAATCGTTCTTAAAAATGGATTTTTAGAATGAATAATTTTTATAAAAGTCTCCGGTTTTTTAGTATGTACATATTCTACCATGATCAATGCAATACAACCGAGAATCAGAGGAAGCTTTAAGTTGACTGCGAAAATCACTAATTTCTCCCAGGCGGAATGCGTGATTAAAGATGTCATGATTTGTCGAAACTGATTTAAAGACTGCGAACGAAAAAGCACACCGGGAATTGAAATGCTGAACACATAGAACCAAATCCAGGGGAAAAACATCAAGTATTTGTTAGACTTGATGTTTAGTTTGCGTACTTGATTAGCAAAATATATGAGGAGAACCTGAACAATGGCATAGCATATGTAAGTCCATTTGAGCCCATGCCAGATTGCAAATACCATGAAAGTTACCAGCATAATTGCATAGGGACCGGCTTTTCCGAAGGGTGATGTTACAAGTGGATAAAAAATATAATTTCTTATCCAGGAGGTTAGTGACATATGCCATCGCTTCCAGAACTCGATAATGGAAGAAGTATGAAAAGGATTATTGAAGTTTTGAGGTAATGAAATTCCAAAGATCAGTCCAATTCCTATTGCCACATCTGTATAACCGGAAAAATTGGCGTAAATTTCATATTTGTTGAAAAGGAAGGGAATAAGCAAATCAATGTTTGGATTCAGATCGGGTAAGTACAAATGGCTCGTCAAAATGCTAAGGTTTCCTGCTACGGCCATGATTTTAAAACACCCAAATATAATATAGAAAATCCCTGATGTAAGATTGGCGCCTGAAAAATACAGTTGATTTCTAGGATCATTAACAAAGGGCGAATACTGAAGAATTGGTCCTGTGGCAATATTGGAAAAAAGAAAAGAGTAGCTGAAATAATGAGATAATCCATTAAGTGGGCTTTTTCTGATATTAACATCTATCAGAAACGATAGTTGTTGAAAAACAAAAATGGAAATTCCAATAGGAAGTAGATAGCTTTCATTCTGAATCGGAAGAAGATATTTATAGTAAATGAGAAATAAAAGATTAATAGTAATAAGCGCAGGTCCGGGCCAGTTTCTTTCTCTAAAAAGAGTCGTAACTGTGTAATTTAAAATTGCCAGCAGAATGAAAAAGAAACCTACCCACTGATTTAATGAAATAATATATACTATTGATAAAGAAGCTATTATTAACCAGCGTCTCTTTAGACTTACGGCAAATGATAACATAAACGCTATTGCGGTCAGAAATAATACAGGGAAAAGGGAAAAAGTACCCATCAATATGTTCCAGGAAAAAAAGGATGAGTGATATTGATAAAATTTTAGCAGAACTTAATGGCTTGAGTCTATCTGCAATCACTGAAGTTGGTTCTGGCAAATCCTATTCAGCGGCTGATTTTAAAGCAGCGATCCGCTCTAAAGTTTATGTCTTCTATAATGATTATGCGATTCGGGAAGGTCACAGTGTGTTGTTGTTGAAAAACAACTCGATTGATTTTTTCATCGATTTCATGGCTTTGTTGTGCATCGGGGCGACAATCGTGCCGTTGGATAAAAAAATCAGTTCTCCGGAGCTGGAAAAGATCAAAAATGCGACTGAGCCGTTTTTGATTGTGACCGATGAAAAAGATGAACTCTCAGAAAAAAAAATAAATGAGCATCTGAAAAATCAAGCCCTCATTTTGTTTACCTCTGGTACAACGACCCTTCCTAAAGGAGTGGTTATTTCCAAAAAAGCTCTTTTGAAAAAAATGGATGTGCTCGAAAAGTTCATTCCTCTTTCTGACATTGCACACACACTTTGTTTTGTACCTACCTATTTTGGTCACGGATTAATCTGCAATTGTCTTTTTCCATTATTGAAAGGCAAGCATTTATTTATCAGTGATAGATTAGATCTGAAGTTAGCGTCTACATTTTCGGAAACTATCGAAAAATATCGGATCAACTTTTTTAGCTCAGTTCCAAGCCATTGGGAAATGATACTTGAATTTTCCAAAGTCTATAGAGGTGACACTTTAAAAAGAGTTCACTGTGCAAGTGCCCCTCTTAAAAAAGAGAAGTTGCAGCCTATACTAAACTGGATCAATCAGGCAGAACTTTATGATGTGTTTGGAGCAACTGAGATGCTTGGCTGGTTTGCGTGTAGAAAAATAGACAAGAATGCTGAGGCCGGAATCTTTGAGAATTTTTGGGATGTCTCTGTTTCATTCTCTCCGGACAATGAGTTGTTAGTCAGTTCTGACTTTATGTTTACTGGATACTGGACCAAGAACGGGGTTGACACAGTTAGCGTTTTTAATACAGGAGATATCTTCCGTGGGAATCGACTAATTGGCAGGTCTAAAAATGTAATTATAAAAAATGGTTTAAAAATTCAAGCAGAAGAATTAAATGCAGAATTGTCCTCATCTGGTTTAATAAAGGATGTAGCGGTATTTCCCGTTGATGACAAATACAGTGGTGAAGCCGTCGGTGTGTTTGTCGTTCTTAGAGAAAACATTGACCTGGATTCTTTTAAAGAATTCTGTCGGAAAAACCTTTCTGCACTTAAAATACCGAAGGTCTATAAAGTTGTTAATGAAATTCCAGTTAATAATCGCGGAAAATGTAGTTTGAATGATCTTAAGAAATTTTATGAAGCAGGTATGAATGAATAAAAGTGAAATAATTCTTAAAGTTTTTAATAAAATTTTTGATACTCAATTTGGCAGTTTGGATATTGAAAGAGAACTACTTCCAGAATGGGATTCGATGAAACATGCTGAACTGATCATAGAGTTACAAAAAGAATTAAAAGTAAGGTTTAGAACAGAGGATATTGTTGATGTTAGCAATGCCCATCAGTTCATCGGTGCTCTCGAGAGATCTAATAAGAAGTGAGTTGCTGTTTGAGGAATAAACTGAATTTTTCAGCCCCTCTGGCGTTGAGATGATTAAAATCTAAAAAATCAGACCGATCTAGTTCCTTACCCATTTGTAATCCGTCTATTACAATAAAATTCTCATCCTTAATCTGATTAAGCAGATAATCAACAGAATGTATATAGCTCGAAATGTCTTTGCGGGTAATGTAATTTGCCATGGGGGTTTTCAGAAAAAACACTTTTAAATCATTTTTTTTAGCTTCCTGAACAATCCCTTTCAATGTCGACAATTCACTTGAAGGTATCGTCACGGCATTTGAAAAGTGATTAAAATAGGGAGCCATGAATTTGGTGGAAGGGAGAACTTTATCAGAGTTTTCAGCGAAGTGTCCTGCGTTTTTTTCTAAGGAGCTTTGAAACAGGAAGCGATAATCCTCATAGTCTTGTTGTGTTAATCTGAGCCGGTGAATAAAAGCTTCAGCTGCATATTTATCCAGATGGAATCGTGACAGAAAAAACCGCCAACGAATCTCTGCCCATGTCTGCCAATTAGTATTTTCGCCCATTAATAGGTGATCAATTTCATCAAGAGTCATTATTCCATTAGGAACCAGAATGCTCCAGATATCTAGCCCATAGTGATCCCGTATAAAACTCTGGCTTATAATCAATCCTTTTCGAATTTTTTTTAGATCCCATTTTTTTATCAATTGCTGACTATGGAACAAAGATGAAGCCAGCAAGGTTCTCCCTTCAGATGATCCCGATAGCAGTAAGGGGGCTACTGAATAGAGGGCGCTGGAGTCGCCTAATATGACATAGTCCAGATCGTTTAGAATAGGACCGGACGATCGACGGAAAGTTTCCTGCGCTCTGATCGAATAAATATTAGAATGGGGATAAACATGCTTTTCCATAAAGAGAATATATCCAGCCAATATTGAGACCAGAGGAAAAGCCACTTTAAGAATAATTTTAAGACGTTTATGCATTTTCGGTTAAAATATTAAATGTAATTTTAAAATAAGCCCGCTTCCAAAGGATAGTCGATTGGCCCTGTTAAATCTAGCAGCTATTATTTTTTTGATTTACCTGTTGGGCTCTTCAGCTTTTCTTTTGATATCAATTGCATTGATTCTTAATCATTTTATTAAGAAACCCTTTTTAATTCTTTCAATTTTTTCACCGTTAGTATTTATCTATAGTCTTTATCTGTCCAAGCTTGAGCAAGGTCCGGTTTATGATCTGATTCGGACAAGGTTTAAAATAGGATCAATCGAAACATTGACTATCATTTTGATCTCTTTAATCGTCTGCTATTTTTTGTATGTCATAACTTTAAAAATTTATCGAAGGCTGGATACTGAAAGGAGGCATCCTCTTGCTGCTGTTCTCTGTCTATTTGTAATGGTTTTTTTACTCAGCAAAGCTGAAATACATCTTCGCTACTGGCCGCTAATGATTACTATATTGCAGGCTTATTTCGCCAGTATATTTGTCATGCTCGCTTACGATCTGAAAGATGATAAAGAACTTTCAGATTTATCAACTGTGTCTCGGTTCAGTATGCTTAGCACGATGCACTCCACATTCTTTCAACCTGGTGGAACTCAACTTTCCCCGAAAGGTTTAAAAGAACTCCGTCAAACACTTTTGCCCGCAGAAAATCAGGAATACTGGCAAATAGCTGCATTGAAAATGCTTTTGTTGTGTGTAGCGCTTAGATTTATTGCAGTTTTACTGGGGCATTTATTTTTGGGACTAGAGAATATTTCATTGATCAAACTCCACATTCCAGCTTTTCCAATAATGGAAATTGATATGCACAAAACTATCCCTCGTTATTATGCCTTTAGTCAGCATGTGGAGCGCAGCCAGATTTATCTCTTGGTATTTATCAGAAGTATTCACTGGTTTATTATTAAGTATATAGGTTTCAATAGTAAAATAGCTCTTCTGTGGTTCATGGGCTTTCCAATTGAGCTTGGAATTCTAAATCCTTTTAGAGCTTCTTCGTTTGTCGATTTTTTCCGGCGAACTCATGTTTATGTCGCTCATTTTTATCGAGTTTTCATCTACCCTTATGTAAGTTCATTGTTAAGAAATATTAAAAATATTCGCTTTAAAAAGTATCTTGCTATCTGGTTGATGATTATCCTGGGTGGATTTTTATACCAGACTGTTTCACACAGTTATCAGATGTTTTGGTGGGAAAGAGCGGAGTTTTATCAGGTGATGCTTTCGCGCTTAACTTACAATTGTATCCTGGCTACGGCCATTACGGTTAGTTTATATATCGAAAAACGCTTCCCGCCAAAGCAAAACGTGCTCAGGATTTTTAGAGGGTCTTTATATTTGGTGTTTTATACGGTCGTAATGTCGTTGAGCGCATCCAGTAAATTTCAGTCGTTTCATGCTGAAGATCTTATTCACTATCTTCTCTTTTTGGTGGGCTTTGGAACCTAAAGCATTCTGAACTTTGAATTCTTTTTTTTTAAGGGTAGAATTAGACAAATTATGAAGTGAGGATCTATGGCTCAAAAAAATTCTAATGTCATTGGTATTGTTGTGCTGGTCATTGTTTTAGCTGGATTGGGATACTGGAAATTTAATCAGCGCCCGAAACAAATTAAAGAAACAAATCTCAATACGAGCATAAAGGAACCCGTTGATCTTACAAGGAAAAGAGGAGATGGACCTTTGATATTCGTAGCAGGGTACCTATCCGAAAAACAGCTGGAAGCGATGAAAAAAGGAAACCAGCGAGTAATGAATTATTATAAAAGCAAAGGACTCGATTTTGAATTTCGTTATACTGCTGCAGATCCAGCGCGAGTTGTGCTAATTGAGCCTGACTGGGATTTTGCTCTTTCGTCGGGGGGGATTACTATTACTCAGCATTTTAATGGAACTAAAATGCGGCCATTGCTATGGAACCGAAGTTGTGAATATGTGACTCAGATGGTTGCTCCAAAAGACTCAAATATCTACAACCCAATTGATTTTGCTGGTAAAAAAATCTTAATTTTTACATACGGATATTTGTCGCCTAACCAGCTGCAGGCAATGAAAGACTGGAATTTAGATAAAGCTACTCTATATACAGTTTCTGATCCGAGAAAAGCTTATGCTGCCTTACAATCACGTCAAGTTGATGCCGTCATGTCCGACGCTGCAGTCGGAACAGAATCACAAATCAGTCACGTATTCGGGCCATATCCAAATGAATTTATAAAAGTTGTAGGTCAGACTAAAACAGATTTACCTTGCAGAATTATCAACGTTGCAACCAATACTGATCCAGAAAGTGTAAATTTATTATTGCGCATTCTGGAGGAAGATAAAGATAAAAAGCCGGGAGAAGAAGTTCCGCGTTTCTTTGAACGTATGACAGTTGTGGGTAAGGGCGAATTTGAAGATATTGCTAAAAAGTATGATATGCAGGTCCTGGCAAAATATAAAGAATTACCTAAGGACTTCGATCAGTACTTAGGTTCACTTCCTCAGCCTACGCCTCCGGTTCAATCTCCAGAAGCCGGCTCATCTGCTCCAGGTGCAGCTGCTCAGTAGTTTTGGTGAAAGTTTACATTGGTCCAATTTGGGGACAGATAAATATTTTAAACCAGGCTCATTCGCTGAAATCCAGCAATGAGCTTGTTTTTTATGGCGCCTACGCTTTTTTTTCTAATCAAAATGGTAAAATACTTTCTGATTTGATGTATCTCTCACAACAAAGACAGGTCCATTTTAATTTATCACGTTTTGAAGAATCTTTTCTTATTCTCGCCGGTCAGCAGCCGGAAAAAAATTATCATTTTAAAAGATGGATAAATCCTTTTAGTGGAATCTTTGCTCAGCTTGCAATATATGGGATCAGCTTTAATCAGACATTTAACAATGTAGAAAATATAGCATCCAAAATCTGGTACAAGGTCTTGGAGAATAAGCATGAAAATTTTTATTCAAGCTTACAAAAGAATTTACTTCCTTCCGTTGTTGTAAAGAAGATAGAAAAAAGTATTGAAGATGGTAGTGCGTTCCGGGAATTGACCTTGTATGCCGAGGACGGGGCAGTCCTGGAGAAAGTAAATTTGGACTACTCTTTAATCACAAGACATATCGAATCAATAACAAAAGATCTCGCAACATTTGAGGTCAGTTGTGAAGATTAATAAAAAAACCGAAAAAATTTCATTTTTTCCGGTGAGTGAACAATTACTTGCAAATATTCATTCTTTTAACCAATGGGATGAAAAAAGAAACCAGTATTATGGCCTTAGTGAATCCTCTTCCATATTGCTGAAATACAATCTTAATCTGGCAGAGGGCGTTGCTCCAAAAATAAATCAAGCTGCCCGGACACTACTTGAACAACTCAAACCAGTGATTGATCACATAATAAAAATTACCGGACCTGCTTATTGCTCCAAAGCACTTATTACCAATCTTCCTTCTGGCAAAACCATTGAAGATCACGTTGATCCAGGATGGTTGTTCTCAATACAACGAAGGTATCACTGGGCCATTACCACAAATCCAGAGACTTTTTTAAGAATTGGTGAAGAGCAGATACATATCGAAACAGGCGAGATATGGGAAATTGATAATAAAAAAATGCACGGTGCCTTCAATAAGGGTGAGTCTAACAGAATTCATTTCATCTTTGATCTGATGATACTGGATGAGGTCTTAGCTGCAACTCCGGAACCATTTGAAGAGGGAAGTTTTGACGACAGATTTTTCAGCATAGTCTTGAGAAAGAAACAAAAAACAGGGAAGTTTGAGGTTTAAAATATGCAAAAGCTGGATATAAGTTATTTAGGAAAACGTGACTATATTGATGTGAGCACATTGAGCTCAGCTCTCTATGCAGCTCTGCCGGATATTACTGACAATCGCAGGATTAAGAACCTTAATATCAGACTTTTAAAAAAAGTGACCAATGAATGCCTGCTTAAGTTATGTGATAAAAATACACATGTTGATAAAGAAAAAACGGCTGTCGTTTTTAATTGGGACTTTGAAGGTGTTAACTATGCTGCCCATTTTATAGAGTCCGATAATCTCATTACCAGCCGAAGGCAGGAACTGGTGGATGACCCTTCTGATTTAATGAAATATAAAGACGGAGAAGTTCTACTGTTTAATCCTATAAATGACGATTGTATTTATAATTTAATGAAGATGGGCAGGCTTATTGTTGTAAATAAATACAATCTTTACCCCAGAGTGGTACGGTTTCATTTCGACAGACTGTTCAATCGTGAAGAAATGAAGGGTATCATCATGAAAGCTGATTTTTTTGCGGCAAAGGACTTTTATAAACTGGAAACTTTTAAAGATGGTCACAAATTTGGTGAGATCATTATTAAAGGGCTTCAGCCTTATTAGTTTTTGTAAATTGTCTTTAAAGCATCTCCCATATCAAAGACATCCTGAGGAAAATCTTTGTATTCCTTCTGCAGAATTTCCCTGATTCTTGGCAAATACTTGGAAGGTAAATTGGGGAATAGATGGTGCTCAACATGATAACCCAGGTGCAATGAATAATATTCCAGCCACCGGGGAAGCTTAACAGAGAATGTACGGATGGTTTTACCATTGTCCAGATGCTGAGAATGCTGAGTAACCAGAAAAGCACTGGATATGAAATTCTGAATCAGCAATGGAATTAGTTCCAGCCATACCCAGATCTTAAAAGGCAAATAGACAAAGAGAGTAATCTTAACGGCAAGGATAATTGCATACTGGATGAAAGTGGCTTTCTTAAGATCATGGTGATTTTTACTGGTGTAACGATCATCGAGCAAGAAGCGAATTTGGGTCTTGTTTAAATGAATTGCTTTGTAAATGAATAACTCGAAAGGGCCAAGCCATTTTCTCAATAGTGGATAGCCTACTGTCTCAAACCCCATTTCGTATGGTCTTTCTGAAGTTGTCCAGCGATCAACGGACTGATGATGAAAGTTATGCCAGAACTTCCAGAAGCTCGGCGCAATCAGAGTTACGCACGAATTTGGGATACAAAAAAGAACAGACAACAGCCGCGACTTAAACACTGATCCATGCAAAATATCGTGATTGGCCATTGATAAAAATTCGGCCATAAATCCCAGAACAACTGCTACGGGAATTAGCCATTGCTGGTGATTAAAAGCAAACCAGAAAAAATAACAGTACAATCCAAAAACACCTGCCGTGATGAAACCCAGCAATGGATCACGCCGATGAAACTCTGCTGGTAGTTTACGACTCAACGTATGTCTTAATTCTTTATAATTTTTCATTGACGGATCCGTAAGGTTTTTCAACTTTTAAAAGCATAATAAATATTAACATGATTGCGATGAGAAAATAGATTTTCATAATGAAAAAGAGGCCAGCAAACAAAACGACCATTGACCAAAAGGCATAAGTTCTTGTTTTGGGGTACAGGTAAAGCGGGAAAAAAATGAGTTCTACAATCATAACTGCATAGTTTAAGCCAGTAAGTATAAAATCGGGAAAATGTAATTCAGCCAATAAGGGATTAACCCGAGGATTAGTTTGTAGCATTGCCACGGCTCGACCGGTAAGCCATTCCTGGCTGAAAAATTTTGTAGCGCCTGAATAACTTAAGGAGAAGGAGATCGTCAGTAGTAGCGGAAGACTTATATATTCCGGAACCGGTTCTCGGGAAGAAGAATCTTTCTCAGGACAAAAAATATCTAGCAGCAAAAAGAATCCTATATATCCTGGAAAAACTCTCATCGCGGAGGGGGAAGCCTTAACGGCCATGAAAAAGATAACAAGATTCATCATGACGAAGATTTTTCTGATCCAATAAAAATGGGGATAAATGAACATTAGTGCCATCTGTATTACTGAAAAGATGCAACCTGCTATTAGCCAGTAATAAAGCCCCCGATAATTCAGAAATAAATTATCATAGTAGAAAAGCATGTTCAGTTGGATGAAAAAAAGAAGTGCTCCTACTATCAATCGATATAGATTAAATTTCTTATAGCTGATGTTTAAGCCTTGCACTTTAATTCCTTTACTTTAATCCATTGATGATTTCGATTGCGAATATAAGCCTGAACTTTAACATATTTCCGCTGCATGAAGGAATCAATGAAAACATCACCTTTTTTCTCGCAGATAAAAAAGTTTACATATCTTTTCCATTGGTAGTAATTGACCAGAGTTGGCCTGTCTAATGTTCTGAGGACAGGATAGTAAGCAGCAAAAAATGTATTCTTAAATGGCCAGGTGGAATTAGATTCGAAATCGATGTCCACAACCTGCATGTCATCAGTATATAATCTAAGAATTTTTTTATAATAGAAATTGGCATTCACGAAAACCTGAGGTTTTGGTGCCAGGGCTGTCAGCCAGGGTGCCTCCAGTTCTAGGCTATCGGGAATGAACAGCATCCGACATAAACCTATGATCAGGAAGAAACCCAGTATTGCCAATCGGTGGAACTTATTCATTCTCTAAAGTGTATCAAATAAAAAGATTGAACTCCAGCTAGCTAACGCGTAAACTTTCTTTAATGACAGCTGCAAAACAGACTAATCCGATCCTGCTTTTTGAGCCGGAGAATAATCCTTTTCAGGTGATTTACGTCGACATCACTCATCGTTGTCAGATGGCCTGTGCCAATTGCTATCTTCCCAACCGAAGTATCCCCGACATGAATGTAGATAAACTCTACCCGCTGTTGAATGTATTACCCCGGAAAACAGATATTCGTCTTATTGGTGGTGAGCCTACTTTAAGAGAAGACTTACCTACGATAATAAAGCACATTGCTGAAGCTGGACATCGACCTATGCTGATAACAAATGCTTTACGCTTAAGTGATCTTGAATACTGCCGAACCCTGAAAGATGCAGGACTGGAATATGCCCAGATATCTCTCAATGGATTCAATGACGATAAAATTTATCAGATTATTGACCAAATGGCATGTGCGCAAAAAAAAATGGCAGCCGTTAAAAACTGTGATGCTGTAGGAATCGGAGTTTCCATTTCTTCGATTATTATCAAAAACCTCAATCCACATATTGTTGGCGAAATAATCGAATACAGTAAAAGTTTAAAATTGCCAGTCAGAATTAATTTCAGGAATGTAGGAGATCTTGGCCGTAGCATGGCAGGAAAAATTGATAATTTGAGCTTTGATGATCTTATTACACTTGTTTCCAGACATATCGGAGTATCGGCGGAAGAAATGAAACAGCATATGACCTCCGATAATCAGCTTCGTTACCCGTTTAAATTAGGTACTAAAAGAAGTGATACAATCTGGATCAAATTAACGGACTGGAACAATTATCCTTTGGGGGTAGTTGATGTTGATTTTATCAAAGATAAAAATATTAAAGGAAGAGTCACAGAAGACTTTAAATTAGCCCCATTTTTTGAACATGTTAAACTTAATGAATTTGGGTATTGATGGAAATCCGGCGTTTATATCAAAAATCCTATTATCCCCATACAGAGTGGAAACTGCCCAGAGAAAAATTTCTGCGCTTACCAGAACATTACTCATTTGATTATGAACAGCTTCGTCGCTATATCAACCAGGTTGTTGATCAGGTTGGATTAACCAATCTGGTGATGGATGATAATGAAACCATTTTTAATATGGGCTATAAGGGAATGGGATTTACTCATCGAAAGAATGCACCTGATCCTCACCATGATGCTTTTAGGCTCTTTAACGAAAAAGGTCAATTTGATACATCTTCTTCTTCCAAGCGAACAATGCATGCCTTGCTAAAGGCAAAAGACGCTCATCATTTTGAACGCAATTTTACTGAAAAAAGTAAATTCGTCGCAGGTCCATTGGAAGAAGTTCTGAACAAGTTTCATTCTCTAATTACTAAAGTTCGGGTTGTAGAACTTGGCCCGGGACAGGAATTGCATGAACATTTCGATTACCCTTTCTATGAAAACGTACGTGTTCACGCATCAATCGAAACAAATGATCAGGTTGAATGGTGGGTTGAAGATATGAAATTTAGTATTCCAGCCGATGGTCATTTCTATTGGTTTGATGCCGGAAGAGCGCATAAAGTTATTAATAATGGTCCTACGGCCCGCCGGGTGCTTAGTATCCATTTAAGCGTCTATAAAGACGCTCTTGATAACCAACTCTATGGGCCGGAGACAGATTTAATCGATCTGATTACCAACGCCAAAATCTAACTGTACTCTTTGGTATTATCTCTGAGAATTATCCAGCTATGGGTAAAAAGTCCTTTAACCAGACCAAGACTGTACATAAACAAAATGAAAAAGTGCATGACCAGAAATCGCCAGTGCATACTGCGATATTTTATCAATCCTGATAAGACAACAGCTAGAATATAAATAATAAAGAAAAAGCCTAATTTAGATGAAAGATTAAAGATCCATGTAAACAAGAGCAAATTAAAAATTAAGGGAAGAAAATATTTACATTCAGCCATTACTGGAAGTTTGGCAAAATTTAAAACCCGACACTCACCGCTTTTCATAACAGCGTTCGCCAGCAAACTCCAGGTATTTCTTCTCGAGTGAAAGACAAATAAAGAAGGATCGTATTTGATTATCTTGTTTTCAAGTTTTAATTTTTTCAGCAAAAAGTTTTCTTCATTGCGGAATAACTCAGTGTCAAAACGATGTCCTTCCTCACGAAAAATATGTGCAGACATCCATAAGTTACATAAAATAAGTTTTGATTCATCAGATTCAATTATGGATTTATTTGGGTCGATCTGATGGCGAAAACGAGTCTGTCCCATGCAAAGAGGTGAAGCTAGCACCTGACCTAGTGTTTTCTGGAACTCGCTGCTATCTGGTGAAGTCTGATCTGGCCCTCCCAGAACATCCCAGTCATGGAAGGATATTCTTTTTAAATAATCTGCCGGAAGTATACAATCATCATCCAGAAAGAAGAAATAGTCTCCCATCGCTTTGGTGAGCCCATAATTTCTGGCAGCTGATGGAGAACTAGAGGGCATATAGAAGCATTTAAAGCCGGGATAGGCAGCTTTAGTTTTTTCGAAGTAGCTGAGTTCACCATTAAAAATGACTATAACTTCATATGCATGCGGGCATTGTTGCTGCTTGATTGAATCAAGACAGAGCTCCAATTCTTTTTTTCTATTATATGTCACTATAACAATGCTAAACTTCATTCATCAATTATCATCTGTATAGGGGTACTTTTGCAACGTCTTCGGTTACAAATCTTTTCTTATTCCATATTAATTGAATCTGATTGGCCGGAAGTTTTAGAGTTGCTTAAAAAAGATTTCTGGAGTTTTTTTAGAGAGATTGAATTAACTGAAGCTATACCCGATTTGCATTTGACTATTTTACATTCAGCGAGCAAGCCTGGTTGGGCAAATCTGAAACATGATTTTTGTACAAAAAATGCCATGACCATTGATCAGGGAAATAAACGTTTTTGTAATTATTTTGACAAACTATATTCAGAAATAGACCTTGGCCTCAATAAGGCATTACTGCAATCTGCAGATCTTGATAAAATGCATGAAACCGCTTATCTGCTAATCCTGTCCAGAATTGGAAAAAAGCTGGATACTACAGGAATTCATAAGCTCCACGCTTTTGCAGTGGCCAGGAAAGATGTAGTACTGATTTGTATGATGCCTAGTGGAGGAGGAAAAAGTACACTTCTTACTGAATTGCTGATGCTGCCCGATGTCCGCATGCTCTCTGACGATATACCTATGGTCAACCAGAAAGGTGATATACTTCCATTTCCTTTAAAGATTGGTCTCAATCAGATAAAAGATAATTTTATAGTGAATGAGCCGGATTTGAATATATATCAGATGAGAAGAACTCATTATGGTCTGAAACAATTAATCTGTACGGCGGGACTTCCAGGTAAAGTTGAAACTGAAGTAAAAAAATATCGGAGTATTATATTAATTGAAGGTCACAAGTCTCAATTATCAACTTCCCTTAAAAAAGTTCCCTTCTTTTTTAATCTGCCAGGTTTACTCATTCATGGACTAATTGGATTTGGAACACCGATAATTTTTGAATACTTTTGGGAAAAAGGAATCAGAGATTTCTTTGTGAAGAGCAGAATTTTTTTACTTAGATTAAACGCTTTCCTTAAATTATCTTTTAAGGCAGAACATTATCATTTACGATCAGGACCTAAACCTGGGGAAACTGCAAAGCTGTTAATAAAGCTAATGGACGATTATGCGGGATAAAGTCAGGCTCATTTTTTCTGTCAGCTGTGGGATGGCCATCGTGATTTATATTCTGTTTGTTAGTCCTTACCGCGAACGGCTAGAAGCAGTTTATAGTACAGATAAATTATCAGCGGAAAAATTAAAAAAAATATCTTTTAGCGATGTTACCGAAGAGTGGGGAGTTGTTTATAATCATCAGAGCAATTTTTCAAGATTCAATTCTTATCTTTCAACCATACACCCGTCTGTATTGATTTATGATTTTAATGAAGATGGTTTCGTCGATATCTTTTATTCCGGTGGAGCAAGAAACTATCTATATATCAACAATCAGCAAGGAAAGTTTAAAGAAGCTGCTGAAGAATATGGTTTAGTGTCAAACGACTGGCCTTCAAATCTCAATTCCATGGCACTCATGGCGGACTTCAATAGGGATGGAAAAGATGATTTGTATCTTGCCGCCACACCGACTCATCGACTTTATCTGCGGAAAGAAAATAAATTTGAAGATGCCAGTATCAGACTGAATAATTACAAATCGTTTCCAGATGGTGCTAATTTACTCGACTTTAATCAGGATGGTCTTCTGGATATTGTTGTTGGCAATATTATTGAATTGGATGATGAGCCAAATAACGTATGGTACATTCCGCGCAGATATGATGAGCAAACAGGAGGCTATAATCATTTACTGATACAACAGCCCAATGGTGAGTTTATCCCTGAATATAAAATTGATTTTCAAACTCGTTCATTTACTCATGCAGTTGGTATTTCCGATATCAATAGAGACAGTTTTCCGGATATTTTTTTCGCAAATGATTACTCCATGGATCAAATGTTCCTAAACAACGGAGGAAAGACTGTAAGTGAAGTGACTGAACAATGGATTCCGAGAAGATGGCATGGAAATTCAGGAATGAACGCTGAATTTGCTGATTTCAATCGCGACGGTCTGAATGATTTATACGTAACCAATATTCATAAACCTCCTTTTTACCGGGCATTCAATCTTTTATGGATGAAAAAGAAAGATTCCTCTGGTTTTGAGCAAGTCTCCTGGGATGAAAATATTGGTAAGTGTGGTTTCTCATGGGCTGGAAAATTTGCAGATTTTAATCTTGACGGTCAGCTGGATATGTTTGTTGTTAATGGGCGGGATAAGGATCCGGCCCTTAAAAGTCCTGAAGAGGGTCAATCGTTCTGGTATGAAAGAACTCAGCTGACTTCTGTTCCCAAGTTCTTCCTGGGTTTCATGAAAAAATATGAAAGAGACCCATCAAAGAGATATTACAATTCTGCTTTTGAAAGAGACTGTCTGTTTATACAGGATCAGGGAAAGTTTTTTGATGTTGCAAATGATATTGGCCTGACAGATGCTCAGGAAGGTAGAGCATTGGCAATCGCTGATTTTAATAACGATGGAAAAGCAGATATCGTTGTGGGAAATGTCGGTGGGAATTCTAAGGTCTATCTCAATCGTTCTCAAACAATTCATAATTGGGTGGGGGTAAAGCTCCACAACATAAACGGTAGCCAGATTCCAATAGGAGCACTTCTGAATTTTTATCAGACAAAAGGTCCGGTTTTATTCAGAGAGTATTATCCAGGTAACGGCTACCGGGGGCAAAGTGATAATCGACTTATATTCACGCTGGATAAGGACAGTTTGCCGGAAAAACTCGAAATTATATTTCCAGGGAAAAGAAATAAGCAAGTATTTAAAGATCTCAGGATAAATACATACAATGAAATACGTGAGCAATAAAATTACTGCGGGCGTTCGGTTAATGGATCATCTTTTGCCTAAAGATGGTCGCTGGTATTTAGGAGGAAGTCATCTTTTACTCTGTTTAATTTCAATTTTATTCTATAATTTTCAACGCAGCATTTTGCAGATACTACTGGGATATATCGCTGCTTTAATTACTGAATTTTTGTTTTTTAAATTCTCTGATAAATACAAAGGCAGATCACTGGCTGACAGGATGTTTTCAGCCGCAACAGAAGCAGCCGGCTTAATTATTCTGGTGAAGTCAGGCCATTTATTTTATTACGCTATCGCCAGCAGTATGGCGGTTAGTTCAAAATATATTTTTCGTATCGACGAAAAAAACCATCTCTATAATCCTACCAATTTTGCCATAGTGACCGGATTGTGTTTTTTTCCTCAAGGAAGTTTTAATTTATTACCTGATGAATTTACCCTCAGTCTGTATCCGATTATTCATGTAACACTATTTGGTCTGCTGGCCATATGGAGAGGAGGAACATGGCCAGTAACATTGGGTTACGTGGCCACCCTTTTCGCCTTTTCACTGGGGGGTAGCCTATTCTTCAAACAGTCATTCTTTTACTGGTTTATGCCGGAAATTGGTGCTGCAGGACTTATTTATATTTTCCTTATGATAACTGATCCAAGGACTACACCAAAAAGTTGGCAGTCAATGCTGGTATTTGGAATAACGGTCGCTCTTCTTAAAATTTTACTTAAATACAATCAAATCCTTTATCCGAACTATATTGCTTTATTTACCGTAACTTTGGTCCGAGGGTTATATCTGCTTATACCCATTCGTAACCATAATTGGCCTAAAAAAAGATTTAAGCTTACTATGGAGAAATAAAGGAGTTCTATTTGGATTGGCTAAGGATACATGTATCCAATCTTTGTAATTTTAAGTGTCCTAATTGCCATGTCTTTGAACTGGGGGAAAATAATTTACCTAATCGGGTCATGTCTCAGGAAATCTTTAATCAAAGTATCGATCAGTTTCTGAATGTAATGAAACTGCGAGATCACACTCATGTGACTGTTTCCTTATATGGGGGTGAAACCCTGGCCAACAAAAAAATTATTAAGGCAGGTATAGAGCGTTACGGCAAAAACTGCAATGGAATTCAGATTCATTGGGTCCTCAATACTAATGGAAGTCTATTGAGCGAAGAAGACGTTATTTTTTTCCATAAAAATGACGTCGAATTACATGTCAGTGTTGACGGTGAAGAAGAAATTCATAACCTCTCGCGTCCTACTCACAAAGGTAAAGGTACTTTCCATATGGTAACTCCGGCACTGGAATTTATCCGTGACCATTCCGCTCCTGCACAAATCAATTCCTATATGATGCCCAGTAATTATCTACATTTGAAACAAATTGTGGATATTGCTGAAAAATATAACATCAAAAAAATTTATCTCGATCAGTTTTACAATCTGGACATGATTTCTCATAAAATCGGGATGGAAAAATATCGGGAAATTTTTTTCTATGCAGCCCAGAAAGGAATTACAATCAGCGGGCCATGGGCAAAAGTGATAGACCGCTTTCAAAAAGGTATTGCCCGGTATAATGAATTAATTGAAAAACTTGCAATAGACGTTAATATTGACGGCACCTATTATTTTCCTTTTTACAGCGCAAGTAAAAACACCCACAGACATATAGCAAATCTGACCAGTGATCTCATCCAGAATGAAGTCTGGAATGATACAGTTAATCTGGCCCGGAATGTTTATACACCTAAGTGTCAATCGTGTTCGATAAAAGATCACTGTTTTGGCTCAGCCATTGAACAGGTTTTTTATCATATTGGCGAAGATGCCGATACAAAAGTTAGTTGTGACTTTTTCAGGGATTGGTGCCAGTTTTTAATGCGACCGATTTATATCGATTCTCAATCGAAATTTGACATAGTTTCTACTTATCCGATTTCTGCCCTTAGCGATCTCACAGCTCAATTGCAGCAAATTATAATTCATCTTGAAAATTTACTTTGGCCTTTAAAAGAAAAAATCATTCTTAATGTATTTCAGTATTCTGAAGAATTGAGACTGGCCAGCCATCAGTACAATCTGCCTGATTGGGTTCGCGCCACTACATATGGTTCCCGGAACCTTTTTCATCTGGGTGTTGCAGCTTCACCTAATTTAATTCATGAAGTGACTCATTTTTTTATTATCCAATCAAATTTGCTCTGGCCGAAATGGTTCACTGAAGGATTTTGTGAATATATGCAAAACCAGGATATTGACAGGGATTTAGTAAAAAAACATTTGCAGGAGAATAACCTTTTCCAGGACCGGGTAATTGAAAAGGTGGACTTCATAACTAACAGCAGTTTGAAACCTGAATCAAACACTGCTTATATTCAGGCGAAGGCGTTTGTCGTTTTTGCTATTGATAAGGTCGGCTTTAAGACAATCATTAAACCTGACTCAGTTTTGCCTTTTGAATCTTTAATGAAGGACTTTCAGGAAAACTATCTTAGCGATATTAAGAAAATATGAGATTATGTTAAATATGAGATCGGCTTATCATTTACATTTACAGGACAAAGAAGGGATCAGAGTTGCACTTTATGATCCTTATAGTTCACAGCTGGTGTGGAAGGATACTGGTGAAAAAATACTTCCTTCTGAGCATGTTTTTAAGCCTATAGTTGAAAAAACGGGTCCTCAAACACCTGTAGGTAAAACTGTAGCTCTCAAAAAAATAAAAATTCAGATGGGCTTTGCCTGCAATTATTCTTGTTCCTACTGCAGTCAAAATAATCAGCGCAATTTTCAAAAAGATACTGTTCAGGAAACTCTGGCAAAAGTACCTTCCTTTTTGGATAAGATGCAACACTGGTTTGATGGAGGTGAAGATGGCAAAGGCAAAGGTGTAAAATTAGAATTTTGGGGCGGAGAGACGCTGCTGTACTGGAGTGCCGTCGAAATAATGGCTCGCAAACTGCGGTCGCTTTATCCACAAATTGGTCTGGCTTTGTTTACAAACGGTTCAATTTTATCTAAAGAAATGGCCGACACAGCAGCTGAGTTAAAGATTCATTTCATTGTTTCTCATGATGGCCCGACATTTAACGAGGACAGAGCTAAGGATCCTCTGGATATTCCTGCACAAGCTGAAAATTTAAAATATCTGTTCAATACCCTCTCACCACTTAATCTGATTTCTTTTAATGCCACCGTTTCACCGAAGAATTATTCTTTTCTGCAAATCCGGGATTACATCGCAAGAAAGCTTCAGGTCCAAACAGAAGAAGTAAAAGTCACTCACGATCTGGCAACACCTTATGACTCTCGAGGTTTGTTGTACGTATCCGATGTATCTAAAAGAAATGAACTCATTAATGTTCTTTTTCATGAATACAAACAGCAATTCCCTTTTCAGATGGAAGTAGGAAGACTGAATTCAATTGTGCATGATTTTTTTGGTTCACTGACTGAAGAACGTCACGCTGACAGTGTTGGACAAAAATGCAGCATGGATTTACCAACTTCCATAGCCGTGGATATCGATGGCAATGTTTTAACCTGTCAAAACGTAACAGCAAAAGGTGGACATAAAATTGGTCATATAGATCATCTTGCAGAAGCTAAACTTTCGACAGCCTGGCACTGGAGTAAACGTCAGGAGTGCGTTCAGTGTCCAGTTGTCCAGATATGCAAAGGTGCCTGCATGTTTCTGGAAAATAAATTATGGGAAGGCGCCTGCAATCAGCATTTCACCTGGGGCCTGGCTTATCTCGCTCTGGCCCTTTACTGGCAGACCAACCGCTATCTTGTTCTCATTGACGGTGCACCGATCAGATCAGCTTCCGAAAACTCCCTAAAGGTACTCGATTTTGTAGGTTAAAAGCCCCATGCTCAGGGCATCAAAAAAGCCAAGTCTATATCTGATATCGGTAGGTTATTCATTTCTTTCAAAAAAGATCTGTTCCTAACATTGACACTTACGAGGGTGATACCATCTTTGTGATGACTCAAAGATAAGGATGAATAATGAATAACGAAGAAACAAATGAACAACAAGAAGAAGTAAAGGCCGAGCAGGTTAGTGATGATCAAGCCGGAGTAGAAACTGAGACTAAAAAACCGGCTGAAGATTTCAAAGCTAAGTACTACTATTTAGCAGCTGAATTAGATAATGCCCGCAAACGCTTTGAGCGTGAGAAAGAAAATCTGCTCAAATTTGGGAATGAAAAAATACTAACCGGGCTGATTAGTGTCGTGGATAATTTTGACTTAACCGTCAATGCTCTTAGAAACGACAATGATGACAAGGTTCAGAACATCGTAAAAGGTATTGATATGATCCGTAATCAGTTCCTTGATGTTTTAAAACAAAATGGACTGACCCAAGTCGAAGCACTAGGGAAAGTTTTTGATCCTAACTTCCATGAAGCTGTTGCACAAGCTCCGGCTGAAGGAAAAAAAGATCAGGAAATTATCACAGAATACCAAAAAGGTTACATGTTAAATGGAAGACTGCTTCGGGCGTCTAAAGTTGTAGTAGCAAATAACAATTAAAGAGTATTAGAAAACAAATAAGGAGAATTATATGGGAAAAATTATCGGTATCGACCTTGGAACAACCAACTCATGTGTGGCCGTTTTAGAAAACGGAACTTACAAGATTATCGCAAACGCTGAAGGTCATAACACAACTCCATCTATCATTGGTTTTGCCAATAATGGTGAAGTTTTAGTTGGTCAGGTAGCAAAGAGACAATCTGTTACCAACCCAAAGAAGACATTGTTTGGTATTAAACGTCTGATTGGTAGAAAAGCTGATGCAGCAGAAGTTAAAAAGTTTAAAGAAGTGGCTCCATTTGAAATTCTCGCCAATAAAAATGGTGATGCCTGGGTAAAAGTAGACGGCAAAGAAATGTCACCTCAGGAAGTTTCGGCGAAAGTTCTTGAGAAACTTAAAAAAGCTGCTGAAGACTATTTAGGACAACCGGTAACGGAAGCGGTTATTACTGTTCCTGCTTACTTCAACGATGCTCAAAGACAAGCCACAAAAGATGCAGGTAGAATTGCCGGTCTTGAAGTTAAACGTATCATCAACGAGCCAACAGCAGCAGCACTTGCTTACGGTCTGGACTCAAAGAAGGATAAAAACATTGCTGTATTCGACCTTGGTGGCGGTACATTTGATATTTCAGTTCTTGAGATTACTTCAGACGGTGTTTTTGAAGTTAAAGCAACTAACGGGGATACATTCCTTGGTGGTGAGGACTTCGACTACAGAATCATCAACTACCTTGCTGAAGAATTTAAAAAAGAAAATGGTGTTGATCTAAGACAAGATACTATGGCCCTTCAACGCCTGAAAGAAGCAGCAGAAAAAGCTAAGCATGAACTTTCAAACGTGACTCAAACAGATGTTAACCTACCGTTCATCACGGCAGATGCCTCAGGTCCAAAACACTTGAACATTAACATCACGAGAGCGAAGTTTGAGCAGTTGATTGGTGATTTAATTGAAAAACTGGTTGAGCCATGCCGTACATGTATCAAAGATTCTGGATTATCACTGAATGAAATCCATGAAGTTGTTCTGGTTGGTGGTTCTACTCGTACGCCAATCGTACAACAAAAAGTTAAAGAAATTTTCGGTAAAGAACCTTCTAAAGGTGTTAACCCGGATGAAGTTGTTGCTGCCGGTGCAGCGATCCAGGGTGGTGTATTAGCTGGTGACGTAAAAGACGTTCTTCTTCTTGACGTTACTCCGCTTTCACTGGGTATCGAAACTCTTGGTGGTGTTTCTACTAAGATTATCGAAAAGAACACTACGATTCCAACTAAGAAATCACAAGTGTTCTCAACAGCTCAGGACAACCAGCCGGCGGTATCGATACACGTTCTTCAAGGTGAAAGAGAGTTCGCAAAAGATAACAAAACGCTTGGACGTTTTGATCTCGCGGGAATTGCTCCAGCTCCACGAGGCGTTCCGCAAATCGAAGTTATTTTTGACATCGATGCTAACGGTATCGTTCACGTTACAGCTCAGGATAAAGCAACTGGTAAATCTCAGGAAATCAGAATTACTTCTGGCTCAGGTTTAACAGAAGAAGAAATCCAGAGAATGGTAAAAGATGCTGAAGCAAACCGCACTGCTGACCAGGAAAGACGCCAGGTTGTAGATACAAGAAACAATCTCGATGGATTGATCTTTGCCACTGAAAAAATGATTAAAGAAGGTGAAGGAAAAATCGCAGGTCAGTCTAAGTCAGAACTTGAAAGTGCAGTAGCTGAAGCTAAAACTAAGCTAACAAGTGAATCTCTTGATGAGCTAAAAGCAGCTGTTGAAAGACTTCAAAATGTTTCGCACAAGGTTGCTACTGAAATGTATCAGGCAGGAGGAACCCCGGGGGGTGACGCCGGAGCTGGTGGGCCTCAAGGTCCGGGTGCAGGAAGTGCCGGAGGATCTGATGCAGGTTCAGCTAAGAAAGACGATGATGTCGTTGATGCTGATTACAAAGAAGTCTAATTTGTAGTAAACTGGCTTTTTAAAAATACAATTCTAGAGAGGTCTCTCCGTTGGAGAGACCTTTTTATAAGGTAAAACATGAGTGCAAAAAGAGATTATTACGAAATTCTTGGTGTGCAAAAGGGCGCAAGCAAGGACGAAATAAAAAAAGCTTATCGTAAGCTTGCTATGCAATTTCACCCGGATAAAAATCCCGGAAATGCCGAAGCTGAAGCGAAATTTAAAGAAGCATCTGAGGCGGCAGAAGTCCTTTTAGATGATGATAAAAAATCACGCTACGATCAATTCGGTCATGCTGGCGTTAATGGTCAGGGCGGCTTTGGTGGAGCTGGCGGATTCCAGGGTGACTTTGGAGATTTCGGGGATATTTTTGGTGATATTTTTGGAGATATGCTCGGCGGTCGCGGTCGCGGTCGCGGCGGACGTCGCGCACAGGGGCGTCCAGGCGATGATCTGCAGATGGGCATCGACATTGATTTCACTGAAGCGGCTTTTGGCTGTGAAAAAACCATTTCTCTTACAAAAAATGTTAAGTGTGAAACATGTAGCGGCTCCGGTGCGAAACCTGGATCAAGCCCTACAACCTGTGACTATTGTAACGGCCACGGCGAAGTCCGACGTCAGCAGGGGTTCTTTACCGTTTCATCTACTTGTCCGAAATGTAATGGTTCAGGCCAGATGATTAAAGATCCATGCGGAACTTGTCACGGGCAGGGTAAACGTAAAAAGAAGGTTGATCTACAAGTTAAAATCCCGGCCGGAATTGATCAAGGCCAGCGTTTGAAACTCTCTAATGAGGGAGATGCCGGTTCCATGGGAGGACCAAACGGCGATCTTTACGTTGTCATCAATATTAAACCGCACAAGATTTTTGAAAGAGACGAGTTTGATGTTCATTGTACAGTCCCGATCAGTTTTTCTCAGGCTGCACTGGGGGCTGAGATGGAAGTTCCAACCCTTTCCGGTAAAGTGGCGCTAAAAATCCCGGCAGGAACACAATCGGGAGTTAAAATGCGCTTGAAGGGAAAAGGAATTCAGCGTCTCGGAGGATATGGAGTAGGAGATCAGATTGTAACGGTGCATGTGGAAACCCCGACCAAGCTGACTTCCGAGCAAAAAGAACTCTTCAATAGACTCGCTGAGCTGGATGAGCACTCCAACCCAATGAGCCGCGGATTTTTTGATAAAGTAAAAGACCTCTTTCAATAACATTTCATGGGACCGGCCAGGCTGGTCCCATCCTTGATTTAAACACTCTTGTTTAAACATTCATGCTTCCCCTTTAATTAAGTTCCATGCCTTGTTAGAATTGATGGGAATCATCATTGAGGTATGCATGAAAATTATTTTGTTAATGTTTAGTTTGTTGATCTGGACTTCCTGCGCCGGAGTAAAAATGATTACACCGGAAAGAAAAGTCGCGGAAAATGTCGATACATCCAAGCTTTATCAGCAGTCTTTCCTCCAAAAAATAAACGCAATTAAAGAAAAAGTACGCTTGGGCAAAGCTGAGGCAGCGTTAAAAGATCTCGCTGGTATGAATGAAGAAGGCCTCAATATGGCAGAAAGGGCCACTCGTAAGAATCTCATCGGCGTCATTAATTTTTCCAAAAAAAACTATGAGATAGCAGCTAAGAATTTTGAGGAAGCTGGTGCGATCGCTAAAGAAGATCCAGGACTGGAAGCGCAAGTACTGCTCAACCTTGGGAGTTCATACTATAAACTGAATCAGAATGAAAAAGCGCTGGCAACTTTGTCCCAGGCCAATTACAAAAATCTGCAGGATAATGAAGCTAAAAAATTCCATCAGCTTTATGCTTTGCTCTCTCAGCAGTTAGGCAAGAAGGAGCAGGGCTTGTCTGCCCTTATAAGATCATTGGAAGATAAGAAAACAATCGCCGATGTAAAGGCTGAAAGTCGTTATTCACAGATAGAAGAACAGTTCAGCAAATTAAGTGAAAGCGAAAGAGTTCGTTTGCTAGAAGAGTTTGACCAGGAAAAAAATCTGGTTGTTCCTTACCTGGCATATCGGGAAGCAGAAATTGCTTTTCGTAGTGGAGATCAGGATAAAGTCAAAGATTTCACAGCATGGATCGAAGCTCGCTATGCTGATAATAATGAAATAATGAATCTTGTTAAAGGGCTGGGTGTGCGTAATCTTAACAACAGTGTGAAGATTGATATGCGAACAATCGGAGTGGCCCTGCCAATTACCGGTGAATTAAAATCCCTTGGGGAAAGAGCGATGGCGGGAATTGATATCGCCCTGGAAGATTTAAGCGCAGATCCGAATAAAAAATATAAACTGGAAATTAAAGACACCAAAGGAAATGCTGCCACTGGAGCTTTTGCTGTTCGCGATTTAATTGAGCAGAATAATGTAGCGGCTGTCATCGGTGGATTAAATTCTCAGGAGGCGACTAAGGAATACCAGGAAGCACGTAAGTACGGCGTGCTCTATATCTCATTATCGAAAGTTCTTTTACCCAAAGAAGAGAAAAACCATCTGCTGATTGAAATACCAGGTTCTATAGAATCGCAGGTAAGCCATCTTTTCTCTGAAGCAATGATCAAAAAAATTGGCAGCAGACCGGCGATTATGTACCCCAAGACTGAAATCGGTGAAGCATACGCTAATGAGTTCTGGAGACAGAGTAAAAAACATAATCTGGATGTTACTGGTTTGATCTCATTTGAAACCAATACAACTGATTATCGCGATCCGGTTAAAAATATTCTGGGAATAAAATTTACTCGAGAAAGAGAAGAGGAGCAGGCGTTAGTGAATGATATTGCTTCTCTGGAGAGTAAGAAATCAATTAAGCGTCTGCAGAACCTGCAGCCCCAAATTGATTTCGATTGGGTTTTTGTTCCGGCCCTACCAAGAGAAGTTGTGCAAATTCTGCCCAACTTTAATTACTTTGATGCTTTTAACCTGAACTATGTCGGAGTGCCTAGCTGGCGATCAGAACTTATGCTTAATGAGGGCTACCGTTACGGAAATGTCTATTTCATGGATGAGACCATTAATAATGGTGAAACAAATTTTACTCAGAAATTTTTCCAGAAGTTCAGAAAGCAACCCAACATAGTCGAGACCATTGCTTATGACTCACTGAAGATTTTGAGCGATGTCATAGAATCAGAGCCGACTATGCAATCGAGACAGGACCTGGATGTGGCACTGGCGCGTAAAGCTCAGTTAAAAAGTGAAAGTGGACAATGGAGTTTAACAGACGATATTTGGCTAAAGGATATGAGTACTTTCCGGATTCGTCGTGAAGGAATAGAGGCATCAGTTAACTAAATCAACAGCTTGTGCCAATTGTCCGACTTAAACGATCAGACAATTGGCGCCATACTGAACTACTTCTTAGCAGCAGCAATTTTCTTTTTAATACGAGCTTTTTTCTTTGCCTGAGCAGTTCTTCTTTTCATTTTAAGCGCAATGTTTTTTCTTCCCATTCCCATTGTGTATCTTCCTTTTTTTGTCGGTTAAATGTTGATCGCCATAGTCTATTCAAAACAACAAGGGAAATCTAGTATTTAATTGTTGTATCGATCGGAGTGAAATGATAAATTTTATTATAAAAACTTAAGTTTATTGATGATTTAAATATGACATTGGTTGTTATAAATGGTTGCTAAAAAAGCCACACGTAAAAAAGCTACGCAAAAAAAAATAACGGAAAAGGTAGCCAAAGAGACGCAGAAGAAATCTCGTGAAGAGACTGTTGCAAGTCACACGGCTAAAAAGCGCCGTGAAGTTCTCAATGAGATTAATCACCTAAAAGAAAAACTACGCGCCCGTCGTATTCACGGTAACGAAGAAAAAAGAAAAATCGCTCAGGATATGCTGGAACGATATACCGGCATGGATCTAAAAGATTTTCAGAAACAAATCATTCTGACCAATTTTCACTACTACGTAGAGCGCTTTAATGCTTTATTGCCTGATGCCCAGTACACACAAGGCTCTGCATTTAAAGCGTCTTCTTCAAAAAAAGCGCAAGTCACAATTATTGAATTTGGTGTTGGTGCAGCCATGGCAGCTCTTATCGGCGAATTGCTGGCAGTATGCGAACCAAAAGCAGTTCTGTTTTTAGGTCTTGCTGGTGGTGTTCACCCTTCTCTGGATGTGGGAGATTTTGTTCTTCCAATAGCATCGATTAGAGGAGAGGGCGTAACTCAACACTTTCTTCCGGAACAAGTTCCGGCATTACCTACATTTAAGGTGCAAAAATTTGTGTCACAAATCCTGGTTGAACATGGTCTTGAATATCGTACTGGTACGATTCACTCAACGGACTATCGCTTCTGGGAATTTGATGATCGTTTTAAATTAAACTTATTAGAGCAAAGAGTTCTGGCCGTTGAAATGGAAACAGCCGCTCTTTTTGTTTCTTGTTTTGTTAGTAAAGTTAACATCGGAGCCCTATTGCTTATTTCCGACTGTCCTTTGAAAGAAGGTGGGATTAAGACTAAGCAATCAGCTAAAGCCGTCTTCAGAAAATTTACGGATGTTCATATTGAACTTGGTATTGAAGCAATGGCTGACATCGCCGAACGAGGCGAGGCTATCCGGCATTATCAATGGTAAAAACGAAAAGGATTATAAGCAATGTTTAAAAGAGTTTTAGACTGGTTTTCAAATGATTTGGCAATCGATCTTGGAACGGCCAATTGCCTGGTTTACGCTAAAGACAGAGGGATCATCGTAAATGAACCTTCAGTAGTCGCTGTCCACCAAGGTCCTAAAGGACAAAACAGAGTTCTGGCTGTTGGTAAAGAAGCTAAGGATATGTTGGGAAGAACGCCTGGATCAATCAAGGCCATCAGACCAGTTAAAGACGGGGTTATCGCTGATTTCGAAGTCACGCAAGCGATGATCAGATATTTCATCCAGAAATCCCTTACTGGATCAAAACTCATCAAACCAAGAATTGTTATCTGTATTCCTTTCGGGATCACCCAGGTAGAAAAACGCGCAGTAAAAGAATCTGCTGAGCAAGCAGGGGCTCGAGAAGTTTATCTGATTGAAGAACCAATGGCCGCAGCTATCGGAGCAGGACTTCCGATTACTGAGCCATCTGGAAACATGATTGTTGATATCGGTGGAGGTACAACTGAAGTTGCGGTTATTTCTCTCGGCGGTATCGTTTATTCAAAATCAGTTCGCGTAGCTGGTGATAAATTTGATGAGGCGATCGCTTCATACATCAAGAAAAAATACTCTCTTCTCATTGGAGAAAGAACAGCTGAAGCGATTAAACTGGCTATCGGTAACGCTTATCCGTTTGATGATGAAGTTAAAACTTATGAAGTAAAAGGCCGCGACCTGATCGCCGGTGCTCCAAAAATTATTGAAGTAACTTCAGATGAAATTCGTGACGCTCTTGCCGATCCTGTTTCTGAAGTTGTTGAAGCCATTAAAATTTCTCTTGAGAAAACTCCGCCTGAACTAGCTGCTGATATTGTGGATAACGGAATCATCCTAGCTGGTGGTGGTGCTCTGCTTGCGAATCTCGATGTTCTGATAAAAGAAAAAACTGGTCTTCCGGTTTCAATTGCTGAAGATCCACTAACTTGTGTTGTTAGAGGATGCGGTAAAGTTCTTGAGTCATTAGAACTATTGAGACAAGTAACAATCTCATAATTATAGTTTAATATTTTTATTAGAGGCTTTCATGGTAGAAAGCTCCCGACGGGCAAAAGTCAATTTCATCAAAATGAATCAACAAGAGCTATCTTCTAAGATAGCTCTTTTAGTTTCTAATAATGACCGGGTCATTTTCTGGAAAACGTCTCCACGATATTATGAGGGACGGGCCACGCATTTTGAAATAGGTCCACGCATCAAACTAACTCTTAGTCGCTGCAATATTCATCTGAAGCTTGCGGATGAGATCATTTGCCTGAATTTCGCCATAAACGACATTGATTATTTTTTCAGAGCAAAAGTGACAGATCAAATGGATCAGCTTGAGACAATTACTTTTGAACTGGAAGAGTCATGTTTCCGTATGGAAAAAAGAAGCCGTGATCGTCTGATTACTTATCCGATTTATGAAGTTTATGCTTATTTGAAGTATTCAAAAGTGCCACAATCCAATGTTGTTTTTTTCAATAAAAACGAACAAAAGCATCATAACTTCTTTACCGAAATCGATAATTTGCAGAAGAATCGTCTGGCCAGTCTGGCACAGGGGAATTTTGAAGAGGACTCCGAGGATCTGCTCGGTTTTCGGGTAGAGGATATTTCTTCGACCGGTCTTAGTTTCTTTGCTAACCAGAAAGAGAAGGAACTTATCCTGGATAAGCTTTCATCTAAAAGCTTTAATCTAGTGCTGAATTTTGAAATGCAGGTCTTTAATCTGCAAAACGCTTCGATTGTTTACATGATCAATTATATCAATGCTCAATTCTCAGGAGTGCCTATGTTTAAAGTTGGCATAACTTTTGAGGCTCATCCAGATCTTAAAAATAAAATAGAAGGTCTTACCGGCAACACGCTTGAGCTGGCAGACTATCAAAAAGAATTCGAAGAGTTCATTAAAAATGAGCACTAATACTTTCACTTATATATTCACTATTTTGCTTCTGATTAGTTGTGCCAGTCCTGCCGGTAAAATTAAAGAAACTCTTGAAAAAAACAGCGAAGTTTTTAATTACAACGATAAAAATGGAACATTCCGGGTAAAGACGGAAAGTTTCACCAATAAAAAGGGTAAGTCATATATTACTAAAAAATCGCTGGAAACTTTAAACAAACAAAAAGAAAATATCCTGGAAAAAAGCATAGTAGTTTCTGATATCGGTACAATTAAAAACATCGCAATACTTCGCCCACGTCGCTCACAATATACTGTGTGGTTTGACGGGAAAAAATATTTTAGTGAACTTAATCTCAACGCTGAAAAAAAAGCAATCGACGTAAAAATGATCAGCCCGGAAAAACAGTGGTCTGGAATTAAAACGATAAAATTTCCTACTACTCGGGCTATCCCATGCTTCTTTTCTCAAATTATCGAATGTGCCGATGTCTCAGGGTTCATTAATATGGCTTCCAAAAAGGAAGCCGGAGCAATGGAATTGCTGATTGTCTGGGAAGGATTTCCTTATTTAAACGAAACTTTCTCTGACTTTCCCGCCGAGCTATTTTCTGAAGGTACATTGGAATATGACGGAAAAACGAAAGATTCTGAGAGAAAATTTAATCTGAAAGTGGCAGGTCAATCGATTGTCTTCGTTTTGAATGATAAAAATAAAATGACGAAAATGTTCTGGGTAACTCAGGGTATTTCCATGGTTGGTAAGTCAGTAGAAAAAAATACTTCCAACGATGAGGAGGATCCGGGATTTGAGTAAACTAATAAAAAAAGTCTCTTATGCTTTGCTGACAATCTTTGTAGCTCTCTCCACTATTTTTTTTGTGATAAGACTTTCCCCGGGCGATCCGGTGGAAACAGTTCTTGGTCAAAAAGCCAGCCAGGAAGAAATAAACAAATTACGATCCCAGCTAGGATTAGATATGCCAATGAGCAAACAATACCGTTACTATTTGAAAGGTATTGTTAAGGGTGACTTGGGGAAAACAATTTATGGAAATAAAGACGTAAAAGAGCTTCTCAAAGAGAGAATGCAACCCACAATTACTCTTGCCGCGGTCTCTGTAACGATTGCTGCTTTTGTAGGTGTTTTCTTAGGAATTATGGCCGGATACCGCAAAAATCGAGGATTCGATAAGTTTTCCCGCATTTTATCTTTATTTGCTCTGTCCTTTCCCATTTTCTCCCTCGCACCTTTATTAGTATTGTTTTTTTCTATCAAACTAAATCTTTTTCCAGTCTCTGAATGGGGAACATTAAAACATCTGTTTCTTCCGATTCTGACTTTGGTTATTCCGCTTAGTGCAGTCATTATGCGGGTGACCCGTAACAAATATCTTGAAGAAGTCCACAGCCAATGGGTGACAGTAACTAAATCTAAAGGATTGGGTGAAATGGCCATCTTGTTGCGCATACTAAAAGTTTGTCTTCCAACGATTTTAAATGTTGTTTCGATTCAGCTTTCAGTTGTTATTGCTGGTACAATGATCACCGAAACTATTTTTGATATACCAGGTATGGGGTCTTTGCTTTTTGACGGAATCCAAAACCGTGATTATCCAATTGTTCAGGGGGTAATAGTTTATTCAACTGTGACCTATATGTTGATTTATTTTTTTATTGATACAATCAATGAAAAACTGGATCCTCGAACCACGCAGGCAGGATAGTCAGAATGTCACACAAATATACAAAAGAAATGAAATGGGGATTCGGGATACTTTCTTTGTATGTTGTCTGGGCAATTGGCTGGTTTATTTACAAATATTTTATTGCCGGTTCACCCACTAAACCTTATGCCCCTATATTGAACATGGAAGCTGAGCTTGCTATGCCTTTTTCGAAAGGTCTGTTGCTGGGAGGGGATTTGCTTGGCCGCTCACTACTGGAAGTTTTATCAGCAGGCTTAACGTACTCATTGGCCCTCTCAATAATTGTTACACTTATTACTGCTTCGATGGGAGTTGTAATGGGCTACCTGGCAGTAAAAGCTCCGGGGTGGATCAAGCTTCTTTTTGATCTGGCCATTAATCTGGTTTTTATTTTCCCAAGTATTTTGATCGCAATTATGGTTATGGCCGTAACTGGCCAGTCCATGCAGGGTCTGATTTTTGCCATGATTATAACCGGCTGGCCGGGTTATGCTAAAATTGCTCGTGGAGAATCCAAGCGCGTTCTTTCTCTTACCTATGTTGAAGGAGCAAAAGCTATTGGTATCGGAGAGCTCCGTATGTTCTTTACAATTATAGTTCCGGCCATATTACCTGTTTTAATAGTCAATATGGTTTTAGGAATTAGCGGAGTCATTATCAGTGAAGCTGCATTGGGATTTTTAGGCCTGGGGGGAAGCCCCTATTCTTGGGGGGCGATGCTTTCTGCTGCTAAAACAGTACTGCTGGAAGCTCCACACATTGCTATGATTTTGAGTATGACCATGGCTGGTCTGATTATTGGATTAAATTTAATGGGCGATGGGTTACGTGATTACTTAGACCCGAATAAAGGCTAAAAGGATTTTATGAATCAATTAGGACAACTTGTTTTCACCGGCATCAGTGGCTTCACATTAACGGAAGAAGAAAAAACTTTTATTGAAAAAGAAGACATCGGTGGTGTTATTCTTTTTTCAAAAAACTATGAAAACCCGGCACAGCTTGCTGAACTGGTAAATAGCATTCAAGTCCTGCGCAAAGAATATCCACTGTTCATTTGTACAGATCATGAAGGTGGAAGAGTTGTAAGGTTTAAAACTCAGTTCACTCAGTTTCCTCCCATGCTGGAGGTAGCGAAACTCGATTCACCCAAGCTTGTCTTCGAAATGGCTTCAATAATGGCAGAAGAGCTTCTTGCTTGTGGAGTAAATCTCAACCTTGCTCCCGTTTGTGATATCTGGAATAACGAGCAGAACAAAGTAATCTGGGATCGTGCTTTTGGAACAGATCATGAAACGGTTTCCAAATTTATTTCTTCCATGATTCGTGGGTTTGAAACCTCAGGTATCATGTCATGTGCAAAACATTTTCCGGGACATGGAAATACACTAAAAGATTCTCATTATGATCTGCCGATTGTTAAAAAATCATTGGCTGAAATACGAGCAGAAGAAATTCAACCATTCATTAAGGCGGTGAAGGCCCGGGTAGATATGATCATGATGGCTCATATAATTGTTGAAGACATAGATCCGGAATTACCATGCTCACTTTCTCCTAAGGCACACAACATCTTAAGAAATGAACTCAAGTATAAGGGGTTAATTTTATCAGATGATATGCAGATGGGAGCAATAACGGCACATAGGGGAACAGGTGAAGCCGCTATGATGGCCATCCGGGCAGGAAGCGATTTAATTGAATATCGGGACATGCCGGAAGCAATGCTGGGACTTGAGGGACTAAAAAAAGCACAAAAGGATAAAACCATCAAGGCTACAGATTTTCAGGATCGTCTAAACAGAGTCAGCGAAGCCAAGAAGAATTATTTTAAAGAATACAAACCTATATACATCCCGGATCTGGAAAAGAAATTTAATCGTAAGAGTTCACAGTTATTTCTGGATGATCTTAAAAAGAGAATAGCCGAAAAAAATAACAGACTCGCTTGATCCTGTATTTCTTTAGTGGACATTATTTCCTTGTCTGCTCCTATAACAAAGAAAATCTTATTCTCTGATATCATTGAGTTATGGCGGTGTATCAGTGAAGAAAGTCTTATGGGGCTTAATCTGCATAATTTTTTGTTGTCCACTTTTAGTGCGTGGGCAAGACATGACTCAGGATGAATTATTCATTCTTTATAAAGAGTCATGTGATCAAAAGCAATTTGCCAATTGTTATCAGGTTGGTAAATGGTATCAGCTAAATCAAAGACTTGATCCGATTGAAGAAAAAGAAATTCGCAATGAACTCGAAACGCTTAAGCTAAAGCGCAGAAGGTTAAAAGAAATCAATTCAGACGAAGATCTGGACGAAGAAGAATTGCAGGAGATAAAGACTCTGCAGATACGGCTGAGTGATGAACAGCAAAAGGCCCGTGCAGCTGTTCAGGCAGCAACTTATCTTACTGAAGCCTGTGAAAATGGTGAAGATATCGCTTGTAAAGAAATAGGCAGGAAGAAGGGTCATCAGGAATCCAGTCTGCTTTTTTATGCTTCTTTATCTCTGATAGGACTGGCCGTTTTCCTCATAACCAAAACAATTTTCCAGGATGAAGATCAGTTTCAGGCCCAGGAAAAACTTGATGATGGATCGAAGCCTACTGATGATATTGCAAAGCATGGCATCGTGCTGAGATATTCGCGACCTTTTTTCAAGCGATACTTCAGCCCAATTGTTTCTTCCATGAAAAACAAAAAAACTTTCAAAGAAAAATATCGGCGACCTCTGGCAGCTGCCGGATTAACGAATATTATCACTCCGGAAGATTTCTTCGCATTTAAATTGTTTTTGATCCTTGGCTTTCCAATCACTTTTATGGTTGCCCGCATATTTCTGGAGGCTGACTGGCCATTACAATTGATTCCAGTTATGGGAGCGGTCGGATTCTTTTATCCTGATATCTGGATAAAGGGTAAAATTGAAGAACGACAGAAGCAAATTATCCGCAATATGCCTTTTTCTGTAGATATGCTTGCTCTTTCAGTTGAAGCTGGTCTGGACTTTATCGCAGCCATGTCCAAGGTTATAGAGAAAGCAAAGCCAAATCCTTTAACGGAAGAATTTGAAATCGTTATTCGTGAAATCAAAATCGGTGCAAGCAGAGCGGAAGCCCTTCGCAATCTTGCATGGAGAGTGGATCTAATTCAGATTTCCTCTTTCTGTGCAACTTTGATTGCTGCAGATTCGGTTGGTGCTTCTATCGGTCCAATTCTAAAATCTCTAGCTGTTGAAATTCGGCAAAAAAAATCTTCTGAAGTTGAAAAAGCTGGAGCTACGGCGGCCACCAAGATTCTGTTTCCCATGATGTTCCTTATTGTCCCTGCAGTTCTGGTTATTGTCTTCGCTCCGATCATTCTGGAGGCTATCAGTGCAGGAAGCTAAAACTTTTAAACTGGCGACTTCAAAAGGTGAACTCCTTTGTGAAAGAATGATAATAGCCGACAATCCGTTCACGCGAGTAAAAGGACTTATGTTCTCAGAGCGTTTGCCAGACGGAGCTGATGGCTTTCTTATAAAGCCATGCAATTCAATTCACACTTGCTTTATGCGCTATCCGATTGACGTCATCTTTCTGGATAAAGAAATGCGGGTGGTAAAAGTTTTGGAGAATCTTGTTCCCTGGAGAATGACCTGGCTGTATCTAAACGCTACACAGACTCTGGAGATGCAGGGCGGGCATTTAAATCGAGTATTAAAAAATCGTCTGCAACCAGGCGATAAGTTAGAGGCTGTATGTATAAGTTAGTTGTAGTCGGCGGAAAACTTCGCGGGCAGGAATACACATTGAAAAATGGTGACAATATTCTGGGACGCGATTCTGCTTGTGATATTCACTTTCAGGTTGATGGAGTATCTAAGAAGCATGTCAATATAACCGTCACTGATGATGTTGTTTATGTGCAGGATTTGGGAAGTGCCAACGGAACATTCTTAAACGGTAAAATTATCAAAAAAGCCACAACCAAAAGTGGTGACAAAATTGGTTTACCAAATGCAATCCTGCAAGTCGTTTACGTGCAGGAAAAGAAAATTGTCGTTAAGAAAAAGGTTGCTTCTCAAAGAGAGAGAGAAGAAACAATTGATGACATTCTTCAGGGTGGTACGCCACCAGAAAATATAGTAGGAAAGATTTTTTGGGCATTTAAATATAAAGTCATGCCAGTTTTTCATGGGATCAATCAGGAATACGAATGGAGGATTCTACTGGCCATTTTGACTTTCGCTTTTGCCCTGACAACAATCACATTGACAATTTTTCCGGTACTCCAAGATTCACGTAATGTACTTCTCAACGAAATTAAAATCCGTGGTGCTCATTATGCAGATGAAATTGGACGTTTAAATACTGCTGCACTTGAACAAAAAAATCTGGAAAGAGTTGATACGACATTTCTGGACAGTGCCCGAGATGACGGTGTTGTTTCCTATGAACTTTTTGATCCGGATGGAAGAATTGTCCGGCCCATATCCAGACTTAATGAATATACCAGCGATCCTTTTTCAGTCCGGGTGAAGGAATTTTATAACGCCCGTCCCAACATTAAAGATGCACGTATTATTCCGCTGGAAGAAGGACAAATCGGTATCGGTAAACAGATATTTGCTTATAATCCCAAATCTGGTTCGCAAGAAGCAGTAGGAATTATCGCCATTCGTTTTGCTCCCACCACTCTGGCAATCGAAGCAGCAAAAAGTTCACGGCTTTATCTGGAATCTTTAGTGACTTCTTTGTTGGTAGGCATTTTGTTCTTCGGGATCATTTATTACCTTACTTTGCGTCCAATCGAAGAATTGAGATTCCAGATTGAAGAAGGGCTGCGGGGGCGCAGGCGGAGTGTAGAAAGTAAACTTCTATTTGAAGAAATGAATCCAATTCGTAATGCAGTCAACACCAGCTTGCAGCGGATCCGTGAACTGCAGAGAGATGAAACAACAGCAGATCCAAATGATATCGAAGGTGATGAATCGTATGTTAATCAATTATTGGAATTCATGCAGGGAGCTCAGGGCCCCGTTATGGTCCTGAACTCCGGAAAAAATCTAATCAAAATTAATACGCAAGGCGAAGATGTCTGCGGTATTCGTCAGTCTATGGCAGAGGGGATGAATATTCTGGATATCACCAAAGAAAGAGGTTTTGCCGCAACTTTGATAGAGCTCTGTGATGGTTCAGCCAATAATGGTGGAACTTCCCAATCAGGTGCATATGAACTTCAGGGTAAGCAATACAACATTTTTGTCAATGCATTACTGGGTAAAGATGGCTTTGCCAAAGCCTTTTATATCTCTTTTGTATTGGAGAATTAAAAATTAGATGAGTACCAGTAAAAATGTCAGAGTAACTACGGAGTTGAAGCCGCCGGCCGATGTCGGTGTCTATTACCGTTTGTTGTGTATGACCGGCCCAAATAAGGGAAAGGTTTATTATCTGACCGGTAAACGAATTGTGATAGGTCGCGGAGATACTGCCGACATTCAGATCGTTGATACCAAGATCTCCCGGGAACATGCAGAACTGGCATTTGCTGACAAAAGTTACACCATCACAGATCTGGGTGCCTCAAATGGTATTGTTGTAAATGATACAAAAGTAAAACAAAAAAAATTACTCGACAGCGAGAAAATTGTTATCGGCCAGACTGTATTCAAATTCAATATTCTTGAAATTACCCAGTCTGCGGATATGGTCATCGTAGATGAAGTAGAAGCTAAGGGGGTCTCCCGCGACACTGCCAAGGAGCTTTTGAAGGAAATTAAAAAGTCCTCTGGGAAAGGGAAAATCCAGGCTAAAGCGGATGATGAAACTACACCTAAGAAAACAAAGTCTGAAACAAAAAACGGATCAAAAACCATTATCTTTGCCGTTATCATCGGTGCAGTCCTTTTTATACTTATGGACAATGATGAAGCACCTAAAAAGAAATCTAAAGGAAGCGGATCAAGCTCACTGAACGATAATTTCAGTGAAATGATGGCCACAACTAACCGGAAGCAAGACGACCCGGAAGTGAAACGCAAGCTGGAAACTCTTATTCACAGTGGCCGGCGTGAATTTCGTGAAGGAAATTACTTTCGGGCCATGGAGGAGTTTCGCCTGGCGAAGTTATTGAGTCCGGGAAACAGAGATGCTACCTATTATGAAAACAAAGCGAAGCAACGACTAGATGAAGAAATCGAAAAAAACTTTGATAAGGGAAACCAGGAATACGATTCAAAGAAATACCAGGCTTCATTAGTCTCCTATTGTGCTGTTGTACAATTAATTAAAGAGTATCCTGATGATCAACGTTATAAAAATGCTATGATTAAAATAAGCGCTGTCGAATCAGAGCTTGGATTGGAGAAAGGTGAAGTTAAGTGTTTTGAAGAAAAACCAGGCGATTCAAGAAATTGATTTAGGCCAGGAAGTTTTCGCCCATGATTATTCAGAAACTGTTTTTTTGATCGGTCGATCAAAGGACTGCCATATTGTCCTGGATGACAAAAAAATTTCCCGTGAACACCTCAAAATAATTCATAAAAATGGCAAATGGTTTATTGAAAAAATATCTGATTCTAACAGTGCCGAAATTAATGGCGAAGAGTTTTACCGTCACGAACTGGAAGCTGAAGACGTTATTACAGTTGAAGGCTTCACCATTAATGTTCTGGATTCGGTTCCGAAGTTAACAGAAGTTAAACCCGCTCTCCGATCGGAAGAGCAAAAAATTGCTCAGTCTGCAGTATCTGTTGAGCGCGCTGATGCTGGTGGAGAAGAACAAGAAGAACAAGAAGAACAAGAAGATGTTCAGGTTAAAAAATCTTCGTCAAAACGAGAGCAGGCTACCCGTACAGATCTCAGCATTCTGCTCCCTGATGCTTTGAAGAGGGAAGATGTAACAAGTGAGATTGATGTCAGTGAACTATCCCAGGTTGATGTTAGAACATCAGAAGGGACTGATGAACTGATGCCTGTCGATGACCATTCTTCAAATAGTGACTTCGAAAGTTTTGATACTCCTGTCCAAGAAGAACCTGTATTAACTGACGATGCTGATGCTGATGTCCAGTTTTCTGACGATCCTAACGAATCAATTGAAGTTCAGGCTGAGGAAGCTAACTATTCTCTGGAAAATATTGATTCAGGCGACAATGATGAGAGCACAAAAATTATTCGCTCTTTTGCCAATGTTCATCTGGAATTGTTCGGTGAAACAGCTCCCTATGACAAGTATATTCTGGACAAAGAAAAAACCTTTATAGGTCGTGATCCGGCCAAATGCCAGATCATACTGAATGATTCCGAAGTTTCAACAGTTCATGCTGTTATCACCCGAAATAATATTAATATCACTCTGGAAGATTTAAATTCTTCCAACGGTACCTTATATAAGGGCGATCGGATCAATAAAGTTGTCCTTTCTCACAATGATGAGTTTGTTATCGGTGGTGTTACCTTCACCGTTAAAATTAGATCTGAATTTCTAAAAGATGAAAGTTCAACCCTTATGGCCGTTGATGAAAATCAAACCGTTGAAGTCGAGGAAGTTGTTGAAGTTCAGGCCGAAGAAGGTGAGCAGATAGATGCAATGGGGGGAATGGTAGATTCCGGTCCTCCTGAGAAATCGATCATCAAGCGCATTATGAAAGACGATCAGATGCGCAAAAAAGTTATTTATGGCGCCGTTTTGCTCGTGGGTGCCTGGTTCATGCTGGAAGAAGAAGAACCAGCAAAACCAATTACTCCGACTGCTAAGACAAAAAAAGCTCCCAAAAAAGTTCAAACTGTTGTTACTAAAGACGGTGTAAAGTTGAGCGAAGAGCAAAGACGGACTCTTTCAGCTTATTACGAAATCGGAAAAGAACATTATAACAACGGCCGCTATCGTGAAGCTCTTACTGAATTACAGAAAGTAGCGGCAGTTGATCCACAGTTTAATTCATCTCTTCAATCGCTGATTGCTCTATCTAAAGAAGGTTTGGCGAAGCTCGAAGAAAAAGAAAAAGAGCGGGTAGCTGCTGAGCAGGCAGCCATTCGTAAACAAAAGGTAAAAGACTTACTGGTTAAAGCGCGTGAATATACTAAAGAACGTCAATTGGAACTTGCGCAGACAACTTTCAATGAGATTATGCAGCTGGAGCCTGAAAACTTTGAAGTTCCCAAATTAAAAAAAGAGCTGGAGAGCTGGCAGAGGGATAAAGAACGAGCAGAGCAGGAAATTA
Source organism: uncultured Bacteriovorax sp. (assembly GCA_946481315.1). The sequence goes on from CAMLMH010000001.1 coordinate 71,285, forward strand.
TTGAGAAAAAGCGTGAGCGTGAAGCCAAAATAGAAAAATTAAAGCCAAGTAAAACTTTATACCTCCAAAAGGAATGGTTTAGGGCCATTGCCAAGCTGGAAGAATTTCTAAGAATTAAAGATATGGATGAAGATCTAACTACTGAAGCAACTGAAATGCTGAAAACATCCAGAGAGGAATTAAGTTCAGCAGTAAATCCATTAATTGGTAAGGCTAAGTCACTCATGGAAGGTCAGGATTTAAAAGGCGCTTACGAAGTCTACCAGCAGATTCTCAGAGTAGAACCATCTAATGCCGAAGCATTAAATCAGATGGGTGAAATAAAGGAACAACTTACTAACCGGGCGAGAAAAATTTATCGTGAGGCCATAATTGCGGAATCCTTGAGTCTTTTTCAGGATGCCAAAGAGAAGTTTCAGGAAGTGCAACAAATCTCACCTGTCGACAGTGAATATTATAAAAAAGCTACTGATAAGCTGCGCGACTATCTGGAATAGTTATGATTGAACTTAAAAGTTATGCCATGAAATCAGATCAGGGACCCCATTTGAATCTAAACGAAGATTTAGTGGAAGCCGATTTAAATCATAATCTATTTTTAATAATAGATGGTTTCGGTGGATCAAATATCGGTGACCGAACAGCAGGAATCGTGCGTGATCAGATTAAACGATCATACACAAAAATTGCTCTGGACCCGGATGCAACTTTGCCCTTTTTTTATAGCCACAAATATCTGATTGAGGGTAATGCTTTGATCAACGCATTTTTAAATGCCCATCAGTCAGTAAACAAAGATAATGAGAATAAAAATCTGGAACAAAGAGGTGGGGCTTCAATTATTGCTTTGGCGTTAGCGGAGAATGTTGCGACTTTGGCGGCTAGTGGTAACTGTGTGGCTTATTTATATCGTAAAGGCCGGCTAACTCAGGAGCTGCTGCCGGATGCTTTGTCCAGTGTCAGTCGGGACAATTTCCAGGGCCATCTGCACAACGTTCCTATGAGTGGGATCGGATTATTTGAAGATCTGCATTACACAATTAGAGAATTGAAGATTGCTGCTGATGATCTGATTTTGCTAATGACCGACGGAGCTTACGGGCGGCTGGAGCTTGATGAGATAAAACATATTCTGGAAAAAAATCACGATCGTGAAAAAGAGGCCATAGAAGAAATCTTTCGATTGAACAATGACCGGGGTAATCTGGACAATCAATCGGCAATCGTTCTGCAATTCTAGAAAAGGCGATCTTTTTAGTAGGGTAATCTCTTTAAAGAATTGCGTTGATTAAGAGTCTGAATTAGTTGAGAATATTCAAGAAGAGGAATGGATGACGGCAAAAGTCTTAATTGCTGATGACAGCTTAACAATTCAAAAAGTAATAGGTATTACCCTGGCCAACAGCGGTTATGAACTCGTTGAATGTTTAAACGAAGCTGAACTTTTTCGAAAAATTCAGTCCAATCATTTTGATTTAATTCTACTCGATTTTAATCTCTCTGATTCCCGTTCAGGTTATGAACTGGCAAAGCAAATTAATAATTCAATGCCAGGTGCTGCAATTATTGTCATGCTGGGCACGTTCGATACTATCGATGAAGGACAGTTCGAAGCTTGTGGCATTGCCGACAAAATAGTTAAGCCTTTTGAAAGCACGAAATTCATTAAAAAATGCCGTGAACTTCTGGAAGGTAATCGTCCAATTCCGGTAGTAACCGAAAAGCGAAGTGAACCTTTGCAGGACAGCTCAACTGATCTGGACATGTGGAAAGTGGATGCTCCTGTTCTTAACAATGACAGCAATGATACAGAAGAATTTACTCATGAACTTGAGTCTGAAATATCCAATAGTCAATTAGATCCACTGGCCAGTGAAATTCAGGGGTGGGGTTTCGCTCCCAGCAACCAGCTGGAAGATAAATTTCAAAAGGTGTTTCCTCCGACCATTGAAGAGGCTTCAGATGTCAGTATAATTGATCGACTGCAATCTTCTTCCGTATTTGTTCAGAATGAAGTTCTTGGTCTTGAAGATCATGATGCAACCGACCCTAACTTTGAAGTGCCAGAAGACTTAAATCGCGATCTGCTCAACGAAATCAGCGAAGATATTTCAGCCGATTCTTTCTGGGCAGTCGATGAAGTTGTTCCGGTTAAGTCCGAAGAAGAAGCTTATATCATTGAAACCAATCTGGATGAAGTAACAGCTGATCTTACTGACAGTGTAAATACTTTCCGTCAGCGTGAAGCTGCTGCTACCCGAGTAGTTGAAACTGAAAATAGTGACACAATTATACACATGGATCAGGATGAACTTGTGGAAAAGCTGAAAATATCTTTAAGGCCGGTCATAGAAGATTTGGTGAAGGAATTCTGCAGACAACATGCCGAGAAGGTTGCGTGGGAAGTCATTCCTGATCTGGCCGAAAATCTAATCCGCAAAGAATTAAAAGAAATTACAAAAGATCTTTAAAGAATTTTCAATGAACTAGAGAAGAATGGCTTAACGGCTCCTTCTGATGCAATCAGAGCTTCCCCAAATTCTCCAATTCCCCGGAAAACACCTTGATGGTGAGTTCCGTCGTCATCAATTTCTACCCTTACATTTAAATGAGCGCAGCGATTATTAAATTCCTTTACTAAATCTTCTTTGCTTAAGCGATGCTTCAGCATGAAATGATAAAGTTCAGCCGATAAATCTGAGAGCGAATAAGTGCAAAGTCTTTCAGAATTCAGAAAACTCAACCCATGTTTGTAGTCTGTTCTTCTTTCTGTTGATGAGCCAATATTTAGTCCCAGTCCTGCCACGACCGTATCAGTATTGATAAATTTAGTCAGGATACCACCACATTTTTTCTGATCCAGCAAAAGATCATTAGGCCACTTAATGTGCAGTTTAAATTTAAATCGGGATTCAAAAAAAAGACTGGTCAGAATTCCTATCTCTAAAGGAGTCAGTGTAGGAACTGAATGTGGTCGAAACGTAAAACTCATCGCCAGTGAATGCGAATAATAATCCCAGCTTTTTTGATTACGACCTTGGCCGGCGGTTTGTTTATCAGTCGAAATCAGTACATCGGGACTAATGCTCTGAAGATCAGCCAGATGCTCCAGTAAGTACAGCTGAGTAGAATCAATCTCCGGAAAATGTGTATGGTGCATTGAATTTCCATCATGTTCATGATTAGAATGAAGCTTAAATCTCACCTTAGCTCATAGGAAAAAATATGTCATCTTTTGCTGCCTTAATTGAGAGATCCACACCTCGTCCAATAAAATACACAACGAATCCCAATCCCTATGCCAAAGGTTCAGTCATTGCCGAATGCGGTAATACAAAAGTTTATGTAACAGTGACTGTTGAAGAAAGTGTTCCGCCCTTTCTTAAGGGTAAAGGAGAAGGCTGGTTAACAGCAGAATATTCAATGCTTCCTTCCTCAACTCATACCAGAAATAAACGCGAACGTAATGGAGCCAGCGGACGGACACAGGAAATTCAGCGTCTGATCGGACGTTCATTACGATCGATCATTGATTTGAAAAAACTAGGTGAGAGAACAATTCAGATTGACTGCGACGTCATTGTAGCTGATGGTGGAACTCGTACCACGTCAATTTCCGGAGCTTACGTCGCTTTAAGCCTGGCGATTAAAAAGTTAATGCACGAAAGTTTAATCAAAGAAAATCCACTCACTGGACAACTCGCCGCTATCAGCGTTGGGTTAAATAAAAGTGGTAAAGCAATTGCTGATCTTAATTACGAAGAAGACTCCAGCTGTAATACAGACATGAATATTGTAATGACAAGCGAAGGAAAATTTGTTGAGATTCAGGGAACGGCAGAAGGCGAACCGTTTAGTCACGATCAGATGCTGGCCCTGCTGGAGTGTGCAAAGTCATCCCTGATGATTGTTTTTGAAAAACAAAAAGAGGCAATAGCTTGATCAGTCTCATTCTCGCATCCGGTAATGCACATAAAGCGCAGGAGTTTGCCGAACTCTTTGACCCTAATTTTTTTTCTGTAAAAGCTGCTCCGGAAAAACTGGAAGTAGAAGAACATGGGGAGTCTTTTTACGCCAATGCTTTTCTTAAAGCGGAGTCCTACTACCGAAGATTTAAAATTCCTGTTCTCTCTGATGATTCTGGTTTAACGGTAGAAGCTTTGCCAGGCGAACTGGGGATTCATTCCGCAAGATTTGGCGGAGAAGGGCTGAGTGATCGTGAGCGTGCCGAATTATTGTTAAAAAAAATGGAAAGCCAGACCAACAGAAAGGCATATTTCACTTGTGTCCTTTGTTTTTATCTCACTGAAAAAGAGGTTTTTTATTTTGAAGGCAGAATGAACGGCAGTATTGGGTATCGCTATCAGGGGGCGGGCGGCTTTGGTTATGACCCGGTTTTTATTCCTGAAGGTTTTGCCGATCAGGGACTGACCGTGGCCGAGCTAAGTGAATGGAAGCAAAAGAATTCACATCGTGCCCTTGCCGTTCTTGGTGCATCCAAGTTTCTGGCTTCAAGAATTTCTTAAAATTCTTTTGCCAGAATGTCTTTTATGTCTTATATATGCATACTGTCTTTTTTGATTTTCTAATGTCGGAGCGTAGCGCAGTTTGGTAGCGCATCTGCTTTGGGAGCAGAGGGTCGGAGGTTCAAATCCTCTCGCTCCGACCACTTAGAAATTTTCCCATTTTCCTTCCCTTTTCCCCAATGAAAAACACCCATCTTACATTCTCTTAACTCACTACTTTTGTCGTGTACTAAAGACGCGGAATATGACAAATTTATCTCTCATTCACACACACAAATAACACACAGCAAAGGATTACGCTCGTGAAGTTAAAAAGACTTATCCTGCAGGGATTTAAATCGTTCAAAGATCGTACTGTCATCCATTTTGATGAAGGGATTACTGGTATTGTTGGACCTAATGGTTGCGGTAAATCAAACGTCGTAGACGCTCTATTTTGGGTCATGGGTGAACAATCAGCGAAGCACTTACGTGGTGCCTCGATGAAGGATGTTATCTTTTCAGGATCAGCAAAATATTCTCCGGCAGCATTTGCTGAGGTCTCACTCGTTTTAGAAAACGATGAAGGTAAACATATTCACATTGGTCAGCAAGTTTCTTCACCAAGTGAAATTCAATTAACCCGTAAACTCTACCGCAATGGAGAAACTGAATATCGGATCAACGATGTTCCAAGTCGTCTAAAAGATATTCAGGAAGTTTTCATGGACACAGGAGCAGGATCGAAATCTTATTCGATTATCGCTCAGGGGGAAATCCACCGTCTCGTTAATCAAAAACCTGAAGAACGTCGAGTGATGATCGAAGAAGTTGCCGGGATTACGAAATTCAAAGTTCGTAAGCGTGAATCACTTAAAAAGATCGAACAGACTGAACAAAACCTTGCCCGCCTGAATGATCTTCAACAAGAGATTGAAAAAAACCTGAAGGCCTTAGAGAAACAAGCTGAAAAAGCTGAACGCGCTAAAGAATTAAAAGAAAAAGTAAAAAAATATGATCTGATCGTACATTCACACAAAGAATTCGATCTTCTGAAAAATTACAAAGAAGGACACGGAATTGTCGTCGCCCGTTCAGAAGAAAACGAAAACCTCTCTGCACGCAAAAATGTTCTGGAAATCGGACTTGAAGAAGAACGTTATAGAAAAGACGATGAAACTGCTAAAATCGAAGAGCTGCAAAAAGAATACAACATCATTTCCAAAGAACTAGCGGCTGCAGAAGAACGCCTTGTTTACCTGTGTAAAACTCAATCAGAAAAAGAAAAACTTATCGAGACACGAGAAAAAGAAATCGAAAGTGTTAACGCTGAGATGACTGGACGTCTTGAAAAACTAGAAACTCTTAAAGCTGAGCTTGAGTCATGGGAGAAAAAAGGTGAAGAAGATCATGACTTCACACTTCTTGAAGAAAGAGTTGAACATTTAAAAGAAGAACTGGAATTTAAAACTCAAAGTTTCAATGATCTGCGCGATGAAATTAACGCAGAAAAAGAACAGTTCCAGAAAATCGATCAGGATCTCTTTCGAAATACTTCACGCCTGGAAGAGTACTCCAATCAGCTGCAGGATTTAACTAAAGAGATCGAGGCACTGGAAGCTCAATACTCAGGTGTAAACACTCAAATTGTTGCTGAAAGAGAAGCTGTTGCAACTGCTGAAAAATTAGCTAATGAACTTAAAACAAAAGAAGCAGCTACCCGTGAAGAAATTGAGACATTAAGCACATCCGTTAAAGAGTTAGAAAGTGAATTCAATCAAAAGTCGAAGTCGTTTATTCAGACTGACTCTAAACTTCAGTCACTGATTGAAATCAATAATTCGCTGGAAGGAAAAAAAGAAGGAATTTCAGCTTTCATGCAGGCTAACCCGGAAGGATTCTCTCTACTGGGAACCCTGGTTAAGTGTGAAGAAAAATATACGAAAGCCGTACAAGTTCTCCTGGCTGACTTTATGGAAACCCTGGTGGCAACAGCTGACAACGACAGCAGTCTGTTTAACTGGATTGAAAATAACAGTCAAAATCTGGATTACTTAAAATTTGCCAACACGGAAAAGCTCTCTGTTGAAACAATTGAACGCCTTAAGCTTACGCTAGGTGACGATCTTGTATCACTCACTGATATTCTGGAAATTGAAGATGGCATGAAGAATAAAATGGCGTCTTTCTTTGACGGCTATTTTGTCATCAATGAAATTTCAGCTGATGCCATGGCGTCTTTGTCGGCTGATATTCGTTTTAAAGCAATTGCGACCATTAATGGTGATCGCAAACTCGTTAACGTTGGTGGAGCAAAGCTTGTTTCAATTCAAGCGGCAAACGATGAAGCACAAGGCTTCGTTGCCCGTAATAATCAAATCGAAGAATTAAAAGTTGTCGTGGCCAGTCTTCAGACCGAAGTGAGTACACTTGAAGAAAAAGCCACAACTGCAAGAAACAACCTTGAAGCTCGCCGCGCAGAATTTGAAACCCTTCGCGACCAGGCGGCAGAGGCCCGCGCTCAATTCTCTGGTAAGAAATCAGCACTTGAATCAAAGCTGGCCAGCTTTGAATCAGGTTTCACTAGACTGGAAATCCTGAAAAACCGTAAAAACGAAATCTCTAAGTCTCGTCTGGACATGCTGGAAGCAGAAGAAAAACTTTCTCGCCAGAAAGAATTAATCAACACAGAACTAGAAGACAAGACAGCTCGTTTTGATGAACTTCAGGAACAAGTCGAATTACAAAAATCAACTTACGAAGAAGAGCGCGAAGAGCTCCTTAAAAAACAAGTTGAAGCCCGTTCTTTTGAATCAACCCTTAAGAGCTTAAACGCACAAGTTGAAGACTTGAATGGTCAGATCGAGCGACTGAATCAGCGTTTAGAATCAAATAAAAATCTGGTTGAACAATACAACACAGAAATTGATCAAATCATCGATGAACTAGAAAAGCTTGAAGCTGCTAACAAAGAAACTTCTCTCGTCTTAAGCGATAAAGAAGATGTTCTGAACCTGTTAAAAGACAGCTTGGGACAACTTCTTCTGTCTATGAAAGATCGTGAAGATGAAGTCAAAGAGATCAACTCAAAGATCAATAAAAATCAAAGAGAAATCTCTGAGATGGAAGTAAAACTTTCTCAATACATTGTTGAAGAAGAGCAAAACGTCCGAAACATTTTTGAGAAATACCAGATTGATTTGCGTAAAGTTCTTGGCAGGTTCCTTGAACTTGAAGAATCAGATTACCATGACCTAAAAGACATTAACTCCATGTACTGGATGGAAACCGAAGAAGGGCTGAAAGAAATTGAAGCTCAGGAATTTGAGTTCGTCCGTCGATACGGTCAGGATCTTAAAGAGTGCTCAGACAAACTTAAAAACTACAAACTTGAGTTTGGTCGCTTAGGTGATATCAACTGGCAGGCAATTGAAGATTACGATCGTCAGAAGCTTCGTGCTGACTTCCTTAAAGTTCAGGAGACAGAACTTAAAGCGTCACTGGAAGATCTGCAGAAGGCTATCGCTCACATTGATGAGAAATCAAAAGCTCGCTTCCAGGCGGCTTATGATGAAGTCAGCACCCGCTTCCAGAAAGTATTCCCAATTATCTTTGGTGGAGGTAGTGCGGATCTTAAAGTTGTTGGTGATATAAACGATGCAGAGTGCGGAATCGAAATCGTTGCACAGCCTCCAGGCAAAAAAATGCAAAATATTAACCTTATGTCAGGTGGTGAAAAGGCCATGACTGCCGTAAGTTTAATTTTCTCAATCTTCCTTGTTAAGCCAGCACCATTCTGTCTTCTGGATGAAGTTGATGCTCCTCTGGATGATGCTAACGTCGGACGTTTTAATGAGCTATTAAGAGAAATGAGTAGTGATTCACAATTCATTCTCATCACGCACAATAAGAAGACTATGGAACTTAACGACACACTTTACGGTGTAACGATGCAGGAACCAGGTGTTTCAAAAGCCGTTTCAGTTCAACTTCACTAATTCAAAACTTACAGGCTCCCGGGAATGGGAGCCTTTTTTGTAAGCAGTCTAGACACAGGTAAAACAGTACGTGATTATATCGAATCTTAACTAAAAATAAGGTTAGCTATGAAAACATTTTTTTCACTTCTTATCTTCTCAGCCCTTTCATTGCCATCAGTTCAATCAATGACTAATTTCGCTGCCGTCATTATCAACAACGGCAACACCTTATCGGTTACCTTAGTTGATGATGTCATTCCTCCGTTTGAGGCCGGACAATTGTGGGCTTCTTTGAAAGGCATTGAGCAATCAAAATGGGTTGAAGAAGAGTTTTTCAGTATGAAATGTATGGCGATGCCAGTTGAAATGGGTGACATTAGAGGCTCGTGTAAGATTAAAATTCCGATGAGTCGAATGACAAAAATTGACAGCAAACGCGTTTTCAAACTTGAAGGTCCAGAGGCTGCCAGATTAAATCGTTATTTTAACGATACGGCATATGTTTCCATGCAAAGGGGAGATGCCTGGCTTTCATCCTACAATCCAAGACGGCAGTTCTTTTTTGGGCTTGATGAGAATCTGATTCACCGTTAGGATTACTCTTAATGAAAAATAAATTATGGTTTCGTCGCAAGACATATGGTTGGGGCTGGACACCTATTACATGGCAAGGCTGGCTTGTTACTGCTGTAGTAATTGTTATTCCTCTACTGATTAAATACACGACAAAAATGATGGAGCTTTCAAAGCTTCAACAGAATTTTTATACCTGGGCATCAGTCCCGATTTTAATTATGGGACTAACCCTCATCTGTTTTCGTTATGGTGAAAAACCCAGATGGCAATGGGGTGTAAAACGTACAAAACTCTCGCATGTTGAATTAAATGTCAGCAATTACACCGAAAGTATTAAATTCTATGATCTGATTCTTCTATCCATGGGGTGGGAGCGACTGGTCTGTCGAACAGATCATACAAGCTATACTGATGGAACTCTCAAGCTCATTCTGGTTCCTACAGAAGCTGACCGTCTGAAAAATGCTTTTCATCGAAAGAATACAGGAATAAATCATCTGGCCTTTTATGCTGAAACGAAAGAAATGGTGGATGATTTCTACCGCGAAATCATGCATAAAAATGATATCAAATCGCTCTATCAGGAAGGTGCCAAAGGCGACAAAAATTACTATTCAGTTTTTTTCGAAGATCCTGATCGCATAAAGCTGGAAGTTGTTTACTCACCATTTTATTGTGAAAAAGAATACTGGCCCAATAATCAGGAAAGTAACTTCGATCCTTATCAAGCCTGAGTTCGAAATATCCTATTTGCCTGGCCGTTTAAGACTTATTCCTGGCTTCAACGGCCCATAACAATTTTTTATTCCTAATAAAGAGTGTTGCAGAAGGCATTGGCACTCAAATGCACAATCGGATCATTCGAATCGTTTGCATAGACACGGACCCAGGCAAACATACCCTGGTAAAGCACCCGATAATCGTAAGCATTGATATAAGAACCATTCTTCGTTTGTGCTGTCGCACGAATGTTGCACGAAATATCTTTTCCACTAGTGTTCCACAACGTGCATTCACCGCTGGTTGGACCGTAGGTACAAGATGGCCATAAAAAGACAGGTTCTGCCTGAACCATACCCGTCATTAGAAGGAAGGCTGCCCCCAAGATTATCTTTTTCATTTTCCTCTCCTTAGAAATAGGCAAGTTAATGAATCAATCATCACTAAAATTCTCTGTCTTGGCAATTTTCACGCAGTTACACTGCCAAACATTTAAGCCTGGCCCAAGGGTCCTTTTATTCGTCAGGTACAAGCTAATTTACTGAAATACCTGACTCAAATGATATTTAGTTGATTATTATAGGGGAGTCATCGAGAATATAAATATATAGATTTTTAAAGGGGAGTAGTTATTAAGACGCTGATCAATTTTTTTAAGCGGCATAATAATCGGCGGGGTTTTACGCTGATGGAAGTTTTGATAGCCGCAGCTATTATGGGTGGTGTTGCCGTTGTTTTATTGCAGATAATGAAAGATCAAGCAAAAAGTAAAGCTAAAAGTGATATTGAATTGGCAATTGGACAAGCCCAGACTGAAATTGTAAATCTTATAAACACACCTGCCCATTGCAATGCTAATTTTGCAACACTGGCTACAATTGCACCTCCACCAGCTCCATTACCAAATCCGTTGCCTTCACTGCCAACAATATCTCCAGCAGTAGCCCCAGCATTAAAGACTTGTCTAAATCCAAATGTCTCAGGAGCCTGCCGAACAGGTGCAACGGGAGCTACCACGGTTAGTAAATTCCCAGTTTATCATACATCTTGGGGGGCGAATCAGTGGGAGCCTAGCATGACCAAGATATCAGGTCGAGTGAGAATTACATCACTTCGCTATGAAGTTTATACTGGTCCAACTATGACTCCACCTCCAGCGACCGGAACCGGTACCGGTTATGGTTCACTTCAAAACTTAAAACTGCATGTCACTTACGAAATTAACAATGAGAATTTGAAAGAAATAGCAACTACTCGGTCCATAACAAAAGTTTACAATACCTCGGTTATTGTGAATGGTTCGAGTGTCGTGGGGTGTCCTCGTTCAATCAATTCTACTGTTCCATATTAATTAAGAGAAATGACGATGCTGAAATCTTTTAAATCTATTGTTAAAAATGAAAAGGGAGCATCTCTTGTTACAGTAATTATTGCTACTGCGGCTATCGTTTCATTGTCAGTCGTATTGATGCAGGCTCGTAGAATACAGCAAAAAAGGGATTTAAAAACTACAGCAGATAATGAAGTTGCTCTCGCTGTTAATAAATTGAGTGCAATGTTAAATTCATATTCTCATTGCAATGCTTTTCTAAAAAATAGAGGATTGATTCCCCCCGCTTTTAATCCAACTGCTGATCACACAGTCCCAGCTAATAATGGCTTGAATCTAACTCTCACCGCTCCAAACAACTTTATAAAAACATGTAATGCGTCCAATTGTGACTATACTACAAACTCCGTTAACTCTTTTGAAATAAATGGAACATCTTGGGATTCGCACTTAACAGGTTTTCCTATAACTGGTACAGAAAGTGCACTTAGAACGTCCAGAGTTAGAATTAAAAATTTATATTTATCTATAGACACGACGAATTACCCATATCCCAGGCCAGCACCTTCTGGGGATTCATTTCCTTGGACTGCAAGGCTATGGATACGATTTGAGAAAAATTTAGTTCAAGTAAAATCCGGAACATCTGATAAAGTAACTACTTTTGTTGATAGGACTCTCTATTTTCCAGTGACTCTGGCATCTAGGTCCTTTCCTTTTACACCAGCGGTAGTTTCTGGTTGTCCTCGTTCACCTAATACAACGACAATTCCTTAAAAATTAATCTTCGAAATTTTTTTTGTAAATATTGATTCTATAAATACCGCTATTAATTCTCTCATCTAAAGGAAATAGTGCTTTTCCCTTCCTTATCCATTCTTCAGCAGATTTAAAATCCTGTTTGTTGATATATTCTTCGAATAGGGCCATATAAATGGCCGGATGGCTCTTGTGCTCAAGAACTTTTTCATAAAGCTTTATTGGTTGATTAAAGAGAAATCCATATTTCAAATTAAGTGCTATAAGTAAAAATGAATAAATAAGTAAAACTCTTTTAATTTTAGTATATTCAAGCCTAACTAGGATCGCTGGTAGTAAAGGAATTAGAACGTATGCATATCTATCGGAAACAAATGACCAATAAAAAAATGTAATGAATGAAAATCCTATATAAGGAGCCAGTGAAACAATTGAATATAAAAAAAACACAAAACGCTTTCTGGAATTAATCTGGTGATTTACAAAATAAAAGAATGATAAAACTAGAGCAATTGTCAGAAAAAAATGCAGATAAAAATGTTTTTCAAATTGTTGGGAATATATAAAGCTTTGCTCAAGTGGTAAAAAAAGTTGGGATGGGTAAAATGCAAAAGAATAAGCAAATATTTTCCAGCGATTGAATTCAATTTTCTTAAGTCCTACCTTAGGGATGCCAATGATTGAATCGTAATATTGTTTTTCAAGTTGGTATTTAACATCGTCATTAACTTCAGGATTGGCTATAGGATAAATTTTACTATAAAGCTGAGTTACTGTTCTGCTTAGAGATATATTTACTGAATCCGAAGTGAATTCATAACTTTTCATCTTTAACTGGTTTATTGATCCAATTAGAGTCATACTCCCAATTAATAAACTTATTACAAAAAAAGGAAGCGTAATAAAAACAGATTTCCAAATGTTTTTGACATAAAGCCAAGTAAATAAAAAGAAGAAAAAGGGAAAAAAAACACCTATGCTTTTAGTCCACAGCGAAGCACAAAACAAAAAAAGCGCCAGGAAATAATTCAATATATTCATTCTGTTGAAGTATATTCTTAAAAAAAATATGGCCAATAATAAAAATGAAAAAGCTGACAATGTTAACAATTGAAACGTCCAGCTTACAACTTCAACATTCAAAGGATGTATTAATGAAATAAATCCAATAATAAAAGGCCATTTTAAATCGTTTTGTTTTGAGATTTTAAAAATTAAAAATGCATTTAAGCAATGGATGACAATGTTTAATAATTTGTAATAATATAACTTGTATGAAAATAATTTAAAAAGCGATGAAAAAAGAGTATATCCGAGTGGCCAAGCACGAAAAAAATGGGTGTTAGGATTCCAGTAATCGAAGTAGTTTTTTATATTGATAACTTCGGGGTTTAAAAAAACGAACTGCTCATCATCCCAAAAAAAGTTTAAATTTAAAAAGGAAGTAGAAAATATTACTAAGCCTATAATCAAATAAGAAATTAGTATCTTCCATTCTTTATGATGGTCAGTTTCAAAAAAGGCGAATTCAATTCTCTCTAACAATTTCTTCATTTAAACCTACTTTTAATTTGAATATAAATTGTTTCCGCAGGTTTCAGTGTTACAAACCCTTTGGGTTTAATGCTTTTTTTTGTTCTAATTATTTTGTTCTTTTTAAACATCAGCAAACAGAAGATAGCCATTTCCAGTGTCGCAAATCTACCTCCAATGCAGTTTCGCTTACCCAATGAAAAAGGGAGATAGGAATTTTTAATTGGATCTTTTTCAAATCTTTCTGGGATAAATTTTTGAGGATCTATCCACCACCGGGAATCACGGTGATTGACAAAAGGGCATATGGCCAGGACTCGGTTTTTTTTGACCTTAAATTTGCCAACTGAACTATCTTCAGCAATATCGCGGGCAATTATCCAGCCGGCAGGATAGAGACGCATTGTCTCGTTAAGGACTTTGTTAAGATAAGGGTAGTTGGACAAATGTGTGGCATTTGAAAATTCAAAATTATTTTTTTCGCACTCTTCGATGATTTTATTCTGCACGTCTGGATGTCGGGAGAGTTCATAAAATAACCAGCTCATTGTCATCGCAGTAGTTTCGTGGCCGGCGAAAAGAAATGTTAAGATTTGATCGAAGATGTCACTTCGGGAAAGTTGGGTTTTGTCATCATCCTGAGCACACATCATCATTCCCAGCAAATCATTGGTTTGCTCATTCTGTTTTTTTCTTCGTTCAATAATTGAATAGACTGTTTCTTTCAGAAATTTCAGATCGGCTTTCAGTGATTTGTTATCTTTTGTTGGGAAAAAAAGTGGCCAGTTAAAGGGGGTAGCCATTCGTCGGGAGACGATACGAATTGAATTTACTGAAGCTCGGTTGAACCTCTCTTTTTGTTCAGGAGATAAGGAAGTTCCAAAAAAAGTATGAATAGCTACATCAATTGTGTATTCAAACATTTTATGAGTCCAGTTAACTGGTGAAGAAGTTGATAAGGATTCAACTTTTTCCTGCGCTACTCTCGTCATGCATTGTAAATGAATGTCCAGAGCATCACGTCCAAAAATTGGATTGAGAAGTTTTCTTTGCTTTTGCCAGTCTTGTCCATTGCTGGTGAGAAGGCCATTGCCCAGGATGAGACGTAAATTTTTGTACTGATTGCCTTTGATGAATGTATCGCCTTTGTCGATTAGAATTTCGCGATTATGTTCCGGATGCAGAAATAGGTAAAAAGTTTTATGGAGAACACGGATCCGCATGGCATCGCCATTTTCTCTGAACATGCGTTCATAAAAATGAATACCTTCTTTTTTCATCTGAAACAGATGTCCAAAGATGGGATGGCCTTTGACTAAAGGAGGTTCCTGCATGGTTGAGATGGTCATAAACTAATGTTATAGTGGAGCATGTTTAATCGTCAAACACCGGTCAATCTTTCATTCCAGGATCGCTACATACTCGCTTTTGATCGTCCTGATCTTCCTTTTAATAGTCATCTGGTTTTGGAGATGGAATCTGAACCCGATATTGAAAGGCTGAAATCTGCTCTATGCAGATATTTTGAGCTCGAACAGTTCAGTCGTATTGTTCCGGATATAGATACTGGATTGTTTTATCTACAGCCATTCGACGAAGAGAAAATTTCCCGTGCATTTATTGAAATCAGGCATGAGCAATTTGAAAAGATTTGGGACAAAGCTTTTGATTTTGAAAATGAATATGGTTTAAAACTGATTTATTGTCCTGGACATGAAGTGAATCGCCTGGTGATTAGCTGTCATCATTCGCTCTATGACGGGCATGCACAATTTAATATGCTCAAAGATTTGATGGATTTGTATAGTGGAGCCGCTTATCAGCCCCGACGGCAGGAAGAGATTTATCGATTTAGAAGGTATTTCATTAAGACTAAATTTTCCTGGCTCAGCTCTTTTGTCAAAGGTACGTTCAAAAGCAAAGCAAAAACGAAAAAAATTCGTATTGCCAGGCTGTGGGATAAAGAGCCAGTTAGCAGAAAGGTTGTAGCGAGGACATTTTCTTTTGATAGGTCTTTACTGGATAAAAAATCACGCCGGGATTCTTTGTCAGTGAGTTCCTGTGTTTCACTAATCGGCGCTAAAGCAGCAGATAAATTGTTGCTTGATAAGAACATTGTCGACGATGTTATCGTCCTATTCATTACTAAAAGTATGCGTTTTGAGTTAAAAGCTACGCGGGCATTACAAAACTTGGTTGGCTTTATCTGGATGAAGTTAGATCGCCAAGAGATGCATAAAAAAGATTTTACCCGGCAATTTAGAGAAACGTATAAATTTCGCAGTTCGGATAGTGAGGTGAGGAAAACTCTTTTTGGTGCAGCTTTGATAAGTTATTTGGTTAGTTTCAAAAAGCTGAAAGGTCTGCTTGAAACGAAAGAGCGTAGAAAGCACGATTGCACGTTAATCATCAGCAGCGGAAGGACTCCAAAAGAGTTGGTTTTTCCGGCAGACTTTAAAATGAAAGCGCTAATTGCAAGGGGAACAATGCATCGGTCTCCAGGAATTGGTCTGATGGTTACTAGTCTCGATAACCAGGATTTTATTACCGTTGAGTATTTAGAAGATGCATTTTTTCCGGAAACGATCGATTCATTTTGTCGATATCTGCTTCAGGAAATTCAATCGTAAATCCTGTCCATAATCTCGTTAACTTCCTTTTCCAGCTTATCACGACTTATTTTGAGTGTTTCAATGGGGGCATGGAACGTGATGAATACTTTTGCCGGCAAAATCGGAGTGAGTGGACTGAGAATGAAGACCAAATAAGTCAGAATAAATGTTAGCAATGAGTAAATATTTAAAGATGTGCATAACCAATAGACAAGAGAAGCCATGAGGATTTGAGCTAGAGAGATTGACGTAACTTTTATTTTAAGCAATGCAGGCAAGATCAGAATTTTGGAAATCCAGCTACCGCTTAAAAGAATGGGGTTGATAAAATGAGTATTACGAAAAGTAACGGGAACAACCGGGACTTTATTTTCAATTGCTATTTTGGCCCAGCCCTGGCTGTATCTGAAATGATTTTCTTTATATTTCCAGATTGATCTTAAAGCCTGTGAGTTTCCACCAGGAAAAATCAAAAGAGAGTGCTGTTCACTTAATATTTCTTTCGCGACTTCATAAGTCGCAGGTACAGCCCCAACGGCGAGAAAGTAATGACTGATGATTGGTATTTTGAAAATTGAAGGATGGGTAAAACCAAAAACTTTTCGAGGATGATGATCTTTTAAGATCATTAAGGCCGAAAAGCTTTCAATGAGGGCACCCGAATTGTGGTTGGAAATGAATAGCAAAGGTTGATTTGCCTGAGTTAAATACTCAGTTCCTGCAATATGTATGCATAAAACCTTTTTGATCACCGGCCAGGCTGCTCGATAGAGAAAATTAATAAAAGCATCACTGCGGCGGTTCCAGTTTTTCATGATCATATTATAACCGAAAGGAAAAAAAACACCTAAAGATCCTGTATTGAGGGCATGATATGATCTTTTTATGATTAAAAGTCTGCCTTTGAACGCCCTTGAAAAGTTTATGCTTGCTCATGAGTCCGATGAGGTAAGCTATAACTCTCAAATTTGCATCGAATTTAATGGCGAGTTACGACTGGAGGATTTTAAAACAGCGGTTGAAAAAGCTTTTTATACAATCCCTTTGCTGCGGACAAAGGTAAAAATTACGAATTTTGCATTTAAGCGCTACTATGACAGTAAAGCTATCATAGATATAGGAAAAGTCATTTATCTTCCTAATGAGACTGTTTTGTCTAATGACCAGATTGATGAGTTCTGTAATTCCAAATTTGATCTTTTTAATGAGCCACCTTTTCGCTTTCTCATAGGAAAAACAAAACAAGATAAATATTTGTTGATTTTTAACGTGCATCACAGTCTATGCGATGCCGCTGGACAATTTCATTTGCTTGAAGAAATTTTCCGGATTATGGAAGGTTTGCCAGTCAGAGAAGGGGCCAGGTCTGATAAAGTCTTTCGCTATCGAAGCTTGTATAAATATATGGGGTGGAAGTGGTTTTTGCAGGCGCTTTGGGATAACTTCAAGCCCTTGTCCAAGCAGCGTCAGTATGTGATGGCATCGTTAATCGATCATCCTGAAAATCCCCTACGAAAAGTCACATCTTCTACCATATCGTTAAACAGTGAAGAGCAAAAATTTATCCGTGATATTTGTAAGAAATATGAAATCAGTATTACAGAATATCTTACATACTGCTGTTTCAAGGCACTGGATAAAAGTCTCCGTCGACGGGGTGATGAGCAGACTCCAATAATGGTCTATCTTCCTAAAACACTGAGACCATTATTAAAAATCCGCTATTCTCTACAAAATATTCTAACGACTGTTTTGATAGTGGGAAAGAGACAGGAAATTCATTCTGAAAAATTTCTGGGAAAGGTTAAGCACGCTATTGTTTCTCATAAAATGGATAAAGCTTCCAAGTTTATTTTTGGGTCATTGTTATATTGTTCGATCTTAAGACCATCCAAACTACGGGCTTATTTTGAAAAGCTGGATGCACCTGAATCGTCCATAACATCTTCCTTGTTAATCAGCGCCGGACTTGTTCCGCGCTCTTTCACTTTTCCTGCGCACTGGAAAGATATATGCGTTTGGGCCCGAGGAACAATGCTCAAATCACCTGGTATTGGCGTTATTTTTACAGGCGTACAGGGAGCTGAGACAATTACATTTGAGTATCTTAAGAATTTGACTGAGGAGCGTACAATTCAAAGTTTTGCTCAGGATCTGCTTTCTGAACTTCTGGATTCCAGCAAGCTTCAATGAGTTTTAGTCACCTTTGAAAGATGCTTTGGCTCATCCGGGTTGTAACCTAAGTGCCGACTCAACTCTTCAACCATTAAATAGAACGATTGGACAGCCGTTATCGTGTCTAGTTCTTCTGTTCCTGCGCTGGTAATTTCGAGATCTTTTTCTTTAACAAATGATGGAGCTGCCAGGATGACATTCGCCCCTCGGTTGCGCATGTCCTGAGCCAGATCAAGCATGCTGTGCAAGGCCGGTCCTCGATTGGCGTAAATTAACAAAGGGTATCCCTCTTCAATCAATGCCTGGGGGCCGTGTTTAATTTCGGCTGCACTAAAAGCTTCAGCCTGAATGGAGCAAGTCTCTTTGAACTTTAGAGCTGTTTCTAGAGCGAGAGATAGACCATATCCTCTTCCCACAACCATAATCCTCTTAGCTTTAGCGAATGACGATATAACATTACTCCAGGAGTTTTGCTGAGCTTTGTGCAGATCTTCAGGAAGTTCGATTAAAGCCCGTGCAAGTTTTTCGTCTTTACTCCAGCAGCTAAGCAGATGAGCGGAAGCGCTTAAGGAACAGATGAAACTTTTTGTTGCTGCTACAGATTTTTCGGCGCCTGCCTGAAGTGGTATGAGATACTTTACTTCTCGTGCCAGCGGTGAAGTTACATCATTGACAAAACCTACAGTGGGAGCTGAACACTTATTAAAATAAACTATAGGATCGATGACATCTGGACTTTGACCCGATTGGGAAATAGCCAGGGCAATTGATCGATTAACTTTTAATCTGGCTTTATACAGGGTCAAAATTGAAAGCGATAAGGTTGTTGGCAACAGTCCAAGTTTTTCCATCGTCAGGTAATTTAAAAATTGGGCAGCATGATCAGAACTTCCCCGTGCGATGCTGACAATTGAGTAGGGATCAAAAGCGCTAAGATCATCAGCAATATCCTGAATTATCGTGGCATTACTTTTTAACTGCTTTTCTACAGCGATGCTTGCTTCAATTGCTTCGCTTTTCATTTTAGTGATCATATTTTTACGCCTTCGATAAAAACTTCAAGAATTTCATAGTCGTGGTTTAGCAACAGTAGGTCTGCATGGTATCCGGTTTTGAGTTCGCCGCTATGATCAAGTTTCAAAAGTTGAGCAGGAATTGCAGATAGTCTCTGAGAGCATTCGTATGGTGATAACCCTATCGAAATCATGTTTTTAAAGGCCTGTATCATCGTGAGTGCACTTCCTGCAAGTGTTCCATCCTTTAATCGAACGCCCCCCAGACATTTATGGACGGTATGACTGCCGAGCTTATAATCACCATCAGGCATTCCTGTTGCTGATGTTGCATCTGTTACAAAATAAAGACGAGGAATGGCCCGGATCGCTGCTTTGATAGCACCTGGATGAACGTGTTCGAGATCGGGAATGAGTTCAGCATACTCTGCATGAGCAAGTGCAGCGCCTACCATACCGGGATTGCGATGGTGTAACCCGCTCATGGCATTGTAGAGATGAGTAAAGCTTCTGGCCCCTTGTTGAAGGGCCTGAACACCTTGTTCGTATGTACCGTTGCTGTGCCCAATCTGAACGACGATTCCCATCTTGTTTAGTTCACTGATAATTTGTAAGTGATTAAAAGCCTCAGGTGCAAGGGTTAAAACTTTGATGGGAACAATAGCGTGAAGATCTTTTATTTCCTGCAAGGTTGCTTCGCGGGTATGGTCAGGTTGAGCTCCTAATTTTTCCTGGCTTATGAAAGGCCCTTCAAGATGCACTCCCAGAATTTTGGATCCTTTTAATTCAACACCTGCCAGAATTTTTTTTAAATTCAAAAAAGTTTTTTTTAATTCTTCATGTGGTGCTGTCATTGTTGTTGCCAGCAGTGAAGTTGTTCCGGTTTGAACGTGAGTCTTGAGAATGTTTTTAATCTCAGGGATTGGCTGCATAAAATCGAAGCCGCCACCTCCATGTACATGTAGATCAATAAAGCCCGGTATGAGAAAGGGGAGCGATGGATTATGTTCAATGGGATCAATCGAAATAATTTTTGTATCAAATTTTAACTCAACAGAGCTATGCCCCGATGGTGTAAAGATATTTGCATGGAGTTTATTCATGGATGCACTTTTCCATCGAGATAGTTGCGTACAAGTTCAATAGCACCGACTGTTGAGTCTCCTTTCGGTGAAAGATTTCGCGCTTTGATTTCCGAAGGCAGATAGTCAATAAGTGCTTCGCCAAGGCGTCCACAAATGGAAAGGGGTAATAGACCCGGGCCATCCAGAGTGACAACCATTTGCTCAATTTCCAAGCCGGCCTTTAATAATAAATTCCGTGCTTCAATGTCTGTTTCAGCTGATTGGAAAACCAGGGGGGCCAGACGGGCAAAAGTATTCTGGCCGGCTTTGCCAAGCCAGGTGAGAAAACTTTCATCATTTCCTCCACAAAACTCCAGAACCTTCTTACTCAGATCACCCGGGGTTGTTCTTTTATCTAATGCTTTCTGAGTGAGTGCGCAGGCTCGAAGACCGAGCCATGCTCCGCTGGCTTCATCTCCAGAGGGAAATCCCCAACCGGAAACTGAGAAACGTTCACCTTTACTGTTCATGGCCATGCCAACGCTGCCAGTACCAACAGCAACGATCACTCCAGGCTTACCGGCATGAGCTCCTAAAAGAGTAGTGAATCCATCTGTATCAACTATGATTTTATTGAACCCCGGATTGCGCAGGTAGAATTCATTTTTCCAGATAATATTATTGGCACCAGAAAGACCTAATCCGATAGCACATTCCGTAAGCATGGGAACGGGCAAATTGCCGTTGTGAAAAGCACGGGCAAGTGTATCCAGAATCGAACGCCAGGCCCTTTCAATTCCCTGTCCGAGTGCTGAAGGATCTCCGTGGGCCGTAGCGAGAATTTTATTTGCTGTGTCTGTTACCAGAACCCTTGTTCCGGTGCCACCGCCATCTACACCAATATGATATTTGATTTTCGCTTCATGACTTACCATCTGAAAATTTTATGGCCAAGGCTTCAGGTGAGTCAATGAATCTATATTTGAGCAAACTAGGAGGGTAAAAGCGGCAGCCAGGACTGCCGCTATTATCTTTATTCGTTAATTGTCAGCGAAGCATCTGCAGAAAGGTCAGGTAGAGTCGCATTTAGCACTGAAGCACGGTCAAGAAGAACATCCAGATTTACTTTAAAAACGTGTTTCTTCTTATTGTTTACGCCGCCAAAAAGGCTGGATAGGTTAATTTTGACGATACCTTCATTTTCAGTTGTTTTAGTAAATGAATATTCAGAAGGAGCAAGATTGCGATTAATTAAAGTCTCGTCTTCTCTTAAAAATTTTCTTCTCTCTACAAACAATTTTAATGCGAAATGAGGATTTCGGCTTAAATCACCGGTTTTAAAAACCAGAGTTTGGCCCTCCAATCTCATTTCTTTAATTCCCCGGCTTACCGGTGCAGTGATAGCTGCAATTTCTGCAAAATTGAGATCAAAACCATATTCTTGTAAAAGTGTGTCTCCTATGCGGTTTTCCTGAGCTGTTTTTTTGGCACTAACTAATAACATCGGACAGTGAGCTGCTGTTTTCAAAGTCTGTCCTTCGAGAGTGAAATTCAGGTGACAATCACCAACATTTGGTATTTCTGATTTTTTTGTGACCTTTACAGTGGCTTTTACATTATGGCTGAACACTTCAAAAGGAACACGTACGGTCTCGTAACATGTATAGGGAACTGTTCTGTACACTGGTTCTGAATGACAGCGATAGACTGGACGAGTTTCGCAAATCCGACGCGACATACGGTCTTCGTAACAGAAAACTTCCGGATAGTAGTTACAGACATTACGATAGCCATCGAATTCTGTGCGATAGCAGGTCTTGGCCACAGTTTCATTGCGATATTCAGTACGGGTTTGAATCGTATTGAGAACAAAATTAATTTCCGGATCATTGCTGACTAATGGTAAAGAATATCCATCAACAGTTGAAGCATTAAGCTGACTACAAATACCGATCAGTAAGGTTAAGGTCATAAACAGACTTTTCATAAATACCTCTTTAGTTACAGTTGATCGTTTTTATAAAGAACGACCGCCCAATGTCAATGAATGACCATTCAATGAGAGAAATTTACATGTTCTTACAGACAGCCTAGAATAATGAAGTGTCAAAACGACATTTTTAGAGGTTAAGATGAAACAATTTTTAATAGCTTCCATGACTTTGATCTTGACTCACCCGGTTTATGCTGAGTTCCTGCCTGCAACTTTCAGTTCTAAGTTTGAGCAAGAATATATTAGTACTTTGAAAGGTAAGGTTAAAAAAGGGAACGGGACAATTGATTACAAATATCCTGGGCAGATACGTTTTGAAACATCCACACCTACTCCAGTCATTTTTACCAGTAATGGTTCGAAAGCCTGGTATTATCGGGCTCCATTTATTGAAGGAGAACAGGGAGAGGTAACAGAAATGTCAGCAAGAGAGGGTGCTTCTGTTTATATCAAATTTTTTGATGCCCTTAAAAAGGGCTTAACCAGCAATGACTTATACGAATTTAAAAACAATCAGCTCAACTTCAAAATTAAGGCCAGTAAAGAGTTGGGTGTAACGAAAGCTCTACTGGCATTTGAAAATAAATCACAGAAATTTGAAGATCTGAAGGAAATTGAATTAACTCTATCAGATGGAAAAACGACGAAAATTAGATTTGTAGATTTAAAAACTAACGTGAACTTTAATCCAGATAAATTTAACTTCGTCATTCCACCTAATACGAAAAAAACTAATTAAATGGTAATTCAAAAAACTTTTTATCTATGTATTGTGGCTCATTTTTCAAAATACGTTTATAAGTGATGTAATTTCGAAAAACGAGCTTGATGTAGTTACGTGTTTCTTCATAGGGAATCATTTCAATGAATTCTAGATAGTTTCCGTTAAAGCGCTCTCTTTCCCAGACCGCGATAACATCGGTACTGGCATTATAAGAAGCCACACTTTGAGCAAACTTGGCCTTAAAAAGCTCCCTTAGCTCACTTAAAAGAACTGTTCCCAATTCCAAATTAAGAGCTGGTTCATATAAATCATTAAATTCCCGGTAGGGTATTTGATATTTTTTTGAAAGTTCGGAAGCTTTTTCAGGAATCATTTGCATGAGTCCAAAAGCATCTGCCCACGAACGTACATTAGGATTGAATGCAGATTCCTGCCTGATAATGGCATAAACCAATTCTTTGGGAACATTGTATTTCCCTGCAAATTGAGAAATAAGATCTTCATAAGGAGTTGGGAAAACCACTGAAATAAATTTTTCTGTGTAGGCATTACGCTTACTTAAGGGGAAACTAAAGATCTGGCGCATGCCTCCCTGAAACCATTTGGTCTGAGCGTAGAGTGACATAGCCCTTTCTCTTTCAGCAATAGTTTTAAATTGCGAATCAATTTCCTTTAAATATTTTGCAGCATGCGATTCTTCTTCCATGGCAATCAACCAATCCAGAATCAGGATACCCGTCGGATCAGTATTGATAACAGTTGCAGGGACTGGGGGCAGCGATTCTTCCAGTTCCATTGCCGAGATAATGCCATAATAACCAAACATATCGTCAGTCAGTGTCTTTTTGAATAATTCACGTGCCTCTTGTGTTTTGCCTAAACGCTCAAGGGATTTAGCTTTCCAGAAGTTAAGTTTGTGATAGAAATTCGGATTGCTGGATTTTGCCACGTATTTATTAACGTCTTTAATGACTTGATCATCTTTTTTTAAAAGATATTTGTTCCAGACAATGGCCCACTGAATATTTTCAAGCAATGCAGTGTCGAGGGGATTAAAGTTCAGAGCTTTTTGAAATTTTGTAATGGCTTGTTCGAATTCTTTTACTTCTACATGAAGTGAGCCATATACCCAGTAAATAGTAGCCAGCTGATCCTCTTTACCCAGCTTGGTAGCAATAGCGTCGTCCAGAATCTTTCTCGCTTCGAGGTTTTGGTGATCAGTCCAGATCGCCCGGGCATAAGCGATTTTGCTGTCAATCCATGCGTGCTGTAATTCGATTGAGTCAGGTGCTAAATCAAGCATGGCCTTAAGCCATTTTTCCATTTCACCTGTTTTTTCCAGAAACATTTTGAGATCACGTTCGACTTTAAAAGAAGTTCTATATGAGTTGTAAGTTTTTATCCTTAAGGCACTATCATATTGATCAGAAAAAATTATTTCACGGTAAAGAGAACGGGCTTTTTCAAATAAGCGGTTGCTCTCATAATCTTTGGCAACTGCGAAGATGTTGTCTTTATTTACTTCCTTTGAAAAAAGCGGGGAAACCTCTACCAGGCGTTTAAAATACTGCTCTCTTTTTTCATGCAGCTCCAGCTTTTCCGCAATAGCGAGTGCGTTTTTTAACAGGGCCACCTTTTCAGACTGTACCTGCTTAAACCGCGACAGTTCATATGAGAATTCTGCAACAAATCTTTCAATGTTATATTTTTGGGCCAGCTTGAGTGAGGTTTCCAGATACGATTCACGTAAGTAACTCGGGGATTCAAACTCACTCCAGATTCCAATCAACTCTGATTTTGAATAATCACAGTCCATCAAGGTGTGATAGCGGGCAACCTGATAAATAGGAAATGCTTTCTCTTGCGCAATTTCTTCAAACTTTTCACAGGCTAAACGGAGGTTTCCATTCTCCTCGGCCATTCTGCCTTCCAAATAAAATTTAGCCATTTCTTCACTATTATTCTCAACCTCAAAAGGCATTTTTCCTGATGCAAGAGCGGATTTTAACTGCGTAAGTCGCGAAGATTCCGGAGTTTTGACCGGAATAACGGGGCTTGAGCTACAGCCTGAGAGAAGAAGAAGGGTAATTAGTATTTTTTTCATGCAGTCCTTTAAACTTTGATTATTCAAATAAATTGTACTATCAAGTCTCATCATTAAATTTTTGCATACTTTTGGATGAATTGTGGAATTATCTGCCAAGCTTTTTAACGATAAAACAGTTTTTTTTACCTCGCTGGGTTGTTCAAAAAACCTGGTCGACTCCCAGGTCATGCTTGGATACCTCGGTCTTGATGGATATTCCATAGCCGAAGAGCCCAGTGATGCAGAGGTGATTATTGTTAACACATGTTCTTTCATTGAAGCATCAAAAAAAGAATCAGTTGAAACCATTTTGGACATGGCCGACTACAAAAATCCTGACAATGGACGCTGCAAAGCTTTGGTAATTTCTGGTTGTATGGCCCAAAGATACGCAGAGCAACTTGAAGCAGAACTTCCGGAAGCCGATCTTATTATTGGTACTGGAGAATACAATAAAATCACCATGCTTTTAAAAGCAATGGAAGATGGGAAACTGGATAAGAAATCTTTTGTCGAAATTCCTAAATTTATTCACACTGAATATGATCCTCGCCTGAATACATCACCTTTTTATACTGCCTGGCTAAAAATTTCTGAAGGATGTAACCGAAATTGTACTTTTTGTATTATCCCTAAATTACGCGGAAAATTGCGTTCGCGTACGGTTGAGTCTCTTGTAAATGAAGCTAAAAATTTAGCTTCATCAGGGGTACGGGAGCTCAATCTCATTTCTCAGGATCTTTCAGATTACGGTGTTGACCTGGATGAAAATAATAAGCTTGCTCATCTCCTCTCCGGACTGGAGTCAGTAGAGGGTGTAGATTGGGTTAGATTGTTCTATTTTTATCCGGATGAATTAACCGATGAAGTAATCGAAAAAATGGCGACTTCAGAAAAAATCTGTAAATATCTCGATATGCCGGTTCAGCATTTTTCTACTAATGTACTCAAACGCATGAACAGAAAAATTACCGGAGAGAAAATCCATGAACGCATTGAGAAACTGCGTTCACGGATCCCGGGAATCATTCTTCGTACATCGATCATTGTTGGATTTCCCGGAGAAACAGAAGAAGACTTCGACCTTCTACTGGAAGGCATTAAAACAGCGCGTTTCAATCACCTGGGCATTTTCCGTTATTCCGATGAAGAAGGTACTCCGGCATTCAAGCTTCAGCCAAAAGTCCCGCAAGAAGTTATTGATGAGCGTTTTGACCGTCTTTTTGAAGCTCAAAGAGAAATCGTCCGCGAACTCAATTCAGCTTTCCTGGGCAAGGTTATACCTGTTTTAATTGAAGGCGAGCACGAAGAGACAGAATTGCTCATCCAGGGCCGCCATGAAGGGCAGGCACCGGATATCGACGGTAAAGTGATCATCAACGATTTAAACGGGCAGAAACTGGAAGTCGGTGATCTCGTTTCTGTCGAGATCACCGAAGTCCTAGATTACGATTTAGTTGGTCGGGTCGTTTCAGTTAATTAGTATTTCAGGCCTGGATATTTATGTCTGTCCGTAGCAGCAGGAAGTGCTGTTCCATCACATGCAGGATAATCAGCAGCGGCAGTGTCACTAGTCCAGACTCCTCCTTTAGCCACACAAATTGACTGTGTTTTAAACATTGGATTATCACATTCACCGTATTCAGTGTAAGAGTCATCCCAGTCTTTATAATTATTATAATCTTCAAGGAACTCAGGATCTAATCCGCTAGCATCCATTGTGCTGACCGGAGCTGTAACTGCCGGATAAGCTGGATCCAGATCGATATCGCTGTTAATCTTGAAGGCCCGGTTCCAGTCTCGCACAACAACTCTGATTCTAGCTTTAATGTCCTTGGCAGAATCAAGACAGTTAAATGTGTAAAACGGGTTCGCGTCACCGAAAGGGTGAGAAGTGGCACTGAAATTCTTGGCCAGTTTCATCCATTCATTTGCGTGCGCTTTACTGCTGGTACAAGCGGTATTGCGGGTGCCGTTAGCGGCTCTTAAGTTAGTGCGTAAACCTTTTTCAATAGGAGAGGCAAAAGATACGTTGGCCGTTGCTCCGTTTGAAGTTTCATAATCAAGACTCATGTATCCTTCGTTAACTTTTGTTTCCTCCAGTAAATCTCGAACTGGACCATCTAAACAGGCCTGTTTACGACCACCACAATTAACTGTAGCTGCAGTTGATTGAGTATATTGATCACAAACACCGTTACCATCAGAGTCAACACCAGTGAAAGTGATCACCTCGAAACTTCCTGCATCGCAATTTGGACCAGGGGTTGTTGTCGAAATAGACGTATAATTACCATCGCACATTTCAGCTGTCGGAGTGAAGGTGGTTGCAGATGCAGGGATGTTGGCCATAAAAGGAGCCCCTAATCCAGTAGCATCGCCTTGTTTTGCACATCCTGCTACAACATACTTGGTGGTTGTTGAGTCAGTTTGATATGGTGGATATCTATAGTACGAAAATGGTGCAACGTTAATGAACTGACAAACACCAGCACCTGCCGCTGTCTGCAGTTGCAGTTTGATGTTGTATAAGTCTTTTTCTTCCGCTTCCAGTAGACATCTGATGTCACGTGCCCCTTCTGCTTCAATAATGTTTGTCGCTGGTATTTTACAATCTCTATATTGTTGATTGTCTCCGAATTTATGCATGATAAATGATGAAGCCGTTGATGTGTTAGTTACCCGGAAATAATCACGCACTTCCAGTTCAAAAGCAAAATCAGTCTGACCAATTAAATTCACGGCAGAGATAACATATTCTTTGCGCGGAACTCTTACAGTTGGTTTACCGGAAATAAGACCAGTTCTGGCATCCAGGGTTAATCCTAATGGCAGAGCAGGTGTAACAGTAAAGACAGTGTTGTTCCCAATACTCAAGTTGGCTTTAATTTCCACGCTCACGTTGTTTTCAACAAAGAAATGGTTCAAATTGCTGACCGTGCTTATTTGCGTGTAGCGCCCGACATCAGCAACTTCGTCATCGGTAATATACTGACTGTTGCGGAAGTAATTTGTAGAGGATGGCTGTTTAGTCACATCACTAACATATAAAGTAGAACCTGATTTATCATAGATAAAAGCAGAAAGATCACCAGTAACCGGAGCAGGTGCGCCTGGCAAAGTCGAAATATCGTAACCGATATTAAATGTAGGGCCACCAAGAGTTGTTGCCCCTAATACTATTTTTAAATTATTTGATTCAACTTGTGAAATGGTTGTAGTTGTTGTCCCGGAAGCATAAACTTCATGGTTTCTGACGTTTTCACCCTGTGTAAAGGTCGCAATTGATGTAGGGTCAGGAGTTAGAAACTGAATAAAAATATCATTACCTTCTATTGCAACAATTCTTCCCAGAGCGCCGGCTGCATTAGAAACATAGCCCCCGATTGTAAAGTTTGTTGATGAAGCCAGAGATAATACAACATTGTAATGAACAACAATTGGTGTTGCTGCTGTTGTCGTTGAAGTTGGAGTTACGGCCAGAGGGGAAATGAATGTTTTTTCGCTATAGAAAGCATTTCCCGAATCCAAAATTGCCCCTGCACTGAAAGGCCCGTTCATGTTTGCAATACTCAACTTTTCAAATCCAACTGCGCCGATTTTACGCAGGATACGCGCCTTTATATTAGTTTCTAAAGGAGGCGTAATAGGCTGGAACAGCATTTCGCCTTCCAGAAACTTTGTTGAGCTGTTAACACTGATTAACTGCCGGTCTGTGTAACTTAAATCTTTCGGAGCATAGATAGCTCCTAAGCCAACCGCTGCAGTAACAGAGTTAATATCATTACGTGCTGTAACGTTAAATGTTGCACCGTCGAGAGTATCTGTGAAGGCTCCGGTAATTTCTCCGGTAGCTGGATTAAGAGAAAGACCTGACGGCAATGCAGGTGAGACCGAATAAGATACATTGTTTTCAGCTGTCAATCCAGCATTGGTAACAGGTTTAAGCCTTATACCGTTAGCAACTGAAACACCTGGTTCATAAATACGAACCAGCGCTGAGACTGAGAATTTATCGTCAAAAAATTGATAGTCATTGTCTGCAACGAAAGTAGTACCTACACGTCTCATGGTGAAGTCTGTATCGATCCCCAGAGTTCCCGCTGTAGTATCCCGTGTAGTAATGCGAGTGGCATTTCCTACGAAAGTTTTTGCATCGTCAATGTATTGTCCATCTTGAAAATAAATGTCTTTAGAAATCATTTCTACATAGACTATACCCCGAGTGGAAGTAGAAGTCGGACGGTAGAGTTTAACAACTTTTCCGACAGCATCGTTTGAACCTACAGTATCTGCATTGTTGGAAATAAATCTGGCAGTTGTTAAAGAAGGATATTGCTCAGTAGGAGGTGTTTGGGTCGTATCAAAATAGGACAAGCTGGTAATATTTTCTACTTCAATCGGAATTACTCTGGAAATACCAACTCGTGATGTATTTACATCCACAAATTTAACTACGCCAACAGGGCCGTCAGCAGTAGAGAGTAGGCCGGTTCTCTCATATGGGTCATCTGCATTAATATTAGAAGTAATAGATGAAATCTGAGCTCCACCAGTAGGGGAAAGTCTCATGAGAAGTTTGTCATTTTGAGAATAGAAAATACCGCCCAACCGCTGATACACCCCAATACTGATAGTGGTATCCATTGTTTTAACAATTCCCGTTTTACTTATGTAATGAAGTCTAACGGTATATGGGACTGGCTTGCCATAATTTAATGGATTTGTATCGGAGAAAACATCAATGGTTTTTCCACTGATTTTACATTCATCTGCACGAAGGCTAATTCCCGGCGGTAATGCTGTTGCAGAGACAATTTCACATTTAACCATTAAAGTGTCGCGATATGGCTCCAAACCAATAGATCCGTCTAATTGCGCTTCTAAATTTACCGTCTGGCCAATTTCATAAGTTTTAGTCGTTACAGTGGTTATTTCATCTGGAACTTTTATGCGAAAAATAGTCGGATCAGTTAGCGTTGACGGATCAATGACATTCCCGGTTTCATCAGTCACCGGACCGCTAACAGCTTCAGCGGGTGTAACTTTTTTCGGTGGTTCCTTCTTAAACTTGGTCAAGCTGTCAGGCATACAACCGGCCAGAATAAGGGTGGTTACTAGAGATGACGTTAGGAGTTTTATGTTAAACGTTTTCATATCTCTTATTATCGTTAAAATTTAAGAAATATTTAGGAATTACCTAAAGCTCAATGTTTTCGTTCGGTTATTGCCAATATTGCCCACCCCCCCGCCTAAAAAATGCACATAATTTTGGGCAATCAGTGAAAAATGTATAGGACTCCAAAGCTTTAATTGATCCAAATAAGGATTATTACTATGATGCTTCTATGAATTCCAAAGCCTTATCATTGTTAATCATCGAAGACGATTTATTGTCCAGAATAGGTCTTGCCGGCCGTTTGAAAAACTATGGGCACGTAGCCCAGGCTTCCAGCGAAAAAGAAGCGATACTTTTAATGGAACTAGATTCGTACGATCTGGCCTTCGTTGATCTGGATCTAGAAAGAGAGCTGGCGGGTTTGCAGCTGATCAGCCTTTTAAAGGCACGTGGAACATATGTGGTTGTCTTAAGCGGAAGAGAGGAAGATAAAGTCATTAGTGCTGCCTATGAGCAAGGCGCAGGTGACTTTCTAAGCAAGCCGTTTACCAAGGAATCCATTGAACTAATCATTAAAAAATTTAACTTATTGAAAAACAATAACAGCAATCTGCTTAGACTACAGCAATTTTTCATGACTCAAAATTATGAAGTAATAGAGCAGCTGAAAATCATTGAGCAAGCAGTAAGTTCCGCATTGCCTGTACTGATCACCGGTGAAACCGGTACCGGCAAAACAATGCTGGCAAAATATATTCATGAACTCGACGATTCCGAAAAACCTTTTATTCATCTTAACTGTTCTGAAATTAGTGAAAGCCTTATTGAATCTGAATTGTTTGGACATGAAAAAGGTTCATTTACCGGAGCCCACAAGACTAAAAAAGGTCTGCTGGAACTGGCAAATGGTGGAACGTTGTTTCTGGATGAAATCGCGACACTTTCTCTCAATGTACAGAAAAAACTTCTTAAGGCAATTGAAGAAAAAGTTTTTTATCCAGTGGGATCTGAGAAAACTGTAAGTTCATCATTTCGTCTGATCAGTGCAACTTGTGAAGATCTGAAACTTAAACAAAGCAGAGGCGAGTTTCGCCAGGATTTCCTCTTCCGGATAGAGGGACATAACATTCAGTTGCGAAGTTTACGTAACAGACGTGAAGATATAATTCCAATTGCTCAAATTTTTCTCAAAAAAGGACCGAGAAAAATCGTTTTATCAGAGGCCGTCAAACAACAATTCTTAAATTATGAGTGGCCGGGAAATATCCGGGAGCTCGAAAGAACTATAGAAGTGTTACGTAATAGGAGTAATGGAATAATTCAGCTGCAAGATCTTGCAGGTTTATTAAGCTCCAGTTGTCAGCAAATTGCAAATGAACTAAGCATTGATCTGCAGGCAGTGAAGTCTATGGGATTGAACGCTTATATTGAAATGATTGAAGCCCAGATAACCGAAAAAATATTAAAAGAAAATAACGATAAAGTTCGCAAGACCATGGCAGATTTAAAACTGTCTAATAATTCTTTTTACCGCATTATAACTAATTTGAAAGCGCAGGAATTAAAAAATGCCGATCAATAGTCAGAATAAACTGCAGCATGACATTAATTCGACTCTCTCTTCTTTGCTAAGTGCACTGGAACTGGTTAGAGATGAATGGAAAGACAACCAGGAATTAGTTGAGAAAATTCTTCCACTAAGTAAATCAAAAATTAATGAACTCGAAGTTCTCTTAAAGGACTTTTATCGCAATCAATGAGTAAAATCGTGCCCCTTTTATTCCCGCAACGTTTTGTTAAACTTTAGAAAAACGATTCGCAGGAGTATCATTTGAGATTAGCTGTTATCTTCGCTCTGGCTTTATCCATTCACATCTTACATGCTCAGGATAACAAGACCGATAAAAATATTTCTTTCGCAGAAAAAATGCGCCCACAGCTAATGCGTTTTTTGGGTGAAGAGTGGACTGTGAAAATTATTGGTCCCGCTCCAATTCCTCCAAAGCCTCAGATGCAGATGCCAACACTGCCGAAAATTGTCAGCGATGCTACTTCTACTGCGGTTTACGATAAAAAAGAAGATAAAATCAAATTACCTGCCGATGTCGAACAGAAATACAGTTACGCTTTTATCCGCGAACTCTACGAAGCAACCCGACAGGCTAAACCAACTGATGAAGAAGTGAATCAGTTTATGAATGTCCTTTCCCAGGGGGGAACTCGCGAAGGTGTGTATCGGGCACTTGTGCTGGATGCAACTTATGCGGGCATGGAAGAATGGGATAAACCAGTTAAAAGTGCCACCGCTGATTTTGCTGTTTATTTCTGGGGAAAATATCTGGGCAAAAAAGTGGAAAAGAAAAGTTTTGAAGGCTGGAGTGTTTTTACTTTAAAGAGAGTCATTACAGAAAAAACTCTGGATATGTTCGACGCTTTCGGCTCGGATCGTGAAGGGTTAGAAAAATGGTACGCTCTTATGTCCGCTGATCTCGCAGCTAAATTTCCAACTTTGTGGTCAAATAATTTACGAAAAATAACAGTCCCGGAAGATCACAAAGCATGGGCTTCTAAAGTGCCGCTTCAACACATAAAATCTGAAGTCATCATCAAGCTTCACTCTGCGTTCAATGCAATGATGTAAATCTACTTCCAGAACGGATTTTCGGTAGAGGTTAAAACGCGAAGAAAGCGCTCAACTCCCATGGCAATTCCTGCAGATGGCGGAAACCCTTTTTCCAGGGCCCGGTATAAGACTTCTGGTTCAGGTAATGTGTAGCCATACAATTCTTTTTTTTCACTGGCCTGATTTATAAACCTTTGCTTTTGAATTTTCAGATCACGAAGTTCGTTAAAACAATTACAAAGCTCTATTCCTTTAGCATAAATTTCAAAACGCTCACAAACTCGCGAATCGCTTTCTTTCAATGTCGCCAGTGCGCTCAGGTGATGGGGAAATTCATATAAGAGCAGATAGGGATAATGGACGAGGTGGGGTTCAATTTTATTCAAAAACAGCAGGAAGTAATAATCATCCCAGGATAATTCCTCTCCCTGATTTGGTAGAGGGACATCTTTAAAATTCTTTTCGATCAGTTCCCGTAAATCTTTTTTCTCCAGATAATCCAGAATATCAATAGAAAGCATGTCCAGGAAAATCTCCTGAATCGTTGCCCGTTGGAATTTCAGTTTGCTCATGCTGCTATCAACCGAAATGGATTTTTCTTCCAGTGCGTTCAGGCAAAACTGAAAGAGGCCCTCACAGTCATCCATAATTTTTTCGTAACGAGCATTGGTGCGATACCATTCGAGCATGAGAAATTGCGGACGGTGATGAGGAGCATCTGGCTCGTCCCTAAAAGAGTAACCAAGTGTAAAAATATTTTCGAACCCTAATGCCAGGAGTTCTTTCATGTGGAATTCGGGAGAAGTATGCAAATAAGAAGGGATGATTTGTCCGGTTCGCGCGTGCGCGACCTGGAAGGGATGAATGTGTGTTTCCATTCCCGGGTTTTGCACCATTGGTGGCGTAAGCACATCCAGAAAACCCTGGCCTTCGAAATAACGGCGGATGGCCCGAAGCAGTTGAAATTGAGCGTGAAGTTTTTCTTTTCTCATTTTGGGCACATTATCTGATAAATTACTTGCTGTGCAAGTTGAAAAAGAGCTGTTGTGCACATATATTTTAGCAGCTCAAAAATTCTCTTAAGCGGTAGGTTTTATGGATTGGATTTATATTGTTCTGGCACTGGTTATTTTCGCACTTGCCCTGTTCTTCTTTCTTTCCAGAAAAAAAGAACCAAAGCTTCCGCCGCCAGCGGAGAAGCCATTTGTTGCAAAAGTTGAAAAAGAACCTGAATTGCCAAAAGCTGAACCGGAAGTTGTACTACCTACTCCAGCTCCGGCTAAGGTTAGCTTTAAAGACCGCCTCAAAATAGGCCTTTCCCGTTCCCGCAATGAAGTCTGGGGAAAATTAACAAATTTATTTTCCGGCCAGGCCATCAACGAAGAAAAAGTAGAGGAGCTGGAAGAATTACTCTATGGAGCAGACATCGGTACCGGTACCGTCGATGCTTTGATGAAAGAAGTTCATAAAAAAGCCAAAAGCGGTGACTTGACCGAAGAAAGTTTTAAGACTTTTCTCTTTAGTTTCTTAAAAGAAAAGATGGAGCCTGTGCAGGCACATGTTGATCAATCACTCTATGCTTATGATCCTGCTGCGCCTAAATCAACTAAAGTGATTATGATTGTAGGTGTAAATGGTGCGGGAAAAACGACGACTATTGGAAAACTGGCCACCAAACTTCGCGCTCAAGGCGCAAGTGTTGTGGTTGGGGCCTGTGATACTTTCCGTGCAGCAGCCGTTGATCAACTGCAAGTCTGGTGTGATCGCGCAGGGGCAACAATGATTCGGGCCAAGGAAGGGGCTAATCCTTCCGGCGTGGGTTATGACGCTCTTCAGGCCGCCCTCAATCAGCAGGCGGATTATTGTATTCTTGACACAGCAGGACGACTGCACACTAAAGAAAACTTAATGGATGAACTGAACAAGAGTAAAAATGTTTTAAAGAAGCTTGATCCAACCGCTCCTCATCAAATCCTGTTAGTGCTTGACGCAATTACCGGACAAAACGCATTAAGGCAGGCTGAAGAATTCCATAAGACGCTCACGCTAACTGGTTTAATATTCACAAAATGCGACGGTTCTTCAAAGGCCGGAAGTGCTGTCTCGATAGTTGATCAATTAAAACTTCCAATCGCCTATATAGGAGTTGGTGAGACTGCTGACGACCTCGATATCTTTAATGTGGATGATTATCTGCATGCACTTTTAGGAAGTGAAAGGGAGGCTGCTACAATACCCTAGTGCAAGGCATTTTGTTTGACGTAAATTCCTGTATCGATTACTCTTAATACAATGGATCACGTAAGAGAAAATCAAGAAATATTTGAAGTCCTTGGATACCGACTCAAGCTTAAAAAGAATGAAGAGTTAGGCGGTATTAGTCCAAGTGATATTGTCGGATTAGTTCAATCAGAGGCTCACAAAATATTCAATGAATCGCCAACGCTGGCACCCCATCAAGTGGCGGTGCTTTTGTCGCTGAAGTTCGCTGGTGAAAAATTAGCCCTTGAAAAAGAGTATCGCGAAAGTATCCATCAATTGCAGATGACTGCAGTCGATGCCCTTCAGTATATCGAAGAAGTTTCTCCTACGACACGTTAGGCTTGTGAAAACGAAAATTGAGTTTCGCAAAGAGATGAGGCAACGTCTTGCTCTTTTGGAAACAAAAAAAAGTCATCACGAGTTGAGCTTTCAGGTTTCCAAAAACTTATTACAGCTTTTTGCAGACCAAAAAATTGATCCATTAAAATTATTTGTCGGAACTTATGCTCCATACCAGTTTGAGCCTTTATGGCATCTGGCCTGGAGTGAAGAATTTAAAAAGCGAACCGCTTTCCCGGCAATACAAAATAACAATATGGTTTATCGGGTTTCTGGTCTCGATGAACTGGAGGAAAGGTTTGATTTCGGGCATAAAATAAAGGGCCCTGCTGAATCCAAACCAGAAGTGTTACCAGAAATAGTTTTAATTCCCGGCCTGGCCTTTGATGCAAGCGGGACAAGACTGGGAAGAGGCAAAGGTTATTTTGATCGTGCGTTGGAAAACAACAAAACGACATTAAAAATCGGAGTCGGCTTTGAAGTGCAGTTGCTTGATTCACTTCCCCAAGAAGAGCACGATGTGAAAATGGATTTTGTTGTTACTGAAAAAAGAATAATTAATTGTAATGGCGTGAAAACGTCTTAAATAATACGAAGGAGTAATGGTCCCATGAATATATCAGTTATCTTGGCGTCAGTGCTTTTTGCCATCATCGGCGTCATCGTCGGTTATGTGTTTAAAAACACCCAAGTTCAAAAAGAGTTAAAAGAAAAAGAAGGTAAGGGTAACGACATCATCGAAAAAGCCAAGAAATCGGCAGATGAAATCAAGTACAAAGCCCGTCAGGAAGCAAAAGAAATTGCCCGCGAAGAAAAAGAAAGATCTGATCGAGAAATTGCCAACCGTACAAATGAAATCAAAAATCAGGAACGTGAAGTAGCTAAAAAAGAAGCAACACTAGATCGCAAGATTGAAGATCACGATAAAGAAGTTAAAGTCCTCAAAGAAAAAGAAATCGCCTTTGAAGTTTCTAAGAAACTGCATGAAGAAGAAGCCCTTAAGCTTAAAAAGAAACAAGATGAATTTAATGATCGTCTGGCCCAGGTCGCTCAAATGACTAAAGAAGAAGCCAAAAATGAGCTTCTTCGAGCGATGGAAGAAGAAGCCCGCGTTGACTTCGGTAAAGTTCTTCGTCGCATTGAAGAAGAAACAAAAGAAGAAGCCGAAGCCAAATCAAAAAGAATTATCGGAATTGCCATTCAAAGATTTGCCGGTGAATACGTTGGTGAAAAAACAATCGGATCAGTTGAGCTTCCAAGTGACGACGTTAAAGGCCGCTTAATTGGTCGTGAAGGTCGTAACATCCGTGCTTTTGAACAAATCTGTGGTGTCGATTTAATTATCGATGATACACCAGAGGTTGTTGTTATATCGAGTTTCAACGTTGTTCGTAAAGAAATCGCCAGAATGGTTATCCAGAAGCTCATCGCCGATGGACGTATCCACCCGGCTAAAATTGAAGAATTCCATGATAAGTCAAAAGCCGAAATGGAAAGACAGCTTCGCGACCTTGGTGAAAAAGCACAAATGGAAATCGGAGTTCACGGTATCCACCCTGAAATTTTAAAACTGGTAGGAGCTCTTCAGTGGAGAACTTCATACACGCAAAACCAATACCAGCACGCAATTGAAGCAGCCTTTATTTGTGGTGCTATGGCCGCTGAACTTGGCCTTAACGTAAAACAAGCTCGTCGTGCAGCACTTCTTCACGATGTAGGTAAAGTTATCGATGCTTCAGCCGAAGGTTCTCATGCAGTTATCGGTGCTGACTTCCTGAAAAAGTATGGAGAGTCACCGGATGTCGTTCATGCTGTTCGCGCTCACCATGATGATGAGAAGCCTGAATCAGTTCTTGCTCACCTTGTAGCTGCGTCTGATGCTCTGTCAGGTGCTCGTCCAGGTGCACGTAAAGCAATGATGGAATCCTATGTATCTCGTCTGACCGATATCGAAGAAATCGTAAATTCTTTCGAAGGTGTTTCTAAATCTTACGCCATCTCTGGTGGACGTGAAGTTCGTGTCTTTGTTGAGAATGATCGCGTAAGTGATGAAGAGACAGTTATGCTCTCGCGTGATATTGCTAAGAAAATCGAAGAAGAAATGTCTTATCCTGGAACAATTAAAATTACAGTACTCAGAGAAACTAAAGCTGTTGGTATAGCGAAGTAAAATGATGCAGCCTTCGGGCTGCA
Source organism: uncultured Bacteriovorax sp. (assembly GCA_946481315.1). The sequence goes on from CAMLMH010000001.1 coordinate 108,891, forward strand.
TTTTTTTTTGGTTAAAGATTTTTATTATGGAAGATAATCAATTTGCCCTGATCACCGGAACTTCTTCAGGACTTGGCTTTGAGATGGCCCAGTATCTTCTGAGTGAAGGCTACACTGTCATCGGCGTCTCTCGTAGCGAAACCAATATTGATCATTCCAATTTTATCGATATCCTTTGTGACATTCGCGATGAAGCTTCAGTGGAAGAAATGTATGAACTTGTCACTAACCATACGGACGAGCTGGATCTCATCATTTTGAACGCCGGCATATTTGAAATGGCCCCCTTGGTAGAGACATCAACAAAGGAATTTTTGGATCATCTGGAAACAAATGTTCTTGGTGCATTTCACATTTTAAAACATGCGGGTGATTTTCTAATTGAAGACAATACCCATATTGTGACAGTCTCTTCTATTGCCTCCAAAAAAGGACTGGCAAATATATCTGCTTATAGCGCCTCGAAATTTGCACTCAATGGAATGATAGAGTCACTTCGCGAAGAATGGGAGCATCTGGGAGTTCGATTTTCGACGCTCATGCCAGGAGCTATCCTCACTCCTTTATGGGATGTTGAAGATGAGGACCTTCCTCGCGATCAAATGTTATCGATGGAAGATTTTATGCATGTATTTGATATGGTCGTTAAGAGCCCAGCTCATATGCAATTCCCGGATATTACCTTTTTACACAAAAGGGGAGTCATAAAATGAGATCCATTATTAACAACACTTCTTTGCTAACAAGATATTATTTTTTCTCACTAATCACATTGATGATATTGTGGGGTATTTTGGCATTACTTCCGATTCAGTTTGTTAATATTGTCTTTTTTATAACGACTTTTGTCTGGCATTTCACTCTTTTAACTCCAGGGATAAGAGAAAAAATTCTCTCCAGCGGCCAACGCTATTCTTTTTTGTCAGTGATTGTTCGAATTAATCATTATCTTCAGCTGTTTATTAATTTGAAGAATATTCCTTTTGCCTCTTCGATAATCAGAGCGATTTCTCCATTGGTTTTTACTTTAATTCTGCTGGTGTTTGGCGGTACGGGAAATTTAATGTTTTCTTTAATGGGTTCTGTATGCTTTGAAGCTTTCTATCATTTTTTAAAACCATGGATAACAGAGATCAGCCCTTTAAGTGATAGAGACGATTCAGAAACTCCTCCAGCGATTCCGACCGAAGAAAAGCCCCTCGAATAGATTCAAAATCATCATAATCATCAAAAAGATTTCTCGAAAAAGATTTAAATCGTTTGAGAATCAGGTCATCTGCCCAGCCGACTGTACGATATTCAGTCAGCAAAGATTCAAAATATAATTCGAGATACTTTTTTCTTTCGTAAAGAAGGAACGTTTCATCAATGTGTCCGCCTTCGTCTTTCCATTCTTTATAAATTTTAGCGAGCCATGGTGTTTTAAGCGCACTTCTTCCAAACATGACAGAATGGCATTTGGTATCATTAAAAATTTTTTCTATGTCTTCGGCAATCCAGACATCTCCGTTGCCGATGAGTGGGACTTTAACTTCATTGACTGCCTTTTTTATGTAACTCCAGTCGGCAACACCTTTGTACAACTGATCACGGGTGCGTGCGTGCAGAGTAATTGCTTCAATTCCTTCGTCCTGAATTAGCTTCAGTGTATCTGAAAAATTGGAATCATCCCGGTAACCGATTCTCATTTTAACAGTAAAATGTCCGCTGAAATGATTACGGATTGTTTTCAATACATCTCTTAATTGCTGATGGTTTGAAAGCAGGTAAGCTCCGCCATAATGTGAATTTACTTTTTTGGATGGACACCCAAGATTGAGGTCTAGATGTTCAAATTTAAGTGACTCGATAATTTCTACCACGGCCTGAGTTTGGGCCCTGTGTGTGGTGAGAATCTGGTATGAATTCTTTTTTCGCCATTCTGGTTTGTGATAAATCCTTTCACCATAATGTTCAAGGACCATCTTCTCGGAAATTTTACCTACAGTAGGTACTCTCAGGAAGTCTGTAAAAAAATGATCCCATTCCGGGAAGGTCTTCATGAGAGCTATACGGTAAGCCTCATCAGTAATACCTTCCATCGGAGCAAACAAGAGGGAATGCTTGGGAAACACGTCGAAATTTTTCATTGATCATGTTAGTATCGGAGAACTTAATAAAAAGGAAGAGAGCTTGAAAAAAAATCTGACTGTTGCAATTGCTTTGTTTATCAAAGACGTCACAGATGATGGATTTAAGCTCTGGACTCAAAAGCGTCTAGAGGAAGGTAGCCTTTTTGGAATGAATGAGTTTCCCGGTGGCAAGATCGAGCCCGGAGAATCACCGGAGGAAGCCTGCAGAAGAGAAGTTTTAGAGGAAGTAGGAGTTGGGCTTAACTCCGCTGTAAAATTGGTTTTATTTAAATACCAAGACTATACTTACGAGAACCGTAATATCTGCCTCTTCGTTTTTCTGTCCAATTTTTCTTCACTGCCTCCTTTGAAAGGTGACTGGAATCAGATAAGTTTTTCCAGCAAATCAGAACCCTTAAAAGGTAAAATTCCCCCGATTAATCATGTCATTATTGATGATTTAGCGGTATATATTCATTCTCAACATCAAGCCCGAGTTTTAGATTTACTATGGAAAATGTAAGTACCATTAAGTTAATTGCTGACTTTTTTATGCTCTCCATCTCATGGACAATGATTCTTTTTTCACCGGTGGCCAACAGCGAACTCACCGGAAACGGTCTGGTGAAACTGGCTTCCAACGTAAGCATTGGTGCCTTAGTTATATCCATCATCATCAGTGTGCAGGGTGGTCTCAATCTCTGGCTGGGATTAAAAGGTCTGGCCCTTCTGGCCCTTATCCTTCATTCAACCCTGCATCAAGACAAAAAATCAGCTTTCATGTGGATCCTCTGGACCCTTCTTTCTGTGTTGTTGCCTGTCATTATGCTTTGTCAGCATGATCACAGCGTGTCCGGCGGATTCTTTATTTTGTTGGCGGGAATGCTTCTAGGAATCATCACTTATTCTATGACTTTGGGGCACTGGTATCTCGTAACCCCCCATTTAAGTGCAGCACCGCTCAAGAAAGCGGCCATCATCACCTGGATTGTTTTGTTTATAAAAATTCTCTGGAGCGGGATAGCGTTATGGCAAAATCGTGAATTTTTTGAAGAGCAAACGATGCTGGGTGCAGGTTATGCATTTAACATGACCTTGCTCTTGATGAGAGTCGCTTTTGGTTATATTGTCATCACCGGTATGAGTTTCTTTAATTGGAAACTTCTTAAGATACGCTCGATTCAAAGTTCTACAGGCGTTCTTTATGCCATGACTTTTTTTGTATTTATGGGCGAGCTGGTTTCAAGCTACCTCTTTTATAATTATGGGCTCTACATATGATGACCGTACAATTTACCTGTAAAAGTTGTGGTTCTTCCATTCACGTTTATCCGGCAATCGAAGCACATAGAATACAGTGTGACGTTTGTAAGGCTGAGCAGGAAGTGAAGTTCGATCAAAATCATGAGCATGGAATTTTAAAAGATTGTCCGGGATGTGAACGTAAAGATTTCTATACTCAAAAAGATTTTAACCGCAAACTTGGCGTGATTTTGTTTGTACTTGCGGCCATCATTTCCACTGTCCTTTTGTGGTACGGAATCAATCCACTCTGGTACCTCAGCACCTTCATCATTCTCTATGCCCTGGATTTCTTACTCTTCCGTCGCCTCAACGTGATTGCCATTTGCTATAAGTGCAATACCGTCTTTCGCAATGTGACGAATGTTGATGAAATTCCAGGCTTTAACCACGAAATGAATGACCGGATTGTCTATTCTGATCACAACTTTCATGGCAAACCGCTAGATCATTGATTTTCTGTAGCTATTGGACTTCAACGACTTATTCCTATATAATATGAAGACGTTTTTTGTTTAACTTAACAAGGATTTCTCCATAGAACCCCCGCTTGAACCCCTATCTTTTTCAACTGAAATCATAGCCTTAATTCTTTGTTTTATCATAGCCGCATTCTTCTCAGCTGCAGAAGCCGCATTGTTATCGATCGGTGCCGACCGTGCCCGCCAGCTAATTGAAGAAGGGGGTTCAAAAGGAAAGGCCATGGCCTTCATGATCCTTCGTCCTTCAGAATTACTGGCCACCATTCTCGTGGGAAATAACATTGCAAATATTCTGGCTGGTTCACTAACCACCTCAATCACTGCTGCCTATACCGGAAGCAATATCATTGGTATTGCACTGGGGATTACAACCGTAATTATTATTATTTTTGGTGAATTGATTCCTAAAACCATTGGTCGCAATCACGCGGAGAAGTTTTCAGTCGTAGTTATTCGCACGCTGCAGATTCTTTTTTACCTTCTTTACCCAGTCATAAAATCGATCGTATGGTTCATCGGTACGATTCTGGGAGACAGCGCTGAGCTAACAGGACGTATGGTAACTAAGGATGATATTGAATTCATGATTTCTAAAGCAGAAAAAGAAAAAACCATGGATTCAAAACAAATTGATCTGCTGGCTTCTATACTTGAATTTCCGATGATCAAAGTAAAAGACATTATGATTGCCAGAATGCATATTAATTATATTCAGGCCGACTGGACATTTAATCAGATGATGGATTATGTCCGCGAGACCGGTAACTCCCGTTATCCGGTTTGTGAAGGGGAACTGGAAAACATTGTCGGATTTCTGCATGTAAAAGATCTGGCGTTTGTGACTGATCAGCAAAAAGCCAATTTTAAAATTAATGAATTAATTAAGCCTCCTTTCTTCGTTTATGAACACATGAAGATCCAGTCTGTCTTCGATCATATGAACCGTAAAAAAGTCCACCTTGCACTTGTTAAAGATGAAAACGGGACAGTGGTCGGTATTGTTACCCTGGAAGATATCATCGAAGAAATTTTTGGTGAAATTCACGACGAACATGATGATGTTGACGAAAAAGAAAAAGCACTGGAAGAAGCAAACCTGGAAGATGGCATCGTCGTTGAGGGTGATACTTCATTGCGCGAACTTTACAGCGATTATGATATAAAAATTCCACTCAATGATAACTACTCAACACTTTCCGGATTTCTACTGGATATGCTGGGTAACACTTTTCCGGAACAGGGGCAGATTATTGTCTGGGAAGGACTTTCATTTGATCTGGAAATAGTTGAGGATCACGTTATCAAACAAGTCCGCATACGCGATGTAGAAGGGGAAAGACATATTTTCTCAAAGAAACAACATGCTGAACTTGTTGAACAAGGTGATTTGGAAGCTTCTCAAAGTGTCCATAGCGATAAAGATTAATCCTGTTTTAATGTTAGGTTTATAATGAAAATTTACGATGTCGCAGTTATCGGAGGAGGATCTGCCGGAACGATGGCCGCCATGCGGGTCGTCCTTAATAATGATGAATGTTTATTCTTCCCCGGTACTCCCAAAGATAAAAAAAAGTCGCGTGCTTTCTGGGTATCTAAAGTGGAGAATATGCCCGCTCATTTTCATTATAAGAAAGGAATTGAAGAACCCAATAAAGAAGCTCTCGACTGGATCACGCAAGGCCCTTTTGCCGGAAAATTGACCTGGCTAAAAAACAGAGGCGTTACGAATCTGACAAAAGATGCTGATGGTAAATTCACTCTTCAGGATAATAAAGGGGAAATTTATCGCGCCCATTATGTTATTCTCTGCACAGGTGTAATGGACGTTCAGCCCGTCATCAATGGATCAATTGAACCCATTTTTCCTTACGCCAATGTACAGCTTGCTGATTATTGCCTTCGTTGTGATGGTCACCACGTCATTAATAAAAATCTTTCAATTATAGGTCATACTTCTTCAGCGGCCTGGGTCGCAGTGATGCTGTTTGAAAGATATCAGTGTCCATCAGTTACAATAATTACAAATGGGCAGGTACCTCAGTTTGATCAGGAAACATCTGCCTTGATTCAGCGATATGGTTTTAAAGTGGAAACTAGTCCCATCACGGAAATTGTAGGCAATGCTAAAGCCAATCAGCTGGAGGCTTTCATTCTGGGCGACGTGAAGGTTAAAACAGAGATTTGTTTTATAGCTTTGGGCATGATTGTTTATAATGAACTCGCAGTGTCCCTGGGAGCGGAGATTGATCAAAGAGGTTTTGTCATGACAGATTCTAAAGGCAAAACTTCAGTCGAGAATCTCTATGTTGCAGGTGACTTGAGAGCTAATGTAAAAAAGCAAATCTATACGGCCTGGGATACGGCAGTCGATAGTGCGGACGACATCAACACTCTCATCAGACGAAAAAAGCGAAACACTCCATAACTTTTATCAATGATCGCTTTCTTAAGACCCGGTGTAACATAGGGATAACAGGGAAAAGCTTTTCAAGTTTTTCTACCTGTTTGCTTAAGCAAGGAGGATCAGTTTATGAATAAAGTTAATCCTACAGCAATGGTTGAAGATGCCAAAGAAGAGTTGAGAAAAATTACTCCACGCGATTCGATCGTTGATGTTATTGTCACGGAAGATCCTGTAGGACATTACAGTACGAACATTAAAGTTCAGACTGAGCACCATACATATTTCGCCAAAAAAGAAGATGATTTTCTTTATCGTAGCTTCACTAAAGCCCTTCGGGCCTTAAAAAACCAAATAGGAAAGAAGCGCTACAATCATCTTCATCAGACAGTAAACTTGCAAAAAAGATAAACAGAGGGCTCCTGCGGGAGCCTTTTTTATTTTAGGGGAGCGATTTCAATGTCACCTAATACCTTGGCCCGGCATGAGAGTCTGACATGCTGACCAGGATAAGCATCTTTTATTGAATTGACAGTGTCCGTTTCCACGACACCCATGGGTGAGAGATTTTCAATGCCTTTAAGGACCGTAATACGACAGGAGCCGCACGAACCGGCCAGACAGCCGTGGGGTAAAACAAGACCTTGGCGTTCTAGTTCATCGTAGAGGATATTGTTTAAATTAACTTTATATTCACGGGTTTCTCCGCCCTCTGCAGTGGACGAATTTAGTCTGACTAACACGGTGGGCATATTATATTTATCCTCAAGTGATTATTATCTTTTCCAATTGTAGAACACGATGCAAAAATAATCCAACTTTAAAAGTGAGGAAGACCATGTTTACGTTTGAAAAATTATACTCAATGGGACACGAAGAAGTGGTTTTCTTCTCCGATCCTTCATGCAATTTAAAAGCGATTGTTGCAATCCATAATACGACTCTTGGACCAGCTTTGGGCGGAACAAGAATGTGGAACTATAAAACAATTGATGAGGCAGTTGAGGATGCTCTTCGTCTATCACGGGGAATGACTTACAAAAATTCAATTTCTGGACTGAACCTTGGCGGCGGTAAAGCCGTTATCATGGGCGATCCATCAAAAGATAAATCTGAAGCGCTTTTCCGTTCATATGGACGCTTCGTTGAATCACTCAATGGTCGCTACATCACGGCTGAAGATGTGAATACAACTGTTGATGATATGGAATTCATCTTCGCTGAAACTAACAATGTTACAGGCGTTGCTGAAATCAATGGTGGGTCGGGTAACCCGTCGCCATGGACAGCTCGTGGAGTTTTCCGTGGAATGGAAGCATCGGCACTTAAAGTATGGGGTGATAAATCACTTAAAGGGAAAACAATTGCTCTGCAGGGAGCAGGTTCAGTGGGAACACATTTAGGTCGTCATCTTTTCGAAGCAGGCGCAAAAGTTCTTTTCACTGACATGAACGAAGCAAACATCGCTCGTTTTAAAGAAGCAGTTCCAAATGCAGAGTTCGTCGGTCTTAACGATATCTATGATGTAAAAGCTGATATCTATGCTCCATGTGCACTTGGTGCGACGGTTAACGATCAGACAATCGATAGGCTAAAAGTAAAAATCGTCTGTGGTGCTGCTAACAACCAGTTAGCTGAAAGCCGTCACGGTGATATGTTAAAAGAAAAGGGCATTCTTTATGCTCCTGACTACCTGGTTAATGCCGGTGGTGTAATGAACGTTTCAATTGAATTCGAGGGCTGGTCTGCAGAGAAAGCTACGAAGATGGTTGATAAAATTTACGATACAACACTCAAGATTTATAAACTTGCTGATGAACAAAACATCCCTGTTTATAAAGCGACTGATTTAATGGCAGAGCAAAGAATTGCTTCTATCAAAAACATTCGCGGAAAATATCTTGGAAACCTGGGACATCGTTTTCCAGGTAGAAAAAACCGTCGATAAAATCTTCTGGCCCGGCCTTAGTAGCCGGGCTTTTTTTTGGGCAATTTTTGCCGCTTATCCTCACCCCACCTCCTAATTTTGGCAAATTCATCTCCGCGCCCGGCTCAGGAAGTTGCCGAAATTGCGCCATTTCTGCCGCATGAAAAAACTCACTTTTATCAATGATAAAATATTCCATAGAGACTAGAAGTCTCTTGAGGGTGTATGGGCAATCTCAAAATGGCATGGATGTGGATATTCATCACGATGATTTTTTTATCATCTTGTGTGAACGATTCTTCTAAAGAAGGAGGTCCGGCACCAGCGGCCGGTGGTTCTCCGGTAAACTTACTCAAGGCAATCGATATAAATCCTCCGGCATTTGATGAAGATTCTGTTTCACTCATCACCCTGAATTATTCTGATAAAAATGCCCGCAAGGCCCAAAGCTGTTCTTTGTCTTCTCTTAATAAAGTCACAATAGCACAAGCCTGTGCTTGCGATGGAGCTGGGGTCTGTAGTGTGAGTGTCAGAGGTTCTAGCAACGCTTTTGGATCTGGCAGTTTTCGTTACAATGTGGCCATTGGCGGAGAAGTATCCTCAACGGGATTAGCTTCATTTACGATTAATCCACTTGATGATGCACCCATCACTTCTTCAATTTCTCCGGCCAGTTTTAAATACAATACACAATCCATACTGACTCTTGCCTATAATGACGCTGATAATGATCGAGCAACAGGGTGTACTATCGCTTCACTAACGAATGTCACAGTTTCACAGGCCTGCAGCTGTTCACTAGGGGTGTGTACAGTTGGGGTAACAGGGACAAATAATTATATCGGTTCAGCCTCTTTTACTTTCACCGTCACGGCTAATTCAGTCATCTCTAATTCGTCCTCAGCATCTTTAACTATTGTTGGTGATCCTCCTGTCGCTTCTAATGTGACTCCTGCAGCTTTTCCGACTAATACTCAATCGGTCATTATCCTGTCCTACACGGATGCCCAGTCTGATCCGGCCACAAGTTGTAGTGTAAGCAGTTTAAGAAATGTTTATGTGTCTCAGGGATGTGCTTGCTCGGGAGGTATATGTGGAGTAGGTGTTACCAGCTTACCGAATTATACCGGAAGTGCAGATTTCAAATTTACAGTAACAGCAGCGGGACAAACGTCAAATCAGGCTACGGCCAGTTTAACTGTTATTCCTTCCACTCCTGTCGCGGCCAATATTACGCCGGCGGCATTTAATGAAGACGTGGCTTCAATCATTACCTTGAGCTATACCGATCCGCTTAATCGCAAAGCCACTGCCTGTGCAGTGACGTCTACCAGTAACGTGACAGTGAATCAGGCCTGCGCCTGTGATGGGGCAGGGTTGTGTACAGTGGGAGTAAAAGGCAATTTAAATTACAATGGCTCAGCAAGTTTTGGGTATACGGTAACTGCTGGCGGACAAGTTTCCAATAGCGCAACAGCCTCTCTTACCGTCAATCCTGTTGATGATTCACCGATTACGTCCAACGTCACTTTGATGGACCTCATTTATGAAGATACTCAAAGTGGTTTTTTGGCTCTGAGTTACACCGATGTAGATGGTGACAGAGCAGGAGTTAACGACTGTACCATTTCTAATCCAACGAACCTGACAATCACTACAGCATGCAGTTGTGATGTTATCTTGGGAAGCTGCAGTCTCAAAATAACTGGTAACCTTCACTACTATGGACCAGGCAGTTTTGATTATAAAGTTAAAACCAATGCAGTGGATTCCAATATCTCAACTGCGGATTTAACAATTTTGCACAAAGATCATGCCCCAACGACCTCCAGCCTCACACCTGCAGCTTTTGATGAGGAAACTCAATCAGTAATTACTCTCAGCTATACCGATATTGATAACGATAAAGCGGCCAGCTGTTCATTGACCAGTCTCTCGAATATAACAATCACACAGGCATGTGCATGTGATGTGTTGGGAGTCTGTACTGTCGGAGTTACCGGAACTGCAAATTATAGCGGGGCTGCGAGTTTCTATTATACAGTGACGGCCAATGGGGCGATCTCTAACAGCTCAAGCGTGATTTTTAATATTAACAACCTCGACGATGCTCCGGTCAGTGCGGCTATCACGCCGCCTGCTTTTGATCAGAATGCTCAGTCAATCATCACATTAAGTTATACCGATCCCGACAATGACAAGGCAACGACATGTTCAGTTTCTGCATTAACTAATGTAACTGAAACGCAGGCCTGTGCTTGTGATGCCGGCGGTATTTGTACAGTTGGAGTAACCGGAACACTTAATTATTCAGGAGCAGCTGCTTTTAATTATACAGTTACTGCCAATAGTGTCGTTTCAAATTCTTCAGCCGCAAGTCTGACGATTAATCCATTGAATATAGCTCCATCAATTGATCCGATAGCCACATCCTACGGAAATGAAAATACCGCTTACGTATTAAATTTTACTATTGACGATGCTAACGGTCCTATCGCTTGCTCAAGCGCAGTGACAACAACTGCTTCTACCAATACGACTCTAATTCCAATAGCCAATATTGTTTTTGGTGGTGCATATCCTAACTGTACAGCAACAATTACGCCTGCCAGTAATGAAATCGGATCATCTAATTTAACTTTTAGAGTAACGGACCCTGAAGGGTTATTTGACTCTGTGACTTTTACACACAATGTCCGCAATGGCGTCAGTCAAACATGGCTTCTGGGAGATGTTGGCGATAGTATGACTTACTCGTACTCGTCCGCACTGATTGAATCGGTTGCTCCGGGAGTTATCAGGCTTGCTCCTTTTAATGTTGATCAGACAGATAATGACAGTTCTGTTAACGGTTTTACGGCCATACCTTCAACTTTACGCTGGGACAGTACAAATTCCTATATCTGGCAAAATCATGCTGTCGGAGCATGGACGCTCGCCTCTGGTTTTTATAGTACGTCTTATACTTCACGAATCATGGATGCAAAAAAACCAGTGAGCTGGAATTCCATTGCCTGGAACACTTCTCTTCCTTTTGGAAAAGAGTTAACTTTAACCAATGAATCCTCCGCTGAGTACTCTCAACTTTCTGGTGCACTTGCCAATAGTTTAGTTGGATTGTGGCACTTCAATGAAGGAGCAGGATCTACGGCAATTAAAAACAGCAAAACAGGAAATGCAGAATCTTTTCTTGTTGATACACCATCTCCAGCAGCACTGGGACAGGCGGGGCGACTGAATATGGCCGTTCAGTTTAACGGTAATACTGTTTTAAAAAGTGCAACTAGTTCGGCGGTAACACCCGGAACATTTACTATTTCTACCTGGGTAAAAAAATCCGGAGCTACTGCCGAAAATGTAATCTGTTTCTGGACGACAAACGATTCAACAGTTTCGGATAACTGTCCGGTAAGGATTGCTAATTCTCTTCGAATGCGGATTAATGGTACAAACTATTTAGGAAACACATCCATTACAGACGGTAACTGGCATCACGTAATTGTTACCAGTAATAGTCTGACCGGTAATTCTGAAGCGTATATAGATGGAGTTCTGGAAAACTTTGGATCACAACCACCAAGTTTTACCACTGCGGGATCAGCACTCTATTTCGGTAATAATGTAGGGACCTCCGGAAATTATGCTGGTGGCATAGACGAAACAGCAATCTGGAACCGAGTCTTAACATCCACTGAAATTACGGAAGTGTATCGGCGGGGTGCTAATCGATTATTTTTAAATTTCCGTACTTGTCCCGATGCAACTTGTTCAACTAATCCCGCATGGTCAACTGCAATCAGCGAGGCAGATAACGTCGTCAATGGTGAGCCTTTGACGGCTTCGCCGAATTTCACGATTGGCCCTTCAGCTCAACGCTATTTTCAATACAAAGTCACTTTTGAATCAGACAATGTGCCTTCAGTCAGCTCACCAGATCTAAGAAGTGTTGTTGTCGGTCCAGCCCATGCTGCATATTCTGCTAATGAAGAGCAGTTTGTTACCCAGGAAGGACTGAGTTTTAAATCCCTGGCCAGCTTTACAGCTACCTTAGGCGCTCAAGGCTGTAGCGGAGGAGGAATTCGATATCAATTATCTAAGGATAAAATCAACTGGAGTTATTATAACGGTACAACGTGGGCTACCGGAACTAATTACACAACTTCCAGCACCAGTGGCCAGCTTCAGTCAGGACTGTCCTCTTATACTTCAACCGCGCCGGGAACTTCTGATGTCGTTTACGTCAGAGGAACTCTGAAAAGTGATGTCGACGGCGCCTCTCCCTGTGAAATCGATCAGCTTCAGCTTTCCGGCCATGATTAGTCGAGCATATTTCTCAGTTATTGGTCAAGATTGTCTCTGTATCTTTTCATTCCTATCGCTCTTAAAATAGAGATATGAAAAGTGTGTTCACGCTACTGGTGACATTTATTTTTGCTCATACTGTTTCTGCGATCGATTTTGAAGATGCGGTCTTTCCAGAACTGGTACCATCTACTCGTGCACTGGGAATGGGGAATGCATTTATTGCCAAAGTAGATGATGCCTCAGCTGCATTTTATAATCCAGCCGGACTGGGAACTGTCCGTTATCCCCATTTACATCTATCTAACTTTGGTTTCGAAACCAATAAGGGCACAATGGATGTTATAGCAGGTGACGGAATTGGTGACTATTTCAGCAACACTCCAAAGATGTTCAGTATTGATGGAATGAGAGAAGTTCTCAAGGAAAAACCCGGAACACTTTCACATACACGCATTCACGCATTACCTAATTTTACGTCCCGTTACTTCAGTGCTGGTTATCTTTTAGCGAAACGTTCACGTGGTATTGTGAATGACGTCAACAGTACAACAGGGTTTGAATTTGCAGATCGGTTTGATCATGGCCCCTACGGAGCTTTAAACATTTCGTTGTTTGGCGGAATTGTTAAGGCCGGTATATCTGCTGTTTATTTAAAAAGAAAAGAGTTATTGGCATCAGCAGATCCTAATGCAACAGCCGTTGTATCGGACAGCAGCTATAAAACAGGCTCAGCCGTTATATCTACTTTTGGGGGAAAATTAACACTGCCATTTACATTTCTTCCAACATTCGCAGGAACTGTTCATAACGTTTTTGAACAGGACTGGACCGTGGGCAGCTCGACTGCCGGCGCACCTGGTTATATCCCACGCACTTACGATGTTGGATTTTCCATTACTCCTCAGATTGGTACGGCCACACGTATTCACCTGGAAGTGAATGTAAAAGATATGGGGGGCTCATATGAAAACGTCGCCAACAGCAGAAAAGTGGCTATTGGAGCGGAGCTTGATTTCTCCCGTGTGTTCTTTGTCCGCATTGGATATGGTGATGGCTTTGGTTCTGCTGGGCTAGGGATAAGATCCCGCAAAATTGAATTTGATATTTCGACCTATGCCGTGGATACGACCACTAACTCCTTCCGTGGAGAGGAAGATCGCCGCTTTGCAATTTCTGCTTCTTCCGGTTTCTAAAATCCCTGACTTAAGTCATTTCGCCCAGCGTTTAAAACACCCCTTTTCATTGGGAAATTTAGACAATCAAGGCTTCCTTAGGGTAGAGTCTTGGAACGAAATTGTAATACCAGGAAAAGGAAGATCATGTTGGAAAAGACATCTAAATCAAAAGCATCACCAAGTTCAAAGTCAGCGGTTAATCCGGCTTACGCAAAAAAACTGGAGCTGGCTAAAAAATACAATCTAAAAAGAGAAGATATGGTGGCGATGCTTGAAAACATCTACACATCAAGAAAAGTCGATGACGCTGAAATTTCAATGAAGAAGCAGTCAAAAGCTTTTTTTCAGATTTCAGGAGCTGGGCACGAAGGAATTTTGACAGCAGCCGCGAAGGTTTTAAAACCAAAGTATGACTGGTTTTTGGGGTATTACCGCGATCGCGCACTCTGTTTAGGTTTAGGAGTCACACCATACGAAATGCTTTGTCAGGCCAATGGAAACATGGGAGATGCTGCTTCTTATGGACGAATGATGCCGGCACACTGGGGTCATAAGAAATTTAATATTGTTAACAAGTCTTCCTGTACCGGAACTCAATTTCTCCAGGCCTGTGGTCTGGCAGAAGCGGGACTTTGGTATAAAAAACTTCGCGATGAACATAAAATCGATGTTTCGGGAATGGACTTCAAAGATGATGAAATCATCTATACATCCACTGGAGATGGGACAGTTGCACAAGGAGAGTTCTGGGAAGGACTCACAACTGCAACAGTTAATAATCTTCCTGTTCTTTTCATGGTAGAAGATAATGGCTTTGCGATTTCTACACCAACTTATGTTCAGTATCCTGAAGGTTCCATTTCTAAAACACTAGCCAACTTTCCTAATCTTAAAATTTTTACTGTAGATGGATGTTGTCCGATTGAATCCTACGCCACTATGACTGAAGCTGCCGCCTATATACGTAAAACACGCAAGCCGGCCCTTGTTCACGCAACAGTGACTCGTCCATACTCTCACTCATTGTCTGATGATCACGGTATGTACCGCACTAAAGCTGAGCTGGCCGAAGAAGGACTGCGCGATGTTTTCAACGCCTACCCAAAATTCCTGGTTGAAGCAGGAGTTATTTCAGAAAGTGAACGCGAAGAAGTTCTGAAGAAAGTTTCAGCCAATGTAAAAGAAGCAATGGACCGCGCGATCACAACTGAGTGGCCAAAAGTTGAAACAGTCATGGACCACCTTTACTCAGAAGAAGTCGATATTACGGGTTCACAGTTTGATAAGCCGGCTAACTTCACAGGAAAAGATGATGTGCCGATGGCCGCTTCAATTAACAAAGTTCTTCGTACTGAATTTGCCAAAAATCCAATGCTCAGAATGTGGGGAGAAGACGTAGCAGACTTTTTTGAAAAAGAACGTCTGAACAATCCTGAACTCAAAGGAAAGGGTGGAGTTTTTAAACTGACGGCAAATGTTCAGCGTGAATCGCGTGACGGCCAGGTTTTCAATTCGCCGCTTGCCGAAGCTAATGTCATTGGCCGAGCAATCGGGATGGCTATTCGGGGAATTAAGCCAGTAGTTGAAATTCAGTTCTTTGACTATATCTGGACAGCTTACATGCAGCTTAAAAATGAAATGGCAACACTCCGTTACCGATCAGGAGGCGACTTCAAATGTCCGATGGTCGTTCGTGTACCGATCGGAGGTTACCTGAAAGGGGGCGCGATTTATCACTCTCAATCAGGTGAATCACTTTTTACACACGTTCCGGGGATTCGCGTAGCTTTCCCTTCAAACGCAGCAGATGCCGCAGGCCTACTTCGAACTGCCATTCACGGTGATGATCCGGTTATGTTCTTAGAGCATAAACATTTATATTATCAGGGATACAACCGCACAGCAGATCCAGGGGATGATTACATGATCCCGTTTGGTAAGGCCCGCATTGCCCGTGAAGGAAAAGATGCGACGATCGTCGCGTGGGGAGCTCTCGTACAAAAATCAATTGAAGCTGCAAAAAAAATGGAAGCTCAGGGATTCAGTGTAGAAGTCATCGATCTGCGTACTCTCGCTCCATATGATTTTGAAGCAATCAAAAAGTCGATAACAAAAACATCGCGTCTTATGATCGCCCACGAAGAACATAAAACTTCAGGATTCGCCGGGGAAATCGCAGCCCGCGTGAATGAAGAATGTTTCGAACTTTTAGATGCACCAATCTTACGAGTTGCTGCTCTAGACGTTCACTGTGCTTACAACCCAGGTCTCGAAGATGTGATCTTACCTCAGGTAAGTCATGTGGAAGAGACGCTGGAAAAACTTCTCAAGTACTAATATGCGCCCTACGGGGCGCTCGTTCATTCTATCTCCACCGTCTTAAAAAGTTCTGGACTTCCTCTTCTTCCCAAGAAAAAATTAACTAATAATGAAGAAAAGAATATTAAGCATCCTAGTGGGATGCTTTTTACTGTTGGTGATATTGGAATTGGGCATTGCTGGGAGTGCTTATCTTTTTAGTTTTTATCAGAACAATTTAAATCGCAAAATCTCAGATCAAACCCGGCCCTATACTATCGTTGCTATCGGTGAATCAACGACAGCAGTGTCGGCAAACGAAAATAATACACTACTCGTCCAGACGACTTCATATCCCTATCTGTTAGAAGAGAAACTTAAAAAACTTATCCCTGAAAGAAAAGTTATAGTCATTAATAAAGGAATCATGGCAGGGGATTCGACCAAAATTGTAAGAGAAGTTTCAAGTTTCATTAAAAATAATCATGTGGACGCCATTGTTCTTATGATGGGAATGAAAGACGAAAGTAAGGCTGAAGCTGGTAAAACAGAACCTTTCCAGCTTAGTGCTTTAACCCGATTGCTGGAATATTCGAGAACGTATCAATTAGTGCAACTGTCTCTCTCCCAAAAAAAACTTAACGACATGAATATCGACGATACTAAAGAGATCAAAAGCTTTGGGGATATTCCTAAGGATTTCCGTGATGATAATATCCGCGAAGTTTATTACGATATTTTTTATAGCGGCCAACTGGAAAATATTACTGATCAGCAATTGAAAGATGTGATGGAATTTAACTTGCTTGGCTACTATTTTTATCGAACAGGACAATATGCTAAGGCCATAAGATATTTCGAAACTAGCTGGAAAAAATATAACATGGGCCAATATTTGTCCTATTTGGTCTATACACGGCTCAACGATCAAAGAAATGCCGAACTAAATCTAAAAAAATTATTGCTTCTCAATGAAAAAAAACCAGCTGTGATTAAACTTTTGGTCAATCACTATATCAATATCAAACGAATGGATCTGGCTGAAAAAATATTGGCGCAGGCAAAAAAACTAAAAATTGAAAATGCAGCTGAATTACAAATCGCTCATGCGCAAGTTCAGCAGTTTAAAGGTATGTTCACTTCAGCAGTTGAAATTTTAAAGCCTGTCTGCGGTGATCATCTACCTGTCGATACTTCATCTAGACCCCCAAGCGGTGAATTCCGTAATACAATTTATTGGATTAATCAGAGAGCTCCTAAAGTTGAATGCAATTACTATATGGCAGAACTGAATTTACAGCTTAAAAACTATCTTCAGACTGAGCGTTATGCCCATCGATTTCTCAAGTCAAATCCCAAAGGGTTTGCTGCTTTAAATATCCTGAGAACAGTTTATGAATCGCAAAATAAGCCGGAAAAGGCTGAGAGAATTATCAAAAAATTTGCACTGATGAACAAGAGATTAGGGGAGTATTTTGCCCTGGCTGATTATTACAAAAGTCTTGGGAAAAAACAGGAGATGCAGGAGCTCTATGCAATGGCTGCGAAAGATTTTCCTGCGACTGTAAAAAACTTTGGGACGATTGATGCCTTGGCTAAAAGTAAAAATGCAAAGCTGATTATCATGCAGTATCCAACCTTTAGTCTGGATTTTCTCAGATATCTAACCAGAGATGTTCGTGGGGCTTTTTATGTAGATAATGAAAATATTTTCAACGATGACCCTAAAAATAAATATTTTTTTGAAGCACGCTACCCTTATCAATTTAATCATTACACGAAAGAAGGTTCACTAAGGCTGGCAGAAAATCTGGCCCTTTTCATTAAACACGCGATGGATAAAGGAGAGCTATGATCACAGTGCACAACATAAAAGACTCATGTTCAAAATGTGTGATGCCTGAGCTTTCTGGAAAAGTTTATCTGCAAAACGCAATTTGTTCAGATTGCCTTAAAGTTTCGTCCAGTGTTCAGGCCAATGAAGCTGAGCTGGAAAAACGTCTCACAAAGATAAAATCAAAACATCATTACGAAATTGTAGTGACAACTGACGGAGGTATTGAAAGCCTCTATTGCCTGCATCTAATGAAAACCAAATTTAATCTGAACCCTCTATTATTCACCTTCGATCATGGATATCTGAGTGAGACAGAGTTCGAGAATATTAAAAGAGTCGTAGCAAAGTTGAAGATAGACTTTGTTCAGTTTAAAACAAGCAGTCTCAACAATGAAATAAAAGAAAATTTTAACAATAATAAATCAACATCTCTTCACCAGCTTGTCTGGGAAAACACTCTGCTTACAGCCCTGGAATTCTCAGCCCGTAATGATTCTCCCTATCTGCTTTTCAATCTTAGTCGCTTAACATGCGATAAAAAAAGATTAAATGAAATATTAAATAAAAAATTAAAAAACAATGTAGCTGTTCTGAACATAGATGATTTTATCCAGGTGCGAATGGAAGATGCGGAAAAAGTTTTGAAGCAGGAATATAATTTTCAGGATGGGCCAGTTAGTCCTTTGTATACCCTGAGTTCTCTGAAGATGACAAAACTAAGGGGCTGGAGTGAAGAGCAAGAATACTTCAGCCATTTAATTCGACTGAATAAAATGGATAAGAAGACAGCAGTAAACTTACTTTCATGGAAGATTGAGAAGCAGCAAGTTGAGGAACTGATTAACAAGCTTGGCATAAGAGCAGAGCTTCTGGGGATAGAATGAATACAGAAAAACGCTGCATTGAATGCGTACTGGTGGAAAGCGCCCCGGATATTGTCATTGGAACAGATGGAGTATGCAACATTTGCAAGAATTACCATGCTGAACATAAAGACTCTAATGAACCAGAGTATCTGGAAACAGATTTTTTAAAAATCATTGATAAGTATCGAGGCAAAGGAAAATATGATTGTTTGTGTATGTTAAGCGGAGGTAAAGACAGTACGGCTTCGCTTTATTACATCAAGGAAAAATATAAAATGAACCCATTGGTTTTTACATTTAACCACGGGTTCGTTCCTGACGAGCATATAAAGTCTGCGATGAAAACAGTAGAAAAGCTGGGCGTAGACTGGATTTACTTCGAAACAGACTTCATGAAGGACATGTTCCGGAAAATAGTCAAGACCAAATCGAAAGTGGTCATCTGCCCTGTATGTTCTTTATGGTACATGCTGAAGACTTATGAAATTGCAGCACAGTGGGATATCCCTATTATTATTTCCGGCTGGACGAAAGGACAAACCACCAGTTCTAAAAAAAGTGTTATGTCCAAATGCGCCTGCGATCAGGACCCAGGCGAATACTCTACGATGGCAAATGCTACTCAGGAATTTATGGACAAATATGTACGGACAGATCCGCGTTATTTAGATTTTCCTGCCAGTATGGAAGATGTTCTGAACATTGCCAGAAAGAAATACAAAACAAAAGCGATGGTATTATCGCCGCATTGGTTCGTGCCAACCGGGCCGGATGAATATGTAAAAGTCATCAAAGAAAAATTAGACTGGGATTATCCAGTTCGTTCTTATCCTAAAAAAACCACTAACTGCGATCTTAATTTTCTGGCTTCTAAACTGGCCGTTGATAATTTTGGATACTCCCATTATCACATCGAGATGAGTAATCTCATCCGTCTGGGAATGATCACCAGGGAAGAAGCCATTGCTTTACTGGAGATTGATTACGATAAGGAAATATTGTCACCAATCCTGGAAAAACTGGATTGCAAAATGGAAGACATAAAAAAATGAAAGAGCAAATTAGAGCAAAAGTTAATCAGATAAATTTTTTTTTGATGGATGGAAAAAAACAAATCCAGAAAATCTGTCTGTGGATTGCATTGTTTGTGGTTTATTTTTTGGGAATAGGTTTTACCTGGTTACTGACTGTGTTTGTGGGGAGACGTTTTCTCAGATCTTTCCGGATCAAAAGTGGACAATTAAGTTACTGGGAAGATGCTGTAAATTATCATCATGAAGATTTGTCCAGATACGAACAGCAGGTTTAAATGTTTAAAATATTTTTTATCCTAAATGAAATCATGACACTATTAAAAGAGAACAAAACATATGTTCTGGCCCCCATCTTTATTGCTCTTGCACTTCTAAGTTTTCTTGTCTATCACGTTGGACCGACTGCTATTGTTACATTTATTTACGCTGGTGTTTAAGGAAGGCCATGTATATTTTAGGTATTTCATGTTTCTATCACGACTCTTCTGCTTGTCTTATTAAAGACGGAGAAGTCATTGCGGCTGTCCAGGAAGAAAGATTTAATCGTGATAAGTATTCTCCGGTTTTTCCAATTCAGTCGATAAACTATTGTTTGCAGCACGCTGGTATAACCAGTTACGATCTTGACCATGTTGTTTTTTATGAAAAGATGTATTTAAAATTTGAAAGAACAATCTTTTCTCACGTTGCTGGCTTCCCATTCACTTTTAAAAATTTTATTGAAACTATGCCACTTTGGTTGAAAGATCGCTTGATTGTGCCTCTGTTTATCAGAGACGAACTTACATACAATAAAAAGATATGGTTCGTTAAACATCATCTTTCTCACGCCGCCAGTTCTTATTATCCTTCAGCTTTTAATGAGGCAGCTCTGCTGACGGTCGATGGTGTTGGTGAATACGCCAGTGCAACTATTGGACATGCTCAAGGTAATAATATAAAAATACTTAAAGAGATTTCGTATCCACACTCGCTCGGTCTTTTATATTCCATAGTCACAGCCTATCTAGGCTTCAGAGTATTTTCCGGAGAAGGGAAAATAATGGCACTGGCAGAATTTGGTGAACCAAAATATCTGAAGGAATTTGAATACCTGATTGAAGTTGCAGAAGATGGTTCTTTTAAACTTAATCTGGACTATTTTTCCTTTAATCGTGGCGAAAAAATGCACAACCAGCGGTTTGTTAATTTGCTGGGCGAAGAGCGAAAAGAAAATGCAGAAATCACTCAAAGACATAAAGACATTGCGGCTTCATTACAAAGAATGACGGAAGAGGTTGTATTGAAAATGGCCAGGTATGCACACAAGCTGACTGGAAGTAAAAATATTTGTCTGGCAGGTGGAGTGTTTCTTAATGTGACTGCAAATTCAAGAATCCGAAACGAAACGCCCTTTGAAAATGTCTTCATTCAGCCTGCGGCAGGCGATGCTGGAACTGCCATCGGCGCCGGTTTGTATTTGTATCACAAAATCTTAAAAGGTGAATCCCGACATCAGTTGCTCAACGTTTCCCTCGGCCCGGAGTACGGGCAAAAGCAAATCGAAATTATCCTTAGAAATAAGAGACTCAATTTTAAACAGATGAATACTTCTGAAGAAATCGCCAGAAGAGTCGCTCAGGCCATTGCTGATGGACAAGTGGTCGCCTGGTTTCAGGGACGAATGGAATTTGGTCCCCGAGCACTCGGTAACCGAAGTATCCTGGCTGATCCGCGTTCGGAAAAAATGAAAGACTGGTTAAACTTAACTATAAAAAACCGGGAAGATTTCCGGCCTTTTGGTGCGAGTGTTTTACGGCATAAGGTAAACCAATGCTTCGAATTTGAAGGTGAAAGCCCGTACATGCTTTTCGTTGCCAATATAAAACAACATTATGTTGGTAAACTCCCCGCGATCACTCACATCAATAATACAAGTCGTATCCAGACAGTCAGCAAAGAAGAAAATGAACGTTATTTTCAGGTCATTGAAGCCTTTGATCAACTGACTGGAATACCAATGGTTCTCAATACATCACTTAATGATTCAGAGCCAATTGTCTGTACCCCTGCTTCAGCAGTTGATTTGTTTATAAAAACAAAGATCGACATGCTGGCCATTGAGGATTTCATAGTTGAGAAATAAATTACTCATATTGCCCATTTTTTTATTGATCACTGCGATCGGTGGTTACTTTATTTATAAAAAGTATCAAAAAAACACACATGCCTTTGCCTGTGATGATTGCAACATAATAATTATTTCGATGAGCAATCTTAGAAAGCAAAATATGAGTCTCTATGGGTATAACCGAAAGACGACTCCTAATATTGATCAGTTCTTTGCCGATTCTTTTAGATTTGAAAATGCATTTGCACCTGCTTCCTTAACTTTTACCGATGCTATGTCATTCTTCTATTCACTTCAGCCTAATGTGCATAAGTTTATGAATAGATCAGACAGAGGAAGAGCGTCTCGAATTCTGTCTGGTTATGAACCCTTCACCCATACTTTAAAAAAAGCAGGTTACAACACCGTTGCGTTTGTCAGTGATGAAGACTACGCCTTTGAAAATGGATTTGGTAAACTCTTCGACTTGTATTTTGATAAAAGTATGTACAGTGAAAACGGAATTCACTTCCGTCCTTGGCAATATAATGTCGGTTCAAAAGATTTGATCAAACCAGCTGTTCGCTGGCTTGAGAGTCATCACAATGAAAAATTCGTTATGTTTTTGCAACTGTATGATATGCATTGTCCATACACCCCGGATGAAAATTATCGGCAGAAATTCCCCGGACCACACAATCCGGAAATTGATTTTAATGAATGTTATATAACACTCAATAAGGTAGAGAAAATAAAACAAAAGGGAAAAGAATTTTACAAGCTGTTTGATTGGCGTTCATTTTTGGATAAAAAAATTTCTGATGAAATCCTCTTTAGTCAGGACGATGTAAATTACCTGAAGAATTTGTACGATGCAGAACTGGCTAATGCAGATAATAATCTAATTCAACTTTTCGAAACCATCAAAAAACTACAGCTAGATAGAAATACTATTATCGTATTTATGTCTGAGCACGGTGATTACTTGGGGGAGAATGGCTATTTTATGAAAGTAGCAATTACTGCCGAAGGAAATCTACATAATGCCAATCTGGGATTCCCATTGCTGATAAAACATCCTGAACTGAAAAAAAGCGTAATCCAGAAGCAAATAGTTCAGACTATCGACATAGCCCCCACATTGTTACAATTCCTTGGACTGGAAATACCAGAAACTTACCAGGGTAAGAGTTTGTTGCCTGTTCTGGGAAATGAAAAGCCACATAATGAATTCGCATATGCCTTTGCAGTACGAATGAGAAAGTTCCACGATGAAGGTCGCTTTTTTGTCCAGGCGATTCAAAATGACAAATGGAAATATACTTTTTTCAAACACATGACATTGGATAAAACCCTGCTAAGACAAGAAGAAAAACTTTATCTCATGCCAGATGAAGAAAAAGACGTGAGTCAGACTGAAAGAAAAATGCTTAATAACTTACGGCAAAAACGAATGGAACTGGATAACTATTATGCGCCTTAAAATCTTATTTTTCTTGCTACTGATCTTTAACTTACCCAGGGCTTGGGCCGATAATCGCATCCTGGTAAAACTTCCCTTTGCAGAAAGAGAAATTGTTTTAAAATCTATGCGCAGTTTTTTAAAACAACATGAATTGATGCTGGCATCATTAGCTAAAGAAGATTATTTAGGCGTAGAAAAAGCTGCGGCAACTATGCTCCTGCATCCCAAAATGCTGGAGAGAATTGGCACGAGAGAAAATGATAAATTTATGGAAATGGCAGTGGATTTTCATACAAATGGATTAACACCAATTATAGCTGCTGCCAGAAAAAAAGATTCAAAACAGATTCTGACAGCAATGTCGTCTTTTGTTTCCCGATGTAACTCTTGTCATGAGACTTTCAAATTCATCGAATGGCCGGCTAAAGATTATCCATTTCCGAAGGCAAAAAAACTGGCAGTCCCAAAGGGATATAATCGCAGAGAGTGGTTCAGGAAAGAGTTTATGAAAAAAGAAGGGCGCAAGAGCGCCCCAAAATTATCGACCTAGTGTTTCCAGGCTTACTACTAAATTGGCAAGTTCTTCTGTTCCACTAACTGCAGAACGTCTGCATGCGACCTTAGACGAAATAGTAATTTCTTTCCCACCCTTATTGACCAAAATTCGGGTAGACGGTGCATCCATGCATCGTGGCCGGTTGGCATCGAGATTTTCCAGTTTTGCATTGTCGGCAATCAGTTCGATTTTGTCTTTAAGTTTTGTTAGAGCAGCATCACTGAGTACGCCAAGTTTTGTTGTGGTCGTACCTTTGTTATTGGCGATTCTGTAAGTAATCTGCCCCCGATCATTAATCGTTAAATCCGATGCTGTCGGATTAGGACTGAAACCCGGAATACGGGATAGTTTAATTAGAAATTCAGCAGAGAAAGCATTTGTCGATAAAACCAGTAATGTGGCCATAAAGATATTTTTCATGAGAAATCCTCCAGTTTGGTTAAGTAAACAAAAACTACATAGCAAAGTTGCGAGTCCTTTACTATCACCCATGTAAAAACCACCATAGCGACCTGATAAAAAATAGATAAGGAGTAGTTAAAAATTAATTTGGCCTAAAGGTCAAAGCTTTAGATAGAACCACGCAACCTAAATAAGGAGGGATTCAATGAAGACAACTTTTTTAACTACATTTCTTGTCTCAAGCTTCAGTGTAGTTAATGCTGGATCTTTTGATGGTGTTCAACTTAATTGCCTGGAGCGTGCTGAAGCAGTCATGGCAAAAGAAAAGCGTATGTCCCTGGTCGCGGTCTGTCGGGACCGGAAAAACCCTGCTAAAGAACACTATACTTTCTCAGATGGATCCGGGCTTACTGGTTTCACAACTTTCACGAAAGCTAAACAATGTCTTATTCAAGACTGGTGGCATGGGCAGGATGATCAGGATCAGATAGACGAGGCAGAATGGAAAGCTGAATGCCTGACAGAGGAAGATTTCAAAAGGACTTCTGCCAAAGTTACAGTTTCCGGCCCGAAACCGGTTACAGGTATTAACACTGCTTATTCTTATTATTTAAAAGATGCAGAACGACTAACTTCTAAAGAGGTTGCAGAACATCTGGCAAAAAAAATTCGGCAAGAACGTTATCAAGCACGTTACTCTATTGAATCTCACACTTTTGCACCGATAACTATTAATAAGGCCCTAATCGAGCTTTCTCAAATGAATGGAGAAGCTCGTGCCTTGAAAAAAGCAGAACTGGAGAATTTAAACTCCTGGATAGAAAATCATTCCGTGAGCCACGCATTCATTTTTACTATGTATTTAGAGCAGATGGGTGGATCAGGAATTGAACAAGTTATTATCTTCGTTTCGTCAGAGAAATATGAGCCGGTACTTGTAGTCTTTCGTGATGTTTATGCAGAGTAATTGATTACTTTTAATAAATCTTTTATTTTTAAAATCTCATGCGTTGGTTTAATTGTGGTCCTGTTTTCAATGCAATCATGATTAAACCAGCATGAGTCCATTTCGGAATTAATGGCCCCTAAAATATCGGTCTCCAATTTATCACCAATCATAAGCGGTTTCATTGTAGATGTAATTTGAAGTTCTCTGCGGGCGTGATCAAATATTCTTTTATCCGGTTTGCTGAAACCACATTCCTCAGAGACTATGACTTTTGTAAAATATTTTGTCAGGTCGGCATTTTGGAAGCGCTGATGTTGTACAAAGCCGATTCCATTCGTGATGATGGCCATGGGAATTTTTCCATGCAATTCATTGAGTAATTCCCTTGCCCCGGAAACCAGGAAAATGTGCTGTGGCAATGCCTGAAGATAATCGTCACAGATTTTTTTGGGATCGCCATCAAAAGAATGAATTTCCAGAAATTTTCTGAACCTTTCGACCTTGAGAAAGTCTTTACTGATTAACCCCAGGGCTTCCTGGGTCCAAAGAAGATCATTAATTTCTTTATAGTTTTTACGAAGACTCGGATAATCACCCGAAATATTGTGACTTCTCAGGACACTTTCAAAACAAACTTCTTCCGACTTTCTGAAATCCAGCAAGGTTTCGTCGGCATCAAAAAGAAGGTAATCGTATCGCATATTTATTTTCCTGAGATTGGTTTTACTGAAATAAAAGTTGCTGGTCAAGGTGCAAAAAAGCTAGGAGTCATTGCTGTATTTGTATGTAAAAAAAGACACATTATGAATCCGGCCCGGGCGATTTTCCATTCATTTAAATGCAATAAACACCAGACAGAAATCAATAAAAAAATTGATGCGCTGGTGAAGGTCCCATTAATAAATGAGGCTGATTGTTTCAGAAGATAAACGTATATATTTATCATCGGCTCAATCCAGTTAACAGGTATTATCCAATATAAACTAAAAAAGGTAAGGCAAGCGGGAAATAGAAAAGTAAAAAACAAAATTCCTGTGGCTCCGCAGATCACCGAAAGAAAAGAAACTTTATTACCCAAAAAAATGGCCAGCAGAATCTGATTGGCAAAAAGTATGACAAACAGTCGGAACCGGTTTTCCTCGCTCACAAAGAAAAAGGTTCCTATATAGAATATGCTGATTAAAAATCCCAGCGGGGAATGAAAGAAATGTCCGGCACAAAAAGAGACAATAAGTACAAAGAGAAAAACATGACTGGAGCTGATTTTTCGTTTCGTCAGTCCTCGTAGCTGAAAACTAAGACGCAAGAAGGCCAGCCGTTTTAATGAATCCTGATTGGGGATGAACAACAAAAGAGTCAGTAAAAATATTTTCACTCTCTTTTTTCCTTTCTTATTTGTAAAACGATTGAGGAAAAAATTTAGCAGTAAAAACAGACCGCTCAGATGTATTCCTGTTGGAGAAAGCAAAAATCCCAGATTGTTTTTTTTGAAAGCATTACGCGTTTCTGGAGATATTCCCTGTTTCACGCCGAATATGAATGCAAAAAATAGATTGCCATATTCCGCTCTCCTGAAAGAAGACTTAATTTCTGAGGAATATTTAGCGAACACATAGGGAATTCTGCTCTCGGGCAGTTTGTTTTCTGTCCATCCCAGTTGAACAATGATTCCCAGCAACAGTGCAATTCCGATTGAGAGTCGCATATAACTTTTCATACTCTTTGCAGCAATGAAAACTGGATTCCAGATTAAGCTGCTTAACCGCTGAAAAAACCGCAACAATTTAAGAAGGAAATTGCAAAAAATTAAACTGCTTGATCATATTTAAATTACATTCTATGTTCGCCGGGGTTTTTTATCAGGGAGATCACGAATGAAAATGTTCTGTTTATTTCTGTTGACTGTAATTTCTGTTTCCTCTGCATCAGCCGAATCATCCGCTTTATTTGCTGAATGCTCCGGTGATCATCACGGTACTTATGTTGATTTCTATTCCGAAGGATCAGGCGTTTACATTGAAACAACAAATGATGGAGAGGAGCCTCCCGTAAAATACATAATTAAAGAAATCTCAAGATACCAGGACATTATTCCTGTAGCCGATTACCAGAGTGCCATTGCTGAAGCCCTGAAAACCAGTGTTGGCATTGGTGAATATGAAGGAATGCTGATTGTCCGCGCAGAAAGTGAATCCAACCGGATGATTCTTAATCTCAATAAATGGAATGGCGAAAATTTCGTTGTGATTAATGATTACGTTGAAAAAATGGAGTGCAACGTCCTTCAAAATTAGGTGAAGGGATAGCCTAAGTCGTTGAATACCCGTTCTGTTATAAAAAGCTTAACTCTTTGGGCCTAAAAGGTTAAAAAGAGGCTTTCGCAAATGAAAAAAGGACGCTTAATGACAACGGATCTCCAGTCGCTTGCATTTGAACAGGACTACGCTAGGTTTTTTGCTGAAGATGATTTAAACGGTAATGCTTTTTATCTGCATCAACTCCCTCATGAAATGGTTCATTGTGTTCTTAAATTAAAAAGTGATGTTGTGCTTTCCGGGCTTCCCTATTTCATTGGCGCTTTCAACTTTCTGGGAGCAGAGCTTAAATATGATCTGTTCAGAAAGTTTGAAGGACAAGTTTTCTCTAAAGGGCAAACGATAGAATTCAATCTACCGTTTCACATCGCTTTAACTGGCGAGCGAGTGGCCCTTAATCTGCTCCAGCAGTCGAGCCGCATTTCAACTTTTACCCGCAAATTTATAGAGGCTGTCGATTCTTCCGGAATCAAAATTCTGGATACGCGCAAAACGACACCTGGCCTGCGCTCCCTTGAAAAATATGCTGTGAGAGTAGGCGGAGCACACAATCATCGCTTTTCTCAGGCTGATGCCTGGATGATAAAAGACAATCATAAAACGTACTTTGGTGGACTGGAGCCAGCATGGAAATATTTCCAGTCAATGCAGACATTTTATCAAAACATTATCGTGGAAATTCACTCCTTAGAAGAATTACAGACAGCAATTAAATTAGGAATCAAACATGTCATGCTGGATAATTTTTCAGTTGATGATATCCATCGCGCGATCCTGTTGAAGCAAACTGGAATGACGTACGAAATTTCCGGCGGAGTGAAGCTGGAAAATATTCAGCAATTTCTCATTAAGGGAATCGATGCAATCAGTATCGGTGCGCTTACTCACAGTGCTCCTCATGTGGATCTTTCCATGAAGATTAAAGGAAGAATCCAATGAATTTAGAATTTGATGTTCTCATTATCGGTACAGGAATTGCGGGTCTTTCTGCAGCTGCCCGACTGGCAGAAAAAGGGTTGCGAATTGGAATTGCCACCCGGGAGCAGGATCCCCAAACGACAAACACAGTCTGGGCACAAGGTGGAATTATATACGCTAAAGGTTCCGAAGAATCTCTGGTGGCTGACATCATGAGGGCTTCGGCGGGGACTTCCTCCGTAGAAGCAGCAAAACTTGTTGCTTACGAATCAAGTGCGATCCTTGAAGATTTGTTGATCAATAAAGCTCATTCAAATTTTGAAAGGAATGAATATGGTGAATTGCTTTTTACCAAGGAAGCAGCTCACTCGACACCACGAATACTCTATCGAGGAGATTACACAGGGAAAGACATTCAGATTACACTTTTAAATTATTTGAAATCTAACTTTCAAAACGTAACATTTTTAACCTCGCATACTGCGATCGATCTGCTTACTGCTCTTCATCATGGGGTGACTATTCAGCAACGTTATGAAGATAATAAAGTTTTGGGAGCTTATCTTTTTGATCAGGATACAAAGCAAGTAAAAAAAGTTCTGGCCAAGTTTACCGTTCTGGCAACAGGTGGAATTGGCTCACTCTATCTGCACCATTCAAATTCAGAAGGTGCCAGAGGTGATGGTCACGCGATGGCCAGACGTGCCGGTGCAGTTTTAACTGATATGGAATTTATTCAGTTTCATCCAACGACATTCTATGGTGGCGCAACTCATCGCCGTTTTCTGATCAGTGAAGCTCTTCGTGGTGAAGGCGCATTTCTGGTGAATTCTAAAAATGAGCGTTTCATGAAAAAATACCACAAAGACCTGGAGCTTGCTCCCCGTGATGTTGTGGCCCGTGCGATTGCTGAAGAAATTATCGAAAGCCAGAGTGATTGTGTCTACCTGGACATTACTCACAAAAGTGAAGACTGGATTATCAATCGTTTTCCTACGATTTATAGGCATTGCCTGGAAAACGGTGTAGATATGACTAAAGAACTTATTCCAGTGGTCCCCGCAGCACATTATACTTGTGGCGGAGTTAAGACAGACCTTAAGGGACGCACGACACTTAAAAATCTTTTTGCCGTTGGTGAAGTGGCCTGTACGGGATTGCATGGAGCTAACCGTCTTGCTTCAACATCCCTGCTGGAAGGAATGACTTTTGGTCACATTGCCGCCAATGACATTCTGGAAAATGTTCATAACGAAGAAATATATTCATCTCAAAAAATAAAAAACTGGATTGATGGCCACGAGGAAGTCGATACCGCACTCATCCATCAAGACTGGTTAACACTAAAACAAACAATGTGGAATTATGTCGGCCTCATCCGCTCTAAAGACCGTCTGGCCCGTGCCGAAGTGATGATTAGTGAACTCAGTGACGAAATTAACCGCTTTTATCGAGATGCTTGTCTGATGGATAATCTGATCGGTCTGCGCAATGGAGTAGAAGTTGCTCACCAGGTTGTTATTGCTTCCCGTAGAAATACCCAGTCGGTTGGTTGCTTCTACCGCAAAAGTTAGAAAGAAAAAGATGTGCTCAGCCTCTCATTTTGCAAATCAAAGCTGAGCGTCGGTAGGAGAGATCGCGCTTTCACAAGGCCTTCCTCTGGCCGTTTATGAAGTAATAAGACTGTTCCCTCGACAATTTATGATGCCGCCTGAGTGGACTCGAGATCCATGAGGGAGTTCTGGTGACTGCTCTTTATTAGGATATGTATCAGGCCGTAAGACTTAAAAAATCATTCAAGTTAAGCGTACGGGTCATTTCCAGACCCTCTGATTCAAAGGCGAAGGAATTAGTATTTTCTGAAGCGATCAGTTCTGATCCATGGAGGGAGCTTTTCCCCCAGCTGCAATTTTCCCACGATGTCTGCTCAAAATTGCAATCATAAACCTTTGAAAATTGAAACTTGCAATTAATGAACAGGCAGTTCAGAAACAGACAGTTAACTATTTGAGTTCCAAAGAAAGTGCAATTTTCAAAGATCACATCTTCAAAAACGACGTCTTTTAAAAGACTTCCTGAAATCGCCAGGTCTTTATAGTTTCGATTGCAGATACTCATATTTTCAAGGGTTTGATGAGTCTCTGTCCCCAACATTTGCGCTTCTAATCCGAAAATGTCTTTAATAAAGTAGGTAAGAGTCATCATGGTAGCCACCCCTTAATTTTGAAGGCCCTAAAAGCCTTCTGATGCCCTTAGATTATCAAATTAGACCAATTGCGTCAAGTAATAAAATTGCATCAAGAAATATTTTTGCAAACCGATAGGTGTTTTAAGCAGTTAGCTGCAATTTTAAGCAAGGGTGGAATTATGGCAGAGTTTAAACGCAACCGTCTGGAAATGTTTCTGGGAGTGACCAGGAAATATATGCAGATGAGGGGAGCGATGTCGCAAAAGGACCTCGCTGAGCAGACGGATGTCGGTGTTTCTACAATGAGCCGCTTTCTCTCGCAGAAGTCGACGGAACTTAACCCTCAGTTGATTGCTAAAATCACTGCTAAACTCAATATTCCACTCCATGAAATTATTGATTTTGTCGAAGAGGACTTTGCCGAGCGATTTGTACGGCTGGTGAAATTTTATAAAGACGAACTGCAGGACCTCGATTTCGATCCGGCCAGTCCGCAACCCGCATCCGATGCAACTGAAGTGATTGACCGTCGGGAGAAAACGGAAGACAGACGGGAGGCAAAGACCGATGCCAAAACAACTGCAGAAAAATCGATCAGAGAAAAACTGGAAAGCCTGACGCCGAGACAGAAAGCATTTATGAATGAATTTCTAAATTTAAAACTGGAAGAGCGGGATTTGATTGTTGATTTAGGAAACAATCTTTTTCACTATTTCAAAATGAAAGGTATGGATATATGAAATTCCTGAAAATCATTTTCTTTTCCTATGTGTTGATGAGATCAGCATCGCTGCATGCAACACCGGAGAAAATAGAAATGATTTTTCTGTCTCCGCAAAAAATCACATCACTGCTTAGAAGTTTAGATCAGCTCGAGCGAATTAAATTTGCCGCTTTCACAGCACAAAACGATGACAAGTGCGTACCCATGGGGGATGGGTGTTTTCATCCGCAATTAGGTTATATTGAAAAAAAGTCAGACTCACCAAAGCCGGTCGCGATGGACCCGGTCAATGAAGTAAAGACTTTTAACTCGCTGGAAACCAGTTTAATTAATTGTGATAAGAACAATCATTTTGATATTTACTGTGGGCAGGAGACTAAAGATCAGCCTCTGGCAAAAACGGAAGTCTGGCTGGATATTTCTTCTTCACTACGGGAAGTTGATTACAGCAATGATCAGACAGAGTGCGGACGCAAAACTTTCGTAAAAAATATGATTCAATTGTGTAAACAAAATATCCGTTTCTCTGTTTACAATACTGTTTTAAAAGAACTGGGTGATCATTCCACGGCCTGTCTGGCCCATGGGACTAATAACGCTGATAAACTGGTTAGATGGATTAAAGAATCAAATGCCAAACATCTTTTACTGGTAACAGATATAGATGAGCTTTCTCCGGCGTTGAAAGAAATCCTGGAAGAAAACGGAGCCAAATTGATGGGCGATGGAACGAAGCCTTTCACAACTAAAGATCTCATTGAGTACGCAAAAGAATTCTCAAAACATTGTAACTAAGTTATAAAATAGATAATGTCTAAAACGTTTAAAGCACTGATCGACTGGTCGGCAGAACAATATTCTTATTTACCGTGGCGTAAACAGCGTTCGCTCTACCACACTTTGGTTTCTGAAATAATGTTGCAGCAAACGACAGTGGGAACAGTTCTAAATCACTTTGAAAGATTTATAAAAATTTATCCGGATATCAAATCACTGGCCAATGCGACAGAAGAAGAAATTTGCATTGCCTGGAAAGGTCTCGGCTATTACCGCCGTGCCCGCAACCTGCGTCATCTTGCGATACAGATCAATGATAAATTTAATGGAATCATTCCCACTGATCTCGAAACTCTGATGCAGCTAAAAGGAATTGGTCCTTATACGGCCAATGCTATTATTGCCATCGGCGCTGATCAAAGAGGTCTCGCAGTAGATGCGAATCTTGAACGGGTACTGGCCCGATTTTATGGTTACCCGGTAGTCAAAGGTCTGAAGTTGCAGAAAAAAATTCTGCAGGATTTTACTGATCTTAAAATCATAAAAAACATAGATCAGTTAGGGGCACGTGCGGTTAATGAAGCCTTGATGGATCTCGGGCGAATCATCTGTCAGGCTCGTAAAGCCAGCTGCTCACTTTGTCCTTTAAAAAAAGACTGTCACGCTCATCAGAGTGGTTCAGAACTTCTATATCCGCGTTCAGATGAAAAGGAAAAAACAGAAGATCTCTTCATCAAACTCCTGCGGGTGGTGGTCAAAGAAAAGAGGCAGTTTCTATTTTATCAAAAAGCAGAAAATGAATGGCTAAGTGGTCAGTGGGAATTACCGACTTTTATTCTTGAAACGAACGATGAGAAACTCAAGCAATACCCGAGGCTTAAAACCCGCAAGCAATTTAAAGATGCGATGGTTTTAAAGAGTGGGATCACAAAGTATTCAATTGAAAATCTGATCGTCGAGATGGAACTGGAAGAGTTTGAAAAGATTTCGGCTGAGTCTAATTGTCAGTACCAGTTCAAAGCTGTCACAGAGAATTTAAATCTCTCGACAGCTTCGATCAAGGCACTAAAAAAAATAAATTAGTTTTTGCTGCAAAGGAATGTGGTTGAAAGAGCAAGGTTTGCATTTCTCTCAGCCTGGTACTGAACGAACACTTCCAAAATTTCATATTTCTTTAAAGTGGCTGCTCTTTTAGCATCAAGGTGAACAGCTACGTTTAGTGCATCGTTAGTTTTTCCGGCATAAAGAGCTGAGTCTTCAGCAGATTCACCTTCCTGGAAACGAAGTTGTTTTGTTCCTGCCGCTAGTACTGATGAATCACCAATCAATGTTGTTAATTGAAGTTTTTGAAGATCCTGCGTCAATGTAAGCTTATAAACTGCGTGGCTGTTTTGATCATTACAAACAAGAGAAGTTTCTCCTGCAGCAAATGCGTGAGCAGAAAAAAGAACGGTCATACCTAAAATAAGATTTTTCATTTTGACTCCTAAGAAGTTGATCGAGCCGGAAATTATCAAAGGAGTGAGGGAAAACCAAGGGGCATGTAAAAAAAACCGAGAAGAGGTGTAAGCCGGATCCTGTTTTGTACCATCATTCATCTAGGCCTGAAATTGCTCTCAGGCTCGAGCACCCTACCCGCGACTTTCGGAAGTGGCCCTTCCTAGGAACATTACTGCTCCGATTTCGCCTATTTGGGCTTGCACCACGTAGAGTTTACCTGGTTTCACTACAGCATTACCTGTACATACTTTCTGTTGCACTTGTCCTCACCTCGCGATGGGCGGGCGTTACCCGCTACGTTGCCATGTGGTGTCCGGACTTTCCTCCCGTCACAAAATAAGTTTGATCTTACTTTGTGGCCAGCGATGATTCCCTCTTCTCGGTATCTGCTTTATCGCTCTTTTCGAGCTGTGTCGTCAATAGACGAGATTATTCAATAACTAAAGTTCCGTCTTTTCCTTCGATTAACACGCCAGAGATAACATCTCCGTCTCTAGCATCTAAGCGACAGTTATAGTCGATGATTTCGCGCTCTTCAGCAGAAGTCCAGTCGATAGGGCAGATCCGGCTAGGATTAAAGACCTGAAAGCGCATAGTGTAAGCACAGTCTCTGACTCCCTGATCAATTCTGATGATTGTCGCTTCTCTTACTTGACCAATGAATTGAGCTTCGTTTTGTTTACATTCAAAAATATTGGCAGATGCTGAAGAGGCAAGAACAAAAACAGTGAGCAATGAAAACAATTTCATAAAATTCTCCCAAAAAGTTTTTGTCTTTTTATCATGAGAGATCAACTGCAGGTTTAGGCTTGTAAATTTTACTCTTCGATAAATTTTGTCGGAAGATCAATCGGATCCGGATAAACTGATTTAGTGTGTTTGAACACATTTTTCGCGTACTTTACACGGGCTTCACCTTCTTCGCCGTTATACATTTGTAAAGCCTGAAAATAAGTGTCTATTAAAGGCAGCAGCCTGGTCTCCAGCTGGTTTTTATTAGTGATGAAGGACAAATAGACCTTTAGTAAAATAGCGCCGTATAAAACAGAGCTGGTGATGTCTTGTTTGAGCTGATTTTTTAAGAGGGGATAAAACTGGGGATCATTTTCAGGAACTTCAATTTTTCGCCACAACTCAATCCACTCAGAGTCAACACAGCCTCTGACTTGTGTGAGAAAATAAAACGTCACTGCTTCCGGAGCGCCTGTTTTACCCCGCAGCCCCAGCTGATCGTTAACTTCTTTTAAACCAATGGCCGTGAATTGAGTCAGGCCAGCAGCGCCGGTAGGGCTTACGGCTTCTTTGATAAAAGATGATTCTTTCTGAACAAGTCCGGTCATAATCCAGGGATCAATCTCCAAACATTGACTGACAAGTACCAGACCCTCTGCAATTGCCGCAGCATCGCTGGAAGGAACTTTGTAGTTAGCTTTCTGGATGTATCTACGCAAGTACTCCGCTTCCGGCCGTTTTTCCAGTAGAGTGTAGTCCTGAGTTATTATATCCAGTGGAAGGCGGAATCCTTTATTCAGGTCGAGGCTTTGCCCATAAACTAAAGCGAAGCTCGTTGAGAACCAGAAAGAGAATAGAGTTTTTAAAATAGTCTTCATTGTTTTTCCAGGATCTAGCATGTGGACCCTTAAAAAACATAAACCCTGACATTTTTACAGGCAAGATTTAATAAAGACGGGCCGAGTCCGGCACCAGGAAGCGTCCACAATGGGGGCATGCTTCCAGAGAATGGCCAAGTTCCAGGCTTGATTTCAGGTTGTAATCAAGAAGCATATGGCACTCCGAACATTTCCGATCCAGTAAAAATGCCACGGCTTTTTTGCCTGCGAGTCTTTGCTCGCAGTCAATATACAACGTGCGTGCAGAAGAATGCAGCAGGTCCATCAGACTGTTTATTCTTAGCTGGCGACCTTTGATAATTTCTTCTTCTTTTAGGACCTGGGTCTGTACTTCATTTTTTATATCTTTCAATGTCATCTCAGAGCCGGCAATAAACTCTTTTAGCTCTTGAATCTCTCTTTCCAGATTCTCCTGCTGCTCAAGTTTTAAAAAGTATTCTTCCTCGATAGCTTCACGTTCATTCTTTGATGAAAGAATTTGACTTTCAAAAGCGAGTTGTTCTTTCTCTGTAACAGCTAAATTTAATTGCGACAGTAGCTTACTTTCTCTAACCTGCAATTGTTCAGCTCTAGACTGCAACTCCTGGAGCTTTAGAGAGTGAATCTTTTGCTCTAAAATTTTAATTGTTTCCATTGAGCGATTACGACGCTCAACTAAGTCGGATATTCTCTTGTTTTCACTTGAGATATGCTTGAGATTCTCAGCATTTTGCTTTTTCAAGGCTTCTATTTCGATAATATGCCTAAAGCTCTCTAGGTACATGACCGATCCT
Source organism: uncultured Bacteriovorax sp. (assembly GCA_946481315.1). Next base: position 144,916 of record CAMLMH010000001.1, read on the forward strand.
TCCTTGTTTTTACCCCTGCCCTCTGGGTATAATGAGCATCATATGCGCGGAAATAGTTTTGGTAAAATGTTTTCTTTAGTGAGCTTTGGTGAGTCTCACGGACCGGCCATGGGTGTAGTCCTAGATGGTGTTCCATCGGGTTTATCTTTTTCCCTAGATGCTCTCCAGCGTGAACTCGATCGTCGCGCACCAGGACTGATTGCCGGAACAACAGCGCGCAAGGAAGCTGATCAGGCCATTGTTCTTTCAGGAATTTTTGAAAATAAAACTTTGGGCACACCAATAGCGATCATAATCAAGAATGAAAACCAAAAAAGTGAAGATTACCAGAAACTGAAAGATGAACACCGTCCTGGCCATGCAGATAAAACAACTTTAATGAAGTATGGAATCAGAGACCACCGCGGTGGTGGACGTGCATCCGGCAGAGAAACTGTTTCTCGAGTCATTGGAGGATATTTTGCAGGACTTATTCTACCGCAAGTAACTGTCAAGGCCTATATTACCAAGCTCGGACCATTTGAATATAAAGAACTTCTCCAAAATCTCAACTGTGATTTATCGCCCTATGCTTTTCCCGATGTCTCCAGAAATGAAGAGATAAAAAATTATCTGGAAAAATTAAAGAGTGACGGTGAGTCTGTTGGCGGAAAAGTACGTATAATGGTTGATAACTGTCCTGTTGGACTGGGTGAACCTGCCTTTGATAAGTTGAAAGCAGACATGGCAAAAGCACTACTCTCTATCGGTGCAGTTGTTTCTTTTTCATATGGTCTGGGAGAAGAGATGGCAGAATTACCCGGCACTGTTGTTGCTAGAACTCCAAATGCATTTGGTGGCATGGAAGGCGGAATTAGTAACGGTGAAAAAATGATAATGACAATTACTTTTAAACCTACCTCGACCGTAGGTGAAAAAGCACGAGAAGGAAGGCATGATCCATGCATAATTCCCAGGGCTGTTCCGGTTGTGGAAGCTATGGTAAAGATTGTTCTGGCTGATCATTACCTGCGCCAACGCGCTTATCAAAATTAAAAAAACATTTTAAAAGACAATTAAAGAGATCAAATGAAAACACAAATTAAAAATGTAGAGCTCAATTCAATTATAGACGAAATCAACAAGATCGATACAGATACGATTCTTTTAGTTGTAGATCATCAAATATGGAGTCATTACTCTAAAGATCTTCCGCTTGAAAAAATTGAAAATAAAAAAGTACTTTTCTGGAAATCACCGGATGGTGAGAAAGTAAAAAATATTACAGATTTTCAAAATGCCGTAGAATTTTTTCTGGAAAAAGGTATACATCGTAACGCTCATCTTGTGGTTATTGGAGGCGGAGCCGTTTCAGATTTTGCTGGTTTTGTTGCAGCAACAATTCTGCGCGGGATTTCCTGGAGTATCGTCCCGACAACCCTCCTGTCAATGGTTGATGCTGCTATTGGTGGTAAAGTAGCCATTAATTCCCGCTCTGGAAAAAATCTTATCGGTGCTTTCCATTTGCCAACTCAGATTCTTATTTGTCCTAAATTCCTGGATACTTTACCGGCCAGTGAAAGAGAGAGTGGTTTAGGTGAAGTCCTGAAGTACTGTTTTTTAGATTACAATATTTATGACCTTGCGATAAAAAAAGCTCCTGTTGAAGATATCATTAATGCCTGTGCTCTATTTAAGCAGAAATTAACCAAAGAAGACCTTAAGGAAACAGGCGTGCGAAAAATTTTAAATCTGGGGCATTCTTTCGGACATGCAGTGGAGTTTATTTATAATATTCCTCATGGTCAGGCTGTCTTGTGGGGTATGGCCCTGGTTTTTAAATTATTTGGAACAGAAAAGAATCTGAATGATATCGTCGCTTTGAAAAAAGTACTCAATTTTCCCGATCAGTCGGCTCCCTGGTTGAACAAAGAATTTCCAATTGAAAAAATCATGATGTATTTGCAGAAAGACAAAAAAATTAGTGCACTTAACTCCATTGATTTAGTCATTATCAAAGACATTGGTAATGCAGAGGTTGAAACAAAATCGTTTGATGAAATTCAAGCCACTCTGGAAGCCAATAAAGATGAACTCAGAAAGTTCACCATATAAAAAATTATCTGGCAGAGATGAGTTTAACAAATCTCTGTCAATACCCACCAGCAAATCACATGCAAATCGCGCATTAATAATCGGCGCGCTCAGAGGGAATGGTTTTCAGGTCAAGAATCTTCCAGAGTCAACGGATGTAATGAATTTACTGTCTGCCTTTCGCCATATAGGACTACAAATAAGTCAGGTTGCAAACGATGTAATCTTTCACAATTCATTTCCGTCCTGTGAAAGTTGTACTTCAGAAGAAATCATAGATCTATCAACAGGAGATGGGGGAACGACTAATCGTTTTCTTATAGCTCTGCTGGCCAGAGGGGCAAAAACTTATCGACTTTTTCCTTCAGAGAAAATGAATGAAAGGCCGATTGAAGATTTGTTAGGGCCACTTCAGGATTTGCAGGTATCAATTAAATTGCACGAGAAAAAAGAGTCTCTTCCCTGGATTACTCTGCAGGGACCAGCTTCGATGGTTAAAACCAGCAAAGTCGTGATTGACTGCTTGAAAAGCACTCAGTTTGCATCGGCCATGAAACTGGCCTTCTCAAATTATCCTTTAAGCATTGAGTGTACCAATGTTAATGCTTCGGCAGATTACATTGCTATGACCGATTTTGTGATCAGACAAACACTGCAGCATAACGTTTATAATGTACCTGTAGATTTTAGTTCTTTGAGCTATCCAGCAGCATTGGCCGCGGTAAAAGGTGAGGTTACAATTATCAATTGCCACGAAGTTGACCAATATCAAGCTGATGCTAAATTTCTGGATATTTTGAAAAGTATCGGAACTCAGGTTTCATTTCAGGACTCAGGTTTGCAGATCAAAAGTCATTCACTGATTCCATTTGAAGCAATCATTAGCCAATATCCCGATTTGTTTCCAACCCTGGTTTTTTTGGCTGCTCATACGGAGGGAACATCTGTTTTTCATGAGCTCGATATTCTGGCTTATAAAGAGAGTGATCGTTTAAAAGAAATGCTTAAACTTCTCGAGCAGTTTGATGTTGACCATATTTATCACCGAGATACCGGAAGCCTGGAAATCATCGGATCTGCATCCATCAAATATCCTCCAGCACGTATAAAGCCACCACGTGATCATAGAATTGTTATGGCCGCTGCGTTATTCATGCTTGCCAACAGTGGTGGTGAATTAGCTGAATCTGATTGCGTAGAAAAATCTTTTCCTAATTTTTTTACTCAGCTAGAATAAACCAGAGGTAAAATATGAAATCTGTAATTCTGGGATTTATTCTGACTTATTCTTCTCTGGCAAACGCTGAAAATCTTCAATGGAATGATCTGGACCTTTATAACCGTTACACCCTTACTCATGATATAACCTTTGAGAACGGAATTGGGTTTAAGGCAGGACAGAAATTTGATATGCAGGATTTTATTGCAGGCGGAGTGCCTATTGCTTACTTTGAAATGCACTATACTGGCTGTCAGAATCCGGATCAGACTGCCGAATTAATTTTGGTAGATGACGGAAGGACAATCATTGGTGCTGAGTTAAATGAAGGCTGTAATCTTGGTTTATTTATCGAACTGAAAGATTTTTTTAACGAAAGTATTTTTACTCACGAATAAATTATTTCTGTATTTGGGCCTTCATCAATCTTTCCAGCGTAAAGATATCATGACATTTAAACCAGTCATTTCCGGCACCTCTTCCGACTGGTTTAAATTTTGTCGTCACAATTCTTCCCTGATCCAGTAAATGTTCAGCAATATGGACTTTCACTACTTCACCAGTAATGATTTGTCCGGCACCAGGATGATCACCGTAGCTAAGATGATCGCGATAAATACACTCAAAATGTATAGGACTTTCCAGAATTCGCTTAGCCTTAACTTTGTCTGAATCAAGCGGAGTCAATCCGGAGAGCAGGAATTCATCCTCTCCATAAGGAAGTTCTGTGGAAGTCGTATTAATCTTTTCAACAATGTCTTCACTGACCATATTGATGACAAATTCTTTTTCACGATAAATGTTGAGAGGAGTATCTTTCATTTTTCCTGTGCTGGAACGGATAAGTGGACAAAAAGCAACAATCATAGGTTTTGCTGAAACAGCAGTGAAAAATGAAAATGGAGCAACGTTATTAGTTCCATTTGAATTCCTGGTTGAAACAACGGCAATGGGCCGGGGGAGGATGGAGCCTATTAAAAATTTATAGTTATCAGCGAAGGCACCATCGGTATTGTAAGATTTCATTTGCATGATAAAACTCCGTTGCATTAAACACTGTCCTTGTTATTATAGGGCCAATGAAACAATTGCGCTTAATTTTTAGAATTCTTTTTTTCGCCATCGTCTTAATGGTCTATTTTCTTACAGCCGCCTTTGTCGTGATGTTGAGTGGTTTTAATTTTGAGCGTGCTCGACACACACTGACAAAAATTATCGCTGTTACCTGTCAATGCGGATTGTGGATTTTTAATATCAGGGTGATCAGGGATAATATAAAGCCATTACCGGAAAACTACCTTCTTGTTTCCAATCACCTGAGTTACGTCGATGTTCTGGTGTTAAGCTCTCTTTTTAGAACAAGTTTCGTTACTTCCCATGAAATGCGTAAAACTCCATTCCTGGGACAGCTCTGTCAGTTTGGTGGCTGTTTATTTGTCGATCGGAAAAACCGGCGGGGATTAAGCGCCGAGGTTGAAGAGCTGGCAAAAACTCTGCGGCAAAACGTTCCTGTGACCATTTTTCCCGAAGCGACCAGTACCAACGGAGAAGCTGTGCGGCCATTTCGAAAACCGCTCTTTCAGGCCGCGCTTATGGCAAATGTGAAAGTCCTGCCAGTTTGCCTAAATTACGAAAGACTAGATGGTGAAAAAATTAGCTTAAAAAATCGCGATTCTGTCTTTTGGTATGGTGATTTTCCTTTTTTTGGTCATGCTCTGAAATTATTCGCAGCTGATGAGCTGATTGTGCGGGTCACGGCATTTCACCTCATCAATGTGGAAAACAAAGATAAATATCAGCTCACTTCTGAAGTTCAGAATCTGATTGAATCACGATATCGACAAGTCAGGGCTTAACCCATCCATGATTTCCAGTAATCTTTGTTTTCATTCTTAGTAAACCAATCTGTAGGAAGTAACGGCTTTTTAGCATCAACCATGACTGCGAATTCGTCGGTATAAGTTTTCTCATCACTGGCCTTAAAGGCCTTTGGATGTGGTCCGTGATGAATTCCTTGCGGATGAAAAGTTAAAGCACCGGCATCAATATTGTCCCGGGAAAAGAAATTCCCCTGATGATAAAAGAGGACTTCATCGAAATCGATATTGGAGTGATAAAATGGGACCTTCAAAACTCCGTGTTTTGATTCTTCCAGCGGTCGTTCAACGAAAGAGCAAATCACAAAATTTTTCGCCACAAATGTCGTGTGAGCACTCGGGGGCATATGATAGCGATGAGAAGTTACCGGACAGAAATCATAAATTGAAAGTTTATAAGGATAACAGGACCCTTTCCATCCTGATACACAGAGAGGATTGTAAGGATAAGTGACCGTGGTTATTTTTCCTAATCGTTTGATTTCTACCTTGTATTCATTTTTATCCTGTTCCGAGCCTATGGCAGCATCAGGAACAACTATTGCAGTCTGATCATAAAGTGCATTAGGACCAAGCATTCCACGATCGGGTTGTTCAAATTCGCTGCGTGATTCGACCTTAAATATTTTAGTTTCGGAGGTCAAATACAGCTTATAAGTCGTTCCACGGGGAATAATAATGTAGTCACCTTTTTTATAGTTCAGATGTCCATAGACCGTTTCGAGACGTCCTGTTCCTTCGTGCATGAAATACATTTCGTCAAAATCAGCGCTACGGTAAAAATGTTCAAATGATTTAGTGTAGTGTCCTATGCTGATGATTAAGTCTTCGTTGAGCAGGATGGGTTGAAAAATATTTTTAGATAGTTTGTCATTGTACATGGGAGGCTGACATTGAGGTTTTAAATCTCCTTCAATGTTGGTCCATCCTACCGGGGGGCGCTGATGATATAAGTGAGAAACCCGCCCGAAAAAACCGTTGCGTCCGTGCTCTTCTTCATAATGGCCTTCAGGAATCCGTACGTGTGCTTGTTTGGTATAAATTCCAGATGATTTAAAATTTTCCATTTCGTATCTCTCCACTCAGTTATTTAAGAATTTTCACCTATTTAATTAAACAGAGCAAATGTCTTCGGAAAATAATGCTCCACTTATTTTCATAGGATTGCGCCATAAATGCTGTAAAAATAATGTCATGTAAATAAATATGGTTTTCGCAGGGAGCTATTTTATGAAGTTCAATTTCTCGTTATCTACTAAGTTGTTTATTAATAACTTATTCTATGCAGTTCCAATTCTTGTACTGCTTTATTTGATGTTTAGTTCATACAATAAAGAGCTTCTTTTTTCTCAGAAAGAATTGCTAGGTAACGATATTCAAAAAGTATCCATGCAGATGCTCAATACACTTATAAGGGAAAAAAGTTATAAATCTTCCATGGATGCTGAATTCGGTGCAGTCATGCAGAAATTCCGTCAATATGAATCAGATCTTCTGCTTGATAAAGAATCACTGATGGCCAGAAAAAGAGAGCACATCAGCGAAAGCAATCTGGAGGCGACCTATGCTCAGTTCAGAGAGGGTAAAGTTACTATCAATAAAATGATAAAAGTTATCCGTGAGCTGATCATCCATACAGGTGATACATCTAATCTGATTCTGGATCCCGACCTGGATTCATACTACTTGATGGATGTGACACTGATTGCTGCTCCCCAACTGGCAGAGCGCTTGTTTGACTTGCGGGCAATGTTAATGGACCTGAGCACGAAATCTGAAGGTCTGAATGAAGAAGATAAGATCAAACTTGCAGTAATGGTTGCAATGGTTAATGAAGCGGACTGGGGCAGAATTGCTGCAAGCACGATGACAGCCATTAATGAAGACAAAAACTTTTATGGTAATGAAAGCCTGTTACAAAACAATGTTGTGAAAGAGTTGGGAGAAGCCAATAAAATATTTGCTGATTTCATAACGACTTTGGATCAAGTAACCGCTGGTGATAAAGAAAAGATCACTTCAGCTTTAACTAAACTGGAAATGGTGGTCACAATCAGTAAAGATTTTTATATTTTAAGTAATAATACATTAACAGCTCTATTAAAAACCCGTGAAGCAGCAATTATTACCAGCCGGAATCAGGCGATGATGATCGGACTTCTGTCAGCCTTTTTAGCGCTGCTGGTATCAGTGCTTACATCCAAAAATTTTAAACAAGGTACGAAAAAAATCTCAGAGGCACTGTCGCAATTAATGGGAGCAGTGACGATTAATGCTCAGGCTAGTGAAAAACTTACTGAGACTTCCAGCAGTCTTTCGTCTGTTTCCAGTCAGCAAGCCTCTGCTGTTCAGGAAACCATGAGTTCTCTTTTTGAAATAAATTCTATGTCAGAAAAAAACTCTGAGCATATTCGTTTATCCACACATAAATCAGACATCGGAAAGGAACAGGCTATTGTAGGTAAAGAAGCTATAACTAAGATGGCAACTACGATAAAAAGTATTTCGGAAACAAACCAGCGATTCTTCAATGAGATTCAGACCAGCAATGATGAATTAAGAGTGATTGTAAAGATTATCTCGGATATCTCTGAACGGACTAAGGTTATCAATGATATTGTTTTTCAGACGCGGCTGCTGTCATTCAATGCTTCGGTCGAAGCGGCCAGAGCAGGAGAACATGGAAAAGGTTTTGCGGTGGTTGCGGAAGAAATTGGTAAACTGGCCCAGATCAGTGGTAATTCTGCCAGAGAGATTAATGAGATTTTAGGAACTGCAACTTCTCAGGTAGAGACTATTATTTCAACAATGAGCTCCCGTGTAGCACAGCTGACTAATGAAGCTCAGATTCAACTTGCCTCTGGAGAATCTATAACTAATGAGTGCGTTCATTCGCTTAATGAAATTGTACTGAATATTTCAGAGCTTTCTGCCATGATGAATGATGTTTCCAATGCAATTGGTGAGCAGTCAAAAGGCTATTCAGAAATCACTAAAGCCATTGGACAGATTGATGAGGGGATACATTTTGGTCTGGGGCTTTCTCAGGAAACTTCACAAAGTGCTCAGAAACTCCACGTTCAGGTAGGCGAGCTCAGACGAATCGTGAAGACCATTGAAAAAGAAGTCTTAGGCGTGGAGCAAATGGGCTAATAAGCCCTTTTGCTTCCCACTTTATTTATTAATTTGCCGATTTTTTCAATTTCCAGTTCCAGGATGTCCCCCGGTTTGATCCATTTATCCAGTTCCAGACCGCATCCGGTCCCCACCGTTCCTGAACCAAATAGATCTCCGGCAAGAATCCATTCATCTTTTGCTACATGAGTGATCATCTGTTCCCAGCTGAAATGCGAATCACCCGAATAGCCTCGTGACCATTCTTCGCCATTAACTTTTGCCGTCATCAGGAGATTGGGTTCAATAGATTCAAAATCGTCAACAGTTGTGATGACTGGTCCAATGATCGAACAGAAATCTTTACCTTTAGCCGGGCCCAGACGAATGATCATTTCTTTGCGCTGAATATCCCGTGCGGAAATATCATTGAGAATGGTAAAACCAAAAACATGTTTGTGAGCATCTTTTGCTTTTACATTGTAGCCGTCGAGACCTATGACCATTCCTAACTCAAGTTCGTAATCAAGAATATCTGTGTAAGAAGGCCAGAGGATTTCGTCCTGTGGTCCAATAAAGCCTGCTGTTGCGCCTTTATAGTAAGCCGGTATTTCATACCAGGCTTCAGGAATTTTTTCGTTACGTTTTTTGAAACCTACGGCAACATGTTTTTCATGAGCATAAAAATCCCGGTACGTCTCTATTTTATCCAGCGGGGCACCCAGAGTTACTTGTTTCTGATCGAGCTTTAAGAGATAGCGGGTGCCGTCTTTCATCTGTATGGTTCCGCATTTTTCCAGAAACATCTTCATGCCTAAAGCTTCATGCAGTATCTCCAGAGGATTTTCCCGCAGCCGAAGTAATTGATGCAATGATGGGGGACAGTAAATGTTTGCTCTTTCCCTCGGATTAAAGCGCCCTTCGCGTTCATAATCACAGGCAAACGCAAGATTGGGATCGAGGATTGTTTGGTCATCTATCAGTATTCCAAGTCTTCTGTCGCAGCCATATTGATGGTGATGAAGATAGGTTACGACTTTCATGCTTTCGGTCTCCCATATCGTTTGTTGTATTCAGGCAGGACAGCTTCCATGGCTTCAAAAAAATGCTTCATTTCACTTTTTTTGCCCAGTGAAACACGCACAAAGTCCGGCATTTCGTTGGCCTTAAGCTGACGGATGATGACTCCATGATCCAGCAATCGATCAAATAAATAGGCAGAGGCAGCCTCTGAGCCTGTTTTGAAAGCGATAAAGTTTGCAACCGATTTTATAGGATTAAATTCGTGTTTTGTGAGAAATTCAAAAGTTTCTTCATATCGACGACGATTGTTATTCACCGTTCTCCGAAGGTGAGGTTTATCATCAACTGCACCCACTGCACCCATTTGAGCAATCAATCCAGGCTCAAAAGGTAATTTTACTTTGGTCAAATTTGCGATCAGGTCTTCATGTCCAAATCCATAACCAATTCGTATACCGGAGAGACCATAGGCTTTGGAGAAAGTCCGTAAGGTTATAACATTGTCATAACGGTAATCCATTGAATCGGGATAATCGGGCGTTTCTTTGGCAAATTCGAAGTAAGCTTCATCCAGGATAACTAAAACGTGAGAGGGTACATAGGACATTAAAATATCAAATTCTGTTTTGGTTATATAAGTACCGGTTGGATTGTTGGGATTGCAAATATAAATGACTTTCGTCTTAGAGGTAATACTTTTCCCCAAAGCTACGACATCAAAACGATAATCGCTGGTCAGAGGAACAGTTTTAATTTTTGCACCTACTCCCCGGAAGATAATTGAAAAGCCGATAAAAGTATGTTCACTGGTGAGAATTTCCTGTCCGGGCTGAACAAAGGCCCGGGCAATATAGGCCATTATCCCCTCAGATCCGTTACCCAGAATGATGTTTTCATTTTTTAACTTATATAGTTTTGAGAGTGACGTTTTCAACATATAAGCATTCATGTCCGGATAACGATGCACATCCCAGAGTGCCATGGTCATCTGCCTGATGGCATAGGGAGAGGGTCCCAGCGGGTTTTCATTGCTGGCCAGCTTGGAGACACGAGTTAACCCCCTCTCCCGGGTGAGTTCATCGATGGGCTTACCGGCCTGATAGACTTGTAGGTTACGAACATACTCAGGTACTAGAGTCTGGATTTGATCAGAAATTTCCGACATAACATTCTTCTCATTTAAAGCTAAAATAGGAATTATAATCACTAAAAGATACCCTTTTTTGTATCTAAGGGCAAAGCAACAGGACATTTAATGGCCGGATTCGCACATGAGCACTTAGAAAAAATCAGCAAAGGGATTGAGCTTTTTAACGCTGAGAAATATTGGGAATGCCACGAAGAGCTTGAAGATCCCTGGATTGAAGAGCCAGGTCCGGTGCGGAATGTTTACTGGGCCGTCATTCAGGTTGCGGTTTCTCTTTTTCACTATCGACAGGGAAATCTTACCGGTGCGCGGGGTATGCTGGCAAAGGCCAGGCAAAAATTTGATCGCTGTGAAGCTTTGCATGTAGAAAGCGACCTGTTGTATGAAAAATTAAGCTGGAAAAAACTGAAAGAACTGGTGCGCGCCGTCCCCCGGGAGCCTCAGTTGTCGGATTTCGATAAACTTTTTGCTTTCAGATTTGAGGAATTTTAAATGGAATTGCAGGATATAAAAAAAATTTTAGTAAAACTTCCTCGTCAGTCTCAGGAATTATTTGAAGTTTTTCCTTTTTTGGTCACTTTGAGTGAAGAATTTCCCAAAGCCGAAATTGATCTTATCACCGAGGATGGAGGATCGCAGGGACTGCATTATCTTCCCTTTAAGTTCAAAGTGTTCGAAAGACCAGTGTCCAAACAAAGTCTGATTGAGACGCATCATTATTGCGCTAATTTGCATGATGTATTTAATATCGATCTTTTCTTAGACCTGGAGAATTCTCTCAATTCTGCTTTCATGGGATTTAATTTTCGGGCAAAAGAAAGAGTCGGCTACGAGGTGAAGTGGAATAAATATTTTCTCACAAAACGTTTCTTAAATCCAGTTGGTCAAACGACAGAACAAATGACAATGAAGTTGCTGGAAGCGTATTTGGGACGTAGTTTTGCTGATGTCCGAATCCAGAAGTCACTGGAGTTTGCAGCGATGGCAGAAAAAATAGAGCCATTGTTTAAAGTGGTTGAACCACCTAAGTTTATTCTCGTGATGCTGGATAATTTTATTAATGTTTCACGACAAATAGAAACATGGAAAAGTTTTTTTGATTGTTTTGAAAATCAGAAGTTTGCTATCTGGTCTAAAGAAGACGAAGGAGTTATTTCTGATTTGTTCGCGAGCATTGATCTGGGGAAAAATAATTTATATATGCATCGGGGAGCCGATCCAAAAGAAATGACTTATCTCTTAAGTAAGGTGAATGGTGTTATTGTTAATAACACCTGGGCAGAAGGGCTGTGCAATTATCATGGCGTGGATGCCTTTAGCATCCTGGAGTCAACGTCCCATCATCATCCCAGATATGATTATTTTAAGTTTAAACCGCGTAGGCTCATTGTTTCTCCCAATGCTCCGCTCAAGCTTGTCACTGTGGGAGAAGAAAAAGAATTCGGTTCAATGAATGAATTTATTGATCTGCTCCATTTTTCATTTATGCTCTAAATAGTGAGTTGACGTGCAATTCATTGATAACTTTTTTAACACCCGATACTTCACGCGCCAAATCTTCGGCGGCTCCGCGCATACCATTATATGGTACTGAACCGGTCAGGTGAACACATCCATCACTGACTTCAACATCCATGTCCGTGGCATCGATGTCCCTGCTGTGAAATAATAAACGGCAAACATCTTCCTCGATACTTTCATCCGAACGCGTATAACCTTTCGGTCCCACCCCGACAAAAGTTCTTTTCACCGGTCTGTTATATTCTTCTTCGCTGTAATCATTCCATTCATTAGGAGAAGCGTTACCATAAGGGTTACCTGTCCAATAATTGTCGTCGCTGAAGTTACGGTCATTGTCGGGGCGATTATTTGATTGCATAGCTATGACTCCTGACAAAGGTTCTTCTTCTCTAAAGAAGAAGCACAAAACTTGCCAGTAAGACTTAGTATTGTAGTTTGCAAAAAAAGGCCCTCAAGTGAGGGCCTGGGAGTGTGTAGAGAATCAGACTTTTTTCATTCTTATCTGAGGTTAAGAACGATTCGGTCGATATCAATCATTCCCATTCGAACTGAAAGCTGAAGCTCTCTTAGTCGGGCGAAGTTTAGTGATGTCAGGCGAACAATTTGAGCTCCGCCTGAAAGCATAGTAGGGTTGCTACAAGTTATTGTCTGGAAAGATCCTTCAACCAGCTGACAAAGTTTAACTTTAGAAGCCATATCTGCATTTCTTAAAACGAGCTCAACTGATTCAACAATTCGGTCTTCGTGTCTGCGGTCAATTCTCATGAGGTCGAGAAGTGAAACACCATTAGTATCGTATAAGCGCTGGTTCACGATTTGCTCGATTCTTCTTTCAACGGGAAAACCCGGACCTGGTCCTGGAACTCCACGAGTTTCGATTTCAAGGCTCACTTCTTCAATTACTACGTTACCGCGAACCTGCAGACGAAGACCTCTGATTTCCTGACCGATTCTCTGACCGCCAACTTCAAAGGATAGTCTGCTGCTTGAAAAACCAATCAACTGTGACATTCCCACTGACTGATCGTTAATGTGAAGTTGTGCTTCACCGTTGCCGCGAGCTGAACGGGCGAGAATTGTTACCCTGCGAAGAGACTGGCCTTGACGTTCATTGGCTAGATTGAACAATCTGAATAAATGCAGGCCACCTTCACCCTGGATAGTTTCATTAAGTTGTTGTCTGACAATTTCAACTTGTGGCCGACCTGGATCAACTGGGCCAGGGCCAGGAGGAGTGTGAGTTCGAAGAACATGAAAGATAACTTTTTCAACATAAATTCTCCCGCGCATTTCTAAGTCTAGTGAACGAAGAGACCTACCAACTGTATTCGTAAATGGATCCAATTTGAAAGGATGTTTTTCCATTGCTCTGGGTAAAGTCACTGTCGCATGTGAGCTCAGCTGTCCGTTAACAAGCAGACGAGCCTGGCCATTGCCATGTTCAGATGAAGCATGAATGACGACTTTGTGAATAGATTCGCCTTGTAAACGGGCGCGGGTATAAGCATCGGCCAGTAAGTCTAAGCGACTCTGGCCCATAAAATATTGTCTAACCTGAACTTCTTCTCTGCGCATATCTTCTTCGCGTTCAGATCCATTTCCCCATGGATCACGGGAATCTTCCCAAGGGTCGGTTTCGCGACCGGGACGTGGATCTCGTCCTGGGCGTATAACATCGGCGAAAGCGGCAGCGGAAAGTGAGAGTAGCAGTGAACTGACGATGAGTTTTTTAAGATTCATTTTTCCCCCTCAGAAAAAAGCCTGAGAACACAGGCAATCTTGAGAGAGCAAGCACCATGCCACGAAAAACCGACAAAATCGGTTTCATCCTGACATCTTTTAGCTATAATCAGGGCTATTTCGACACCGCTAAAGGTGTTTTCTGGAGCCAGTGAGCGATGAAAAGCATTAATTTTACCAAGTACAATGCAACTGGAAACGATTTTATAGTTCTGGACAATCGTACATGCGAGTTCGATGCCGCAAATCAAAGTCTCTGGAAAAGGCTTTGTGCACTTAAAAGCGGAATTGGAGCGGATGGGGTATTGCTGCTGGAAAAATCTGATAAGCACGACTTCCGTATGAGATATATCAATGCAGATGGCGGGGAAGTTGAAATGTGCGGAAACGGTGCGCGTACCATAACTGCTTTTGCCCATGAAGTGATGGGACTTAAAAAAGATCATTATAAATTTGAGACAATGAATGGAGTTTATGAATGCAGCCTTGATGCAGTATATGGCTACCGGCTAAAAATGACTGAACTGTATGACGTAGGAAAAATTGATCTCACGGACATGCCCACCGAAGCCACTAAATCTTATTATTTAAACACCGGTGTTCCTCACGCCGTTTTCGAAGTTAAAGATATTCTGAATTATCCGGTTTTTGAAAAGGGGAAAATGGTCAGATATGATTCACGTTTTGAGCGTGGCTCCAACGCTAACTTCTTTGAAATGATCAAGCCTCAGCATCTTCGTTTGCGAACCTATGAACGTGGTGTTGAGAATGAAACTCTTTCATGTGGAACTGGGGCCACGGCTACCGCCATTGCCGCTTCATTATTTTATGGGTGGAAAGATGAAGTAGTTCTGGAAACGCTCGGCGGAAGACTTGCAGTTAAATTTTCCGCCGGCTTTAGTGATATCTTCTTATGTGGAAAAGTTGAAAAAATATTTACCGGTACAATTGAGCGATGATTAAAGAGTCACGCTGGCTATTTTTCTTAAACGTAACTGTACTTTCTTTTCATATATATTTTTAAAAGCTGGAGTATGTGAGTGGTAACGTGCATACCACTTAGCATCTTTTTTTGCATGACGGGATTGAAGGATGTTAAGAATCTTACCCATTTTCCCTAAAGCATAAGCTTCATCTTTTTTAAGTAACTTCACATTGATTTTATCCAGACCAAGACGAATAAACTCTTTGTTCCAGATTTCAGTGTTAATCTGGGCCAGTGACAAGTCACCTGTTGAAGAAACACGGTCCTGATAAAAATCGCTTTCGGTATCAATAATAGCTATCATAATTTTTGGATCAACAGCATACTTCTTAGATGCTTGAAACAAAGACATCGCTATACGGTCACGACGTTTATCACTTAATTCTGGTGATACAGCTTTGATCATAGAAGAGATGAGCTTTAAGTTATAATTTCTCAGCTCTTGCTTTGAAAAACTCTTCGGCATGGCCGTAAATGAGAAAGTTGATGTTAGAAGAAATGTAATTACTAGTCTTAGTGTTTTCATGTTGCCCCCGCACTCCCATAAAGTGCACGGTTGAGGCCAAAACTCGGGGTATAAACCTCTGATATTTGCTTCTAAAATTGACCAAAAATTAAGCCCTGTTAAAGCTTTAGACGGCCTGAACAATCATTTTAACAGCTTAAGGTAAGGATGGATTATCAATCATTTTGAAGTGACGAGCATTGGTAAAAAAGAACATTATCGCTGTTTCAGTGGTTTATGTTGCTGACATCAAAACACCGGTTTAACACGTCAAAAATGCAATCAGGAGTCAGGAAAAATGCAACGTTAGGGCGAGCATTTTTCCTAGAACTCATTGATGTATGAGACAGTTCCCAGACCTTCATCATTGATAATGTAGCGACTAATATCGTGTTTATTATACTTTCTGATTAATTCAGAAACTTGCGATTTGTCGACTGGACATTCATTGAACCCACGGGCATTGATGGCAGCTGAAAATTTCTTGGCACCTGATCTGGTAGCAAACTTGGAACAATTAATACTTTCATCAAATGAGGCATCAACATAATCAGCGAAATCAATACTCTTAGACTCATTAACCGCCCATTCATTATTCAAACATTGAATAAATGGTCCGCGATTATATTCTTTCCCTAAGATATCATCTTGTTTTTGAAGTATATGATTCCAGAAGCGCATACCATTGAAATTTGCCGAGAGATCAGCATAGGCAAAAACACCAGTTGCCAGCATATTTCCACCCAGGATGGTTTTTTCATATAAGACGCCGGTACTTAGTATTTTCTTAACTGATTTGTCTTCCAGGTTGTGTTTCGTAAAATAGCTGAAGCCCATACCGAACATATGTTCCAGTTTATCCACCCCTATATCAAATTCGCCAATGCGGATTAATGGTGAGAGTGCCAATGGACTAAGTGCTGCTTTTTTTCGGCCTAAGAGAAATCCATTGGATACTTTCCATTCGCTATAAACAGATTTTTTTAAAGGCAGATTGGTCTTGGCAATGGAATCTTTGTAAAGAATTTCTTTTACCAGCTCTCCCTTGCTGTGATTCGCAAAATATTTTCTCAGTTCTAAATATAAAGACATTTCCGCTTTGGAATTATTGCAACCGATATTGAGCTTATTTTGTGCCAGAGCTGCTTGTCTCAAATACTTTCCGGCCAGTGAATTTACTTCTTCGCGAACATCCTGGATGACAAGCTTTCTGGCAGTGAAGTTATCGGCTTCAGCCGCCATTGAGGATGACAAAAGAGTAGAACCGAGGAAGAAACTGCTTAATAGTAGTGTTTTCATATTCAGGAGTTTAACCCGAAAGAGGACTTCATCATGAAAGGCATGAAAAAAATATCAGGGGTGTCAGATTTAAATACAGTTGGCGCTTACAGAAGCAAGTACCTCATCAATATCAAATGGCTTTTTTAGAACGCCGGAGACCCAGCGCTGTACTTTTTTGACTTCTTCATCTTCCTGAGGAGCAGCCGAAAAAACTAATACAGGAACTTTAGAGCAGGGGCTGTCTTCTCTTTTTATAGTGTCAAGGAATTGATTTCCATTCATAACCGGCATGAATAGATCGAGCAAGAAAAGGCAAGGAGCAGAGTTGTTTTTCAATTTTTCCAATGCATCTTTTCCGTTGGGCGACTGGATAACATTGAAGCCTTCACTTTGCAGATAATCACTCAATGTCTCGCGAATGTCTTTATCATCTTCAATAATAAAAATCGTATGCTTTGCACATGTCATCTTGAAAACCTCTAGAGTGGTAACTCGAAAATAAAGGTGGCACCTTTACCGGGCTCACTTTCTACCCAAATCCTGCCGCCATGTCTGTTTAAGATTTCTTTAGTTATATAGAGACCTAAGCCTAATCCGCTAATGTTATTGGCCGAGACGGCCCTTTCAAAGCGGTTAAAAATCCTGGACTGTCTTTCCTTAGGAATGCCCATTCCATAATCTTTAACACTGACCCGTGCAAATAGTCCAACGCGCTGAAGTTTGACCTCGATCTGACTACCGGCTGCATATTTTATGGAGTTGAGTAATAAATTTGTGAGCACTTGCTCTAAGCGAAAGTGATCCCAATATCCAATAACTTCTTCGTCAGCTTTAAAATCCACTGTATTTTGTGAGGCGTCCAGTTGTGGTGCCAGGCGCTCGATTACTTGATGAATCAGTAAGTTCAGATTCACATTTTCCAGTGTCATGCTGAGCTTGCCTACAGATACTCTTGAAGCATCGAGCATATCATCAACCAATCTGGTCATACGCTCAATTTGCCTGTCAGTGACTTCAAACATTTTGCGCAATCTTTCCGGATCGGTTGATTCAAAATTGTTTTTTTTCAAAGAGGCAAAGGCCATGTCAACTTGTAGTTTCATTGAAGTCAGAGGCGTTTTCATTTCATGAGAAGCAATGGAAATAAATTCATCGCGCTCTTTAATAGACATTTGCAGCATGTGATTGAACATCTTCTGTTCATGAATATCTGTATTCGTACCGAACCATTTAGTGACTTCGCCGCGGGAGTTTTTTAAAGGCTCAATCTGCACCAGAAACCAGCGGAAATCACCCTTGTCATTTTTTATACGCACATCATATTGGTTTCGTTTTACATCTTTCAAAGTTGCTTGCCATAACCTGACGACATTATCGATGTCATCCGGATGAACGACTCGCTCCCATCCCCAGCCGACAACATCGATGGAAGTTGTGTTGGTATATTCATACCAACGGCGATTGAACCAATAAACATTTCCGTTTTTATCAGCAATCCAGGCCAGTTGTGGAATTGAATTGGCCAATGTACGAAATTGCTCTTCACTTTCGCGCAGTAAATTTTCACTGGCACGCAATTCCTGAGTCCGAATATGCACCCGGCTTTCAAGTTCACTAGTTAAAGTTTCAAGATCAATTCTTCTTTCTTCGGCGAGTTTAGCTGCTTCTGCCACCTGAACTATGGCATGACGCAACTGAAAGAGATAAATTCCAGTTCCAACTGAAGCAATGGCCGTGATGATTTTTACCCATGCGCTCAACCAATAATCTGCATGCCATAAGTTCCAGACTTCCATAAAGTGAGTAAGTCCACAGGCACCAATAAAAATACCAAAACACCAGACAACCCGGTTGAACCCTATGTTTATTCTTTTCACCAATACATACAAGGTTAATGAAATAGACAGATAGGCGAGACCAATCAGCGTGTCAGAGACAACATGTAAGCTGATGAGTAAAGGCTTCCACAAGTAACAATGGCCGTGTGGCATGAAACCCGATTGTGAAAACGTATCATTAAGTCGGTCAACCAATGAGGGATTTGTCATTGCAGGAAGGGCTTGTGTCTGAATATGATTATTATGATTCATCACTATTCATGAGTTAACATAAAGGCGGCATTTTTCCACCTAAAACGTCTGGTTTTCTCTCAATTAACGCCGTGCTCTTTTCAATTTGCTCCTAAATTGAGTTTAATTAATACTCATTATTTTATCCTTTGAAGGAGCTCTACATGATTCGCGCGTGTCTAATCGCTGCATTATTCTTATCTGCATCTGCTGAAGCACTGGCAACTGATATGGTCAGCATGTTTTTTGGCTGGGATTATTTTGCCAACCGTGCTCTTCCAACAATCGATTCGCCAAGAAAAGCTTACCAGGTTTGTGAAAATATTCGCTACCGACGAATGGCCACAGATGATTATGTTTTTGATTGTTCTCGCCGGGACTATATGTATCTTCATGCCTATTATAATCAGCCCGGAACACCTAAACATCAGGTTGAAATCAAAGTTTCAGAAAATAATATAGGACATGTTACCGTGAGCGGCATAATGGCCAAAAGTTTGTTTGATCTGATCAAAGTTGAGCCGTTTTTTGATGAGCCTTCGCGGGGAGTGAAAAAATCTGTGGCCAATGTAACTTGTCTGGAGAATGAAACAAAGACTGTCTACTCCTGCAAAATTCAAAATGTCGTATTTGTCGATTACAAAAATATACAATAAAAAAAGGTCAGCAGATGCTGACCTTTTTTTGAAGCTGCAGGGGGGATTTTTATTCTTCCAGCGGCTTATTGTTAAAGAAAGCATTCACTGAACGGCCGTCCATAACACGCACATGTAATAAAACTCTGTCAGCTTCGAGTTTTTCCGGAACTTCGAATTCGTATTCAAAAGGAATCATTTTTTTAGGACAATGTGCTTTTACTCTTTTCATTTTAGGTAGCACTGAATAAGTATCAACTCCATTATCAACGACTGCGACTTCTTTTAATTCAAAACAGTCACTTGGATTGTATCCTTTAAGCAGCATTTTTCGGCTACCTTCATTCTCGCGTACAACTTCATCAACATTGGCATAAATGACTTCATCGATTGAGTTACTGCTGGCCTCTGCAATGGCGATGTTGCTTTTTTTAGCCCAGCGGCTAGTTTCATTTACTACAATCTGATATTTGCCTTTATCCAGAACACCTACATTAATGTACTCAATGTAAGGAACGATGACAGCAGGACAAAATCCCAGACCAGGATTATTGCGAAGGGCAGTTACCTTAACTTCAATTCTGCCATTTTTTACCACAGCTTCAGATTTAGGAGCCTTGTAGCAAAGGTTAGGAAGAAACCCAGTTACCACGACTTCTACGCTATCATTACTATCAAAACCAGCTGGAGAATAAACATGATCAACCGGAACATCTGCTTCCTTAGTGATCGGTGCAGCGAGTGCCATCATAGGTAATACGGCCATGATAAGTGCTGCTTTATTTAATTTTGACATACATCCCTCCCAGGTAGTGTCTTCACATAATGTGATTCTTTACAAATAAAGTTTTAGTCCTCGAGAAAGAGAAAAAACCTGTGCCAGATCATACTAATAGGAAAATGTTTATAATCTTATACCTGATGTGAATCATAGTTTAATGCTTAAACTCTGATTATAAACGCCTGTAGGAAGGTGCAAAAAAATGAAAATCTACAGCTTATTCTTTCTCTTAATGACTCACATTTCTTCGGCTGATGCTTTGGCTGCCGTATACAAGCGTGAACCAGAAGCATGCGTACCACTTAATCAAATGCGTTTTGAAGCTGGTACAAAATCTTTTGATTCCATGACTGAAGCAGAATTCAATCAGATGATTGATAAAGTTCAGTCTGTGATGTCTTTAGAGGTAAAAAAACGTCTGAATAAAAAACTAATTGTGGAAGGAAAATGGAATGACCCCACAGTTGATGCGTTTGCAACCCGGGATGATGAAAACAATCCTGTTGTTGTTATTCACGGCGGACTGGCCAGACATCCAAAGATGACTCGTGACGGCTTATTACTTATTGCCTGTCACGAACTGGGACATCATCTGGGCGGGGCTCCTAAAATTCCTCGCGGCAACTCCGGTCTGCGAAGCTGGTCATCTGCCGAAGGGCAAGCCGATTACTTTGCCACCAATAAATGTCTTCCACTCTTTTTTAAAAACGGAGTTGAAAATAAATCATTCGATACTGACAACGAAAACGCTAATTTAATTTTGGCACTCTCTAAATGCCGGGACAATATCTGTGCACGCATAGTACTCGCCGGTCTTTCCGTGAGCCAGGTTTTTGCTTCATTAGTTAAAGGAACTCCTGAGCCAAGCCTTTCGCAGAATGATTCCAGCAAAGTACAAAAAACAATTTACAATCATCCTAATCCACAATGTCGACTGGATACTTACTTTTCCGGTGCTCTTTGTGATGTAGGCGTGGATGTTCCGTTTGATTCAAAAGATCCAGCAGTCGGAGCCTGCATTAAAGACATCGGAATTCGTCCTGCCTGCTGGTTCTACGAAAAAGATTATTAACCCAGTATGTTTGAAACAAATTCTGAATGCAGGGAAATTTTTAGAAACGCCGTTACCCCTAAAAGAAACCCTCCGGCACTCAAGGTCAGGGCGAAATAAAACAACTGTTTCTTCTGGGTCAAGGCCGTAAGACCGAACATAGCAATGGCAATAGAGAGCATAGCCTCAGTCATGTCGAACTGATCGTCAAAAACGTTCATCTCGTCATAGGCCTTTTCCTGAGCTTCCGCTTCAGCTTTGATTTCATTTTTTTCTTTTTCATATCGGGCTATTTTTTCGCGATATTTGGTGATGGTTTTTTCCATTTCCGCTCTGGTCGCAGGATTTGTCACTCCTGTTAGTTGTCCTTCCAGAATATTCATGGTGCTTTCAGTGATATTTTGCTTAGTACTTTTGGACTGGAAATAAGCCCAGCCATTGACTGCTTTAGACTGCGCCTTAGACATGTTCTGAACGATGTTTCCGCCTTTGATATTACAAATGGCCATAAAGGTTGCAGTGATTGCAACAAAGATAGCGATACGGGCATTAAGCTGGCTTTCGCGGGCCTGCTCAATTGTTTCGCTGATAGCATCCCCTAAATCAGACATTTATTTTTTCTCCTGAGTTACAGATTAATAAAAATAAATGACTGAATTTTAATAGGAGAGTATCAAATAATAAAGTGTGGAAAGAAAATTTTTAGCGTGCAGCCCGACAGCTCAGTTCCACCCGAACAGTAGTATCAATTCTGTTTTCCAGCTGAATTGAGATGGGCTTGTAATTTGAGACCGTGATCCTGTCCGGATTCCGGACGTCCTGACGGCAGTCAATTAAAACAAACTTTTTATTAAATAGCCCACCGACCTTCGTAGCAACTTCCATATAATAATCACGGTTATTGACTCGTTGAAATCCAGTCTGAGCTTTAGAAAAATCAACGGCCGAAAGATCATATTTAGTTATCAGTCTTTGATCTGCACTATTTTTGGCTTCACATTCCAAAACCAGGCTTTCGCGGGCATCTGGTGCGATTTGTTCTACACAAGCTCGAATGAAATCGATCTTAGTATTAATTGTGCTGGCAGAGACGATTGCAGATGTGCTTAAGGCCATTAGAACGATCAATGATTTCATAAAGACTCCTGCTAAAAATATACAGGGTCATTATAACTGGAAATGATTTTAGCTTTCGTAGCGATGAAAATTTTACAGGGTGATGCCAAGGGTAATTTTGAAGAGAGTTCCTTCGTCCTTACTGCTTATTAACTCTATAGTTCCTTTATGCAATTCAATGATTTGCTTGGCAATATATAAACCTAAACCCAACCCGCTGATGACGTTGGCATTGCTGACTCTCTCGAAACGATTAAACACTTTGTGCTGATCATTTATAGGTATACCCGGTCCATTATCATGAACGCTAATGACTGCCTGATCATTGATTTTGTGTAATTCTATGTTGATATCAGCGCCGGGAGCATATTTACAGGCATTAGTGATCAGATTTATCAATACCTGTTCAAGTCTAAAACGGTCCCATTTCCCGATTATTGTATCATTAGCCTGGAAGGTGAGCTTATTCTTCGACTGACGGGCCAGCGGATTTAAAGACTCGCATATCTCACTGATAAATTCATTCATGGAAAAAGTAGTTAAATCCAGAGACAATTTTCCTGATTCTATTCTGGAAATATCCAGCATATCGTTGACCAGATGGATAATTCGCTCAAGGCTGCGATTAGTGTGTTTAATAAACTGCTGCACTTCTTCTTTGATAAAATCCTTACTTTTTTGTTTCTTATCCAGAATTTGTAATTGTAATTTAAGAGCGGTCAATGGAGTGTTAAGCTCATGTGAGCAAATAGAAAGAAAGTCATCGCGATTTTTCAGCGCAGCTTTGAGTGATTCTTCTGTATCTCTCAGTTTGCGGATCTTTTTTTCAAGCAATTGTTTCTGGGCGTAGAGATCCATGAAAACTTTAACTTTAGAAAGAACAATTGGTTCATCTAAAGGCTTTAATAAAAAATCAACAGCGCCTGCTTCATAACCTTTGAATTCGACCTGGGGATTCGTTCCCATGGCCGTTACAAAGATAATCGGAATATGTTTCGTCTTTTCAGTAGAACGCATAATCTCTGCGAGTTCAAATCCTCCCATGCCTGGCATTTGAACATCTATTAAAGATACTGCAAAATCTTGTTTCAGCATTAGCTCAAGTGCCTCTTCGCCAGTTTGAGCTGTAAATATATTTATCTCCAGACGTTCCAGAAGCTTTTTCAGAGCAAAAAGATTTTCCGGAAGATCATCAACGAGCAGACAGTTTGGTTTTTGAGTTATCATTTTGATTCCTGAGTGAGCTTCCTTAGTATAGGGCTTATTTGCTCTGTTGATAGTATCCTGTCGGGATGAAGAAGTTCCACCGCAGAAAGCGGCATTTTTTTAAATTGTGCTTCATCTGGATCCTGTACAATAGTAAAGCCATTGCACTCTTTTATTTTTTTTAATCCTAAAGCACCGTCACTACTTGCTCCGCTGAGCAAGATTCCGATACAGTTTGACTCAAATGCTTCAGCTGCCGAGGAAAACATAATGTCAATAGCTGGTCGGGAATAAAGAACCGGGGCTTCAGTACTAAGTGAAAGAGTGTGGTTTCGCTCAACAGATAAATGGTAATCAGGTGGGGCGATGTATACATGTCTGCCTCGAATGGTTTCCCCTGATTCAGCTTCCTTTATTTTAAAAGAGCAGAGGTCCTGCAGGATTTCAGGCAGTAAATTTTTACTTCGGGGCGGGAAATGGATTGTGATGACAACGGCCAGATGATCTTGCGGTTCTAGATCTGTGAGAATTTTCTGGACTGGTTCCAGTCCGCCTGCCGAACCTCCAATGGCAATCAACTGCATTTTTTTCATCTAGCTGCCTTCTTTTGATAGAGACGGTTGTTTTGATCGACAACACGGAAATGATCATTGATTCCGGAGAACTGAATGGTTTCTTTTGAACCTAGTCCGAGAAAACCATCACGCACAAGGGAGTCATCAAAAAGTTTCAGCGCTCTTTCTTGTAGCGAGCGTTCAAAATAAATCAGAACGTTTCTGCAGGAAACAAAATGCATTTCGGAAAAAACATGGTCAGTGGCCAGGCTATGATCTGAAAAAACCACATTGCTGAGAAGTGAATCATCAAACTTTACAGAATCATAAGCGGCTTCAAAATAATCGGAAAGTGTTCTTGTTCCACCTGCCAGCTGATAATTAGTCATCCCTTTTTGAACGGTGTCACGGCTATAAATTAAGTGCTTTGCGGTTTCCAGGTTCATGGGATTTATATCGGTAGCATAAATAATATAACGGCTGATATTCATTTCTCTCAACAATATGGCAAGAGATATGACTTCCTCACCAGTACTGCACCCAGCACACCAGATTTTGAGAGAAGGGAAAGTCTGCAGATAAGGAAAAACATTTTCTTTCAACGATTTAAAATAGTCAGGATCGCGAAAAATTTCAGTGGTATTGACTGTCAGATAAGCAATGAGTTTAGGAAAAAAGTCCTGTTCTATTATAAGTTTCTGTTCCAGCTCGCTGATGGAATCGCATCCAAAACGAATATTAGCCTGAATAAGACGACGTTTTAGTGATGCTCTCGAGTAGAGACGAAAATCATATTGAAAATGGCTGAAGATTGTCTGGATTAAAGCTTCCAGTGCCAGATCTTCGCGAGCGTCATAATCCATTAGCGAACAAATCCTCTGGAGACTGGTAGCCAGACCCTCATTAATGAAATTAATTTTTCAATTTCCATTGGCTTGGCCAGATAATCATTGGCTCCGGCCTCTAGTGATTTTTGATGATCATCTTTCATTGCCTTGGCCGTCAGGGCAATTATAGGCAATTGTTTAAACTTTTTGTTTTCTCTGATTCGTTTCATGGCCTCATAACCATCCATAACCGGCATCATTATATCCATCAACACCATGTCAACTGTCTGATTGCTTTCCAGTGTATCCAGGGCTTCTTTGCCATTACGGGCAATCACCACTTTTGCACCATAACTTTCCAGTGCGCTGGTAAGAGCAAAAATATTGCGGACATCATCATCTACGATGAGAATGTTTTTGCCATCCAGGGTTTTATCACGAGATCGTAGATTACGAAGCGTTCGTTGTTTTTCTGCAGGCAACTCACTTTCAACTTTATGTATAAACAATGAAACTTCATTTAATAAACGCTCAGGTGAACGCGCCCCTTTAATGATTATGCTTTCAGAGTATTTGCGTAATAGGTTTTCTTCTTCTTCGGTAATATCTCGTGCGGTGTAGATAATGACCGGAGGAGCCGAAAATGGATGGTTGGCATTGGCCAGTTTATCCAGAAGTTCCTGTCCTGTGACATCTGGTAAACTTAAGTCCATAATCATACAATCATAGCTATTATTGTTTAATTGGCTCAAAGCCTCAGTCGCTGTTTCTACAGCATCGACAATGACATTTGTCTCGCCAATAAGTTTTTTAATATAATCACGCTGTACTTTATCGTCTTCTACAACAAGGACTTTTTTGTTTTTCTGACTGAGATGATTGGAGAGTTCCTGGAAAGCTTTTTTTAGTTCATCTTGTTTAACTGGTTTGAGGTGATAGGCAGCTGCGCCCATTTCCAGTGCAGGTTTAGAAAAATCTGAAGAAGAAATCACATGTACAGGTATGTGACGGGTCTTTGAACTCATTTTCAGCTGGTCCAAAACCAGCAGTCCATTATAGTCCGGTAGACGAATGTCCAGGATGATCCCATGAGGGTTCACTTGCTGAATCAATTTCATACCTTCGCCGGCGTTATTTGCAGCTACTACCCCAAACCCCATCTCATGGGCCAGGTTGTAGAGAATTTTGGCAAAAGATTCATCATCTTCAATGATGACAATTCTTCGGGTGTAAGAGTTGATTTCCAGTCTGTCGTCACTGAAGCTAAACTTGTTTTCAGCGATATCTTTTGGGATTTGCTCGTCATGTTTAATTGTTGTTTTGACAGGCTTCTCTCCATTTTGCTCTTTGACTTCATTGTTTTGAATTGTCATGGGCAGGTAAATAGAAAAAATACTTCCTTTGCCAACTTCGCTTGTGACTTTTATTTCTCCTTTTAGCATGCGGGCCAGTTCCCGTGCTATAGAAAGACCCAAACCGGTCCCGCCATATTTTCGGTTAGTAGTACCGTCTGCTTGTGTAAAAGCTTCAAAAATAAGGTCGAGTTTATCATGTTCAATTCCAATACCAGTATCTTCAACAGCGATACAGAGCTTATCATTGTCTTTACTAAGGTTAATCGAAATAGAACCCTTTTCAGTGAATTTCAGTGCATTTGAAACAAAATTCTTAATGATCTGATCCAGTCGCTGAGGGTCAGTAAAAATATGGTCAGGAGTTCCCGGAGCAATCGAAACATTGAAAGCAATATTTTTGCTAGCTGCCTGTTCTTTGAACATAGACTTTATTGAACGAGCAAAACTTTCCAGATTTATATTTTCCGGATTAAGCAGCATTTTTCCTGCTTCCACCTTTGAAAGATCCAATATGTCGTTAATCAGATTGAGTAAGTCATTTCCCGATGAATGAATGACCTCAGCAAACTGCACCTGCTCTTCAGTCAGGTTACCCTGTTTATTCTCTGCAAGCATTTTTGCCAGGATAAGCGTACTGTTTAACGGTGTCCGCAGTTCGTGCGACATATTGGCAAGGAATTCAGATTTATATTTACTGGCTCTTTCCAGCTCAGCTGCCCGTTGTTGTAAATGAGACTGAGCTTCCAGAAGCTCATGATTCTTCTCATTCAGCATCGCTTTTTGGTGTTCCAGTGCCTGTGCTTGTTCTTCAAGCTGCTGATTACTTTGTTCTAGTTCGGCTTGCTGATTTTCCATGCGCGAGTGCGATGCCTTCAATGCTTTACTTTGCTGTTCGAGTTCTTCGTTGGCAACTTTGAGCTCTTCCTGCTGAGATTGCAGTTCCTCTGTCATCTGTTGTGACTGATACAACAATTCATTTAAAGTTGTTTTATGAATAGCTGAACGAATACCGATGGCAAGCGATTCCTGGCAGAGTTGGATTAAATCACTGGCTTGTTTTTCGGGTTTGGCTATAAATCCCAACTCCATGGCCCCGACGATCGTATTGTCAGCATAGAGCGGTACTATTATTAAAGTATTCAGGTTCTCATCGCCAAGAGCTGAACTGACTTTTAAGTATCCATCAGGGAGGTTCGACATACTCACTATTTTTTTATCCAGAACACACTGGCCGAGTGTTCCTTCTCCGAGTTCAAAAGATTTGCGAGGGCTTTCTACGGCATGTCCGATAAGAAAATCTAATTTGGGCTTTGAGTGATGCTTTAAATAAACAGTGGCGACATTCATTTTTAAATATTCAGCAAAAAAAGCCAGTGCCCGCTGAGAAATTTCCTGAGCTGTCAGTTCGCCGCGTATTTTCTCTGCCAGAATATTTTGTCCTTCTCTAATCCATGATTCGTTATTGATCATATTTCGGTTGGACACAGTCAGGCGAACCAGATAGGTCACGGCCCAAACGGTGAAAACAGCATACCAGCGATTTTGCCAGGCTTGTCCATGTTCTGCTCCCGCTGGTGAAAGATAAAAGCCAATAACGGATAAGACAGTTGTCGCCAAGGCCATCAAGTAAGGCACCTGCGGTTTATCCTGAAATACACAAAGAGCTACAGGTATAAAATAAAATATATAATCGGCATTTCCGAGTGGAGTAAGTGTATCAATAAAAAAGACAATAAATGCCAGAGCGATACTAGCGGGAACAATCCAGGGCCTGGATCCGTGTTCAGAAAAAGTCATATCAATCCTTGAGATGAGTACATTATCTATTAAGCTAAAAGCTAGTAATAATCTTGTCTTGGCACACCTCAAAAAAAAACCTCGCATAAAGCGAGGTTTTTATTTCTGGTGGGTCAAACAGGACTTGAACCTGTGACCACCCGGTTATGAGCCGGGAGCTCTAACCAACTGAGCTATTGACCCTAAATATTCGAAGAAATCAGTCTGAATGTTATCTCTAGCCCCTTATTTTTTCAATCATAAAGATTGAAGAGCAGGGGAATCTGCCTTAAACTTTTTGTCATGATGAGACGATTTTTAATAAGTGCTGCTGTGATCCTGCAGGTCATAGCTTTTTCTTCACCAGCAGAGGCCAAAATTGGTCTGAAAGTGAGTCTCATTTACAAAAAAGGGATCGGGAAAGGGTTCTTTCTTTCAACTGAACAACATTCCATTCAACAAGTGGATGACCGTGAACAGGTCATGATTCAGATGAAGAATGGGATAAAAGCGGATATTTCGGCTTTTTATGTTCAGAGCGTCCATGAATATGGACCATCCGGATTTGTACGCATCAAAGGCGATCTTTACAATGTAAACGGTAAAATTGTGAAGACTCTTAATGAACCTAATCTGGATATTTACCTGGGACAGACCAAATCTATCACTCATGTCGAACGAAACCAGGAGCAGATAGAAATTATCATTACACCGGTGTCCATCTAATCATGAGTAAGGACCGTGCTGACAAAGTTTTAGTGGAAGCAGGTCTCACCAGCACCAGATCACAGGCTGCTTTGCTGATCGAAGAAGGTGTCGTTTTTTATCAGGGAAAAAAAATTGAAAAAGCTTCACAGCAGGTAACACCTGATTCACTGGAAGTCAGAAAAGAAACACAATATGTTTCCCGAGGAGCTCATAAAATGGAAGGTGCATTAGCGCGTTTTGGAGTTAACGTAAAAGATCTGATCGTTGCAGATGTCGGTGCTTCAACCGGTGGTTTTACCGATTACATTTTAAAAAACGGGGCAAAAAAAGTTTATTGTATAGATGTTGGTCACGATCAGCTGGCAGCTACACTTAAAGCTGATTCACGGGTGGAAAATCATGAAGGGGTTAATATAAAGCATCCATATTCTCTTCCTGAAAAAGTAGATCTGGCCGTAGTCGATTTATCTTTTATTTCCTTAAAACTGGTTCTGAAAAATATCTTCGATCTGGTAAAAGCAGATGGAAAAATCATTGCACTGGTTAAACCCCAATTTGAAGTAGGTCCGACGGGTGTAGACAAAAACGGCATCGTTAAAAGTGAAGGACATCGTCTGGTGATGCTTCACGATCTGAAAGAGTGGTGCCGGGCCCAGGGTTTTGCTGTCAGTGGACAATGTGATTCGCCGATTCTGGGAAAAAATGGTAATAAGGAATATTTCTTTTACTTCGATCGGAAACAAAAATGAAAAGTTTATGTGTTTTCTGTGGATCAGCTCCAGGTAAAAATCCCACTTATGTAGAAACGGCCCGGAAGTTGGGCGAGATGCTCGCTGATATGGGCATAACTCTTGTTTACGGGGGGGCCACGATCGGAGTCATGGGAGCCGTCGCAGATGGGGTTATGAATAAAGGCGGAAAAGTCATCGGAGTCATTCCTCAGTCGCTGGTGGATTACGAAATAGCTCATCCGGGTCTTACTGAATTGCATATTGTCGATGGCATGCATGAACGAAAAAAACTCATGTATGATTTGTCGGATGGATTTTTGTCTCTTCCCGGCGGTATGGGAACGCTCGATGAAATGTTTGAAATTCTGACATGGGCCCAGCTTAAATATCACGATAAACCTTGTTTTATTCTCAATCAAAATGGCTTTTATGACTCACTGCTGTCTTATCTGAAACACGCTCACAATGAAGGCTTTATTAAAGAGCAACATATGAGCTTGCTCAAAGAAATAAAAGATATCGAGGAGTGCCGTATACTTCTTCGGTGAGAGTGTTTTTCGCAGGGCTTATAAAATTGCCAAGCTTTTCTTAATACCTTATAATTTCCTAATTCTACGATTATGTTTTCACTAAATTTGTAAGACGGGAGAGTCATGACTAGATTGATTGTTTTTCTTTGTATCCTTGGCGGTTTTGTAGTGGCCTTGGCAATGTTTTCATACAACTCTC
Organism: uncultured Bacteriovorax sp.; assembly: GCA_946481315.1. Next base: position 174,939 of record CAMLMH010000001.1, read on the forward strand.
TTCCGGTTAACAATGCTCCGTTTGATATGCATAGAGCGGAATTGGCCCACAAAGAACACCAGGCCATGCTTATGCATCTTGCAGCAGATAAAGAAAAAAGTGCTGAGCAGGAAGAAGTTTTCGCAGAATACGCTCCGGTCGTTGATCTCAATACTCCGCAATTAGTAAACGGGCACAAACTTTATAATCAGTGTATTTCCTGTCACGGAAAAGGTGGAGAAGGAAAGAGTTCGCAAAAAGCGCCATTCATCGGTGGCCAGTTCGACTGGTATCTCGAAGCTCAACTTCTGGCCATGAAATCAGGTGAGCGAGTAAACGTGGCCATGCAGCCAATCGTAAAAGGTCTCTCAGAACAAGATATCAAGGACGTTTCTGCTTACGTTTCAAAACTTCCGTGGAAAAAAGAAGTTCCAGGTCAGGCACCCGCTGCGTCTGAACCAGGAACAAATACTCCAGCACAATAATATGCCTCTTTATTCTTTTAAAGGAATAAATCCTGCTTTAGGCGAAGGGGTCTTCATAGCTCCTTCTGCCGATATAATCGGTAAAGTCATTCTCGGTAAAAATGTGAACATCTGGTACCAGTGTGTCGCCCGCGGTGACGTAAATAGTATTACAGTTGGTGAGAACACGAATGTGCAGGATCTGTCCATGCTTCACGTAACAAAAGATTTTCCGCTCATCATTGGAAAGAACGTCAGCATTGGTCATTCCGTTACGGTTCATGGCTGTATCATTGGGGAGAGCTGTTTAATCGGAATGGGTGCTGTCATTATGGACGGTGCTGAGATCGGCGAGAACTGTGTTGTGGCCGGCGGAAGTGTTGTCCCTCCGGGGAAGAAATATCCGCCTCGATCAATGATTATGGGTAACCCTGCTGTCGTGAAAAGAGAGTTAACAGCTGAAGAAGCTACCCAATATGCAAATCATTACAAAGCTTACGTTCGTTATAAGGACGAATATCTCGATCCGGAAGCCGTCAAAAAAATCTAAGTTATTTTAATTCTAACTGTAAAACTTCATCCAGTGATTGAACTTCTTTTACTTTAGACAGAACAGTTCTTTCCTTGCCGGCCAGCTCCAGCTGGTACTCTACCAATACGGCCTTAAGCGGAGATGAAATTGTCAGGTCGAAGCTGATTCTTTGAAGTCCCATGTTAATTCCGATGGGCGTTCCCGCAGGTCCGATCATCATAATGCTTCCGTTACCTTCTTTTAAAGTTACTCCCGAAGCAGAAGTCATTGATGTATATCCACCACCGATAAAAGTAATACCAATATTGGTGCTGGTCCCTTCATAGGTTGTAAGCAAATCACCTAAACGTTGTTTTTCAAGATTTTTAAAATCTCCGGTACTTACATCATCATCACCAAAACCTAAGAACTGCAATTTTTTTCCAAACCCGGATTTATTTTCGACTTTTATGGAAACAGGCATTTTAATATCCCGGCGAAGAATTTTATAACTTCGTCCAGCTTCTCCATAGGTAACTTGCTCACCTTCCGGATTGATCAGAGCGTGAGATTTGTACTCCAGAAAATATTGATTTTTCTCTTTGATGATCCGTACTGTTTGATACTCTGGAACAATTTTTTTTGCATCTTCCAGTTTAATTTCGCCGAAAGCATGAGCCTCAGCAAATGTCATGGCCATTATTATTGCATTTAGAATCATTGTTTTCACTGATGGCAGTTTCATATGCTCTCCTTAATAGGCTTCATTTAAAGTAATACTACTTCCAGTTAAAACGTATTAGGAGGTGGAGTTGTAATAAATAAAGGCATGTTTAGAAATTGGACACTTTTATAACTAAAAGTTGCTTTTTAGCTTTAACTCTAAAAATTTTCATCTGGCGTCGCCATGAGATAGATCTCTAAAATCAATCCGATTAATGGTATTAAAATAAAACAGCACAAGAATTGATTCATTTTTAGAAACTTTAATCTTCTTATGACAATTGATAAACGATTCATAATAAACGATGCTAACGCAAGAATGAATCCAGCACTTAGTAAAAAAAGGGGTAAACTAATTTCTAAAAATTTTAGTTCAAAGTGATCTGGTCCATAGAAAAAGAACACAAGAGGTAAAATAGCTAAAAGAAGAATGAATAAAAATAGATCAAAAAAATAATGTGCAATGAAGTTACCTCGTCTCATTTCCCCTTCAAACGAAAAAAAATAGTCCCAACACTTCTCTAAGTTATTCATTTCATCTCTTCCCAAAATCAAACTTATTCCTAGAATAATGCGATTTAAACCTTATGAGGATTTTATTCAAACGCGTTGTACTTTTGTCCATCCACTGTCAAAACTTTAGACAGTGGGCTGTCTAGATATCAGTCTTGTCTTTATGAGTTGGTATCCGTTCTGCATTGAAATTATTGGAACAGTAAAAGGCACGGAAATTGCTTCATTCATACCAGTTAGTCATTTTTTTAATCTGGAGCCTGTATGCTTCACTTTATGCTTGTTTCACTTCTGGCGCTGGTCATGTCGATTTCCCCATGGGCCCTGATGGCCCAGGATATAGATATGAAACGGGCGGATGAACTTATTAAGAAGTATACGACTTCTTACGAACGACCAAAGTCTTGTCCATTAGAATCAAAAAAATTCTCGGATTTAATTGCCAAAACGGAAGCCATTAAAGGTGTGCTGAAAAGCAATTGTATGGAGAAGGACGGAGATAAGATGAGTGAAGTCCTGAACTCCATTAAAGAGATTCAGGATGAGCTTAAGAATAAAAATATGGTGAGTACTTCATCATCGCCGGTCAGTACATTGCTGGGACAAATAACCAATAATAATTCCAGTTCAGATTCGGGTAGTACAAATAATTCTACAACTTCGACTAATGCCTTAAGCGGTTTAAAGTTTTCAGCTTTGTTTTCTAACATCACAACGATGTTCAAAAAAAATAAGTGTAATATGGATGACGGTCGAGTCCTTGAAATGACTGCTGATCTTATCTATGATTCTACTCAGCTGGGAGTTCTGGCCGGAAATGAACTGGGCTTAATTGTTGCCGGTGGTGGATTTATCATATCTTCTGCCCTTCGGCTGATCGACCTTATTTTTAAACAAAGATTTGATTTTGAAAAAACGACTGATCGTCAGTCTTTTATCAAACTCAATTGTTCATTTTATGAAATTCGCCGCGAACTTGACCTGCACGGAGTTTTTGATCTGGAAACCAGTACATCCCGTGAAGATTATCGCGACGTAAAAGCAATTAATGAATCAATAGTTAATTCATTGAAAAAAATTGAAGAAGAAAAAGTTAATCTCAGCAAAACCCATGAGACGCTGGATAAAAAATCCTTCGAAGAAAATGTCGGAAACCTGGATGAATTTAAAAAGACACTCTTAAAAATTAAAACATATCTTTTACCGGGAATTGCAGCCTCTGATATTCCTTCCGAAACACAGAAAATGTTAATGGTGGCAAAAATTGCAGCAGACTATGACATGCTGATGATGCAGTTAAATCATTATAAAGAACTTAAAATCAGCTCCATTCCTATGCTGGACATGTTGTTTTTGAATGAATTGAAGGCTTTTGATTCCATCAATGAATCTGCCTTCACACAAACCATGGCCATTCCGGCGAAAGAATTCAACGAAAATCATCGTGCCAAGATACTGTTTCACATAATTCGCATCTCGGATGATATCGCTGCGAAGGAAGTGAAACTTGCTGAAGGCAATCAGAAAGTAAAAAAAGATCTGACTGCCTCTCTTGAAAAACGAAAAAATGAATTACAGGCAAAGCTGACAGAACTGACAAAAGTAGAAAATCGTCTGGGTAATATTGTTGCCCCTAAAGAATATTCCGGACTGGATGACGGATCGGAAAATCTGGTTTCTATTCTGGATAACCACAAACAGATTTCATCTCAGATTTATGGAGAGTGGGGGGAGAAATTTCTTCGATACGCCACTGGTAAGAGCCAACAGGAAGCTGAAGATTTTAAAGACAAAGCAGCACGCTTCAGGCAAAAGTACGATGAAGTGCTGACTAAGACGAAGAAAGACCAGGCAAACCTATCGCTCCTTTGTCAGGACGCTCAGAGACTGCGTTTACTTTATAAAAATGCTGATAGTATCGTTCAGGAAGGTTTTGATTTTATCGTCACCAATAAAGATATTATTCATACCGATGTGAAAAATTACTATAACCGCGAATTGAATGAATCCTATAACAACGGCAGCACGGCCAGTCCGGTTGAAAAAATTCAACGTCACTATAAATCAGCAGTTCTGGCACTTAAAAAAATAAAAGGTGAATCCATTGATCGCGAAGATGAAAAAACTTATCTGGAGAAGTCTTTCTTTGGTAATGTTTTCATTGGTAAGGCCATGCTGGATGTAACAACCGCCAAAGCGGAAGCACGCTCTATTCAGGACATCTATAATACGATGGCCTGTCAGAAATCTCTGGCGGATGAATTAAATTAAGAATTTAAAAGTTTCAAGGCTGTCTCTTCACCGGCAGAAATCTTTTGCCCGACGGAGACAGCAATCTGATCAAATTGTTCCCGCGAGATTTCGGGAGTAATCATAATTGGTTCACCGATTACAACTATAATTTTTGAAAATGGTTTCGGAACCCGGAACTTGTCCCAGCTTCGGGTGAATGTCCAGTAACGGGTAGGAAAAGGTGAGAGCGGAACAATGGGTACTTCCGCCAGCCGGGCTATTTCGATGATGCCAGGTTTCACTTCACGGGCCGGCCCTTTGGGACCATCGACAGTAAGAGCTCCGGGATAACCTTTCTTAATGTTCTTTACAATTTCGATTAAGGCTTTTTTTCCTCCGCGGGTAGAACTTCCCCGTGCAGGCAAGTGGCCGAATTTTTCACATGTGACCGCTACCAGTTCCCCGTCATCAGACTCGGAAATAACCATGGTGAATTTTTCTCCGATATGGGAGAGAATGGCGCCGATAAGATTTTGATGCCAGAGTGCATAGACATAACTGCCGTTTAAGGAATTGTCTTTTGCCTTCTTCTTATTTTCCAGTCCGATGAATTGATAACGATAGGTCAGACTCAGCAGCCGGATGAGGTAAAAAAGCATTAAAGAGATAATTTTAATTTTCATTTTTAATTAACATCACTCCGATACCAGCCCGTCAGCGAATAACGATCGTCATTTGTTGGCAATACTTCATGATAGATTTGATTGCTCAAAAAGCAAACAAAAGTTCCCGTCTGTGGCTTAACCACTGCTTCCTGAATGTTTTTATCATCGCGGCTGTATATGATTAGTTCACCGCCACTTTTTGGTGTATTGAGATAAGTGACAGTAGTTAAGACTCTGTATGGAGAATTTTGGTGCTGATCAAGATGTTTTTTATAAAACCCCTGATTAAAATAATGGGCATAATGACATTCATACCTTTTTATTCCCAAAAAAAAGGCACGGTTCACATCATCTTTTATAGAGTTCATTAAATTAAAAAATGCTTTTTGGGTACCGGTGCAGTTGTCTTCATCCAGCCAGCTTATTTCATCAGTGCGTATGCGATGATCAATCTGGGTGGCAGTTCCATTTCCCACCGCAGCCGTTTTAAAGGGGTTAGCGTGCATATCAGTCAGCAGTTGCTGACAAAAATCTGCATCCAAAAAGTTTTCCCGGACAAACCAGCCCTTGGATATGAGTTCTTCAATCAGTATTTCTTTGTCCATTGATGTGAACCTGGCTTATAATGACAACGTTTCATAAAATAGTTTCTCATAAAAAGTACGGTTTAAGGAGTATCTTTTGGAAGTGCAGTTGTCATGGTGGGTTTGGTTCCACGTTTTTGTTTTTGCTATGCTGGCCCTGGATCTAGGAATTTTTCACCGTAAAGAGCATGCTGTCTCGGTCAAAGAGTCACTCATCTGGACGGTTGTCTGGATCAGTTTAGCCCTGGCCTTCAATTATGGCGTTTATCACTATATCGGTGAAGTGGAAGCATATGAATTTTTGACTGCTTACGTTCTGGAAAAAAGTCTGTCAGTCGACAATATTTTTGTCATGACTATCATTTTTAGCTATTTCAAAGTTAAATCCGAATATCAGCACCGTGTACTCTTCTGGGGTATTCTGGGCGCACTGGTGATGAGAATTCTCTTCATTGTGGGTGGAGTGTCTCTGGTTAATAAGTTCCATTTTATCCTTTATTTCTTCGGCGCCTTCCTGATTTATACCGGAGTAAAGATGCTCTTTGCCGGGGATGAAGAAATCGATACAGAAAATAATTTTATTTATAAAATTGCCAAAAAACATTTCCGCATGACGAATCAATTCGACGGAGAAAAGTTTTTTGTCCGTAAAGAAGGGGCCTTGTTTATGACACCGCTCTTTCTGGTTTTATTAATTATTGAATCTACGGATGTGATTTTTGCAGTGGATTCCATTCCCGCTACTCTTTCGGTAACGAAAAACGCTTTCATTGCCTATACATCAAATATCTTTGCTATTCTGGGATTACGATCGCTGTATTTTGCGTTTGCGGGAATTGTGCAGATGTGCCGCTTTCTGTCTTATGCTCTTTCAGTAGTTCTGATTTTTATCGGGGTAAAAATGTTGATCGAGCACTGGTATAAAATACCAACATCTTATTCGCTTGGATTTGTTCTGGGGTGCATCGGTCTTTCCATTTTGTTTTCTCTGATCATTCCGGAAAAGAAGGAAATTGTTTAGCTCTTTATTTAGATAGATTTCATCAGTTTCGAGGCGATAGGATTATCAATCGTTCGCTTCGAACTGATCAGCCAATATTCTTCTTTTATGTTGGGAAGAGTGCCGATTTTATGTAATTCTCCGGCGCGAACCAGATCGAGTGCGGCCAGGTCCGGCAGGGCAGCGAGACCAGCACCCTGACTGGCGAATATTTTCATCAGGGCCGTATCTTGAGTCTCAAGCTCCGAAGTAATTTTAATTTTTTTCTGATCAAAAAAATCATCCAGATCATGTCTTAGTTTTGAATGGTGAGTGGGTAAAATCATGGGCTGACCATTCAGCGATTTAGGAAAATTATTTTTACAGTGCAGGTAACTTTTGGAAGCATAAATAGACACCGTGGCCTTAACAAAAGATTTACTGCTCATGTTCCTGTCTTTGGAAATATCACCGGAATAGTTGGAAACAAAACAGTCGATCTGACGGGAAAGCAGCTCGGTCGTTAATTCATCTTGTGAACCTTCCACGATGCTGACGAAACAATCCCCATGGCTGCGTGCCTTCTGGGCAATCTCCCAGACAATTTGCTTGGGAACACTATCTAACGCTCCCAGACGGAAATGAGTTTTATTCGTGTAGGTTTTATTTTCAATTGTCTGAATTAATTCCTGTCCCAGCTGACCGATTTCATTTGCATATTTCAAGACTACTTTGCCAGCGTCGGTAAGGAGTAATTTACGATTTTTTCTCTCAAACAATTCCACCTGCAACTGCTCTTCAAGTTGTTTAAGCTGAGCAGAGAGGGCCGGTTGACCAATGAGTAATTTTTCAGAAGCCTTAGATATACTTCCTTCATTGGCGATTTCACGAAAATAGATGAGGTGATGGTAATTGAGCCATTTCATAGCAGTCTCCTGCGGTAAGAATAACATTTGCATCGAGAAAATCGAACTATTTTTAATTAAATATCGATTTTTTAAAAATCATGCCGTGACATATTATAGGCGTATCGTAATCCAAAGGAGGATTTATGAGAGCAATCTCTCTTGATGAAATGCGCATGTTAAATGCAAAACATGGTGCGCCGTTAATTTCGATTTATTTAAATAAGGACAATGGCGTATTTGACCAAAAATCATTTGATGAGAGATGGCGCGAATCTTTATCAAAAGCAGAGTTTCTACTGTTAAAAGACTACACCCGGTCATTCGTAAACTCTTATATGCTTCCACTGCATGAGCTGAATGTAAATATGTTGATGGAAAATACCGATAAGGGAATCGTTGTATTTATGGACGAACATAAAGAGATTTTTTATATGTGCGCCCATGTGCCGATTCAGGACTTGACCGTTGTTGCTGACAGTTTTCATATTAAACCACTTATAAAAATTAAGAAGAACGAGAAGGGGTTCTTTCTGGTGACTTTGACATCCAGGGCTGTCAATGTGTTTATCGATAATGACGGACATCTCTTACGACTGGATTCTTATCGCAATGATCCCGGAACTGATGGCACCAACCGCAAATCCTTTAATGATTTCTTCCTGCAGGCATCTCAGGAACTGAATAAACTGTTTGCTTCATACCGCGTTCCTGTCATTTTGGCTGGAGTAAAAGATAATATCGGCCATATGCGCCGGCTGTTGCCAAAGTCGATGTTGATGAATGAATCGATAGTCGGAAATGTGGAAAAAATGAAAATTACCGATTTACGGGAAAAAGTGGTGGAAGTTTTAAATCCTTATTATGAAGCACAGGAAATTAAGTCTCAGATGGACATTGATGCGGCCATAGCTAAAGACCGCGTCCTACTGTACCTCGAAGACATTGCTCTCTCAGCAGTCATGGGAAAGATTCGTAAACTCTACGTTGTTGAGAAGCGCCACGTCTGGGGTGTCTTAGATCCGCACACCGGCGAAATCAGCATATCTCCAAAACAAACCAACGCACATGACGACGATATTCTCGACGATCTCTGCCAGATTGTGCTGTCCAAGGGCGGCGAAGTCGAAGTTGTAACTGAGCTAAAAGACTTTAAAGGTCATTTAGCCGTGGCAATTGTGACAGACCGATCACATTTAAATTATAGTCTACAGGAAGCAGCCTCGCTGTAATTTTTTTGCGAACAACGACGGAGCCATTGAATGTTCATACAGCACAGTATCTGGGAATGGGTAGCATTTGGGACAATTATTACCATTATGCTTTTTCTCGACTTGGGAGTTTTTCATAAAAAATCACATACCGTTTCCATCAAAGAATCCCTGATCTGGACAGGTGTATGGATCACGCTTGCATTGGTGTTTAACGGTTGGGTCTATATGGAAATGGGGACCCAAAAAGGCCTGGAATTTCTCACCGGTTATATTATTGAGAAATCACTGAGTATTGATAACATTTTTGTTATTTCTCTGATTTTTTCCTATTTTAAAGTCCCGTCACTTTATCAGCACCGCGTTTTATTCTGGGGAGTATTGGGAGCTCTATTTTTCCGTATTATCTTCGTCTTCGCCGGCGTTGCTCTCATTCAGAAATTTCACTGGATGATCTATCTTTTTGGAGCATTCCTGATTTACACGGGTTTAAATATGCTAAAAGGTACGGACAAGAAAATCGATATTGAACATAATCCTGCGATTAAACTCGTGCGGCGATTTTTAAAAATTACACCTGAATATAATGGTGACCATTTTACCGTGATGAAAGATGGTGTGCGAATGTTCACTCCGTTATTTCTTGTTCTCATAATGATAGAGAGTACTGATATTATCTTTGCGGTGGATTCCATCCCTGCAATTCTGGCCATAACACCAGATCCTTACATCGTTTTTACTTCAAACGTCTTTGCCATTCTTGGTTTGCGTTCACTCTATTTTGCACTGAATGGAATTATGGAAATGTTCGAGTATATTAATTACGCACTCTCGGGCATTCTTGTCTTTGTTGGTTTCAAAATGATTGCCTCTTCCTATATTAAAATTCCGACAGTGTTATCAGTGGGAGTCATTTTTACTCTGATTCTGGCTTCGGTAATTGCGTCGATTTATTTTCCTAAAAAGGGTAAAAATAAAGAAAGTGCAATTTAATGAATTAGTTTTTTTAAAAAAGATTCAACGCGGTCAAAGAGAGAATAATCCAGTGGTTGAGGCTGATTTTTACAAATCTTAATTGCCTGACAATTTTCTTCACGTGCCAGCTCATCAATAAAGTCCATCATCACTTTATAACTTTTGATATTTTTTAAATGTTGTTCTTTGATTTCTAGGATAGAACCTAAATGAGGACAAGGTGTGATTTTATAGCTGATGGTACCGAAGCATTCATCGTCTTGAAAGATCCCAATGAGTTTCAATCTGGACTTATCGCTGTAATGGTCATGCTTAAGGGCGTACTCGTAAAAAGATAAAGGGTATTCCCGCTGATTGAGCAGGTTATAGGCCTTTTCAAAGTCATCCTTGACCGTGATTAATCGTATATCCATGTTACTATCGTAGAGTGGATTGAATTTTTCGCAATATCATTTCATTGGAACACTTTAGTCGGGTTATTTTTATGAGATTAGTTTTACTTTTACTCTTCATTAACACAGCTTATGCATGGTCGCCGGAACAATTTGAAAAGCCTACCGAGCAACAATTAAAAAAGCAGCTGACACCGTTACAGTTTGAAGTTACACAAGAGGACGGTACCGAACCTCCTTTTAAAAATAAATATAACGAAAACAAACGTGCCGGTATTTATGTCGATATTGTTTCCGGGGAACCACTGTTTAGTTCACTTGATAAATATGATTCCGGTACTGGATGGCCTTCATTTACCAAACCCATTAAACCCGATGCCATCATGATTAAAAAGGATCTTTCCTGGTTAGGAGTCAGAACAGAAGTCCGTAGTCGCTATGCTGATTCCCACCTGGGACACGTGTTTGATGACGGTCCACCTCCCACCGGTGAACGATACTGCATGAACTCAGCGGCTCTGCGATTTATCCCCAAGGAAAAACTAAAAGCAGAAGGTTATGCCGAATGGCAAAGCTTATTTAACAAGTAAGCGTCAGCATACTGAGTCATCACCTGTCTTGAGTCAGAATTAAATCACTTTTCATTGGCAAAATCATAATGATTTAGCATAAAATTCCTTTTTCCCAACGTTTTAAGGAAAAGGTTAAAATGAGTGTTAAATTGCCAACTAAAATAATCAACTGTGAAAACTTTGTGAACAATCAGTTTATCAAAGGTTCTGGAGAGCGTACTTATGTCGTTTCTCCTTACAACGGAAAACCTATCGGAGAATTTCATGCTTCGACCGCTGCTGATGTCGATGCTGCTGCTCTTGCAGCCAAAAAAGCACAGACGCTGTGGGCTGATGTTCCGATGAAAGAGCGCACGAAAGTGATGTTTAACTTTCGCAATATTCTCATGCGCGATCTGGAAGAGATCTCCCATTTGAAAAGTTCAGAGTCTGGAAAAAGTTTCGAAGAAGGAAAGGCTGGTCTTTTAAAAGGGATCGAAGTTTTAGAATTTGCCATCGCTCTACAGAATATGGATCTCGGTGGAAAAGTTGAAGTCTCCCGCGGAGTGAGCTGTGAATATCGTCGTGAACCAGTCGGTGTCGTTGCCAACATTACTCCTTTTAATTTCCCGGCCATGGTTCCAATGTGGACGATTCCTATTGCTCTTACTTTAGGTAATGCTTACATCTGGAAACCTTCAGAAAAAACACCACTGACTTCGATGAAAATTGCAGCTGCTCTAAAAGAAGCCGGTCTTCCTGATGGATTGTTTCAGGTTTTGCAAGGTGGAAAGGAAACGGTTGAGGCGATTATCGATCACGAAGCAGTTAAAGCTATCGGGTTTGTTGGTTCAACAAAAATTGCCAAAATGGTTTACGACCGCGGAACTCTTTTAGGTAAACGTGTTCTTGCTCTTGGGGGAGCAAAAAATCATATCGTACTTCTTCCTGATGCTAATCCGGAAATAGCCGGAGTGGGAATCAGCGATTCATTCACCGGTTGTGCCGGTCAGCGCTGTATGGCCGCTTCTGTTCTTCTGGCGGTTGGTGATAAAAAAGACACAGATAAACATATTGAAAAAATTATTGAACGGGCCAAGTCGCTTCAGCTTGGAAAAGATATGGGAGCGATCATTACCAGCGCCCAGGTTAAGTTTTTAAAAGACGCTATCTCTAAAGCAGAAGCGGCAGGAGCAAAAGTTCTGCTGGATGGGCGAACTGCTACTCCACCAAAAGGGATGGAAGAAGGTAACTGGATTGGGCCCACAGTTCTGGATAACGTTCAGCCTGGTTCAGAAGCAGCGACTGTTGAATTATTTGGACCGGTTCTTAGTATTGTTCGCTGTAAAGACATTACCGAAGCCATGAAAATTGAAAACAGCGTGACTTATGGAAATGCCTGTTCCGTTTTCACTTCAAGCGGAGCACTCGCGGAAAAAGTTATTAAAATGGCTTCGACTGGGATGGTTGGTGTAAATGTTGGTGTTCCTGTTCCACGTGAGCCGTTTTCGTTCGGTGGAGTCAATGCTTCTAAGTACGGTCATGGTGATATCACCGGAATTCACTCCCTGGATTTCTGGTCGAACATAAAGAAAGTCACGGTTAAATGGGAAAAACAAAACGACAACAACTGGATGTCTTAAAATAGAGGTAGAGAGAGTATGAGTACAGACACAGCAGATAAATTCAAAAGATCAGCGCACGTCATTCTTACGTCACATTCCAAGCAGGTTTATAAACACAGCCTGCCGATTCATTGGGGAGCAAAAAGTCCGGTTGAACGAGGACCAGTCATTGCTTCACTGACTGATGTAAAAGAAAGAAACGCGATCGGAACACATAGTGGATCTTATTCTGTCTATCGTGCCCTATCTATTGCTCAGGGGAAATACGACACTAACCATAAGCCAGATCTTCACAACACGGAAAGCCCGGTTGATATCGGGCCATATGAATCGTGGTTTGAGCCGGAGAAAATGGTTTCAATCGATCCATGGGGATTAGATGTTCAGATTAATTTCAAAGATTATTTTGAAAAAGGATATGACATTCGCCCAACGATCTCGGTCACTCAAGCTCACTTGCAATTACCGGAAATCCATACAGCCATTGAAGCCGGTCGCTTGAAGGTTGATGGGAAGATCATTAAAGAAAACCGTGATATTAAAGTTACCAAAGTGGCCATAGAGCCAGTGTGGTACTTACCGGGAATCGCAAAACGTCTCGGCGTGGATGAGGGAGAGCTCAGAAAAATTTTATTCCAGGAAACTGGAGGAATGTTTCCTGAACTGGTCACTAGACCTGATTTAAAAGTTCTCCTTCCACCTATCGGAAGCACGACTGTTTATATTTTCGGAAACCCTGCAGACCTGGCTAAACCAGAAGTGGAACTGACTTGCCGTGTGCACGATGAATGTAATGGATCAGACGTTTTTGGATCTGACATTTGTACTTGTCGTCCTTATCTGATTTATGGAATTGAAGATGCAGCAAGAACTGCTCAGCGTGGAGGAGTTGGCATCATCGCTTACTACCGTAAAGAAGGAAGAGCGCTGGGTGAAGTAACGAAGTTCCTTGTTTACAATGCCCGTAAACGTCAGGAAGGCGGCGATTCAGCTGCAACTTATTTCCGTCGTACTGAATGTGTCGCCGGTGTTGAAGATGCCCGCTTCCAGGAACTCATGCCGGACGTTCTGCAATTTTTCGGCATCAAGAAAATTCATAATCTGCACTCAATGAGTAATATGAAATATAACGCTATCATTAAGAGCGGAATTGAAGTTGTTAACCGCATTCAAATACCACCAGAACTTATTCCCGCAGACGCACAAGTTGAAATTGAAGCAAAAAAAGCGGCTGGTTACTTCACACCAGGTGAAGTCAAAAAAGGTGAAGAACTACAAAAAGTGAAAGGGAGACCGATTGATGAGTAATCAAAGTAACTATTCAGAAAAAGATCTGGATTTCCTTTTATCACCAGCAGCGATTCGCCAGAGCGCTGAAGCTATTTTCAAATTAACTCAGGAAGGTAAAACCCATTTCACATACCATCCGGATAAATTTAATGAAGTGGTGGATTATGTCGTTGAAGTGATCAACGAAAATTATCCTACTCACAATATTCCGTTTCACTCCCGCTGGGGACATTTCCGTGTAGGAAATAGTGACAGGGTAGGTACACAGCTGGAACCAAAGCTGGCCGAGATGGATAAACTCGAAAAGGCCAGAGTTAAACTGGATCTGGTTATCACTTCAGTCCTGCTTGATGCCGGTGCTGGTAGCAGCTGGAAATATCTTGAAGCCTCATCTGGGAAAACTTTCAATCGCTCAGAAGGATTGGGAGTGGCAAGCTTTTATCTCTTTATGGACGGAAGCCTTTCACATGAAGCTAAACTTCAGGCAACGGCTGAAGGATTACAGAGTTTAACCCGCGAAAAATTGGCCTCAGCTTTCCAGGTTAGTGAATCAAATCCACTGATCGGTGTTGATGGCCGCTTATCGCTGTTAAAAAATCTGGGCAAAACTATCGCAGAAAAGAAAAATCTTTTTCCGGGCGGGCGTCCGGGAAGTTTAGTGGATTATCTTCACTCAAAGTATGGAATGAGTTTTACAGGGCCTCAATTACTTCGCGCTGTGCTTGATGGATTAGGGGAAATCTGGCCGGGCAGAATTAAGGTTGCCGGCGTAAACCTGGGAGACATTTGGGCCTATAACAAAGTTCCCGGCGGACTTGCGGCTTTCCACAAACTCTCTCAATGGATGTCTTATTCATTATGTGAGCCACTTATGGAAGCCGGTTTTACCATCACTGAAGTTGAAAAACTCACTGGTTTAGCAGAATACAGAAATGGCGGACTATTGCTGGACCGTGGACTGGTAACGCTTACGGATAAAAAGTTGATTGATATGGATCATAGACCTGAATCGGAATTGATCATAGAGTGGCGGGGATTAACCGTTGCGCTCCTCGATCGCATTGGTGAGGCTGTTCAGAAAAAACTTAATAAATCTCCCTCAGAGTTTCCGCTGGCGAAAGTACTGGAAGGTGGAACCTGGTGGGCAGGCCGTAAAGCGGCCAGAACTTTACGCCCTGACAGCTCTCCTCCTTTGAAAATTGTCAGTGACGGAACGGTTTTTTAAAAAAATATTGCAGGAGTTTAGATATGAAAAATGTAACCGTAATTGAACACCCTTTGCTAAAGCACAAATTAGGTTATCTACGTGATAAAAATACCAATTCTGCTGAATTCCGCGAAATCGTCAAAGAAATTTCTAAAATCCTCGCTTACGAAGCAATGAAAGACTGGAAACAGGTTGAAACAATTGGCATCGAAACACCAATTGCCAAAACAACAACTGACAGGATAATTAATCCACCTGTCGTGGTCTCAATCATGCGAGCAGGTAACGGTATGCTGGACGCGGTATTGTCGATGATACCAATCTCCAGCGCCGGATATATTGGTATCTACCGCGATAAATTTATACGTAATACGGTTGAGTATTATTTCAAAATGCCTGAGAATGTTAAAGGTAAAGATATTTTGTTATGCGATCCGCTCATTGCAACTGCTGATACTATAATTGCAGCCATTGATCGTCTTAAAAACTACGAAGTGGGAAAAATTAAAGTTCTTTCCATCCTTGCGAGTCGCTATGGTCTTGAAAAAGTTTTAAACTTTCATCCGGACGTGGAAATTTATACATTGAATATAGAGCAGGATATGAATGAACATGGTTACCTGGTTCCGGGGCTCGGCGATGCAGGCGACAGGTTATTTCAGACAAAATGATGCTTAAACCATATATCATTGGTGTTTCAGGTGGCAGTGGCTCTGGCAAGACTTATTTTGCCAGAGAACTGCAACGTATTTTGGGTAACGAGATCTGCACTATTCTTTATCAGGATAATTATTATATTGATCAATCACATCGTTTTGACGGTGATGGTGGCTCAGTTAATTTTGATCACCCCAGCAGCCTGGATTTTGACTTACTGGCGCGTGGACTCTCTGAATTAAAAGCGGGCCTTCCCATCCAGGTCCCATTATACGATTTTGCAACTCACACAAGAAAAAGTGAATCTATCCAATGTCTACCTACCAAAATTATTCTGGTTGATGGTATTCTTATTCTTGATTCTGCCGTTGTTCGATCTCAGCTTGATGAAGCCGTGTTTTTCGATACACCTGAAGAATTAAGATTTCAAAGAAGACTAGAGCGTGATGTTCAGGAGAGAGGTCGTACTCCCGAAGGAGTAAGAAAACAATTTGAGCGTCAGGTGAAGCCGATGCATGATCAATTTGTTGAGCCATCTAAATATCATGCCAAAACAATTGTTAAGGATTTTGGTGATTATCATGAAGCTTTGGAGTTTTTTGTTAAAAAACTTAGTGCTATTTAAAAAAGTCCTGCTGATAAATTGTCTTTTATTTCCCCTTGTATCTCTTAGCTCAACTCACATCCTTTTTTTGGGTGATTCTCTCTCCGAAGGTTACGGTCTGCCTGAAGAGCAGTCATTTCCCCGGCTGGTTGAAAAAAAATTAAAGGCGCGTAAAAAGGATGTCGTTATTACAAACGGAGGTGTTAGCGGTTCAACTACGGCCAGTGGACTGACCAGACTGAAGTGGCATCTGAAAAAGAAAACGGATATTGTCGTTCTGGAGCTCGGAGCTAATGATGGTTTACGAGGTCTGAACATACCGGCTTCTAAAAAAAATCTGGTTGAAATTATCCGCTATGCGCGGAATAAAAAAATAAAAGTTCTTTTACTGGGATTGTTGTTGCCGCCCAATTATGGCAGCAAATACGTTGAGCAATTTCGCAATATGTATTCGAGTATCAGCAAGGAAGAAAAGGTTCCCATGTTGCCCTTTTTGTTGGAACCGGTTGCCGGAAAGCCGGAACTTAATCTTCCTGATGGCATCCATCCTAATGCCAAAGGACATGAACTGATCGCTGATCTGGTAGCCCCTTTCCTGGAGAAACATCTTTGAAAATTGAGATTAAAAAAGTAGAAAAAAAATTCACTCAGGGGAAAAATGTCATTCGCGTACTAAATGACGTTAACCTGCAGATAAATTCCGGAGAAATTATTGCCCTATTGGGAAAATCGGGAAGTGGAAAAACGACAATGCTTTCGCTGATTGCTGGTCTGGAAAAACCAGACAATGGTTCAATCATTATGGGAGACACTGATATAACGAAGCTTTCAGAAGAAGCTTTATGTGACTGGCGTGCTAAAAATCTGGGAATTATTTTTCAGCAGTTCCATCTGATACCTCATTTGAGTGCATGTGAGAATGTCCAATTGTCTCTGGAAATAAATAATCATCCGGACAAATCTTTAGCTTTAAGCTGGCTGCAGAAAGTTGGGTTGGAAAATAGACTGGATCATTTCCCTTCAATGCTGTCTGGAGGTGAGCAACAACGGGTAGCCATAGCCCGCGCTCTGGCCTTTAATCCTCAACTGGTACTTGCTGATGAACCAACCGGCAACCTGGACGTAGAAACCGGAAAAAATGTCATCGAGACTCTTTTCAACATGATCAGAACGAATAAAACAACTATGATCTTGGTAACTCACGATGAAGAACTTGCACAAAAAGCCGACCGAATTGTCAGGCTTTCGGGTGGTCAATGTCATTCATAAAATTTTTCTGGCGAGATTTCAAATCAGACCGTGCCTTTAACAGTTTTTTTATTCTTTGTTCCACGCTGGGGCTTTTAGGCCTTCTGCTGGTAGAAGCTTTTAAAAATGGAATTGACGAAAAGGTTTCCAGCAATGCAAAGAATTTTATTGCTTCGGATTTATCGGTATCCACCCGCAGAATGTTTACTGCGGATGAAGCCCAGAAGCTGGAAGCTTATCTCGAGACCAACAATCATCCTTATGCCCTATGGATAGAAACATATTCACTGGTATCGAAAGTTTCATCCGATCCTTTATCCAAGCTCGCTAACCTCAATTTTGTTTCGGAACAATTTCCTTTTTATGGAGGAGTTGTGCTGGATACAAAAGAGAGTAAGGGACCTGGGCAGTGGAATGAATTACATTCACGTCCTGTGGTCTGGATCAGCCGGGACTTCGCCTGGGAGCTTAATCTAAAACCAGGTGATAAAGTTAAGATAGGAGAGATGGAAGCAACTGTCGGGGCTTTAATTATTGAAGATAAGTTTTCTTCTTTTCGTGGATTCAGCCTGGCACCAAAGATTTTTATCTCTGAAAAATTTCTCAAGCAGACAGATCTGATTAAGTTTGGCTCAACAGCAACTCATGCTTATGCAGTCAAATTGCATGACGACTCACAACTTGAAAGAACTCAGCAGGATATCAAAACGATGCTCAATGATCGGAGTATCCGGGTGAACGGGCCAACAGAATCCAGTCAGCAAATCTCCCGTTCGCTTCTGCTTCTTGCGGATTACCTGAGCCTGATTACGCTCTTAACATATTTGTTGAGTTTGATAGGACTCTATTATTTTTCACAGCATTTTCTCTCTTCTAAGCTCAAAGTTTTTTCAATTTATAAAGCCATGGGAGTTAAGACTTCTTTTCTTTTCAGAGTCAATTTTTCTCATCTGGTCACCTTAACACTCCTGTCCGTAATTACGTCTACTTTAATTGTTTCTCTTGTTCTTCCTTTTTTAGAAACTTTTTTTTCCAGCCTGGTAGGTGAAGATCTTATTTTTCGCCTTTCATCTTCTTCCTTTGCCAGAATGCTGGGTCTATCTTTTGGTGGTAGTATGCTGGCACTGGGTCCTCTTTACTGGGGTGCCATGCAAACTCCTGTAGCAGTAGTTTTCCAGGATTTGCCGGCAGAACTTAAGAGACTGCGTTTTTATTATTTTTTTCCGCTCCTCATCTACATCATCTTTCTTTCAATCTTCCTGGCCAATTCCATAAAAGTAGGGGGATATTTTGTAGGTGCACTAGGAGCAATCATTCTTTTGGCAGCAGCTTGTTTTAAGCTCTTTACGCTAGTTCTTGACCGCTATTCTGAAAGGTTTAGTTTTTCCAATAAACACGCTTCTAAAACTTTAAGCCGGTATTTTACGTCATCTTTTACTGTTTTTATCTGTTTGCTTTTGGGAATGACACTTACGACTTTTATTTTTCAGCTGGAAACATCACTGCGTTCAGAGTTCACTCAAACCTATGGTGATCGCAGGCCGGATCTGTTCATGTTTGATTTGCAGGATTCACAGCTGGAGGCCTTTAATGAGCTCATAAAAAAAGAAAACTGGAAGCAAACACTTGCAGCTCCTATGGTCAGAGCACGTCTCATAAAAATTAACGATGAATTGACGACTAACCGGGCCGAGCAAACCGATGTTCAGTTTAGTACCCGTGAAGACGAAAATGCGTCCCGTATGCGCAACCGGGGAGTCAATCTGAGTTATCGCCATAAGCTTTCCTGGTCAGAACGGATTGTTGCAGGAAAATTTAATGGTGAAACTTGTGACTCCAATAAAGGTCCATGCGCAATTTCGCTGGAGCAATCATATGCCCGTCGACTGGGCGTCAATATAGGTGACCAGCTGTTGTTTGATGTGAGCGGAATCGAAGTTTCTGGTGTTGTGACCAGTTTGCGTAGGGTGAAGTGGACAAGCTTCGAGCCTAATTTTTTCATTTTGTTTCAACCAGGTGTTCTGGAAGAAGCTCCTAAAACTTTTCTCTCATCTTTTAAAGCAGAGACGGATCAGGAAAAACGCAAAGTGTTTTCTGTTATAGCTAAAAATTTCCCCAATGTTTCAGTTCTGGACGTATCCGAAATAGTAAAAAAAATTACAAATATTTTTGACCTGATGGCCATTGCAATAAAATTTATATCCATTCTTTCGCTGGCACTGGCCATGGTCGTATTAGTCGCAGTCAGTTTTAACCATCTTGATCTGCGTAAGCGGGAAATGAATCTCTACCGCTTATTAGGCTTGAGAACGAATGTCGTGGCTTCTATTTATTCCAAAGAGTTTGGTCTGATTGTCATGATCTGTATTATTCTTTCACTGGGGTTCGGGTCCCTTCTTACGGCAGTATTGATGAATAATGTTTTTGACAGCGAAGCCTTTTTCCGGATTGGCTTTGTTTCTACTGCGATCCTGATTCTGGGATTATTTCTGGCTTTGATTGTTCGCTGGAAAGTTGGCCGAATGCTAATGAATAAAGAATATTTCAGCTGAAATTTTGTGTTTTTGGTGAGCAAGCTATATTCTTAATGCAACTATAACATTAATGGATTAGTTGATTAAAATGCTCGTTAATACCCGTAACTGGAAAAAGCAAGGTGAACTCATTGCGGCAATAACCTTTGCCCAGATGAAATCGCGCTATCGCAAGACTTTCGCCGGATTTGTCTGGGTAGTCCTAAATCCAGTTTTAACATTTGTCGTACAGGCGATTATCTTTAAGCACATTCTAAAAATAGAAATTGAAAATTATTTCGTGTTTCTCATGTCAGGTCTGGTGCCTTGGATTTTTATCATGAGCTCACTGACTATGACAGTTAACACTTTTATTACGAACCGCTCTACCTTAATGGCCTTTAAGATAGATCCCTGGGTATTCCTCATTTCTCAGATACTGGATAATTTCATCAATTTCATAGCTTCTTATCTGGTGATGATCTGTTTTATTGATTTCAGCCTATTTTTCAACCCGTGGCTTATCCCTTTATTTATACTGACTACACTCTTGTTGGTTATTTTTGTTTTTTTCCTCAGTTTGTTTCTGGCCACCTTAAATGTTTATTTCAGGGACACACAATACATCCTGCAGTTTGTTACTACGCTGGCTTTATTTATAACTCCTATTTTTTATCCACCAACATTGCTGCCTCTTAATTACCAACGACTGATTGAACTAAACCCATTCTATGTGATCATTAAACCTTTTCAAAATCTTATCTGGAAATATGACTTCACTGCTTACTGGCAATCCTTCGCCATTGCTGCCTCAATGACCTTTGGTGTTTGCATATTAGCATGTCTTTATTGGAGAAATAATCGAAATGGCCTATTCTTCAGAATCTGATAAAGATCTTATTCTGCAGGTTGATAAGTTCAGCCTTGCCTATCGTACACCATTTTATAAAGGTGATACCTTTCGGGATTATTTTATTAATCTCCTGCAGTCACCCTGGAAATTATTAACAAAAAGCGAAAACGTCCTTGTACTGGATGAAATTACCTTAAATATTAAAAAAGGTGAGAGACTGGGAATACTCGGGAATAATGGATCCGGAAAAACTTCACTATGCCGGTTTATCTGCGGTTTATATGGAGCTGTTCCCAATATTAAAGTTCATGGACTGGTAAGAGGAATTTTTGATACTGAAGTTATTGTACTTCCGGAATTGTCAGGCAGAGAAAACCTGGAAATCCTGGCTCATTTCTTCTTTCCGGAACTGGATAAAAAAGAGAGAGCAGAGATCATCTTAGATGCTGCAGAATTTTCCGAGCTGGATAAATATCTCGACGTTCCATTTAAACTTTATAGTAAAGGTATGCGTGCCAGATTATTCTTATCTTTGATTTCCAGCAGACCTTCTGACTTGCTGGTTCTCGATGAAGTCTTTAATGGAGCTGATCACTTTTTTAGTGAGAAGATCACTGCTCGGATAAAAAAGCTTATTCACGAATCAGGAGCTGTTATTTTTGTGTCTCATAGCCACGATCTGATTGCTGAAGTTTGCAATCGAGTTGCTGTATTTGACCAAAAGAAAATTATTTTTGATGGTGAACCCAAAGAAGGAATAAATTTTTATCGCGAACATTGCGAGAGAACTCATCTAACTCATGATTAACTTTACTGTCATTTTTCTTTGTATTTTAGCCGGCCTCGTAGCCAGAAAAGTTAAAAAATTTCCGGCCAATACAGCAGTAGCTATAAATCAAATCATTATTCACTTGTCATTTCCGGCACTGGTTCTTTATCAATTTCCCAGACTATTGCTGTCACTTGATTTAAGCGGGTTCTGGTATGCACCGGTTACAATGGCCTGGATTGCATTTGTGTTCTCGTGGATTGTAATTTCTGCATTAGGAAAACACATGCAGTGGACCAAGGCTAAAACTGGTGCCTTAATTCTTACGGCAGGTCTGGGTAATACTTCTTTCGTAGGATTTCCGCTAATTGAAGCGATTGTTGGTGAGCAAGGAATTCCTACTGCTGTACTGGTGGATCAACCAGGGACCTTTTTAGTTTTATCGACACTCGGAATATTGGTCGCATCAAGCTACTCTGGCACTCAAAAGGTTACTGCTCGTGCGATTGCCCGACGTGTTTTTACATTTCCACCATTGATTGCCATGGTGTTGAGTATTTTGTGGTTTATAGTATTCGGTAAAAGAACTGATATTAACTGGACATATTTATTTATGCCACTGGAGAAAATTGGCTCTACATTGATTCCACTGGCCCTTTTTTCAGTTGGGTTTCAACTGGATTTTAATCCGTCTGTCTTGAAACGCCGGTGGTTAGCGCTGGCCATAGGATTAAATTTTAAATTATTGTTGATACCCGCTTTTTTTTCTTTTTTTTATCTTCTCTTGCTAGGAAACACACTGACCAGTCAGGTTATTATTCTTGAATCGGCAATGGCCACTATGATTACATCAGCAGTTGTAGCGCAAGAGTTTAATCTAGATACAGAACTTGCCAACCTTATGGTTGGTATCAGTATTCCTGTTTCATTGATAACTGTACCATTGTGGAACTGGATTCTTTTTTAAACGATGATGTAGCGCTGATAAATTTCAGGAAGTTCTTTTATTATAATTTCTTTGAGCTCAATATCTGCATTGGTAATAGTTTCTGCGATAAGCTCATAACTTAAAAGTGATTCAAACTGTTCTGCAACAGGACGGTAACTTAAATGCCATCGCTCCGGAGCAATTCCTCCCTTGTCATTGGAATATGGTCGATAAAAATCAAATTTTTCGAGATTGTCATCCAGCCATTGGTGAAGAGAGGCAAAAACACCTGTACCTTCTGTTTCTTCAGGGATGAGCTGAACTTTATAATCTGCTGATATGGCCTTCTGATCGTAGACATCGAAATCGCTTCCCCAGTGATGCCGGCTGGCTCCCGGGAGAGCAGACCAGCGAAGGATGGCATGAACAAGTTCAGTTTCTGTGAGGGATTTCGGATCCAGTGGAATTCCGTGTGAATCAAGAATGATTCTTTCTCCTCGAACCTTGGCATTCCAGATAGAAAGTTGAGCTGAAAAACCCCGAAAACTACTTACGATGTCTATGGAGTGTCCGTCGAGTGCAGCGGCTTTGCGCATTTTTTCAAGCGCAGGAAGCATCTGAAGATGCACGAGTTTGTGACTCCTAATATCCAGAGTGAGATGTTCTTCGGTCTGACCGATAAGCTGATCGCGCAGGCTCATAATTAAACCTTTGTATTGAGTTGTCCACAAGCTGCAAGTATATCATCGCCTTTTGTAGTCCGAATGAGAACTGGCAAGCGGTATCTTTCTACAATTTTTTGAAATTTTTCAATCTGCTCATCTGTTGAGCGCTCAAATTCGCTGCCCGGAAAAGGATTGAAGGGGATGAGATTAATAATGGCCTGCCGATCTTTTAACAATTCACCTAATGCAATGGCATCGCTTTCTGTGTCGTTAAAATCACGGGCCATGAGGTATTCATAGGTCACATATTGTTTGCGTTTAAGCGGAATGTTCAGAATGATCGGCATAATTACTTTCAAAGGCCATTTTTGATTGATAGGAATAAGCCGGGATCTTTTATTATCATCAACAGCATGCAGAGACAGGGCCAGGTTTACCCCGGGAATTTCAGCATTCCATCGCTGAAGGCCGGGTAGATAACCGGCAGTGGAAATGGTAATTTTTTGAACACCAATACTCATTCCATGCTGATCCAGAAAAATCTCGCACGCTTTTTTGACTGCGTCGAAGTTGTGTAAGGGTTCACCTTGTCCCATAAAAACAATGTTTTTAATCTGGTGGTCGCTCTTACGATTATTTTCCATCCACTTCCAGGCGACCAGATACTGACCTACGATTTCTTCTGTTGTGAGATGCCGCTTCAGACCTTGTGTGCCGGTATAACAAAAAGAGCAGCTCATGGCACAGCCAACCTGAGATGAAAGGCAAAGAGTATATTTATTCTGAAAAGGAATTAAAACAGCCTCAATCGTTTTGCTGTCGGCTAATTTGAATAATAATTTTACAGTTTGATCAGTTGCCTCATGAACGTAGGCTATTTCAGGTAATGAAAAATCCATTTGTTCGCTGATAAGCTCCTGCGCTCTCAGCGCGAGGTTCTCTCTGCAAGGTTGTGTCTTCTTTAATTTGAGATGCCATTTGTACAGAAGAGAAGCCCCACTCAAAGACAGCTCGTGGGAAGCAAACCATTCTTCCAGTTCTTTAAACGTATATTGATAAAATGATTTTTTCATTTCAGCAAAACCGTAATGACAATTATAGTTCCGGCCATAACTGGAACAATCTCACCTTTTTGAAGGATGTGAAGTTCATGCGAATCCGGCAGATACAGAAATGTTTCATTGCTTAGTACAAAAGGATTATTAATACCGTCGGAAAAGCTTTGAACCGAACAGCTGGCATATGAGCGGTCAGCCATGACATTAAAATCCTGGCATTCTCCACTGATAAGTGAACAGGAAACTTCCAATTCTCCCGGGAACTGAAACCATTTTAGTGCTGGGGTAAATATATTTTGAAAAGAGCTGCTGTTTAAAGTGAAACCATTTCCTTTGAGAAGGCAAATCCAGCGATCCATTCCGGGAAAAAGAGAGAACGGACCATCGCTGCTGATAGAGGCTTTAGAGAGACGAAATTTTAAATCACCGTTAATTTCACGGCGAAATAGCTCAGTGGTGATTCCACCTCCATTTTTCCAGGGCATTTCAATAAAATCATTGGATGTTTTTTTGATCATCTTTTCTGATTTAACCACAGGCCTAGGCCTTTGAAGAAATTTCTTAAAAATTGATCTCCACATTCACGGTAGTTTTCATGTCCTTTTTTTCTAAGCAGGGCACTGAATTCCGACCTACCGATTTTAAATCCCGCCAGGCTCATGGCTGCGTGCATGTCCTCTTCTTTAAGCGCAAATGCCACTTTGAGTTTTTTCAAAACCATATTGTTGTTTACCGGCGTCTCTATAGGAAGTGGGGGGCGCGATTCGTCTTTACCGCGTTTATAGATGATCATGCCGTCCAGAAAATGAGCCGCGGTCACATCCGGACATTTAATGAAACCTGATTCATCTTCTGCTTTCAAATAAGCATGCATCTTATCCGGATCGACTTTGTGGCCGGTCAGTGCGGTGATTTCTGCCATCTTGAAATCATCGACAGCTAACAGATAACGGACACTCCTTAAATAATCATTCGTCATCATTATAGATTGCTCCGGTAAACTTGCTGTCCATTGATGTATGTTGCATGAACCGCGCGATCGTCTCCAATAGTCATCAGGATAAACATTAATTCACTGATTGATTTTGCAGTTTCAGATCTCATTTTAAGTAAATCGGTTGCATGAGGATTAAGGACAACAAAATCCGCCTCGTGACCGGCCTTGAATGTTCCGATTTTATCTTCGAGCTGAAGGGCTTTTGCTCCGCCTAATGTCGCTAGATAAAAAGCTTTAAGTGCATCCAGCGGATAGGTATTTAATTGAGCAACTTTGTAACTTTCATTCATGGTTTGCAGGAGAGAAAAACTGGTTCCAGCTCCAATATCTGTACCCAGGCCAACTTCAACCGGACGTTTTGAATCTTTGGCTTTCGCCACTGAAAAGAGTCCGCTCCCCAAAAAAAGATTAGAAGTCGGACAATGAGCAATAGCAGTTCCTGTTTCATGACAGCGACAAAGCTCGGATTCATCTAAATGCACCCCGTGGGCCATGAGAGCTCTCTTGCCCAGCAAACCGAACTTTTCATACACATCAAGATAGCCTTTTGCTTTTGGGAAAAGTTCTTTCACCCATTCAATTTCTTTCAGGTTTTCTGAAACGTGAGATTGAACGTAAACGCCGGGATGTTCTTTCCATAATTGTCCGGCGAGTTCCAGTTGAGCTTCTGAACTTGTCGGAGCAAAACGAGGAGTAATGGCATAAAGATTACGTCCTTTGCCATGCCATTTTTTTATCAACGCTTTTGATTCTTCATACCCTTTTTCCGGTGTATCAAGTAATGCCTCCGGAGCGTGACGATCCATCAGCACCTTTCCACCAATAATCCGCATATTTAATTTTTCAGCTGCTTCAAACAAAGCATCTACCGAAGAAGGGTGGACAGTACAAAAAACGAGCGCAGTGGTTGTTCCGTTTTTTGCCAGCTCATGACAAAAGAATTCTGCTTTTTTTGCAGCATAGTTTTTATCTGCGTATTTCTGCTCAACAACAAAAGTGTATTCATTCAGCCAATCGAGCAGTTGTTTTCCGTAAGCACCGATTATCTCTGTTTGAGGATAGTGAATATGGGTATCCACAAATCCCGGAGAAATAAGACAATCCGGAAAGTGATCGATGGTGCAACCAGTGGGTAATTGATATTTTATCTGCTGGTAAGGACCAACGGCGGTAATGAGCCCGTCCTGAACAATGATGAGACCATCAGCTTCGTGAATAAATGAATGTTGATAATCATTAAAAAAGGGATCGGCTTTAAAATAAATCAGCTGGCCCCTGACGGCCGCTATGGTTGGTGATTTCTGCATATACTTCCTGGTTCTGAAAAAGCCCCTTAAAGTACCTAACTCGCAGGAACCTCGTCAAGAAAGCGACTAAAATTTGGACAGTTCAATGTACTTTTTACCCGAAAAAGCCTTCTAAATTGAAGATTTCCGGGGCTCTGGCAAACTAGCTCAAAACAACAAGCACATGGAGACTCTCATGTCCAAAAAATTACTGGTTTTAGCGGCTATCGGCTCAACGTTCACTTTCGCTACTTATGCTCAGGATAGCTCGGTCTGTACTGATCCACTAAACCGGATTTGTACGAGTACCAGAGGTCAAAGACTGGTTCGAGACCAATACATCAATAAATTAAAAAAAGAAATCGCTGCTGAAGCTAATCAAAATGCAGCTCCAAGAATCGATGAAATGAAAAAACGCATTTCAAAACTGCGTTTTATTAAACGGGCGATTGAATCTTATAAAATTCGTAATCAGGAAATTATGAATTCGGCTAAGAAAAGAATTGGTGGTATCGAGGAAGTTGTCACCAGCAAAGAAAACATTGCATTGCTGAAAAGTTATATGATTCAGGCAATTAACGAAAGTCTTTTTGATGAGGCTACAAAAGCCAATATGCGCTCAACTATCAACAGTATCGTTATTGGAAATTTCGGTGACTTTATCGAACGCGCCAATCTGGATGACAGCTTCCTGTCACAATTAATGATGAATGCCTGTGGGTCTGACGGTATGGTGGCAAATGCTTTTGCAACAACTTTGAATAACGATAAGTATGTTTTAATTTGTCCAGGTTTCCTGATTTCACTCAGCCAGACAGCTGATATGAATGAACGCTTCAACAGCATCCTGCATGCCATTTCTCATGAAATGGGTCACCATATCGACAACAGCAAAATGGGGAATGAGATTTATAAACCTTTCTTAAGCTGTATTTCTAATAATTATTCTTCACAGTTTAATAAAACAGCAGATGACGAAAAATTCTGTAAGAAAAATGAAAAAGATCCACAAGCTTGCAAAGATAAAGTAACAATAAGCCACGCCGGAGAACTGGTGGCAGACGCCTGGGGTGTAAAAGTCACAAATATCCATGCTCGCAGAATGAACTACTCATTCGCGGAAACGGACACAATGCTTACCAACTCATGGTTGAATCTATGTGAAACAGGTGATGAAGGAATCCATCCATCCGGTGACTTCCGCATGCAAATTATTCTGGGAAGAGACCCGGGATTCAATGATTTGATGGCCTGTAACAACGCTTCAAACCTGGGTAAACCTGCTTGCACACTTGAAGGCGAGAAAAGACTATAATTTGGACAAAAGAGGCCCGGTGTAATACACTGGGCCTTATCTATGAAAGTAACTACAACTACCTTTATCTGTTTCTTATTCATTCTTTTTGCGGCATGCTCGCAAAAACCTGATAAACCAGTTGTGTCAGTTCAAAAATTTGCATTACAAAAAATTCAAATGAATGAAGTCATTAATAAATTAATGGCGGAACCAAATATTAAAACGATGTATGCAATGGCCGATGGAGTTGAGAGTACCCGTGCTGTGGACTGTTCACCTATTGGCGAAGAATGTAATTTATATTACGAATTGATTAATAAAATCGTCAACGTAACCCGGGACGGTGACCTGAGTACAGATGACCGACAAGTGCTGGCCCAGTTGAGGGCAAAGTTTGACCGCGAAATGCTCTCCAGCGAAGCTAAGCTTAAAAAGCAATGGAAAGACTTTATCAATAATAAATCCTGATTTCTTCCTCTTGAAAGTTTTTAAAATTTTAATGTAAGATTCCTCTATGGATCATCGCTTATCACAAAGTCTTCAACAGGAATACTCAGATGTCTCTCTGGTTTTTAGCCATTTTCAAAAAGAGACCGGATTAATCTGTCGGGAAGGTTGTGGGAAGTGCTGCTTTAAAACTGACATAGTTTGTTCACCAATTGAACTTCTTCCTCTGGGACTTAGTCTGATTAGCCGTAACCAGGCTGAATCAATGCTTGAAAAATGTCTGTCTAACTTGCAGAACCACTGCGTACTGCTGGAAGTACAGGATGCTGATCGCGGTCTTGCCAGATGTTCTGAATATTCTTTCCGACCTTACATATGCCGCGCTTTTGGTGTATCTGCCCGCAAAAATAAATATGGAAAACCTGACTTTTCAATATGTAAATTTATTAAAGAAGACTGGCCGGAAGAATTAACAACAATGCTTCAGAATGAATTTGCCGAAAAAGACCTCCCCTATATTGAGTTATGGCGCAAGAAAATAGAATCACTTGATCCCGCTTTTTTGGAACAACAGTTGCCCATTAATCAGTCCCTTGCCATAATGCTGGAAAAGCTTCTATTCATTGAAGCGCTTAAGCAGGATTAAATATGAGTGCTTATATTCTAGTAGCCGAAGATTCTGAAGATGCAGCAGTACTAATTAAATTTTCACTTGAAAAAGCTGGCTATCGAGTTCGTGTGGTAAGTGATGGCCTTGAAGCACTCAAGGCACTAGATGAAGAAAGGCCGGATTTACTAATCACTGATATTCTGATGCCAGGGATGAATGGCTTTGAATTAATGGAAGAAGTCAAAAAGAAAAATATTAATGTTAAAACGGTTGTGCTGGCATTGCAAAAATCCGACGAAGACATAGTTCGCGGGCTGGGATTTGGAGCAATGGATTTCATTCAGAAACCATTCAATCCTCGGGATTTAGTTTCAAGGGTGAAAGAAATCATTTCACGTTAACAGATCAAAATACTCCAAACATTCTCTCGTGCCATTTTGCTATGGACTCTTTCGGATAGCGTTTAAATTTCTTATCTTTAGGACCTTTATTTATTTTCACCCAAGAGGCTTTGAACTCCAGCATCAGGTGGGTTTGTTCGGGAGCACTCGGAATTGGAGTATCAATCGCTGAAGCAAATGGATGAATGAGCTCTGGCCACTCCGGAGAGTAAATCCATAATCCAGAGCCGCAGATTTTGCAAAAATTTCTCTCGGCTGAACTTTGGGAAGCTCTTTTATCTTCAGGATTTTTAATTTTTGCTTTGTAGATTTTAATAAATTTTTTACCTTTGACTTTCAGGCTTTCAGCTTCGGCACTCAGGTTTATAGCGAATCCACCACCTCCCTGTGTTTTGCGACATATACTGCAATAGCACAATTGATAGGGATAATAGTTATCTGAATTAACAGTGAAAGTTACCGCCTGGCAATGACATGAACCTTTTAATTTCATAGTCCCTCCATGCACTGTTTAGTGCAATTTGAATTCCGTCACGATATTTTTTAAAAATGCGACTCTTCATTGGAATTGATTTACCGGCCATTCTTAAAAAGCAGATTAGCCATTCAGTTTTATCCCTCAAAACATTCACGAAGGGCTGGGAGACAGCTCATGATCTGCACATAACGTTACTTTTTATAGGAGAAGTTTCAGAGTTGACCGCTGACACTATAGCTTGTCAGTTAAAAGAAATCCGGTTTGAACCTTTTCTCCTGCAAACGAAGGCAGTTGAGTTTTTTAGCCGGCGTATAATGTATCTTGGTTTTGAACACTCACAGAATCTCTATAACCTCAAAGAACAAATTTACCGGCATTTTCCTGAGCATGTTCGCCCCGAAGAAAAAGCGTTTGTTCCCCATATCACATTAAAGCGCTGGCAAAGATATGAGTACAACGCATTGGAAAATGGATTGCATTCTCTGCCACCTCCCCGTTTTGAGTTCATCGTTAATCAGGTTGCCTTATTTGAATCCAGACGCGATGAGGAAAACCACAAATATCACGTCATTGCCACTTCGCCTTAAGAAAAATTAAAACATGCTCCTCATTTACAGTTTTATGCGAGTGTTCTAAATAGACTCGTCACGTTTTTTAAAAGGAGAATAGAAGTGAAAAAAATAATGTTGGCCCTAGCATTAGTCACATGTTCAGCTTTTGCTCAGGATGAATTAACTGAGGAAAAAAAAGACCGCAAAGCCATTAACTCTTTAATGGAGGTAACCCGGACCCTCGCTAATCATGATTTATCCTGTCAGTCCTCGCTGGACTGTCTGCGTCTTCCAGTGGGGAGCCGCGCTTGTGGTGGACCAAATGGTTACGTCATCACTTCGACACATAATCCACTTTTAGAAGAAGTAAAATTTCTTGCTGAGCAAACTGAATCAAGAGAGTCAGCTTACAATATGAAGTATGGAGTTTTTTCGATTTGTTCAATCGTTCCAATGCCTCAGGCAAGTTGTATTAATAACATCTGTAAATAAATGCATAAAGAGCCCGGTTTGATACCGGTTTTTTTTGTGTCCGGATTTTAACTGGTTAATGATGATCGTCATGTTTTAGGAACGCTCTGTGTGTTTAAATTAAAAAATAATCACGGCTAAGGATAATACTATGGCTTCATACGAACAGTTAAAAACACACATAAACCTTATCAGCAATGTTTCTGTTCCCGTCTGGATTGAAAATTCAATTATTAAGGGAGAGGGAAGTCTTGGGCCGAATGGTGAGTTGGTCGTCCTGACCGGAAAACAAACTGGCCGCTCGGCTAATGATAAGTATGTTGTTGATAATGAAACCTCCCACACCAAAGCCTGGTGGGAAAATAACCTTAATCGGATGAGTGATGAGGATTTTGCTCAACTTGAAAGTGATGTCTGTGATTATCTCTTAAATCAGGAAAAACTTTTTCATACCACACGATCCATAGGATCAAAAAATCACTTTGCATTGGGAATTGATTTAGTTAGCAGCGAAGCATCAGCTGCGTTATTTTCGACTTATATGTTTAAAGAATCAGTTGATTATGTTCAGGACAATTTTCGCATTATTCATGCACCAAATTTTCAGGCTAATCCTCAAAAATATAACACTCGTAGTGAAATCATTGTTGTTACTTGCTTTCAGAAAAAAATGACAATCATCACTGGAACACGTTATGCCGGTGAAATTAAAAAAAGCATGTTCTCAATTATGAACTTTCTCCTTCCCGATGTTGGTATTTTACCAATGCACTCTGGTGCAAATCAAAATGCCAAGGATGAAAGCTTTGTCTTTTTTGGATTATCCGGCACCGGAAAAACGACCCTCTCCACGGATGAAGGTCTACTTTTAATAGGGGATGATGAACATGGTTTGTCAGGTAGAGGCCTGTTTAACTTTGAAGGTGGCTGTTACGCAAAGACATTTAAACTGGCTCTAGAGACAGAGCCGGGAATTTTTAAAGCTTCTTCCCGTTTTGCATCTTTTCTTGAAAACGTGAAACTTTCCCGGGAAGAGAATTTGATTGATTTTTTTAATGACTCTATCACAGAAAACGGTCGCTCCAGTTATCCATTAAGCTTTATTGAGGAACGTGTACCCAGCGGTGAAGGGAAAGTTCCCGGTGATATGTTTTATCTCACAGCTGATGCATTTGGAGTTTTACCTCCAGTAAGTCTTCTGACTGCTGAACAGGCCATGGATTACTTTAAGCTTGGCTATTCTGCCAAACTGGCCGGAACTGAAGTGGGAGTCAAAACTCCGGTAGCAACCTTTTCTCCGTGTTTTGGTGCTCCGTTCATGCTTCGTCACCCGGAAGTCTATTCAGCTTTATTAAAAAAGTTAATCGAAGACCATAATATTCGCATTTGGCTGATTAATACCGGCTGGACAGGAGGGGGGTATGGAAAAGGAAAGCGTTTTCCAATAAGTGTAACCAGATCTATTATTCGGGGTATACAATCCGGAAATGTTAGCTTGCAAGACTTACTAACTGAGCCTTTTTTCAGCCTTAGGATTCCAAAATCAATTTCAGGAGTTGATGAATATTTCCTAAATCCGGTAAAAGCATGGAGAAATGAAGAGGACTATGCTCAGGAAGCAAGTAAACTGGCTGAAAATTTCAAAATTCAGCTGCAAAAACTTAAGAATTAAACATCAATTCCGGCAACACTGATCTTTGAAAAACCCAGTGTTTCAAGTTTTTCTTTCAATTTTGTTTTGGAATCTTTTTCACCATGATTGAGATAAATGTGAGCGTCTTTTCTCACATTCTGCAGCCAGTGAATAAGATCATTTTGATCTGCATGAGAAGAAAAAGCACTGGAAAAAAGAACTTCCCCACGCCAGTTAATTTTATGTTCATTGATACGTACGGTTTTTTGGCCTTCAGCCAGGGCCCGGCCGGGGGTACCTTCGGCTTGATAACCGGGTAAAAACAGCATAGCTTCTTCGTTGTCCTGCCAGTTTTCCAGGTAGCGCCAGATTCTTCCTCCCGTCACCATGCCACTAGAGGAAATAACAATCATAGGGCCTTCAAGTTTTCGGATAATTTCCCATTCATAAAGTCTGTCGATGATCTCTACATGAGCAAGAGATTTTTTCAGCTCATCTGGTATGAGTGTCTCATCAGCATACTGAGTATATATTTTATTGGCTTCAGACATCATAGGTCCATCTATAACCAGACGGACTTTGTCTTCAGGATGATGCAAAAAATGCTGGGTGAGCAGAGTAATGAGTAGCTGAGCACGAGCGACAGCAAAGCTTGCGATTATTCCAATTTTTTTGCCTTCTTTAATTTTATGGACGAAAGAGAGTAGCTCTTGCTGAATATTTCCCTCTCGATTTTTACCGCCATAGGTTGATTCCATGACAATGGAATCGGCATCGGGACAAAGAGCCGGAGGTTTGATCAGAATATCATCGAACCGTCCGAGGTCGCCGGAGAATACAATTTTTTTCTCTCCCTGAATGACGACAGAAGCTGCTCCCAAAATATGCCCAGCTGGCTGCAAGTAAATTTTTAGTCCGAGGACTTCAAATTCTTCATTATATGGCTTGGGTTTAAAAAATGAAGTACACATGATGACGTCGCTTTTATCATAAAAATCATTCAGCAAATGTTCAGTTTCCTTCTCCTGTATTTCAGCGCTGTCATTCAAGATAATCATGGCCAGTTTTAAGGTTGGCTTGGTCGCAATAATCTGTCCCCTGAAACCTAATCGCGCAAGTCGAGGGAGAAATCCAGAATGGTCGAGATGGGCATGAGTTAAGATTATGGCTTTAATTTCCTTAGGATCAAATGAAAGTGGATTAAGGTTCTGTCTGACGACTTCATCTGTTCCCTGATAGAGTCCACAGTCGATAAGAATTTTACCCTTGTCATTTTCCAGCAATGTCATGGAACCGGTCACGCCGAATTTAGATCCGATAAATCTCATCTTCATCATAAAAATAGCCTACTTCAGCAACAGGTTGATATCGGCAAAGATCAGTTCAATCTCTTCATCAGTTAATCCCAGCGAAAGTAACAGATGGCGTTCACGAAGCAGCTCTTTACAGAGAATAATTTTTTTAAAGAGCAATTCTTTGCATATACTTTTTTTAAGTCGTTTTAAAGAGGTAATAGGATAAAGCTTATGCTTAATGATTTTGTCCAGAAAAGATTC
This sequence comes from uncultured Bacteriovorax sp., assembly GCA_946481315.1. The sequence continues at coordinate 208,767 of CAMLMH010000001.1, forward strand.
TTCTGGCGGAGCATTTACCCCCAGCAGGTTTAATCCAACACCCGAGGCATAAAGAATAGCGTCCTTGGTGAAAGCCGTGTTCGTACAAACATAATATTCCCGCAGATATTTACCATCAGGACCATTTTTTAAATCATCCCAACGAGCTTTTACATACAAAACGGTTTTGATATCGTTTTTTCGTCCTGTGTTGTTGTGAAATTTACATTCAACATAAATTTGATAATTAGGTCTACTGGCGACAATATCCACTTCATGAGTTACGAATTGTCCCTGCATGACGATTCCAGTATAAGTATCAAAACCTATTTCACGAAAATATCGTGAAGCAAAATGTTCAAATTCGTAACCAGTCGGTCCAAGCTCCAGCAGTGAGGCTTTTAAAGAATAGTGTATGGCCGCTATCTTTGAATGTTGTTTAACCAGCTTAAAAGTGCGTTTGAAAATATCTTTTGTTGTAGCACCAGGTTTAATCGTATGCGCAATTTCATCACTGATTTGATGACAATACTTCGGTCTTAAACCAGTGCGTTCAAGCGAGCGTCGTAATTTTCTTGCCGAAAACAGTTCGACTTCACCAGAGGATTTTAAGATATGTTGTTTTTGCTTCATTACAGTAAGTGTACAATCAATATGTGGTTCAAAACCTGAGCTTTATCAGCTTAATTAGGTTCTTTTTAAGTATAATCGACCGCAACTGTAGATCAAGGAAATATATGAGCTTAGACAATACTGCCAGACAATGTGTAGAAATAATAAATTCCGGAGACAACGTCTTTATTCATTCAGGCGTGTCAGCTCCTCAGCAACTTATCCGGGCCATGATTGAAAGGGCTAAAGAGTTACGTGGTGTTAAAATTTATCAGATCCATACCGAAGGTAATTGTGATTATGTGAAGTCGCAGTACCAGGAAAGTTTTTACGTTCATAATTTTTTTAATGGCCCCAATATGCGTAAAGCATGTGAGGATCTTACAGCCCATTACATTCCAATTTTTTTAAGTGAAATTCCGCTGCTCTTTTATAATGGCGCAATAAAACTAGACGTGGCCATGATTCAGGTGTCACCACCTGATCGCCATGGAATGTGTAGCCTAGGGCCATCGGTTGATGTGACAATCTCTGCAGTCCGTACTGCGAAGATAGTTATCGCTCAGGTAAACAGGCAAATGCCGCGTACATTTGGAGACTCGCTTATCCATATTTCCAAAATTGACCGGCTGGTTGAAGTCGACGAACCAATACATGCAACATCAGTACTCGCGCTTTCTGAAAAAGAACTGCAAATTGGAAAAAACATTGCCGAGTTAGTGGAAGACGGAGCTACCTTGCAAATGGGAATCGGGGCAATTCCCAATGCAACTTTACAGTGTCTGACCAATCATAAAGATCTGGGAATTCATACAGAAATGTTTTCTGACGGGGTCATTAGCTTATACGAGAAAGGTGTAATTAATGGTAAACATAAAGTTAAACACCGGGGAAAAATTGTTTCCAGTTTCGTGATCGGTTCAAAAAAAGTTTATGACTTTATTGATGATAACCCGGCGGTTTTGTTATTAGACTGCAGTTATACTAATAGTGCTCATATCATTTCTCAAAATCCTAAAGTGACGGCCATTAATTCAGGTATTGAAGTAGATCTCACAGGACAAGTGTGTTCGGACTCCATTGGCTCACGTATTTATTCCGGAGTCGGGGGACAAATGGACTTTATTCGAGGTGCAGCCTTATCCAAAGGGGGGAAACCCATCATCGCTTTACCAGCAACCACGAAAGACGGTACAAGTAAAATCGTTTGCCAGTTAAAGCCGGGGGCGGGAGTGGTAACCACCCGGGCCCATGTGCATTATGTAGTGACTGAATATGGTGTTGCTTATCTTTACGGTAAAACCATAAACGAAAGAGTTAAGGCTCTCATTGAAGTGGCAGCACCTGAGCATCGTGATGGCTTAAAAAGGGATGCTCAGAAACTTTTTCAGTCCCGGTTTTAAGACGAAATGTCCGACCAAAAATGACGAGTAAAAAAATTGTCCACAAATGAAAGATGTTGCTAAAATAAAGACAACAAAAACATTTTTCAAAGGATTGAATATGCAAATGGAAAAGCAAATCGTCGATTTTTTAAGAGCAACTGACCCTGATATGGAAATCAGTGGACCAGTTTCTATGCAGGATTGTGTAGAGATGATGATGGATAAAATCACAGAAATGGAACTGGATTATTCAATTCTTTCCACAGCTTTCGTAAATGGAGTAAACCCAAATCGTTTCGATGATTTCTATGAAGCCGTAATGGCCCAATATGAGACAATCAGAGAAGGGGATGAAATTCCTGAATCAATCCTTGACCGCATTGCCGCTCAATACAGATAAAAAAAGAAAGCCCGGTTGTACCGGGCTTTTTAATTATGCCATTGTTGTTTTAACTCTTCAGCGGTTCCATAAAAGACATTAATATCCATATCAAACTTTGTTCCCGGTACATTATAAAGACATGAACCTGTACTCGTGCAGTTTAATTCGCTGGAAAATTGCCAGAGAAAATAATCTTTCCACAGGCCGAAGGGGAAATCGGTAACAGTCGATTTAAATCTGGCATACCAAAGTTTTGACTGTTGAAATAGGGGATGTATTGCCACCTTTGTATTTAAAGCTTTTGTTGTGGAGTGATTGGCGTAGATTACAGGAATTCTCCCTGTCTTTTCAAAAATGTATTCTATGAACACAATCGCTTCTTCAACTGTCATGAAAGTATCCGATGTCGTGTTTTCCAGATCAAGAATCATCAGCGTATCAGTTTCATTTCCGATGAGAGAAAGAAACAAATCAGCCTGGGCAATCGTATTTCCTTTTTTTCCCAGGTGATAAGCACCCCAGAGATATCCGCGTTCTTTAGCTATCGCCTTGCGTGCGCGATACTGAGCATCGACTCTTGAGCCAATACTTGAACGATGAATGACCCCGACCATTTTTTTATCATTTGCCATCTCATCCCAGTCAATGGAATTGCCTTCGTAAGCATCAATAACAATGGAGGCATCAGATTTTACCCAGGCACATCTTAGAGGGGCTACATCAGTATCAGTTAAGCCGGTACAGGGTGTTGCTGCAGTTATTTCTGTTTGCTCTGGTGGATCTATGATATCTGAAAGGGCGTCCATTCGTTTGCACGAAGACGCCATTCCCAGAATTATCATTATTAGTAGATAATTTATTTTTTCCATTAATTGTTATTCCATGCAGCCTCTAACTCTGCCGGAGTACCATCAAATACATTGACGTCCATATCGAATTTAGTTCCCGGAACATTATAGAGACATGAACCGGTTGTGGTGCAGTTTAGCTCTGAAGAGAACTGCCATAAGAAGTAACCTTTCCAGATACCATTGGGAAAGTCGGATACAGTTGCCTTGAATCTTGCATACCACAGCTTGGACTGTTGAAATCTTGGATTGTTTTTAACTTTGGAATTAAGGGCAATAGTTGTTGCCTGATTGGCATACACAGTGGGAATAGAGCCAGTTTTTTCGTAAACATATTCCATAAAAGTCACTGCTTCATCAACCGACATGAATTTACCGTTTCCAGTATCTTCCAGATCCAGAACCATCAGAGTGTTAGGTTCGTCTTTGACTAGTGATAAAAAGAGTTCAGCCTGAGCAATGGTATTTCCCGGCAAACCTAAGTGATAAGCCCCCCAAAGATAGCCACGGCTTAAAGCTATAGCTTTACGTGATTTATATAGACTATCGACCCTAGAACCAATACTTGAACGATGAATGACTCCTACAACTTTTTTATCAGTTGCCATTTTATCCCAGTCGATTGAATTACCTTCATAAGCATCAATAACAATGGCGCTGTTCGCATTTTTCCATGGACTACTAAAATCTGTTCCATATGGAGCAGAACCGCCTCCACCTGTCGATGTTCCCCCGCCTGCAGTGGTGTCACCACCAGTTGAAGGGGCGTTGTCACCTGTCTGGTCAGTTGTACCGTCAATGACCGAATCTCCTAGGTCTGGCCTTGAAGCTCCTGAGGCATAAACGTTGTTTGTGAAAGAAAAGACTATTAAAAGAAGGACAAGAAAAGAGTAAAGATGAGGAAATGATTTAGAGAGAGTTGTGCACTTTGAGACCTTCCTGGGTCTTCGGGCTTCTGAGAGTAGCTTCATCCTGAACGCTCCTGTTTTAGAAGAATTTTATTGACTCAAAAGAATCAATTATTAATGTGTGAAGTTTCCAGTGCAAAACCACCGTGCCAAAAATGACAAGCTAAGCAATTGATTGTGATTTAAACTCCAAAGAAATTTTTTTGTAATCGGTGTCGCATGAATGTGTATAACGATCCTGAGTTAATTCTTCGGTGAAACATTTTCACTGATCGATTTCATCAGCTCCGGCACTACTTTTGAGATTTTTTATAGAATGGATATTTAATTTGTCCCCAGAATTGGTGGGGAACCGGACGACCGCCGGGAAGACCGACTTTTAATGTTTCTCTTTTAAATTTTGGTTTGTGATAAGTACCAAAAACTATATCCCAGAAAGACAAAATCTTTCCATAATTACTGTTACACTCAGAGAGTTTGGTTGAGTGATGAATTCGGTGCAACTCGGCTGTGTTAAAAATTTTACTCATGATAATTGTTTTAAAATCAATATTGGCATGTTCTAGTGTTCCGGTAATGGCGTTCAATGTAAGAAAGAGCGCCGCCACCTCTTCATTGGGGCTGATCAGATAAACCGGAATGAAATAAAGAAAGAACTGGAAAAATAAATCAACGAAATGAAAACGTCCAGCATTCCCCCAATACACGCGAAGGGCGCCGTGATGGACGGCATGATATTTCAGCAAAAATTTGTTTTTATGAGAAATGCGGTGATACCAATAAAATAAAAATTCCGCAGATATGATAATGACGACAGCTTGAACAATGAATGGCAATCCTGCCAGCAATGGTTTAAAACCCAGTTTGGTATGCAGATAATAAAAAGAAAGTTCAACAAATTTTGCCACAAAGGGAAGCACAATTAACGTCTGAATGATATCGGCTTTAAAGTCCCCCAGATCTTCATTCCAGTCATTGCGATAAGGAGTCATGCGCTCCAGAGCAATCATGACAATGACCATGATTCCGAAAACTAGACTGGGAACAGCGGCCAGAGGAAAACCCGCCTGCAATAAAGTAAAATGTAATAATAGACTGACGACAATGAAGAAGGGATAAACCAATAATTTTCTCATAGGAGTTTATCGGCTTACTTCCCTCTTTATTTAGAAATGACAATTACCAGGCCATTTTTCTCAACAATATATAACTCTGCAGACTTATACTTCCGCGCCGTCAAAATGACAGCGGCCTGACCACGCAAAAGTCTCATGGCAGGTATATTCTTTATCCATTTTTTCATCATATTGCTGAACAGAACCTTTGATTTTGTAAGTTGAGGTTGAGTAACCCGGACCGTGGCTTCCACTATCTCCAGGAGGACATTCCGTGTTTTCTTCTACTGTTGAATCAGAAAGAATCTGACCAAAAGTAATTACAACATCTCCTGGGTTGTTTTCAAGAAGATCATCTTTAAATCGAAAAGAGGCACCTGCTTTAAATGCACCATTGTAATCATCATTAAATTTTTTGGTCACGATTTCGCGGATAGATCCATCATTTTCTTTTTTAATATAGGCCAGTTCATCTCGAGTAAAATTAACTTCGCCATCCGAGCTTTGACAGCTATATGTCCAGCTTCCAGCTTGGGCATTGGAGATAGAAACAATTAATGTCAGTGCGCAAAGAGTAATACTTTTCATTTTTCCCCCTTAATTTAAAGCGCTTATAGCATATTACTGACCCTGGGCACGGGGAGGGCTGTCATAAATGGATAAAATTTACACGTTTCAACATTTTAGCATTCAAAATGATACCCTCCTCCCATGAGAAAGAATCAACTTCTGGCCATTATGTTAATAACTTTAGCTACTAGCTATGGCTGTAAAGATGTTCTTAAAAAAACTTCCGGTGATCCTGGTTTAAGTACCATCAGTTCTGGTCGTGCCGAAGTTGTGGATCTCTCCTCACTCAAGTCAGATCTCGCTATTATCAGTACACGGTATGTAAAGCTTTCTCTGGACTGTGCTTATGTAACGAAGGCAGTAAAATTAAAATTTCTGCGCAAATCAGAAAAGAAACTATTAAATGGTGTTACTTCGTGGGATATATTGAAAGAGCCGGCACTCAAAAGGAAACTGGACATTAAGCACACCAATCTGAATATGGAATTAACGGCAGCCTTGCAACTGGATCTCTCGCTTAATTCCAGTTATGAAGCCGTAATCAATGTTACACCACAAGTTGCCATCAAAACGATAAAATCAAATGGAAAAACATCTTCATCAATAGTTTATAATCCAAATCCTGCAGATATTTATGAGCAGGAATCTCAAGTCATTATCGATACCACCCTGGAAGAAAAAGAAATGGTAAACGACAGTCACGCCAAGCTGGAGTGCACGCTTAATTCAGTTGTCAAAAACGCTTACAAAAAATAGTGAATAAAACTAAAAACTAGTTCAATGTATCGAGAACGAGCTGGCCGCGCACAACGAGTTTAAACTTTCCTCTTCCGGAGGGCACAATTGAAATGCCGTTATTTTTAGCTTCCAATCGTTTGCGCAGAAGAATTAGTCTTGTTTCAAGGTTATCTTTATAATCAGGCAATTGAAGTGATTTATCCATGCGCAGTTCTCGATTGCTGAATTCGTTTTTTCCTTCAGCAAGATGGGCATGCAGGAGTCTCCACAGTATTTTGGCAGGTATATTTCTGATGAGATATTCGCCGTCTATAAAAATACATTCGTCCTCGACGTAATATGTGACATTGATTCTGTTTGAATCTGCTGGTTTCTGAATGAAAGAGACGGGATCATCATTTAATAAAGGTTCAGATTCGGAGCACAGTTGCAGGTATTCAATGGCCATGGCGACATAACTTCCGAATGTCATCATGAGCGCTTCGTCCGATTCTTTGAAGTCAAGAGATGCTAAACTTTGCACCTCAATGACACCTATGAGCTTGTCGCGATTCAGGAGAGGAACAACAATAATGCTGGCTGCATTTGTTAGTTTGGGAAGTTGGATAGCCTCTGAAAAAAACTTCTCCTTATTATGTGAGTCCCATTTGTGTAGAGCAGTCTGCGCATAGATAAACTCACGTTTTAATCCCATGAAGGCCATTGTTTTTTTGGATTTTGCAACATTTCCTATTATCCCTTCTCCAACTTTAATTTCTGCGCCTACACCATTCAGATTAAAGCCATGCGTATTTATGGTGATGAGTTTATCTGTTTCTGCCTCGGGAATGAGGAGCAGACTGTGTTTGAATCCAAAAGCGCTATCCAATGATTGCAGAATTTGGTCATAAAGTTCATCCAGATTTTTTGCAGATTGTATTTGAGCAATAGCATTCTGAAGATTGATAAGTGAAAACGGCTGAGCACCATTCTCTGTTGTCAATAAGTGATGAAACTCATCAGGGACTGTTATTTTTTTTACTTCAAATATTTCAACAGAATCCAGACAGAATTCACCCGGGGAACCCATCTGAGAATGAATGGCCATAATACGTTCATTAATAATATTGAATATGGTTCCGGACTTCTGCGACTCAATCCAATAAAGTTCCAGTTCGATATGGCAGACTGAAACTGGATTGATCAGCATTGCAGTTGCTTTACGGTTTTCAGCTAGATTCTTACGTGATTTATTGAGGAACTGTCCTGAGATCGCAACATGATAGTCATCCAGATAATGGATATGACTGATGTAATTTACATTGGGAGTGCCGTCTAATGAGCATGTATAAAACGTTGATGGATATATGCCTTGCAGGCAACTTTTTAAATCAGCAAGTTTCATATGATTCTTGCTCCGGTTGATTTGCCTGGTGTCTGTTGAAAAACCGCTTCAATTTTCATGGTCACTGCTATTGCAGGCTTTACTGGCAGAACTCTGTAAGGTTCTCCTTTACCGCCTAACTTTTCGACTATTTCAGCAAACATCATGAGATATCTTTCAATGACTAAATCATCCCGTGCATCTGTTTTTTTGTGCGAGATATATCTACCCTTAACCTGAATTGCAAGATAATCAGTCGGACGGGCAAAAGCTAAAGCCAGTTGACCATTTTCCATTAAGCTCGTATGCATTTTTTCAAAGGCTGTTTGATGAACGTAGAAGGTAAGCTCTGTGCCTTCTTGATTGGAGAAAGCCCCGTATGCCCTGGTTCCATGGGCTATTAAGTTTGCATCCCGTGAAGCCACCATTATAGCAACGACTTCCTGGACAAAATCTTTTAAATCATTGGTCAACATGATGAGATTATATCCTATTAGTGAATATTTCAGAATAACTTAGGAAACTTTTAGGAAACCTATGCCTGATTTTGTCGTAACTTAGACATATTGGAGGCAGATATGAAAGTTTTAATAACATCAGGTACAGGCAAAGTAGCACAGGAGCTCTTAAAAATCCTTCTTCTCAGAGGTTTAGAGCCCATCATTATGACTCATACCAAAGATAATCTTCAGAATTTAATTCCGGGGACTAAAGGTATCTATGGTGATTTTAGCAATCCTTCAACATGGGAAGAGGCACTTAGAGGAGTAGATAAATTATGCCTGATCACACCTCCTCTTCAAAATGAAGCAGACGTCGGAAGCGCTTTCGCATCTAAAGCTTATGAGCTTGGAGTCAATCACATTGTCTTTTTAGGTGTTCATGATTGTGAATTAGCACCTCATATTCCCCATATTGGTGCCAAGACAACGATTAAAAGAGCTCTCATGTCGTCAGGAAGAGCTTTTACTGTTGTTGAGCCTAACAATTTCTATCAAAACGATTTGTGGTTTTTCGAAACTGCCAAATCCAAAGGTGAATATTTGCAACCGATAGGTCAAGTGGGTTTAAATCGAGTTGATGTGCGAGATATCGCCGAAGCTATGGCAAACGCCTTAGGAGATGATCGTCATCAATTTAAAGTTTATCCTTTAGTGGGCCCTGAATCTCTGACTGGTGATAAAACGGCAAAAATTTTATCAGATATATATCGGCAGGAAATAGTTTATCCGAAAGATTGTCTGATGAAATGGGAAATAATGCTGAAATCAATGATACCTGAGTGGCTGCTGAAGGATTGGAAAGAAATGTATCTTTTCTTCATGGATCAGGGACTTCGGGCTAATTCGCATCAACTTTTATTGCAAGAAAAGATTTTAAATCGCGTACCGAGGAAATATGAAGATTTTGTAAAGGAGAATGTATGAAATTTTTTTTAGTATCTGGCATAATTTTATGCTCATTAACTGTTCAGGCCGGTGAAAATAAAGTGTGGGAGAACGATAAAATTGAACGAGGGAGACGTTTGGTTAAAATTTCTGGCTGTAACGATTGTCATACTCCGATGTACGGTCAGATGAATGGGGATGTCCCGGAAAAAGACTGGTTAATTGGAAGTGAAATTGGCTTCAGAGGACCATGGGGTACAACATATCCGACGAATTTGAGATTAACTGTTGCAGCTTATCAGGAAAAGAGTTTCGTATCTTACATACGACAGAAAAAATATCTTCCGCCAATGCCGGGATTTGTATTTAAACATATGACTGATGAAGAAATTGCTTCAATTCACGCTTACATCAAGCACCTGGGAGTTGCCGGAAAAAAAGCGCCTTTGAATCTTCCTCCGAATCAAAAGTCTAAGAATCCATTTATTGTCTTTGTTCCGCAGTTTGATAAGTAACTTATCTGTACTTTAACTTTTTCCAATAGAGGGGCCCTTCTTCAAGAAGGGCTTTTTTATTAGATTGAAATCAAGATATTTAGAATTTCGGACAAAAAAAAGCCCAGAGGGTTAACCTGGGCCTTAATATGATCGACTTCTTGCGAAGGTTTTCACGCGAATTTTTATACAAAAATATGGGGTGGCTGATGGGGCTCGAACCCACGACACCTAGAATCACAATCTAGTGCTCTACCGACTGAACTACAGCCACCATATTTTTGTAAGCACATTTATAGGGGGTTCAGGCGCTCTAGTCAATGAAAAGTTTGGTTAAATTGCTGCTTATAGTAGCTTTTACATTGTTTATTTTTGACTCTTTATTAATTGTGCTATCTAATAAAAGTGACGACATATTGCTAAGTTAGGAAGGTTTACATGAAAAGATTAAATGGATTATCTGCGTTAGCCGTCTCTTTATTGGCCGTAACACTGGGTGCTGGCAACAATGCCCATGCTTATGGAATCGGTATTTCATCATTTCCTTTGGAATCAGAAAAGAAAGTTATCTCAGCTGAAGCGACAGGAATCGTATCAAGCGGTGGGGGAGTCGGTCTGCAGGCCCGTTTTACCCAAAAATTGAACGAAGATGCGACAGTGGATGCAGGCCTTGGTATTTCAGGCGGAGAGCGCTCAGCTCGTCTGTTTGCCGGTTATGATTTCCAGCTCCTGCCGGATTACGACAGTCAGCCACGCACTTCTGTTAAAGCATTTATTGAAAATTCTAAAGAATTTGGAACAAGAAGAAATATCCTGGGCCTGGCGCCAACATTGTCTAAGGGGTTCAGCTTTTGGGATAACGAAGCATTCCCATATATTTCTCTTCCTTACGGGATCAGTCTTGAAGGAAGACAAAATTCATACAAGACTACTTTGAGCGCAAACGTAGGTATTGCCGGAATTATTCCCGGTGACGTTCTGAGCACATCCAAACCAATCACTGCGAACGCTGAAGCCATCATTGGATTGAAAGATAGCTTCTCCGGAGTGTTTGTAGGATTTGGTTACCCAATCGAATAATTGATATGACGAAAATTGTTTTTTCCGATTTTGACGGGACTCTGACTTATAAAGAAAGTTTGAGTCCCGTTTTTTTTGAAATCATGGATTATCTGAAGTCTAAAAAAGTCCCCCTCGTTATTGTTACCGGTCGCTCACTTTCTTGGGGCCATTTTCTGCTGACCCATTTTCCTTTCTTAAACGATGTCATCGTCGAAGGGGGAGGAGCAATCGTTTCACGTAATGGAAAATTTATCACTGAAGAGTGTATGGTCAGTGAAGCGGAAGTTCTAAGGCTAGCGAACTTCTGTCATGATTTTAAATTTCGCTTCCCGAAAATCCCCCTTTCCGTTGATTCTTTCGGCAGAAAAACAGATCGGGCCATCGAGTTACATGATTTAACAGACGGAACGTTATTCAAGCATATAGAAGATTACCTGCGCGAAAAAGACATCAATTTTTCTACGTCGAATGTGCACTTGAATTTCTGGTGCGGTGAAATTTCCAAATATCTTGCAGTCAAGCATTACCTTCAGGGTAAAGGAATCGAGGAACAAGATTGTTTATTCTTTGGCGATTCGCTCAATGATCAGACCATGTTTAAAAGTTTTAAAAACTCCATCGGAGTTTCAAATATCTCCCAGGTTCTGGACCGGATGACATATAAACCTGCTACTATTTTGCAGGGAGCGGATAATGCAGGGCCTTTCGGTGTTTTAAAGTACCTGAAAAATCATCTTTAATTTCCAGATTTCTAAAAAATGATTGACCACGTACATAGGTACGGGGTTTATAATGAATCAATGGAAAAAGAAATCAACACTCAAAAATTATCTGAATTAACAATTGGAAAACTCGCCGATCTAGTCGGAGTGAATCTGGAAACGATTCGGTTTTACCATCGGGAAGGAATACTGAAAGAGCCCCCTAAGCGCAGTAACGGATATCGTTATTACAATGAAGATCACATCCTGCGATTAACATTCATTAAGCGCGCTAAAGAACTCGGATTTACTTTGAAGGAAATTAAGGATTTGTTTGAAATGAACACCAAGACCCGTGCGACTTGCAGTTTTGTCAAAAAGAAAGCGGAAGATAAAATTTCTGAGATTGATCAAAAAATAGATGATCTTAAAAGAATCAAAAACTCTTTGAAGGAACTTGCTAAGGCTTGCGATACAGGAAGCGAAGAAATGAAGCAATACCGCGTAATGGATTGCTTCGATACAGGCTGTGAGTGTTAACATGACTGCTTTAATAGCTCATTATTCATCAATTGTTTTATTAATAATATTTTCTCTATTGTCCCTTGTTGATGGATTATATCTCCATTTAATAAAATATCGATTACATGAAAGAGCTGACAGCAGGCAAGAACATCTCCTACACAGTCTTCGCTCACTGTTATTTCTTTTGATGTTTGTGGCTTTTTATTATTTTAAAGCTCAAGGTGTCTGGTTATTTATAGGCTTGCTTTTTTTACTGGCAGATATTTATGTAGAATCCAGAGATATGCTGATCGAAGCAAAGAGTCGAGAATTTCAGGGGGGATTACCAAGTTTCGAATACGCTCTTCATGGCAATTTGATCCTGGCCAGGAATTTAGGTTTAGGACTTTGGTTAGCTTCCATATCTTTAGTGCGAGTAAACTGGATAACAGAATTACTCTTTAAGCAGATAATAATATCCTCATTTTTGATGTTAATGATTCATCTTGTACTTTATGCCAGACCAAACATTTTGAGTGATTTAAAAATTAACTGTTGTGGCGCGAATAATAAATATTAACAGTCTTAAGGACTTTTTGTTCTAGCTCAGCAAGATTGATTGTCGATTTTGCCCTGATCCATTCCGCCAGATCCTTAGGGATTTTGGTGATAAAAAGTCTTTCTTCTTTTTTATAAGGAATTTTAAGAGCAATGGCGTGCAGGGCATGCCGAGGGAGTTCCATAAAATCGTGGTCTTCAATTGTCGCTTCATGATCTTTAAAGCGCTGAAAAGTTTCATAGGATCCAAGATAGAGCTTATCACCTACCAGTGGAACTCCATGCGCTTTGGCGTGTACCCGAATCTGATGTTGACGGCCCGTCTGCGGACAAGCAATCCCGATGACATACTCCGGAGTTTTTTCCAGAATGTAAAAATAAGTTCGGGCATGCTTTCCCTGTGAAGAATTCTCTGGAAAGCATTCAACAACCACACGCTTGAGACCTTCTTCTAATGATCCCATTCTCTCATTGGCTATAAAAAAATCTTCATGCTTAAAGTGAGGCTGAATTCGGCCAATAAAGAGATAACATTTTTTTACATCATCTTTTTCAAAACGTTCCATCATTTCCGTGGCCATCGCAGGATTTTTTCCCAACATAAGAATGCCTGAGGTTTCTCGGTCTATACGGTGGAGTGAATGAATTGTTTTGTTATATTTCTTTTCGAAGAAAACAGTTGCAGCATTGAAGAGATGCCGGCCTGCCGGGTGGGTGGACATAAATGCAGGTTTGGAAATGACCAGTAGATCGTCATCTTCATACACAACTTCAGGCTCGAGCTGCAGCTCCAGTTTTTCGCCACGCCAATACTCGTCTTCATGATGGCTTTTGAAGAATTTTATAATGACTTCATCTTTATGATGAACAATGGTGGACGGTTTATGTGTTCCGGGACGACCGGTTATAATAATTTCTTTGTCCTTTATTTTCTTTTTAATGATTTCTCGGGAAAAAGACTCCAGATAAAGTGCCAGAAATTGATCTAATCGCATCCCATGATGTTCTTCATCCACCATCTGAATGACCTCATAAATATCGTCTCTGTATCTTTTATCAATAATTGTCATATAATTTAGTAAATTCAGTATAACAGAGGTTTATAAATGAGTCTCATTCAAGTTTCTCTGAAAGATTCAGTGCAAATCATCACGCTCAATCATAGCAGTTCGTTAAATGCGCTCTCAACAGGAATGCTGGAAGAAATCGCCATTACCCTGGCAAATGCAGAAAATGATGAACAAATCGGTTGTTCAGTGCTTTACGGTGGCAATAAAGCGTTTTCTTGTGGTTCCGATATTAGAGAAATGGAGGGGAAAACTCCGATTCAAGTATATTACGATAAGCGTACAAAATTCTGGGAAATAATATTTAATTATAAAAAACCTTTAATCGCAGCAGTTAACCGAATGGCCCTGGGCTCAGGTTTTGAACTAGCCTTGATGTGTGATGCTATTATTTCGGACAAGAATGCTGTTTTCGGAAATCCTGAAATTAATTTAGGTTTAATTCCTGGCGCCTATGGATCTGTTCTTTTACCTGAACTATTAGGCCACAGACTGGCTTTTGAATGGATGGCAACTGGAGCACATATTAATGCTGATGAAATTATGAAGGCAGGATTGATTAACAAACTGGTTGTGCCTGAGCAGACATTGGCCACTGCCATTTTGTTAGCCGGAGAGTTGAATGAAAAGCCCCGGCAGGCCCTCTGGTTTGTCAAAGAACTTACGCGACAAAAATATAAAAGTGAATTGGCAAATGCCCGCAAAATGGAACGCATGATGTTTTCATTACTGTTTTCTACTGAAAATACTCAGGAAGGAATTGCAGCTTATATTGAAAAACGAAAGGCAAAATTCATACTATAAAATTGTGAATATTTCTCCGGTTGTCGGATTAGTTTGTTCATTGATCAGGTATTGTATCTGTGCACAGATTTTATAAGGCTCCACTAGAATTTTATCTTTATATTTTTCCAGGTTTTCACCAGGAAGTTTAACGACAGCAGGTCTGATACAATTCACACTAATATTTCGGTGAATAAGTTCCCGGGCAATGGATTTAGTGAAACCTTCAACTGCACTTTTAGCAGAACAATACAGACTGTATCCCGCCTCATTTCCTTCACTGGCAATAGAGCTAAAAGTAATAATTCTCCCGTATTTCTGAGCATACATATCCTCAGTAACTTTGCGGGTCAGGGCGATAACTCCATAAACGTGAGAGCTGAAAATCTCTATCGTATCCTGATGTGTAGTATTTAAAAAAAGATCCATTTTGGTATCACCGGCACAATTAATCAGCACGTGAGGAATTTGCTGGAAATCTTCTTTGATTTTTTGGTAAACCCGAGATGCAGATTCGTCATCAACCACGAATTGTTGATAACTTTTTACAAGTGCGCCAGGGTGATGCAAATCCATTTCTGAGCGAGTGGCTTTCTCAATATTGCTTTTATACACCAAAGCGAGATTAAATTCCTTGATGAAGAAATGCGCTAGCTGAAAACCTATGCCGGAAGTTCCTCCGGTGATTATCATCAACGGTTTATTTTCCAAGGTTATTCTCCTTTAAAGTTTTCCAGTAATTTTCTAAAAATAAAACATATCTTTTATTGGCTTCCATTCCCCAGGAAGCTGCAGTCGATTCATTGCGGGCCATGTCCCATATCTCTGAGATCGAAAAGCCGAGTGTCCGTAGAATGGGGTATGTGAAAATATTTCTCAATATAGTATTTTTTCCTTCTAAAGACCAAAGCTTAAGAAATTTTTCACTCAAAGCTGAAGCTTCCTGACTGGTCATGGCAGCATGAGACCACTGTGGATTCTGGGTGTTTTCAGGAGACTCAATTGTGATTCCGTAATCAAGCGGAGAGCGCGAATATTCAGAATAGTCCATTGAGGTTTTATCCAGGGTCGATGAGTAGGGTTGCAGGTAAAGTCTAGCAACACTGATAAAGTCCAGCGGTTTGTTCTGGGCCATCCAGTGTATTGTCTCAATTATGCTTTCTTCATTTTCACCCGGTAAGCCAACTATAAATGAACCTTCAAACAAACAATGTTCCTGATATCGTTGATATGTATTGAGCAAAAATTCTTTAACTTCATCTGACGGAATTTTTTTTCCTGCTTTTTTGAGTGCCTGATCGTTGAAAGATTCGATTCCGAAGAAGAGTCCTTTCGCTCCTGACTTAATCATTATATCCATCGTTTCCGGGAATTTTACTGCAACATCTACACGAGCATATGATATCCATTCAATCTGGAAAGGAAGGGTGAGAAACATAGAACATGTTTCCAGAACTTTCGCTCTTGAATCATTAAAGCAATCATCACAAAATTGATAGACGTTGGTTCCATGCGTTTCATAATTACGAATAATTTCTTCTTTTAAAAGATGAAGGTTTTTGCGGTTACTTCCACGTTTCTCGTAATGACAAAATTTACAGTTAAAGGAGCAGCCACGACTGATTTCCAGAGGAAGGGATTCATTTTTTGCGATTGCGTTTTTATCAGTGAATATAACGGGAAGAATGATTTCATTTTTTAGAGATTGAGATTCTGTTATTACTTTATAATTTCGAAATAATTGGTGTTCCGGTGGTCTTTTATCTTTTAAGGAACGTGCGAATTCGACGATTGAGAAATTAGCAGTACCTAATACTACATAGTCAAAAGGACTTAAAACAGTCTGATTCAACAATAAGGATGTTTTGGCTCCGCCAATAATCAGTTGGCCATCAGGGTTTCTGGCCCGAAGAATTTGTTTTACCGATTCAGCCCAGCAGCTAAGTTCGCTTTCATCATCAAACCACAAACCTTTTTTACGATATAGATGATGATATTCGTCACGGTTATTTCCGTCTCTGGACAGCGTACTTTCAATTAAAATTTTTCTGTAATCTTCATCGGCCAGTTTATTCCATGAAACAGGCCTGGAGAGAAAAGTAGAACTCACACCAATGAAAAGTGTTTCATTGCTGATAAACTCTTTCAGATAGTTAAAAAAATCCGGATGTCGTAAAAAATAGTCAATAACAATAACTTTAAAACCTGCCTTTTCCAGTGAGGTTGCAAGCGAGTAAGAACCAATATAACGGCTGTCTCCGAGTGCAGAGTTAGTCACTGTATCAGTTAATAAAATTACATCTGCCATCTTTTTCTGGTACTTGCTTCTTAAGCAAAAGATCCTGATAATGAGTTCATGCTACTCTGTAAGTATATGCTCAAAATTAAATCTCAGTCACAGGATAGTTTCAGAGTCCTAAGCATGGTGCAGGTTATACTTTTGGAAATTCGCAGACATGATATTAATCATGTGATAATTCAAGATAGCAATGATCTAAGACAAGCTTTGCTCTTTTTAGCAGTGATTGATGAGGGAAGAGTTCCGGTCATCATTCCAAAGAGCTGGACAGAAAAAGACATTAGAAAATTCTTAAGTGATCAACCCCGCCGTTGGATTTTTTTACAAAATGGGAATTTAATTACGACCAAAGAAGATGGAAGTAGTGAGCTAGGCCAGTTGCCAACATATGGAGTCTTCAGTTCGGGATCCAGTGCCTGCCCCAGGTTGTATTATTTTTCTGTCGAACAAGCGCGTTTGAATGCCAGAGCACACGCCAGTTCACAGAAGCTTTCTGCTGCTACCACCATTGTCAAAGTTCTCAACACTGATCATGCCTTTGGTATATGTGCCTATATCTGGACACCATTGGAATTAGATTGTGAAGTGGTGTTTTCTGATATCGTTGATGAATTTGTTAATTATAGAGAGTTTTCCCTCGACAGTATTTTGTATCTAACTCCCCGCCAGACGGAGAGTCTTATATTAAAACGTCCTTCAATCCTGAGTCGATTTCATAAAATCAGCATTGGTTCTGACTGGCTGGCATCAGAGCATCTGAAATATTTATCGCAGCAAACAGGAGCTGAGATTTATATCACTTATGGTCTGACTGAAGCTGGCCCACGCGTGAGCACTTACAGATATTATCCGCAGAGCAATTCCGATAATTATCCATTGGGATTTCCTCTTGATTTCGTCAGATGTAAGGTTCTGAATTCAACAGGGAAGATTACGGATTATGGTGAAGGTTTATTGCTGATAAAAAGTCCTTACCTAGCAACGGATCTATCTCCTGATCAACAAGTCGGACAGTATCTTAAAACCAGAGACAAGGTAAAAATCAATACCGATGGATTTATTGAGTTGATTCTGAATGAGAATGCTCACTTTAAATTTAATGGACATTTGATTGATTTAAATGAATTAAAAAGAAAATATTGTCCGGAATCCTCTATGCTCTATGCCGTTACTTGGAGTAAGGATTTAAGAAAATTCTGGGCCTTAATCATATACTCCCCCTTAGAATCTTTTATAACTCCGGAATTTGATTTCAACGTAGCCAGCAGACCGGAAAAAATAGTTCAATTAAAAGAACTTAACGAAGGTCTGAACAAGCTTACAGTGAAAACAGTAAAGAATATGTTCAATACTGACGCAGATGATTTTCAAATGTACAGGAGCAGTATGTGAGAGAGCTGGTTGAGTTTCAATTTTTCGAAGAGGCCTTAATTCAAGAAAGCTTCTCTTTTGAAAGCTGGAATGAAATATCGACTTGTTTTGAAGTTGCATTATTTCCGGATGAGACTTTTGTACGGATTGAAATTGATCGGGCGCAGTTGAGACAAATGGGGCGAATAGCAAGGATGCTGATCTGGTTTGCTGATAAAAATAAAATTAAAAGAATACTGACAGATAATAATATTTCTCCAGATAGAACTGGTCTTTACGGAGCTATTTATAGCAGTGAGTTTCCTTACGGTGTTTATCGAAAAACATTAAAGACAAATGACTATGCAGATGCTATTAATAATGATCTCCATCCATTCAGTCTAATCTTTCGCTCTAATGCCCTAACTAGTGCCCACTTAAGTCATTTTCTTTCCATAACCGGACCAACTCAGACATTCACTCATAAGAAATGGGCACTGGTTCATGCGCTGGAGCAAGCAAAGTTCGATTTGGAAAATAATAAAATTAATTTTGCAGTAATTTTCACGGCTCACGCGATAAAAGATGATCCTTTGCGATTTTCAACGTCAAAACAAAATCTCAATAGCGAATGTGTATTAATTGCAGGATTTGAGAGCATTAATAATTCAACCATAGAAAACATAAAGAGAGAAAATTGGAATGCGGAGTCTTTTATAGAAATATTATTAAAAAATAAAGGAGTGTAGTAGATGAATATGCAACCAGACTGGCAAGTCATAGCTGATGCAGTTTTATTGATTAAATCAATTGAGCCAGAAAGAATTAAGCCTGACTGTTATGTGGGGCGCGACCTGGGAATTGATTCGATTGGTGTTGTGGATTTATGGTTTGAATTAAAGAAACTTACCAGAACTGATTCTAACCTTAATCAGTTCTACAAACATATCCGTTCGGATACGAACAGAGAGTTTTACAATGACTTTACTATACGGGAATTAGCAGATTATCTGCGATTGAAAGTATGAAAAAATGTGTTATCAGCGGTCGCTCATTACTTAGCTCGCAGGGAGCCGGAGTAAAAGCAATAAGCTTGGCACTTCGTAGTCAAAAAAGTGCTTTATATTCTTCTGGTAAATATTTTGACGAAGATATTGGAGTTTCTTCTGTTGCCATAGTTCCGCCCGGATTATTTGCTCAAAAGACTTACAGTGATTTTCAACTACGCAATAAAATTGAAACTTCACTTATGCTTTTGTTTACTGAGTTGAAACCTTCACTGCAAGGTTTGACAACAATAGATGCTGTTTATCTAAATGTTGGAACATCAGAATTCAGGGCTGCCATAGATGATAAGGGATTCATCTGCGAGCAGGAAGTATGGATCAATTGTATTCAGCAAGAACTGAAAAAACTTTCGATGGATGTAGACGAAAGAAGAATTTATCTAACCGATAATGTTTGCTCCAGCTCAACCGTCTCAATTGGTGTCGCCAGCGAAAAAATCCGAAAAGGCATGTTTAAAAATTCTTTGATCATAGCAATGGATCTGGTGACTCTTCCAATATTGTCGGGACTTAATTCATTGGGAGCCCTTTCCCGCCTGCAGCCTGCAGAAAAAGCATGCCGGCCATTTTCTCGTTCGCGCAGCGGTTTTGTTCGTGCAGAGGCCCTCGGGATGCTGCTACTGGAAGAAGAGGAATCTGCCAGGACACGCAATGCAGATTTTCAGAATGCAATTACAGGTTTTGGCCAATCTTCAGATGCCAGACACATCACAGCTGGTTGCGAGTTCTCACTTGGTATTAAAAAAGCTATTTCCGAGGCTTTAATCTCAGCAGAACTTAATGCGAGTTTGATTCAGGTCGTAAAGGCGCACGGGACGGGTACAAAAATCAATGATCAAAACGAAGCGAGAGCTATTAAAGAGCTACTGCCTGGTATACCAGTAATCTCTTTTAAAGGACAGTTTGGACATTCGGCTGCTTCTTCAGGATTGTTCGAAACAATTCTTTGCGAAATTATGCTTAACGATCAGATTATTTATCCTTCTTTAAACTGTGAAGACAGAGACCCGGAGCTGGAGATTAATATTATTGATAGTCAAAAGCCTGCCCGAATCTCAAACATTCTGATGAATGCATTTGGTTTTGGCGGAAATAATGCTGTTCTGGTTATGAGCAAATGTAAAAATGAATAAAATATCAGCAACAGACATTCTTTCTTTTGTAAGAACCGTGGTTATTGTTATGGTGATGGGCTTTTGCCTTTTCTTGGGTCAGTATCAGCACTATTTTTTACTTCCTGCTTTTGCTCTATTCTTTTTACAGATCAAAAAAGAGAAATCTACTCACCTGGTGGTGATCAGCTTTATTTTTCTTTTTTTAATGGATTCATTTTTTTATTCACTGGACTTCAGCTCTCTCAAGTATTTTGGAGAGAACAAAAATCTGGCATTTTTTATTCTGAGCGAAGGGCAAAGTTACTTTGATCTTAAGATTATGACTCTTGGCGGACTAATATTTTTACTGTCCTTAACCTTTGTTTATTATCGCTTAAAAGTTCTCAATCCGCTTGTCTATCTCATTGGGAGTTTTTTCCTGCTGACGACATTGCTGTCAACACTGGGTAAAATGACCTTCCTCTACCAGTTAATTATTGCAACCCTTCTCATATTGGCCAAGTCCTTTTGGTATATCGGACTTAATCTGCAGATGATCCGTTTTAGTCCAGTTTCTCCCGGACTGGCCCAGCTTTCAGAATCGATAATACCTTTCTGGTCTTATGGGCTGGTTCGCAGTCATAGTGTTCCGAATGGCTGGCGAGAGATTAAGTTTAAATTAAATCAAAATCCTGAAATTTATCAAATTCAGTTATCAGGCATACGGCTGGCCATACTTTCATTAAGTTTAAAATACCTTTCTGCTCTCTTGTACAAAGCTTTATTTGGAATGAATTTAAATTTACCTCTCTGGGGAGAATTTCATTTTCCTTCTCTGGAACTTCCTAATCCTTTCAGTATGGGATTTAATCACTACAATGCCCTGAGCCGACCAGCCTGGGAGTGTTTTTTTGTAACCTTAATTAATCCGCTTCTATATATTCTTCGAGAACCTGTCGGTGATGGAGGCGTGTTGATTGGCTTTATCCGTATTCTGGGAATTAGCGCTCCTGCTCAGGTAGACCGTCCTTATCTGGCAAAAAATTTCAACGATTTTTTTAAAAGAATTTATTTCTACTACAACTATTTATTGATCGAATTTTTTGTCGTTCCTCTTTATCACCTGATGAGCCATCTTGATTTGACAAGAAAACTGCGTTTGTTTTTAAGTGTTCTGATTGCTGTTTATACCGGAGGGGTGTTGCTTAATTATTTCCGGCATGATTTATGGCTGGTGAAATATGGCCCTTTTGAAGCCTTTAGCATGATGCTTGGACGATCTTATTATTTTGCCGGTGTCGCTTTCCTCTCGGCGATCTCAGCAGTCAGGTCAAAAAATGAGAGAGAGCTAATCGGCTTTAAAAAATGGGCAATCCCTCTAGCCGTTTATATAAGTTATGCTCTGGTATTCAGCATGCAGACAAGTTATAAAGAAGATGATTTAAGTGACCGGATAGAATTTCTTATACGTCTATCCGGTCTTCAGTTGAATTAATAGCGTTCTTTAATTAGATACTTTACAAGTTGCATTGCCGCACTTTCAGTGTAACCAAACCTTGTTTCCAGATTCTTCAGCACTGAGCGAATTAACTTTCTGTTCTCATCTGTAAGTGGGGAACTCTGGCCTGGTTCAAGAGTTTTCGAATACTCTGCTTCGAAGAACATAATGTTTTTTGAAATGTTCAGAATGACTTTCTTTTGTTCAATTCGGAAAGATTCCTGCAGGCGATCAACCAGATCAGGAAAAACTGTCGTGTATACGATCTGTGTTTTAGGATTATCCAGATAATATGCACCTAGTTTGGAAATAAGCAGAGAGCGATAAGTTTTCGGATCTTCTTTTAAAGCAATCGCTTGCTCGAATTCCTTAATAAAAAAATCATCGGGTTCGACAAACTTACCAGTAGTCGTGTTTTTAATTTTCTCACCTTTAATAAGAGCGTTTACATTCTCAATGTATCGGCGAATGTAATCTTCATATGATCTGTCATCAACTAATCCTAGAGAATTTCTAAGCTCACGATCAAAGATATTGAGATTGTATTCTTTAATCAGCTCCAGAAAACGGCTTGGATTATGATAATCAGCTTGTGGTGCCATATTTAGAAAATCATATTCATTCTTTTTCTGGATGAGGTGGTGAAGATAATCCAGAACCTCAACAAAAGTTACATTGGTGTGCAAAGATGATAAACGATAAATAATATGTTTAAGGTCTCTCGGTGAAAGTCCAAATTTCCCTTCATATAAACTGTCGTTGACGTATTCACAGACAATTTCTTCGAATCCTTGCTTTAAAATCTGACGAGACTCAATGTCTAGCCTTTCCGGCATTTCTATTCCTGCAATGTATAGGGCCTTCTCCATCGGATTCATGTTTGTCGCAATGTTTGCCAGCTTCTTGTCATTGTAATTTTTGGTCTGACAAACACGCAGCCGGGACATAACCGCAAATAGACACAGACTGGTCAATGCATGTGGAGAAAAACGAGAGCGGTCGGATATGCCCGCCACTTGTTCCTGATATATTTTTTCTTCATGACGAACATCGGTCAGATAAGGGACAGTAATAAAATTAAATCTTCCTTTGAATGAATTGAAATCAGGATGCTGCTTGAAAGCCGCCAGGTGAATTTCATTAGAAGTTCCGATGAAGAAGATATCCAGTTCAGTCAGAATACCCTGCAAGTTGATTGATCCTGTTTCCATAGTCATCAGCAAATATTTAAAAGCGTCCAATGGGCGTTTTAATAAATCGGAATATTCAAGGACACCACGATTAGCAAGCACAGCTTCACCTTGCAGTGAGAATAAATTCAGTGACTGCAGGCTTGGCGGTAAACTGGCTAGACGTTTGTCCATGGTAATTTGCTGCATACGTGCGTCTACGTGTATTTGGGGTTCAATTGTCACCGCAGCAGTGGAGTAGCGCTTGCTGATCGTGAAACGCTCAATTCGTATGTGCTTAAGAACGTCCTGATGTTTTCCTTTATAATTTTTTAAAAGAGCATCATAAATCATTCGGTTTCGTTTAGAGAGATCTCCACGATATAAGTATGACTTTCGAACTGCATGCAGCTGCCTTTCATCTTCTTTTAGTGCTTCATCAATTAATTGCTGACGATACTCACGGGGAATGAGCAGGAGCGGGTGATCCTTTAACTCAGACGGCATAATCGCAGAAATTTCTTTATCTTCCAGATAAGCGAAACTTCCGTGGGTATTTTCGCGCACAGTGGAGTTTAGTCCCAGAGTGCCCTTAACATAATTTTCCAGCGGAAAGATCCAGCTGAAGCTGTATAGTTTTCCAGCTTCAGTTTCTGAATAATCTTCCAGACCTTTGATCATTTTATTAACCAGTGACGTTTTGGAAGAGCCATTAGGGCCAATGAGCAAAATAAATTTATTATTAAATCCTTCTTCGCTAAAGTTCACCAGGTTTTGATAAAGCGCTTGCTGAACTTTTGCCTGGCCGTGAACCGCCGGTGCTTCAGGGTGCTGCATGTGGAAGAGTTTAAAAGAACCATCACTTTCAACACCGTAATGGTTAAGCATATCCCGAATATATTCAAAGGTTGGCCGGCATTCAGCTTTTGCATTTTTCTCAAAAACCTGCATGTAATCTGCAAAAGATAAAACTTCGTGATTATCAATTTGTTGTGATGCTTGTGAAATCCAATCCTGAGAGTTCATGATTTGTTCCCTTTTCCCGCTATTGTTAATATAATTGTAAACTCTTATGAGACATTTCAAAAGGATCATTGCGGGAGTAGCGTTTTGTGCCGTTGTTTTTACGGTCTGGCTAATGGTCAGAGAAGTTAAAACCGACGATAACGCTCAAATGATGGCAAAACGTCATTCACTACTTAAGCTTCTTGCAAATTCTGCTGAGATTCAAAAAGCCTGGAGAGAAGGAGAAGATTCGCGTTTGTGGCTAAAACACCGCGACCAATGTCTGCAGGACTGGAATATTAAGAAATCTTTTGATGAATCTCTGCTCCGTTGTTCACCAATGCTGATCGAATGCATAGCGAAGTATAATGACCGGGAACTTATGCTTAAAAAAGATGTACGCAGTGGAAAATGGTATCGCTATCTGACTAAATCAAATGTATCGCACGCTGGGCTCAAATCTTCAGGAATTTCATTACAATTACAGCATCCGGAAACGAAGGAAGAACTCTCTATCTTTCTGGAAGATAATTGTCAGGAAGTTTACCTTGAACAAAGGGCTTATGCTTATGGAGAACCACCGGTTTCACCCGATCAGGAGGATTATCGTTTCGATAATTTTAACCAGCTTCTGTATCTGGATCGTCATTTAGTGACAAATGCAGAAGTGAATGACTGGATACATTTCGGCAATTCTGATTTTACTAAAAACCTCTCAACTAAAAGCGGAGAGGACCTCTTCAATCCGGCCATAAGTCTGACGATTAATCAAATGCGGGATTATTGCTCTTTTCGGGGAAAACAGTTGATGATGGCACATTATTTTGATGCCGCGACTTTTTTGCCAATGGATCTAAGTGAAAAAATTCCGGAAATAAATAGGCGTTCACCTTATTATTGGACGAAGAAAAAAAGTGAATACAAAAATGATTGTTCAAAAATTTTTGCGCGCGAATGCCTGTCGGAAAGACCTTTTAGCCTAAACCGTTCTGAGCCCACCTGGGCAGGTATGATGGATTCAATGGGGGGAGTATTTGAGGCCTTTCATAACCCCATTGATCCGGAAAGTAATCTCAAAGCATCCTCATTTTATTTTCCATTTAATTCACCCTGGCACAAGCTGGGCTTCCGTGCGGGATGGGATGGTGAAGGCCACGCTCTCAGAAATTTTGATTTTCGCGGATTGAATCCCGAAGAAAAAATGGATAAGTTCCAGGTTGGTTTCCGCTGTATGCGCGGAGTTTTACCATGATAAAATTTTTGCTGCTTCTACTTTTATGCTTTAGCTGTAAATCGCAAAATGAGAACTTTGAATCCATCTACTATCAATTAACAAAAGAATGGATGCATTCGTTCGTTTTGGAAAATATAAAAATTGAAAAACAGGAAATCACCCGCCCTCCGGGTGTTGAGCAACTTATCTTTAGTCTCTTAATCCCAGAGGATGGAGGGGCCATCATTCGTCGACATTGTGTTTACTACCGGATTCCTTATAAGCAGACACAGGGCAAACTGACTGTAGAAAAAAGAGAAGGAAAAAATCCCTGCCCCGAGAGTTCCGAAGGAAACAGTTACGCAACGATCAGCGAAGTGTCGAAACTTTCCATTGATTCATCAGATTTTCAATTGCGGATAAGTTTTCTACAAAAATCATTGAATAGAGAAATGGTAATTCCTTTGCCAAATCTCAGCTCGGGCTTTATCCATCAGAAATTTCAGCCACTGAGGGAGCGAAAAAAATATGAGGGAATGAGCTTGCTGCGACTTAATGACGACAGCTTCGATTATTCAATCAATCGCTATCTGGGGAAAAATTCGGATAAATTTTCCAATGGAACTGCGATTCGCTGTCATCAAGTGACGAAAAACTGTGAAACCGTTGGAGAAAATCGTTGCAATGAATGCCGATATGGCTGGTATGAAGTGGTCGATTTTCAATGTCCTCAGGGAGGATCCAAATTCTGTGGTCAGAATCTTTGCGGAGAAAAGAATGAGCCTGCATGTCCTAGAGGAACTAAAGTTGTCGACATAGAAGAAGCGGGAATTTGCCAGAATGATCTTGAGCCTGTACCAAATGCGGACAAGATTTTAGTTTGCCAGTGAGTTGATAAAATTTGGTGGCAACCTCTCAAGCACACCTTGTATTTCTTCGTTTGAAATATTGTGAACCAAAACAAAAGATTTTAAGGGATATTCGGGGTCTGGATTTCCCTGACTTTCCTTTAGAGCGGCTTTGCGGGCCCTTAAAACAGCAAGTACATAATCACTCACCAGATAACGATCACCATTTAGCAGCTTATCAATATTTCTGTCGGATAAACCAATTACAGCAACACCCTTGTGAATAACATAGGGTGAGATATTATTCCGGCTAACAATATTATCTTCATTGAGATCGACGACAGAACTATTCAGAAATTTGTATGGATATTTTTCGAAATGAATTTCCTGAGAGTCTGCTACAATAAAATCTTCCATGGTTAGGTTAATAGCATTGATCCCCTTACCTTCAAATGAAGCGAGGATAGCTTCATTCTCCTGCTTAGACAGGTTTGGTTTAAGGAAATGTCCGGTATGGACAATGAA
Source organism: uncultured Bacteriovorax sp. (assembly GCA_946481315.1). The sequence goes on from CAMLMH010000001.1 coordinate 235,292, forward strand.
GACATTGGAACTGGTTTTTCTTTCGACATCCGGACGTGATTCAATTTTGTCTGTAAGATAAAGTGAAAAAGGAATCGAATTGTTTTTGACCACTCCCAGGCTGGCTGGCGTAATGGATACACTAGTGTCTTTTTTAGCGGAAGAACAAGAATTGAGCAAAAGCAACACAAAGACAATCGTAAGTATGGATAGTTTCTTCATTGTTTAAAAGCTTTTTACCTTAGTCAGTTTGCTGTATGCCTTAGTTAGAGCATCAGCCAGCTGATCGTAATATTCCAGAGGCGAATTGAAACAGAGACTGATGCGAACCACTCCGCGGCCAACATCATCACTTACTCCCATGGCCTTTAATACTTTGGAAGTCACAGGCATATTGTCTGAGCAAGCAGAGGAAGTTGTGACAAAAATATCCTGAGATTCAAGTTCTATTTGCACTGCCTGACCGTGAATTCCCGGATAGGAAATATAAGTCGTGGTTGCCAGTCGAGGAGCACCTTCTCCGATGATAACTACTTCCGGAAAAGCTTTTTTAATTTTGGATTCAAATTCTTCGCGTTTAGCTTTTAATTCCGGCAGCCGGGTAAATCCTTTCTCAAGATTAGAAAGAGCTACAGCAAGAGTTTCGTTGCCGATATAGTTCTGAGTTCCGCCGCGATGACCTTTTTCCTGACCACCACCAATGATAAGTGGCTGCAGGTTTTCAGGGTTTTTCACCAAAAGAATTCCTGTACCGGTCATTGCTCCCAACTTGTGTCCTGAGCATACAGCATAGTCAAATTCAGATTCTTTAAAGTTAAACGGTGTTTTACCAATGAACTGGGTCGTATCGCAGAAATAGGGAACATCGAAGTTCTTACAAAGCGAAGCGATTTCTTTAAACGGTTGAATAACTCCGGTTTCGTTATTCGCGGCCATCACAGACACCAGGGCGATTGAACCTTTGTGATCCATCATCCAGGTTTGCAGCGTCTCGAAGCTGACCTCTCCGCGGCCGTTAACCGGAAGAGCCATGACTTTAAAGCCGCGAGTTTCCGCATAGTAGTTTGCAGTGTTCACCACCGCTGAATGTTCAATTCCTGATGTGATAATAATTTTTTTAGAATCAGTTGCAGGATTAATTTTCCCCAGGACGCTGTGGAAAACAGTCGCGATACCTTCAGTCGCGCCTGAATTAAAAATGACCTGATCATAATCGGCGCCAAGAACTTTAGCACAAACTGACCTCGCATTTTCCATCCCCATCAGAGTTTTTGCTCCCAGGTGATGAATTGCATTTGGATTGGCGAAAGGGCCTTTCTCAAAACGTTTTAACAGATAAGAGCGAACTTCCTGACAAAGAGGGGCAGATCCGTTGTAATCAGCATAAATCATTTCTTTCGTCCTTATTTAATGGCCAGCATGCGATCAAGTGCGAGCAGTGAGGATCTTTTTGTATCCTCAGGCACACTGATGATATTAATCGGTTTATGATCCTTGATCGCGCGGAAACTGGCAAGTAGCCAGCGTGGTCTTACGCGATACATAGTTGTGCACAGGCACTGGTAAGGTGACAATGACACGATCGTTTTATCCGGATATTGCTGAGCTAATCTATTGACAAGGTTAATTTCAGTTCCGACTGCAAACTTACTTCCCGCAGGAGCTTTGGCGATTTTTTCGATGATGTAAGAGGTTGATCCATTGTCATCAGCTGCACTCACTACTTCATATGGACATTCCGGATGCACAATAACAGTTGTATCAGGCTCACGTTTTTTTATCGCTAAAACCTGATCTTTTGTGAAACCCTGATGAACTGAACAGAAGCCATACCAGAGAATGACTTTGGCCTTTGCAACTTGCTCAGCTGTCAGACCGCCATTGAGCATGTGCGGATTATAAATAACCATGTCTTCAAGCGGAATACCCATTTTAAAACAGGTGTTGCGCCCCAAATGCTGGTCCGGAAAAAATAACAATTTCTCTCCCTGGCCCAGGGCCCAGCGAATGACTTTTTCAGCATTGGAAGATGTACAGATACTTCCGCCATTTTCGCCGACAAATGCTTTTAAAGCTGCTGCACAATTAATATAAGTTACAGGAACAACTTTTTCTTTCGTTGAGCCAGTGATGAATTTCCAGGCGCGGTCGATTTCGCTTCGACGGGCCATGTCTGCCATTGAACAACCCGCTTTTAAATCCGGCAGAATGACTTTTTGATGAGGGCCAGTCAGCATGTCGGCCGTCTCGGCCATAAAGTGAACGCCACAGAAAATGATATAAGGCTTATCGAGCTTAGCTGCTTCACGTGCAAGTTGAAGTGAGTCACCTGTTATATCGGCAAAGCTGATGACATCATCTTGTTGATAATGATGACCCAAAACGACCACCTGGTCTTTCAGTTCACTTTTTAATTTTCGCAATTCGACCAGGACATCATCATCTGAAAGCTCTGCTTCTGAGATGGTTGGTTTATACGTGTCCTGTTCTTCGTCTCCAAATAAATCTAACATTTTAGTTTCCTTGTTTAACTGGAAATCCTTCATTCATCCAGCCCATGATCCCGCCTTCAACGTTGACCAGATTGGAGTATCCCTTGGACATTAAAAACATACAGGCATTGAGACTGCGTTTTCCGCTACGGCATTGAATGACGATCTCAGCATTTTTGTCCGGAAGAACTGATTCATATTTTGCTTCAAATTCAGAAAGCGGAAGAAGAGTCGCCCCCTCAATCCGTGCTTCATTCCATTCCGGAATTTCGCGACAATCAATAAAATGCATAGCGGTTTGATTTTCAATTTTTTCTTTCAATTCGCGGGCATCGATTTCTTTGATCATATTATTTTTCCTCGCTCAAAAGCAGGTTCTTTTTGTCATGGTTTAAGAATGGTTTTCAGAGGGTAAATTACCCCTTTAATCATCAAAATGCATCTTCCATTTACACTTCACATAAGCAACTTTGCCGCTGTGCTTTATAGCTAATGGAAATGACATCCGCCTAAATTTAAGTGTACCGTTTAAGACAGTTACAATAGGAGAATCAAATGCTTAAGGAATTCAAACAATTTGCAGTTAAGGGAAACGTGGTCGATCTGGCCGTCGGGGTGATCATTGGAGCTGCTTTTGGCAATATTGTTAAGTCACTGGTTGATGACATTATCATGCCTCCCATTGGCTTTATTATGGGGAATGTGGATTTTCAAAACCTCTTCATTGTTATTAAAAGTGGTGTGAAAAATCCCGGTCCTTATGAAACACTGAAAGAAGCAACGGAAGCCGGAGCGGTCATGATTAAATACGGAACATTTGCCAATACGGTGGTGAGTTTTTTAATAGTTTCGTTTGCTGTTTTTGTGCTCGTTCAGCAACTGATGAAGTTACAGAAGTCGACGCCGGTGCCTAATCCGCCGCCAACTCCTGATCAGAAATTATTAACTGAAATCAGAGATCTCTTAAAGGAACGTTTTTAATACTAATTACTGATTAATTTATTGTTTCTTCAATAATCAGTTCCAAAGCTTCTTCGCTTGAAATATTTTCAGTTTTTTGAAGATCACTGATCTTTTGCTGAAGAAGGACGGATAAATTACCAGTCAGATTATATTCTTCCAGATCTGCTATTACAGCTGCAGACTGGGCTTCAGCTTGCTTACATCCACTAATGGCCACACATCCGGATACAATTGAACTAACTGCTGTCGCATTAAAGACCTCTGCAGCGTAAATATTAGATGCAAAAATTAGCAGTGTTACAATGATTGTCTTTTTCATTTTTAAGCTCCTCAAAAGTTCTTTTTGAAAAGCTTAAATGAAAATAGATAATTTCGAAGTGTTTTGAAAAAGTTACAATAGACTGTCTAAATTTAAGTCAATGATCATTAGTTGGTTGGTTTCATCATTCAGCGGAGTTTTCCCCGTCTTGAAATCGGTAGCTCCTTCAATTTGGAAATCATTGTCATATGTTAATGCTATTCCGCGACCGGGAATGTAAGCCAGACCTTCGATTTTTTCTTTCGATTTAAAATCTGTCTTGGCGAGATCGGCAATAAGCGTTTTTTTGACTGGCTGATCGGATAGACCGATTTCAATCAGATAAACTGCTTTTTGAGCCATATCGTCGCTTCGGCCGTTTTGCTCGATGACCAGCAGTTTGTTATCTTTTAAATGAACAGCGTCGCCAATTTTATCGTTCCCTTTTTCAAAGACGTAGTGATACTCAGCGCTGGTACGGGAATCATTAAGATCTATTTCAACAATCAGCGAGTAATTAACATCTTTTGAGATGGGACTTTGCAGGAATCCATAAAGTTTGGAACCGTTCTTGGCAATGGCCTCGAAGCCACGATTGGGCCGGCGATATTTGTACTGACGGGGGATCTCATTGTCCGGGGTCAGGCGGCGTTGAAGTTTTCCTGTCCCGTCAAAATAAGCGAGAGATGGAGCGTATTCTTCAGCAACCCACCAGCCCCCTTCATCTGAAGGAACGAATCCCTCCGTGTCCATTCCGTCGGGATCAATGGAATTGATAAGGCCGAAGATGTCCAGAGGATTTTCTTCGGATCTGGTGTTGGGAAGACCGCTGAGTTTTCCGGCCTTCCCTTTATTGAGTGCGAGCATATTGATAATATTCATCGTTCCGGTTTTTTCATTAATACTAAAAGTAATGATGGAAGGAGAGTATTCCGGAATTAAAAAAGGCCGGTCATTATTTTGGGTTGGGCTGTTGGGACCGCGGTCGGTGATAGTCTGAAACTGGAGCTCATCGCCCTGATTGCCAATGAATGCTAGACCGGAGAAACCTCCAAGTTTAATTTCGTCACCGGACAATGTTTTCCCAATTACCGGAGGTGCCTCCATCGTAAAAACACGAGTGCGGGTCAAAGTAATTTTAGGAGCCGAAGAACATCCGGTAACCGTTATCAAAAAAAACATTGCGAAGATTTTTTTCATTATATTTCCCATAAAAGAATGAGCTTTAACGATAGCTGATGATGAGTTCTTTATCAAAGCCGCCCCTACGATTTTTGATAGGGGCATTTTTTCTTTGACATCTGGTTTTCATTGCCTGAACATTTTAGATAAGTATCAAAAAAAAGAGGGAGTGATTCATGGAAGTTATCACGATCGGCAATAACAAAGGTGGCGTTGGTAAAACAATGCAGTGCTACCAATTAGCTTGTTATCTCGCCAACAAAGGCAATAAAGTTCTGGTCATCGACCTGGACTCTCAGGCCAATTTAAGTTCAACATTTGGTGTGCAAATCCAGCGCACATTAGTTCCTGAGTGGCTTATCGGCGACGTGGGAATTGAAGACGTCATTGTTTCTCCGGAAATGTCAGGCAAGCTTTATAAAAACATCAAGCTTATTCCGGCCAGTAGACATCTTTCCAACCTTTCAAAACTTCTGATCCTTTCAGAAGGAGAAATCCGAAAAGAAGCGGGAAGAAAAGAGCGTCTTTTAAGAAAGCGTCTGCAGGATGCCAAGCTGGAATTTGATTACGTCATTATCGATACTCCTCCAATGTTAGGAGATGAGTTGATCATGTCACTTGTCGCTTCTAACCGCGTTCTTATTCCGACTCAGGCCCAGGATTATTCAATCGATGGTCTGGAAGAGTTAATGGACACGTTTGAGATCATTAAAGAAACGGAAAATCCAGGACTGGAATTTTCAATAATCCCATCAATGGTTAACCCACGCCGAAAAATTGAAAAAGTTCGTATGGAAGAACTGGCTCAGTCTTTTCATATCACACCGATGGTAAGAAACATGGTTCAGCTGCAGGAGTCGATCTCCACCAGAAGACCGGTTTGTATCATGGGGGCGAAGTCAGCCGGACGTCGTGACTATGAAGAGCTGTGGAAAGCATTGAATCTCTAATTTTTAATTTTTAATTTTGCTTCATTATAATCCCAAGGATGTGGAGAATAAAATATGTCTAAGACATTTGCCGCGCGTGTATCAAAAAAAGAGCGTACAACTATAGACCTGTCTGAAAAAGTAGGTCGGGATATTTTTAAAGTTTCTGATGATCGTCTACTTCAGGGAGCTAAACTCACTGAAATTCAAATTAAAGAAATCGTCGTTAAAGAACAGGTTCGTACAAAATTCAATGATGATTCCATCAAAGATTTAGCTAAGAACATTGAAGTGAACGGATTGATTCAGCCACTGGTTCTGCATCAGGATAAAAACGGTAAATATCGCCTGATTTGTGGTGAGCGCCGTTATCGCGCTCTTTCCTATAACAAAGCAGTAAGTGCACCTTGTTTCGTTCTGGAAAATAAAACTGAAGAAGAATTAATGGCCATTCAGTTTTCAGAGAACTCCAGCCGTGAAGAACTGCACTACGTGGATAAAGCAGATGGTATTTTAAATTACCAGATTGCCACTGAAGCCAGTGAGAGAAAAATTCAGGCAGCATTGGGTATTTCCAAGTCAGAAGTTCACCGTTCTCTTTTAATTGCCAAAATGCCTCGCAATTTAAAAGAAGCAGCGAAAAAGTATGACATTGAAAAATACGTGTTGCTTGAATGGGATGCGCTTCCAAAAAGTCCCACAAAAAATGATATTGAAAAGAAAATCTTAGCAGGAGAAATCACAAAGCGTGCTGAGTTAGCCCGGATCATTAAGGGCGGCGGATTAGTTAAGGCTGGCCGAAAGACTCCTCTGAAGGCAGCACTTCCAAAAGGAATAAGCGCTAACGCTTTTCTTAAGGCCATGAGCTCAAAAACCAAGGATCTGAACCTGGACAAAAAAACCCAGGAATTACTGCGGACTTTAGTAGAAGAAACCAAAGAGATCCTGGATCAGTAATAAACTCACGGAAATTCCCGAAATCTATTACCTGAAAGTGCGGCATTTGCCGCACTTTCTTTATTTACTACTTTGGCATCACACTTGCGATTAATCATAAGTAATAGACCTAAACGTTCTTTGAACAAGGCACAACTTATGAAAATGACTAACTGTAAAGCTTCTGGAATTAATGAAAAATGTCGAAAGTTTAGACAGCTGTCAATGTTCACATTTTTTACAATTCTAAGCCTCAATGTCGGGGCTGAACCCGTACAGAATGTTTCCCGTCATCCGGCTGCAGTGGAAGAAGAAGTATTAACAGTTCCATTTGAAAAAGAAGTCCCGACTGTGGAATTTCTTTTTGCTGAAGATGATGCCGGTATTATGAAAGAAATGAAAGCAACAGTTGCTCAGTGGGAACGTACTGAAGAGTTTGCCAGTATCTGGGATCTGGAATCAACAAATCTATACAATACTCCGGATAGTTCGGATAAGGCGAGGTACCTCACTAAACGTTTATTTCGATACGCTGATAAACGTTTTTCCGGTGAAATGAAGAAGGCAGAAAGCGGGTCGACTCTGCATAAAATGAGTAAAGTGGAACGCAACCTGCGCCCCAACGCTTCGGTGCCTGTAAATAAATATATAGCTATTAAGTTCAAAGCGCGTGTTCTGCAGGGAAAAGCTATCGTTGAAGTCCGCAACCCATGGGTGGATACTAACGCCACGATTGCGGCAAATGGACAGGCCAAGGTTTCTGCCAAAAAAGACTTTAAAGAAATCGGCTTAACTTCAGGAGCTGAATTCAATATCAGCGATTCTGAATGGATTGCTTATGTCGATCAGGCCATCAGTGAAAACATTAAGGCGCGTGTTTCTTCAACTCAAGAAAGTAGCGAAGGAATATTCTCAAATGACGCAGATGCAAGGGCCGAAATCAACGCAAGTTTCCCTTTTAATCTGTAAAGATTGAGGGAGGAACCCTAGTCATCATTTAAAATAAAGAGTACTCTCTACAGCACTTATTGTTATGAATCGGAGGTCGTAGATGAGTCTGTTTGACAGTCCTTTATTTCAGGATGCTATTAAGCAATTAGAGGACGCTTCTCGCATTATGGGTTTAGACCCAAACGTTGCTGAAAGATTAAAATACCCAAAAAGAGCCTTACAAGTTTCTGTTCCAATTCGTTGTGACGATGGGACAGTTAAAGTATTCATGGGCTACCGAGTTCAACACAACCTTTCTCTAGGCCCAGGTAAAGGTGGAATTCGTTTTCACCCAGGTGTAGACCTTTCTGAGACCGCAGGTCTAGCAATGCTAATGACATTTAAATGTGCCCTTGTTGGTCTTCCATACGGTGGAGCAAAAGGTGGGATTTGTGTTGATCCAACACAATTATCTCGTCAAGAGCTGCAAGCACTTACTCGCCGTTATGCAACTGAAATTAACATGATCATCGGCCCTCAAGTTGATATTCCAGCTCCAGATATTGGAACTGACGGACAAACTATGGCGTGGTTCATGGACACATATTCACAAATTAAAGGTTACACAGTTCCGGCGGTGGTAACTGGTAAACCAATTGAGATCGGTGGATCACTTGGACGTGCTGAATCGACAGGTAAAGGAGTTGCCTTCTGTGTAAACTTCGCTGCTGAACGAATCGGTATGACAATCAACCAAAACACGACTGTTGCAATCCACGGTTTCGGTAAAGTTGCGATCCCGGCTGCATACGATCTAAAAGCTCAGGGAGCAAAAATCGTAGCCGTATCAGATATCTCTGGTGGTGTTTACGATCCAAACGGACTCGACATTGAAAAATGTGAGAAGTGGGTAAAAGAAAACCGCGTTTTAAAAGGAATGCCGGGAACCACACACATCACAAACGAAGAGCTATTCGGTCTGAACGTAGACGTTCTGATCCCGGCAGCTATCGATGGTGTTATCACTAAAGACAACGCCCACAATGTAAAAGCAAAAATCATCGCTGAAGGTGCCAACGGTCCACTTACAAAAGAAGCTGTTGATATCGTCACTGAAAAAGGTGCTTTCCTTATTCCGGACATTCTTTGTAATGCTGGTGGGGTTGTTGTTTCTTACTTTGAATGGGTTCAGGGTCTTCAGTCATTCTTCTGGGATGTTGATGATATCAATAAGAAGCTTCACACAACACTTAAAAACGCTTTTGAAAACGTTTACATTACTTCAAAAGAGTTTAACGTTAACATGAAGTCAGCGGCATTAATCGCTGCTATCAGACGTCTGGAAAAAGCAATGAAGCTTCGTGGTCTTTGGCCATCTTAGGTTACATTTTTTTATAGAATTTAACAGAAGCCACCTTCGGGTGGCTTTTTTTTTGTCAATTTTTCTAAATGCTCTATACTTTAGACATGAAGTTTATAATTTTATTTTTTCTTGCTTCTAATCTCCAGGCAGCACTCATTAAAAATGAGGTGACCAGTATGCGTTCAAAAAGTTTTTCTCTCGTCAGTGTTTGTCAGGAGATGAACGGAAAGCACGCTGAACTAATTTCAGGTCATACAATGAATGAGGTTGATTGCATGGGAAAAATTACCAACGGCACCGATTTCTGTCTGAAGATTTTAGGAAAAGAATCAAAATATATTCGAGCTGAGGTGATGGAACAGACAAAAAATTTGCTTTGTTTCACTGGCGAAGCTGTCAGCTTAAGTATTAGTTGTGAGGGTAGTCACACAAAGTTTTGTCTTAATGCCAAGGTCAGTTGTTCGGAACTTAGAACTAAATACGCTTACTCTCTAGATCTGGCCCATCAGTCTGTTGTGGATAAAACCCTTAACTGCCATTTTGTATCGGCAGAAGAAAATCCGCTGGATGAACTCTAGGTTTTAGTATTTATGACCGTAGTATTCCGGATTCAGCAGATTCTCTACTGAGAAGATGCGGTCAAGATCCGCCTGAGTTAATAATCCTTTTTCCAGAACAATTGCACTGACACTTTTTCCGGTCACAATACTTTCTTTTCCGATTTTATCACACATTTCGTGGCCCAAGAGTGGATCGAGGAAAGTGACGATGGCCACTGAATTTAAAACATTGTTACGGCAAATATCCGGATTGGCAGTAATGCCATCGATACATTTGTCCTTTAAATTTTTTGCTGCATTTTCCAGCAATTCGAGAGATTCAAATAGAGATGAAGCAATCACCGGTTCCATAACGTTCAGTTGAAGCTGTCCTGCTTCTGCGGCCATGGTGACGGTGAGATCGTTGCCGATGATCTTAAAACACACCTGATTTACAACTTCAGGAATGACTGGATTCACTTTTGCCGGCATGATACTTGATCCCGCTTGCAAAGCAGGGAGATTGATCTCGCGTAAACCTGCTCGCGGTCCCGAACTTAATAACCGTAAATCATTGCAGATCTTGGAGAGTTTAACGGCCGTTCTCTTCAGAGCGCCGGAAATCATGACATAGGCTCCGCAATCTGAAGTAGCCTCAATCAAATCTTCCGACAAAACGAAATCATGTCCGGTGACCTCGCGTAATTTTGCAACAGCTAGTGGAGCATACTCTCTGGGGGCATTGATGCCTGTGCCGATTGCAGTAGCGCCAAGGTTTACTTCCAGCAAAAGCTCTTTGAGTTGTTTATGCAGTTTAATGTCTTCACGAATTAATGTTGCGAATGCGTGAAACTCTTGCCCTAGTGACATTGGAACAGCATCCTGAAGTTGGGTTCGGCCCATTTTAAGGACTGACTTGAACTCAACAGCTTTTCGTTCGAAAGCCGCAGACAATTCTTCCAGGGTTCCGATTAAAACGATGAGATGTTTATAAAGCGCCACTCTGAAAGCCGTGGGATAAGCATCATTAGTCGACTGACATTTGTTTACGTGATCGTTGGGGTGAACATATTCATATTCACCTTTATTTTTATGAATTAGTTCCAGCGCAATATTGGCAATGACTTCATTTGCATTCATATTGACTGAAGTACCGGCGCCACCTTGATAAATATCGCTGGGGAACTGATCCAGGCATTTATTATGCTTGATGATCTGATCACAGGCTTCCACAATAACTTTGGCTACATCTGCAGGAATAGTCCCCAGTTCACCGTTAGCTAGGGCACAGGCTTTTTTTGTTAATGCCAGGGCCTTAACCATTATTTTATTGTCGCTGATTTTGTGGCCGGATATTTTGAAATTGTCCATAGCACGAAGAGTGTGAATCCCATAATAAGCTTCGGCCGGTACTTCCAGGGTGCCTAGCAAATCGCGTTCTAATCGTGTTTTATTTGTCATGTTCATCCTCAGATTTTGAGAGGTTTTTTAATTTTAGTTCAATATTTTAAGGACTAAGAATGTTCCGACTTTATCTCTTTTGCAAGGGGAGAGGCGCCAGAAAATACAATGGGGGGTCCGATGAACATGCGTACAAAAAGCCTTTATCCCTTTGGGGGTACCCACTATCCTGTCGATATTTTCGGTTATGCCTCTAACGGCATACCGGGAATTGAGATAGTGGGTATGGGCAAATATTCGCGTTCAATGAAGGAAAAATTCGTCTACCTGTCACGGGAAAAAAAACTAAAATTTCCCCTAAAACGCTTCGTTTTATGTGTTGAAGGTGAACTGGAGAGTAAAAAATTTAAACAGGAAGAATATCGATATCTGGAATTACCTTTATTGCTGATGTTGTGGAGCCTGACGGGACATTTGCCACTTGGAAAACTGGAAGATTGTTTCGCTGCCGGAAAAATTTCCATTGAAGGTCAGGTGAGTGCGCTTTTTCTTTCAGAAAGAGAGCAGGCACAACTGAATGATATTTTCAATCTGGATGAAGATCAGGCGCTAAAAATCATTGCTCCCGGTTCAATGGCCATTCATGAAGATTTTTATCATCTTCCGGTGGAAGGTTTAATGGATTCTCTGCTTGCTTAAATAGACAATGAATTCAGTAAATCAACTTCGCTGATATCATATTCATTTTTTTTGCGCAGACAATTTTTCAAATCGGTCATAACGACCTTTCCTTCCAGGTAAGCCGCCGCTTTAGCCGTTTCACCTTTAATCAAGCTCAACACAGCGAGATTTCCCATTTGCGAGGCAATCAGACGATCAGTAGGAGTGGGATTTCCTCCTCGTTGAATATGTCCTAAAATACAAACGTGAGCATCCAGTTTGAATTTTTCCTTAAGATTCTTCTGAATAATATATCCAATCCCTTCTTTTTCACCTTCAGCGGCAATAATAATGGATGAAGTCTTTCCTCTTTTTATCCCGCGGGCAATGTCATTGGAAATTTTATTGTAATCAATCTCAGCAGTCGGAAGAACAACGTTTTCTGCCCCAGTGCAAATGCCCACTTTAAGCGCAATGGCCGGTGATCGACGTCCCATTACTTCTACTATGAACGTCCGGGCATGGGAATTGGCCGTGTCGCGGATTTTATCAACAGCATCAACAGCATTCTGAACTGCCGTATCAAACCCAATTGTATAATCAGTTCCACTTATATCATTATCAATGGTGCCCGGAATTCCCACCACGGCAATGTTATGTTCCAGGTAAAGTGCCATAGCACCGTTATAAGAGCCGTCTCCGCCAATGACGATCAAAGCCTCAATTCCGTTTTGCTTGAGGATTTCAGCGGCTCTCTTACGTCCCTCAGGTGTTTTGAATTCCGGACTACGCGAAGTCTGCAGGATTGTTCCGCCATGTTGTAATATATTTCCTACAGAGGATACGTCCAGCAGCCGCATATTGTTTTCCAGTAATCCGGAATAACCTTTCTGAATCCCCATGACTTCCAGGCCTTCACCAATCGCAGTACGGACCACTGCCCTGATTGCGCAGTTCATACCAGGTGAATCTCCACCGCTGCATAGAATTCCAATTCTTTTAATTTTAGCTTTTGCCATATGATGATCCTATTTGAAGACACTTTCACCGTCAAAAAGCGGTGCTTGTGGTAATCCCATTATATTGAGTATAGTAGGTGCAACATTCCGAAGGGCCATAGGCCCCGGATTTAGCTCCAGCTTTGAATCTTTTAGGCGAGAATCAAAAACTATAAAAGGTACGGGTGAGTCTGAGTGTGATGTATGGACATCACCATTTTCATATGTCATGACGTCTGAATTGCCATGATCAGCAGTTACCAGCATAGTGACATTTTCAGTTTCACATTTTTTCATCAGTCGCCCCATGACGATGTCCAGGGTTTCGATCGCTTTTACAGATGCTTCAAAATTACCGGTATGTCCAACCATGTCTGCATTGGCAAAGTTTACAACATACAATTCGTACTTATGATCGGCCAGTGCCTGCTCCAGACGTTCACAGACAGCCAGTGCACTCATTTCCGGTTTCTGATCATAAGTGGCAACGTCTTTTGGTGAGGGGATGAGAACCTGATCTTCCCCGGGAAATGGTTTTTTATCGCCACCGTTAAAAAAGAAAGTGACGTGAGCATATTTTTCGGTTTCAGCAATTTTAAATTGTTTTTTTCCCATCTGAGAAAGATACTCGCAGAGAGTTCCTTGCAGTTTTTCTTTATCAAACAGAATCGGCAACTCCATGTAGTCAGTTACATAAGGAGTCATACAGAGAAAATAACCGGGCTTCACCGGCACAGGAAACTCTGTAAACTTGGGATAGTTTAGTGCCAGCGTAATCTGAATCGCACGATCCGGACGATAATTAAAAAATAATACTGCATCGTCATTTCTCATGGCCAGTTTTTCATCGAACAAAACGGGAGTTATAAACTCATCATACCTTCCTTCTTTATATTCGTTTTGCAAATAAGCCAGGGGAGTGAGTGTGGTGGTTTTTCCCTGCCCGATAAAAGTTTGATAACAAGCTTCAATTTTATTCCAGCGACGGTCGCGGTCCATTCCAATTGAACGCCCTTGCATGGACCCGAATTTAATATGGGGAATCTGATCAATCTGGCTGACATAGGTATGTCCTATATCCTGAGCCGTATCTCTTCCGTCCATAAACGCATGCAGAATAATTTCAATTTCATGAGCTGCAAAGATTTCTGCAAGAGCTTTGAGATGATTGATATGGGAGTGGACTCCGCCGTCCGATAAAAGTCCCATCAGATGAATGCGGTTCGAATGAGTTCGGGCAAAGTGAATAATATTTTTAATTTCGTCCATATCTTTAAGCGTGTTGTTTGCGACCGCTTCATTGATACGAACCAAATCCTGGCGAACTGACCTTCCTGCCCCCAGATTCATATGGCCTACTTCCGAATTTCCCGCTACTCCCTTCGGCAAACCTACCAGCACGCCTCCGGGCTCAATCGTCGTCATTGGATAATGAGACATTAAAAAATCGATATTGGGTTTATGTGCAGCCTTAACTGCATTTTTTTGAGATCCCTCATTTACGCCGAAGCCATCCAGGATACACAAGAGAACTCTTTTATTTAAACCTTGCAGTTTTTTCATTTTTTTTCACCTTTTGAAAATGATCCGAAAGAATAACGGCCGAGGCAATAGAAACATTCAGACTCTCAACCGTGTCTGTTCCGGGAATGGTAATTAAAGTTCCTAATTCGATCATCTCTTTACTTAAACCGCTGGCTTCTTCCCCGAATACAACGACTGAGCGATTTTCCCATTTTAAGTCATAGAGTGAGAGACGGGCATGTGAAGAGGTCGTAATAATCTGAAATTTATTTTTTTGTAACAATAAAAGAGTTTTTTTAAAATCTTTCGCTTCAAATATTTCAACAAACTCTGAGCCACCTTCACTGGTACGAATGCAGCTTGCGGCTTCCGCGACTGAACGGTCACTTATAATTATTCCCTGAGCACCGAAATGAGCTGCACTTCTCAAAATAGCACCTACGTTGTGCGGATTGGAGACATTTTCAAGCGCGATCAACAGTGCTTTTTCTGGTTTGGTATTCAGAAACTGCTCCAGCGTACGGACCGGGTGACGTTTAATAAGCATACAGACATCTTCATGGTGTGTGGCCTTTGTCATCTTTTCCAGTTCATCTCTGCTGACCAGGTGATACGCTTTGCGGTTTTGAGCACAATATTTTGTAACCTGGGAAAATAATTTTTTAGACAATAACTCTTTAGTGAGAAAGACCTGAATTATGTCCTGCGGACGATTTTTAAAAACGGCCAGGCAGGCATTTTCACCATAGATTTTCATTTCATCTGAATGATTAATTTTTTTACTCATAACACCAGCTATGGTATCAATTTAAACCATTATGGGTCAAAGCAATTCACAGCAGACAATGACGGGCTATCTGGCTCCGGTAGATTTTGAGCAAGACTTAAAAACAGAACTGTCTCTGTTGGGACAAACCATTTTATCGCAACATGGCAGGCTCTTTCTTTGTGCCGGACCAGCGCTTGACGTAGTCTTTGCTCAGGACACCTGGCATGACGTTCAAGTCATGGCCTATACCTCTATTAACAATGCTGCAGAACAATTACGCACCAAAGGAGTTCGTTTCAGTCATTATTCACTGAACAACCACCGCCGCGGTGAACTTATTCTGGAAAAGACCCCCGCAGTAAGAACCAAACGCTTTAACTTCCTGGACACAATTCCAGCTTCCAGGATTGGAGTTTTTGCTCTCTTATCTGAAAACGAACTGCTTTTTTCCGCACAAACAAATTGTCCTCTTCCCTTTGGTGAAATCCATTTCAATGAGGATAAGATTACCCCACCTTCCCGAGCATATCTTAAACTCTGGGAACTTTTCACTCTCTATAGGGTTAAGCCATTGCCTGGAATGAAAGTGATTGATGTCGGCAGCTGTCCCGGAGGATGGACATGGGTTCTGCAAACAATCGGCGCTCATGTCGTCAGTGTTGACAAAGCTCCCCTGGATCCCAAAATTGCGGCTTTACCAAACATTGAATTCCGCCAGGAAAGTGCCTTTGGACTCAGACCACAACATGTCGGACATCTGGACTGGTTCTTCTCAGACATCATTTGTTACCCGGATAAACTCCTCGAGCTGGTTAATCGCTGGCGAGATTCCGGACTGGTAGATAATTTTGCCTGTACTATTAAATTCCAAAAACCCACTGACTTCGAAACAATGTTTAAGTTCAAAGCGATTCCAGGCTCGCGCATTGTTCATTTGTCCTGCAATAAACATGAAGTCACCTGGATCAACACTAAGGAACAATCAAATGAACAACTTCCATAAAAATTTAAACTATGCCTTCAGCGGTGGTATCATTGCTTTAATGCTGGCAACTTGGCTTGCCCCTCAAATGATTACCAAGCTATTTACTCCTCCAGTTGAATATGGAGTTATGTGTGCTCCTACCGGCATGTGGCTGATGCAAAAGCTTATTATCTGTCAGTCACTGGCATTGTTATTCGGTATATTCTTAGTCATCTGGATTAAATTCAAATTTTCATCAAAAAAACCTGAAAATCCTTTCAGCGGCGGCAACGATAAAGGCAGTTGCTGTTCATGATTTTTCAGCTCGAACCTAGCAATGAAGCCCGCAGGCTTTTTCATGGGAGAGGAAAAAAGTTTCCGGGTCTGGAACATCTCTGCATTGATTATTTTTCTCCCCATCTTTTGATAACAACGTACAAAGAAATTAGACAGGATGAGATAAATTTTTTATTGGCTTCACTTGATAATTTTTCCAACATTCTTTTTCAAAGACGTTATCTGAAAAATTCACCGATCGAAGTATTAAAAGGAATTCTTTCAACTCCTGCTTTTGCTGTGGAAAACTCCGAAAAATATCTGCTCAATTTGGGAGCCGATCAAAATATTGGCTTCTTTCTGGATATGGCATCAGGAAGAGAGTGGCTTCGGCAGAACTCCCGGAATAAAAGAGTTTTGAATCTCTTTGCTTACACTTGTTCACTATCAGTAGCGGCCTTAAAAGGCGGAGCAGAACACGTATTAAATATGGACATGAGCCAACGGGCCCTAAAAGTCGGCGAAAAAAATCACCAGTTAAACGGAATTGATCTGCGCAAAACTCAATATCTGCCTCATGACATCATGAAATCGTTCGGTGCTCTTGTGCGAAAAGGTCCTTTTGATATCGTGATTATTGATCCTCCGACCAATCAGGGGGACAGCTTTCAGGTTAAGCGTGACTATTCTAAGATTATCCGCCGTTTATCTGATTTTACCAAACCAGGCTCGATTATCATGTCCTGTCTGAATTCTCCTTTTCTGGATTCAGACTTTCTCAAATCTGCCTTTATTGAATATGCACCGGACTTTTCTTTCTCAAGCCAGATTGATTCCAGCTTTGCTCATATGGAAGAAAATCCGGAAGAGGGACTCAAAATCCTCTTTTTCGAACGCAAAAATTAATTAGCATCTGCTTTCCAACTTAATCATTCAAGTGGGCCGCTTAGTTTGGCCATTTCATTCTCCGGCAATGTGAACGGGAATGAAAAAACAAATCATAAAAACACTGACCAATCCCAAAGGTGCCGGACGCAAACCCATTCATGATAAAGGAATCAGGCATATCTCCCGGGAAATTATTGAAAGACCCTCTTCTTTGCATATCACTATAAAGGTGAGGGCAAATAAGGCAGATATTCAAAACAAGAAGATATTAAAGGCCCTGCATCGGGCGATTATGAGAGCACGGTTCAAGTCTCTTAAAGTGATTCATTATACTTTGGAGTATAATCATGTGCATTTACTGGTGGAATGCGCTTCTAACTACCGGCTGGGTAGGGCCATGCAGGCATTTGGAATTTGTTTTGCCAAGGCCATTAATAAAGCGAAGTTAAGTAAAGGGACAGTTTACAAACACCGTTATCATTTAAGAAAGATACGTTCAGCGCAAGATTTAAAAAGAGTTATTAATTATATTTTTTCCAACGGAATCAAACACAAGCGTACAAAATCAATTATAGATCCTTATAATTCATCTATAGCCGAAAAAAGGCTGACATTGCTGTATCCAAAGTTGGCATTAAAACCTTCAACCTTCTTGATGAAGCTGCAATTTTCACTTTTTGGACTGCTCGATCCCGGGAAAATCTATTTTAAGCGACTGGAAATGCACTGTCTGATGATTAATCATAAATAAGAATTCTCTCAAAATAATGACTAAACTTTAGACAGGTGTTTGTAGAATATTCATACGCCTCCCCAGGCGATGAGCTAAGTGATGAAAAGCTATGAGTCCATCTTTGGCACGGTCGTTGCTCTAATTAAAGCAAACAGCAAACTTGAAATACGCCTTTAGGGAGGACGTTATGAAAAAGTTAATCGTAGCTTTAATGGTTCTATCGACACTAGCTTCTTGTGGAAAAGATAATAAAGTTGCTTCACCAGTTGCAACTGCACCGACATCTACAAGTCCAGTAACAACTGCAATAACAACTGCAGATGCAGTTGGAGTTGAACTTGGTAAAAAAGTTGATGCATATAACGTACAATTTGGAGCCGTAGCAATGTATCAAGGTATGTCTTATAATGAAATCGTAGCAAGAGGTGGTATTCTAAAATTTAAATACACAAAATCGGCTGCAGCCGCTAGTAACTGTGAAACTAAATGGGGATTTATAACAATTTGTTCTGGTAGCACAAGCTCTTCAAATATTACGACTTCTAGAGAAGTTGCAAACGCTACTGATAGTACAACTGTAATTGCTAAATTAAATGAATTAAAAGCAATTATTAATAAAGCGCACCCTATGTATAAGATACAAACAAACGGATCGATTTATTACATTTACACAGTTGAAGGTAAAACATTTGCAATTGACACAAGAGTACCGGTAACTGCTAACCCCGTAGGTATTAGACAGGCTGATGGCTCTGCAGAATATCTATACAGTATCCCAGTTACTTGGAACTAATAAAATTACTCAGGCATTTACGTAATATCCGGAGGACCCATGCGGGTCCTCTTTTATTTTTTTCTGTTTAAATTATAATTAATTGATCCCCTTACTTTAGACGCTTTGCCCAAATCAAGGATGGTTTTTCATGGCTCAGTTTAAGACAGATCTTCGCGACATTTACTTCAACTTATTCAACGTTTTAAAAATTCAGGATCATACTGGTTACGCTGAAAATGATATGAAAGATATCATCAATGAATGTAACAAGTTCATTGAAAAAGAAATCTACCCTTCAAGAACGATTGGTGATCAGGAAGGTGTACAACTTTCTAAAGATGGAAAAGTTACGGTACCTCCTTCATTTCATAAACCATTCAAGAGTTATTATGAAAATGGATGGTTCGGAATTGGTTATCCAGAAGAAATAGGCGGGATGCCTTCACCACATTCTGTATCATTAGTTTGTCAGTCCATCATGAACGGAGCCAACGTTTCTTTTGCTATGTATCCGGGCCTTACTCGAGGGGCTATGGATGTCATTTTGAAAGTTGGTACTCAGGATCAGCAGGATACTTATGTACCAAAAATGATGACAGGAGAGTGGGGCGGAACAATGTGTCTTACTGAACCAGGAGCAGGAAGTGATGTAGGTGCTGGAATAACAACTGCAACTCCAACTGGCAGCGGAACTTACAAAATTAAAGGTGTGAAAATTTTTATTTCATCCGGAGATAATGATCTTTATCAAAATGTGATTCACTTAGTCCTGGCAAGAACTCCAGGTGCTCCGGCCGGAACTAAAGGTCTTTCACTTTTTATCGTGCCGAAAATCAGACTGGATGGAACTCCAAATGATGTTCGTTGTACGAAGATCGAAGAGAAAATGGGAATTCACGGACAAGCCACTTGTGAAATTACATTCGGTGGAACCGGTAATTGCGAAGGCTACCTGATTGGAAAAGAGCTCGAAGGAATTGTGAACATGTTCATCATGATGAACGAAGCTCGTCTACTTTGTGGTGTTCAGGGTGAGGCTCAGGCTAACCTGGCGACAATGCTCACAGAACAATATGCTCGTGAACGTTCACAGTTTGGAAAAGAAATTATCACTCACCCGGATGTTAAACGCACTCTCTTGAAGATGCGTTCCATGTCCCGTGCTTTAAGAGCATTGGTTCTTTATACTGCTGATCTATTCGATAGACTGCACCACGGTGATAATTCAGTTGCTAATGAAATTGCTTTCCTCACTCCTATATGTAAAGCGTATTGTTCGGATGAAGGCTTCAACGTAGCTGTTGATGCTATTCAGGTTCACGGCGGATATGGTTTCTGTTCAGAATATGGTATTGAGCAGTTCGCCCGCGATACAAAAATCGCCACTATTTATGAAGGGACCAATGGAATTCAGGCCGTCGACTTTACTATGCGAAAAGTTTTAAAAGACAATGCCCAAACTTTCATGGGGGTTGGTGCAAAAATTCAGAAAACCATGGCGAGACCAGAGGCTCAAAATTTTAAAGAAGAAGTCGGATTGATTGCTAAAAACATGGAAAAAGCTCAGGCCATTTTACAAAGATTTGCAGCTCAGGCTAAGGCCGGTCAGACGGATGCAATCCTGTTTCATGCCACATCTTTTTTAAGTTTCAGCGGAAACCTGGTTGCTTCATGGTTATTATTAGAGAGCGCCTGCGAAGCTAGTAAACAAATGAACAATGCAAACAATGCTGAAGAAAAAGACTATTATCAGAGTAAAATACTCGACTTTAAATTCTTTGTTCAACAGCAACTAGTTAAAAATGTAGGGCTTGCCCATTCGATGTTAAATTTCGAAGAGGACCTATCTCAATTGAAAGTTTAGTTGAAAGGGTGTTACACTGAGTTCAATTACTTTTTAAAATTGAGCTAAAAATGGACATTCAGAAACTTAACGAAGAGATCAAACTCTTCTCTTCCAGCACGCATGGAAGTTCCGACTATGACAAAGACGAATTTTTTGTCATGGGAGAAGATCGAGTCAGCTTCGCTCCTCTAAAATTTATTCAGAAAAAACTACCCGAGTGCAAGGACATATATTCGCTCCTGCGCTTGGGTTTTGTTTATGATTCTTTTGAATTATCCAACAACGATGATTTTCAGCAATGGTATGAAAAACAGTTTTCCAAAAAACTGCTCCGTAGAGACGCCAAAAAAATTTCTATTGTTTATGTGCCCAATAATAAACTCATACTGGATCAGATCGGAATTGTTCATCGATCCTATGAAGTACTGGCCCATGAACAAATTCTGCTTAATGGTAAAAATCTTCCGACACAGCTGGGAGAGTGGTACGCAAAGTGTATTTTTGGCTTAAAGCAGGTTAAGTCTACCTCACAGCGAGGGTTTGATTTTGTTATGGCCGATGGAAAACGGGTCGAAGTACAAGTGGAATGGAGTGATGCTTCATCCCCGAAAGGAGTAAAGATCAAGAAAACACTGGTCGACCTTTCTGATTATTGCATTATCATTTACGTAGCGAAGAATTTTATGATTCGTGAGGTCTGCTTCCTCGATTCTGAATATGTTTCCCGTAAATTTTCGAATAAAGGTCATACAATTTTCTTAAAAGACAGTGATGTATCGGCTTACTTTTTTTCTAAATCCAGTAAGCATTTCGACAAGATCATTAATCCGATTACTTTTTTGAAGTATGCTTCACCTAATCTGGCGATGAAACTTTCAGAGAAGTTGAGCAGTCAGCCAGGTAGTTAATGAAGATATTGAATTATCTATTTTTGTTTTTCATTATTTCCTCATGTGCTCATCAGGAACCTTTTACAGTTGAAAAAAATTGTTCTGACACTGCTTTGAAGCGGCTTAAGCCTGATAAAGCATCACATTTCCCTGATCAGAATGCAGTACAGGCTGCTCTTGCAAAATTTCCCGCGATTAGTTCACAGTTAAAAAGTTGCTATCAGAAATACCTGGATGATGGAGGCAAACAATCACACAAGGCCTGCCTGGTTCTGGAAACAGATGTTAACGGAACATTAACTTTTTTAGATATTGAAGATAAATCAAATAGCCTGAGTCCTGACTTAAAAGATTGTTTACTGTCAGTCCTAAAGGCTGAAGATTATTCATCGATGAAGTCATCAGTCATTGTACAACCATTCAATTTCAAATCAAAGAGACAATAATAATGCTGAAATCAGCACTAATCTTTCTCTGCTTTATTTCAGTCTCGTGCTCAACTTTAAATAGTGATTTCGATTACAAAGGCCATTGTTCTGCGGATGCGTATCAAAGAGTCAAAGAAATTGCAGCGCTTAAAACGAAAGATGTGAGAGGCGAGACAACTCGTGCAGAAAGAGATCGGATGAATCGTATCCGGCTCGTTAATCGGGCTTATGAAGAACAACTCAAGCTGCAGGTGTTTGAATGCCTGGCCGAGTATGAAGCTACTGGTGTGAAAGGAGAGTTATCAGTCTGTACAGTGGCTGAAACTGATCAGTCGGGAAAAATAAGTTTTCTGGAAGTTAATGACCGGACTAAAAAGTTAAATCCCAGACTCCGCACATGTATGGAAGAAAAAATACGTGCTTTCGATTTTTCAAAATATCCTGACGTCATTGCAGTTCAGTCGATCAATATCGAATTAAATCCTTAAATTAGTAAAGATCGTATTTTAACAGGCGGCACTCCAGGCTTCCATTGAAGAAAGTATGGCGAGCAGAAGTTCCTAGTGAAATACTTTTACGAAGTAATGGATTAGAAGTGAATATGTACGCTCGAAAACCTTTAAAGTTCTTTTTCAGGTTTTCCCCAAGATCGCGATAGAGTGTTTTTAATTCTTCTTCTTCGCCCATTCTCTCTCCGTAAGGAGGGTTACAGATGACGATTCCAGGTGGTTCATCCATTGGTGTGATTTTGGTGGCATCACGCTTATTCAGAGTGACGATTTGTTGATCAATCATAGCATTGTGTAAATGGACGCGTGTCGTTTCTAGAGCGCGCTCACTAATGTCGAATCCGAAAAACTGGCGGGTTTGAAGTTCATTAAGGGCTGCCAGAGAGTGATTATATATGGCCTGTGCTCTTTCATCAAACAGCCGCATTGCTTTTCGGTCAGCAAGAAACCACGGGTGTTTAATGAAGTCAAAAACAGGAATACGTTTTTCAATGTATTGGCGAACTTTAAGATACGTAGGTGCAACCTTAGCCCGGATTAAAATGGCTTCAATTAAAAGAGTTCCTGTTCCGCACATGCAATCGGTAAAGATATCTTTTTCTGAATCAAAGTCGGTGGTCATGATAATAGCTGCAGCAAGATTTTCTCTTAGTGGAGCTTTAAGTGATTCTTCGCGATAGCCTCTGTTGGAAATTGGTTCGCCACACATATCGACGAGAATACGGGCATTGAATAGCTCACTTCCCGGCTTACGTTCAACACGCAGAAGGAAAGTAATGTCCGGTCTGCCGGTATCAACACTCGGACGCTCACCATATTTTTCCCGGAAATTATCCACGATTGCATCTTTTAGCAATTGAGAGAAAATCATTGAGTTGTTGAAATGCTCTTTTGTATCGCGATCAAAAAGGGTGTTGATTTTAAAAGTTTGTGAAACGCTGAAGACTTTGTCCCACCATTTTTCTTTAGCGCGGGCATAGAGATCCCGTTCAGTGGCAATTGTATAAACTTGAATTTCTTTAAAGACACGGGAAGCAACACGGGAATTTAATAAAACATCCAGGGCCTGCTCCGTTTCTGCTTTAAAAGCGACTCCGCCTTTTTCTACTTCAATACGGGTTATGCCCAAATCGCGAATTTCTTTTTCCAGCAGATGTTCAACTTCACGAGGACACGAAGCAAAAAACGTAGACTGATCAAATTCTTTAGTTCCGTCTGGATTTACCTTAGCGCGAGGTGTGGCCTTTACATCACTCTTAACAGGTTTTTCCCGAGTCCGTCTTTCTTTGTAATTAATCGATTTTTTCTTAAAAGGCTTTTTAGAATCGCGCTCGGCCATGATCGTTGTCCCGTTTTTTAGTTAGGTCTTTAGCATATCATGATAGTGCATGGCCCGCACTAAAAGATCGCGATAGGAATCTTCCATCAATGGATTTAGATTACCTTCTTTAAAACGTTTGATTCTCCATAGAGAAATCGACAAAAGTCCCAGTATGATCGCATCGTCGAGATGCCGTTTTTCCAGAGCTGGCAATGGCCGGATTGATTCATAACCCTTTAAATATGAATGAACGAGAGGAGAAATAATCCTCCCTTTTTCAATACAGGTTCCGGAAATGGAAATTCCTAAATCGAGCAGATATTCGCCGATACCGGCCTGCTCAAAATCAAGCACTGAGCTTAAATGGTTATTATTGAAAAGAGTATTGTCATAATAGAGATCACCATGAATTACGCCAGTCGCAAAGGGAATGGACAGGAATGCCTGTAGTCGGTCAGGAAAAAAATTATCAAAGGCTTTTTTGTAATCTTCCGGACAAAGCGGGGACTCTGTGTAAGTGAGTATTTCGTGCGGCCCGTATCCCACTTGCTGATGAGATCGCAACGCTTTTAACCTTTCGGCTTTGTGAGGCAGGTTGTGTAACCTGGCCAGTGCCTGGCCAACTTCTGCGCAGGTTGTATCGGATGGTCCCGGGGGAATTCCGTCCACAAAAGGATAAAGGACTCCAAAATATTTCCCGCATTGATAGATATAATCACCAGTCTGAACCTGAAAAGGGCGCAGTGAGTAGGGATATCCCTGTTCGCTGAGGTACATGAGAATAGTCTGTTCTTCTGCTAATTGAGTCTGATTTTTATCATTGGAAATTTTTAGCAAAACAGTTTCGTTTTGCAGGTCAACTCGGTAATTGGAGTTCGAGATTCCAAGAGACAGAGGGGTACATTTGATGACTTTGCTCTTGCCATAAAGCTTGAGAATTTCTTCAGCTTCCTGAAGACTGATTTGGGTATAGCTGGCCATATGGATTTAACCTTGTGACGTTAGGGTTTGGGTGCTATAGTTGTCACGCTCATTCTATAACAAAAAATGTAAACCACTAAGGGGGAAATATGGCCTTTACCGATTATAAAGTTAAAGATATGTCACTGGCCGACTGGGGACGTAAGGAAATCGAAATCGCTGAAACAGAAATGCCGGGACTAATGGCACTTCGTGCTGAATATGGAAAATCTAAGCCTTTAAAAGGCGCTAAGATTGCCGGATGTCTTCACATGACTATTCAGACAGCTGTACTTATCGAAACTTTAGTCGAATTAGGCGCAGAAGTTCGTTGGTCATCATGCAACATTTTCTCAACTCAAGATCAGGCTGCTGCTGCTATTGCTGCTGCAGGGATTCCTGTTTTTGCATGGAAAGGCATGAATGAAAAAGAGTTCGACTGGTGTATTGAACAAACGCTTAAGTGGCCGGATGGTTCAGGGCTGAACATGATTCTTGATGATGGCGGTGACCTTACAGTAATGGTTCACCAAAAATATCCTGAACTGATCAAAAACATCAAAGGTCTATCAGAAGAAACAACTACAGGTGTTCACCGTCTCTACGATATGATGAAAAAAGGCGAGCTTAAGATGCCTGCAATCAACGTAAACGACTCAACAACAAAATCAAAATTCGATAACCTTTACGGTTGTCGCGAATCACTGGTTGACTCTATTAAACGTGCCACTGACGTAATGGTTGCCGGTAAAGTTTGTGTTGTTGCCGGATACGGTGACGTAGGTAAAGGTTCCGCTGGTTCATTCCGCGGATTAGGCGGACGTGTAATCGTAACTGAAATTGATCCAATTTGTGCGCTTCAGGCTGCCATGGAAGGTTACCAGGTAATGACAATGGACGAAGCAGCTAAGCTTGGTGACATCTTCGTTACGGCTACCGGATGTGTAGACGTTATCACTGGCAAGCATATGGAAATGATGAAAGATGGAGCGATCGTTGCTAACATCGGTCACTTTGATCTGGAAATTGAAGTTGCTTACCTGAATAAAACTGCGAAAAAAGTAAATATTAAGCCACAAGTAGACCAATACATTATGCCATCTGGAAAGAAACTTATCGTTCTTGCTGAAGGCCGTCTGGTTAACCTTGGTTGCGGAACTGGTCACCCATCGTTCGTAATGAGTAACTCATTCACGAATCAGGTTATGGCACAAATTGAGCTTTGGGAAAATCATAAGAATTATGAAAACAAAGTTTATGTTCTTCCAAAACACTTAGATGAAAAAGTAGCTCGTCTACATCTTGAAAAAATCGGTGTAAAACTTGATAAGCTAAATTCTAAACAAGCAGAATACCTGGGGATTAAGCCAGAAGGTCCATATAAACCAGATCACTACAGATACTAATGAAAATTGCTCTTGGCTGCGATCACGCGGCATATGAAATGAAGGAAGCTGTAAAAAGCTTCCTTCAACTCAAAAAAATTGAAGTCATTGATGTCGGTACATTTAGTGCTGATCGGGTCGACTATCCTGATTATGCCCAAAAAGTTTGCCACGAAGTTATCGCCCATAAAATCGATGGCATTTTGATTTGTGGCTCTGGAATCGGAGTATCGATGGCCGCAAACCGCTACAAAGGGATTCGGGCTGCCCTATGCCGTTCTGTTCATGATGCAGAGATGTCTCGCAAGCATAACAACTCCAACGTTATTTGCTTAGGGGCCAGATTTAATTCTGAAGAAGAAATTAAAGGCATTCTGGAAGCGTGGTTTTCTCACGATTTTGAAGGCGGAAGACATGCTGAGCGTCTGGCTAAGTTTGAAGATACTGGAGAAGATTGTTGAAGCTCTTTGAAAAAATCATGTATCCCATTCTTCTGATTATTATCTTTTTTGCGATTTATCTGGCGAAAACGGATCTGAATTATTTTGAATCAACTCTTGCCGTTCCCGGCGGATTATTCCAGTGTATTATTTTTGGAACATTGTTGTTTGCCTCTATTATGTGTTTTTACCGCGCGAGCATCCTGAAGCCTTTTCGGGGGGGAACATTTTCATTTTGTCTCATTATAATGGGAGTGATTTTTCTGGCCTTCGCTCTTGATGAAGTGAGCTGGGGACAGACTTTTTTTGGCTTTGAAACACCGGAATTTTTCAAAACCCGTAACATAAAAGGGGAGATGAACTTTCATCACCTGGTCATTGGCGGATTTCACGTGAATGACATTATTTTCACATTAACAATAAAGGTGATCGCCACTCTTTATTTTCTAGTTTTACCTTTTAGTTATAAGCGTCTTGATCGTCTTAAAGCGTTTGTAAATCGATATGCGATTCCGCTTCCCCGTTATTCTCATACGGCTGCTTACGCAGTGATTGCGATCCTGATGAGCTTCATTCCATCCAATCTGCGCTATATTGTTTTTGAGTTGTGTTTCTACTGGATTTTGGTACTGATGATGTACAATCCGCTTAATGATGAGATCTTTTCACGGGTGTCGTTAGTCCGCTGATTCGCAGTCTGATTAAAACCCAGACAGCTTCCGCAATAATTCCGAAATTCATTTTAGATTCACCACTTTTTCTTTGTTCGAAATGGATGGGAATCTCTACAAATTTTGCACCGGTCTGATGGAGACGAAAATTCACTTCACTTTGAAAAATATATCCTCTGGACAGGAACTTAACATTTGCCAGTCTCTCAAGAGACTCTCGTCGAAAACATTTAAAACCGCTGGTCGAGTCCCGCAAAGAAAGTCCGGTCAATAACTGAATGAGCACAATGCCAGTGCGGGAAAGCAGCTTGCGATACCAAGGCCAGCTGGATGTTTTTCCTCCGGACAAGTAGCGGGACCCCAATGCCACATCTGCCTGTTCGCAGGCTTCACGCAATTTGAGAACGTCGCTAGGATTGTGTGAAAAATCGCAGTCCATCTGAATAATAAATTGATAGTTTCCTTTAAGGGCTGTTTTAAAAGCAGTGTTATAGGCCGTTCCAAGACCGAATTTGCCACTCCTTTCAATAAGGCTTAGTGTGGAGTATTTTTTTTGCATTTCTTTAATGGCCGGTGCTGTCTGATCTGGAGAGTGATCATCGATAAAGAGGAGAGAGACTTGCGGATAGAGTCTATAGAGATGTTCGATCATAAGCGGGGCATTTTCCCGCTCGTTATACGTGGGAATAATTATCAGAGTGTCCCGAAGATCAGAATGAAAATTCAATTATTCGCCTTCAACTTCGAGGAGCTTACGGCCAGTCAGTTGATAACGGGATGATATAATTTCAAATAATGGACGTTCGTTGTCCCGAGTAATCTGACTGGAACGTGCTGCTTGAGCTTCAGCTCTTTCAGCGAACTGCACCAGCTTTGAATTGGCGGCTTTTTTATCTCCCCCCAGCTTTAGTTTGGAAGAAAGATCGTCGTCACCTGATTTTTTGGCAACTTCCCCACGTACACCTAATCCAGCCCCTCCGCTGAAATCAACGATGTTAGATGATTTTGCCGGAGCAGCTACAGCAACAACCTGACCACTCGCCGCTGAGCTTAATTTGGCCATAGCGGAATCCATCGCGGCCTGGGAAGGAGTTGTTTGCGCCATCATAGCTGCAACATTAGCAGGAATACCCTGGCTCACGTATCCATCGGCGATATTTTTTTGCGCCTTTGTAAGTGGAGCTGTTAACTGAAACTTGGAACCCAGTTCATTGAGGGCCTTTTTAGCAATAGCGGCTGTCCGGTCGTAAGAGCGTGAGTTCAGTGTGCCGCCTTCAAGTTCGCCTCGGGTTAAGGAGCGAACAGATTTAAAAGGTGAAGAAACATAACCTGTACCTAAGTTAAGTGCTCCCTGGCTTTGCAGTTCAATGCGATTGTCGAGACAAGTGTTACGTGCTTCACATGCACAAGTCGGATCTATTTTCAAATTTTCATCAGTACAGGCGATACGATAAGAATCTTTCGCCAGTAATTTTTTATGTAATTGCGGTAGACAATATTGTGGATCGTTTTGCGTCTCTGGTTGTGAACAGTAGCAAAGTTTGTCAGTGATTGGATTACAGTCTCCCTTTCCAGGCAGAGCATCTGCAATCTTGCGGACTTTTTCAGCATATTCTTTATTGGCCGCAACTTCATTTTGATAAAAGGCCCCAAGCAATGTAGCTGCACCAATTTTTATGACCAGGTTTTTATCGACAGCAAAACTGCCGGTAGCTGCGCTGACACCATAACAAGCGGCACCACCGAACCAGCCGGCAGCCTGCACCTGGGCCATCTTTGCACGATTGTCATGACTTTTAGCTGCTTTCAATAAAGTGTCTTTCTGAGCAGTTTCGCCATTGCCGATTTCCGATTGTAATTCTTTAGCGATACTCTGCTGGGAAAAAGTGGCAATACCTTCAGTGGCTGCAGGAATATATTTACAATAATCGCTGGCCTGATCTTCTTTTTTGTTTTTATCCCCGCCTTTCTCAGTAGCGGCTGTCTCGTCTTTTTTAGGGGTTTCTTTGGCAGCTTCTGCACCTTTGCCATCGCTTTTACCCTTGCCTTTCGTCAGCGGCAGGAGGCCATCTCCGCCCATTGAACCAAACATTGCGTAGGCCTGAGCTATTCCTTTAACCATTCCGGGATCCATACCCATAAATTTATGTTTTCCGGCATTACCATTACAGACAGATGACATTTCACCCGTACAGTTCTCCTGATAAATACGGTTAGCCTTACCCTGATGAACGAAATTTTCCGATAATTGTTTATCCTGGTCTGTTAAATTTTTCCCATCGTCCACAATTCCCTGCGATCCTTTGAGACTGTTTAGTGTGCTTTTAGGCTTGTCGGCATTCAGCTTATCTTGCTGCTCCTGAGCCTTGAGAGCATTTTCGCGCAAAAGACGATTTCGCTCCTTTTCAGATTCATTAGTAAGCTGGGCACTGGCATTGAGGCCTTGCAGGAGAAGAATGAGAGGTAAAATGTATATTTTCATAGATCTATAGTAACATTGACTGACAAAATTCACCGGATGGGCAAATTTGTCTTGCTATTTTTCTTTGTC
Source organism: uncultured Bacteriovorax sp. (assembly GCA_946481315.1). The sequence continues at coordinate 264,892 of CAMLMH010000001.1, forward strand.
AAATCCAGAGCTTAGCAGCTTTTTTCACGCTTATTAGCCGTCTGATTCTGCCAACTTTTAATGGCTTCGTTCATTGACGTTTCGCCTCTATGATTGATACAAATTTGAGCTATGACGAATAAAATTAAAGATGCAAAAGAACATACAGAAAACGAATTGTCTCATTCGATGGTCCACTATTTACTGACCATTCATAAACTTAAAGAAAATCGCGGATTCGCGAGGGTTACTGATATTGCTAAAGATCTGGATCTGACCAAGGGATCAGTTTCGACTATGCTGAATAATCTCAAGAAAAAAGGATTCATTCAGGAAGAAGATGACTGTAAATTTGTTGTGCTGACACAGCAAGGCCACGATGAGGTTCATCGCATTCTTTCCTCGCGCACGCTGTTGTTTTATTTCCTTCGCGATTTTGTCGGAGTGGATGAAAAGACAGCCCAATATGATTCCTGTCAAATGGAACATTTAATGAGTGCAGAAACGAGCGGGAAGTTTTTCAATTTCATGAAAACTCTTGCCTGTACTTGTGATGATCTCGATAAAAAAGGACAACTACCGAAGTCGTTTCAGTTTAAAACAACTTTAGATCTTTGTTCATATTCTACTTCTGATGAATTTATTCATCACCAAAAAGGCGACAGTCATTTACAGAGCGATAATTAGTCTTTTTTTTGTTCTTGCGTCGACCGCTATATTTGGTGCAGAGGAGCTGGCCAGTTTTTGTTTTAAGCCGGCTACCAGCCTGAATGATGCTCGCGCATCGCTCAATGAAATCATATTGCCCAGAGAAAAAATTTTTACACGCGAAGAGCAGCGCTGCCTGGATGTTCTGACATCGCCCGATAGAGTAAAGCTATTGGAGAAATACCTGAGACTTCGATACACTCTGGTTGTCGAGGAGTCTGAGCGTGATATTCAGCCCCTGCAGGCTCAGCATTGTCAGCTGGAATTAAAAAAGACAGCCACTCGCAGGACAACGAATACAAATCTGCAGATTGGGGCCAGTAATCAGATTGGTTCGGGAGCGAGTAACTCAGCCTTGACCGAAGTCAATCAGTTGTTGCTGGGATTAGGGAAGCCGGGAGTTCTGGCCATTGGTACACAGGCCCTCTATGTTGAATGCCGAAAAGGGGCGACAGGAATGTATCAGCTGACCTTTTCTTTACAAGAAAACGGATCATCCCGAATTACAACCGAAGTATCGGCCAGAGCAAATGAAGAAATCAATGTCGGACAGGTCACCCGTACATTGAATGATAGAAATCGGGCCCTGGGTGTTCCGCAAATTGCAGTGAGCACTGAAATTGGAACTGAAGACATTACATATCACTTAAAAGTTAAAGAATAATTCTCCAGGAGAAATACATGAACATTTTATTAGAAAAATTTAAAACACCATTTGAAACGGTTCCTTTCGATAAAATAAAAAATGAAGATTTTTTACCAGCTCTGAAAGATTCAATCGCACAAGCTAAAAAGCGCATTGAAGCGATCAAAACCAACAAAGAAGCAGAAACATTCAGCAATGTCGTGGAGGCATTGGAAAACGCCGCTCCGGAAGTGGAAATTGTTTCGGGAGTTTTCTTCAATTTGCATTCAGCCGAAACTAATGATGACCTTCAGAATATTGCCAAGGAATTTTCACCGATTCTGACTGAGTACGGAAATGACGTTAGCTTAGATGAAGTCCTTTTTAAAAAAATAAAAAAAGTCTGGGACAATAAAGAAAAATTTAATCTTGATGATGAACAAATGATGTTACTGGAAAAAACCTACAAAAGTTTTGTTCGTAACGGTGCTCTTTTAAACGAAGCTGATAAACAAAAATTAAGAGACATTTCAAATAAACTTTCAACGTTATCGCTGCAGTTTTCTGACAACATTCTAAAAGAAACAAACAATTTCATAATGCTGATTGATAATGAAGCAGATCTGGCAGGACTACCGGCCGATGTTATAGAAGCCGCCGCGCATACAGCAAAAGAAAAAGGTCATGAAGGCAAATGGGCTTTCACTCTGGCTTACCCGAGTGTCATTCCCTTTCTCACTTATTCAAGCAAACGCGAACTCCGAAAGAAAATGTTTCTGGGAAATACAACGAAGGGTTTTAAAGGTGATGAGTTAGATAATCAAAAAATTATCAAAGACATCGCGTCACTTCGTCATCAAAAGGCTCAGTTACTGGGGTACGAATCACACGCGCATTTTGTTCTTGAAGAGCGCATGGCTTCTAACCCACAAACAGTTATGAGTTTCATGGAAAACATTGTTAACCATGCCACACCGGCCGCAGTAAAAGAGACTGAAGAGTTAAAGGCCTACGCAAAAAAGCTGGACGGGATCGAAGATTTCCAGCGCTGGGATTCTGCTTACTACGCTGAAAAACTAAAAAATGAGCGTTTCCAGGTGAACGATGAAATGCTTCGTCCATACTTCAAACTGGAAAACGTGATCAATGGCGTTTTTAAAGTTGCTGAGAATCTATATGGATTAAAATTTATTCCCCGAAATGATATTCCGGTCTACCACCCAGATGTGAAAACATATGAAGTTGTTGATGAAAACAACACTCATGTTTCAGTTTTCTATGCAGATTTCCACCCGCGTGCCGGAAAGAGAAATGGGGCATGGATGACTAGTTTCCGTGGTCAGAAAGTGGAAAATGGACAAAACATTCGTCCGCATGTTGCTATCGTTTGTAATTTTACCAAACCAACACCGACAAAACCCTCACTCCTGGGCTTTGATGAAGTCGTGACACTTTTCCACGAATTCGGACATGCACTTCATGGAATGCTGGCTAACTCTCGTTATGAATCTTTATCAGGAACAAATGTGTTCTGGGATTTTGTGGAGCTTCCTTCTCAAATTATGGAGAACTGGGCATATGAAAAAGAATGCCTGGACCTGTTTGCAGAACACTACGAAACAAAGGAAAAAATTCCTGCAGATCTGATTAAGAAGATTAAAGACTCTTCTAGCTTCCTCGAAGGAAGAGCAACACTAAGACAATTAAGTTTTGCCAGTGTGGATATGGCCTGGCATTCAACTGATCCTGCCCACATTAATGACATTGAAGCTTTTGAAACAAGAATCATGGATAGACTTGAATTTCTACCGACCGTAAAAGGAACGAGTGTATCAACAGCTTTCTCACACATTTTTGCCGGTGGATATTCTGCTGGTTATTACTCATACAAATGGGCAGAAGTTTTAGATGCAGATGCTTTTGAATTCTTTAAAGAGCAGGGAATCTTCAATCGTGAAGCCGCTAAGCGTTTCAAGGATCACATCCTTAGCAAAGGTGGAAGTAAACATCCAATGCATCTGTATGAAGCTTTCAGAGGTCAAAAACCAAACCCGGATGCTCTTTTGAGAAGAGCAGGTTTGATTAAGTAGTTTACAGATTTTTTCGATCGAACATTCGATAAAGTTTTAATTTATCAACGGTAGGGTCGGAGCATTTTAAGGAGCAAGTCTCCAGAGATGCTTCGATCAAATCGTCTTTAATCGATGAATTAGTTGTTAGTTTTCCTGAAAGCACTTCCATAAAAGCTAATTCATTATTCCCGACAACTTGACCGATATTCCAGAGTAATCCGAAGACAAAATCCGTATTGGCGAGTTCCCCTCTTTCATACGCCAATTGATATTGCTGCTTTTTCTGTACTTCTTTTCCGTTGTAAAGATTGTATTCTTTTATTTTAGTTGCCAGCTTTTTGCTGTTGGCAATTTTTCCTGCAAAATAATCAGCGAGACCTTCATTTACCGGAGTTGAGTGGCTCAACTCAAGGTGTTCACTCAAAGCAATGTGCGAAAACTCATGATAAATAATTTCCGGCACAAGAGCAGAGTCCAGGCGATAGATTTTTCTGGCAAAGAATTCAGCCGCAATATCTGAAGACTGATAAATAGCTTCAATCATTAAACTGCTGCCGGCAACCCGCATAATATTTCCCGGATCAGCACCACCAGCAAACATCTGGCTGAAGAAATTTTCCAGGTTGTCCATGTGACTTTGATTACGGAATTTTTTCAGAGAATCTTTTAAGTTCGACTGCGCGGCCAGTTCAGGATAATCGTTAATATTGATTTCTTTTGCCGGTCTAAACCAGATTTCAGATCCCCAGGGAAGCACGCCACGTGAAGGAAAACCATCACCTGCCGGAATAGCCAGTGCATTGTTATATTGAGGCGTTAAATTATCATTGGCGAAATGGCCAAGTTCATTAAACACATTTGTTAAATCAATTCTGATCGTGACCTGATTCATTGATTCGACATAAGCAGATTTCACTTCTTTAATAAAAAAACGACGGGCCTTAGTCAGGTGGAAATAAGCCGTTGCTGCTTTTAATTGCAATTCTTTACTGGCATTCGTTGAAATCGCTTCATCGTTTTTAGCGTGAACAATTTTAAAATATTTGCCTTCGTATTTATCAGTCTCCAATAAATCCTCAAGCACAACTGTTTCAATCTTTGCATTAAAATGATCATCGCGGATGACAGCTGGTCTTTTGAGAGTCGCTCCAGAAGTGACGGTAGAATGCAGAAGAATGATGGTAGCAATGGTTAACGTCTTCATTATTTTTTCCTTACAATAAATTAAAATCAGAATCACGATCAACCGGTGCATCTGCAATTTGCTGATCTATTAACATGATGGCGAGAACCGAGACGAATCCAAACGGTGGCGGCAAGAAAACAGAAGCGACTCCACCAAAAGTTTTAACCCAGAACATAACTTTTTCTTTTGTTGTTTTTTGCGGGTTCCAGATTTCTTCCAGTGCGGCCAGTTGTTCAATTTCAACTGAATTAATATATCCAACTTCATAAGCGGCAGCGATGATGTCGATATAAGTAGCCTGTTGACCACCTAATAAACTGCCATTGTTCAGGGTCGCTAGTTCTTTGCGCAGAAGTTTGAGAATGAAACGAAATTTTTCCATTGGAGAAAAATTTATGATCTCTGTCTGCTCTTTTGAGTAGTTAATATGCACCTGAATATTTTTAGAATCCAGACGCTTCTTCATCTTTTTGATGACGTCAGCCAGCAGGTAAATTTGGGTGCTGTTGAATTTTTCATGCAATGTCTGACGAAGTGAATTTTTTCCTTTCCATTTTCCTTTTTTGGTCATGGTCTGAGATTGTTCAGCCTTACGTTCAGGAAATTTTTTGGCAATGGACTCGAGATTTGCCGCATACTTTGAAAGGGTCATTGGCCATTCATGAACGTCAGCAGCTCTCAGGTTTTCAAAATCCTTAAACATACCTTCAGAAATAATTTTCTTCTCCAGTGCCAGATAATTGATATGCTTAAGTGTTTTTTTGAATTTTAGTGAGCCAGTATACAGTTCAAAAACAATTGAACGATATGCATCTTCCGCACAATATTTTTTCCCTTTTATTTCTTCAACCTGTTTACGGTAGAGGTCCAGTGCTCTGACTTCTTCCTCGGCGGTCAGATTATTATGAGCGATGGCGTGGTTTAGAATAGGTTTGATTCGAGCTGCTTTGATAAAAAGTTCAGCAGCAACATCATCGATGGCATCACTGACTCGAAGGCCAAGAATAAATTCTTCCATCTCGGCTACGCCATTTAATCCAAGCTTATGTCCGGCAGTGGCTACAAATTTTGTCGCACATCGATTGATGCTCCGGTCATTCAGGAGTTCCAGTCCGATATCTAAGGCCCCAGATCCAGCATACCTCTCCTTAAGCTTTAGAGCTTCTTTCTGGCCGATCAGGGCCGTTTCGGACTCCCTGAGGTTCACAAAGATTGCCTGCTCGGAAAGTGCGAATTCCTCGGCATTTAACGGGTTTAATAAGAGTGAAGCCACAATAAAAGGTATAAATAATTTTTTCATGAAAACTATTTATATTTATCCGGATTTTTTTTCACCGGTCTTTGTAAGATTTACACTTCTCTCAAGAATTCTTTAGTTTTTGCGAATTCTTTCAATGGCCTTCAGGACTTCCTTCTTTCCGACTCTCGCCAGTAGCTCGTATTGTTCACGGCTATAGCCGTCTTCAGCAGGAATGTCTCTTTCCAGAAGACCCAGATGCTGAGGCTGTCTCCAGGCCCTGAATCCATAAGGTGCAGACCCAAAACTAAATCGGGGATAACCAACATTTACTTCCATCGTTCTGAGTTTTCGGGGTGCATCTGAATAATAATAGATGAGTTCACGTTCTGCGTTTTCTCCCTTAATGATATAGCTGTGTTTATTATATTTCCCCATTCCCAGGAACTGCCATTCAACGAGGTATAAGGTCCCGGCGGTTATATTTTTAACTTTAACCGGATAGGTATCTTTAAGAAGACTATCAACACCGGATTCATCATTAATATAATTGATGAAAGCCCTTACTCTTTTTTTTTCATCACTTATATTATCGAACATATCTGTATCGTTTCCGAAATAAAGTTGTTTGTCTCTAAGGACATCTGGTGCATTTTTTTTAAATGGAAGTGAGTTCTCATAAGCAAACTTAATTCTGATTGCATAGAGCGCATCAGCACAATCAGTTCTGATACCATAAAGCAAATCACCTTCTGTTTTAAAAATGGTTGTCGTTAATTTTTTCGCAACCCATGTACGATATTCCTTTTCCCAATGATCATTCCATTCTTGCGAGGCACGCCAGACTTCTGCAGTGGAGGAATTGGCGAAAAATGTTAAAAGGGTAACTGCAAATAATAATGAGGACATTTTCATTTATTAGCTCCTGGTTATTCATTAGACTCATCCATTCACTTCAATGCTCCTTGAGAATAAATTGTATTTTATCCATTTGTGAGCTTCTGAATCCTATATTAAAAACTCCGCACGTAAACGAAATTTCTTGGAGGAAATTATGTTCAGAAAAATTGCTGCCCTTGTCATGTTAACTGCTTTTACTCATGTTTCAGCGATGACACCAATTGCTGTGACAAAAGAGTTAAACAGGACGTTCGATGAATTAAATTATTCGCTGAATGTTGAATGGGATCAAAGAGATTCTAAGTTCTTTGATGCTTCAGTAGATGAATTTGAGCAAAACATTGCTCAGCTTCAGGCGGAAGGTTTAACGAATAAAGAATTGCTGGATCACACTCTAGCTAAAATTAAGGATCAGAAAACAAAAGAGGAAGTGTTGGCAATCGTTAAGGTTGTTGATGAATCCAACATGAGCCAAGAAGAGACGAGGGCTTTTGTAATGTCTAAGCTAAGCAGTACTTACGCACAGGGAGCAAGCTGGTCAGGCGGTAGAATGGGAGTAAAATTAGCACTTCTACTGGGAATTATTTTAATTCTTTGTCTGTGCAGCAACGATGATGATGACAGAGAGCCAACAAATGGAAACGGATATCCTGAATACCCGACATATCCTGAATATCCAACATACCCAGGCCCGATTCTTGTTGAAACGTTTTAATGAAAATGCCTTCGGCGGGTCCCTATGGCCCCGCTTTTTTTTTTGCCACATCAATAAAGTCCCGTTAGCATTTAACTATTCACTTCTAACAGGGACGTTTTAAATGACATCTATGATTCTAAGTTGTCTGGTTCTGGCCGGATTCCATACTACCACCTTCGAAACCCAGGTCAGCGAATGGGCCATGGCCACAATCAATGAAACTCACAATGGAGTCGTCTTCGAAGGCACAGTCATTGAAAACAAACTCAACTCTGTCAGTATCGAAGTGCCGGATCAAGGAATTAAAACTTTCAGTTATGCTATGAAGGATTATTCACAAACCAGCCTGAGCACGATGTTAGACTGGAAAAATGGTCATGCTTCGATTGATTGCGAAATAAAAAAGTCTCATTAAAAAATTTGTTATTTCTAAAGCGCAGAGAATTATAAGTAAAATAATTCAAACATCACATTACATTATACTCTGCGCTTGATTCAAAACTTTAATAAATATTTATTTGCACTTCCCGAATCATTTTCTTTTAAATTTCTCTTTACATCGATATTCAGGTGTCAAGTCAGAAGAATCACGTCGTGAAACATTCCGCTGTCACAGATTCAAAAACTCGGTTTTTGAAATGAGCACAATGAAAATTATTCTGTTTGTAAAATTGATTCGTCAAAAAAAGATGATCGCTTCATGCATTTTCTAGTCTGGTCACTAAATTTTAACAGTGAAAAGTTATCTCACACAGTCTTTGCAGTGAAATTTTTTTCTGTGATAAAAAAGTGCAGGCAAATGGATAAGCTTAACTTTAGAAAGGAGAATAGGACATGAAGGCACTTTTACTAACCCTAGCACTCGCCATGATGAATGTTCATGCTGCTGACAGTGCTGGAAATATCCTGGATGAATTAGACCCGACTTCACCAAACATAGAAGAACAGCTGAAAAAAATGGATGCCGAATATGAAAAAGAAACAGGTTTATCGGCATGGCTGCCGCTCGATCTGGAGGGTATGCTTAAGGCCAGTTGTTATCGTAACTCCTGTCCAGTTTGGGCCGATGTAGATAAACGGACACAGAGACTATATCTTTACCTTGATGGTGTTTTGACCTACACATGGAAAGTGTCTTCAGGTAAAGCAGGCTATACGACTCCCAATTTTGACCGGCATCCTAATGGAAGAATTTATGATCGTTATACTTCCACCCGGTATCCAGATGGAGATTATAACGGTATGGGAAATATGCCTTATGCTGTTTTCATTCAGGGGGGATATGCTATCCACGGTACTACCCGAGGGAATTGGAGTCGTTTAGGCACACCTGCAAGCCATGGCTGTATCCGCGTTCATCCGGACAACGGGTATTTGTTTAACCGACTGGTCAGAAAACACGGAATATATAACGTCTGGATCACTGTTAATTAGAAAAATTTAGATGTTTGGAATTAAAGGGGACTTGTTAAAAATCAGGTTCCCTTTCTTTTTAAAAGCTGTTCGAAAGCTTCTTCATATTCCCGAATCAGTCTTTTGACGATGGTCTCCACCGTTTCAATTTTCTCAGAGAATTCAATAGAAGGACCTGCACACCATACAGTCTGATAGGTGGCAGAGAAGGCTGCTTTTTCTATCGCTTTCATGCCTTTATAGTAAGTAAGCATTTTTGCATATTTTTTTAACTGCTTGTTCTGGTTTAGAAAAGCTTCGATAAAGTTTTGTTGGGTTCCGATTTTTTTTACGTAATCAGTAGCGATAACTGTACAGGGAGTACCAGATATCTTCGTTGTCATGACGATGTCTTTAGCTCCGTACTTTACAACAGCATTTTTATATTCTTCTGAAACTTCGGACTCTTTTGTTGCTATAAAAGGAGATCCAATAGAAGCGCCTTCAGCCCCCAATGCCAGCATTGACAGCAAAGCTGCTCCTGTCCCGATTCCTCCGGCCGAGATTACCGGTAGTTTGGTAGCCTTCATCAACATGGGAACCAGAATGGAAGGAGGAATTGTCCCTGCATGGCCTCCGGCGCCGGAGTTAACCGCAATAAGTGCATGCGCTCCCAATTTTTCCACCTTTTGGGCATACTCGACATCCACGACGTCACAAAGAATTTTTACTCCCAGAGGAGCGAGCCGCTTAATCGTTTCTTCGGGGGAACCCAGTGAGGTGATAATAAAAGCGGGAGGATTCTTTTCCAGCATTTCCAGATGAGTCTTTAGATGGATGTTTGACTTATTTACTATGAGATTTATGCCAAATTTTCCGTTACATTCTCGTTTTAAATCTACTAAGGCAGCTTCAAATAATTCTGGCGTCCGGTAGTTCAACGCAGGGATACATCCAATGAAACCATGCTTGGCTGCTTCTATTAACATCTGATTATTATTCACTAAAAACATAGGTGCGAGAATGATTGGATACTGAATGTCAAAGGTTGTGGTTAACCATGTTTTCATCATGACTAGGATCTCCGTCGAAACATTTTCATTTATTTTAAGAAGTAAGAGAAGAAAAGGACAGAAAATTAGACAAATCAATTTGATTCGCCCACACTTTTAATAATCACGGATGATTACCCCTTTTAAGGATTAAAGTATGAAATGCATGAAAGCCAAATTTTTGATGACATTAGCAATGATTGCTTGTTCATCAATAGCACTAGCCCAGAACAATTCTAATGACATCACCATTTCTATCGATGCAGACGCCCTAAAATTTTCTGAAAAAACTTTTGGCCGCAGAGTAAAAGAGATCCACACCGAGGGAAATATTTCTCTCATTCAGATAGATGAAGAGGCATTGCCGTGGTTGTCTATGCTGATGCACAAAAATTTTAATCGTTGTGGTGGGTTCATGGTTCATGACGATGTCCAGGAAGGTCTGGAATTGTTAAATGGACAACAGTCTGAGCAGAAATTTGCCAAGAACAATACTTTTGCCGACTATTCAATTAATCAGGAAGCTTTACTGGCGCCGATGTTAGCGGAAGTCAAAGCGGAAAATATTTTTCAAACCATCACTAAACTTTCATCATTTAAGAATCGCTATTACAAAGGTGAATTCGGAAAAGCTTCAGCTACATGGATTAAGGATACCTGGAGTGACCTGGTAAAAAACCGCGCTGACGCTAAAGTTGAATTCTTTGCTCACGCCCAGTGGGATCAGCCTTCAGTTATTCTGACAATTCAAGGTCAGTCAGATGAAGTTATCGTCATTGGTGGGCATCAGGATTCAATCAATGGTTCTTTTGGTGGGGCAAACTCAACAGCTCCAGGAGCTGATGATAATGCTTCAGGAATCGCGACAGTGACTGAAGTTATTCGTATTATTGCTCAAAGTTCTTACCAGCCTGCTAAGACAATCAAGTTTATGGCCTACGCTGGTGAAGAAGTTGGGTTGCTTGGATCTAAAGCAATTGCTAAAGATTTTAAGTCTAAAAATGTAAATGTTATTGGTGTTCTGCAGCTGGATATGACGAATTTCAAGGGCACTAAGGACCTGGATATCGTTATGATGAGAGATTATACCAACGATGGACAAAACGCGTTTTTAGGAACCATTATTGATCGTTATGTTCCAGGAATTAAATGGGGATATGACAAATGCGGTTACGGATGCTCAGATCACGCTTCATGGCACGCTCAGGGCTACCCGGCGAGTATGCCATTTGAATCAAAAATGGGCGATATGAACCACAATATTCACACAGTACGCGACACTCTTGCTGTTTCGGGCAATAATGCCGACCACGCATATAAGTTTGCAAAAATGGCCGTGGCCTTTGTTGTTGAATTAGACCGATAAGTTAGACCAGCAATAGATATTAAGTTATACTCAGTCGTGTAAACCTAAAAAGGAATTTTTATTGAGCACGACTGATTTTCCCGCCCTTCCAGATTATAAAGGCATCAAAACCTTACTTGAAACTGAACGCAAAACTCTCATCAAAATTCATTCTTTCTCGGAAAATGATGACTATATCAGAACATCAGAAGATGCGTCGATCCTGCTGGATTTTATTGAAAGAACGCAGACAGCATTATGGAATGCTTTTAAGCAGTATCCATCGCTGGTTTCGACTTTTAATACTGAATATGTCAATTTTTTCGAATTTTTGCAAAGAGATACCATTCTCTCCCTTATATTCATTGATGACTGTCTTATGCCTGAAAAAGAAATCTTTTTTTACGGCCAGGACGGAGGTATTAACCCTGCAGTTTTGGAATTGCATTATAGCGTTCTGAAGAAATGGGTAGATAGCAAAGAAGCAAATCACATTGATACTCAGAAACTTCTCAAAGAGCAATTTTCTTCCGAACTTAAATCAGCAAATCTGACCTGCCAGTGTGTGGCCTGTCTGGCTGATTTCCGCACTCGAGTAAGAGAAGTCGTTTATGAAGAGTGCGTTGCTGTTATCGCTGAAACAAAATTAAAGATTGAAGAGCAAGTAGCCACTCCAAAAGAAGGTGCCATTGCTGATGTCACTGTTATTTATCAAAATTTACTGAGAACGCTGGACCGTAAGTTTCAACAAGTTCAGTTCAAATTAAAAAAATCATCTCTTAATCGTCTAGAAGCTCAAATTAAACAGCTCACAGAAGAAACATTTACTTATCCGGGAGAGCTGGCAAAAAATCATTCCCGAAATCTTATTTTATTTTTTCATCAGTTTTTGCAGGAAGAAAATCTTTCTATTGATTTGGTCAGTGATGAAGAATTTGAACGCTTTTTTAAGCAACTCGGTAGCAATATCTGGCGTCATGAAAAGTATCTGATATCAGAATTCAAAAAGCTTATTAAATCAATTCTCGTTTTAAAGCGAAAAGATATCTCCTCGAACATTCTTCAGGAATATCTCGGGCAATTTTGGATTCACTCCCATGCCAGAAAAATTCCCCGCAAAATTATCTATCACATGGGACCGACTAACTCCGGTAAGACTTACCATGCGATTGAAGCTCTGGTTAAGTCCAGAAAGGGTTGCTACCTGGCACCACTACGACTTCTGGCTGCAGAATTATATGACACAATGAACTCAAAAGGGGTTTCCACGACCTTACTTACCGGTGAAGAAGTCATTGAAGTAGAAGGTGCCACTCATTATTCTTCTACCATTGAAATGGCCAAGCTCAATGAAGAATTCTCTTGTGCGGTTATCGATGAAATTCAGATGATCACTGATAAGCAGCGTGGCTGGGCGTGGACACGCGCCCTGGTTAATCTGCATTCATATGAAGTGCATGTCTGCGGTGACGGCTCGGTAGTGGACCTCGTTCGTCAGATCGTCGATCTTTGCGGTGATGAACTTGAAATCCGCAACTACGAACGAATGACCAAACTGGAAGTTGAAGAGCGTCCCATTACTCTGGCTCAGCTGCAAAAGAGTGATGCTTTGATTGTTTTCTCCCGCCGGAATGCTCTTCGCTATAAATTTGATCTTGAGCAGCTTGGATTCAAAGTTTCCATTATCTACGGAATGCTTTCACCGGAAGTCCGCCGTGAGCAGGCCCGCAAATTTGATAAAGGAATTACTGATGTTATCGTCAGTACTGATGCTATCTCCATGGGAATGAACCTGCCGATTAAGCGAATTGTTTTTTCTACCCTCACTAAACACATTAATTCTCAGGAACATCCGATCACAATCAGTGAGATTAAGCAGATAGCCGGACGTGCGGGTAGATATCAGCGCTTTCCGGTTGGTAAAGTAACTTGTCTGCAAAAAGTCGAAGAGGGATTAACAGACATAAAAGACGCGCTGGACTCAAGCCTAGAACAGCAAACTCAGGGGATGGTCGGTCCGGATCTGGACATATTCACGAAGGTTAATAACGCCCTTTCATCACACAATTTACCAATTTTAAAACTTTCAGAGTTCCTTCGTCTCTTCAACACAATGACTTTCACCAAGCCATTTTATTGTGTTGATCTTAAAGAAATGATCGAGCTAGCTGAAACGGTAGAGGATATCGATCACAACAACCAGCTGACTTCAGCTGAAATTTTTGGTTTCGCCTGTGCACCAGTCAACCTCGGGCTGCTTGAACATGTTCAGTATTATGTATGGATCCTGAAAAAATACGTAACGAACGAATTGATCAAAAATGAACATATTAATCACACTTCAAATGAAATCGATTATCTGGAAACAACTATTAAATGTGTCGAGTTATATCAATGGCTCGCCAGACATTTTAATGGCAAGAATTTTGAATTTGATGAACGCGATCTACTGGAAAACAAACTACTCGCTATCGAAAAGCTGAACACACTGTTATCTGATAAAATCGTCCCGACTTGTTCAAGCTGTGGAGTTAAGCTTCCGGAAGGTGCAAAATTTCCGATTTGCGAAGAATGCTTTAAAGAGAGAAGATTTTCACGCAGACCATCCTTTAATAACCGCGGTCCAAGGAATTCCGGTAAGCCGGGTGAGAAAAACTCTAATCTCGCTTCAGCAGTAGGCTCTACTAAAAGCAATTTTCGTCAGGGTAAACCTTCTAAGAAACGCAAGTTTCAGGGGAAGCCCGGAGGAAAGTTTAAGAGATAATTATGCACTATCGTGAGTATGCAAGATTACTTCTGGAGAGCGGAGAGCTGGAAAACAAGCTCCTCGGCCCGAAAGGTATAGAGTTCATTACTTCAAAAACAGATTATGAATTACCCGAAAATCCCGGACGTTCAAACCGCCTTCTGTTTAATAATGAGCAGATAAAATTTCCCAGAGCTGCAAGCTTTATTCATGCAGATCGCCGGGGACTGGCACTCCATTTTTTTGCAAATCATGAATTGCTGGCCATTGAAATGATGGCTGCAGCTTTATTGATTTTTCCAGACGATACTCCGGAACTTCTGCAGTTTAAAAAAGGCTTGGTTAAGACCATCCAGGATGAGCAGAAGCATTTAAAGTTATATATGAACCGAATGAAGGATTTTAAAATTGAGCTGGGAGATTTCCCGCTGAATGATTTCTTCTGGCGATCAATGAGTAAAATGAAAACTCCTTCGCATTTTTACGCAGCCATGGCCCTGACTTTTGAATCGGCTAATCTGGACTTTGCTCAGTATTATGAAAAATGTTTCGCTGAAGTAGAAGATTTTGAAACGGCTAAAATTATGCGGATTGTTTTTGAAGATGAAATTTCGCACGTTGCCCTTGGAGCTCATTGGCTGAATCAATGGCGTGGAAATAAAGATTTGTGGCAATATTATAAAGAACATCTGCCCGGAGTGATGACACCTGCCCGCGCCAAAGGAATCCAATTCGATAAGGATTGCAGAATAAAAGCCGGACTGGACGAGACATTCGTTAATAAATTGGAAGCATTTAGAGATGAGTTTAATGTGACGAACCGGAAAAACTGGTAATGCCTGTTTACGAAATAGATCTGGACTATGAAGCCTCTCTGTATGATCCCGCTTACAACTCCCAGTCGGCTCATTCATTAAAAACAATAAAAGAATTTGAATATATATTTTTCCTGCTCAATCAACAGAAATGTACTCTAAAAAATAAACGGGAATACACCTCTGATTATCTGAATCACCTGCGACAATTAGGATTTACGATCCCTCTGCTGAATCCAAATGCCGAAAATGCAATACCTTTTTGGGGTCATCATCATGATCGGAAAATTGAGCAGATGCTGAATTCTAAATTACTATCCTGTGAGATTGCCAAAAATAATGAATGGGGTTTTGAGAAAGGTGCGATTGTCACTTCATTGGAAGAGCTGGAAAAACATCTTAAGTTTTTTCCAGAGATTGCAAGCTGGATTCTTAAAAGTCCGGTGAGTTTCAGCGGAATAGGTCATTATTCTTTTCAAGTTGCGCAATTAAACCAAAAAATATTAGAAGAAAAATTAAAAGGCCCGATGTTACTGGAGCCTCGTTTTGATCGCCTTTTTGATATAGGAACAACGCTGGTTATAAGTGAAGGAGAAGTAAAAGCAGTTTTCATGGTGGAGAATTTTAACTCTGCTCATGGAGCTTTTCGTGGTGGAATGGCCTGTACATCGAATGAGAATTTTCTAAAGCAGATAAAATTAAAATATGAATTTGATCTGAGCGAGCTATATGAAATTGCTCTGGCCATAGGAAAAGAATATATCCGGCGGGGAGCACGCCATAATGTTCAAATTGATTCTTTCATTTACAAAGAAGCAGGGAAGCTTAAACTTTATCCATTGGTTGAGGTGAATTATCGAAAAACAATGGGGCTCGTCTTAAGTGCCCTTGCTGATAAATTTGCTGATGATAAATACATTGAATGGAAAATATTCAGCAAAAAAGAACTGGCAGAAGTTAAGTTGCCAGCGCATGCCATAGAACTATCACCAGCAGGAAATACTTTTAGAAGTTTCCTTATTGTTGCTGATAACGATTATAAAGTTCCAGTGTAAGTCTTCCCGTTTCTTCCAGAGTAGTTCCATAAATGACCACACCGTCTTCATGCCCTTTCATACAAAAAGAACCAGTATTCTTATTGCGAATACATTTTTGAGTAGCGTGTGCCATCTCAACAGTTCCGTAGGGAATAGTTTCGCAAGTTGAATCGCAATGATCTTTAATCATACCCTGCCAGATAGATTTGGAATGAATATGAAAAACGACTTGAATTGCGGAATTGGCAGCATAGATGGCTGCATGGGTGAGAGCTTCACTGGAGGCTTCAATCGGACCCATCATTTTAATTTTTAAATTATCGATATCGTAATCCAGTACTCTTGTATAATGACTACCGTCCAGATCAGCATATTTTCCGGTTTGCGTACCAGTAATGACAAATTGTCGGACTTTCGCCGGATGTAATGAATGATAATTCATAAGCATCGACATATTTCCGAAACCAACTTTTGCTTCCGGATACTCACCAATCAGATTCAATTGATAGAGTTTTTTTCTCCAGTATTCAAGCTTATTATATTCTGCGTTTTCAAGAGGGGCTGACTGGGTAAAATTTGACCTATCGTACTTTATAACTCCATCATCTATGACTTTCATGAAAATCCTTTATAATTACTAATATGCTGGAAAAACTTATCACAAACTTGAAGAACAGTCTTCCTGGCGCTAAAAAAAACGCCGATTCAGAAGACAGCGAAACCGTTCCCGACACTGATCAGGAAGAGCGCGGGGAGTCGGAAGAAGGTGAAGAAACTTCTTCGGCTGAAGACGAAAAAAAGAAAAAAATCAGTATGCTTATCAGGGTGGTGGTCATCCTTGGATTAGGCTATACAGCTGTTGATCACTTCTTTCTTTCAGCTGAGCAGGAACCTTCACTCGAAGAATTGACAGCTGCAGCACCAAAAAAACGCAAACGGCCTAAACCGGCGGTAGAAAAACCGGCCGAAGAAAAAATAGAAACTCCCAAATCTGAAGCGCCTGTGATGGCCGAACCAGTGGCAACTGCCGAGGCTCCTGTTGAAGATATTAATATTCTGGATAAAAACGAGCCAGTTCAGGAAGAAGTGCCGGTAAAAACCGAACCGGTGGTTGCAGAAAGCCCTGTGCTGGGAGAAAAAGCGCAGGATACCAATCTCGATCAACGTCTGGATCAGCTTATCGACAATGTTGATAAAAAAGAAGAAACAAAAGAACCTAATATGGCCGATAAAATTGAAGAAGAGGTCGCTTACGCTCCGGCACCTTCTTATGATGTCGTCGGAAGAGGTCTGGTTTACAATTGCAAAGATAAATTCTGGGCCTGTATTGATAAACCTGGGTACGTGGCCTGTAATAAAAATATGAAGTGGAACACCAGTAAGGGTAATGCCCAGGAGTGTGTTGTACAGAATGTTTATAATTCAGATGAAGATTGCAGTAAAATTCAAAAATATAATGTCAGCACCAGTCAACCTACGACTTTTTGCCAATAATATAATTATGCAGCTTCTTTCATGAAATCACCTTCAATTACCTGAAGAGTGAATGTCTTTTCGTTTTTCTTTTGTTCCTTTGTCATGCAAGTAATAAATTTCTCCACGATTTCAGGATCAAATTGAGTTCCGGCAAACTCACGTAGTTCAGCAAAAGCTACTTCAAACGGAAGTCCTTTGCGATAGGGACGGGTCGAAGTCATAGCATCAAAAGTGTCTGAGATAAGAATAATTCTTGAAAATAATGGTATGTTCTGGCCCTTTAAACCGTCAGGATATCCTCTTCCATCAAATCTTTCATGATGATATTTTGCATTGATGGCCATCTTCTTAAAAATGGGAAAATCTTCCAGAATTAAATAGGATTTTGTAGGATGCAGTTTCATTTCCAGAAATTCTTCATCAGTTAAACGCGATGGTTTTCTTAAAACTGAATCGGGTACGCCTATTTTTCCTAGGTCATGAAAGAGCGCCGAGACTTCCAGCTCATAAATTTCTGCGGGAGTTAATCCCATTTCTTTTCCAACGGAGACGCAAAAATAAGCCACTCTTAATGAGTGTCCCCATGTGTATTCATCTTTACATCTAAGAGCACTCAATAAGGTTTTAATAGATAATTCAAAATAATCTTTTTTAACCTGATCAATGCTTAATTCCAGTGTCGGTGGAAATGACAATGATTCAGGATGCGCAATAATGTGAGCATCAGCTTTAGGCTTTTTGCTTTTTTTCGCTTTGTGAGCAGAAAGCTGATAAACGTTAGTCTTCTTGGCCATTTTTTTTCCGCGTGGCACTCATAAAAAGTGCACCACTTTCCTTAAGTATCGGTCAGGATGAACACCAACTTTAGGAAAGATGCGAATTTGACCAGAATACAAAGGTATAGAAGGAAGAGAAGATCTGTTTAGTGCCTCCAAAAGTTGCTGGTCAATTTTTAATTACCGCTTTTTCCCACGTTATTTTACAATGTTAGGATTACCAGGAAACATTATGAAAGATATGGAATGCCTTCGATTTGAAACTAAGTTTGATGACTACCTTAAGCGTTTATTAAAAGAAGCTGCTTTTAACCTGAAGCTGACCTCCTGGGATCAATCCTTATCAGATGATAATAATGCCCTGATTGTGATGCTGGATCAGGATCACATTGATCATTGTAAAAAATTATTAAATCAGCGTAAGCAAAAAGTCATAATTGCCGTGAATGCCCGTCGCGACTTCAAGCTGATTAACGATTTGAAAAATGAACTGGAAAAAATTTTTGGCTTCATCGATCTCACTCAGGAAATTGACTATAATGTTCCATTGCTGAAGAACTACTCTTCTTTGATCTATCGTTCAGATTCAACTGTGCAGCTGGATAAACTGGCTGAGGATATGGAAAAACTCTATGAGTACACTAAGAGTGAACTCACAAGGGTCAAGGATCTGCACGACCGGCTGGTAAAAGTTCGCGTTGATAAACTCAAAGGCGTCACAATCACCAGTAAGTTTATGGCCGGTGAAAAGAGTGGTGGAGAGTTCTTCGATATGCTTCAAAGTGACCATGAAGTTCTATTTCTTTTGGCAGGAACAAATCATTATGTCGTCTCTTCGTTTATTCTAGCAGAGATGGAAGTATTAAAAATGTCTACTCCAACAACTTCTCTGCAGTCGCAATGTGACCATTTCGAGAAAATGATTATTAAGCATGCTGAAGAAAATGGAGCCGAGATCCATTATTGTCTAGTCACAGTTGATCTTAAAACGCTGCAAGCTCAAATGAAATTCAAAGGTGATGGTTTTTACAATCTTAACGGTGAAAGTCATCAGTTTGGATTACAAACAAAAGTAAAGTTACGTCCTGGTGAAAAACTTCATCTTCTTTCTGAAGGAGCATTGAAAAATTTAAATGAGCTGAATCAAAAAACAACTGTGCCGCGTTTTTTCAAGGAGAATACTGAAAAGAACACGCGCGACCTGATCAATGAATTTTTCTTTGAGGTTTCCCGTAATAAAGCAGGACCATTTTTAAATTATGATGCCATTATGGCGGTCATCGAGATCGAAGCAAAAACTCTCTACCAGATTTAGAAAAAATAAGGCCCGCATTACTGCGGGCCTTTAAAGTTGAGCGGTTTCTTTTTTTATACAGCTTTGAACGCTTCTTCTAAATCATCAATCAGATCCTGAACATTCTCTATTCCTACCGATAAACGAATGAGGTTGTCAGTTAGGCCAATTGATTCGCGAACTTTTTTAGGAACCGAAGCATGAGTCATGATCGCCGGATGTTCAATCAAACTTTCCACTCCACCTAAACTTTCAGCAAGAGCAAAAAGTTTTACTGTTTCAAGGAACTTGTTTGATTTTTTGATATCACCTTTTAGGAAGAAAGTGATCATTCCGCCGTAACCAAGCATTTGTTTTTTGGCAATGGCGTGTTGCGGGTGTGACTTTAAACCTGGGTAAACGACACGTTCTACTTTTGGGTGCTTTTCTAAGTATTGGGCCACGGCCATGGCGTTCTTTTCATGGGCTGCCATTCTGATTGCCAGAGTTTTAACTCCGCGAAGAACTAGCCATGAATCAAAAGGGGATTGCGACGGACCGATGGAGTTTTGAAGGCGGAAGAGTTCTTTTCTGTGGTGGTCGTCATTCAACATAATACATCCACCGACAACATCACTGTGGCCGTTAATGTATTTTGTCATAGAGTGAAGAACAAAATCCGCGCCCAGAACTAATGGATTTTGAAAAATCGGACTCATGAAAGTGTTGTCAACAACCGTCAGCGCCTTTGCCTTTTTCGCCATTGCTGCGACTGCTGCGATATCAGTAATCTTTAAAAGTGGATTGGTTGGAGTTTCAAGCCAGATCATCGCCGGTTTAAAATCTTTGATTGCTTTTTCCAGTTTTTTTAGATCAGTCGTATCAACAAAACGGAAATTGTGAACGTGATTAAAAACTGTTGTAAATAAACGATAGGTTCCGCCGTAAACATCATCACCACAGATGATATTAGATCCTGGTGGAAGAAGGTGCATCATCAGCATTTCAGCCGAAAGACCAGAAGCTGTTACGCAACAGTGCTTAGCTTGCTCCAGAGAAGCCAGACATTCTTCTAACCTTGTGCGCGTAGGATTGTGTGAACGCGTATACTCATAGCCCTTGTGAACACCAGGGGATTCCTGAACATAAGTTGAAGTCTGGAAAATCGGTGGCATAATCGCGCCTGTTTCCTTATCCGGATGACCGCCTACATGAATCACTCTAGTCGCGATATCCTGAAAAGCTGCTTCTTTGCTCTTAGCTTTTGTTTTTGTCTTTTTTTCCATACTTTTTTTTGTGCTTACTTTTTTCGTCATACATTTTCTCTTTTTGCGATGAAGTTCAGAACATCAATATTTGTTAATAGATTTTTAAGTTTTCCGTTTTCCGTCACAAGTACAACTTCTTTTTTCAGTAATGAGTCCTGAACATTGGCCAGAAGATCATTGATATCGACGACGCGATATGATTTGTTGTAAGCGAGGCTGACATTGTCTGAGAGTTTGAACTCACCTGTATATAGCGGTTTCAACAAGCTGTTCTCACTGACAATCCCTTTAATGATGTCCCCCTGGATAACCGGGAGCTGAGAAACATTTTTATCTTCCATCATTTTAACTGCATCGCCGATGGTGGCATGATCGGTGATTGAGATTAATGGTTTATTGTTTTTTCCCAGGTCCGCAAGGAAATCTTTAATAATGACATTAAATGAAGAATCAATGTAGCCTTTGGCCATCATCCATTCATCATTGAAGATTTTTGAAGCGTAACGGTTACCTGAGTCGGGAAGAACGACCAGAATTTTTTTCGGTTCTTTTAGCGTCTTAGCGTACTTAATTGCACCGACAACAGCAGCTCCTCCGGAACCGCCGGTATAGATACCTTCCTGTTTTAAAAGAGCGCGAGTCATCAGGAATGATTCCTTGTCTCCCACAACAACCCAGTCGTCGATGACTTTGAAGTCATAGTTTTCCGGAATGAAGTCTTCTCCGATTCCCTCTATGACGTATGAACGAGCGCCACTCAAATCTCCCGTGCGGGCATATTGAGCAACGATTGATCCTTCAACGTCGACCCCGACAGTTGTGAGGTTTGGCATTTTCGATTTCAGGTACATGGAAACACCAGTGATTGTTCCTCCTGTCCCGACACCGGCCATATAAACATCAAAGTCGCCTTTGGTTTGTTCGAAAATTTCCGGACCAGTCGTAGCGACGTGAGTTTCACGGTTCCAAAGGTTATCGTACTGGTTAACGTAGTATGAATTAGGGATTGTTTCTGCCAGTCTTTTTGAAACTGAATAGTATGAACGAGGATCTTCCGGCTCAACATCAGTAGGGCAGACTACAACTTTTGCGCCGAAAGCTTTTAAGTTGTTCACTTTCTCAATTGATTGTTTATCGGCCATAACAAAGATACATTTGTAACCGTTAACTGCGGCCCACATTGCAAGGCCAACACCAGTATTTCCCGAAGTTCCTTCGATAATTGTTCCACCTGGTTTTAATTTTCCGGCAGCAACGGCCCGGTCCATAATATATCCACCAATGCGGTCTTTACTTGATCCGCCTGGGTTCATAAATTCAAGTTTTACATAAATTTCTGATTCAACATCAGCTGCAACTTTGTTGAGTTTTACAATTGGCGTCCATCCAATGGCATCTAAGATATTTTTCTTAGCTCCGGTCATCATATTATTCTCTCCTTAATTAAGAACTTCTTTTATTTCATACGCAGAAGCAATCGTTGCCAGCCTTGCTATGACTGAATAAACGGCTTCCTTGTTTTTGTGGTCTTCAGCTGATTCCACTATTTCACCCATACAAAGTTTTCTGAAAACCATGCCGCGTGAATTTAAATTTCCGATAGCGTCCTTCTCACCATTGATACGCATAAATCCGCCTATACTTCTGCCATCAATCAGATAAATAGTAATTTCGGCGGGCTTGTCGTCGTATTTGATTATAGTTTCTACACCTTCTTGCACCAGTAGTGAGGTAAATTTTATGCTGTTTTTTCCCACGTCCATTTTGTTGCGGGTTTTGCGGTTCATATTAATAATTTCTTCACCGCTGCCAACCACACTTATTCCCATCCCATAAGTGCCCTGCGAGGCTTTCACAAAAACTTTGGAGCCGGGTTTTAATTCACTGATCAGATCATCAACCGCTGCACCTAATTTCTCCAGTCCATTTTTATTTTCAAAGTCGACATCTTCAACTGCTCTGAATTTTGCCTGAATCAAATCAGGATTAATATCAAAGTGCGCGCAAAATTCATCAGCAACTTTTTTATAATAACTAAAGTGGATGTTCTTTTGGCGACGAAACCAGCCGATTTTGGGAGTCGGTGTAATTGGAGTCTTTATTTCATTCCAGTCAATGGGCCACGGATTAGACTGATCATTGTTGCAAATAATCAAATCCATTTTTTCACCGTTAACGAAAATCTGTCCGTCTTTGTGAGTCGCCTTACAGATAGTGAGCGGGGATCCTGAATTGGAAGTTAAGCCCAGGCAATCATTCTGCTCTGGAAAAAGGGCCGGATCAAAACTTAAAAAGCGTACAGCATAACCTGCATCCGCAATCATCTTTCCCAATGTGGCCAGGTGATCGAGATACATTAAGTTTTTAGTGTGTGACTCCGGAAAAATCCCGATAAGTCTTGCTTCTGGATTTAATTTTTTTATGGTTTCACCAGCAGCTCTGGTTGCTTCTCTGTGATCAACGCTGCAAAGATTATTGAAACCTGCCGGATACATATTGTGATCAACCGGTGCATATTTAAATTTGCTCTCACGGATGTCGACACTTGAATAAAAAGGTATCGGAAGTGTCTGTTTTTTTTCTTCGATGTAGTTATTCACTACATCCCAGTTTTCGCAAACAAAACTTTCGAGTTGTTCCTTATTATTGATCTTGTATTCCATGAATGTCCTAGTTGTTGGTCTTAAATTGTAAGGCCAGTCCCTTAACGTGCTCGAGTGGAGAAGGGTCATTAATTTCATGAAATTTTAATACTTTTGTGAAGTTTTTACTAGCAAAGTCGATGAGCTTGAGTTCCCGGGCAATCATTCCTGCTTTAAGTGTGGCCAGAGGGGAGTCAACCTTAGGGTTCCAGGTGTTTAAGAAGGGCATAAGGCACTTATTGATAACCACAAACAAATCCCGATGCATAAACTG
The DNA here is from genome assembly GCA_946481315.1 of uncultured Bacteriovorax sp. The sequence continues at coordinate 288,392 of CAMLMH010000001.1, forward strand.
CGCTGCCTGCTCTTTTAATAGTTGAGCTTCGTGCATTTTTTGCTGCTCAACTGATGTCACTAGAAACCAGTTCGAAAAGCTCTCCTTTCTTAGATCTTGCTGAAAGGCCAGCGCCCGTAAAAATGAGTCGCGGCAGCGATAAAGTGCCAGGACAGCGTCGATGAATTCCCGGACAAATTCTGCACCGGTTACATCCTCCAGATAACTAAGCAGCTTTTTAACTCCGCTTGAAATGACCATCGTGAAAATATTTTTTGACTTCTTCTCACCGTGGATACTCTTTCCCAGATATTCGAAAATTTCCAGAAAAGATTTATCGAAAAAATTTTTAATTTTTTCTGATGCTTCCAGAAAATCAATAAAGTGTTTTCCCGGTGGAGTGTCCAGAATAATAGTATCGTAATAGTTCTTTTCCAGCTGATATTGAACTTCGATAATGGACATGATTTCATTCATCCCACCATAGGGACGCGACAACGTCTTGATGATGTTGGTTTCGAATTCTTTTTCCAGTCCCTTCTCACTGGCCATTCGTCGCAAAGTGGCTCCTGGTGACATCAAAATTGCATCAAAAGACTGCGTTTGCTCGCCTCCGAACAACTCCAATGAAATGGAGCAAATCTCGCCATTATCTTTATCAGGCAAGCGCAGAATTTGCTTTAGACGCTTGGCCGGATCAATCGTGATCAGTAAAACCTTCTTTCCTTCCTGTGCGAGACTTAAAGCGCGCGATGTTGCAATCGTTGTTTTCCCCACTCCGCCCGTTCCGCAAAAAATTTCTACTTTTTTAGGAGGTAAATTGATCATACAAAGTCCTCCATAAGTGGTTGCAGTTCGGCGATGACTTTATCCTGACGATCATCATCAATATGTGGCAACGATTTGTGTTTTAAGACAACATTCTTTTCCTGGGTGAGCTTAGTCAGAAGAAATTCAGGTAAATCGTCTGGATTAATTTTTTCTTTCTCCAAATAACCAGTGAGAGAATCATTGATTACTATTTCCGGATTAACATTAAGGCCATGTGTGTTTTGCTCTAATTCTTCTTTCAGGTCATTGGCTTCGCTTAGAGCGAGCTCTGTAGCGATTGCCACAATAAAAGTTTTTAAACATTTAGGACTCGCCAGAAAATTCTGCATTCTTTCGATGTCTTTAACGATTAAGCCTTTGCCAAAAATCTGTTTAAAATTAGAAGAAGATTCAAACATAGTGAGAGCGTGCCCGGAAGCCGGTGAGTCCAGGACGATGGTTAAGCTGGGATCTCCTTGAAGCTCTTCTATGAGACGACCAAGTAAAATCATATGTCCCAGACCAGGAATCATCTGAAACAAAGATTTAAAAAAATGTGTTTTCATGATCCAGGAAGCTATGGTTTTAGAGTTAAGCTTCTTGGCAATGTACATTTCTGCACTGGCCACAAGTTCTGTTTCCAAAACGGGCAGATTCAAAATGTCCCATAACTCAGGTTCTGCTGTCTGATAGAAACAATTATACCTGGCGTTTATTCCTTGCGCTTCCAGGTGCTTCGTCAGTGCCATTGCCAGGGACGTTTTACCCACACCACCTTTACCGGTGATTATATATAAGCGGTGTGGTGAGCGTGACATTTAGTTGAACGTATATGAAGCCAATACCAGCAGCTTCATATAAGATCCTTCTAAGTCAGATCCGACTTCTTGTCGGACATCAAATGGGTCATGATAGTGAGCAATGACTCCGATGTTGGCCATATCATTAAGGCGAAGTTCTACTCCTACACCAAAGTTCATACCAAAAACTAATTGCGAGCGCGTTTCAGTAGGAACGCCATTAAAAATACGTGTGGCTTCCGGAAGATAAAACCCAAAACCACCAAAAGCAAAAGGAGAGAAAGCGTCAAACTGAAATCCTTTCCCTTTTATGGCCAGAGCGAGTCCCTTAATTTCTACATCGCGATTAAGATATTCATGTTTTGACCAATGAAGGTTGGCCATAAAATCAAATGAATAGCTTGCGGAATAATTATAATAGAGATCAGGAGTAATTTTGTCTGAACCGTTATCGTGGAAGTCAGAACGCAGAAAAGTTTGACCAATACCGATACCGACTGAATGTTTGTTCAGATCATTTGGAATTCTATCAGCATTGGAGGAAGAAGGAATATCTTCGTTAACTCTTTGAGCTGTTTTATCGCTGGTGAGGGCCCCGATGTTTGGTTTCATCTGCTGGGCATTTGCGATTCCGAGAAATAAAACACCCGCCATGAAGACGGGTGCTATGATAACTTTTTTAAAATTTTTGCTAAGCATTAAGTACCTTTTTTAAAAGAAGAACTAATGCTTAAAATTTTAGTTTAAAGTCGTTGTAGTTTCAATAGCTGAGTTCAATTCTGAATTCATGAAAGGAGCTTTAAATTCTCCTGATGAAACACCAGCTGATCTCTCAAGTGCTTTGATGTGACCTGTAAAAGTCCCTTCTTCAGAGCGGATTACGCGCTTAAGAAGCTCTACATCTCCAGCTCTTGTTGATTTTTTCTCTTGATCAAAAAGAAGTTGGATTTGAGTGATGTAAGTGATGTCATTCTTAGTTTTGTTGTCGATAACCTGGATCTCATTTCCTTCGCGGATGATTTGCGCGATCTCTTCTAGAGTCACGTAACAGCTCTGGTGAGTGTCATAAAGTTTTCTGTTCTGGTAACGCTTAATGATTCTTACGTCGCTCATGTTATTTCCCCTATTTTATCGAGAGCGTTGTAGCTCTTACGAATTATTAACTCGAAACCCTTACCCGGAGGTTTTCTATCACAGAAAAGTCATACGAAAAGAGTCTTTTTTTCTTTTACAGTACTTTTTTCAGTGATCTCCGGGCGGTGAAAAGGTGATCAAAAAATTCAACCACTTACACCGCTCTTCCTGATTCTCTTACGAGCCCATCAGGTGAAGCCAGCCAGAAATAACAATATTAAAATAATGCTGTCAAACAAATTCCCAAACAATTTTTGGATGATTGATCTAAATTTTCAATTAACCAATTAAATCAAGTACTAGACACAATCCAAAGGATAGGTTTTTTTGGCCGATCTCCAGGTTTTCGAGGCCTTTGATTAAAGCTTTTCACCGTAAAATTCGAAAAAGTTCCAGAAGGGAATAGTTCTCTTTCTTGCCCTGGAAGGCCTATGCGTACACTCCATCTTCCTCTGATATTAACTGCTTTTATAGTCGGATCCTGTTCACATTATTCGACTCCCAAGCAGGTGCAGGCCTTTAATCCCACCGCCGAATTAGGCATAAAAGGAAAAGATCTTCCTGCAATGGTGGAGTCAGCTAAGAAAGTAGGGGGAAGAGCGCCGGAATTTCTGGCGACTGATTTATTTATCAAAGCCAATGATGCCTCGATGAGGGGAGATTTCCAGACAGCGGCCCGTATTTTTAAATATGCAGCTGAACTTCAGCCACAGGATGATTTCATTCAGAAAAAATATGCTATCGAGCTGATTCGTTCGGGAGAACTGAAAGAGTCGCAAAAGATACTGGAAACGTTGTTTAAGAAAAGTCACTACAAAGATGAAAATGCCGGACTTATTCTGGCGGGAGTCTACTCTGCGCTGGAAAAAGCCAAAGAGGCTCGGGCCACTTATCAGCAGCTGCTTTCAGCTAATCCTGAATCAGAAGAAGCCTGTCTGTTTCTTTCTAAATCCTATTCCGCAGAAAAATTATACAAAGAAGCGCATGGCCTGCTGGCAGCCTGTCAAAAACGCATTCCGGAAAATGGAGCTTTTGCTTTTTATCGCGGACGAATGGAATATGAACGCGGACAAAAGAGTGAAGCCAAAAAATATTTTCAGGAAGCCCTGAAAATTGATCCTTCATACTCTCAGGCAGCTCTGGCAATCGGGGCCCTTCATGAAGAAAAAGAAGATTTCGCTGGAGCACTGAAGATTTATCGCCAGTTCCTGGATAAAGAAGACAATATGTCTACAGTTCCGGTTCTCGCCCGTGCCGTGGCCATTATGTTTTCCCTGGAAATGCATGAAGATGTTCTTCCCTATGCAGAAGTCCTAAGTTCTCTGGATATAAGTGATGTCAACCTCAAAGTTCGGCTCGCTCTTTTATACTCAGACATCAACCGCTATGAGGAAGCAATTGCTCTGCTTCGTGAAGTGCAGGAAGTTGTTCCGGATTCAGATAAAGTTCACTATTATCTTGGAGCTCTTTATCAGCAGACAAAAAAACAAAATGAAGCTCTTGCCTCCTTTCGTAAGATTCCTAAAACCAGCCCACTTTACGGAGATGCCGGACTGCAGATGGGACAGATTTTAGGATCAGCTGCACGGGAAGGATTTGTTCAGGGTCAACCTCAATACATTAGTGACTTTACTTCCTATATAGCTCACCGTTGTGAGGAACATCCTGAAATGATGGTTGAGCTAAAAATGCTGGAAGCAAGTTTTTTTGAAGATACTTTCCAGTATACCAAATCAATTGCAACTTTGAATACACTTCGCTCCCATAAGAGTTTTACTGAAAGCCACAGCTACTACCTGGCGTCTTTAATGGAAAAAAATGGCCAGTTTGTCGAAGCGCGTGCTCTGGTTCAGGCAATTATTGATAAAGATCCCAACAATGCTCACGCCCTAAATTTTATGGGTTATTCTTTACTCGAGCGCAATGAAAGACTTGATGTCGCTTTTGAATATATTTCCAAAGCAGTCCGTCTGCGTCCGGAAGATGGCTATATCCGAGATTCGCTCGCCTGGTATTATTACCAGACAGGCAGATATGCTGAGGCTTTAAAAGAATCAAAAAAAGCAGTGGAGCTGGTCAAAGGAGATCCGACTATCACGAAGCACCTCGGAATGATTTACCAGCGTCTTTCCCATTATGATAAGGCCAAAGTCTATCTGACCGAATCATTGCAATATACCAAAGCAGATAACGAGAGAGCGGATTTATTAAAACTATTAGAAGACCTGGAAAAAAATCGTATACCTGCTTCGGTTTCAGACAAACCTTAATTATCTGTAGTTTTTTACTCACGCTCATCAGCTGTGCCCATCGCCCGGTTGATGAGCAATCAGATAAGTTCAGACTCAGAGAATTCCAAAAAATTTGTGTAAACGGTTCAGGCAAAGGTCGAATTGAATTGCTTTCAACAAAACATATTTTTAATTATGAAGCTGAACATAAACGGATAGAAAACAAATTTCTGCTGGCCCTGGATTTTCCCGTTGTGGGTGAAAAATTACTTGATTTAAGTTTAGATCCGGAACAAGTGAACCGGGAAATCAAACGATCTGAACTTTCAAAATTGCTGAAAGATCACATCGGTCAGCATCCTTTCCACGCTAAAATCGCTAAAAGCGTTGAAGAATTTTTTGTCTTTGCCTCAGATTTTCTACGCTTTAGAGTGAATAATGTTCTTCCATCGCACTATGTTGTACAGTTCAAAGATGGCCATTTTTTGCTCGAACGCGCTACGCCATCTTATAGATTTGTTGTGGATAATTTTTCAGCTAATGAAAAATTCTATGAGAGAACTGTCTTCAAAATCTTTATTAAAGATTATTCTCCTGATGCCATAGTGACACTGTTTTTAGTTCCCCAAGCCTGTGAATAAATAAAGTTTCTGCAACCGTCATTGCGCATCAAAAAAAAATCCCAAAATGAATGACAAAAGATGCTAATCCTAGCTATAAATAAAAGTCCGACCATTTTATTTTGTTAATAAAGGATTTTGAAAATGAAAATGCGAAACATCTATTTGACGTTGTCCAGTGTCCTCGTCGCTTTTTCACTTCTGGTTGTTGCCGGATGTGCAAAAAAGCAAAACGCAAGTGAGCGCGTACTGAATGTCATCAGCACCGCTGAGATTAAGGGATACGATCCGATTATGGCCGATGACCTTTACTCAGGTCGCGAAATCGGAAAAATCTATGAAGGACTACTGTCTTATCACTGGTTAAAAATGCCATACGAGCTGCAACCGAATCTTGCTGAGGCAATGCCGGAAGTTTCAAAAGATGGAATCACTTATACTTTTAAAATCAAAAAAGGCGTCCTTTTCCAGGACGATGCTGCTTTTCCTAACGGAAAAGGCAGAGAAGTGACTGCAGAAGACTTTGTTTACTCTATCAAGCGTCTTGCTGATTCAAAAAATCAGGCAACAGGCTGGTGGATCCTTGACGGAAAACTAAAAGGACTCAATGAATGGAGAGCCAAAAACGAAAAAGCTGCGACAACTAATTACGATGAACCTGTTGAAGGTTTAATGGCCCTTGATTCACACACGCTTCAATTTAAACTGGCTAAACCATTCCCTCAATTCCTTTATGCTCTGGCGATGGGTTTTACTTCCGTTGTTTCAAAGGAAGTTGTTGCTAAATACGGCAAAGAATTTATTAATCACCCAGTGGGAACTGGTCCATACATTCTTCCAAAATTTGATCAGGGAAAACGTATCACTTATACGAGAAACCCAACTTTCCGTGAAAAGCTTTATCCATCAGATGCTTCACCTGAGTATCAGCATCTTCTGGCCGATGCTGGTAAAAAACTACCACTTGTCGATAAAATTGTTGTTCACGTCATGGTTGAATCACAACCAGCATGGTTAAAGTTCAATAAAGGTGAAATTGACTGGTACGGAGTTCCTAAAGATAACTTTGCAACTGCAATCAAAAACAACAAACTCTCAGATGAACTATCCGGTCGTGGAATGACGTTAACAATCTCTCCACAGTTAGATCTTACTTACACTGGTTTTAACTTTGAAAATAAACTCTTCCAGAATACAGATTTAAGAAGAGCTATTTCTCTTGCGTTCGATGAATCAAAATCTAATGAACTTTTCTACAACAACACTTCATTCTCGGCTCAAGGACCAATCCCTCCTGGGATTGCCGGTAACGTAAAAGGTTACACAAGCCCATATAAAGGACCAAACCTGGAAAAAGCTAAAGAACTTTTAGCAAAAGCTGGTTACCCGGGGGGCAAGGGACTACCGGAAATCATTTACGATATTCCTGATTCGACAACATCACGTCAGATGGGTGAATTCTTCCAGAAGCAAATGGAGCAAATCGGTATCAAGATTAAAATTTCTGCTTCACCATGGCCGGAATTCCAGGCAAAACTTAAAAAACGCGGAGTTCAGATGTTCGGAGCTGCCTGGGGAGCTGATTACCCTGATGCAGAAAACTTCCTGCAATTATTCTACGGACCAAACTCTTCACCGGGTGCTAACAGCTCTAACTACAACAACCCTCAGTTTAACAAAGAATTTGAAGAAGCTGTTGTTATGCAAGATTCTCCAGAAAGAACTGCCCGTTATGAAAAACTTTACAAATTCCTAGCTGAAGAGGTTCCTGTCGTGTTCAACATGCACCGTCAGGCTTATACCGTTCAACAAGGATGGTTACGTAACTACCGTCCAAGTGATCTTCACCACGATTCTTATCAGTACTTAAATATTGATACTGCTAAGAAAGAAGAGTTACTGAAGAAATTTTAATTTTAATTGGTGATCGTTAGATGAATCTATATTTTTACATTCTGCGCAGACTCCTTTACGTGATTCCAGTTCTTCTGGGAGTCTGTTTTATTATTTTTATAATTTTTAACGTTGTTGCTCCTGACCCGGCCTTTATTTTGCTGGGCAGGCACGCAACCGTTGAGCAAATTGCAACTCTTCATCGCGAACTAGGATTAGATAAGCCTTTCTGGGAGCAATACCTGGATATCGTTAAATCGGCTTTTACTTTTGATTTTGGGTATTCCTGGTCTTCTAAACAGAATATCTGGGAAGTAATCAAACTGGGAATCGGACCTTCATTAAGTATCACGTTGCCGGTATTCATACTGGCGAACGTTTTTTCCATCTCGCTGGCCCTTCTCGTAGCCTTTTATCGTGGAAAACTTATTGATAAATTCGTTCTGGTTATCTCAATTGCTATGATGAGTATTCCAAGTCTGGCTTACATTCTCTTTGGGCAGTGGTTTTTTGCCTACAACCTTGGCTGGTTTGAGATTTCTGGTTACGAAGCTGGATTTCCGAACTTCATTCCATACGTCATTTTGCCTGTTCTATTATACGTCATAATCAGCTTAGGTCCGGATACTCGATTTTACCGTGCCGTGATTTTGGATGAAGTCTATCAAGACTATGTCCGTACAGCGCGGGCTAAAGGGCTAGGGGAAACAATGATCATGTTTAAACATGTTCTGAAAAACGCCATGATCCCTATTTTAACTTATTTAATTATTCAGATTCCCTTTTTGATCATCGGGTTTCTTTTAGTTGAATCTTTTTTCTCCATTCCAGGTCTTGGTGGATTGGTTTTAAAAGCCATTAATAACAGCGATTTTCCAGTGATTAAGGCCATGACGATTTTAAGTGCTCTTGGCTTTATAACCTTCAACGTGATCACTGACGTTCTTTATACTGTGGTTGATCCACGTATGAAATTGAAATAGCAGAGAGTGAAAAAGGAAAAATATGACTTCTGTATCTCAGTCAGTAGGCAGTGTAAAAGCTTCTGATACTAAGAAAAAAACATCAAAATCCCTATGGCAGCATGCTATGCATACAATCTTAAATGATAAGCTGGCACTTACTGCTCTGATTATTGTAGCCTTCTATTTTCTCATAGCACTCTTAACTTTTCTGGGTGTGATTGCAGGAAATTGGGGACTCGAAGTGGGTCCGTCATACGCCCCACCTAGTTCAGAATATATTTTCGGTACAGACATCTTTGGTCGCAGCGTTTTTCTTAAAATGGTTAAAGCAGCAGAAACGGCCATTGCTATCGGATTGGCCACTGCTATGATTTCTCTTACCATCGGAACAATGCTCGGAATGATAGCTGGGTATTTTGGTGGGTTGGTTGATGAGATTATTGTTTGGTTTTACACTACCTTTTCATCCATTCCGTCGATAATGTTGCTCGTTTCTATTGCCTTCATCATGGGGAAAGGAACATCAACCGTATTTATTTCCTTGGGTATCACATCGTGGGTTGGGCTTTGCCGGATTGTTCGTGGTGAAGTTATGAGACACAAGGACCGCGAATATGCTCAAGCTGCAAATGCCCTGGGTGCGAGCAATGTGAGAAAATTATTTAAGCATATCCTACCAAATATCTCGCACGTATTGATTATCAACTTTTCCCTAACGTTTGAGGCGGCCATTAAATCTGAGGTAATTCTTTCTTATCTCGGTTTAGGGGTACAAGGACGTCCAAGTTGGGGTACAATGATAGACGATTCAAAATTAGAACTGGCCCGTGGTGTTTGGTGGCAACTTGGAGCTGCGACGCTGGCCATGTTTATTATTGTACTTTCGTTTAACATTCTAGGCGACGCTCTACGTGATGCGCTCGATCCAAAGTTGAAAGGGAAATAGGAATAAAAAAAAATGACAACTGAGAAAGTTTTAGAAGTTAAAGATCTTGTTGTTGAATTTAAGACTGACCGTGGAACAATCAAAGCGGTTAACGGTGTTAATTTTGACGTTTATAAAGGGAAGACTATCGGTATCGTAGGTGAGTCCGGATCTGGTAAATCAGTTTCTGCTCTGGCCATCATGGGTCTTATTCCTAATCCTCCAGGTCGCGTGGCCGGCGGACAAATCAATTTCAAAGGTCAGAGCTTAGTGAATATGCCTGCGCATGAAATGAGAAAAATTCGCGGTAACAAAATCGCGATGATTTTCCAGGAGCCAATGACGTCTTTGAATCCGGTTTTCACTATTGGAAATCAAATTGAAGAAGTTATCGAACTTCACCAGCCGCACTTATCAAAAAAAGAAAGAGAAGCAAAAGCTATCGATATGCTTCGTCTCGTGGGTATTCCTTCTCCGGATAAACGTGTGAAAGAATATCCTCACCAGTTATCTGGGGGGATGAGACAACGTGTAATGATCGCGATCGCTCTTTCATGTGAGCCAGATATTCTTATCGCCGACGAGCCGACAACGGCCCTGGACGTAACCATTCAGGCTCAGATTCTTGAGCTCATGAAAAAACTGCAGAAGGAACTTGGAATGGGGATCATCCTCATCACTCACGACCTGGGGGTTGTTGCTGAAACATGTGACACTGTTGCGGTTATGTACTGTGGTCAGATCGTTGAAACTGCTGACGTAAAAACCTTATTCAATCACCCAAGACATCCGTATACGAAAGGATTGATGGATTCCATTCCATCTTTCGATTCGACAACTGGACACAAGAAAGACCGCCTTAAAACAATTGAAGGTATGGTTCCTTCATTGTTCGATCTTCCTCCTGGATGTAATTTCCAGGATCGTTGTGTGAACGTTATGGAAAAATGTCGTGGTGCTCAAGGGGAGCCAAGATTGATGGAAATGAATCCAAATCAACTTGCAGCTTGCTTTAATCCACTCAAAGAATTCGAAGGAAGAGAACTATGAGCGAATATTTAATTGAAGTAAAAGACCTGTGTAAGACATTCCCGATCAAGGGTGGTCTTCTAGGAAGAGAAGTCGGTGCCGTTCGTGCCGTCAATAATGTAAGTTTCAAAATCAAGAAAGGCGAAACACTTGGTCTGGTAGGAGAGTCTGGTTGCGGAAAAACAACTTTAGGACGTTCAATCCTGAGATTGATTGAACCTACGTCAGGACAAATTATCTTCAATGGAAAAAACATTGTTGATTATTCTCCGTCTGAAATGCGCGCGATCAGAAGAAAAATGCAGATCATTTTTCAGGATCCGTATGCCTCACTTAACCCGCGTATGACAATCGGAGATATTCTTGCTGAGCCAATGGATATACACGAACTGCACACTGATAAAGAGTCACGAAGAAAAAGACTGCTGCAACTTTTAAATCAAGTTCAGCTTCCGGCTGACGCCCTTAATAAATATCCACACGAGTTTTCAGGCGGACAAAGACAACGTATTTGTATCGCCCGCGCACTGGCGGTTGAACCTGAATTCATCGTTTGTGATGAACCAGTTTCGGCACTCGATGTTTCGGTTCAGGCACAGGTTGTAAACCTCTTAATGGATCTGCAAAAAGAATTAGGACTAACTTATCTTTTCATTGCTCATGATTTAAAAGTTGTTGAATACATCTCTAATCGTGTAGCTGTTATGTATCTTGGAAATATGGTGGAGGTTGCAGAATCAGCTGAGCTCTATGGGCATGCCAAACATCCGTATACCAAAGCATTATTCTCGGCTATTCCTCAACCTACGACAGATAAGAGACATGACCGAATTATTCTCGAAGGGGATATTCCAAGTCCGATGAATCCTCCATCAGGATGTCACTTTAATCCAAGATGCTGGAATGCTTTAGATGTTTGTCGCAAAGAATTTCCAGGAATTACTGCTCAGTCAGAAACCCATCAATATCGCTGTTACAATCCAAACAAATAGCAGAGTAAAAAACCCCACTAAGTGGGGTTTTTTTTTGCAATCTTTATCATTAAGAATCCCGTCAACATAATTAGTTTTAAACCGAAGAGTTCATTGGTCTTGCACCTATAGGAACATGCCGTGAAAAAACTGCCACTCGAAATTAACGACATCCGGGATGATATTTTGTCACCAGGCCGAATACTATGGAAGCAACGGTCGGGGGCGGAAGTTGTTATTTCTGCCAAAGGTGGATTTCTCAACATCGAAATGATTACTAAACTCTCGGCTGCTGGCCATACGCTGCTTATTGAAGGCGATGATGAGACACAAATCCATGCATTATTTATGGAAACATTTCAAAGTATGGAAGCTGAACTACAACTGAAGGCTAAACTGGTCTATTATAAAAAATTCGGACAACTTTTACATCAATTTTATATTTCACAAGACCGTAACCAGGATGATCTCAGTCAATTGGCATGGAAACTATTTTCTAAAGTTGAAAGAAATGAGGCGCGTTCTTTTCTTCACCGTGACATTAACTTTTTTAAACGCGCAATGGCCGTGGCTTCCGCCTATACGTTTTGTGCTTTTTTTATGGGGCATTATGATGCTGCATTTTTGCGCAATATCTATACAGCGACTTTTAATAATATGATGAAACTAGGAAGTAATCAGTTAATCAACGTCATGAAAAACAGGCTGGAAGACATCCGACGCAAACCACACCTGACAGATGAAGATCGAGCATATGTTAAGACGATTGCTGATCCCGAAAATATCGGACAGCTCATGCTGCTGGAAAAATTTGACGGCTCAGGCGTATTGAATATTAAAACCGATGATATGAATGACCTGGAGCTGATTTTGGGATCTTTTAACTATATCTTTCATTGGAATGAAGACTATGAAGGGAAAAATATATTGAAAGATATATATGAAGGACGGATAAAGATAAATGGCAAAGTAGTAATGCTGATTCAGAAAAATCTGGATTTATTCAAGCATGCAAATAAAGAATATGTAGCATAAGAGGAGATTTTCTTGGCCTTTGAAACGAAAAAAATCATTATGTCACCGGAGCAGAGTACTGCTTCTGTGGGTGCTTTTTTTCGCGATATGGGATGGGAAATATATACGGAAATCGAAGGTGAAGACTATCTCAAGTGTAGTTTTATCCTTGATGATTATTTACCCGAAATAACCAATTTTCCCAGAGTGAAAACTGATCCGGATTTGACCTTTGTTCCGGAGATTGAAAAAGATGTTCGCGGTTTCTTTGATGCAAAAAACCTGGACATAGCACAGGTGCAGAATCTGTTACATGCTCAGTTTGATCAAGGTCCAGGTTATGATTTCATAGAAAGATATTCTCAAAATCTCAAAAAAGTTTTCATGATAAAAATTCATGAATATCTCAATGTTGGTTATTTTATCGACTCTATGGTGATCGAGGCCTATAAGAACAAATTCGACATAGATATTATACGCAGCTTTCTAAATGATTCTCTAATTGCCGCTTTGAAAGAAGTGGAATCGAACGAAGAGCAGAAGTTTATTGAAGTCAGTTATTCTTTTAACGACCAGGCCTTTGCAGTTCAAATTTCATATGAAAAGAAAAATTTCATCATGGAAGAAGCATATCTGCAAAAACCGGAAAAGGTTAAGGAACTTGTATCAAGAGTCAATTTTTACGATGTCAATTTTTTCAGTAAACGCCAGCGTCTCACACTCTCAGCACTGTGGTTCAAAGATCAAAAATTGAAAAAGTTTAAGTCATTCTTCCTGAATGAAACGACATCCAAGATCGTTGAATCACCGGCAGTTGAAATACAATCAGGTCTGGAAGAAAAAGAAAATGTCCTGTATAGCCCTAATGATCAGGCTAAAAAACTGGCCGTAGCTAGAAAAATTGCACTTTTTATCCGCAATTATCGTCGTAATGAAGACAATGCTAAACCCACAGCTGCACTGGAGCTGGAAGATATTGAACGCTACATGGGGATTTATCCGAGACAGGATGCTCTAGTTGAGATTGACAGCGAACTTAAGCAATTCATCTTAAAGCTTGTGACAGACGAAGATCTGTATAATGGCATCAGTGATGTCGTTAAAAAAATAGCTGATACTGGTCTGGATGAGCAGACAGGAGAAATTAAAAAAATTCTTTCCGGAAAATCACTTGCTGACATCGAAGAAATGCTCATTATCAGTGGTAAAAAAGAAGATCTGGGCGGGGGATTTACCCGCATTAAGGGTCAAGCTGAAGAACAAGATACTCATAAACAGGTTATAGAAGGTGTAACTCAAGACCTGAGCAATAACGAAAAATGGGAACTTACCCGAAATCAGTTAACCGAAAAAATCGATGAAGAAGTAACTCGAATAAAAGCTGAAGGCCGAAATGTCCTGCAGGATGATATTGTTAAAGTTGTTTCCAGACAGCTTGATGCCAGCGAAGATGATGTCAAATTTATCGTTAGTGGAATTGTTGAAGAAGCTGTAGCGAAAGACGTAGTTAAAACAGAAGCAGTTCAGGCTGAGCTGGAGCCTAGAAAAGTTTCCGAGACAACTGTTGTCCAGTCAGCAGCGATAAATGAACTTCAGCCGGCCCTGAAAGAAAAACTCGAAGGCCAAATTGGCAGAATGAAAAAAGTCATGGAGCAGATGAAGCAAGAAATGCTCAAGCTTCGAGCCGAAAATGAAAATCGTAATCTGGAAGCATTTACCACCGACGTTAAGGATGCTGAACATCTAAAATTAAAAAATGCTCTCGCAAAAACGATGGGTGCACTTAAAGCGAAAGAAAAACTAATCGAAAAAATTCGTCATGATCATGAACTGGTTATTCGGGAAAAAGACCGCAAACTTATGTTCCTGGAAGACAGAATTCACGAGATGAAGCAGGAGGTTGCAGACAGTCCTGAAAAAAATCTGGTCAATACTATCAATCATCTGAAAGCAGAAAAAGAAAGTCTCGAATCCAAGCTGGAGCTCGCCAATAAGAAGATTAATATTATGAGCGAGAACATGGATAACAAGGATGATGATGCTCAAATTAAAAAAGATAAAGAGGTTGTAACATTAAAGGCCAGCATCAGAATGGCCCAGACGTTAATTGAACGTTTTAAAATGGAAAAGATTGAACTGGAAGCAAAGCTGGATACTGAAAGAGCGCTGGCCCGTAAATATAAAGAAGAAATCGACCAAAAAGTAAAACCTACATTGAGCAACCACGCCGAAGCGGACCTGGAAAAAGAACTACAGACTCTGAGTCAGGAAAAGAAGTCTCTCGAAGACAAAAACAGACTGCAAAGCATGGAATTGAAAAAGCTGGAACAAAAGCTCAAGTTTACGACTTCTCAGCTTGAGGCTCAGTTACGTAAAAAAGGCCCTCAAGCTGCTGCTAAGTCGAATGAGGCCTATATTAAACAGCTGGAAACCGCCAGCCAGCGCATAGCTGAAGCCACCAACGAACTTAGCGAAAAACGAAAAGAAATCATCAAACTTAAACAAGAAAACAATGTTCTTTCCGGAAAGCTGTCCGATCTGGAAAGAAAGATATCTTCCAGCGATAAAAAAGCCGCATAATTTTCAATTTTCTCTTGTCAATTGTCATTGATTTGAGTAAAAATAGGGTTCTCTAAAACGCCCTGCTGGTGAAATTGGCAGACACGCTAGACTTAGGATCTAGTGCGCAAGCGTGGGGGTTCAAGTCCCTCGCAGGGCACCATCTCTCTTCTTACATATAATCACTATCCCATTTTTTTTGATCTAATTGCCAATAATTTAAGCTGTCCCGATCCGTCCTCGGACACAACAAGCACTTAAAAGTTGTATTTAATCTTCCGCCTTTTCCAAACACTCCTATAATTATTAGAGAAAAGTGGGAGATCTTTCATGAAATACATATTTTTACTTCTGAGTTTATTTAGCATGCAATCTCATCTTCAGGCAGCCGAGACCTGCCCGAAAGACTGGGTTTGTCCGGCACAGCCAATTTATACTTCTACTATCGGGACCTGGTATCATCATTACTGGACTAAGCCTGATTCACCTACGAGTCACTGGAAAGAATGGACAAGATATAAGCCTCTTCAAGGATATTATTCCACCGGGGATGCGCATACGGCCTCTGCTCATATTGTGGCGATGAAAAGTGCTGGTGTAGATTTTTTAATTTTCGATCATACCAATGGAATAGGTAACGATGCCGGAACTATTGAACAGAATGCTCGCGCGTTCGCGGCCACGAATTCAAAATTAGCAGCAAATGTTCGTCTAAAAATATCAGTCGCCATTGGTTACGGGCTCTGGGGGGCAAAATCTTTGGAGGCGCAAAAACAAGAAGCTGACCATATCTATAATCATTACATTAATGATCCAAACTATCTCAAAATCGACGGCAAACCTCTGCTCGTTGTTTACAATTCGATTGAATCAGAAAGAACCTGTTTTGCCTGTAGCTGGAGCGATCCTCGATTCACCATTCGCAGGGCCGGAGGAATGATTGATGGTTCAAATCCCGATCTAAAAAAGTATTCTTCAGAAGGACTTTGGGGTTGGGTAATGAAAAACCCACTCATCCCAAGTCCAGAGGCAATCACCGTTATGCCGGGATGGGATACAAATCATCTTGGAAGAGGAACAACTCCCATTGAACGGATGAATGGTGATCACTATATGAAACAGTGGTTATTTGCGATTAAAAATAATCCTCGACACATCATCGTTGCCTCCTGGAATGACTGGGGAGAAGAAACATCCATAGAGCCTGCCATCAGTGCAGGCGGTCCGAAATGGGTTGATTCATACGGAACGGAAGTTCCTGACTATTATTTGCAGATCACATCGGCTTATGGAAATTTGAGAAAAGGATTAATGCCTAACTATTTCTACAAAGACGAAGACGATGCAACGGTCTTCACGGTGAGTAACGGTAAACTTATTCCTCAAGGATCAATGCCCAGAGGAAAAGCTGTTGTCGTATTACCGAGTGGAACAATAAAAAAATTGCAAACACCTGATAGGGAAGTCACTACACCTAATCCGCATGCTAATGAAAAAATAACGGCAGGATTATTTAAAGTTGGTGTTACTATCGCTTATTCAAATGGAACGAGCTATTGCGTTTTTGATAACATGAATAATTTTACGAAACTTACTGGAAGAAAAAATGCCGATGGAATCCCGAATTTTCCCAATCTGCCTAGGGGTATGAAAAACGACGGCATCTGCATAGGCAGATAGAAAAACCTCCTTGACGCCATGTTTCGCCAGACTCACACCTGTCCCGAACTCGCGTCGGGACAGGAATTAAGTCGTTTATTCTAGGACTAAATAATTATCTGGGTTACTCTTAATTATTGATAATTTTTATCCCAAAAAAACGATGACAGGTTTAACAGCTCAGCAATTACTATCCAGTGAATTCGAAAAACGTAAGAATAAGAATCCCGCTTATTCACTAAGAGCATTTTCCAGAGACTTAGGAATCAGTAAGACCTCCCTGGGTGACGTCATAAATGGCCATCGAAGACTCTCACTTCAAAATTTGATTGTTTTGGGAAACAAACTGTCTTTAACTGAAGGACAAATGGCTGCTTTGAAAGAAGAATCTTTCAGTGAACCCCAACGGGAACTGCTCGGAGGCGATGAATTGAGTCTGGTAGAAGACTGGCATTACCTTGCGATCCTAAATCTGGCCAAGTTAAAAAACGCTCACTATTGTGCTGAATGGATTAGTGAAAGGTTAGGTATATCTCACCAGGTGGCAAGTTCGGCTCTTGAAGAACTTCAGGCAAGGGGCCACATTGAAAATCGTGATGGAACATTGATAAGAAAAACTAAACCTTTAACCACAACAACGAATATTCCCTCAGCTTCTATTGTGGAACATCATCGTCAGAGCATAGAGAAGGCCTTGATTGCGCTTGAAGACGTTAGTGTCGAGTTCAGAGATTTTACCGCCGTTACTTACGCAATTGATCTTAAAAAGATTGATGAGGCTAAAGAGTGCATCCTGAGTTTTCACCGTAAATTAGGAAAACTTCTTGAATCCGACGAAGCTAATGAAGTTTATAGACTTAATATTCAATTTTTCCCGCTGACCAAAATAACCCAGAATTAACGACATATGAATAAGCTAATTTTACTTTGTTGCCTATTATTTTCCTCAAACCTCATGGCAAAAGGCGGAGATGAAGTCCGCAATGGCGGGGGACTTGCCGAACAATACCTGGCCTTTGCCCTTGAAAATCTTTCTGTTTCAATTGACCTTTGTCTGGCCAAAGAAAGTTGCGGCAAATCTTCTGAAGGCAGAGCAATTTTAAAACAAATCAAAGAAAATTTACCTCAGGAGTTGAAGGCCAATATTATTAAGTTTGAATCCGAATCAAAAAACCCAGGCTTTTTTGTTATTGATGGTGTAGTGAAAATGGCCATAACTGGCAATAAAGTAGGGGACCCTGTTTATTATAATCTTGATCTCCTCTACCAAGATAATGAATTAAGAATGAGTTTCGGACAGGCGACGCAATCGTTAATCCATGAACTCGCACATCATCTAGGTCATCATGATCACAATTTTTTAGAATTGCTTGGAGCCGAGGTACGGTCTTTTATCGAAGGCAATGTCAACGACGTCCCCTTCCTTCCACACTTACAATCCTCCGGGTTTTCTGCAGTTGGAACTGAAATCAGATCGTTTTTTGACAGCGGATCTTTATTATTGCTTTTTAGCGATAAGATCATTGATCTATCCAACCACTTTTACCCTCTGCTGATGAATTGTGATAAAGTTTTTGGTGAAATAGACCCATTGGCTTCATCAGCTGTGCAATTTTTTAATTTGCATTGGGAACATAATTTTGAAGGAGCATCTCTTAAAGGTGAACGGACGCTTGCCGGTAATGTTATTCTTTATTGCAAACACAAGCATCGAAAAGAATATAGGAAAGTGTATAAATTCGAGATTGGAGTTACCTCCAATTATTCAAATAAATTTTTCTACATAAGACATCGTATGAAACTGGATCCTTACTATCTGTTTACACTAACAAACATGATCCATTAATTTTTTGCTGAAATAAAAAAGGCATGGTGAATGACCATGCCTTTTCGCTTTCATTATTTCGATCCGGTTTTTTAAATTTCATCAGGTCCAAGTTTAAGCAATCTTCTCACGTCTTTATAAGAATATTCATGTCCAATATCCTGATGAACGATTCGTTCTTTAGATTTAGCAGCTATGGACTCATACCATTCTTTATTTGAAGCAAGAATCCAGTGACCGAATCCATCAGTAACTTCTTTTTGTCCCATAATAACGTGGATTCTGGTGTTAGGATATTCGTTCTTAAGACCTTTTCCTAAAAGGGATAAACGGTCAGGAGTTTGATTTTCACAGACTTTTTTTGCAGGATCTTTAAAGGCCCAGCGAGAGAGAAAATCTTCGATAATACTAACCTGATTTGCGTTGCTTAGATAAAAATTTGATTGAGAGCTTCTGTCACAAGCAGTAGTCAAATTAGGTAAGAAGGGACCAGCATGGAGAACAGCTCTATCAAAATAAATATCGGCATTAAATCGGGACATTGCCGAAGAAATCATCATGGTACCGTTACTTCCACCCGTATAATTTAAAAAATTACCATGAAATATATTTTCTTTGATTCCCAACTCTAAAATGGCCATAAAAACTTGAGCGAGTGATTCATAACCCCCACCGTGTGACCAGTACCCACTGGAGATAGGGTTTACAGTATCTTTGTCCAGCATTAGTAAATAGACAAAACGTACATTGTCCTCTTGATCCAGCTGATCGACTTCTGCTTTGAATTTTGGATCCTGAACAACACTTTCATCAGTACCAGTTCCTCCAACGCCATAAAAAACAGTCCCTCTTGATTTTTTTAAAGGGCGGTTCCATTTTAAGAAAATATTATAGCTCTTGCCTTCCAAAGTGGTGATTGTAGTCTTCAGACATTTCCAACCCTGGAGTGGGGCTGAGCAATCGGGAGTATTTTTATCTGCAGCAAAAATATCTTTATTACTTTTATTGATGGTCGATGAAAGAGCGGATGTGTCCAAAGCAATTTTGGGGAAAGCGATAGTTTTATCAAGACCAGATATGATCGTCTTAATTTTTTCCGCATTTTCATTAAGCGTAGAGTAAGATTTTTTTAAAACCTTTAGTTCGTTACATCTTCCTTTAAATGAACTGCGAATAGTAGAAGAACAATCGATACTTGCCGATTCAAAGTCACCGCTTGCCAGAGAAAGGGACAAGGACTCTTTGACAATTTGAGCTTTAGAAATAATAGTTGCCATATCTTTTTGAATTGAACTCAGCATAACAAGTAAACCTTTAACCTGGTCTGCTGTCCCTGTCGTTGGAGGTTCAATTGGTTTACCAGTTGCTGGATCTATTTTGTTGAGGACATATCCTCTATATTCAGTTTGTGCATTGTCTACAACATTGTTTTTTTCAACAATTCCCTGCGGAGTCCAGGCATGGGTTCTTAGCCACTCAGTTGCATTTGTACCATAAGGTAGTTTTATTTCTCCTGTATACAGCATTCTGGAGAGTACAGGGTCAGTATTAAATCCTTCTGCTGCTAATAATGCTTTTGGATTCTCTGTGTAGTATTTGGCTATATGGGGAGGCATGTCTTCAACGCGGCTTCTTATTAATGTACTTCCATCCGTTGGATAGGAAGTTAGCTCCCCTTTATGGATCCTTTCGTAATCTTCAGCATATTGAGGGTTATTTTTTAAGAACAAATAGCGCCCGTACGCACTTTCCGGATCAGAGTTTCTAAGTCCCAGGATAAGATAATCCGGAACTTTATAATTAGAGTGGAATTTAGCTTTGCTTTTAAAGTTTTTCTCCCATTTTTGAAATGTCTCAAAGGATTCTAGCTGCGGGATATCCCCCGAGAAGGCATTAAACATTGTACCCAGTAGGATAAACATTATACTCATTTTCAAAATTAACCTCGCTGTTATGTATCCTGATGTTCAGCTTATGATGGAAAACTAAACGTCTTTTGTATTCTAACACTGAAGGCGCAAAATACTTTTGTTGGGTTTGAAATTGTCCCGATTAGTTGACTGGGACAAGTTTAAGCGAAGTAATCACTTATTCTGGTTAATAAGTCTGAATTATTTGACTGCCTTAAAATGATGGCAAAAAAGAGCTATTTTAGAGCTAAGGCTGGATGTCCCGGATTATCAAATGGATAGGTCGGGACGAAGAACAATTATCATTCCTAACAAACTGAATTCATTCTTCCGATATAAAAGTGAAAACATTTTGAGGCAGCCAATTTTTACTAATTCAAAGTTAGCTTTGAATGTAAACGAATACTTGCTGCAATAAATTTAGGTTAAAATTTTTTCAAGCTATTTTCAGTATAAAATTTTTAAAGCGAACAAAAACATTTGGAAGGGATTAAAGATGAAATCTAAAAAAACTAATTCACCATACATAATGACCTTACTTTGTCTTTTTCTCTCTGTTCCTGTTTATGCTGAAAAACAGGGCGAAGATGGACTAGGCTCAACTCCGGGTGGAAAGGCAGTGGAAGCTGTCTTAAAAGATCCTAAGAAAAGTCCAGAGAACGTAAACTTCAATACAGGTGCGCTAGAATCCCAATATGCGAAGACACCAGGATTTAAAAGTGATTCTGCCGACCAGGAAGCAAGAGATCAGGTTGTGCAAGAAAACGATAAACGTTTTTTAGAACAGACTACAGATCGTATAGGTGCACTTTACAAGTGCAATAAACTTGCTGATGTTGCGGCTTCAAAGGAATGTCGCAAGCAAGAATTTTCCCGAAAAAATAAAAAACAGTAATTAATAATACGAACCTTAACCAGAGTGATATTTTATGAAAAAAATCTTAATTGGTATTCTGGCGATAAGCTTAAATCTTCAAAGTCTCGCTTATGCTCAAGCGGATGTTTGTGGAATGACAACTCAAGAAATAGAGGAATTAAATCTATCAGCTGGTATTGTCAGACTAGGACTACTCGAGAAACCAGTAACAATTCTTAATAGTCCGAATCTCGTTAAGCCGGTCGGAGATCCCTCGAACTCAGATTCAGTCGTTATGAATAATCAGTCAGAAATGTATAGTGCTGCAGAATTTGCAACTAATGAACAAAATACTGCGGAAAAAAACTCTCAAATGTCATCTCGATGCAACAACGAAAAAGCCATAGCAGAAGCTAAAGCAAATGGTGAGTTTCAACTCTATGCCCAGGCATGCATTGTTTATCAGTTAGTCAATCGTATTACTAGCATGATGGATGAGATTGATAGCTTAGAAAAGCAGATGGTTCTTGATAAAGCGGGACAAAATAAGGCAGCAGCAGAAAATGCGAAGAGAGAAGCAGAGATTAAAGAGAAAAAAGAAAAAATGGAAAAGGTGAATAAGGAAATCAAGAAAGGCCTTGCTGATATTAAAAAAGCAAAAGAGGATCTTGAGAAAGCTAAGGAAGAACAAGCAAAAGCTCAAAGCGCACTTGATGCAGCAAACGCAATCACTTGTCCTGAAGATGATGATGGATCATGTGCAGAAAGTAAGGCTTCAGCAGTGGCTGCAGCTCAAAAAGCATTAGAAGCTGCCAAAAAGAAAGTTGCTGATGCTACAAAAAAGCTAAATAAAGCAGTAGCAAAAATGGTGGACTTCCTTGTCAATAAAATGGGTATTGAAGTTCTCGCGGTAATGTCACTTCTTAGTGGTACAGTTAAAGGTGAAACTGAGGGGGGCGATGTTCACTTTAAAGTTGGTTCTTCAGACTATACCCTAGTCAATTTAGGGCAGGTAATTTCAGAATTTACTGGAACAACTGCCGAAAAAGCGAAAAATTTTACAGATGGAGATGAAGTATCTAGAGGTACTGACACCTTCTTTTATAATCTTGTCAGAGGTCATGAAGCATCGACTGCTCGTGATCATGAAGGCTGGGGACATAAAGGTGAAATCGGAAATGATTACGTTAATTTCTATAGCACCACAGGTCTGGTAGGGGAAGAAGCGAAGACTACTGTGAAAGAAACTCTTGATATTTTCGCGAACATGGAAGATGGAGCAGATTACATCCAGACAATTGCAATGGCCGCATTGGATTTTAACGAGGAAGTCACACCAAAACAAATCGCGGTTCTTGAAGCGATGAAAACTCCTCAGTCACGTATGGATGAAATGGCTAAAAAAGGTGAAGAGAAGAATGAATTAAAAACTAAATTGGTTAAAATGCTTGAGAAATCGATCTGTTATCTTGACTCCTCTTTGACTTTATATAAAGGGTTCTACAAAGACACTAAGTCAGAAGAAGTTATTAAAGATCCTTTTTACATCTATCTGAATACATTTAAGACAGATAAGTTAAAACAAAAGGCTAAGGAAGGGTACCATTCAAAAGTCGATCATAAAGCAATTCAAAAGGTACTGGAGTGTTATGCAAAAGGAGTGGAGAAGACCGCAGATCAAAATAGCTGCTCAGCTCTTGAAAAATTGCCAACTGAAGCAGCACCAAAATCATGCCACTGGTCTGGCGCAGTTATCGGCCCATCAAGACCAATAACTGAAGTGTGTTCAGTTTCTAATATTGGTCAGGTGTTATTCAATGAATCCGGAAACGCACAAACATGTATCTGCCAATAATAAGTTTGAAATAAAGATTTAGGAGTTTAGCTTGAAGTTTTTTATTACTATATGTTTAATTTCGCTCGGTACCCTGGCAAATGCCTCTTCA
Organism: uncultured Bacteriovorax sp.; assembly: GCA_946481315.1. The sequence goes on from CAMLMH010000001.1 coordinate 311,518, forward strand.
GGATGTTTGGTTAATTCAGGCAAGAAAGTACGGATTGATACCAAGTGTAAATGTCTGGAGACGAAAACGTGTGCTGTTCCCGCGAAGCTGAAATATAGCAAAAAATTCTTCGAAACAAAAAGAGCGGATAATTCTCCCGTGTTTGATTCCAATGAGAAGCTCGCTTATGAAAAACTCTATAAGCTTTATAACAACATTATGGAATTGAAGGGCCAGGGCAAGGATGATACTGAAGAAGCGAAAAAAAATTATTTTGAGCTTGATAAACTAAATAGTGAAATTTCCATCATGCTTCACAAGAGACACCCAGAGGTAATGAGTGCATTCAAGAAACGATATGCAGAGAAGTCAAAAAAGAGAAAAGAGCTACGTGCCAAGACAGATCTCGCTATCAAAAAATTTCTGAAAAATAAGGACGCAAACTCATTACCTCTTGGTTTATCTTCAACGACACCACTTAACAGTAAACCTGTTGAAAATTCTGGAGTCAAAGAATCTATTAAAGCTGTAAATTCTTCTGTTCCAGAGCAGGTGTTGCCAAACGGTTCGGTCGGCTCCGAACGCTTTACTGATTATGACAAAAAAGAAATTGTTAAAAGCCTTAATAAGGAGAGACAGGAAATCTCAGAGGATGATTCTCTCTTTGATATTATTTCAAAAACATACCGCGGAAAAGCGTATAAAAGATTATGGGCACCTGAGAATCTGGAAAATTCAGAGGAATCTCAATAAAATAATATTTTAAATGTAAAACTGAACGTATTTGAATCTAAATGCATTATTATAATATCTAAGATCGAGAAAGTTTCATTCTTTCTGAATCGTTTAATTCAGAATCATCAATCGAAAATGTCAAACCGGCTATTTCTATTTTGTCACCAATAAAGAGTTTGCAAAATTTAATTGGTTTGCCATTTAAGTAACTGCCATTTCTGGAGTTAAGATCCTTATAGCAAATCAAATATCCAACTCTGTAGAATTGTCCGTGTCGTGCGCTGATTTTTTCATTTGGAATAGCAATCTCATTTTTATCATCTCGGCCAATGTTTAAAATCTCTTCTAGCAAATATTTCCTTCTGACCAGGCTATCTTTAAGTGTAATATAAATTGCCATCCAGCACGCCTCCTTAAGCTTTTTATAATGCTGCTTAATTTGATTCTTCTACACTGCTTAATGATTTTTTCGGCAAAACGAATGTCTGTTAAAGCTTTTCGCTTATAAACTGTCCCGAGTGGCAATTAAAAAAACAAGGTCCAGAATATAATTGGGAAAATGGTCAGATTATTTCTGGTAAGTAGTTTTATTTTTGCAAGAATCTTACTTTGCATGACCGTTAACTAATTTTTTTAAGCCATCCACGTTTATAAACCCAGGCAAAAATAAAAAATGAAATTGCGGCCATACCGCCCAAAACAACGAAATAGCCATTATGCATTTCCAGTTCGGGCATATACTTAAAATTCATACCGTAAATTCCGGCTAGAAAATTTAAAGGCAAAAAGAAAATTGAGAAGACGGTGAGAACCCGCATGACTTCATTGGTTCGGTAACTGGCTTCATTCGTTGTGTGTGACAACAATGAGATATGTAAATTAATCAGGCCTGTTACATTTTCTAACAAGTCTTCACTGTAAAAAAGGTTTCGTTCAATAGCTTCGCCAAGACCAGCAAAATCACGCCAAATAAATTCCGGTCTTCCCTCCAGGGAGCCCAGGATGTTCAAAGAGAATTTCAACACTTTTCTAAAAGCACTGGCCCTTCTTTTTAAGGCATAACCTTCTTTAAGAATGTGATGATTTTTTTGCAGCTGAAAAACTTCCGTTTCAAACTTATCGACCCGGCTTTCAAGGTCAGCCAGGTGCTGGTCAAAAGCTAACAGTGCAGAAGAAACAATTGTTTTAATTATTTCTTTCATACTCAGGTTTTCAGTAGTTGAGCGGGTTCGTAGTTCTTCCAGATAGCTTTTGTCCAGACGGTGAATAGTAATAAGGACATTATTTTTAATAATAAGAGTGATCTTGGTGGTCAGATCCTGAATGTTAACTGCTTGTGGATTACCAGAAGGATCAATTGTCCGCAAATATATGACCGTAGTTTCTCCCAGGTCATCATATTTGGGAAGGTGTTCAGGATTGAGAGCATTACCCAGAATACGCTTCGGGATATTAAGCTCCGCTGAGAGTTCATTAAGGTCAGTTTTTTTAGGACCTATTAGGTCGATCCATTTGAGGTCACCCATCTGAGCAATATACTTTTTCATTACTTTATTATGCTGTGATGTGATGAAAATCTAAAGAATTTCTTTTGGCCATTCAAATTGACCTATCTAAAGGCGGGTTTCATAATTATGTGATGAAAAGATTATTAGACGTTGTAAATGATCCGGTATTTCAGGAGTTGAAAAAGCAGCATCCCCAGACCAGTGCTGAAGCCATAGAAACTCTTTTTCAGTTTTTAAAGGTAGCCACTTTTATGAATATCAAGCGGGAGTCGTTATTCACTAATAACGGTCTCACTTCCGCCAGATTTCATTTGTTAATGATTTTAAAACGTGAGCCCAATTTAAGTTTATCTCCTTCAGAGCTGGCAAGAAGAATAGGGGTCTCTCGCGGAACAATGACTCAGTTTATAGATGCTATTGAAAAGGAGCAACTGGCTGAACGAATCGAGGATCCTCACGATAAAAGAGGAATGCAGGTCAGGCTTACCGAAAAAGGTGAGCAAACAATTAATCAGGTCCTGCCAGACTACTTTTCAATGCTGGAAAAGATCACTGAAGTTCTTACTGTTCAGGACAGGCAACACTGGCTGGAAATTATGGAAAAGCTGGTTGAAGGTCTCAGCCACGTAGATGACTAACTAATCGACAGTGTTTCCTTTATTGTTCCTTAAACTTTCTTACGTACCCTTCTGATTTCCCATATGCTGATCGGATTTAACAAGCCGGTAAAAGCTTTCACCTGTCAAAAAAATAAGCAAAAAAACACTCACTGTTTAAACTATAAACACCAATCAAGTGATAGGCACTTGATAGTGGAAACAATGAAAATTGAAAAATTCTGGCATACCTTGTGCCTTATAAAACAACAATTCACTAAAAAAAGGAGAAACAATATGAAAAAGATTCTTGTTATGGCCGCTCTTTCTGTTTTATCGACTTCAGCTTTCTCAGCTACTTCAGGAACATTACTTCTTAGAGGTACTGTCCCTTTAAATTTGAGTCTGGCTGTTACTGCTGAAGCCGGGGCTTCCACTCTGGACTTAACTGCAACTACTTCTGACCTGAAAGTTGCAACAATCAACGAAAAATCTAATTCAAAAACTGGTTATAAAATTACAGTTTCATCGGTTAACGCCGGAAAGCTGAAAAGAACTGACGGTACAGAAGTTTTTTCTTATACACTTAAATACGGTGGATCTTCAGTGGCCCTTGCTTCCGCAACTGACGTAGTTGTTTCTAATACGGCCGGTGTTGCTAACACAAATAAAGACGTAACTATTTCTTACAGTGGTGCCGCTGCAGACACAATGGTGGAAGGTGCTTATGAGGACACCTTAAGCTTCACAATTGCAGCTAATTAATTTATTTAAGTAAGAGTTTTTCTTTAAGCAGGGCCTCTGAATGAGGCCCGTTTTAATTTCCGCTTAAGTTACTCAGGTAATGTACCGATGAGTAGTCATGCTTAAGTGGTTAATCTTAAATACATTAATCGTCATTGGAGCAGAGGCAGCAACTAGTGATCGCTTGCATCTGACCGGACATATTCGATCACAATCTTCAGTAAGAATCAGAGAAATCAAAAGTTCTGTTTATAGTCACAAGTATTTTGTTGAACATCGGAGCAACAGTATTAATCTCGATCAGCATAAAATAGAAATTGAAGGTTTAAATCAGCAAGGGGTTGAGGGAAAAATCACAGAGTTAAACAAAAATGGCGGCATGATTGAGCGGCGTTTTTTACTAGATATAATAACTCACAACAACCAGGTTTCCAGTCCAGTCATTCTAAAAATCACCGCGAATTAAATTCAACAAAGTACGTTTCTGAGGTAAAATCTTATAGAAAACTCTATAAGGTGGTTCAAGGAATGAAGCGCTTACTTTTTCTCTTCTTAATCTGTTTCAGTAGTTATTCGTATGCATTTAAATTCTCACCAATGTCTGTGAGTTTAGGGCTTACTGAAAGCAGCAGCAGTGCACTTTTTTATCTGGAAAATGAATCAGGTAACCCCATAGCCGTCCAGCTGAGTTTGGCTAAAAGAGAGATGACTGAAGACGGTCAGGAGATCAATCAGAAAATCAACGATGAATTAAGTGTCTATCCCTCACAGTTAATAATCCAGCCCAATGAAAAACGTTCGGTGAAGGTGACCTGGATGACGAAATTTGTACCTCAAAAAGAGCTGGCTTATCGCCTGATTGCTGAACAACTTCCTATTGAACTTGAAAAGTCGAAAGCAAAAAAAGCGAGCATAAAAGTGCTTCTTAAATATATCGCAGCTCTTTATGTCACAGCAGAAGGATTTTCACCGGATCTGAGTCTAACTGGTTTCGTCTTAAAGGATGATAAAGCGATTTTTACTGTACAGAATAAAGGTCTCAAGCACCAGGTCCTGAATAACCTCACGATGAAAATCGTGACTAAGAATAATAAAGAAATTGATTTGAAAGGCGAAGAACTCAAAGGAATGACCGGCGAAAATGTGCTGGCAGGAATGAAAAGAAATTTCATTCTGCCGCTTAAAGGGAAGCTGGCTGAACTCTCACCAAATGATAAGGTAAAAATTAGTTTTGAAAAAGATTAGTTTTATTTTTTTATTTTCTCTTGCACTTTCTACTGGCAATCTTGTTATTGCTCAGACTCCTGCTGATGATTTATTCAGTAAAGTTTTTGGAAACCAGCAAAGTGAAAAAATCGTGCAGCTCGATGTGAGTTATAGTTCACTTTACGTGGGAGCAATCAAGGCCAGATTTGTCGGCGAAAAATTAAAGGCACTTGACGGAGAAGATTTACGTCGTGTGATCTTCCCCTTACTAAGAGAAGAAAAGTTGCCCGGATATCAGTTTCCGGCTGGATTTATAGATATTGCTGAATTTAACAAACAATTTCCCAGCAAATTGGAGTTCAACTCTTCAGAGTTAAAGTTAAGTCTGGTTTTGCCGGCCGAAGATTCCAGGCCCAGAGAGTCTAAAATATTCGATGATCTTCTTCCGTATTATTCTCGACAGGCCGTTGATGCCGCTCCATTTAGTGCCGCTGTTAATTATAAAATCGAGCACACTACTTATCGAAACAGCGTTTCACAAGATGGTATTGCTGCAGAAACAGATTTTTTTTCAAACATTGGTAAGGTGGGGGTTGAAAGCAGACAAACATATTCTGATGGCCGTAATCAACGTTGGATCAGGCAGAATAGCCGGCTCGTTTACGATCAGCCTGACAGGTTAAAACGCTTTGAGGCGGGAGATGTTTCTTATCCAACCCTTGCCTATCAGCAGTTCGTAAACATGGGCGGAGTAGCAGTTTATTCAGAATATGCCTTAAACCCTTACAGAACTTTTACCCCAACGTCAGCTTTTGAATATCTTATTGAAAGCCGTTCTCTGGTCAAAACTTACATAAATGGCTCGCTGATTAAAAGTGAATACATGAGCCCGGGCCGTTATGCTGTAAGAGACATTCCGCTAAATAATGGCATCAACCGCATTGTACTGGAAATCACTGATGAATTTGGTGTAACCAGAAAATTAAATTTCAACGAAGCCAGTTCAATCGATTTGATAGCTCAGGGAAATTACCGTTACTCTCTGGCTTCAGGGGCAATAGCGCAGGATACAGATAAAGGTAAGGATTACAGTGAGGATGTTTTTACATCTGGTTTCATGCAATACGGATTACTTCGCAATTGGACAGCTGGAATATATTCCGAAGGCAGCCGTAAATATCAGATGCTGGGAACTAATCATATCTTTGCCACCAGATTGGGTAGTTTCTCATTTGACTTAGTCGGAAATAAAAACAAGCAGCATACCGGCTTTCTTTCCCAGGTAAGTTACCAACTGAATCTCACTGGAAAAGACTGGTATGATACTCATACGTTAACCACCAAGATTGAAGCCAAATCTCCCTGGTATAATGCCTCTGGGGAAGTTTTTCGCAATCGGACTGATTGGTCTGCTTTTTTGAATTATAATCTTCCGCTGGCTGCACAGATGACGCTTGCCTTGGGGGGAAATTATCAGCATGCTGTAGATGATCGCAACTCTCGTCTGGGCTATAATGGAAATCTCAGCTTTCGTTTCCGTACCAGTAGTTCTTTAAATGCCAATTTTTCCCGCACTCGCGATGAAAGCAGGCAATGGAATGATCAGCTCTATTTTTTCCTCAATTTTTCTTTTGATGATCTTAATACCTATGCGTCAGTCTATTATGAGAATGAATCAAAAAGTAAAAGAGTGACTGCGGTAAGAGATACCGGAAACAGAATTAACGATCTTAAGGCAGTGGGAACAATAGAAGACAGCGTCAGCCTTCGCCAGGGATCACTGGATCTTCATTATAATACCATACTGGCCGATGTAGGCATCAGAGAAGAAATCACCGATTCGAAATTAAACGGAACTTCTAATAAAACTTCTATACGACTTCTGAGCGCTTTTGCCTTTGTCCACAATGGTGACAACGCTGCATTCTCAGTTTCACGTCCCATCACGAATAGTTATGTTATTTTTAAACCGAATACAGGCTGGGAAGGACAAAAATTTGGTGTACAGACCATCAGCGAAGCCAATGAATCAGAAGCTGGTCTTTTTGGTGAAGCACTGGTTTCAGGATTGTCACCCTATCAATACAGGAGATTGCAGCTAAATCCATTATATCTTGAACCAGGATATGTTTTAGGTCAGGAGAGTTTTGTGGTATATCCTCGTCGATCCTCCGGACACCTGTTTATGGTGGGACGAGCTGGACTTAAAGTTATTCAGGGAAAAATGGTAAATCAAGAAGGAGAAGCTTTGTCGCTTAAGGTCGGCTTGTGGAAATCAGAAACTGGTAAGACCATCCCTTTTTTCACCGGCCGCAATGGAGAATTTTTAATCGAAGGAATAGATGCTGACATGGGGTCCATTATAATAAACGATGAAAATTATGCAGCCAGAAAGCTGGAGCTAAACAAAACAGGAATTGGTATAAATGATCTGGGGGAAATTACCCTGCCCAAAAATGAGAACGCCCTATGAAAATATTATTTCTGCTGGTTACCACTCTGTTAAGTCAGGCAGCCTGGTCGGCTAATTGTTTTGATTTATCAGCTCCTGCTCTGACGTATATTGTGAGCGATAATAATCCGGCCGCAACCGGAACGGTTTCTATTATTAGAACCAGTAATTCTGCAAATTGTAATAATTATTTTCTGGGTTTTTCTAAAGGTGGCTCAACCAGTTATACCCGCAGAGTTTTGAATGCTGCTACCAATGCAACTATCGAATACAATATCTTTAAGAATTCCGGTTCTTCCGGACTCCTGAAAGATAAGCCGGATATCACATCCAGCAATGAAACATTCATTGGTACCATTGCCCGCAATCAGACAATTACTCATACTTATTATTTTGTTCTGGGCTCAATTAATGCTTCTTCTCCTCCTCGTTATGGAGATTACACCGATACGATTGTGGTTCATGATTATCATGGTACCTGGAACGGAAGTAGTACTCTCGATGATTCGATGAATCTCAATATTACAATTAATGTTCCCAAAATGATTCAACTGGCCCTTATAGCTTCAGGCGATGTTTTCGATTCCACTCAAACTTCCAAAGTTCTGGATTTCGGAGAACTCGAGCTGAATGAAGAACTGGGATTTGACATTAAACTCGTGAGCAATGCCGGTTATAATCTGCTTGTCTCTTCAGCCAATAATGGAAAATTAAAAAATACGACTGTTGTCGATCCTAATGGTCTAATTGATTATGAATTCTACGCCAATAATGTTCTGAGGGGACTTAGTTCATCTGCTTCCAGTCCGGTCTCTATTGCTTCTGGAACAGGTGTGACGCCGGCTGGCGGAGCGACTGTGCCAATCCGGGTTAAAATCGGATCTGTTAGCGGAAAAATACAGGGTGATTATGAAGACACTATCACAGTCACCGTTGTCAGTACCGACTAAAACCTCTAGAATAAGACGTTCTATTTAGAGGGAATTTATGTCAAAGAAAGTCTGCCTTACCGGCGTTAAGCCAACTGGAATGCCTCATCTTGGCAATTATATCGGGGCGATTAAGCCGGCGATAGATCTCGCCAATTCCGGTGAATATGATTCTTATTATTTCATTGCTGATTACCATTCTTTAATTGGTGTTCATGACTCTAAACTCCTTCGCAGTTACATTTACGAAGTTGCAGCGACCTGGCTAGCGATGGGACTGGATCCAAAAAAAGTTACGCTCTATAAGCAGAGTGATATTCCGGAAATTCTGGAGCTTCACTGGATTATTTCCTGTTTTACGGTGAAAGGTTTGATGAACCGGGCTCATGCATACAAAGCGATGGTGCAAGACAATCAAGAGCAGGAACGCGATGAAGATCATGGCGTGAATATGGGATTATTTACTTATCCGATACTGATGGCGGCAGATATAATGATTATGGGAGCTGATGTGGTGCCGGTTGGTGCCGATCAGATCCAGCACATCGAAATCACCCGTGATATCGCGACAAATTTTAATCATAATTACGGACAAAAATTAAAACTGCCGAAAGCTATTGTTCGCGAAGGAAATAAATTACTCGTGGGCCTTGATGGGCGCAAGATGAGTAAGAGCTATAACAATCACATTCCTCTTTTCTCGACGGAAAAAGAACTTAAAAAACTTATTAACCGTATAACGACTGACTCCAGTGATCCAACGACTCCCAAAAATCCCGATGAGTCACTCATCTTTGATTTTTACAGTGAATTTGCAACTAAGGAACAAACTGAAGCTCTTCGGGCCTGGTATCAGCGCGGGATCGGGTGGGGAGAAGCCAAGATGGAACTTCTCAGCGTGCTTAATGAAATGCTTAAAGGTCCGCGTGAAACCTACGCAGAACTTATGGCCAATCCTAAAAGAATTGATCTCATTCTGGAAGAAGGGGCTGCACGTGTGCGACCACAGGCCCAGGCGCTTGTGCAAAATTTAAAAACGACCATCGGTGTGAAATAGGAGATTTCAATGAAACTTTTTGCAGCAATTTTTCTTTTAACGACCAGCCTGTATGCTCAAGAAGTTATCATGGGAGCTCCACTTTCGGTGGATGAAGAGCCGGGGCGTCCGCTTAAAACGCAACAGGACCAGCCCATTGGAGCGATTGTTCCTGCTGAAGCAGTCATAAACCCTAATGACGGTCAGATTAAACTGGATAAGGCTGAAACAACTACAAATGCAGATGAAAAAAAAGAGCAATCAGCAGAAGCTAAAGTGATTGAAAACCTTGCCGTCCACCAGGCGAGCACTCCTTTTATCCCGCAAAAATATCTGCAATTTGGCTTTGGTTACCTGGATTCTAAATGGGAAAAAGCCCACAACAGTCTGGATAATGGGTCGGTGCTGACTTCTTTTAAAGTGGCTTCTGATATGAACAAAAAAGTTCAAGTCGGTTTTGCAGTCGAAATAATGAACGACACCAGTGATCAGACAATGCCGGACAACGTCCGAGTTTTACAATACCGCTTGTTTGCTGATTATCATGCCCCTATTTTTGCTGAACGTCTCCATTGGGTGGCTGGCCTGGCGCTTTCTATCGGCGATTACAGCATCAGGAGACTTTCCCTCAATGCCCAGGGTGAAGAAGTGAATACTAAGATCAAGGCAGGTACTATTTACGGATTGATTCCAGCTGCAGGAATTAGATTTTATTTAGTTGACCAGAATAGCTTCGACATTATGGTGGAGTATCATCAGTATTTTTCTACGCCGCAACGTTATATCAGCGGGCTGGCCCTTGCTCCGCGCTTTAGCTTCCTCTTCTAGGAGGCTTTGGTCTTTTTTACACATAGGGCCAGATAAGGCTGGTAAGTTCAAACATTTTGTCGTAGAAGGACTTAACAAATAATCGTTTCTCTCATCGTGAAGCTTTTTACTCTCGTGTTCGAATTTAGCGGGTTTCATTAGAAAAGCATTGTGATGATGAAACCACATTCAACGGAGTATTAAGTGACATTTCAAGAATTGCCACTACGTGAGTCTTTGATCAAAGCGATCACCGAAAGAGGATACGTAGAACCAACAGAGATCCAGGCGCAGGCCATTCCAGCATTAGCAACAACAGATACAGATTTCGTCGGACAAGCTCAGACAGGTACAGGTAAAACTGCTGCTTTCGTTTTGCCTCTACTTAACAAAATCGACTGTTCTCAACGGGACGTTCAGGCGCTGATCCTGACACCAACACGCGAACTTGCCAATCAGATTAACGATGAGATCAAAAAATTCTCAACTTACGAAAAAATTAAAACGCTTCCGGTTTACGGAGGTATTTCACTAGAAGGCCAGATCAGAGGTCTTCGCAAAGACAAACCACAAATTGTTGTCGGTACTCCGGGACGTGTCCTGGATCTTATCGATCGTGGTGTTTTGATTCTCGATAATGCAAAGTTTGCTGTTTTAGATGAAGCTGATGAAATGCTCGATATGGGATTCATTGATGACGTTAAACACATTCTTTCTCAGTTGGGTGAAACAAAGAAAACCTGGATGTTTTCGGCTACTATGCCGGCACCGATTCTTTCACTCATCAAAACTTATTTGAAAGATCCGTTAGTCGTTAAAGTAAAAAAAACCACAACGACAAACGAATCAATTGAACAAAAGCACTTTGTTGTTCGTCCTTCACAAATGAGCGAAGCAATCTGCCGTATTCTTGATTCCCTGGATGATTACTACGGAATGATTTTCTGTCGTACCAAAGTTGATGCTAAGTCGCTTGCCGATGAATTGAATGCTCGTGGATATCCTTCAGATTCAATGCACGGAGATATGTCACAACAACAACGTGACATCACAATGAAAAATTTTAAAGCTAAAAAAATTAAGATGCTTGTTTGTACAGACGTAGCGGCCCGAGGAATTGACGTGGACAACCTTACTCACGTTATTAACTACGGTCTTCCTCAAGACATCGAGTCTTATGTTCACCGTATTGGTCGTACCGGTCGCGCTGGAATGACTGGGGTTGCGATTACACTTATAGAGCCAAGTGAACGTTACAGACTTCGTATGGTTGAAAACAATACGAAAGCCAGAATCGTTCAGGCGACACTTCCAACTCCAAAAGAGCTGAAAGAAGTTATGGTGAGAAAAGAACTTAAAAAGTTCGATGCGATGATTGAGCATTTAGATAAACTGGAAATGGATGAAGTATTTGCAGAGAAATTTGCCGATATGGAAAAAGCTGATCTGTTAAAGGTCATGTACAATCACCTTTTCAAATCTCAAATCTCCCGTTACGACCATGCTCCATCTCTTGAAGTTCAGGACCAAAGACGTCCGGACAACAGAGATGCGCGTGGAAACCGTGACCAGGGGGCTCAAGGCGGACCACGTACAAGCAACACTGGTAATATGCGCTTTTTCGTGAATATCGGTAAAGACCACGGACTGACTCTGAAATCCCTATTGGGTTCAGTGGCGGGAATGGTTAATGTCGATGAGCGTCTAATCAGAAACGTAGATATGAAGGAAACATTCTCATTCCTGGAGATGCCGGAAGCATTTGGTAACCAACTCTTAAAAGTAAATGGACCTACAATAAATGATCGTCAGGTTCGTTTCGAAATAACTCGCTCAGGTCCGACAAGCCGCACTTCACACGGTGGTGGTGACCGTGATCGTCGTCCATCATTCCGCAGCGGAAGTAATTATCGCAATGCTAATGGAGGCGGTGGGGCTTCTTACGGAAACCGATCTGAAGGACGTAGCGAAAGATCGTTTCGTTCTTAATCAAAAATGAACTATAATCTGACTTAACTTTCAAAGCGCCCTAATCGGGCGCTTTTTTTATTTTTTAGGAACAGATTATGGCAAAGACTCTTGTATTTACCGGTGGTGGCAGTGGCGGACATGTCATGCCGGCGCTTACAATCATTAAAAAAATAAATCAGAAGAAAGAATTCGATATCCACTACGTTGGAGGATTTGCCAGTATTGAGCGCGACCTGGTGAAAGATTACGATCTCACCTATCATCCGATTCATACCGGAAAACTGCGGCGCTATCTTTCACTAGAGAATATTAAAGATGCTTTTCGAATTATTTTGGGTCTTTTTGATGCTCTCAAGCTCCTGAGTAAATTCGACCGATCAGAAACACTGATCATTTCAACTGGTGGCTTCGTCTCTGTTCCGGTTGTCATTGCCGGATGGATCCTTCGGAAAAAAGTTTTTATTCATGAACAGACAAGCCGGGTAGGTCTTGCCAACAGAATATGCTCACGATTTGCCGATAAAGTTTTTATCAGTTTTGAGGAATCCTACAATTATTTTGACCGCAGTAAAACTTTTTATAGTGGATATCCTTTACGGGAGGAATGTTACACTGAAAAAATAAACCCTGTTGTTATCAATGGTCGTTTAATTAACGACAATCCAAAACCGATCCTCTTTGTCACTGGAGGGGGAAATGGAGCCCAGCTGATAAATAAACTGATTGAGCGCAATTTTAACCTGCTTACTGACCGCTTTTTAATAATCCATCAGGTGGGAAAAGCGAATATAGAGTATTTCCAGAAGCTCTCTCATCCTGACTACATGCCGCTCGCCTTTATTGGTCCGGAAATAATCGATCTGATGAAACTGGCCACTGTCACTGTGTCCCGATCAGGTGCAGGAACAGTTTGTGAACTCATCGCCGTTGGGAAAAAATCTATTTTTATCCCTCTGAGAATCGCCCAGAAAAATGAACAGTTTCACAATGCGCTGGAAGCACAGAAAAAAATCGGATCGATTATCATAGAAGAAAAAGATCTGAACGACGAAACCTTTCTGAAGGCTATTCATGATATCGGAACCCCGAATCCTATGAAAAAGGTTCAGACTCAAAATGGTCTTGATTATCTTATTTCGGAAATTAATAAAGCTCTGGAGTAGGCTTAGCCAATTCTTAGAATATATCCGCGAGATTTAATCGTACGGATGTACTTCGACCATGGCATCAACTTCTTTCTAAGATTTGAAAGGTGAGTATCAATGTTTTGATTTTGAACGTGAATATTCGGCCATAATAAATTGGTGATATATTCGCGGGAGAAAACTTTGTTAGGGTTGCGGGCCAGCAGTTGAATTAATTTAAATTCAATCGGAGTCAGCTGAATTTTTTCATTATTTAGTTCAGCCATCTGCATTTCACAATGAAGTTTGAAACCATCAAAGACAATGACATCTTCTTGCTGAGAAGTGTTTTGTTTTGAATTGATTTTATTTTTAATACGAGCAATGAGTTCTCGCAGTGAAACCGGCTTAACTATAAAGTCATCAGCTCCAAGGTTTAGTCCTTTGATGACTGATTCCTCTGAAGGATCACCAGAAAGGAAAATGACAGGAACTTCCGGATGGGTGGCTTTAAATTTTTCATATAACTCAAAACCATTAACGATTGGCATATGCAGATCGAGAAGAATTAAGTCTGTTTGATTTTTGGAAAGAAACGTCAGCAGATCGAGTGGATTTTGGATTAATTCTAAATTGAATGTTGGTGAAAGTAATTCGTTGTAACTTTTTAGATTATCTCTTACATCATCAACAATTGTTACGTGCATTTTCTTTTCCATACGATCAGCTACTCCCAGGGGACAATGTCATTGCGGATATCAGCATTCATGAAGAGATGCCAAACTCCGGATCTTGAGGTTCGTACTATAGACTACTGTTTTTACAGAAATTAGTAAACGGGAAGAAATGATCTAGGTGGGTATTCGTAAAAGATTAAGGCGCTCTTAAGGTAAGAGCGCCATGAGATTGAAACTTATTTTCCCAAAAGGCCAGTTTTTAGATTCTCATCCAGTGGGTTGGTAAACCAGATGTTCAAAAGGGCCTTACTGAAATCTGGTGAGGCTACCTTATCAAATGCTTTTCCTTTAAAGTTAAGAACGACACCGTCTGCAAAAAAGCTGACAATCATTCTTTCACCTTTTGCTATATCGCTCACGTTCACTAAGAATTTCTCCAGTGTTGGCATCAGGGGTTTAGCTGCAGCTCCGTTAGCTTTTTCCATTGCTTCGACGTAAGTTTTTTTCAAATCTTTTGCACTCACATCGCGAACAAAGTGCATCACAATTTGTTTTGGTTCCGGTGAATTAAGAAAAGTTCCCGGATCACTGCTTTTGCTTGTTAGGTACAGACCGCCATAATAAACTTTGATTTTCAAAAATGTAGCCTTTCTGATGCCCACACCATTTAAAACCAGGTCTTTTCCGCCGACATTTACTTTGTCTTCAAAATTGATCCCATCGACCGTTAAAGCAAAGGCATTGAGAGCAAAAAGCGCGAGTAGAGTGCAAAGAATTTTCTTCATTGAGATCTCCTGATTAGCCGTTTCTGATAACAGAACGTTTGTTTCCTGCTAGTTCTTTCTTTCTAATTCTAACAGAAGTTGGAGTGATCTCAACCCACTCATCGTTATCAATCCAATCCAGTGCCCATTCAAGGGTGCGGTTAACGATTGGCGGTAGAATGACGTTTTCATCTTTTCCAGCAGTACGCACTGAAGACAAGTGTTTTTCACGAACAGCGTTAACAACGATATCATTTGGACGCGTATGTTCACCAATAACCATTCCTTCGTATGTAGGTTCTCCAGGTTTTACAAATTGCTTCCCAGTTGCAAGCAAGTTGAAAAGTGCATATGGGGTCATTTTTCCAGCACGATCTGAAACAATCGCGCCGTTTTGACGTCCCAGCATATCGCCGGTGTAAGGACGGTATCCGATAAACTCAGAAGACATGAGTCCTGCACCACGAGTATCAGTTAAGAAAATTCCCCGGTAACCAATAAGTCCGCGTGAAGGAATAACGAAAATAACACGAGTACGGTCTTCTCCAAGAGGCATCATGTTTTCCATAATCCCTCGACGCTGAGAAAGCTTCTCTGTGATTGCACCTGTAGCATCACTAGGAATATCAAGAACAACTTTTTCAAACGGCTCTAGTTTTTCACCAGCTTCATTTGTCTGAAAAAGAACTTGAGGACGACCAACCATGAACTCGAATCCCTTACGGCGAAGTTGTTCGAAAACGATTGCCAGCTGAAGTTCTCCGCGACCTTTTAGAAGAAACACTTTCGGATCATCAGTTGGTTCATATTGAAGGGCCACGTTGGTACGAATTGATTCTTCAAGAAATTCTTCCAGCTTACGCGAGGTAAGATATTCTCCCTCTTGTCCTGAAAGCGGAGATGTTGAAACGGAAACCTGAACCCCAACCGTAGGAGGTTCAACAGTAATACGTGGAAGTGGTTCGATTTTAGAAGTAGAAACAATGGTATCACCAATTTTTCCGCTATCGACACCCGCAACGATGACGATCTCTCCAGCGCGTGCTTCATCAACTTCGATATTCTTTAAAGCTGAGAATTCCAGAATAGCTGTTACTTTGAATGATTTATTTCTGCCAGCTTCATCGCAAAGAGTATAGTTAGCGGCTTTTTTAATAAGCCCTCGCTGGATACGTCCGATTAGAAGTGGCCCAAGATAAGGAGAGTAGGAAAGGTTAGTTACTAAAAGTTGCAGATCTTCACCCGGAGAAGTTTTTGGTTCAGGATAAAAGTCAGATACCATGAAATCAAGAATCGGGTGAACGTCTGAGCGAACAACACTTGGATCATGAGTCGCCCAGCCAGAACGGGCTGAAGCGTAGATGATCGGAATATCGAGATCGAAGTCTTCGATATTTAATTGATCAGCCATTTCTAAAAAGAGTGATTCAATATCGTGTTTAACTTCTTCAATACGTTGATCGGGTCTGTCGATTTTGTTGATGATTACACCAATTTTAATCCCTCTTTCCATTGCTTTTTGAAGCACGAAACGAGTTTGAGGTAGTGGACCTTCAGAGGCATCTACCAGAAGTAAAACTCCATCAACCATCATCAGTGAACGTTCAACTTCCCCACCGAAGTCGGCGTGGCCTGGAGTATCGAGAAGATTAATTTTTGTATCTTTCCAGATGAAAGCACAGTTTTTAGCTGTAATTGTAATTCCGCGTTCCTTTTCAATTTCGCCCGAGTCCATAACCCGATCCTGAACTTGCTCTCGTTCGTCGAAAGTGTTTGATTGTCTTAAAAGACAGTCAACAAGCGTTGTTTTACCATGGTCAACGTGAGCAACGACGGCAATGTTTTTTAGTTTTGAGTAATTCTTAGACATGCGGACAAATCCTTGGTTGGTGGCAAGGTGACGATAAGTCACTTAACAAAATTTAATGAATTTCCGGTGAGAATAGCATAAGATCCCCTCTATAGCGAGATAACAATGATTCAAGCAAAAAATTTATCGAAACATTTCGGCGCACAAGACCTATTTGATAATGTTAGTTTTCAGTTAGGGGCCCGGGAGAGAATCGGACTGGTCGGAAGAAACGGATCAGGTAAATCTACCCTTTTTAAACTAATTCTCGGAGAGTTATCTGCTGATGGCGGAGAAATTACGATTCCTAAAGGCTACAAATTAGGCGCACTGGAACAGCATATCCATTTTACAAAACCATCAGTCCTTGAAGAATGCATTCAGGTTCTGAATCCGGAAGACTATCGGGAGCATGAAGCACCTAAGATCCTGTTTGGTCTGGGCTTTACGGAAAGTGATCTGCAAAAAGATCCAAAAAGCTTTTCAGGTGGTTATCAGATCAGGATTAATCTGGCCAAACTGCTTTTGCAGCAACCAGATTTACTTATGCTGGATGAGCCAACCAACTATCTGGACATCGTCAGTGTGCGCTGGCTGAAAAACTTTCTTAAAAATTTTCCGGGTGAAATCATGCTTATAACCCATGACCGGGAGTTTATGGATGACGTGGTTACTCACACGATGGGGTTGCATCGTAAGCAACTCAAAAAAATAAAAGGCGATACCGCTAAATTTTATGAACATATTCTTCAGGATGAAGAAATGTATGAAAAGACGCGGGAAAACTTAGATAAAAAACGCAAAGAAATGGAAGCTTTTATTGAGCGTTTTAAAGCCAAAGCTTCAAAGGCTGCCCAGGCACAATCCCGGGTAAAAGCCTTACAGAAAATGGACTCAATGGAAAAACTAACGGATGTTGAGAACCTGGGTTTTAAATTCCGCTTCGTGGAATGTCCGGGAAAACAGATTGCTGAAATTAAACATCTCACTTTTCACTATGAAGGAAAAGAACAGGACATTCTTTTTCACGATGTCAGTTTTCCCATTAATCGTGAAGATCGCATCGGAATCATCGGGAAAAACGGAAAGGGAAAATCAACACTGCTCAATTGCATCGGCGGGATTCTCTCTCCGGTAAAAGGCAAGGTCAGTTTTCATCCCTCCGCACGGATCGGCCATTTTGGTCAGACCAATATCAACCGTCTGGGGATGGACAATACAATTGCTGAAGAAATTCAGGCTGAAAATTCCGATCTCACGATTTCTCAGGTGCGCAACATTTGCGGAACCATGATGTTTGATGGCGACCTGGCAAAGAAAAAAATTAAAGTGCTTTCGGGTGGGGAGAGGGCACGCGTTTTATTAGGAAAAATTCTCGCAAAACCGGCTAATCTTCTACTGCTGGATGAGCCCACTAACCACCTGGATATGGAATCGATTGAATCGCTCACCGAAGAAATCGGCAATTTTCCCGGCGCCGTGGTGATTGTTACTCACAGTGAAATCATGCTGAGGAATCTGGCCACTAAGCTGGTTATTTTCCACAATGGCAATGCTGAATTCTTTAACGGCACTTATGATGATTTTCTGGAAAAGATCGGCTGGGAAAGTGAAGAAGTAAAACCAAAAAACAAAAAGAAACTCAGTGAAGCAGAAATAAAACAAAAACGGGCCGAATTAACACTTGAGCGCTCGAGACAGACCAAACCGGTTAAGGAAGAAATAGAATTACTGGAAGCGGAAATCACCAAAAATGAAAATTTGCTCGGAAGAATAAACTCAGAATTAGAGAAGGCCACTCTGGTCAATGACACCGGTAAAATCACAGACTATGCTCATGCTGTGGGAAAGTTAAATCAGATGATTGATGATTTGTTTGAAAAGCTCTCTCTCGCCAATGAAAAACTGGATTTTATTCAGCAAAAGTATGACAGGGAAATGGAGTCATTGTGAAATTAATCATTGCACTCATTATGTGCTACAGCCTGACATCTCTGGCTTCCGACGAATGCCGAGGTGATCTAAAATTAAAAATAACCGGACTGAAAAGTTCTGCCGGCCAGGTAAAATTTGATCTGGATAATTCCGCAGAAACGTTTAAGCCGGCCAAAGGATCCCGTCCTTCATTTAAACAGGGGAAAGCTCCTGTTGAAGATAAAGAAGCCGAATATATATTTAAAAACATACCTTGTGGCGATTATGCCGTTAAGGCTTACCACGATGAAAATGGGAATGAGGATCTGGATGTGAACTTCCTCAAAGTTCCAAAGGAAGAATATTCATTTTCTAATTGCGAAAAATGTATGCTCCCACCATCCTTTGAAAAGGCTAAATTTACTTTTAACAAGCAAGATAAAGAAATTACCGTCTCTTTTTAGGGGCTCTGTCCGCTCCTGCACATAGTCAACAACTTTAACCCTCTGAAGCAAAACCTCTTATCCTGGCAACAGCGGCCAAGCTGATTCGTATTAGGTTGTATTCTCCAATGGCGAATGTTATTTTTTAGCAGCGATTTTTGCACTTTTCCAGAGAGGAAATCCACCATGTTGAACGACAATTTTTTTACCAGTTTTTCAGGCGAAGCTCAAAATGAGGTCTATGATTTTATCAAGTCCTTGCACCACTACGACCGCATTCAGGATGCGCGCATTCTGGATTCTGATGACTGTCCGACATTTCAAAAAGAAGTGGAAGAAATCCGCAAAGAACTGGAAACGGGAAAAAAGATCGTAATCGTTCAGCCGTTCGTGGATTTGCATAATAAATATACCATTCAGGAACAACGTACAATCAGCTGGCTGCTAGGAAATGTTCTCGGAAAACCTCTGGTGCAAAATGAAGCCGGAGAGAAAGTTATTTGTGTTTACGACCGCGACCGATCGAATTCAATGGTGAAGGGGGCCCGCTATCATCAGACTCGTGAGGGTGGAACCATCCACACTGATAATGTGAACGTACCTTTCCACTGGGAATACCTCATCCTGACTTGTATATCGCCAGCGATGTCCGGTGGAGAGAATATTTTGGTCAATGCCAATCTGGTCTATAAAATTCTTAGAGAAAAGCATGCTGATGTTTTAAAAATTTTAGAATCAAATTTCTTCTGGGAGCAAAGGGGAGTCGCAGATAAAACTTACGAAGCTCCTATTGTCACATACGGAAAAAATGGTGAGCCTTTATTCCGTCACCTGAGACCCTACATGGAATCTGCCCACAATAAGATGCAGCGACCGCTTACTGATGAACAAACATATGCCATTGATACACTGGATTCAATTATCGAACATTCAGATAATCAGTATCGCCATACATTCAAATCAGGAGAAATTCTTCTGACTTATGATTCACAGGTTTTACATGGGAGAACATGCTTTTCCGACGCCTGGAATGCCGTCAATATTTTTGACTGGAAAAAAGAACACAATCGCCCTCTAAAACGTACGATGGACCGTCTTTGGATTCAAAAGAGTAACTAGGAACTATATGGAAAATTTAACTGCACTAATTCTGGCAGCAGGATATGGCTCTCGCATTTCTGATGTAACAACAGACCCTAAAAGCTTATTGAAGATTAATAACCGAACGCTCATGCAATGGCATTTCGATTCTCTTCGTTCAGTGGGAATCAAAAACGTCGTAGTCGTTACCGGATACAAGCGCGAAGTACTCGAAGACTTCCTTGACCGGTACAAAGACGAATTTAATCTGACATACGCCGCAAACGATGATTTCCGGGTAAAAGGAAATACTTACTCCCTTTACTACGGACTGGAAAAAGTTCAAAGCGAGTTTCTATTATTCGATGCCGATCTGATTTATGAGACGCAAATCCTCCGCTCCTTTGTACAGGATCCTCACCCAAATCAGATTTTGGTAGGTGAGAGTTCGATTGAAGATATTGAATGCTCCAAGGCCATGATCGATAAAGATGGCCATGTTCGGATGACTATTGATAAACGTGAAGTCACACAGGAAGAAAGAGAGAAGTATGCTTTTGCCGGAGAAGCTATCGGTATTCTTAAATTTTCAAAACAATACCGGGATGACATGCTGGAAGCCTGTCGAAGTTTTCTTGCAGCGCCTGCTAATGTCGGAAAGAATTGGGAACATGTCATGAATGAATTTTTATTGAACCATGATATGAGTGTTCACCAGGCCATCAGCAACCGCTGGGTAGAAATTGACACTAAAGAAGATTACGAACGCGCAAAAAGTTTATTTTTATGAATTGGTTAAACGAATATAAAACATCCCTGAAAAATGTTGATGCTGAAGAGCCTCTGGACATTTATTTTTACCGACCATTGGCATTTATAGTCGTGAAGAGTTTTTATTCTTTGCCACTGACTCCTAACCATTATTCTTTTTTTGCTCTTGTGTCTGGTCTTCTTTCTGCTTTTTTCTTCTGGCAAGGAACGGAAATCGATTTTAAAATCGCCGCATTCCTCTTTTTTATGTTTGCCGTCTATGACTGCTGTGATGGCATGGTTGCACGCATGAAAAAAAACGGATCCGAATTTGGACGAATTGTTGATGGCGTAGTTGATTACACTGTTAATATTGCAGCTTATGTCGGAATGGCCTTTGGTATCGGGAAGCTTTACCCTGATTTTTACGGCATTCCGGGATGGCTTTTAGTGGTACTGGCCGGTGTTTCCAAAGCGATTCATGCCTTGATCTATGATCATTATCTCAGCGAGTATTTATCGCATGCTAATGGCGGTGGTGATTTTGCCAAAAAAGAAGTTGAAAAAATTTCGCTTCGTCTGATTAAGGCTAAAGAAGAAAACCTTGCCTGGTATAAAATTCTCGCTCTTAGAGTTTATCTGGGCTTCACAAAACTTCAGGCAGCCAGTGACGATCGTCCACTTACTTGTGATCCTCAAAAGTATTGTTCCCGCAATCTGCGTCTGCTGAAGTTATGGTCCATGATTGCACCTGCTCCGCATATCACTGCGCTTATTCTTGCTTTCCTGTTCAATGCTCCTGGACTTTTATTTGCTTACTCAATTATCTTCGGTAACCTCTGGCTGCTGTTTATGACTTTTTATCAGAAACATATTAATGCTAATATGGCACAAGTTGAAGAGCGTGCAATATGATGGCCTTAATGGTCGGTCTGATTGTCGGGTTCTTAATGTGCATTCCGGTCGGTCCCATCAATGTCTGGGTCGTCAATACACTTTTAAAGCATAATTTTCGCTCGGCTTTTTCAATTGCTTTAGGCGGAGCGGTTATGGATTTTACGTATTTTATTATTATCCTCAGCGGCCTTTCGCTTTTTGATTTTTCAGCCAAAACAATTCTCATTCTGAAAATCATTGGAGTTCTTTTTTTACTTATCTTCGGCCTAAGAGAATTGTTCTCTAAGAATATTGTTCTGGAAACAAACCCGGACGAGATAAAAAAAATTCCTCATGCTTCCAGCTTTTTTCTTGTTGGAGTGCTGATTTATACTTCAAATCCCACACTTATTGCGACGATGACTGGACTGGCTGCAGTAATAAAATCCTGGCATTTATTCGCCGAAGGATTTTTTAATAATTTTATGCTGTCCCTGGGAGTAGCGGCCGGATCGGCGGGATGGTTTTATTTTCTTTTGAAAGTGATACAAAAATACCAAAACCGGATACCAGCTACTTTTTACCGCCATTTTTCCCGAACGTCCGGCGCGCTGATTGTGCTCTTTAGTTTCTATATGGCCTTCAATGTTTATAAGGAAGTCAGTCTATGAAAAAAATTACAGTAAAAAAAACGACTCAATTACGTAACATGCTCATGTCCAGAGAACTGGAATTTTTAATGGAATGCCACAATGGACTTTCTGCAAAGATTGCAGAGGAAGCAGGTTTTAAGGGGCTGTGGGGATCTGGTCTTTCAATCTCTGCTTCACTGGGCGTGCGAGACAATAATGAGGCATCCTGGACACAGGTTCTGGACGTAGCGGAATATATCAGCGATGCAACGACAATCCCGATGTTGCTTGACGGTGATACTGGATACGGTAACTTCAACAACATGCGAAGACTGGTCATGAAACTTGAACAGCGAAACGTGGCCGGTGTTTGTATTGAAGATAAAATTTTCCCTAAAACCAACTCTTTCCTTCGCGGCGAAGCGCAGCCACTGGCAGATGTTGATGAATTCTGTGGAAAGATCAAAGCGGGTCAGGATACCAAGCTCGACGATGATTTTGTTATCATAGCCCGGGTAGAAGCGCTTATTGCAGGATGGGGGTTAGCGGAAGCCGTAAAAAGAGCAGAAGCTTACCGTCTCGCTGGTGCCGATGCGATATTAATGCATTCAAAAATTTCCAAGCCTGATGAAATTCTCGCCTTTATGAAAGAGTGGGGGGAGAGAGCTCATACTTGTCCGGTGGTTATTGTACCGACAAAATATTATTCAACACCGACCAATGTTTTCCGCGAAGCTAATGTTTCTCTCTGTATCTGGGCCAATCATCAGATGCGGGCGGCAGTAACAGCTATGCAAAATGTGACAAAAACAATTTTTACTGAACAGTCGCTTATGAGTGTTGAAGACAAAGTGGCATCGGTAAAAGAAGTGTTTCGTTTGCAAAATGACAGCGAGCTGGAAGAAGCGGAAAAGCTGTATCTGAAAGTTGCAGATGCAGATAAACCACGCGCCATTTTTCTGGCGGCATCAAGAGGAGCAGAGTTAAAGGAACTGACTGAAGACAGACCTAAAGTTCTGATCGATATAAACGGAAAACCTCTGATTGAGCAATCGCTGGATAATTTTTACGAACACGATATAAAAGATATTACGATCGTCCGCGGGTATAAAAAAGAAGCTTTTACTTTTCCCAATGTAAAATACGTTGATAACAATCAATATGAGACAACCAGCGAACTGGCTTCGTTGTTACTTGCTAAAAAAGAAATTATTGATAACACCATTATTTCTTACGGCGATATCCTATACCGAAAATACATTTTGTCCCGCCTACTTGAAGAAAAAGGCGATATTACTATTGTGGTAGATGCATCTCTGACAGAGAGACCGTCTGACTATAAAGGCGATTTCGTCACCTGTTCCAGAAAACACAGCACGAAATACAATGAAGCTCCTGCAGAGCTTAAAGGTATTAAATTTGCAGAACAGAGTACCAGCAAAGAAGCTGACGGTGAGTACATTGGTTTGATTAAAACTAATAAAGTTGGATCTGAAGCACTGGTGTTAACGCTGAATGAAATGTCATCTCTGCCGGAGTTTAACAAAATGAAAATGCCGGATCTGATGAATAAACTCCTGGAAAAGAAAGTGAAGATCAATGTCATGTACATTGATGGTCACTGGATGGACGTAGATAGTTACGCTGACGTATCAAAAGGACAAAAGTTTTAAATGAAACTTGAGCTGCGCAAACTCACCATTAATGATGAAGCTGCTTTCCGGGAAGGTCTGAAGCTTTTTTCCGATATGGAAAGTGATTGGTACAGTTTTGTCTGGCAGGACGGAATGAGCTGGGAAGAACATCTAAAGATTCTCGACCAGCGCTATCGGGGAGAAGGGCTTCGTCCAGGACATGTGCCGGATTCCATGCTGTATGCTTTTGTCGATGGTGTTATTGTCGGTCGATCAAGTATCCGCCATGAGCTCAACGAGTTTCTTCTGCGAGCTGGAGGACATATTGGTTACGCAGTGGCCACTTCTTTTCGTAAAAAAGGATACGCTACAGAAATACTGAAGCAATCGTTAAAATATTGTCGCGATGTTTTGAATTTAAAAGATGTCTTGGTCACTTGTGATGATGACAATATTGCCTCTGCCTGGACCATTGAAAAGAATGGCGGAATCCTCGAGAATAAAATCTTTCTGGAAGCTGAAAAGAAAACGAAACGTCGATACTGGATCTCAATTAACTAAAGGAACATCTTATGATTAGTGCAGATAAATTTTTAACACCTGCCCGTGAACTAGGTTTTAATTTTTTTACCGGAACACCATGTTCGTATCTGAAGCCATTTATTAATTATGTTATTGATGCTGATGGTTTTGATTTCATCGACAGTGTGAATGAAGGTGATGCCATAGCTATTGCAGCAGGAGCAACAGTCGCTGGAAAGCGCGCCGTTGTGATGTTTCAGAATTCAGGACTGGGCAACGCCGTCAATCCTCTTACTTCACTTACGTATACATTCAACATACCCATGATGGTTATTACTACTCTTCGCGGTGAACCAGGCGGGGCAGCTGATGAGCCTCAACATGAACTCATGGGACAAATTACCATCTCTATGCTGGAGACGATGCGACTTAAATGGGCTTATTTTCCGCAGACTGACTCTGAAATCATGCCTGCTTTAAAAGCAGCTGATGAATACATGAAAAAAAATAATCAGCCTTTCGTCTTCGTTATGCGAAAGGATGATGTAGCCGAATACAAATTACAGAAGAAAACAGCTCCTTCAAAAAAATCATTCTCAGTGGAGCACACTGATAAATTTGATCTCGATTATAATGACCGCATCCAGCGGACTCCCTTGCTGGAAGCTGTTCAGGAATGTCTTGGCCAGGATGTAGCCATTGTTGCAACAACGGGAAAAACAGGCCGTGAACTTTATGAAGTCGGCGACCGAGAAAATCAGTTTTATATGGTTGGTTCAATGGGCTGCGCTCTGGCATTCGGACTGGGAATTGCCCTTACTAAACCAAAACAAAAAGTAGTTGTCCTAGACGGCGATGGAGCGTTACTGATGCGAACAGGATCAATGGCAACGGTGGGAGCTTACAAACCTAAAAACCTGGTTCATATCCTGATCGACAATGAAGTTCATGATTCAACCGGAGGACAGGGGACGGTTACAGGAGGCGTTTCTTTTGGGGCTGTTGCAAAAGGTTTTGGTTATACAAATGTAGTGGGAACGGATCGGCTGGAAATTATGAAAGAGCTGCTCTTGAAAATAAAAACTGAGGAAGCAGGACCGGTCTTCTTTCATGCAAAAACAAAAAAAGGATCACCTGAAAAGTTAGGGAGACCTAAAGTCACTCCGGCCGAAGTGAGCGTCAGGTTCTCCCGCTTTCTTCAAAGGTAATTATTTTTTCATCGGATTACAGCAACCGTAAAGAACCGACTGATGCCCACGATCAATAACGATGTGGTGAGAATATTCTGTATCACTCATACCATCCGTACACGATCCGCTCACAACCGTTGCAGATAGACTTTTAGTTTTGACTACGAATACGTAGTCAGGACCAACACCAGCAGCACTACGGCGTGAAACGATTGATGAGATGCTTGGATTTTCCAGCTCAGGATCAGCAAAAACAACTTTATTTTCAAGTATCGTAGCACCCCAGAATGGCTCTGTTCCACCACATTTCCAAATTGTTCCGGCAAACGCTGAATTTGCAGTAGCAGCAAAAAGCAAAGTAAAAATTAGTTTTTTCATAGGAGTCTCCTTTAAAGTTGCGACTTTCTACCAGCTTTATGGTCCCATATCTAGACACTGTGAAAAAAGGTAGATAATTTTAAGCGAAACTTAATCCCAGGAAGCTTTAGTTATGATCAATCCTAAACGAAATATTCTTCTTAATCCCGGACCGGCAACCACTTCTGACACTGTAAAAAATGCCATGGTCGTGCCCGATATTTGTCCACGGGAGCTGGAATTTGGAGAATTAACCCTTTCTGTAAGGGATGATCTCATCAAGGCAGCCCGCGGGAAGAGAAATCACACATGCATTATGCTCACCTCTTCCGGTACAGGCGGAGTTGAGGCCTGTTTAACCTCTGTTATCCCCCAAAATAAAAAAGTATTGATCATTAATAACGGAGCTTACGGCGAAAGAATGCAGGCCATCTGTGATGCTTATGGAATAGGTCATATCGATGTAAAATTTGAATGGGGAAAACCCGTAGAAATATCTGTCGTGGAATCCGTACTGCAAAAGCATCGGGAAGAATTAAGCCATCTGGCCTTTATTCATCACGAAACGACTGTAGGAATTCTGAATCCTTTAAAAGAATTATGTTCACTGGCCCATAGGTATCAACTGGAAAATATTGTCGATGCAATGAGTTCTTTCGCCGGAATGGATATTGATGTTGAAAGAGACCAGGTTGATTACTTAGTTTCATCTTCAAACAAATGTATTCAGGGAATGGCGGGAATAAGTTTCGTTATTGCCAGACTGGAAAATTTAAAGAAAACAGCAGGGATTAAACGGAATTTTTATTTTAACCTTCTGGCCAATCATGAATACATCAATAAGAACAAACAGTTTCTCTTCACGCCACCTGTACAGACACTCTATGCATTAAGACAAGCAGTCACTGAATATTTTAAAGAAGGTCCAGAGAACCGTTTTAAAAGATATTCTTCAATGTATGAGATTATGAAAAAGCGAGTAAAGGAACTGGGATTTGAATTTCTTGTTGATGAAAGACATCATTCTAAATTATTGACCGCTATTCACGATCCAAAGAGCGAAAACTATTCATTCAATGAAATGCACGATTATCTTTATGAAAGAGGATTCACAATCTATCCGGGAAAAGTAGGGAACATAAACACTTTCAGGCTTTCAAACATTGGCGAGATCTATCCGCAAGATATTGAAAATTTCCTGAAAGTGTTCGAAGAATATCTTCGGCTAAAAAAAATCATCTAATACAGTTAAAGTTGCGGGCTTACACCAACAGCAATAACTCCAACGATTAGGCATAGGATGATGATGTCGATTTTGGTAATTTTTGTCCAGAACATACATTTTCCCCTTTGTAGTAGCATAATATTTAAGCAGGCTCTGCTATAGCTTCAACTTCAATTGGTGATGGCGCTTTTACGCGTGACCACTCTTGCCCCAGGTATCCAAACACAATCCAGTAGATCCTGTCGCCCATGCCTCCCATTGAAAAGTGTGCGTGATAAATGACGAACACTGGTAAATGCGAGAGCAAAAACAAACCCATGATCTGTCGCTCTGGTTTGTTCTCGGCCAGTCCTTTTATGGAAGCTAGAATCATCATCAGGTACGCAACAAACGACATGACAAATAACGGGTAGCCTCCAATTACCCCTGAAGACACAAATAAATTGTGGGGGTCCTTGAACGAATTGTAGCCTTCAACTTCTATGCCATCTTCCGAACTGTCCAAATACTTATAAAGCAGTCCTAACCCGAAGTATGGACTTTTTTCAAACATATTTATGCCCCGGGTGACTTCCTCCATGCGGGTCTGAATTCCATCTTGCGCGGGACGCATTCCAAAACTAGTCTTTCCAGTGGTGATCTCATACATAAATTGACTGACCGGAGCTCCAACCAGCAGCACTGAAATTAAAAAACAGGACAGAAACGTAAATTTAAAAAGTCTTACGGATCTTTTCTTCGAGCCAAATATTAAAATACCTACGAATGTCGTAATAGCGATTGTAACGAAGGCAGCCTTTGTTGAAGTTAAGAGAACGCAAATTCCCAGGATGGCCATTGCCAGGACTTTTAAAATGGTATTGTCCTTAAGTGTCCAGGGACGGTCTTCAAATAATTTCGGGAAATAAAAAATATAAGCAACGGTGCTGGCGGTAACCATATGTGGAATGTGCTTAAAAAATCCCACGAAGCGTCCACCGCGAAACATATAGGGAAAAAAGACCGGTAGAAAGAGGAAACTTGCCACAACGAGAAATGTACTTGTGCGACATATCCAGAAGATGAGTTTTTCCAGAGGAAAAATAGCTGGCAAAATAAGACCGTAGATCAATATGAGCAACACCGCCATACCCAAACCACCAAGTTGAACCAATGGAGAGTAAGTAACATTCACCAAAGTAATTTGAAATAGCGTTTGAATACTGAGGACAGCTATAAGCGAAAAAATAAAAACTTTATAATAAAAATTCATGGGAAACTTCTGCTTATTTTTAACCCAATAAGCAAACAGAATGACCGCGATAACAGTCTGCAACCCAAAATTAACCATAGGGTGCAGACCGTACTGGAAGATAACAGGTGGAATTGAATAAGGTATGACTTGAGTCCATTTAAGAGAAATTTTAGAAGCAAAAATCAGAACAATGAGCGTAATGCAACAAGCGTTAATAAGCTTTTGTACTGAAATTTTTTTCATACTCAGTTATCCAATTTATCTTCAATAAGAACAGCAGTCAGTATCGTTGTTAAAAGTACTGATACAATAGAAATAATTCTGAAAGAATCATTACTTATCATTGGCTCTTTATTTTTAATCAGGACTATATCATTCGACATGAGCGTATAATCGTCTCTGGCACCGTTTTGCAATACTTGTTCCAAGTCAAGATTGAGACTGTTAACCTCTTCACCCTTAGAATTTTTTAGTGGTTTCTGATCGTTACCTATAACAATGTTCTCAAGATCAGCTTCGCCAGTCGTTCCACCGGCAAGTGTAAGAAGTGTTGTAAGTTTCATGTCAGCAGGGACGTGATAAAGACCAGCATTTTTCACTGCGCCTAATAAACGGATCGGAATGAGTTTCTGATTAGGATATGACTCAAACACAAATTCCGATGGAGAGCTTAAATTGTATTTTGAATTTTTATTCGTTTCGGCTTGAAGAGCAAAGCTCGTGTTGGTAATTAAGCAAGCGGCGATGAAACCGATAAGGAACTGACGCATATTTGTCTCCTTGATAGTAAATTCAAATTTAAAGCTAATGGACATTTTTGTTAAAGAGCATATTCACCAGAGGGGTATCATGAATTCAACAGCTGAAGAAATAAGTTTAAATCAAGTTCTTCAAATCTTTACTCGTCGCTGGAAGTATTTGCTTCTCCTCGCGCTGGTGTTTTCATTAGGGGCACTGGTTAAGCATAAGTACTTTCCGATGTATCCCGGGACCGGGAAGTTGATTATAAAAGACCAGAGGAATAGTCAACTGCAACTTCTTTTGAGCACCATGGCGGGTTCGGCCGGCGAGATGGGCTCATTGGATTCAAAAGGAGATGATTTAGTTACTCGGGCAGAGATTACTCTGGATACTCATGAGTATTATGTTGCACTAGCAGAGAAGCTCATCCGCCATCATCGCAACAACCCAGGCGTCGAACAATACCTTAAACGATTCAGAAAGCAATCTGCAAATCCTGAGTACATCCACGATATAGCATATTCCCTTTCCAGTTTGATTTCTTTCAGTGCAAGTAAAGGAGGAATTCTCACTATTAACACTAAAACCAGTAACCGGGAGCTTTCTACAACTCTTGTAAATGAAGCGCTGGAAGTGGCCAAGAAAATCCTGATTGATCGCGAATTAAAAGATCTTAACCAGGCGGAAATGTATTTTATGGCCGAGATTGCGAGTGTGCGCACACGTCTTGATGTGATCGAAAATAAAACAGTTAAAAAACTACAGAAGAATCAGATTATCTCTGTTGATTCAGAAAAGGGTGACAGCTCGAAATACATAAGTGAATTAAAAAAGAGTATCAATGACATTCGTATCCAAATGGCTAACAATGACAGCAAGATGAAAGCTTTAAACAGTCGTATCAATGCCGGCATGGCCGACAATGGTGTAATTAGTAAGTTTAATGAGTCTTCGCAGATAAAAATGCTGGAAGATGAAAATCAGGAATTGGGAATTCAGCTTAAAACCTATGAAAATTATCTTCGAAATTTTGAAATTCAAAAAACAGGATTAGTTCCATTTCAGTACGAAATTCAGAAGATGAATGCCAGTCATGATTTTGAATATAAAGTTTATGCTTCACTAAATGACAGTTTGGCACGTGTTGGATTACAAAAAACCTATGTGAAAAATCGCGTCGATATTCTGGAAAAAGAAAGGCTTTCAAAAGTTCGCTCTTCACCTTCAATTATCATCATGATGCTTATAGCACTTCTCATTTCTCAGGTGATTGGAATGTTCAGTATCTACATTTATGAATTATTTAAACCAGCGCAAGAGGCTGTGGTGATCTGACCACGGCTTCACCCGAAATTTTCAAAGATCCATCGGAACCGAAGGCTTCAGTCTTAAAGGTTCCGATAGGCTTTCCTTCCTTTACATGAATTAATTCAAGACGAAGCGTAATCACCTCATTGAGATAAATGGGAGCATGGAATTTAAACGTCTGAGATAAGTAGATTGTTCCGGGTCCAGGGTATTTATTGGCCAGTATTCCCGAGAACAGCGAAGAGGTGAGCATTCCATGTGCAATTCTTCCATTGAAGCCCTGGGCACGGGCTGCATCGTCATTAAAATGGACCGGATTATAATCTCCGGAAAAATCGCCAAACTTTTGAATTAAGCTTTCGCTTATGGTAATTTTTTCTTCAATTATTTTGGCGCTCATTTTTTCTCCAGTAGGTTGCTGTGCGAAGAATTATTCTCACATTTTTATACTTTTTATTTACAACTATTGTGAATATTGTTTCGGCTTATGAAAAGCAATTTGTTGTGACCCAGATACTGACTGATTCCATTATTCAGATTAAAAGGCTGGATACAGATGTTAACCTTCTTTCAGGTGATATTCTGGTTATATATTCTCATGAATCAAAAGAAATACTGGGCTATGCACGGGCGGAAGTGCTGCTTGAAAATGAGGATGTATATTCGGCTACAGTTCAGACGCACAATAAGAGTGGGATAATCAGACCACAAAATTATTTGCGAAAGATTGACCTGACTGATGTCAACACGACAATTCCAGCCCGTTTTGATCTCAGTTACAATCACAATCACAAAGTGGCTGCCAAATATAGGCCCCTGGTTTATACGGGGTTGGCACAAGGATTTACGGCGAGCAATTTAAAAAACAATGAGGTTATTGCAGGCCCTTCAATCTTTGCCTATGGAATTAATAACTCCGTACAGCTCCATACCAATTTAATTTCGACGATGTTCAAAATTCTCAATGCTTCTTTTAAATTTCAACTTTTCAGTAATGATGACTACGATGTTTCTGTCGAAAATGGTTTTCAGTATTATCACGAAGACACTAAAGGCTCCTATCAGCTGATAACTTATTTCGATTCTAATTCAAACTCAAATTTTAAATCACACTTTAAATTACGGATGTTCACTCAAAAACCACAGGATGAATACCTCTATAATAACGAGGAATATCCCAGAGATTTTAACGTGGAATTACAACTCTCATATGGTTATCTTCTTGCTAACTGGAACAGACTAATTTTCGGTCCGAAAATCGATGTTAATAAAAAGAAAGTTGGTGGAGTCCTGGGCTATTACATCATTGATAAGCATTTCAACACAATGCTGGGTGTATCGGCCGATGATTTTTCAGAATTTCGTGTTGGAAAAGACGGATACCTGCTTAATCTTGATTTCTGGTGGCGTTTTTAAAATTTTATTTCATTAAAATTTTTTGCTTGAGGATGATTTCCCAGCTTCACATCACTTTGCCTTACGAGCTGAGTCGTTTGAAACCCTGCCGCCCGTGCAGCGTCCAGTTCTTCTTTAATATCAGATAAAAAAAGAATTTGCCCTGGTGTGATTCCCAATTGGCGTGAGATCTCCTGATAGGATTTAATTTCTCGTTTGTGGCCGACAGTTGTGTCGAAAAAATTCGAAAAAAGTGAACGAAGATCACCATTTTCAGTGTACTGAAAAAGTAAATGCTGAGCTTTAACTGAACCCGAAGAATAAACTCCCAATTGATGTCCAGCCTTTTTCCAGGACAGTAGAGCAGCCGGAACATCTGGATAGACATGAGCCTTAACTTCACCGTCTTCATAACCTCGCTGCCAGATATGTCCCTGCAGCGCTTTCAGTGCTGGATGCTTACGGTCTTCGTGAATCCACTTTAAAAGTAACTCGCATGCTTCCACGTCATTAAGAATTTGTTGCTGTTCTTCTAGTGCAGTCTGTTTTGTCTGTTGTAAGGATTCTTGTATCTCAGGCTTACTTATATTTTCCTGGACAAAACTTTTCAGTCTGCGCGCAGAATAGGGAAAAAGTACGTCATGCACGAAGCTTATGGATGTTGTTGTTCCTTCTATGTCAGTCAGGATGTATGTCATGGGTTAAATTTCTCGTCGATTCCGGAGTTAGTATAATGCGGAACCCATCCTTCAATATTGGAGAAAATCCGGATGGCCTTCACGAAATATTTTGGTGCGAGATCAAACCAGTGTCGGAAATTTTTGGGAACGGACATGAAGTCACCAGCAGTACACGTCACACCGTAAATTTCTCCATTATCCAGATGAAACCAAAAGAGGCCTTCACCATCAACAAAGAAGCGGATTTCGTCTTCACTGTGCCGGTGCTCTTTCATAAATTTTTCTCTAATGGACATCAGGTTAGGTGTTTGTGGAGTTACATTGATAACATCTGCAGTCACATAACCATTCTTTTCCATAAAGGGTTTTAATTCATGGGCATATGCAGCCAGAATGGTTTCCTGATCAGCATCATCGGCCAGTTTTGTATTAGCTTCCCAACGCTCTATCATGATTCCATGAGAACCAAGTATTTTTTTTATTTCATTTAAGTCTGTGATCGTTTCTTTAGTCGCTGCTACAAAAAGTTTTGCCATGTTTATTGTCTCCCGGCCCGTATATAGTATCTGAATAAATATTCGAAAACTTCCAGGTGGCGTTTAGCTTCTTCTACGCTTTCACCCCAAACATAAAGTCCATGTCCGCGCAGAAGTAAGCCATAGCTGTACTTCTGGGCCAGTATGGCCGGTTTTATAGTTTCGGACAATGATCTTATGTCCTGGGTATTTTCAAATAATGGAATCTTTATCTCCAGATCGTGTGTTTTGACACCTTTAAAACCTTTAAGCAATTCGAGATCTTTTAATGTTGCATATTCCTGACCCTTAAATAAATCAGCAAACAATAAAGCATCAAGCATATGACTGTGTAGAACACAGTTTGCATTAGTGATCTGATAAATTGTCAGATGGATATCCGTTTCATCAGATGACTTCCGGTTTAGGGGAACATAAGACGGATGCATCTCCCTGGTGTTGTAATATATGGGTAAAAAATTATGTTCAGTAAATTTACTTTTATCGATGCCTGATTCGGAAACCAGAGCGATGTCCGGTGATGTTTGCGATCGTAAAGAATAATTTCCGCTGGTTGCCGGATTATGCCCGTGTATGTTCAGGATGCGGACCAGTTGGGCCAGCTTTTTCATTTCTTCATGGTCCTGGGCACTGATAATAAAACTCACTCTTCACCTCTTACTTTTTTTCCATTTATAGTAAATCCTGCTTTTGATGTATAGGAGTATGTAGTAAAGAAAGAGTTAATACTTATCCAGGATATCCATATGAAAACTACCAGTAATGTTGTCGGACGTTTTAAGGAATCTATTTTCTCCACAATGACCAGGCTGGCGAATGAAAATAAAGCAATCAATCTTTCTCAGGGGTTTCCTGATTTCGACGGTCCGGCCTGGGTCAGGGAGCTGGCTGAAAAGGCGATAACGGAAGGAAAAAATCAGTATGCTCCATCTATGGGATTACCAGCTCTTCGGGAAGCCATTGCCGTAAACTACAGTAAATTTTATGGACTAAACTATAATCCTGTCAGTGAAATCGTTGTAACAAACGGAGCCACAGAAGCCATCTTTGCAAGCTGTATGGCCCTGTTGAATCCCGGGGATGAAGTCGTTATCCTTGAACCTTTTTATGATTCTTATCTTGCTTCCATCGAAATGGCAGGAGGAAAAGCCGTACCGGTTACTTTGAAAGCACCAGATTTTAAGTATGATCTGCAGGATCTCCGGGCGGCAATCAGTGAAAAAACAAAACTCCTGATTATTAACAATCCTCACAACCCGACGGGAAAAGTTTTCAGTAAAGAAGAAA
Source organism: uncultured Bacteriovorax sp. (assembly GCA_946481315.1). Next base: position 345,699 of record CAMLMH010000001.1, read on the forward strand.
TTAATGAATTAGGGACACTGGCCATAAAACACGATTTTTATCTGCTATCTGATGAAGTGTACGAATTTTTGACTTTTGACTGCATACATATTCCGACAGCAGCTTATTTGGGTCTGAAAGAAAGAACCATTACCATTTCTTCTACCGGAAAAACTTTTGGTCTTACGGGCTGGAAAGTCGGATGGGCAGCGGGGCCCGCTGATTTGATAAAACTCATTCACAATGTCCATCAGTTTACTACCTTTTGTGTGGCCCATCCTTTACAAGCGGCAATGGCCCAGGCCCTTACCAATATGGATGAATACCTGGAGGAATTCAGGGCTGATTATCGTTCAAAACGTGACATGCTGGTCAGTGGGTTACGCGAAAGTCGTTTTAATGTTCTGGAGCCAAAAGGTACTTATTTTGCCATGGCACTTTTGCCTGAAGGACAAAATGATGTAACGTTTTGCAAAGAACTCATTACAGCAAAAAAAGTGGCAACGATTCCGACTTCGGCATTCTATATTAAGAGCCAGGAAGGCAGTAAAATGATTAGATTCTGTTTTGCTAAAACAGATGAAACATTAAAAAGTGCCCTGCAAAATCTTAAAGTTTAATTGTATTTTTATTTTTATACCGGCACTCACCGTTAACAGTATTTTCAGGCTAATCTCTTTTTCACTTAATAGGGAGGTCTTATGAAATATGTTTTGACAACAATGATGATTCTTTTTTCATTTAATGCAATGGCGACGGGAAGTTTTCATTGCACCGGTAAGGTAAATTCAGCAGGGGGAAATGTGGAAGTTCATGTCAGTGGAGCAACTTCTCACATCGAAGGTAATCCTCTACTGGATAAGGTCTTGATCCATGTCGATGCTCAGACTGATCAGCATTATGAAATTCCTAAAGAAAGAGTAGTAGGCTACTGGAGCATTGATGATTTATTTTTGTTTAACATGCTTGATAGCGACTTCAATAATAGTGAAGTCAAAATCATGTATAACACAGATTACAAAAAGGGAATGATGAAACTAAATCTTCCAGGATTAAAAGCGACTACGAAAAAACTGATTTGTATTTTTGAATAAAATCAAAAGAAGGCCCTCAATCCTGAGGGCCTTCTTTCATTTTACTTTACCGAAACTTCTTCAGATTCAGTTACAAACAATCGCTTCAATATACCACCGGACCATACTCTGAATCTTTCAATATAAGAGTACGCTGCAGGAATAACTACCAGGGTAAGAAGCGTAGATGATATCAAACCACCAATGACGGCAATACCCATTGATGTTCTTTGTTTTGAGGCTTCATTTAGACCAATTGCTAAAGGGACCATCCCGGCAATCAGTGCAAAAGAAGTCATAAGAATTGGACGAAGACGAGATTTCCCAGCTGCAATCATTGCTTCGTTAAGCTTCATTCCTTTTTCGTGAACTTGCTGATTTGCATAGTCCACCAGAAGAATGGAGTTCTTAGTTGCAACCCCCAGAAGCATTACACATCCGATCATAGAGAATAAGTCCAATGAAGATCCTGCCATAGCCAGAGCATAGAAAGCTCCACACATTGCAAGCGGAAGTACAAGCATGATCGTAAACGGAGTTACGAAAGACTCATAGAGAGAAGCTAGAACAAAATAAATAAACATTGTTCCGAGAAAACCGGCAATCACGATACTGCTTGCAAGTTCTGCAAAGTTTTCAGCTTGGCCTACAAATTGATAGCGAACTGTTGGTGGAATTTTAATTTCATCCTTAAGAATTCTTTCAATGTCGGCCATAGCTCCGCCCATACCTGGCCCATCAGGGGCAACGTCAGCTGAAATCTGAATGTAGCGGCCACGATCCTGACGATTAATTGTAGACGGACCTTGTGTCTCAACTGGGTTGGCAACGGCGCTTAATTTAATGAGTGAGTTGTTAATGTTAGGGACAAAAGTTTCCTGATAAGCTGCTTTTAAATTACGCTGATTTTCCTGCAGTCGAACTCGAATGTCATATTCTTCTCCTTTTTCACGGAAAACAGCAGGCGTCGATCCTTCAATCATCGTCCGAAGTTCACTTCCCATTAAAGTTGTCGAAACACCAAGAGCTTCTGCTTTATTTCGATCCGGAACGACCTGGAATTCAGGTTTACCAGGGCGGCTTGAAGTATCTACGTCTTTAAGCGCCGGGTGATTTTTAAGTTTAGCGAGTAACATGCCGGAATATTTTTCAATTTCTTCCATGTTTTCACCTATGATATTGACGTTGAATGGTCTTTGCCCACCACCGACAGCATCGACGTCTTTAACTGCCGGATTGGCGTAAGCATAAGGCTTTAACTGACCACGCAGAATCTCCTTGAACTGTGATGTATTAACACCTTTTCTTTGCTTAGAAGGAACAAGTTTTACGAAGATATTAGCTTTTTCCGGCTGTCCGTTTTTATCTCCGACATTTAAAACAGTATAGGCAACTTCTTTATTTTTACGTACCAGCTCATCAACTTCCAGGCCGAGTTTATTCATCCCTTCCAGTGAAGTACCTGGCTTTAAATCCAGACCAACAGAGAATTCACCAGCATCCTGAGGAGGTAAGAACGTTTTTGGAACAACTTTTAAAGCTGCAAAACTTCCAAAGAATATAATTAATGCTCCAATAAGAACAATGCCAGGACGTTTAAGAGTGAAATGCAGAACCTTGACATAAATATCTTCCAGCCAGTCCTGGAACTGGTTGAAACGAGCAAGCATTGCCCCGAATGTATGATCATAAAAACCTTTCTTCACCTTCTTTACACTATGATCCTCATGTTGGCCGGCAAAATAGGCTGAGAGCATGGGCGCCATTGTAAGAGCGTCGAAAAGTGAAATCAGCAGGGCAAAACAAATTGTCAGACCGAATTCTTTAAAGAACTGACCTACAACCCCCTGAAGGAAAGCAATTGGAAGAAATACAGCAATTACGGTGAAAGTCGTGGCCACAACGGCCATCGTAACTTCTTTTGTTCCCTCCAGTGCAGCCTGAATCGGGGAGGCGCCCATTTCGATGTGGCGGAAAATATTTTCACGAACAACAATCGCATCATCAATCAGAAGACCAACAGCGAGTGAGAGAGCGAGAAGAGTCATTATGTTAACTGTGAACCCGGCAACGGCCAGAAGAATGAAAGCTCCGAGAAGCGAGTTCGGTAATGCAAGTCCGGTAATAATAGTTGAACGAGCTGAACCCAGAAAGAAATAAACAACTAAGATAGTAAGAATGATACCAATGATAATAGTTTCATATACGTCATCAACGTTTGCTTTGATAGGAAGGGAGCCATCACGCACAACTGAAAGCTTAAAAGCATTTTTTTGATCAGATCCTAGTGTTTTATTAACTTTCTCGACCTGCTTTTTAATAGCTTCAGCTACACCAATTGTATTTGAACCTGATTGTTTATAAACGTTAAGCAAAACGGCTTGTTTACCGTTAAAGTAACCGTATGTTTTACGTTCTTCCAGTGAATCGGTCACACGGCCGACATCCTGAACTGTAATAGGAATATCATTACCAACAAAGTTAACAATCGTTTTTTCAATTTCATTAATCGTCTTGTATTCGCCAAGAGTTCTGAATACTGTATCGCTGGTATTTGAGGATATTTTTCCGGCCGGAATATTCTGTCCTGAGATCTGTAAACGACTGGCAATTTGAGTCGCCGATATCTCGCGTTGTTTAAGTTTGTTGCGATCTAGTTCGACTTTAATTTCCCGCTTACGCCCGCCGACTATCTCAACCAGACCTACCTGGTTGACCTGCTCAATTTGTGGTTTGATTTTTTTATCTACTAACTGGAACAACTCACCGTCCGGTAAGTCAGACTGCACGGCCAGCGTGACAATCGGCTGATCAGCTGGATCGATTTTGCGAATAACCGGCTCTTCAATATCGTCTGGAAGTTTTTTTCGGGCAGAAGCAATCTTGTCCCGAACCTGTTGCTCGGCATACTTGATATCAATTTTTAAATCAAATTCAGCGATAATAACAGAAACGTTTTCAAGATTATTTGACGATAGTTTCTTTAGCCCTGGAACGTTAGAAAGTTCCTCTTCATAAATTTTTGAAACTAATGTCTCGACTTCTTCCGGTCCAGCACCTGGGTAAACGGTGGTAACAGTTACAATAGGAAAGGTAACGTTAGGGAATAAGTCGACCGGTAATCTCTTTAATGAGAGCCAGCCCATGACCAGAATAACTGTAACAAGACATGTGATAAAGACCGGCCTCTTAATGGAAAGGTTAGCCAAATTCATTTTACGCCTCCGGCGTTATAGATTTTCATTTGCGAATATATATTTAAAAGATCTGTTTCTGTCTGAATTCGAAGCGTCTCTGAACTCGCATAATCGTTTTCAAAATTCAGCACCTGGAACGTTGTGGTGCGCCCGTTTTGCAGACGATTATTTTCGTAAACTGATTTTTGCTTTTGAGCTTCAGCGATTTGCTCTACCAAAGTCAGCTTAGTTTTAGCGGCATCAAATTTAGCAAGTAGATCAGTCCAATCGCGGTCCTGATCAAAAACTTTTCTTTGATAATTAAGATCAGCAGCAATTTGATCTTTTTTATAACTGCTGATAGCTGCTTTCGTTGTTGAGAAATCAAGTGGAGCACTAAACCGGATTCCCACCGCAGTTGTAGGCTGATCATTTGTAAAAGAGTTACTGATTGCTTCGCCACGATCTCTGTCTCTTCCGTTAAGAGCATGAGAGCCGTAAACTTCCAGTGTCGGTTTATTTCTTTCCATCGCCAAAGTAGCATTGGCCATAGCCAGCTTTTGCTGTTCCTGAGCGGCTTTAACGTCATCCCTCAAGTCCATTTTAGCCGGAGGGGTTAGACTCATCAAAGTTTTTGGATCCATAGTTTCCAGTGATTCGCTGACTTCTTCAGCATTTTGTCCACGAAGCGAATTAAAGAGCCGTTGAATCGTCTGCATATCCTGTAGCGTCCGGCGTAATTCAAATTCCCGCAGTTTCAGATTTGCCTGTGCCTGAAGAGTATCTGAGCGGTCTCCAAGTCCGGTATTACTCCGACGCTGGTTCCATGAAACTAACCGCTGCGCCCGGGCCAGATTATCCTGCTGAACTTTAACAAGCTTTTTCATTTGAGAAAGTGACCAGTAAACTGATTCAGCGCTGGCAAGAATAGATTTTATCCGGAAACTTTCGCCATACTTAGCTGCTTTAGTCTGTGATTCAATTAAAGTTGCCTGAGCGTTGCTTTCGCTGCCTTTAAAGTTTCTCCACAGTGACTGACTCAGTTCCAGTCTGGCAATTCCGTCATTAAAATCTGAATTGGGAACGAAGGCCGGGGAAGCATTGTGAATTTTAGTATGAGAGAGGTTGTAGCTTAATTGCCCTTTCAAGCCGAAATCAAATTGCTGTAAAATACCAGCTGACACAAACTCATTATTCGTCTGATCGCCCTGAGTTGAGACATTGCTTACTGGCTTTTTATCCACGATAACTTGTCCCTGAGCAAAAATACTTGGACGAAAAATAAGCTTAGCTTCATCTTTTCTTTCATCAGCTGCTTCAACAATCATTTTACCAGCGCTGATGCCCTGATGTTTTACTTCAACCTGATTAAGAAAATCCTGAAGAGATAGTTGTGAACTAAATCCCAGAGAGGGGACAAGTAAGACTGCTAACAGCGCCTTATGAGCGGGTCGCATAGTTAAGACTCCTGAGTTTTAAGACCATCAAAAATGATCGTGATAAGATTATTGATAAAATGATTTTTATAATTTTCATCTTTTAGCGATTTTGAATAAAATTTCTCAGCAATGTGATCGATACGCATGTTTTGCGTGAGAGAATTGAAAAAAAGACCACCGGCCAGCAAAGGATCGACATCTTTGCGAATAAGTCCTTTATCCTGGGAATCACTGATCAGCTTTACAAGCGTCTGATAAACTTTGAGAAAAGTACTTTCAAAAATATCCGCGATCATAGGATTTTGATTTTCAATTTCAGAACAAATCATTTTTGTGGAATGAATTTCACTCAGGCCGAGCTTAATAAATTCTTCAGCAAATATACGTAGGCGCATTTTCAAGTCATCCACCGAATCAGCTCCGCTCAGGATTCGAGTGGCCATTGTCAGTCTCTCTTCGCCAAACTTAATGAAACATTCGCGATAAAGACCCTCTTTTCCGCCGAAGTGATATTTTATAGCTGAGACATTGGCCCCTACTTCACAGCAGATGTCGCGAACCGAAGCACCTTCGAACCCCTTTTCGCAAAAGTGTTTTTTGGCGGCTTCGAGGATCAAGTCTTTGGTTTTTTCCAGAGGAGGCGTCTTTTTTCCGAAGAAAAAGCACTTATTATTCTTTTCAGACGTCACACTTGGCTCCGTTTTATTTTTAATTGATACGACTGTTTGACATACTAATCCAATCGTTTGAAAAAATAAAACGTTTGTTTGAAAATTGTCCTAAAATCTTGAGATTTTATATAGTTGAATGCTTTAAGGCTATGGAATTTATACAATACCGAAGACCCGTAGGAGGAGGTCCATCATTGAAAACATGCCCTAAATGGGAGTCGCATTGTTTGCATCTGACTTCTATCCGGGTCATGCCGTGGGAGCTATCATCCAGTAGTTTTACCTGCCCACTATCTTCTCCCCCTTTTAAAACATCGTAGAAGGAAGGCCAGCCACTGCCGGAATCAAATTTGGTTTCAGAGCTAAAGAGCTTAGCTCCGCAGGCGGCACAGTGATAAATGCCCGGCTCATAAAAAGAATTATATTTACCGCTGAATGGACGCTCGGTTCCGCACATGCGCAAAACTTGATATTCTTCAGAGCTTAATTTTGATTTCCAGTCGTCTTCCATTAGTTTTATCCGGTTTATTTTTTCTCCCGGATGTTTTTGTAAACTTTGATTCCCACTCCCAGAGCAGCAATAAGAGCGACCAGTCCCGCGAGACCATAGACCATACTGATAACATCTTTCATGACGACTAAAAAGACGATGGCCACCAGAAAGATTGTGGAGATTTCATTGATAATGCGCAATTGCATTGGTGACCAGCGAATAATGTTTTTCTGCTGCTGACGGAAAATGCGGTGAAGAAAATCGTGATAACCGTAAAGGCCGGCAACAAAAACAAGCTTCAGCATTAACCAGGGATGATCACTTAACGGCCACCAATCAAATGCCAGACGAACTCCGAAGATAAGAACCATGATAGAAGATGGCCAGGCTATTCCAAACCACAACCTCCGCTGCATGATTTTAAACTGTTCCTGCAAAATATTTTTCTCAGGTTCATTTTTTTGTTCTGCTTCTGCAAAGTAGACAAAGAGTCTCGGCATATAAAAAAGAGCGGCAAACCAGGTGACGACAACAATAATATGCAGTGATTTAAAAATTAATGTGTTCATGATGAGGCCATTTTAGGATAGATTGATAACTATGAACAGAGTCTTTTATTTATTCCGCCATGGAGAAACAGACTGGAACCGCGAAAGAAGATGTCAGGGGCATACTGATATCCCTCTCAACGAGACAGGAATAACTCAAGCGCAGGAGCTGGCCCTGCATCTTGCCGATTATCCCATCCAATTGGTGGTAAGCAGTGATCTGCTGCGTGCTCAGCACACAGGAGAGACGGTTGCCCGGGTTAAAAAAGTTCCACTCATTCTTGATCCACGCTTGCGCGAAATGAATTATGGAGTGATTGAAGGTCTTCGATATGAAGAAGCCATCAGTCAGCACGGTGAAGAGATCTGGGAAAAGTTAAAATGCTTTAAGGCGGAAAATGATCATATTTGTTTTCCGGGTGGAGAAACCCGTAAACAAGCACGGGCCCGTTTTCTATCTCTGCTGGAAGATGTGATTCGTCAGCATCCTCACGAGCATATAGCCATCAGCACTCATGGGGGTGTTGTCCGGGCCATTGTTCATAATTTTCTTCCCGAAGATCATCCGATGATAGATATTCCAAATTGTGTTGTTTATCGCCTGATCTACAATGAAGCGAGCGGGTTTATTGCTGAAGCTAAACCGATTTATCCCCATAAAAGCTGAGCAAAATTCTCTCCAGGGCCTCTAGCTAGCAGAAATCAGAATGAGTGACAATTATTGCCTATGTCTTTTCATAAGCAGTTCGAACTAAAATAATTATAGTGAGGTAATTACTATGTTTTTTAAAACTATTGTTCTCCTGTCGGTCTTCTCTACATCTCCGCTTGCCATGGCAGCGACCAGAAATCTTTGTGATGATCTGATTGATGGAGGTAAATCCACAACGGAACAGATTAATAAATGTCATGTGAAGTTTGGTCATTCTGAGCACTACAAAGAGCAGGAACAAAAAAAGAAATGGCAGGAAGATTCAGCCAAAGCAGTAGTGGAAACTGAAAAGAAGAACAAAGAAAACATGGAATTTAAAAAATTCACTTCTGCAGACTTAGACGATGCAGGTTTTGGAAAACCTTTTTACGCTATTAAGGTTGATTACCGAAATCCATATAAACCTAAAGAACGGCGTATCACAGATGGTGATGCTCTTTGCAAGTACCTGGGTTATGAGAAAGCTGTTAAAAGTATTGTTTCTGCAGAAATTCACCCTGACAATGCGAATAAGAACGGATTAGTAGTCGATACTAATTTTCTTGGCATCGTCAGTGATACCCCGGAACTTTATGTGGATAAAGACTTAAAATATACAGTTCGAAAGTATGTGGAATTAACATGCGTAAAAGTAAAAAACAAAACAGACACCACTCCCGATTTGTTGAAGGAAGTTGCTGAAGATCTGGTTGTTCTAAATGTTGAACTGAATGCTCCTAAAAAAGACGATACCAGTGCAATTGATAACGGGCCCCGCAAACCTGCCGGAGACGGCAAGACGACACCTAACGGTTACAAAAAACCAGACTGGGCACAAGAATCCAAAACTGTCACGAAATAAGCTGAAAACCCGGGTTAATCCCGGGTTTTTTTTTCTGTTTTTTGCTCTGCGCTTTACTCCGATTTAAAATCATCTCTTTTTTTGCGTTTTCATCTTGAAGCTGACTGTCAGAACTCCTAGAATCTTCTGCATAACATTTAACTACTTTAAGGAGTTTCTTATGAAGAGAAGTTTAACTCTATTGGCAATGGCCATGGCGTTGGTATTAACAGGTTGTTCAAGCTTTAAAGCAGAACGAGTGGACAGTGAAAAAGGTGATGAAAAAGCTCTCGCAATTACCGATAAATGGGTTTTGAAAGATACAGAAAACGCAGTTAAGGACATTCTTGAGCAAATTGGAAAACATAAAGGATTTCAGCGTTATCTTGGAGAGACTAAAAGGAAACCAAAACTCTTCATCATGGAAGTGCAGAATGAAACATCTGAGCCATATTTTCCAATCGCTGATATGAATGATGAACTTCTCAATGAATTTTCAGCCTCCGGGGAATACACACTGATTGATAATCAAGCTCGCGAAAAAATCCTTAAAGAAATTAAATATCAGGCCGAAGGGATGGTTGATCCTGCACAGATGGTTCAGATTGGAAAACAAACTGGTGCTGATTTAATTATTCTGGGCGCGGTAAGAATGAATCCTGAAACGCGCGATGGAAAAACAATTAAGCAATACACCGTTAACATGAGAATGACGAACCTTAAAACTTCAGAAGAAGTTCTGCGTGTAAGATCTAAAGCACAGAAATATTCTGAGCAAAGTAAATCAGGCTGGTAATTATGCAATTTAAGAGCACACTTCTCATTCTGGGCACAGTCTTACTTACAAGCTGTGCCGGTAATCAAAAAGGGATTCAGCAATACCGCGAACTCGTCAGCAAACGCGAATATAAAAAAGCGCTGGAGCTGGTGAAGAGTGATGCTCTTTATAAAGATGAAGAGTCAAAGCTGCTCAAGTTTCTTGAAGCCGGGACTCTTCACCTTTATAGCGGAGAGTATTATCAGGCCTTAAAAAATCTGGATCAGGCAAAGGAAATATCAGACAAGCTCTTTACTGTCTCTGTCTCAAAAAAAGTTGCCGGTGCGGTGATGAATTCTTCTGTCGATAATTATTATGGCGAAAAATATGAGAGATCTTTGATTCGTTATTATCTCATTCTGGCTCACTACAATCTGTATGAAAACGGAAAGTATGAAGGGTACGCCGAAGAAATCAAAGACAATAATGGCAAAGTAACCGGAGCAAAAGAAATTGCTGAAGTTCAGTTGGATGACAGTAAAAAACGTTTTCATCTCCAGGCAGCCAAGGCTGTTCTTCTGGAGTGGAACTCTATTCTGGAAGACTGGAAAAAAACTTACGCTGGTGAAGTGACTTATAAAGATGATCTGCTGGCAAAGTTTGTGGGCGCTATTTTGCATGAAAAGGCAGCGACTTCAGCTGACCGTCAGATTGCGCTCAATCTTTATAAAGAATCTAAAAATACGATGTTGAAGTATTACAACAGTTATCAAAGCTTCAATACCAAATACTCTGATTTCAATAAAGATTATAAGAAGCTGCCTGAATTAAAACCAGAGCAGTTGATGTCTACTTATGTAGCAAGTACTCCTCTTGCTCAGTATGCCACCAGTTACTCTGATGATCAGATCAAAAACTGGTCGAAGAAAGATTCTGAGAAAGATAATGTCTATGTTGTCTGGCATGAAGGCCTGATCGCGAATAAGGAAATCAAAAAATATGAATTTCCAGTGGGGCTGGACAAGGCCACGGTAACAGTGGGGACAGCTACAGATTTCGTGACCTTTTCTAAAAACGTTCTGGTTACGGTTGATCAGGTTATTCCAAAAATTGAATTTGAAATGCCGACTATTCCATACCGCCCAAACAATGAAGACTTCAAACTGGTTATTAAAAAGGCCGGTACTGTTGTGACAGAAAAGCCGGGTGTACTGGTGGATCCTCTTTCTGAGATGGCCCATTATACAGTAGACAGCAATGCAATGGCGAACCTGGCAGCAGTAGGAACACGAGTAGCTGCAAAACACTTAACCGCCCTGGGTGCTTCTTATTTGACGTACAATCAGCTCAAAGAAAAACTAGGTGATGGAATGGCCCTGATTTCTGCAACAGCGGCTTATAATCTTGCGGCCAAAGGAATCAGAGAGTCAGAACGTGCAGATTTAAGATCCTGGATGACATTACCAAATCAGGTTCGCATGAATTCATTCCGGCTTGCACCGGGAGAATATGAATTTTACGCTGTAAACTCAGCTTCGAAAGAAGAAAGGTTTGTCGGAAAATTTAATGTGAAAGGTGAAGAGAAAGTAAGTCTAAAAACATTTTTCTAAGCAAATAAAAAGGCCCTCGTTGAGGGCCTTTTTATTTTAGAAGCTTTCCTGCATTCTTTTTTCAACAGACTCCCGGACTTGTTTGATCATTCCCGGATCTCCACTCATTTCTTTTTCCAGCATGGTCATCATATTCTGCTGAAGTTTATCCAGATTCTTGCGTGGAACTGACAATACGATAAAACATTTATAAGGATTCGTTTCTTCAGAATCAACTTTGAACCAAGTCTTGTCGATCATTTCAGCACCAACAATCATGTTTTTACTTTGAGTTTCAATCATTTTATTAAACTCAGTTCCGGTATTGGTTAGCGCCATCGCTCCTGCCTGTTTCACAACATCGCTGACCTGTTCAGAAACCTCTGCTGAAGCACGGGTGCGGGCCATGTTGTAACAATTAGGAATCAAATCTGCATTCATAACTGAAGCCTGAGTGATGAAATAAGCGTTTTTCGGATTATCTTCATCGTCGTTATAGTGGTCGCGAAGTTTTTCGATTTTATAAGAACCGTCCATTGTCCAGAAAGGTCTTTCACTTTCACCGCTTGAGGTTTGCTTGAGATCTTTGCCGTCATACTTTTTCTGTGCTGAAGAGCATGAAGCAAGCGCAATAAGAGTAACGAGCACCAGGCATCTAGATTTCATTGTAGAGTCTCCTTATGAATGACATAGAAATATTGAACACCTAATCAATAGAAAAATAAACATTTTCTTTAACAGGCTAAAGCTGTCCTGACTTCACCAAGTATTCTCATCAGGTAATAATGCTTATGGGTTGAAACATTCTCTAAAGAAATCTATTCTTTAGGTGTTAATGATTGATATTACCCATTCAAGGATTACGAGATGAAAACTTCCCTTGCGCTCTTATTATCACTGACCTTTTCATCAGCACTACAGGCAGGAGAATGCGACCGTGCTGAACTGATGAAAGGATATACACCTGCTTCATCAACAATTTTTGGAATCGGACTTTCAACCAATAAAGATAAGGTAAAAGCAAAAGACGAAGCTAAAGAAAGAGCTTATCAGGATATCGTTTCTCAGTTGCGGGCTAACGTTGAGTCGACTATGAATCTGGAAGAAACAGACAAATCCACGGCCTATAAAGGAGTGGTCAATATTCAGACTAATATCGATAAGATGATTGGTGTGAAATTTTTCAAAGAAGCCAGTGATGCCGGCAATACTTGTATGGCCTACACATTTGATGTAGCAGCAGCTTACAAAGATGCTGCAGGTTTCATGCGTGTCCTGGATAAAAAAATGCAGGACGTTGTTTCTGCGATGAAGAAGAAGCAATATGTAGAAGTTGTCCGTCTGTATGATGTGACTAAAAAAGATATCGATGCCAATGAAGCGAATATTCTTCGTGCTGACATGTATAAAACTTACCTGAAGGAGCCAGGACCATCATGGTGGGAAAATTTTAAGTCTGCTGAAGTTGACCTGGATAAAAGTTACGAAGAAGCTAAACGCAGTATTGTTTTTTACATTGATGAATTCCCTAAGTATGAAGAAGTGGCCCTGGATGCAGAATCAGTTATCGGAGGCAAAGGCTTCACTGTGCAAAAAGGTGGAGTAAAAAGTAAAGACGGAATTGAAATTGAGTTCAAGGAAGCAGGAGTTCCGCGAAAAACTAAAACAGCACTGGGATATACTATCGTTTATAAATTCGGAGTCATCGTTAAGGACCGCGCTACCGGCAGAGTTCTTGGAACCAATAAAGGTGCTACGGTTCAGGGGTTTTCACAGGATGAGAATGAAGACGATGCACTGGCTTCAGCATCCAAGCAGATGAGTTTAAATGTTATAGAGGCCATTAAAAATGCTGTTCCGGGACTTATACAGGACTAATCTATGAAAAAATTATTATTCATTTTATCTCTGTTTTCGTTTAGCGGGCTTAATGCTCAAGAAAAGGATTTAAAGACAATTGAAACTCACATGAATGATGCCCTTAAACCTTTGACGAAGTTACTGGAAGGTAAGAAAGGAAAAGTAGTGATTGGTCATCTCAAATCAACCGATGCCAAGGAAAATTGTCAGCCCAATAAAGCTTTAAATGCGAAGTTTACTGCTGCGGTTGCAAGAACGGGAATGCCTTCGACAGTATCAAAAAGAACATTGCCCATGGATGCGGATCAGGCTGAAATTTCCCGCGTGGTAAAGCTGTCTGGTGGCTCCTATGTGGTGCTGGGAAGCTATGATATTACCGGTGGTCAATTCAAACTCGATTGTGCCCTTTTCGACCACAATGGTGCAAGCTTAGGTGCCTGTGATGACACTGCTGCGGTTACTATCTCTAAAGAAATGGCAGAAAAACTGACGTGTCCTAAAGAAGAACAAAAAGAAATTGTCACTCCTCAACCTGCAATTCAGTCTGATAATACGGATCCAAAAACTAAGGCCATTGATGATTATATTTGTGCCGTCATTCATCGAGATTATGATTTCAAGCGTCTCATTACCAATATTTACGAAAAAAAGCTCATGACTCTGGATGAACTCAAAAAAATTGAAAGAGTAAGCACAGAAGATGCCCTGGAGCAGATGAAAGAAAATTGCGTTACGCTGGGCAACTTTGTGATTTGTACGGATTACTGGAGCGGGAAAGGAGCTCAGGTGTTTCTTGGAGAGACAACAGCATTGGGTGCGACCAAGGTTAAGAACTGGAAGCATCCAAATAAAACTCAGGTTAAAGGGCATGAGCGATGCCTGCAAAAAGAAGATAATTGGTGGAATTGATTCGGGCCCTCGTTGAGGGCCCTTCTTTTATTCCTGCTCTAAAGTGGCAACATCCAGCTTACGAACATCATCAACCATCTGCGTGAGTAAATATTCTGGTTTAGATCCGGGTTCTGCATAAATAATAGTGCGCTCTTTTAGAATGACCAGCGTTGGAATAGAGCGGATCTGAAAATCGCGGCCCAGGTCGTGCTCGACTTCAGTGTTTACTTTTCCAAAAAATAGATCGGGATTTTTAGCCGCGACCCGGTCAAAGATAGGACCGAAAACTTTGCATGGCTCACACCAGCTGGCCAAAAAATCCAGAAACACAATATTGTGTTTATTCATAATTTCTTCAATATTTTGAGCAGTGACGATTTTTGAACCCATGACGATTCCCCTTAGTTTGGTGCCAAAATTGCCTTGTTCGGGACAGTTTTTTATTTACTAATTGCATTAACTTACTAAATCTTTTAACTCTTCTCTAACATCTTCTGTCAGGCTTCCCTGAAAGAAACGTGTTATTAATATTTTAATCTGATGTAAAGGTTTTCGTCTAACACTTGGTACTGTACATCGGGCGATAGATTTTAGATGCTCGTATTAATTATAAGCATCAGAGACGATGCCTATTGGGAGCATACATGAATAAAAAAGTCTTTGTGGTCGAGGATGACCAGGACATTCGAGAAGCACTAGCTGAGCTTCTAGAAAGCGAAGGCTACGATGTGACCACTGCTGAAAATGGTCAAATTGGTATGGATAAATTATCCGCTGCTTCGCAATTGCCAAATCTTATTTTGCTCGACTTAATGATGCCGGTTAAAGACGGATTTCAATTCTATGCTGAAAAATCAGCTGACCCATCTCTTTCTAAAGTTCCCGTTATCGTTATGTCAGCTGATGGTCATATTCTGGATAAGCAAAAGAAGCTACAAGCTCAAGCCTACATTAAGAAACCGGTCGATATTGACTATATACTCAAAATGGTCGACCAGTACTGCCATTAATTTTTACGTCCCTTCGCAGTTTGAATAAAAGAAGTATTTCATGATTAGTTAACTCTAAGAATTCTTCAGAGGAAATCATGAAACTATACTATCTGCTCAATTTATCCTTAATTTTTTCCTTGTTCTTAATATCCTCAGCTTTAGCCGGACCCAAATTAAATTATAAATTTCTTCAAGTGAACAATCATAAACGTAGCTGGTGGGAATATGTTCCGGTTCAATGTGCTAACCGTCCCTGTCCTTTGCTTCTGGCGTTTCATGGTCTGGAGAATTCAGGTGACCGTCTGGATGATGTAACGGGTTTTGTGAATTTATCCGAGAAAAGAAAATTTATAATTGTCTATCCTGAATCACTGCAAAGCAAATGGTCGTCTGGAGCTGACGAATTGTCCTATGTTGATAATCTTCTGCAGGAAATAAAATCAAGAATGAAAATAGATGAACAAAAAATTTTCGCAGTTGGCTTTTCTGTCGGAGGCTCGTTTGTTTATCGTCTGGCCTGTGAACGTTCATCTGTTTTTGCCGGTATTGCCACCGTTATGGCCAATATGGAGAGTTCACTTCCGGACAGCTGTAAGCCAGAACGTCCTGTTCCTGTTATAAACTTTGTCGGAACAGCAGACCGAATTATGCCCATGGACGGAGGAGAGATAAAAACCAATTTAGGTTTCAAAAAATTAGGACATGTCCTGTCGACTAATGAAACACTGAATTTCTGGATTCGTCGCAACCAGTGCAGTCCTAAACCCATTGTCGCTGATGTAAAAGATGATGATAAAAAAGATGACACCCATGCAGTTCTTGAAAAATATGAAAACTGCAGTAAGGGCGCGAATATCTATCGATGGGTGATCGGAGATGGAGGACATGTCTGGCCTTCCCCAAGTGCTAAAACAAGAGCGTTGCAGGGAAAAGTATCGCGAGAAATTAATGCTTCTGATGAGATTCTGAATTTTCTGTTACCGATTGAGAAGAAGCACTGAACTCCTCGTCAAATCCTGGCTCATCTTGCTCAGGAAAATATTCATATCGGTCGGCTGCTCTGATGAATTTTCTGAAAAGCAGATAATAAATCACTCCTGATAAAAATCCCGTTAAAGCTCCTGCGAAATGACTTAAGTGACTTACTTCCGGACGGAAAGCCTCAGGTGTGAAAAGGATTAAAGCAATGGCAGTTGATTTGATCAATCGCCGGTAAAGATTCTCTCTAAGATCAATAAGGAATGAGAGCGTGATCCAGCACGCCCCCATCCAGTATACTACTCCGGACACGCCGATTAGGCCTGTCTGAGGGGGGAGAGTAGTTAACACAAATAGATTAATAATGCCGCCCATGAAAAAGCCCATAAAAGGAAAAAGGATTAAGCTGAAGGTATTGGTGAAGAAATAGGCGAAGGGAATAAAAAGAAAGAGATTACTTAACAGATGGGGCATGTCTCCATGGGCAAAAAGAGTCGTCCACAATTTCCAGAATTGTTGTTGTTTAAAAACAGACTGATAATCAGCGGCCATCCATGATTCACTTCCTATCAGCCCGTTAAGATAAATGGTCGTCCCTGTAACAAGCAGGCTGATGAGGATGAGCACAGGAAGCATTCCCCGCTTGTTTTGTTTCAGAGTCAGAAAATTTTGAATCATCACTGTCTTTGCTTCCATGGTTTAAAGATGGTGACGAAAAAAACCACTGCAAGGGTGGGGGAAGAAATTATTTCAATGGTACATAAGAAGTAACTAACGCAAGGAGAGTTAACTGAATTCAGCGTCATTAAAAAACATCTCAACTTATGGAAATGGTAAGAGTAGGATTAAGTGATAATAAAAAGGAGTTTCTATGAAATCATTAATTTTTGCAGTTATTGCTGCCGGTGTGCTGAACAATCCGGCATACTCAAAAACTCTGGTTAATTGTTCTGAAGCATCACCTGCCTCTTTTAATCCTCAGGTTGTCACAGATGCTCCTTCTTATAATGCTTCTGCTATCACCATTTACAATCGCTTGCTGAGGTTTGAACTGGGTACTACCAGAATGATTCCCTCGCTGGCCACTTCTTACGAAATATCTAAAGATGGCCTCACTTATACTTTTAAATTAAGAAAGGGGGTAAAGTTTCATACGACTGCATACTTTAAACCCAGCCGGGACTTCAATGCCGAAGATGTACTCTTTTCATTCAACCGGCAAAGACAAAAAGACCATCCTTTCTATTCAGTCAGTGGCGGTGTCTATACTCAGTATGAGAACAACATCAAAGACAATATATCCGATATAAAGGCCCTTGATCCCTATACTGTTCAGATCACACTAAAAGAAGTGCAGGCTCCGTTTCTTGCTTATATCGCCGGAAATTATATGAGTATTCTCAGTGCTGAATACGGACAGAAGTTGCAGGCTGAAAATCGTAAACAGGATATGGATCAGTTCCCCGTCGGGACCGGGCCCTTTGTTTTTGTCTCTTACGCAAAAGACAGTGCCGTTCGGTATAAGTCTCATGATGAATACTGGGGCAAGTCATCATATAAAGGAAATCCGAAAAATAAAATCGACAAGCTGATTTTTGCCATCACGCCCGATCAGACTGTACGCTATCAAAAACTAAAAGCGGGAGAATGCCATTTTGTTACTTTGCCGGCAATTTCCGAACTGGATAATATGCGGGCGAATCCTGCAGTAACTGTCATTAGTCAGGAAGGATTAAACGTAGGTTATCTCGCCATGAATGTAACGAAAGCGCCATTTGATAATGTGCTTGTTCGCCAGGCAATTAATCATGCTCTTAATCGAAAGTTTTATCTGGAAGCGATTTACCGGGGCACAGGAATCATTGCAAGTAATCCAGTGCCTCCCGCTTTATGGTCATATGATAAAAATCTGCCGGATTATGAATACAATGTCGAAAAAGCTAAAGAATTGATGAAAAAAGCGGGGTACTCTTCTGGCTTTGAAACTGAAATGTGGACGTTGCCAGTTACAAGACCATACAATCCGGATGGAAAAAAAATGGGTGAACTGATGCAGGCCGATCTGGCTAAAATTGGAATTAAAGTTCGTCTGGTCAGTTTTGACTGGCAAACATTTTTAAAAAAGTCCCGCTCTGGTGAACAATCGATGCTTCAGTTTGGCTGGACTGGTAATAATGACCCCGACACATTCCTTAATGATTTGCTAAGTTGTGCCAGCGTGGAGTCGGGAAATAATACCGCAAGATGGTGCGACAAAGAGTTTAATGAATTGGTAACTCTGGCCCGCAAGACGACTGATCAAAAGAAGCGAACTGAGCTGTATAAAAAGGCCCAGCGTCGTTTTAAACAGCAGGCTCCATGGGTTACCCTGGCCCACGCCAAAGTCTTCAGGGTTATGGATAAAAAACTAAAGAATTTTAAAATTGATCCATTTGGCTATGACTATTTCGATCAGGTAGAACTACAATAATTTAAACACGGAGGATTATATGAAAAAAATGCTAGCAGCTGTCGCACTTCTCTCTTCATTCACGGTGATGGCCCAGGAGCCATCAGTTAGAATTACTTCTTACACATACGTCAATCAGGAAAGAAAACTGGCTGAACTTTGCGGAGTCGTCTCTAACATGACTAAGACACCAACTCACGTTCAGGTTACTGTTGATTACAACAGCAGTAAGCCGGCCAACTATAATACACTTGTCGGACCGGATGGGCGATTCTGCACAGTTGTAGTGACTTATTATGGTACAGCTACCGCACGCACTTTTTAATACCTTTTGACAATGAGGACGATAGTCGTCAAAAAATCTATGATTGCAAAAATCCTGGGTGTTGAGGCTATCGTTCTTTATCCTTTTATATTCTGTCGTTCATCTTCGCCATCCTCCCGATTAATCACCCATGAGCTGGTTCATATCGAACAAATTAAGAGACATGGCGTTTTATGCTTCTACTGGCTTTACCTTAAAGAATATTTTCACCTTCGGACTAAGAGAATGTCTCATTACGAAGCCTATTCATCCATTAGTTTTGAAAAAGAAGCCCGTGAAAGGGAAAAGCATATTGGATAATCTAATCATCTCAGCTAAAGTTTAGTTATTCTCTTAAGGACCCGGCAGTAAATGAATGAGTTTCATTTCCCCATTGATCGTATAAAAAATGAAATTCTGGACAAGATTCAGGCGAATGATTTTCTCATTATAAAATCCACACCCGGCTCGGGAAAAACCACACGCGTACCAATATTTCTACGCGAAAAATATAAGAAGAAAATCTATATTCTGGAACCAAGAAAGCTGGCAGCAAAACTAGCAGCTCAATATGTAGCCAAAGGTATCGGAGAACAATCTGGTCGTTCCGTGGGACATATCTTTCGTTATGAAAATAATACATCTCCGGAAACGCAGATCATTTTTCTGACAGAAGGTACTTTCGTCCGGCTGCTCACTGAGAATAAAAATCTAAAAGACACCGATGTGATTATTCTTGATGAATTTCATGAACGGCATTATCAGACCGACGTGGCCTTAAGTTTTTTGCTGGAAATAAAGAAACAAAATCCGGCCCTAAAAATAATTATCATGAGTGCAACGCTGGAGCTTTCTGAACTTGAAAATTTACTTAAGGAAAGGGTCTCCTCACTGGAACTCAATGAAAGAAAACACCAGCTTAAAGTGGAGTATTTGCCGAATAATACCCTGGTCCTGAAAGATCCGCTGGAGAAAAAAATTCTCAATGCTTTATCAGATAACTGGCACAGACCAGGTCATGTCCTCATCTTTTTACCGGGAATGGCAGAAATCAGAAAATGTGAGGATCTTATTACCGGAAAATTTCAAGCAGATATTGTTATTTTGCATAGTGAAGTGGCGGGTCTGGAAATTGATCAGACTTATTATGATCTTACTAAAAGAAAAATCATCTTATCCACCAATATTGCAGAAAGTTCAGTAACAATTCCCGGTGTGCGTACGGTGATCGATTCTGGTTTGCACCGAACGAGTGATCTCAACGTTGTTACCCGCCTGCCGCAGGTATCATTGCAGAAGATCAGTCAGTCATCGGCTATTCAAAGAGCAAACCGTGCTTCCCGGGAAGATGATGGTCTGGCAATCAGACTTTATGCAGAACTTGATTATCTGGGACGACCAGCCTACGACTCACCGGAAATAAACCGGGTTGATCTCTCAGAACTCATTATGACCGCTTCCGATTTGTTCGGGAAGAGTCCTTCCGAAATGAGCTTCGTCACGCCATTAAATAGCAGAGAACTTAAGCGAGCTGAAGATTTTCTGGAAGATACAGGACAGATAAAAAATAAGAATCTTACTGAAGAGGGAAGAAGAAATGCCCGCACCCCATTTCATCCCCGTATCGCCAGAATACTTTCAGCGGCCGCTAATGCAGATGAGCAATGCTTCTCAAAAGTGATCCGGTATCTTGCAGACATGGCTGAACCCAGAAGGCCAGATCGTTTTATGGGACTGGCCAGAAAGTTTTTTAAGGCTTCCGGCAAAGAAAGTCTGGATGTTGAGAAGTGTATATTGTTTGGTTATTTTGACCAGCTGGCAAAGTTACAGAACCGTCATCAACTTATTCACAACAACGGTGAAGTTTACACAATCGCTGAATCTGTTCGCGATGAAGTACATCCTGAGCATTCCTTATGGTTGATATTGGGACTGGATAACCGCAATCAGGTGACACGTCTGATTCCGGTAGAAGAAGAATGGTTATATGATTTACCGTCATTCCCGATAAAAGAAGAAGAGACTTTCGAGTTTGACGTCAAAACACTCAGGCTGAAAGTAGAACGACTAACAAAAGTTGGTTCAATTGTTTTAGGCAGAGAAAAGATTCAGAGAAATAATTTTTCTCCTGCCGCTTTGGATTTTGCATCCCGAAAAATAAGCGAAGAATTTACAGCCTCTTTAAACAAATCAGATTATGTCCGGCTGCAATTTCTGGAGAAGTATTCAGATAAAAAAATTCATGAATTTGACAGCAATGGCTGGCTTAAAGACCAGATGAGCTTTTTATTAAATGATTCTGGCCATACTCTGGAATCAGTTAAAGAAAATTATATTATAGAATTATTTCATTTTCTCAATACGACCGGCGAGTTTGATTTGAGTCGTGATTTACCATTGCACTTGCAGCTGCATGACAAAAGAAAGGTTCCTCTTCATTATGACTTGTCCAATGGAATCCATTGTGAATCTTATTTGCAGGATTTCTATGGCCTTTCCGATGCACCGGCAATTCTGAAAGGACGGGAAAAGATAAAGATTCACCTGCTGGGACCACACAAAAGAGCATTGCAGGTCACGCAGGACTTGAGAAACTTCTGGACCAAGACGTATAAAGAGCTGGTAAAAGAATTAAAAAGGGACTACCCGAGACATTACTGGCCAGACAATCCCGAAAGTGCGAAGCCTGTTTTGTTGCTGCGAAATGTTCAGTGATTTATCTTGCATTCAATTGAAATCACTTTGCTCGTTCAAAAGTTACCAGAATAGTAGCTTATTATTTTCTTAAAACATGAGGAAGATTTCACACTTCAGAATAAGTTATTCCAGTAAAATTAATCCTGACTTCTAATAGTTAACTTTGCTTATCAAAACTTATGAAAACGTCCGATTTATTAGAAAAAGAATCTGAAAGACTGGAAACCGTCAGAGGACTTAACTTACTGGATAGCACACCAGAGGGAGCTTACGACGACATCGTTTTTCTTGCCAGCCAGATATTCCAGACGCCGGTCGCTTTCATTTCTCTAATTGATGAAAAACGCCAATGGTTTAAAGCCCAGGTTGGTCTTAATCTCACCGAAGTTTCGAGAGACGATTCTTTTTGCTCGCATACTCTTTTTGAAAAAGAAGTATTAGTCGTAAAAGACACTTTAAAAGATGCCCGGTTTTCCGAAAATAAGTATGTAATTAATTCTCCCCATATACGTTTTTATGCCGGAGTTGCGATTTTGGCTCCGGATAACCAGCATCCAGTGGGTACTATTTGTGTTATCGATTTCCTTCCCCGGGAAATTACAGCTGATCAGATACAGACTTTAAAGAAGCTCTCAGGTCAAATTACCCGATTACTTGAACTCCAAGTTGAAAATAAAAAAATTAAAGAAACGTATGCAAGTTTAAAAGAGCAAAGCAACCATCTGTTTAAAGCTCAGCAGCAACTTATGTTTGAGCAAAAAAATTTAAGCCAGGTTTTGAATGCTCTCGACAATATGGCCATTGTTTCAATAACAGACCTCAGTGGAAAGATCATTCATGCAAATGAAAATTTTTGTCAAATCAGCGGTTATGCACAACATGAGTTACTCGGAGTCAATCATCGTATTGTAAAATCCGGACTGCATGATGATACATTTTTTGCACAAATGTGGAGACAGATCTCAAGTGGGAATACCTGGTCGGGGGAAATTAAAAATCGTAAGAAAAACGGTGACATTTATTCTGTTTATTCACTGATTACGCCAATGTTTGATGAGCGAGGAAAAATAAGCTGTTATTTCTCAGTACGCTTCGATATCTCAAAGCAAAAAGAACTTGAAGATCAATTGTTAGAAGCTCAGAAGATTTCCCGTCTGGGCAGCTGGAAGCTTGATCTTAAAACACATGAACAATTTTGGTCTCAGGAACATTATAATATTTGTGAGATAGCGGGACCTAAGCCAGCGCATGAGTTGTATAATATTTATCGTTCTATGATACATAAAGATGATCTTCCAGAGCTGGAAAGACAACTTGATTCGGTTAATGCCGGTGAAGATAATTTTTTATATAATCACCGTCTGGTCATCGGAAACAAGATTAAATATGTTCAATCTGTCGCTAAAATTACCCGCGATGCTAATGGTGAGGCGATTTATCTGAGTGGCACTTGCAGAGATCGGACGAAAGAATATGAAGCAGAAAAAAAATTAGAACTGGAAAAAGCTAAATCTCTTCAGAATGCAAAACTGGCTTCGATTGGAGAAATGTCAGCCGGCATTGCTCATGAAATAAATAATCCTTTGACAGTGATTTCATCTGCGCTGTCGACGATGAAGCGACATCAATTGGATCAGGATATGCGGAATAAACGTCTGGATATGATGATTAAAGCAGCCAACCGGATCGAAAAAATTGTAAGTGGCTTACGCAAGTTTACCCGTAATAATCATCGACATGAACTCAATGAATTTAAAATGGCAGATCTGATTGAAGAATCCATGGTGTTCATCAATATTAAGTCACACAATTTTCAGGTCCCTGTTACGATTGAGTTGTTACAGGATTTTAATATTCGGTGCAATAACGTGGAAATTGAACAAGTCATCATTAACCTGGTTAATAACGCAATTGATGCTGTTAAAAACAGTGCAGATTGCTGGGTGAAAATAGAGGTGAGCCGAAATGATGAACAGGGAATTTTACGAATTATAGATTCTGGAAAAGGAATCGATCCTGTAATGGTAGAAAAAATCTTCGATCCCTTTTATACGACTAAGCCTATAGGGGAGGGGACAGGGCTGGGGCTGCCAATTGTAAAAAATCTACTTGAACAGCATGGAGCATTTATACAAATTGATCATAACTGCGAGAATACCTGCTTTGACGTTCGTTTCCGTCTATAAAAAGGCCGGATATAATCCGGCCCGCTATGATATTTCTCTTTAAACAGCAGCCTGAGTTCTTCTCATGCCTGCAGTTTCTTCTCTGATGAGTGGTTTGCGGAAATTGGCAACAGAACCTAGCGCCCCGCCAGCAATTGAAACAACTGCACCTAAAACACTCAGTATAAACAGTGACCATCCGGTTGATTTAAGTGCCGTAGCAGCACCTTGTTTTGCTTCGTCTACACTTTGATCAACTCTTCCTTTCATTTGAGCGATTCGGACATCTGCTTCAGCCGGAGTGATACCTGCCTGAGCAGCCAGATAATTTTTTGCTGACTCAGCGTCACCGTTTATCAGACGGGAAGCTACACCAGTGGCCACTGTTTTTGGATCTGATCTTAAATTCAGATCACCCATGGCATCTTCTGCCCAGTTAGTAACTGTATTCGAAATGGCAGGATTATCTGCGGCTCGATTCATGCCAGAGACTACTGCACTACCGGAGCCTTTTAGCATACTGCCAACGGCTTGTCCTGCTGAGCCTATAGCACTGGCTGCCTGATACAGCAAAATACCAATGAACAAGGCAGCAATAACCAGCCCCTGAGCAGAGCCTATTCTTCCGGTTCTGAATTTGGACACTCGGGCAGCAAAATAGCTACCAAGAAAAAGGGCCAGCAGTGAAGATACTAAAAACCAGATACCCGTGAATATTCCTGCACCTCTGGCGCTGGTGTCCGCATCCATGCTGATCCCACCAACTGCGAGACCCAGGCTTAGTAAAACTACTAAGCTGAAGAAAACAATTAATAAGCCGGCAAGAATCGCACGGCCACTGATGAGTGCATGAGGATTAAATGATTCAGATTCGAGCGGCAAATTTTCCCGATGACTATAAACGTTCGCCATTATTCTCTCCTTGTTAATAAAGGGACGTACTCCATAGAAGCCTATGGAATGTAGTCGAAGAGCTCAATTCGCCGGGTTTCAAGAGTGATTTAATCTTCTCTGGTAAGAACCTCGAGTAATTCAATTTCAAAACTAAGATCAGAATGAGGACGAATCAGAGAACCTACCTGACGTTCACCGTAGGCTAAATGTGAAGGAACATATAGTTTGCGTTTTCCTCCTGCCTTCATTCCAATCAGGCCCTGGTCCCAGCCTTTAATGACTCTGCCTGTACCAAATACAAACTGAAACGGTTTACCCCGATCGAGCGAAGAATCAAACATAGTTCCATCATTCAAAAAACCACTGTAGTGACAGATGACCAGTGCACCTTTAACCGTTTCTTTGCCTTCGCCAATTTTAATATCTTCAATTTTCAACTCTTTCACTGTGTCTTCCTGCGTTGCAATTTATATTGAACAAGATTTTAGAAACTCTATGTCATAAGAGCTATATGCAATACAGCGGCAAAGTCCTTTTGTTTTAATGAAAGTTGAAGTTTAATAAATCATTACAGTGGAGGAACCATGGAAACAAAAATTAGTCAGATTGAATTTCCGCTCAGTAACGGTAAGGCCACAACACTCTCGGATTTCGGTGATAAGGTCATGCTCATTGTGAATGTAGCTTCAAAATGCGGTTTAACTCCGCAATATGCAGAGCTGGAAAAGCTTTACGAAAAATATCACGAAAAAGGATTTCTGGTATTAGGATTCCCGGCCAATGAATTTGCCAATCAGGAACCTGGAACCAATGAAGAGATTCAGCAATTCTGTCAGTCTCATTATGGAGTCAAATTTCCGGTGATGGGAAAAATTTCAGTAAAAGGGGAGAATCAACACCCGCTCTATAAGGTTCTTACTGAGGAAAAACCAGTGGCTACTAAAAAGGCCGGTGGTGTACTGGAAGGAAAATTGAGCGAGCACGGGTTGTTAAATGGTAAGCCAGGTGATATTACCTGGAACTTCGAAAAATTTTTGCTGGGAAGGAATGGTGAAATTCTGGAACGTTTTGCTCCCGACATTACACCTGATGATCCGGTAGTTGTTAACGCAATAGAAAGGGCATTGGCAAATTAAATATGACAAACGACTTAGAGAGGAGAATACGAGCTGAACAAAAAAAGATGGATGCAATTTTTTTTGGTGCAGAGTCTCCTCTGGTCATATTTAGGGGGCCTGATTTTATCCTTGAACAATTTAATGAAAAATATCAGGCCATCTATACTGGCCGCGCTTTAAAAGAAAAAAAACTTCTTGAAGCAGTTCCTGAACTTAAAAATTCTATCTATCCAGAAATTTTAAAAAAAGTTTATGAAACAGGAGAGCCTTACATTTCTGTTGAAGGTCCCGCCCGGATAAAAAATAGCATCACTGGTGTTATTGAGGAACGTTATTTCGACACAAGTTTTTCCAGAATTGATTATGGCACAGGTGATTGTTTCCGAATTCTTGCAACTCCCAGGGAAGTTACGGAAAGAGTCAATTCACGTAAAGTTCTTGAACAAAGTCTCCTTGAACTTCAACAGGAGCGCGAGCTGCGGGAAAAATTTATATCTTCGCTTACTCACGATCTGCGAACCCCACTTTCAATTGTTAAAGTGAGTACCCAGATACTAAAGCGTAAAGCAGAAGACCCTGCTACAGTTAAAGATATTGCTGAAAAAATTGTTTTTAGTATCGACAGAGCAGACAGAATGATCCGGGATCTGCTGGATGCTAACCGGATTAAAGCCGGAAGAGGAATTCCTCTTAATATGCAGGAATGCGTCCTGAGCACCATGATCGAATATTTTATATCAGATCTAAAAAATCTGTATGGTAATCGCTTTCTTTTTCTTAACGACGCTGGTGATATTCGTGGTTTCTGGGACCATAATGCTCTTCATCGTTTGATTGATAATCTGGTCAGTAATGCAGTTAAATATGGTGAAGAATCTAAACTTATAAGTATCAGCCTTTTCAAAATCGAAGACTATATAGAAATTAGTATTCACAATGAAGGATCACCTATTCCTTTGGAAGACCAGGAAACTCTGTTTGATCTTTACAGCCGCAATGCTGCTGCCATTAAAAGCGGCCAGAAGGGGTGGGGTATTGGCTTATCTCTGGTTAAGGGCATTGCTGAAGCTCACGGCGGTTCTGTGAAATTGAAAAGCGACAATTACAATGGGACAACTTTTACAGTGCGTTTGCCGGTTGACTGCCGAACTCAACATGTTCATTAATCTTTAAACCAGCAGGAGGGACGTGGTAAGTTAAAGAGTCCTGCCAGCAACGTGTCCACGCGACATTGATTTCCAGGATAATCATCTACATAAGTTTCGCTGGCGACTGAAGTATCTTTACCTTCCAGCGAAGCATTTCCATTATTTTTCTTAAGATGTCCCAATACTGCTATGAATCCATTGATAGCGCGTATAGAGCGGTAACAAATAGCCTGTTCTTTTTTTGATTGAAGTTTCTGACAATGTTTAATGGCAGACGCCGGCTGAGTAATATTTAATTCATCCATTGTTGAATCTATTGAAGTGAAATATTTTTTCAGACAGACAGCTGTAGAATAGTAATCAGCTTGTCCTTCGCTTGAAAATTTTTGAAAATTTGGGTTTTTAAAATAGGGCTTTCCACCCAGAACGTGTCCCACTTCATGACAAGTTATCAATGCGACGGCATCGCTGTTCATTCCAGGAATTCGTGCCATTCCTCCCCAAAAACCCATTTTAACAAAACCATCAATTTCGGCAGTATAGGCGGTGAAATAAGGTTTTACCCAGTCGGCGTCCGGCACAACCGGCATGATTAGTTTGTTTTGCATATCCTGGTAATTTTGGAAAAATACGTCAAAGAAATGCTGTTGAAAAGATTCTTCAGTTACAGATGAGGTCGTTGGATCGGATACGTTAATCATATACTCAAAGTGAGCAGGAAAGGCCCTCATCATTTTGTCATGAAACGGACATGCATCAGCAGAATAAGATATTAAACAGAGTAATAAGGCTGCCACTAATTTCATCATTTAGTTATAACGGCCTGACAAATCCAGCGGATAAAAATTGTAAACTTTACAGCCCAAATCATCACTTAAAGAGCTAGTTTTACTCCGAAGTGGCCATAACTCCCGATCAGAGCATCGATTACCCGATCAACATTTTCATGGCGACACTGTTCACCCATCTGGCCTATGCGAATGATATCAAGCCCGAATGCGCCCGATATTTCTACCTGATAGTGACTGACCATGTGCTGGATTAATTCCTTGGTATTAATGCCCGGAAAATTTTTAATCGCGACGACAGAATTGAGGCGATAGTCTTTAGGAATTAACAGTTCCATTCCAATTAGGCTGACTTTTTCCTGGAGTAAAGTAGAAGATAGGGCATGACGCTTGAAACGCTCTTCAAGAGTTTCTTCGCAAATAAGCCTTAAAGCTTCGTGAAGAGCAAACACTCCAGATACAGGAGCAGTGTAATGATACTCACCTTTTCCCCAGAATTTATATGCTCGTCTTGGATCTAAACACCAGTGAGGCATGAGAGCTTCTCGACGGGAAACGAAATCAAATGTATCTTCTGCATAAGCGATCATCGAAACTCCAGGAAATCCTGAGAATCCTTTCTGCCCTCCTACTACGACGACATCGATACCCCATTCATCCATCGGCAATTCCATTGTAGAGAGTGTGCAAACTGCATCGACGATAGTTTTTATGTTGTAACTTCTGGCAAGTTTAACAATTCCTTCCAGGTTGATGTTTTTCACACCACATGAAGTTTCTCCCTGAACGAGCGCAAGGACATCGTATTGATTGCTCTCAAGTTCTGATTTAACCTGATCGATAGTAAAAGGCTGATGATTTTCAGTGAATAGATCAGTAACCTCAGCTCCAACACCTCTGGCGATTTCAGTGAAGCGTCCACTGAACGTACCCAGATTTAAAACCAGAGCTCTTCTGCCTGGCCAAAGTAAAGAAGAAGTAGCCATTTCCATTGCTGCCGAAGAAGGGCCAGAGATACCAAAGATTTTTGTGGAGTTCGTTTGAAAAACGTACTGACCCATTTCAATGATTCGGGATACGACTTGTTTCATTGAAATACCTAGATGACTCATTATTTTGGTATTTGCCTGAGCCACTGCTAATGGGATGGGAACTGGGCCTGCGCCCATAAGCAGAATTTCTTTTTCCGGTAACAATGCAGAAAGAGGAGTGGATTTAGGTGGATTGATCTTACTCACATTTACCTCAGGGTTTGTTCATCAATTGTCAAAGGCCCGTGTATCCACAGATGATATATCAGAAAGGACTATGAAATCGTTAGGACTTTTTGCAAAAACGAGTTGCGAATTAAATAAAATGGTTTGATTTATGATCATTTCTTTACTCGGGATTGTCTAAAGTAATTGTACCATATAACGATAACTTCTGCGCTACAAACTAAATATAACCTCAAGGGGACGTCATTATGTTTGAACGATTAAGTCTGAAAGCTAAGCTTCTCTTTCTGTGCGCGACGCTGATCTTCTTCATATTGGTAGTAGGTGGAGTCAGTAACTGGGAAATCAAAAAAATGGATAACAGTTACAATAAAATCGTAACAAGTAGTATGCCCAAAATTGAAAGTATAAGCCGGATGTATCTGAGCTATCAGCAGGTGAGAATCCATTTGCGAACGTTGGGCTTAGCAAATATTTCCAAAGCTGAGCAGGATATGGCGGTAAGCAGAACATTAGCTGCTATTAAGCAATATGAAGATGAAAATATTGTTTTCAAGAAATTAACTATGCTGCCGGGTGAAGAAAAAATTTATGCGGAAATGGAAAAAGAATGGGCGGATTTCAAAGTCATCGGCAGTCGTGTGCTGGATTTACATAAAGCAGGAGGCCAGGAGAATATGGAAAAGATGCGGGACATCTTTCTTAAGGATTGTCCTGAGGCTGCAGCAGCCTATGATCAAAGTATAAATAATCTGATTGCTTTTCATGATGAAAACTCAAAAACATGGGTTGCTCAAGCGTTGCAAACAGCTGAAGAATCGCAAAATATTCAGAATTTTATAATGCTCTTAGGACTTATTGGTGGATTGGGCATAGGATATCTGTTCGCAGTTTATATTTCTAAACTCCTGAATGAAATTTCTGCAAGCCTGGCAAAAGGGTCAGATCAGATTGCCGATATTATCAATGAAGTTGCTAAGGCCAGTAATTCTCTTTCCTCCAGCATTACTCAGCAAGCCTCAGCCCTTCAGCAAACTACGTCAGCCGTTGAACAAACAAGTGCAACTGTTGAAAGTAATGCTGAAAATGCCAAAAAATCAGCAGAAGTATCTGAGCTGAGTAAAAACAGTGTGCATAATGGTAAATCAGCGGTGGTAGAGGTCATAGCTTCTATTCGTGATATTTCTGACAGTACTCAAGAGATTAAAAATCAAATTGACCTGAGTAATAAAGAGATTGGTGAGATTGTTAAAATTATTAGTGATATTGAAAATAAAACAAAAGTTATAAACGAAATTGTTTTTCAAACAAAGCTACTGTCGTTCAATGCTTCAGTTGAAGCTGCTCGTGCCGGTGAACATGGAAAAGGTTTTGCTGTGGTTGCAGAGGAAATTGGTAATTTGGCGCAAATGAGTGGCGATTCTGCAAAAGAAATCGGTGCCCTACTTGAGAGCAGTACAGAGAGAGTGCAGAAAACAATAGATGCTTCAAAGAGCAGAATCGCCATGCTGGTTGAAAAAAGTAGTAAAAAGGTTGAACAAGGGACAATGACTGCTCAAAAGTGCAGTAATGTCCTGGATGAAATTTTTTCAAATGTAAATGTTGTAGATAAAATGATTCTGGAAATTTCTTCAGCCAGTCGTGAACAAACATTAAGTATTCAGGAAATCAGAAAGGCAATGAGTGAAATAGATTCAGCATCACTGGAAAATACGCATTCTTCCAATCAGGCGAAAGAAGCAGCCGATCATCTTGAATCACAGGTAGAAGATTTCCGCGGGCTGGTATTGAAATTGAATACAATTGTCGGGGGTAAAAAAGCAGCCTGATCTTTTTTAATAATGAATCTTAAAAAGAAAAAGTCCATTCGGAGAAGCAACTTTCCATAGTTGCTTCTCACTTTTTGGACTATCCAAAAGATCTCTGAATTCGATCACTGTCATTTTTCCGGAGCCAACCATCCATAAAGCGCTTACAAGATGTCTGATCATTTGTTTTAAAAATCCATTTGCTTCAATTTGCAGTTGATAGCACTGCTTTATCGTCTCTGGAAATATGAAAAGTTTATCGGAAAAGAAAACAGAATGTGGATTGATGACGGTAAGTTCAGCTTTTATCACTGTGCGAATTGTGCTTTTTACATTGCTGCCGCTGGAGCAAAAATTACAGAAGTCATGCATACCGACTAAATGTTGTAAACATTCCTCTATGGCTGCAACATTTAGCGGATTGGCGATATTGGCCATGAAGCGATTTTGTTCATTTGAAACTCTGGTACTGTTAGTAAAAAAATATCGATATTCTTTACCGCGGGCATCACTGGCCGGACGGAAAGTTCCTGGGCACACTTCGAGAATCTTACAAATAATGTCACCGGGTAAGCGTGAATTTAATTTTTCGATAAAGATTTCGGGCCTGATACTTTCTGATGAAGTAATTTTTACGATTTGTTCAAGTGCGTGCACACCTGTGTCAGTACGGGAAGCAGCCACAGTTGTCACTTTCTCCGGAATTAGTTGTGACAAGGCTTTATTGATTTCCCCCTGAACTGTGGCGCTCTCTTTCTGCCACTGAAAACCAGCATAGTTTGTGCCTGCATATTGAAAATGAGCCTTGTAATAAAACATCGATCAAGCGTAACTTCACTGCAGCATTCAGGCAAGGTGAGGGCGAAGACAAAATTGCAAATCCGCCCAGTGGCATAGTACGATTAATTTGTATAAAAAAACTTTAACCGGAGAAGGGAAATGAAATTTTTAGCATTCTTAACGTGTGCTCTTATGGCGACTAACCTATGGGCCTGTCCGGATTTTTCCGGACGTTATACCTGCAAACAGGGAAGTCATGTTTCAGAAAAAGAAATCAAACTCGATGGTGGTGGTTACCATATTATTTCTGACGGAACAGAATTCACTTATTACCCGGATGGAAATACTTATGAAGTAGAAGCTAACGATAGTATGAAAGACGGCAAAGTCAGATCTTTCTGCAAAGATAACAAACTGATCGTTGATTTTAAGGCCACTATACTTTATGAAGGAGCAGAAATAGCCAGACAAGTTTCAGTGACTGAGTATCTGCCTAAAGGTCAAGATTTGATCATCACAACCAAAACTAAAATGAAGGGACTTCCGCTTCCTGTGTTGAAATTAAATTGCGAGAGAATTTAATAAACGGTAGCTAAGTCTAAGCAAAGCAGGATTTGATTATGAAAGTAATAATGATGACATTTATCCTTAGTTTAAGTGTGAAAGCGGGTGCCGAAATTGTTCTGCTAAAATCTGATCAGCAAATAGAAAACTTAAAAAATTGTCATTCAGAATTGCTCAATCCCAATAGTGGCGCAGATATGTACAAAATCAGCTGCTCTGGAAAAATTCCGGTTCAACTTAATCATATTGCTAAAGAAAAAAATATCACATGGAAACTGTTCGGCAGTAACGATCCCGATTTTTCCGAGCAGTGGTCTATGGACGTAGCTAATGTGGAATCCTATTGGGCAAAGATGAAAACTTCGTCGCTCAATCCATTAATTGCAATCATCGATACCGGAATTGATTTTGCTCACGAAGATTTGCAAAAAAGTATTGCTTATAATTTTCAGGAAATTCCTGGTAATGGAATTGATGATGATCAAAATGGATACACCGATGATTATATAGGATGGAATGCACTGGCAAACAATCCTTTCCCGTTAGATGACCATTTTCACGGAACGGCTATTTCCGGAATTATAAATGCAAAAATTAACAATCAATTAGGCATTGCCGGTCTGGTTCTGCAAAACAGTATAGTGCCGGTTAAATTTTTGAGTCCAAAGGGGGGCAATACAGATATTGCCATTAAAGCGATTGATTATGCCATCGCCCGTAAAGTTAAGATCATCAATGCCAGCTGGGGAGGTCCAAAACCAAGTCCACTTCTGGAAGAAATGCTTAAACGATGTCAAATGCTTGGTATTCTCGTCATCGTAGCGGCCGGCAATGAAAACTCCGACAATGATCAGGTTGCTACATACCCGGCCAACTATGAACTTGATAATGTCATTTCTGTAGCATCACTAAACTGGAGGGGAGAACTTGCTGACCATTCTAATTATGGCAGGCATCATGTCGATATTGCAGCTCCGGGCGAAAGTGTAATGGCCACTGTACCTAATAATCGCTACGGTTACATGACAGGAACATCTTATGCCGGACCTCACATAGCCGCAGCTGCTTCAATGATCTGGTCCCAAAATCCTTCATTGAGCTATCTGGAAGTAAAAAATTATTTATTGTCCCGCTGTCATAAGAATCTTTCGCTGGAAGGAAAAATCTCCTGCGGTGGTTATCTTGATTTCGGTAATTTTTAATTTTTACTCAAAATTAATCGTCTGCAAGTGAAATTTCCTTAGGAGCTTCAAGCTCAATAATGACTGGTTTCATTCTGGTGAGCATCAGAATTCCTGGAATTGCCATAACTGTTGAGAAGAGGAAGAAGTTTGGCCATCCAATGCTTTCAGAGAGCACACCTGAAAAAGGTCCAACCCATACCCGGCCAATGGCCGCAAAAGCAGAGAGCAAAGCATATTGAGTGGCGGTGAATTTCTGATTACATAATGACATGAGGAAAGCGACAAAAGCAGCCGTACCCATTCCTCCGGTTATGTTTTCAAATCCCACTGCAGCAAGCAATAATATATCCACATTAGAGGATTCTTTTAAAGTAATAATGACAATATCGAATTGAGGCAGCGTAAAACTTCCCCACACTCCTTGCCCTTTAATGGCCAGTAACCAAAAACCCAGATTGGATAACATCTGCAGAATACCAAAAATGAAAAGTGAACGATAAAGGCCCCATTTTGTCATGATGGCACCACCGAGCAATGCTCCTACGATAGTAAGCCAGATACCAATTACTTTATTGACGACACCAATTTCAGCTTGAGAAAAAAGAGCTCCCTTTAGCAAAAAGGGAGTGAGTAATGATCCTGCGAATGCATCACCCAATTTGTA
This sequence comes from uncultured Bacteriovorax sp., assembly GCA_946481315.1. The sequence goes on from CAMLMH010000001.1 coordinate 379,457, forward strand.
CAAAATAATCATCAATAGAAATTGCGAAGCACCTTTCATGCTGAAGTAGTTTTGCAACGATGTATTTAAAGTTTCAAATTTTGCCTTTTGGGAAGCCCACCAGGCTAAAGGGAGAGTAAAAATTATTCCCAATAAAAGAGAGCAGAGATCAGCCCATTTTTTTTGAGCCGGATCAGCTGAACCATTTAAAAGATAATCCATCCAAGGAGTGAATATTCTAGTGGTAACCTGATAACCAATTACCACAGCAATAACTACCGCCACAAACCCAATTAAATCTCTGGTAGCATTACTAGTTGGAGCAACGGATTCTTTTGGCACAGATGGAATAAACAAAGCAGAAAAAACAGCGATGGAAATAAAGATGAGGGACATGACCCGGTAAATTTCCGGCCAGGACATTCCATTTCCTGCCATCTGATCTGCCCAAATGAGTGCCACACCACCGGAGAGAATCATGGCCATGCGATAACCAAAAACACTGAGCGATGAACCGAGCCCTCTTTCAGTCTTTAATAATATATCTGTTCTGTATGCATCGATCACTACATCTTGTGAGGCAGACAAAAAAGCAATTAGTACAGCTATCAGTGCGAAAAATTCTGTCTCTTTGCTTGGCGAGATCTGAGAAAGTAAAAATAAAGCAGCAGCTATGGAGACCTGAGATATAAATAGCCAGCCCCGGCGGCGACCGACGAAAGGTGGTTCAAAACGGTCCATTAATGGAGCCCATAAAAATTTGAAGGTATAGGGAACTCCAACAAGACTAAAAAATCCAATTGTCGCGACATCTATGTTGTCTACACTTAGCCAGGCCTGAATGGCTGTTCCCGTCAAGGCCAGTGGTAAACCGCTGGCAAAACCTAAAATTGTGACAACAAACAAGCGCCATGAGGGAGTATTGACCATTCTTGTATACAAAATATTCTCGCTTTCTAAATAGTTTAGATTCTAGTTTATTAAATTTTTGGAAGAATGCCAGTAAATCTAACCAAGATATTCTTACTACTGGTGAGAACTTTATGTTAATGAACTTCCGGAGGGGTCCGGAAGTTCATCTTTGGTGTTTAGAAGGAAAGAATGAGGTTATTTAGCAATGCACTTAAACTCAGGGGAACGGCTTCCATCCTTGCGGATAAATTGTCCTGTTCCTTCTTTTAAGCTTCCGCGAAATTCTGTTACAATTGATCTTCCATCATCCAGTTTGAACGTTGTTTGATAAACTGGCGGCATCGATTCAAGAACTAATATATCGGTATCTATTATTTGATATTCATTAACCTCATCTTCGGTTGTCGTTAAAGAAACTGCATTTGCTTCAATTTTAAGAATGGAACCTGTATGAGTCAGACAACGAATTTTTCCTGTGTTTAAAGTTACTGAACCCGGTTCTTTTGATGTCAGTTTTACAGTCGCAGATGAATTTTGGTCACCTTTGATCGTAACTTTTGCGTCTCTGTAGTAGTCATCGGTCAAACCATAACTTTTTAAATTGAATTTTGCTTCACGGGTTAAATAAGCTTCACAAAAATCATTTGTTGTATGTTTAATTGTTGCCTGACATTGAACGGGCATACTTTCAGCGCAACCTTTCAGTACAAGTTCATATTTGTGATCACCGCAGCCACCACCGTGTCTGACAGTTACCAGGAGATTTTCACCAGCTGAATCCAGTTTTGCACTTACGACTTCAACAGCGCTAACGGATAAACTGGCCAGGGCCAATCCAGATAAAATGAAATACTTCAAGTTCATGAGTTTCCCCTTGTTAAATTAAATTGAATGAAGCGTTCTAACATTTTCAGGATTCACCGAAAAAAAAATTAGAAAAGTATGAAAACAATTCAGAGTCAGAGTTGATTGTCTTTTGCGGGATTTCCATTCTTAAGATTGACTGGAGCTTTTAATCTGGACTTTTAAATATCTTGCTGTGCGAATTAAAACTGATCCTTAAGTTTCTTGCATGGAATTTAAAATCGTGGATAATGAGAGATATGGAAAATGCATTAAAAATCTTGGTCATAGATGATGAAGAGTCTCTGGAGGTCATTTACACAAATTTCCTCTCTAAAATCGGTGCGCACATTACCTTTTTTGATCATCCCCAAAAAGGATGGCGGGCAATCGACAAGAATAAATACGATTTGATCATCACTGATTTAAAAATGCCGGCAATAACCGGTGATGAATTCATTAAAATTGTTCGGGAATCAAAGCTTAATGCACTCACGCCGGTTATATTGTGTTCTGCCTATATAAATAAACTAGTCATCACGGAAATGAGCCGGGAAAGTAAAGTCTATTTTCTGACGAAGCCATTCGAAAGCAAGGCCCTGTTTGAGCTGGTGGATAAGGCCATTGGCTTAAAGCAACCGACAGCGGTAAATACCAGCGCTCTTAATGAACAGTGGCTCAAAGATTTTACCGAAAAATTGTCTGCGAAAATGGGTCCAGTTAATGTAGAGAAAATTGATTCTCCTGATCAGTGGAATTTTGAATCGATCTCTCTTACGATTTTTTATGAAGAAAAAAATTCAGCATTAACCGTCAATCTGTTAATGAAGACAAAAAGTTTCTTGAAAATTGCCGGTGCGATTCAGGGAACACAATACAAAGATATCGAAAACGAAAACCTTTCGATCTGGGAAAGTTTTGTTCAGTTACCAAATTTTGGAAAGACAAAAATGACTTGCGCAAAAGTTCTTAGTCATAAGTTGTTACTAATGCCTGGGCAAGGCCAGTCTTTTTACAGATTAACTTGCGGTCACGAAGAAATTTATACCTATATTAATTAAATTGAATCAAGAATTGGTGCCTCGGGCGAGACTCGAACTCGCACACCCTTGCGGGCGGCGGATTTTGAATCCGCTGCGTCTACCATTCCACCACCAAGGCACTGATATTGGAAGATCCATATTAATGGATCGCTCAGAGACTAGTCAATGATATTTAAGGAGTTCCAGCGCTTCTTTGCCACTAAAGCGGAAAGTTTCCTTTCCCAGGGCCTTTTTTAGCTCGGAATTATCTAGAGTTGAGGGAAATTTTATGTAATCCAGCATATAAAGCGGGAATTTCCACACAGGGGTAAGAAATCGGGCCAGTTGTTCAACAGCAATGATAGGAACCTTAATTTTCTTTACGCCAATGATGTCTGCAGCCTCATGCAGACTGATGACATCGTCACCGGCCACGTTGTAAATGCCGGTATTTAATTTTTCCAGTGCCTGAACCACAATGTTGGCCATATCGAATTCATGAATAAACTGAAACATAGGATTGTAGTCAATCGGTAATGGAGCGTATGGCGTTTTCAGGTATTGGGTGATGGAGTTTTTAATTTGCGGACCGATGATATTTGAGGGCCTCAAAACGACGGTCTGGATTTCGTTTTGATATTTCCACATCCAGTTAGTACACATCTGATCCATTTCAACGACATCTCTTAATTCGGCATATTTGAAACTGGCGCGAAGGGGGGCATCTTCCTTCAGGAACATAGGATTATCAGGAAGCGCACCATAAACGTGGTGAGTGGAGAGAATGACAACTTTTTTTGCATGGAATTTCTGAGCAAGATCCAGAATGGTATTGGTACCAACCAGATTGATGTCAATTCGTTTGTGTATATTCCCCAGGGTATTAGACTGTCCAAGACGTCCAAGATGCAGAACATTTTCAAACTGATGTTCACGAAATAATTTTTCAAAGTTAGTGCGGTTGTATTTTATTTGCTGTGCCGTTAATTGTGAGCGTTTAGGGATATCAGCAATCGCGCGGGAATCAACACCGTGAATCTGCACATTCGGATCGTTTTTGATCAGAAGTTCTGCTGTCATTTTGGCAAGAGCACCTTGAATTCCGATGATGAGAATTTTTCTGTGCTTCATTTTTTTATCCTGTCCACGATGGTTCTTTTTTGGGTAAGTCCAACTTGCGTGAGTCGCTGAATTTCAGCTTCCAGTGCCTGGACATGCGGTTCTAGTTCTTCATCCAGAGCTTCTGGACTTAAACTTTCCGGCAGCTGATAAGGTTTACCGATATAAATATCAATCGGTGAAGGCAGAGGTAAAATATTTAAAGGCAGAGGTAAAGCTGGGAGGTTAAATAGTCTCGCCAGTTTTTTAAGTTGAATCACGAAAGGATAAAATTCTTCAGCACCCACTACTGCAATAGGAAGTAATTCTACTTTTGTAGAGATGGCCATGCGGAGAAAGCCTTTGGTAAACCGCTGCAAATGATAGTGATCCTTTGTGTCTTTGGCTATTCCCCGAACACCTTCGGGAAATACCAGAATGGATTCTCCCCGTTTTAAAAGGTTAAGGCAGTTCGTACGATCGCCAAGAACAGCACCGCCCTCACTCGACCATCGCCCTAGAAATGGCAGGGAAGTAAGAAAGCGCTCTACCAATGGTCTTAAAAAAATTGGCTTATCCAGTTCTGTAGCAAAAGCAGTACAAATCAAGAGGCCGTCAATAGGAATTTGTCCTGTGTGATTGGAAACGACCATATAGTTCTTATCTTCCAGTATTTCTTTTCCATGAAGGCGAACATCGAAATAATATTTATAAAAAGGCCAGATTACTTTGAGATCCTTTATGGCCCTTTCAGGCTCTAAGCCCCAGGGATCCCGTTTTAAGGAGTAGCGATCTTTGAGGGCACGTTCTACCCGTACAAAAGTTTCTGAAAAATCCTGAGCGTTTTGAACCACTGTTTATCCCGGTGCTGAAGCTAAATTGTCACCTTTCCATGCTACCAAATTATCCATTCTTCACAAGCATTCTGTAGAACGTTAAACTTTAACCTGGAGTGCAAAAAATGGAAAAACGAGTTGGTTTCAAAGCTAAAATTAAGGATTGGTTTTCAATGATGACATTTGGTTTGTTTAAAACAACCAAAATTGGGCGCAAATTATTAACGGCGTCGCGAACTAATGCATTCATGAAAGAGTCATATGAAGATTTAGGTCGACACGTAGAAAGTTGTCTGGCAAGCGGCCAGTTGCAATGGGATGATCCGAAAACCAAAGCGTTGCTTAACACCATTAATGCATGCAAAAAAGATCTGGTGCACCTGGAAAAACAAGTTAATAAAATTCGTTTCTCGGGAGAAAAAGGGTTAGTCTAATTCAACTCTTTCGCTGTCAGATTTGCGAATTTCAATTTCTTCCAGCAGATGATTAATGATAGCTTCCTCGACCTGATTAATCCCTTTTTTGTCTTCTGCTGAAGCAAAATACATCTGGCGAATCCATTTATATTCTTTAGAAAGAACAGGTTTCAGTTTTTCAAGCTGGGCGCGTTCCTTTTGTGTTTTGAGCTTATCAATTTTATTAAAAACTAAAATGGTCTTGCGCGAGTAGTTTTTTAGAAAGCCGTGAAATCCTTTGTCCGAATCCTGATTAGGGTGACGTGCATCCTGCAGATTAACCAATAACATGGAAGGAGAGACTTCAGAGAAAAAAGCCCCCATAAGTTGATCCCAGTTTTTCTGCATTTCTTTTGAGACTTCGGCAAATCCGTAACCTGGAAGATCGATCAGAACAAATTTTGGCAGATCAGTTTTTTTATTATCAAAAGAAAGTTCGAATTCGAAAATATTTATTTCCCGAGTGCGGCCGGGAGTTTTGGACACTCGGGCAGTTTTACTTCCAAATAAGGCATTTATCATGCTCGATTTTCCGACATTAGATCTTCCGACGAAGCTGACTCCGATGATATCCGGATTCGCTGCCAGCCACTGTTCAAATTGCTCCAGCGACGAAATTCCCATTTTGAAATCAGCACTATGTGGTTTGATGTGATAGCTCATGATCTGGACCTAAGTTTAGTAGTTAGCCCTCATCATATCCGAATTCCTGCAAGATGCCTAGCGAGCAATACGGCACTAGGCTTGAACGTGGATTCCTGTTCTTTACCAAACTAACCAGGAGTCATTTATGCAAAGTTTGCAATTTAACCGTTCAATAACTAGAGAGTTGAGCACTGCCATCGGTCAGCGGGGGGTTCGTGAAGGAGACGATATGCAAATCGATATTTTTCAGGAACGTAAAAAATCTTTCAGGTTAAATCGCACTAAATATACTATCACAGCTGGGAAAACCTTCAGCTTTAATACGATTGATACACTTTTTACTTTACCCTGTACCCAAATTTACGGGGCATCTTTTGAAATGTTGTTGGTGAATGAACTCAATAGAAATTTTAATGAACATTCACGCTATTTACTGCGAAGTCTGAGTAATGAACCTTTCCGGTTGAATGGAACTTATTGTTATGAAGCATTTCTGGAAAGAGGTGACATTGTAGATATAGGTTATAATCGCTTTCATTTCCAATCGCCTAAATCTCAACTGAAGCTTGTTTCTGATCAGGATTATTTATCAGATGACGTTGTTAAAAGTGCTCTTTCTATTTTACTGGAAGGCGAGACCGGAACTGGTAAAACAACTCTTGCCAGACAAATTCATGAAGCAAGCGGTAGGGCCGGACGTTTTGTGCATCTTAATCTTTCTGCATTTGCCCCAGGGTTGATCGAGTCTGAATTGTTTGGCCATGTTAAAGGAGCTTTTACCGGAGCACTTAATCCGAAAAGAGGTGCAATTCTTGAAGCCCATAAAGGAACACTTTTTCTGGATGAGATTGACTCCCTGACACTGGATTTGCAGACAAAGCTACTATTATTTCTGGATGATTATTGTGTGCGTCCGGTTGGAGGTGAAACGACCAGTAAAGTTGATGTCCGGTTAATTTTTGCGTCGGGTTCACGACTGAGAGAAAGAGTTGAGATGGGAAGACTTCGTAAAGATTTTTTCTATCGTTTGCAGGGGGGATGTAGCTTTCAACTTCCTTCATTGCGTGATCAGCCTGACAAAATCCGCTCCCTCATTCAGCAGTTCGAGTTCAAGCATGCTGTCGTTTTCAGTGATGAAGCTATTAGCTTTTATCAACGCTGTTTATGGCCAGGTAACATTCGTCAGCTGATATCCCATTTACAGAAAAAGAAAATATATTCAGGTGGTAAAAAAATTGTTCTTGATCATCATGACGAACAATTGTTGACAGAAGAATGTAGTGTGCAAAATCTTAATGGCAGTGAAATTTTAACTCTGGAGAGAATTAAAATGGATTATTGTTATAATGCCTGGTTGAAAATTGAAAAAAATATCGGGAAAACCGCGCGTATACTGGAAGTCAGTCCCAATACACTAAAAGCATATCTGCAAAAAAAACAAAGTGAAATGTCTGGAGCTGATTTAAGAGACGATAAGGTAATCGATATAGATATCTAGGATTTTACCTTCTACACCTTCTTTTTTCAGAAATTCATTTATCTCGATTCTGATTTTATCTTTTATGATCTGGCGTCCTTCGTCTTCAACAGGAAGGCGGGGGATGACTGGTTCAACATTAGTGTTCAGATGATCTTTGACCTGCACCAGATGATCCTGTAAATACAAAATGGTGTAACGATTTGATGCCAAGACAGTAAAGTCCACCCAAACCTGGCGGTTTCTGCGGGTATCTTCCAGAAAAAGCTGCAAATTAAGATCGGTGAAGCTTAACAACTTTTCCGTTTGCATAAAGTATTTTGGTCTTCCGCCAAGCACTTGTTTTATAGACAAGGATTTGATGCTGTTTAGATGAAAGGCGGAGCTGAGTGAACTTATCATTGAGTCTTCAATCATTTTTTGGTTTTCTGGCTGAAGTGGCAGTTCATCAACTTTAACTGGAAATGATTGTAAGTGTTCCAGTATTTTTTCTTCCTGTTTGATCATCAGTTCGAGATCTTCATGAGAATTAGCAAGAATTGAAATATTGAAGATGACCTCAATTTCTTTTCCGGCAGGTAGTTTGGTTTGATAATTTATTTTTCTGAACTCCAGTATAGGCTCTTCTGTTTCGCGCACTGAAGCCGGAGTCCTTAAAGCTCTGGTTCCGGTGATGATTTTTTCTGTGTTACGATAAATTAATGATCCAGTGAAAAAGAAAAAAAGCAGTAATGCAGTAACACTGAAAGCTATTTTGGGATCAGTTTTAAATTTTCTGAGAGGAGCAAGAATCATCTCTTTTTTATCTTTTTTCTTGAACTCCTCAGAGCGAAGATAAATAAGATAACCGACAAAGTGTCCGGTCAACATGGTCATGTAGTGTTGTGAGTATCCGATGAACTTTAATTTATAAATGCGCAGCTTCGGACCAATTCTCTGCAAATTTTTCTTCAGATTAGCAGGAAGACCTATAAGCCAGTGAACGATATTGAAAACAAAGGCGGGAGTAATAGCTTTTAATTTCTCCGCCAGTGTGAGAATCAACTTATCCAATGCTTCTTCAATTTTAATTAAAAAGTTCAAAAACCGACTCCATTAGCTAGCTTATCGGCGATGCTTTTATTTTGTTGAGTTCTCCTAAACCTGATTTATCTGCTCAACAAAGCAAGAATTTCCTCTTTTTTTAGAGAAATGTTCCCGAACTTGGTTAACCCAGCACATTTGACGAAGAGATCGATTAGATAGACCCCAAAATAGGGGGAGGAGCCTTATGAAGACGAATTGGACCCGATCAGCTTTGCTGTTAACCCTGGCCATTATTACCAGTAGTTGTACTCTGATGCTGCCGGATCGCAGTTTTATGGAGCAAATGGAGCGGGAAAGTGATCCCTTTTATTCACCCGGCAAGGATTTTCCGGTTGTTGGAGGGGATGATGGCGAGACGCATCTTTCTCGAGAGGAACTCAATTCTCGAATACCGGCCAGTCGCCGGACCAGTGCCCTGACTAAAGAAGCCCGTTCTTTACAGCAGGAGCTAGAGGATAAAGAAGCTGATCTTTCGGAATATGAGATGGAACAATATGTGAAAGTTCGAAAATTTCTTATCAGTGATTCAGATAAACTTTATTATTTGAGCCTGGCCCCGGGAGAACGAGCAGCTTATATTCGAACAGTTAAGAGCGATATTTCAGAAGAAATGGAATTGCGAAGTAATATGGTAGCTAAGAGATCTATCCACGCCCGGGAACTATTCTTAGGCATGGATAAAGATGATGTTGTTGATGCCTGGGGAAAACCGGCCAAAGTTGAAATTGCCGGCAATCCGAAAAATCAGAATGAGCGATGGTCATTTGTTGAAGACGGCTCAGTAAAGCAAGTCTATTTTGAAAGCGGAAAGGTTCAGGGCTGGGCCCTTGATCTCTAAATCAAAAAGTAATATCCTCGGCGCTAGTTTAATATCAGCTATCGAGTGAAAATCGACCGAGGTAACCTTTGACAGCACAATCTATGACCGGTTTCGGTCAGGCAGTATCGCAATCTGAAAATTTTATTATTTCTGTTGAAATGAAAAGCGTTAACAATCGTTTTAAAGACATACGCTTTAAAATGCCTTCTACACTCAATTCACTTGAGATTGAACTGAAAAAAGAACTTGGTGACACTTTTTCCCGTGGAAGTTTTGATGTTTATGTGAACATTAAGCGTGGTGAAAACAAAAATAAGTTTGATGAACTGGATGAGAAAAAAATTAATCAGTTTATCGACAAAGTTCAAAACCTCATTAAAGGCAAAAACATAACTCCTACCCTTTCCATGACTGATTTACTCCGGACAGAGTTTCTCATCGAACAAGACGAAACGAATCAGCAGGAATTAGCTGCACTGGTCGTAAGTGCTTTTAAAGCCGCACTGGCGGAACTTAAAAAATCCCGCGAAAATGAAGGTGCCAAATTAATTGCGACGCTGACTCGTCATCTGGAAACTTATAAAACGAATTTTAAAACAGTCGAAGCCAACACCGAACACTTTAAACAGAATGTAGAAGAAAAGCTTAAAAAACGAGTTGAGGAATATAAGGGCCTCGTTAATGTTGATCAAAGCCGCCTGCTGCAGGAAGTGGTTTTCTACCTGGAAAAAATAGATATCCATGAAGAAATTAACCGCATTCATTCCCACTTGGAAAAATTTCAAAATCTTTTAAAATCAACTAATGAGGTTGGTAGACAAATTGATTTCTTAGTCCAGGAGCTGGGCCGGGAGACCAATACCATAGGGTCAAAGTCAACTATGAAAGAGATTTCCGATGCAGTTGTGCAAATGAAACTGCAGCTGGAAAAAATCCGTGAGCAAGGGTTGAACATTGAATAATGCAGGAAAATTAATTGTCATTGTAGCTCCTTCCGGTACAGGAAAGTCGACAATGATTAAGCGACTGAAAGGAGATTTTCCTTCCATCGTTGAATCTGTTTCTTACACGACCCGTCCGATGCGTACAGGTGAAGTCCACGGACAGAGTTATTTTTTCATCAGCAAAGAAGAATTTCTTTCTATGCGTGAGCGCAATGAATTTTTGGAATGGGCAGAAGTGCATGGGAATTTTTACGGCACTTCCAAGAATTTTGTCGAAACTTGTTTGCGCGACGGTAAACATCTGCTGTTTGATCTGGATGTTCAGGGAACGGACTCCATGAAAAAATATTTCGGAGAAAAGGCTAACGTCATTTTTATTTCTCCACCTTCAGTGGAAGAACTGGAAAAACGATTACGCAATCGCGGCACTGAAACAACCGGCATTATCAATCTTCGACTGATGAATGCTAAAAACGAACTTCTCCGCAAAAATGATTACGATTATCTGGTTTACAACGACGATATAGAAAAAGCTTACAACAAGCTAAAAGAAATCACCGCCAGCATTTTGAACAAGTAGAGCTTAATGTATCAGAACTTAGATTTCTCCCATGAACGGGACTTGACCATTGACGACCTCGTACGAAGGGTAGAAGCCTATTATCCTGATGCTGATTTCACAATGCTCCGCAAAGCTTATCTCTTTGCTGAAAAAGCACATGAGGGGCAGAAAAGAAGCTCCGGCGAAGAATATATTATTCACCCGATGAACGTTGCTGCCACTCTGATCAAGCTGCACATGGATCTCGACACCATCATGGCTGGACTACTTCATGATGTTGTTGAAGACTGTAACGTCAGTCCGGCTGAAATAGAAAAAGAATTCAACAGCGGCGTAGCTGATCTGGTTGTCGGTTTGACTAAAATTTCCAAGATCAAATTTAAGACAAAAGAAGAATCACAAATTGAAAACTTCCGCAAAATGGTCGTCGCCATGGCCAAGGACTTGCGGGTTATTATCGTTAAACTTGCCGATCGTATGCACAATATGCGTACACTTCAATATGTCTCCGACGAAAAGCAGAAGAAAATAGCCCAGGAAACACTGGATATTTACGTTCCACTGGCCAGTCGTCTGGGGATTAACTCCGTTAAGTCTGAACTGGAAGATTTATGCTTACGCTTTTTAAAACCTGAGATCTACTACCGCTTAGCTGAAAAAGTTTCGATGAAAAAATCGGAACGAGATGCATACATTCGCGAAGTCATCACGACAATCAAAGAAAAATTACTGGAATATTCTCTGCACGCAGAAGTGAAGGGAAGACCAAAGCATTTCTATTCCATCTACAAAAAAATGACTTCCCGGGGAGTCGATTTCGAACAGGTTCAGGACTTGCTCGCTTTCCGTATTATCGTTAACAACATCACTGAATGTTATAAAGCACTGGGTATTATCCACTCATCATTTACACCTATTCCCGGGCGCTTTAAAGACTATATTGCAATTCCCAAAGTTAACAACTACCAGTCATTGCACACGACAGTCATGGGACCGAAAGCGGAACGGATTGAAATGCAAATTCGAACCACAGAAATGGATGAAGTCGCTGAAGCCGGGGTTGCTGCTCACTGGAAATACAAAGAAGGGCTCGCCGGTAAAACCGCCCCTAAACTGGACTGGGTTCAGGAGTTGCTTGAATACAACAAGAACACGGACAACTCCCGCGAATTTCTGGACGTTATCAAAAACGATCTGGAACTCGACGGCGTTTTCGTTTTTACTCCGAAAGGTGATGTACGTGAACTTCGTTACGGGGCCACTCCGCTGGATTTCGCCTACGAGATTCACACGGAAGTCGGTCACCACTGTGTTGGGGCAAAAATTAACGGAAAAATTGTTCCGCTTCGACACACACTCAAGTCTGGTGACTCCGTCGAAATTTTAACCAGCAAAACTCAGTCCCCTTCTAAGGACTGGCTCAATATCGCCAAGAGCTCCAAGGCACGCTCCAAAATCAAACAGTGGTTGCTTAAAGTTGAACGCGACGAAAACCGAGAGCTGGGCCGGGAAATTCTCGATAAAGCTTTCAAAGTTTTTGGAACCAATATCAAAACTCTGAAGAAAGGAAATGAGTTTCGCGATCTTTTCGATGAATTGCATATCCAGGATGAAGACGAATTATGCGTCCAGGTCGGTGCAGGGAAATACACTCCGAAATTTATCATCGAACACATTCCAAGTTTAAAAGAAGCAGCCGCCAAAGCTGAAAAAGAAAAAGAGCTGGATGAAAAAATCCAGGAAATTGAATCTTACTCCAGTAAGGTCACCAAAAACGTCCGCAAAAAGACCAATTCAGATAACGCTGTCATTGTGGATGGTATGAGCGATGTAATGGTGCGCATGGCCCGTTGTTGTAACCCGATTCCAGGTGATTCAATTGTAGGGTTCATTACCCGCGGCCGCGGTATTACCGTTCATACGACGGGATGTACTCGTGTCGATGCCGAATCGCTTATGCGTACAATCAAAGTTAACTGGAACAAAGGCTTTAGTTTCACTCACCCGGTAAGCGTGCGGGTCATTACGCAGGATAAGCCGGGAATCCTTTCCCTCATTTCCAAAACAATCAACAACACGGGAATCAATATTCGTTCAGCTCTCGCCAAGTCAATGCCGGATCGAAAAGGCTCTTTTATCTTTGAAGTTGAAGTTAAAGATTACAGCGAACTGCTGAAGACGATTTCTTCGATCGAAGCGCTGGAAGAAGTTATTTCGGTAACGAGAGTTTAGAGTTCTTAATAGAAAATGATCGGCGACTTCTGGTCCCAAAACATCAAAAAGATTTTTGTACGCATGAGTTTGAATGTCTCAGTGTAGAGAATCTTAATGTATTTAAATGAAAGATAATCGCTTGGTACCGGTGTGAAAAAGAACTCAAACTTTTCATCTTCACGCATCAGTGAATTGATAATCACTTTGATCCGCATAATATGATAGTCGCTGGAGATAATAAGAATTTTATTAAGGCCGCGATTATTACGCAGGTATTTGAGAGTACTCACGACGTTTTCAACTGTATTACGGGCAGTATAGTCGAGTTCGATATGTTCGGTTTCGCGCGCATTGGGATCGATGGGATTCATCAGGGTTTTGACCGAATTTTTTTCGTGAACACCAGTAATGAAGACGTTTGGCTGCTTAAATTCCTGGGCCTTTTTAACCGCAAACTGGATACGTCCTGCGCCCCCTGTAAAAACAACAATCAGATCAGGAGGAGATTGAACAAACGTAGCTTTGGCGTTTTTTCCTTCATTGCGGGCATCGAGCAAAATGATTCCGCAAAAGAATGAATAACAGACAAATAAAGAGACGAGAACGATGAGAACACTTAAAAAGTGCCGCATCATTCTCGTGCTCTTTGATTCAAAAACGTATTTGCTTTTTAGGACCATCTTGTTTGTCTATTTTGCTGCAATAACTTCAATTTCTACCAGTGCACCCTTAGGAAGTTTTGGAACTTCAACTGTACTACGGGCCGGATAGGGTTCTTTAAAAAACTCCACATAAGCATCGTTGACTGCACCAAAGTTGTTCAGATCAGTCAGGAAGATTGAAGTTTTAACGATATTATCTCTCGTTAATCCTTGCGAAGTCAAAAGCCCGTCGATATTTTTCATAACTTGTTTTAGTTGAGCAGAAAAACCTTCAACCAGAACATTTGTTTTAGGGTCAATCCCTATTTGTCCGGAAAAATAATAAGTTCCATTGACCGCCACTCCCTGTGAGTAAGTGCCTACGGCAGCCGGTGCCAGATCAGTTTTAACAATCTTTTTTTCCATAACTATTTACTCCTTACTGCTAAGTTTTTTGTCAGATAATAATCCGGTCAGTACGCACATGTTGACGATTTCAGTCACGGTAGCGGTACGTGGGATAATATTGGCCGGGGCGTTCATCGGAAGCAGGATTGGTCCGATGGCGTTTGCTCCGCCTAGTTGGGCCAGGAGTTTATAGCTGATATTGGCTGAGTTTAGTTCCGGGAAAATCAGAATGTCACTTGGTCCATCGAGTGTTGAGAAGTTAAACAACTTATCCATCAGCCCTTTGTTAACAGCAACGTCTGCCTGCATTTCACCATCAACGATGAGGTTAGGGTAGCGTGTCTTGGTAAGCTTTACAGCACGTTTAACTTTCGCTGCTTTTTCACTGTCGTTTGAACCGAAGTTTGAAAAACTCAAGAAGGCGATCCGTGGTTCGCGTTTCATCAATTTACGGAAAAGTTCAGCTGTTCCGGCCGCAGTTTCACAAAGCTGGTCTTCTGTCGGGTCAATTTGAACTGCACAGTCAGCAAAGAAGAGAACGCGGTTTTTAAATGACATGATGAAGATACCGGCAGCACTACGTTTGTCCTGAGTTCCCAGAACGTGCATTAATGGCGGGAAACAGTCAGCGTAATTCAGGGTTGGACCTGTGATAACTGCATCAGCGAGGCCGTGTTTCACCATCATCGATCCGAAGTAGTTCTGATGGCTCATCAACTCTTCAGCATGATAAATCGAAACACCGTTACGTTGTCTCTCTTTTGAGTACATACGTACGTAATTTTCAAATTGCTCATGCTTTCTTGGATTGATGGTACGAACTTCGTCTTTATATTTTTCAAGACCAAGCATATCCATTTTTTTATGAATGGCTTTCTTGCGGCCCAGAAGAATCGGTTCAATTTTATCTTCATCAACTAATTGCTTAACGGCCTGAAGAATACGGGTGTTAGTTCCTTCGGCGAAAACGACTTTGACTTTTTGGCCGCGCTTAGTGACGTAAGTCTCCAGACGATCACGAAGCGATTTCATGAATCCAGCCGTGTTACCCATGCGTCCTTCTAGAGCGCGGGCATAAGCGTGCAGGTCATCGATGGTTATTCTCGCTACACCTGAATCCATCGCAGCTTTAGCTACGGCCGGAGTGACACGTGTGAGAACGCGGGCATCGAATGGTTTCGGGATCAGATAATTTTTACCGAATTTGAAGTCTTCTCCACCGTAAGCCATTTTTACTTCTTCCGGAACTTCTTCTTTAGCGAGTTCAGCAAGAGCTTTAACGGCGGCAAGTTTCATTTCTACGTTGATCTTCTTGGCGCGCACATCGAGAGCTCCGCGGAAGATAAAAGGGAAGCCCAGAACGTTGTTAACCTGGTTAGGATAATCAGATCGACCTGTGGCCATAATGGCGTCGTCGCGAACAGCGTGAACTTCCTGTGGTGTAATTTCCGGATCAGGATTAGCCATGGCGAAGATGATTGGATTTTTGGCCATAGTTTTAACCATCTCACCGGTCACCAGGCCTTTAGCCGAACAGCCGATAAAAACATCACAACCCACCATTGCATCAGCAAGAGTGCGGGCTTTTGTCTCTACAGCAAATTCGTCTTTGTATTTGTTCATTCCTTCTTTGCGGCCCTTATAGATCGCTCCATTGGAATCACACATAACCAGGTTTTCTCGTGGTAAGCCAAGTTCAAAAAATAATTTTGCACACGAAATAGCGGCAGCTCCGGCACCGGATACAGCAACTTTTGTTTTTTTGATATCACGTCCGGTAATTTCAATAGCGTTTAAAAGCGCAGCTGAAGCGATGATCGCAGTTCCATGTTGATCGTCATGGAAAACCGGAATGTTCATCTTTTCAATCAACTGAGTTTCAATTTCAAAACACTCTGGTGCTTTAATATCTTCGAGGTTAACTCCACCGAAAGTTGGTTCAAGAGCAGAAACGATCTTGACCATTCCATCGACGGTGTTTTCGTTAACTTCAATATCGAATACATCGATATCGGCAAAACGTTTAAAGAGGAGACCTTTTCCTTCCATCACTGGTTTACCGGCTACAGCGCCAATGTTACCCAGACCAAGAACTGCTGTCCCGTTAGAGATAACGGCAACCAGGTTTCCTTTGGCGGTGTACTTGTAAGCTAGTTCAGGGTCTTTGGCGATTTCCAGACAGGGCCAGGCAACTCCGGGAGAGTAAGCTTTGGTCAGGTCATGAGAAGTGAGAGTGGGTTTAGTTGAAATAACTTCAATTTTACCCGGGCGGCCATCGGCATGATAGTCTAAGGCCTGTTGTTTTTTTTCTTCGAGATCAGTGCGATCATTTCGTTGATTACTCACGGTCAATCCTTTTGTTTTAGGGAATATTTACGACCCGAGTAGGTTAAGCTTTTTGACAACAAATGCAAAGAAAAATGGGTCTCTGTCCAAGACTCAGTTAAGGGCTAAATCACTCTTTTTCTCATTGCTATATGTCGTGAGTTTCGCTAAACTACAAAGGCTGTTACCTAGGGGTGGTTGCTGCTCATATTCGAGTGAAAGTGGCCTGAGAAATACCCTTGAACCTGATCAGGATAATGCCTGCGCATAGGAAAGGATTTGACATGTCTCTCACTGCAAAACATCAATACAAACTTAATCTTTTTGAGATCGTTCTTACTCTTGTTCTCGCTGTGGCCCTGGGTGTTGCTTTCTGGGGTTGGACTTTTGTTTACGAGCTGGCAAAACCCGCTCTTAAAGTTATGGGACTGGGTTATCTGACAGCGGGATTCTGGATTTTTGCTTCGGTTTTTATTCCCAATATTATTCGTAAGCCAGGTGTGGCCGTTATCGCTTCTCTCATGGCGGCTTTTGTGGAAAGTACGCTCACTCACTGGGGATTACTTTCTCTGCTCTGGGGATTAGTGCAAGGCCTGGGAGCTGAGGCTGTGTTTGCCTTGTATCGCTACCGCACCTGGAATATTTTATCTCTTACATTGGCAGCAGTGCTTTCGGCAACGTTTAGTTACGCACTCGATACTTCAATTTACCATTATGATTTACTGGCCCCCTCACTGAATATGCTACAGTGGGGATCCTTTGCCCTCTCATCAGTTTTTTTAGCAGCTGTTCCGGCCTATTTGCTCAGTAAACGGCTGGTTCGTCTGGGAGTTCTCGATCAATTTCTCATTGCGCGAGATTCTGTTGATCACAATGTATAAAATTAAAATTCATCCCTTCAGTTATACTTACGGCCGTAAAAATTCACCCCGGTGTCTTTATTGCGAAGAGACGATCGAAATTAAGCAGCATGACTCCGTTCTTATTACTGGCAATTCCGGTGGCGGAAAAACTACCTTTCTGCAAATTCTCAAGGGGATTATTCCTGAATTTCGTCCTGGATTATTAAAGGGCGAAATCACCTATCAGGGAAAGCCATTAAGTGGAGAGTTCTTTGAGAGTAATCTTAAAAAAATTCTTTATCTTTTCCAGAATCCTTTTACTCAGCTTATTTATCCGCTCACTGATGAGGAGTTCTTCTTTTCAATGGAAAACTTCAATTTCAGCAGAGAAAAAATGGATGCAGCTAAAAAATATTTTGAAGAGCACTTCAATCTGGCACCCTTGTGGGGAAGAGAAACAAAATCGCTGTCCAATGGTGAATGTCAGAAATTAGTTCTTGCCTCACTACTGGCCATTGAACCGGAAGTTTTACTGCTGGATGAGCCGACTGCATTCCTGGATCCTGCTGCCCGAAAAGAATTTTACAGTTATTTTCAGCAGTTTAAAAAAGACCGCATGGTTCTCATTATCGATCACCATCTGGAAGAAGTTCTTCCACTAGTCGACCGCGTTTTCTATATCAGCGGAGAAGGCCGGCTGCAGGAAGTGAGCAAGGATGATCCTCGTCTGGTGCAGGCTCAACCTTCACAGCTACCTCCTTTCACATTGACAACGCTCCCGGCTTCAGAACTTTCTCTCCAAAAAGTGCAGTTGAGTTTTGGTGATAAAAAAATTCTGAAGAATATTAATCTTGAAGCAAAAAACGGAGAGGTCATCGTCATCCGGGGAAAGAACGGTGCGGGGAAAAGTACGCTTTTTAAAATTATTTCCGGTGTCCTAAAGCCTGATCAGGGGACTATCTCTCTAAAAAAAGATCAGGAGAAGATTAATCCTGAAAAGCGTATGAATTCGGTGGCCCTCTTGTTTCAGAATCCGGAGACTCATTTCTTATTCGATACTATTTCTGAAGAACTGGAGCAATGCTGGAAAAAATCCGGCGTGCCGGATACAGAACGCTCCTTTTTACTTTCGTCTTTTTTTCATGCACTCGATCTTCAAAAATCGCCTTTTCTTCTGTCAGAAGGGGAGAAAAGAAGACTGTCTATTTTGATGAACTTTTTTTCCGGCAAAAATATATTTTTGCATGATGAACCGACCTTTGGACAAGACAGGCGATCTAAATTTATGATTGCGGGAATGGTTAAGTCTCTGAAGGCTTCCGGGGCAATTCAAATCATTATTTCGCACGATGAAGCGTTCATCAATGCTGTAGCCGATAGAGTTTATGAACTGGTGGATGGAGAGTTGCGATGAACCAGGTTCCTGCTCCCTCAGAATTTTTGCATTCCTGGTATCTATTGCTGGTAAGTTTGTTATCGTTATTGTTTTTGCTTCTTTCTTCCTGCTTATGGGCAAATGTTTTACTTGTTGCTGTGGTGTTATTCCTGTGTTTTAAAAACGGTTTATCGGCCAAGACGTTTGCACGGATGGTTTTCTACGCACTGGTTTTTTCATTAATAATGTATGGACTAAATCTGCTATGGGCCAAAAGCAGCGGAAGCTCTGAACGTCAATCAGCTTTAATTTTATCTGCCAGATTGTTTCTGCTCGTTCTGTGTTCCATGTCGACGGCCAGAGTAATTAATTATACAAAGGTTATTCTTTATCTGATCATTCATCTGGGTCTGAAAGTGATCTGGGGTTATCCGGTCATGATCGCTCTTAATTCCATTTTATTATTTAAAGAAGAGTACGAAAAAATTAAACTGAACGGTCGTTTGCGCAATCTGAGTTTTATGCAGAAACTGGGATTATTGTTTCCATTATTGGTATTTGCCATTCGCCACTCTCAGCGCGGATCACTTTCCCTGGTCACCCGAGGCTTAAACCCAAGTAAAAGTTTTTACTTTTCTTATGCGACCTCCTCAAAAGACAGGTCTGTTTTCCTCCTCTTTTTGGGCTTCTTTGCTATTTTGAGCATAACTTGTCTGGCCATCAGATTTTATTTTCGATAGAATCTGTCTATGACAATAACTCAATTAGAATATGTTCTCGCGGTCGATAAATTTCGTCATTTTGGGAAAGCTGCCAAGGCCTGCTCGGTAACTCAGCCCACTCTCTCCATGCAACTGCAGAAAGCAGAAGAGGAATTGGGCGTTGTCATTTTTGATCGTTCCAAAAATCCTATTTTGCCAACTCCTGAAGGAGAGAAAATTATTCATCAGGCACGGATGGTTATCCGGGAATACCGAAAAATTTTTGCGATTCTGGATGCCACTAAAGATGAAGTCCGTGGTGATTTCCGCCTGGGTGTAATACCCACTCTTACGCCATATGTAGTCCCGCTTTTTGCCGGTGCTTTTGTGCACAAATACCCCGATGTCAATCTCACGATTGAAGAATTTAAGACCGAAGAAATTATTGAGCTGTTAAACAAAGATGAACTGGATGCAGGTTTGCTGGCAACACCACTGGTAGGTGAATCGTTTATTGAACGAGTCCTCTTTCATGAACCTTTTTCAGTCTTTGCTTCCCGCAATCATCCACTTCTGAAAAAAGCAAAGATAAAGGATCGAGATCTGGATGCAACGGATATCTGGCTGCTAAACGAAGGTCACTGTTTTCGTCAGCAGGTATTGAATGTTTGTAGTATATCACGTGATAAGGGGACGCATGACAATCTGAAATTTGAAAGCGGAAATCTGGAAACATTAAAGAACATGGTCATCAATAGCAGTGGATATACATTACTTCCCCAGCTAGCAGTTATGAATTTATCCAATGAAGACAAGAAAAATGTACGTGAATTTCAGGCACCTGTTCCTACCCGGGAAATATCGCTGGTGCATAATCGCATTTTTCTAAAAGAAAAAATCATTACTGCACTCGAGCAGGAAATCATTGCTCATCTCCCTGAGAGTTTGAAATCTCTCAAGAAGAAAAGCTTTGAAGTCGTGGCCATTAATTAACTTACATTTTTTCCGGTGGAGTCATGCCCAGCAGGTAAAGCCCGGTTTTTAGCATGTCGGCGAAAGCTTTTAGTAAGCTTAAACGCGCTGATTTCAGCTCTTCTGTTTCGGCCTTCATCACTGAAACTTCAGTATAGAAGCGATTATAGGCTTTACAGGTGAAGAAGAGGTGATTGGCCAGTGTGCTTGGGCGATAATTTTCACAGGCATTGATAACGGTCTGGTTGAAATCATAAAGATGTCTCATGAGATCTCTTTCCGTTTCATGTGTCAGCAGATCCAGATGATCAAAAGATGCTTTAATCCCCTGTTCAGCTGCCTTTGTGAGAATAGATTGTGTGCGGGCATATGAGTACATCAGGTAAGGACCAGAGTTACCTTCAAAAGAAACCCATTCTTTTGGATCGAAAACAATTTCCTTAACCGGATCAGCTTGCAGCATACCGTATTTAATTGCTCCTACGGCCAGTTTATGGGCCGTATCCTTCATTCGGGTTTCATCCCATTCACCCTTGTACTTTTCAAGATAAGTATTTATTTCATCAACCACCAGATTGATCAGCTGCAGGAAGGTGAAAGAATTTCCCGCGCGGGAAGACATTTTTCCGTCAGGGCGAACGACCATGCCGTAGGAGAGGTGATAACACTTAGAGGCCTGAGGAAAACCCATCTTCTCCAGAGCGTAGAAAACTTGTTTGAAATGGTGGTTTTGTTCACTTCCTACAACGTAGATAGAGCGGTCGATCTGAAACTTATTGAACTTCTCTTCTGCCAGGGCCAGGTCTTTCGTTGCATACAAAGTAGTACCGTCTGTTTTTCTGACCATAAAGAAGCCAAGTTTTTTATCGGACATATCCATTCCGATTGCTCCCTGATCTTCTTTGAAAACACCTTTTTTGAGATATTCATTCACAATTCTTTGTGAATCTTCACTGACATCTGACTCATAAAAGAAATGATCGAATTTTACATCGAGCCATTTATAAATGCGGTCGAAGTCATCCAGACAATACTGACGAGTTATTTTCCAGATATCGAAATATTTTCCCGATTTGCTTTCGATTGATTTTAAGATCGCTGAAATTTCAGCATTGTATTTTGCTTTTAGCGATTCATCATTTGCTGCATCTTTAAGTTTATTGTTGGCCTCGACATAACGCTGGCCCAGCCATTCAGCTTTATTTTCAATCTGCTCTAGTTTGTCAGTGCCGGTATAGTTTTCAACCCCCCACAAACATTTGGCAATATGAGTCCCCTCGTCGCCGATGTAGTTGGCTGCAATCACTTTGTAGCCATTGTAGATGAAGAGACGACAGATGCTGTCCCCCAGACAGACATTGCGTCCATGTCCTACGTGGAATTCTTTGTGCGTGTTTGGTTGTGAGAATTCAATCATCACGTTTATTTTATTTTTTTCGGCATTTTGCTTAAGGATTCGGAATCCTTCGCCGCTTACCAAACTTGGAATGATTGCTTTAGCTACCTGGTTTTGATTGGTAAAAATATTGAGAAAAGCACCTTTAAGGACAATATTGTCTATCCAGGGATTTTTTTCTTCTTCCAGTAAACGTTTTAGTTCGGTCGCAACTTCATTAGGATTTTTTTTAATGGCCTTGGCAAAACGAAAACATGGCAAGGCATAATCTCCCAGGGATTTTTCAGGAGGCTGCTCCAGTGTTTTAAAAAAATCAACCACTGAGAGTTCAGCAGGTAAGTTTGATTCGATTTTTCCCAAAGCCGAGAAAAGGGAAGTGGCGAGTGAGACTTTAGCCGGATCATAAGAATAATTAGTTAACGCTGACACATTTTCTCCTAAGCACATTCACTCAATATGCACATTTACTTTTGACTCGATTGATTGGGCAATGAAACAGTTGCGATGGGCCTGATCGTGCATCTTGGTTATTTGTTCGCGATCTGGTCTTTTTTCCCCATAAAATTCAATGACGGGGTAAAGGTCTATCTCCGTCACCGCCATTTTACCATTTTCTTTTTTGTTTAGACGGGCCACGGCCTTACATGAATAACGGCCGACAGAGACCCCGGTCTTGGAAGCTATCGCCAGAAAAGTCAGCATATGACAGCTTGCCAGGGCAGCGGCCAGCAGTTCTTCCGGGTTTGAGGCTTTGGAAGAACCAAGGTAATCCGGTGAGGCAGAATTTAATAAAGATTGATCACCACTAAATTCAATCTGATGATCACGAGAAAAATGATCGTAAGTAAATTGATCTGGTTTGGCATTTTCCCAGGTTAAATGAATCGTGTAACTATTCATCTTTAACCTTATATTCTGCGTCGATCGTAGCCCCTTCGTAAGTATTAAATTTTTGAGGGCGATTCTGGTTCATTCGGCGGGTAATCACAAATTTCTCAGAAGATTCACCACCAAGCGCAATAAGCCAGCTCATGACTACCAGAAATTGATTGGTATTCCAGTAGGAGACTGTGGCCAGGATAGCGACCAGAATCCTTGGTGCTATAAAAAAACCAATCCACCACAAGATCCCACCAAACTCAATGGATCCAACTAACAGCCCTGATACCAAGAGAGTTAAGCGTGGGAATAGGGTAATAGAAAACAGGAAAAACCAGCCGTGTTTAACGAAAAAATCGACATTCTTAAATTCGACATTTGTGTAGTTAATTAAAAGAGTTGAAGCGCCGGTAATGGCAAGGAAAATGAATAATATTTTAATGATGGTTTTCATGGAGTTACTTTATCAAAACGCACGACAATAAGAAATAAAAAACAAAAAAGGGGATCGACTCTTGACGATTTTCTAACCGCCATCATCTTTTAAATATGAAAACACAAATACATACAATGCCAGAAGAATTTATACCAACCTTAGTCCTGAAGAACACCGTATTGTTCCCCGGGATAACCCTTCCCGTTCTTGTTTCCAAGGAAGTGGGTTTAAACGCACTTAATCACGCGCTCATCCACGACCCGGAAAAAAGAATTGTTGCTCTCACACTCAAGGAAGGAGTCGAAATTGACTCGGCGAGACCGACTGATTTTTATACCGTCGGCACACTTTGTTTCATTGACAGTATGGAGACCACCGAAAGTGGCGAAACCGTCGCCTACATACTCTCAGTTAATCGTTTTTCGATTAATGAAACCCGTTATTCTGATTCGTTTAAATCCTGGGAATCCAGTGGGCAGCCGGTAGCGGATGTTATTGACATTGACTCACCTACAGAAAAAGCACTGCTCACTTCGCTTAAAGATATATCCAAGGAAATTCTGGACAGTCTTAAGGCCGGGGCTAATCTTAAACGCTCTCTTGATGGATTCACTGATGTCAGTCAGTTCACTAATATTGTTGCCCAAAATCTCCCTCTTATCATTCCTAAAAAGCAGGAAATTCTGGAAATAGCTTCCATTAAAAACCGTGCACTGAAAGTATTGGAGTTGCTGGTTGAACAAAGAGAAATGATCAAAGTTAATAATGAAATGGGGCTAAAAATTTCAGAGAAGACCAGCAAAGCTTATCGCGAGTCTATCCTGCGCGAGCAATTAAAAGCAATCAAAGAAGAGCTGGGGGAGGGCTATAGTGAGACTGAAGGCGGGGAAAAACAAAGCCTGAAGGATCGTATTCTTGCAGCAAAATTACCAAAAGATATTGAGAAAGTCGCTCTGGAGCAGTTGAACCGCTATGAAAACATGGGGGCCCAAAATGCAGAGTCTCATGTCATTCGTAATTATATTGAACTTATTCTTGCTTTGCCGTGGAACGATGAGGCTCCAGAACAAATGGACCTCGATTACGCTGAAAAAATATTAAATGATGAACATTATGGTCTGGAAAAAATAAAAAAACACATCATTCAACATCTCGCTGTAATGAAACTTTCGCCGCAAAAAAAAGGATCAATCCTGCTTTTTGTCGGGCCACCGGGGGTTGGTAAAACCTCTCTTGGTCAGAGCATCGCCAAAGCATTGGGCCGTAAATTTGTTCGAGCTTCATTGGGGGGAGTGCGTGATGACTCTGAAATTCGCGGCCACCGCAGAACATATATTGGAGCCCTACCAGGCCGGATAATCGAAGGTATTAAACGTGCTAAAGAAAAAAATCCCGTTTTCATGCTGGATGAAATTGACAAGCTCTCCCGTGGATATGGTGGTGATCCGGCTGCGGCTATGCTGGAAGTTTTAGATCCGGAACAAAATGGAACATTTACTGATCATTATCTGGATCTGCCATTTGATCTGTCTAAAGTCTTTTTTATTGCAACGGCAAACTCCCTGGATACTATTCCGGGACCATTGCTGGATCGAATGGAAGTTATTCAGCTTTCTGGTTATACATCGGATGAAAAGTTTCATATTGCACAGAACCACCTGATTCCGAAACAACTTAAGGAACATGGATTGATGACAGCAGAAGGGGAGAGAAAATATAACGTTAACTTCCCGGACGCCCTGCTTAGAAATGTTATTGAAGACTACACTAAAGAAGCAGGTGTTCGTGATCTGCAGAGAAAAATTGCAAAAATATTCCGCAATCTGACGGAGAAAATCGTCCGTCATCCGGAAAACAAAGATTTCGTCGTGACGATGGATATGCTGGAAGACATACTGGGAATTGAAAAAATGTCGCACGAACTGGCTCAGGAAAAGGCCCATACCGGGGTTGTGACCGGCCTTGCGTGGACGCCGGTTGGTGGAGATATTTTGTTTATCGAAACGGCAATGATGCCGGGAACTGGAAAAATTCAGCTCACCGGTAAATTGGGCGATGTTATGTCAGAGTCAGCGCACATCGGTCTATCATTAGTCCGCTCGCGATTGTCTGCTTTAATACCGGGTCTGGATTTTACAAAAACAGATTTTCACATTCACGTTCCTTCAGGAGCGATTCCAAAGGACGGTCCAAGCGCAGGAATTACAATCTTTACTGCTCTTTGTTCTTTAGTATTGAATAAAGCCGTTGATCCTAAACTTGCCATGACTGGTGAAGTGACATTGCGAGGAGCTGTCATGCCGGTTGGAGGAATCAAAGAAAAGCTTATTGCTGCTCACCGTGCAGGAATAAAGAGGGTCATCATGTCTCGCAGAAACGAAAAAGATCTCAGAGAAGTGCCGTCCATTGTTAAAAATGACATAAAATTCACTTTTGTCGATAACATTAACGAATTACTGGTAGCTACATTTGGAAGATTTAATCACAACTTTTTTCGCGATGATTTATTGTATCCACCTCCTGCCGAGCAGGATGGCAGTTACAATGGAGTAGGGTTTAGCTGAGGAAAGTGCTCATCTATTAATTTAACTTAAGTTTTTACCCGCTAGATACTAAAACCCTGTTTTCAATTATAATAAAAACCAGGGTTTTTTATGATCAGTAAATTTCGCAAATTATTTTTGCAGACTGAATTTCGGATTAGTTTGTTTATCATCAGCATAGGCTTGTTTATCTGGCCGATGATCACCATTCCCAATCTGTCTAATGTAAAACTAGTCGTAAGCTGGCTGTATTTTTCATGGCTGGCCGTTATTATTTTTAGTTTTCTCCATGATCAGCTGACTCCCGATGAAGAAGAAAAGGATCAGCGCTAAATGTTCAGTTTCAATTTTATTAATTTAACTATTCTTTGTTATCTTGCTTTTCTGGTCATTGCCGCATTATTAGCGGAAAAATGGGTTCATAAAAAAAGCAGCAGAAACCTGGTTGCTAATCCATACATCTATTCCTTATCCATGGCGGTCTGGTGTACCAGCTGGACATATTATGGATCGGTAGGAGTTGCTGCTAATAACGGTATGCTGTATCTGACGATCTACCTGGGAGCTACGCTTAGTGTTCTTCTGTATCCATGGATCCTCAACAAGATCATTCTGATCAAAGAAAAATTCAGAATAACCAGCGTGACTGATCTCATTGCTGTTCGCTATGATAAATCTACACGACTGGGTATTGTTTGTGCTCTGTTTGTTCTCATCGGAATCATACCGTATATCGCCATCCAGATTAAATCGATTCTGGATACAATCAGCATTATCGTAACTGGTTTTAAAACTGATGTATCGGCCACATCGCCCACGAATCACTATATAGTCTGGCTGTGTATACTGGTGACTATTATATTTGGGCTTCGCAAGCTCGATTCGACGGAAAAGCATCCGGGCCTGGTTTTCATTCTTGCACTAGAAAGTCTCGTAAAACTTATTGCAGTCGTGGCGGTCGGTCTCTTCTGTACATTCTGGATTAATGATGGTTTTGATTCGATCTTTGAAGGTTTGCCAAGAGTTGTCTCTGCAAATTATAATTTCATGGGACAGACAACTGTCACCGATTTTTTCACCTGGTGCACTTATATCATTCTTTCGGCCAGTGCGATCTTATTTTTACCCCGTCAGTTCCAGGTCGCTGTTGTCGAAAATTACTCACGCAAACACATCAAAAAAGCAACCTGGCTTTTTCCTCTGTTTTTATTTTTAATTAACCTTTACGTTCTACCGGTCGCTTTCACCGGTTTGAGCGAAGGCCTGCCTATTGAAAAAGCAGATTCATATGTTCTTTTGCTGCCGCTGAAACATGCTCAGCCTCTCTTAACATTATTTGTCTTTCTGGGAGGTTTTTCTGCTTCTATCGGAATGGTGATGATTGAAACGGTTGCAGTCTCAACGATTGTTTCCAACCAGCTTGTTCTACCTCTGATTACGAAATTTGGAAAAAAATCAAGTCTTACCCGTTACACGCTGAAGATCCGATGGATTCTTGCTGTACTGATTATTTACGGTGCGTACTTTTATACCTGGTACGTGGGCTCAACGTATGCTTTGGTCTCCATGGGCTTGATCTCCTTTGTCGCTATCATGCAGTTTTCGCCGGCCATCTTATTTGGTCTTTTCTGGAAAAAAGCAAATAAAAACGGCGCACTTCTGGGAATTTCTTCCGGGGCAATTCTTTGGTTTTATACTTTAATTGTTCCTGCTTTTGCTAAGAGTGGTTTCATCTCCGGCAATATTTTAACTGAGGGGCCTTTTGGCTGGTCAATATTAAGACCTGAGGCCTTATTTAACTTTGATGGTTTGCATTTTTTAAGTCATTCATTGTTCTGGACAATGCTATTTAATATTGGTGGCCTGGTTTTTGGCTCATTATTGACTGATCAAAGTGAATCTGAAGAGAAAACCGTGAAAGAAATCCAGGAGCTTTCATCTTACCGCGTTTTAATTAGTGAAGCAGGAATTGATTATGGAGAACTTGAATCGAATATAGATCTTAAATCAAAAATCAAACTGCTGAAAGAAGCATTGGAGAGATATCTGACTACTGCCGATGCTGATACGGCCATTAATAAGATCATCAGCGACCTGGGGTTAGTTGAAAAAGAAAAAATCAACATCCACAGCCTCTCGCAAATCAACGATGCTACAGAAAAATATCTCTCTGGTCTTGTTGGATCATCGGTCGCTTATTACACTTTGGAAAATGCCAGTATTTTTACACCAGAGGAGCGAAAACAACTTGGTGAACTTTACGGACAAATGCTTGCACTGATGAATGTCAATCCAAGGGAACTGAATCTCAAGCTTGCTGAACTACAACGTCGACAAGGTCAGCTGGAAGAGGATGCACGGACACTTGAACAGGCCATGCAGAAAAAAAATAAGGAACTAGAAGAACAAAAAGTCCTGGCCTACCAGGCTTCAAAGCTTGCGTCCCTAGGGGAAGTTGCTGCCGGAATCGCTCACGAAATAAATAATCCTCTTGCAATCATTGGCTCCAGCGCACAAATCATGGAAAATATGATAGCAAAAGACAGTGTAGATAAAGAAAAACTTAAAAGTCTGGCAGCAAACATCAAGCAAACTGTTCAGCGTGCCAGCCGCATTGTTCAAGGGATGCGGAATATTGCGCGGCAGTCTGACAATGATAAATTTGAGCGGGTCAAAATTGCTGATATGCTCGAAGACTCAACCAGTCTATGTATTGAACGGTTTAAATCGCGCGGTGTAGAGCTTAAAGTTTTCGCACAAGAAACAACGCTTAATACTTATATTGATGTTAATCGCACAACTATCTCACAATCTTTTCTGAACTTCCTCAATAATGCTTTTGATGCTGTTGTTAATAACCAGGAACGCTGGGTTGAAATTCACCTGGATATCGTTAAGGACAATCTTCAACTGAAAATAATAGATTCAGGAATGGGAATAGACTCTGACATTCAGGAAAAAATATTTCAGCCTTTTTTTACAACCAAAGAAGTTGGAAAAGGTACAGGGCTGGGTCTTTCTTTGGCAGTGAGTTTTATTAAACAACATCATGGATCTATAAGTATTGATAATAAAAATCCGCATACATGCTTCGTCATTATGCTTCCTTTAAAACATAACTGATAAGTGTTAGAGTAATGCAAAGGAGTCAGTGTGGACCAGGAAGTAAAAACCAACCGCATAATCTTAGCTGCTACGTTTGTTCTTATGCTGATATTGGCGGGATTTTTATTAAAATTTTATATTGATCAAAAAAGAGAGAACGCTTCACTTCGAGTAAAACTGCTCACAATGACAGCAAATCGCCGTAAGCCAACAACGCTGGAGCAATTGACTTCCAGAAAATCAAATCAGGCCGTTGCCACAAATACTGCCAAGCCTGAAAGAACCGATACGACTAACAAAGAAAATTCAGTAACAAATAGTCTTGCAGCAACAAGTGACAGACCGATTGCAGACAGGCCAGTTGAAGATCTTGCCGGTGAGCTCAATCTGTCTATGCGAAATGCACAGGCTGCATCGGCCACTGATCTGGATCGAAGCATTGCGATTGCTGAAGAAATTATTTCCCGCGAGCCAGCCAGCTACGCTGCCTATAAAGCTAAGTTAATGGCCTTGTTGATTAAAGAAGGAAAATACAACCAGGAAGCAGATGATGGAGAAATTAACGAACTGCTTGAAACAATGGCAGGCTTTGATGTCACCACTGATACAGTTGCTCGTAGAGAAGCGGCGTTGTTAAGTAACGCCAACACACAACTTTCCAGTCTGGAAGACACACTACGATCGATTGCCCAGGAAAGAATAGATCTTGATGAAGAAATCGCCTCTTTGGATCCTGCAACAGATGAATATGCACGACTGCAACAGGTACGAGCAGAGCTTCTACAACAAGAACAGCAGACGACAGCTCAGCTCGCGCAGTTTGAAAACACCATTCAGTCCGCAATTAATGACGACAGTTATCTCAATGAAGATATTGTAGAAATTCCTTTTATGCGCTCTATGGCCCGAGGTGATTTCGAAACAGTGGAAGAAGATGCAGTAGCCTTTATTGAACAATTTCCCACTTCTGTCAGTGGATATTATTATCTCATTCGTTCACTGGATTCCCAGGGACGCCAAGCTGAAGCTACAGAAATTATTGCCAACTCTCAATTATCACAGGAAGCCCAGCGTTCATTACTAGACAGGGTTGAACAAAATCGAAATCAGGATCCGAAACAATATTGGAAACGCCTGACCTTCTAAAGAAAGGAAAAAAATGGAAAACATTTATAAAGCAATTTTCGCTTTAAGCTTTTGTCTTTTACACAATAGTTATGGAGAAACAACGATGAGCGAACCGGTAGCAAAAAAAATACCGCATAAGATGACTATCCATAACGACACTCGTACTGATAATTATTTCTGGCTTAAAGATAAAACAAACCCCGCTGTAATCGAGCATCTTAAAGCAGAAAATACATATGCAGAAAAAATGATGAAAGGAACAAAGGCACTGCAGGAAAATCTCTACAAAGAAATGCGGGGAAGAATCAAAGAAGCAGATAAGTCTTATCCTTACCGGGAAAAGAATTACTACTACTTCACCCAAACGTTGGAGGGAAAGGAATATCCTGTTTATAAGAGGATGCGTGATCTAAACAGTCCGGAAGAAACAATGATTGATGTAAATGAAATGGCCATCGGCAAGGCTTTTATCCGCGTTGGTCATCCGCAGGTTGCTCCGGATGAAAAGACAATTGCCTACGCTGTAGACACCAAAGGCGATCGTATTCACACCATATTCTTCAAAGATTTGACTCTCAACAAAGTTTTCGATGTACGAATTGAAAATGTTACTGGAAATATGGACTGGGCTGAAAATGGACGAATTCTTTATTATACCCAACAGGATCCCAAAACTTTGCGATCACACAAAGTTTTTCGTTTCAACCTGGACTCCCGTCAGACCGAGCTGCTATATGAAGAAAAAGATGAAAAATTTGATGTTTATGTTTACAAAACTCTATCCCGTAAATTCATCATTATCCATTCAGCCAGTACACTTTCAACAGAGATCCGTTACGCACCGGCCACGGAATCAGCTCCACCATTTACAATTTTCTTAAATCGTGAAAAGAATCACGAATATTCCATAGATGATGGGGGCGACCGTTTCTTCATACGTACGAACTGGGCAGCTAAAAATTTTCGTATCATGCAAACTACATACTCACAGACCGATAAAAAAAGCTGGAAGGAAGTTGTTCCGCACCGTTTAGATGTTTTCATAGAAGATTATCGGACGTTTAAAACTTTTCTGGCCTTAAATGAGAGATCTAGAGGACTGACCCGATTAAGTGTCTTAACCCGGGAAAACTACAAACGCGAAGATTTGCAATTTCCTGATCCGGTTTATATGGTTAGTATTGGCAATAATGCGGAATTTGATACCACCAAACTGCGATATGATTACGAGTCAATGACCAGACCAGAATCAGTCTATGAATATAACATCACTCAAAAAACAACTGAATTGCTGAAAGAAAAAACTGTACCGACCTATCAGTCTGCAGATTATGCTTCTGAACGACTTTTCGTTCCAGCTAAGGATGGAGCAATGATTCCAGTCTCATTGTTATACAAAAAAGGATTCGTGAAAAATGCAAAGGCCCCTATTCTCATTTATGGATACGGATCTTATGGGATGAGCATGGATCCATATTTCTCTATCGGCAATGTGAGTCTGGTCGATCGTGGTTTTGTCTTTGCCGTTGCACATGTCCGCGGAGGTTCAGAAATGGGGCGCAAGTGGTACGATGACGGAAAGTTTTTAAAAAAGAAAAACACTTTTAATGATTTTATAGCCGTGACCGAATTTCTGCTAAAAGAAAAATATGCAGATCCCAAACATGTCTATGCCATGGGAGGAAGTGCCGGCGGACTACTCATGGGTGCAGTTATGAATCAGCGTCCTGATCTGTATCACGGAATTGTAGCCCAGGTTCCATTTGTAGACGTGATGACTACCATGCTTGATTCATCATTGCCGCTCACGACTGGTGAATACGAAGAATGGGGAAATCCAAATGAACTAAAGTATTACAGATATATGAAGAGTTACTCACCTTATGACAATGTTAAGGCCCAGGCTTACCCACATCTGCTGGTCACGACCGGCTTGAATGACTCTCAGGTCGGTTACTGGGAGCCCGCCAAATGGGTAGCGAAATTAAGAGACATGCGTACCGATAAAACCAAATTGCTGCTAATGAAAACTGAAATGGAAGTAGGTCACGGTGGAAAAAGCGGCAGGTTTGAATATTTACGGGAAAGGGCTTTTGAATACGCCTTTATTATTCATCTCTCTACTCTTCATAAATAACATAACTAAAAAAAAGCCCCAGCATCTTGCCGGGGCTTACTCGAAAAAAATTTAATCCTAAAATTATTTTCCGTGTTTAAATTCGATTAATTCACCTGCAACTTGTGAACCCTGGATTTTAACCATTCCAAACGGAACTTTTCCCATCCATACCTGGCTTTGAGAAGCGGGATCGTAAACTGAACAAGTGGCAAATGTTCCTGCTGTTACAGAAATATTCTGAAGAGTCCCACCCATTTGAGACTGACAATATTGAAGCATCAAATCGGCAGTTTGATCATTGATCAGATCTGAAGCCGCAACATTATTAACTTCAACTTGTGATTGCCCCTGGTGAGTCGTAGTTTCTTTTTGAACGAAAGTATCGTCACTAGCATCATAAGAAACCAGTTCAATTTTTTGTGTGAATGTCATTCCCTGAGTCTGGATTCTGTATAGAGCAGAGTCTCCAACTTTCGGCATAGCGAGGGCAGATGCAGAAACAATTAATAAAGAAGCCATAAGAAGTGCTTTCATGTGTGTGTCTCCAAAAAAATTTATGAATCTAGCTTAAACAGGCGAAGATGCGGTGTCTGCTCAATGCAAGAGAATGTAAGCATTAAGGTTCCACCACACTTTTGGTGTTGCAATGCCTCATATAGAGAACATCTAATCTTTAGATTTCCCTCTTCAATACTAATTAGATAGAAGAGCACCAACTTATCCAATGGGGGATTTATGAAAAAACTAATCGTTAGCCTTTTTCTTGCTCTGGCCTTTACTCAATCAGCATCAGCTCATGCCTATATAAGCTCGGAATTTAAAGATGTTCAGGAATCTGATTGTCCGGGTTTAAAAGAAATAAAGAACCTGGTGGCCCTTTGTACTGGTGTTAAGCACGCAGGGCGTATCTATGCCGCCAGCTCCAAAACGGCCCTTAAACTTGAAAATATTCCAGATGGCGTAGATTTTAGAGATGTTGTTGAATTAGGAATCTGGCCTGATGACTCGACAAGTATGATGTACCTGTTTTCTTCTCTATTGCGAAACGAGGACAAAAAGCCTGTTGGTTACCGTGTGTTCCATGCTTACCATAACTCGGAAATGGAAAGCACAATCAAAGTTGAAAGCCGATTCAATCTGGATGGAAAATTAGTCTCTATCGAACTTTATCCGTAACGTTTATAATGGTCAGATGAACAAACATCTGACCATCATCTCCTTTCTTTTTATATTCTCATGCGCTTCTGTAAAAGATCTGGAAGTTTCAAACAACTGTCATGTGTGGCGCGACCAACCACTCTTTGGCCCAACCTATGTCAGTGCAGGAAATAAACGTGCCAGCTGGAGCGGCCACTGTAAAAATCTGTGGTGGGATTGTAAAAACGTCACTGGATACATTGAAGAAAATGGTGATGTCTTTATTAATTTCTATGAAGACTATAAACTTAGCTTTGATGAACAACGCCCCATTGGCAAGATAGCCAATAAAGTCTTTACCGATTCAAGGGAAAATCCTTTTTCAAATATTATCGATACCAGTCCGATGCGCGTGGATTTCACTGACCTCACTGTTAAATACTATGTAAAATTCAGACCTATTTACGACAGTAAAGAAGTGTCTGCACGTTTTAATAAAGCGTGCAGTGCTGAAGATGCTTTAATCGGTACTCTGGTTTTAAATGCCGTCGGTCAGCTTCAGGCAGAAGCCCATAAAAACGACCTATAAGGCTTTGGTGCCTTGATGGAAAATCATTTTCCATTCGTCATTATGACGTCTCCACAAGGAGCTTCTTAAGACATCGAAACTCTCTCTCCGGGTTTTGTACGTTACCTGGCAGAGACTAGATGTTAATTCTCTGACGTTATAATCGAATGAATGGATGATAGCCTGAGGCTTCTCTGTAAGTTCCTCTAAAGTCATTTCTCTGGTCCAGATTTTTCCCGAAGTTCCATACTCAAAAAAATCGGAATCCAGAAGTTTCTCCAGCATACATTTATCAGACCTGACTGCGGGATCATGCAGACTCTTTTCTAATGCAATCAGATGTTCTGAAAGATCAGAGGTCATAATGCTTTAAACTCAATCATCGGGACTTCACTCTGAAAAGGAGCGACTAAAACGTCATCTGTCGCTTTAATAGGGAAATCATAATGATTGGCCCCTAAAACCAGATCGACTAAAAGATTGAAGTATTCGTGTTCAAAAGGTTTTGCCTCCCAGACGTTTCCGTAATAATCCACAAAAGATTTACCATCCGAAACATAGGTGGAAATAATCCCGTATCCAGGATCTGAGTATTGTTTTTCTCCTTCCCGTTTGACTTCTGTTTGGACATTCAGAGGGAAACTCTTATCGAATTTTGGGAATTTGATAGAAGCTTTATTCGTAAAGCTTTTATTAATTGGTCTTTTGGCGATTTCATATTTTAACAGTGCTGTTGCTATGTGATGTCCGATTCCTGATCCGTTTTGATTAATAAGGATAACGGCACCGATATCAAGTTCGGGTGAGAACAACACAAAAGCAGAGAAGCCATCTATATTTCCATCATGTAGATATAAAGAAAAATTTTTATTGGTGGTGTTTACCATCCAGGCCAGACCATAGCCGTATTCTAATGATGGCTGTTTTGAGTCAATAGCGACTCTCGCGCGGAATAAGTCATCTTGATTTTGCCATTTTTTATTCATCAGTGACTGGATCCATTTAGCCATATCCTCGGCTGTTGAATAAATACTGCCAGCTGGTCCCATATCACTTATATCGCGATGAGGGACTTTTACTTCTCTAAAATAAGGCTCAGCAAGATCAGCATAATGAGCAGGTACCGTCATAAAAGAATTATGCATGTTAAGAGTTTTAAAAATTCTTTCACGTATAAAATCTTCGTAACTCTGCCCGGATTGGGTTTCGATAATTTTACCGGCAACCATATACATAAAGTTATTGTAGACGAAGTTCTTGCGGAAGTTTTCTTCTGCTTTATCCGGAAAGGCTAGATACTGAAGGCGATGATAATTTTCTTCGCGGTTAAATGGAGTGTATAACCACATCAGGTCATGACGGGGCATTCCCACCCGATGACTTAATAAATCTTCTATTGTCGCCTGATTTGCAATGTTTTGATTGGAAAGTTTAAAGTCCGGAAGGTGATTTATGACTTTGTCCGTGATGGCCAGCTTTCCTTCATTCTCCAGAAGCTTAAGGCCAAGAGATGTGAAAGCTTTTGTAGTAGAGCCGATGGCAAAAGCAGTCTGCATTGATACAGGTTTTTTGCTTTCCTTGTCAGCATAGCCGTAACCTTGAGCATGAATGATTTCTTTGTGATTAAAAATCGCTACTGCCACTCCGGCATTTTCAGCTTCCTGATTCTTAATGATTGCTTCCTGAATGAGCGGGGCTATTGAAGCAGCGTCTTGTTTTTCAATTGCCCAGGCTGAACCGGAAATAACCATCAAGCTTATTAAAAAAGATTTCATTATTCTTCTCCGATAAGATCTACCCGGAAAGCACGAGTGCAGCGTTTGTTGAGAATTACACGGAATGTATCAACAGCATCCCCATTTCCCTTATAAGCAGCGACTTCACAGACAATGGCCGCTTTATTGTCAGCTAGCTCGCAGCTGGTTGTTTCAAACCCATTGATATCATAATGGCCATTGATCTGAGACTGGGCGACTGTCTCCTCAGCGAGTTTCGTGCAAATTTTTGAGACATTTGCTTCTGCTGAAGCAGAAATAAAAAGCATCAACATGAAAATAGACTTCATACAATTCTCCTTTTTTCAAAACGGCCTGATAATAAACGAAAAACAGTGATGATAATAGTTATGTGAATTTTCTATAGGTATGATTGAGCAAAAAAAATACCCGGAAAAATCGGGGCTGGATGGGGCTTTTAGTTTTGACGGTAAAGAATGCACTCAGACTTCATGTTTGTCTCATAGTAAAGTGTGCTGAGACGAACACGGTTTCCGGTTGCTGAACGGGCAATTCGTGTTTTTAGAACCGGCAGAAGCATTCCTTCGTTAAGTTTAGCAAGATACTCATTGGTAATAGAAAATGATTCCTCTGAGACTCTGACAGAAGCGAATTCTTCATCAAAAGATTTAAGAAAAATTTCTGTAGAGATATTCTGACCTGCAAACTTCACGATTAAGGACTGACCGTTATATGTTATTTGGGCGCTTTCTGAGTCAGATAGAGCACATTTACCGACTTTAAAATTTCCAATGAAGCTGTTTGCCTCAATGACCGCTTGAGTTGCAGTTGAAATGGTCATGGCCAGAGCAAAAATAATGTATTTCATGAATTCCCCTTAATCATTTGTGAGAGTCTTCTTATCAGAGGCGCAACACTTTTCAAATCGGATTATTTACTTCTTTTAAGCGCCGTTTTCTTTTTGGCGATCTGCTCGAATTCTGCAAACTGTTTTTTGGCAATGGCAACAATTCCTTTTTTCTCTTTAAGCGCACGGAAGATAGTTTCTGTCACTGGAGTGTAAAGAACCTCTATTTTGGTACGATTGACTCTGAAGTCCAGTTTAAAGCGCGGAAGACGCTGCAATAAACTTTTTGGAGTTTCAATTCGCGAAAATGAAATTCGAGTAGACATTGAGTTCTCCTGCTCTTTAAAGAACTTATTTGATTGTCAGAAAACCTTTAGTGAACCTGGTAGCCTTTTTGGCTGTTATTGGTGAAGCCAGCATTCCTTTCTCAATGCAAGTTACACCTAATTTAAGTTCAAGTTCACGATTCTCAGCGAGAAAAGATACGGCACAAGATCTACCACTCAGATCAAACTCGCAATGATCATCCAGGACTTGATAAATTTCCAGAATTGTTCCTTCTTTTACGATGTTTCTTTCAACTGCTGTCGTTTCTAACTTAACGTAACAGTATTTTGAACCATTACCCTCAATAGACCAGTGAGTTGCAATTCCTGGACGATCGCTCGAGGTTTTTAAAGCTATGTCTCTATTCAGAGTAACGTTTGAAAAAGAATAAGCATTAGCTGCAAAGATGAGGGCAGAAATAAACGCAAAACTTTTCATGGTAGTCTCCGGTTCGTCACTGATGTTCAATAAGATCTTATTCAACTATCATTGGCCGATAGACTGATCAATGTATGGATGAGAGACAGGGTATTTTTTATAGGCTTTGTATGGTGGAACCTTCAGAAATCTTGAGGAAATGCCCAGAACAGAGTCTGGGCAATAATTTCTTAAGCTTCGATGTTGGCGCCAACAACAGAAGCAAGCTGAAGCATGCTGATCGTCTGGCCTAATTTAAGTCCTGAAAAGTCAGTCACTTTACCAGTCTTGCTTGTCACCTTAGTGGCATTAAAAAGAGGAAGAAGTTTTTCATCAGCTACGATGAATTTTCCTGCACCTTCAGCCTTTCCATTTTCAGTTTTTGCCTGAAGATTATTTGCTTTGATATAATCCCAGAATTTTTGCGTGATTGCGGTTCTTGGAAGCTCATTTGCTCCACAGAATGATGCCAAGGTCTTATTAAGCTTAACTGGTTTGTTTAATCCTACTTCTGACATAAGTTTCTCCCTTAAAAAGTGTAATTAATTGTGTGAGGAGAAAAGTGTATCGAAGATATTCTAAACACTCGAGTAAAATTTCATAAAACTATCATTACTTTTTTAAATTTAAGCGTCATCACCCAAAGATTGTCTTGCGATGATTTTGCATGATTGCTGTTCTAAAAGTAGTGCCGAAAATTCATTGTAATAACCGTTGGATTCTTTGATAAAAAAGACCTCTACTGTCGCCTGGGTATTATTATAGATCTCACCGCCGTAAGCCATGCTCTCCTGGCCTTTTTCCAAAAGAGTACTTTTTTCGGTCAGCAGGCTAATTCTTTTATTTTGAGTATTATTGGCCGTGGCAATGGCCTCTTTTACGTTTGATAAACATCCTGCATAGGCACCACTTGATAATAGAGCGATAAAGGCAATGGCGATTAACTTTTTCATAGAGACTCCTGAAGGTTTTGTCTCTACATATCACTTTGAAAAGTTTTAGGTGTAAAAGAGTAAAAAATATACATGGTTGCGAAACCAAAAGTGTGGTGGAACCTTTTTTGAATTTTAGGCAAAAAAAAGCCCCGAACAATGTCGAGGCTTTTTTAAAATTGGTACACCCACGGGGATTCGAACCCCGGTTACCGCCGTGAAAAGGCGATGTCCTAGACCGGGCTAGACGATGGGTGCATAAACTAGCATGCTAACGTCTACTTAAGGAAAACTATCGAATGGTGATCTCGCTGCGACTCGAACGCAGGACCCTCTCCTTAAAAGGGAGATGCTCTAACCAACTGAGCTACGAGACCAACTTGTTTCGAAAGTGAGATTAAAAATAGAGTTCTCGCGCTTTTTTGTCAAACGTTATTTCAAAAAAATGTGTGAAAAGTTTTCTTTAACAGGTTTAATCGCTTGAAATCTGCCTGTCGCAGGACTATGTTTCCCCCTATGACATTAGACTCAGGAAATTCTATTGAGCAGACCGCCCAAGGGACTGTTAAGCGAGTGGCGCTCCACACGCTTGGCTGCCGTTTAAATTCGGCGGAGACGGGATCTATTGCCCAGGGATTCAAAGACCGCGGTTATGAGATTGTCGATTTCGGTGAACCGGCTGACGTGGTCTTTATTAACACTTGTACAGTCACTGATGCTGCTGATTCAACATGCAGAAACCTTATCCGAAAGGCCCACACAACTTCACCGGAAGGTAAAATTGTCGTGGCCGGTTGTTATGCGCAAATGGAACCAGCGCGCATTGCAGGCATGCAAGGTGTAGATCTGGTTTTAGGCAATTCAGAAAAATATAAAGTGTTCGATTATCTGGATGAAGAAGAAACAAATCAGATTCATGTTGATAAATCGTGGGAGTTTTTTGGTGCCGCCACAACGACGGCGGATTCTCACACTCGCGCCTTTTTAAAAATTCAGGACGGATGTAATTACGTTTGTTCTTTTTGTATTATCCCTTTTGCCCGCGGAAGAAGCAGGGCTATTTCCGTTGCGGATGCTGTAGCCGAAGCCAAAAAATTAGTTGCATCAGGATTTAAAGAGATCGTTCTTACCGGAGTCAATATCGGTGAATACGAACAGTCTTCCGGAGAAAAACTGCACGATCTGGTTGCCAGACTGCTGGAGATTGATGGTCTGGAAAGATTCCGCCTTTCGAGTGTAGAGCCTAATACTATTACTGATGAATTAATTGCTGTTTTAAAGTCGTCGCCAAAAGTGCAGGACCATTTCCATGTTCCGCTACAAAGTGGAGATGATGGCATATTAAGTGAAATGCGCCGGAAATATACGGTAGCTGATTATAAAAGGATTATTGGTAAAATCGTTGCCGCCTTTCCTAACGCAGGAATCGGTGCTGACATCATCACTGGTTTTCCCGGAGAAACTCAGCAGCAGTTTGATAACACCTATAATCTGCTGAAGGAGCTTCCGATTACTCACTTCCATGTCTTCCCTTATTCCAAGAGAAAAAATACTACTGCTGCGAAAATGGACAGCCAGATTCATTCGGCAACTAAAAAGGATCGTGTTCGTACCCTTTTGATGTTTGGTGATGCCAAGTTAAATCTCTTTTCTGAGGATCAGGTTGGCAAGCGGACGAAAGTTCTTTTTGAACGCCGGAATAAAGAAGGAAAATTCGAAGGATATTCATCCAATTTCTTAAGAGTACAGGTCGATACTGAACAGGATCTTTCTAATATGGAGAGAGAAGTTCTGCTGACTAGTTTCACCAACGGCAAGCTCAATGGTGAGCTTCTTCAGTAAGAGTTTTTAAAAAATTATCTCATTATGGATTAATCTGAATCGGTGTCGGTACTTTTATCAGACCAAAGATCTCATCAATTTCATCATCTAAAACGGCGATGCACCCGCTGGTCCAGTCAAAATTAGGTAAGGCCATACGAATGACAATGTCTGATGTATCGCCCAGACCGACTAAGGCCAGCCATTCACGCATTTCTTTAAAATCGTTAGGCAAACCATGGATCATAATGTCTCCACCCGGGTTCACTTTGAGTTTTTTAGCACGCTTTATATCAGCTTTGTTGGGATATGAGATATGGATGGATTTGCGGAATTTGGACTGGGCATTTTTATAATCCAGAGTGTAAAGACCTTCCGGAGTTTTGTTGTCTCCTGACTGCACTTTGTGGCCGATTGGGTTTTTCCCCAGCATGATTTTGTAACTTTTTACAATCTGTCCTTCGTTTCCAATGAGTTCCATCAGCCGCTGACCTTTTTGAACGCGCACAAGTTTTATGGTCTCTGCCTGGGCGATGGAGAGGGCGATTAATGAAAGGAGAATGAGTTTTATGAGTAATTTCATACTTACCTGCCTGGGGCGCATCTTAGATTTGGTATTAGCACTTGAAAAGAGGTATGTAAAAAGCTCATGCGAGGCTTCATTCGGGCGAAAAAAACGTGCACTTCATTCATTGATTTTTAAGGTGCTTAGCGAGTAAAATCGGCGGATGGAAAAACGTCATACAATCACAACATTCATTAACAATAACCGTCTCACGATTAATGGAAACATGGCCTTTAAGGCCTTGGGAACATTTTTACGGGAGGACCAGAATCTAACCGGAACTAAAATTGTCTGCGCTGAGGGAGATTGCGGGGCCTGTACCGTGCTTCTGGCAAAAGGAGTAGGATCAGATGGCAAGCTGCAGTTTCGTCCGGTGAATTCCTGCATTCTGCCGCTCTATCTGATTGATGGTGCCCATGTCGTGACAGTGGAAGGAATTGGTGAGTCTGAGGGAGTTAAAGTTGAGCTTTCGGAAGTTCAGCAGAAAATGGTCGATTGCAACGGAGCTCAGTGCGGATACTGCACACCTGGTTTTATATGTGCGATGGCGGGAGCGATTGAGAACTTTAAAGAAAAAGGTGAGAGTCAGAAAAAAGAGTTCACTGAAAAGCATGCCCGCAATTATCTGACAGGAAATTTGTGTCGCTGCACCGGCTACCAGCCGATCATCGACGCCATGACTTCAGTTGATTTTGAAAAAGCAGATTTATTAAAAGAGCGTTATCACAATCCGGATTGGCTGAAGGAAATGAAAAAAATACGCCAGTCCAGCGTGGAAATGCAAGGAAATGACCGGTCTATCTATTTGCCGTCAACTCTAAAAGAGGCACTGACCATCAAGAAAAATGATACCGCAGTCAAGCTGATAGCTGGCTCAACAGATATCGGAGTAGTGGTAAATAAAGGCAAAATGGATACGCCTAGGGCCATGGCGCTTTATCACATTGAGGAATTGCAACAGATTCGTCACGACGAAAAATTTCTTTATGTCGGTGCCTGTGTGACTTTAACAGAATTTGAAAATTATATTGAAGATCACTTCAATGAAATGGCCCGCATGCTGCATATCTTTGCTTCACCTCAAATTAAAAATCAGGGAACGTTAGTAGGAAATGTCGTGAATGCTTCTCCAATTGCAGACACCATTCCTTTCTTAATCGTAGCTGATGCGGAAGTGATGGTGGAAAGCGAAGCAGGAAAACGAACTGTCGTCTTAAAAAATTTCTATAAGGGGTACAAACAACTGGATCTGAAAGCAGACGAGCTGGTGACCGGAATTAAAATTCCTCTCCTGAAAAAAAATCAGGAAATCAAACTTTACAAGGCTTCAATGCGCAGGGATCTGGATATTTCTGCTGTAACATTCGCTGGTTTTATAGATCGTGATCAATCAAAGATCAATGAAGTAAGGATTGCATTGGGCGGAGTCGCCGCGACAGTTATCCGCCTGCCAACTGTAGAGCAGGAATTAAACGGGAAAACATTTTCTCCTGATCTGATTATCAAACAGGCAGGGCAACTGGATAAGTTGATTTCACCATTGTCGGATTTAAGGGCCACGAAGGAATACCGAATGCTGGTGGCAAAAAATTTCTTTAAGAAATTTGCCACAGAGATTAAGGCGGAGGTGTAATCATGAGTGTAGGGAAAAGTATTCATCATGATTCAGCTATTGGTCACGTAACAGGAAAGAGCCAGTTTATCGACGATCGCATGCGGCTAAAAAACGAAGTTTTTGTTGGCGTTGTAGGAACGCCGGTCAGTGCCGGACATATAAAAAATATCGATTATTCAAAAGCGCTGGAACTTTCCGATGTTTATGGTGTTTTTACCGCTAAAGATCTCCACCATAATCGTTGGGGAACAATCGTTCCTGAGCAGCCTGTATTGGTGTCAGATAAAATCGGCTACATTGATGAACCTTTGTGCGTTGTCGCCTGTAAAGACTACGCAACTTTCATGCAGGCAAAAAAATTAATCAAAATAGATGTGGAAGAAAGCAAAGCTATTTTATCAATTGATGAAGCCATTGCTGCCAATTCATATCTTTGTGAGGCAGCTCCATTTGTACGCGGGGATGTTGATGCCGTCCTGGCTTCCGCTCCTCATGTTCTTAAAGGTATTTTTGAAGTCGGCGGACAAGAACATTTTTATATGGAGTCTCAGGCTTCTATCGTTTATCCGTTAGAAAATAGTCAGCTGGAAGTTCATTCTTCTTCTCAGCATCCGACTGAAACTCAGCACGTCGTGGCCCATGCCCTGGGATTAGATTTTTCTCAGGTCGTTTGTATTGTTAAACGGATGGGTGGGGGATTCGGCGGGAAAGAATCTCAGGCAGCTCACTTTGCAGCCCTGGCGGGATTAGTTGCACAAAAACTCAATCGTCCTGCGCGACTAGCACTGACGAAAGATGAAGATATGATGATTACCGGAAAACGGCATCCTTTTAAAAATTTTTATGAAGTGGCTTTTGATCATGATGGACGCATCTTAGGATTAAAAGTCCAGCTGTATGCAAATGGTGGAGCCTATGTTGATCTCACTCCTTCCATTCTGGACCGGGCAATGTGTCATAGCGATGGTTCTTATTTCCTGGAGACGTGCCGGATTGAAGGGCGAGCTGTGCGAACGAATCAGCATTCCAATACTGCCTTCAGAGGATTCGGCGGGCCTCAAGGCAACATGACGATTGAAAGTATTTTGGAAGACATCGCTACATATCTAAAAAAAGACAGCTTTGAAGTCCGTAAAATTAATCTTTACGGAGACGAAGTTCGCAATATTACTCCTTACAATCAAATTGTGGACAACAATGTTCTGCCTGAACTTTTTCAGAAGCTGCATATTTCATCAGAGTATGAAAGCAGAAATAAACAGATCGCTGCCTTCAATGCTCAAAAAAATGGAAAGCTTCGAGGGCTTTCGATGACGGGCTGTAAATTCGGAATTGCCTTCACCACAAAATTTCTTAACCAGGGAAATGCGCTGCTGAATGTTCACGTTGACGGAACAATTCAAGTATCCACCGGTGCCACGGAAATGGGACAGGGAGTGAATACAAAGATGCAACAAATCGCAGCTGGTGCATTCGGCATTCCTCATCAGCGTGTTGTCGTCATGCCGACGTCCACTGAAAAGAATCACAACACATCACCGACGGCT
This sequence comes from uncultured Bacteriovorax sp., assembly GCA_946481315.1. The sequence continues at coordinate 422,732 of CAMLMH010000001.1, forward strand.
GCTTCAAGTGGGGCAGATATTAACGGCGGTGCTGTGCTTATGGCCTGCGAGGACTTAAAAGCAAGACTGCGCTGGGTGTTCATGCAAATTCACTCCGGTGAATTGTACGACGGGATAAAAGAGATGCCGCCACTCAATCGTAGTGTAAATCTGGATCACATTGTTTTTGAAAATGAAGAAGTCATTGATACAGTCACAAAAAATTCACTGAAATGGTCCGAGCTTTTGAAAATTGCCTATCTCAATCGTGTCTCTCTGGCAGGATATGCTTTTTATAAAACACCCGGTCTGGGCTTTGACAAAAAAAGCATGACCGGAAAGGCCTTTAATTATTTCACCAATGGTGCAGCTGTATCTGAAGTGGAAATTGATGAATATACCGGAGAGTTAAAAGTTCTGCGAACAGATATACTGATGGATTTGGGACGACCGATTAACCCGGGCATTGATCTGGGCCAGGTAACAGGTGCTTTCATTCAGGGCATGGGATGGGTGACGACTGAACAGCTTTATTATCATCAAAGCGGAAAACTGCTTTCTCATTCGCCTACAACTTATAAAATTCCTAATATTCAGGATACTCCGCGGATTTTTAATGTCGACTTATTGGAAAATCATCTTAACACTCAAAACGTTCATCGCTCAAAGGCAGTGGGTGAACCGCCATTATTATTGGGTGCAAGTGTCTGGACCGCGGTTAAGCACGCTCTGAGTTTCAGAAGTAAAGGAAAATTGCCTGTCCTTAAATCTCCTGCGACTAATGAGACAATTCTAATGGAACTCAGCCGCTATGAATAGAAACTGGCTCGAAATAACCGAAACTCATCTGGCAGCTGAAAAAAATATCGTTTCAGTCACTCTGGTTAACACCCGGGGAAGTGCTCCGCAAATTATAGGTGCAAAAGTTTTAGTGGGAGAAAATGGCTTGCTTGCCGGAACGGTTGGTGGAGGAAAAGTCGAACTTAAAGTGATTGCTCACGCTCAGGAATTATTGAGAATTAAAAAAGAAAATGATTTTAAAGAGTGGAATCTGCAGACAGAGGTTGGAATGACCTGCGGTGGTGTCTGTGCTTTTTACTTTGAACGTATCAGTGAGAAGGCGGATTGGAAAATAGCAGTTTTTGGAGCTGGCCACGTGGCCCAGGAGCTCATTCATATACTGATCAGGCTCGATTGTTCGATTATCTGCCTTGACTCCCGGGAAGAGTGGCTTAGCAGATTACCGGCAAGTAAAAAACTGCAAACAGTGCTGCATCCAAATCCTTCCGAACTGGTCAGCACATTAGATCCAGATACTTTTATTGTCTGCATGACAATGGGGCATGCCTATGATGTCCCGATATTGAAAGCGGGACTTAATCGTGAAATTTTTCCCTATATAGGGGCCATCGGTTCTGATCAAAAAGCAAAGGTTTTAGCGCGTGACCTTAAGGCAAACGGAATTTCCGAGGAATCATTAAAGAAACTATATTGTCCAATAGGTGAAGAGTTTGGTAACAACACTCCATGCGAAATCGCTATAAGTGTAGCAGCTCAGTTGATGAGAGTCAGAGACCAATTATGCACCGTAATGTCTACAAAGATCTGATTGAACATTTGCCGATTGCGGCCCTTTTTCTTGTCGAAGAAAAAGTTGTTCTCAATCAAAAGGCCCGTGAATTTACCGGATTCGATGAATCCGATTTCACGTCTGTTGATGAATGGTTTATTTTTAACTTTAAAGATCAGGCGGCTACAGCGAAAGCAGCCTACATTGAAGCCAAAAAAAATAATTTCCCTCACCCATTTCGAGTGTCATTTCAATTAAAAAATGGCGGTAAAAGAATCACGGACCTACAGGGAAGTTTCAACAATAATCTAGAGACCTGGCTGATAGAAGATGTGACTGATCGTATTTTTATGGAAGAGCGGTATACAGTCCTTTTTAATCAGTCGACTGACGCTCACTTACTTCTTGATGATCATGGCATTATCGACTGCAACTGGGCTGCTGTAAAGATGCTTAACGCTGGTTCAAAAGAGCGTTTATTATCGGCCCATCCGGCAATTTTTTCTCCGGAATTTCAGCCTGACGGCATTCGTTCTCTGGATAAGAAAAGACACATGGATCGCATTGCCTGGGATGAAGGCTATCATCGCTTTGAATGGATTCATAAAAAATTTACGGGTGAAGAGTTTCCGGTTGAAGTCACTCTCAATCGCGTACGGGTTGCAGATAAAAAGTTATTGCTGGTCGTATGGCATGATTTGACAGAAATAAAAGAAGCTTATGCGCGGCTGGAAGAAGAACGAACACAAAACTTCCACGCGGCTAAAATGGCGACCCTGGGTGAGATGGCTTCCGGGATCGCACATGAAATAAATAATCCCCTGACGGTAATTCTGAATCGGGTCATTCAGATGAAAAACCAGATCAAGAATGAGCCACCTCAAATTGAGAATGCTATAGAAAATGCAGAAAAAATTATAAACATCACTAATCGCATTTCCAAAATTATCAAAGGGCTCAGAAATTTTGCCCGTGACGGGGCCAAAGACAGCTTTGAATTCTATTCTATTCGTAAAATCCTGGAAGAGACACTGGACATGTGTCAGGCACGTTTTTTAAACAATCATGTCTCTCTTCGTCAGGTTATAATGCCTGATGAACAGTCACTCGACCGGGAAATATTTTGTATTCCGGTTCAGATTGAACAAGTCCTTATGAATTTACTTAATAATGCTTTTGATGCAGTTATTGAGCAGGAAAACAACTGGGTCGAGATCAATATTCGGGTTGATGCGACTCATGTCTGCATAGCCGTTATTGATTCGGGAGAGGGAATTCCTGAAAGTTTAAAAACAAAAATTATGCAGCCTTTTTTTACGACGAAAGATATTGGCAAAGGAACGGGGCTGGGACTTTCAATTTCCCGAGGGATCATTGAGGCACATCAAGGTGATCTTTATATTGATGAAAGTGTGAAGAATACCAAGTTTGTCATCAAGCTTCCGCTTATTTCCCGCGCCGACCACGCACTAAAATAACAGCTGCACGATAATTCTCAGCAAAATTTCTCCAACCCATTTTTTCAAATGTCACGGCAAGATTTTCAATCGGATAAACCCGCACGATGTAAAACAGTATGAATCCAATGGCCAGTGGTCGAAGCAGAATCCATATCAGCCGGGCTCCTTCAGCGTGGGAATAACTGAAGAATAAAGTAGTCAGGGCGAATGAGAATAAAAATAATGGGGAACATAAATCTTTGATAGCAAGTAAAAAAGGTGAACGTGTCGATTCCTTTTGATTGGATTTAATTCGCGGTTGTACCAAAAGTTTTTCCTGCCACAGATCAAGTTTCTCTTCATTCCCGTAAAAGGCATAAAGTCCGGCAGCGATACCCAGTAGACATTTAATTAATATAAAACCCATCAGCCAGGGAATGAGTTGTTGCAAATCAATGTTAATCACCTTTTTGATTTCCAAATTAAAATGGGCCAATACGTCCACCAGAGCTTTTCCGAATAAAAGATAAATGAACAGTGCCGGCTGTATAAAGGCCCAGAGTGCGCTCAATAAACTGCCAAAAATGATTCCGACAAAATTCAGACCAAATACAGCAGGTCCTAAAGTGAAGCAACAGCCTTGAGCAAGAATCGCCAGCATCGGAGTTAATTTTTTACCCGCCGGAGAAAGACTCTTAAGCATTGAAGTTATGAGTGAAATTTGAAGTGCAGCTTCCCGCGATTTTAGTTTGCGGGTCGTGCGGGACATAAAAGCAATTTGATTAAGTGAGAGAAACTGACCGGAAAGGGGAATCTTCAATCCGTGTAAGATACTTCCCAGACCCATTTCGATGAGCGAAAGAAGAGCTGCCTGCTCTCCGATGATTCTGGAATTTTTATTATTCATTAATGGTAAAGCGTGATGGGGGTTGGAACCTGAACACTTTGCCAGATTTCTTCCATCTCATCATTTTTAACGGCCACGCATCCTGCTGTCCAGTCTATGCGGGGAAACCATGAATCTACTGTCTCCTGATCAATGCCTTCCAATCCTAAATCGCGAAGAACATCATCAATTTCAACAAGATTATTTGGCATTCCGTGAATAAAAATATCTCCGCCTGGATTGACGCCTTCTTTTCTGGCTCGTTCTATGTCGGCAGCATCGGGATAAGATATGTGAATTGATTTGTAAAACTTAGAGCCTGGATTTCTCCAGTCCAGAATATAGCTTCCTTCAGGAACCAGATTGTCACCTTCCTGGCGTTTAGGGTCCATTCCACCCCGGCCGAGCATGACTTTGTAAGTCTTCACGACTTTTCCTTCAAAAAGCATCTGCATACGGTGTTTTGTTTTGTAAACCCGGACTTCGTCGACCTGATATTTTGAGGGCGCAAGCTCAACGGCGAATAGGGAATAAGAAAAAAAAGAAATGAGTGCAATAAATATGTGTTTCATTCAAACAATTTTATCAGACTCAAAAAATTTTCAAATGAGGAGCAAACTGCCTTGCTCAGATTAAATGCGACTTTTGTAATCAGCTTTGTGGTTGGTTTTTGTTTAACCATAAGGTCATAGAAACATCGTCAATAGACTGGCCATTTACTCGGATTCTGTCTTCATAGACAAGAATTTCTTTAAAACCCATGGAAGTGTAAAGTTTGCGGGCTTCATCCCAGACGTGATCAAGAGGAAAAGGATGTGCCGGCTTGCCGCCAAATGCCGGCTCGGCCATATGCTCTATTTCATGAGCTACGAGCGCCGGCACATCTTCTAAAGTCGCAAGTCGTATCTGCATTTTAGAAATACTGTTTTCTGAAAATGATTTCTTTTCTTTCCGGACCAAAAGCAATGATTCCAACCGGAACACCTAAGAATGTTTCAATTTCTTTGATGTAGTTTTGAAGTTCCGGTGAAAGATTGTTGGCATCTTTGTTTTTGAAATCGTCTTTAAAAGGCTTTAGTGTCTTGTACACTGGTTTCGCTTTATAAAGGTCAATGCCCGGATAAGCGCAGTCAATTTGTCTGCCTTCGTATTCGTAGGCCACGCAAACTTTCAGCTCATCAACTTCGCACAGAATATCTAATTTAGTCAGTGCCAATGACGTCAGGTTGGAAGCTTTAACAGAATATTTTAAAAGGGGAAGATCAAGCCATCCACAACGACGTTTGCGGCCGGTCGTTGCACCAAATTCTTTTCCGATCGTCTGGATTTTTTCTCCGACGTCATCGAAAAGTTCTGTAGGAAACGGTCCTTCGCCTACTCTGGTTGTATAAGCTTTGGTGATACCTAGTACCTCATCCATAGATGATTGTGGAATGCCGGCCCCGGTATAAACACCACCAACTGAAGTTGATGAGCTTGTTACGAACGGATAAGTTCCATAGTCGATATCCAGGAGTATTCCCTGAGCCCCTTCATAAAGAATTTTTTTGCCAGAACTAACCGCATGATCGAGAACTGAAAAAGTGTCGCAAACATATGGTTTGATTACTTTACCTAAATTGAAAAGTCTTTCCGCTTCCTGATCTACACTGGGGAATTCGATATTGTAACGGTGCTTGAAAAGAATTTCTTTCTCGCCTAGATTTCTGGCAACTTTTTTCTTTAAAACTTCCAGATCAAAGAGGTCTTTAAGTTTAACCGCACGACGGCCGACTTTATCTTCGTACGCCGGACCAATCCCTTTTCCGGTTGTTCCGATTTTGACTGAACCTTGTGATTCTCGGGCAGCATCAAGCAGTTTGTTATAGCTGGTAATGATCGTTACGTTTTCAGAAATTTTTAAGTTTTCTGAAGTGATTTTAATTCCGGCTGCAGCCACGGTATCGAGTTCTTTCTGAAACGCTTCGGGTTCAAAAACCACGCCATGACCAATAACGGAAACGCAGTGAGGATGTAAAATTCCTGACGGGATTAAGTGCAGGACGATTTTTTTTCCATCAACAATGATGGTATGTCCGGCATTGTTTCCACCTTGATAGCGAACAACTACATCACATTTTTCACTGAGTAAATCTGTGATTTTTCCTTTTCCTTCGTCACCCCATTGAGAACCAATAATCGCCAGTGTCTTCATTATTTCGCCTTCACTTCATTGAGTAGAATGTTATTGATGAAAAATTCTTTAATCTGGAAAACGGCCATTTCGCCAACCCGATATTGGGCTTCTTCGGTGGAAGCTCCCACATGAGGAGACATAATAAGATTTGAAAGTTCAGTTAGCTTCGAGTTTGATGGTAAAGGTTCTACGGCAAAAACATCGAAACCAGCTGAGCGGATCCTTTTTTCTTTCAATAAATCATAAAGCGCATCTTCATCCACAATTCCACCACGGGCAGCATTGATGAGAATGGCGTCTTTTTTCATAGAGAAAAGAATCTCACGTGTGACCATGCCTTTTGTTTGCGGCAGCAGCGGAGTGTGAATAGTCACAATGTCGCACGTACTAAAAATTTCTTTTAGATCCTGGATGCGTTTTGCTCCCGGAACTTCAGTGTGAAAGTGTGGATCAAAATAAAAAATTTCCGGTTCAAAGCCAGAAATACGTTTAGCTACGATTTGTCCGATTCGGCCAAAACCAACAACCCCCACTTTTTTCTTCCAGAGTTCAACTCCAGTCAGTGCATTTTTTTCCCACTTACCCTCATGCATAGTTTTATCGGCAAAAGGTATATTGCGCAGACAGGCCATCATCAAAGCTACCGCCTGTTCAGCAGCTGAATTGTTATTAGCACCTGGTGTATTGGCAACCTTTACACCACGTTCAGCACAAAGTGTTTTATCGATATTGTCTGTTCCTTCACCGGCGCGAATAACGATTTTTAAATTTGGTGCCAGATCAAGTAATTCCTTATTAACAGTTGTAGCAGAACGAATGATTAATCCGGATGCTTTTGGAAGAAGGGTTTTCAGCTCATCCTGAGAAACCTTAGAAGTAGGGTGGACTTCAAGATCTGTTGATTTTTTTAATTCATCAAAAAGCGTTTTATCGAAGCCGTCTGGGACGACAATAAATGGTTTCATGGTTTTTCTCCAAAAGGTGTGAATGTCAAAGGATTCGCCACATTATAGGCGGGTGGAGAGATGATGGGAAAGAGAAAATTTATTAAATATCTGTCAGCAAATTCTGCAAGTGCTCGTTAAGTTTATGCAGATTATCCGGCTTAAAATCGAGTGACCGGTAAGTTATCCCCGAAAGATCGAAGATTTTTTTGGCAATCCGGTTGGATTCAGTGTTTTGATGCTTATCAGAAAGATAGATCACTTCTTTTACTTTAGATGAGGCGATGAGTTTTGCACATTCATGGCAAGGAAAGAGGGTCACATAGGCACGGGAGCCTTCCAGCGAGCGAGTCGCATGCAAAATGGCATTGGCTTCACTGTGAACAACATATCCATACTTCTGAAATTCCAGGGGAGCCGTCTTGTCTTTTCCCCAGGGAACTTTCGTTTCGTCGATTCCGGCCACAAATCCGTTGTAGCCCATAGTGATCTGGTGATTATTATTATCTACGAAAACTGAGCCTACTTTAGTGGCCGGGTCTTTAGATTTGAAGGCCGCAATCATAGCCTGCAGCATGAAATATTCATCCCACGAAAGCGCAGATTTCACTGAAATGAAATTAATCTGAGGGTCTTTTTCTAGGTCTGTTGTGTCTTTCATTGCTATTTAAAATCCTTTTTTTTGGGGGGAGTAGTCAAGAAAATTAAAAAGTTTCTTGTACGATCTGATTTAAGTCGTTACACTTAAAAGGAATATAAATGAATTGAGGTTTCAATGAAGACAGATTTTGATACATTGCGTGCTTTAGCTAGCTATACGATCAACAATCTCAAAGAGAAAAAGTTGATAGAGTTCCATCCGACAAATCGCGAGAATTTGATCGAAGCGATGGCTACCGAATACGGTGTAAGCTTTGCTACTGATGAAGATGTAAGGGATCAGGCCATTGAAGAAGTAGAAGAGAAAATGGGTGTTGAAAACCTTCCGGAAGATGTAACTGAATCGGAAATGTTCAACCACGCCCGCAAAGAAATCATTAAATCATTTAACGGCGAAAACATCGGGGGACTGTACCTCGTTGAATCTTTGCACCAAATCGCAGTCCGCATGAAGGATTTCATCCTGAATTGTGAACTTATCGACGATGTTTACGGGGCAGATGAAGACCTGATTGCCTTCCTGGTCGCAAAAATTCGTCTTTTCTCTCCAAAAAAGAACTAAAACTCTCATTAAGATCTTTAGAAGCGTCGATCAGTTCTCATATGACGACGCTCTACTTTAAAACACTATTTTACTTTCTCTTTTGTCTGACTGTTTCAGTCGGCCAAGCTGCCGAAAAAAAACTACTACTCTTAGGAGGCGGAGGCGAGCCTCAAGGCGAAACGACTATTTTCGATGGCCAGTTAGGCCTACTCTCTCGCTTTAGCGGCCATAAGTCCAGCAAGTGGGACGTGGCACTGAGTTTTAATGGTGGTCATAAAAAAACAGAATCCCTGTTGGAGAGTAAATTTAAAAAAGCACAGAACCTTGGTGATTTTAATGCTGAGAATTTTGATAAATCCATCACTCTCTTAAAGCAGCAAATGCTGGATGGCCCTCTTAAGAGCGGGGATCAGTTAATGATTTTACTGACCACGCATGGGGCTATCAAGAAGCCGGATGAACTGACTCATTCAGTAGCATTATCCCGAAGTACAGCTAGTGATTTAAAGAATCTCTCTGGCAGCAGCACCGTTTCTCTGGACAAGCTGGAAGAAGTGATTGCTCTGGCCGATGAAAAAGGTATAAAGCTCGGGCTTATTGACCTTAGCTGTTTTTCCGGTTCCACAATTAAACTGGCCCGACCATCGACTTGTATTATCTCGGCCACGGGAGATAAGAACTATGGATACACCGAGATCCGAAAACCTGATGATGCGTCTCCTGGTCATACATTTACTGCAAAAATTCTTCAACAGATGAAACCGGGGATGAATCTGGAAGATCTTTTTTTAAAGGCCCGGGCGGAAAATAATACACCTGATTTTCCAATGATTTCAACTGCGACTGGCAAACTGGTAAATGAGCTCATTTATGATTTCATACATCCTTATTTGAATTACAACCAGTCTTCGGATCATGATTTTTCAGAAATGTATGATGAAAAAAACTGGCAGCAATCTATTTGCCGTACGGAAGAACGTTATTCGGAAATCATGGGAAGAATGAACGAAATTACAAAGCTGGCGATGATTCCTGCAAAGCTTTTGAATACCAGTAAGCTGAAAAAAGCGCTGGAAGCCTATCGGGATTATCAGATGAAGTATGAGAAAGACTGGATTGCCACCCGTCAGGTTTCCGTTGAAGTAAAAGAGATTATTAAGCGCGATTATCCTGAGCATGCAAAAATTTTTCAGCATGAAGACGGCACGGCCATATTGGAAACGGATTATCAGTCTTCACTGAATCTTTATAAAAACGAGATGGAAAAAGCCAAAGATGATTGGTCCAGAGAATTCTATAAAGGAATTTATGATAATATTCTCCTGAAACAAAAAATCAGCAGTGAAATTTCCAAAAAACTTAGTCCTGGGTCTGCTGCCTTACTTAAAAAATTTGATAAAACTTTTTCTGAGTCAGGAATTACCAAAAGACTAGCCGAAGATGTATCTTATGAAGCGCGGAAACTATATGAACAGCTCTACAAGGCTAAAAAAGATAATGCGCCAAACCCATGTAAGGATTTTGTTCTATGAAAAAATTAACACTGTGCCTGTTAATACTGTATGCACAACTGGGATTTGGTGAAAGCCGGCCTGGATTCAGTGGATGCGGTGATTATGTGCTTAAGGGAGAAGTTGTTAAAAACACAATCGCAACTATTAAAAACTCGCCTGTCATCTATAAAATAAATCCTAAGACGACTTCCGAGATGCATTTTTCATTTTCATCTGCCCAGGATCTCAGTTTAGTCTCGCCATATCTTGATGTGCCCACAACATTGAAAGTCAGAATCAACAAGAAGATGGATGGTACTAACGGCGAAATAGCCGAGGTGAATGGAGTTTCTATCAGAAAGCCTAATCCCCTGGAGCCCCACTCTGACTCAGGAATTTTCCTTCAGGCTAGCAGGGGCTGTCAGTAATTTATTTTTTTTGATAAATTGAAGGACCAGTACATTTCCACTGTGTTTTAATACCATTTAAAGTTTCGGAGTGACCGATATATAAAACAGCTCCGGGTGCGGCAGCATCGTACAGATTTTCTACGGCCAAAGCAATTGTTTCTGGGGAAAAATAAATGAGAACATTACGCAGAAAAATAACGTCTGGTTTTTCGTTGAGTGGAATTTCTGCCGAGATAAGATTGTGCTGAAAGAAATGCACCCGGGATTTGAGTAATGGACTTATTCGTGCCCACTCCCTGAGATCCGCACGACCGAAATTAAAGGACTCATGAATATAATCCTCCGGGACTTCATTCATTACCCGATTAATGGGATAAACAGCATTGGTGGCTTTTCTGATAACACCAGAGTCTATATCGCTTGCGAAAATTTTATATGCATTTTCCCCTAGCGCACGGTGAAGAATCATGGCCAGTGTATAAGGCTCTTCCCCGGTAGAGCAGGCGGCTGACCAGACTTTGAGTATGTCTGCGTTTTTTTTTCGCCAGTCAGGAAGCACCTTGTTTAGAAGATGATTAAAATGTTTTGGCTCACGGAAAAAATCTGTTTTATTGGTTGTGAGACGATTAATGAATTGCTGCCACTCCGGGTGATGGGGCTGCAGTTTTTCCAGCAGCAGACGATAGTCGCTGAAGGATTTGAGTCCCAGCTCATGCACGCGGGGACGAAGCCTGGTCTGCACCAGATCTCGTTTTTTTTCAGTAAGAGTTATTCCGGCTATCTGATAAAGCTGGATGCGAAAAAACTCGCAATCATCTTCTTCTAAGAGAATAGCCGGGGGAATTAATTGATTAGCTAAATCCATCACACATCTTGAAATCTTTTGTCATCATACGCCGGTGTATCGTTAGCAGCTTTCGCCGGCAAAGGTTTGACAGGTTTTTGTTCAGTAACTGCAGCCGGCAACTTTACCGGTTCAATTCTGGCCAATACCTTATCGGGCATACCGGTTGGTTTATGAATGATTTTCTTAGCAATAACTTTTTCTGTTTTTGGCCGGGACTTAGCGGGGGGCTGAGTATTTCTGGTCCCTTTAACAGTTTCCATCAGTAACATAACTGATTCCCGCAGAGTATTAGCCTGTGCTGATAATTCTTCTGCTGCTGAGGCAGATTCCTCTGAAGTTGCAGCGTTTTGTTGAGTAACCTGGTCAAGCTGATTGATAGCTTTAGTGATCTCATTTACTCCTTTTGCCTGCTCGGAAGATGCTACAGAGATATCTTCGGCCATAACATTAATCTGAGCAATGTTCTGAACAATTTCTTCCAATACCGTCCCACATTCCTCAGCCACTTTAGTTCCAACATTTATCTTCTGATTGCCCTCACTGATTAAACTGTCCATGCTGGATTTTGTATCAGCTACGATTGTCTGGACTTTTTTAATACTGGATTCCAGCATTGAAGATATTTCATTGGCAGCATTTCCGCTCATTTGTGCCAGGTTACCGACTTCTTCTGCCACAACTGCGAAACCTTTCCCGTGCTCACCAGCACGAGCAGCTTCTACCGAAGCATTGAATGACAAAAGCTTTGTCTGAAAGACTATCTCGTTGATGACTTTGGTTTTACTTTCAATCTCGTTAATAACTTTGATGATATCATTTAGTTGTTCATTGTTTTGCTGGAAATGTCCCATCATTTTTTCATTGGATGCTTTTATATCCGCTATCGAATGAATCATTTGTTGAACAGTCTCTTTCCCTTTTCTGGCACTGGCTTCACCGATACGTGTGGTATGAGTCACATTGGCTGCGCTGTCAGAATTCTTATTAACCATAGAATTCATTTCTTCAATTGAAGCAGCCGTTTGTTCGAGAGCTGAAGCCTGTGTTGTTGAAGACTGGGAAAGTTCATCGGCAGAAGCAGCTAGTTGACTACTGGCACTTGCGACTTGAGATGAACTGTCACTCAGTGAAGAAATAATATAATTGATAGATTGATTTAACGACTTAAGAACAAAAGAACAAATGGCAAAACCAGTTATTAGTGCGAGGACGGAAACAATAATGACCAGTTTCTTCGATTGTGCTGCAAGAGCTTCTGATTCCTGTGCCTCTTTACGCATAAGTTTTTCATTTTTATTGACCATTTTTTTTGCAATTGCAGTGGCTTGATTCAGACTCTGCATTGCGGGTCCATGAATGAGCTCAATTGCTTTTGGAGTATTGCCCGCCATCGCCTGTGATTTTATTTCCTGATGTTCTTTTTTCCAGGCATCAACATGATCTATAAATTCATTTAACTCAGTCCTATCTTCAGGTGAAGCATTTTTCTGATAATTTTCCACAGCTTTTCTCAGTAGATTTTCGTATTTTTCTACCTGAGCGCTTTCTCTTTGCATGGCCTCTGCATTATTTTCCAGCAGCATCGATTTTTCATAATGGCGGATAGCATAGATGTCAGTCTGAATAGTTTCGGCCATCATCAGATGTTCAGCAGTTTCATGAACGAGATGTTTTAGTGATGAACTGATTTCACTGATTTTGAGCAGAGCTTCGAAAGCAATGATTCCCCCGCTCAGAACAAAAATGGAAATCATAGCGATAATTTTTTGATTAAGACTAAGCTTTTTCAAAGAAAATCTCCCTTTTTGGCTGTCAGTTATTTATTGCTATTATCGTTTACTTTCGGCCAGGCATTAGGGATTTCTTAAGAAAAGCTTTGGACAAGCATTGGACAAAGTTTGTCCGGTGTAATCAATGACAATTGGAATTTTAAATTGATAATCATATGACAGGCAATTTAGCCTGCCATATGAACTTAAATACTAAACATCAGTAAATCGGTTGTCATTATAAGCGGGGGTTTTGTCAGTGTCTGTTCCTGTTTTCTTTAAAGTTGTTAGTTTGGCCGAGTCGCTGACTCTTTTTTTGTCGAACTTAATAATGTTATCAGTACGGGCATGCTTACGTTCGACACGATTCGATAGCGATTGAGACTGTCTGTGATCTGCAGTAATTACTAGTTGCTGTTGCTCCCCGCCTTTAATCGTAGATACTAAAACACCGACTGCCGATTTAAGAGCTTCTGCCTGAACTGATAACTGTTCAGCTGCTGAAGCTGCTTCATGTGACGCCGAAGCGTTTTGCTGTGTCACCTGGTCAAGTTGGTGCATGGCCTTTGTAATTTCCGTTATGCCTTCAGATTGTTCTTTACTGGCCGTTGAAATTTCATTTGCCATATTACTTACCTTCGTAACTGACATGACAATATCGTCTAGTACTTCACCACAATTTCTGGCGATTCTTGTTCCATTATCCACTTTCTTTTTTCCATCAGCTATTAATCGATCGACACTTGTTTTTGTTTCGGTGACAATCGTTTCAACTTTCAGAATGCTCTCTTCCAGCATGCTTGAGATTTCTTTTGCAGCATTACCACTCATTGCCGCCAGGTTACCAACCTCTTCTGCGACTACAGCGAAGCCTTTACCATGCTCACCGGCCCTGGCAGCTTCAACGGAAGCATTAAATGAAAGAAGCTTTGTCTGAAATACGATATCATTAATCACTTTTGTTTTATTTTCAATTTCACTGATTACTTTTACAATGTCAGCGAGCTGACCATTGCTGTAATTGATTTGTTCCATAATCTTATTGTTTGATTCATTAATCTCATCTATTGATTGAATCATTTCATTGACAGTTTCTTTTCCTTTTAGAGCGTTATCCTGACAATGCATAGAATTCTCTGAAGCAAGGCGGGCGTTATCTGTATTTCGACTAATCATCGAACTCATTTCTTCCACAGATGATGCAGTTTCTTCCAGAGATGCTGCTTGTTCGGTTGTTGCTTGTGACAGCTCCTCAGAGGAAGAGGCAATTTGCGATGAAGCACTGGCAACTTGTGCTGAACTGTCATTGAGATTAGCAATGACCTGATCAATCGCTGAACTAATTGCTTTAATCATGAAGAACGCCAGAATTCCACCGATGGCCAGAGCAATGAGAGTGACAGAGATAACAAGATTGCGAGTAGTATCGACTAGTAGATCAGTGCGGGTAGATTCATCTTCCATGGTTTTTTCATTTCTTTCCACCATAACATTTAAACTGCTGTCAAAATCGTTCCAGGTTTGTTGAGAGGGCCCGCGTGCAAGGGCGATTGCTTCTTTGTTTTGTCCAGTCAAAGAAAGTTTTCTCATTTCCACTGAAATATCTTTCCACTTATTAATCTTCTCTTCCATCTTAACTATCTCTGCCTTCCCAACAGGTAAGGCGATTTTGTCATACTCTTTTAGTAGAGTCCTCAATTGAAGTTCGAGTTCGTCAAGTCGGGAAGAGATCTTGTTCATTTCTGAAACATTTTCTTCGAGAATAAAAACCTTTTCCTGGTTTTTTATTTCGTTAGTTAGGGCATCCATTGACTTCGCGATGGTTAGTCGCTTAGCGACAGTGTTAACCAAATTGTTTAAGCTGTCATTAATCTCACTAATCTTTGATAGGCTTACATAGACAGTCACAATATTAGCAAAAATAAAAATGCACAGGAGGAAAATTACTTTCTTGTTCAGGCTTAGATTTTTCATTTGATGATATTCCTTTAAAAGTTCTTGGAAAAAAAATATCGTCACAAAAATGGAAAACTGGCTTTAAATTAACCTCAAGATCGTTGACGTAAATAATTTTATAAACCAGAAAGTTTACCAATATCAGTTTGTTTTCAAAGTTATAAAATGACCTAGATTTAATTGAGATGCACTTGTGATGAAAATATCACAAGTGCTAAAAATGAATTTTATTTTGTATAAGATAAAATGCATTTATAAATTGGTTCAATGTCCAGAGCATCAAGTGCATGACCCAAACCAATTGCATTGCAATCAATTTTTTCTACGTGAATTGTTTTTTTAGTTTCGCTGTTTTTTTTCTCATTTGCGACTATGTCATTAAGAGCAGCCCTTAAGTGTTCGGCCGTGAAACGATTCTCCTCAGAGTCGGAACGGACTTCGATATGCTCAAAGGCATCAAAACTGCATTTTTGCAGATAGATTCCTGCAACATCATCGACTGTTTTTTCACAGTAGATATTTCTAAGCTCAGCAAAAAGTCTTCCGCCCATGGCTGCATCAGTGCTTTGTAACTCACTTGCGATATCGAGAATGGCCTTGGCCTGCATACCCTTAACAGTTATTGTCTCAGCAATAAGTGAAGTGGAGAAAAGTAGTGATAAAAGTAAAAGAGATTTCATTGTCGCCCTTCCTGATAATTGATTAAAGATCAAAACCGGGAGGAACATATAAGAATGCATCTAAGATGAACAGAGGCTACACAGGATTGTCTGTAATTAACTCCAGCCTTTGCATAACTTCTTCAAAATAAGGTCCTTCTACCAGGCCATTTAACACAGAGCTTTTGCTTTCAGCATAAAGATAGTGGCCGGTTGAAATCTCCCTGACGATAAAAGCATCATAATAAAGACGCTCGGCCCGGTCGGCCGTGGCCATTCCTTCTAGTCTGACCATTTCATAAGCTCCGCTTTGAATCAGTGGCTTTTGGGCAAAATCGCTGGGATTGTGAATGACTGAATTTTCTTCATCAAAAAGAATTTTTCTTTCATGAATACGATCTTTAAAAAGTTCAATCAGGTTTTTATTTTCCGGATTTTCGATCCAGTGAAAATGGGCTTCCCAGTCATAGCGGGTATCGAGGCGTTTGAAACATAAGATATTTTCATTATTGGTAGGAACTTCACCCCACCAGGTAGGAATAGTGAGGTGAAATTTTTTAAAGTTCATATGACGGGCATTTTGCAGATAATTCTTTTTTTCGTTTTTAATAATAAACATGGTGTAGAGACCAAGTCCCATGAGTACGAAAAAAACTAACCATTCAAATACCACACCAATTGTCATTCTATTTCTACCGCTGCTTGCGCTGAAGTTAATACAGATTCAGGAAGATCTAATGGTGGATTAATTTTTTTACCGTAGCGTCCACCCAGACCGCCCCATTGTCCTTTTTTTATGATAACTGAGTTTGTTGCATCTTCCAGGTTGTCCATTTTCACCTCGCCATCAAACATGATGATTTCGCTTTCGCCGAAGAGGGGAGTTACCTTGACTAAAAAATCAGTTCCTCTTACACCCATCGCTACATTGCGGGTAAAGATTTTGCCTTTACCGGCCTGAGCCTCTTTTAAAGCACCGACTGCTGATTTCCAGCGACAGACGCCGTCATCTAAGGTGTACTTTTTATCAGCAGAAAAGTTAAGTGTCATCTTTGAAGCAGGGCCGATACTTATCACATTATTCCACTTAGCAACTTTGAATTGCACCAGCGATTTTTCTTTTGTTTCAATTACACCCGGGCGATCGATGACGTCTCCCTTCTTCACCGGCTTTCCTTCAAAAGTGACCGTTCCTACAATCCGTTCAATACTGGCCACCGGCCTCTCCTCTCCAAAAGCAGTTAAAAATGCCAGAGAAAGGATCATGACTAAAAAGTGTTTAAGCATCTGAGCTCCTTGGTCAGTTAATAACATGATGAGATTCCAAAAGCTTAGATCTAAGATGTGAGTTTTTAAAGGGAAATCGCCTAGGCAGAAAGATCTCACTAAACTTTTCTCAGGTAATTACCGAAAATAAGTATTGAGTTGGACTCTAAAGCTCGAAAAATCCTTTTTGGAGACGCGTTTATGAAGCGATTACACACTAACCCATCCCGCAATATCAGAGGGAAAGTTCTCCTAAGCATGTTGTCTACAACAATGCTGGTGCAACTTCTTACTCCGATATCTCCTGCGATGGCAGCATCAACCGCCGATTGTTCAGGTATGAATCATCCGGCCTATCAGGAAGAATATCGAGCTTGTCTTCGAGTGGAAATTGCTTCACAAGCAGGTGCTGCCGGTGTGGATTGTATCGACTGTTTATTTCAGCAAAAGCAGGAAAGTAATCCCTGGGTTGAATTGGCCGGAATTGTAGCTCAACCATTAGCTGCTGTAACAGGAATGTATCTGGGGGCAAAATATCAGCATAAATCTCAGGAAGCCTGGGCAAACGCCTATGCTCAGGGACACACACAATGTACGAATAGATTTAATTCATACTTAAACTACTCTCTTGAGCGAGGAGCAAACCCAATTCTTCCGGAAGAAGCTCAAGGCATGGCCGCTTCTTGTAACGGCATGGGAATGGGGGGATACGCCGGATACGGTGGGATGTACGGAAACGGCTTTGGTGGATTCGGTAATCCATTTGTCGGTGCCGGATATTCTCCAGGATTCTTAGGCGGAATGATGGGCCCATACTATGGAGGTCCGGGATATGGAGCAGGAGTCGGAATCGGCATGGGTCCAGGAGGAATGGGTCCAGGCGGTGGTTTTGGTGCTGGTCTTGGTTATGGATTAGGAACAGGTATCGCCGGCATGCTCGGATACGGCTTAGGTTATCCGGGGATCGGCGGTGGTATTAATATCGGTATCGGTGGCGGTATCGGCATGGGCCCTGGCGGAATGGGCGGCTATCCTGGTTACCCAGGCGGTGGCATGGGTGGATACCCAGGTTACCCAGGCGGCGGCATGGGATATCCTGGTTACCCGGGAGCAGGTGGAGGCATGGGTTATCCTGGAGGATTTCCAGGAGCTGGTTACCCAGGAGTTGGTGGAATTGGCGGCGGTATCGGCATCCCTGGTATCGGCGGCGGAATTAATATCGGTATCGGTGGCGGCATGGGCCCTGGTGGAATGGGTGGATACCCAGGTTATCCAGGCGGTGGCATGGGTTATCCAGGTGCTGGCGGTGGAATTTTTGGTCCAGGCATCGGTGTAGGTATCGGTGGTGGAATCGGTGGTCCAGGTGTGAACTATCCAGGTGGAGTTGGTATCGGATTCCCTGGTGGTGGTGGACCTTATGGTTGTGGTGTAAACGCTTTCTGTCCAGGTGGCGGAATCGGCGGTGGAATTGGATATCCAGGTGGCGGTATCGGTGGCGGCATTGGCGGTCCGGGTATCGGCGGTGGAATCAATATTGGTATCGGCGGTGGAGCTGGTTACCCTGGAGGTTATCCAGGTGGTTACCCTGGAGGTTATCCGGGTGGTTACCCAGGTGGCTACCCTGGTGGTGGTATCGGTGGTGGCATTGGAGCTGGACCAGGTTATCCAGGTGGTTATCCAGGAGGTTATCCAGGAGGTTATCCGGGAGGTTATCCTGGAGGTTATCCGGGTGCTGGCGGCGGAATGTATCCGGGAGCTGGTGGTGGAGTATACGGTCCTGGCATGGGCCCAGGTGGAGTCGGAGTAGGAGCAGGACCTGGTCCTTATAACGGCGGATACTGGGGAGCGACAGGTGGATGGAACGGAGCTGGTCCTTACGGCCAAGGTGGCATGGGTGGTGGTTATTACGACCAATACCAGGCTCAAATGCAAGCGCAGATGGGGATCTACGGACAAAACGTAGCGATCCAGCAACGTATGCAAGGAAACCAATATGCCAACCAAATGGGTTCGCAGGCATTACAACAAAACTATGCAAATGCTTACCAGGATCTCTATCGCATGGGTGGGGCCGGAACTTTCGGTGGATCACCTTACGGAATGGGTAATATGGGTGGACAATTTGGAGTGCAGGGCGGAATTTACGCCGGCTTCGGATTCTAATTTAAAGATAAAAATTGACCAAAAAAAAGGGAGCTTAAAGCTCCCTTTTTTATTTCTTGTGCATTAGTGTGCGGTAATCATCCTGGAAGAGAACTTCGATCTTGTTATCGTCGATAAGTTTCTCCACAACGCCTTGACCGAAAGTCGGGTGATCAATTACATCCCCCATCTGAAAAGAGCCTCGGATTGAGTATTCTTTACTTTGCGTTCCGCGAGTCATTGCTTTATTCCAAAGCTCTGCAACTGATTCAGTTTTCATTCCGCGTGCTGCTTTTGCATTCTTAACAACTTTATCAATACTGGTTTTTTTCTTTTTAGCACCAGGATCTTTGAAAGACTGAGTGGTTTTGCACGTCTTACACATAACCTTGTCAGGCGTATCTGCAGATTTCATTGTGACAATGATGTGTGCTAGGATTAATTTGCATTTTGAACAATTAGAGAGAACTTCTTTTCCGACGCCGATGGCTGACATAACGAACCTTTGTGAACTGTGTATTCAGGGGATTCTAACAAGAGTATAGAAAGTGGAAGATTCTGTAAAGGACAATAAGACCAAACACACCATCACAACAGTGAAATTAGAGGATAAGGCTAAGTTGCTTCCGACTAAACCAGGCTGTTATTTGATGAAAAACAAGGATGATCAAATCATCTATGTAGGTAAGGCTAAGAACTTACGTTCACGTGTGCAGTCTTACTTCAACGGTTCAGTCAAAAGTCCCAAAACAGATATCCTCGTCAGCCACATTGTGGATTTTGATTTCATCATGACCACTTCAGATGCTGAAAGCTTTGTTCTGGAAAATACTCTCATCAAAAAACACACTCCCAAATACAATATTCGACTGAAAGACGATAAATCATACCCCTACGTTGTCATCAATACGAATGAACCCTTTCCTCGACTTGAGTTCCTCAGGAGGGTAAAAAGAGGAAAAGGCGTGGAAGTTTACGGACCCTTTGTTACCGGATCCAACATCTGGGATATCATACGTATTCTCACTCAGAGTTTTTCTCTGCGAGACTGTAAACTCTCGGACTTCAAAAAACGCAAAGAGCCATGTCTGCTCTATCAAATGAAGCAATGTAGTGCTCCCTGCGTTGGAAAGATAAACGACTCTGATTATGAACGAGATCTGAATTTTGCCCGCGATTTATTTTCGGGAAGCGGAGTAAAGACCATCCGCGAACTGGAAAAGCGAATGATTCAGGCAGCGGAAGATGAAGAATTTGAAAAGGCTGCTCTTATTCGTGACAATCTCAACAAGCTGATTGAATTTGCCAACAACTTTAAACAGGAAAATGCTGAACATAAAGATGAACGCAATCTCGATATCGTCGCGTACTATCAGGGCGAAATCGAAGTGGATCTATCTATCTACATGATGAGAAACGGCGTTTTATTAGGACATAAGAATTTCAACTTCTCTAATCTAGATATTATCGAAGGTGTAGAAGACCTCATATTGAATTTTCTCTTCCAGTACTATTCATCAACGTATGATTCACCACCGGAATTAGTTGTCACCCATATGTCTCAAGAGGCAAATGACATGCTCGAAGAAGCAATGGGAACATTGTTTAAAAATATTCGCGTCCGTTCACCGCAGAAAAAATACGATTCATTCATAAATCTCACCCGAGATCACGCATTTGAACAGCAACGTGTGCGTATGCTACATGAAGACTCGGTATATGTTGGACTCAATAAACTTAAAGATCTTCTGGGACTGCGCGAGCGCCCTGTCGTTCTGGAATGTTTTGACGTTGCGATTTTCCAGGGAACAAGCCCGACTGCTTCCCAAATTGTTTTCCACGATGGAAAGCCAGATAAGAAAAATTATCGCTACTATCATCTGGAAGAACGTCCGGAAGGCAACAACGACTTTGCCATGATGAAAGAACTCATTACCCGTCGCTCTGATAACGGTAATCTTCCTGATGTCTTCATTGTCGATGGTGGACAGGGGCAGGTGA
Organism: uncultured Bacteriovorax sp.; assembly: GCA_946481315.1. The sequence goes on from CAMLMH010000001.1 coordinate 443,473, forward strand.
GTATGTTCCGTGAAGTCTTAAAAGAAGTGAACATCGCCGTCCCTGTCATTGGTATCGCCAAATCAAAAGTCATTCGCTCCAAAGAAGGATTTAAAAACGAAGACATTAAAAAATCTGAAGAAAGACTGATCATCCCAGGTCGAAGTAATCCCTATATGCTCAATCAGAACCGCTCACTTTATAAAATCATTGTGCAAATGCGGGATGAAGCTCACCGTTTTTCGCGAAAACTGCATCACAAGGAAGAAAAGAAGCGGATCTTTAACGATAAAACCAAGCGCAAAAAACCAACTGGTCCTGTAGTCTAGAAATCCCGGCGATACAGAATTCCATTGGTCTCAAACTCCAGATGCAAAAAGCCTTTTGCTTCTTTCATTTTTATGAATCCAAATTGCGCATGCATTTTTCTGGAAGTGAGATTGTTGACGTCGACAACAGAGTAGAGTGTATCGGCCTTAAGTTCTTTTAATCTTTTTATTCTCTCTTTTGAGAGAAAACGGGCAATGTTTTTTCTTCTCCATTCTTTTTTGACCAAAATTCCCATCCCATACCATCCTTCCGGAGCAGGGTAGCGCTTTTTCTCCTGAGGCATTCCCTGCGAATGAAAAAAACGGCAGAACCCAACCACCTCGCTATCGACTTTCGCAATATAGAGCCAATAAAAGGGATCGCTTTTGTTTAACTCAATCTCCCTGTTAGTTTTTTTAATAATGTCTTCACGGGATGCAGTGGGGTTGCGCTCCAGCATCATATCGTTAATCGCTGTTTGATGAATACTTTCAGCTAATCTGAATTCAATGCCGGCAGGAAGAGCTGAGCTGGTAATGGAATTGTTGTATGATTCATCGTTTTTCATGTTGACAATAATATCTGCCTAAATTAGGTTTGCCCAATGAAAAAACGAACATTATTCAACATTAAAGGAGCGGGAAGACCCGCCGTTCATGATAAAGGAATTCGCCATACTGAACGCGAAGTTATTAAGAAACTTACAACTCTTCATCTCACGATAAAAATAGATAAGCAGAAGGCAGGTCTGAAGTCTAAAGCTGTGCTCTCACTGCTTCATAAAGCAATTAAAAATGCCCGCAAGCTCGGTTTGGGCATTGTTCATTATACGCTCGAGTATGACCACATTCACATGCTGGTGGAAGCCCGGGACAATGAGACCCTGGCTAAAGGTATGCAGTCATTCGGGATCTGTTTTTCTAAGGGAATTAATAAGCTTAAAGGACTTAAAGGGCAGGTCTATAAATCACGCTATCATTTGCGAATATTGAAGACTCCACGAGAAATTAAAAATGTAGTTCATTATATTTTAGGTAATAGTGTAAAGCATAAGTCGGGAAGTTTTCTGAACTCTTATAATTCGCTGGTGGTAAGCAGAAATTTGCGAGAATTGTATCCGGGTTTTGAATTGAAAATAGCAGATGTGATCGAAAAGAGTGTTGTTTTGAAAAATTTGAAGGCGGAGCTAAACAGTGTTCTGGCCCCGCCTGAAGGATATTTCTTAAAACAAATCAGTTAATGATGTGAATGATTTTGCGGTTACCTTGTCCACAATCCGGGCAACGGGCCGACTCTTGCATAAGCAGATTCTTATAGTCTGATAAATGAGTTAAAACCAACTTTGCGCCGCAGATCTGGCATTCATTGATGATCTTCTTTACGTTCTTAATGTCACCAAAGTATTCCTGAAAATTTTCGAACTTGTAATCTGTTTCCATTGACATGGCGGATGCTCCTTTTGTCATTTCTAGATCTCTCTTCGGCACCCGCTCAATGTCCTTTAAACTGTCTGTTAAAAATGCGATTTTTGGGATAAATTTGCTTATGGAACAAAAATTTAAAAAAATTCTGCAAAAAACTAAAGCTTGGCAGGAGGGCCGTGATCCTCTGGCCCGGACCTTTGAAGGTGCATTGTTCAGCGGCACCAGCTGGCCATTTTCATTTCAAGACGAACAAGCTCAGCCTGCTACCGAAAAAACCGTAATTTCCCAGTTAAAATCCTCTCCGGCGGTGAGTGTCCCGGCAGCTTCCGAACCGGTTCAAAACAGCGATTATAAAACACTGGTGGTGTTTCTAGGCGACACATTCAAACCGGGAAGTGATAAAGAAGATCTGTTGGGTAAAATGATCGTGGCGATGAAATTACAACCCACAGAATTTATCCGTATTAAATTTAATGAAGCTCTGGATGATGTTGTGGATCCTGAAAGCAATAGTAAAAAACCAGGAGCCGAAACACTGGAACTTTACCGCCAGATTATAGATTTGCGCCCACAAGTCGTGGTTACACTTGGAGCTACCGTCACCAACATTTTGCTGGGAAGGCGAGAGAAATTGTCGGGTATTCACGGGCAATTTTTTGAAAAAGAATTATCCGCTGACAAACAATCACATACTTTCAGCTGGTGTCCGGTTTTTCATCCTGATTTTCTACAGATTAATCCCAATATGAAGCGAACGGCCTGGATAGACCTGCAAAAGGTCATGGAACGGGTAGGGAAAATTTGATGGTCTTGATGACTATCCACTTCTCTCGTTAGAATGATTTAACGGCTTCAAGGAATGAAGTCGGATAATTTTTTTCAGGAAGACCGTAAGCAGGATGCGCAGGATTTTCTTCACCCTCTTTTTAAGCCTTCTGATTAGTGCTGATGCTCTGGCCATTCCGGTTGTCAGCGTACGTATTGGAAAAAAATTGAAGAATATTCATGTCACGGGCATGGATTTGAAGAGGCACCTGCTTTTTTCAAATGATGTTAAGACCTATACCGGAAAAAAAACGGTTAAATTTAATTGTCAGACTTTTACGACACTCAATAAAGAAAGAAATAAACCCATTCTATTGGCTACTCTGGAATCACCTACTGGATTGTTGTCCTATGAACATACGAAATACCAGGGCGTTTTTAAAGTTGTAACTAATCCGAAGGGAGATAGCTGCGATATTATTAACGACATTCCGATGGAATCTTATATCGCTTCTTTATTAACGAAAGAAATGAATCCGAAATGGCCGCTGGAAGCATTGAAGGCGCAGGCAGTAGCCGCCCGCAGTTATGCTTATCATAAAATGCTCTCGCAACAAGTGACGAAAGAATTAGGTAACGAAGCATTCTACGATCTGGAGAGTTCTGAAAAACATCAGGTGGCCGGTGCGTTTTTTGATGTTACTGAATCTACTATGCTGGCAGCTGAGCAAACTAAAGGCGAAGTGCTGACTACAGAATCGGGAGCCATTCGCCCCGTATTCTTTCATGCCAAATGCGGTGGAAAGACTTTACGACCTGATCAGGTCTGGAAAAATGTTGAGCCCGGATATCAGGGAGTGAACTGTCCTTTTTGTCACGATATCGGACCTAAAGGTTGGACAAAATTTATCAGTATGGATCGCATGCGTGCTTTTTTTCGATGGGCCCAGAATCAGGGGCTATTACGGGAACGAATGGATACAAATGTAACATCCGTAGTCCTGGTACCTGACAGTATTGATAAAGCTAATGTCAATTTTTACATCAATGAGCGACCTTTCATTATTGAGAAAGCAGTAATTCGCCGGTTTTTTGGAAGGGTATTATTTCCATCCAATTCTTTCTCCCTCTCTTTACGTGATGGCAATATCATCGTGGCAGGTGAAGGCCTGGGCCACGGAGTAGGAATGTGTCAGATGGGGGCTTTTGCGCTGGCTAAACGGGGATGGTCGTATAAAAGAATCCTCGTCCACTACTTTCCTGGTCACTATCTGAAAAAGATGTATTAAGCTGTTAGCATGAAGTTTTTTCTCTCGCTTATTCTGACGTGTTTCGTTTGTTCATTTGCGCATTCATTCACCATACTCATTGATCCAGGTCATGGTGGTGAAGAAGATGGAGCGACGGCCATGACACAAGGCCAGGATCCTCCGGTTCAGGTCAAAGAAAAAGACATAGCACTTACGATCTCCAAAATTATTTACGACAAACTGCAGACCAGAGGCCATCGCGTTTTTCTCACTCGCAGTGTAGACCGGACTGTTTCCTTACCTGAAAGAGCAGCAATAGCTGAGAAAACAAAAGCGGATCTCTTTATTTCCGTTCACATTAACTCCAGTCCGGAAGCAGGCGCCGTAGGCTTTGAAACTTACTACCTTGATAATCACAATGACGTGGCAATCAAAAAAGTAGAAAAAACTGAAAACATTCAGTCGCAAGGTGAGAATGTTGTTGTTCAGCAGATTCTCATTGATCTTGTCATTGATCAGACAGTGAATACCTCTAAGCCTCTGGCCTTTAACATACATTCGGAAATCAAAAATTCCGTAGGAAAAAAATACGGACTGCCCAGCAGAGGGGTGAAACCAGGCCTTTTTTTCGTTCTGGCTTTGTCTAAACGTCCAGGGGTATTGCTGGAAGTAGGTTTTATTTCGACTCTCAAAGATCGTCAAAGAATGATGAATCCCAAGTTCCAGGAAGATTACGCCTCAGCCGTTGTGCGCGGAATTGAAAAGTACCTGCAAAGCCAAAGCAAAAAAAATAAAAAGAAAAAATAGACAAAAAAAAACCCTCTTGCGAGGGTTTTTTTATCAGAACTGACCGTTACAGGTCGGTTTGGTAAATGATGTAGGGATTTGAACAGGTCCGGTTGAGTACGGATTAGCTACTGTCCTGGTTGCAGTAATAATTGTATTTGGAGCATAATCAACTACACCGTAACCACAGTGAGGATCAGTATCAAGAACGATTCCGTTTGGCGCCTGGAAGTTTGTTAGTTGAGTCTCATTCGAAATGATTGAAGGAAAGTTCGGGTAAGCACTTTTCATTTCACAGAATGAAAGTGTCACGTTATATCCAACCAGCTGTGAACCATTAGTTACTTTTGTGACAAACATTAAATCACGGAAAACCGAAACACCCACATAGAGATGGCTGATTGTTCCTTGATTCAGATAACCAGGAACCCACTGACCACGGATAGCAGTTCCCCCGTTAACAGGAAAATTTCCCTGGACATAAAAACTATAATCCGTTCCAAGACGATATCCATTAGCACAGGCGACATTTGCTTTGATCGATTGAACCTGATTGATAATTGTTCCGCTGATGGCCGGATTTCCAGAGTAGTATGGTGATGTTCCACCCGCCGCCGGTATATTAACTTTATTCTCCTTCTTTCCACATGATGCTAAGAGGACAGCACTCATTACCAGGCAGAAGTTAAGAGAATTTTTCATTTGCGCTTTCATCTCAATACTCCAAGAGTAGTTTTTGTCTAAAGCCTATTCGGATAATCTAGCAATTCACTTTAATTTTTTTTAAGATCACGGATAATTAGGCAATTTTATTAAGAATAAATAAAAAGGAGCCGAAAAGTGGACATATGAGCATGATCGATACCCTGAAACCTTATTTTGAAGATGACGCCTTTATGTTTAAGGTGAAAACCGGAAGCAAGTTCTTAATGGTGTCTGCCATTTGTACCCTTTCCGTTTTGCTCTTCATTTATCTCTTTATAAGGATTGATTTGATATTCTTTGTGGCCAATGGTTTTCCGGGAGCTGTTGAATTTGAAGATGCATTTTATGAATATATATATTCTGCTTTGTATGACGGTATCTGGATCCTGGGATTAGGGGGCGTATTCATCTTTTCGCTGGGGTATTATCTTGCATCAGTCATGACCCGGCCGTTTAAAGTGATAGGTCAATATTGCGAAGACCGGATGAATGAACGAAAAAATTATTACACCCCGGATTTTTTTTCAGACCTCAAATTATTGACATCCTTTTCAGTTTTTTTCTTCTCCCGAATTGATGAAGCATTAATCAGAGGAAAAATGGAGAGAATAGAAATTCCGAACCATTTTACCAAAATTCATAAACCCACATTTGAAAAAAACTTTTTCTTTAATTACCTATTCATCATTATCATTTTTGCACTTCTATCTTCTTTGGGCATTTATACAATTAATCACGAAATCCGTGATCAGATTTTTGAATTGTCCAGGAAATTTCTTACCAACAACAAACAGGCGCTGTATTTTTTTGAACAGCAATTTCAGCTCGCCAATATCGCCGTCACTTTCTTCGTTTGCTTACATTTGATGATCTATATGCTGCTTGGTTACCATCTGTATTCTAAGATAGCTTCACCGGCGTTCGCCGTATTTGCTACGATGCGATCGTTCCTTAAAGGTAACTATCATAACCGGGTTCACTTAATTGGTTTTTACTATCTGCGTGAGGATTGCCGCAAGGTAAATAAATACCTCGACCATATTCAAAAAAACCTGACTTAAACGTTTGGGTGAAAAATTCTTTAGCTAATTAAATTGAAAATATTCAGAAATTTGAGAAAATGTGTTAGTTCCAATTGAATGATCTACTTTCCCAAACCAAAGGATGGATAATGAAATTTAGAAGACTATTCTTAGTACTCCTCAGTGTAGCCGCTCTCAGCAGCTGTACATCAGATGAAAAATTAAAACAACAAATGTCAAAAGTGCTGAAGGAAGACCCTAAAATTCTTACTGAAGCGATTGAAAAACACCCAGCTGAGTTCATTACTGCACTTCAAAATGCAGCGAAAAACGCTCAGGAAGAAATGGGTAAAAAACGTGAAGAAGAAGAAAAGAAAAAACTGGAAGAATCTTTTGATAAGCCATTGCAGGCCGAGATCAGATCAGATGAAGCCATTCGTGGTCCAAAAGACGCTCCATTAACACTGGTTGAGTATTCTGACTTTGAATGCCCTTTCTGTTCACGTGGTTTTGAAACAGTAATGCAATTGATGAAAAAATACGAAGGCAAGATTCGTTTCATCTATAAGCATTTACCACTGAGCTTCCATGAGCAGGCGATGCCAGCATCACAATATTACGAAGCCATCAGACTTCAGGATGAGAAAAAAGCTTTTGCTTTCCATGATGAAATTTTCAAAAATCAGGCGAAACTAAAAAATGGTAAAGCTTTTCTTGATGCAACTGCGAAGAAAGTCGGCGCTGATATGGCCAAGTTGAAAAAAGATATTGACTCAGATGCGGTAAGAAACAGAATCGAGGCTGATATTAAAGAAGCGGGAAGTTTCGGTATGCAAGGTACTCCAGGATTCCTGCTTAACGGTGTTCCTGTTCGCGGAGCTTATCCAGCAGAATATTTTGACTCACTCATTGCTGAGTTACAAAAACGCGGAAAAGTTAAGCTTTAATTAAGTACTGTTCGTTTCAAAACTTACATACTATTATTTTCATAAGGGTCACTTTTAGTGGCCCTTTTTTATGAATTGAGGACAGTATGGAAGGCTCCATTTACAGCAATCTGGGTTTAAAAAAGAATCGCACATTCCAGGAAAAGCGCGACAGTAGATTGATCACATTAAAAGATGTGCTGGAAAGAAAAATTCTTATTCATAATTCCGACGAGCTTACACGGGTATTTATTAACGAACTAAAAACGATTCTTTTGACAGAAAATGTTTTTGTTCTGATAGATAATTTCTTTCAATTGGAGCATGAGCTTCACACTGCTCTGGATATGTTTGACTTCGATTTGCCGAAGCTAAATTTTGAAGAATTCTACCGTAATCTCTCCCCGGTATTAATGCGGTCGTTGCTGGAGAATGCTAACAATGCCGGTAATGCTGAAGCCCTTCTGAATACCATTAAAGAATCCATCCGAATTGCCCTGGAAGAAGAATTACATCAGATTGATGATCATTACTAGGACCCGACAGCATGAACCGCAAAGAACTGATTGAAATACTACTTAAAGACCGCGATCTATCTTCTATGACTAAAAAGCAGGCCAACCAGTTCATAGATGTCATGCTGGAAACTATAAAGAGAACAGTTAAGAAAGGGGAGGATGTAACCCTGGTGGGATTCGGCACTTTCACTAAAACCAGAAAGGCTTCTCGTTTGGGAGTCAATCCTTCAACAGGCGAAAGAATCAGAATCCGTGCCCGTGTTGTTCCTAAATTCAAACCGGGTAAGCCCTGGAAAGACAGCCTCTAGTCTTTCTGACCGGGTAATTTTTACCCCTGTCAAAATCCCCACAGTCGGAGTTCGGACACTTTTTGGCCGAAACATCACTATTTGGGAATAAAGTTCCATTTTTTCCTTACCTCACTTGAACCATTTTGCCTTCCTATGTATAATTTTTGACAGGTACCCAATAAACCATGGATGGTGAATACATTGGCCGATGATAAAAAAATCCCAGAGGAAGATTCCAAGCCCGCTTCCGCAAAAAATCCTCTTTTAGTTGTACTCGTGGCAGTGAATACTCTCGCAGTATTAGCGATTGGTTTTTTCCAGTTCCAAAATCATAAAAAACTAACTTCTGTAACTACGGCTGCAGATGTTATGCAACAACAACTTGCTGCTGAAGCAGGTGCCGGTGCTGCTCAGGCCGAGGGCGGAGCTGAGGGAGCTGCCGGTGCTCAGAAAGTTGAACCAAAATCAGAAGGACTTCTTTATCCAATTGATCCGTTTACGGCAAACCTCGCTCAAGGTGATGGACCAAGAAGATATATTCGTATTTCACTAGTGCTGAAATTTACAAAAGAAACAAAAAAAGAAGAAGTGGACGCAAGAAAACCACAAATTAGTGACACTATCATTAGTATGTTAAACGCCAAGAAGCCCGAAGAGCTTCTGAAGCGGGAAGGGAAAGAATACTTAAAAGAAGAAATCAAGACATCAATCAACAACTTTTTAGTTGATGGTCATCTTGAAGAAATTTATTACGTAGGCTTTCAGATAAATTAATTAATACCAAAGGCCGTTTGGTGACATGAGGTCACAGGCTCAAGCTTTATGAATCCCAGGAGGGGAAGATTATGGCACAGGTTCTAAGTCAAGATGAAGTTGATGCACTTTTAAACGCTGTTAATGAAGGCGGAGGAGATTCGTTTTCCGGTGGTAGTGACAGCAGTGGTGGCGCTGCTGAAGAAGGTGATGAGAATATTCAGCCGTATGATCTCACCAATCAGGACCGCGTTATTCGCGGAAGAATGCCCATCCTGGAAATCATTTATGAACGCTTCATCAGAAGCTTTCGTGTATCACTGTCAAACTCGTTAAGAAAAATTTCCACGATATCCATTATCTCGACCGACCTTTTGAAATTCGGTGAATTCGTAAACACACTTCCGATTCCTTCGTGTATGTGTATCATGCGATATAACGAGCTTCGTGGACCTGCTCTTCTCGTTTTCGAATCAAAACTTGCTTACGCCATTATCGATTCATACTTCGGTGGGACTGACCGTCCGTTCACCAAGATTGAAGGAAAAGAATTTACGATGATCGAACTTTCATTCATGAGAAAGATCATGGATATGGCCATCAACGATCTGGAAGAAGCATGGGCACCCGTTCACCGTATCGATGCTCAGTATCTTCGTACTGAAATCAACCCGCAATTCGTAGGGGTTGTTCCTCCTTCTGACGTTATTATCGCTACAACTCTTGAAGTAGAATTTGAATCCGCTTCAGGAACAATCATGATCGTTGTTCCTTATTCAACGATCGAACCAATTAAACAAAAACTTTCTTCAAGCTTTCAGACTGATAACGAAATGGCAGACTCCATCTGGACTCAGGCCATGAATGAGCACATCAAAAATACCAAAGCGACAGTTGTGGTTCGTCTGGGGGAAACGGAAATGACTCTGGGGGATCTGCTCACGCTGGAGCCAGGAGATATCATTCCGCTTAATCAGGATGCTTCGGGTGAAGTAACTGTGGCCGTTGAAGGTGTTGATAAAATGAAATGTCTGATGGGAACTTATAAAGGCTCCCGTGCCGTTCAGATTACACAGGTCAATGCACCTATAACGTATGAATCAACAGAAGAAGAAACATAATTATATTTTAAAATATTAGGAGACATACAAATGAATAAGATATCCGTAGACAGAATGGCAGATGAGGTAAAGGCAGGGGATGATTCCCTCAATAAACTTAAAGTCCAGAACCTCGACTTTATTCTGGATATTCCGCTTAAGGTTTCAGTTGAGTTGGGAAGAACCCAGATCATCGTGAAAGATTTACTACAGTTGGGACAAGGTTCGGTCCTTGAACTGGATAAGCTCGCCGGTGAGCCGCTGGAAATTCTGGTAAATGGCAAGCTGGTTGCAAAAGGTGAGGTTGTGGTTGTGAACGAAAAATTCGGTATTCGTCTTACCGATATTATCAGCCCGATTGAACGAATTGAGACGTTAAAATAATCAGGGAATGAAAGGAGATACTACTGTGAAAAAATTAACCTTACTTCTCGTTACATTTTTAAGTTCTAGCCTATGGGCAGACGATGTGAGCATTAAAGGTGCTGATTTAAAAAGTGACAGAGGAGCTGAAGCCAAGTTATCAATCAAACACGTCGGAACACTAAACGACAACCCGAAGGTAACGGTTCAGGACAAAGTTTTACAGGTCTCCATTCCAAATGCCAATCTGTCCGCTAAAATCGCCAAAAGAGTAAACGGTGCTTCGATTTCTGCTACGCAGGCCGGTGAAGATACGACTCTAAAAGTTGTTCTTCCTTATTCACTGGCGGGCAAAGAATCAAACATCAATATTACGCTTAAAGAAGGCGTTATCGATGTTAATTTTCCGCGTATTGAAACAGTAAAAAAAGCAGCGATCGTCAGCCGTTCACCTGGAATTGTTGAAGAAACAGCTGTAGCTGCAGTTACGGGAGCAGAAGCGATCAATGCTGAAGCAGAAAAATTAGATGAGAATTATTTGTCTAAACTTTCAAAAGAACAGGAAAAACTGGCAGCTGAGAAGCATCCGGAAGTCGCAGAAAAGCAGGGGCAAGCTGATACTGACAGAGTCAGTCTGACTCAGGCTAGCGTTGCTAAAGAGACACAAACTGGTGCCCAAACGTCAGAAAGTGAGACTAAGTCCAGATTTTCCATTGCCGGATATGTTGGTAAGTTCGTTGCATTTCTGGCAATCATGATCGCCGGTTTTTACGGAGTTCTTCAATTGTTCAAAAAAGGTGTTATTAAAAAAGGTAAACTTGGCTTTCTTCACAGCACGAAGCTGGTTGAAGTACTAAGTACAACTCACGTTGCTCCAAAAAGAACACTGATGATGGTAAAGGCCCATAAACAGGTCTTCCTGGTATCAAACTCAGAATCAGGCATGCAGCTCATTTCTGAAATCAAAGATGTTGCCGGTTTAATCAAAACTGGTGAAGAAGAGATAACAGGCTCTAACTTTGATACAAATTTAGTAGATGCCAACAGAACAGAAAAACAATTTAAAATTAAAGAAGAAGTGAGAATGGATGATTATGCAGATGATTTCGCCATGGATTCACTGGACGATATGCTAAACGATACAGCTCCGGTCAGGACCGAGAAAAAAGCAACAACCAATGCCGCCCGAGCAATTGAAAAATCACCGGTTGTAGATCAGGTAAGATTTTCAGACCAGATTAAAACTAAAGTAAAAAACTTAAAACAACTTTAATAGGATCGGTGAGCATGGATGCTCGAATGAAAACAATCTTAAAAGTGCTGGCCATATTTCTCTTGCCAGCTCTTGCGTTTGGGCAGGCACAGAATGTGGCACTCCCGGGAATGTCAATTAACTTTGGTCAGGGTGTAAACTTAGTGGACTCAATTGAAGTCCTCTTGTTGTTTACGATCATCACTCTTGCACCGTCTATCTTAATTCTTTGTACCAGCTTCACCAGGATTCTAATTGTCCTTTCTTTTATGCGTCAGGCGATCGGTACTCAGAATATGCCGCCGAATCAGTTGTTGGTTGGTTTTTCACTTTTTCTTTCACTGTTTGTTATGCAACCAACGGGAGAGAGAATTTATAACCGCGCTATTCAGCCATATATGCAAAAGACAATTACCAGTACAGTTGCAATTGATGAAATTGTTTTAGGATTACGATCATTCATGCAAAAACAAGTTCGCAAAGCTGATATTGGTCTTTTTTATGATGTCACCGGAAAAACAGCTCCGCAGACGATCGATGATGTTCCGATTCATTATCTGATTCCAGCCTTCATTATTTCAGAACTAAAGACATCATTTCAGATTGGCTTTTTGCTTTATATACCGTTTCTGATTTTAGATATGGTTGTTGCTTCAGTTCTTATGGCCATGGGGATGATGATGTTACCTCCGGTCGTCGTCTCATTACCGTTTAAGTTATTATTGTTTGTGCTGGTAGACGGATGGCAGTTAGTAACCGGATCGATTTTAAGATCTTTTAATCCGTAGGAAAAGGAAAAATTATGCAATATGATTCATACGCAGACATTACTAACCAGGCGATTAAAATTGCTTTAATGGTATCGGCACCGATGCTTTTAGGTGCACTGGTTGTAGGTATTATTGTTTCGCTGTTTCAGGCGGTCACTCAGATTAATGAGCAGACGCTTGCCTTTATTCCGAAAATTGTTGTGATTGTTGCAGCTTTAATTTTCTTTGGTCCATGGATGTCAGATTCACTGACAACATTCACCAAAGATTTAATTTTAAATATACCTAAAATCGTTGCGGAGAGATAGGCCGGTAAATGTTAAATATTCAAATAACAGACATGACAGTCATCATTTCTTTCTGGTTAGCCTTTACCAGATGGCTGGCTGTTATTTTCCAGCTTCCGTTATTTGAAAACGTATCTATTCCAGTAGTCGTAAAAGTTTTAACTACTTTAATTATAACTTTTGCTTTTTTTCCTTTAATACAAGATCAGATCATGGCTGACATTAAATACGTCGGTGAAGACAGCTTTTGGTACCTCACTATTTTCAATACGATTGTCGGATTAGTCATTGGATTTTTTGTGAAATCAATTATGACAATTTTTATTTCCGCAGGCGCTCTTATCACTCAGCAGATCGGTTTCAATGCCCTCAGTTATTTTGATCCTCAGGCCAGCCAGACTGTAGGTCCATTTGAAAAACTGATAGAGTGGACAGTTTTAATGATGATATTAACATCGGGAGCTTTGCTTCCAATGTTCAAAGGAGTCATCTCTTCATTTTCAACTATTCACGTATACAACCTGGGGAAAATGGCCCATTCAATAGATTTTTTTATGATTATGTTTAAATCTATTTTCCTCACTAGTATTATGCTGGCAACGCCAATGATTTTTATCAACCTGGTGATTAATACAATAATGGGAATTGTCTCCCGTGCCGTTCCGCAAATGAACGTTATCGCTGTTAGTTTTGCAGTAAACATCGGATTAGGATTGCTGGTTTTTGCAACCGGATCAGATGAGTTTTTTCAGACTTGTTTTAGAATATATACAGAACGCTTAGGCGACTGGTTTCAGTTTTTAACTTAACGATTGCCAGGAAGGCAATCTAGAGGCGACAGGATATGGCCGACGAAAATGACGACGCTGGCGAAAAGACGGAAGAGCCCTCCCAGCATCGCATAGACGAATTCAGAAAGAAAGGTGACGTTGCCGTCTCCCGAGAGGTGACGTCTGTTCTCGTGCTGGCCGCTTGTCTGATGACTTTGTCTCTTTCACTGGTTTATGTATTTGAACAAATGACCACTTATATTGAGTGGCTTTATACGCTGGATATCGCTTCAGCATTTACACCAAAATCTCTGGCTACCATTACGACAAAAACCATGATGACCGCGGCTAAATGTGCGGCACCGGTTCTTTTTGTTGCATTATGTGTTGGTATTCTTGCTCAAGTTGCTCAAATTGGTTTTCTCTATTCACCGGAAATTCTGGAGTTAAATTTCGACCGGGTAAATCCTCTTAACGGAGTAAAGAAATTATTTTCCAAACAGGCACTGTTTGAAGCGATCAAAGGATTAATCAAATTTGTTGTTATCATCGCTGTTGTTTATGCTTATTTAAAAGATGATATTTCCCGCTATAACGGCTTTATGCATCTGGAAATTACTCAGTCTTATCATTTTGCCAAAGAACTTTTATTAAAGATTGCATTCGCTATCATTCTTGCTCTCTCGGTAGTGGCCTTACTGGATTTTGCCTTCCAGAAATTAACTTATCGTAAGAAGTTGATGCAAACGAAAGAAGAGTTAAAGAAAGAAAGTAAGGAGCAAGAAGGTAACCCGGAAGTTAAGCAGCGTATTCGTCAGATTCAGCGTGAGATGTCTCGTAAGAGAATGATTCAGGATGTGAAGACAGCCGATGTTATCATCACCAATCCAACTCACATCAGTATCGTTTTAAAGTATGATTCAGAGACAATGGTGTCCCCGACAATCATAGGTAAAGGTCAGGATCACTTAGCCTTGAAAATCAGAGAAATTGCCAAAGAACATAATATTCCTATCGTAGAAAACGTGCAGCTGGCCCGTACTCTTTATAAAACGGTTAAGGTCGGAGCACCGGTTCCACGTAACATGTATAAGGCAGTCGCTGAAGTTCTGGCATTTGTTTATAAACTTAAGAAGAAAAGAAAAGCGTTAGCATAAGCTCTTAACAGAGTAGGTATCAGATGAATGACATGTTTAAAAAAATGAAAATTTTTAGTCAGGGACCAGACGTCTTAGCGGCTGCTGGTATTTTGATGATCATGGTGGTGATGATCGTTCCAATTCACCCGTTTATTCTCGATTTGCTTCTGGCCTTCTCGCTGGCTACTTCAGTTATGATCATGCTGGTTGCGCTTTATTCCAAGAAGCCGCTAGATTTTTCGACATTTCCTTCTGTGCTTTTAATCTCGACATTATTTCGCCTGGCCCTGAACGTTGCCTCCACCAGAAATATTCTGATCAACGGGGCAAGCGATGGTACGGCTGCTGCCGGTGAACTCATCAAGGCATTCGGTGAGTTTGTCGTCGAAGGTAATTTTGTTGTTGGTATCATTATCTTTATTATTTTAGTTATCATTAACTTTATGGTTGTAACGAAAGGTGCCGGCCGTATCGCTGAAGTTGGTGCTCGCTTCACCCTCGATGCAATGCCAGGTAAGCAGATGGCCATCGATGCCGATTTGAATGCCGGATTAATCAATGACGTTGAAGCAAAACGCCGGCGTAAAGAAGTTGCTGAAGAGGCTGACTTTTACGGATCAATGGACGGTGCTTCGAAGTTCGTTCGCGGTGACGCTATCGCGGGTATTTTGATTACAGCGGTAAACGTTATCGGCGGTATTATCATCGGAGTTGCTCAAAGTGGAATGGACTTTGGAACTGCGGCTGAAACATTTACTCTGTTAACAGTTGGTGATGGTCTCGTCACTCAGATTCCTGCTCTGATCATTTCAACTGCTGCAGGTATTTTAGTTACCCGTTCCGGTACTGATGACAACATCGGTACACAGGTTCAGAAGCAATTTAAAGTTCACCCGAAAGCTGTTTACATCGCAGCAGCAGTCCTTGTCTTCTTTGGTCTTATTCCCGGATTACCAAAACTGCCGTTCTTCATGATGGGAGCTTTCTTGGGATTTGTTGCCCACAAAATGGAGCAATCAAATACAAATGAAGCGATCGCTGAAAAACAAAAAGCAGTGGAAGTCACCAAAAAGGCCAATCCACAAAATCTGGAAGAACTTCTCAATATGGAGCTGGTGGAGCTGGAAGTTGGATACGGACTTGTTCATTTAGTTGATACTGAACAAAACGGTGACCTTCTAGAACGTATCACTCATATGCGTAAAATTTTCGCACTTGATTGGGGGGTCATCATTCCTTCGGTCAAGATCAAAGACAATCTGGAGCTAAAGCCTGGTGGATACTCTGTAAAAATTAAAGGCGTTCAGGTAGCAAAAGGGGAGTTGATGTCTGACTACTTCCTGGCCATGGATCCGGGAACAGTCATTGAAAAAATCGACGGGGTGGAGACGACCGAACCTGTCTTTGGATTAAGAGCGGTCTGGATTTCAGAAGACCAAAAAGAAGACGCTCAATACAATGGTTATACCGTAGTAGATTGCTCGACAATCGTAGCTACCCACTTAACTGAAATCCTGAAATCAAACCTGCACGAGTTATTTGGACGGCAGGAACTTGTCCGTGTACTGGATAATTTTAAAGAGACAAATCCAAAATTAGTCAACGATTTAATACCTGACATTGTTAATCTGGGAATCGTTCTTAAGGTCATGAAAAATTTACTGCGGGAAGGAGTTTCAGTACGAGATCTACGCACAATTTTAGAGACATTATCAGAGTATGGCTCTACAATAAAAGATACAGAAGCGCTTACTGAGTATTCACGTCAGGCGCTCTATAGAACCATCACCGAAAAGATTAAAAGTGATTCGGGAGATATTCCATTGTTCACTCTGGATAGAAATATTGAAGAGTCTATTGCTCAAAATATTATTCAGACTGATCAGGGGCAACAACTCTCGCTTGATCCCAAGGTGACTCAAATCATTCTGGCTTCACTCAATGAAAAAATTGAAGAAGCGACCAGTATGGGAGAGAAAATGGTAGTATTGTGCTCTCCGGTCATTCGCGCTCACTTTAAGCGTTTGACAGAAAAATTTATACCCAACCTTGTGGTAGTAAGCCACAATGAATTAAGCCCTGATGCTAATATCAGATCACTAGGAACGGTGAGGTTGTAATAAATGTACGTCAGAAAATTTGAAGCAGACAGCATCGAAGAAGCATTAAAGGACATCAAGCGTGAACTTGGTCCTGACGCCGTTATCCTGAAGACTATTACAAATAAAGGTCTTAAAGGCGCGTTCAAAAAGAAAAAAATTGAAATCACTGCAGCTATTTCTGAAAAAAATTACGTGAAGAAGGCGCAGGTCGATACCATCCTCAACGACAATCAAAAAGAAGAATTTTATAACGGCAGTGCAAGTTATATTGCAAACATGATTGATCAGCATGACCAGTCTAAAGCTGCAAAAGAGTCTTCGAAACAACAGGGTTCAACGTCTATGCAGAAACAATCGGGATACGGAAATGCCGGTCTGAATCGTACCGTAACAACAACCAAAGGAATCGCTTCTTCGATTAAAGAAGGTTTGGATGATTTTCTAAGTTTAGGTGAAAAAGAAGATCGTCATCACATACGTGAATTTAATTTTGATGATGAAATTGAATCGGGTCGTCCGATGCAGGCCGTTCCGCGTAAGCCGCAGTTTGCTCAGCATTCTCAGCAAAACATGGGAAGACAACAGGCTCCGGCACAACAAGCAGCTCCGGTAACCAGAGAAATTATTCGTGAAACTGCTGCTCCTGCCTCTGCTCCGGTCAGCAATGTCCGTCATGACGCTGAATTTGAAAAACAAAAAAATAAAATTGAAGAGCTTGAAAAGAAGCTATTTGAACTAAGCAGAAATTTTGAGCGCGTTCATAAAAAAGAACCAATTGGCATTTACCAGTTAAGAACAACACTAAGAAGTCTGGATATCAACGAAACTTACATTCAGCAGCTGATTAAAAAAGGACTGTTTGAACTAACGGATACTGACGTTGAAAATGCTGACGTGGTATTCGAGTTTGCTCTTCGTGAAATGATGAACACTGTTTCAGTGGCCATGCCTTTATTTGCTGCCAGTGAAAATAAAAAGGCACCGGTAATTACGGTGTTTTTATCTGAATCTTCTTGCGGTCAGACATCCATGGTTCAAAAAATCGGAATGCTCCGCCCGGAATCAGTCATCATTAAAAACACTTTTGCAACCGTTAATCCCGCAAAAGAAACACCAACTCCATTCGCTGAAAAAATATTCGGAATGTCTGTTGTAAAAACTCACTCGATTGCTGAAATCGTTGCTGAGTGCAGAAAAGCAATGGAAAACGGAAAGTCTGTTTTTATTGATTATAAATGCAGTGAAACGGAAGCAAATGAAACTAAGAAATTTATCGACGGCCTACGTCGAGCTTTTTCGAAAGTGGAAGTATTGATCACTCTTTCAGCTATTCATACTGAGTTATACAATAGAAAAATCCTGGGCACATACAGAAGACTTTCTGATGGTGTCGTTGTTTCACATGTTGATGCTTGTCTGAACTTTGGTTCATTATTCAACATTACTCAGGACATTAAGGATCTTCCGTACAAGTTTTTTGGTACAGGAGAAGTGGTTCCGGGAGATCTGGAGCCAGCTAGTTCAGAGAGATTGTTAGCAGGTATTTTTAAGTTAACGTAAGCGTTTTTTAACATTCAAAAAATCCGGTGACCATGATGGAAGCCGGACAAAGATAAAATGAACTATAGGGGAGACAGGAAGTCCATGCTTAGTTTAAAGAAGCCCAATCCGAGTGATTGGCTAGCATCGCAGAACAAATACCAGTCCAAAAAAACAACAAACAAAGCTAAGACCATTTCTGTTACCGCCGGCAAGGGAGGAGTTGGAAAAACTTCAGTCGCCGTTAAGATGGCCAAGATCCTTGCTCACTCTGGCTACAAGGTATTGCTGCTGGATTGTGATACAAATCTCTCCAATACAGTTGTGAAGCTGGGATTGCCAATCACCTCATACTTTTATGAACTCATTTCAGCTCAGCGCGAGTTTGAAGATTGTCTGCATAAAGACGGAAATCTTCATTTACTGGCCGGTTGTAATGGCAGTATCGACATGTTCAAGAAGAGCCTGGAAATTGACCGGGTGATCATCGATATTCTGGTAAATCATGAAAAAGAATACGATTACATTATTCTCGATTGTCCGGCGGGTATTACAAAAGAAACGCTGACTCTGAATGCTTATTCTGATTACCGTTTTGTTGTCGTTACTCCTGATAAGTCATCGGTCACTGATTCTTATTCGTTGATTAAAATCCTGAATAAAGAATTCGGGGTTAACGATAATCACCTTATCATCAATAAAAAATCATCTGAAGGCCAGTATCAAAGGATGATTAAAACTCTCAGCGAAACAGTTGAAACTTTTCTAAAGTGCAGATTACACATCCTCGGAGGAATCGAGAAAGTCGAGTCTCCTGTGGATCATTTCGATACGGTTCTCCTACACCAGGAAAATAATTCCCTCCATAAGAATTTTGTGAACATTGTTAAGCGATTCACCGAAGAGACAGAGGGCGTTTCCTTGGAGAATGGCAATTTGTCAGCACCAAGGTTTTCTACACGCTCCGAACAAGAAGTTCGTTTAACAATTTAGTAGGGGAGAGCACGGATGTCGACACTATCAAAAAAACTAAAAAATTTAAAAGATTACCGCTCTACCGTTGAACCAAAGGTGAAAGACGAAATTATCGTTGAGTACGCACCGTTGGTTAAATATATTGCCCAGAAAATAGCATCAAGACTTCCATCGAATATTGAACTGGATGATCTCATTTCTTGTGGAGTCATCGGTCTGATGGACGCTATTGAAAAATTCGATCCAAATCGCGATAACAAATTTAAGACATATGCTGAATTCCGTATTCGCGGAGCGATCCTGGATGAACTGAGAGCACAGGACTGGGTTCCTCGCTCAATTCGTGAAAAAGCGAAAACTGTAGAAAGAGCTTACAGCAAACTGGAAGCAAACCTGGGGCGTCCGGCGACTGACGAAGAAATGTGTTCTGAACTGGGGATGAATCAGGAGGAATTCCATGATCTTCTCAATAAAGCAAAATCCATTTCACTGCTCAATATTGATGATTCTGCCAGTTTCAACAAAGGCGATAAGAAACTTATCTCGGAAGTGATGGAAGACCATAAGGCTCTTAATCCATACACGACGGTTTCTCAAAAAGACTCTCGTGAAAAAATCAAAGAGGGAATTATGACTTTGCCGGAAAAACAAAGACTGGTTCTTTCTCTGTATTACTACGAAGACCTGAATCTGAAAGAAATCGGACAGGTTCTGGATGTCACAGAATCTCGTGTTTCTCAGCTGCATACACAGGCGATTTTAAAGTTAAAAGCAAAACTCAGAACCTTATTTGAATCTTCAGAGGATCTGGCTGGCTAATGACAAATAAAGCTTATCAGGAAGACTTTGAAAGAAGTCTCAGCACGCTTGAAGACATTCAGCTGCTTTCAGAGTTCGCAGTATCTCCGCTGGTGAGTCACGCTTATTTTTATCTCTCGGAAATGAAGAGAAAGGCAGACGCTATTGTTTCGGGACAAGTGGCCCGGTTTGATGCCGTCTCGCAGGTCCTGGATGAAAAACTAACTTCCATTGTGAATGACTTCTTTGGAGATAAAGGGCGCTTCAAAGGTTTTCACTATTCTAAATCAACGAAACAAATCGATCTGAATAAATGGAACCTTATTCTCAATACTATTCCGGAATTGCTTTCGGTTGTGAGTCTTTTTAATTATCACGGGAATGTGGATGTTCGCTTCGATGAAAGCCGGCTGAGTATCAGTGGCATGATCCTGGAAGACGGCAAACTGGAATTAAACCGTAAATTCATTTATGTCGTCACCCGGAAATTGCTCCGGCAGAAAGTCCTCCTTACTTTTAAACTGGAGGAAACGGCCAGAACCGGACTATTTAAGTTAACTTTGAAGGCTGATATCAGCCACGACGAAAACCTTCTTTACCGGGTGAATTTTAGAATTAATTCCAAAGAGCAATATTTGGTGGGATTTTCCAACATTTTTTGCCAGTATCGTACTCAATTTTCAGACTTAAGATCAGTTGGAGAGCATAACATAATCGACATAGGCAGTGATCTGTCTGTCCGGCATACTTTTGGATTACCGGAGTTAAGTCGTATGGAATCGGCCAATAAAGAAATTTTACACTTTCCCTTTTTATTTCGTCCTATATCTATCATACTACCAGTGAAGGGTTCACTCGTAACTGATACCTATTCACGCAGTCTGGATGACGAAAACAAGAGAAAACAGGATGTTTCTAAATACTTTCGCACTATCGATTTTTTCTCGCTTTTCAACTTCTAATACATTTCCATTTTCGCAGGAGCTTCTATGCGTTTTACTCTAGGAAGAGTAGTCCATTTCTATTACGTCAGTGTAATGGTGGCAGTCATTTCATTATTTGCCTATGGAGTGAAACATTACTGGGAAAGCGGGCTGCTGAATATCGATTACGTCAGTAATCTCTATGATGGAACCAGTAAAGTTAAGGCCGTTAAAGAACGCAATGATCTGGAGGAACTTAAAAAATTCGTCGATGGTGACCGTATTAAGGATGCCAATAAAATATTCTCCAGAATGGAATCCGATGTAAAAGACCTGAAGTCTATCAAGTCGACAGAAGCTGTCCCTGGCTTTGAAGAAAATATGCGTCAGGTGAAACAGTCTCTGATTAATTTCCAGTCTAATCCAGAATTATCAGTTCTTCTTAGCAACCTTTCAGCAAAAGTGGCTCAGTTTGAAGGCTTTGTAACAGAAAAGAAGTGGCCTACTTTAACTAAAATGTCAGTCAACCTAAGAAACAAGATTTCTCCAAGCCGGCTTATGGTTGGCGGCTTATACAACTTTGATCGGACACAAAATTTAATCATGTCTATCAATAATGATCTTGAAGCGATGACTAACTTTACGGAATCATCCGGACTCCCTCTTGATATTAAAGGTGCAATAGTTAATCGCATAAAAGTTCTCAAAGATGAATCGGCTCAACTTTCAACATATGTTGAAGATCATAAAAAATTTAACCGTCTCTATAAGGACTTTTCTGCGCAGTATGCAGGATGGTTTAAACAAGTTGAACCGGAAATAGCATTTAAGAAAATCCAGTTTGAAAAAAGCTCCCAGACAATTTTTTATAGTATTATTTTCGTCTTCACCGGACTGGTCGGTGCAACCGTTTTAGGTTTTGTGCTCTACAATTATTCAACTAAGAAAGGTTCCCAAAAAACAGAAAAAATAATCCTGGACAGTATTAAAGACGGATTACTTCCGGTGGAATCAAAACTAACCGTTGAACATTCTGCAGAGTTTAACAGTGAATTTAGCAAATACCGCGATTACGCTCATAAGCGAATGGCCTTCGGATCTATATTTCAGGAAGCAATGCCTTTTGCTTCAATTTTACTGGACTCCAACTTAAATGTTATCTGGGGTAACTCACATTTCTTTGAACAATGGCAATTGCAGAATTTTAAAGAAGACGATGACTCGTTGACGTGGGATTTTTTACAGCGTTTTACGAACTTAGAAGACAACAGTGCGGTGTTAAGTGCCCTGCGCATGAGCGCTCCGGGCTCTTACAAAATCCAGGTTAAATCAAACACCATGGCACAAGCAGCACCTTTTGAAATGTTTGTTTCACCAGTCGACTATTCCGGCCAGAAAAGAATTCTTGTTATCTTCTATCCGATGCAGGAAGTTGAGCAACATCTATCGGCCAGCAAAGCAGCCATGACTTCACCGATTCTAAAAATGATTGAATTACAGAGTGAAGAAAAACTTACGACTGAAAGTAAAATGCAGCTGCGTACTCAGGCCGAAAAAGCAGGAGCCTCTGAACTCTTTTCAAAGATTAATCAGTATATTGAAAAAACCGAAGCTATACGCGATGACCTGAACAGAGAAATAGAAAGACTGGAAGCGCAAACAAGTGAAATGCGTAATACGTCTGCTGATATCCGTAAGACTCTGGTTTCTTCTTTTGAAACTCAGCGTACTTCAATGGATAAATATCACCAGTTCAAGGCGAGTGTGACAACAATGCTGGAAACACGCGACCAGCTGGAAGATCAATTCCGTTTTGCCATCAACTCTTCGCGCGAGATCATCAAAGATCAAACTAAAATCCTTAATGCAGCTGAAAAAGCCGAAAAGAACGTTGATGATTATATTAAGTCACTAAAGACAATTACAAATTTAAAAGGTGAATTCAAAGAACTGAAAACAAGTGTGGATGAATTCAAATCACGGATAGTTCAGGTTCTCGATCAGCTACTCATTTTCCAGAGTCATGAAGATGATACTCAGCGAGTAGACCAGTTTCTGGGGAAAATTAAAATCGAGATCAAAGGTTTCGAAAAAGTCCTGCAGAGCTTTAATGAGGTTGTCACTCAGCTCGATGTAACGGTCACTAAAGTCGATATGATGGTAGAATCCCGCGAGCGAGTGGATTTGGACAGTGTTCGTTATAAAATGGAATCAATCAAAAACAATCTTGAAAACGTTCAGTTCTCTGTTTCCAGGTTAACCCAGACTTCTCATTCCAAGGATGAAGAAATGATTGCGGTTTTAAAAGCGCTGGTTATCAATCTAAAATCTGAAATGAAGCGAATCAACGATCTTTGCCGCTTGACAGGAATGGGACCAGAGCAGCTGGAAATAATTGCTCAGGATACAGTTATCTAATGTAATTCACTTAGTATTTTTTGAAGACTGGCCTCGAGTTCCTCGGGGCCTTTATCATTTAAAAGCACAAGATTTGATCGACTCTTTTTTTCTTCGATGTCCAACTGCCGGGCCAAAATCGTTTCGGCCAGATGCGGAGTGATGTGATCTCTGGCGATCAGCCGGGCCTTCTGCATGTCGCGCGGGCAATAAACACAGAAAGAGGCATCTACTTTTTCGTCCAGCTTTTTTTCAAATAGCAGTGGGACGTCGTAGATCACGAATTCAGGATTGCCTAATGACAAATAGGCCTTTAGAAATTCTCCTTGCATTCGGGCATAAATAAACTGCTCGACCTTTTCCTGAATAAATGGATCGTTAAAGACGAGGGCCCTTAATGTTTTAAAATCAATTTGCTGATTCAGAATTGCTGTCGGAAATTCCTGCTGAATAAAAGTGAGAGCATCTTGTGTGGCATAGATATTTTTCACCAGACGGTCAGCATCAATCAGTGCATAACCTCGCTGGCGCAATAAACCGGCCACCGTACTTTTTCCTGTCGCAATTCCGCCAGTCAGTCCTATAATCGGTACCGGCAATTGATAGAGACGCTCGGTCTGCGTTTTAGTTATCCACTTAGGATTTAGCTTTTTCATTGATCTTGGCCTGATTCCAGTAAACATCCATCTCTGTCTGGTTCATGTCTTCGAGTTTTACACCCTTTTTTAACATAAGGTCTTCCATGGCATGAAAGCGACGTAGGAATTTTTTATTGGCATGTTTAAGAGCTGCATCCGGATCCAGGTTCAGGTGTCGTGCCAGCTGAGCTACAGAAAATAGCAAATCGCCCATTTCTTCAAAGACACGTTCACGATTTAATTCACGATGTGGTGTAAGCTCTTCTTTGAGTTCCTGCCATTCTTCTTCAACTTTGTAGGAAACCTGATGGTAGTCATCCCAGTCAAATTTAATTTCATTCGTTTTCTGGCCGATTTTTACGGCAGCTGCCAAGGGAGGAGCATTAAGCGCGGAATGAGTGATACGGTGATGCGTTTTTTCTCCTTCAATGCGTGCTTTTTCTTCGGCTTTGATTTTTTCCCAGTTGACCAGTACCTGATCAGAGGTCATTCCGGCCACCGGGTTTTCAAAAACATGCGGATGTCTGCGGATGAGCTTGTCATTCAAAGTGGCGCAGACTGACTCGATATCGAATGCATTTCTTTCACTGCCCAGCTGAGCATGCAGCATGACCTGCAAAAGAACATCGCCGATTTCTTCTTCCATTTTTTTAGCATTTTTTTCTTCAGTAGCCTCGATGAATTCATAGGATTCTTCGAGAAGATATTTTAAAAGTGTTTCATGGGTCTGTTTAAGATCCCAGGGACAGCCATTTACCGGATGTCTTAACTGAGCAACGATGTCTTTAAGCTTTTCAAAATTACTTTTATTCATTTGCGGCACCTGACAGTTTTTGGTACTTTGTACCAAAGGAATTATTTCATGAAGTTCAGCATATCGTATCAGGATAGTGGATCAAAAAGAAAGTCTGAAGCAGAGATCGCAGATGTGATTTCTGCGCTGGAGTCCACCCTCGGTCATTATTTAAAAAACAACCCTCATTTTCATGGCGTCAAAATGGTCAGCATGACCATGAGTCTGTGCGGTAGGGCTAAAATTAAATCTTTAAACCGACAATACCGGCAAATTGACAAAGTGACCGATGTCCTTTCCTTTCCGGTATATGAAAATTTGCGGCCGGATAAAAAAGCCCGGGGGAAGAGCCTGGATCAGATGGAGCTCGGAGATCTGATTATCTGCCGGGAGAAGGCGCTGTCCCAGTCCCGGGAATTTGGCATTACTTATGAACAAGAGATTATCCATCTTGTCGTCCATGGTTTTTTACATCTGTTAGGATTTGATCATGAACTTTCGGTAAAAGAAGAGAAAATCATGGAAAAAGAAGAATCCGTTTTAGTCGAAAAAATCTATAAAAAACTTAAATATAAGGCCCGCGCACTATGAATGAACAAATAAAGATCGAATTGAATGAAAAACGACTCGATATTAAAAATTATGTAGAAAAGCTCGATCTTCTACGGAGGTCGCTTTGAAATTGAAAAAAAACAAAACCGCTTAGAAGAAATCGCCCGTATTGAAGGGATGGATGGTTTCTGGGACGACACGACCAATGCTTCAAAAATTCAGAAAGAAAAATCCGTTTTAGATGAAGTTGTAAAAACCTATCAGAACCTTCGTCAGCTTTATGATGATTTTGATGTGCTTTTTGATTTTGCCATGACTGAAAATGATGAATCATCTGCAACCGAAGCCATAGAGGCTTACAACAGTTTCATGCTGGCTTTTAACCAGGCAGAGCAGAAAGTTCTTCTTTCCGAAGAACTGGATCCTAATAATGCAATTGTCACCGTTAACTCCGGAGCCGGCGGAACCGAATCCTGCGACTGGGCTTACATGCTCCTCAGGATGATTATTCGCTGGGCAGAATCAAAAAAATTCAAGGTGCAGATTCTGGATACACAGGAAGGAGATTCGGCCGGTATAAAATCGGCAACTGTCACAATAACTGGCAATTATGCATATGGATTATTAAAATCAGAGTCCGGTGTACACCGCCTCGTTCGTCTTTCACCGTTTGACTCAGCTGGAAGAAGACACACCTCATTTGCTTCACTCTTTGTCTCCGCAGAAATCGACGATACAATTGAGATCGAAATTCAGGATAAAGATTTGCGTATTGATGTTTACCGCTCCGGTGGTTCCGGCGGACAAAGTGTTAACACAACAGACTCTGCCGTACGTATCACTCACATTCCAACAAATATCGTCGTCGTCTGTCAGAATGAAAGGTCCCAGTTGCAAAATAAGGCCCAGGCAATGAAAGTTCTGCGTTCACGTTTGTATGAAATGGAAATGGAAAAAAGACGCGCCAAAGAGGCTGAACTGGAAGCTTCTAAAAAGGATATTGCGTGGGGGGCACAAATACGCTCTTATGTTCTCCACCCTTACAAACTGGTAAAAGATCACCGGACAGATTTTGAAACTTCTAATGCGGAAAAAGTGCTGGAAGGAGATCTCGATGGTTTTATAGACGCTTTTTTGCGCTGGAAAGTAGAGCAAGGTACGGCTAATGAAGCGCAGTAGTCTGCAGCTGTTTTTGATGTTGTTTCTGGATCAGCCTTCGATCCGGAAATTTCTGGCATTCGTTCTGGTGGGGTTATCATTTTCAATTGCAGTTATCCTATCCACCATGGGACTCATGGACGGCTTTGATGCGTCGTTAAGAAAAGGACTGCGCCAGTCGGCCGGAGAAGTTGTCATGCTTTATCAGTATGGTTTTTTCTCTTTTACCCCTGAACTTAAGAAAAAGTTTCATCAACAAGGCATTAAAGACTATTCTGAAACAGTTCAGATTGAAAGTTTTCTCATTTTTAACGATGAGTCCCGCGGAGTTATCGTCAAGGGGATTGATAAGGCTTATGCTTCAATTGTCGGTTTGCCTCTTACTATTACTCCCCGAACAGTGCACATCGGAAGTGAGATTGCCAAAATTAACCGTATTGCCGTCGGCGATGAAATTGTTCTTGCTTTCGGAAAAGGCAATGAAACGTTAAAAGGAATGCCCGCGCTTCATCGGTTTCGTGTATCTGGCATCGTTAACCATGGCGTTTATCAAAAAGATGCAAGACTGATTTATGCACCAATAGAAGATCTGCAGCGCTTACTGGAGCTCGACCGAAGAATTAATACTGTCTCGTTTAATGTTCCTAAAACTGAGAAAAGCGAAACTGATGATCTGAAACGAATTGAAAAAAAATCACGTGAACTGCGAACCGTTTTTCCCCCGGGCTTTTATTTTAAACCATACTGGCGGGAATTTTCTTCGCTGATAGAAGCTGTCCAGGCTGAAAAAGTTTTAATCAGTCTTATACTGCAGACAATTGTCGTGATTTCCATCTTTAATGTTTTGGCCTTTATTATTTTTATTAATGAAAAAAAAGCCAAGGAACTTTTCCTTTTTAAAGCATTGGGGCTTTCTAAGAAGGCCATGAGTAAAATCTGGTTGCAGCTTGTCTTACTCATCTGGCTGGTCTCCTGTCCACTGGCCTTTTTGATGGTGCAGTTATTCAGTTATTTGCTTCTCAATCTGCCATTCTTTGAATTGCCGGCTGAAATCTATTATATGCCAAGAATTGATCTGCATTTGACATGGACTGATTACGGATTTGTCTTCGCACTCGCACTGGGCTGGATAGTACTCATTACCTATGCATTGCTGACACGGTTGAAGAAAAAAAGCTTACTAGAAGGGCTCAGACAGGAATTTGTATGATGATAAAACTTGAGAACGTGAAGAAATACTATAACAAATCACATGCGCTCAACGGAGTGTCTTTGTCCATGGATGAGGGTGGTGAATACCTTATCCGCGGAGCTTCGGGTTCGGGAAAATCGACCTTACTTTATCTGCTGGGGGGATTGGATCGTCCCACAGATGGTAAAGTCATTGTGAATCAGAAGAATCTGGTGGATCTCTCCGATGAGGATCTGGCGCTGTATCGTAACCGATATGTGGGATTTGTTTTTCAATTTCATTTCCTTCTGCCATCAATGAATTGTCTGGATAATATTTTACTTCCCTCTCGCTTAGGGGGTCTCTACAGTGAAGAAATAGTTTCCCGTGCTACAGATCTTGCCCGTCACCTCGGTGTGTATCATTGCCTTAGTAAGTTTCCTTTTGAACTATCTGGAGGAGAGCAGCAACGAATCAATATAATCCGGGCGCTTTCACTTAAACCGAAACTATTGCTTTGCGATGAGCCGACAGGGAACCTAGATTCGGAGAACTCTGAAAAAGTCATCATGCTTTTAAAGGAATTGGCCCGCGAGTTTCGGTCTACTTTGGTTGTCGTCACACATGATCCACAGATAGCGCAAAGCTTTTCAAAACAATTTGTCATGAGAGACGGATTGCTGGTTTGATAACCTGCTGACGCGGTGGGCTTTCTATCGAAGATAGTTCTTTGCACTTCAAGATGTTCTTGCTACTTTTAATACCTTAGTATTTTAATCGACTGTGGAGATTTAATGTCTCTGAGATATTTCTCATTTCTCATTTTGATCCTGCAAAGCTTTTGCTTTAATGTTTTTGGTGCCGAAGATCTGGGTGATCGTACTGATCTGTTTAAGATCGATGCCATAGAAGTCAGCGGAATCAAAAAAGTCGAAAAAGAAGCCATCCTGGAAAAAATTGGTTCTAAGCCAGGAATGACTCTTGATAATTACCTTCTCAAGCGCGATCTGGAAAAGATCTACTCCATGAAATATTTTGAAGAAGTCTCTGCTCACCAGGAATTGGTGGGTGGCAAAAATGTGCTGCGCTTTCAAGTTAAAGAAAAACCCATCATCACTAAAATCTCATTTGAAGGAAACGATGGTCTTTCTGATGATGATCTCAAAGGCCAGGTAAAATCAAAGATTTTCTCTATTCTGGATACGACGACCATTAAAGGCGATGTGCAATCATTGCTAAAATTTTATGAAGAAAAGGGTTATTTTCTTGCGGCCATTGATTATAAAGAAAAGAAATTGAATGAAGAAAACATTGAACTCGTTTTCAACATTAAAGAATTCGACAAAGTAAAAGTTAAGAAAATTAACTTTCTGGGCAACGTTGCTTTTAAGGATGAAGAGATCAAAAGCATTCTGCAGACGCAAGAAGATACCTTGTTTTCTTTCCTCTCAGGATCAGGGAATTTTAAGGAAGCCTTTTTTCAAAATGATATTGAACGTTTAAAATATTTCTATCGCATGAAGGGATACCTGCAGATCAATGTCGGTACTCCCGAAATTACAGTATCAGAAGATAAGCGCTGGGTATTCATCACAATCAAACTGACTGAAGGTCCGCAATTTACAGTAAACCAGATTTCCTTTCAGGGTGAAGTCCTTTTTCCGGAGCAGGAACTCCGGGAAAAAATGGTCATGAAGGAAAATGAAATCTATTCAGAAGAATCTCTTAGAAAAGATATTCAGTTACTCACAGAAATGTATCAGGACGAAGGATATGCGTTTGCCAACGTTATCCGTAATCTTAATGTGGTCCCGGGAGAAAATCGGGTCAATGTTGAGTTCTCGTTTGAAAAAGGAAAGATCGCTTACTTTGGCCGCATTAAAATCAAAGGTAATAATAAATCACGTGATAAGGTCATTCGCCGGGAATTACTGATTAAGGAAGGTCAGAAATTTAACGGAACGGCCTTAAGAGAATCCCGGGAAAACGTTCAGCGACTGGGATTCTTTGAACCTGAGTCAATTGTCTTCAATACGGTCTCACCAAAAGACAAAGAAGATGTTCTGGATGTTGAAATTTCCGTCAAAGAAAAAAACACCGGACAAATTTCTCTGGGGGCCGGTTATTCTACAGCAACTGGTGGATTCTTTCAGGCATCTATTACTCAATCAAACTTCCGTGGTCTGGGCCAAAATTTATCGTTTAGTGTGAATCTGGCTAAAGAATCAAAAACGTTCAGTGTTGATTTTGCCGAGCCGTACCTCAACGATACGAAATGGACTTTGGGAGGAGGCGTGTTTGTTACTAATAACGACACATCTGTCTCTTATAATGAACAAAGAAAAGGGGCCAATATTCGTGTCGGTTATCCTATCTTACGTTTCACAAATCTCTACATGACTTACAAAATTGAAGATACGGAACTGACTTCAGTTGATGATCCTTCAATAGTTGTTGCTGAAGAAAACGGTATTGCTTCAACTATCCAGTCTTCTATTATTCATGACAAACGGGATGACCGCTCTGATCCGCGCAAGGGGTACTTCCTGAGCTACTCTACGGAGTATACAGGCGTTGGTGGCGATAAGAAGTGGATTAAAAACGAAGCAGAAGGAAGAACATACTATCCGGTTGTCGGCGATCTGGTATTTAGAACTCGTTTCTATGCCGGACGACTGGATAAGGTGAATAATCAAAATATTCCTCGAACAGAGAGATTTGTTCTGGGTGGGGCCCGCAACTTACGCGGTTTCGCGCAAGAGGCAGTTGGACCGCTTCGCGATGCAACCGTTCAGGGACGTAAGGTTACTTTCAACTTAGGTGGAGAGTTTATGTCCTTTGCTAACCTTGAATTCCAGCATCCACTATCACGAGAAGCTGGACTAAAATGGGTTGTCTTCTTTGACGCTGGGCACGCCGGAAGCATGGACAAAGTGAAAGTTTACACCGATTACGGTTTTGGTTTCAGATGGTTTTCTCCAATCGGAGTACTTCGCTTCGAATTTGGTTACCCTTTAGCCGGCAAGACAGAAAATCAGGGTTCTCAATTCCATTTTGATATAGGACAATTATTTTAAAATATGAAGGAGTATAAAATGAAAGCATTATTGGCCCTAGTGGCATTCGTTTTCGCGAGCACGGGATTTGCAAGCGTATCAGTAGGCAAGATCGACGTTCAGAAGGTTTTAGTTTCAGTTAACCAGGGTGTTGCTGTTCGTGACCAGTTAAAGAAATCATTTGATGAAAAACAAAAAATCTTAAAAGACGAAGAAGATAAGATTAAAAAGCTTCAAGATGATTATTCAAAGAAAGCTTCAGTAATTAACGACAAAGAAAAGTCAAAAAAAGAAAGAGAGATTCAGGAAAAGATCATCGCTATTCAGCAAAAAACTCAGACTTACCAAAAAGAAATCCAGGAAATGGAACAAAAGTTAAAAACACCTATTCTTGAGAGAGTAAAACAAATCGTAGATGAAGTTTCGAAGTCTGCTGATGTTGATCTGGTTTACGAATCTGCTACGGCTCCGATTCTTTATGCCAAATCTGAAAAAGATTTAACAGATGATGTAATCAAGGCCTACAACAAGAAACACCCAAAATAGTTTTTTAACATTTTAGCACTCTTATTGTAGGGACCCTCATGACGATAGCCCAATAAAGCTTTTGTCACGATGGGTCCCTTCACATTTATTGGGGAACCGATGAAACTGGGAAACCTGAAGAATTTTGATCCAACCATTGAAATCTTATTCGGCAACGGGCAGGAAATTGAAGTAGAAGGCATTACTGATTCATCTGCATTAGCTGATCGCCATTTACTTTTTATTAAAAATAAATCTTTCGCCTCCGAATTCTTAAGTTCGGAAAAAGAAACCCGTCAGGGGCTTTTGATTGAAAAGAAATATTTTGATCTGCTCTCCGATGAGCAAAAAGGAGAACTCCAAAAAAAGGCTATCTGGCTGGGAACAATTGCCGACGTTAATCTGGGAATGTCTTATCTGTCGAAGCCTTTTTACGACGAGAAGATAAAGAATCCAAATGACATGGTTGATGGCCGGCAAATGGGAAGCGCATCCATTCATCCAAGTAGCTGGATTGCCCAAGGTGTATTTATCGGAGAAAATGTCCGCATCGGAGCGAATGTAAAAATTCATTCCGGTGTAGTTATCATGAGTGGTGTACAAATCGGCGACGACACAGAAATTTTTCCCAATACCTGTATCTATCGCAATGTTGATATTGGTATGCGCGTACGCATTCACGCTCAATGTAGTATTGGCGCAGATGGATTTGGTTACAACTTCAGTAAAGGGATTCATCACAAAGTCTGGCACATGGGCGGTGTAGTAATCGGGAACGATGTTGAATTAGGTGCATCGACCTGCATAGATTCCGGAACTTTTTCACCTACCATCATCGGTGCCGGCTCTAAAATCGACAATCAGGTCCAGATTGGACATAACTGCAAGCTGGGAACCGGAGTCATCCTCTGTGGGCAAGTAGGAATTGGTGGCAGTACATCAATCGGTGATTATACTGTTATCGGCGGAAGAGCAGCGCTGGCCAATGGAATTGAAATCGGAAAAGGAGTCCAGATTGCCGGTGGCGCCGGTGTGACTAACGATATTCAGGATGGGGCTGTTGTAGGCGGTTTTCCGGCAAGAGATATCAAAGAGTGGATGAAAGGTGTCGCCACATTAAGAAAATTATCATTAGCAAAAACGAAAGCAGAATAAGAGGCCAAAATGTTGTTGAACACTGAACAAGTTAAAAAAGTTTTACCCCATCGTGACCCTTTTCTTTTTATTGATTCAGTAGAATCAGTTTCACTTCCTTCCCGCGATTTCAAGCTGACAGAGTTAAAGAAGTTTCCGCTTTTTGAGCTGAAAGACATCGTTGATTCTGAAGTCGTTGCTCACTATCGGACAAAAAAGGATCATAATATTTTTGCCGGCCACTTTCCGGATTATCCTATTTTACCTGGAGTTGTTCAGGTTGAAATGATGGCCCAGGCGACCAGCTTCATCGTTTTTTTGGTGAATGAAGATCCGATGCAGATGAAAATGGATGTCGCTCTTCTGGGCATTAATGAAGCAAGATTTAGAAAACCAGTGCTTCCGGAAATGGATTTAAAACTGGTTACTCGTCTGCTGAAAATGCGCGGACCAATGATTACCAGCGAATGTAAACTTTATCATAATGACCAATTAATGAGTGAAGCGACGGTTCTTGCTTCACTGAAGATGAGTTAATTTTTTTACAAGGAAGTTGTCATGGCAACAATACACCCAAGTTCTCTCGTTGATGCTCAGGCAAAATTGCATGAGTCAGTTAAAGTCGGACCCTTTTGTATTATTGGTCCAAATGTTGAAGTCGGTGCCAATACAGTGTTTCACTCACATTGTGTAATCGATGGCCATACAGTTATTGGTGAAAGCAATCAATTTTTTCAGGGCTGTTCAATCGGTGCTCCCCCTCAGGATAATTCTTACAAAGGTGAGCCAACTCGGGTGATTATCGGAAATAATAATATTTTCCGTGAATATTGCTCCGTCCACCGTGGGACACTGAAAGAGAACGGTCTTACTCAAATCGGCAATAACTGTTTATTTATGGCCTACGTACACGCGGGTCATGATGTAGGCATTGGCAATAACGTCACTGTGGCCAATTCTTCTAACTTCGCAGGCCACGTAAAAATCGGTGACCGGGTCATCATTGGCGGCGGTACAAATATTTCTCAATTTGTGACACTAGGACGGGGAGCTTATATTGGTGGTGCAGCCGCCATTGATCGCGACATTCCGGTCTTTTGTACGGCAATGGGAAATCGTGTTTATCTGAAAGGCATCAACATTATCGGTCTTCGTCGTCAGGGATACTCCAAGCAGGAAATTTCTGAAGTCGTCGATTTCTATCGTACGATGGAAGCCTCAGCGCTTTCTCCAAGGGCCTTTGTGGATCACCCTGAACACATGGCCGAATATAAAGACAATCGTATTGTCCAGGAAATGGTAGAGCAAATTCGCAAATCAGAAATTGGAATTGCGCCTTTTAACCCGTAGGAAAAAGTTGTGGCAAAAATAAGAGTTGCGATTATCGGTTACGGACATTTAGGAAAGTGGCACGCACAAAAAGCGCAATCTTTTCCGGAATTAGCTGAGCTGAGATATATTGTAGAGAAATTTCCCGCCAGTCAGGAAGCCGCGCGAGCGGCGCACCCCAATGTTGAAGTCGTAGATGATATTTCAAAGTGTATCAACGATATTGATGCAGGAATTGTTGTAACTCCCACATCTTTTCACTACGACATCGTTATGTTTCTTTTAAAAAACAAAAAACATGTTTTTTGTGAAAAGCCAGTCACCGAGACAACTGGACAAGCGTTGAAGCTGCAGGCCGAATTGAAAAAGGCCGGAACACTTCTGCAAGTAGGTCATTCCGAACGCTTTCATCAGGCCTGGGAGAGAAAAGAAAAATACCAGCAGTTCTTTGAATCTCCTGCACATATTACAATGAAACGAGTTGCTCCTTTTAAAGGTCGTGCAACAGACGTTGACGTTGTTCAGGACCTGATGATTCACGACCTGGATTTACTTGTGTACCTTTTCGATGAAACACCAATTAGTGTCGAAGCAATGGGCTTTAAAATGCGTACCAATCGATATGATTATGTAACGGCCAACTTCAAATTTAAATCAGGCAACCGTGCTACGATATCAGTCGGACGTAATCAAACGAAGGAAGTTCGTGAACTGGAAATCTCCAATAAAGCGGGCACTCTGCACGTAGACCTGATGAGGAATGAAATTTCAGAAGCACTGGGAACAATGACTGGTCCGGAATATGTCAGTCTTGATCAATATGAAAAACGTGACCATTTACTCCTTGAACACAAGCATTTTTACCAGTCAATCACTGAAGGACGTGCTCCTATCGTCTCGCTGGAAGACGGATTACTTGCAGTTCGTTTAATCGATGCTGTTCTCGTCAGTGTTGAGCTGGGTAAAGAGGTTGCTCTTTAATGACAACAAAATCGTGCTTGTTAATTGCTGGCGAAAAGTCGGGTGAAGAGCACGCACTTAGTTTTTTCGGACGTTTAAAAAAGGATTCACCCGATACCCATTTTTTTGGAGTGGGGGGAGATGATCTTAAGCAAGAAGGCCTCGAGGTTCTTTATCACCTGAATGATTTTTCTTCCTGGGGGTACAGCGAAGTCCTGACCAAAATACCTTTTTATAAAAAAGCGATGGATCATCTGATTGAGGAAGTTATCCAACGCAATTGTAAAACAGCAATCCTGGTCGACTTTCAGTCTTTCAATTTGAAAATCGCCCAACGCTTAAAAGAACTGGGAGTAGATGTTCTTTATTATGTGGCTCCTCAGGCCTGGGCCTGGAAGCAATACCGGGTAAAGAAACTTAGTCACGCTGTTCATACACTTTTCACTATCATTCCATTTGAAAAAAAATGGTTCAGTGAACGGGGAGTTCCACGAGTCATTGGAGTGGATCATCCCCTCTGGACTACTTATCGAAGTGAACTGCAGCATTTTAACCGGGCTCCACTTAAGACTGTGCCGACTATTACTTTATTGCCTGGATCTCGCCGATTTGAGGTGGAGAAATTACTTCCAGTTTTTATAGCGGCCATCAAAGAATTTAAAAGGAAAGTCGCTTGCAAGATCGCTATTGTGCAATCGAGTTCAGTGCCGCAGGAATTTTTTGAGCCGTATCAAGAGTATTTTGATCAAGTCTACAGCAACGAAAATTTGGTTACGGCCTTAAAGCAGAGCGACTTCGCCCTTGCGGCCAGCGGAACTGTAACGCTCACTTGTGCGTTGTTTGAAGTTCCCACTGTCGTATGTTACAAAACATCACTGCTCAATCAGTTTATCTATGAAACTCTGGTGAGCTACCGCGGTCATATCAGCCTGGCAAATATCGTACAAAATAAGACAGTTTTTCCTGAACTATTACAGGACCAGGTAGAGACCTATAATATCGTGTCGTATTTAAAGAATTGGTATTATAATAAAGATGCATACTTGCAGCTCGCCGCTGAATTAAAACAAACCAAAGTTTTGGTTCAGGGTGAAGCCAGAGATATCCCAAAATATATGGCGGAAGTGATAACCAATTCATATGAAAAAAAAGTCGATACCTTTAGTTAAAAGACTCATTTTTTCACCTTTGTCCTGGGCATGGGAAGCTCTCTATTTTATCCGTCGAACTTGCTATGATTATGGAATGCTCAAGCAGCGATCCTTTCAGGTTCCGGTTATCTCCATTGGAAATTTAACTTTTGGCGGGACGGGGAAAACTCCTTTTACTCTTTGGCTTGCTCAATACCTGCATCAGAAAAATAAAAGAGTCATGGTGCTCATGCGGGGTTATAAAGGCAAACTGGAAAACTCATCCGGCATTATCGTGACCGGGAAAAAAATAAATCCTGATCCTCAGGATTTCGGAGACGAAGCGCTGCTGTTTGCCCGCAGATTGGAAGACGCATCTATTGTTGTTGGAAAAAACCGCAGCGAAAATCTGGCCTTTTATTTTCCGAAAATTCAACCCGATGCTGTTTTACTTGATGATGGACATCAGCACATTAAGATTAAAAGAAAACTTAATATAGTATTATTTGATGCTCTTATGCCGCTGGAGAGTTATCGGGTCGCTCCGCTGGGATATATGCGCGAGGGATTTCAGGCACTAAAAGATACAGATCTTGTCGTTATTGGAAAAGCTGATCTGGCCGGTGATGAGAGAGTTCAGGCACTCAAAAATTTTCTGCATCCTCATCTTCCCCGGGGAGTCGAGTTTGCAGAAGTGGGTTTTAGACCAAATGGTTTCTACAATTCAGCTTACGAGCTTGTCCTAAAAACAGAGGACATTCGCGGTAAGAAAGTTATCTGTCTGGCCGGCGTGGCCAATCCGCGGTCATTTTATAAATTGTTAGAAGATCTCGGCGCTGAAATTATCGTGACTGAGTCATTTCCCGATCATCATTTTTTCAAACCCGAAGAGCTTCAAGCCTTGCTTACCTACGCAAAAAATGAAGATGCTTACCTGGTGACCACCGAAAAAGATATGGTGCGAATAAAAAAAATAGTTGAAGACCCGATTATTCTGTTCCTGGAAGTAGATCTTCATTTCCTCAGAGGTGAAGAAACGGCGACCAGAATTATTGATACATGTTTTCAGAATTTATATTAGGACGATATATGAAAAAGCATTCAAAAAATGTCTCCGTTATTCTGTTGATTTGTTCCACCATGCTTTTATCAGCATGCTCTACAAATCATGAAAAAGAAAAACGTGAAGTCATGACAACTGAAAAAACCGCTGACTTGATTGATACGTTTGATATTAATAAAGAGCAGGCTGAAGACTTTAAAGAGTCGGCGACCGTAGAGATCAAACCAACTTCGCCGGATCAAAAAGAAGTGAAGGTCGAAGATATCAAAATCATCGTAGAAACTAAAGAAACAAAGCCGACAAGTAAAAAAGATAAAAAGACACCTAAAGCTGAAACTGCCAAGAGAGATTCTGTCGCAAAAAAAGAAACTCCGGCGGAAAAAACTGAAACAGTTTCATCTGCTGCAAGCGCCACACCCGCAATTGTTCCCCAGTCAACTT
Organism: uncultured Bacteriovorax sp.; assembly: GCA_946481315.1. Next base: position 480,565 of record CAMLMH010000001.1, read on the forward strand.
ATCCGGAAGGATACCCGGAAGATTATAAAAACTATGATTTAAAATCCAAATCAGTTTGGGCGAAATTTAAACCAGCTTTCTATTCAGGCGAGCAATCAGTGATGGCCATCACCTATTTAGGAGTGACTGCCGGCTATATTACGATATCTTCAAAGGGACTTGCCAAAATTAAAGACAAAACAGTTTATCATTATTATGCCCGTTTCAAATCAAGCGATGCCTACCGTTATTTCTATTGGCTGGATGATTATATTGAAAGTTTTGTAGAGAAAGATACGTTTCTTCCGTTAAAGTATCAATTGATTCAAAGAGAAAAGAAGCAAAACGTAGATGATCTGCAGCTTTTTGACTTTGATAAGATGATGACTTATCACTGGTTCAAAAAAGTAAAAGATGGGCAGACTAAGAACGAAAAAATTGACAAGCCGATTCCCCGCTATGCTCAGGATTCATTTTCGGCATTGCAATTTGTACGGGGCCTGCCATTAATTAAAGGTGACGTTTATGAATTACCAGTCGTCACTCGCGGTAAGATTTGGCTATTGAAAGTGATGGTTGATGGTCCGGAGACGACATCTGTAGACGGCAATAATGTTAAGGCAATAAAAATCCGCGCGGAAACTCATTTTCCGGGCGTATTGAAGAAAAGCGGCGACATCATTTTCTGGTATGGAATTGAATCAGAGAGAAAATTACTTAAATTTCAGGCAAAAGTTAAAATTGGATCAATCTATGGGGAACTGGTCGACTATAAACCAGGTATTCTCGTAAAATAACAGGCGGCCGTTTGACCAATAAGTATGCGCGTAACATTCTCTACCTGCTTCCCACAATGAACTGGGATACTAAAGAGCGTTTCGCTTTCCGCGATATCATGCTGGCGCGTAAGCACGGCTACAATATTTATATCTGCACATTTGAAGACTCGTTCGCCGCTAAAATGGCCAGAAGTATCGATATCGAAGTTATTCCATTTAAGGAAACTTTTTTAAACCGCTTCACAGAGTTTCATCGGCATTTTCCGCTGGCACCGATTTTTAAAAAAGTGCACATCGATATTATTCATTGTTATGATTTTCGTCTTCTGTTCTCCCTTTCCATTCAGCTCAAACGCCGGAACCTGACGGCCCTGGTGATGACTCAGGATCATGCTATCGACAAACCTCTGCGAAGGTTCTGGTATCGTCCTCTCATTTCCCGCATTGACTCTCTTATTCTGGGAAATAAAAATTTGCTTCAGGATGCTCTGGGAAATCTTGGTTTGCCGATGAAAAAAATTGATTATTTCGGAATGGGGCTCAAATATGAAGAAGCCCAGAATCCGGCAGAGATTGATATAAATTTTGAAACTTATAAAGATTATTTTCTGGTAGGAACTTACATTTCACCGGGGCTGGATAATTACAATAATCTGATTCCCATTCTATCAGCACTCCGAGTACTGAATGAAAAGCAAACCTCCATTCGTAAAAGTAAACTTGTTCTTATATCTCCGGTTGAATTTAAAGACATGTCCTTTCTTCCGGCCCTGATGAAAGATATTCAGGAGCAGGGACTGACTGAAGATGTTCTTTTTGTGACCACTCAGGATATCGTCGGAGTTATCACACGTCTGGATCTTTGGATCAGTAACGGGGATCATGAACTGGTTGAAGATTTTGCCATCAGTGCCATTATTCATGAAGTCCCGGCGATTATGGGAAGAAATTTCTGTACCAAAGATCTGGTTGAGGAATACGAAGGCGTAGGTGAAACCTATAAACTCTACGATGCCCGCGAGCTTCGTGATAAATGGGAAAAAATGATACTAGGGCGAGGAGTTTATAAAGAAAAAACGCGTCTCTACAAATTCTTCATTGAACGCGAGCATTCTCACAAAAGTTACAAAACTCACCTGATGAATTTATACTCTCGTTCGGTTCAGCGCCGCGTGCGCCTCTTTCGCGATATCTAAAGGTTCCACCACCCTTTTGGGTATCCGGTGCGTTAATCAGAGCAAACAGTAAGAATTTCTTCTGCCCGATGAAATAAATAATCAGGATGTCTGCACGAGAGTGCTTCCTGATTAGCATAACCCCAGGTTACAGCTCCTGTTTTCACATTGGCTATTTTCCCCGCTTCGATATCCCGAATTTCGTCACCAATAGAGAGCACCAGCTGAGGTTGTAATCGTGTGAGGCGCAGTAGTTTTTTAAATCTTCTTTTTTTTCCGAATAAAGAGACGCTGCATTCGAAATAATCAATCTGCCGTGCTAGTTCCGCTCCCAAAATAGAACGGACATTGTCCTGGGAATTAGAAGTGACTATGGCCACTATCATGCCTCGTCTCTTGAGTTCAAAAATGAGTTCGGGAATTCCGGAAAAAAGTTTTATGTCCGGTTTTTGTTCATGCATATGCCGGCGCATGAAGCGAGCGATCAATGGTATTTTCCACCAGGCTATTTCCAGTTCCCGCATAATCTCCCGGGAGCTTTTACCTCTTAATTTTTCCAACTCAGGAACAGAAAGCACTTTAAAGTGATATTTTTGAGCGGCCAGTGCAAAGGCACTGGAAAACCACCCGAAAGAGTCGGCGAGAGTCCCGTCGAAATCGAAAATTATAAGTTTAATGGGCATCTTCAATTGAATACGCTTCTTTAATGTTATTTCTTTCTACATACACTTTAGTATCAATCGCTAATGGAACTTTAGCATTTTTACGGATTTTTTCCTCATATGCAGGTTCATCCGGAAAGATCATGACATTTTCTGTACGTTTTTCATACATAGGATCCATTTTCATTCTTTCCCGAATTTCTGCATATGTTTGTTCTTTTCTTAGACCATCAATTGCAGAATGCATGACATTACCTTCCCGATTAGTAAACGTTGTCATCAGTGTTGTGGTCGGAATGTTAACCAGTTTAGGTGTTTTAGCCGCAGCAATCTCAAAAGTGGCCTTAGTGGAACTCCAGCAGCTAGAGTTTAAGTAAACAAGTTCACTGCCGCCAGCTTTTTCCCTCTGCTGCATCCATTCACCAAAATCATTGTTTGATAGCAATGATGTTTTGTAGTCCTTCCCTGGATAAACTATATCAACATATTCTTTTTTTCCATTTTCAAGTGTCCGGACACCACGTAGAACTTTTCCGCTGTTAGAAATCCTGAAAAGATTTTTTTCATCACCGTCGGAGTGTGCTTCTTTGACGAAATAATGAGCTTTGTTTTCTCCTGCGACTCGTGACTGAATGAAAGATCGAGTGTCTTTAATTTCTTCAGCTTCTTCGAATTCGAAACCTTCTTCGTTGAAGTACTCCAGATACTCCTGGACGACATTTTCTGTAGAGCTAGGTCCCATATTACTACCAACGACAATTAAACCCCGGAAGTTTTCTTTTTTCATTTCTGCATAATTAGGCGCTGGATTCGCTGGTGTTAAATCTTCTTTAGGGATTTCACGCTTGAAGTCAATAACGGCTGAATATTTTTTTCCTAAGTGTGACCACTCCATTTTTTCCTGAATTTGTCCCAGCGGTATACTTGGTTCATACATCGTTTTCGCTGTCGAAACATATATTCCAGCTAAAGACTTATTTGCATTTGCAACCGGTGAAACCCCCATTAACTTTAGTTTGATCTCATTGTTAGCTCTTACAACCGTTACGTCAGTAATATCTTTATTAGGTAAACCAAGTTGTCCTTTTACTTTGTTGTAAACAAACTTATACACTTTTGATGGAAAAATGCCTTCAAGCTCAGGTTGAGTGCTCATCTTCGCGACAGCAAGATCTGCAATGTCTTCGGCCAGGGTATCCATTTCTTCTTCGTTTAATAACTCTTTAGCCTGCTTAAGAATCGGTTCGAGAGCTTCTTCGGTTGGAGATTGAAGGTTAGCAAGTTTGTCCTGAAAGAGCGCCCTCTTAGCGGCCTTAATCTTAGATTTTTCTTCAGACGTTAAACAATTGCTGAAGTCTTTGCCTTTAAGTTCTGTTAACTGGGGATATTTTAACAGAATACTTTTATAAAGAATTGGAGATGTAAAATAGAGACTGGATAAGCTGGCCTTAAATTCTGCGGGATATTTAACATAAGCTTTAGCGTCCACCAGAGCTACAAAGACATCCAGCTCATCTGTTGCTAAACCGCCAGGTTTTGAAAATTTAGTCAGCCAGATTAATGCTTCTTTTTCAGTGATTTTAGAAGCAGGTTTTTTAATTAGAGCGGACCATAAATCTTTATTGTAATTACTTTCGCACGCTAGTTTCAAGCTCAGTTGATTGAGATTTTTAAAGTCTATCTTAGGAGAATTGATGTTCTCGCAATCACAATCTTCTAGAATAAGCTTCTTTGCGCAGACCGTTTTAGAGGTAACAAGTTGTGAGGATGTATTAGCGCTTCCGGAATACATTCCCATTCCACCAGACATCATTAAGCCCGGGTACAATCCCATTTGATTATCATTTACGATAAATTTATCATCATTTATCCGTTGAACCTGAGCTGTTACTTTATCTGTGATGTATTTCGAACTAATTTTTTTCTTTGTAGTAATATCAAAGCAATCATAGGTGAGCGGTGGACTCATTGGGCTAATAGAGATATTGTTTTGATATGTTGTGAAATTTATGAAACCCATTGTACGATTCGTGATGGCGGGTTTATTTTCATAAATGATGATGCGGTTAATTCCGCAGAGCTGATTCTGATCATTAAACACTGGTTGTTCAATGTTTTCTTCTGACAGCTTGACCACTTCATCTTTTTTTAAATCGAGATAAAAAGCACCACGCTCAGTTGGTTTTGGAAAAACCACTATCGCTGATCCATTTTTGCTGACGGCTTCATTGCCTGCGTTCAAATCCGGGGAACGGCCGCCCAGATCCAGTATTTTTTGTTTTTTGTTTTTTAGGTCAATGATAATATGCTTATGAGTCTGCTTTGATTTATCGTTTACTGCCTGAATAATGAGCATTTTGTTGTGAAATTCTGGACTAACTTTATAAGCTGGATTGATCGTTCCAGAAGAATATGAATTATATTCGCCCGCTGCCGGGGGACCATGAATGAGTTCAGCCGGAATTGAATCCTGAAATTGTAATTCTTCCCGGTTGTAAATTCTCAACACCCCTTTGGGAGAGATCGTAACTTCTGTCTGACCCCGCCAGTCCTTATAGACTGAATCTTTTTTAGATTCAGAGCTCTGCTTAACGATTTTTCCGGATTTGGTGCGAAAAGTTAAAACGTTGCCGCCATCTTTTTTTTCCGCTTTGACTGGCATTAATTCATCCAGGCTTCCTTCTTCAAAGAGCACACCTTTTTTTACAATTTTCTCCCCGGTTTTAAGATTGTAAACTGTGGAGTTAAATTTCTTTAGAAACTCTAAGTTGAGTTTGGGGTCTTCTTCTAATCGTTTTCGGTAATCCTCATTAAGAGATTCAGGAGGCATTTCAGTCACGACGACATGATCATCATCGATCCAGGTAGGGTATGAATTAGGCGTTAATGGAATACTTTTTAATGAGTCTGATTTAAGATCATAGTAATCTATTTTGTTTTCATTACCATTGTAATAAATAAGCTTTGTCTTTTTAGCTGATAATCCATTTGTTCCGCCATAGCCCATTCCTGCATTGAAAAATGGAATTGTTTTTACATTTCCACTGTCGAAACACTGATCAGCAAAAGCAGTATTCATTAATAATAAAAGTGGAATTAGTTTTTTCATTTTCCACTCCACTCAAATTTTGTTTCAACCTTTGCAATATCTTTGGGGTTCATATTGTCGGATAAAATGCGATTCATTTTTTCGCATTCTTCTTTGTTTTTTACTTTAAAATGACGGGAATTGCTTTTTATTTCACCTGTTTTGTAAGTATTGGTGATCGAAATATGACAGTTCTTCATTCTGGGTTTAGGGATCTCAACCGCCCAAGCATGACTTAAAAAGATCAGGGATATCATTAACTTCATTCAGATCCTCATTAGGAAACTTTTTTCAATTTCCAGAGAATTATCGGAAAGGCTGACTCAATTCAGAAGGTTTTCAGGGCGATAGGAAGATTTTTCCTTGTTGGCAACACGTAAGTGTTCGAATTTGTGAGCGTTTCAGCGTCTCAAGCGTGTTAATTTATTCGACTTTTCCGCTCTCGTGCAGTATAGTTGCCCTTCAAATCTAGTGGTCACTTTTTTAAAGCAGAAGCTGGGGCCAGTCTTTGACTGGTAAAAAAAATCTCTCGAGGTATTTATGGCTCAAAAACAAGAATTGAAACAAAATTGGATGAAAGGTTACGACGTCGTCATTGGTGAAGACGTTGAAACAGTTCAGAAGACGGATTTCAGCGAACTTCTCAACACGTCTACATCAAAAAATTTTGAAGAAGGTGAAGTGTTCAACGGAACAATCATCAACATCGGTCAAGATTATGTCACTGTAGACATCGGTTACAAGCAAGAAGGATTGGTTTCTGTAAAAGAATTCCAAAACTATGACGGCTCACTAAAAATTAAAAAAGGTGACGTAATCGAAGTTTACTTAGAAAAACTAGAATCAAACATGGGTAACCTTATCCTTTCTAAGGACAAGGCTGAAATCCTTAAAGCATGGGATAGAATCTCTCTTGCATGTGAATCTGGTGAAGCTCTTACTGGTACAGTTATCGCTAAAGTTAAAGGCGGTCTATCTGTTGATATCGGTGTTAAAGCATTCCTTCCAGGATCACAAATTGATATCCGTCCAACTCGTTACCTTGATAAGTACATTGGTAAAACAATGGAATTCAAAGTTATCAAGTTCAACAAGAAACGTGGAAACATCGTTCTTTCTCGTCGTGCAATCCTAGCTGAAGAGCGTGGAAAAATGCGCGGAGAAATTCTTTCTCAAATCGAAGAAGGAATGGTTGTTAAAGGGATCGTTAAGAACATCACTGATTACGGTGCGTTCATTGACCTTGGTGGTATCGACGGACTTCTTCACATTACAGACATGTCATGGGGAAGAGTTAAACACCCAAGCAACATCCTTAACATCGGTGACGAAATCGAAGTTAAAATTCTTAAATTCGATACAGATAAAGAAAGAGTGTCTCTCGGCCTAAAACAAGTTCAGGCTAACCCTTGGGAAGAAGCTAAGTCGAAATACATCCCAGGAACTAAAGTTGCTGGTGAAATCGTATCTGTAAAAGACTACGGTGTATTCATTGAACTAGACGACGGAATCGAAGGACTAATCCACGTTTCTGAAATGTCTTGGACAAACAAAATCAAAAACCCAACTAAGCACTTCAATGCTGGCGAGCGTATAGAGGCGCAGGTTCTTGACGTAGATGTTGAGAACAAGAGAATTTCTCTAGGGTTAAAACAACTTCAACCAAACCCATGGGATAACATTGTTGCTAAATACAAAGTTGGTGACAAAGTTAAAGGTAAAGTTAAATCAATCGTAGACTTCGGTGTATTCGTTGAAGTAGGCGAGGACATGGACGCTCTTATCCACGTTTCTGACGTTTCTTGGACAAGAAAGAACATCGACTTAGCTTCAGAATTCAAAGAAGGACAAACTGTTGAAGCAATGGTTCTAGCTGTAGATAAAGAAAACCAAAAATTCTCTCTAGGTCTTAAACAACTAGAGGAAGATCCATGGAAGAAAATCGAAACTAGATTCCCAGTGGGAACAGTTGTTGAAGCAGAAGTTGTTCGCGTAACTGACTTCGGAGCTTTCGTTGAACTTGAAACAGGTATCGAAGGTCTAATCCACATTTCTGAACTTTCAGAAGACAGAGTTGAGAAGCCATCTGACGTAATCAAGAAAGGTGACAAGCCACAATCTATGGTTATCTCAGTTGATAAGGAAGCGAAGAAAATCGCTCTTTCTATCAAAGCTGTAGCAGCTGGTGTTGAGTACAAAACTGATAAAGTTAAGAACGCAACTCTTGCTGATAAATTCAAAAAAGATTTTTAGTACTGAAAAGGTTTTAACCCAACTTTGATGTATGAAGGGGGCCGCAGCAATGCGGCCCTTTTTTTTTCTCTTACATCATTTCTTACAGGTGCCACTAGACTTTGGGTGGAGCAGGGCAAGGTCAAAAGTCTAGTGGCACCAAATGGTTGTGCTATTGGTTAATGACCTCGCGGCGAGATTTGTAATACACAGAATCGAGCAGAATTTGTCCCATAAAATAAGTCGCTATGGCCTTCGCAAAGCCGGCCTTAGGGTCAGCAGTCATACACAACTGATTGTGCATTAAAAGAGCGAGACCGATGTTGTAGGGGACGCTACCTAAAGTCCAGGCCCGATGGAAGGCATAACGGTCTGTTCCGGGCATTCCTGTTTTTAAAATTCCTGCGTTTTCACTGTATTCGCGATCAGCAATCGCTGCAAAAAGCAATTCCCGTGTTTCTTCAAGGTCAATCTTTTCCAAGTCGAGAGATTGCAGCATCTGCTCAGCTGTTAATTTGCTTCCGGGCTTAATGCTGAAAAGTTTTTCAGTAGCTGCAGCATGCTTTTCAAATAATTTATTTTCCTGAGCGTAATGGAGCAATTCTGCAATCTCTTCCTGCACTTTGGGATCTTTTTTCATTTCTTCGAATTTCTTTTTAATTTCCTCATCAGTGGAATTGAAAATAAAGGAGTAGGCTCCAGATGGTCCGAGATCGGCAACAGCTGCATTTAAATAGCTTAGCGGAGCTCGCACTGTCCATGGATTCATTTTGGGGTTACTTGTGACAAACGTTCCGCCAACATATGTGAATATAGCGGTAAGGGCGATTTCAAATCCCAGGCCTTTTAACCATTTCGCATCTTTTTCTTCATCGTAATGCATGGCCGAGTAAGTGACCCCTGTAGAAGTTATTGCTCCGGCAGTCAGGGCGTAGGTCAAATGCTTTGCTCTTCTCATTTCAACAGCGCTCGGTGCTTTTTGAGTATGGGCTTTGCAGCTGAAATACAATTTTTCATAGAGCAGAGACTGTTCTTTTGCGATCGTTTTTGCTTCGGGAGTTTTCGCTTTTGCCATTTTTTTATCGGTGTATTTCTGAACTTTTTTCTGATGAGCAGTAAAACGCGCCCAGATTTTGTTTTTTGGATCTACACTTTCATTTTTTAATATTTTGATAAACTGAGCGACCAGGTCTTTTCGCATATCAAAATCACCCTGACTGAAAAGATAGATTGAGCGCATGGTTCGCAGCTGTTCATTGGAGAATTGATTGAGATTAAATTCGGTAAAAAATGAAAGATAATGGGCAAGCTGATCACGTGAGATATCTAATTGCAGTTTCGTATGGTTGAAATCCTCTGCATTGAAATTTTTTAAATCAGGCTTAATGAAGTCAGCAGCCATTTCTCTGCAAGAAGCTTCCTGCGCTGGTAGGCGGATAGCTGATTTCATCACCGGAGCGGTGGAGCAGGAGTTAAAAAAAAAGGTTAAGAGGATGCTGATGCAGATTAGTTGTTTCATATAAGCTTATCGATCGATCAACAATATCTCTTCACTAATAATAGCGGTTACAATGTGTAACCCAACCGAAAAAGTCCAGTTGTCACCCGAGTACATTGGTCAGATGTTGCCATAAAACAACAGATTGTTGCTAAAAAGCTTTCCTATTTTTTAAAACCGTCGACAATCTTTATATGGAAACAATACAACAACAATCAGATTCGCAAGTCTGGTTACAAAACTTGCTCGAAGAAAAAACTAAGAAAAATCCCCAATTTTCTTTAAGGGCCTTTGCCCGAATGGTGGAAATTAGCCCTGCGGTTCTGTCTCGGGTACTAAATGGAAAGAGAAAGCTCACATTTTCACTCGCCGTAAGAATTGCAGATGCTCTTAAAATGGGTCCCATGGAAAGAGAGACACTTTATTCTTTCTATGTTTCTTCCCAAGAACAAATGCCATCTGAAGATGTAAAGGTAAGGGAGTTGAGTATTGATTGTTTCAATGCAATGAAGGAATGGTACCACTATGGAATTACCCAGCTTCTTTATACTGAAAATTTTCGCGAAGATCATAAATGGATGGCAAAAATCTTAGGTATTTCTGAGCTGGAGGTAAAACTTGCAGTGGAGAGACTACTGCGGCTTGAAATTTTAGACAGGGATGAAAATGGAAAATTATACAGGACTTCAACGCATTTAACGACTTCAACTGATATTGCATCTGCAGGAATAAGATATTTTCAAAAGCAGATCCTGGAGAAATCCATTGAATCACTAGAACGTGATCCTTTAAATGAACGTGATATCACCTCAATTACCATTGCAATCAATGAAGACAAAATTGAAGAAGCTAAAAAAGAAATAAAAAAATTCAGAATGAAAATGTCTGAATTCTTATCTCAAGGTGAAAGGACCCGAGTTTACAATCTGGGAATTCATTTAATCCCATTAAGTAAAACAACTAAGGAAGAGAGAAATGAAAAATATTAAATTGGTATTCCTTGCGCTTGCTTGCTTTTTTACTCAAGACATCTTAGCCCGTAATGGAGGAGATGATGTCGGGAATGGTGGCTTTGCTTACCGTCAATCTGTCATCATTTTAAAAATGGCAACCTCTGCTTTAGAAGAGAAAATTCTTGAATCACAAATGCAGGAGTTGATTGATAATCCCGACAGACGGATTATTTTGCAGGATACTTTGGGATATAATGATCTGGATAAGCTCTCTAAAAAAAACAGATATCGCGCTAGCAGAAAACTGGCCATGGATTACACAGTTAATCCCCCTGCCGTCATCGTCCTAAAACCATATTTTGAAGCTTTTATGGGAACAACTGATACCCATTTGGAAGATGCTTCTCTAGAAGTACAAAAAAGATTACTGCATGAAGCTGCCCATATCTGGGGATATAATGAAGAACGTGCAGAAAGATTTGCAAAAGATTTTCTAAAAGGACCTTTTAATGATGTCCCGCCAAGCTCTCCGGTCGCAGACAGACCTACAAATAAAATATCGATACGAGGTGATTTTTGCAGTTGTAAAGATGGCAAGTCGGATATCATTAATGATTGTGACCAGTTTTGTGCCAGTGTGCCTATTTCCAGCAATCCAGTTTTATATGTAAATACCATCCTGGATGCTGATATTACGATGCATCCGAAATTGGGAAATCTTTATAATTGGTGTAATGTTCAACTTCCTCAGGATGAAACTACTCCTCAATGTGCATTGCAGGTTAATGACGGGGCAGAGACATTTTTAATTGCGACAAGTCTAAATGTAGGTAGTAATTCTTTTATTGCTGATATTTCACAACTCAAAAAAGATAGAACCTATATTCTGAAGTTAGTCGAATTTAAATCTGGTAGTTTCGCTCAATCGCGAGAGTTTCAGGTCAGAAGATAGTACACAATTAATTCTCAATGTACGTCAAAAAGCCCTCTTTAGGAGGGCTTTTTTTTATTTAAACTTTACGTCGTCCAGTGTTTTTATTTTGTAACCGTTGTCTAGCGCCCATTGAATGTACTTGCGAATGAGTTCAGCTGATTGCATACGCAGATCGTGGAAGAGAACGACACCGCCCTTATACTCTTCTGTCTCCTTGATGTAACCCTGAAGACATTCATCGACTGTCCATTTGTTGCTCCAGCAGGCCCAGTCTGCTCCCTTAGTTGGACGATTCTCAGCGTCTCTTTCCAACATCCCACCTATATCCCATAGAACGGGACCTGTATATTTTTGTCCTACCGGATCCGAGTTTAAATATTGAGCGAGAGTTGGATTCCAGTTTCCACCTGGTGCACGGAAATAAGATTTACGGCTGAAATGAGCAAATGGTTTTAGTGTATGGTAAGAGCCAATAACTTCATCATAGAGACGAGATTGCCAGCTTGATCCCAACTGAGTCAGGTTCGCGTGGGTCTTAGAGTGATTTCCAACAATATGACCATCGGCCTGAACTTCATGCATTAAAGAAGGATATTTAGCAACATTTGAAGTCACTGAAAAAAATGTTGCCCGCACGTTAAATTCACGAAGAACTTGCAGTACTGCCTGAGTGACGTTGGGAGTAGGTCCATCATCAATGGTTAAGACGATTTCTTTCTTGCCAACATGAAGATCCATTTGGCTTGTGTTTCGGAATGCTTTTTCTTCAGGATCGTAAATCTTTCCATTAAACATAAGCACTTCATCAAAAGCAGCAAATGCCTGGGTTGTGGTTAAAAGGGCCATCAGAGTGAGTAATTTTTTCATGATCGTATCCTGTTATTTAAGGTCTATATAAGAGTGAAAGTCTAACTTCTGAAGGCAGGATGCCTGAGTTGATTTATAGGCCAGGAATTTAGAGACCGCCAAGTATTTTTTTCATAGCAAAGGACAAAGTTTTTTTGCGTATGGTTTAAAGCACTGTGAAAAAAAATTTAAAGGGGATTTCTCAATGAAAAAATTGTTGGTTTTATTATCGCTTATTTCTTTTAACGCTTTTGCTTACAACACAGAGTATTCAAAATTAATTCCAGGCAAAAAGATCTTCGTTGATGTACAAAATAAAGACGTTATCTCGTTAACACTGGATACAAAAAGCCAGGATCCATTTGCTCAACCAGTAGTAAAATTAGTGAGTCAGTGGGGAAATTTTGAATGCGCTTATAAGCAAACACTTCTTTCGTATTCGGGCTATGATATGGAAACGCGCGTGCATAAAAAAACGTGGGAAATCCAAATTGACTGGACGCCGGGCGCTGATCTTAGCGGATGCATCGTTAACGTTAAATTCCCTGGGGTGAAAGATTCTCAAGCTGAACTATTCATGAACTATTAGTGAAAAGTCTATTTGGTTACACTTATCAGTTAAAAAAGTTGTCGGTGCTTGGATTTGAAATCTCGACTATCCGGGATCTCGATGAAAGCATCGATACACTCTGTGCTCACTTCGGTGAAGATGATCAGGATAATTCATTAAAAGAAGAATATTGCCCCTATTTCGGTATTCTCTGGGAAGCCGGAATTGGCCTCAGTCAATTTTTACAAAAAGAAAATCTCGCAGGGAAAAATGTTATTGAAATTGGCTGTGGACTTGCCCTTCCGTCATTTGTGGCTACGAAAGCGGGAGCGAAAGTCATTGCGACAGATTTTCATGCCGATGTTCCTCTCTTTCTTAGACTGAATCAGCAAAACAACAATACGCATTTTGAATATGCCGTGATGAACTGGCGGGATGAAATTGAACGAACGAAAAATAAGTTGGGATTATTTGATCTGGTGATCGGTTCAGATATATTGTACGAGAGTCAGCATCCTCAAGAAGTTGCGAAAGCTCTGATCGGAATGCTTAATCCCGGTGGTAAAATTATTCTGGCTGACCCGGGGCGAGCCTATGTTCAAAAATTTGTAACCTGTATGCAGGATTTAAATTATCCTGAAAAACTATCTATTCAGACCGTGAAAGGCGAGTGGACCCAAAAAGGTAAATCACGAGATATCTTTATTTTTGAATTTCTACCTTTGGTTTAGGAGCGGGTTTTTTCTCCATCCAGGTGACTTCAGTGGCATTATTTCTCAATGACGTTCGTGAGACCCAGTAATTTCCTTTTTCACAACGGATGGACGATGTCTTTTGGCAGTCGTCGGCCGAGCCCCAGCTGTTCTTGATAAGATATTCACATTGACCGGTTGCCCGGTTAAATTTACGACCTATGATAGTAGAGGCATGATCAGTGTTTTTACCGATATAATTTTGTCCACTGTAAAGAAGCTGAGAATCATAACCAATTGTGACTGGTTCATTTTTAGAAAGGACTTTGTCGAGGCGATCAATAATTTTATCTTTCGTCACTCCCGGTCTATCGAGATATAAATTTAATAAGCGGTATTCATTTTTGACGATATGTCTTTCGCGACAGCCGATATCGAGGAGGGCTGCCCATTTTTTATCGTTCGGAAGCTTGTCCAGGATTTTTACGATATCCGGATTAATCCCGCTGAATAAATTGCGGGCATAAATGTGAAATGAACAGAGGTTCTCATGCAGACTTTTTTCCGAGTCGATGAGCATTTGAATGAGAGAGCTGTTTAAATCCCATTGTTCATGCATCAGATTAGTCGACTCTTCGGTGCAAATACCCTTTGGGCCAGAAGCGATGCGTACGGCATCAAGTGTAAAACCCCCCCGATCAGTCACTTTTACATCTGGTTTGTAAAATGAAGCTGAAGATTCTTTTGTTTCATCGCTGTTATGATACTGGAGAGCAATATCATAGGCAGAAACTTTTACATCTTCATGAAACGATATCAAGTCGGCAGCCGTCCACGCGAAACACCAGCCCAGGTTGTTCTGGTTACTGTTTTTTGGCATTTTATCTGTGGAAACTTTAACCTCTGTACAACTTTCTTCCGGGAGTTCATAGGAGCGATCAGGAGCATGGATGGAAACTCTGTATTTGGCTATTTCATTGTCAGAAATTAAAGTTATCTTTTTTTGGGTAACAACCGGACAACGTTTTAGTGAATCAACGAGTGAGAAATAAATATTCAGTTCATCTTCAACGTCTTTTTTATCTTTATAATTTAATCGAATCGATTTAATCGTTTTATCTATTTCAGCTTTGATTTTACTGCAATTGAGCGTTTCAGCCTGAGCAGCGCTCATTGCTGTCAGCAAGGTCAGACTGAAGAAAACAATGGGTAAGCTTAGACTTCTTTTCATCAGTCATTTATCGGATATCGAACAATAAAACTAAATTGCTCAACTATAAAAGATCCTCGAAAAAAGCTCCTCTCGAGAGAACATCGTCGATGAGGTGAATTTCCAGAATCCATAGATTGGGGGAGGGAGAAAAAGTCAGATGGCCCAGTTTTTCACGGGAATGAACAGCATGGGGGAAGTCACCCATACGATGACCGTACATGTTGCTGTTTAGACGCAGTCCTAGTTTGCGGGCCTCGGACTCTGCATAGGTGTAGAGTTCAGCCCCGGTTAGTTTGTCATTTTTCCAGGCTGCTTTGGTATTGTTAAAAACGATTCGGGTAGCTTCTTGAAGGTGGGTTAATTTTGGATCGTTACCGATCACAAAAGTTTCTCCGTAGTCGGCTTCGTGATTGTCGTAAACCGGGCCAATATCAACGAAAAAAAGATCTGATTCCTGCAAAACCGCGGGGACAGATTCGTCCCGAAAGTTCTTGGTTGTGTTAGTTCCAAAGCGCAGTTTTGTCGGGTGCCAGCGTTTTTCTAGTCCCGATTGATCCATGATCTTTTCCAGCAGAATTCGGGCATCATTTTCTCTCATGCCTGGAACAATGATTTGAGCAAAGTAAGCGACGAGCTGACGTGTTTTTTCCTGAGAGTATAAATATGTCTCGAGATTGAATCCGGAGCCTAGGCCTTCGTGGGAGATCATTTGTTAACTGGTTTAGGTGGACAGATCGCACAGCCAAGTTCGCTGAAGTCATGGTCGTCAATTTCGTTATCCATGCTTTCGCGATATTCGGCAATTTCACTCTCTGAAGCTCCGAGTGATTTAATCAGCGTTTCGGATAAGCCCGGAGCATCGATCTCAAGATCAAGTCCTGCTTCTTCCATTTGAGCGGCAAATGCATAGGCTTCTTCAATTTTTTCAATTGTTGTGGTAAACAGGACCGTGCCCGATAGAAGATCTTTGACTTTAACTAGGTTTGACATTTACCCAGACTAACAAGAGAATGCTCCCATGGTAAAGTGCGTTTTTTATGTAGAAAAAGAAAAATTTCTGCGCTCACTCTTTGAAGTGGCGCTTAAGGCGCGTAAACAGGAAATTTATACAGTTGAATCACTGCAAAAAAACCTCTATCTGCTGGAAGATCTTCGCCCTCAATTGGTAATTTTGGATACAGAAACCGTCAAGTCTACACCTGAGCTGGTAAGGGATGTCTTTAATTACCGTATTAAATATCCAGGGGTGAAGATAGTCCTGACTGGAAGAGAAGAGGATATTGAGGTTTTAGGAGAGCGCGCAGATGCTTTTTTGCTTAAACCAATTCTTGCCACCAATCTGGCTTCCCGGATTTTAAGCTTAATTGACTAGAATAGTTTATGCCCTTTCAAGTATTCCTTTTCCCTTTTAAAAAATTCATTTTCTCTTAGAATAAAAACATGATGAATTTAGGAACTGGTGTTCTGTCTGAACGGAACGCTTCACTGGTTTTTGCCTCACAATTAATCTCCACCATTTGTGACAAAATGATGTCAATTGGATTGGTGTGGTATCTCACCACTAAATTTTCGATAAACGTTGTTCCCTGGTTTTTAGCAGTCAGTTTTCTGCCACATGTTTTCATGGCCTTTTTTTCTTCCAGAATTATTTCCCGGCTGGGAGTTTTAACAACGGTTATTGCAACTGAATATTTTCGTGCCCTCATCCTGTTTGGTTTCTTTTTGTTGTTGATCATCAATCCCGCAAATACTCCTGCTTTTTTGCCTTCACTTTTTGTAACTGTTTTTCTGGTGGGTATTGGTTCGAGTTTATTTAATCCTGCCATTCTTTCTTTGCCTCCCTTGATCGTTCCAGATGAACAGGTCCCGGGTCTGAATGCATTGCTGGATACGAGCTTTTCACTTTCTAGTATTCTGGGTGCAGCCTTTTCAATTTTTTTGCTTAACATTTTTGATATAAAAACATTAGTTCTCATCAATGCACTAAGTTTTGCTTTTGCCGGTTATCTGCAGGGGAAAGTGACAAGAGATAAAGTATCTGCAAAAAGTTCTGAAGAAGACATTCAGGGGGCAAGTCCTCGGGAAGTCTTGAAGCAATATCCTTTGATCCGCAGAATGCTGATTTGCTTTTTATTTATCAATTTAATCTTTACTCCCATTCTGGTGATGATTCCCTGGTATGTGGAAAACGTTTACAAAGGTGATGGAAGTGATCTGGCCATTATCGAAGGAGCAATGGGGCTGGGGGCTTTCTTAACCGGCCTGGCATTGACTTTGACTGCCACTAATATTCAGGCGAATAAAAGAATTGGAATGGTAACAGTTGTTAGTTTTCTCTTTGGATTATTCTTTCAAATATTTTCACTGACTACTCAAACAGCTGAAGGCGCTGCCATTATGTTTATGATAGGGGTGCTCAGCACTTTTTTAAATGTTCAGGTATTAACCTTTTTCCAGACATCACTTAAAGAAACAGATGTGCCCGCTATTATGGTCGCTGTTAATATTATCAGTGCAGCTGCGATGCCTCTATCTTTTGCGATTTCGGGACTGCTCTTTCCCATTGTCGATATTCCCCGTTTTGCCCTTATCTCAGGATTAATAACCAGCGTGGCAGCTTTTTTTATGCCGGGTTTTTTAAAAGAAAAAAAACAATAGGATTTTAATAAAATGAAATTCGGAAACAATGAAGAAATTCAGATCGCAAGTTTGACTGATGTGCCGGAAATTTTAAATCTCTATCGACTAGTCTATGGAAAACGATATCCGATAAAATATGGGACTGATGCTGATTTGTTAAAATCTGCCATTTTAGATAAAGACTCGCACATGGTGCTCATTTCAAGAGAACTGGAAAAAAACCAGATTACCGGTGCTCTCATAGTTGAAATTGATGACTTTAACCGAATTGGAAAATTAGTCGGTCTGGTGGTCCATCCTGATTTTCAGAAAAATAAAATCGGCAATCAACTAGTGGAGCATGCCAGTGAATTTTTTCTGGAAAAAGATGAACGTCTCAATTCCTTATATGCGACCACCCGGACTGTAACTATTGGTCCGCAGAGGGTGTTTATCCGCAACAAATATTTACCCTTAGGAATTTTTCCCAATGCTCATCGTTTGCATAAGTATGAAACAGTGACTTTATTTGCAAAGTTCCGTAAAGGTCTTCTGGAGCAGCGTTTACCTTATAAAGAAGTGTCCCCAAGTTTAATGCCGTTATATAACGTGCTTAAAGATCTGGTGCCCAGTCTGGATATTCCCGACGTTAAAGTTTTAAAGCCTCTTCCTACAGCAGAAGGGGATGAGGACTGGGAGTTTGAAATCATTCGCGCTCCAAGTTATGTCTATAGAAAATTTCTGGAAACATTTCCCGATCCAAAAGACCGTTTTTTTCCGTTTCACTCACCCAATATGCTGATTGCAGACAAAAAAGGAAGAATCGAGATATTTGCTTATTTTAGTAAACGAGATGGTTACTGCACTCTGATCAAATCAACAAAGCCTATTTCAGAACTTAATGGCCGTTTAACAAGTTTGTATATGCAGCTGGATGATATCGGTGTGTCTTATCTCGAGGTGCTGGTGAATGTGAAAATGACAGCCTTCATTGAAACTTTACTGGGCGGACAATTCGTTCCCTCGGCTATTTATCCGGCCATGCGGGAAATCGATGGCAAATATGAAGACTACGTTGTTCTAAGCAGAACAATGGAGCCCTTAAACTTCCGGGGAATGGCGGTCATTTCTCAGTTTAAACCTTTTATAGATCAATATGTTGAAACCTGGCGACAGGTGAATCTCGACACGATCGAGGTTATTTATGAACGAAAATAAATTAGTTGTTCCTGATATTAAAAAATTAGCAGCGGTTCAGAAGCTCTGTGATCAGGCTGCTCCTTATGATCAGTTTATTGAAAGTGAAAAAACGTTTGTGCAGGCGATGAAAGAAATCACCACCTGGCATATTGAGAAGAGTAAGTTTTATTCGGACTTGTCCGTCAGTGAAAAGTTTGATGTCCAAAAAATAACAACTCTCGAAGATTGTTTAACTATTCCTCATCTGTGGGCACATTTTTTTAAAGGTAACGAGATTCTCTCTGTTCCACGTGAAGACATTTTTTTACATCTGACCTCATCCGGTACAACCGGCCAGAAGTCTCAAATATTTTTCGATGAATGGACAATTAAATCTGCTCAACGAATGGTCGACTGGATTTTTGAAGCAAATGGATGGATTGCACCGACTCAAAAATGTAATTATATTTTGTTCAGTTATCAGACTGAAGCCAGTTCTAAACTGGGGACAGCGTATACAGATAATTATTTGTGCAAATACGCGCCGGTAAATGAAGTCTTTACTGCTTTAAAATTAACCGGAAGTGGCGGACATGAATTTGATAGTTTTGGAACAATAGAAGCCTTTATTAACTTCGCCCGACAAGGACTGCCTGTCAGATTGTTCGGTTTTCCGGCCTTTTTCTATTTTGCACTGGAGAGAATGAAAAAATTAGGAATTCCACCAGTAAAGTTGC
Organism: uncultured Bacteriovorax sp.; assembly: GCA_946481315.1. The sequence goes on from CAMLMH010000001.1 coordinate 499,701, forward strand.
ATCCGGATTCACTTGTTTTTCTAGGCGGTGGTTGGAAAGGTCACGCTGACAAACAAATTGAAAAAAAAGATCTGTATGGCCTGGCCAATGAAATGCTTGGCATACCCGATGAGCGTCTGAGAGACGGGTTTGGATCAGTTGAACATTGTATTCCTTATATAGAGTGCAAAAATCATGAATTTCATGTGCCCGTCTGGTCCCGGGTTTTTATCCGAGATGTCGAAACACTTCTGCCTAAAGCAGAGGGAGAAAAAGGCTTTCTGCATTTTATTTCACCTTATATAACCAGTATGCCTGCCCATTCTGTCATTATGGGCGATCTGGCTTCTTTACATAAGAGCTGTTCGTGTGGACTGGCGACACCATATTTCCGGATTCATGGCAGAGCAGGTGTTTCTAAAAACAAAAGTTGTGCTCTGGCCGCTTCGGAATTGTTAAAAGGAAAATCATTGTGAGTGATTTAAATCTTTGGGAAGGCCGGTTTGTATCAACGGCAGAATTTATTGAATTGCTGCAACAGCATTGCGAAGATCAGTCACGTTGGGCATTAAAACCTCTGGAAACCCACGTCCTTTTTTCTGCTGTGACGAAAATGCATGAAGATTTGTGCCGCAAGGACAACCTTTATTCAGAACTTCGTGCTGATCTTGCGGGAAGAAGTGATATCACGGATGATGAGGTGAATTTTTCTATGCAGGCGCTGATCGATTTCTTAAATGTGGATCAGCTCAGATTAAAGCTAAAAAGAGAGCTTGGTTCCGAACATCCTTTTGAGCTTAAACGTCCCGATGCCAGAGAAAATCATTTTGAGGCCTGGTATCCACTGGGCACACTCGTCCACGTGACTCCTAATAATTCACCACTCCTGAGTGTTTTGGGTGTGATTGAAGGGCTTCTAACCGGAAATATAAATGTCCTTAAGCTCGCCAGAAGAGACAGCGCTTTTGCGCCTTTGTTTTTTAAGGCTTTGTGTGACAAGGATGTCACTGGCACATTAAAAAACTATCTTTATATTGCAAAGATTAGTTCACAGGATAAGCAGGATCTCACAAAACTCCTGTCTCTGGCTGATGTTGTCTCTGTGTGGGGTGGAGAGGAGAGTGTTCAGGCAATCAAAGACATCTCACCAAAAGGAGCGAGGATAGTAGAATGGGGTCACAAGATTTCTTTTTCCTATCTGACTAAGGCCAAGTGGAAAAACAGAGAAACGATGGAAGCCTTGGCGCATGAGATTTGTCTGAATGAGCAAATGGCCTGCTCTAGTCCACAATGTCTTTACCTGGAAGATGCCTCTTTTGCAGATTTGCAAACTCTGGCCGAAGATCTTTCGCGTGCGCTGGAGAAAGTATCTCCGACAATTAAAAGAGTAATGCCGGGATTGCAGGAAACAGCAGAGCTTACCGTTACTAAAGAGCAGGTCCGGCTTAAGTCTGTCATGGGCGAATCAAGAGTGATTGAGGCAAAAAACCGCGAATGGCGAATATATATTGAAAATAATGCGGGGTTAAATTCATCGCCACTTTTTCGGACCATCTGGCTAAAACCGATGGTCAGAAAAAATATTATTCATCAACTGCGTCCGTTGAAAAAATACCTGCAGACAGTGGGTCTTGCCTCAGATAGCAATGAAACGGAAGAACTGACCAGATTATTTTTTATGGCCGGCGTGCAGAGAATTCGCTCTATCGGAGAAATGACCGACAGTTATATCGGTGAACCTCATGATGGGGTATATGCCCTGGAGCGGTTTTGCCAGCGAATTAATTTTAAAGACAGTCTGAAGTCTGAAAGCATGTTGAACAAAATGTCGTTTGAAGATCAATCCCTAAACATTGACCGCAGCGGACTTTCTATCATGGAAAAGAGTGATTTTCAGAATCAGAAAGTTGACGCTAAATATTCTGATCTGTTTTTCTACAGCGGTGGAAGTTCGGGGGACCCCAAACTTTCGGTTTTTACATACGCCGACTATCATCGGCAGATGGAACTCGCCGCAGAAGGACTCTTTGCCGCCGGTCTGGATCCGAAAACTGATCGTTGTATGAATTTATTCTATGCGGGTTCATTGTATGGAGGCTTCACCAGCTTTTTTACCATCCTGGAAAAATTACAGGCCGTTCAGTTTCCGATGGGAGCCAGCACTGACTTTTCTATGGTCGCCCGGACCATTATTCACAACAGGGTTGACACACTTTTGGGTATGCCTTCCTATCTGAACCAGCTCTTCAGTGAAGCTCATGATGATTTTAAAAAATATAAAGGAATAAAAAAAATATTCTATGGTGGTGAACACTATAGTGAAGCCCAGCGAAAACATCTGCAGAAGGAATATGGCGTTGAGATCATACGATCAGCTTCATATGGTTCAGTCGATGCCGGCCCTTTAGGGTATCAGTGTTCAAAAGCGACAGGTTCCATACATCATTTACATGAAAAGCTGCACGATCTGGAAGTTGTCGAAATCGAATCTGACCGACCGGTAAAAACAGGTGATGTCGGCCGACTTCTCTTTAGTTCAAAAGTCCGGCATGGACAAAAAATTATTCGATACGCCATTGGAGACGTCGGAAGAATTGTCACCGGAAGCTGCACGTGCGGAAGAAGGGGAATTCGTTTTGAGTTGCTGGGAAGGCACGGAGACGTCTTCCGGATTGGAACAGTGTTTTTAAGTTACCAGCGCTACCAAAAAATTTTGATGGATAAAATGGATTATAGTGGTTCTTTTCAGCTGCATCTCTATGCCGGAGAAGGAAAAAATAAAGATAAAGTCATTTTAAAAGCTGAAGATAAAAACCTGAATCTGAATAAGACAGATTTGCAAAAATTGATTATTGACCATTATGCCGATCTCAAACTGGTTGTCGAAGAAGACAAGGTTTTAGAATTTGAGACAGAAATCGTTCCCCGCTCAGAGCTGATTTTCAATCCAACAACCGGGAAACTACGTAGTGTCATTGATCACAGGATAAAATAATGCAGAAGTGGACTGTTGAAGAAATTATTAAACATGCCAGACAAAATTCCCCTTTTTACCGGGAGCTGTATCTGCAGCTATCCGACAAAATTACATTAGAAGATTTACCGGTCATCGATCAGGCATCCTTCTGGCGCAGTGAAGTTTTGACCGAAAAACCACATGGAATCGTTTTTAAAAGTGGCGGTTCGACAGGCGCTCCCAAATATTCTTATTTTACTCAGCGAGAATGGGAAGCTTTCACTGCGGCTTTCGGACAAGGGATGAACAGAGGTATATTGCGAGATGGTGACAGAGTCGCCAATTTGTTTTATGCCGGCGATCTGTACGCGTCTTTTTTATTCATTAAGGATTCACTGGCAGCAATCAAAGAAGAAGATAAAAAAATTTCACAATTTCCCATTGCCGGGCAAACCGATCATACTCAGATTTTAAGAACACTTTCGGAATTTAATATAAATGTTATTGTGGGTGTTCCGTCTGCAATTTTGACAATGCTTGAGAAATATAAAAATAACCGAGATCAGTTTCCTGCTCTTAAAATTGAGCGGGTTCTCTTTGGCGGAGAATCTCTCTATGAGGACCAGCGCAAAGCTCTGTTGAATATCTTTCCGGAACTGCAAATTTCTTCCATCGGATGTGCCAGCGTTGATGGTGGTTTGATTGGCTACAGTGCTGCTGATTGTGGACCTGGTGAGCATCGGGTTTTCGACGGCGCAAATATCATTGAGATTATTGATCCTGACAACGGTGAAGTCATCAGAGAAAAAGGACGGACCGGTAGAGTCCTGCTGACAAACCTGACACGAAAATTAATGCCCATCATCCGTTATCCCGCCGGAGATATGGCGATGTGGCTGGAAGACGAAGATTCGCCTGATAGAAAATTTGTTCTGCAAGGCAGATCGGAAGAAGCAGCAAGGCTCGGAACCATGAGTGTCTATTTTGAAGATACTCGGGAAATGGTCGCTAAGACACTGCCGGAAATTAAAGGACTGCAGTTCCAGCTGATTCTCCGGCACTATGATCACAGGGATGAAATGATTATCCGCCTGGCCGCTTCTCAAAAGTTAGAGCAGCAAACGGTACAGAAAAAAATTCTGGAAAGTTTTATTCGTGAAAAAGCTGTTTATGAAGATCTTTTAAAAAAGAGCCTGATTCATCCCCTGAAAATTGAAATTGTCGAGCATCACCAGCTGGAAGCTAATGCACGAACGGGAAAATTAAAACGAATTATTGATTTACGTAATACTTAGAGAGGGACCTATGGATCGAGACACGAAAGTCATCATATTCGGGATCACGCTGACCATTGTCATCTTCGCTCTGGCCGTTTTGGTGCGGCTGAAAACTTAAAGAGAAGGGATGTCTTCAAAACGGGGATCGTTTGGTCCTAGAATGTATTTATGCAGTCCCAGATTTCCGAAAATAAACTCCGGAACACGAATGCGATAAAAAATTCCTTTTTCATGATTGTGCGTATTCATGACGTTCGTCTTGGACCGTACAGCTGAATGTGCACTCCCGTCTTCGTAAGGAACAAACAGATCGTAATGTTCCTGCCGCGAAAGAAAGTATTCAATAATATATTCGCGCAGTGATTTCATGTCTTCCGGATCATAGCTGGAAACCAGGAAGCTATTGGGATATTTTCTCAAAACAATTTTCTTCTTCAGATCATCATCCAGCTGGTCTTTTTTATTGAAAACAATAAGCGTTTCTTTGTTTTCAACATTGAGTTCTTTCAAAACTTCGTACGTCACATTTAATTGCTTTTCATAGTGAGGATCGGAAATATCACAAACGATAATAAGCAAATCTGCTTCCATGGCGGACTCAAGAGTGGTCTTAAATCCATCAATCAGTGTGTTAGGAAGGTTGGAGATAAATCCTACGGTATCGATGAGAATCATCGGTGGTTTGGTGTCCGGATTTAACATGCGATAGGTAGAATCAAGAGTGGCAAAGAGTTTATTTTCTTCCAGAATGTCTACGCGACAAAGCCGATTCATGATGGAAGATTTTCCAGCGTTGGTATAACCTACCAGTGCAGCAGTTACTGCCTGATTCTCGCGCCGTTTTTTTCGAACCACACGCTGTTTTTCAAGCTGGATCAGTTCTTCCTTATAGAATTCAATTTTTTCGCGGATAATACGACGGTCAAGCTCAATTTGCTTTTCTCCTTCACCACCTAAGACCCCGACACCACCACGCTGACGGTTTAAGTGAGTCCAGAATCCTGCCAGGCGAGGAAGCATGTATTGAAGTCGTGCAATTTCAATCTGGATTTTTGCTTCACGAGTTCGGGCATGTTTAGCAAAAATTTCCAGAATAACATGAACGCGGTCGACGACAGACAATCCGGTAATTTTCCGGATGTTGGCAATTTGCCGGGCCGTTAATTCAAAATCAAACACCAGCAATTTTGAGCCTTCATCTTTTGCTGCTTCTGCAATCTCGGCAAGTTTACCCGATCCTAATATGGTTGCTGGATCGATATCTTTTTTGTTCTGAATATGAGCTTCACCGGTTTGTAAACCCAGAGTACGCAGCAGTTCCCGCAACTCAGTCATTGAACGCCGGGATTCGGATTCATTGCTGTGTTCAGGAAAACTGGGACAAACTATTGAGACAAGGGTAGCTTTATAGGTAGGATCAATATTAAATTCGTTATCCATCATAGAGATTAGTTCCGCTTTCCTTCGATCAGAATGTTGTCTAATAATCTGGTAGTGCCCACTCTGAAAGCTCCTACGATGACGACTCGTAAATCTCCGGGGCGCGCTTGGTCCAGCGTATCCGGATTTAAAATCTCCAGATAATCCCAGCGAGAATCTTTTAAAGTTTCACTTATAAATGAACGGGTGTCTTCTTCATTTTTGATCAATTTTTCCACATGCTGCAAAGTGCGCGGCAGAGTTAATGCTAAACTTCTTTGCGCTTCATCAAGATATTGATTACGACTAGACAGGGCAAGACCTTCAGAATTTCTGATGATTGGCATCATGTGAATCTTCACCGGAATTTCCAAATCGTGAACCATTTTCTTGATGATTACACATTGTTGAAAATCTTTCTGACCAAAATAAGCATTATCGGCGCGGGCAATAACAAAAAGACGATAGACGACAGTTGTTACGCCATCAAAATGTGTTGAGCGAATGGCACCTTCGAGTTTATTTTTTAATTCACCAACCGAGATAGAACAACTAAATCCTGCCGGATAAATTTCATCATTGGATGCCGGGGCAAAAACGACCAGGTCTTTTCGTGCTTCCAGAAGTAAAGCAATGGTGGAAATCTTTCCCAGATCATCATCCAGCGTTCGGGGGTATTTATCAAAGTCTTCGGTCGGGCCGAATTGTTTCGGATTAACAAATATGGTGACGATGGTTACATCATTTTCTTCCGTTGATCGCTCAATCAGTGAAAGGTGTCCTTTATGTAAATTTCCCATCGTGGGAACAAGTCCGATACTTTTTCCGTTAATGGTTTTTCGATAATGGTCGAAATCAGATCTTTTAGTGAATACTTTTATCATTATTTATTTTCTGCCAGGAAGTGATGAATGATTTTTTCGGCGAGTTCAAATTTGGTTAGGTTTCCTTCAAAGATAATTCCGGAAGCGTTCATCATTCGATAGTAAGCATGATCAACGTTAAAGCCTTCCAGGGGCTCACCCGTCATCCCGTTATTGACTTTGGTTCCGATTAAAAGATCCACAGGTTTAGAGTCCATTTTCTTTTTTAATACGGCATCACTTAAATCAGTTTCAGCAGCAAACCCGACAATCTTCTGCTGAGATGCCTTTTTGGACAGGACAGTTTTTAGAATGTCCACTGCAGGTTTGACTGGTAATGCATTTCCAATGGTGTCTTTTTTTATTTTCCCTGCACTGATTTCAAATTCAATATCGGAGATCGCAGCTGACGAAATGTAGATGTCAGCATCTTTTAAATGACCATGAACTTTATCATGCATGTCCTGCACAGTGGTCGCACGCACCAGTTTGTAATTGGGATGTTTAATTAATAATTCCAGTTTGGTTGTAGCATGTAATCCAGCGATGACTGTTACCCGATGTCCCAGCGATAAAGCGAGTTTCGCCAGATAATATCCGGTTATTCCGGAGGAGGAATTCGTCAGATAACGGACAGGATCCAGAGGAACAACTGTTGCTCCCGTTGTAATTAGCAAGTGTTTTTTCCCTGACTGATTCAGACGATGTGTGAGCAAAGGAATGATTTCGATAATTTCTTCCACAGTTGGAAGTTTTCCCAGTCCGACTTCCTCGCAGGCGAGAATCCCGGAGTCAGTAGGTGAGACAAAAAGATTTTCCAGTGTGCGAAGTTTTTTCAGCTGCTCTATATTTTCTTTCGTGAAAGGATGAAGGAGCATGTTTGTATTCATGGCAGGGAAGAGCAAAACATTTTTGGAAGGCTCCAGGGCCAGAAACACAGAACTCAGCAGATCTCCTGCTTCACCACGTGCCAGTCGCGAAAGAGTGTTGGCTGAAACCGGGGCTATTGCAAAAACATCACACCACCGGGCCAGATCAACATGCAGAACATTTTTGTGAATAAAATCATCTTCGCTTTTATAAACGTCACTGACGCCCAGATAAGTAAAGACTTCAGGCACGACAAATTTGAGTGCACCATTGGTCAATATGACTTTTACTTCATGACCGTTTTTAACCAGTCCTCGGGCTATATCCAGTGCTTTGTAAGCTGAAATAGATCCACTGACACCTAATAAAATTTTCATCTGGATTTTATTTCACAAAAGACAGAACTTTGCAATTTAAGGCATCACCATGGAGACGATAAACTTAGTTTTGGGAATATAACTAAAGACAAAAAGCAGACAGAAAAAGAAGAGAAAAATGGCCTGGGAAAGAACTATCGTCCAGCCAAAAGGGCCGATATTTTTATTAACCCTCTTGTACGTGTAATTGGTTTTCAGGGTTTGCTGACGAAACTCGCTTGCAGCACTGTACTCAGTGATCTTATTCATGACCTCCTGATCACGGTATTCCTGCCTCTTCCTCTGCAGTTCTTCTTCAGTCATTTTGCCACCCCTCAAAAATAGGCATGTTTTCTTATCGGTTATTATAGGGTAAAGCTTGAAAAAGAGGCTTTTGAGACTTAAGTTACTGGAATCTCTTTATAAATGTACATCGTTGGCAGAGATCTTCGACCAGTTTTCTTTGCGCGAAGCCCTCGCGCATGGTCCGGGCCCTCATCCCTTCCAAAATCTGCTTTAGAGACAATTCAGGCATCCGGCCTAAATCAATCCGGGCTTCTTTGTCCAGACAGCAGGGAACAACTGTTCCGTCAGCGTGAATGCCTATCTGAGCAGAGAGAGCGTGGCAAAATCCATTTTCTGATTGTTTCGGCATCAGGGGAGAGGGCCACTCAAAACGCGAGTCAAAATGCAGATAGACGCGTTTATAGATACGTTTACTTTTGATTGAACCGACATCAATATCTGAACTTATCTCGGTTTCAAAAAAATTCGCCACCGTCTGAATGATGTCTGTATTGGAGTCATTCATCACCCGCGTCTCAAAGATATTCCAGAGCCGGTAATTGATATAAAGCTCCGGATTTTTTTCCTGTGCTTCCTTGGAAAACCGGAGAATATCCAGCAAATAAGGATTGATGTCGCGATCTTTAAAATTATCTTTAAAAGAGTGAATGGAGAAATTTATCTGATGTAAGGCCGGTGATGACCAAAGGAGTTCACGATAGCGATTGAGTAAAATTCCATTAGTTGTCAGATTGATTTTAACCTGTGCTTTTTCACAGGCGCCCACAATGGAAGTAAATTCCGGATGGGCCAGCGGTTCACCCATCAGGTGCAGACTCACTTGTTCAGTCATGGGAGCGACGTCAGTGATGATCCTTTCGAAGAGTTCGGCAGACATGATCTTCTTATCCCGCTCGACGACCGGACAAAAAGAGCACTGGAGATTGCAAATATTACTAATCTCAATATAAACGCGTTTAAATTTACCCATTTTAGTGTTATCTAACACAATCTATGAAAGAAATCCAAGCAGCGAGCAATTTCTACTATTTTCTCTGTAACGAAGGAACGGAGAAGTTTCTCAAAGAAGAAATTCGCCTTATTTATCCCGAACTTGCCTTTGCTTATTCCACCACAGGTTTTGTGACATTTAAAGAAACCCGTCCCCTCGGGAAAACACTTCGTCCGGTTTTTTGCCGTCACTTCGGAAAATTTATTAAACGAGGTTCATTTGAAGAAGTCAGTGCAGGGCTTGATAAATATCTTTATTATTCACTGACTGGTGAAGTCTTCAAAGAGTTCGAGTTTAAATCCGGTGAATGGGTTAAAGAAATAATTAAAGTATCGGAGACACAATTTTATCTGGGAGAGTTCAGGGCCTCACTTTTAAATGCTCCCACTCCTGGTGGTTTTTCCAGAGCACAATTACCTCCCGAAGCTCCTTCCCGCGCATACCTGAAAGTGATTGATGGGCTCAATTATATGGGGCTTACTTTGCCCGCGGGTGATCACGCTCTGGAAATCGGCTCCAGCCCCGGTGGTGCCACCTATGCTTTGTTACAGATGGGACTGTCTGTTGAGGGAGTCGATCCGGGAGAAATGCATCCGGCCTGTTTGCATCATCCAAAATTTATTCATCACAAAGAGAGTATCCAGGATTTTCATGTATCCTCCCTTAAAAGTCATGTGCAATGGTTATTTGTAGACATGAACCTTGCCCCCGAAGGGAGTCTGCGGGAGATAGAAAAAATTGTGGATGCTATCAGACCCTCATTAAAAGGTGCTTTCATTACTTTGAAGATGACGAAATTCGAACTCGTTAAAAGAGTTCCGATGTATCTTACGATTACCGGGAAAATGGGTCTCAAGGTTAAGATGGCCACTCAGTTGCCTTCGCATAAACAGGAATTTCTCATTTTTGCTGATTAAACTCCTTAAATTATTACAAGTCTGATTTTTATACTCAGGTAATTTACCTCTCATTCCGATCAGCCACGGAAGAGGTGCCTTATGAAATCTAAACTTCCTTTGCTTTGTGCGCTGACAATGCTTCTTTCTAGTTGTCAGACGCCCCTTTCACGCGGACCTGCTTCCAGTGAAGACAGAAAATGGGATGAATATCGTCTGCTGGTTCAGCGTAAAGTTGAATTGCAGGCTGAGCAACTGCACCTGGAAAAGAAAAAACGATTTGAAGAAATTGAAAAAGTAAAAAAAGCTCTAAGCGAAGTCAATGAACAGTTGCAATCACTGGAAGGTCAGATAGGTACAATGGGAGCAGACAGCGGAAGGTTTGTGCATTCCAGATCACAATGGCGTCAGGAAGAAGAGTTGCTGGAACTGGCCGATATGTCTCTCTACGAACTCGATAAAAAAGTTAAGCGCTCTTTTTCCACCTATGAAGCTAAAGCTACAGTTATAAAACTTTCGCATAATTTTATTTCCACATCCGGATATAAGCATTTTGATCATGACCGGGCAAAACCCAGAGTTAATTTCACCATTAAATGTGATGCTCCATTTGCAGTCAAATATGGTTTGATGAAAAATCAGATAAGGGCCGGGCAATCATATTCATTTTCATTGGGAGATAAAAAACAGGACAATGATGCCACAACGCTCATTATGAATGAAGGAGTTAATTCTTGCGACGTTCGATTTATCAGTGATCTTGAAGAAGATAAAGTACGCGGTCTGACCCTGGAAAATGAAACAAGAAAGTTAAATGTTCTGGAACCTATACTGGCGACAACAGAAAAATGTTCGTTACTGAGAAACTCTGACAGTTTTATCGATGCTACATTTTTCCCTAACATGACTTGTCCTGAAAAGTTCGAATCTATCCAACTGCTACCTGAGCCGGAAGATAGTTTACATGCGCGTGTCATCTCTTTATTAGGCCAGGACCTGCCTAAGGATTTTGTCAAAAAAGCCAATCCATTTGCACCACTTGATTTTAGTAAGGCACCAAAGTTTGATTCCATTCTGGTTTCGTATCTGGTTTTCCGCGCAGACTTTTATGGAACACTTTTGGGGAGATTGCTGGCCCATCATGCGGATAAAGGCGCTCTGGTTCGTATCGTTGTTTCAGATGTAATTTCTCTTAAAAAAGATGAAGCTATGTATGAAAAATTAATGGCTGAACATCCAAATCTCAAAGTCATTAAATATAAGTTTGATGATGCCCAGGGAGGAGGAGCTAAATTTTCTCAGCTGCACCGGACTAATCACGTTAAACTTTTTATTGCTTACTCTAAAGATGAACCGTCGCAATCAATGGCCATAGTGGGTGGGAGAAATATTCATGACGGGTTTGTTTTCAAAACACCTGTGGACGTAGGAGCGTTCCCTCAAGTCGTAAACTATGTCTCTGGTGATGAATCATGGGCCTACTGGCGGGATTTTGAAATGGTTATCAGAGGACAGGATTTCATTGAAAGCCTCATTCGTCAGTACATGAGTTTTTATCATATCAACAAAGACAATCTGGTTATGAAAGTCTCCAGTGTTGCTGTTGCTTCGGATGCTGCCGTTGTGACGGAAAAGCAGACGATGCGCCATATGGTTTCTATCCCGTTTAAGGATGATCCCAATCTGAATCTGTTTTATGCAAAAATGATAGATACTGCAAAAAAGAAAATATTGATTTCGTCCCCTTATTTCAGACCGGTGAAAGAAATTGGCGAAGCCCTGGACAGAGCAATCGAGCGCGGAGTTGATATAACTATTATTACCCGCCTGGATCTTGAAGGGGATACGGCGGACTTCATTTTAGGTGCGGTTAACAAAGATGGAGTTAATCGTTATCTCAAAAAAGTGAAAGTTTATGAATACACCGAACCGAAAGTTATCCTGCATTCTAAACTTCTGATGATAGATGACGAAACTTCGTTTATCAGTTCAGTAAACCTTAATAAACGCAGTTTCTATCATGATCTGGAAAACGGTGTTGTGGTCAACGACCGTGATTTTACGCTGAAAATGTCTGCGCTCTATAAAGACTACCTGAAGTTGTGTCAGCCTCTCACTGAGAAACAGGAAATTATTTTCTGGAAGAAGTGGCTGATTAAAATCTTTGATAAAGTTTTCTAAGTATTAATCAATTTAAGGCCATCAGAATCTATTTGGTGGCCTTCTAGCTTCAATAAAAAAACTTTCATGTGCATACCACCACTAAATCCCGTGAGCTTTCCATTTGCTCCGACAACCCGATGACAGGGAATAATCACCGGAATGGGATTCTTGCCATTAGCTCCGCCAACTGCTCTTTGTGCCTTAGGTGTTTTGAGAAACTGTGCCTGTTTTCCATAGCTCCAGACTTTTCCATAAGGAATTTTAGTTAATGCCTTCCAGGCTTTCGTCTGAAAATTTGTACCGGCCGGGGCCAGTGGTAAATCAAAATCAATACGTTTTCCGGCGAAGTATTCTCTAAGCTGCAATTCTGTGGCCGTGAGAACCGGATGCTTGTCATTTTTTTTAGCCTCTACCAGCATAGGCTTCATTTCTTCGCCAATGTAGAGGGCGAGCAGATGTGTCTCGTCAGCGATTGCTGTCATTGTACCAAGTGGAGAGTTAAAAGTTTTGTAGGATTTCATAATTGGTTCCCCAGTAAAATATAAATTCCGAAGACAACATAGAGAACAGCAGCGCTGATATGGATCCATTTTAAAGGAATATATTTCAGCATTTTGTTGCCAAAAAAGACTGCCGGACAATTAGCTATCATCATACCCACAGTCGTTCCGATTGTCACAATGACCGGAGAAGAGAACTTAGCTGCCAGTGCAACAGTTGAAAGCTGAGTTTTATCTCCCATTTCAGCAATAAAAAAACTGATTACAGTAGTGAGAAATGGACCAAAACGATTTTTATCCTGGATATCTTCTTCTTTATCCGGAATCATAACCCAGGCGGCAAATGCAAAAAAGGCGAGGGCAAGAACCCATTTTAAAATATGTGCCGGCACATAATCTGATACAAGTTCTCCAAGAGATGCTGCCATCAGGTGATTAAGTACTGTGGCTACAAAAATACCCGCGACTATAGTCCAGGGTTTTTTAAAACGAGTGGCAAGAACAAACGCCAGCAGTTGAGTTTTATCCCCCATTTCAGTCAGGGCCACGAGAAAAGTAGAATTGAGAAAAATATCCATAAGTATTTACTAAAAAAAACGGTTAAAGGTATATTCAGCTGGAATGTTAACTTGAAAGTGACCGCTCAGTATATTCCTAAGCTGAGATTCATTTTCAATATCAACGGTATTCACTTCGCCATTAAATTTATAATCAGAAAATTTTGTATTTAATAAAGTGAAACGACCATTTTCGTGAAAGCGTGCTGCAATCAGGTTATGACGGAAATGGGAGTCTGGCATTTTGGAAGTATAGAAATTACTCATCTGTAAGTCTGCAGGATAGACGGCTGCTTCGGTGAAAGCATAAACTCTCTGCCAGGTTTCATCAGAACTTTTTTTCGTTAAAATGATTCCGAATTCGGGATCATTAACAAGTTTAAAAGTTCCATGGGGTTGATGATCCTCACGATCAAGCTCCATTGGAATCGGATTAAACAACCCGGGACCACCAAAGCCGGCATCAACCAGGTATTTTTTCTGATTGTGATTCACAAGCAACATGATGTGAGTTTTAGGATTGATCCCGGTGCCGCGATACATGACACGCGAGAGAAGAGGGCGCACTGAAAAACCCAGTTTAGTCATCGCCTCCAGCAATAATTGATTGAGCTCAAAACAATATCCACCACGCCTCAGCGTGATTAATTTATTCTGCAGATGAGCACTATCCAGACTGATATCGCGATCATGCAGACAATCCAGATTTTCAAAAGGGATGTTTCTAAGCTGTCTGTTTTGCAGTTCAAACAATGAATTTTCATCAGTTTTGCTTACTGCTGTTATTTTCAGTCGTTCAAAGAATTGATCTAAATTAAAGGTCATAACTGAAGTACCTGAGTTAAATGGATTCCTTTAAGTTTATCAATTTTATGACGATAAAAAAATATGAAAAAGATAAATCTATTTTCATTACTCTTGCTTCTTATCTTAAGTAGTTGTGCTACCAGCATTAGGACCACTTTTATTGCTGATAGTGGTCGAATGCCGGCCAATTTTCAAACTTGTTTTCAAATGATGAATGCAGTTGTTAATCATCGGCCAGTTTCTCAGGGACTGGGTGATTTTACATCCGCCAATACGCTGGCTCAACTGGAAGAAGCCTATGGCAATGATTCACTGATTGATATTCAGCGTGGTCTGAATGAACCCACTATTAAGGCTACTAATGAGCTCACTCAAAAATTACTGAAAAAACCATTGGTCTTGAAGGGAGATTCAGGAAAAACGACTTATGTCACAAAGGAAGAAGCTCAAACACTTCTTGATTCAATCGAAAACTCTAAAGTGAATCGGGATCATTTTTGTTACGATCCCGACAACACGACAGGTTTTTGTTTCGGTAGGGCCATCATTGGACACATGGAAGCTCTGGCCAGAGGAGTTCATCCTGATGCCATAAAAAAAATCTGGATTGCCGGTGATATGAAAGAATGGGGACATCATGTTGCCCCGATAGTAAAGGCCAAAGAAGGCTGGCTGGTCCTCGATACTAATATCGGCAGGCCGGTTACGACAGAAGAATGGCAGGAATACTATCGTCCGTTTAAAGCAGCTAAGGCTAAGGAAGTTATGATGTTTGTAACTCAGGGCGGACGATTCGGACCTTACGATGCAGAAGCTTACAGTGCTATTAATTTATTCAATACGACTGGTAATACTTTTAATCGGGAAGCAGACTTCTATAAGGGGTACTTCCACGATTATTTCGATACGCTGGACAAAAACAAATCAATAAAAAAATTTCCTGTTCGTTAATGCGGGCGCAAGACTAAAACATTGCACGGTGAATATTTAACGAGGAAATCTGCCAGGGAACTGGAAAAAAATCCTTCAATGCCATGTTTTCCACGGGTGGCAACAACAGCTACGTCGATATGTTGCTCGGATAGGTAATTGCGGATAGTTTCTTCTCGAGAATGACTGAAAAAGCAGGAGGATTTCATGTTTTCCGGTTTAAGTCCCAGGTCTTTCCCCAGCTGATCGAGAATGGTCAATGTACTTTTCTCAATATCGGGATATTGTTCTTCCGTGGGATAAACGACCGGCATCAAATCAATGTTATAAAAGTGAATTTCGAAAGAGTGAATAAGGTGTACCTGGCAATTAGTCAGGTCCATTGTTTTTGGGAGTGCTTTCAAAGTATCAATGCATTTCTGATTTAGATCCACACATAACGCAACTCTTTTCATAAACGACTCCTTAAAAACGGTGCTCACTAAAATCTATTTCACTGGCCCTCTTTGTGCAAACTGTTTGTTGTCATTTAAGGAGTTGAGCCATGTCACAAAAAGTCATTGATGCACTAATAGTCGGAGGGGGGCCAGCAGGACTTAGTTGTGCCCTTACGCTTGCGCGGGGAGGAAGGGAAGTCATCGTTTGCGATGAGGGGCATCCGAGAAACGAAAGAGCACAAGTTATGCATAATTTTCCTGCTTTAGACGGCATTAATCCATCTGACTTTTTGAAGCGCATAAAAAACGATCTGCGTAAATATAAAGAAGTTCAGATAGTGGATTCTCTGGTGGTTGAAATCAGCAGGGAAAAAAATATTTTCATAAGCCGTTTTGAGAATGGTTCAGTGATTAAAAGTAAAAAGGTTGTTCTAGCTGAAGGACTTAAGGATCACCTGCCGGACATTCCTGGTCTTAAAGATGGCTGGGGACGAAGTGTTTTTCAGTGCCCTTATTGTCATGCTTACGAATATAAAGGTGATGGTATAGGAATTCTGGCCGATGAAAAAACAGTATTTCATGTCGCGAAATTGCTTTTTGGTCTGACCCAGGACCTGGTGGTTTTTTTAAACGGAAAAAAATTTTTAAATGAAGAAGATAAGGCAGTTCTCGTCACCAAAGGTGTCGTGATTCATGAAGAAAAAGTGGAATCACTGGTTATGGACGGAGATCGTCTGGCCGGAATAAAGTTAACTAATAATCAGGTCGTCCCGAGGAAAGTTTTATTCATCAAGCCTGAATCAAGGATTCGTTCTTATTTAGGTATCCGTCTGGGATGCAGAATAAATGAAGGCGGAACATTCGAAACAGATGAAAATTGTAAGAGCTGTGTGCATGGAGTTTATATTGCAGGTGATTCAAGCAGTAAAATGCATTCGGTCTTACTTGCCTGTGCTGAAGGCTCAAAAGCAGGAGCTAATGTGAATCTGGAAATTCTGGAAGAAGAGTTTCAAAAACAAATTAACCCTGTGATTCACGCACGAAAAGATCAGAGTTTTCAGCTTTGATGATGATCATCTGAAGGGAAGGCTTTATGAACTGCCCGCAATTCTCTGATGACTTCCTGATCCTGAACCTGCCCGAAAACAAGATAATGTTCTCCAACTGCGGAAAAGCGAGAAATTTCCTTTACACTTTTTACAATGATACCTTTTTTTCGAAGGTCCGCAGCCGTAGCGGAAGCACAGACTGGTACAGCAAGTATGATTTCTTTTGCTCCCAGCTTTTTTACATATTCGGCTGCAAGACGTGCAGACACTCCGGTTGCAAGGCCATCATCTATCAACATGACAGTTTTCCCTTTTAATTCAGGTAGTGGTTTTTTCTCACGATAAAGCTCAATTCTTCTTTTAAGTTCTTCCCGTTCTCGGTTAATAGTTCTGTCGATCATTCGGTCGATATCGGGATTAACGTCAAGGTATAAAGGGTTAAGCCAGTAGCTACCATCTTCGGTTATAGCACCGATACCAAATTCCTCATTATGGGGATGCCCAATTTTGCGGACAATTAATACATCATAGGGGAGACGAAACCTTCTGGAGATTTCCGCTGCGATAGGAACTCCTCCCCTGGGAAGTGCAAGCAGAACCAAATCTTTTTGTTCTATCTTTTCTTTTTCTAAGGCCTGGGCAAGCTGAGTGCCGGCATCCCGTCGATCATTAAAAAGAATTTCCATACATCCTCCGGATGTTCTTTATTTTTAAAGGTGCAAAAACGAGGCCCGCGTCTTGCAATTTAATTAATTAAGCACATTGCTTTATCAAAAAGGAGGTTAATTCATGAATAAAGATATAGAACGTTCTTCACAAAATAAATCAAACCGTTATCCATCAGCAACGCGAAATAACGGACCCTTTTACTGGCCTGACGATTTCACTCCGGCACGCTGGTTTGATGATTTCTTCGGGTCCAATCTATCCCCGTTTTCCAATGAGGAGTCGCGCTCCATGAATATGGCAATTGATATCGACGAAACAGACGATGAATATCAAATTTGCGCCGACCTTCCGGGAGTAAGAGAGGAGGACATATCTATTGATTGTTCAGGCAATTTGTTAACAATTGCTGCGGAAAGAAAAGCAGAGTCTGAAGGAAAAAAAAGTGATCGGCGCGAACGTTTTTTCGGAGTTTATCAGCGCAGTTTCACTCTTCCCCAGGAAGCGGATGCAGACGCTATAGCAGCTCATTTCGATAACGGTGTATTAACTTTGCATGTACCAAAGAAAGAACCGGTCAAGCGTCGAAAAATTTCAATAACAAAAGGTCTTAAGCAATAATGGCCAAAAAGCCGGTGACATGCGATTCTAGTATGGATGAATAAATTAATTCTTCTGTCTGCTATAGCTACCGGCCTTGCGAGTCTTCGCAGGGTCACTGATGATCTTCTGAGAGCTTATCAGCAGCTCGATGGGCAGGCAGAAGTTTTTTTCCTTACCAAAGATCATGCAGTCGTGGACGAATTCTGGTCTCAATTTGAAGGAAGCCAAAGACTCAGTATTGTAATTCTTCATCCCGAAATTTATCGTTCCAGATTTTTTATAAAGTTATGCCAAACGCTGCGTCCGGATGATGAGATTACTATCCATTTGTATGGCGATCTTTTAAGGTGGGCAGATATATTTTCCATCGCAGCAGCTGAATTAAAAAATAAAAAAGTGAAGCTCGTAGTACCCAGTGAAGCTTTTAAAGCACACTTGCAGTCCTTTTTTAACCAAGCTGAAATTCTGCAGGTTGTTCCATTTCCGGTGTTCACCGATCAAAAAAAATTAAACTCCCAGGAGATCCAAGATTTCCGCCGCCAATTAAACGCAGATAATAAATTGATGCTGTTGTATACTGGCAGGTTATCCCGGCAAAAAAATATTTTACAGCTGATCCAGTTTTTGAAAAAAACATTAATACCAGGTACATTTCGAGCTTTCTTTATAGGAAAAATCGACGATTTTGAATATGCTAACGTTGGAAAAAATAACCCTCCCGGATGGCTCTTTCAGCAGTTAGAAGCAGAAAAAACAGACGATCTGCTTTTTCTGGAGCACCTGCCGGAAGCAGATCTGTCCAGTTATTATCAGGCCGCTGATCAATTTATAAGTTTTTCTGCATATCATGATGAAGATTTTGGTCGCTCTCCGGTCGAAGCTATGCTTTATGGTTGTCCGGTTATTCTCTCCTGCTGGGGAGGATATAATGATATTCATAAAAAATTTCCGGAAGCAACTCAAAAGATTCCAGTCACTCTACAGAACAATCAGCTGCAACTTAAGACTGAGCTTGTTGATCTCGCTAAAAAGAACAAACTAACACCGGAACTTAAACAATCAGTGCGGGATTTTTTTTCTTTAGAAAACTTTTTAAGAAATATTCAGGTCGTCCGGCAGAGAGAGGCAGCTCCTTTCGCAGGAGTGAATGAACGCTTCCATCAACTGGCACTTTTCAAAAAACAATTTTTTTATGAAAACGGGAGGATAAATACCGAGCGGTATTTTGAAACCTACCATCGGTTTGGTCAGCTGAAAACTGACCCGGGTAATTTGATCCTTGACTGGTTTACCGAAGAGGAAAGAGAAAAAAATTTTTATCAGATACCTCAGGACGAAAAGCACACCTTTTTTTACCCTGATGGTAAGCCAGAATATTTCAGACTGGAGAGTCTTTATTCCTATAAAAGAGATAAAATAGTTCTTCATTTGCAAAATCCATCTGACTTTATTACTGTCGATTCTCACACTAAGGGGAAGAAAATTTTTTTATTGCTGACGGATAAAGAGCTGATGAATGTGAATCAATGGAAAGCCGGGCTTCCAGAAAGCGTAGAGATTATGACCATGCAGGATATACTGTGGTCCAGTGAACTTAAAGAGTTTGAACTGCTGGAAACACATTTTGAACCTGGAAGCTTTTTTGCTCATCTCTTTTTAAGCAAGGGAGGAGGTCTTGTTCAGGAGAAACTGACTCCGGAACAACAGGCAAAAATAGTTTCGAAGAAAAAACTTTCCCGCCATCATCAAATGCTTATTTTTTCTTCCAGGCCTTGACGTAATTTATTTCAAAAGAGTTCAGTTCTCCGGTTGGGGTTGACTGATCAGGAGTACCGCTGGCACTGCCAAACCAAAGGTCCAAAATGATATACATACGGTGGTTCATCGTCTGGTCAACTGAATAAAAAGGTTTACCGTCAAAATAAAAAGTCAATTTATTCGGTTCCCAGAGCAGACCGTATTTATGAAATGCAGCGGATAAATCTGCTGTTTGCAGAACTTTGTGTCCGGCGCTGGCATTAGCAGAACCATTAGGCCAGATAGTAGCAGCAAAGGCCGTCGGTTTAAAATCCGCTGAACTCCATCCTGAATCGGGACCGCCACCGGCGTAGGCTTCCATGATATCAATTTCCGGACGGTCATTCCCGGGATGATCAAACAGCCAGAAAGCGGGCCAGGTGCCTTTACCATAAGGAAGCTTGGCTTCCATTTCAAAGTAGCCGTATGTTTGATAAAATTTACCGTCGGTATCAATAGTGCGATTGAAAAAATTTCCATTTACATCTCTTTGTGGCCAGATTTTAAGCATACCGTTTGTCACCCGGTAATTCCTGGTCGCATTGGATGTTTCATACCAGATGTGGTCGTTCCAGATAGCCTGATTCAAAACACCACCCTCAAAATCTTCACTGAAAGTCAGTTCAAAATCAGCAGCATTCTGTCCTGCAGGCCCGGTAATAATGGGGGCTGGCATCGGTTGAATTGGGGACGATGAATCCGGACCTTTATTTGGGATAACCGGAGCATTTGCTGAATCCGGTGTATTGATTTTCTTCGGTTCAACTTGTTTTTTGCAACCACCGGAAAATATCATTAGAGAACCAATAATCAGCAGACAATAGAGTCGCATCTAAACCTCTCATTTTGTAACTTCATCGTCAGCTCAAGAGCATGAATTGAGGAATTTTATCCGGAAATTACTGTCTAAAATTTAAACACTCTATAAGAATGACAAAGTAAGCTAGGTGGTTGAATGCTGATTGGTTATTATTCAGACTGTATACCTCTAGCAGGATAAAAAAGTTTATGAAAGCCACACATTTAATTCTTCTTGCCCTAATGAGTTCAGGCCTTGTCGCATGTAGTAAAAAGAAGGGGCAACATACCCATACTGAAACTGTAAGAACGGAAATTAAAACAGAAATAAATACAGAAATAAAAACGGAAACGGATACGGTAACAGTAGTCAAAGAAAACACCAATACAATTTTTGAAACCATTGTAGAACAAAAAATCCTGACCAATGGGGAAGTGGAATTAGATACCCTAAAGCTCACTCCAATGGGAACTGCAAAGCTTGCATCCACGGCTACTTTTGCTTGTGCTATTAATATTGACGAGGCGATAGTGATCAGTAATGGTCTGATTCTTCTGAACAATTCAGCTGCATTGATTAAGCGCGATCTGACTTCTGATCAGAAGATCAAAGGGTATGCGACATTTGACTGTAAAAATGACGTTGCAGAACAGATGGAGAATGTTGATCCGGATCTGGTTGAGATTAAAATTATTCGTAGTGGTGATGCTCTAGTGGAATATGTTGTTCTCGCCGGTGATAGACCAAACATTGATCAGTCTGAACTTTCTTATATTTCCTGTTCTGAGTCTAAAGAGGCTGCTCTTACTATTCTCACTCATGGTGTTAATTTAATCAAAGGCTCTCGTTTGATCGTAAGGCGGGACAACCGCAAAGCTGGAAGCGCAGAGTTTTCTCTTATTCAATGTGAATAATCAAAAGATGACTTAAATAGAGTAATTTCTGTACGGGCCATTAATTTTTTTGGTACTCTGTCTGAATCATGCTTGGTGAAAGTCACGATTACATTTTAAAGAACCTGGATAAGGTTATTCTTTTGTTAAATAAAAGGGGATGGGAAGCCTGGCCTATTGTATATCCTCCGGCCGGAATGCCGGAGATAACTTTTAATCAGCAGGATTTCTTACGTAATGTTTTTCAAAAAAACTCTGTAATCAATATCTATACCCATGTCCCTTTTTGTGTAAGCCAGTGTGATTATTGTCCTTACTTTAAGGCTTTTCCAAATGGTTTTCGCAGCGAAGATTATGTTACCTATCTTTGTAATGAAATTTCATACTTGTACGGAAATGTTCAGCAGAAGAAGTCAGAACCCAAAAAACAATTACAACTGGTTTATATTGGTGGTGGAACCCCTACAATCCTAAAGCCTAAGGACATCGTTCGCTATTTCGAGTTCCTGGATGAGCAATTTGAGCGGACTGATAATTTCACGGCCACGATAGAGGCAACTCCTTACAGTATCAATAAAGAACTGGCTGAAGCTTTTGTCACTGCCGGCATTGATACGGTCATTCTGGGAATACAGTCCTTCAATGAAGAAATTTTAAAAAAAATTAATCGTCCACAAAAAAATTCTCACGTAGAGAACGCCGTACGCTTATTGCGTGAAGCAGGAGTTAAAAAAGTCTATTTTGATCTGATTATTGGTCTGGAAAATCAAAGTAAAGAAAATCTGGAAAATGAAATTGCTGCTAACTTTGTAAAGTATCGACCGGATGGCTACCGAACATATCTTTTACAGCATTACGAAAAACATCCTAAGCAGATAAAAGATCAGTCGGAGTATGAAACCATAGAATTCCTGGATACCTACAATACACTGTATTCTAAAAAACTCTGGGTTGATTTCGAAGACATAATAGGAATTGGTCTGGGGGCCACATCTCATGTGATCAATGAAGGAAAGTACAAACTGTACTCTATTGAAAATACCATGAGCTATTCGGATTATTGCCGCATCCATCATTCGGGCGAATTGAACAATCTTTACACTGGGTTAGAGTTTTCCAGGGAAACCAGCCTTAAACGTTATATCATCCGACGTTTTACACCTTTTCAGAACGAAGGGATAAAGCTGGAGGTCATTGACCGGCTTTGGGATCGAGAATACCTATTTCACCATTTAAAATCCGTGCAGGAGTATCTCATTATTACAGACGACGAAATTTTCCTGAACTTCCCAAAGTATCTGGAGACTATGCCTAATAAAACGTCCAACAACGGTGTAAATTATTTTCTGTTTTGTCTGGAGCATTTCTACTCTGAGGACGTTAAAAAAATGCTGATTAATCAACTCTTGAAGTGAGGAGCCTTTTTGAAAAAGCGCGTTTTGACATTTAAAGACCATTATCACGAAAAACTTCCCGACCACCTGATTAAATTCAAAAAATCCGGTTATGATGTCAATGAGCATAAAAGATGTATGCTCAATGCTTTTGCCTATTCCGGACTATCGGATATATTAGAGCAGGACTGCTCCATCTTCCCTCGGGTTCTTCCTGGTTCTTATCTTCCGGTGATCAACAATGCGGCCAGAGACATAACCGAGATGGTTTTAAAACTCATCAGTTTGCCAGAAGCTGAAGTAAATGCCATTTTCCCTCATGGACCAATCAGAGATTTTTTGCTTAAAGAACTGCAAGTTATCAAACACCGCCCTGACAGAATTGTAGGAAGCCTGCGTTTTGATATGGCCATTGTGGGTAAGCCGACGGCCAGCAATCCACCCAAATTGCTGGAGATCAACGAAATCGGTTTCGATGGTCTGGCACGCATGCCTTTTATTCACAACACACTCTTTACACTCATGCCAGAGCTGGAGCAGAAGTATTTTGCTTTGGATACGACTGCGGCGGAAATACAAAATATGCGCAGGTTGGGAAAAAGTCTCGCCCGATTACAGACTGATTGTTACAACTGGGATGAAGAATGCCTGCTCAGAAAAGCAAGTGCGATGAAGTATGATCTGCGATTGATCACACCCAAAAATTATAAACTGGATGTAGATACCGAAGAATTTCCTTATCTCAAAGAAGAAAAAATTCAGATTGCGAATGGCAAAATGAAGGTGGGAAAAAACTGGATGCCGGAAAGTTATATGGTTAGCTTCGCGCTGACAATTGATGATTACATTGAAGGAAGAAACTTTTATAGCAAATTAGTTCGGGAAAAGGTTCCGCATTATGGGCCTTTTGTCACCGGTTTATTTGGCTCAAAAAGTATCCTTCCGATTCTGGCCGATCCGTCCTTGCGACGAAAATTGCTTGGTACCAGCAAACGTCTGGAAAATTCAATTTTGCCGGCACATTTGTTAAATGACGTGCATGAAAAAGTTCTGAAACATCCGGAAGATTACGTCATAAAATACACCGATGGTTTCGGTGGACAACAGGTTTTTATGGATGAAGATCTGGTTAAAACAATTCAGAAAATGCCGAAGAAAAGAATGCATGAATGGATTGTTCAAAAGAGGGTAAAGCTCAATACAATTGATATCGACGGCATGCTCACGCACCCTAAAAAGGCCATATCTGATCTTGGTGTGTTCGTACAGTACGACTGGAGTAATGGAAAATTTAATCACTTTGAAGTGGGTGGCTTTCTTTCCCGGGCCACTAATACCAGTCTGAAAGTCAATATTAGTTCAGGTGGATCTCAGGTGGGAGTACTCTTTTCAAAAAAATAATTATCTAAAAATTTTAATGTTTGGTGTGGGGATGCCTGCGTTCCCACCACTCTCGTAACTGAATCCATTTGCGTTCGAGCCACAGCATTAATTCGGCAACAGGTTTTCTTAAAAAAGGAACATCCTGGGCAATTAAAAGCAGACCTAGCGGAATAAGTTCAATTCCGATGATTGGAAGATAACCAAAACAGCCGGCAACGATGAGCACAAAACCCATTGGAATGCGAACCCATTTAGCTCGATCAGAGCGCAGCCAGTGAATTCTTCTGGCCACTTTTTTGGGAATTTCCTGCTCTAAGGTATTGAAGGCCTGATCTAATTTTTTTTGTCCATCATTTTTCATGAGGCTCTCCATAATGATGAAAAGCAGTCATTAAAAAAGATGCATAAAAGGTTCCTTTTTAAGTTTTAAGCGCTCTTTAGGGGACTAAGAAAGTCGGGCAATAAGTATGATTTTAATTTAAAAAATAAAAACCGAATAGTTACCTATGAAGATGGCTCAAAATTTTTCCATCATTTTTTTTCTTTTGTTTGCTTCTAAAGCGATTGCCCAAACGTGCAAAGTGACACCTGATAAATTGTCTAAGATGCTCGAAATTGCAGATCAGAGTTTTAAGAATGCTCATGTTACGATGGCCCGGACACAAATTTCAGAATATTGTCAGCGCAATACATTGCTGAGAAGTTTAAGAACTTTTCCCGTGAATCAGGATTATGAATTTAAAAGTACTGAAGAACTTGAACAGCTAGCGCTTAAGAATTTTCCTGAAAATGATTATAAAGATCCCTGGCGCTATAGTTTATTATTAACGGCCAATACGACTTTAAAAGCGCTCCATACATCCCCCTCAGCAGTATTGCCAGGTGATAGTGTGTTGGGAGTACCCGGTCCAATGAGCGTTGATGAAATTCGGCGTAAATTGCAAAAGTATACGCCAATTGAAACTAAACTTGGTGACCTGGTTTCACAGCGAATCAATCTGCTTGAAAAACAAAAAATTGAACTCAAAAACCCCATCTTAACCGCATTGGCTAAACCTGTAGCTTGTCTGGATCTTGATATTTTAATTATGCCTTCCTGTTCAGTGGCATTAAACGAAGCTCATCAAAAAATGGCCCCTAAAGGCACACCTTCCTTTGTTCACCTTCCGCTCTGGAGAAAAGTTCTGCTTGATAAAAAGTATGACCTCGGACTGCAAAAAGCAGCGATTAAGATTCTTCAAAAGTTCGATGAGCATGGTCCAGTGAGGGATAATATTTTTGATGATTTAAAATCCTCATTTACCGAAGCAGGGATGAAGGAAGCTGAATCAGAGGATGCTGCATTTGATATTTTAGGATTGATTTCAAGTGGAGGGGCAAATACAGGAATGCGGCTTAATAAGCTGTCTCCAAGCTTTAAGAGTTTGATGGACACTACCAAGGGGTTAGCTTTGACAGCAATAGCTGGAGCTTTACCACATTTAGATTACATCAATATGAAAAATCGCCGGCCGCTTTATTCATTCCCAAAAGAAGCTCCCAGTAGCTGCAACAGTGGTAAATCGTATCATTTTTGGATGGCCGCTTATCTATCGAGAAGTCTGGTTAAAGAATCAGGTCGCAGTCCAGAAGCGGCGAGTGCTGCAACTTATATTGCGAATAAAGGTTATGCATTAATGAGGGATCAAGCCAACTCTATTCAAGTAGGAAAAAACCAGATGGATAAAATTCTGAGTAAAGAGCCTTTTGATTCCACTCATCAAGTCGTCCGGATGGATCTGGCATCTGCAGCAGTTGGTAGTCAATTCGGAGTCGCCCGAGCAGCAAAGCTTCCAATGGAAGGTTTAAGCGTAGATGAGACTTTTATCTATCTTTTAGAAAGTGCTCCAATTAAAGATCCAGAAGGCAATCCTCAAAAAAATCCCATTCGTCGTTATATCGATTTTCAAAAGACTTTTGTTCCGGACAATGCTTATCATTTTGCAAAGTCGAAACTTAAAAAGTAATTAACGAAAAAAAAAGCCCCGCATGAAGCAGGGCTTATTAATTCTTTAGTAGAGGGCCATCTTGGTGAGAATGGCGGGAGAGACGGGACTCGAACCCGCGGCCTTCTGCGTGACAGGCAGACGTTATAACCAACTTAACTACTCCCCCGAGTATGTATTGAAGAAGCTAAAATATAAGGATATTGCCAGAAACCGTCAAGATAAAATTAATATTTTTCCACAAAAAGGGTGAGGTTATCCACCTCGAAGTCATTGAAATGGCGGGTCAAAGAGGTCGCAAAAAGATTGTAGCCCGGACAAAGTAGGCCTAGACTATTTATGCAAGATTAGTCATTTAGCGAAGGAGTTTGTCACAGTTGAATATATTTATTACGGGCGGAACGACAGGCATTGGATTAGCGCTCGCCAAACTTTATCTCGAAGAGGGTCATCGCGTAGGCATTTGTGCCCGCAACTTAAGTAAATTTCCGGTGGAAATTCGCAACAAGTATAAGCAACTTTCCTGTTACGAAGTGGATGTCACTAAACGGGAAGATCTGCATCGGGCAATAAATGATTTCGCTCACGGCGAACTGGACATGGTGATTGCCAATGCCGGCCGTTCAGTTGGATCCAAATCCAAAACACCGCAATTTGGTGTGGCCCAGGAAATCATTGATATCAATGTAAAAGGTGTGCTTAATACTTTTGATGTAGCACTCGAATTGATGCTTCCCCGACGCAAAGGACATCTGGTTGCAACAGCATCAGTGGCAGGTTTTGTAGGTCTGCCTGGGGCCGGTGCTTATAGTGCTTCCAAGGCTGCTGTGCTGAAATTGTGTGAATCATACGCTATTGATTTAAAACCTATGGGTATTAATGTGACGGCCATTGCGCCGGGTTTTGTTGATACACCACTCACTCAGCAAAATAATCATAAGATGCCTTTTTTAATGCCTGCGGAAAAGGCAGCACGATTGATTAAACGTGCTCTGGAAAAGAAAAAAGTTTTATATGTCTTTCCGCGCCGGATGAAATATGTGGTTGCCTTGCTGGAAAAAATGCCTCGAGGACTCTACCGTTATTTAATGGGAATGAAATCGTTTAACTATAGTGAGGAGTAAGATGGAAAAAATTTTATTGGTAATAGTGCTTTTAACTTCATTTGTCTTTGCGACGGAGAAAACTGCCGGGAAAAAAGTTGAAGTTCAGCATAAAACAGGAAGCTCAATGAATGGAGCTGATGGAAAAAATATTCCTCCTCAGCAACAGGAAGTGAAAACCGCTCCCTGCGCGACTTCTCAGGACGAAATTATGAAAAAACTGGAAGACAAAAAGAAAGCTGATACAGCGGCAGCTGCTTCGGGAAAAAAAGTGGCAGGCCTTCAGGGGCTAGGAGCGACCGATACAGGCTGTAAAGTTAAATAGATCAGACTATTTTCAGGTCCGTGACAATGGCAACGCCGTCACGGACTTCCCAGTGAACGTCGAACGTTTTATAGCGAAAGGCATATTTCTTTTTTCCTTCTTCATGAAAACGCGGCCGCGGATCCAATGCAAGAATTTCTTCCAGTTCTTTTTTAATATCCACATCAACATCACACAGGAATTCGACTTTTAAGTTATTATGCTCGAGTTTATCAGTGAATCCCGAACGGGCTTCTGGAATACATTCAATTTCTTTTAGATAAGGTTTCAAATCATATACCGGAGTCTGATCAAGAAAGTCCCCACCAACAATGACGATTTTACCGGGGATAATATTTTTTATTTTAACCAGTGAGAGACCCAGATTGTTAGGGCGAAAAGGTGAGCGGGTGGCAAAGACGCCCAGCTTTTTATTTCCACCAAGGCGGGGAGGGCGTACGGTCAGTGAGTCTTGTTCCGGATTTCCGTGAAAGCCAAAAATAACCCATAAATGAGAATACTCATCTAGTCCGATAATTGCTTCTTCCCGATTGTAGGGTGCATGAAGGATAATTTCGCATTCATTGCTGATTAGTCCCGGCTGACGGGGAATAGAAAATTTTTCCTTAAATGGAGAGTTGATATGAGCGATGATTTTCATTTAATTCATTACTTATTCATCAAGCATATCTTCAGTTTTTACACCGCCAAACTGCGCGAATTCTTCATTGTAAGCAATCATGGTCGTATCGGTTATGCGATCGATGTAAAGTTTGCCGAACAAATGGTCCAGCTCATGCTGAAATACTGTGGCCAGAAAGTCTTCAGCGATAAGGGTCTTGGCATGACCGTTTTCATCCAGGTAATCCACCTTAATTTTTTTGGGTCTTTCTACAAAACCCCGCAAACCAGGAACGGACAAACAGCCTTCCCAGAACCCCTGCAAAGAGTTGTCGAGGTAAGTTATTTTCGGGTTAATGATGATCATAAGCGGTGTGCCCGCCATGTCGCCGTAGCGGGAGTGTTCCGGCAATTCGATTAAAGTGATTTTTTTGGAAACATCAATCTGAGGAGCGGCGATTCCGATGCCGCCTTCAGCTTTCATCGTGTCGTAGAGGTCCTGAATGAGATGTTTAAACTCCGGCGAATGTAATTCTTCGTTTGTTACGTCCTGTGCCGTTTTGCGGAGAGTGGGATGACCCATGCGGATGACTTTTCTGACTGCCATATTTTTTTCCTCGTATATACATCTATAAGTCTTAGCATATTTCACAGGATGGAGTAAACTTGGAGGTCATGGATTCAGGATCACCACGACCTATAAAAGAAAAAAATTATATTACTCCGGCAGGACTGAAGGTTTTGCAGGATGAATATGATCAGTTAAACCGGATTGAGCGGCCTGAGGTGACTAAAGTTGTGGCCTGGGCCGCCAGTAATGGGGATCGGTCGGAAAACGCCGACTATCTGTATGGAAAAAAACGCTTAAGGGAAATTGATAAACGGTCACGTTTCTTATCCAAACGCATTGAGCTTGCAGTAGTGGTAGATCCATCAAAAATTGTAAATGAAAAAATCCAATTTGGTGCGACAGTGACGATTGAGGATGAAGAAGGTGTGCAGAAAACCGTCAGCATTGTCGGTGTGGATGAAATTGACACTAAGAAAAACCACATAAGTTGGAAGTCTCCACTAGGAAGTTCTTTGATTGGTTTCCAAGTTGGTGATACAATCGATGTGCGCGTTCCTCAGGGGATAAAAACTTATGAGGTCATTGCAGTAATCTATACGGAAATCAGGAAATGATGAATATTCAATGTGAAGTCTCTCTCGGTGAGTTGGTGGATAAAATTTCCATTCTGCGAATCAAGTCTGAAAAAATAACCGATATGACCAAGCTGGCCCACGTTCGAAAAGAAGAGCAATCGCTGATGACAACTCTCAATAGCCTTAAGCTCGCAGGCATCGAGCAATATCTGGAGAGCATGATCGAAGTGAATTTAATATTGTGGAAAATCGAAGACGATATCCGCGATAAAGAGCGCGCCAAGGTTTTCGACGCTGAATTTATTGAACTGGCCCGGCAAGTGTATATTACCAATGACGAGCGGTTTCGCCGCAAAAATTTAATCAACACTATCTACCAGTCCGGACTGGTGGAAGTAAAATCTTATCAAAAGTATTAGAACTTATTACCTATAGGAATGAAAATGAAATTATCCCGCGATGAAAAGTACCGCCTTTACCTGTCTTCAGTTCAAAACCCGTCAGCTGATATTGAATTTATTAACAAAGAATATAAAAAGATCTACGGTAAAAAACCTTTAGTTTTGCGGGAAGATTTCTGCGGCACTGGAATGATGGCGTGTGAATGGACGAAACAAAGTAAAGATCACAAAGCGTTCGGCATTGATCTGGATCTTGAGCCAATTTCATTTGGTGTCGTTAATCATTATGAAGAGCTGAGTGAAGATGAGCAAAAACGCATGAAGTACGTTAATGGAAACGTCCTTTCTGATTATGACTTCAAAGCAGATGTTATCGTCGCCTTCAATTTTTCCTATTATTTATTCAAAAAACGTAACGATCTCGTGAGTTATTTCTCTCAGGTAAGAAAACATCTGAAAAAAGATTCAGCTTTTTTTATCGATCTTTTCGGCGGAACTGAAGCACGTAAACCGCTTGAGGAATCAGTTAAACACAAATCCCATACCTATTACTGGGATTGCGATCGCTATAATCCACTGACTGCTGAGTGTCTTTATTATATTCATTTTAAAACTCATCGGGACGGAGTCAAGCATGAGAAGGTCTTTAAATATGACTGGAGAATGTGGGATGCCCAGGAGTTGCGAGATGTTTTAACTGATGCTGGCTTCAGTGACACAATCATTTACTGGGAAGGCGTTGATAAAGACGGTTCCGGTAATGGTGTTTTCTCTCGCGCGACTAAGGCCGAAAATTGTGAGTCCTGGGTGACTTATATTTGCGCGATCCCTTAAGTATTAATGTAAGGCTCTACCGTCGACAATCTGTGTGAGAGTCATTACGGCATCGTTAAGTTCTCGTGCTTTCTGGTCTAGTTGGCGGCCATTTTCGTCTGCCGCCTGAGCGCTGCTAGTGTTAAGATTTGTGACCCTGTCGAGTTCATGCATGGCCTTTGATATCTGAATAATGCCCTGGCTTTGTTCGCTGCTGGCATTGGCGATTTCAGAGACGAGGACATTGACCTGCTGAACTTGCTGAACAATGTCCTGAAGAACTTCAGAGCATTGAGAAACTGTCCGGGTGCCTTGCTCCACTTTGGTCCTGCTCTCAACCATCATCTGATTAACTTGGCTTTTGGTATTCTCGACCATGTTGCGGACTCGACTGATTGAGCTGTCAAGAACATCAGTGATTTCCTGGGCAGCAGAACCACTCATAACAGCAAGTTTTCCAACTTCTTCTGCAACAACAGCAAAGCCTTTTCCGGCCTCTCCTGCCCGGGCTGCCTCAACTGAGGCGTTGAATGAAAGTAGTTTCGTTTGAAAAACAATATCGTTAATGATTTGAGTTTTGGATGAAATATCATTTATGAGCTGAACAATATCATTCAGTTCTTCGTGGCTGATAGTAATTTGTTGATTGATCTTTTCTGTCGCCTGAGAAATTTCATCAATGGCCAATGTCATTTTGGAGATCATCTCCTGTCCATTGGCAGCTGTCACGGAACTGGTAGATGCCAGCTGTGTAGAATGTTTTGCATTGTCTGCTGTTTTACCTACCATTGCGGTGATTTCTTCCAGTGATGCTACTGTTTCCTGGACAGCTGCCGCCTGCTCCGTAGTCGATTGAGACAGATCGACGCTGGTTTCCAGTACTTTTGCTGAAGTTGAATTTATTGAAACGGTGGAATCCTTTAACAAAGAAACAACCTGCTGAATGGGAGCTGTAATTGACTTAATGAAATACACAGTCAGCATCGTAACGATTAAAATGATGAAAGCAATAAAGGCAATGAGATTGAACATTTCACCTTTTATGACCTGGAGATTTTCTTCTATGGCCTTTTCAGCTGCTTCCTGTTCGTTGAATATGACAGATCCGAGTTTATTAATTGAATTACTGATCAATTCAAAAAATATTTTTGCATCTTTATTGTAAGCACCGTTTGATGAGTTATCCAAAACGTGATTAACCGTATCCATAGAAAGCTTCCAGTCGGAACTTTCTTTGAAAAGGTCCAGTTCTTCCCTTGCTGTTTTACTGATAATAAGTGTCGGTGAGTCCAGATTTTCTAAAATTCCTGAGCGTAATGCGGATGCCTGTACGACCTGAGCAGCAATCAGAGGTTTATCAGCGGCAATAAAACCGCTTACCAGTGCACGAATTTTACCAGCATTTTCTTTTGCTAGCCCCAAAACAGCAGTACTTGTAAACTTCTTTTCATGCCCACCACCTGGAGCTATTTCTGCCAGAGAAATCTCAATGGTAAAAAGATGTTTTATTGTCCCGGAATATAATTTGATCGCCTCGGCCGGAGCTCCTTTAGAATCCACTATTGCACGGGCCTCCTCAAAACTCTTAAGCATCGATGTATGTGCATTAACAGCTTCGGGGGGAAAGTTATTATCATCGTAAATTTTTTTATAATTTGCGAAGGCACTATCCGTAAGACCTCTTTGTTCATTTAGGCTTTCTTTTGTAGTAGCACCATTGAGAAATAAAACTGATTTTCCTCTTTCTTTTTGTAGTTCATGAGTTAGTTTGCTGGCATTTTGAATGAGTAACCCATAACTTACGGCCCGCTCAGCGTCCTTATAATCTTTCCATTGATCCACAACTCGAAGACCCGACATAATAACCAAGGCAAGCATCGGGATTGTGATTAGCAAAATGATCTTCTGACGTAGGCCCATAAATACTCCGAAAACATAGATTTTAGATATTTAGCTTATCGTGGGGCTTTTATAGAAACTGAGGAAGTCCTTAAATAAAAAAGGGGGAACAAAAGCGGCTACAGGAGAATTTTTTGAAAATTAAACTGGGGATAGCGCTTATTGAGTTGTTGGTCCCAGTCGCTGTCAGAATCTTGGATTACCAGTAATCGCTTGCGGCCTTTGGCATTTGCCTGAATAAGGGCTATTTGCTCATCTATTTCACCAGCAATTTCCGAATGCGAAATACCCGATATATTTAGATGAGCAAGGAAAATAGTCTGATTAAAATTCTCAGTAAAGAATATATTGGCGCGTTTTTCACTCACTTCTTCACTGGCCACAAATTGAGAGATAAGCCCATCAAAAAGGTAGTTGAGCTGATCAAAACCGGCTAAAGAGCGACGGAGTGGGCTCTTTGTAATCCAGAAAACACCCATAACTTCCGGGGTAACCAGATCAATCAGTATTTTGCTATTGTCATGATCAGGCATGTTCACGGGCCAGCTTGTCTAAAACACTGTTTACGAACCCATGAGATTCGTTTGGACAATATTTTTTTGCAAGATTGACGTATTCATTGATGAAAACATTTGGAGCGGTCGATCTGTCGGTTAGTATTTCATAAGCTCCCAGCAATAAAACGGCCAGGTTCATGCGATCCACCTTAGCAATGTTTCCATTGGTTAAGTACTTTTCGATCAGCTTAGAATTTTTTTCTTCCTGTTTTAGTGAACCAACAATTAAATCACGGGCAAACACCTTCGTGTTCATGTCAATTTGATTGTCCGGGTGTTCACTGTCTTCTTCATTGTAAGAAGAATCAAACATGTTTAAGGCGACTTCCAGGGTCTTACTGTCATCGATGAGCGCTTGCTTTTCAGCAGCGAAATCGGCCAGCAGGTGTTTATAGATAAATTTAAAAGCATATTCACGACCAAGGCTGCGTTTAGCAATTGGTTTTTGACTAGTGTTCGAGTTCACGTTTTTCACCTTTATCAGAAATAGTTTTTACAGAATGCAGATTATTTTTAAGGCCGTAAACGAATTCCTCAATGTCTTTGAAGTCCCAATAGAAAGAAGCGTAACGAACGTAAGCAACACGGTCGAGTTTTTTTAGCTCGTCCATTATGAGGCCTCCTAGTTCAAGTGCTTTTACTTCAGTGTGGGATATCTCCAGCAGAGCACGCTCAACCAGAGTGACCATCGCATTGAGCTGATCAACAGAGATGTTACGTTTCTGGCAGGCCTTATTGAGACCTTTCATGATTTTTTCACGGTTGTAGTTTTCACGGCGACCGTCTTTTTTTACAATCAAAGGCATTTCAATTTTTATTTTTTCATAAGTCGTGAAACGTGCTTCGCAAGCATCACACCGTCTGCGACGACGTACCGAATTTTCTTCAAGTAAGGTTCTTGAATCGATGACTCTCGTATCATGAGCATTACAAGCTGGACATTGCATTATTTATACACCGGATATTGTTTGCACAGATCAAGGACCTGCGCTTTGATTTTTGTTAAAGCAGCTTCGTCTTTTGAATTTGTCAGGGCCTGATGAATCCAACCGGCGAGTGTTTCCATATGATTTTCTTTAAGACCACGAGTTGTAATCGCCGGAGTTCCAAGGCGAACTCCACTCGTAACAAACGGAGAACGCTTGTCCTGCGGAATCATATTTTTGTTGCAAGTGATGCCGGCCATTTCAAGGGCGTGCTCAGCTTCTTTGCCAGATAATCCTACAGAATCCGTTTTAACCAGTACGAGGTGATTATCTGTCCCGCCAGTGACCAGTCCGATGCCTTTATTTTGTAGAGCAGTTGCCAGAGCTTTGGCATTGGCCACAACCTGGCGCTGATAAGCTACAAAGTCTGGCTGAAGGGCTTCTTTAAAAGCTACGGCCTTTGCTGCAATAACGTGTTCCAGCGGTCCCCCCTGAATTCCAGGGAAGATATTGCTGTTGAGTTTTTTGAACAGTTCTTCGTTATTTGTCAGAATAATTCCACCGCGCGGGCCTCGCAATGTCTTATGAGTCGTGGATGTGGTTACATCTGCATGTGGAACGGGCGAATTGTGCAATCCTGCTGCAACCAGACCCGCAATATGGGCCATGTCCACCATCAGTTTAGCTCCCACTTCATCAGCAATTTCTTTAAAGGTTTTAAAATCGATTTCGCGTGGATAAGCAGAAGCTCCGGCAACAATTAATTTAGGTTGCTCTTTTTTGGCCTGTTCACGAACGATGTTGAAATCAATTCGTTCTGTTTCGTAATTAAGTCCGTAAGCGGCAAATTTAAAAAGTTTACCGGAAAAATTCACCGGCGATCCATGTGTCAGGTGACCACCTTCGGCGAGATTCATTCCTAAAACTTTGTCGCCGTGATCGAGCATGGCAAAGTAAGCCCCCATGTTCGCTTGCGAACCGGAGTGGGGCTGGACATTGGCAAACTTGGCGTTAAATAATTTTGTAATTCGCTCAATAGCTAAAATTTCCGCC
The DNA here is from genome assembly GCA_946481315.1 of uncultured Bacteriovorax sp. The sequence goes on from CAMLMH010000001.1 coordinate 534,400, forward strand.
TGGTCAACGAACTCGCATCCACCGTAGTAACGTTTGTTCGGTAAGCCTTCGGCATATTTGTTCGTCATGATTGAGCCCTGGGCCTGCATGACGGCATTCGATGTATAATTTTCTGAAGCAATCAGCTCCAGCCCATCTTCCTGACGGGCTCTTTCTTTCTCAATGATCTCGAAGATTTCCGGATCCATTGATTTTAGTGAATTGGCATTTGTATTAAACATTTTAAACCTGCCTAAGCTTTTTTAAGTAACAGTGATGAGTTCGTTCCGCCAAAACCAAATGAGTTGTTAAGAGCGTATTTAATTTCTTTCTTCACTGCCTTGTTCGCCGTGATGTCGAGATCACATTCCGGATCGAGATTTTTCACGTTGATCGTTGGAGGAATGATCCCAGTATGCAGGGCCATCGCACAGAAAATAGTTTCAATTCCACCGGCAGCACCTAAGAGGTGTCCGGTCATAGATTTAGTAGATGAAACATTTAATTTATAAGCGTGATCGCCGAAAGTTTTCTTGATTGCGCGAAGTTCTCCGATATCACCTAACGGAGTTGAAGTCCCGTGAGCGTTGACGTAACCAATTTCTGAAAGGTCTACACCGGCGTCTTCAATTGCCATCTTCATTGAGCGGTAAGCACCATCACCTTCCGGGTGCGGAGCTGTGATATGGTGAGCATCTGATGTTGCTCCGTGGCCCACGATTTCAGCATAGATTTTTGCTCCACGAGCAACTGCTTTGTCGTAGTTTTCTAAGATGAGAATTCCCGCTCCCTCGCCAAGAACAAATCCGTCGCGGTCGACGTCATAAGGACGTGATGCTGTTGCCGGATCATCATTTCTTTTTGAAAGGGCTTTCATATTTCCGAATCCGGCCACTGTTAAATTACAGATAACCGATTCCGCACCACCAGAGATCATGACGTCCTGACGGCCAAACATAATTTCATAGCAAGCAGCTGTCAGCGCGTGAGCGGCTGAAGCACAGGCAGAAGCGATTCCATAATTTAAACCGCCAAGATTATAGCGGATAGAAATCAGTCCTGATGGCATGTTAGGAATAATGGCCGGAATGAAAAAGGGAGACACACGACGTGGTCCTTTTTCGAACATCGTTTTTGCTGTTCTTTCAATTTCCGGGAATCCACCGATTCCAACTCCTAAGATACAGCCCATGCGGTCCATAGCGTATGGACGGTTGTCCATTAAGCCGGCATCGCGAAGCGCTTCGTCTGTTGAATGAACAGCGAAGTGAATGAAGCGGTCGTATTTGGCTGCTTCTTTTGCATCTAAAATATTTTCTGCGAGCTGAAAGTTTTTTACTTCGCCGGCAAACTTAGTACTGAGAAGTTCGGTGTTTTCGATTTGTTCAATCATTGAAACACCAGATTTGCCTTCAATGGCGTTTGCCCACACATCTTTTAAATTGTGGCCTAGACCGTTAATCATGCCCATACCAGTGATGGCCACGCGGTTTAAAGTTTTTTGATTAATACCAGTTGAATGAGTTTGACTCATGTAATGAGCTCCTTAAAACAACAAAGGCCCCGTTAGGGGCCTTAATTTTTCTAATTAGGCTTGTTTTTTTTCTAAATAAGTAACGATGTCTTTTACTGTCTTAAGACCTTCAGCATCTTCCTCAGGAATTTCTACTCCGAACTCGTCTTCCATCTTCATCATTAGTTCAACGATATCAAGAGAATCTAGGTTAAGATCGTCAACGAAGCTAGTTTCCATATTGATCTTAGCGATATCGATTTTAGTAGCGTCGCTGATTAGTTTAATGACCTTGTCTTTCATTTAAAAAACTCCTGAAGAAATAAATCAAAATTTTAAGTAATAGTTTTATTAGATATAAAGTCCACCGTCAATTTTTATTGTCTCGCCCGTAATATATGACGATGCTTTGCTCAATAAAAAGCAAACCAACGAAGCTACTTCGTCCGCCTCTCCCATGCGTTTAAGGGGAATTGTGTTCAAATACGCCTCTTTTACTTTCTCATCCAGGGCGTGGGTCATATCCGTCGTTATGAATCCTGGACAAATAGCGTTACATCGGACATTTCGTGAAGCCAGCTCCTTAGCGTAAGACTTGGTAAAGCCAATCAGACCTGCTTTAGAAGCCGAATAAGCGATTTGTGAGGCATTTCCCATTAATCCCACTATCGAAGAAATATTCACCACAGAAACGTTTTCTGCCTTAAGAAAACTTCGGGATAAAATTTGAGTAAGCATAATTGCACTGGTCAGGTTGGTGTTGATTGTCTGAACAACATCCTCTTCTTTCATTCTAAGAACGATCTGATCTTTAGAAATACCTGCATTATTTACTAGACCGGTAATTGGTCCGTTAGCTTCAACAAACTTCTCTACGGCTTCTTTCATTTGTGCCGTATTTGTCACGTCAAAAAGCAGGGGGGTTACTTTTGCTGCTCCCATTGCTTTTAATTCATCGGCTAATTTCATGGCCGCTGCTTCATCACCACGGTAATTAAACACTACGTGAGCGCCTTGTTTTGCCAGGGCCTCAACCATTTTGCGTCCTAAGCCTCTTGAAGCTCCGGTTACGAGAACTGTTTTGTCTTTTAAGTCTGAATACGTCGCGATCATAAAATCTCCGCTAGTTCATTCCATGATTCCTCTTTATCCAGAGAGATCACTTTAATGTCTTTGTTAATTTTTCGAACGAGTCCCATTAAAACCCGGCCAGGACCAACTTCCAAGCAGAGTGTGTCATTTGGAAGTTTTTCAATACTTTGTGTCCATAAAACCGGACCGTCGGCCTGTTTGTAGAGGTTGTGGATAATTTTATCGGTCTCAGTGCCCGCCGGATATTCCGTAGCATCGATATTGGCGATATAAGGAAGTGTGTTTTTATTCCAGGTCAGTCCTGAAAAAGAAGCAAGCAGTTTATCTGCTGCAGGCTTCATTAAAGACGAGTGAAAAGGAGCTGAAACATTAAGTTCCACTGAACGGTGAGGTTCTTTAAAATTTTCTTCCAGCCATTTAACTGCCCGAAGACAAGCTTCACTTTCACCGCTGATAACAATCTGAGAAGGATCATTGTAGTTGGCCGGCATGACTTCAGAGTTTAATTGCGAAGCTTTTTGACAGGCTTCTTCGATAATTTCAGCCGGCACTTTCATGATGGCGTACATTTTTCCTTTTCCAACCGGAACAGCATCCTGCATGAAACTACCCCGCAGATGAACTGCTTTGGTCGCATCTTCCAGTGAGAGGACACCCGCAGCGACAAGAGCTGCGTATTCGCCCACAGAGTGGCCTAAAACCCGGTCGATCTTCACACCTTTACTGTCTAATAAAGCTTTCACTTTATAAAACATGGCAACAGAGTGATTTAAAATAGCAGGCTGAGTATTTTGGGTAAGCTTGAGTTCATCTTCCGGGCCTTCGAACATGATCGATTTTAAATCATAGCCTAAAGCTTCGTTTGCTTTGTCGAAGAGTGAATGATCCAGATTCTTTCCCATGCCGACGTATTGAGATCCTTGTCCGGGAAAAAGAAGGGTTACCGATTTTGCCATAAAGTTTCCTGTTTAAAAAGTGTTAACCACACCATCCGTAATCAAGATCTGGATCCTTAGACCATCCAAATCCATTATTTCCGTAAAATATTTTGATCCATTTTTCTGTTATCGGTTCTTTATATTGAGATTCTTTCAATACATCTTCGCCAGTTATGTAGCCTGTCCCGTAAGCCTTTTTTCCGTTCCAGCCGTAAGCATATCCTTCGCTTCCATAAGTGATAATTGTGATTTTTTGACCATTATCAATTGCACTACCATATTGTTTGATTTTGACATAGAATTCAGATTTATCTTTGTTGATACGAGTATTAGGAGACAGGGTCGTTACAACTGGAGAAGTTAAATCTGGATATTTATAAAGTTTGATATCTTTTAAAATTTTATCAGATGAAAGCAACCCGCAGCATTCACCTTCACAACCACGCATGAGTACTGGAGGCTTAGGTAATTCTTTTATTTTTTCAAAATCAACAATAGGAATAAACACAAGGGCTCTCCATTATGACGATCTGACCTAATATCGAAGCAGTGTCGCTCCGGCCGTTAATCCCGCTCCGAAAGCATCGAAGAGAACTAAATCACCACGCTTGATTCTTCCATCCATAATGGCTTCATGAAACGCGATAGGCACAGTTGCAGCGGAAGTGTTTCCATATTTGTCGATGTTCACAATCATTTTTTCCATGCTCATACCCAGAAGGTTAGCGGTGGTTTCGATGATTCGGATATTGGCCTGGTGAGGAACAACCCAGTCCACATCTTCTTTTGAGAGTCCTGCCATCTCTAAAACTTTGCGTCCGTTTTCTGCCAGTGTTCGGGTCGCCACTTTGAACATTTCTTTGCCTTTCATTTGCATGAAATGCGAGCCTTCAATGATATGTTCAGCTGTGATAGGAGTTACTGCTCCACCGATTGGCTGGTCGAAATATTCTCCGCCTGTTCCGTCTGAGTTTAAAATAGTCGCAAGAATTTTTGAGTCAGAATGATCTTCAGCCCGACCGATGATAGCAACGCCACAACCATCGCCGAAGAGAATACATGAGTTTCTGTCTTTCCAGTTCACTTCACGAGAAAGCATTTCACTTCCCACGACAAGAACGTTTTTCGCCATTCCTGTTTTAATGAAAGAATTGGCCATGTTCACGCCGTAGACGAAACCAGAGCAGGCAACAGAGATGTCCAGACATGTACAATTGTTAGTGATTCCTAATTTTACCTGGAGAATACAAGCTGAGTTGGGAAGTTTTACGTCCGGAGTAACCGACGCAAAAATAATAAAATCGATGTCGTTAGGCTCAAGGTTTGCTGCTTTAAGAGCATCGCGGGTTGCGTACAAGGCCATATCTGTTGGCCATTCCCCGCCTTCGGTTGAACAGATTCTTCGTTCCCGAATACCAGTGCGTTCAAAAATCCATTGATCACTTGTTTCAACAATTTTTTCCATGTCGAAATTCGTCATCACTTTTTTTGGGGCGTACATCCCGGTACCGAGGACTTTTGCTTCATAAGTTTTCATAAGTCATATCCAAAAAAAAAGCCCTTATTTTACTTCCTACTACTAGGGTGTAACATAAGGGCGTTGATTAAATTTTTAACTCAAAAGGAAATTATTCAGCAGTTGCTTGTGCCGCTTCAGTTTTTACTGGAACAACAACTTTCCCTTTGTAGTGACCACAACCAGAACAAACAGTGTGTGGCATAACGTGAGCGCCACAGTTTGAACAGGCCATTGGGTGTTTTCTATATAGTTTATGATGCTGACCAGCTCTTCTTAAACCTTTTCTTGAAACCGAATTTTTCTTCTTAGGAACTGCCATTGTATACTCCGGGGCTGCAAAATAACTTCAACTTTTTAATTATGAGGGATAATCTTTACGCGAGAAATCGTCCTTCGGCAAGCCTTTTTCCTTTTTGATGCAAGGCAAACCTTAAAAATGCACGGGATTCTTACACTCACCCTCACAACGAGGAAAAGGTGGAACCTCAATAAAAATCTGTTCGTGAATCGCTTCTCTGATATCGGCCATGCCTTTATGGAAAAAATAAAGCTCCATTTCCTGATTATCGGCAAAGACCGTTGTGGCCTCAGCATATTCCGGAAGTTTTTCTTTACTGTCGTGAAGGAACGCTGCGTTGAACGGAACTTCCAGTTTCAGGGCCACCGGCGCCAGACACCGGCCACAAGGTTGGTGAAAATTTGTTTTCACATCCCCGTGAACAATTAAATGATCGCCTAAAAAGTTATTAGTTTTGCGGGTGATTTGCAGTTTCAGGGCAATATCACCGGCCGGGCGGACATCTTCAGCGTCGAGTTCTTCTTCGAGTTCTGTCAGCAGATCTTTGACCCAGGGAACGCCAGCTCCGAGTTCGTAATCTTCGATGATGTCATGAGAATATTTACTGATCGCAATGATCGGATCTAAATGAGTATTAATTTTCATAAGGATTAGAGATTTAACTCTCTTCAAATAAAAAGTACAATCAAAAAGGTGCCAGCAGACTTTTGGTTTAGCAGTCGGTCATTTAAGTGGGCGTAAATGAATATTCTCGTTTGTGGATTTATGGGTTCGGGGAAATCAACTTTTGTTAATAAGTTGAGTGCGACTATGCCCGACTGGCAAAGTTTTGATTTAGATCATGAGATTGCCGGAAGCCTTCAGATTAAACCAGACGATCTTGGTGACTGGATCCGGTTGCAGGGAATTGGGGCCTTTAGGATAAAAGAACGGGAGGAGTTAAGCCGGCTGCTCAATTTACCCGGCAACAAACTCATCGCTCTGGGGGGAGGAACACTGGAAGGCGAAGGGATCATGAAATTGATTAAAAGTTCCAGCAGCAAGCTCGTGTATCTCAATGTTCCGCTAAAAACCTGCCTTCTGCGCACAAAAGGAGATACTAACCGACCACTGCGCTCTCAATCAGAGGAAGATCTGAAAAAATTACATAGTGAGCGTGAGTCTCGCTACCGCCAGGCAGATCTTATCCTCTGTGAAGAAGATATATTAGGGATTGATGCCCTTTCCACTTTGATGCATAATTTGTAGGGACATTAAACCTTCGCAGGATTCTCAATATGGCCGATTCTAAAATTTCAGTAGCACTTCTGATGCATGACCTCGCAGAGGTTAAAGAGCTAACGGCCGTTTTCAAAAAGCTGGGGATCATTCCACATTTCTACGAAGATTTAAAAACATTCTGGAGTGGTACTCTGGAGCGTCTGCCTTCTCTTTGCATTGTTGACGTGAAGATGATGAGCGAAGGGGCACTTGTCCTGCATGATCACCCGGCCGTGATCAGCGAAGAAATGCCACTGCTCTTTTTTTATTCTGAGAAAACAGAACCACTGCTGGTTTCCACTCATCAGCTCTACCATCTGGGAACACTTAAACGTTCTGGCAATTATGATGGACAGCTTAAAGCTATATTAAAAAGGCTGAATAAATCTGTGGCCCTGGAGCAAAACAATCTGATGCTGAAGATGATGATCAAAACGAAGCAGGAACAGATTGAGAAACTGGAAATTGAAAAACAATTGATCGTTCAGACAGATCAGTATCAATCAATGGTGAAAAAAGTTTGTCTGGATTTTGAAGATCAGCGCGGGGAGAGCGATCTGTTGCGCGCTATGGAACGTGTCTTTCAGGGCATTGATGAAATTGCCGAATTTGCCATGATGGAACTTTCCTTTAATGGCCAGAAATTACTTTCACCTATTTCTCATGCATCGAAATTCCGTACTATACCTTCGCTATGGTTAGGGCAGGCTTGTCCTAATGGAATTGAATTATTCGCCCAGAATATGGCTTCGCAAGTTGCGATTGATATTATGGGAGGCGAATTAGTATCCATGCTGATTAAAGGAACAAAGGCTCGTCCCGATAAAATCATTTTTGTTAAAGCTATCAATGAAACCTTCTTCAATAATTTTGACTGGAATCTGCTGGAAGCTTACCTGAATGGTTTCTATGCCAGCGTTCAGAATAAACTGCAGACAGAGCGACCAGTTGAAAAAAGATTTGCTTCACCATTTGAGGCCATGAACTATCTCGACCAGTTTTTATTTGGTCAGGGGGCAGGTCAGGATGTCCGCCTGGTTAATCTGGATCTGAGTGACCTGATTAACGTAATTCTGCGAAAAACATCCAATCGTTTCTTCTGGGCGCGATTTGAAAAAGAATTTATCGCCCGTCTGGAAATTCAGTCACGCATTGATTTCCGTGTTTTTGAATACGGTGCTCAGCATATGGCCTTCTTCGTAAAACCAGGTGATCTGGATTTCTTCTTTGAAGAGCTTAAAGATTTCTCAGCTAAGTTTTCCTACTGGAGATACTTTGAAGATGCAGAGGGCGTTCTCTCACAAATGATTCGCCCGAAAGTCAGCATGGTTCCTCTTTCGGCCTATGCTTATATCAATAAAGTTCAGCAGGCTGAAGCCGCTCATAACAAAGATCCACTATCGAAACCAGCATGGTCGATCGTAGCTCCTAAAACCCAACTGGATATGTAGTCACTATGAAATTCCGAAGCCGACTGGTGGTTAATCTTCATCACCTTGCTCATAATGTAGCTGAAATCAGAAAAATTGCTCCTTCGTCCCAGATCCTTTTTATGGTGAAGGCCGATGGTTACGGGCACGGTATGATACCGGTTGCCCGTTATGCTATTACCGAACTGGGAATAAAAGAATTTGGCTGCGCCACTATTTCCGAAGCGCTGAAGCTGCGGGAAGAGCTGGCTGAGCTGGAGTTTGATATTTATGTCTTCAGTGACATTCAACTGGAGCTGCTGGAAAACGCAGATATTTATCTCAAACGCCGTATTATTCCGGTAATCTCAAATGTCAGTGAACTGGACTATATTCTGCACACTCCGGAGTTTAGACATTTTCCGATTTGTCTTAAATTTAATACCGGCATGAACAGACTAGGACTGGATCCTATGGATACTCCGCTGATTGTGAACAAACTCAAGCAGCACGGACGATCCTCAGTTCATCATTTGATTTCTCATTATGCCAATGCTTCTTTTCCAATGCAGACAAATGACCGAAATATTTTTCAGCGAACGCGCTTTACGGAAATTAAGAAATATTTCCGGGATGCGGGAATTACTCTGGAACGAACCAGTCAGTCCAATTCCGGAGCAACAGAACAGAAAATCGGTCTGGCCGCAGAAAGTGGTGATACCCATATACGTCCGGGACTTATGATGTATGGCCCGACCTCGCTTCATTCAGATCACTCCGAGCTCTCTCATTTTAACGGTAAAGTTGTTTCCCGACTGGAAACATACATTCTGAGAACTTTTATCGTTTCGGCCGGTGATCCTATTGGCTATAATTCAACACCTGTTCCCCATGACGGAGTGGTGGCCGTACTGGCCATTGGCTACGGTGACGGTTTTTCTACCCGATATGGTGGAGCTCATATTTATCACAAGGGTTTTGAGGGAACGATCACCGGCCGGGTCAACATGGATATGATTCAGGTTCTTTTTCCAATGGAAGCTAAAGAACATATTAAACCCCATGAGATCGTCACTATCTGGGGACAACAGGATGGTGATTTACTCAGGTTTTCCGAAGAAACAAAAACCATTCCCTATGAACTTTTTTGTTCGCTCCTTCCTCGCGTTCCCCGAGTTTATCGGTTAAACTAATTGGGTGAATGAAAAAATTTTGAAATACTCGCGTTCGAAGATAGAAGGTCTCGGCGCTGACATTATTGAAGCCATAGACGGACTAGGTTCCATTTCCCTTTTTTCCGCACGCTTTTTTTATTGGGCTTTTCGTAAGCCATATCGCTTCCATTTGCTGATTGAACAACTATTCTTCATCGGCAATAAAAGTATGACCATTATCTGCCTCTCCGGGTTATTTACCGGAATGGTTCTGGCCACTCAGACATATTTTGGGTTCAAACTCATCAACGTGGACTCGTTGGTAGGTGCAATTGTTGCCATTTCACTCTCTAAAGAATTAGCCCCGGTAATGACAGGTCTGATTGTCGCAGGACGAGCAGGATCCGCTATGGCGGCGCAGATCGGATCAATGAAAGTTACTGAACAAATTGATGCACTAGAAGTAATGGGAATTTCCAGTGTGCAGTATCTTGCGGTTCCGCGAATAATTGCCGCTACCTTTGCTGTACCTATGCTTTCCATCGTTTTTCTTTTTATTGGTAATCTTGGTGGTTATGCAATAGGGACAACGACTTTGTCGATTGATGAAGCAATGTATTTCAGTAAGCTCGGCGAATTCATGCACGTTTCAGATATCGCTCAAGGTGTAATTAAAGCAACTTTTTTTGGATTTGTTATCGCTACCATCGGAACCTATTTCGGCTTTCAGGTTGAAAAAGGAGCCGTGGGAGTAGGCCGGGGAACTAACCTCGCTGTTATCTGGGGAATGATTTCTGTTTTGGTTCTGGATTATTTCCTAACAACATTCCTCGTGAAGATTCTTTAGGAGAATAGGCATTGCTCACATTTGATAATCCCGCCATTTCTTTTAAAAATGTAACAAAAAAATTTGGCGATCATACGATTTTGCACAACCTGAATTTTGATATTCCCCGCGATAAGATCACGACCATTTTAGGATTTTCCGGTGCCGGTAAATCCACCATCCTTAAGCACATTTTAGGTATTATCAATCCCACCAGCGGAACTGTTGAAGTTCTGGGCCAGGATCTGGCTAAAATGGACAAAGTGGACTTGAGAGAATTCAGAAAAAATTTCGGTATGCTTTTTCAATATGCCGCCCTTTTTGATTCCTTCACCGCCGCAGAAAATGTAGCCTTTCCGTTGAAAGAATTTACAGAATTGAAACCTAAAGAAATAGAAGAGAAAGTTTCAGATCTCTTGATTTCCGTTGGTATTAAACCGGAGTCTTTTTATAAGTTGCCGTCGGAATTATCCGGAGGGATGAGAAAGCGGGTAGGATTAGCTCGCGCTCTTGCACTTAGCCCCAATATCATGCTGTATGATGAACCGACCACTGGTCTGGATCCCATCACGACTAAAATGGTTAACAATCTCATTGTAGAAACTTCTAAAGCACATAAAACCCGAGAGATGACTTCGGTTATTATTTCTCACGACGTAAAAGCGACGTTAGAAATTTCCGACTATATCGCGTTTTTGGATCGTGGTAACATTATAGAGTATTTACCAGTAGATGAGTTTAAGAAGTCTGAGAAGCCTTTAGTTCAGGAATTTTTAAGACTCTAAAAAAAGGTGAGCGCCATCGATGAATGAATTTAAAGTCGGACTCCTTGCTATTGCCACAATCGTCGCAGTTGCGTTCATGTCCTTTAAAATAACCTCCGGACAATCCGGTTTCGGTCAGTACGTAACTTACCGGACAATTGTTAAAGATGCTTCCGGGATTTTTCCAAAGACTCCGATTAAAGTAGCGGGTATAGCTGCTGGTAGAATCAGTTCTATTGAGCTGCAGGGAAATACTGCGCTCATTACATTTGAAATTCTTAAACAGATTCAGGTGACTAAAAACTCCAAGCTCAGAATTAAGTCCGTGGGATTTTTAGGAGATAAATACATTGAAATTTTCATTGGTGATTCTCCGGAACTTTTAAAGAAATTTGATTTTATTGATTCTGAAGAAGCTGCAGGTATTGAAACCCTGGTAAAAGATACTTCGGAAATTCTGCTCGATGTAAAAGAGATCGTGCGTTCATTGAAAGATTCCATTGCGCCGGAAGGACAAATTTCTCCGATCAAAAAAATCTTAGCTGACGTTCAGACGACAGTTGAGAATACAAAAGAAGCAACACTTAGTTTGAAGCGTATCATGACGGGTAACGAAGAAAAGATTAATGCCCTGGTAGAAAATCTGGAAAGTTTTTCTTACGAACTTGCTTACAATATGGACAAAGGCAATCCTGATGCAGCGATCTCCGATCTGAAAAAGATCATGGCCAATGCTGATAAAATGACCAAAGACCTGTCTGAAATCGTTGCTGACGTTAAGCGCGGAAAAGGGACGATGGGAAAACTTTTAGTTGAAGAAGAAATTGCTGATCAGGTTAAGGATACTCTAGCTTCAGTCCAGAAAATTGTGGGCAAAGCTGATGCAATACGTACCGAACTGGAAGTCTTTACCGGGGCCAATACTCTGGGCGGAGGCGACAGTGAAGTGGCCCTCAGAATTTATCCTTCACCAGAAAGATTCTATCATTTAGGAATTGCCACGTCAGAAATTGGCCCTGATACTGAAACGATTACTGAAACCAGTACAGGCGGATCAACTACAGTCACGAATAAAAAAGAAAGAGAGCGCGATACTTTCCGGTTCAATGTACAAGTGGGACGCAGAATGCAGGACTGGGCATTCCGTGGGGGGCTAATTGAATCAACCGGTGGTCTGGGAATTGATTATTACTTTCAGCAATTGGGCGCTAAATTTTCTGTGGAAGCCTTCGATTATAAAAAAGACAAAGGTGCAAATCTGAGACTGATTACTGAAGCGCAAATCTGGAACGTTCTATACGGCCGTATTGCGGGTGAGGATCTGGCCGGCAAAGATAAGAGCGCCACAGTTTCAGCTGGTCTGCGATTTAACGATGAAGACTTAAAAGGACTAATGGGATTCTTTTTCTAGTAGAAACTGATGGAAAGAAACTGGCTGATAAGGACATCACAAAATCAAATCTTGGGCCCGGTCGCCAAGCAAAAGCTTTTAGAGTTTATTGAGAAAGGTGCGCTCGGTCTGAATGATGAAGTCGCCAGTGGAAACGGTTATTGGTTTGCACTTCGGGAAAGAGAGCTGGTTGAAAAATACATTTATGGCGACATTCCTCAGGGTTATAACCCAATTTCTGAATCCAAATCTGTTCTGTCCAAAAGAGAAAATCCAGATAAAACGACCAGTATTAACACAGCTCCTGCCAATCGCGGACAATTCGTTAAGGTTGAAACCACCAACAACGAGCCGGGGATCTTGCCGAAAAATGATGATCTGGAATTTCCCGACGTCGATGCAATCAGGACTAAACCCCAGTCGCAGGTAGAAAACACAGACATTACCCGTTTGCCTTCTGCTGATGATCTGGAGTTTCCCGATATCACTCTCATCGCCAAAAATACAGTTGCGGTACCTGTCGCGCCCTCTTCCCATGCTGGCGCTTCAGCATCAGCATCAACTCCATCTGTAACACCAAAAGCTCGACCGGCTAGAGAAGAAAGCTCATCTTCCAGCGAACAAATTGTTTACCCTAAAGATGATGATCTGGATTTTCCTGATGTCGAGGCTATTAAAAAAGCAGAGGACAGACGGGAAAAAACGCTGGAATTTAAAATTGATCCTTCCGTCACACAAACAGTGGCCATCCCTAAGGAATTAACTGAGAAAGCTGTTTCAAAATCAACTGGTCCACGTGATCTCGAGAGCGATTTTGGTGATCTGGGGGAATTAACACTGACGATGGTTCAGCCCAAAAACGAAGCTGTCAAAGAAGCTCCAGAAAAAAAAGAAGCAAAAAAAGAGCATGGTCTTAAACTGGAGAGAAAAAAAGAGCAGGTTCGCGAAACACACAAAGAAACACCTCGTGAATCAGTCAAAGAAGAAGACAAAAAACTCTTGCATGACCGCAGAGTTAAGTCTGCTCAGCCAGCAAAACCTGTACGGGAAAACCGGGAAGTTGTTTCTATTGAAACAGCACCACCCCAATTAAAAAAGAGAAACGATAATTATATATTTTTCATTCTGATTATTCTTGCTCTACTTCTATTTGCCATTTTTTTCTATTTCCGCGAAATCTTAAATAAACCTCTTCCTGTATAGGAATCAAAAATGAATACACCTTCTGTAATTTACATTTATCCCACTGACACAGTCTGGGGAATTGGTGCCTCCATTTACGATCAAGCAGCTTATCTGGAAATCGCCCGGATAAAAAAAACGTCTACGGATAAACCATTGTCTGTCATGTTTAATAATATGGCCGAGCTGTTGCAGAGTTTTTATTTTCCTCCTTCGATGAGCCGCGAATGGCTGTATGATTTTTTTGCGTTGGAGACTACGCTGGGGCTTTCGGTAAAAACGGCGCGGATCGAAATACCTGCATGGGTTCACGGCCCGAGTGATATGATCACAATACGTTTTAATGGTGACGATTTATTGCAGAAAATTCCCTCGCCCTTTTTTAGTACCAGTTTAAACCTGACCGGCGAGCCTCCCATCACAACCTTTACTGATGCAAAAAAATTTCAGGAAACATATGCACCGAATGCCAGGCTTCTGGGCAGCAATGAAAACGCATTATCGGGTGAAGCTTCAACCATCGTATTTTTTAATGTGAATGAGTTTAAAATTATACGAGCAGGCAGAAACGTAGAAGAAATTAAAAAACATCTGCTTTTAACGGGATTTTCCTGCGCCTGACTGAAGAAAAAGCGAAATCATACGCTCTTTAATTTCAGGATCTGTAATATCAGCAAACAAAACTTCTGCTTCCTTTTTTAACCTTTTAAATTCGGGTGAATAAGGATGTAAAACCTGCTCCTGAATTTTTTCCAGCGGGGCCACGAACTGAGCGTACTGACGTTCAAAATGTGTCGAATCAACTATGAACTTAATCGACTTGATGGTTTTTTCCAGATTGGGAAACCTGGCAAATATTTTTTTCTTCAGCGGTAATTCCATAAATGACAGTTCATTAGCAAAGGCCGCATGATTAGATAATACAATCAGCGTTCCGTTTTGATTTTTTAGCGGGACAGTATGTTCGCTCAGCTTGTCGCCGGCAATTTCCTTCCAGGCGCGGATCAGGCTTAGAAAATCAAAGCTTTCACCTAGAGCAGATGATGTTTTCGATGCTTTTTCATTGGGAGAAGCACCGCGCTCAGAATCAATGAACAGGGAGAGTTTTTTTAACATAAATCGTTTTAGCCTTATGATTTTTAAGGTAGCATTAGCACCATGAAAGTGCGACTTTTTTCCCGACTTCTTATTTTCCTGAACGTGATTCTGGCAGTTTCCTGCGGAGGCTACCATTTCAATACCAATAACAATCCTTTAATTGGTTACGACATAAAATCTATCGCCGTTCCTATGTTTATTAATCGCTCGGTATTACCGGAACTTGCCGCACCTATGACTAAAGAGGTGATGCTGGTTCTTAATGATTATGAAGGGCTGAAAGTCTTAAGCGGTGATAATGAAAATGCAGATGCCGTCTTGATCGGGATTATCGAAAGCTCGGACCTGCTTAACGATTCATTGAAAAATTCACAGTATCTGTTCACTGATACCTCCCAAAAAGCAAGTGTCGGTAGCCGCAGTCCTTTTTATTATCCTTCAGAAACCAATTACAATCTGATTTTTCGTATCATATTAATTAAAAGACCCACACAAGAGGAAATTGCTCTTCTTACGTCTGACCTGGGTCAATACATGAAAGTTCACCCAAAGGTAGTACTAACAGAATCTTTTGAATTAACGAGTAGCTTTGCCCGAGCAGTAGGCGAAACAACTACGTCAGCGTCTCCGGGAAAAGTCAATTTTGTGAAAAACCGCGGTATTCTTCAGCACTCAATACAGGAAACTGCTGTGCGTGCGGCCCAGAACTTCAAGCAGGTTGTTCTCAATGCTTTCTAAATTTCAGCCTTGGGATTATCTGCCCAAACATCCCTTGGTTATAGACCAGAAAAAGCCCGGTCTGTATGCTTTTCTCATCACTGACCCATATATCGAACATATATTGCTCGCGCACCTGCCTAAAAAAGAGATGACTTTTTCCCTTTATTCCGGTGCGGACGTCACACGTGATTTTATCGACGAACATCTGGTCAACCTCTCTTTCTTTTCGAGTGTTGATCATATGCATATTATGAACGCCGAAAACATTCCGGCTGCGGCCATGAAACACCTGATGGATGCCAGTATTGACTGGAGTGAGCGTTTCCTGGTTCTGGTTTTTACAAAAAGCAATAAGGCCTTTTTGGATTTGACCAAGTTAAGCACAACTTTCGGTGTGGAAATTGAAGAACCAAAATTTTGGGACGGGCCTAAGATGTGGCAGTTTTCGCTCAAAGCGCGAAGCCTGAATGTTTCTAATGAAATCTCCAAAATCGTCCTTGATCATCTCGAACATAATTTTGAATCATTCTTATGGATTATCGATACCATTAAAACGTATTACCCCGACGGCAATATTACACCGGATCAGCTGCGGGAAATAATTAAGAAAGAGCGATGGGATTTTTTCGAGCTCGTTGATCTCTTTAACCAGAAACCGCAAACTTTTTTTCAGGAAATCCTGAAAAAAGAAACTGACTTCGAATGGCTGCGTGGTCTTTTTGCTTTCATGCAAACCCACCTGGTTAAAGTTCTCTTCCCGGAAGAAATACGCAAAAAATATAAATTATCCAAATATGACAACGCCATTCTGGACGTATCTGAAAACTGGAGTCGCAGCGAAGTGATGCGACTCCTGCAGTTTTTTTCTGAGTGTGAAATTTTAGCAAAGATGAGTGATCCACTGGTTGTTGATCGCGTGAGGCTTGAGCTGGTTAATCTGGCAAAGGCCAATCTGAAATAAGAGAGCACAAATAAAAAAGGCCTCCGCGAAGGAAGCCTTATATTCAAACTTGTCTCTTAAATAAATTATTTAAGGTTGTTGATTTGAGAAGCTAGACGAGAAGTTTTTCTTGCCGCTGTGTTAAGTTTAATAACGCCAGTTTTTGCAAGTTTACGAAGTTCACCTTGAGCAGCTTTTAGAGCCTCAAGAGCAACTTTTTTATCGCCAGAAGTAAGTGCATCTCTTACTTTTTTAACAGCAGTCTTAGTTTTAGACTCGTTAACTTTGTTCTTAAGATTTTTCTTAATATCTTGTCTTGCTCTTTTTTCTGATGATTTGTGGTTTGCCACAATTAACTCCTACCGTTAGATAAATTTGAAATCATTTTTTATTCTAAAAGGCTAAATTTGGCAAGGCTTAATTTGTGATTCTTGGTTGTTAATATGGGCGCCCCTCTAGTATGATGGGGGGCAATTTCAATAAATGTTCAATAAGACTGTGAGGAAAAAATGCAAACTATCCAAACTATTGGTGTTGTTGGCGCAGGGCAGATGGGACGAGGAATCGCCCAAGTAGCTGCAATGTCAGGTTTCAACGTTCAGGTATTCGATGTTTCTTCGGAAGGACTCAAAAAAGGCATCGACTTTATCGAAACTCAATTAAAAAAAGGTGTGGAAAAAGCAAAGTGGGACCAGGCGTTTGTGAGCAAAACAATGGCCCTCATCAGACCTGTCTCCACTATGGCGGACTTAAAAGATGCTGATTTATTAATCGAAGCAGCGACAGAAAACAAAACCATTAAATTTGATATCTTTAGAAAATTAGACGAAGTTGCTAAAGCGGGAGCAATTCTCGCGACCAATACATCCTCCATTTCTATCACAGAGATTGCCGCTGTCACTAAACGGCCGCAGTTAGTAGCGGGCATGCACTTCATGAATCCCGTTCCGGTGATGAAACTGGTAGAAGGAATCAGAGGTCTTGAAACCAGTGATGAAACATTCAATACAGTTGCGGCCGTCAGTGAGAAAATGGGCAAAGTTTTTGTCCGCGCAAACGATGTTCCGGGATTTGCGGTTAACCGCATCCTGATGCCGATGATTAACGAAGCCGTTTACGCTCTTTATGAAGGAGTGGCGAGTGTGCAGGATATTGATCAGGCGATGAAATTAGGGACCAATCAGCCAATGGGGCCTTTGGAGCTTGCGGACTTTATCGGTCTCGATACATGTCTGGCGATCATGGATGTCCTTCATGACGGCTTAGGAGACACGAAATACAGACCGTGTCCGTTACTTAAAAAATATGTTCTCGCGGGACGCATGGGCAGAAAATCAGGGAGAGGATTTTATGAATACAAATAAGACTTACCACACACTTAAATTTGAAGTTGCTGATAAATTCGGAACAATCACTATCAACCGTCCGACGAAGCTGAACGCTTTAAACGTCGAACTTCTCTCTGAACTTAAAGAATTACTGACTGATCTTAAAAATGATGAAAAATTTGATCTTTTGGGCTTGATTGTTACCGGAGAAGGTGAGAAGGCTTTTATTGCAGGAGCTGATATTGCTGAAATGAGTGACATGAACGCGTCTGATGCTTATACATTCGGGCATCTTGGGCAACAAGTCACAATTTTGTTTGAAACTCTACAAGTTCCGGTGATTGCATGTGTGAATGGTTTTGCTTTGGGTGGTGGATGTGAAATGGCGATGAGCTGTGACTTTATCTACGCTACTGATAATGCCGTATTCGGACAACCGGAAGTAAAACTCGGACTCATTCCAGGATTTGGCGGGACTCAACGTCTGGCTAAACTCGTGGGTCGCAATAATGCCAAAGAAATCATTTTCTCGGGCAGAAACGTAAAAGCCGACGAAGCGATGAATATGGGTCTTATTGTTCGTAAGTTTGCGACAAAAGAAGAAATGATCACTGAAGCAAAGAAAACTCTTAAGGCCATTGCTCAAAATTCTCCATACGCAGTCGCTATGGCAAAAAAAGTGATGAATGAAGGTGTTGACTTAACAGTGACGGAAGGTTTACAGCTAGAAAAGCGTCAGTTCTCGGGAATCTTTACCAGCGAAGATATGCGTGAAGGAACGAGAGCTTTTATGGAAAAACGCGCACCACAATTTAAAGGTAAATAGAAAGGAAGAGAAAATGCCAACTATGTATGACCCACAATACCAGGAAATCCGCGACCTCGTTTCGAAGTTCGCTGATACAGAAGTATCGCCAATCGCCGCGAAAATAGACCATGACGGGAGCATTCCGCAGGATCTGGTAAATAAACTATTTGAAAACGGATTCATGAGCTCCTATATTCCGGAAGAATACGGCGGAGCAGGTATGGACTATATGTCTTATGCCATTATCGTTGAAGAGCTCTCCCGCGGATGTGCCTCTACCGGAGTTCTTGTCTCTGCTCATACTTCACTTTGTGTTTGGCCGATACTTGCTCACGGAAATGCTGATCAGAAGAAGAAATTTCTTCCTCGCTTAGCCGGCGGAGAAATCGGATGTTTTTGTTTGTCTGAACCAAACGCAGGCTCAGATCCGGGAACACTTTCAACTTTTGCTGAAGATAAAGGCGATCACTACGAGCTAACCGGCACAAAAAACTTCATCACTAACGGAAAAGATGCAAGCATCGCTATCGTTATGGCCAAAACGACAAAAACCAATGACCACAAAGGAATCACGGCTTTTATCGTCGACACCAAAACAGAAGGTTTCCAGGTTCAGAAACTCGAAGATAAACTGGGAATCAAAGGCTCATCGACAGCACAAATCTGGTTGAACAAAGTTAAAGTTCCAAAAGAAAATATCATTGGAGAAATCGGCAAAGGCTTTAAAGTTGCCCTTTCAACTCTGGATGGCGGACGCATTGGAATTGCATCTCAGGCCCTAGGGATTGCTGAAGCCGCTTTCCGTTACGCTAAGAAATACTCGAAAGAACGCGTGCAGTTTGGAAAACCTATTTCTGAATTACAGGCGATTCAATTTATGCTCGCTGATATGTCGACTGAAATTGCAGCGGCAAGACTTCTGATCGCGCATGCTTCTTACCTGAAAGATAACGACATGCCATATTCAAAAGAAGCCGCTCAGGCGAAGCTTTTTGCTTCGGAAGCTTGTATGAAAATCACCACCAAGGCCATCCAGGTCCTTGGCGGAAACGGTTACACGAAAGAGTATCCGGTTGAACGTCACTTCAGAGACGCGAAAATCACTGAGATTTACGAAGGAACTTCTGAAATCCAGCGGATTGTTATCGCCGCCAACGAACTAAAAGGAAACTAAACTAATTGATACTCAGTAAATTTAATGCGAAGGTATTAAATGATAAAAAAATTTTTGGAGAATCTTGGAATGAAGAAGCCAGCGAAACCTGCCGCTAAGAAAGCGCCTATGAAAGCTGCCCCGGCAAAAGGAAAAGGAGCCCCACAAAAAGCAGCTCCTAAAAAAGCAGCACCAGTGAAAGCAGCACCAAAAAAAGCTGCCCCTGCTAAACCAGCACCCAAACAAGCTGCTGCTAAAAAGCCAATGCCAAAAGCTCAACCGGCACAAAAAAATCTAAAGAAAGCAGCTCCAGTTGCAAAGAAACCACTACCCAAAGTAGCGGCGAAACCTGCTCCCAAAAAAGGCGCAGCTCCAGCACAAAAAGCTAAAGGCAAAGGCAAAGTTGATCTGAAAACCAAAATTCAGAGTAAAATCCAGGCGAGCAAAAAAGCTCAGGACATCAAAAACGCTAAAAAAGAAGCGATGATGAAAAAAGGTTCAGCTAAAAAAGTTGAACCCAAAAAACTGGAAAAAGTTAAAGCTCCAAAAATTGATAAAGCTCAATTAAAAGCTCAGGAAAAAGCGGCAAAAGAAGCAGCTAAAGCAAAGGAAAAAGCAGCTAAAGAAGCGGCTAAACTTGCTGAGAAAGAAGCTAAAGCAGCCGCCAAACTCGCGGCTAAAGCTCCAAAAAAACTTTCTAAAAAAGAAGAAAAAGAACTTCTGAAAGCTAAAGGCAAAAAAGTCGCAGCTAAAGGAGATGAAGAGGAAGAGTTAGATGAAGACGGAATGCCGATCGCTCGTCGCAGTGACGAAGACGAAGACGATGATTTCGATATCGAAGCCACTCCCAAAAAAGTCAAAATGACTTTCGATGAAATCGAAGAAGAAGAAATCGTACCAGTCAGAAAAAAGAAATCACAAATCGATGACGATATTAAAGAAAATTTGGCAGAAGAAATTCTGGCCCTTTCTGAAGATTTCTCGATCGATGAAGTATTCAATTCAATCCGTTCAATGGATCTCTTCAAAGTTGAAAGTGATGAGTGTGTCGTTAGAGGTTGCGATAACCCTTCTACAACAAATGGCTACTGCCGTTACCACTACATCAAACTATGGAAAGACGTTAAGAAGAAGCAACTCATCCTATCTGAAGGCCGCTTAGCTAAAATCATCGAAGACCTCGTGAAAAAATATCCGATGAAATACATCGAAACAATCATCCACGACCTGGCCGACGACAAAGCGTTCAACCACGTTCTTAAAGACCTCGACATCGAGACTGACGAAAATGAAATGGATGCATTTGATGAAGACGAATTACTGGATGACGATCAGGATATCGCGTTTGAAACGAAAGTTATCAAGCCTTCATTTGACGATTAAGAATCACGGACATTATTTTTAAAAAATGCAGCTTCGGCTGCATTTTTTTTGTCTCAATGTAGCGGTCCTTCGATGATTACCTGACCTTTTATCTCAATCCCGGCTTCGGTGTAGTCAGCGACATTAAGGATCTCGAGCAGACGGCGCAGTCCTAATTTTACGCCCTCTTTATTGTCTCCGGTGAGGTAAATATGGTCGTGGAAGATTTCCAGCATAAAGCCACTCTGGGGAATCTGCTGCAAGGGAAGGTCGCTATGGCCATTATCGGCAGCGTAATTCTTGACCAGATCGACAATGACGATAGGTTGATCAGTATGTTCATGATTACTTGGAAAACCTGTATCTTCCGCAGCCTGTTTGCAGAAATTCTCAACGACGCCTCGAAGGGAATTGTCCGTAAAAGAAACAGATATAGTATCACTGATAACCAGCTTCTCTTGATTGTACGCGTTTTCGACTTCATTCAAAATTGTTTCTGCCATAACACACCCCTTAGGTATGGGGAGTGCAAACGTTATACCTTTCATTGAATAATGTTTCGAAAAATTTTAGTCCGCTTTATAATCTTCTTTATGATCAGAATGAATGAAAAGATTAAAAAATATTGGCCACTTTTGGGGCTTTTCGCCTTTTATTTTTTTGTATTCGTTACATTTATGAGTAACGCTGGTTTATCTTCAGACGATGGGGCCTGGGGAGTGATTGCTCTGGATATTCTCGAGGGGAATCTGCCGGTTTTGGGAGACGGATGGTTTATCAAATTGCCGGCCCTGTCGGCTTATCTGCAGGCGTTTTTTTTGTGGATTCATCGCTCGCACGAAGCAGTCTTAATTGGTTTCTTTCTGTCTGGGTTGATTGCCCATTATTTTATTATCAAGACCGGAGAGTTGCTGGAGAGTCAGCAGTTTGGTTTTTTGTGTTCATTACTTTTCTTTTTTAAGCCCATTTTTTTTAATTTTTATGCTCACAAAACATGGCAAGTGAGTTTGTTTCCGGTTTTTATTTCTGTATTTGTGTATGCCTTTTTTTGTTTTGATAAATCGGTGGGAAAGAACAAGTTCTGGTTTTATCTCATGTGGGTAGTGGCTTCACTGGGGTTCACTGCTCATATGGCCGCTGTGTTTTATCTGGCCCCGTTACTCTTTGTGACGCTGAAATATTATCGCGAAGTTGGCTGGACCGAGCTGATTCCGGCGCTAGTGATGTATCACGGATTAAATTGGTTAGTGCTTATGCAGTTTGAGCAATGGGGATTATTTTTCGGAGCACACGCCTTGCTATTTGCGATGTTTGCCTGGTTAAAATGGCGGCAGCCCGCAGGTTTTGGTTTTCGGTACTTTTTGTATTACCGGCTTGGTTTACTTCTGATTCTTGTTTTGCTTTTAACTGCCGATTTTTTTCTCAATCAATTCTTCGGTGTAGGCATGCGATCGTTTCTGGATTTTTTTCCAGCGGCCAGTTTGTATATAGCCCGATCTAATGGTCTGGAAGGACAGCTGCCGCTGCTGCACTCCTGGATGTCGCTGGAGTTTATATTGTTTACTCTGTTCATGGTGACCTATGCTCATAAGAAAAATCGCCTCTGGGATTTTACACTTTTGTTACTTATAGCTCTGGTTGGTTTTGAGCTGTTTGGCGTTTATAGTTTTTTCCCCCATCAGTGGTTTATTTTTTTGCTGCCGGTTTTGCTTTTTACGGTTTTATGGCCCATCCGCCGAAGCCTTTCACTTTGTCTGATAGTGGTGCTGATGAATGCAGCATACGCTTTTACTTTT
Source organism: uncultured Bacteriovorax sp. (assembly GCA_946481315.1). Next base: position 556,929 of record CAMLMH010000001.1, read on the forward strand.
GCACAGAAAATCCGGAGCAGTGGCGGACAGGGATGGCATATGGCCACGCTGGAAACTCGCAACCGGATGCTGGATTTCGTGGCCAGTAACGGTAAAGGGGCCATCGTGCAAATGTTAAATGTGGACTGGTACGGTGCCCGTGCGTGGGAATATTTGTACCGTGTTCGATTTGATCGTTATATCAATGTGGGACAGGGGCCAGGTGTGACTTTGTATTATGTTTATGAGCACGATTATCTGGGGCGCGAGTTTAAAGTGGGAGAACCCTACTCTTCTATGCAGCAGTATAGAGTGGGAGAACACAAGCTTTATTTTGTTAAGGGACAATAATCTTACCAGTGAGCTCGCCGGCGGCCGAATTGAGTGTTTTTGAGAAAGCATCTGATATCATTTTTAATTCTGCTGACGTAGGCTTTTTACCACCAATGATCAGATTGAATGTTCCACCCGTTTCTTTGGGATTGTAATCAATGGCAAACATAAGTTCTTTTGCTTTTTCCGGCGGGATAAGGTTCTTTCCGGTGACTAATTCACGAAGTTTTTTCTCTACACTTTCGGCCTCTGCGATTTTTTTTGAACGTTCTTTTGCCGGAATACTTTTTCCATTTTCATATTCACTGTGGACAAAGGTCACCCGGAATTGAGAAGGATTATTTTGTTGACCCATTTTTTGAACGAGATTTGTTTTGGTTTCTAACGTGAGTGCGGTTTTGGGCAAGAAGATCCCATCGTCGCCGGAAAATAGCGGAGCATGGGATTCCTTAGTGGCTTGTTTTATGTTTTTATCAAAGACAGTTTTTCCTTTATTCATCTGATCCGTGACTGAATCGACATGTGTCTGAACCTTGGAGAGAACAGAGCTTGCAGGCAATGGAGATTTGGTTGAGGTCTGCGAAACGAGTGCACGCATTTGTTCAAAAGCATTGTTGACACCAGCTCCGGCAAAATCAATTGAGACAATTCCTTTTTTTGCTTCCTGCAAATTGACCAGTGTACGTTCTGCTGTAAAAAGCGGAGGAGAAAGAGAATCAACTTTCTGGAAATAGCTGGTGAGATCTGCGATTACAGAATCATTGAGTGTTTTTCCGAAGAGTGTCTCTGTTTTATTTTTAATTTTTGCCACATATTCTTCCGGTGTGGAAAAATTATCCGGCTTATTCTTGCGGAGTATTTCAATCATTTCCTTCGATGGAATGATGCCTTCCGGAGTCTGTGTAAGAATTCCTGATTTCAGCAAATCAGATTGTTTCTGAAGTTCTTTGCGCAGGACTTCTATTTCCCGGATATCGCGATCGATAACATGCACATGAGTTTTGTAATCAATGACTGAAAGCCGCGGATCAGAGCGTGCTCCTCTGGCGGCCATATTAGCTTCCAGTGAGGATTCACCGATTCCCGCTAAAAACCATCTTCCAGGATCAGCAGCTTCATCCGTTATCGGAGGAATCGTTTTATTCATTCCCATTTTTTCAAATTCACTTTTAAAGTCATCACTGGTTTTAATCTGCAGGTCCGCCAGCATTTTCTGAAACTTCACCGGATCATCGCCTTCTTTTAATTCCAGTCGCAGACGAAGGGACTTATAATCTTTATAGGATCCCTGCAGACGCGACATGAGTTCCGGATTATTTTTTAAATTGTCCAAAAGCTTCTGCATGTAGGAGTTGTTGATAGCATCAACTAAACCTTTATCCCTCAGGACGAGGTCATTTAATTTTTTCTGAGCAGCATTTTCTACATCAAAGTATAAAATTCTCTTTTTTAGCTGAGCATCAGCTTTCATGAGTTCAATAAATTTTTGATTCGAGCCAACAGGTAAGTTTGGTTCTTTTGCAAAGAGAGATTTGTAGTGATTAATTTCTTTTAAGGCCAGTGGTGGATGAGCTTTTTCTGATTTTTCCAGGGCCAGCTTGAGTCGCTGTTTACCGGCGTTCAGGTCAAGATGTTTAACGGCCTTATATCCTTTGACCAGAAATTTAGCGAGGATAGCCGGAGGCATAAGCCAGCCAGCGACAAAAGCACAAGTTCGCTCAACTTTCAATTGGGGTTTTAAGCAATCGAAGTTGGCAATATTTTGGGAAGTTGTTGCGATTATTTTTTCCCAGATGTGTGCGAAATAGGCACCCGGATCTTCTCTGACAGCTTCATGTAAATCAGCTGTTAGAGAGGCGATAGATTCATACTGACCTTTTAGTTTTTCCCACAATGATCCGTCGGCTGATGCTACTGTTGCCTGCCAGATTCCTTTAATTAACTCCGGAATAAATTCAGTGAAAAATTGAGTAAAACTCGTCACTGATGTCTGAAAGCAGCCGCGGGCAAATTCATACAGCTCCCGGGCCTTCATGTTTTTATGAATGACGGACTGGTCCTCAAGATGGCAACCTCGTCTGTCTGCTTTTGGTACATCTTTACAGAGGATATCATCTACATGACCGCATAAGAGCTGAACTTCGTTTGCCGTTTTTTTGAATTCACAGCTTTGTGTCTGGGCCCTTAGCTGATCACTAGAAATAATGAGTGATAAAAGCAGGGCGATGGCCATTAGTTTATTCTTCATCGGCCACATCCGTCAGAAGAGAAAATGGTTTTATCTCTTTAAGCCAGGCTTCATTGATTTGAGCAGCCGGTGCCGTTTCAGCTAAAAGCTTCATTTGCAGAAACTGATTGTTTTTATAAAAGTTTTTTTCCTGGAAAAAAATGATTTTGCCCGAGAGCCGTTTGTAATGGCCGGCTATTGTCAAAGTTTGCTCTTTCCAGCTGGTATGAGTAAAGGTGATATTGCTCAATCCCAGTAAGGAATAAATCTTCTTTCGTCTCTCCAGCAAGATCCTCAGATCATACTCCAGTTTCTTTTCATCCCATTGATTGTGAACAGGATCGTTCAGCCATTGCAGGTGCAGAATCTGGCCGGTTGTCTTGTTATTGAGTCTGATATGGCGAGAAGTGAGGCGTTCTTGCTCGAAGCCTTTTAAGGTAATAGAGCTTAGATCGGCAGCCATTAGGGGCCGGGAAAGACTTATGCATAATAGAATATAAAAAAATAGCAGTTTCACAAACACTATTCGGAAATGTCTGCTGTTAGCTTGCGTGAAATTTAGGTGATTAAAAATGGATTTTCTTAACCGTTCACCCGGGCACTGGTTTGTAAGTAAAGATTATCCAGTGTTTCCAGCATAGAGAAGTGCCGTTTCTTTTCCACCAAAAAGGCGATTTGTCTTTTGGCAGCCTGAATTTTTTCCAGTTTTTCAGTTGAGAGCTTAGCGCATTCTTTAAATATATCTTCTAAGCGCAGGACATTGTCCGTGCTGGTGAGCGACGTTTTAATCGAACTCGGTGAGCCCAGATCGATGAAGATGGATTGTTCGAACTGATTAGTTTTCCAGCTGATGAAAAAGTCTTCATCAAACAGAGTCTCGGTAGCCCCGACTGTATTGACGATGAAGGCCTGGTTGTGCAGATAATTTTTTTCTTCCCAAGGAAGTGTGTCCACACCGTACTTTTCTGCCAGTTCTTTTTGTTTTTCTTTATTGCGGCCGATAAGAATGACGTGACTTTTTTTCGTCAGAAGTTTCAAAATATCTTCGGCCAGATTTCCAGTTCCGACGATTACTACTGGCTGTTCTGGTGAGTTCGTAGTTCGGGCATGCTGGATCAGGATCTTCTTAGAGATGCCTGAATAGCTCAGCTGACCGATTCCCAGCAGGTGATTAGTGCGGACTTCTTTGGAGTCTTTGAAAAGTTTTTCAATTATTTTGATCAGGCTGCCATTTCGTTTAGGCAGCTGAACGTATTCCTGATAAGCTTTTTTAAATTGCGAGACGATTTCGTACTCGCCCAGAATTTTACTTTTAAGACCACAGATTGTTTCTAATAAAAAGTGATAAGCATCGTGGCCGGTGTGATGCTCATATTGATTAACCTTCGTAAGAAAAGGTCGTAGGGAACCCTGAATACCAATAAAGATTATGCGCTGACATGTTTTGATGACGAAAACATTTTCAGTGCTGGATGGAAGAATGTCATTGCCCGGAGAAAGATTTAAAATTTCCAATTCGTTCATCATGCAAATAATCCATATAAGTTAGTTACTGGCTTATATTGGCATCGCTTGGGAAATAAAAGCATGACAAATGTCATATTTGGTTTTGATATTTAATGGTTAGTATTTTTTCGATTCGTTTTATGATGGTTAGCAGGTATTATCCACATGTTTAGCTTATAAGTTTTAGCAAGGTTGGGCATTATGAAAGCACGGTTTTCACAATCGATAAAAGACAAATCTCTTTCGATCGAAATATTGAGAGTTTATCTGGGGCTGGCCCTCTTCTTTAAGGGGATCTATTTTATCGGCAATATGAAGGACCTCTTCAGTTTGCTGTCTCATCAGTTTCCTTATATTGATTTTATTTTCGCTCACTATGTTGTTTTGGCTCACGTTGTTGGCGGCTTATTTATTGCTTTGGGATTATTTACCCGTTATGCGGCTTTTGCCAACATTCCGGTTTTGTTTTCGGCCATTGTTTTCGTAAAACTCAAGACCGGCCTTATGTCCAGCGGGGCGGAATTTGAGCTGGCCGTAATGGTTCTGGCCTTACTTTTGTTTTATATCGTTCAGGGATCAGGAGTCTTTTCAGTCGATCAATATATTCAGGATTCTAACGAAAAACGTATGGCCGATGAGCCAAGTCACTCATAGTCAGCCGTTAAAAGACATTAACCTAACAAAGAAAAGACAAGCTTTAAACCTTGTCTTTTTTTTCGTCTTCTTCCTGCAAAGCCCGCTGTGATTTTTTGAATTCGTTAATGCCTTCGCCAATCCCGCGTGCTAATTCCGGAATCTTTTTGGAACCAAAAAGCAGGACAAATAAGACCAAGATCACAATTAATTCAGATACGCCTAATCCAAACATATATTACTCCTTCAGGGTTAATCCCATCCTAACTCCACCCCTGAATAAGATAATATGATGAATATCATATTAGGATATGTTGAATCACACATATTTGATTCGCGGAATGTTCGATAATTGCAGGAAAGAAATTTGCTTTTGGTATACCAGGAATTTAAACGATGAATAGATTTGTTAAGCTGATTGTCTTGTTTGCAGCGATTGTCTCTGTGGGAGTATATCTCATCATCGAGGCAAGAAAAAGTGGTTTCCGCGAGGGATATGCACCTGTGCAGCCGGTGAAATTCTCTCATAAGATCCACGCCGGAACCAATAAGATTGACTGTATGTATTGTCACTTTGCTTCTGACAAGGGAAGACACGCCGGTATTCCTCCTACAAGCTTGTGTATGAACTGTCACACCAAGATAAAGCCAGATTCGCCTGAAATAAAAAAAGTTAAAGAAGCAGTAGTTTCCAAGAAAAATATACCATGGGTACGGGTTCATAATCTGCCGGACTTCGCCTACTTCAATCACTCACAACACGTGAATGTGGGGAAAGTAAGCTGTCAGACATGTCATGGAAAAGTTCAGACTATGGAAGTATTGAAGCAGGAAAAACCAATGAACATGGGATGGTGTATTGAATGCCATCGCGATAATAAAATTGCTCCGCCTAATGATCATAAATCGCAGGCGGGCGGTGACTGTGCGAGATGCCATTACTAGATTTGTGTAGAGGAAAAGAAGCTTTATGAAAAAACCAAACGAAGAAAAACATCACTCTCACGGCCACGATCATGATCATGAACATGATCACGGTCACGATCACGATCATCATGACCATGATCATGATGAGATACCGGCCAATGTTGAACCAAATGAATACTGGCAGGACATTCACCAGAAGGTGCTTGATCCAAAAATTAATAAAGACGAATTCAAAGAAGGGGAATTTGATTCCTTTTCTGTTGTAAAAAATCGTCGTGACTTTCTGAAGATCATGGGTTTTTCATTCACGATGCTTCCGATGGCAGCCTGTACGAAAGGGGTTGTAAGAAAGGCCATTCCTTACCTGGAAAAAAACGACAAAGTTATTCCTGGTGTGGCCAACTGGTACGCGACAACTCATGACGGGATTCCGGTCCTGTTAAAAACGCGGGAAGGACGACCGATAAAAGTTGAAGGGAATGAGAAATCTCTTTACATGATGGGCGGGGCTAATGCCATTGCTCAGGCGAGTATTCTTTCCCTTTATGATTCTTATCGTCTGAAAAGCCCGACGAAAGACGGTAATCCGATTAAATGGGAAATTTTCGAACAGAATTTTAAAACGATGCTGGAAAAGGCACGCTCTGAAAATAAAAACATTACACTGATTACTGATATTATTAAAAGTCCATCGACACTTGCGCTGATTGCTGATTTGAAGAAGGAATTTCCGAATCTTGAGCATATTGCTTATTCTCCCAGCGCGCACTCTTTGATCAATCGATCATTCAGGGAAGAAGTGCATGTCGAATATGATTTGAGTCAATGTGACTATGTCCTGGGAGTCGGATCGGATTTTCTGGGAATAGGCAGTGATTCAATCCATCTTTCTAAGCAATATGCTCAGAGAAAAGAGCAATCTTTAAATGCAAAACCGTTCAAGCATGTACAGCTGGAATCATTAATGACGATGACCGGATCAAATGCAGATGAACGTTATCCTCTGAATACGGACGAGTTAAAAGCACTGATGCTGCTGATTTATTCCAAACTCAGCTCGAAGGTCGTCAATGTTAAAAGTAGTAAAGACCTCGATACACTGGCCGTTAAACTGGTCAAAGAATTGCAGGCCAGTCGCGGACGCTCTGTTGTTATTAACGATGTCAGCGATATGCAGCTTCAGAAGGTGGTGAACGAGATTAACAATCTCCTGGCCAATTTCCAGGCAACAATTAAAGTTTCAAAAAATCCATACATCAAATACGATGCTCCGGAAAAATTTGAGGCCCTGGTAGACGCTTTAGCCGGTAAGAAGACAGATGTAGACGTTTTAATTATGGTCGACGTAAATCCATACTATAATTATTACGATACAAATAAGTTAACGGAAGCTTTTGGACGTGTTCCGCAAAAAGTGGCTTTCACTTTCAGTGAAGATGAAACAAGTCAGAACTGCCAGTACGTTGCTCCATTAGCTCATCAGTACGAAATGTGGAACGATACGGTTATAAGCGGCACTGAGCTGGCCGTCACTCAACCGGTTATTGTAAGCATCAACGATTCAAAACCATTTCAGGAAATTATCCTGCGTATGCTGGGAAAAGACGCAGCTTTCGACCTTTACATGAAAGAAGTCTGGAAAACTCATTTCTATCCGGGATTAACGGCCGGTACACTTGATCACTTCTGGATGACTGCGGTTCAGGATGGTGTCCTGGCTTACAAGAATTCGGGAACAACAATATCCCCGGATGAAGACCTGGATAAAGTTATTAAGGCCCTGAGTGAAAAAATTGATCTGGAAACGTCTCTCTATCTGGCACTTTATGAAAAAGTCGCAATCGGTGACGGCCGTTATGCCAATAACCCGTGGTTACAGGAATTACCGGATCCGGTTACCAAAGTAACCTGGGATAACTATGCACTCATTGCAACCAACGTAGCTAAGCAATATCAGCTGACCACTGGAGATATGATTGAAATCAAATCTGGTAATAGATCGGTTGTTCTTCCATGTCTGGTTCAGCCAGGACTTGCCAAAAATACAATTGGTATGGCCGTTGGTTATGGTCGCACAGTTGCCGGTAAAGTTGCTGCGCGATTAGGAAAAAATGTTTATCCGTTTGCTCAGATGAACGGAGCATCGGTTAACTGGAATATTAAAGGTGTCACATTCAGTAAGACGCTTAAGCGATATGAACTGGCGATGACTCAAACCCATCATTCAATTGAAGGTCGAGACATTTACCGTGAAACGACACTCGACAAATATATAAACAATCCGAAGTCGGGGAATAAGTCTAACGTCCATCTCATTTCAATGTGGGGTGAACATAAAAAAACAGGTCCACAATGGGCAATGGCCATTGACCTAAACAAATGTAACGGATGTTCAGCCTGTGTTGTGAGTTGTAATGCTGAAAACAATGTACCGGTTGTCGGCAGAGAAGAAGTTCTCAATCGCCGTGAAATGCACTGGATGAGAATTGACCGTTATTATAAAGGCGAAGAAGAAAATCCATCTGTAGCCTTCCAGCCAATGACTTGTCACCACTGTGACAATGCTCCTTGTGAAACGGTCTGTCCGGTATTGGCAACGGTTCACAGTTCAGACGGCATGAACCAACAGGTTTACAACCGCTGCGTAGGAACACGTTACTGTGCCAACAACTGTCCTTACAAAGTTCGTCGCTTTAACTGGTTTGATTATCCACATCAGGACCAGAACGAGCGCATGGTTTTGAATCCGGACGTGACGGTGAGAAGCCGTGGGGTAATGGAGAAATGTTCACTGTGTATTCAGCGAATTCAGGAAGCCAAACTGCAGGCTAAAAAAGAAGGCCGTCCGTTAAAAGATGGAGAAATTAAACTGGCCTGTCAGCAAAGTTGTCCGTCAGATGCGATTGTATTTGGTGATTTAATGGATCCTAACAGCAAGATCTCACAAATGATCAAAGATCCACGTAATTTTACCGTGCTCGAAGAACTGAATGTAAAACCAAGATTAAGTTATTTAACTAAAGTAAAAAATAAGGATTAAGTATGTCTGGTGTTGATCATACAAGTACACTTAGAAAACCACTGATCACTAAAACAAGAAAGTATGGTGAGATCACTAATGATGTTCTGGCCACGATTGAAGGTCCACCTTCAAATCTGTGGTACATTTGTTTTGCCATCGCTGTACTTGTTCTGCTTATGGGCGTCGGTGTTGTAATCTATCAATTAAAAACGGGGATCGGTGTCTGGGGCCTTAACAAAACGATCGGGTGGAGCTGGGACATTACCAACTTCGTTTTCTGGGTTGGTATTGGTCACGCTGGTACATTTATTTCTGCTATTCTTCTTCTCTTCCGCCAAAAGTGGAGAACATCGATTAACCGTGCAGCTGAAGCGATGACTATCATCGCAGTTTGTTGCGCCGGTATTTATCCCATCATTCACATGGGGCGTCCCTGGCTGGCACATTGGGTTCTTCCTTATCCTAATACCCGGGATATCTGGCTTAACTTCAGATCCCCGCTTCTCTGGGACGTTTTTGCGATCAGCACTTATCTGACTGTTTCCGCCGTATTCTGGTATGTCGGTCTGATTCCAGATTTTGCCACTTTGAGAGACAGAGCTAAGTCTGAAACAAAGAAGAAAATTTATGGGCTTCTTAGTTTTGGTTGGGATGGATCTCACCGAACATGGCATCGTTATGAAATACTCTGTCTGATTCTTGCTGGTCTTGCTGCTCCACTGGTAGTTTCTGTTCACACTATCGTAAGTATGGACTTCGCCACTTCCGTAATTCCCGGATGGCACACGACCATTTTCCCGCCATACTTTGTTATCGGAGCCGTCTTCTCTGGTTTTGCCATGGTTTCTTCACTTCTGATCATCACCCGGAAAGTCATGAAGTTCGAACATTTTATTACTGTGTCCCACATCGAAGCTATGTGCAAGGTTTTGATCCTTACAGGTATGCTGGTGGGATTTGCTTACGCGACAGAATTTTTTATCGCCTGGTACGGTGGTAACGAGTACGAACGTTATACCTTTATTAACCGTGCAACAGGTCCGTACGCATGGGCATACTGGACAATGGTAAGCTGTAACGTTATCTGGCCTCAGCTTTTATGGATCAAGGCCATTCGCACAAATATGACTCTGGTTTTCATTATCAGTATCATTATCAACATCGGTATGTGGTTTGAACGTTTTGTTATTATCACAACTTCTTTACACCGTGACTTTCTTCCTTCTAGTTGGGCGATGTACTCACCAACCTGGGTTGAAGTTGCGACATTTATAGGAAGCTTTGGATTGTTCTTTACCCTGTTTTTGTTATTCGTTCGCTTTCTACCGGCCATTGCCGTCAGTGAAGTGAAGAGTGTGTATAACTTTGCCCGAAAAAAAGATCATTAATCAGGATGCATCGATATGAGTAATAGATTATTAGTAGCAGTTTTTGATGACGAACATGATTTGATTGAAGCTTCCCATAAGCTCAGAAAAGCCGATATAAAAATCCACGATTTTTATACACCTTTTCCGGTGCACGGACTGGATGATTTGCTGGACATCAAACGCACTCGGTTACCCATGGTTACTTTCGTTGCCGGGGGTATCGGATTAACACTGGCGATGGGGTTTCAGATCTGGACTTCAGCTTTCGACTGGCCGATAAACGTAGGAGGCAAGCCTATGCTTTCTATTCCTGCATTTGCCCCGGTCGCTTTTGAGATTATGGTCTTATTAGGTGCCCTTTGTACTGTAGCGGCTTTCTTCTTCGTCGCAAAACTTTATCCATCAAAAGAAGTCATTCCTCTGCATGTCAGACAACTCGACGATAAATTTCTGGCGGTCATAAAAAATCCAAAAGGTGATGTCGCCGAAAATATACTTAAAGAGCATCATGCAGTCATTTCCTACAGCGAACAAGGCGGGAACAGATCATGAAAAAAATTCTTTTCTTATCACTCATAACACTGATTGGCTGTTCTGCCCGGAAAGATAATCCGGGATATGAATTTTCACCCGACATGGTTTATTCCCAGGCCTATGAAGCTTATGATGAAAGCTCCATAACCAATAACGGAAGTGCAATGCTTACTCCACCGGAAAAATCTATTCCTCGCGGATACAAAGTCTTTGCTTACGGAGCAACAGATGATGAAAAAGAGAGAGCAGGCGCTGAGTTAACTGATCCCCGTCCCGCCGATGATAAACGAATGGCCCGCGGAAAAATGCTTTACGAAAAAATGTGTCTTGTCTGTCACGGAGTCACTGGTCAGGGAGACGGACCCATTGCCACTAAATACAGCGAACCACCGGCCTTTAACGGCCGAGCACTTCGAAACTATAACGACGGTCAGCTTTATCACGCAATAGTCGTGGGATACGGAGATATGCCGAGCCATGCTGTTCAGCTGGACGACAATGACCGTTGGGACGTGATTCTTTATCTTCATCAATTGCAAAAAAGCGAATAGCTGAGGTTTATATGCAAAAGCAGAAATACGAAATTCATCCGCTCCTAAAAAAATATCTGATCGGCGGAATAATTGTCACACTCATTATCACCGCAGTGTCGGGCTTTCACACACCCGTTCGGTTTTGGGTCAACATTCTGATTAACAATTTCTATTTCACGGGCATGGCGCTCTCCGGGCTTTTCTTTCTGGCCCTGCAAAATATCACCAATTCATCCTGGATGCGCAGTTATCAAAGACTTCCGGAAGCAATGATGGGTTTTTTGCCGGTTGGCCTCGTGCTGGTTTTGTTTGGTTTACTGGGAAGCCACACACTTTATGAATGGACACATTCTGAACTGGTAAAAAACGATCCCATTCTCATTAAAAAAGTCGCCTACCTGAATATGCCTTTTTTCGTTACCCGCATTATCAGCTATTTCATTATCTGGCTTTCATTTGCCTTCGTTATTAAAAAGCTAATTGCCAAGTTCAGCAGCACTAATCATGAAACAGTGACAAAACAACTCTCTTCTGTTTCGGCCATTACGATGGTGCTTTTTGCCTTAAGTTTTTCTTTTTTCAGCTACGATTTACTAATGAGTATTGAACCTCACTGGTTCAGTACCATTTATTCCGTATACACATTCACCGGTATGTTTGTTGGTGGAATTGCCTTTATTACATTGTCATTAGTTGTTTTGCGCTCAATGGGCTATCTAAAAGAATATGTGACGGAAAATCATTTTCACGATCTGGGAAAATGGATGTTCGGAATGAGCACGTTCTGGGCCTATATCTGGTTTTGTCAGTACATGCTGATCTGGTATTCAAACATTCCGGAAGAAACTCAATATTACATCATCCGTGATCACGGAAACTGGCGCTGGTTATTTTGGTCTAATTTTGCCATCTCATTTGGGGTACCGTTCTTTTTGCTGATGAAGCGCGAATCGAAACGCAATTTGATCTTCCTATCGATTGCAGCTGTCGTTATTCTTGTCGGAAGATGGATTGACCTCTATACATTAGTGGCTCCGAAAATTTATGAACACCACCATATTCTGGCCATCATCGGTCCTTATGAGATTATTTCGGCCTTCTTATTTGCCTGTTTATTTGTCCTGGTTTTCCTTTACGGACTGAGCTCCAAAACTTTAATTGTTGAGCACGATCCATACCTGGAAGAGGGAAGACACCTGGAGCAATAGATTATGGATATTGAAGTCAGACTGCTGGAAGAACAAAAATTAGAGGCTTCGTTTGACGGCTTTAAAGTCTTGGCTGATCAGCCGGAAAAAAATGGGGGTACAAACAGTGCCCCAGGCCCCTTTGACTATTTCCTGGCCTCCACAGCGCTTTGTGCGGGCTATTTCATCAAGTCCTATTGTCTGGCCCGTAACCTGCCAACATCTGAGATCAAAGTTTTCCAGAGTATTAGCAGAGATCCAGAGAACAAGTACAAGATCTCTTTCAATCTAAGCATCAATGTACCTGAATCATTTTCTGATAAAGACAAAGCGGGTTTAGTTCGTGCTGTTGAAGGTTGCACTGTGAAAAAGGCCATTGCTGAGCATCCGCAGTTCTGCGTTTCAATTAACTAATCGCTGAGCGCTTGCATTTTTTCTTTGTTGCTAGGCCCGGACCACTTCGCCTTGGCGTAAAGGGTAATGGTGAGGGCCAGCTCAATCACACCGAACATTGTTAAGTTGGTAGCGGCATCGTTACTGAAGCCGTAGGAATGAAGACCGACGTTGAGCAGGTTGACTCCAAACCAGGCCACCACAACAATGATGCTGGTGAGGGCAGTGAAGAATGCGTAGCCCAGGTCTTTGAAGTGGCGGGAGATTTTGGCGTGGGCAATCCACAAGAGCCACAGGCAGATGAGGAGAGCGCCGTTTTCCTTCGGATCCCAGCCCCAGAAGCGGCCCCATGACTGATCCGCCCAGATACCACCCAGGATAGTCCCTAAAACGGTAAAAAAGAGGGCAAACAGCAATGTATAGTGAATGTTGCGTTTAAGCGGAGCGGAGTCTTCCGGATTAGTGGCTTTGTATTTAAAGAGGTAGAGGTGTGCAAGCGCACTGGCCACCAGAGCACAACCGTAACCAATACTGATGGTCACTACGTGTGTGGCCAGCCAGAAGTTAGTATCCAAAACGGCCACGATCATTGAGAGGTTATCGCCCGTTTTTTCGTAACCGTAACTTAAGAACAGAAGCATGGAGCCCAGAACCGACCCCAGAAAAAGCCCAATTTCATTTTGTTTTCTGTATTCATAGATTAGACCGATAATCACGGCGGTCCAGCCGACGAAAATGATTGATTCGTACAGGTTTGTGACCGGCGGACGCAACATAATATAACTGCGCATGCAGATCAGTGCTGTATGGATGATGACCCCAGCATAAAGAGCAAGTGAGGAGCTTTCTTTGATCCATTCTTTTTTGGCCAGGAAATAAATGGAAATAAGCAGGAAGCTTAGTACATAAAGAGCTACTGACCACTGAACGAAATGAACTTTGTTCAGGATGGTTTCCATTTTAAAGCGTGAATCGTTTTCAGGTAGCTGTAAATGACCTGCACTTTGATTAAAGAGTTTTTGATCACCCAGCATATATCCTTTATAAAGATCATTCCAGTGACTTACTTTTTCCGTTTTCCCCTGCATGGTTTGGGACCAGGGAGTTTCCCACACAATGTCTTCTGCAGTGCCGGTAGGAATGAGAGTCAGATTAGCGAGAGTGGAATCTTCTTCGGCAATTTGTTTGAAAGCTTCTGCTTTAGGGAAGTTTTCAAGTCCAGTTGCCCGCATCAGATCGAAGTATGAATACATTCCCAGATCGCCTGCTTTAAAGTCTTTAAAGAGGAATGAAAAAGTGCGGGACATACCCATGAAGTCGGCAAAATTATTATAGAGCTCTTTAATTTGTCTGTTCGTCAGATCGAGATAGGCTTCTTCAACTGAAAAAACCTGTTTGATAATGTCCTGATTATTTCCAAAGGCCGTATAGAGTTCTACGAAAGTAAAATATTTCTGATCGGGAGAAAGTCCCAGCGCTGTACGCACATCGCGGTTAAAGATGTTAAAGATTTTTCTTTTGTAGGCAATGCTTGGTTCAAACAATACTTCCGCCATCCACTGAGTAGAGGATAGATTTTCGAATTTGGATTTACCATAGATGGCCTTGAGTTTAACTCTGGAAAAAGTATCCAGCGGTTTTACTCGTCCTTCGTGCAGGATAGGAACAAGTCCTAATTCTTTAAACTCGTTTAAAGAAGCCCACAAGGGCGTGCACAAAATCAGGCTTAGCCATATTAAAATTAGTTTTTTCATTTTTACCTTTTTGCCACAGAAAATTAGAGTTAATGAGCAGGTGTAAGAGAATACCGATACAAATAATGACACTGGAAATATAAGGGAGTGCCTGTCCGATATTTTTTACAACTGAGAATTCACTGATTTCTCCATTACTGTTTTCAGAGAAAGAAGACTGATAGAAAGTATATCCTTTATAGCGAAGCGGAGAATTCATTTCAATGATCCGGCGAGATTGCATATCACCATCAATCAGGATGACTTCTGATTTGAAGCTTCGTGAAATCATTGTTCCCTGGTGAAATTTCTTTTCGAAGTTAATCAGTTTAATTGAAAAAGGAAGTGGGTAGTGTTTATTGCGAATTTCAACTGTGTATTGCTGATCACCTATAATTACTGTCTGCGCTTTAGGCATTCCCTGATAAACTCGGTATGTTTCAGTTCCTTTTTTAGAGTTCAGACTAAATTGCAGGCAGAGAGTATTTTCAGCGGCCAGGGGCAATTCGCTGAATGCAAACTGAGTTGCAAAACCTCTTAACTGCTGATTGTTTTCAGTGTTCTGAACGAGCTGACAATTAGGATAAATTTTTTGTAAAGAAATCTTCACATCTTCAGACAGACTAAGTTGCAGGCCCTGATTGTCCTGAACGAGGTCGAATTTTCCCAGGAACTTTTCCGGAATGACAACAGATTTTAAAACAACTTCAAACTGTTTATAGTCCTGTAATTCAGAAACTGTTTCACCTTCAGCAATAACAACACTTCCTTCTTGCGCCAGTTTGTTGGTTACCATCGAACCAATAAGTAAGACTAAGGCACCAACGTGAGTAAGCATGATGCCTATTTTTTTGGGATTTTTAAAAGATGTTTTATAAAGGAGTTGCGAGAGTAATCCCAAAGACATCAGGATGATAACGGCTCCTCCCCCTGGAAGAGGAATGCCTTTATAAAGGAAATATAAAGAAGAGAAATATTTTTCTTGCGAGAGAAATAGTCCGATATTTTTCTGTTCAATAGTTCCGATAGTTAATAAAACCATTAGCCAGAGCGTGGACCAAAAGAATAAATTCAGGTCCGACAACTTCTTCAAGATTTGATGACAATAATTCATGCTTGCTCCTGTCTTCACTATAGAACATACAGGGTTAAAAAACATGATATGGGTCATGTTTGGCTTTGAGATTCATTCAGATTGAGCAGCTAAAAAGCTGCGATTAAATTCTAAGTAAAGTGATATAGGTCATAATCTAAATTTTTGAATAATGCGATCATTTCAGCAGGTTGAGGTGATAGGCATGACCAGTTATTTTCCGGTTTCTTTAAGATTCGACAATAAAAAAATTCTGCTCGTAGGAGCTGGAAAGATTTCAGCTTTTAAGCTGGATAAAATACAGCAGTATAATCCTCTCCACATCAGAGTTGTCGCCCGTGAGTTCACCGAGCCGTTTTTGAAGATTAAAAACGAGCAGGTTGAATGTGTACAAAAATCATTCTCGACAGAAGATCTGAATGGCTTTGATATTGTGATTGTGGCCATTGAAGATCAAAAACTTCAAAGAGACATTTATCAACTCTGTCAGCAAAAAAACATCCTCTGCAATTGTGTTGATCTGATTGATTGTTGTGATTTTATTTTTCCTTCTATCGTTAAACGTGGTGACATCACCATCGCGATCAATTCAAACGGAAGACTTCCTGGCTTCAGTGCAGTTTTTAAAACATACATAGAAAAACTTCTGCCAGCGAAAATTGAAGAAAAGTTTGAGGAGATTGTAAAACTTCGCAATGAACTTCCACCTGGCCCTGACCGTATGAAATATATCCGTCAAAAAGCTCAAAATTATTTTGATTCAATTATAGGAGGAGAGTAGATATGAAAAATTTAATCACTCTTTCTCTGCTTGCCGTTTTGTCCACTGGTTGTGCCAGTAAAGTCGTCATTCAGGAAAATGCTAAAACCTATGTAGTCGAAAGAGAACGCGAAGCCCTTTTTGTTCTGGACGGAAAAACAGAAAAAGAAATTAAAGACCTCGGAAATCTGAATCACGCCACCATGAAGTTTCGCGGAAAGTATGGCTATCTGCTGGCCCGTGATGGTTTTATTTCTAAAATTGATACTGAGACAGATTCATTGGTTAAAAAAGTTAAGATCGGCAAAAGTGGTATTGGGATCACTTTTATTAAGTCGTATGTCGCCATAGTAAATTATGATCCGCAATCGGTTGTGCTGCTGGATGAAGATCTTAATGTCGTTAAAACAATTCTGACTGATTCCCGTAATGTCGGTATAAAAGCTTTTAAGAATTTTCTGGTTTTCTCATTAATGGATAAGAATGCTATCTGGGTTGTCGATGCCGACAAAAATTTTGAAGTTATAAAGAAACTTGAAAATGTTGGAGAGCTTCCTTTTGATGCCCTTATTAAAGATGAAAAATATATCGTAGGTTTTTTTAACGAGGCGGCTATTGGCATTCTAGACGTTGAAAAACTGGAATATCGTAAAGTCTCACTGAAAGATATGGATGCAGCTCCCGTATATAAAGTTCCGCACTTTGGATACTGGGGAATTGTCGGTAGTACTGCTATTGTCCCGATTGTGTCCCAGAAGAAATTGCTCGTTCTCAATCTGGAAAACGGGAATCCGCAAAAAGAAATCAAACTTATCGGTGATCCCGTCTTTGCTTCAGTTTCTCCTGATAAGTCTAAACTGATTGTCAATTACAGTGGCGATAAAGAAAATTTTATCTCAGTCATTGATCTGAAAAAAATGGAAGCTGAAAAAGACATCGAAGTAGGAAGAAGAGTTATGCACCTGCGCTTTTCGCCTTCCGATGAGCGCGCCTTTGTCACAACTTATTTTGATAACCAACTAAAAGTTTTAGATACAAAAGACTGGAAAATTCTTGAGGAACGAACCGTTGCTACACCATCAGGAATTTTTATCAGCAGTATGAAGGAGTGATCATGAATCCAAACAAAGTTTATCTCGTAGGCGCAGGACCAGGATCGCTTGATCTACTCACCCTGAAGGCGGCTAGGCTTATTAAAGAAGCAGATGTCATCATTTATGACCGACTCGTTAGTCCGGAGATAATGAAAACTGTTAATAGTAAGGCCATAAAGCATTATGTTGGTAAACAGGA
Organism: uncultured Bacteriovorax sp.; assembly: GCA_946481315.1. The sequence goes on from CAMLMH010000001.1 coordinate 574,452, forward strand.
ATCAGAGCATACAATTCCTCAGGAAGAAATCAATAAACTTATCGTTCATTATGCTCTTCTTTACAAAACGGTTGTACGTCTAAAAGGCGGCGACCCCTTCGTTTTCGGAAGAGGTGGAGAGGAAGTTCAGGAGCTTTTAAAAAATAACATCCCCTATGAAATAGTTCCGGGAATTTCCTCTTCCATTGCATCTTTAACTTATGCTGGTATTCCCATCACTCATCGGGGGGTCTCGAATAATTTTCTGGTTATGACTGGTCATACCTGCAGTGACAATGGTCTGGATGAAATGGATTGGACTGCACTAAAAAATGTAGGAACAATCGTTATCCTGATGGGCATTCGAAATCGATCACTTATTGCAACCAATCTGATCAAAGCAGGAAAAGACAAAAATACTCCAGTAGCCTTTATTGAAAAGGCCACTACTCCTCAACAAAATGTCATTATCTCAACACTGGAAGAAGTTTGTCTAAATCATGTTCAAACCGAATCTCCCGCAGTGTTTGTTATTGGAGAAACTGTTAACTTTCATGAAGAGTGGAAATGGTTTTTAAAAGATCTTCCATTTTATTCTTTTGGAGTCTCCGTTGGACTATAGAGAACTGGCCGAACTGCTCATTCATCGTTACCAAACAGGTTTTCCGTTAACCAGCAGACCTTTTAAAGTTATTGCTGATGAACTGGGACTTGCAGAAGAGCAGATTATGGAAACTTTTCAGCGATTGCTGGAAGAGGGGCTTATCAGCCGTCTGGGGCCGGTTTTTACCACTCATCGTGTGGGTTACAGTTTTCTGGCCGCTATGGCCTGTCCGCAGGAAAAAATCGACAGTATCGCCGAGTTCGTCAACAGCTTCGATGAAGTTAACCATAATTATGAACGCGAAGGTAAGCTCAACCTTTGGTTTGTTCTCACTGGTAAAGATGAAAGTCATCTCGACAGTGTTGTGAAAAAAATTGAGCAGGAAACCGGTCTCGTTGTTCATCCATTTCCAATGTTACGTCCTTTTAAAATTGATTTGTCACTAAAAGGTAAAATCGACTGGAGTCGGGTATGAATGAAAAAAATATTATTTCATCCATCAGTCGCGGTCTGCCAGTAAAGACCTTAACTCCTTATGCTGACCTGGCCAGCAGTCATGGTCTATCAGAAAAAGAAATCATTGAAGGAATTAAAGAATTGCTGGAACAAAAGAAAATTAAACGCTTTGGTCCGGTTGTTTCGAATCGACGAATTGGTATTAATCAAAATGCTATGGTCACTCTCAATGTTCCGGAAGAAAGTCTGGAAGAAACAGGAAATAAAATCGCCGGTTATTCTTTTGTGACTCTTTGTTATCAGCGAAAACCTATTCCTGGTGTATGGGATTACAATTTGTATTTTATGGTTCATGGAAGTGATAAACAGGAAGTGAAAGATCAGATTCAGCAATTACTGGGAGATCTCAAAATTCCGGCCAGTTCATTCCAGATTCTGTTTTCTAAAAAATGTTACAAACAAAAGGGGGCGAGTTATTAAAGCAGCAGAACACTCCCCGGAGTTAACTTCTTTTGAAAAAAATGTTCTGAATCTTCTGCAGAAAGATTTTGGATTCAGCATTTCACCTTTTGTTGAGCTTGCAGCGAAGCTTGATACAAATGAAGCTCACTTATTGGCCACTATTGAGGACTTAAAAGCTCGGGGCTTTATTACCCGGATCGGTCCGTTTTTTAATCTGGATCGCTCCAGTGGATATGTCAGTCTGGTTGCTATGAAAGTAGACGAACCACGTTTTGCAGAGGTAGCCGCTATTGTAAATTCCTTTACTGAGGTTGCTCATAACTACAAACGTCAGCATGAACTCAATATGTGGTTTGTTCTGGCAGCTCACACCGAAGCTGAAGCCATGAGTATTTTGAAATCAATTGAACAAAAAACAGGACTTCCGACATACAACCTTCCTAAGCTTCAGGAATTTAACCTGGATCTTTACCTGGAGGTTGTATGAGAGATTTTACTATCTCCGGTTACGATTGTGATGAAATTGACCGAAAGTTGATTCTGCTCACTCAGAACGGTCTGGAAGTTACTTCGCGTCCTTATCTGAGAATTGCTCAAGCATTAGGAATCAGTGAAACAGAAGTTGTTAATCGTTTGCAGAAAATGGCTGCAGTAGGGTTTATCCGCAAAAATGCCATTGCTACAAATCATTACAAACTGGGGTTTACTTTCAACGCTATGACCGTCTGGGATATTCAGGACGAAAACCTGAAGAACATGGGGGAAGCTTTCAGGCAACTGGGATTTATTTCTCATTGTTATGAACGTCCGCGCATGCTTCCTCTGTGGAGTTACAATCTCTTTGCCATGATTCACGGAACAAATGAGAAAGAGATTGAAGAAAAAATAGCGTTAATGAAAAACGCAATTGAGCACAAGTTTAAAAAAATGGACATCCTGCTTAGTACAGAAATTTTAAAGAAAACAGGTATCCGTTTAAAGGATGGTAAGGATGTTTAGATTATCTCATTACATGGAACATTTGATTGCACCCCATGATTTTCCGAAGAGAAAAGCTTCAGGCCCGGTAGTGATCTGGAATTTGCTAAGAAGATGTAATCTTTCCTGCCGTCACTGCTATGCCAATTCTTTTGATAAAGATTTTGAAGGTGAATTAAATCTTGCAACCTGCATGGAAAACATCTCCTCTTTAAAAAGAGCAAAGGCACCGGCAGTTATTCTTTCCGGTGGCGAGCCACTACTTCATCCTCACGTTTTTGATATTGCCCGCGAAGTTAAAAGACAAGGATTTTATCTAGCTCTTTCTTCTAACGGTATTTTGCTCACTGATGAAGTGGCCCAAAAATTAAAAGAAATCGATTTCAATTATGTAGGCGTGAGCCTGGACGGAATAGGACCTGTACACGATCACATTCGTGGTCAAACCGGTGCATTCGAAAAATCACTGGAGGGTGTGAGAAACGGTGTACGTCACGGTCTTAAGATGGGGCTACGAACAACTTTAACCAACACCAACTATCACCAGATCAACGACATGCTCAATCTTTGTATTGAAAATGGAGTATCAAAATTTTATCTCTCACATCTGAATTATGGCGGACGTGGAAATAAGCGTGAAGACGCTCATTTTAAAATGACCAGAGATGTAATGAATCTTCTTTTTGAAAAAGCATTTGAGTTTGCAAAAGCCGGAATTGACCTGGAGATCGTTACTGGAAACAACGATGCAGATGCAGCCCTCATGCTCTTATGGGCACAGGATAAATTTCCTCCTGCCAATATTCAGCATGTAGAAGAGATGCTTATGCACTGGGGGGGAAATGCTTCTGGCACAGGTGTGGCCAACGTTGATTCTCAAGGGGATGTCCATCCAGATACATTCTGGCCGGGCGTGAAACTTGGATCAGTGAAAGAAAAACCGTTTGATGAAATCTGGGCGCAGACTGAGCATCCAATGCTTAAAGTCCTGCGCTCAGAGCGAAAGGAAATTCATGGCCGGTGTGCTGAATGTAAATTTTTTAAAATGTGTAATGGTAACACCCGCGTTCGTGCTCAGCAATTACTAGGTGATCCGCTGGCATCTGATCCTGGCTGTTATTTAACTGATGAAGAAATAGGTTTAAATGAAAAATATCAAGAAACCAACTATGTAAACGTAGTTTAGGTAAATCGAATTCCATGGAGGTAAATATGGATCGGAGTACAAAAAGCATTAAAATCGGCGCAGGACTGATTTTGAGTGCTTTATTAATGGTCAATCCTGCAAGTGTTCTGGCACAAGGAAAAGGCAAAACCAGTGAAGCTGAAGCTAAGTATTTAGGCGGGAAACCTCCTTATTCAGTGAAAGCACCGTCTAAAAAAGAAATGGCGGGAACTGAATTGTCTGAAGCTGAAACGGCAAAAGCGAACAAGATTTACTTTGAAAGATGTGCTGGCTGTCACGGAGTTCTTCGTAAGGGAGCTACAGGGAAGCCATTAACAACTGACAAAACTCGTCCGCTTGGAACACGTTACCTGGAAAGCTTCATTGCTGAAGGATCAGGCGGTGGTATGCCGGCCTGGGAAAAAGAATTCAGTAAAGATGAAATCAAACTTATGGCGAAGTACATTCAGAACGAGCCAATTGCTCCACCTGAATTCGGTATGAAAGACATGAAAGAGACCTGGAAAGTCGTTATTCCACCTGAAAAACGACCAACAAAGAAGATGAACAACTACAACATCAAGAACTTCTTTGCTGTTACGTTACGTGATTCTGGTGAAGTTGCGATCATCGATGGTGATACAAAAGAAATCGTAAACATTGTAAAAACTGGTTACGCTGTTCACATTTCCCGTCTTTCACACTCAGGACGTTACCTGTACACAATCGGTCGTGATGCAAAAATCGACCTTATCGACCTTTGGATGGAAAAACCAGATATCGTAGCTGAAATTAAAATTGGTCTAGAAGCACGTTCTGTTGAAACATCTAAGTACAAAGGATACGAAGATAAGTTTGCTATTGCCGGAGCTTACTGGCCGCCTCAATACGTCATCATGGACGGGGAAACTCTTGAACCGAAAAAAATCGTTTCTACTCGTGGTAACGTAGTTGGAACTCAAGAGTACCACCCAGAACCACGTGTTGCAGCTATCGTTGCTTCTCATGAGCACCCGGACTTTATCGTTAACGTTAAAGAAACTGGTAAAATTCTGATGGTCAATTATCAGGATATCGAAAACCTGACTGTTACTGAAATTCAATCAGCTCCATTCCTGCATGATGGTGGATGGGATTCGACTAAGCGTTATTTCTTAACTGCAGCCAACAAGTCAAATAAGATTGCGGTTGTTGACTCGAAAGAAAGAAAACTTGCTGCACTTGTTGACGTAGGTGGAATTCCTCACCCTGGTCGTGGTGCTAACTTTACAACTAAAGAATTTGGACCAGTTTGGGCAACTTCTCACTTAGGTGATGCGACTATTGCTCTTATCGGTACAGACCCTAAGCGTAATTCAAAACATGCTTGGAAAATGGTTAAGACATTAAAAGGCCAGGGCGGTGGATCTCTATTCATTAAGACTCACCCTAAATCAACTAACCTATATGTTGATACTGCGCTTAACCCAGATGCTAAAATTTCTCAATCTGTAGCTGTATTTGACATCAACAATCTCGATGCTCCTTACAAGGTTCTTCCTATTGCAGAATGGGCGAACTTAGGAGAAGGTACTAAGAAAGTTGTTCAGCCAGAGTACAGTGCTGACGGAACAGAAGTTTGGTTCTCTGTATGGAATGAGATGAAACTTCGTTCAGCTATCGTTATTGTTGACGATAAAACTTTAACCCTGAAAAAAGTTATTGATGACAAACGCATCATTACTCCAACAGGTAAATTCAACGTAAAAAATACTGTTGAAGACATTTACTAATTAAAGGCAAAGGAGGGCACGTCATGAAAAGTTTAATTTTATTAACACTTCTGATGTGCTCTTCTTCTCTTTTTGCAACAACTCAGGATGAAAACAGGAAGCTCTACCTTAACAAGTGTGCTTCCTGCCATCATGAAAATCGAACCGGTCTTTCCGGGCCACCACTTATCGCTGAAACTCTCGACAAACTAAATGATGAAAAACTAGCCAAAGTTATTAAGAACGGTTTGCCTAATACTCTGATGCCGCCCTTTAAAGATCTCACTGATGAAGAAATCAATGGGCTCGTGAATTTCATAAGACAAAAAGCCAATGCTAAATGGCTGAAGAAAGAAATTGAAAGTAGTTACGAAAAAAGTGCTGTTATCAGCAAACCCGAAGCTCATAAAGATGTGCTTAACCTGACAACCGTGGTAGAACGCGGCCTCTCCAAAATCTGGATGATGGAAAATGAAAAGGTCCTCGATAAATTTGAATTCGCCGATGTTCACGGTGGAATTAAATACAGTCGCGATTATAAAAGATATTTTATTCCTTCCCGTAGTGGGTTCGTTGGAAAATATGAAATTGGCACAGGATATATAGGAAAAATCCGTGCATGCATCAGTTTAAGAAATATTACTGTTTCCAACGATAATAAGTATATTGTTGCGTCTTGCCTGTACCCGCAACAGCTCGTGGTCATGAATCAGGACGATTTCAAGGTAAAGTCGGTCATTACTCTCAAGGGAAAAATTAGCGGAATCTATTCACTGATTAATGATAACAGTGCCCTGTTCACCTATCGCGATTTGCCAGAACTTGGAAAATTTGATTTCAAAACATTAAAAATTAAAACCAGCAAAATTAGTGAACCAATCGAAGACTTTTTTATCGATCCTCTGGACCGGTTTATGATCGGCTCCTCTCGTAATGGTGAAAAAGTTAATATCCTTGATGTTGAGACAGGAAAAATACTGACAGATACATCCATAACCGGATTTCCTCATTTATCGTCAGCTGCTTATTGGTACGACAACGGTGAATTTTATTTTGCAACCTTTCACATTAAATCAAATTTCATTTCTGTCTGGAAAATGTATGACTGGTCATTAGTTAAAAAGATCGAAGTGGGGGGCAATGGCTTCTTTGTAAAAACTCATCCGAAAACACCATATCTCTGGGTAGATAATGGCTCTGATGAAATGACTTTGATTGATAAAAAAACTTTTGCCATTAAAAAAATGAAGCCCTTTCCCGGGAAGAAATTCACCCATACAGAATTTTCGAAGGATGGTCAGATCGCTTATCTCAGCATCTTTGATAAAGAGGGAAGCCTGATGTTGTATGATTCGATCACATTGAAGGAGATTGCCCGGTTTGAAAACAGTCTTCCCGTTGGTAAATACAATGTTGTAAATAAAGAACGTGAATTTCTCCCGGTTAATTTAGGTGAGTCGGTTTTTATGGCCAAGTGCTGGGGGTGCCACCATCAGGAGTCGACTGCGTTTGGACCGTCATTTATCAAGATTGCCTCAATTCGCCCGAAAGAAATGATCCGTACGCATCTGGACAACCCAAAAATCAATGCGCTTAATCTTGGCTATAAGAATCCTACAATGCCCAATATTCCTTTAACTGAATACGAAAAAGATATGGTTACGTCCTATGTTCATTCATTCAAACAAAAGTTACAAAAAATGAAAATGTACAATATGGCGGATCACACCCTACAGCATCCCGACAGGACGGTCGAAAATTGTGAAAATTATCTGACCTGGAAAAAATTAGGTTATGATGCGTTCACTGAAGACGATAAGAAGAAAGAAGAATTATATAAACAGTTATGTCTATAACCACAGGAGGAGACTATGAAAAAAGCATTTATCATGCTTGCTATGACATCAATGTTTGCTTCTGCTGATGCCTTTTCAGCAGATGCCAAGAAAGTTGCTAACGGGAAATTTTTGTTCGAAGATTGGGGCTGTAAAAGCTGTCACTCTATCGGGTCTAAGTATAACCAGGACCCTACTAAAGGACCAGACCTGAAAGGCGTATTCTCACGTCGTTCACCAGAATGGATTAAAAAGTTTGTGAAAGACCCTCAAGCGATGATTGATTCTGGCGACAAGGATGCAGTTGAAATGCACAAAAAATATGCAACTGTTATGAAGAAATTCAAAATGTCTGATGATGAATGGAATGATATTTTTGAATTTTTAAAGACTGCTAAGTAAAAAAAAAGGCCCGGAGAAATCCGGGCCTTCTTTTTTTAGGCGTAAATATTAAGCAACTATTTCAAAGAAAGAATATAAGTGATCAGGTCCTTAAGATTGGCATCAGAAATTCTTGATGGCGGGTTAGGCGTCATCATCCCGTAAGCTTTACCTTCTTTAGATTTAATCCAGTTTTTATTCACCCCTATTTTTGTTCCGGTACGAACTTTTTTAACCAGGTAATCAAATGGTTTTTCGCCTTTTAGATAGGCAAGTGTTTCCGGAGTCAGGTTGTTATATCTGGCCGCTACGTCTTTGTAAGAAGGACCAATCTTTGTCGTATCTTGCGAATGGCATGTCATACAACCTGATTTAGTCATAAGTGCATTGGCAGTATCTTTTGTCAGTGTCGCTGAAAAAGCATGGCTGCTTGCGAAAACTGCTGAAATTACTAGGCTTTTTTTGATAATTGATTTCATCTTCATCCCCATTTGTCGTTGAATAATGGACATTTATAGTCCACAATCTTAAAGTTATTACCTATTGTCCATATTAAGACGTAAATTGGCCAATCAAAACATGACGTGTGTCATATTTGCACAAGATTAATAACAGGATGATTAATAGTGCTAATCACGTCGTTTTTTTTATACTTAAGATAAATTTTTACCAAAAGAATAACAATCAAACTGGAGTACGACAAAATGCTTTCAAAAAACGGTGCTAAGTATTTCTTCTTGATTGGGACTGCTTTCTTCGGAACGATCTTCATTGGTCTTTCATACGATACACTAAAGCAGGTCCCAAAACAAACACACGCCGAAAACATGACCCCTCAGGTAATTCGTGGGAAAAATCTTTTCGACAAAAACAACTGTATGGGATGTCATACCCTTTTGGGAGAAGGAGCGTACTACGCACCTGAACTCACAAAGATTTATGAGACCAAAGGCGCTGACTGGATCAAGGCCATGTTAGTAGACCCTGAGGCTGTTTATCCAGGTGCCCGCAAAATGGTTAAATACAACATGTCTGTAGAAGACCAGGAAGCGATGGTTGCTTTCCTTAAATGGATCAGCGAAATAGACACAAACGGATACCCAGCAAAGCCAGTTAATCAATAATTAGCGAAAGGAATATAAAATGAAATTTAAATCACAGAAAGTAGCTTACAATTTTTTTGCTTTTTCAATGCTGCTGCTCTTTTTGCAAATTTGCTATGGATTCATCATGGGCTTTGCAAGAATCGGGATGGACGGTCTACATGAGTGGATCCCGTTTAACGTAGCAAGAACAACCCACACTAACCTGTTAGTTGTCTGGTTGTTGTCAGGATTCATGGGGGCAGCTTATTACATTATCCCTGAAGAAGGGGATCGCGAACTGGAGTGGCCTTGGCTGGCTCACGTTCAGTTCTGGTCGCTGGCAGTAGTAGCCGTGACGGCCGTCATCGGATTTCATTTCAGCTGGTGGGAAGGAAGAAAATTCCTGGAAATCCCTCGCGAATTAGATTATCTGGTGGTCGTTAACGTTCTTGCTTTCATTGCTAACATCGGGATGACTCTTTTCAAATCAGCCAGAAAAACGACAACTGCTGGTATCTTGTTCTTCGGTCTTTTGGCCGCAGCACTTTTCTACCTTCCAGGTATGATCCACAGTGATAACCAAACGATCGACTCTTTCTGGAGATGGTGGGTTGTTCACCTTTGGGTTGAAGGTGTTTGGGAACTTATCATGGGTGGTATTCTCTCTTTCCTACTTATCAAGCTTACTGGTATCGATCGCGAAGTTATCGAGAAATGGTTATACGTTATCGTAGGTCTGACATTCCTTTCAGGTATTCTTGGTATTGGTCACCATTTCTATTACATCGGTACTCCAAATTACTGGCTATGGATTGGTGGATTCTTCTCAGCTCTTGAACCGCTGGCATTTATGGGTATGGCTATCTTTGCAATCACTATGAGTAATAAAGGTGGACGTAACCATCCTAACCGCTTGGCACTTAAATGGTCACTTGCTTGTTCAATTCTGAGCTTTGTTGGTGCAGGGTTTTTAGGCTTTGCTCACACACTTCCACAAGTCAACGTGTGGACTCACGGATCTCTGGTTACCGGTATGCACGGTCACTTGGCTTTCTGGGGCGCTTACGCCTGTCTGGTTCTAGCAATCATGGCATACGCAATGCCACAGATTACTGGACGCAAGCTGTATAATAACTGGCTTTCTGAATATGCTTTCTGGGCATCAAATATCGGTATGGTATCAATGACTACTGCGATGGGTGTTGCAGGGGTTGCTCAGGTTGTTCTAGAAAGAAGAATGGGTATGGATTTCCTTGCTGTTCAAACAGAAATCGAACCACACTTTATCGGATTTTTACTAGCAGGGACTTTATTCCTTTCAGGAATCCTTGCTTATATTTACATGTTTATCAAAGCAGGTAAGCCAAGAGAAACTTTAGGTGAAATTTATGAGTAATCATAATGAATTAAAGGGTGGCGCAAGCCGCCCTTTTTATCAGGCCGTAGGTAATGAAGAAAGCATTTTCAAAAATTGTCATGCGACTAAATTACCAATCCTCTTAAAAGGTCCAACTGGATGCGGAAAATCCAGATTTGTGGATGCTATGGCCTTTGACCTTGGACAACCAGTTATTACTGTTGCCTGTAACGAAGACACATCGGCCACTGACTTAATCGGTCGCTTCCTGATTAAAGGGAATGAGACTGTGTGGCAAGATGGACCACTCACTCGCGCAGTTCGCACGGGTTCTATATTATACTTAGATGAAGTCATTGAGGCACGGGAAGACGTTATTGTTTTGATCCATTCGCTTTCAGACTACAGAAGACTACTCTATATCGATGCACTAGCAGAAACTATCAAAGCACCGGACAGCTTTCAGCTGGTACTAAGTTACAATCCGGGGTATCAAAAATCATTCAAAGAACTTAAACCATCCACCCGGCAGCGCTTTGTTGCTTTAAATTTTAATTATCCTAAAGCAGAAGTGGAAGCGGCCATTATCCAGAAAGAAACTGGAGTTGGTGAAAAAGTGGCCAGATCACTGGTTGCTCTGGGGAGTAAAATCCGCTCACTGAGCGAGTTGGGACTGGCAGAAAGTGTTTCAACCCGTCTGATGGTAAATGCTGCCGTTTTAATCAAAAACGGAATGGAAGCCCGCGAAGCTTGCGATGTTGCCATTGCTTATGCACTGACAGACGATGCAGATGCAACCCGGGCCCTTAAAGATCTGGTTGCTCTTTATCTTTAAATATTTCAATAAAAAGGTGTTATGGATTTTGACCAGAACATATTTTCGTATTTTTATAAAATACGAAGACAGAAAAAACAGCGTGCACTGGAGCAGCGAAAGCTCGACCATCACGCCGTTGAGTTGGAATCTATTCGCGAATCCATTCGGGTTTATGCTTCCGCTATCTTTAAAATCCCGATAGAAATCAGAGTCACAGACGATTTTCCCTATGTCAGCAATAATAAAATTTATCTTCCGTCTTTTATTGCGACGGAAAACAGCCAGGAAAAAAACTATCTTTTTTACAGGCTTTTAATCCTGCATCTCTATGCTGTTAAAAGTCTCTCTGCTGTTAAAATTTTTGAAGGGGAATTACATGATGAGCTCTCAGAAATAAATAAACATAAATCAATGGCAGTGACAGCGCTCTCAGGCCTGTACCCAAACTATTCCAGTATGCTCGCAACTTTAACTACAGACTGGAAAACAGAAGAAATCACACCTGCACCTGAGCCCGGTAAAAAATTGTTAGTGCAAGATCTGGTTGGTTTTGACCGACGAATTTTATGGGGACGTTTACCTAAGAAGACTAACATCATGGCCGCCCATAATGGTGCCGTGGAGTCGAGGGAAGCACTTCCGCAAGGTGAATCAGAAAAGGAAAATAAGGCTAAAGGTAAAATAAACAAAGTAAATCTTGAAGAAGATAAAGAAAATATCGGACAAGATGTCTTTCATCATTTTGAAAAAATAGAGACGCTGGAGGAATTCAAAGGTATTCAGCGCGAAATGGATGGTAGTGATGAATTGGAAGCCCATGCAGATGCACTCGAAGAACTCAATCTGGAAGAAGTCATCCGCAGCTCCAAGGGCGTACAGTCGCTGTACAAAACAGAACTGGATATGGGCTTTGAAGTAGCAGACCTGCAGACTGAAGAAGTTGCAACAGCTGCGGACAAAGTATTCTTTTATGATGAATGGGACGCAAAGGCCGGCCAGTATAAAAAAGACTGGTGTCGGGTTGTTCAGAGCGATTTGCAAAAGTTACCTGCAGGCGAAACTATCCGCAAGTCACATCTGCATTGCCTTGAAGAACGGGTGATAGAAATTAATAAAATTAAAAAGAAACTTGTCCAGCTCATGTCAGAAGTTCAGATAAAGAAAAAACTGTTTGATGGCCGCTCAGTTGATATCGATAATTACATTCGTAACCGTACTTTAAATCACGCAAAAATTAGTGGCGACGGACGATTTTATCAGGAGACGATAAAACGTCATCGCGATGTCTGTACGCTATTGTTGGTGGATAACAGTCTTTCATCGGATTCGTGGGTGCAAAATCGACGCGTGCTGGATGTCTGTCTGGAAGCTCTACTTGTTTTTGGCCAGGCCAGCATGAGTCTGGGAGATCCGATGATGGTGGCAGGATTTAATTCCAATACCCGCAATTCTTGTAAATTCTCAATTTGGAAATCATTTGCCGAAAGCTGGGAGAGCTTTAAGACTAAAGTGGATGATGTTAATCCTGAAGGCTATACCCGAATCGGCCCGGCCATCCGGCATGCTGCACATCTGCTGAATGAACGGCCGGAAAGACATAAATTTCTGCTTATCTTTACTGATGGTCGTCCCACCGATTACGACCGTTACGAAGGGCAATACGGGCTCTCTGACGTTAGAAAAGCGATTGGGGAATGCGAGCTGCAGGGGATAGTCCCTTTTGCAGTTGCAGTTGATCCAACTGCGAAGCAATTTCTTCCGCATTTGTTTGGACAGGGTAATTATCAGATTCTGATGAATATTAAAAAATTCCCTGAAACTCTTTCCCGATTTTATATCAAGATGTCACAAGGAAAATAATCATGGATGATTTTAAAAAATTTATAAAGGCAGTTGGCACTGGTCCTAAGGGCAATATTGATTTAAGCACAGAAGAGCTTAGAGATGCTATGCGTATGATACTAACTGGTGAAGCCGGACGCGAGCAGATTGCTGCCTTTATGATCGGCTGGAGACTAAAACCAGAAACTGTTGAAGAGTATAAAGGTGCTTTACTCGCTATGGATGAGCTGACAAAACATAATCCTGTCGCCAATTCTTATGAGCTGGGTTTTCCTTTTGATGGAAAAAATAATTCTCCTTATCTCTTTCCACTGACCGCTCGTTTTATGCAAAATTATTCTGTCAGCCTGGTCGTGACCGGTGACAAAAAAATTCCGGCAAAAGAAGGAATCACTACACTTGATCTCTTTCAAGTAGCAGGCGAGATGAAAAATGTTCATTTTTTCAATCGTGCAGAATATTTACCAGAGCTGCATCAGTTATCAGATTTGCGCAATCAGCTTGGGTTGCGTACAGCCTTTAATACGCTGGAGAAATTCTCTGGCGTGGCCGGAAGCCAGTACGGTGCTTCAGGCGTTTTTCATAAACCATATGTTGAAAAGTATACCGGAATTTTTAAAGACCGATTAAAGTCATTTGTGCTGGTCGCTGGAAATGAAGGCGCACCGGAAATTTTTAAGAAGTCCAAGTGTTGGATCATCAAGAATGATCAGGTACAGGAAATGATCATTGATCCGGCCGAATTCAATATTACCTGCAACAGTGTTGAAAAAGAATTTGAATTAAAAGACAGCCTGGATTTGCTTAAAAATCCATCGGTAGAAATGCTAAAACTCGCAGCCTTGAATGCTTCTGTTTATCTGCATAGCATGAAACCGGAAAAACGGATTGAAGAATATTTCCAGGAAATGATCAGCTCTCTTTAACTTCAGTTAAGCTATTCAGTGTATTTTGACTCAGTTTCAGAGCATTAATTAACAAAATGAAAATAATCAGCGCAATGGCCGCCAGGATCAGTGCAGCTAAACGATAATAATCTGTCAGTGCCAGTATTAGACAAAGCTGGCTGAGTCCCGCCAGGGCCCAGACAGCATTATTGGGCATAAAACTTTTCATATGCGGAAGCTGAACACTAAAATTCATGCTCTCGAGCTGTTGCTGACTTAGTTTATTCCAGATTAAAAACGGGATAATCCGCAAAAGCATCGATAGGATTAATGGTAAAAATCCCCCCAGAAAAATCATTTTTCCCAGTTCCATTTCCGGTACTTCAGGAATATTCCACAAAATTAAAGAAACACCCGCATTGAACAAAAACAGATTCCAAAGTGTGACTATGGGATCCCATGATTTTCTTTTTCTGACTTTCAGCTGACGGGCGATAAAAAATAATAAAGTGACACAAATTGAAGAAATGATGAACTTCAGGAGAATGTGAAGAAAGGGAAATGCTGGTGAAAAAATTGCTGCCAGCAATAGCGGGGTTATCGTGACTGCCAGTTTTAATTTATCATCTGAGATGGGATGAGTAACAAAAAACATGGGAATAACGTTATTGGCGACGGCCAGTAAGATGTGAAAAAAGAAGCCAAGAACCATAAAAAGAAAATGGCTGTCGGTGATAAATGGCCGGAATAAAGGAAGAGGAACACCAAAATGCACCATGATCAGCCAGAAAGAAAAAAAGAGACCAATGGAGAGATTTAGTAAGCCTATACAAAGCAGCAGATGCATAATTTTCTTTTGCTGCTGATAAAGCTCCCAGGAGCGTTTGCTGACATAATAGATAAAACGATAGAGGCGATACCATAAAAAACCGAGGATCAGGACAAGCAAATAATTCTTTTCCATATTTCCCCGATGAAAGTGATAGGCAAAAAACACAAGTGCAATGCTAACTGTCCAGCTCATTGATTTAAAAATTTTATTAAAATCAATTTCAATTCCAAAAAGAACCGGCAATAACTGGGTCATAGCTCCTAGAAAAACAGGCATTAAGAATCCGATAGTAAAGAGATGTAGCAGAACTATGGTTGAGGAAGACCATCTGTCAGAAATGAATGTATGCTGATCGAGCCAGTAAAAAGCACAAAGTGAAAGACCTAAAAGGCCCAGACTGAAAAAAGTGAATGTTTGTTTAAGATCAGAAGACTTCCCTGGAGACAGGCTGGTATTCATTTTGATACTTCCTTCTTCCGGATGGTAATATAAAAATGTTCGCCACGTTTTTCCGAACTATAACTAAATTCGTCAGGGTTAATTTTTTTATAAAGTCCCATGGGCTCAATTCGATGCCGGACGATCAGGACCTCACCAGGCTGAAGCTCTTTTAATTTCTGCGTGATCCGTATTAATGGCTCCGGTGCATCCAGTTCGGAAACATCGAGTATATCTTTATCACTCTGCTCATTCATGTTTTTTATGACTCAAGCTTAGTTTTAACCTCGGAAAAAATTTGCTCGCGATTACTGCTAAGAGCACGATCGATCATGGGATAGAGAATTTGCTCCTCTTTCATGTTGTGTTGCTGGATCATAATCATACAAGTGTCTGCATTTCCCAGGAAGTTGTCTTTATCTTCTTTGATCAATGCATTTTCCATCTGCTGAATCAGTGACTTAATCTGCATATGTTCTGAGAGCATCACAAAGACAGGCGGTATTTGCTGACCAATGGCCTTTTCTAGTTCAGGAAAGAGAATTTTTTCTTCGGCATCAAAGTGGGCCAGGTTTGTTGTTGCCCATTGAGAGAATAGCTCTTTTGCAGCAGAAAAGTTTTTAGCACGTACTAGATCTTCTATCTCTCCAAAGTGTAAGTCACATTTTCTGTGATCATGAGTCATATATTGAGATATCATTAAGTCCTCCTGAATATTGTCTTTTGTTAAGTTATTACATTGATGATGTAAAAAATATGATCATCATCACTCTTTGAAATGCTACATCCATAAGCTTTAAAACGCATTATGAAAGTCTTGTTTAAAGATGATCTGTATCATATAGGTTTCCGAATATGTTCCGATATCATAATGAATATGAAGAGGAAAAATATGTCGTATAAAAACAAACAAATCACTCATAAAAAAATTGATCCCCAGGTCGCAGAACGTATTGCTAAAGAGCTCAAAAAGCAAACGTTTAAAACGGCAACGAAAGTATTTTATCAGGGGCAAAAACCAATTGCTGCATTGTTAATTCTTAGTGGGTCAGTGAAAATTTTATGCCAGAAAAAAATTGTCGCCCGTTATGATAAAAACACGATCATCTTGTTCTCAGAGTTTTTAAATCGCGAAGAACTTCCTTATGATGTGGAAGTTTCTCCGTCGAGCACCATCTGCTGGATGGATAAAGATGTGATTACTGAAAATCCAGAAGCTGAACTAGCCGTTTCTTGATTTCAATACCTGCCATTTTTCAGGAAGCTTTTTGTAGATATTGTTCAAGTGCGTTTTAATTGTGGCTTCCGAAATAAACAACTGCTTTATGATTTCTCTTTTTGTCAGTCCATTTAAAATCATTCTTAGAATAGTTTTTTCTGTCTTTGTTAAATGATATTGTTCCAGATCCTGCAAATCATTTTCAATTAATTCTTCACGCGGTTTCAAATCATAAAGAAGAGTTGTGATAGTCTCACCATTACTTATAATGACAGCGTCGACACTTCCTTTTTCTGTTTTGGCGTTTTTGATAAGCTTCATACCATTATTCAGCGGCAAAGGAGCATCGCAATTATAATTGGTCATACAACCTTTATTACAAATCTGGCCCGCCAGGTCTCCGCAATGAGAAATACAAATCTCATTTTGGGAGATAACTTTAGAGTCTTTATCTTTGATACAAATTCCTAAGTCTTTCTCAATCTTCATAGTTAACCTCTTGTATCTAAGACTACTACGATTTTTCTCCCATAAAGATGATATACGTCATATTTGCTGAAGCATTTCTTCTATAAATTAGGAACATGAAGAAGTTAGCCTTTTTGCGGATGGGGTATACCTATGCTTATGCTCCACTGTTTTTCATCGGCCTTTTAAGTGCGCTTTTAGGGACCATGATCTGGCCGCTGGTTTTTTATACTAATATCAGCATCAGTGATCCACTACTTATGCATAAGTTAGTGTTGTTTGGTGGGTTTTTACTCTCATTTGCCTACGGTTTTATTCTGTCAGCTTTCCCAAACTTTACTGGTACCGAAAAAGTAAGTATTGGAGAATTACTAATTGTCGTTACCGGGCAGGGATTAATTGTCGCTGGCCTACTGGTGGATAGACCAGCAGTTTCCTTCCTGGGGTTATTCACCGCTGCGGCTGCTTCATTTTACTTTGTTAAATCGCGCCTGTTGTACCGCCGTTTTGATCTTCCACCTTCGGCTAAATATGTTGCTGTAGGATTTGTCATGGCAATGACAGGATTTTTTCTCGAAGGGCTGGTTTATTATAAAGGCATTGATGTCCCGAAGGCCATTCGCGACTCCCTGATCCAGTACGGACTGGTCCTTAATCTGGTTTTAGGTGTTGGACTAAAATTACTTCCGGTTTTTCTGGGAGTACAGCAATCAAAAAAATTCTCCATAGAAGTAAAGCCTCAGACAAATTTTCTGCAATACCTGAAAAAAAATAAGTTAACTTTGCAGCTTGTCGCTCTTAATTTGCTGCTTATTCTGGATCTGTTTAATCAGGCCGGACTGGCCAATCTGGGGCGATCTATTTTGGTGGGATGGATTTTTATAGAGCAGCTGAAGATTACTCAAAGTCCGGTTGTTAAATCTTTTCTCACTTTTGGTGTATGGGTTTCATTGTGGTCGATGGTGCTGGGTTTATTTCTCCGCTCCATACCGATCTTTGATATTTTTGGTGTGCATATTTATTTTATCTCCGGCTTTTCTCTGCTGACTCTGATGATTGCCGGGCGAGTGACACTTTCTCATGGTGGTTTTAGTCTTGATTTTGAACGTAGTTCAAAGACAATTTATTTTGTTATCGTCTTTGCAGTCCTTTCCGGTTTACTACGTTTTATTCCAAGCCTGTCAGATCATCTGGGGTTTGAAGTATACATCGGCTTATCCTGGATATGCTGGTTCATTTTTTTAATTTTTTGGTTAGTAACATATGGTGCAAAACTATTAGCACCTCTTAAAGGGAGTAAATAATGTTAGAAATGAAAACAGATGCTTGTTGTGGTGATCTAGTTAAGTTAAATAAAGCGCAGATTGATCAGCAGTTAGAGTCAATCATCAGCAATCTAAAAGAAGGCGATGAACTGCATTTATTTTGCGAAGTTGATTTCACATCAAACTTAATTAATCTTATGAATGAAAAATTTGCTGAACTACCAGTGAAAGCAAAAATGATGAACCAAGATGAATCTGGAATGACAATTAAAGTGAAATATCCGAAGGCCGGAGAAGGTTGTTGCGGTAGTTGTTCATAGATTCAAAGTTGATCATTTTGGTGGCACAAATTCCACCTCGCCGTTGTACTCGTTTTAACTAGATATAGTCTTCCTGCCTCAGTGATAATACTAAATATAGTCATTTATCTTTGAGGCAGGCCATGCAGGCAAACAACCGACAAGCATTAAAATATCTCAACTCAGTTGTTTCTCTCCAGGAAGTTCCCAGCGAAATTTCACTCATATTTCAGGTTACTAGCTGCCCGCATAAATGTCCCGGGTGTCACTCTACAGAACTCTGGGCCGATCAGGGAGAAGAACTCTCACTGGCCCGGATGCAGGATGAAATCAGACCTTATCAGTCTTATCTTTCCTGCATTTGTTTTTTTGGTGGCGAGTGGAATGAAGAACACCTCTGCAGCTTGCTCAAAAGCGCTCAAGAGATGGGTTTTAAAACTTGCCTTTACTCCGGAGCCTATTCGGTATCTGACCGCTTAAAACAACATTTAAATTACTTAAAACTAGGTCCCTGGATTGAACATCTCGGAGGTCTGGATTCACCACACACAAACCAAACATTCACAAATTTAGACAATGGAGCTTGTCTAAAAACACACTTTCAACACGCCGAGGGAGGCCAGCATGCTACGATTAAATGAGGAACAGATTAACGAGAAGATCAACTTCATTCACGATTACATCAAGGCAACGAATGCCGCGACTGGATCGAAGTTTGATGCCAATGCCAATGTTTCCATGAAAAACATTGCCACTCTGGAAGCAGAGTTAAATAAAGACATCAATATCCAGGTGAACCGTCGTTTGGTTTACATGAAAATTAAGGAACTATACGGTCATGAAATGGCCGATGAATATATCCGTCAGATCAATAATCACGAGATTTATGTTCACGATGAAACTTCACTTAAACCATACTGTGCTTCAATCAGTATGTATCCATTCCTGCTCAATGGAATCCGTGATCTGGGTGGAGAGTCGCATGCTCCTCAACACTTAGAAAGTTTTTGCGGCTCATTTATCAATTTAATTTTTGCGATTTCATCCCAGTTCGCCGGTGCTATTGCAACAGTTGAATTTTTACTTTATTTCGATCACTTTGCCCGTAAAGACTACGGTGATGATTATCTGAAAACTCACCAGGTATCAATCAACAATCACTTCCAGCACATTGTTTACTCTATTAACCAACCGGCGGCTGCCCGTGGTTACCAGTCAGTTTTCTGGAATATTTCTATCTATGATGAAATGTATTTTGACAGTCTCTTCGGAGAATTTGTATTTCCGGACATGGAAAAACCAAAATATGAAAGTGTGAAGGCCCTGCAGGCTTACTTTATGGACTGGTTCAACGAGGAAAGAAAAAAATCTATTTTAACTTTCCCGGTCATTACTGCAGCAATGCTGGTTGATGATAATGGTCCTCGAGATGAAAACTTTGCCGATTTATGTTCTGGTGAACTGGCAAAAGGAAATTCATTCTTCATTTATCAGTCACAAAGTGCTGACAGTCTTGCCAGCTGCTGTCGACTTCGCAATGAAATCAGTGACAACACTTTCAGCTATTCGCTCGGGGCCGGCGGTGTGGCCACTGGTTCAATCAATGTTATCACCATCAACATGAACCGTCTGGTTCAGGATAAACGCGACCTGAGAACTGAAGTACAAAAAATTCAGAAATACCAGGTTGCTTACCGAAAACTGATGGAAGAAATGGAACAGGCAAAAATGCTTCCGGTTTATAGTGCGGGATACATCTCTCTTTCAAAACAATTCCTCACAATCGGAATCAACGGAATGGTAGAGGCTGCTGAATCTGTCGGAATTGAAGTAGGCAATAACCAGGCTTATATTGATTTTGTGTCTGAACAGCTGAAAATCATCTTCAATGAAAACATCGAAGCCAAAAAACAAACTGGCTACATGTTCAACACGGAATTTGTTCCGGCCGAAAACCTGGGGGTCAAAAACGCCAAGTGGGATCGTCAGGACGGCTATAAAGTTATGCGCGAATGTTACAACTCATACTTCTACGTTGTGGAAGACGACAGCACGAACGTTATTGATAAATTCGTCCTTCATGGAGAGAAAATCAATAAATATCTTGACGGTGGATCAGCACTGCATCTCAATCTGGACGAAGCTCTGACAAAAGAAGGCTACCGTAAGATCATTAACCTTTCTGCTAAGACCGGATGTAATTATTTCTGTACCAATGTGAAAATTACCATCTGCAATGAGTGTGAAAATATCGATAAACGTACACTACACTGTTGCAGTAAATGTGGATCTATTGATGTCGATTATGGAACGAGAGTTATTGGTTACCTGAAACGAGTCAGTAACTTCTCGAACTCTCGACAGAAAGAGCATGCTCTCAGACATTATCACCGCAAAGGGCAAGAAAATAAAACTCATGTAGCAGGAAATATTCTTTCGCAAATGGCGATGGAAAGTAAGAGTGAATTGAGACAAATTTAATAAGTTCTTAAAACGGCAGCATCGATGTGTGTGATCGGTGCTGCCTTTTTTTTAGTTTTTATTCGCCGAGAAGGATATCGGCCTGAATAGTGAGTCCAACGTTTTCGCGCGTGACTTTATAGAAAAGTTTCTCACCGTGAAAGTCGGTCTCATCCCAGTCATGGATGTAGTCTTCGAAAATCTCATCATTGTCATTTCTTTCTTTTTCTCCGGCAAAGTAAGTGTCGAAGAAAACACCTGCACAATCGAACATCGTATTGATCATTTTTTTAGGATCAGTTTTTTCTGTCAGGTCGGCTGAAATGAAAAGAGTCACCGGTGCAACGAACTTATCCAGTCCGACGTAAGAAATAATGAGCAGAGCTTCTTTGGGATAGGAGAAACCGTAAACCTCAAAAGTTTTATCGTCTTTAATGGCCTGCTCGCCGTAGATATTAAGCAAAACTTGCTTAAGTCCGGCGGCCCAGTCATCAGGGAAAATAACAGGTTTAACTTCATGGTCGAGACGTGCAAACATGGCTTATAGCTCCTTTTAATGTCTGACCTATTTAGCAAAAATCAGCGGGTCTTGGCCAACAAATTCTCGATGTCCGCACGTGATAACGAGATGATAATGTCGCGTTCGCCCTGAGGAACTATGCTTTCGGCCTTAACTCCCAGGCGTTTATAAAGCCGGCCATGAACTTTGGAAGTGTAGACGTAAACTTTTTTGATGTCCGGATCCTGCAGAAGTGCTCCAGCTGCCTGATTGATCAGAGATTTAGAAAGCTTCTCGGCATCGGCGTCTTTGCTCACGGTGAGTCGGACAATTTCAGCAACTTTGTCACTAGGTTTACGCTCTACATTTTTTCCAATGGCTTTTTCCACCGGCAGGAGATCCTGCGGTTTATCGGAAACAACAATTCCCACACCGCCTTTAAAATTTTTCGAATTGGTGAGTGAATCATCACTGTTAATGATCAGCTTTGTCCGTGGAGCGAATTCCTGGCTCGATTTCACGAAACCTTTTATTTCTTCCGGAGTCAGGTTGAGTCTTTCTGAATAAATATTTCCGACAAAATTCCAGTAATCGTCCGGCACCTGCCGCATCTGATGATCACTTACGCGGGAAATTTTAGAGAGATCCATATAAGTAAATTTTCCCTGATCCATTGTCTGGTATTCGCGTGCCCACTGATTTTTTGCCAGTGGATTTTTTTGTAAGGATGTTCCGATCTGCTCAGTAAAAGCGCTTGTTGATACCAGCTGGGGAGTAAATTTCTTTTTATAAAACTGCAGCGCAGGGCCGGGCAGTTCAGGGCCAATAGTGGTTATCCATCCCAGTGTCGAGATGAAAACAGCATCGTTATATTCCGTCTTACAGTTATTGAGTGAATCAAAAAGTCTGGTGTCAGGTTTGAGAAAAAATTTATCTTCCAGACTCTGACACTGATCCCCCAGTTTTTTTGTCTCGTTTGTCTGAAACAAATTGGTCGACACTCCGGTTCCTGCGCGGGCAAGCCACGCAGCCGAATCAATTTCTTTAGCTGACAGACCAAAACGCAGAAGTTTTGCTCCCAGTAATGTTTCAGAGCCCAATAATCCGAAACGTCCCCACGGGCCCAAAGCAAATGGTGCAAGAAAGAGTGAAACTTCCACACCGCTTTTTACGAGTGCATCTCTTTCTCTGGCTTTTGCTCTCTTGGTGGCCAACTCACAAAGCCAGGCAGATTTTCCTTCAGCTGGTCCCTGACTTTCAAAACGGGTGATAAAATCATCAGCGATTGTTGCCGGAAGCTCTTTCATGTCGGAATCTAAAAAGCGGGAGTACTCATCAACTCTCTTAAGCAAAGATGCTGCCGTTTCCCTGCTGGCATTACTGATTAATTTTTTAATTTCCGCATCAGTTGGGATGTTTTCAGATTTTTTCTGCCATTCTTTTTCAAAAGATTCATGAGTAAAAAGAGGTCGCTTGATCAGCAGGGCTGTTTTTGAACGTTGAAGCAAGAGTAGTTGATCTTCCAGTTCCACCCGGCGATGAGCACCGCAATTTCCGGAATAACAAATTTCCAGCCGGGCCTTAACGGCATTCAGGCTCACTCCCAGTTGCAGCAAACTTTGGGCATCAATGAGAGTGTCATCAATTTCCCGCTGAATGCGTGGTTCATTTTTTTTATTATCCAGTTTTCCGTTTTCAATCAGACGAAACATATCCGCATAGAGATCTTTTTTGTGGCGATACAGATCCTGAATGGATTCAGCAGTACTGCTTACCCAGAGTTTCTCTTGCAGCTTGCTCAGGCTTTCGGCGATTCCTGATGAGGTCTTTCCCGCTGAATCCCGGGTGCGGCATTCCCCGAAAGTGTCCTGCTTATCCTCTGTACATAGTGGAGAAACAGCACCTGACAAGGTGGCCCAGAGGAGAAAAGTCAGAAATGTAAGAATTGAAAGTTTCGTCATTACTCATATTTATCGGAGGTTTAGCCCGGGAATATAAGGGAAAACGTAGTCATAGAGAGGAGAATATGTTTAAATAGGCTCGATTTTTAGCAATAAAATTTACTCTAATTTCACTTTCAGGAGAGCAAAATGAGCGTTTATATTTTATCCGGTGCCCGTACTCCAAACGGCAGCTTCTTAGGTTCTTTAAGTTCGGTTTCTGCACCAAAACTTGGTGCTGTGGCCATTGAGGCAGCTCTCAAGCGAGCTGAAATCGATCCTTCAAAAGTTGATGAAGTTTTCATGGGAAATGTTGTCAGTGCTGGTGTTGGACAGGCCCCTGCCCGTCAAGCCGCAATCTTTGCAGGTCTTCCGGAATCAATTCCCTGTACAACAGTTAATAAAGTTTGTGGTTCAGGATTAAAAACTATTATCACAGGTGCACAGACAATCGCTGCCGGAGACAATGAACTGGTCGTTGCAGGTGGAATGGAAAATATGTCGATGGCTCCACATTTGTTAATGAACTCAAGAAACGGTTTCAAATTTGGTGAAGCTGGAATGAAAGATTCTATGCAATGGGATGGACTGTGGGACGTCTACTCCAACCGAGCGATGGGAAATTGCGCTGAAGAAGCAGCTGCCAAATATTCTAACCGCGAAGAACAAGACGCTTATTCTGTTGAATCTTTCAAACGCGCTCAACAGGCAATTAAAGACGGCATCTTTAACAAAGAAATCGCAGCCGTCACAATCAAAGGCCCAAAAGGGGACACAGTTGTCACAACTGACGAGGGTCCGGGAAAAGCAAATTTCGAAAAAATGGCCACCCTTAAACCGGCTTTTGAAAAAACCGGTACTATCACGGCGGCAAATGCTTCGACCATCAACGACGGTGCAGCTGCCATTGTTCTGGGTGGAGAAAAATATAAGGCCCAGGCCAAGTTCAAAATTGTCTCTTACGCCAGCCACGCTCAGAACCCGACATGGTTTACGACTGCTCCGGTAGAAGCGATGAAAAAAGCTGCTTCTAAAGCTAACCTTAAACTTGATCAAATTGATCTGTTCGAAATCAATGAAGCTTTTGCAGTAGTTGCGCTAGCCGCTATGAAGGAGTTAAACTTAGATCATAAGAAAGTTAACGTTTACGGCGGTGGCGTGAGCTTAGGACACCCGATTGGATGCTCTGGTACCAGAATTGTTGTGACACTCATGAATGCCATGGAAAACAACAAATCAAAATACGGTATGGCCTCTATTTGTATCGGAGGTGGTGAAGCTCTGGCGATGATTATCGAACGCCTCTAGTATTGTAAAAAACTGAAAGGATCATGGATGACCACACCGGCAGCAGGAGCAGCTAAGAAGTCTGGAATTAAAACTTTAAAACCAGGCGAAATTCTTTTTAATGAAAACGATGTAGCATCATCGATGTACATCATTCAAAAAGGACAGTTGCGCCTCTTTAGACCGAAAGGAAAAGGCTTTGTGGAAATTGCCGTCCTTCGTTCCGGAGAAATGTTGGGGGAGATGGCTTACTTCGATCCTGATTCCAAGAAACGTTCTGTCTCGGCTGCGGCTATCACCGGAGCCGAGGTTATTGAAATATCCTTTACTGCACTCGAAAAGACCATGGCTTCACTTAACCCATGGTTTAAAACTCTGATTAATACTCTCGCTGATCGTCTGAGAAAAACAAATGAGCGTGTGAAGGCCCTCGAATCAAATTCCGTTGGTTTTTCATCTGATTATAAATTTTTCCAGTCAGCCGATATTGTAAAAATTCTCTCCATTCTCTTTCTTACTTTCCGCTCTCTCGCTGAAAATAAAGACGGGAAATGGTATTTAAATTTCAGCAAAATCAAAACCTATGCACTGGAAATTTTTAACGTCAACGAAGCCAAACTCGAAGAATTTATCCAGCTTTTAGTCGACGAAAAAATCATTGAAGTATCTATCGATGAAAACGATGCTACAAAAATTCTGGCAACACGTGAACCTGAAACATTCCGCATTTTTCAGGTTTTCTTCAATACTCAGCGAACTTTGAGAGACGACAAAAAACTCAATATTTCTCCCAAGGGAGAAAAATTCATTATGAAAGTATTGGAAGAGTGCGAGAAACTGCCGGTTGAAGACGGCAAAGTTGAAATTGAATTAACCAAGATCACTGCTTACTTTAAAGAATATAATATCCCTATCACACTGGATGATTTCGCCGGAGCTAAAGCTGCAAAATTTTGTGGTGAGTATAAGATGGGGGAGAACAATTCTATTTCATGTATGATCAACTACGATTACGCCAAGAGAATGTTTCCTGTTGTCCGCTTTATGAATGCCATCAATCGTGTTAACGATGCAAAAGCTAAAGCAAATGAAAAGGGATCACCGTAGACGTAACTACGGTGTTGTCGTCGAATTGTAATAAACACTCACACTGACAGGCGAACTCGGAGAGTTCTGGAACTGATAAGTTCCATTCAGTCGCAGCATATATCCTGATGGAGAACCGGCCGGAAGATCAAACACTTTAAGGTTTGGATCCAGACTCGATACGAATTGGTTACCCATATAATCCCAGCCATTGGTTGAACTTTGTGGAACAAGTTGTCCGTTGATTCGTACTTCAATGGATGAAATTTGCGGTTGTCCGTATTTCAGATAAATATATCCGTATTTAAGTTTATTGGCATTGTAGGTTACAGTTAAACAATCCGGATAAACGATGCGGTCATTTCCATCACCGCCAAACAGACGAATTAATTTTCCGGTGAATGGTTCACCCGGGGTCGGAAGCACGCGGGTATTTTGATTTGTTCTGTCTCCAATATATTGGTAACCATCGGTTGGATTTGATTCACCAGTACGATTCGTCAGGATTTTTCCGTCGGAACGAACAACGCGTAGAGTGTCCGGATCGATGTCTGCATCGAGACCGGCAACCGGCCAGTAATCATACTTATGTTTGATTAATGTCTGTTTGATGGCCGCATTTACCCCATCGAAAATGTGATTGAAGTCGATTGAGCAAAGATTATAACTATCCGGAGCACCTGTAACATCTGGTGAAAGGTGATCATTTGATGTAGGCCAGCCGTTAGTATAAGGAGCTTCGTAGAGTTGTTTTGCTACTTCTCTATATCGGGCATTAATTTTATTGTTTCCGGTTGAACATGATGTAAGAGGTGAGATGTTAATGAATCTCATCATAGCTGAATCCAATGGACTGCTGATTCCGGAGCCGCTGCAGTTAACTGCAGTATTGCCGCGAAGGCACAGGAGTTTATTGATTTTTGTCTGAACTCGTGGAGCCCAATCTGATTTTGTACAAGAAGCATATCCTGTTTCACTTTCACATGAGTCATCATCCTCATTAGAAATAACAACAATCATTGTATAAGCGTTAGGTCTAAAAATTCCATTACTCCGATTGGCCTGAATGATATTAACTGCCCGATCAATACCTGGTTCAGCTGGAGATCCGGATGGCGTAAATGAAAGACTTGAGGCCACGTATTCTTTAGTGCGGATGATGTTAAGCGCATCATCTGATAGTCCGGTACTGTTCTTAGTAACAAGCTGGGCTTCAAAAAGTGGATTAGCATTGGTTGAGATGAGCGGAACTGAAAGAATGTGATAATCGAAATTTTCTGAAACACTCTTAATCAGGTTGCCCATTGAAGCGCGGGTGGCAGGGGTAACAACATTAAAGCTAGAAGAGTTATCCCACAACATCAGGATGTCGACTTGGGGAGAGACAAGAGTATGTTGTGAACAAAGTTGCGTGGAAGTGGAAATGATTGGGCTTACCGCCCCCGCCTGATGTCCTTTATTGGTTGCAAACTCTTCTTTGGCACAGGAAAACAGTACCAACATACAAACCAGATTTAGTAATGATTTTTTCATAGCTATTCCCCGAGGTTAACCTCGTTTCCACACAATACTTTAGTCTTATCGGCAGTTTCACCCGAATCTTTAAGTAGTTGAGTGCTTTTGTTGGAGACGGCAAAAATTGGTCGCCCTTTTATTGTAATTTCGAAAAGTTAAAATAAAAGAAAAGAAAATTTGGGGAGATATCATTATATGGTCAACTGGTTTTATGTTGTTGGGTCAGAAAGAGTAGGTCCGGTGAGTGAAGCAATGCTGAGAGGCTTGCGGGAGAACGGCGAAATAAGTGGTGAAACCTATGTCTGGAAAAAGGGTTTTGCCGGTTGGGAAAGAATGAAAGATGTAACCGAACTGAATGCTCCGGCACAAAATGAGGAGTCAGCACCAGCTCAAGCCGAAGAAAAGAAGGAATCATCCCCGGAAGTTCAATTTAACTTCGACTGGAAAAAAGTTCGGGAGAATGAAGAATTATTTTATGTGCGCATCGGGCGCGACCGTAAAAATTACAACGGGACAGATATTTTTGGACCATATTCACTGGTGGAATTAAGGGAAGCGCTTAGTGACCGTCGTATCAATGGAAATACGTTGATATTTGCTCCGGGAATGGAGGGCTGGACTAAGATTGGCTGCACACCGGCTGAAGCTGGACTGCATGGAACAGGTGTTGAAGATGAAATTTTGTTGAATGAAGTTCCGCTTTTGTTGGTCATGAATCATTCACCATTACCTCTGATAACCGTAATAAAAAAATCTGGTGTAAAAGAAGTCAGTGCACTTGGTTCCGGACCATTTAAAGACTATCAGGGACAAGCAATATTGGCATCCTTGTATGCAGGTAACGAAATCAAAGCACGAAATGTTAAATTGCGGATCAATAATTATGATACAAAAGAGCAGTTAATCGAATGTGACGTTCTGGATATGGACTCCAACGCCCGCAATTGTATGTTGGGCCATGCTGTCTAATAATCAAAAAACTTTAGCATGGAAAGAATTGAAGCCCGGTGTGGCCGTGGCCCATTTCCCTTCTGTTATAAAAAACCAGCAGATTTATGTTAAAAAAGTCCAGGCCCTTCATCCTGTAAAAAATAGTGTAACGCTTTTTCTTTTTCACGACCTGGCCGCTTATCATGGTCGTTTCGCTCAGCTGGTGGAGTGGTTTCAATTACAAAATCCAGAAGTATCTTTTATCATGATGGACTTCATGGGCCATGGCTTATCCACAGGCACTAGAGGTCATATTACCTCTATTCATGATCTGGTTAATGATGTGATGTATTTGATGGAGAGTGTTTCAAAAGACGAAGGAGAACGCTGGATAACGCTGGGAAGTGGTTTAGGTGCATTGGTCATTCTTGATTTGTTAAACCGGGTAGAAAGTCCGGTAAAGCAAAAGATAGATTCACTTATTCTTTCTAATTTCTTTTTAAATTTTGATAGTGCACTTTTTAAGGTTCAGTCTGAACTTTATGAAAGGGCCACAGGTCCGACCAGAGAAATGATTGATCATTTACGTTTGTCTGAGATATTTCCGGCAATGCAAATGTTGACATTGAAACGCGATCAGATGCTGTTGCTGGAAGATCCTCTTATTGCTCATAAGCCAACTTTTGGTTCATTAAGGGTGATTATGGAAAAAGTCCGCAGCGTTTATCAGGATGCTTACTTTCTGGATATAAAAACCTTGTTGTTGGAAAGCCAAAGCAGTTTTGTGCAGGAAAACGGGGCAGAAGTATTTGCCAAAGGCCTTAAAAAGGAGCTGGTCAGACGAATAGAGTATGCTTTTTTAAAGCACGACTTGTATAATGATAATGAAAAGGAAATTGTTTTTAAGGATATGGCAGAATGGTTAAATTCATAATGAAAAGACTTCCGGTACTGTTCACAGGATCATTAATAGTTCTCTCTGCTGTTTCCTGTTCTAATTTAAGTAAAAACCATGTGAGAGATGGAAAATTCATTGTAAGAAATGGAACTTTTGCTGATAAACGCTGGGATGAAAATCTGGAATTCAGAAGAATTTCCTGGTATCACGAGCTGACTTTGCAGTTTGATTTCATGATGACGTCTCTAACTCCGCAGTCCAGTTTTAATTTCTGGTTTTCCCAGGCCGAGCTGGTGGATGCTCAAAATTGTGACGATTTTCGTGTGGCCCTAGCCTATTCTTTAGACACTCGCTCCATTCCTTATTCTCAATTAAATGAGCAACTGGAACGGTCGGGATTTAAAAAAGTGGAGTTATTAGAGTTCAAAAAACACCTGTTGCAACACCCCGATTCCGAAATGAATTCAACCAGATTGTATCAGGTTTACGGTCTTTGCAGATCTTCTAAGGACGCAAAACCATTGACTCTTAATTTCCCCGGATTCAACGAAACTACTTTAAATTAACCCTTAAGCTTTCCTCCATTTCTCCCGATATGTCATATCAGGAGAACGTGGACTATGACTGAAACAAAACGCGAACGATTCGGACGCTACCTTATCCTCGATCACTTAGTTGATGGAGGGATGGCAAAAATTTGTCGTGCTCGATTCTTAGGTGAGCAGGCCGATAAAGTCGTGGCCATTAAAATGGTTCAGCCACAATATTCAAAAGATGAAGCTTTTAAAACAATGTTCATGGATGAAATCAAAGTTACGTTTGGTCTTCTTCATCCGAACGTCATTCAGACGTACGACTATGGTATGCATAAAGGGCAACTTTACGTTGCAATGGAGTATTGTGACGGTCGTAACTTAAAAGAGTACCTGGAGAAATTAAAGGAACGTAAGTTCGTTTTCCCGGTCGAGATTTCGACATACATTATTTCTCAGGCTTGCCAGGGATTGTATTATGCCCATACTTTCCGTGATAAATTGACCGGTCAGGAAGCAAACATCATTCACCGTGATATTTCTCCTCACAACATCATGCTTACGTATGATGGAGCAGTTAAAATCATCGACTTCGGTATTGCTAAATCTCAGACCAATTCAGAAGCAACTCAGGCCGGAACTATTAAAGGTAAGCTTTCTTATCTTGCTCCTGAGTATCTGGAAGGGTTAGAACTGGATGCCCGTTATGACCAGTTCGCCGTTGGTATTACTCTCTGGGAAATGCTGTGTTCGCGAAAATTGTTCAAAGAGAATAATGATCTGGCTGTATTGAAAAAAATTCAGGAATGTAAAATTCCTGTGCCTTCTTCGATCAATCCGAACGTTCCAAAAGAACTTGATGCGATTGTACTAAAAGCGCTCTCAAAAGACCGTAATCAGCGTTTTGAAAACCTGGATCAGATGAACCGGGCATTGATGAAGTTTCTCTATGCAAAGTATCCGGATTTTAATGCGACTGACTTATCTTATTTTTCACAGGAACTTTTCCGCGAAGAGATCAAAAAAGACCGCGAGAAAATGTTTGAGTTTGGTAAGATTGATATCAAGCCATTCCTGGAAGACCTTAAAAAAGAATTAGAAGGCGGAACTAACGGGAACGCTCCGGCAGCTGCTGCAGCACAGGTAGACAATACTCCAGCTCCAAAGAAAGAAGTTATACTGGATTTTGGATTTGAAGATGTCGCACCGGAAAAAAAGAAAACTGCGACAGTCAGAAGAAGTGCAGCTTTAAAAGAAAGCACTAATGCCAGTCAGGACAACACAATGTCGCGCAAAATTGCCGACATTAACAATACTAACGTTACAAAGATTAAGCAGAATGGCTCGACCAAATCTTCAGTAAAAAAAGATGCGACCAAGATCACGAAGCTGGAGAAAAAGGATAATAAGAAAACATCGGCCGGAACATATGCAGCCTTACTTGCCTGTATTGCTGGTGGAGCATTCTACGCTTATACGTCTTTCTTCGCTGAACCGGAAATTGCTCAGACACCTCAGCCCATTCCGGTAAAAGAACGTGCACCTGCCCAGCAAAAAACAAAGATTACAGAGGAGCAGGGAATTGGGAAAATTGTTCTGTCTCACCTTGATAAGCAGAAAATGCGGATCTTTATTGATGGCGAAAGAAAAGAAGTTGATTTGTTAAATTCAATCAATGTTCCAATAGGAAAATCTCTTACGTTAAGAATTGAAAGCGAAGGCAAGAAACATTTTGTTAAAGATATCCGAGTTGATAATGAAGCGGCCCTGGAAATTGAAATCCCAGAAATGCCGGCGATTGCCTATGGATATGTTTTTACTTCTACAGCTTGTGCTCAGGGAGAAATCCGTTTCGAAATTTACGGTGAAAAGCGATCCAGTCCGATTCCGATGGAAAACTCATTCGGGATACCTTTCCCGTTAAACCTGGATGATAATGGTATTCTGGCCCCGGCTACTTACGAAATTTTCTTTAAGAGACTGGGTGAAGAGATTGAACATAAACTGGAAGTTACAATTAAGCGTGAAGACCAGTCTGTAGATCTCTGTGATCAGCTTTAAGAATTTGACTTTGTCTGCTTGAAAATGTTGTTTTTGCGCATGTTCAGAAGCTTCATGATGTCAGCAGCGGTCTCTTCCAGTGCTTTATCCGTTACATCAAATACCGGCCAGCGTTTATTTTCTTTGAAAATAGAGTTGGCCCACTCAACTTCTTCTACAATTTTATTGTGTTCAGCATAGTCTCCCTGATGACGATCAGCCCCCAGGCGTTGCAGACGATTTTTGCGAATTTCGCTGAGAGAGTCGGGATCTATTGTTAATGCAAAAATTTTTCGCTGATCCACTTCAAATAATTCCTGAGGAAGTGGCTGATCTTTGATCATGGGAATATTTACAACTTTTATCCCGTGTTGAGAAAGATATACCGAAAGCGGAGTTTTTGAAGTCCGAGAGACACCCACCAGAATAACGTCAGCAAGATGGAGCGAAGCCAGATTGCGTCCGTCATCGTGATTGAGCGTGAATTCCATTGCCTCAACTCTCTTATAGTAGTCATCGTTAACGGCGTGAAGCAGTCCCGGTTCGGACATAGGCTCCTGATTAAAAAAGTTAGAAAACGCAGTAAGTGCCGGCCCGATAAGATCCAGTGTGCGAACATGTGTTGTGCGGGAGAGTTCTGCAATGTATTCTCGAAGTTTGCCCGAAACAATAGTGTGCATGACTAAATCATGGTGGATAGCAGCTTCATTAAAAATAGCATCAATTTGTTCCGTCGTTCGTATGTTCTTATAGCGGGTAAAATAGACTTCCCGGTCTTTGAACTGGGCCATCACTGCACGAGAAATGGCCGTGGCCGTTTCCCCCGTTCCGTCAGAGATAATGATAATTTTCAAACGTTGAGTTTCAAGTGACATAGAAATACCTGCTTATTTCACAAAGGTGTTTACCCGCTCTTTTATACTAGCAAAATCCGTGAGGGGATTGAAACTTTCTTTTGGGTGTATTTTATTGAAAAATGTACGCTGGGATTTAGCCAGTTGACGGGTAGAGATGGAAATCCGTTCTATACAGTCGTCTAAAGAGCTGAATTGACCCTGTCGAAGAAGTATTGCTTCTTTGTAACCAATGGACTGCAGCGGCTTAAGATCCAGCGAAAAGCCCTGCTTTTCGAGAGTTTCTATTTCTTCCATCAGGCCATCAGCAAACATCTGGACAGTCCGTTGCTGAATAATCTTATAATGTTCTTCTTTGGGCACATCCAGATAAAGATGCAGCACATCCCAATCGTGAATACATTTACTGAAATCGTAGGGGTTTTGCTGATCCATCAACTTTTTTTGAACTGACATTTTTTCACCAGTCATACGGTGATGTTCGGCGGCACGAATCAGACGATAGTGATCATTTGCATGCAAATTGACGAGGGATTCCGGATCGTGTTTCTGCAGGTACTCAACAATAGCTTCTATGCCTTTTGTCTGGTAAAGATTCTCCATCTCTTTTTTTACCAGTGGATCAGGTGAGGGACTTTCATACATTCCCTTGAGAAGTGCTCGAAGATAAAACGCACTTCCTCCGACCAGAATCACCACTTTGTTTTGCGCAAATAAACCTACAATAATGTTTTTCGCCTGATTAATAAAATCCGATGCATTCATAGGAGAAAGAATGGATTCTACATCGATCATATGGTGAATGATTCCCTGACGCTCCTGCATTGTGGGTTTTGCTGTCCCAATGGAGATTTCTCGATAAAAGTAGAGTGAGTCGAAATTCACAATTTCGCAGGCAAAGCCACGGTCTATGAGCATTTGAGCAAGAGAAATGCTGGTTTTGGTTTTTCCAGTCGCCGTGGGGCCGGAGATGACTATCAACTTATTATTTTTCATGAGAAAAGCAGGCCCTTAGAAATTCGTCGGTAAGCAGGCGAACAAAACGATTTACTTCTGTAGATTGGAGCATCTTTTCCACGATACTCTGAGGCATATCGTTTAAAATTTCATTCATCTCAGTCTGGCAAAAAAAAGTATACAGGACGTCCGGATTTTCTTTTTTTTCCTGCAGAAAATAAGCAATCAATGCATTGGCAGTATCAACTGTCCAGCTTTGAGGAAGGAAACGGGGGATAGTTCTCAGGACAATAAATTCCGGATTCAGCCGGTCAAATTCCAGTCCAAACGATTTAATGATATCAAAATAAGCATCTACTGCCTTGTCTTTAATTTTAAATGGCTCACTGATAAGCAGGGGAGTTGGGACTTCCTGTGTTTGTTTAAATTCGGCAAAGCCGGAAGCAAGAAATAAGGCCACCAGTTTCTGGCAATCGATAAGCCGGGCAGGACTTGATCCGCTGTCCAGAATAAATCGTGGAGAGAGCCTGACGAAGCTGGAAGACGACTGAAGAATTGTATCTTCGCCGAACGGGCGGGCAATAAATTCGGCTTGCTCTCCTTGTTCCTGAGAAACAAACTGCATCAGGTCCATCATCTGATTTTCATCGCGCGAAAATAAACTCTGTTCCCGGCCGGCAGAAGGAAGTTCAATTGCTGGCAAAGCGATGGATTTCAGACCTTTCTTCAGACTGGTAACCAGTAATGAGTAGATAACATCTGAACGCATAAATTTAATCTGAGTTTTATTCGGATGAACATTGACATCAATTTCTGAAGGAGGAGTCAGAATCTCCACCATGTAATGTCCGCTTTCACCAAACCGCCACAGTGAATCCAGATTGCGCAATACTGCAGAGTGAAGAGACTTATCCTGAAAAAAACGGTGATTGGCAAAAAGGTAGTGATGACGGTATTGCGGAGTCGTATAGGTGTCGGGAGTAAAATAAACCTGTACTTTGTAATTATCATACTCTTCGCTGGACGTTATGAGAGAGGTTGATTCCTGTAATCGTTTACCGAAAAAAACCTGTGAAACGCGGAGCTGATTTTCATTTAGCCCGACGGCTTTAAAAATTTCTTTTTCTTTTTCATCCCATTTGATTGTAAAGGTGACCTGCGGATTGGAAAGGACGAAAGAGTAAAGCATTTTTTTAAGTGCAGACTTTTCACTGACTTTCGATTTGATAAATTTCAATCGAGCGGGTGTATTAAAAAATAAGTCTTTGATGAATATGGAAGTGCCCTGAGCACTTGCCTTTTGAGGAACAAGTAACTGTGTCTCTCCTCCATTAATCACAATTTTCCCGCCCTCTCGTGAAAGATCTTTAGGCTGAGTTGTGCAGGTTAAGCGGGAAGAGGCAGCCACTGAAGCAAGGGCTTCACCCCGAAAACCAAAACTGCGCAGGCGATACAAATCTTCATAAGTGCGAAGTTTGCTGGTGGCATGACGAAGGAAAGCATAAGGAAGATTTTTAAAATCCATCCCGTGGCCATTGTCTTCTATGGACAGAAGATCCATACCGTTTTCAACCAGGTGAATATTTATTTCAGTTGAACCGGCATCGAGAGAATTTTCAATTAATTCTTTAATCAGGGAAGCAGGACGTTCAAGTACTTCACCGGCCTTGATCTGGTCAATTATATGTTCGGGAAGAATTTCAATAGTGGGGGTGGTGTCCGCAGTGGTCATTAGCCCCTATAGAATTGCACTTGATTCCGGCCACCTTCCTTGGATTTGTAAACAGCTTCGTCTGCTCTCTTAAAGAGATCAGTACCCGTGATTACACCCTGGCGGTAATCTGCAACTCCAATAGATGCGGTTACGGGAAGTCGTTTCCCGTCATAAATGAATTCTTTGTTTTCGATAAGCTTTCTTAAGCGCTCAGCAATTTCAAAAGATTGTTTTAAATTAGTTTTTGGCAGAAGGATAACAAACTCTTCACCACCGTAGCGGGCAAAGACATCTTGTTCGCGGATGCCATTTGAACGGATAAGTGCGGCCATTTCTTTTAAAACAAAATCGCCGGCATCATGACCATAATTATCGTTAAGCTTTTTGAAATGATCCAGATCAAAAATAATCAACGAAAGAGGGTCACCTGTCACTTTAGATTTGTTAACTTCCAGAGTGATCCGGTTGTTAAAATAACCTTTGTTATAACAGCCTGTGTGCTTGTCAGTATTAGCCTCTAGATTGAGTTTATCATAGGTAAGCCTTTCAGGATCTCCTTTGGGAAGATACTTCAGAGCAATACTGCCTATTTTGATAATATCGGCGCGAGCAAGAACTGTTTGTGCCTCAACTTTTTTATTGTTTAAATATGTTCCGTTTTTTGAACCGCAATCTTCCAGGACATGGGATTCACCATTGGCGTGTAGTTTAAAATGGTACCGTGAAACACCGTTAAATTCTAATGCGATCGAATTATCAGCGTTGCGGCCAACAGTGACTGTCGGTTCAACCAGGTCAAATAAGGTCCCGTTGAGATCTCCGCCTACAACCAGCAGAGCAGCGGGTTTCAACTGAGCCTCTTTTTCTGAAGCTTGCAAAGCTGCACGTATGTCAGTTAAGACAATGGTTGTATCATCAGTACTCATTGCGAGGAATCCTTACTAAAAAGTCGTTTGTTTACGCTTTTAATCTTAACGAAGTCTAGGACTTATTTCAACTGCTTCAAAAATTCGAAAGCGTAAATCTTCCCTGCCTCAACACCTGGTTGATCAAAAGGATCAATCATTAATTCATGTCCCATTAATGCCGTGAGCGCTTCAAAAAACACAATCAACATTCCCAAGTGATGAGCATCGTTTCTTTCTATGCTCACATGCAAAGTTGGCCGTTCAGTCGATTGCAGCGCTTTTAGTGTTCCATGAAATTCGGCCTTCATTAAATCGGCCAGGCTATAACTTGAGAGTTTTTCTAGGTTATTACTCTTAAGAGAAGTAGCTAAACGAAAATCATGGGCAAAGTTCAAAACTTCTACCATCACGACGCATTTATCTTTTGGTCCTTCCATAAAAAGTTGCATTTGAGAGTGTTGGTCAGTGGCACCATATGCAACCAATGGCGTAAAGCCTTCATGAATGATCTTACCTGTCTTATCTTTTTTCTTTCCTAAACTCTCGGCCCACAACTGGGTGAACCAGAATGAGAAATACTTCAGTTTGGATGAATAAGGCATCATGACTGTCTGATTTATGCCGTGATTTTGTTTCTGGTTTAGTAAAAACTGTGTCGTTTTCAGCAGCAGATTATCCCGAGTTTCTGCCAGGCAAAGTTTCTGTGCTTCTTTCGCTCCTGCCAATAACTCCTCCAGGTTAATTCCTGCAAAGAGCGCCGGTAAATAGCCCACCGGCGTGAGAGCTGAGAATCGACCTCCAACATCCGAGGGAACTTCTAAACAGGAGATGGATAGTGGTGTAGCTATAGTCCGCAATTCACTTTTATCCGGGTCTGTGGCAAAAACATAATAATCTTTCAGATCATTCGCTTTTACACCCGCAGCTTCCAGTTTATTGGTGATGATGGCAAGTGCAGCCAGAGTTTCGGCTGTCCCGCCGGACTTGGAAACAAAATAAAATAAAGATTCTTTCGGATTTATGCCCGCCAGCTGATCATGGATTTCTTCCGGATCAATATTATTAATAAAAACAAATTTACAATCAGACTTCTGCAGGGCCATGACCAGCATTTCTGGTCCGAGACTGGAGCCTCCGATACCTACATGCACGAAAGTCTTCTTATTCTTGAATTGTTCAAATATTTTCTTAGTGGCATTTATCAGTTCAGTGCGCTCGAAAGTGTAAAAAAACTGAGTGCGGGGATCGGCGGCAATTTGCTTGAAAGCTTCAAGTTTTTTTAAATTAACTGCCGGTAGATCTGCCGGAAAAAAATTCAGTTTCATGCTCATGCTTAATCCTTAGTGAGTGGTGTATTCCTTTTTCAGCTGACGGGCAATCACGACTCGCTGAATCTGATTTGTCCCTTCAACGATCTGAAGAACTTTAGCATCTCTCATGAATCTTTCAACAGGATATTCTTTGGTATAACCGACACCACCGAGGATCTGCACAGCGTCCGTCGTTACTTTCATGGCAGTATCAGTCGCTTTTAGTTTTGCCATACACGCCAGTTTGGGATTTGGCGTTTTGTTATCGTAGTCACGAGCAGATTGCATGACGAGTAGACGCGAGCATTCAATCTCCGTGGCCATATCCGCCATCATAAACTGCAGTCCCTGAAAATCGAAAATAGCCTGTTTAAATTGCTGACGGGTCAACGAATAGGAGACAGCTTCATCAAGGGCGCGCTCCGCACATCCCACAGCGATTGCTCCTATCGTGAATCGCCCTTTTTCCAATGCGGCCATGGCAATTTTAAAGCCTTCACCTTCTGCGGCCAGAAGATTTTCTTGTGGTATAAAACAATTATGAAATAATAATTCGCGGGTTGGTGAAACACGCCATCCCATCTTCTTTTCTTTTTTGCCGTAACTAAATCCCGGAGTTCCATCGCGAACGATAAAGGCCGAAACACCTTTGCCTCCATCGCCTCCCGTACGTGCCATGACGATATAAGTTTTAGCGATTCCACCGGAGGTAATCCAGATTTTGGATCCATTGAGAATGAATCCACCTTCAGTTTTTTTAGCGGTTGTCTGCAGGCCGGCTGCATCTGATCCTGCACCCGATTCACTCAGACAAAATGCTCCGATTTCTTCTCCACTCGTCAATGCCGGAAGATATTTTTGTTTTTGATTCTCATTTCCAAATTCGTTGATAATGGCCTGGACCATTGCTGACACCGAAATAGTTACAGAGTAGGCGACAGAGCTTTTGGCAATTTCACACAGGGCCACTGAAAAATCTTCATAACTCATCCCCATTCCGCCGTAAGCTTCCGGGAGAGTCATGCCGGTAAACCCCAGACTTCCTAATTCACGAAAAATGTCCATGCGGAATTCTTCGGTTTCATCGTCGTGTTCCATATGGGGTTCAATTTTAGCAAGACGAAATTTTTCTAATTGGTTTTTTAATTCAAGCTGCAGTTCATTCATTTTTTTTACTCGACTTTTTTTTGAAATTCTTTTCTCTTTCACGTGCCCGGTTAAGTTCTGTTTTGGTCAGTGCCCGGTCCATTCCGCGGGCAATACGGAAAGCAACAGGAAGTTTGGAAGCCAGGTCCTGCACTATCATTATATTTCCATTGGTCATCACTCTTCCGTAGCGGGAGAGAAACGGTCTCAGATTATTGGCCGCAAAGGCAGCCTGGCCCTGCTCATTATTTTTGAAAACGTATTCAAAATAATAATAATCTTTGCCGGCAGGGGCTTCAAACTTTTCGGTTTCAATTCCAGTCCGGATATTGGGAAGTGAGTGATAGCGAATGTCGCGAGCTTCAATTATCCGGAATGTATCCGGCACGCTTGATGGCACCCGAGCAAAGCCGTTAGTATCGAGGATCTCTGTAAACAGCAAATCGGCATTTTCAGCGGTCAATACAAAGTTCGATGATGCTTTCAAATCACCTTTTAAACTTCCGTCCCAGAAATATTTTTTCCCGGTAAGTTTGCTGACGTGTTCAACACATTTCACCAGGTCTGCACATTCACTGGCGGACAATTGAGATACAGATATCAGTGTTAACAAGATAGAAAGTAATGTTGCGAATTTCTGCATATTAATCCCGCATGTCCTTAAGCAAGTTTTTAGCAATGATCATGATCATCACTTCGTTTGTTCCGGCTCCGATTTCGTTGAGCTTATTATCTCTCATCATTCGCTCCAGCGGGAATTCACGGGAGTAACCGTATCCGCCGTGCAACTGAATTGCATCCAGAGCGATTTTGGTCGCCATCTTTGGAAGAGCTAGTTTAACCATGGCCGCTACTGATGGTCCCTGCACACCGTTGTCGTATTGTTTAGCAATGGAATAAAGGAAAGCTCTCATCATTTCAGTCTCAGTTGCCATTTCAGCAATCATTTTCTGAATCAGCTGGAAATTCCCAATGTGTTTACCAAATTGCTTACGTTCCTGAGCATACTTCACACATTGATCAACACACGCCTGAGCGATCCCCAGAGAAATTCCGGAAATCGTGATGCGTTCGATATCCAGGTTTTTCATCATGTGATAAACCGAATCTCCTTCTCTTCCTACCAGCTGAGATTTACCAACTCTGGCATTTTCAAAAACCAGCTCTCCGGTTGGTGAAGAACGCATACCCATCTTGTGAATTGGTTTACCGACAGAAAATCCCGGTGTTCCTTTTTCGATAATAAACGTCGAAAGGTTTTTCTTTTCTTCTCCTGTGCGGGTGTAAACGTAAGCCACGTCTGCGTACTGAGCATTGGTGATCCACATTTTAGTTCCGTTAATCACATATCCTTCGCCGTCTTTTTTAGCTTTTGTCTGAATTCCGACAGCGTCTGATCCATATTCCGGCTCACTCATTCCCATGCACCCGATATATTCACCGGTGATAAGCTTGGGAAGATATTTCATTTTCTGTTCTTCCGAACCATTGTTTTGAATGTTATTCACACATAAAATTGAGTGGGCGAGATACGAAAGTGTTGATCCGGCACAGGCCTTTCCGAATTCTTCCATGACAATTGTCGCTGCCGTTGCCCCCATTCCAGCCCCGCCATACTTTGGATCGGCAGTTATACCTAAAACACCCAATTCCCCCATTTTTTTGAAGGCGTTGATGTTAAATGTTTCGTCATGATCATGTTTCTCAGCAAAAGGTGCTAATTCTTTTTGCGCAAAATCGCGACAGATTTTCTGGAGATCTTTTTCTTCTTGGGTGAAAAACCACATTGCATTACCACCTTTTTGGAGCTTATAATTTCCTAATAATTTCAGTCACGAAGTTATAGCAGATTATTGATACGTCGATAAGACATGAGGTGTTAGTAGTGAGTCTCACGACCCCGGTTCCTCGAGATCTTGATACCGTCTTCCCGGGCGAAAACTGGTTTTTCTACTGGAAAACCTCCGCATCGCTGTGGAAAACAAAGCTCCAGGAGTTTCCCGGAACGAAAATCATCATTCCCCTCAATTGGTCTTTTCATTCGGAGACCGGCGATCAGTTTGACTTCGACGATCACCGTCCAGAGACAAATCTAAAAAAATTAGTCGAAATTGCCTATGAAGTGGGCAAACAGGTCATTTTCTTTCTGCCACTAACACCGGCCCCTTTCCTTCCCAATGGAGGGATGCCGCACTTACTTGCCCGCAGTCTGGCCCTTAACAGCGAACAAATGGCCTACGGTCTAATTGACGCTGATGACCATTTAATTAAAATATTCTCTTTTTTTGATACCCGTGTCTTTGAAGCTTACGAAAGATTCGTGAAGCGTTTGGGCCAGTACTTTAGTGCTAATAAAATTGTTTCGGATGTCTGGGGCATCCGGTCAGGCTATTTTAAAGAGGGTAAATTTAAAAGTTTTATGGAAGACACCGGTCCGACATTTGACTCTGCTTTTACCCGTTTTCTGCAGACAAAAAAACAGCCCGATCAAACCATCTCGACCATCGAAGAAAAGCAACTGGCCTTTGAGTTTCATAAAAAAATTCAGGATCTTTATGAAACACACGCCCGGGACAGTATCGGAAATAATTACGAAGGAACCCTGGATGTAGCTTTTCTCGGCGCCAGTACAGAAAATTTTCTGAAACGGCTTTCAGGGACTGTTTCAACAACAGACTACACCAGCGAACTTTTCGAAGCGCTGGCCAAAGATATCATTCCTTCTTCAGTGTTAATTTCTCACTCGCTGAAAAAAGGAGTCCTGACCCGCGAACTCAACGATCTCGTCGCGAATTCCTATCTTCCGGCCCGACTGGCAAGTACTGCTTATGAACACGATGACATCAGTGTATTCATGCCGCTTTCATTTTTTAAAGTGTATGAAAAAATCGACGGCATTTCCTCACTCTTCCAGAGCTGGGAAGACCTGAACCTCTGGAACTATTTGCGTTCCAATTTTGGCTGGAGTTATAAAATTATCTCCAACGACACACTGAAACTACATGAAAATAAAACTCCATATCAGGAGCATATTCATTTATTTCACGGTCACGATGTTGACCGCACACTCTTTAACTTCATTCTGAAAACATTCATGAATGGTGGAAGAATTATTCTCAACAAATCCGGTCTTTCTGAGGAATACACTAAACGTTTTGAAACTTTTTTTCTGGAAAACTCACTGTCCGTTGAAAAAGTTCACTTCAAAACCAGTGTGGAAAATGTCACTTTAGGCGAAGGTCGTCTTGTTCTTTTTGAAGGTGAAGGCTTTAAGGACATGACTCCGGCTGATTACACACAGTTTTGGAAAACACTAGTGGATACATTCACCATCATCCATGTCCCGATTCAAAACGTTGAAGGAATAGATTTTTACTGGCGAACCAGACCAAGCTCCACCAACGAGCTGCGCTTTGAAGAAGTGCGCCGTCTTTCACTGTATAATCCAACAAGCTACCGCAAAAAAATAAAAATGAATCTCTCAAAAAATTTCGTCGTCTACAAAGTTATCGATGAGATTAATGTTATCGTTCAAACTTTTCCTAACGAACTGGAAATCGAACTCACGCCTTCCGGTTCAGTTATTGTCGATTTCGGAGTATTCTCATGAAAGACGTCGAATACATCGTTGGTGTTTATCACTTCATGAATCCTTACCCGGAAGAAAGTTCCGAATCCGCTTACTATCTGATGTACTTACTAGATGATAAAGGAATGCTTGACCGAGAAGTCGCGCTGAAACTTTATACTGAACGCTTTAAAACTGAAGGCGCAGAACCTAAAATGCCGGGCAAAAGCATCGGTCCTTTTGAATCAGTAGAACGTCTAGATCAGTACGCATTCGCTCTTTGTGAAGAACTAAACGCTGCCCGCATCAGCCTGCTGTCAGTGGCCGAATACAATACCCTGCTGGAAAACTCGCATCTCGCCAGCGATTTCCATCGCGACCTTGTCGAAAAAGGCAACGTCATCGAAAATATAGAGCGCAAAAAGAAAGGCGGGATCTTTTCCAAACTCTTCTCCTAACATCCATTTCTTAGCAAATATGAGTCTGGTTGCCTCAAAAAGGTTGTAAACCTTATTAAAAAATCATCATCAATTGCTCATGCTGAGTTGCAAGTATCTAAAAATAGGCTTGTGGTTATAGAAATAAAAAATTCTTATTAAAATAAAGATATTGGATTTAAACTTTAATTCTATTTAAATTCGAGGAACGTGTTCATGAAGATTTTTGGATTAATTTTGTACTTTGTTATTACTTCAAATGCCTTTAGTTCACAAAAAACAGCATCTGATAGTGTGGATAATTTTCAAATTCATATGTTTCTTTTTAAAAAGCAAGTGCTAAAAAAACCTCTTTTGATTTTTGATAATCCTTTACTATCTGACAAACCTGTCTTCACTATTAATTCAGAAAAAATAATCGATCATAAAAATAATGATAAAGAATATTTTTACAAAGATCACTATAAGGAAAACGATAAAATTGTAAGTGACGATGAAGATATAGTTATTACAGTGAAAGATTCTCCTTTTTCTTTCATTACTAAAACTGACCTCTCTTTTGTGATACCCATTCAATCAAATACAAACGGTATTTTAAAAATTCAGGATGAGAGTTTATATTTTAAAGTAGCCAAAGAGCATTTAAGTGGTTCGTTGGAAGATAATATGGTTTGGAGG
This sequence comes from uncultured Bacteriovorax sp., assembly GCA_946481315.1. The sequence continues at coordinate 617,332 of CAMLMH010000001.1, forward strand.
TCGGACAAATACCTTAGAACTGCCCGAGCCTACATAGAACAAAATGCTGAATATGGAAAATTTATGAATGAACTTTCCAGATGTGTAAAGGCTAAGGATGAGCATTGTTTATTCAGTCTTCATCCAAAATTTAAAACGATTGTAGCAGATTGGACAAATGTTAACGATAAAGATCTTTGCGCAAAACATGTTAATGGAGACGTTGAAATAAATACTCCAGCCAATGTAAATTGGAATTTGTTCAAGGACCTTTCAGAACTTCAAAAAACTGAAATTAAAACTGATTTAACTATTACAAGGTTTGGACAAGAAGAATATTTGACTGTTCAGTTGGGATATCGTGGCTTATGTGGAGGTGATAGAACTATCATCTTAGAGTCTGGGAAAATAAATGATGGTAAAACCTTTAGTGATGGAAAAAAAAGCTTTGTACGAATTGACCTACAAGTAGGTGGATGTTGATCTCTTATAGAGATTGTCTATTTCTAAATTATTAATGAAGATCAGAGGGATGGATTAATAAACATCCGATCCCCTGGAAAAGCTTCATCAAAGTTCATCCCGCAACATGAAAAGTGTGCTGGAACCTTTAGAGAGAGATGAGAGTTGCGCGATTTTTCAGATCCTTATTCTCCGAAAGTCCGCTGTAATAAGTTTCTCCCCAGCAATAGAGAGCTCCGGTTGTATCTCCGGTCACGCATGTTGAATATCCCAGAACATTGAGAGTAAAGTTTTCACCGATTGGAAGATTATTCACTTTAGTGGGAACAGTGACGTTGTAGGTGAGTGGATCAACAATTGAGCCGTTCGCCTGATAACTACGGTTATAACCCCAGCAATAAATATCTCTATTCGTCAGCTGTGAACAGGCATGTTCATAACCGACTTCAACTTTGGCCGCCACTTTGGTGATTCCATCGATGACGTTAACCAGATTAGCAGTGAAATAGCTTACAGGACCAACAGCATCTTCGGTACCATTACCTAAAAGACCATTGGCATTTTCTCCACCCATATCGAACGGCCAGCAGGCAATCTTGCCGGATTGGGTGACAGCGCAACCGACGTTGTTACTGACTGAAAGTGTGAGTGCATCTTCACCTGTACCGTCAAGATTGGTTACAGGAATAGGTGTTCCCCACACTCCATTGGTATAACAAATAACAGAATTATCCGTATGAACGGCACAGAGATAATTGTTATTTGCGCCGATATCCAGAACGTTATTTAAAACAGCGACTGTATAGTCTCCATCGCAACGAACTTTACTGTTGGATAGAATACATGTTGATCCGTTAACCTTGACTGCCTTCTGCGCGGTTTTGTCAGAGGTGCTGGCATCATAGAAAGGAGTAAGGGCGGCATTTAATAAAAAGTCCCAGCAGTTCAGTGTACCGTTTGCCAGGATAGCACATCCGCCGTTATCATTCTGAGCAATACTTAAGGCCTGATTGCCGGCGGTGCCATCTACCGGAGTGGTCAGAAGCGGAATACTTGTATAATTGGGATTGTCCGAACAGATTACAGAACCGTCCATTCTCACGAAACAACTGTTGGCATTATTACCGTAACCTTTGGCCATTGAATCGATGGAAGTAAGTGGCATCAGACGCGGAGTGGTCGCTATATTTCCATCCATCATTAATTGTCCGTAACGGTTTGAACCCCAGCAATAGAGAGACCCAGCAGAGGTAATTGCACAGACGTGTCCTGCTTCCATTCCGGTATCAAGAAAAGCAATATCCGTTAATTCACTGCCGTTGGTTTTAATAACAGTGTGGGCTTTATGTTGATTAACACTTAATCCATTACCAACAGCACCGTCGGTTCCTCTTCCCCAGCATTTGACTTTGGAATCAGTAGTGATCGCGCATGTCTGATAGTCACCCGCACTTACGGACTGGGCGACTAAATCACTGTCATCTGCATTGACAACCTGACAGGGAGTCGAACTGAATGTCAGCGCACCATCATCCTGTCCGCATCCTAGTTTTCCATTGGAATTATTTCCCCAGCATTTAACTTTTTGTCCCTCAGTAATGAAACAACCATGACGATAGCCTAGTGAAAATGAATTAACGGTTTTCGCAGCTGTTGATCCGTCCATACCAAAACGGGAAATAAATGTAGGTGAAGTGATGTCAACAGCATTCTCATCCGGCATAAAGCCCACGCATTTGAATTCATCAGTCATGGAGAGTACACAGGCCAGGCGATATCCCATCTGAAAACTTTTTACTGTTTTGGCAGGAGTAGAAGCATCAAAGTCACTCATGAGCATAGGCGTAGGATTTTCTGGAATCAGCGGTTGGGTAGCATCGAAGGGATCTGTCTGAGGATCAAACATAAAGTCGCGGTTAGTTCCCCAACAGTAAAGAGCATCCTCTTCATTCTGAGCACAGGTGAGATATTCACCCAGCTTCAGTGATTTGATTTTTTTGGCTGCGGTCGATCCATCAAAAAATAAAACACTTTCAGGAGTAATGACATCATTCGAATGACCCGTTCCTAATTCACCATCATCGTTGGCCCCCCAGCACTTGGCCGTTCCATTGGAAAAAACCACGCAGGATGAATCATAATCAGCCGTGATATCGACTGGTGTAAGCACTCCTAAGCGTGAAGTAATATCCATGGGACTGAATATTTTATAGCGTAAAGCTGTATATCCTGCGGTCACCTGATAATCACCATTATCACCAGAACAATAAACTTTAGAATCTGCTGTCAATAAACAGGTATGATCATCTCCGGTGGAAACTTTCACAATTCCAGTGGTGATTCCACCACCGCCGCCACCTCCGCCTGCGCCACCGCCACCACCAGCACCGCCGCCACCACTGCTGTTATTGGAATTGGTGCTATTTAAACTTAAATCGACACCTCTGCGGACATCACAGCCGGAGATAAGTAAAATGAGAATGAGAGGAAGGAATGTGTTTTTCATATGTCCTACTTTTGTGAAGCTTTTCTTAATTATCGGCTCAATAAAAACAGGGATGATCATTTGAGATTTGAAGTCTTCATCACAATTAAGGCAACTTTATTTGAGAGGCGATTTTCATGATGAGCATCAGCTAAGTTGTATTTCGTCCTGCTAAATTTTTATCTGAAAGCAAAGGTATGCACGAGTTTGAAAAATATTTTTCCGGCCTGGATAAAGAATAAAAAAAGCTGAAAAGAAATTAAGAAGGAACGACAGAAGGGCCCTGCTCATTTGTCGTGAGAAAAATTATGGGCATAAAAACTAAAAGCCTAATAAGGATCATGAAATTTATTAAAGGTAATTCTTCAAAAAGAGCAATAATCCAATTAGAATAACCGTAAGAATGAAGAAAATCCAGTACAATTTCTCTCTAATTTTTATGTTAGCAAGCATCGTTATGTTTGCTGCATGTAAGGAGCAGGAAAAAATAATCATTCAGCCTTATACGCCTCCAGTAGTAACTCCTCCAGAAGAACCACCTGCACCTCCAGTCGTTCCAACTGATAAAGACAAATTCAAAGAACATTTATCGGCCTTAAATACAGCAGGGAAAAAAGTTGTCTGGGTTGGTGATTCAATCGTCGAGCAGGGGAAATCCGGTATAGGCAATTCAGTAGGCTTCACAACTCTTGTGCAGAATCTTTATCCGGCGATAACATTCATCAATGAAGGAGTAGGAGGAAACACTTCAAAAGACATTGTAAATCGTATTAATTCGATCACGTCACATAATGCCGATCTCTATGTGCTCGCAGTAGGCATAAATGATATCAGATACAATGATAGCCGTGGGCACACAAATCTGGACGATTATCTTAGCAGCATTAATTTTATAGTTAATGAATTGAAAAGAAATGGAGCACAGGTAGCTTTAATTTCCATCTGGCCGACTTTCTGGAAAGATCAATTTTCCGGATTATTAAGAGCAGCTACCGATGCAAAAATAATTGAATGGAATCATGCTTTGAAATTATTCTGCAAAGAAAATAATTTGTTATTTCTCGATGCGCACACAAACATCAGGAACTATATTGACTTCTATAATGTAGTTTCATTAATTCCGGATGGCGTTCATCCGAACTATTCGAACAATAACGGAAAACAGCTTTATGCTGATGCGCTTTTAAATGATCAGCACCCATCAACAATTTATACTGCTGAGTATATTCCATACGGGAATTATTTTTATAAAATAGTTATCTATGATAATGCCAATCCAGATAAGTTATTCGGCATTAAGAAGATAGATGCAGCATCGCCGATCCTGGATATTTTTGGCCATACAGCAAATCCCGCATATCAGGCCATTTTACCAGCACTGAGTGCATACAACCCGGCTTTCATTGGTTTCTATAATAAGTCTAATGATTTTCCAGTTACAATCACTTTGTCATCGGTTCTTCCTCTTAATGAACTCACAATAACAGGGATGATTAAAAGTGGAACCAATGTTAATCGCGGTATTAAGTCATATGATTTATTTTATTCAACAACAGCAGAAGCACTAACCCGGCCGGAACATAAAAGCTGGAAACTCATCCGCAAAGAAACATCCAGTGCTGCCATTTCTTTAAATCTAATACCGACTCAAAGAAAAGGTGTTTTCTATATTTTGAAAATGAATGATTCTAATACTGCACCAAATGTTTCATTAAAAAGAATTGGCGCCCCGATACCTATCAGAATCTGGACCCAAAATATTACTTCTAGCAGTGCTCAATATTTACGAGGGATTTTTGGTTCCGGTGTTTCCAGTTCTTCATTAGCCTTAGTTGGTTCAACTCCCAGTTATGTCATAGCCTGGGAGGCGGAAGAAGACCTGAAAACAATAGAGCTGGAATCATATTCTGGTTCATTAAAAAACTGGACAATCATGCGATCATATTCATCAGCGGCCATTAATAATCCCTCCCATTCTACATGGACGACAGTGGCAACCGGAAACGGGGACGGTACGGCGATTATTTTATCACCGCCCTATTAAACACAATCAGAATTAAAAAAGCCTCACCGAAGTGAGGCTTTGCAACAAGAAAAGTGTCTTGGAACCTTATTCGGAACCTTATTCGAGAGTTTGAATTTCTTCGTCAATCACTGGCGGAAGATCATTGGCATTGATTCCCTGAATCGCTTCATCACGAAGGGGAGCAGAGACATTGTTAACCAGATCGATTTCGCCTTCGCTGATTTCTGCACGGGCAGGAGCGGACTGAATAGTCTGCGCTTCATCTACATTTACGTTAGTGATTTCTGCAGCTGGTGAAGTTGTAGGTGCCGATGCCGGTGCAGCTGTCGGGGCTGAAGTTGTTGTATTGTCCAGCATCTCATCAACCATGACTTCTTCAGTCGCTGTTTTTGATTTTGGTTGAGCTGAGGCAGGTTGAACATAATTGGCCATGCCTGGATTCTTTTTGTAATAGAGTGTGAAGCCGGCGAAAATCACATTTGGATTTTTAATTAGCGGCTTGTTATTTTCCCAGATTGTTTTCCATTTTTTTGGAGTGGCATAAACGTTATTAGAAATGATACCTAAAGTATCGCCGTTTTTAATAAGGTAAGGAACACCTACCGGATTCCATACGAATGGTGTTTCCGGAGCTCGGTATTTAAGAGTCATATCCGCGCGAAGAGCAGAGTTCTTAGTGAGCTGATCTCGGTTCATTTCTTTGAGTTCTTTCCATTTGCCGATATCGCCGTAAAGTTTGAAAGCGATTTGCATCAGCGTTTCACCACGCTGAACTTTGTAGTTTTGAATTGTGCCGGCATCACTCGAAACGATTGGTGCAGCTTCTTCTTTTATTTCCGGAATTGTTTCCTGAACGATAACTGGTTTGTCGCCAGTTTCTTTCATTGTTTGTCCCGGAGAGTCAGCAGAAAATTCTTCCAGTTCCCTGGCCGTAGTATCTACATTGCCAGGAGCGTCTGTGCCCGTGTTATTTGCAGTGGCTGATTCCTCCATTGATTTACCGAAGAGATCATCAATATCGGAGCTGGCATTCTCTGATGAACTACTGGCAGTTGATTCAACTGAACTGCCTGATTCTGATGTGACTGTGTCGCTTGGTTGTTCCGGAGTTTTCCAGCGATCAAAAAAACCACAAGATGAGAGAACGACGGAAAGACAAAAAATTTGTAAATATGTGCTCTTTTTCAAGTGAAACTCCCCCAAGGCAAATAAGCCTTTATTTTCTTTTTATTTTACGGGATTTCTGGAAAAAAGCAGGGCGAAGGGCAAAAGTTGCCTAGAGTATTTCGATTTCTAATTCGAGAGGTTTGTGGTCGGATCCCTGATAATAACCGTCCACTTTTGCACTCGTAACTTTAAGGTCTTTGGTATGCATAAAGTGGTCCAGTGGATTTCCGTTAAAGGTCATTCGGTTATCCGGATAAAATTGCGCGAAGCTCATTCCCAGTTTGTTAGCATAGTCGGCCAGAATGTCGAGTCGCTCTTCGTTCCAGGTATTGAAGTCACCGGCCCAGACCATGGGAGAGGGAAAATGTTTGACTGCCTGATAAATTTTCTCAAGTTCGTTTTTAAAATTTTTGTTGGAAACGAAGTTGATCGCATGAATGTTGATCACGGTTAACTGTTTGGTTGAAAATCTGATCGGGTAGCGAGTGATCAGCGTGACTTTCGGCGAGCTCACCACTGGTTCTAATGTGGTGGTGCGGACAAATTTCACTTCCCCCGGAGCAACAGCAGAAGTCGTAGAGACTCCGGTGCGGATATCTTTTTCTTTTCCGGTGAAAAATGATGTTGCGTTAGTCGTTTCAAAAAATGGAAAGTAGGAAAAAACAGATTTCATGTTTTTATCCAGCACAACTTCCTGTTTGATTACGACGTCGCGGTTAAAAGCGAGCGAGAGGTATTCGTGCTTGAAGGAGTCTTTGGCGCCTTTGTAGAGATTCCAGACTAGGAATTTTAGTTTCTTTGGCGGCAGCTGGGTTTTGGTCGATTTACCCAGAGTCGTGATGACATCGGCATCCGTGGGGATGGGAAAAGCTTCGCGGATCGGGCCCGGAGCAAATGGTTGAGCCAGAGTAACCGATGCGTAAGAAGAGAATAAACTAAATAATACTAAGCCTTTCAGGGCAGATGTTTTTAATACCATAGCTTTTAGATTACATCGGTTTTAGAAAGTTTGTAAAAAATACTTAGCATGGCCATGAGCATGATGATTTGCTATAAGGAGGGCATGAGTATCAATCCTAAAACCGACGGTAAAAAATCACTGTATTCCCTCACGCTTGCTGAGCTTCGCGACTATTTAGCAGAGAAGGGACTCGCCAAATTCGCTGCAGATCAGGTGTATCAATGGATGTACAAGCTGCAGGAGCGGGACCTGGATAAATGGAGCAATGTCTCTAAAAAAATCCGAGAAGATTTCTCGGAAAATTTCGATTTAAGTTTGCCGACTATTGTGTGGAACGGTCTATCGAAGGATGGGACTCGTAAATTTTTAGTGAAGATGAATGATGCTCAGACAGTGGAAGCGGTAGCGATTCCTGCCAAGGACCGTTTAACTCTGTGTCTTTCTTCCCAGGTGGGATGTGCTATTGGTTGCACCTTCTGCCATACCGGAACGATGGGATTAAAAAGAAATTTATCGGCCGGTGAGATTGTCGGTCAGTATATGGCAATCACTTACTGGTTAAAAGATAATGTGGGGCTGGAAGAGCGCCTGACCAATATCGTATACATGGGGCAGGGTGAGCCTTTACATAATTATGATAACGTCCGCACGTCGACCATTATTTTCATGGAAGACAAAGGACTGGGTCTTTCTCAGCGAAAAATAACTTTATCGACCTCAGGTCTCGTTCCACAGATTGAAAAAATGTGGGATTTCCCTCCGGTTAATATCGCCATTTCTCTACATGCTGCTCATAACGATATCCGTACAGAGTTGATGCCGATAAACAAGGCGTATGACTTAGAGAGATTATTTAGCGCTATTAAAAAGGTGCCGCTTAAAGCTCACCGTCGAATTACTTATGAGTATATTCTGATAGCGGATTTAAATGATCGTCCGGAGGATATCGAAGGATTATCAAAGCTGTTAGAAAAGAGTGAATCAAAGATTAATATCATCCCGTATAACGATTTTCCGGGATCCAAATTCAAGCGACCGTCTAATTCGAAAGTGATCTGGTTTCAGGAAGAGCTCTTGAAGCGAGGGTTTGTCTGTACCACCAGAACAACAAAAGGACAGGATATTCTTGCGGCTTGCGGTCAGCTTAAAAGCGAATACGAGAAGCTTAACCTTTGGGATCAAGCTTCCCGATAATTTCACTTTTAATTACTTCTGGCTGGCAGATTCAGTACGATACATCCAAGGTTTTGGCATCATATCGTGCTCTGGAGACTCAGCTTTCGGTTCTTCAGCTTTCACCACTTCTTTCTTCTTGTCCTTCAATGATGAAGGCTCGCGGTCAGACTCTTCTTCCGAAGCAATTCCTCGATCAGTTTCCACTACCGGACCTTCTACCTTCATATTTTCACCCATGTCTGCGCTCCTGACTGCTGTATTGGCAGGAGTGTGAGCCTTGTAAAGAAGCTTAGGCGATTTGTATTCAGTGGCGTAAGCCAGAGAGCAAATACCCAGGGTGAGCATGGTAAGAGAGATCATTTTGCTGTTTTTCATAATTCACTCCTTGCGGTCCTATTCGGAACAATTGTCTCTTCGGCTTAATTCAATAAAAACTTGAGTGTTTGAGTCCGGCATTTTTAACTTTATTTACGGAACCCTATGTTTTTGAGACTATAGGTGAGAACATATCTATATAGAGTTATTGGCAAAAAACGGAGTTTTTGTGACGTCTCAAAAAAATACGAAAGCCCTCTTCGGCATTTTCGCAATGGTCTTTGTCTTTTTCGTGATCCTGGTGGTCTTTGCTTCAGTTACCATGAATGCTTTTGACGAGACTTCACTTACCCAGAAACATTCTAACCGTGCTCGCATAGGCGTAATCGAAGTCGATGGTGTAATTATGGACGCCAAAGACACCGTGGAGCTATTGCAGATTGCGGAAGAAGATAAGCAATTAAAGGCAATCATTCTGAGAATCAATAGTCCAGGCGGTGCTGTTGGACCGACTCAGGAAATTTATGAAGAAATTCAGCGTATCGATAAAATTAAGCCGGTCTACGCTTCATTCGGGGCCATTGCTGCCAGTGGTGGTTATTACCTCGGGGCAGCGACGAGAAAAATCTGGGCTTCCCCGGGAACTCTTACAGGTTCAATTGGAGTCATCATGGAGTTTATGGATTTAAGTAAGCTATATGAGTTTGCCAAAGTTTCTCCGCAGACAGTGAAAGCAGGAAAATATAAGGATGCCGGAAATCCAAGCCGTTCATTAACTGAAGAAGAAAAAGTAATGATGGATAAACTGATTGCCGGTGTTCATGATCAATTTATCAACGACATTATGAAAAGACGAGCGAGTAAGGTTAAAGGTGATATCCGCGAACATGCACAGGGGCAGATTTTCTCCGGCGAAGTAGCTCATCAGCTGGGTCTGGTCGATGAAATGGGGTCTTTATGGACAGCGGGACGAAAAATTCACACCGCTATGAAAATTAAAGATGAGTTTGCCCTTAAGTTTATTGAAAAGCCTAAGAAACTTGGGCTGTTTGATTTAATGGGATCACTGGAAGAAAGTATCAGCCGCTGGGACCTGAAAAATTTGGCGAGTATGAAAGATACTCCGCAACTAATGTTTAAATAACTGAGATAAAGAATGGAAATATATCTTCTCTGGATTCAGGATCACTTGCTTGCTGTTGTAGCAGTATTGATTACAATCGTCCTGGTCTATCATTACATGATTGAAAAAGAGACAGGGGCAAAATTATCGAAGCGATATCGAAATTCGATTTTTGAAGCTCAGTCAAAAATCTTTTTGAATGCTACTCAGTATCTGATTTCCGGTAACAAAGATCTGGCCATTAAAGAATTTTTAAGTGCAGTGGACATCAATCGTGAAACTATTGAAACTTATTTTGCTCTTGGCGGACTTTTTCGCTCTAACGGCGAGATTGAAAAAGCGATCAGCATTCACCGCTCACTTATTGCCCGTGAGAATATTTCGGAGTCTCATCGCCTGCGAGCACTTAAAGAACTGGCCGTTGATTTTGACAAAGGTGGTTTTATCGATAAGGCCATCGAAACTTATCGGGATGTTTTAAAAATCAACCGCGATCAATACGAAGTTATTCAGGCTTTATGTCGTATTTATGAGGATATTGAGGATTGGGATCAGGCATATAACTGCCGGATCATGTTGTCCAAAGTTGGTCATCAAAATCAGGCTGAAACTATCTCGCACATTTTGGTCCAGAAAGCGAAACAGTATTTTGAAAAAGGTGACTATAAAAAATGCGAAGAAGATCTGGAAGATGCATTCCGTTTTGCTCCATCTGTATCGGCAAAGATTTTGCGACTAAAATTGTTTTTAGTCAGCGGTGATTTAGAGCAGGCGAAATTTTTGCTGCTGGAGATTTTAAAAGAACATCCGATGTATGCTTCTTTTGTGTTCGTCTCTATTGATGAAGAATTTAAGTCAAAGGATGAAGAACTTAAGAAAGCTTATTCGTCTCGCCAGGGGATACTACGCAAGTATTTTCTGGAGCTGGATGATAAGGAGTTGTTAACCAGTGCTTCAGTAGTTCTTTCAAAAGTCCGGTTGCTTAAGGAATCGGGTATGATGGAACCGGCACATGAACTGCTGAAATCATGGATGGATCAAAATAAAACTTCCTCGGAAGTGATGAAAGTTGAATACATTAAATTACTGATTGAACTGCAGAAAAAAGATGAAGCTTTAAACCAGACAAAAGGATTACTGGAAAATCTGCACCAGACTCTGGCAAAACATTTCTGTCGTCAGTGCGGTTACAATTCAGACAGTCTTTTCTGGCGCTGTCCGCAGTGTCATGAGTGGGAAACTATACAGTTCAGATGGAAGGTTTAATGAAAGCGCTTACATGGATGTTGGCATTCATAATCTCAGCAGGTGCTGTTGCCCAGACGGTGACAGCAACTCCGATGACTAAAACAGTAGTCGGTGTCAAATATTTTTCCCGAATGATGGGCAATGTTCATCAAAACCCTTCACGTTATTCTCAGGTTATGACAACTATCAGCTGTAACCATCCGGTAAAGGTGATGAAAGAGACTTCTAAAGACGGAAAAGATTTTCTGACTTACGGTGAAAACAACTGGCATATGGTCAATGTTGGTCCTTATGAAGGCTACATTATGACCGATTATCTGAGTGAAAAAAAAGTTGAATGCTTTGAAGAAGAATATTCTAAGTTTTTCGAAGGGCTAAATTTAAGTATTACCGATCTGTATTACTGGGCACGACTCTATGATCAGTACGTACAGGGCAAATCGAAGGTGCGCCAATGAATAAACTGCTAATGGCTATCATTGCTGCTTTTTCTTTAAATACTTTTGCAGAAGAGAAACCTTCTGAACTTCTCGATTTCAGCTCCATTAAAGAAATTATTAAAAAAGACGGACTAGAAGGCGAATTAAAGAAAAAAGAAGAAGAAAAACGGGTCCTGCTGGATAAGAAAAAATTAGCCGAAATGAAGCGCTTCAATGTTCCGACCGAAGATGTTTTCTGGAATATGTTTTCAGAGCTTTGGCTGGTGAAAAACGCACCGGTATTGAAATGGGATTTTCATAAGCCAGACTTTGAGCTGGAAAAATCCTTTATTACATTACTGGAAAACCAGGGACATTTCGAAAAGAAAATTAAGATTCTCTTACTGGATTCGACTGAAGTCATTCACGCCGCCTTGCCAAGCAATGATCAGGAATACATTTTTCTTCTCTCGCTACCTTTTATCCGCACGCTGGATCTTTCTAAAGTTGAAATTTCACTACTGCTTTTTGAAGATTTTCTGCGCGCTAAACGTGGTATCTTTAAAAGTTATGTCTCCTCAAAAGAGTTAGAATCTTACATGGGCACCAACTTTGCGGGTAAACCATTTAATAAAAAACTCATTGATGAACATTTGAACAAATACAATCACGTACTTTTTGAAAAGGGTTTTAGCTTTCAGGATCAGTTTGAAGTGACTAAGGAAATGGATGCTTTTTTAAAGAGTGATCTGAAAATGTGGAACACTTATCTGACCATGCTGGAAAAAATCGATCAGCTTACGAAATCTAATGCTCTTTATAAGAAATACGGACAGATTTATCCGTCACCTGAATTGCAGTTAAACTGGTTACGTCCAAAGCAGACTAGATTTTAATGAAGGCCGTCAGTTCTTTTATTTATTTAGTCCAGGTCAAGGTTCCGGATTTTCTCCGGTCCCCGTTAGGTCGACAGCTAAGTGGCTATCTTCTTTTTTATCTGGTGTTATGGTCTTTGCATTTGATCATTATTTCACTGGTGTCTTTTTTTCACCTGCTTTTAGGACACAACATTCAAACTATTGGTGACTGGATAGGTGACCGGGGCTGGACCCTGATACTCATCTCCAAGTTGCTTGTATTGTTTGTTAGTATGCAGTTTATTAATCTCAAGACCAATAAACTTTCCGCCATTAAAAGTTATTTCAAAAATAGTATTCAGCGGCCGCGTATCGAGATGTTTGTGGTGCTGGTTTTTCTCATTCTGGGACTCTGGGGAGTGGGGCAGATAGGTTATAACCATAAAATGATTTTCGAAGTCAACCGGCTGGTATTGTCTGCTATCGGTACTTTCATTTTCTTTGCCGTTGATTATGCTCTGGTTACAGTGCTGGATCTTTTTTATCCGGTGCGGGAAGAACAGGTGCGCTTTCAGCGGATTTTGCTTTTTCCTTTGTTTTTTTATTTTTGTACGACAGCAACATTTATTTATGAACTGACAATCTCATTCAAGCTTTATAGTTTTTTTTTCCTGTTGATGTATGTGGGAGAGTGGAGACGACGGAACTGGACACTTCCCATATTATTTCTGCTGGCCTTTATAATTCCATGTTTTACTCTTTTCGGGATGGATCCGGTCTGGAGTAATGTTTATGCTTTTTTTGCTCCTAAACGGAGTGTTTCCACCTCGGTCTTTTTTATCTTGATTATCTTTGCGGTATTATATCTGCAGTATCATCTTCACAAGAAGCCTGAGTTCATTTATCGGGATTGATTTTTGTTACGCAATCTATGAATAATTGTCTATCATAAAAGGGCAATAATTTCTAAGGAGTAACTCAAGTGGCAGAAGGTAAATTGGACATTATCAATATCATGTTGCAATCAGGGATCGTAGTTAAAATCGTTCTCGGTATGCTGATCGCAGCTTCAGTTTTTTCCTGGGCGATCATTTTGAAAAAAAGAAAACTCTTCAAAGAAGTAGAAGAAGAAAATCATCGCTTCTATGAAATTTATAACACTACTGAAAACCTGAAGGACATCATGCTTAAATCAGAGATGCTTCCGTTTTCACCGTACAAAACACTTTTCATGCACGGATATCGCGAACTGGCGAAAATGAAAGAGGCTTACAGCGGGCAGCACCAAAGTGGAATTGCTTTTCACTTCCAGAATTTTGGAATGGGGGTGCTGGAGCGCGGTTTAAAAAGAGGCGCTAATGAAACAAATGATGAATTAGGAAAACGTTTATCTACTCTAGCTTCGATCGGTTCAGTTACTCCGTTTGTCGGTCTCTTTGGAACCGTATGGGGAATCATTGATGCATTTGCCGGACTGGCAACCGGAGGAGGATCAATTGATGCTGTTGCTCCGGGGATTGCAGAAGCACTGGTTGCAACAGCTGTCGGTCTGGCTGCAGCTATTCCGGCAGTCTGGTTTTACAACCATTTCAACAGTATCAATGACAAGATCAATGCTGATATGGAAAGTTTCGGACAGGATTTCTTAAACGTGGTGGAACGTTCAATCGTTGAATAGGTAAAAATATGGGTTTTAGTACAGGAAGAAAAAAAGGGGCGATATCTGATATCAACGTAACACCACTGGTAGATGTCATGCTGGTGTTGCTGGTTATCTTCATGGTAACGGCACCCCTTATGTTAAATGGAATCAAACTAGACCTACCGAAAACTAAAGAGGTTAATCCTATTAACCTTAATGCTAAACAGGTCATTCTTTCTTTTTCTAAAGGAGAAGAATATTTTCTGGGCAAAGATAAAGTTCTGGCCAATGAACTTGTTCCGATGATCAAAGAGCAGATGAAAAATAACAAAACTGAAACGCTTTTTTTAAGAGCTGATTTTGCCCTTTCTTACGGTAAAGTGGCAAAACTCATGTCCTTTTTAAAACGCGGTGGAATTCACCAAATTGCACTGGTGACGGTAACCGAAGATAAGAAATAAAGATAAGAAATAAATGAAACAATACTTACCCCGTTACAGTGATAAGCCTTTCCCGTTTTATCTGCGGCGATCGACTTATATTCATGCCGCTCTGGTCTTGCTGACTCTCAGCGGATCAAAAGTTGCGTTTGAATTTGCACAAAAACAACGAGAAGCAAATCTTGAACTGCTTCAGGCTTCAGTTCGTGTCGACATGGTCGCGATGCCAACCCACACACTCAACGAATTAAAAAACATGAGCAGTGGAGTGGAAGAAGCTAAAAAAGAAGAACCGGCAACTGCACCGGAAAAAACCGAAGAAAAACCGGCTGAGAAAGTTGAAGAAAAACCTGTTGAAGAAAAGCCTGTAGAAAAAGTAGCAGAAAAAGATCCGGTCGAAGCGCTGGAAGAAGCCAAAGAAGCCAAACGTGTAGACTTTCTTTCTAAACTAAAAAAAATTGCCGGAAAGAAGATTGAATCCGAAGGAAACGTGAAAGCGGAAAAAGGTCTCTACGGTGAAAAAAGTACGGACCTGAAAAACCTCGTTTTATCCGGAAATAAGTTGAGTAAAGGGACTCAAATGTATGGTGATGGCCCTGCAGGTAATTTAACGGCTTTTCAGTCTTATAAATTGTCAGTACTTCAGAAGGTGAAACCTCATTGGAAATTACCATCTTATTTATTAGATAAAAAACTAAGATGTGTTGTACGAATTTGGGTGAATAGGGATGGAAGCCTCGCTCGATCGGCAATTCATATCTCGAGTGGAGACCCAGAATACGATCAGCGTGCGATGGAATCAGTTCGAGCAGCCACATTTCCTGAAGTTACTGAAGAATTAGGCAATAGGCCTCAAAATGGAGAAATCCTTTTAGGATTCCCTTTATAAGGATATTTATATGAAAAAGTTTTTTGTCATGATTTTAATGATCCTTAATATCTCGGCTTTTGCCCAGGACGACAGTCTGACTATTGTAGCAGTAGGTGAAGCGACATTAGAAAAAGATAAAATGATTATTCAGGATGCCTATGTCGATGGCGGATTAACGGCTGCTCAAAAAAATGCGGCGACTGAACTCGTAAAACTTTTGCGTAATGACTTTAGCTTTTATCAGAAGAAATTTTATCTGATTGAGAGCGCTCCGAATAATTCAGCCCACCGGCCGACGACTAATTATGATTACTGGAACAGTAAAGGGATTCGCTACCTGGGGACAGCTTCGGTTGATAAGTCAGGTGAAAATATGAAAATAAATGTGGTTTTTGAAGATGTAAAAAATCGCAAACAAATTTTCAATCAGACTGTCTCTACAAACCTGACGGGAATCCGCAGAGTAGGTCACGAAATGGCCAACGGAGTCTATAAACAAATTGTAGGACGTGATTCGATCTTCACATCAAAAATTCTCTTTGTTTCTGACCGCAATTCACGCGGGAGAAAAACAGTGAAAGAAATTTACATGATGGATTTCGACGGAAAAAATGTTCAACAGATTACCAATCATGGAGGCATTGCGATCTCACCTTCGCTCTCATATGACGGTCGCTACATGGTGTATTCTCTGATTGAACAAAGTGGCAAAAAACGAAATAACAATCTCTACCTTATGGATATGAAGACACGAAAAGCAGAGGTCTTATCCAGCAAAGACGGAATCAACTCCGGAGCAGTTTTTCTTTCCAATGGCAGAAGCATAGCTCTTACCCTAACTAACTCTGGTAACGCTGAAATATATGAAATGGATATTGAATCCAGAAACCTTCGAAAAATTACCAATCACTTTTCTTCGGACGTGGACCCGTCGATTACTGTTGATGGTACACTTATGACATTTTTATCTGACCGTCCGGGCAAAGCGATGATTTACACACTGGACCCGCGGGGAACTGAACAAAATGTTAAGCGTATTAGTTTTGTGGGGCAGTTTAATGCGACTCCTAGATTCTCACCGGATGGAAAAGAAATTGTTTTTGCTTCCTGGCTGGATAATTCTTTTGACCTCTTTAGAATTTCTTCTCAAGGGGAGGGGCTCTCCCGGCTCACTAAGGATTTTGGATCTAATGAAGACCCGACTTACTCCAATGACGGTGAATTTATCGCCTTTACCAGTCAGCGTGTTCTCTCCCGAACGAAGGCCGACCAAAATATCTACATAATGGACCGGGATGGAGGGATTTTAGGGGCGATTACTGCTGGTTTTGGGAATTGTATAAGTCCTAGATGGGTTAACTTCTAGAAATTACTTAGATACCCGACTTTTTTTTAATCACTGAGCATTTTAGTCTTGTAAATTTTTCAGACGCACTGTATTATTTACCAAGTAACGCAACGCGCTTATTAGCGACTAAATTGTCCAGGAGTTAAACAATGACAGCTTCAATGACTAACCAGAAAGCGGCCCTTGAAAACCTATCTTCAATCCTTTTTCTAAGTCTGGATGAATCTCATTTCTTTACTTCACTAAACAAATTCTTCATGAACCATATGAGCGCTCACGACGTAAAGGTCTATAAAATGCTCGATAACGGTGCTGCTCAACTGATGTCTCATAACGGAGAAGTCGTAGTGAACGGCAAAATCCTGGACAAAGGAATGGGGGCTGCTGGTTATATCGCCCGTACAAAACGCGGATACTTTTCAAATACAGTTGAACGCGATCCTGTCTTTACTCTTGAAGCAAAAGAAGGTGTTAAAGCTGAGCTTTGTCTTCCAATCGCCAGCGAAGGAGTGATCTTAGGGTCAATTCATATTCAGATGAAAGATGCATCTCGTGAATTCTCAAAAGATGACATGACTTCAGGCATGGCCATTTTAAATGAAATCAAACTTCCAATTCAAAATATGAAAATGTACCTCGCTGCTAAACACATGAATGAGGCTCTCCTTAGAACAATTGAACTTAAAGAAAAAGAACTTCAGGAATCTCGTTCAGGACTAAAAATCCAGGACACATACAGAATCATGGAAAAAGAAATCATTGGTCGTTCTCAGGCGATGAAAGATCTTCTTGCTCTTGTTGACCGTGTTTGTGACAAAGACATCTCTGCTTTCATCATGGGTGAAGCTGCCACTGGTAAAGAGATGATCGCTCGTCGCATCCACTGCAGAAGTCACCGTCGTGACCGTGCTTTCGTCACAGTAGACTGTTCTACAATGAATGAAGCTCAGCTGGATCTGGAACTTTTCGGTAACGACAATCACATGGGTCTTCTAGAGATATCAAATTACGGATCTCTTTTCATCAACTCAATTGAGAAAATGGGATCAAATGTTCAGAACAAACTTATGCAATTTATCACCAGTAAAATGGGGATTAAAGCAGGAAGCCAGGGATTCTTTAAGTCAGACGTAAGAATGATTTCTGCTTCAACAAAAGATTTAATGGATCTTGTACGTAACGGATCTTTCAGAGAAGATTTATACTTCGCTCTTTCAACAGTAGTTTTAAAAGCTCCTGCATTAAGAGAGAGAAAAGAAGATATCGAAGTTCTTGCCAACTTCTTTTTGAACCAAAGCAAATCACGTGACCTGCAGAAATCATTTTCACCAGGCGCGCTTAAGGCACTGACTGAATTCCACTGGTCAGGAAACGTAAGAGAGCTTCAAAATGTAGTTGAGCGCGCAAGTGTATTAGCTGAAGGCTCAATTATCGAAAAACTGCACCTGGATCAGAACATTCAGAACGCTGAAGCACAACAACAGGCTGCAGTAGAAGTTAAAGTTGAAGTGAAGAAAGCCGCAGATTTCCAGCATATCACTCTGGAAGAACTGGAAAGAACACACATCATGGCAACTCTGGAAGACTTAGGTGGAAACAAGACGAAAACAGCTAAAGTTCTTGGAATCACAGTTAAGACTCTTTACAACAAGCTTCATAGCTACGGTATCGAGTTCGATAAAGAAGCTTAAGAACAAGCGGATAGTCTAAGATAGTTGTAAAGATGCAGCGTTAACTATAAAATTGCTAAGTTGGAGGAACACCATGACAAATATTACAGAAACAGAAACAGTCGCTGAAAGCCCGAAGACTCCGAGAAATTTCAGAACTGCTATTGATATCGAAAACTTTTATCGCTTTGTGAACGAAAATGATCTAAGACGTGAAGCAAAGATCATGCTGGAGCTTATCCAGACAAAAGTGACACAAGCAGTGAAGAAGAATAAAAAAGATAAAAAAGCGGCCAGCAAAAAGAATTTACATTAATTAATTTAAACTCATCAAGGCCTTCGATTGATTCGAAGGCCTTTTTTCGTTTTAGTTGCACAACGGAAGGTACAACTCACTATGAATCCAGTCGCGCAAAAAAATCACGTCATTTATGATCCTATCTACGGCTTTATTAAACTTAATCCTATAGAGTGGGAAATAATCTCCAGTCCTTTTTATCAGCGTCTGCGCTGGATTAAACAGCTGGGATTTTCCTGTTACGTTTTTCCGGGAGCCGAGCATTCTCGTTTTCATCACTCGATCGGTGTTATGTTTAATGCTCATAAAATTTTAGAGTCTTGTAAACGTGCTGTCAGTGAGACAGAGCTGATGGATCCCAACTGCCGCACACCCGAATGTATTTATCACAAGAGTGTCCGTCTGGCGGCTTTGATGCACGATTTGGGAACGTTTCTTTTTTCTCATACCACGGAAGGAGCCTACATCGAATACGGTGAAACAACCCGGGCTAAAGGTGGTAAAGGTCTTCCGGATGATCACGAAAACCTCGGTGCTTTCATTATTAAAAATACAGATTACGACGGAGGAATCACACACATCCTTAAAAAATACGGGATCGATCCGCAACGCATATCTGATCTGGTGAAAGGTGTGGATGAATCTATACTTGCTAATCAGATTCTGCATTCAGAAGTTGATTGTGACCGCATGGATTACCTCTTGCGGGACGCCCATTACACAGGCCTTAAATACGGCTCCTATGATCGCGATTATCTGCTCTATCATTTTCAGGTGAAGAAAATTGATAACCACGATATTTTAACAGTCCGACATAATGCTCTTCATTGTGTGGAAGACTTTTTGACTTCACGGTTCAGTTGGTACTCTCAGGTTATTCGTTCTCCGCGAGGCGCGAAATTCGATGCGATCGCCGAAAAAATCTGCTTTTATTTCCTGGAAAAAGGCTACATTTACCGCTACAGCGAACTGTTGGACATGATTGAAAATGACCCGATGAAATTTTATGGATTCAACGATACCTACTTTATGGGACTCGTCCATAAACATCTGATGAATGGTGATCTGGACAAAAATCTTAAGATTAAAGATATGGCCCAGACTATTTTGCTCGCACGGGGAGGTAAGGCCATCCGCTGTGAGGAATTCAAGTCCCGGCTGCTTTCTCAGGATGATCCGCAAGCGATGGAGAAATGGACCAAGCGGGCGCAGGCCAAAGTGGCCGAGATTGAAAAAGTACTTAAGGAAAAAGGCGGTCCGGCCGACTGGATCCTTTCCGACATTCCTCATAAAGCAATCATGTTTGTCCGCTCACCTAAAAATATCGCCCGGACAAGCTCCGCGGCCGTTCCTAATGTCCTGCTGGACCGGGATGCCGTGAAGATCGCCATGGAAAATGGGGAAGTTAAGCTGCTGGCCGAGGTGGAAAACTCGCTTATTTCCAAACTCTTCAACAGCAACAACTTCATTCCGAATGTCTTTTGCTCAACTTCCGCTTATGAACTCTTATTGAAAGAAGGAATCATTGACGGAAGTTTCCAGTAAACCCTTAAAAGTGGGCAGGATTGCCCGTGAAAAAATTACCCGAGCAAAACACTCCTTTTTGCAAAACTCTACCCTTAAATGCAAATTCGGGTTAACATTTATCAGGGGTTATTCCCTCTGGAAATCAGGATGATTGACCAGGATGACGTCTAGAAAAGGTGAGAGTCAAATATGTTTAACCAAACGCAGTCCCATCAAAAAAATCACAAAGGCGGGGCAATCGGATCGCAAAGTTCGAAAGGTCCGGTCTTTTACTGTGAAGATGTATCCGTTGAATTCGGAGAGATTCGCGCTTTAAAAAATGTTCAGCTGACAATTGAACGCGGTGAAATTATTTTTGTAACCGGAGCAAGTGGAGCAGGAAAAACCACACTCCTCAAGGTTTTATCCGGTCTTCAAAATCCTACTCACGGAAAAATTATTCGTCCTGATTTTTTCTCCGGTAAGAAAAATCTTTTTATCTCCAATGTTTTTCAGGATCTTCGTCTGATGGGCAGATATACCTGTGAAGAAAACCTGATGTTTGCTTACGATTCATCTGTCTACAACTCTAAGAGCGAATTCATTACAGATATGCATGAACTATCCCGCATCCTGGGAATCAAAGACCGTTTAGGCCTGAAAGTAAATGATGCTAATGGTGGTCTAAAGCAGAAAGTAGCTATTATCCGTGCACTTTTGACCCGTCCTGATGTTCTGATTGCGGATGAGCCAACTTCTTCTCTGGATATCGATAACACCAGAAGACTTTTTGATGTGCTCAATCTCTACAACACCAAAAGAGGTTTAACCGTTATCTGGGCCACACACAATAAGGAACTCATAAAGAGTTTCACCGGCC
This sequence comes from uncultured Bacteriovorax sp., assembly GCA_946481315.1. The sequence continues at coordinate 638,205 of CAMLMH010000001.1, forward strand.
GAATCATTCACCTGGACAATGGACGTTTAGTGTATTCGGGGCATGCATGTTTTATCTAATTCAGTTTTTTAAAATTTTAAAAAAATCACCGTTGCGTGGTTTTTTTCTATTTCTCTTTTCCTTAATTCTGGTCTTGTCGATTGGTCAGAAAAACTATCTCGAAGAACAATTCACAAAAATGATCCCGGAAAACAAAGCAGGTGATTTTTTCTATGCACTGATTGCTTCCGGTGAATCCTATAATCATGTGGCCCGTCAGGTTGCTGTGCTTCCGGGTGTATTCAAAGTAGACGTTCTTTCTGAGGAGCAGATTAAAGAAGAAGTAAAATCGGTTTTAGGTACGGTACAGGCTGATTTAACGGATACGAATCTGGATCTTAATTATGCCGGATTAAAAGTTACCTATGCAAAAGATCTGAAACAAAGACCGAAAGAATTGATTCGCGAATATCTCACTCACCTAGTGGGAGAAGGGAATATTACTTTAGGAGCGATCAAAGCTCCGGATCAAATTAACGATAAACGCGCCCAGTTTATCAGCGTGATTAAAACCTGGGGATACTCGCTGTATCTTTTCATCGTTTTTATTTTCTGGACGATCTCTTTGCTTTCAGTGAGGGTAAAAATAGCGGAAGCGGCTTACATTCTTGAGCACTATCAGCGCAAACAAAAAGTAGGTCTTAAAATGGCCATTAATGGACTAGCGTTATTCTTTTTGATTTCAGTTGGAGCAACATTTGCTCTGGGAATCATGCCCCAAATTCTCAATTTAGTAGTCGCTTTAATGATTTTTATTTTAGGTACAGCTATTCACGCCAAGAGATATCAGTGGGAGGGCCAGTAATGGTCCTTAACTTCCATCAACTGGCAGTGATTGCAATGCTTATGGCAGCTCCGGCTGTGGGATATTCTGCTGTTGGCTTACCAGAACAGAAAGTTGAAACTGAAGAAAAAGTCGATATTTTTGAGATGAAAAAGCGCCTCACTGAACAAACGCGCACAATTGAAAAACTCTCAAAAGAAGTTCACGAAGTCGATGTAACTCTGGGACTCAACAATAAAAAGTATCTTAAGTTAGCTGAAGAGCGCGCCCGCCTGGAGGAAGCTCTCTCTGTCGCCAAAAAAAATGCAGATCTCGAAAACGAAGGTCTTAAGAAAAGTTACACCCATACTAAAAATTTGCTGATGAGTGCTTTGCTCAATAAACTGGAAAACACAGAAAGCCCGGGATCACTGCTTTCCCGTAAAATACTGATTGAAAATCTGCAACGACGTCTGGCGGACTTAAATGGACTGATGAAGGCCAACAAAGGCGTGCGTGATGATGTCGAATCGCTGACCGAAAAATTACAATTGTCCATGACGACCGAAAAAGATCTGCTTGCAGTGATGAATGAACTAGAGCAGAGAAAACGCGATCTGCGCGCGGAACTAGAAGCTCAGGGGCAACGCAAACAAGTCACTCAGTCCCGTTTTGATGAAATCAAAAATAAGCTGGCCATGACCCGGCATACGCAACAAAAAGCAAAACAACGTGAACAACTGGCGCCGTTGCAGGAAACTGAAGAAATTAAAATTCCATCTCAGCCTCTCGTCGGGGAGAATTATTATCCGCCGATTTACGCTCACCAGGGAATTGAATATCAAAAGAAAGGTGTGACCTTTAATTTCCAGGGTAAAAATGAAGTGCGAGCAACTCGTGCTGGTAAAATCGTTTATAGCGGACCGCTGGCCAATTACGGTAATGTTCTCATGATCGATCACGGTAACGATACCCGAACTGTTTTGTTAGGGCAGTTTGATATCTCGGTTAAAAACGGCGAAACAGTTAAAGAAACACAGGTTGTCGGCTTCACCAATCCTAAAGGCAGCGGGTTAGGTGATGGTAGAATTTATTTTGAAGTAAGAAAAAACAATTTAGCACAGAATACATATTTGCTTTTAGATAAAAAATCTCTCGGAAAGACTTCATCTAATTAGCATCTATCCTAAGGAAGGAGTAGATTATGAAGCAGGCACTTTTAGGGCTTGTGGCCGTGAGTTTAATGGCCCTCGCACCGTCAGCCGTTCTCGCCCAAACTAAAAAAGAAACAACAAATGTCAGTGATGAAGCGGAAAAGAAATCTCGCTACGAAAAACTGGAACTCTTTAACAAAGTCCTTTATCTGGTAGAGTCGCAATATTACCGCGAAGTTGACACCCAAAAGCTGATTGAAGGTGCAATCAACGGAATGATGCAGACTCTGGATCCACACTCGGCTTATCTGGACAAAGAAGTCTTCACCAAAATGCAGGAAGAAACCTCCGGGGAATTTGGCGGATTAGGAATAGAAGTCACTCAAAAGGACGGGATTTTGGTCATTGTCACTCCGATTGAAGATTCTCCCGCTTTTAAGGCCGGCATTAAGGCCGGTGATAAAATTATTGAGATTAATCATGAATCAATGGTCGGCGTAACGCTTCAGCATGCAATTGAAAAACTTCGCGGTAAAACCAAGACTAAAATCACATTGGGGATTGCCCGGGAGGGTGTTGAAGGTATTAAAAATTTCGAGCTTACCCGGGATATTGTATATATCAAACCGGTTAAATTCGAGTTGCTGCAGGATGAATTTGCATACGTTCGCTTAACTCAGTTCCAGAAAAAGTCGACTGAGTATATTGTTGAAGCGATCAAGAAGATGCGTTCAGAATTAAAGCCGAAACAATCGCTCAAAGGAATTATTCTGGATTTAAGATCTAATCCTGGGGGATTATTGGATGAAGCTGTTGACCTGTCTTCAGTTTTCCTGAAAGAGGGTATAGTCGTTTCAACTGAAGGGCGCGATCCGAAACAAAAGGAAATTCGTTACGTTAAGAAAACCGGTCATAAAGAACTGGAAGTTCCGGTTGTCGTATTGATTAACGGAGCCACAGCTTCCGCATCAGAAATTGTATCAGGGGCCCTGCAGGACGCTAAACGCGCCATCATTATGGGGACACAGTCTTTCGGTAAAGGTTCCGTACAATCGGTAGCCAGAATTGATGAAGAGTCAGGAGTAAAACTGACTATCGCTCAATACATGACTCCTAGTGGACGAAAAATTCAGGCCGTAGGTATTACTCCAGATGTAATCATCAGTGAAGTGGAAGCCGAGTGGGTAGATGAAAACCGTCGCGAATCCAATTTTATTCGTGAAAAAGATCTTAAAAATCATTTGACTGCTACGATTGAAACGCCGGAAGAAAAGAAACTACGGGAAGAAGCTGAGCTGCAGGAGCGTATCGAGCGCACTGAAAAATTTAAAGCCATGCGAGAGAAAAAGAAGATCATGAAAACCAACGTGACAAAGGAAGGGCGTAGTTTTGATGAAGAATCCGGTGAGAAAAAAATTCTGCCGAAAGACGATTATCAGATCAATCAGGCGATTAACTATATTCGCAGTATGAGTTTAATTAAAACGCTTAAATACTAATGGGTCCAGAAATCAAAAAAGTTTCCGAACTCGTCGGCTCCATCAAAAATATGCTGGAGCGTGAGTTCGTAAATGTTTCCATCGAAGGGGAAATCACCAATCTTTCGCTTTCTTCTTCTGGTCATTGGTATTTCACTCTCTCCGATAAAGATGCTTGTGTCAGTGCTGCACTCTTTAAAATGGATGCTCTTCGTAACCCGCAAATGCGTGCGATTAAAGACGGCGACAATGTCATTGTAGTCGGTGACATCAACGTTTATCCCAAACGCGGTACCTTCCAGATAATCGTTAAACGTATTGTTCCCAAAGGACAGGGAAATCTAAAAGAGCAGTTTGAGAAACTCAAACGCCGGCTGGCAGCGGAAGGTCTATTCGATCTCGATCAGAAAAAAGCAATTCCACCGATGCCAAAAAGAGTCGCGATCATAACCGCTCAGCGTGGAGCAGCCTTGCAGGATTTTCTTAATATATATAAACGTCGCTCTCTCTGGATGGATGTGCTTGTCGTTCCGACGCTGGTTCAGGGTGACGAAGCTCCCAAAGCTTTACGGGCTTCACTCCATAATGTCATAAAATATTCCATGCAGGCCCCTCTGGAAAAAAAAATTGATGTCATTGTTCTTGCCCGGGGTGGAGGATCCCTTGAAGATTTGTGGGCCTTCAACGATGAAGGACTGGCCTATGACATTCACGCCTGTCCCATTCCGGTCATATCGGCCGTTGGCCACGAAGTTGATTTCTCCATCTCTGATTTTGTCGCTGATCACCGTTGTGAAACTCCATCAGCTGCAGCAGAAATGCTCACCCATCAACAGACTATGATTAAAGACCGGATGATTTCATTACAGCGCAGACTCCTGTCCATGATGGAAATCAAAATGTCCCGACTGCAAACGCGATTAAAACACGCTGGGCCGCATACCGTGCTCAATATTCTGCTAAAACATATGGCGGGCCTAGAACGTCGACTTGCCCGTTGCCATATCCAGAACCGTCTGCATGAATTAACCAAAATCCATCAGTTTTATCTCGATCTTGATGACAACCTCAATTCCCTTCAGCAGGCCATGAAAGACATGCTCCTGGACTATAAAAACCGGATAAAGTCGGCTAATGGTCTGCTGAAAGTGCTCAACCCTAAAAATGTACTGGAGCGGGGATATGGTTACGTCGAATCTGCACCGGGAAAAGTGGTCAGTGGAGTCTCACAATTTGATGAACTCGAAGCCGGGCGCGCATTGAATATACATTTCCACGATGGTACAAGAGAAGTCAAAAAAAGCTGATTTAACCCTTAATCCTTTTTTCGGACCCAATGAAGTTAAAAACCAAAAGTAAGGTCATTCCAGTCATTGATCCCTCGCTTATAGCCCGCGATCATACAGCGATGCTGTCGCGTGTTTTTCAGGAAGAAAAAATAAAATTTTCCACACAGATGTCGGAAGTTGATCCGGTTTCACCGACATTATTTTTTGTCGAACACAAGAACCTGAGAAAAATCTCACATTTTAAAAATAAAATAATTGTCGTTCCCCAGACAGAACATCAAAGTCAACTGTCAGTTCATCAGCTCAATCTCAATTCATATGAAGAAATTCATTCTTTCATGAATTCTTTTTTTCAGGCTGAAAAGCGAATTGCTCTCCAGGAAAGAATTAAAGAAAGTTTTAGTGTTTACGATGAAATGAAAAAACATCTTGATCTTTCTGCCCGCGATAATCTCCCGATCGATTTGTCCCGAGCCTATGAGGGCCTGCTGGATCTGGAAATTGCTCTGTTAAAAGAAGAAAATACCCAGCGATGGAATGATCACTTTAAAACTTTTACCAAAAAAGTACCTGCTAATCTATCTTCTATGGCCCTGATTAAAAATGATCAACTTTTGCAGGAAGATCTGGTCATTGATGAAAATTTACTCATTTTGAAACTGGCTTCCCTGGATGACTTTCTGGTGATGAGATTTAAAAACTTTGAAGCAGCTAAAGATGCTCCGCTGGTTGAACTTATTCTTTCCATGATTCACCGGATGATAAATATTGCTGACCAGAAGCTTATCAAAAGTGATGGTGAAGTGGATTTCTGGAAAAAAATATTTTCCAAGATCCCTTATCCGATGGCGGTTATTTCAAGTCTTGGAGATCTGCTGATTTACAATGAAAGTTTTGCCAAAATCGGGTTACTGCCTAAAGAATGTCAGCGCTTTAAGGATCAGGAGAGTGTAGAGCTTTATCAGCACTTTTATAAAGTCCGCCGGATTGATTTTCCAATCAACCTGATTGATGTATCCTATTTCGTTTTCTATACCGCAGACAAAGATCAAATTCAGAAAGTAGGTGAAAAAGTCAGTAAAAAATCGACTACTATTGATGATCTGGGAATTATTTCCAGTTCAATTGCCCATGAACTAAATAATCCACTGGCGGGCATTCTCGCTGCTTTATCTCTATTGTCACTTGAAGATGACTGGAGTCCGGATGCCATTTCTGATCTGGAAGACATGAAGAACGGGGCTAAACGCTGTAAAGAACTTATCGATATTTTTCTGGGATTTTCAAAATTTTCCCCGGCTTCAGGTGTTTTGCCCTCGATTAAAGATTCGCTGGATCAGGCAATCAACCTTCTGCGATTCAGAATGATTGAGTCCAATTTGCGTCTGGAAATGCGTTATTCTCCCACCCTGGAGCGTTTCTCCCACCAGATGAACGCCTCAATTATGTCGATGATTCTCTATCTTATTTGTTCAGAGCTGATGACGGCCTTCGCCCACCACCGGTTGATTAATCAGAATCAACAGGGACAGCTCAGCGGGGATGTTCTGGAATTCTCCAATCAGATTATTATCCGGCTCGATCATGATTTTGAGTATGAAGATAAAATTGCTCAGTCCAAATTGATTCAGCATTTACTCATTTTTGAGAAACTGGAAATCAACTTCCTGAAACAAGAACTGCGTTTAATCTATCGCTCTTAGAAAAATTACAAATATATTTGCGGAAACTGATAGGTGTTGGGGTTTTGCTCAATGAATTTTTCCAATGCTTCCTTGATATCAGCATTCACGATTTTTTGCTGTGACTTATGGACACTCAGGACTTCATTGTTTTTCTTCAGGTAATTATACAAAAATGAAGAGATCACCGGCGGCAGATGATCTTTTTTTAGTTTGTTCTGATTGAGCCGAGCGCTTTTTGAGTTGATGTACTGAACCAGTTTATTTTGATGAGTCGGATAACGAAAAACAAGTTCCAGTTTCTGATGTAATGAACCCAGAGGATAAATGACATATTGTTCAGGAATAAGATGATTTAAGATGACAAAGTCAGCTGGTGTTTCCTGTGCAATTGATGAAAGATCTTTGCGGCTCATTTCATTGAACTGACATAACATTTTCAGAATCTCTTCCTGCAGCTCATCGCTTATTTTTGAGAAATATGAGGACATTTCAATAAGCCCCTGAAAATAAGGGCCAGTAAGCTTCAGTGTCAGGATCTCATAATCAATTGATCGGATCTTATTCAGCAGATATTTTTTTTCATCAGCATTGGCATGGGAAGGGAATGAAAAGAGCACGACACCTTCTTTTCCTTTGAGGGTCAGCAGGAAAGGGGTAGTGAGGTCATTGATTTGGCCGGCTATAGTTTCATAGGGAACACTTTTCTTATGATTAATCCGGTCCAGTTCGAATTTATTTTTGGGATAATAGAGGCTGTTTACTTTCTGAATATTTTTATGGGTAAAAATTGATAGATATTTTAGCAGCAGCTCTGCTGAAGCTTTTGCATCATCCAGCGCGCGGTGGGCTTTCTGATGTTTAAGATTAAAAATCTTACTCATGTAATTAAGATTGGAACTTAGTAAATTGGGAATCATGTATTTCGTCATGAGATTGGTACAGATTGCTTTATTGGCAAGTTCCGGTCTGCCTAGTCGGCGCAGAACAGAGTTAAAGAAAGGTACGTCAAATGAGGTGTTGTGAGCTACCAGAATCGACTCACCCATAAATTCCAGAATCTCATCAATAACGTCCTCGATTAAAGGAGCATCATTGACGTCGCTTTCTTTAATGGATGTCAATTTCTGGATAAATTCAGGAATCTGTACTTCGGGCTTAATGAGAAAACTTTTTTGCGCTACAATTTCCAGGTGTTCAACTTTTACCAGGCCAATTTCGATAATTTTATCGCTGATGTGATTGCCACCGGTAGTTTCTAAATCAAAGACGCAAAAAGAGAGGGAATTAAGCAGCTCGTGAGAGGAAATCGTCGTCATTAGGGGTTCCTTAGTCGGACATTCGTCCGAATAGTTAGACCTCAAGTTTACAAAAAAAAAGGCCCCTCTACAAGAGGGGCCTTCTGATGGGTTAAATTTTCTTAGTTTGAAGCCATTTCGTTAACTTTAGGAGCAGAAATCATCATCCATGGAGGGGTTACCTCATCCGGGAAACCTCCGGTCTCTAAAATGGCCTTTGGATGCTCATAATTCTCCAGTAAACCTGTATCGACGTAGTAAAGACCTTCAGACATATCTGCACTTTTTACTCCGTATACGTTACCCTTGCGGCCTACAGCTCTTTCCAGCTTGCCCAATCTTTCACCTGGAGTATAAGCAATAATGTCCGGGCGGGTATCAATTGCGTATGTTCCCACTTCCAGTATCTGATTAAGCGGGCTCTTTGGATCAAGTATCAGTTCACCACCAGCAGCTTTCGCGGCGATAAAATAATCCAGATCAGAATCAGTCAAGCCCAATGCCTTCATGACTTCTGCACGGTCAGACTTCTCTGCAGCACGTTTTGTAAGAACATAATTCCAGTCCTTAGTGGCTTCCGGATAGTCAGACAGTGTAGGGTCCATTAAAGCTTCCCTAGCATAGATTTTGATAATCGGAGCTCCGATTTCAATGAACTGACGAATATAGGCGATAGCTTCATTATTGTTACGGGTGCAACCGGAACTTCTAGGGTCAGTGAAGATATTTGTCAGAAGTTTTTTCGTCTTCTTGATGTATTTGTCTTTATCAGCACCCCAGCCGATCGTTCCGTGAGTCCACTGGCCATAAGCACTAGGAGCTACGAAAGCGGCATACCAGCCGAAAGCTCCGCGCATCCCCCCGTGTATTTTTCCATCCGGAAAAACAGGCATATATTTCTTTTTAAACCATTCATTAAATCCCGAATCAACTTTCGGCACTTCTGGAAATCCGTCTTTATACCAGGATGGATAATGTCCTTCAGCATCCTGATAGAACTTCGACCAGCCTGTAACTCTGTAGCTCCCTAGAATCGAGCGCCCTTTACCTTTTTCCTCTTTCGGATGATTCTGATCCTCACCAACAACGACTTCTGTTTCCATCATCATTTTGTTGGAACAGACGTTTTCCATACATGATCTTTCATAAAGTCGTAATGTTTCAGTTGCGACGTTTACCACAACAAAATATTTTCCACTGAACTCACGATAGTCGACAAATTTTTCTGAAAGATATTCAAATGCCACAAAGTATTTATCCGCCGGTGTGATCTTATTCACAGTACGGATAATTTCAACCTGCACATATTTGTTGTTGTAAACTGTTTCAGGATTTATGATTCGAACTTTTTCATTAAGACTTAGCAGGCCCAGCGTTTTACCATTGTCTTCCGGGGCTGCGCGGACTCTTAATCCATTATTGGCGACGTAATAAATTTTCTGGGAAACAACTGGTGCCAACGGGGCAACCGGTGCTTCAGGAGTCGTTGGAGTTTCTACACTCTGGGCAAATGCGCCGGGTGAAACCATCAGCGTTGCGATAACCAGTGGCAGTAGCGCTCTAGTGTTATTTTTCATTAAATTGTCCTCCATCAAGACATTTTTAAGCTGTAAGCAATTTGAATGACACGTTCATAGCCAAGAGAGCACCGCTCAACAAGGAAAACCTGACAGGTAGTGAAAAACTTACATCCCCTAAAAAAAATACATCGTTCCTTGGCAAAGAATTTTTGTATGGATACAAAAATCCAAATTTTCAGGGGGGAACTATGAAATTATTATCTACTGTCTCAATGCTCGCGCTACTGGCTTCTACGGCAGCCTGGTCGCAGGAAAACCGTAACAAAACTCTCGATCGCATGATGTACACAATTAACCCTTCAATTGCAATCAAAGGTCCGGTTTATTCTGATGTCTCTGATGCAGCAACAAAAACCAAGTATGCTTCAGAAATCGTAAAGCACATTCTTAAAACTGCTGATGCAAAGGCTGGCCGTTATCTGGAAGCTGGAGATTTTTCTGCGTATTATGCATTTCTGACTTTAGGTCTTACTGTTCCTCTGCATGAAGGCCTTTATCTGCAATTCAGAACAGCTCAAGGGACAGGCGTTTGTAATACAGAGGCAAATAATGGAGAACTAATTAAAAAGGCAGGAGACGCTACTTATAAGTTATTTGTACAGTATCTGAAAAGCGCAGATAAACCATTTATTCCTAATTGCGAAACCATTCCTGGAGATAAATATACACAGATCATTCGTGGCGGCGATGGTTCTGACTTATCAATTATGCAAGTGAGTGTCCGTTGGCACTTCGATGACTTCCTTGCTAACAGAAAATTCGAAAGTGTAACTCAAACACTTGATTATGGAATGGGACATATCCTTAACGGATTTAACCCTGTTTACCGTAATATTGATAATTACAAATGTATCGTTGAAGGCGGAACATTCTTTAAAAAGAAAAAAATTAATTATCTGAATCTGGTTAAAGGAATCTGGGCCGGAAAGTACAATTCCGGAAACATTGCTCAGACATGTCGTTTCGCTGATACAACATCACCATACGCTAAACACGATAAAGGTTTTGCCAGAAACCTGGATAAAATTGTTAACTTCAACGGAACACTTTCAGTTGATTTAGTCGGCGATTTTAAACTTGATGCAACAGCGACTGAAGCGATCAAAGAAGTTGTTGCTAACCTTCGAGATGGAACAAATAAAAGAACAGCGCTGGAAAAAATTCTGAAAAACTAAAATGAAAAAAATTCTCTCATCCTCTTTGATAATTTTAACTATTGCCGTTGTTGTATGGTGGGCCCAGAAGCCTGCCCCGACAGCGGCAACGTTGTCTCCGGTGCAAAGTCCTGAAGAAATTGTCGGCTCTGATTTTGAAAAAATAGAGAAAAACCTTAAACCGGAAAATATCAAAACGGATGAGTGGAAAGAGATTAATAACTTTGCGGCTAATCCCGAAGTCATTGTCACACAGAAAAACGCTATTGGTTTTCTAAAAACAGCACAGAATAATCTGCCGGAACTATACAGTTGCCTGAAGAAAGATTTCTGTGGAATGGAATCATCGGAAAATGATCCGTATTTTGATGAAGAGAGAACGCCGGCCCATATTGTGATGAATCGCAGTCTTAAAGTCATTAAAGAAAGTTTGAACAAAAATCCCGCGCTTTCTGCTGAAGTGAACTGGGAATTACTGGAAGAGCTGGCGCACTCCGGTGAATCCATGCTGGAAGTCGAAGCTGTGGACATTATCAACAAATTTAATCCCGCCGGAAAAGGCCTGGAAGACACCCTGAAAATGTCCCGTAATTATACTGGCACAGCAAAGGCAGAAGCCCTGGTCCGTCTTTCAGAAAACGCTAAAAATGGCGAAAAAAGAATGATTGCCAATGAGATAGAAGAAATCTTTGCCAGCGCAGATGCACATACGGTGATAAGTGTTCTGGAAAATATGGATCAGATGAAGTTAGGGCCGACAGCAACACTGAAGACATTCAACAATCTTTGCCGATTTAAAGAAAATTCAACCAATCCGGGAAACTGGAAAATGATCGATTATCTGGCTTCTAAACTCAATCCGGAATTTAAAAAAATCTGTCTCTAAAGTCCCATTTCGTTGTAAACTTCTAACATCATCTTTTTAAACAAGGGTAGAGCATCTATGTTCATGGAAAAAAAATTCATAAAAATGCGCGACGGTGCTGAGCTTTATGTCAAAATTAAAGAATCGGCTTCACCGGTCTGGATTGTGGCCACGCATGGAATTGGTGAACATATGGAACGGCATCATTATCTGACTGAGATGTTTGGCCACGATTTTAACATCATTCAGTACGATTTGCGGGGTCATGGCAGAAGCACCGGTCGGAGGGCCTACGTTGAGGATTTTGGCCTTTACATGGAAGATCTCAAAGAGATCGTCCAGTTTTTGAAAGACAAATACCGCATGGAACGCCACGTACTTTTTGGTCACTCCATGGGCGGGCTAATTACTTGTGCATACATTCAAAATTATGTGGAAGAAGCTAATTATCCTGTGCGGCTGATTGTGAATGCACCTCCGGTAGGAGCTGAAGGTATTCTGGGAACACTGGTAAAAATATTGCCACAGAATATTCTGCAACTGGCCTGTGATATCCCATTTACTGTTCCGCTAAAAAACCTGGTCGATCTGAAGTATCTCTCTCATGACCCCCGGGTCAAAGAAGATTACATCAATGACGAGCTCAATAGTCTTAAACTGGAATCAAAATTAATTTTTGAACTTATGAAGACGTCTCAGCGAACTTTCTCCCGTCCATTACGTTCGAAATGTCCAAGCTATGTGACAATAGGTGATTCAGACCGGATTGTAGGAAGTCGTGAGCTGATTGAATATTTCAGCACAGTCGACAAGTCTTTTAACCTGCGTGTGTTTGAAGGCGCCTATCACGAAATTCATAATGAGATTGAGAAATACAGAAAACCTTATTTCGATCATCTCAGGACAATTATGCATGAAGCCTTAATGCGTACTTAAACTTTCCAGGTATCTGACCCTCTCACTCGCTGGTGGATGAGAAAAATAAAAATTGCTATAAACCGGATCAGGGGTGAGTGTACTGGCATTGTCCTTATACATCTTAACCAAAGCTGAAATGAGTTTTGAGGCTTTAGCATTTTCAGATGCGAAGTGGTCTGCTTCATATTCATATCTGCGTGATGCCCAGGAAAAAACCGGCGTCAGCATATAAGTATAAACACCCGCGACCATGGAAAAAAGGGTCAATGACATATAATCAGTTAAAGTCTGCACACCGTGTCCTACATGAAAAGCTGTGTTGTCTTTGAGCGCACCTAGAATAGCAAAACCGATAAAACTAATAATAAAACTTCTAATCATTCCTTTGATGATGTGATTTTTTTTCATGTGCCCTAATTCGTGGGCCATTACAGCTTCAACTTCTTCTGGCTCCAGAGAATTTAACAGAGTATCAAAAAAAACTATTCTTTTATTTTTTCCAAATCCTGTGAAATATGCATTACCGTGACCGGATCTCTTTGAAGCATCCATTACAAAAATTCCAGAACTGTGAAAACCACATTTTTCCATCAGGCGCAGTATACGTTCTTTGACTTCACCTTCTTCAAGCGGAGAAAATTTATTGAAGAAAGGAGCGATAAAACGCGGGTAAATGAAAACCAGCAGCAGTTGAACAATTGTGAGAAATAAAAAAGCGTAAATCCACCAATTATCGCCTAACTTTCCCATTATCCACAAGATGGCATAAGCAATCGGACCGCCCAGCACGACAGCCAGTATAATCCCTTTAATTATATCGGTGATAAATGTTTTTACCGTGGTTTTATTGAAACCGTATTTTTCCTCGATTACAAAAGTAAAATAAAGTGTTTTCGGAAGACCCAGAAGAGAAGTCACAATACCTAAAGCGGCAAAGAAATAAAGACCGGTCATAATTTCGTTAGAAGTAAAGCCAATAACGGAACGGTTTATGAGTTCCAGACCACCTAGTAAGGTTAGTCCCAAAAAGACAACCAGGTCAAAAAAATGAAAGAACTGATTGGCCTTTATTTTTTCTACTGAATAGTCTGCGGCTTTTTGATGATCGGCCAGGGTAACTTGAGAAGCAAATTTGGGAGGAACCTGGTTACGATTTTTTTGAATGTGCAGCATATTTCGCCGGTCCAGAATACTTTCAACCAGACTTTTGACAAAAAGTGCGACGAGAAAAATCATTGTAAAAAATTGTGCGTCCATTTATTCCTTCCTGACTGCGGCTTTCATTTTCAGTTAAGGCTCGAGTATAATCGATTCGATGAAAGTCGAGCAAATCTTCTTTAAGAATACCCTGAGAAATTTCTCATATCTAATCAGTTTTAATGATGGATCGATCTTCTGTATAGATCCTTTTTCCGCCGCAGAGGTTCAAGCAACCCTTTTAAAGCGGAAATTGACTGCGATTATTACCACCCATGATCATTGTGACCATCATTCTGGAAATGCCGGGCTTGTTTCTCATCATAACTGTCCTGTCTGGGCCCATCCTCACGCCCACATTCCGCACAAATCCCGGGATCTGACTCATCATGAAGTCATTTATGAATGCCAGGAAGGAGAGAATCACTGGAAGATGGAATGTGTCTATACCCCGGGACATACGGCTTCCCATATCGGGATTTTGCTGAAAAAAAACCGACATGCATATGCCTTCTTTACCGGTGATTGCTTTTTTAACGCTGGCGTTGGAAATTGCAGAGGTGGCGATCCTGCGATCATGTTTCACACAATCGAAAATATTTTTACTCAGCTTCCGGATGATACAATCATTTATCCGGGTCATGATTATCTCAAACGCAATCTTGAATTCACACTCAGCGTGGAAAAAGAAAATGATAGGGCCCGGGCGTTTTTGAACCACATAAGCAATCTTAATTTAGATGAAGTCTTTTTTCACAATGATATGCAGACAGAGAGAGAAATAAATACCTTCCTCCGACTGGAAGAAAAAAATGTAGTCAAAAACCTTAAACTTTCTCATAATGACAAAAAATCTGTTTTTCTTAAATTGCGCGAATTGCGCGATGTCTGGTGAGGGAAAAATGTCTATGCCTAAAATCGGTAATAATGCCCCTGTTTTTTCTTTACTTAATCAGGATGATGAGAAAATTAGCCTGAAAGATTTTAAAGGTCAGTGGGTCATTCTCTATTTCTATCCTAAGGCCATGACCCCGGGATGCACGACTCAGGCCTGCGGGATACGCGATTTTAAAAAAGATTTTGCCAAAAGGGACGCCGTAGTTTTCGGAATTAGTCCGGACGAGCCAAAAAGGCTAAAAAAGTTTCAGGAAAAAGAAGACTTGAACTTTGACCTCTTATCCGATCCTGATCACGCAATTGCCGATAAATATGGAGTTTGGGGTCTCAAAAAATTTATGGGAAGAGAGTACGAAGGGATTCATCGCATCACGTTTATCATCAATCCTGAAGGTAAAATCGCGCATATAATGGATGACGTTAAAACCAAATCTCATCACAAAGATGTTTTGGCACTTCTTAAAGATCTCTGATAATCTTAGGGCTCCAAAATCCTTGTGGAGGCCTTGATTCATGAAACATTTATTGTTTGTATTACCTTTTTTGATGTTGACGGAAGTCGCCCTTGCGAAGTCTGTGACTGTCATGTCTTACAATGTGGAAAATCTATTCGATACTAAACACGATGTCGTTGCCGGAAAAGACAAAAATGACTGGACTCTCTTGCCAAAAGATTTTCCGGGTAAAAAAGAAGGTTGTAAGGAAGAAAGAAATAAATTTCGCCGCAATGAGTGTTTTGATACAGACTGGACTGAAGCTAAAGTTGACATGCGCATCAACCAGATTGCCGAAGTTGTGGGAAGTCGTCCTGTTGCACCGGATTTTATCGGTTTAATCGAAGTTGAAAATGCTGAGATTGTCGCTCGTTTAGGAAAGAAGCTTGGATACGACCAGATGGAGATTACTGAGTCTCCAGACTTCCGAGGTGTGGATGTAGCACTTCTTTTTAAATCTTCACCGCACATAAAAAAAATATCGCGAGCTGAACATGTTGTCCCGGTTGATTATCCAAGCCGCAATATTCTGGAAGTAGAATTTCTTATTGATGGAACTCATCAACTTACATTATTTGTGAATCACTGGCCTTCACTTGCCAATCCTGATTCATGGCGAATTAAAGCGGCAGAAGTCCTTGCTACTCGTACAAAAGAAATTCTGGCCAAGAATCCGAAGATGAACATCATCGCAATGGGGGATTTTAACACGATCGATATAAATGATCCTCATCCTTTCAAGACTGTTCTCTACAAAGATAATCTTTACTCAGCTGTTGCCGAAGATTTTAAGGCCGACACACGAATCAGCGAAGACGTAAAAAAGAAAATGCCACCAGGGACTTATTATTTTTCTCCTAAAGATCAGTGGAACATGCTCGATCATTTCATGATCAACACCAATCTCAAAGATGGCAAAGATATGGATGTTAAACTATCAACTTTTGAAATTCATGCCCAGCCATTCATGGTGAAGGAGCTTTCGAAAATAACTGGAACAGATGATGAAAAAGACCGCAAAATCATCCTTGCACCAAAACGTTTCAATGCTGACGGTGAAACAAAAGAAAAAATGGGGTATAGTGATCACTTTCCAATCGTTGTGAGCCTGGAATATCCTGAAACTCAACCAGCAGCGGTGACTCCTCAAAAAGATTCCAAAACAAAAGCGCCCAAGAAGAAATAATAAAAAAGCCCACAAAAAGTGGGCTTTTTTTATTGAAGATTTTTACCGACACCATACTTGGAAGAGCTCTCGTACAACGGCATCACTTCCGGCAGCATTTCTTTAAGACGATCCCGGCGTTTATCACTTGCAGGGTGAGTCGACAAGAAAGCAGGAGGTGATTTTCCTCCAGAAGCTTGTGAGAAGCGATCCCAGAAATTTACCGATTCACGAGGATCATATCCCGCCTGACTCATAAGTTTAAGGCCGATTTCATCCGCTTCTGTTTCATGGGCGCGTGAAAAAGGAAGAATGACTCCCACTGTTGCACCAACGCCTAATAGAGACATAATCGTGTTGCGTTTTTCAGGTTCCATATTACCCAGACCAACAACAGCTACTCCGGCCATCAAAACATTAGCGGCCATGGCCTGGCTTACACGCTGACCACCGTGGCGGGCTATCGCGTGGCCAATTTCGTGAGCGACAACAGTTGCTAAGCCGGCTTCATTCTGAGCATATTTAAAAATGCCGGTATAAACCGCAACTTTTCCGCCCGGAAGACAAAAAGCGTTGGGATCTTCATTTTCGATTGTTTTAAACTCCCACTTAAAGTCAGGTTGATTGGCAACAGCGGCGATTTTCTTTCCAATGTCTTCCACCATCTTCGCTTGCGGAGTTCCGGTGATGACTTTTTCTTTTTTCAGAATTTCTTCATACGCTTGCTGGCCCTGAGCGTTTTCTTCTGCAGCACTTGTCAGCAAAAATGCTTTTTTACCGGAAACCGGTGTCCGGGAGCAAGACGTCGCTACCAAAGTTGTACAAAGCAGGGTTGAGATGAAAAAGGTGTTAAGCTTGCGCATATAGCAGTCCCATTTTATCAGGAATTATTTCATCCACCAGGATGTCCACTTTAAACTTCTGCGAACATTTATTAATGAGATGAGTAGCTTCTGGCTTAAGCTGAATGTCGCCTTTTAAATCGATGTCTCGATAATGAGCATGATCGGGATGGTCAAGAGTAGAATAAAAACATATTCCATCGTTTGCCTCCAGCTGGAAATAGAAGAACGCTGAATCTTCTTTATTTAACCTGATGACATAATGAAAAAGTTGACTGTTTTGTTGCTCCATAGAGAGTCCTTTGTATTTACTTTAAATCAGTTGACGTGGATGCGTTCTGATTTAGAATAAAACTTAGGATAACGCTTTCACATTTACAAGTCATGGAGGACAAAAAGTGAAGAGGATAACTGCCAGAAAGGCCTGGAATGGGACAGTGTATTTAGGCTTGTCTCTTCTTTTGACGTCCTGTTCATCACTTTGGCTTCACCGCGAACAAACTGTCGATTCCGCATTACATGAGGGCGTGAAAACCGGAGCGACTGTTCCTAAAGAGCAGTACGACGAGTTAGCCCGTAAATATCAGGATCTGCTTGCCCAATCAAAGACTATGGCCACGAAAGTAACAGTGGAGAGTGCTCCTGTTATTACTGATGATCAAAAGAAACCTGAACTGGAAGGAACAACTTCATTGGATCCCTCTGAACTAGTCAATAAGATTGACAGCAGCATACCAGATGCTGTCTCCGATACTCCGGTGGCCAAAGCTCTCTCTACCGGTCCGGCCATTCCAACATCTTTAGGTGTTCAGACTGTCAATTACACCGATGATATTGATGACCAGATTGTGCGGCTGAGGGAAGTACAGGATCTGATTAAGGTAAATAAATTTGAACAGGCCTTAGTGATCTTAAAAGAGCTGGAGACCAGCCGCGAAAAACAAATCGTAGTCCGGGCTAAAATGATGTTGGGTGATCTGCTCTTTAATCAGGGGGAATTTGATCTCGCTTCGCAAGTCTACGAAGAGGTTATTAATAAATACGCTTTCTCCGGTCTTGTGTTAAAGGCCCTGGGAAAGCTGATTGTGTGTAGTGAAAAATTGAAACAACCTGAACGTCAGGCCAAATATTATTCTCTCCTGCATGACTTTTTTGAGGCTGGCTAAAAAAGATGAGTCTTATGAGTAAAAAAACATGCTTTTTATTGTTACTGGCCGCTCTGGCCAGCAAGCATATTGTTGCTCAGGACAGTGTGACTCAGGATTTAGAAGAAGTGAATGTTTATGAATCACTGAAAAAAACCGGTGATTCACCGGCCGATACCAGTGGTGGCGAAGCCGTGCAGATGTCTACGCTTGAAGAACAGGATGATTTGCAATCGCTGAAAGAGGATATTGGAGAAGTCGTTTTCGATAAAGACCAGAAGGCTGGCGGCTCACCGGCTGAAACAAAACCAGCTCAGAGTGGAACACTAAATTTAAAAGAAGCTCAACCACCGCAGGAGACTGCTCAGAAAACGACGGGAGCTGATGATGAGAAAGCCGAAATTACGGCAGATGATTCTGTAAATTTCGATGTTGGAAATGAAGAAAAAAAGTTGCTGGAACTTTCTAAGTTTGTTCAGCAGAAAATTACACCTAAAGAATGGGATGAATTAGCCGTCAAGGCTAAACAAGATAAATATGAAGTTCAGAAAGGGGACTACCTCTGGAAAATTTCTAAAAATCTATTTGGATCCGGTTTTTATTATTCTAAAATCTGGTCTCTTAATCCGCAGATTACTAACCCTCACGAAATTGAACCGGGAACTATTCTCGCCTTTGATACGGGGGATGCAGACAATATGCCACAGGTTCAGGTTGGAGCATTTTCGGATGACGATATTGCCATGGCTAAACCAGGTGGAACATATACCAGCAGTGATGACCGTAATCGACCTTCGTGGTTAGATGAGAGAAAAAAATTAATCGATCAGGGCGTTTATTTCCAGTTTGCCTCAGAAGAAACTTATGAGGATCTCGAGCGGCTTGAAAAAATGCAGAAAAATACCGAGCACGAGAAATATGACCCGCCTATCTCGGCCATATCCATTGAAGAGCCAGCAGAAGTTTATGACAGCGCCGGCTTTGATAAGAACGATAAAATTGTCTTCAATTATCGCGAAGGATTCTTCCTGAATTCCTTTATCACTACTAATGCCGTTCAGGACTTAGGAGAAATAAAGGCATCTGCCAAAGAATCGGTGTTCATGCATAAGTTCGATACTATTTACGTGACCTTTGATAAAACAACTAAAGTTAAACCGGGCGATATGTTCTCTGTTTATACTGCTGGTGGAGAAATTAAGCATCCCATCTCTGATCGTGCCGGTTTTCTTTATACGACAACCGCACAAATCAAAGCTGTCCGTAAAATTGATGATGTTTGGGAATGTACGATTGAAGACCAGTCGGGAATCGTTCAGCGTCGTGACCGAATAACAGTGTTTACTCCAAAGATCGGAAAAATTGCACGTACGTTCAGTAAACGTAATGTTGAAGCAGCCGTCATAGGCAGTTATCGCGAATCTCTTAGCGGTATG
Organism: uncultured Bacteriovorax sp.; assembly: GCA_946481315.1. The sequence goes on from CAMLMH010000001.1 coordinate 657,601, forward strand.
TCTTTCGGTGACGTTGTCTACATTGATCGTGGCCGTGCTGACGGAGTGGAGTTGGGGAACGTTTTTGACATTTATTCCTTCGTGGATCGGGGAACGCAAAGAAAAATTACTCCGAGTCCAACTTATAAAATTGGTGAGTTAACCGTTATCAATATCACTGACAACTTTGCTACAGCACTGGTTACTGCTTCATCAAACGAAATTGCTCTAGGGAGCATTGCAGTTACCCGCACGCAGGAAGAACAAGCGCGTAGCTTAAGGCTAAAAAACAGAGATAAAATCAATGACGTGAAAAAACTTGAAGGAAAAGCTCTGGAAGAACTAGACGTTGAGCTTAACCTTGATGATGTCAGTCAAGATATTCTCAATAAAGCTGATAAGATTCAGTTGACCGAAGACGAACTGGAAGAATTAGAGCGTCAAGAGCGTGATAAATCAGTTATCAAGGATTCGGAGCGTGATGTTCGTGAGCTTGATCGGTTAGAATCTGAAATTATCGATTCTGAGAAATCGCTCAATGAATCTAAGGTGGATGAAGACAAATTCCTTGAACAATCAAGTCTGGAAGATTTGGAGAAGAAAGCAAAACAACCTGATCCAAATGCTTTTGAGTCAATCAATGAGATTGAAAAAGACATTGGAAGAAAGTATCTTGATGAAGATATTAATAACAAGGAAAATCCATACGGTCTGACAGAGTTTGACCTTGAAGAAGTGGATGAGTTGTTGAATACTGATTCCAAAAAATAAAAATTAATTACCAAAGGTAAAATATGTGCGCTAAAGCAGTTGCCAAAAAAGCGGCTTCAAAAAAAGTCGTGGCAAAAAAAGAAGTGAGCAAAAAAGCTCCTGCTAAAAAAGCAGTACCTGCTAAAAAAGCCGGACGGGCAGTGGCCAAGATTAAAGCCGAAGACGTCGAAATGGTCACAAAAGATGCCGGTGGATACGATCTGGTTATCGTAGAGTCTCCGTCCAAAGCAAAAACGATCAAAAAATATTTAGGCCGTGGTTATCAGGTTGTGGCGAGTAATGGTCACATTAAGGATCTTCCCAAATCTAAACTGGGTGTTGATATAAAAGACGACTTTGCTCTTGATCTGGTTCCGATTACCGGAAAAAAAGATAAAATTGAAAGAATTCAGGAATTAGCCAAAGACGCCAATGAAATTTATCTCGCGCCCGATATGGACCGCGAAGGAGAGGCGATCGCTTTCCATCTTGCTGAAGAAATCGGAAAAAAGAAAAAAATTCATCGGGTTGTTTTTAACGCTGTTACAAAAGCAGCCGTTAAAAATGCCATTGAGCATCCGACAGAGCTTAATCAGCCAATGTATGATTCCCAAAAAACCCGCCGGGTTCTGGATCGTCTGGTCGGTTATAAAATCTCTCCCATTCTCTGGGATAAAGTGCAGCGCGGGATTTCTGCCGGCCGAGTGCAGTCCGTAGCTTTAAGAGTTATTGTTGACCGCGAAGAACAAATCAAAAAATTCATACCGGAAAAATGGTTTTCTCTCCAAGGAGAGCTGGAAAAAAAGGGAATTCCTTTTGAAGTTCGCTATTACGGTGAAGAGGCCGGGAAAAAGACTGAACTTGATGGTGATCAGGGTGAAAAACTAGCTAAAAGTATCGTTGCTGATATTAAAGGCAAATCCCTTAAAGTTATTGAAGTTAAGAAAAAAGAAAGACGTCAGAATCCGACCGCTCCATTTACGACATCAAAACTTCAACAGGAAGCAGCTCACAAGCTGGGCTTCACTGCTAAAAGAACCATGATGGTTGCGCAAATGTTATACGAAGGGGTTCAGCTTCGCGATCACGGCCTTCAGGGTTTGATCACTTATATGCGTACCGACTCAGTCAGAACAGAACCGGAAGCCATGAAGTCGGTTCGCGACTTCATTAAAAAGAAATACGGAAAAGATTTTCTTTCAAGTGAAGAGATCGTTTATAAAAAGAAAGGCACAAGTAAAGTTCAGGACGCCCACGAGGCCATCCGTCCTACTAACCTGGAGTTCACACCGGATGAAGTCCGCGGTGACCTCGATGCCGACCAACAAAAGCTTTATGAACTTATCTGGAATAAATTTATCTCCAGCCAAATGTCACCAGCGGTGATTGATCAGACAACGGTCACGTTCGAAGCCGGCGGACATTTCTTTAAATCAAACGGTTCCATCGTTAAATTTCCGGGTTTCAGAACAGTTTACCTGGAATCAATGGCCGAAAAACAAAGCAGAAAGGACGAAGATCAGGAAGAACAGGACGAACCAAAAACTGGTCTCTTGCCTGATATTGCCGAAGGTGAAACGTTTGCTCAGAAAAAAGCGATCGCCTCTGAAGAGCACTGGACCTCACCACCACCAAGGTTTAATGAAGCATCTCTTGTCAAAGCACTGGAAGAACAGGGGATTGGTCGTCCATCGACATACGCGGCGATTATTTCCAACATCCAGGATCGTAATTACGTTGAAAAAATTGAAAACCGTTTCATTCCGACGGAATTAGGAAACGTTGTCTGCAAAATGTTAGTAGAGAGTTTCCCTGACGTTATGGATATTGAATTCACAGCTAAAGTTGAAGAGCTTCTCGATAAAATCGAAGAAGGCGATGTCAGCTGGAAAAAAGTATTAAGAGAGTTCTGGAAAACTTTTGAACTGACACTGGAAAAAGCTAAAGAGGAAATGAAAAACCTCAAGAAGCAGTCTATCCCGACTGGCGTTCACTGTCGTAAATGTAAAGACGGTGAATATCAGATTAAATGGGGTAAAAATGGTCAGTTCCTGGCCTGCTCTAACTATCCGGACTGTAACAGTACTGAAGATTTCAAAAAATCACTCGATGGTAAGATCACTATCGTAGAAAAAGAATTTGCCAAAGAAGCCTGCCCGACTTGTGGTAAAAGGATGGCGATTAAAAAAGGCAAGTACGGAAAATTCCTCGCCTGTGAAGAATATCCAACCTGCGCAACCACACTGCCATTTACACTTGATGTTCAGTGTCCTCTTTGTAAAGTTGGTAAATTCGCTGAAAAGAAAAGCCGTTTCGGAAAACTCTTTTACGGTTGTTCAAATTATCCGGCCTGTTCAAACGCTATGTGGACTAAGCCTTATGCCTTTGACTGTGAAGCCTGTGGTAATCCAGTGATGGGTGAGAAGTTCACCAAGAAAAACGGCAAGCAACTGGAGTGTCCGAAGTGCCGCCATCGCGTGGACATTGCCGATACACCATTCAAAGAAGCCGATGAAGAAACCGAAATGGAAGAAGTGAGTCTCGACGTTTAGGGCCGTCGACACTCACTTATCTTCTTCCTGCTAGAAAATGTATTTAATAGAACTCATCATACGTTTTTCGGTTGCTGTCTGGCTCAAGCCTTTAGTTTCATTATTTCCTTTGCGCTGAATTTGCTCGTAAGCTAATTGAAGGCTTAATTTCTTAGTCAGAGCGTATTCAACAGACACTCTGTTAACTGCAATTGAGTCGCTGTAATCGTCAGGCGAAGACCCATCCAGCCTGTGTCTGCTGTTAAGACTTTTCGCATTTGAGAATTGTCCTGAGTAAGCAACGGTTACTCTTCCATATTCGACCGCAATTGAAGCGAGTGTAGATGAGCCCAATCCCCAGTAGTATCCGCGTTTCTTCATAATGCCCGGCTGGTCATCCAGATTTCCGCCACCGGCGAGCATTGGCTGTATGGCCAAAGCTTTTACCATTGAAAAATCACCATAAATGGCGAAGTCTGCGCGAATGTTAAAACCTTTGTAATAAATGTTGGCGTGAGCGTTGGCACCTAAAATTCCAACGGTACCAAAGAAATCATCATTTTTTGTTCCTTCGCCTGCTCCACGATCCCGGTGAGTCGAAGCCGAACCCAGGCCGAAAACAAAGTCATATCCACGAAGCTGTCCCCGTTCATCTACCTTAATATCTTTTTTGTGATAAGCGGCCATGACAACTTGAGCGATGACGGCGAAGTCTACCGTTCCGTTGTTACCACCAAGTTCAACAAACATTTTAGAGATGGATGAATCCAGAACTATTTTTGCATCCTGACCTTCTTTTCCATAACCTTTAAGATTGATAACTTCTGCATTCATGGCAAAGTTAGCAGTTTTATTTTCTTCCGGATTAAAGGCTTTCTGTCCTTTTTCCAGTCCGATTTGCACTGAAATTTCGGACCAGCGAGGTTTTTTACAGTCCGGTTGAGCATGATATTTATCTTTTTTAAATTTTGCATCCAGGCCATGGTTGACTGCCAGATTGGGATTAATCACATAGGCCAGTGATTTGGCCGCAATACCACTTTTTTGGATCAAGGCACATGAAATCTGGTAAGTTGCTTCGCCAATAACATATCCACCGATTGGAGTGAGGATTTGGTCATTAATGGAGAATACTTCGTGGTATTCCATAAATTCCCACACAGCGGATGAAGCTTGAGTAATGAGGAAAGATTCCAGTGCGTTGAAGCCATTTGAGCGGGCGACTTGATAGTACATTACCCCTGCATAGACATGTCCGTAATTTGAAGCTTTGTCATTATCATCGTACAACCATGCTTCACCGTTAAATTTCTTCTTAATACCATCGCGGAATCCGTAGTCGAAATCTTGTCTCATAAGAACCAGGTTCTTATAGTAAATTCCCATTGCTGCAGAAAGAAGAACTCCGATCTCAACTCCCGTACGGAGATAGTTTTTTTTGCGCACACTTTCGTTTTCGAACAGTGTATAAGCATTTTCAAATGAAATAACACTATTGGTTCGTTTGTCGACGAAGGCCTGTTTCTCTTCATTAAACCCAACTTCTTCGGATTCATTGAGACCATTCATTAACAGACCGGCCTTATACCCGTCCTCATGGGCAACATAGAAAAAGAAGTTTGTCAGGGCTTTATTAAACGCATCGGTTTGAGAGAATTTAGCTTTATCGTCTTTTATAAAAGACCAACCGAGGGATTTGAAATCCGATTCGTGTTTTCTTTGCCAGTTAGTAACATCCACCCCAAGCTTTTCGTTTTTTTCGCGGATAATTCGTACATGGAAATCATTTTGACGGCTGAGGTTGTTTAGGCCGGCATCCATGAAATTGTCTGTATTGAACTCACGGCAGATTACGTTAACACCGGAAGAGACAATATCTCTTGCAAGCGAATAGACCTGATTACAAATACTACGTTTCCATTCCCGGCTGTTATTCTCCTTGAGGTCTCCAACTGAAACGACGATGCGTTTAGGTATGTCCGCAGCTTCAGCATGAGCTGAACACAGGAACGAAAGAGTTAAGGAAAATAAAATACATGAAATGAAGGATTTCATATAAACCTCTATAAAACGTGAATTGCCAGTTTATAGAGCAAAGAATGTGCCTGAATGAGGCATTAGCAGTTAAGCCAGCTTAAAAGCAGAAAATCAGGATTAGAAATGGAAAAGTGTCTATATTTTAGACAGCTGTTACAAACTTCCACAAAGAGGAGAGACGGGGCGTACTTTGTTCTCATACAGGCATGTTTCAATGAAACTAAGAGTGTCCTTTGCTCGAGTTTTGACCTGTTCACGACTCTGCTCAACTTCCTGCAGGTGAGAAGACTTCAGATCTTTCATTGGAACGGGAAATAATTGCAGACGAAACATAAAATAATCTGCCAGAGCATTGGCCACTTCCAGATTACCGTAGGAAAAAGGAGCGATGGCCAAAAACCAGCGACGCATATCTGCCATATAAGCGGTAGGAGTGATATCTTCTGCCATTCCTTTTTCAAAACGAATCAGCATGTCGTTATAGTCATTGAGCCATCGAGTGAGCTCTTCTTTCATGCTGGCACCTTTGTAATAAACAAGTGTACCGGAATATGCTCCCTTTGCTCCCGGACAAGGAAGTACATTTTCAATTTCAAGTAATGGATAATTCTCCACACTACGAAGATCCGGATCGCCTAGATAAGTAAGTGTAGCTTCGTTTAATACATTATCCTGACAGCTAAAATGTTCCCGAGGATTTGTTATTCCCTGAGATGTCCGCAATTTTCCAGCATCAGTACCCACGGTCGCGATTAATCCTTTGGAAGAAAAGAGACTTTTGTGGAGTTTAAGGACGTCCTGAGGTTGCAGGTAAATAGTGTTTAGAGATTGAATAAATTTTTGTCCATTTTGCCATTTCAGCAATTCTGGACTCTGTAATTCATTGCTCGATAAAGGCTGCGTTGATTTACCTTTAATCTGGGTTAAGACCTCAGAACCCAATGCCCTGGACAGAGCGTACCCTGAGAGCTGTTCAACTTTAATTGAGTACTTCGCCAAATCAGCTTTAAGGCGCAAATAACGATCCTGCTGCTTACATTCCTCAGGATGATTCTTCAGATTATCGCTGCAGGCAAAACTTGCGGAGGAGGTCATAAAAATGGCCAGGGCAATCATTTTTCGCATAGGTGATATCTATACCAAAAGGCTGGACATAATAGGGCTGCCCGGGAAAAAATTATAGCCTGAAAGTCCGGGCATAAACCCTGAAAATGACAAATCATACAGTAAAACAAGAGGAAGGTCTGATGAAAACAGCAGTTAAATGGAATGAGGGATTAAGCTTTCAGGCATCAGCGGGAAACAATTTACTTCCGATCGATGCTAAACCTCCTATGGGGAGAGATAGCGGTGCCACACCGAAAGAACTAGTGGCCATGGCAATCGCCGGATGTTCGGCCATGGATGTAATCTCCCTCTTAAAAAAATATAAACAGCTCCCGTCAAGTTTCAGCGTGGAGGCGGATGTTGAGCAGACTGATCCATCAGAACAACCAGTAGTGTTCAAAACTGTTTCCCTAAATTTTGTGATTGAAGGTAATGTCGAATCAGACCGGGCGGTAGAAGCAGTCACTTTATCGATGACAAAGTATTGCGGAGTCGCGGCGATGATTGCTAAAGGGTGTCCGATTGACTACACCATTACCCTTAATCAAAAAAATGTCTATGCAGGACGAGCTGTGTTTAACACTCTTTAGATTCCGCTATACATAATTCCTGCAGTAATAATTTTTGACTCCTGATCGACTTAAGAGTGTGATGAAAAATTCACATGAAAAAAGAATATTTAAGTCCTATTGTTCTCAGCTAATTTTTTTAAAGTGACGATGAACATTCAAACATTGGAGCTTTAATTATGCAAAACTTATCTCTGAAAGCAAAAATCTGGACTATATTCGCCCCGCTCATTTTACTAAGCTTTGTTCTTGGTGGAATGCTCCTGATGGAAATGAATCAGGACAAAAATGATGCTCTGGCAGTCATTGATAGCGCCAATGCTCAGCAGGTTCTTTCAGAAACCATTCATGAGGTTCAACGTGAAAGAGGGATGTCCAGTCTCTTTCTGAACAAAAAGATCACTCTGGAGGAACTAAACGGACAAAGAAAGAAGGTCGACGAACTGTTAGAACAGTTTGTTAAAAAAGTAGAACCAGTTTCTTTCACGAATAAAGAAGCTCAGTTGCAAAAAATAAAAACTGGAGTCGATGAAATACGTGCTGCTGTCTCAGCAGGAACCAGTGTGCCGGAAGTCATTGGTCTTTTTAATAAGGCCATTTCCCATTTTATACAACTAGAAGTTGATCTATTTGAGCAGGCCCACTTTAAAGGTTACGAGTCGCGTTTTACCAGTCTGACATTATTTGAAGAATCCAAAGAAAACATGGGGCGCCTGAGAGCGGCTTTGAATGCTGCTTTTGCCGGCAATGTAAAAAAAGAACAATCTGACCGGGAAGCTTATTTTAAGTATCTTACGGCGATTTCTATAAACCTGGAATCGACGGGACTGAACATTTCAAATGACAGCCGGAAAAGAGTCAGCGATATTTTAAATTCCACTGAATGGAAGAGTGTGCTTGATGCTTTCAATACATTTTCTGAAAAATATACGACAGGAGAGTATGGAATTGATGCTCCTCAGTTTGCTAAAAATATCACCAGTCGTATTGATGCTGTCTTTCTGATTATCAAGGCTGAACAGGATGCAAACATGCAGGAACTGGCAACAGCCGCTGATGCCAGTAGACGAAGCTTTTTCGTACTTTCAATTATAATGGCCGTGGCACTGGCCTCAATAACCTTCCTGGCACTTAGAACAATGAACCGTTTAGTTACACAGTTTCGTTCCCTGGGAACAACTTTAGGATCAGCAAGCGATAAAGTGAGTTCGGCTTCTCAGCAGATAGCTTCTTCATCCGAACAACTTTCATCTGCTACCAGCCAGCAGGCAGCATCCCTGCAGGAGACTTCATCATCTATTGAAGAAATCAGCTCAATGATCAATGCCAATACTGAAAATGCCAGACAATCTAGTATTGTTTCTGAGCAGAGCTTAAAAACAGCTGAGCGTGGAAAAGAGGTTGTCGATCATATGCTTAAAGCGATCGACGATATTAATAAAAGTAATACCGGCATTATGAATCAAATTGATGAAACAAACAAAGAAATCGAAAATATTGTCCGGATTATAACTGAAATTGGAACTAAGACTAAAGTTATTAATGATATCGTTTTCCAGACAAAGTTACTTTCGTTCAATGCTTCAGTTGAAGCAGCTCGCGCCGGTGAACAGGGGAAAGGTTTTGCCGTTGTAGCTGAAGAGGTCGGAAATCTTGCTTCAATGAGTGGTGCTGCCGCGCTGGAAATAAGTAATATGCTGGACCATAGTGTGAAGACAGTAGAAACAATTGTTAAAGAATCCAAAGAAAAAATTGGTAAATTGATTTTAACTGGAAAAGAAAAAGTAGAAGTTGGTAATAGTGTCGCTCATGAATGTGAATCTGTTTTAAATGAAATTGTTAATTCAGTGGCCAGCGTTTCTAAAATGGTTACAGAAATTTCATGTGCCAGTCAGGAACAGGCTCAGGGGGTAATGGAAATTACTAAGGCCATTGGTCAGTTGGATCAGGTTACTCAGCAAAATACGGCCAGCGCCGGAGAATCTGCTAATGCTGCCGGAACTTTATCAGTACAGGCCGTAGAACTAAACTCACTGGTTGAATCTCTGGTTCAGACAATTAATGGCGGAACTGTTGTAAAAACACAAAAGGTTCAGGCAAGCAAAGTGCTCACTCATGAAAAGTTCTCTTCTCCAGCCAGATCAATAAAAACAGAAATTAAAAAAGTTGAGAGCAAAAAGACTGTACCTAAAAATACAGAGATTAGAAAAAGTGAAAAACTGGCCGCTGTTGCCAATGGATCAATTCCATCTGCAGACGACAGCCGCTTTATCGATGTCTAAAACTAGCAAATATTACGGGCAAAAGAGTATATACCAGCTGGCAGAATTCTTTCATCATGGGAGTGTTTCACTCCCAGCTCTCCAATAGTAATTTCTTTTTTGGACTTGTGATCGTTCATAATATTCCGAAGAGCTTCCTGTTGAACTCCGTGAGTGTGGGAAGATAAAAAGAAAAAACTTTTCTCCCGAGTCAGAACATTGAAACAATCGCTGATAAGTTCATGAATCATCTGGTCGAACTCCCAGACTTCTTTATTGGCCCCATGTCCCCAGCTTGGTGGATCGGCCAGAATTCCGTCATATTTAAAACCCTTTCGCAGCGAATGCTTTATAAAGGCACGCACATCTTCCTGAACGAACTTAATTTTTTTTAAATCAAGCTTTGATGCTTCAGCATTTTCTTTACCCCAGCTCAATACACCCCGTGAGCTATCCACATGAAACACTTCTGCTCCACAAGAAGCAACGGCTAAGCTCGCGCAACCTGTATAACCGAAAAGATTAAGAAATTTTAAGGGACGCTTTAATTCTTTTTCCAGCGAATGAGTCTCTTGCATTAATGTCTGCCATACAGCGGCCTGTTCAAAAAAAACTCCACAATGCCCGAATGAGGTAAATTTTATTTTGAATTTTAATTTTTCCCATTCGATCAGCAGATCTTGTGGTTCTTTATCCGATTTATGTTTCCAGGTACCGCCACCATCATTCTTCCTGATACAAACTGAAGTCGCTTTTTTCCATTCGCTCTCCTGCAGCCGTGGGGCCCAGATCGCCTGAGGGGAAGGACGCTCTACAGTAACACCAGAGATAATCTCCAGCTTTTTTCCAAAACCTGAATCCAGTAATTGATAGCCCGGGATGTTTTCTGACACTAAATTTCTCATGCAGTTTTCATATCTTAAGCTGCTCTTTCTGTCCAGCATCTATGTAATGCAGTCATTGTTAAGTCTTGCATTTGACTCTCAAGCATGGCGGTTTTTAGAATCAACTCATGAAAACGCTGGTCATGCTTTTTATTCTTATCATACCTGTTTGTGGATACACACAGGAGCTTTTCACACCTGATCTGGTCGCTCAAGCAGAAGCAGCCGCTTCAACAGAGGCTCACCGGGTCCTGGAAACTTCCCGCACCATGATCGATCGAAAAATTATAATTCGAGGAGCTTGCTGGGATTTTATTGATGAAGCCTTTCGCCGCGCTGGTTTTCCTGAGGAACGAAGAGAAACTGTTTTTAAAAGTACCACACAGGGTCCTTATGCAGAACCTCATCAAATAAAACCTGGAGACTGGCTTTATCTGATCAATCATGCGTACAACAACTTCGAACACAGCGGAATTTTTGTCGCCTGGACCAACAAAAAAAAGAAAGAAGCCCTGCTGATAAGCTACCACGGCGAAAATAAAAACCGTCCCGCCCGCTTTAAAACCTACATTTTAAAAAGTGTTTATAATATCATTCGTCCCCGCTGAGCTCATTTTCAAGGAGAAAGAAAAATGAACAGATCAAAAACAATAACGTTGCTTATTTCGACATGTCTTTCGTTTACTGTGTATGCTGCAAAAGAAAAATCGGCAAGGGCTGAACTCGAATCACCATCAATAAAAGAAATCAAAGGAACACTGGAGTTAAAAGAGACAGCGAAAGGTCTTAAACTCACAGCAAATGTAACCGGATTAAAGCCAGGTGCGGTTCACGGCTTTCATGTTCATGAAGGATCAGAATGCAAAGGGCCTGACTTTAAATCGGCGGGGGGACATTTTAATCCCACGAAACAGGATCACAATTCGCCAGCTGCCGAACAAAAACATGCTGGTGACATGGGCAATCTCGTGGCCAATAAAGAAGGGATGGCAAAAACAGAAGTCATGATTCCGAAAGACATGAAAGTGGATTTAAATTCTTATGTTGGAAAGGCAGTTATTCTTCATGCCAAAGCAGATGATTTAACTTCTCAGCCATCTGGAGATGCAGGGGATCGGATCGCCTGTGGTATTATCAAGCAATAACAAGGGCCCCTTATGGGCCCCTTGTCTCATAATAAAATTATAAACCCAATATATCTAATAGTGAATTTCCTTTACGGCATTCATAGTTCCCGGCAAACACCACTTCTGTTTGTCCGCCTACACGTCTTCCTTCAGTGATGTTCAGAGCAAGTGTAGGTCTTGTACTGCTGTTATTGTTTATGATGATTTCTTTTTTTGTATAAAACAACGGCAGCAATCCTCCATTCGTTACATAGTTTAGCTCTGTCACTTTTAAAACATCGCGCTCAAGAGAGACTTTTTTATGTGGAACTTGAACACTTAGATTATTATTGCCACGGATAACGAAATTTAGTGATGAATTTGTATTTCCTTCTGGGTCTGTATACTCAGTGACACAAAGCTGGTCATGGTTTAAGTAAATCACGTTCCTTGAATCGTTAGATTCCGAGATCAATTCGCAGTTAAGTACTCGCTGAATTTTCTTCGCCGGAATGTTCAGTCTTTTAAAATAACCTTCACACGAGGCTGCAGATAGATTCTGAGAAGCCATAAGAATACTAAGCGTCAAAAGGGCTGATTTCATAAAAACCTCGGTTAAAATCGTCTGTTATGAGCTAACAACTAGCATTTTCAGGAATTTTTTCAACCAACCTTGTAAAAAGTGTACGCTTAGGGCTTTAACTCTCGGAATTTTGTGGCTAAAATTAGCTGGTCTAATTTCTCCATTATCCATGCGCACCTTTAGCTCAGCTGGATAGAGTAGCTGGCTTCGAACCAGTTGGTCGGGGGTTCGAATCCCTCAGGGTGCGCCATCTTTTAAAAAAATTAACAGGCACAAACATTGCTCTTCAAACCTTGAATATTTTCAAGGAGAAAATTATGGAGCAGACAAAAAAGGTTTTAATCGTCGCCACCAGCGTTGGAGAATATCAAAAGACCGGAATTCGGACAGGTCTTTGGCTTTCAGAGCTCACCCATTTTTATGATGTGGTTGAAAAGGCCGGTTTTAAAATGGATATCGCTTCAACAGAAGGGGGATTCGTGCCTCTTGATCCTGCCAGTTTGCTTTTGACGGAAGTGGCCGGAAATGTCGGATACAAAAATTCCATAGCCCGCAGATATGAAGACAGAAAATTTATGGATCATTTGTCCAATTCCATTAAGCTCAGCGAAGAAATTAGTGCAGATGATTATGATGCCATATATCTCGCTGGTGGACATGGAACTATGTTCGATTTTAAAGACAATGAGGTTTTACAAAGATTAGTGGCAGAGTTTTATGAAACAGGAAAAGTAGTGTCTGCTGTCTGTCACGGCCCATGCGGATTTTTGGATGTTAAGCTTTCTGATGGTAATTTTTTGGTCACCGGCAAGAAGCTGACAGCTTTCTCCTGGATGGAAGAGGAGCTTGCTAAGAGAGACAAAGCCGTTCCGTATAATCTGGAAGAAGAACTTAAAAAAAGAGGCGCTCAATATTCAAAGGCCATGATTCCGCAGACAGCTCATATTGTAGAGGATGATCTTCTTATCACCGGTGAAAATCCTGCCAGCGCTTTAGGAGTGGGAGAAGCAGTTGTAAAACGTATCAAAAAACTGACTATACCGTTAAAGAAAGCAGAAGCCCGACATCAGCCAACACTCTGATAAGCGGTCTATTGCCCCTTTTTTTGAAAAAGACTTTTGACCACAACTTTGATTGCGGATATATAATGTCCATAATAGTATTACGGACAAAATATGTCCTCAATTGGAGTTGTTATGCAAAGACTAAATTATTACCAGTTATTTCCTGAAGCTTTCCGCAAATTTATGGAAATTGAAGAGCTCATCAAAAAAAGTTCCATCGATAAAAAACTTATTCATCTGGTAAAAATGCGTGCTTCCCAGTTAAATGGGTGTGCATTCTGCATTGATATGCATGCAAAAGAAGCCAAAATCGACGGAGAAAAAGAAATAAGACTGTATCATCTGAGTGCGTGGGAAGAGTCCCCACTTTTTTCAGCATCTGAAAAGGCTGCATTAATGTGGACAGAAGCCGTCACAAAATTAAATAATAAAGCTAATACTGATAGTGTTTACGGAAAAGTCCGGGAATATTATTCAGAAAAAGAATTAACTGAACTCACAGTTATAATCGCCATGATTAATCTTTGGAACCGTTTTGCAGCTCCTTTTCATGCTGAGCCGGGCTCCATGGATAAAATGTTGGGTTTAGACAAAGCAGGTTTATGATATTAGGCAATCAGATTGAATGGGCCCTTCATTGCATGACTGTAATGGCAGGGCTCCCTGAAGGCGTTCAGGTTTCGGCTAAAGCCTTAGCCGAATTTCATGGCGTACCCAAAGAATATCTTTCAAAATCACTTCAATTGTTATCCCAGGCCGGATTAGTGCACTCAACTCCCGGAGCAAAAGGGGGATATAGTTTGTCGCGCTCTCCGGAGAAAATATCGTTCCTGGAAATCGTTGAGGCCATTGAAGGAAAAAAGAAAACTTTCAATTGCCAGGAGATTCGCAAAAATAATCCCTGTCTGGGGAAAAAAGACAAAAACTTTTCATCAGTTTGTGAAATTGCCGCCGTTATGTATGAAGCCGATGAGTCCTGGCGGCAAGTATTACGCAAGAAACATTTAAGCGACATTACATCTGCATTAGGGAATAAACTCACAAAAGAACAATCAGCCTCTATTAAGGCATGGTTTATGTCTTAACTTACAAAAAAAGATGAAGTGGGTAGAAGGAACGGCGGGGAGTGGCCTTGGCCAGTTTCCCGCGCCGCTTTTAAAGTGAGGAGTGAGCAGACATTGAGCGTTCTTGGTGATTTTTAAATAAATCCGATCAATCACTTCCGGACTTCAGCGCTAGCCTGCTCACTTTGGTATTGGCCGGTGGACAACGAGATCAAGAGCCCACCAGCTGATCAGCTACTCTGGAAATAGTCGTCCTTATGCAACTAGATCCAGATCACTCTTACCGCGATGGAGACGATTAAGTTTCTCTTTCTTCTTTAACGCTTGTTTTTTTATTTTTGCCAATGCCAGATTAATGCTCTCGTACATATTATCGGAACTTGCTTTCGCATGGTATTCCTTGTGGTGTGCCGAGAAATTAACTTCCGCAATGTGCACTCCGTTGTCGACGTGGCAAAACCATTTTAATGATCCTTTATCATCGAAGAATTTTGCGATTTTCTCCGATGCTTCGCCGATTTTCTGATCAAGAGCAGGAGTGTGTTCAAGGTGCAAAAAAGAACTAGAGATTTTCATAACGTTTCCTTGTTAGGAGGTCTGAACTGGCCTCTTGATAATGATTTTACGCCTGCACTTTTACTTAAAACATGATTAAGATTAGAACAATATTAGATGTTAATTAGTTGTAATACTTAAGCAGAAACGTCGTCTAAAAGGAAACTCCTTGAAATGAAAAAATTATCAGTTTTGTTACTTTTTTTTATTAGTTTAACTTTAAAGGCAGAGAGTACGACATTCATTCAATTAGAAGGGGCTTTAGTCTATCAGACGCGAAATGATCAGCGTATTCCCGGTATCGGAGGCACCCAATTCGACCTGAGTGATTTTGATAAAGGCGCATTTGAATCACTGAGAATATATGCTGGAAAAATAATTAATAATCGACATGAATTTCGTGCACTCTATGCTCCGCTATCGATTGATATTTCTGCAACACTTACTTCACCAGTGTTATTCAATCAACAGACTTTTAATTCCGGTAGGGCAGATGCTTATTATAAATTTAATTCATATCGACTGACGTATGCATATCATTTCGATTCTTTTGATGAATGGTTTCTTGCTGCAGGATTGACTGCTAAGATACGACATGCAGAAGTCCGGCTGTCACAGAACAATATTGTAGCCAGCAAAAAAAATACTGGTTTTGTACCACTCCTGAATTTTCAGGCATTGAAACCGATTAACGAAGACATAAATTTTCGTTTTGATTTTGATGGTCTGGCAGCTCCACAGGGCAGGGCCTTTGATATAGCCCTGTTAATAGAATACAAGTTACAAAAGCACTTCTCGGTTCTCGGAGGCTACCGAATGGTCGAAGGAGGAGCGGACAATAATGAAGTTTATAACTTCGCCTGGATTCATTATGCGACTGTCGGTCTTAGAGGCAATTTTTAAAAAAGTGTCCAGGCGAGAATGCGACTTTTTTTCTGTCCCTGAGACATATCCAGCGTTCTGACCGATTTGATATTCAGTCTTTTAAATTCTGCATAGAGTGATGGCAGAGTTTCGTAACGGGAAACGAGACAAGTAAACCAGTGTACATTCTTACGATAATTTAAACTTTCATTAATCATACGCGTGATGAAAACCTGTTCTCCACCTTCACACCAAAGCTCATTGTTGGTTCCACCGAAATTTTGATTGTATTTTGCCAGACCCAACTTGAAATTTTTCTTTAACGTAGCTTTTGCGGCCTCCTCCGACGAAGAGTGAAAAGGTGGATTACAAACGACAAAATGAAAAAAATCTTCAGGACGAATGATGCCGTCAAGGATCTTGTTTTTATTTTCCTGCAGACGAAGGGTAATCGCTGAGTCAAGTTTGTTAGCCGAGACGATGCTTTCAGCATTTTCAATGGCAACAGTATCGATGTCGCTGCCGACGACAGTCCATTCATATTCCGCGTGAGCAATGAGGGGATAAATACAATTGGCACCAACTCCAATGTCCAGCATACTGAATCGTTTTCCCACTGGCAGTTCGCCTTTGTCGGTTTTCAGCAAATCAGCAATGTGATGAATATAGTCCGCACGTCCAGGTACAGGGGGACACAAATAGCCTTCCGGCATTGAATAGTCTGCAATATTATAGTGAGCTTTTAAAAGTGCTGTATTCAGTGCCATAACTGCAGCAGCATCAGAAAAATCGATAGATTTTTCATTGCGTGGATTGAGTTTTACAAATGGTTTTAGAGCTGGATGTTTTTTAACAAGTAACTCGAAGTCATAACCATTTTTGTGCTTATTTCGTGGGTGTAGTCCGGCTTTTGCATTCATGGCGTGGACAATATCAGACTTCTCAGAGAAAATATCTAAAAAACTCATAGTGAGGAATGAATAAAATGCAGTCATTTGATTATGAAAAGATCTCCGCCAGACTCCGGGAATTTGTTAAAAACCGCAATTGGGATCAGTTTCATTCACCTAAAAATCTCAGTATGGCCTTGAGTGTAGAAGCTTCCGAGCTGGTTGAAATTTTTCAGTGGATGACTGAAGAAGATTCGCTTAAAGTGGGTGAGGATTTGGATAAGCTGGAAAAAGTATCTCAGGAAGTTGCAGACATTATGACTTACCTGATGCTTTTTTGTGCTAAGACCGGAATTAATTTGCAAACTGCAGTTGAGAAGAAAATAAAAATGAATGAAGACAAATATCCGGTGGGATCAGCGAACCGGTGGTAACCAGCCGCCATTTCCCGGATCCGGGTAGGTTCTAACCGGAAACGTGACATAAGCAGCAGATGTTTCTCTCCAGCTGCCGTCAAACTGCTCGCAAAGAATCGTGTGCATAAAATAGCGGTTGACCCGTACAACTAGATCAATTTCGTACTCGAGACAAAGTTGTCCCTGCTGAGTATTTCCCTGACGGATGACGCTGATGTAACCGTAGAGAGTATTAAAATAAGGGGATTGATCGTATGAATAACGGGCCAGCATATCACCGCGGGTAGCGGCCCGTGCCCGGTCTAAGACAGCACGTTGATCGTCATGAGTCATTTGATTTAAAACATCCTGACCAATGGAGCGGCCAATGACTCTTCCAACTTCTTTTGCCGCAGCTTCTGCGGCAAAAGCGTTAGGAGATTTTGCTGCCTCCTCGGAGAAGGCAGTAAAAGCTATCAATAAATTTGTCAGTAAAAAAATCTTTTTCATTATGGCCAGTCAATCTGAATATTGTTTTTCTTTAAAACGTCGAGTGCTTCTTCAACTGATTCATAAATTTTAATATTTACGAAACTTCCATTCCAGAAAATTAGATCAGTTGGTCTGGAGTTATAATCGCCAAGCTCAAAACGCAAGGTTTCAAGGGCAACATAGACATCAAAATTCTTATTTCGTGCGTTGCGGATGTGTGACCAGATTTTGTCAATTAAAGCAACGTCTCTTGCAACTTGTCCACGTACACACCAAAAAACTCCTTTGAGTGGTGGTAATGCATCAGACATAAAAATACCACTGGTTGAATCCGAGTTGGCAGGAATGATCCAGTTATTCTCATTGGTCTGTCTTCTGTCGGCCACTGCCCATTTTGCATAGGAGTATAATGCCTGGATACCGCCATCGTTATAATTTGTTCCGGTTTCGGCCATTAGAAGTTCTTTTGCAAACGGAAGTCGATAGCCTCGCGCCTGGCAGTAAGATTTCGCTTCGGCAAAAGAATAAAGTCCCCAGTCATTCATTTCGGTAATACGTCTGTCACGCTCAGGATTGACTGGCATTGGAAGCCATTTTAATTGAGAGTAAGGTGCTTCCCATTGATCATAAGTGTTACCTTGAAAAAAGTGGAATACCTGTAAGGCAAGAGCATCTGCTGCTTCGACTAATCCACCGCGGGCGATAAAATTCCGGGTTACACCATTTTTATTACCAGTTAAATGAAACGTCAGCTGAAACTGACCTCGGCCTAAAGATGAGAATGTACCGTAAGCTACGTAATCGATTTGCTCATACATTTCCAGGGCTTTTTTCACATCAATTTCAGTTTGTGAAAGAGATTCACCAAAAGGACGGTCTTTAGAAATTCCCCGAATGTAAGCAGAGAGTAAATCTGCATTTGTACCCCGGGAAATCTGTATTTTTCTTTTATTATCACGGATATCGTAACGGGCAAAAAGGTTATCAAAAGATCCCTTGAATTGCTGTTCCAGTGAAAAATCTATGTTGATAATGTCTTTTGCTTTATGAATGTCATGAACCTGATCGAACTTTAATAAAATATTGGCCATTGGTTCCAGCATTTTTTCAACAACGGCTCCTTTGTCTGCCAGTTGCAAAAGATCATCCATCAGCTCTCTCCAGAACATTTGGCGAACCTGATCGCGGTTTTGTGCCATGGTGTCCTGATATTGCCCGATATCACCACCGGAGAAAAAAGGAATCTGGTGCCACAAATTGGCAGTCTGCTTTTCAACTTTAAATTGTCCGTCATTGTATGACTGAGCAAATGTTGATTGTGCAAAGAGAGTTAGAGTGAGGATTAAAAGTAAGTTTTTCATCAGTTACCGGCCTATTAAAGTTTAACTGATGATTAATATGGGCCCGTAAACGATCAGACAAGACAGTGTGAAAACTTTACAGGCCCTTTAGCTAAATTACTGAAGTTTTAGTGGAAGACTATAACTGGCAGGAGCAGTCGCTTTTCCGTTTTTGGTGATAGACAGGTTTACTGTTGTGTACTTGATTGTGTCCTTATCAGGTTTTGCACAAACAAACATATTTTTTGTTTTTTCACATGCAACCATTATTTCTTTCTCACCTTTATATTGAGCACTAATTGTCATTCCATCAGCTGATGCCGGTTTAAAACCCATATCCAGAATATGTATATTATAATGTGCTCCTTTATCGACCAGTTCTGTATGAAATGCACCGGGCATCCGGATGTAACCGCCATTAGGGCCATGCTTATTCATTCCATGTGCAAAAAGATTAAAGCTTAAAAGAAGAGAAAAAATTGTCACAAACTGCAGTTTCATAACGTAATCCTTGTTGTTAGACTTTCAACCAAGTATACGCCGGCATCAGAATAATTGTGACAGCTGAATAGGGATCTTAAATATGTTAGACTGGATTATTAAATTCTCTCTTAAAAACCGATTATTTGTCGTTTTTTCATCTATCGCGGTTCTCCTCTATGGTGGATTTATTGTTTCCCGACTTCCGGTTGACGTTTTTCCTGACCTAAATCGTCCGACCGTTAACATTATGACCGAAGCAGAGGGCATGGCGCCCGAAGAAGTTGAAACGGTTATTACTTTGCCGCTGGAGAATGCCTTGAACGGCTTGCCGGGAGTTAACCGGGTGCGGTCCAGTTCAGGAGTTGGGCTTTCGGTGATCTATGTGGAGTTTGACTGGGGCACGGATATTTATCGCAACCGTCAACTGGTGTCTGAAAAATTAATTGAATCAGCTGAGCATTTTCCGGAAGACATTACACCAATAATGGGACCAATTTCATCTATAATGGGAGAGATTCAGTTAATTGGCCTCAGTATTGATAAAAGTGTGAAGAGTGATATGAATCCGGTGGAATTGCGAACATATGCTGACTGGGTCATTCGTCCGCGTATACAGAGTATTCCCGGGGTATCGCAGGTCATTTCCATTGGCGGAGGTGCCAAGCAGTTTCAAATTAAAATTTCCGCAGATAAATTAAATTTTTATCAACTCAATCTTAATGAAGTTGAAGAAAACTTAAGACAGATAAGTCAAAACACGACGGGGGGTTATTTAGATAAAGACGGACAAGAATATCTTATTCGTAACATCGCCCGGGCAGAGACAATTGAAGATCTGCAGGCAACTGTTGTCGGAGAACACCTCGGTCGTCCGGTATTAGTAAAAGATATAGCTACAGTTGAGATTGATGCCCAAACTAAACGGGGAGATGCCGGAATTAATGGGGGACCAGGTGTCATCATCAGTATTGCTAAACAACCCGGTGCCAGTACCATAGAACTAACCCAAAAAATTGATGAGGTTCTTAAAGGACTGGAAAAAAATCTTCCGGCCGGGATAAAACTTCATCCGCACCTTTTCAAACAGGCCGATTTTATCAGTCACTCAATTAATAATGTACGGGAAGCACTCAGAGACGCCGGGATCTTCATTGTTATAGTTCTTGTATTATTCTTAATGAATATCAGGACAACGGCCATTACATTAACGGCCATTCCTTTGTCGTTTGTAGTTACTTTTATTTTCTTAAAGCTTTTTGGTCTATCGATAAACACTATGACTCTGGGAGGACTAGCGATAGCCATTGGTGAACTGGTTGATGACGCCATCATTGATGTGGAAAACGTATTACGGCGTCTGAAAGAGAATCGTGCACTGTCTTCACCACAGCCGGTCTTAAAAGTTATTTTTGATGCATCTTCAGAGGTCAGAAATTCTATTGTCTTTGCCACCATAATCGTTGTTCTGGTTATGCTACCATTGTTTTATCTGGGAGGACTGGAAGGCAGGCTGTTCATTCCGTTGGGGATTTCATATATTGTCGCTCTCATCGCATCGCTATTTGTCTCTTTGACCATTACTCCTGTTTTGTGCTCATTTTTTATTGGGAAATCAGAAATTCTGGAAAAACCAGATGGGTTTCTGGTTCGCTTTTTAAAAAAATATGACCGCAAAATTCTGGAGAAAACTTTGGATGCTCCCTGGGCCGTCCTTGGCGGTCTGGCCATATTGTTTTTATTTTCGCTTGCTCTTGTTCCACAGCTAGGCAAAGACTTTCTTCCTAAATTTAATGAAGGTACGGCTGTCATAGGTTTACTAGCTCAGCCGGGAATCTCACTGGAAGAATCCAATAAAATTGGAAAACAGGCAGAAGATTTATTATTAACTATTCCTGAAGTCAGCTCCGTATCCCGACGTACAGGAAGGGCCGAGCAGGATGAACATGCCGAAGGTGTGCATTCATCTGAACTGGATGTTGATTTTAAAACTGCTGAAAACAGCAAGGTTGCCCTCCGGGCAAAAGAAGTTGTACTTGATGATATCCGGAAAAAGTTAGGTTCCATTGAGGGAGTTGTTTACAATATCGGACAACCCATTTCACACCGCCTGGATCATTTGCTTTCAGGAGTAAGGGCCGCCATTGCCATAAAATTATTCGGACCCGATCTGAATACTCTTCGTAAAAAGGGATATGAAATTAAGTCACGTCTGGACAAAATTCCGGGACTGGTTGACTTGCAGGTAGAACAGCAGGTCTTAATTCCTCAAATCAAAATTCAGATGAATCGTGAACTGGCCCAGAAATATAATCTGCCTGTCGGTGAGGTAACCGAATCACTGGAAAAAGCGTTGAAGGGCGAAGTTGTGGCGCAGTTATTTGAACAGTCACGCTATTTTAATGTGTATATGCGCTTTGATGATAATTCCCGCTCTGATTTAACCAAGATTGAAAATACGATTATAAAAATTCTTCCCGATGGAAGGAAACTACGTGTAGGGGATGTAGCCGACGTTTTTGAATCAACAGGTCCGAACATCATTAACCGGGAAAACGCGCAGAGAAGAATTGTAATTTCGGCCAATACTTCCAATGTGGATTTAGAATCAGTAATGGCCAAAATCGAAGCTCAGTTAAAAGATATCGAATTAAAAGAAGGCTATTTTATAGTTTACGACGGTCAGCTGGAGTCGCAACAGAAGGGGATGCAGTTGCTTATCTTCCTTGGAATGCTTTCCGTTATTGGAATTTTTATCGTTCTTTACATGCATTTTAATTCAACCATGATTTCGCTGCAGATCATGATTAATATTCCTCTGGCTTTGATTGGTAGTATCATAGCTGTTTACCTGACCGATAAAACTTTTTCGCTGGCGAGCCTGGTGGCCTTTGTTACTTTATGCGGTATTGCCAGCCGAAACGGAATTATGATGATTACGCATTATATTCATCTGGTTAAATACGAGGGTGAGAGTTTCAGCAAAGAGATGATTATCCGCGGATCGCTGGAGAGACTGGTGCCGGTTCTCATGACGGCCTTAACTGCTGTACTTGCACTTATTCCCATTCTTTTTGCAAAAGGTGAACCGGGCAAGGAAATTCTTTATCCACTCTCAGTCGTTATTGTTGGGGGTCTTTTAAGTTCAACCATTCTGGATATTATTGTGACACCAGTTATCTTTTATAATTTTGGAAAAAAGGCCCTGGAAAATAATTTAAAAGGAGATAGTCATGAATTTTAAAAAAGGTATAACCGTTTTGTTTCTGGCCTTGTTTGCCCATTCTGTGACTGGTCATGAAGGCCACGATTCAGCTCTGGCCAAAAGCCAGTTTGGCGGAATAGTAAAGAAAACCAAAAATGCCTATATTGAAGTAGTAAAAGACGAGACAATTGAAATATACGTCATGAATCACGACTATAAATCCTTGGCCACACCGACATTGAAAGTTAATGCCGTTGCTGAAACCAAAGGAAAAAAAATACCTCTTAAGCTGGATTTGAAAGATAAAAAGTTTGTTGTGGCCACAGACCTTTCCAAGGAAAAACATTTTAAATTAAATGTTCAGGTTAAGATCGACACCAAAGATGAAAGCGCCGTTTTTCCACTCGAGAATTAATTAAAGCAAGGTTGAGCATTTATGATTTTAGATTATTCCCAAATCGTCCAATTGGTTGAAAAAAACCCTGAAGTAAGAGTAAGTGAACAAAACGTCGAAGCCGCCCGGATTAAGGCAGGCTCCATTGCACGGATATTTATTCCTGAAGTCTCACTGTATGGGCAATCAGAAAACCATGAACTACAAAAAGTGGGAAAGGAGCCATCTGCAGGTGTTATTGCCACCATGAATCTTTTTAACGGCTTCCGTGATCAGGAAGAAAAAAAGATTGAGGAATTGCATTTAGAGTCCAGTAGGGTTGAACAAAAAATAGTTAAAAATGAAAAAGCTTTTGCTGCAAAAAAACTTTTTCTGGATTCATTACGTATTCAGCAAAACCTTAATATTCTGGGGCAGTACGAACAAATTAATCGCAATAACCGTAATTTAATTCTGCGAAAAGTCTCCAGCGGCTTAAGTCCTCGATCAGAAGAGTTTATTTTTCGCAAAATCGAGCTGGAGCTAAAAGAGCAAAAAATCAAAGATGAGACAGCACTAAAACTTAACTTTACCGAGCTGCGGTCACTGCTGGCCCTATCTCCGCATGAACCGATCGAGTTAAAAGGAACTCTGGATATCGCTCAATATAATTATGAACCGATCAAGAAGAGTCTGGATCTGACTCTCGCAGAAACAGTTAAGGCCCGGATGGAGAACGAAGAGAAACTGGCTTCTTTATGGCGAATGCCTAAACTCAATTTATATGCTGAAAAATCATTTACGAATCATGTCAGCGGTGAATTCCTGGAAGAAAACGATCCCAAAGAGATATTTGGACTAAGGCTGACTATTCCGCTGATCAGTGAGAAAAATTTTGATTCGATAGAAGCTCAGACAAAAAAAATTGAACAACGTTCTGCTTTGATCCGTTATGAGGGGCAGGTAAGAGAAAGAGCGGCAAACGATGAGAAAATTCAGCTGCAGATTGATCATCTGAAAAATATGGTAGAATTTTCAAAACATAAGGTATCTCTGAGTAAAGAAATCATGTCCAAAACATTTGAGGAGTTCCGGGTAGGATTAAAAGAAGCTGATGATTTAAATGAAGCCACTGCTGATTACATCGAATCACAACGGGATATGCTGGAGCATCAGATGGAGTATATTCTCACAGTGGAAGAAGCTCTGGTGAACCGTGCAGACTGAAGGGATTATCCCTTCAGTCTGAATACCGCACCTTTGTAATAGTCCAGTGATCTGGCCTTCTCAAAAGCGATATTGCATTTTTTTTCTTCATTTCTCCAGGCATCCATCAGTTCATAACCTGCAGACTGCATTCCTTTGATAAAATCCTGCTCTTTTCGGATGTAATAAGGGCAAAATGATGTACCGATACTTTGCAGCGTTATGGTGCTGTAAACCGGATGTAACGGAAGCATATTAATAACTACAAAACGCGGCTTAAACTGCATTTTGTTCAGTTGGTCGTGTAGCTCCCACTCCAGGTACTGTAATGATCCGCTTGCCAGGAATAAATCGTAATTTTCACCCTGTGAAATATTATGGACAAAATTGAGTTTAGGCTGATTGCTGAAGCTAGCAAGTTTTCTTCCTTCAGTAACAACACTTTCAACATCACATACCGTCCATTGCTCAATACCACTGAAATCCAGCACACGTGAATAGGAATAAAAATGAATTCCCACGTGGCCGCCGAAATCAAATACCGTTTTTATTTCTGACAGATATTTATTCATCCAGAAAAGCACAGGATAATCTGTACTATGCACGCGGTTTAATCGTTCTTTGTAAAGTTTCGCAGCCGCTGTGTTGTTGTATCCAATAGGTTTGGTTTGTGGTGATGATTTTTGCGCCTCTTCGAATGAACGAAAAACTCCTCTAAAATAGTTTACATTCTGATGAGTGGAAAACTTTTTTTCAAACAGAGATTTTCTCAGATCAATGACAACCGGTAGTTCTTTTATAGTTTCTAACATGTTGGTTTCCCTCCTATTGTTCCAGCGTTCTTCATAACATTAAAATGTCGTTTGTATCTTAAAGAAAATACAATTTTTCCCTTGAATTATTGCACTGTGTGAGGGGATGTGAACCAAATTATGCTATAAAAAGCACCATGACAACGAATCCTCCAATCGAAGAGCTTCAAGCGGGTGCAATCGGCCAACTAGGCTATATGCTGCCGCATGAGAGAAAATTTATGACGATAAGTGAAAAACAAAATTCAATCATCAATGAATTAAAAGAAGGAAATCAGCGCTTCCTTGCCGGATCCACCATACATTCTAATGATTCATCATTGCTTAAACTAAAAGAATTTGCTCATCATGGGCAGGATCCTAAGGCCATTGTACTTTGCTGTTCTGATTCTCGTGCGCCGGTGGAATTAATCTTTGATCAGGACATCGGAGATTTGTTTGTTATTCGGGTGGCCGGAAACATTGTTGCACCATCACTCGTGGGAAGTATTGAATTCGCCGCCAATGCTTTTGGATCATCAGTAGTTCTGGTCATGGGGCACACACAATGTGGTGCTATTACCGCGACTTTGAATCATATCGAAAATCCACAGTCCTTCTCGACAGAAAATATTCAGGACATAGTGGGACGTATTAAGCCTTATATTCTCCCAGTTGCGAAATTGCGCCAGATTTCCTTTGAAGAAAGACTTGCCCGAGCAGTTGAGGCCAATGTCCGTGCTTCAGTAAATCAAATCACCCATTCAAGCCGGTTAATCGAGCGATTGGTAGAAGAAGACAAGCTCAAAATTTATGGAGCAGTTCTGGATCTATCAACAGGTGTTGTAAATTTCCTTGAAGAAGATTAATCGGAAAATTCGTCAATAATATGTACAGCGGTATTCTTCAATCGGCCATGACTCTTCGGGATCAGCTGGGCGTGGAGCAATGACAGCGCAGTTCAAGTCCTGGGCTACAATTTTTGATTCACCCGGTACTCTATGATCAATCGGCATCTGGCTATTTAATAAGGCAAGAAATAATTTTGTGCCTTCTCTTTCAATCGTACGACCGTTCCAGTCTGTAGCCTTACAATTAACAGCAATAGTGGTACTCTCATCCTGATAGTCACTGCCGGATGAGCAGCTCAGTTCTTTCAGGGACACCTGTGCCGAAAAACCTCCCAGATGTTCATTGAATTCCGGAAAAGTAGAAGCCAGTGCTTCATAAACCCATTGTGGATAAATTATTTCGACACCGATTTCACCGGCGAAAGATAGTGTTGAAGTGAAAATTAAAAGAGCGATGCATTTTTTCATAAGATCTCCACGACAGCCTAATACCTGCAGGCCAGAGCCGTTGTAAAGAATTATCAAAAGATTTTATAAAGGATACTGGCAATTAAACGCACCTCATTCTTGCGGTTAACAGTGGGGGAGTGATAAACTTCGCTTCCGTAAAACTTCATTCCCGCACTCCCGATGAAGGTCCATTTTTGAATAAAATGGACAGTCTCGAACATTAATGCGTAATTGAGCGTGCCGTCAGTTTCATAGACGGGATAGCCGCTTTGCAATTCCTGAGGTCGAACACCGTAATAGTAATTGACGTATTTTTTATCCCAAAATTGAACAGAAAACTGCGGGCTAAGTTTCCAATGCAGGTCCAGATAAAATTCCGGGGCGATGGTTGCCTTAACGTTATAACCTTTATCTTCAAAGAAATCGTTGTAATAAGTCACATCAACAATTCCGTACTTGGCAATACTTCCCAGAAAAATTCCCCGATTTCTATCGATTAGTCCTGATGTACTGTATGGTTCTCCTTCGGAAACTCCCATGGCCAGAATGCTCAGATCTTTCCAGTAAAAAACCAGGGAGCCCATTCCGTTTTTGTTAAGGAAAAAAGGGCCATAACGAAAAAAGAAAGCTGGAATGGGCTCTAATACGGGGTCTGTATTTTCAAAATTTTTGGTATTATTTTTCCGGATATTTGAATGAATGTTCGCTGCAATTCCCAGATTGAATTCATATGAAGACATCTGTCCTCTCAGGGCCCAGGGATAAAGCAGTAAATCTGCATCTTCGCCATTTTTAAATCTAAGTTTTTCAACGACTGGAGATAAAAGTATATCGTTATATTCAACATCTATTTCATCAATGTCATATTGTTTTTTATTCAGATGCAGGACTTTTTTTAACTTACAGTCCGGATCATAGCTGAAGGCAAAGGTGAGATTTCTGGAGCCCTTAAGTGAAAAAAGAATTTTCTCAGAAGTTATCTCCTGTCTTTCAATTTCCAGGTTGATTTTGCGTTGATAAAAATTCAATTTATCAAGCAAGATGTTACCTTTTTCACCTTGATCAAGATCGGGAAGCAGCAAGTTTTTAACACCGCTAAATGAGCATTTTTTTGGTGCTTCTACTGCATAGGTTAACCATCCGCCAGTTCCGGATGGTATTTCTAATAATTTCACGATCTCGGCTTTTAAAGAAAGCGAGTGGATGAATGTACATAAAAGCGTGTATTTGAAATAATGTAAAATGCGGTTCATCAACAAGAGTGATGCAATCTCAGATCCTAAATATTTTTAAAAAATTGAGAAGCCGCAGCGTTTTTTTATAAACTGATCAAGTCCAGCGTCAGTGGTCAGTTCCGGCTTAATAAGAACATTTTCTTTTTCTTTGTCATTATGCCAGATATCTTTTGATGGAATCTTACAATCTTTATGCCCCTTCTTTGAAACGGTTGCAATACTGATTGATGGAGCAGTTGAGCCATCTGATCTTTCGATATCTCCGTAAGGAAGATCGCCTGATTTGTCAGCACGTATTGTTACACCTGGTCCGTTATACTTCACCCGGGCCGGTATGGCCTTTTTGGTTTTCGGATCCTGTGCCATTTTCTCTTCGGAGAGAACACCACCGATAATTTCTTTTGTTTTTGCATTAAACTGAACTTTTTCTCCATTGGAGAGGGTAACGTCCAGGACATCACCGGTGCGTTTAACAGATGGTAAAACCGAGCGTGGAAAGAAAAGCATAATACTATACGTAACCCGGCTGGTTCGGTCATCCGGAGCATCAGAGATAAGCAACTTCATATCAGAACGGGCACGGTCTTCGAATTCAAATTCAAAAGTACGGTTAATGTAATATTCATTCGTTGGTACAATGGCATTTGGTCCATTGTTGGCCAGCTGAATTTTTTCGGGCAGACCTTCACGGTTACAAATATCGTAACCTTCACCTGAAGCGCGGCATACGCTTGACCCCCCCAGCTTGCGTGGAGTTTCTCTGAATGGTGCCACGGATTCGGTTACGTTATAGTCGGCCTCTGCTATTGTTTTGATGGTAGAAATACAATCCACCGCCGGTAATTTAATCTCTGTCGAATTTTTTCTGCTGAGATGATTGGATACTTCTTTAGCCGTTTCTATAAGAGCATGTTCATCAGGATCTCTTATGGCCTGGATTTTTTCTTTTGTTTGTGCCGAACGCAAATTGACAAGAGGTGCACTTGAGATGGCTTCTTCTCCATTTGTTTTAATTAAGCGAAGTGCTGGGGCTTTGCGATTATAGTAAACCCAATAGCTCTGGCCTTTAAAAGGTCCGGAAGCAATCAGCATTTTAATTCCGGCATTTCCGGAAGAAAAATTTTTTACCTCTGCCACTTTACCTTTTGTTCCTTTGGCCAGAGTCGTTTTTATGTTACGGGTGTAACTTAGAAAATTAGGATGAGTTCGTGCCGCCAAAAATTGGTCAAGTTCGATATCATCACCAACTTTAAGGGAGACGAGTAAGAGTGAGGTTAAGATTAGCACTAGTGTTTTTAGTGGGAGTTTCATATCTCATTAGTATACCACTAAAGCTAAATCATTTTTAACGAGAGAAGATTAAACCGGAAGAATTTTGTCAATTATTAATGAAATCAATAAAAAGGCCCTCAAATGAGGACCTGTCGGGACAATTTCTTAATGGTGGTGACCGAAATGGATTGGCGATTTAAAATGTCTTTTAGCTTGAGCATGTCCCATATCCGCTCGGTCCATTCTCGTATCTCTTTCTTTGTAGGAGTCAGGGACCATTGCAGTAAGTCTGAAACCGTAGTATCCGGCAATAACCGCTACGAATGCGTAGAAAACAACGTTCGCGCCCCATAGAGGCCAGTAACCAAATAACGTATTGGTTTGTTCAAAAAGACCCATAATGGTTAACACGGCCATAACAATCATCACCATTCGGGAGTAATGAATGGACATTGGTAAACTTTTATATTTCCAGTTTGCCGCTGCAATACCCATTACACCAAAAGCAATAAGAGCAATTTTGTTAGTGATGTTCATTGGAATTTGACCGAGGAAATAACCATAACTGGCTTCAAGGTTCAGACGGGGTAAATCTCCTGCAGTTGTATACAAGTTTGGCACAAGTGCAGCAGCCCCTACAATAATCATCAGAATCCCACCATAGAGAGCAAATTTTCTTGGATCAGACATATGTACCTCCCTGGAGTTAACTCTTCATATAATTAAGTTGCAAAGTGCGCTCCACATCGAAATGACAAACTAATTCGATCATATGTAATGGCATTCATTATGCTCTTATCTGAATATGAGACTGTATATTGCTCTGGATTTATCGCACTTAAAAATTGATCAGAAGGTTTTTTCAAAACTCAAAACCTCTCTGGGGAAGAAAAAATGGATCTATAAATTCCTGCCATTT
This sequence comes from uncultured Bacteriovorax sp., assembly GCA_946481315.1. The sequence continues at coordinate 686,854 of CAMLMH010000001.1, forward strand.
GATCAGTTAGAAATGCCCTTGTTCGCTCTTAAAGAAATGGGGCGTGATCGTTTACAGGATTGTATCTCCAGACTGCACAACCATAATTTGAATCATGAACCTTTAGTTTTGAAACTCAGTGGGGTCTGGGCCTATCCCCATCAGACTGAAGCCCGTCTTTTATGGATAGGAACTCAGCAAACCCGAGAACTCGTAACGTTTATCGACCATCTGAAAGAATTTTTGGCAGATTTTCTCTCCGATGCCGAGGCTAAAGACGAGCGCCGGGCGATAATACCACTGCTACGCTTTCGTGATTATCATCACGTTGCTGATTTGATCTCACCTTATAAAGGTCATGATTTTGGCAAAATCCAAGTTGAGACTTTCAAAATTACTGAACTCACATCAGGTGGGGCTTTTCCTCAATCAAAGACCATAGCTTCTTTTTCAATAACTCCTTCTCAACTTGTGGAGAAAAAAACGGAGCTACTAAATGAGCACAACAGGTAGGGCACTATGAAGCCAAGAAATTTTTATGTCGAAAAAAATGAAATTAAAAGCGGCCAACAGCATGATACATTAATCGCGGAACTTAACAATTCATTTTGCATTGCCATTTATTGGCCAGCAGAAAACAAAGCCCTGATGGGACATTGTGCTCCCAATTTCCCGAAAAACTATAACGAAGACATTAAAGAAATGATTTTTTCTCTTCTCAGAAAGCTTTCTTGTAAGAAAGAACAAAAAAAAGAACTGAAAGTTTATCTGGCCTTCGACAAAAAACTATCAGAAGAATTGATAGCCAGTGTATTGAATAATCTCAAAAATGAGCAGCTGGAATTCATGCAACTTGAATCCTTTAAGCATGACATCCGCAAAGTTTTCTTCCGATGTCTCGATGGTACAACTTCACTTGAGATTGAGAAAGATGATATAGAAGATTCCAAAAAATAAAATCAAAGCTGAGTGAGGTCCACAACAGATCTAAGACATGCATTGGCAGCTCCTGATGCCAATGCCTATCTTTTTCTCGCCATTATTCTCTTGTGGCATTAAGCTTGCTCAATGTATAAGAAGTGAGGGAGTGTTGTCATGGCGAAACAAGAACAAAAACATCCGAAATGCGCAGGCGGTTCACTCTATGTTGATACGTCATGTATTGATTGCGGGACGTGTTTTCACATAGCTCCGCAAATTTTTAAAGAAGATAATCAGACTGAAAAATCCTACAATTGTCGGCAACCTGATTCTTTGTATGAATGGACTCAGGTTAAGGAAGCAATCCTGTCTTGCCCCACAAATTCTATAGGTGTGGTCAGTCCACCGGAAAATTTTCGTCTGGCTTCTGTTGAATTGCCCCGACTCATTACAGAGCAGATCTACTTTTGCGGTTACACAGCAGAGGCATCTTATGGAGCAACCTCATACTTTATTCGACACCCGGAAGGGAATATTCTGGTAGATTCACCTCGCTTTAATCAACATCTGGTCAAAAAACTAGAGGAGCTGGGCGGAATTAAATATATGTTTCTGACTCATAAAGATGATGTTGCTGATCACCAGCAATTCCACGATCATTTTCATTGTCAGCGTGTAATTCATTCCAATGATGTTGATGCACGAACTGATCATTGTGAAATTATTCTGCATAGTGCAGAAGATCTGGAACTACTCACGGATGCCCGGGTCATCATGACTCCGGGACATACCCGTGGACACATAGTACTGCTGTACAAAAATAAATACCTTTTTACCGGAGATCATCTTTTCTATGATCATGAGAATGATCAGATATATGCGTCCCGGGGAGTCAACTGGTACTCATGGGATGAGCAAGTTAAATCAGTTCATAAACTTGCCCATCATGATTTTGAATGGATTCTGCCAGGGCATGGAGGATGGGTCCATAAAAGTCCGGAGAAAATGAAAGATTCACTGAACGCCATCGAATAATTATTCAAATCTACATTCTACTTTTTCTTTCCCTCTAAGAGACGGCCCTTGAGAGTAAGTTAGAATACCTTCCGATTTCATTCTGATAATTGTACCGTCGCTGATGTCCACAGGCGCACTCATAAGCAGATTGAAGTGACCTTTAACTTCATTTTTCCCCGAAAGATGAATAGTTCCGGATTTACCGATATCAAAATTAATATCTAAAAAGAAAGCAGTGTTCACATATTCGCTTTTTGTTTCAATACGGGTGATAACATAAAGGGTTTGAGAAAATGGTGAGTTTTCACCCATGTAAGGCGTAATACTTTTCAATTCTACTGTCTTTCCGCGGCAGTTCCAGCTTGCCGCTGAATCAGCATAGGTGTTAAGAGATAAAAACGGTGATACTAAAATAAGTGATAAAAGAAATTTTTTCATTGTGACCTCCAGGCCATGGAGTCTCTACCGTAAACAAGTAAAGAATAAAAGCTGATATGCAAAAATTCCATATTGCTGCGCTGAAGTTGGCTAACACTTCATTCTGTTCATAAAGTTGCGCTTGAAAACAGGAGGCGTTTATGAAGATAATCTTAAGTTTTGTTTTTTTATTCACTTCTTTCAGTGTACTTGCCCGCAATGTTCTGTCTTCACCAAGAGGTGAAAATAAAGTTCCGGTAGCGAGAATCGTTGAACTGGTGAAGCTGGTTGATAAATCAGATTTAAAAGTGAATATCGCAATCCATGACCTTGGGGGATCAACTGATGTGTCTCCGACTCAGGAATTATTTTTCACGCTTTATGCGAAAGGGGAGATGTTCAGTACTGATGCTACTTTTAATCTGGGTAAAATTTACGAATTTAAATCTGCTCGCCGGACGGACGGGGGAGTTTATGAAGTGAAAGTCATGGGAGTTGATGGCCGCAGTGATATGCCAGTAGCAAAAACATTAATGATTAATGCTCAGGAAGCAATCATGGACCTAAAGGAAGTCGAATGTGATGATTTTGACTGCGAAGCTTCGACAAATTTTAAAGCAACAATTCAGGTCACTGAAAAATAAGTCTTAGGTTAAAAAATTTTTATGCAGTCCCTTTATGATAAGCTGGGCGGAAGCCGGATTAGTTGCTAAAGGGACATCATGAACATCGCAAATTCTGAGCAGAGAATAGATGTCCGGTTCATGCGGATGCATCCCCAATGGATCGCGCATAAAAATAACTGCATGACACTTACCGGTCGCCACCAAGGCCGATATCTGTGCGTCTCCGCCTAATGGTCCACTCAACATTTTTTTAACTTTCAACCCCGTCAGTTGCAGATGTTTACCGGTTGTTGAAGTCGCGACCAGATCAAATGAACGAAAAATGGAGATATTATCTTTAACGAAAGCAATCATCTCCGCTTTTTTTCCGTCGTGGGCAATCAATGCTATCGTTTTTTTCTTTTTCATGAGTCTCACCGTGCGAAATTTATGATTTAATGTAAAAATATTATGTCACAAAAAATCAACTTTAGCGTATTCTTTTACTGGACAAACTTTCAAGAGGTAAAAAATGGAAAAAATTAAAATGATGACCTTATGTGCGGCGCTCTTCGCCTCTGCTTCAGTTTTTGCGGCAAAAGACGCAGTTAAAGAAGTAGCAAAAGAACCCACCAAAGAGACTGAAGTACAGAATATTAAAATGACTGTTACTGACAATGGCTTTGAGCCTAATCAGATTAAAGTTAGCCCAGATATACCGGTTGTTTTGCATATCACCCGCAAAACCAATGGTACCTGTGCCAGGGAAATTGAAGTTCCGTCCCGCAAAATTAAAGTAGAACTCCCTATGAATAAAGAAGTTGCAGTAAACCTGGGTAAGTTATCAAAAGGTGAGATTAAGTTCGGTTGTTCAATGGAAATGATGGTCGGCGGAGTTATGTTCGTACAGTAATGTAAAATTTTCACAAAACTCCTGCGTTCTGAGTCTTTGCGCTAAAGTTAAGACTCATCAGCAGGAGTTATCTATGGCCAAGACACTTTTTTCGACTCTTCTTCTATGCTTTACCTTTGCTGCACACAGTGCAGTGGTTAGCAGTAAAGATCAGCAAAATAATTGTACTCTTTTCAGAGTGACGACCGAGACCTCTGCACGGGAGAATAACGAAACTATTATTCTGGACCGAGATGTCTACGGAATTTCTCTAATCGACCTGGATATTGATTTCAATAATCGTGAAGCCCAGGTGCAACTAACTGCCAGTGTAGTCATGGGACTAAACCGTTCGTTAGGCAGAGTCCGTATACCTGAAAATCATCCCGACTTTAAATTGCTGGTCAATCAGGTTAACCGCAAAATCTTTTTGCTGGAGCGTGCCTGTGTAGACCGAAATAACGTACTGGTTTATGCTAAGGCTTTCGAAACCAGCGACGATAAATAATTATACCGACTATTGTAGCCATGACAAAAGGCCATAGTCCGATGATAAAAAGAATTGTCGAACGAAATGCATTAAATCCGGCACTGATTTGATATTTAAAATCATCAAAGAAATTCTTATTTTTTTCTGTCGGCACCAGACGCTTGACCAGGCTCACGTCTAGAGTTGAAAGATCAATCAGATGATTGAGAAACTTCATCTGTCCTTCCAGGCTTTCTAGTTCAGAACCGACTGACTCAAGCTGACGGTTAATTTCTATTGTGTCAGCAATTTTCTGTGACTGTTTTAAAAGAGCTGTATATTTTTCTATCAGCAGACGCTTATTTTTCAGACGTGCTTCCAGATCAATATAACGTTCGGTCACATCACTTAGCTGTACCGATTTATTTTCAACATTATAGCCAGCATCGGATATTTTATTCACCAGAGCATCGAAATGCTGAGCAGGGACTTTGATTGTCATCGAGGCATGCCAGCTATCTGTTGACTTCCCTTCATTTTCATTTTGAATATAAGCTTTAAATTCCGGAAGAAATGAAACAATTTTTTCTTTTGCTTCCTTCAGATCCTGGACTTCAAGATTTATATTTCCATTTTTGATAATCTTTGCCTGAGGCTTAATATCATCAGCTAAAGCTTCATTCATCACTGATGGTGCAGCCGACTTCATCATGCGGGTGGAGCTGCCTGCAGCGGTACTCATCGGAGCTTCGTCCGAGCTCATCTCCTGGTCATATCCACGATTAAATAAATCGACGGGAATCGGGGTGCCATTTTGATTTTTTATCAGCCAGAAACAACCGGCGATAAGAATGAGCTGACAGATAACATTGGTGATCTTGGAGAAGGTTTTAAATAGTTTTTTCATGTTTATATTATGTGATTGGAATTTGGTCATTGTCAAAAAATGTGACAGTTTAAGTCCTCTTATCAGAGCTCCAGCCCCTTAAAACTTAAGGCAAAAAGAAAGGCCTGCTCCTTGCAACAGCATAGGCCTATGAAACTATTTTTTATGAAAACTCTATTTTTCATTATCCTGCTTTGTTCTCAAACATGGGCAGGGGATAAGCCTCTAAAACTGACTTTAAAAGACAGTGCAGGAGAAGATTTCAAACTGACCCTGGCCCCATCAATCAATCATTTGGGGCAAAGAGAAGTGCGGATTGAAGCCCGAGGACTGCCGCGACTGAATGATTCGATCAATCCTTTGCTAGGTTTTGGCCGTGATACGAATGACAACGGTAAAGTAGATACCTGGTTTTTTATCACAAAATCTGGAATGGATGTTGTCACTAAAGAAGGTCAAGACAGCTTAGGTAAAGACGTACTTGGAACTTTGCTAAGAGATAAGTATCGCTCTACTTTCACGATGTATGTTTCTTCAGCTACGACGTCGCTATTAAGTTATCTGATGATGTCGGCTAATGAAGGTAAAAGTGCGGAAGAAGATTTTTTCCGCGATTATATGGATCTGGAAGAAAACCGTCTGGCTTTTGAAAAAAACCTGGACGAAATGACTTATACGATGACCAGACAGCAAATGCAGTTTCATTATGAAATGCAGTCTTTAGGATACAAAGAAATTGCCAATCGTATGGAGCGTTTCGGGAAACTCACATTTTGGGGATATGCTCTTGCCGATATTGGTCTGTGGATCACCGGCAGCTACGTTGTTAAGTGGGTAGGTAAAATTCTTTATCGCACCAGTTTGATTGCTTCTGAAATAGCTTTCGTTAATACATTAAAGGAAACCTTTATCGGCTTTTTTGAAAAACAAAAATCAAATATAACCGCTAAGATCGCAGCCTATGAAGAAAAAATGTCATTGTCTGCAAAATCCAAAAAAGCTGCACCGGTTTTGACACTTACAAAACGCACCTGGCGGCAGGCCTTGACCAATACAATTAAGGCGCGACAGATGAAAGGACGGATTCTGCACTCGCTGCTGAAGACAGCTCAGTTTGCAAAAAAATCTGCTGTCGCTGCTGCCCGAGAATGGAAATACATCGCTATGAACTCATCTGTGCAGATTTCAGCTGAGGCTTTCGCCCGTTATGACCAGATAAAAGATCCTAATCCTGCAGTCATGGCACAAAATCTGCTCAGCAACGAAGAAGTGATTCAGAATGTTTCTTTCATGGCCGCTGAATCAATCATGATGACCGGTGTTTCAAAAAATCTAAATACAACGAAGGCCCGTTACATGGCCTCCAGCGCGGTGGCCCTGACCAATTCATCTATCATGAACCTGGCCATTAAAGATAATCCCGATCCATATCGTGTGGCCTTTGATACGGCCTGGGAAATGATCATCGGTAACTCACAAGTGCAGCTGGATTTAAAGGCCCTGGAATACTTTGAAAAGATGGCGCTTAAAAAGAACAATCCTAAAATTAAGCTGGTAGGCTATGTGGTCGCACTCGTCGATATGGGCGTCGGTTATGTGATCTACTCCAAGGCCACCTCCGCGCTCAACAAAGAGAAAAAAGAATCTGAAAGCGCAAGACCTGAACCTAAGGTCATGCTGATCCCGGTTCTTGCTGAAGGGTAGGAGGCTAATAGGCTGAATGACTTCCTGAGTCAATAACCTCAACATCCTCAACTTCCTCTGTAAACTTCCTCTGTAAGGAGAAGTAAGCGTTCCCATGATAATCTTAACAAATCTTCGTTAGACAAATTCACTTCAGCTTGCGATAGTGCCTTCATCAAATCAACCATGGGGGACTTCAATGCTTAAATCACTTATGATTGCCGTTACATTGCTTACGAGTACTTTGGCTCATGCAAACGACAATGTGACACGCGAATTCGATCCGGCTTATATGATTTCTCACGTTGAAGTAACTCCTCTTGAAACAGCTGAAAAAGGAAATACTGTTACACTTCCGTCTGCACCCGGCGCTGGTATTGGCCTTGGGGAAGTGGCCATGATCATCGACGGACTACTGGCGATTGGAAAAAAAGTGTGGCCAATCATCGATGCTAACCGTCCGGTTATTACAACGACAGGACTCGCACCGGCACTTTCAGTATTACCGCAATTCGATGTTAATGCCAGAAACGTTGAACTCCACCAGATGGCAGGATGGTCCCACCCGAAAGCGGCAAGCTACCGTGTCTCATACAAAAATATTTACGGTGGTGAGCTGGTTGGCTTCACATATACTGTGTACTTTCAGTTCAACGGCTCACACAACGGCGTAGGAAAATACCTTACCAGCGTTACCGTTCAGGCCTCTCAGGTCTCAGCAGCATGGAGCATGAACTTTGATGCTCAGTCTGAATTAGTCAGTGTGGCCAATGTGGGTACAAGTATGGAGCCTGTTGCTTCAGCTATTATCCGGATTTCTTACAAAGTAAGAAGCCTGTTCAATGAAATGCGTGATGCTCAGAGCTTCTACGTAGATGGTCTGGGCAATCTGAAACTTCTTAACCCATAATTCTATTTGCACACTATAGCAGTTGATATGGGCAAGAGTTATCTCTTGCCCTTTTTTTTGTAAGGACACTTTGAAAACTATGAAGAATTTTGAAAACAAAACCATTCTTATCACTGGAGCCGCATCGGGAATAGGAAAACTTATGGCCCAGGAATTTGCTTTTCGTGGAGCTAATATTCTATTGGCGGATATTAATTTTGCCGAGGCAGAAGCGGTTGCGGCCAGTATCAAGGCCCGCGGCGGAAAGGCCCAGGCTTTTGAAGTCAATCTGGCAGACCAGGATTCAATTCGTACTCTGAAAAAGAATGTAACTGCTGCAGGATTCTCTGTTCAGATGCTGATAAATAATGCCGGAGTCGTTTTCGGCGGAGAGTTTGAAAAACTCCCGCTGGAAAAACATCTGCTCACTTATCGCATCAACGTTGACGGTCTGGTCGCACTTACTCATCTCTTTTTTGACGATTTGCGAACAAGTAAAGAAGCTCATATCGTCAATCTTGCCAGTGCATCAGGGTTGATTGGGCTCCCTTATGGAACTACATATGCTTCATCAAAGTGGGCGGTCATTGGATTTTCTGAGTCTCTTCGTCTGGAACTAATTGAACGCAATATCCATAACATCAACGTGACGACCATATGTCCAAGTTACATCAGTACCGGAATGTTCAATGGAGTAAAAGCACCATTACTGTTACCATGGCTAAAGCCAGAAACAATCGTTCGCAAAATTATCCGAGGCATTGAAACCAACGCTGCCTTTGTGAAAGAGCCATTTATTGTTAAAACGGTTGATCTCTTAAAAGGGATTTTGCCATTAAAAATTTTCAACATTGTCTCTAAAGTCCTGGGCGTTTCAACCAGCATGACTCATTGGCGAGGAAGATAAAAAACATGAAGGAACAAAAAATGAATTTAAAAGAAATTTTAAACAATCTGGATATTAAGGCAGATTACATCTCCCTGCGCGAAGTTCGCCGTAAAACGATCAGCTTAAGTGTACGCAATGAAGTCTTTGAAGGTCTCACATCTTCCGAAGATCATGGAGTCATGATTGAAGTGATGATGAACGGGCAGTTTGCTTATGGGGCAACTAATGCTGTTAATCTGGAGGCCATTCGTGCCTGTGCAATGAAAGCAAAAGAAACAGCTCTGGCAGCAGCACCGTTTGGGCTGACAAAATTTAATGAATCAGTTCGTCCCAAAACCACTGGTGACTATCGCTCACCGGCAAAAGTAGGAATCAATGCATTTAATCCGAAAGAATCAACTGATTTTTTAATGAATCTCTCAAATGCCATGAAGATTTCTGATCTGATTATCAATCGCACCGCTTATCAGTACATTGCTGATATGGAGACACATTTTGTTTCTACTAATGGGTCTGACGTCAGACAAAACATTTTGAGAACTGCAGTGGGAATAAGTGCAGTTGCTTCTTCACCTGAAAAAGGAAATCAGACCAGAAGTTATGGGGATGACAAATCATCGCAGTTTGGTCTGGAAAGTTTTAAGGCAGAGCACTTTATAAATCAGGCAAAGCGTGTCGCCAATGAAGCGCTTGAACTTTTAGACGCCGAAGAATGTCCAACTGAAACAATGGATGTCATCATCGCTCCAGATCAGATGTATCTGCAAATTCACGAAAGTATCGGCCATCCCCTGGAACTAGACCGTATCCTGGGTGATGAGCGCAATTACGCCGGCTGGAGTTTTGTGAAGCCGGAACATTTCGGAACACTTCAGTACGGATCAAAACTTATGAATGTGACTTTCGATCCAACGATCGAAGGGCAAAACGCTTCTTACTTCTGTGATGATATCGGAGCTCCGGCGACAAAAGAATTTTTAATTAAAAACGGTCTGTTGGTCAGAGGTCTGGGAAGTCTGGAATCGCAAATGCGTTTAGGTCTTCCGGGTGTAGCCTCACAAAGATCTACGTCATGGAATCGTGCTCCGATTGACCGCATGGCCAACGTCAATCTTGAACCCGGAACCTCAACACTTGAAGAGATGATCAAATCAGTGAAGCGTGGAATTTTCATGATGACCAATAAATCATGGTCGATAGATGACTACCGAAATAAATTTCAGTTTGGCTGTGAGTACGCGCGTTTAATCGAAGATGGAAAATTAACTAAAGTTGTAAAGAATCCGAACTATCGCGGAATCACAGCACCGTTCTGGAATAACTTAAAAATGGTAGGAGACAAATCAACGTTTGAAGTTGGTGGGCTTTCAAATTGCGGAAAAGGAGAACCTAATCAGGTGATCTTCGTGGGCCACGCCAGCCCGGTCTGTTTATTTTCTGACATTGAAGTTTTTGGCGGAGGTAAATAATGAAAGCACTTGAAGCATCATACTTTGAAATTCTCGCTAAAAAACTTTTCAGCACCTTAACAGGTGATGAAGCCCTGACACTTTCTCTTAATGGGGAAACAACAACTTTTGCCCGCCTCTCAAAAGGAAAAGTCCGTCAGGTCACTGATCTGGAGCAAGCTTATATTGAAGCGAAATTTTTTAAAGGAAATAAAACGTTAAGTTTTACTGTTCCCTTTAAGGCGAATGATGAAGATGAACTCACACTGACAAAAGAACTTAATCAAAAGCGTGAATGGATTGCCGTTCTGCCGGAAGATCCTTATCTGGTAAAGCCTAAATATTATGGAGTTACTAAAGATGAAAACCTGAGAGAACTTCCTCCATCAGCGACCATGCTTTCACAAGTGCTGAATGCAGCTACAGAAGTTGATCTGGCCGGTGTTTTTTCTTGCGGTGATGTCGTTCGTGCCACTATCAATTCTGAAGGCCAGTTCCACTGGTTTAAAACGCGCAATTTCTATCTGGATTACTCACTCTACAATGATAAGCAAAAAGCGGTTAAAGCACTTTATGCAGGGACTGTTTGGAATCAAGCTGATCTTGAACGTAACATTAAAGACACCGCTCACATGCTCTCGCTGATGAATCGTCCAAGCAAAAAGATTGAGCGCGGAACTTATCGTGTTTACCTCGCACCTTCAGCAGTTAATGAATTAATGGGCACACTATCATGGGGAGGAGTTTCGATGGGCGCGCACCAGCGCGGATCCGGCTCGCTTAAAGAATTGTGGCAGAAGAAAAGATCACTCTCGCCCAAATTTACCCTTAAAGAAGATTTCTCTCTGGGACTTGCTCCGCGCTTTAACGATTCAGGTGAAGTAGCCCCGGCGGAACTCACGATTGTTGAAAACGGAGAACTAAAAAATTTCCTCATTTCATCAAGAACGGCCAACGAATATAAGCTAGAATCAAATTTTGCTGAAGATTGGGAAGGAATGCGCTCTCCGGTTATTCAGACCGGGGATCTTAAGCGCGATGACATTTTAAAATCACTCGGCACAGGATTATTCATCTCAGATCTGCATTACCTGAACTGGTCAGATCGCGAAACGGCCCGCATTACCGGGATGACCCGATATGCGTGTTTCTGGGTAGAAAATGGTGAGATTATGAGTCCTATCGAAGATCTTCGTTTTGATGAATCTTATTTTAACATTTTCGGCGATAAGCTAGAGCGCATCACTGACTTTGCTGAAATGAATCCGGCGACGGGGTCTTATTCACAAAGAGATGTCGGTGGGACGAAAACTCCTGGGGTAATAGTTTCCGGATTTACGTTCACACTATAATTCAATCATGACTCTGTCCAAGGGCGGAAGGAACACCGCCTTTGGATTTTCCCATCAATACAAGAACAATTAACGTCATCACATACGGAAGCGTTGAAAGCAATTGCGAAGAAATCTGAATGGATTCCATTCCTCCAATCATGACAACCATTGCCTGAGCCAGACCAAAGAAGAGACAACACGCAAGCGTCAGCATCGGTTTCCAGCGACCGAAAATCATGGCCGCAATTGCGATGAACCCCTGACCGGAAATGAGCGTCGGTCGGAAATTAGAAACAATCGCGATTGAAATACTGGCGCCGCCAACACCCGCGAGTAATCCGGATAGGAGAACGCACAGATGCTGAATGGTTTTAACCCGTAGACCTGCGGTTTTGGCTGCTTCGGGATGTTCTCCGATACTGATGAGGCGCAGACCAAAAACAGTTTTTTTGAAAGTAAACCATGTGGCGAGTGCGGCGATGAAACCAAGATACACTGTGATGTACTGACCAAAAAGCAGTGGGAGTTTGTGATCAAGATCAAGCGGAGGACTCATACTCGCCCCATCAAAGAGACGGCGACAGAAAAAGACCGCAATTCCGCTTCCAATAAAATTGATCGCCACACCGGAAACCACCTGATTGCCTTTTAAATTAATACAGGCAATTCCGTGAATCAGAGCAAGCAGCATTCCGGCCACAGCGCCGAAGGCAAGACCCAGCACAGGATTGTTATAAGTAATCGCGGCCCATGAAGCGGCAAAAGCACCGATAGTCATCATGCCTTCCAGACCGATGTTAACCACTCCAGATTTTTCCGAGAAGACTCCACCCATCGCAGTGAAAATGAGCGGTGTTGAGTACATAAACGTTGTTGCAAGAAGAAAGATGATTTCATTCATCGGTTAACTCCCTGGTCATCGCGGAAATATTTAATCATCTGAAAGAGCGCAGGGATGGCAATGAAGAGCACGATGACCCCGGTCATGATGCCGATCACTTCTGAAGGGGCTTCCAGTGCGGATTGAATTTTTCCGCCGGCATATTTCAGAGCGCCCAAAAAGAACGCTGAGATGAAAACACCTGCGGGATGATTTCCTCCGATTAGTGAAACAGCAATGCCGTCAAAACCATATCCTTCAAACATGGCCAGAACTGCGATGTTTTTTGAAACTCCCATTACCTGCACGGCACCGGCGAGTCCGGATAAGGCACCGGAGATAAACATGGAGCTGGTCATTTTTTGTTCGACATTAATACCTGCATGCTCACTGGCCTTAGGATTGAGTCCTACAGCTTTTAATTTAAATCCAAATGTGGTTTTAGCCAGGACAAACCAGACGATGAGCATTGCAAACAGGGCGACAAAAATTCCGGCGTTCACCGGTGGACGCAGGAACGATTGCCAGAATTCGTGATTTGAAAGCCACTCAATTCCGGCATCACTGACTTTCCAGTCTTCAAACAAAGTAATGGATGCAGTAGGTTTGATAAATTCTGAAGCTTCAGTATCCGGACGGCGAAATCCTTCAACGAAGACGCTGTAGTTGGAAAAATACAATGCGATCCAGTTGAGCATAATGGTGGAGAGAACCTCATGGACACCGAATTTAGCCTTGAGATAGCCGGAGACCCCTCCATAAAGTCCGGAAGCCATCATGGAAAGAAACATGACCGTCGGGATGTGAAGCCAGATGGGAAGATTAAGTGAGAATCCTAAAAAGGTCGCAGTCAATGCTCCGATAATAAATTGTCCTTCAGCTCCGATATTGAAAAGTCCTGTGCGGAAAGCAAATGCAACGGACAGACCAGTGAGGATAAGGGGAGTAGAGCGGATAATAACGTAGGCCAGATAATTTGGTTTCGCCGAGATTCCTTCCCACATGACCTGATAAGCTTCCAGCGGGGAGATGCCGGAGAATTTAAGAGTGATAGCACCGGCCAGTAAACCAAAAAAAATGGACAGAAGACTGATCAGTATTTTTTTCATGTGTGTCTTCCTGTTCTGGCCATAGCGAGTCCGATTTGCGCTTTTAATTCCTGTTTTTTTGTACTGGCAATAGTGGCGGGATCGATTTCCTGATTAACACTGCCTTCGAAAATAATAGCAATGCGGTCACTTAAATTGAGAATTTCGTCGAGTTCGTAAGAGATAAGCAGAATGGCTTTTCCTGAATCGCGAAGTTTTAAGAGTTCATTATGAATGAATTCAATGGCACCGACATCGAGTCCGCGGGTAGGCTGATAGGCGACCAGAACATCCGGATTGTGGGCAATTTCTCTCGCAAGGATAATTTTTTGCTGATTTCCCCCTGACAATGAGCGGGCGGGACTATGCAAAGAAGGAGAGCGAATATCAAATCGGTTGATTAAAGACTGCGCATGCTGGTCAATGGCCGTATTGTTGATAATGCCAAAATGTGAAAAAGGTTTCTTCGAGATATCCGGCAGAACAAAGTTTTCACTGACTTTATAGTCAATGACCAGACCACTTGCCTGGCGATCGGCCGGGATTACGGAAAGTTTGTTTTCCCGCACGATGGCCGGAGAGGAATTAATAATATTTTTGTTATCGATAATTATTTTTCCGCTGGTTGCTTTTTTTACACCGGCGAGAATTTCGGCCAGTTCACTTTGTCCGTTTCCATCAATTCCCGCCAGACCGGTTATTTCTCCCCGACGTAATGTGAGTGAAAAATTCTGAAGAGCGGGAAGACCTTTTGAATTTGCTGCATTAACAGATTCAATGGAAAGAGCGACAGTGCGGTTTTGTTCATCCATTAACTGATTTTTAAATGAGCCAAGATGAACCTGACGGCCTACCATTTTAGCGGCAAGCTCTGCTTCACTGGTTGTTGCCACCTCGACTGTTTCAACAAATTTTCCTTTTCTGATAATTGTGCATCGATCGGCAACGGCCTTGATCTCATGCATTTTATGAGTGATCAGGAAAATGGTTTTTCCGAGTTGTTTGAGGTTCGTAACTATTTTTAAAAATTCTTCAACTTCCTGCGGGGTAAGGACGGCAGTTGGTTCATCCAGGATGATAATTTCAGCTTCCCGGCAGAGTGTTTTGAGAATTTCAACTCTCTGTTGCATTCCTACGGTGAGATCTTCAATCATCTGATCCAGATCTAGATTGAAGTTATACATCTGATTAACTTTTTCAACTTCCCGACGGGCTTTTTTAAAGTCAATGGTGCCTATAATGGTTCGGGGTTCAATCCCCAGGATAACATTTTCCAAAATAGTAAAAGGACGAATCAGCATGAAGTGCTGATGAACCATGCCAATGCCGTGATTGATGGCATCGCGGGAGGAACTGAAATTTACGGTTTCACCAAAAATCTTTATTTCCCCGCCGGCATCCGGACGATACATACCAAAAAGAGTACGCATGAGAGTAGACTTTCCTGCGCCGTTTTCGCCTAAAAGAGCGTGAACTTCTCCTTTTTTTACTGTGAAGGTAAGATCGGAATAGGAAACACATGAGCCGAAACTCTTGGTCAGGTTTCTGACTTCAATGGCATTCATTATTTTAATGTCTTCACAAATTTAGCGTAATCTTTTTCATTTGCCGGAACTTTTATTTTTCCATCAGTTATTTTCTTTTTCAGCTCACTGACATCACTCATCAAGGCCATCGGAATCATTTTCATAGTTGTCGGAGCTACATCTACCGCTCCGTCTTTAAGGCCATAGGTAATGGTTGATCCACCGGCAAATTGTCCTTTGGAGAGATCGCGAACGACATTATAAACGGCATTATCAATTCTTTTCATGCTGGATGTGATCACATTTTTTGGAGCGAGATAGTTTTGATCGCGGTCAACACCGATGGCGAATTTATTTTTTTCCTTAGCCGCTTCGATAACTCCGTCTCCGACAGCGCCGGCTGCGTGGAAAACGACATCAGCGCTTTTTCCCATCATTTGATTAGCGATAGCCTTCCCTTTGGCTGCATCAGTAAAAGATTCTGCATGTTGCTCTAAAATAGTAATTTTGGGATTGGCATGTTTAGCACCAGCTTTGTATCCGTACTGAAAAGCGTGAATGATCGGAACGCTCATTCCTCCGATAAAACCAATCGTGTTGGTTTTCGACATTTTCGCAGCTATGTAGCCGGCAAGAAAAGCGCCTTCCTCAGCTTTAAACATAACTCCGATGACGTTCTTTGGGGTTTTTTCCCCATAAGAGTAATCAATGATGGCATATTTTTGTTTCGGGTTTTGTTTAGCGGCAAGTAGAATTGCATCGGCCATTTTAAAGCCAATTCCCCAAATCAGATCATTTTTAGCATCGTACAGAGTTTCTAAATTGGCAGCATAATCAGCATCTTGTTTTGATTCCTGGTAGCTGACTTTTACACCCATTTCTTTTTTTGTTTTTTGCAGGCCTTCCCACGCCGACTGATTAAAAGACTGATCGTTAACTCCACCGACATCAGTGACCATCCCTACTTTTAATTGTTGAGCAAAGAGAGGACGGGAAAGAAAAAATGTTGAAAGTAAGGTAACAAGAAAAACGACGTTTTTTAAAATCATGCATTCCCCAGGGTAAAAGATGACCAAAAGCTATCACTATTCTTAAAAAACGGCTAGATGGATTTACAAATGAAACTTTTCTCTGCTTTAATAAGTATACCAAAACACAGAGTATCAATATCAGAAATGTTCTCAATTTCGAACCGAGGTTATCTATGCATACACTCCTTCTGGTCTTAAGCTTTTTCGCTATGCGCTTCTTGGCCCCGGAAGCGATGGCGGTGACCCTGAGTGAGAGTTATCAAAGTGCACTCAATACGAATGTAACCGAAAAAATGAATGATGCCCGAATCAACCAGACTATTGAGCAACGACGCCAGGAAAAAAGTGAGTTTCTTCCCACAATTGGTCTGCGAGGGACATACAACAAACAAGACAACAGCGAACGTCAGCAAAACGCAGCCCTCTTTTTAAGTCAATCTCTATACAATGGCGGACGCAACAGTCTGGCCGTGGAAAATGCCAATACCGAAATTGAAATTGCCCGGAATGAACGTCAGCTTGATCGCAAAGCGCTGCTCTTAAGAGTGATTGAGGCGTATTACACTTACTTTTTAAACATCAACGATATGAATAATCTGGATTTGCTCCGCAAGCAAAGCAAAGAACGGGCCGATGAAATCAGAAAACGGGTTCAAATCGGTAGGTCCCGCAGAGGTGAGCTGCTTCAGGCAGAGGCTCAACTTGCCGCCGTTGATGCACAGGTCGCCTCCGGTCAGGGATTGTGGAAAGAAAGTGAATCCGTTTTCACATTGCTGACCGGGCTTCCTGTATCGGCAAAACCGGAAGTCAACATTGCTGAAGGAGTCACTGCTTTTGCCTCTGCAAAAAGCCTGGAGGATTATCTAAGACTGGCTTTTGAACAGGAAGATTTTAAAAATCGCAAGCTCCAGATTGAGCAACTTAATCGTTCAGTGCAAATCACAAAAACCCATTTTCTGCCAACACTTGATCTGACGTCCAATTATTACCTGGACAAAAAAGGAGGAACGACGGCCAGTCGAAATTCAGACTGGGATGTTGGTCTCTCTCTGGTGTTTCCTTTGTATGAAGGAGGAGCATCGGATTCGCTGGTCAGAGAAACCCTGGAACGCAGAAATGAAGCAACTTATGAATTAAATGATCACGAGAAAACTGTGCAGATTGAAGTCACCCGCAGATATGAAACTTTTCGCCGCTACAGTGAACAGATCAAAGCTTTTGATCTGGCGATGGAAAAAGGTAAACGCAGCTATGAAGAGGCAGTAAAAGATTATCGCCTGGGTCTTGTATCCAACCTGGATGTTTTATCGGCACTAAATATTTATCTGGATAACAAGCGTAATGCGGAAAAGACACGTATTCAGGCAATGATGAGTAAGCAGTTACTGGATGCAGTAGCAGGAGAACTTAAGTGAATATTTCAGCAACTTCAATAAGAAATCCGGTTTTTGCCTGGATGCTCATGATTGCGATGATACTTTTTGGCTGGCTTGCTTTCAGGCAAATGGGTGTCTCTCAACTTCCCGATGTCGATATTCCGGTTATTAATATCAGTTTAACCTGGGAGGGGGCAAGTCCTGTTGTCGTTGAATCTGACATCGTAGACATTATTGAAAGTGCAGTTATGTCAGTTGAAGGAGTCGAGTCGATTACATCCTCAATTCGTCGGGGTGGGGCTAACATAACTGTTGAATTCGGTCTGGACAGAAATATTGATAATGCTCTCAATGATGTGCAGTCACGTGTATCACAGGCACAACGAAGATTGCCTGATGACGTAGATCCTCCGACCGTCTCTAAAAGTAATCCTGAAGATCAGCCTATTATGTGGTTGGCGGTAACAGCTGACAACATGACTCCCCGTGATCTCATGGCCTTTGTTCGGGATAATATCAAAGATAAATTCCTCACAACTAATGGAGTTGCTGACGTTACCTTGTCAGGTTACCAGGAACCCAATCTTCGGGTTTGGGTATCAGACAAAAAATTGAAACAATACCAGCTTACAGTAAATGATATCGTCAGCACAATTAACAGTGAACATAATGAATTGCCTTCGGGTAAATTGGAAAATCAGGAAAAGGAATTTTCAGTCAGAACTCTGGGAGAGGCTGCCACAGTGGAAGATTTTTCAAAATTATCCATCAATCGAAGAGGAGGCTCAGCTAATTATATTCCATTGCCCCTTTCTGCTGTAGCCCGCATTGAAGACGGGCTGGAAGATACATCCCGTATATCGAGAGTTATGGGAAAAACATCCATCGGCCTTGGTGTCCGCAAACAGCGAGGATCGAACGCTGTTGCCGTCGGAGAAGCTATTAAAGAAAAAGTTGCAGAAGTTTCCAAAACCCTGCCCAAAAATATGGGAATAGGAATCAACTTTGATTCGACAAAATTCATCAAAGAATCTGTTCATGAGCTGACTTTCACTCTGATATTTGCTGCTATTTTGACAGCATTAGTATGCTGGGCATTTCTTGGCTCCTGGTCTGCTACGTTCAACGTCATCCTGGCGATACCAACATCCATCCTGGGCTCGTTTGTAGTCCTTCACGCTCTTGGTTTTACTCTTAATTACTTCACTTTGCTTGCCCTCTCGCTTTCTATCGGAATTGTTGTTGATGACGCGATTATGGTTCTGGAAAACATATTCCGGCATTTTGAAATGGGAAAAAGTAAGCGTAAAGCTTCGCTTGATGGCGCAAAGGAAATTTCATTTGCTGCTTTAGCCGCAACCGTTGCTATTATCGCTATCTTCTTTCCTGTCGCTTATATGAAAGGAATGATCGGTAAATATTTCTATCAGTTTGGTGTTACTATATCAGTTGCAGTTTTTCTATCATTAGTCGAAGCCTTGACTCTAACCCCAATGCGAACCAGCCAGTTTATGGAAAAGCATGAACGCACGACCCGAATTGGCCGCTTTATGGATGAAACGTTTTTCTGGTTTGAAAGACTCTATAAAAAAAGTCTTCCCTGGGTTATCAGACATCGCTGGACTGTCGTAGTCTTTTCTCTTTTTATTTTCTTCAGCTCATCGGCTCTCATCTTCAAACTAAGAAGAGAATTTACACCTCCGCAAGATCAAAGTTCAGTCATGATGCGAATTAAAACAAAAGAGGGAGCTTCGCTTTATTACACTGATTCAGTTGTCAAAAACGTCGAAGCTTATTTATTAAAGCGTCCGGAAATAGAGCGATTCTTTGTTTCGGTAGGAGGATTCGGAGGGGGGAATGCTTCAACCGCCAATATATTTGTCACCCTGAAAGATAAAAACCAGCGGCAACTCAGTCAGCAGGAATTAATCAATGTCATTCGAAATGATTTTAAAAATTTTAAAGGTGGAAAAGTACTTGTCCAGGATACCTCGCTGTCTTCATTCGGTGGAGGTGGTGGAAGCAGAGGTTTTCCGGTAGAGATTGCAGTTGCCGGAGCCCGATGGGAAGATTTGATCAGGACCATTGAAGCTACAATGAAAGAAATGGAAGCTAGCGGAAAATTTCTCGATATCGATTCAAATTATCGGGAAAGTATAAAGGAGCTTGCAATTATACCTGATCGCGATAAGGCTCGGCTGCGAGGTGTCTCTGTCTCTGACATCGGTGAAACGATGAATGCGCTGGTAGGTGGTGCAGTCGTAGGAAAATTTACCAAAGACGGACATCGTTATGACATCCGTATCCGGATGGAGAATATGACCGCCAATCCGGGGGACATTGAAAGAATTAAAAATATAGAACTTAGAAATAATCGTGGTGAATTAATTCGTCTTGCTGAAGTGGCTGATGTGAAATTTGTTGATTCACTCCAATCGATTTCGCGTCAGGACCGCATGCGATCACTGCGTATTTATTCCAGTATTAAAGATGGAGTCTCTCAGGCACAGGCCCTCGAAGAAGCAAATGCAATAGCAAGAAAACATCTCTCACCCGGATCTATGATAATTGAAACAGGTTCTGCTAAAACATTTAACGAGTCCTTCCAGAGTCTGGTATTTGTTTTAATTCTCGGAATTGTCATTTCCTATATGGTTCTGGCTTCCCAGTTTAACAGCTTCGTTGATCCGATAACTGTACTTATGGCGCTACCTTTCTCCGTTTCCGGGGCCTTTGTTGCACTTTTTTTAACCGGGCAGTCGATTAACATTTATTCCATGATCGGGATTATTCTTCTGATGGGGATTGTTAAAAAGAATTCAATCTTACTGGTGGATTTTACCAACCAGGTCCGTGACCATGACAAATTACCGATAAATGAAGCTTTGTATGAAGCTTGTCCAAAACGCTTGCGTCCGATTCTGATGACGTCATTTGCGACGATTGCCGGTGCAATCCCTGCCGCTGTTGCTTTGGGGCCGGGAGCAGAAAGTTTAAAGCCAATGTCCTGGGCGGTGATAGGGGGAGTGTTAGTCTCAACTTTCTTAACATTGTTTGTTGTACCTGCGATTTATTCACTCTTGTCACCAAACATCAGACATGATGAAGTGATTGAATAATGAAAAATCCAGTCATCACATTGCAGGAAAATGCTTCCGATTTTTTTGATAAAATTCAAAAGAAAAATCCGGGAGAGATGGAGTGTAAGGCCGGTTGCTCAAAGTGCTGTATGACAGATATCAGCGTCTTTGACATAGAAGCTGACCGAATAGAAGAGTGGTTGAGCATGCAGCCAGATGAAGTTAAAGAACGATTAAAACAATTGTGGCTGGCGCCGGTAGAGTCTGGTGCCTGTACTTTTCTCTATGCAGGACAATGTTCTATTTACGAAGCCCGGCCTCTCATTTGCCGTACGCAGGGACTACCTTTGTATGTAGCTTCTGAAAATGTCCTGGATTACTGCCCGTTGAATTTTAAAAACGGTGATCCGGAGAAAGGGGACTGGCTAAATCTGGAACGCATGAACACGCTTCTTTCCTTTGCTGCTAAATCAACTCAGCGGGAAGGAAGAGTGAGGCTAAAAAAACTTAAGACCAAACTTTTAGAAAGTCTTACTTAAGTGCCCGCTCCATAAAACGCAGAAGGGCCGGACGGTTTTGTTGCCAGTAATAATCTACTTTAGAATAATCCGGCCATTTTTCATCTGAAAGTTCAACGGTAAGCTGAACATCACCACGATAAAAAATACTCCAATCCTGCATTCCTCCGTTTACTTCGTACCAGGCGTAGCCATTGGTAATTCCATTTTCAAACGCTGTCGATGTTCCTATATAGGAAGCAAGTCCGGCATATTCGAGACTCAACTCTTTTACCAGATACTCTTCTTTATAAGCCTCTGGTGAAGTGTCCCATGGGTAATTAACGACTTCTGCTCCTCCGTGGAAATTAGCAGAGAGTTTAAAATTTCTGCTTTTTTGCCAGTTCATCACTGCAATAGTTTCCGGCTGCCGGCCATCTGTTTTATCGACATTGTCAGAAGTAGAAAAATCCGGAAAGTTGCGGTTAAGATCGATGTATTTACTGTTACCGCGGGTGCCATTAGCAGCTCCGTCTGGATTCATCGAAGGCATAATATAAATCTGAAGATTGTTCATCAGGTTTGTAACCTGAGGATCTTTATTATCATTAATGAGCAGATCTCTTATCAGGCGAACCATTAATTCCCGACCTACAATTTCATCACCATGCATATTGGCGATGAATTTAAATTCAGGCCGTTTGTCATCGACATTTACATTACGGGAAATTTTCATCACCCACAGATCACGCCCCTTCGCTGACTTCCCGATTGAAAATAGTCTTGCCGTTTGTGGAAACTTTTGGGCGAGAGTTTTTAGCTCTTTTTCAATTTCTTCGGGAGTGGGATAGGCAGAGCGCGTTTTAGAGCTGGCCACATCTTGGGGAGAAAACTTAATTTTATTGGATTTTAAAAACTGCGCTGTTCCGGGAGGACCATAAACTTCATAACCATCGCTTTTGATATGGTCTATTGTAAGCTCCGGTCTTGATTTAATCAGCTCGAATGTTTGCTGATCGCTGATGGGTACCCACAGGGATTCGGCAACGTTTTGAGCGTAAAGCGGGGATTGAATGAATAGTGCGAAAACAAGTATTTTAAGATTCTTCATTCAATTAAGTTTAGCTGATCCTGCAATATACGAAAGTCACAGCAAATGAATGTATGAAAATAAGAGAAAGCGAATTTCTCAGGTATTGTTTCATTGACCCGGACGCATGCCTGCGGTAAATTTTGAAAGCCCCTAATACGTCATTTTCTCCGGAGCACACATAAGAATGAATGCCCGTTTATTCTCGCTTCTCATTGTCTTTATCGCGTCTTTAACACTTTCTATTACGATGTTTCCTTCTCCGGAAGCACAAATCCCTACGGTTCTGATCAAAGATACGCTGAAACCAAAGCTTATCGGAGATAGTCAGATAAAAATCGTGCCAGTAGCTTCGGAACTGGAAAAATTAAAAAGTCCGCGTGAAACCATGGCCACTTTTCTTAATGCAATGGATGAAGTGAAGACCCGCCGATCAGGAACAGATTATTTTTTTCGTGAAGCTATGAAGACCATGGATCTTTCTATGATCAAAGAGAGTGTTCGGGTTCCAACCGGCAAACTCGCAGCTGAAAGACTCATCAACACACTCGATCGCATAGCTGTGATTAAGCTTAATAAGATCCCTAACTATGAAAACGGCCCCAAATGGTTTCTACGCAAAGAAACAGTCATAGATAATGACCGTGCCTATGAAGTAGAGATTGCCATTGAAAAAAATGATGATGGCGCCTGGAGATTTAGCAGAGAAACAGTGGAGAGTATTGATCGTTTATGGTCGACAGTTGCCGGCAGAAATGTGAAGAGTGGTATTGTTGAATACAAAAGCTGGCGTTCTGAAATAAAAAACCATATGCCCGCCTGGATGGGAGAAGAACTTTTTATTTTCAAAAAGGGACAGTGGATTGGCTTCATTGCTATTTTTGTTGTATCCATTCTGGTACTCAGCCTTATCCGTATTATCCTTGCCTTTTATGCCAAGAAAAAAGTTATCGCAGACCATATCCCGGTAGTGGGTAAAGATTTTTATCGCCGTACATTGCCTTTTGGCCTATTGGCATTTTCTTTGACATGGATGGGACTCTTCCGGTTTCTGGAACTGGACATTTCAACGTTTGCATTCCTGTGGCGGGCCTTTTATATATTGATCGCTATAACCTCTGTCTGGTCGACATTAAATATCGTTGACTACATTTCATTGCATTTTGAGAAAAAAGCAAAAGACACCGAAAACAAATTTGATGATGTTCTTATTCCGATGCTGAAAAAGACATCTAAGGTTGTTGTTGTCGGATTTGGATTAATTCTCATTGCCCACAGTCTTACTTTCGATGTCGCCAGCATCCTGGCCGGTCTGGGGATCGGGGGGGTTGCAGTGGCCCTTGCAGCAAAAGACACTATCTCAAACCTTTTCGGATCAGTTACTGTTATAATGGACCGCCCGTTCCTGATCGGTGATTACGTGATCCTGGATAAAATCGAAGGAACGATAGAAGAAGTAGGTTTCCGTAGCACCAGACTGCGTACTCCGCACCAGTCTGTGGTGAGTTTGCCTAATAACGTTCTGGCCAACATGGCCATAGATAACTACGGTATGCGCGGCTGTCGTCGCTTTAGAACGATGTTGTGCCTGGAATATGGAACGCCTCTGGAGAAAATGGAAGAGTTTTGCGAAAGACTCAGATATTTATGTAAGATCCACCAATATATTGATCCCGACACTGCTCAGGTTTTTGTTCACGAAATGACGGACAAATCAATCAACATTCTCTTTAATATCTTTTTTAATACTAAAGATGGGAACATTGAATTGGCAGAAAGACATAAGGTGATTATTGAAATCCTTCGTCTGGCAGAAGAAATAGGGGTTCGTTTTGCAACTCCACCTCAGCTCATGGTCACAACTTCTATTAAGCCTGTAGAGATTACTCAATAATCAGCCTGCGATCGCCGGTGAAGCTGTTTCCTAAGCCTTCAACATAACCGTTGTAGCGAAGAGAGATCGATTTATTTATACCTAATTCATTTGCTGCCGTTGTTTTCTTGAAGCTGCTTTCGGTAACAGGAAAGGCCGTTATAAGTTTTTCTGTTTTGTCAGAAGGGTTAATGACTGAATAAATCAGCAGATAATCATTTTCATCGCCCGCTAATTTTTTTGGCAACTTCACGAAAGTGGTAATAATCATCAGTTCCGGTGATGATTCAATCAAACGAATTTTTTTAATTTTACTGTAATCAAAAGCGGATACTTCCGAAGCAACATTTTTAAGGTGGCTCAGTTGATTTTTTCTTTCATTGGTAAATGCCAGCGCCCCCATGAAATAAGTGACATTGGAAAGAAGTCCTCCTTCTATCGCAAAGGGTGACAAAGATTGACCATTTAGTCCAAATCCAAAGTTTAGTGTCGGTTCAATCCAGCGCTTTCTCTTGTATCCATATGGGGTCTCTATTATGGAAAAGAGATAACCATAGGTATGAATTATACCTGCGTGTACTTTGTAATTATCATTTTCAATCTTAAAAGGTGCCTGTAGATCGGCCAGAATCTTTGCATCGACAATAGTCTTCTTTACAGTGGAATCGAAGTTCAAGCTTTGGCCCCAGAAGTCCACCAGCTTTTCATCTTTGCTGTCCTTCATAATCTGCTCAAGTACAGAAGGTTCATTTTCGGCCAGAATCTGAATGATAGAGATATCTTTTTTGATGGCATGAGAGGCCATGATGTTCCAGAATGCATCCTCATTGAGATCCCTTCCGGCTTCGTTGGAAATAGAGCGGGACTCTTCAGTTGCACAGGAGAAAAGAACAAATAACGATGTCATTAAAGCTATTAATTTTTTCATGCCTCTAAGTCTTGCACAGAACTTATCGGCTTGTCCTCAGAAAATGGGCACTTAAAAGTCCAATCTTGAGACTATTTCGCCTGCTAAGTTCATGAAAACTATAGACTCACAGGTAGAATTTAGGAAAAAAAAGAATGCAGTCTATAATCGTTTTTATCGCCAGCTCACAACCAAACCATCCGTGACCTGTGCGATAGGAGTACAGTCTATGCATATGACAAAAAACATTTCAGAGGGCAAAAACGAGACTTCTTTCTGGAGTACATGCCTTATGCTGGTAGCGGTGTTTGCGATTGCTGATGCCTTGACCGGAGGTCTGCTTAGAGAGACGGTAACGTTGGGTGCAGTTGAATATGCTGTGGCCTTTGCCTTTGTGATTGCGACTGTCGGAGTTTATGCCTCAGATGGCTCGCCCGGACTGCGATTCATTCGATCCTGCTCCCGCCACAAATTATGAAGTCGCTTAACTTAAATTGATTTGAAGAGGCCCCGTTGGATCCGGGGCCTTTTTTATTCTATAACAGATGCGTGCGTCTTTCTTTGAGTAATGAAACTATCGATAGCACGCTGGAAGTTCTTCTTCTCCCCTTCAGGAACCGATCTTAATACACCCTTCCAGAAGATCTCTTTACTCACATTTTCTCTTATCGCTCGATCGAGCCTTTTGATGACTTCCAATCCCTCGGGCGATTTCGTGCAGGCGATATATTGCGTGACATATTCTTTCACATCCGACAATGGAATTGTCATGAGTGGAATTTTTTTGTTTTTATCTTCAGCTTCCATTGAGTTAACAACGAAAGGATATTCGAGTGTGTAGTCAATACGGCTGATTTTAATTTGCGGAATAACTGTCTGAATAAAAGTATTATAAACCTGCCGTTTAATATTTTGTCCGTTATCCTTGAGCAGCTGATCTATTTCTTCGCCGTAAGAGCGACCTTCTGCCAGTGAGCCTTTGAGACTTTTATCATTCATGATCTCTTTCAGCGAAACTTTGCCGGTATATTTTTTCAACAATCGCTGGCCAATTTTTTTAGTAACAACCAATTGTGGTGCTGGCTGAATATATTGCGAAGTCAGGTAAGTAAACTCCCGGCGACGGGAAAATTCAGAACTTCCCGGATAACACATAAGCTTCTTTTTATCCCGCAACTCCATTTCAATACGGGTGAGAGTTGCCGCCATGATTGTTTGTTTATAATCCTTAAGTTCTTCCTGATAAAATTTAAACAGAGGATGGCTTTCACCTAATATGTTTGCATTTTTAGGAGGCGGCAATGACTTGTGAGTTGTTGCAAAGGCCCAAACCAGTTCCCGCTTGGCCACATAAGCCTTTTCCGCTAATACTGTTGTGATCAGGGCCAAGATTATTGTAATCATAGGTTTCTGACTTTTATGTGCCCTTGTGAGGCAAGTGTAGCTGAAGTCATTTTATATAATAATCTCATTCCCACGTTGGCATCCCATTCATGAGATTTTTTCGGATCAGGAGCCACTTCCACCAGGTCAAATCCAACTATCGTTTTTTCTGCGCGTACTAGTTCGTTGATAATGTACACAACTTCCGGGTAGTCCAGACCACCGGGGACCGGAGTTCCGGTATTAGGACAAAACCTTGGATCAAGGCCATCGATATCAAAAGAGATGTAAACTTTTTGAGGGAGTCTTGCCACGATCTCCCGGGCAATTTTTTGAAACGATTCACCGGAAAGCTTTCGCGCAGTAAGATGCTGATCAAAATAAACGTCAATTTTTTTATTTTCCTGAGTGTATACAAATTCCTGCTCACAGAAATCACGAATACCCACTTGAACTAATTTTGAAACCCCGGAAATTTTCTCCATCACGTTGAACATGATTGAAGCATGAGAGTTCGTAAATCCCATATAAGCATTACGTGTATCAGAGTGGGCGTCAAAATGCAGAACACCCATTCCTGGAAATTTTTCAGCATAAGCCTTAATGGCCCCGAATGGAGTGGCGTGATCACCGCCTACAACGACAGGAATTTTATCTGCATCCAGTAATCGTTTTGTTTCGTTATAAACTTCATTGTTAAGTTTTTCACAAAGCTCATTAACTTTTTTCAGACTGGCCTGCAGAGTTTTACTTTTAGCCATCGTCGCATCATCAGCATCGATAATTTTTTTAGCCAGTGCTCTTCCTTCGCGATTTAATTTTTTAATCGATGAACTTTCCTTCTTCATGAATAGTCCTGCTTCATAAGCATTGACGTAATCCAGGTCGAAAAAATCAATCTGTTCGGAGGCCATAAGAATTGCTTCGGGACCTGTGCTCGTTCCTGCCTGGTAAGATGTCGTCACATCCCAGGGGATAGGGAGGAAGATAACTTTAGCTTCTGCTTCTTTAAAAGGAAGACCATAAATGCCGTCAGCAGCACTGGCTTTTGCGTTGGGATCAATGACGGTTTTAGTTTGTGATTGAAGGTTTTTTTTAGGTGCGGCTTTAGGCGCGACCTTTGTTTTTTTTGTGGCCATTTTTTTCTCGCTTTTAAGCTCCGTTCAGACAATGGAAACAAACTATCACATTGATAATTTATAGGCGAGTAAGATTTCTGCCGCTAATGTCAGGATAAATTCCTATTCAACTAAACAACCCGGGTCTAAAATGCAAGGCTTATGAAAACCTTAACGATTGTGCTATTTAGTTCACTTTTTATCCCTTCATTACATGCTGGATCAGTTGATGACTATCTTCGTCAGCAGCTGACTTTTTTCCAGGTAAAGCCGCTGAAATCTGTAGTAAGCGGAACAAATACGGACAAAGCCGAATTGGGAAAAAAATTATTTATAGAAACTAATCTTTCAGGCAATCGCAATGTCAGCTGCCGGACATGTCATAATCCGAAAACCGGTACCAGTGATGCACTTCCTCTTTCGCAAACAGAAGATGGAAAAGGAATTTTAAAAAGAAATTCCCAATCGTTATTTAACCTGGGACAGCCGGGACAGAATTTTATGTTCTGGGACGGAAGGGTTCACTATAATCCCGAAACCAAGATTCTCACCACACCGGAACCAGCTCTTAATGGAGAGACTCCTGAAGCTGTCCATATCACCAGAGTTCTCACCAGCGCTGCTTCCGTTCAGGCTATTTTTCCTCTGCTCTCCCACGAAGAAATGCGAGGAAAAAAAGGGGACAACGAGATTGCTGATGCTAAAACTAATTTAGAAGCGTGGGAAAAATTAGTCGATCGATTAATCAGTGAAGAAGCACCTCAGGGCGACAAACACACTTATATGCGCCTATTTAATCGGGCCTATCCGGAAATTAATAACAATCCAAAAAACATTAATATCGGTCACGTTGGTGAAGCGATCGGTACGTTCATGAAAGAGCACTTTCAGGCAACCGATACACCATTTCACCGTTATGTTGCCGGTGATGAAAATGCCATGAGTGAAAAAGCTAAACGCGGACTCACTTTGTTTTTAGATCGTGGCTGCATCGCCTGTCATCAGGGTAATACCTTAGGTCTAAATAATTTCTTTGCTTCAGTAGGTGTTCCAAGTTATGGAGCTAAACCAATGGCAGGACCAGATCGGGGAAGAGGGGAAGCCGTCAATCACAAAGTACGAGATTACTTTTTTCGAACACCCTCGCTCATCAACATCGCCTTAACGGCTCCGTATATGCACAATGGTGCCTTCAAAACTATCAAAGAAGTTATCAACCACTACAACAACATCCGCCATTCACTTCATCACTTCGAACTTTCCGATGAACGCCGGCGCGAATTTCCGGTAGAAGTAGAAATTCTGAGTGACTCCCAAACGCTGAAACTGATTTTTGGTTCTATTCAGGCACCGTTTCTTCGCCAGGGCATGGGATTTACCGAGGAAGAGAAATCTGATCTGGAAGAATTTTTAGTGAAGGGATTAACTGATCCTAAATGGCAATAGGTTCCAACACACTTTTCTGGTCGCTTTGCAACACGAAAAGTGTGTTGGAACCTTTTAGTCCATTCGTGGATTGTTGTTCATGAGATAGCGGGCCGTTTCGTAAAGGCCTCGCGTAAGTGTTTCCATCTCTTTATATTTTTCCGGATACTGGTCTTTGACGTTGATGTCTTCAGGGTTTTCCGACCATTTCACCAGCTTTCCGGAACTGCTGTAAGGAATGTATTCAAAATAAAATTCCTGGTCGATGAGCGAGACATGAAAAGGGGCATACCAGTTATAAGAGAAGGCTGCTCGATAGCTGTCAAATTTTGGATTAAAGAGATCACGTCCAAGACTTCGGGTCTTATATGGGATTCCCGCCAGACCCGCTAACGTAGGCATTACATCCACTTCAGAAGCGATCTTGGATTCTATGCTCGGCTGAAAATATTTTGGTGAATGGATTATAAATGGGACATGGTATCCATTAGGTAAACCTCTTTGCCATCCGGGAACATTTCTAGCACTATTATCCGGCAGGCCGTGGTCACCAAATACGACGAAGATGGTATTGTCATACCAAGGTGCCTTTTTGGCCATCTCCATAAATTTTCCCAGAGCAAAGTCCTGCAGTCTCATAGCATTGAACTCTTCAAATGATTCAAAACCGTAAGCTTTGATTTCTTCTGCAGAAACCTCTTTTGGTGTGAGAATTTTAAACCCGTCATTATCATCGGGAATTGTGTAAGGACGATGGAAACCTGCAGTCTGAATGAACGCAAAAAAAGGTGGTTTGTTTTTTTCACTGTCGTTTAAGACTGCATAGGATTCTTTAAAGAGGTTCAGGTCAGAAATTCCCCATACATCAACTCGCGGTGATTTGTAGGAGCCTTCTTCATAAATTTGCAGACCCGGAATATTGTAACTGAAAACTCCCCTGATATTCCCCCAATTAGCCGAACCTCCCAGGAAATAAAATTTTTCGTAGCCTTTAAATTCAGCAATGTTTGTATGTTGATTGACCACGAAAGGGTTGCGCGATCCGGTTTTAACTTTTGAAGTGTCCGGAATACTGGTTACTGCGGCGAAGATGGATCGTGCGGTGGCCACGGTCGGTGTGTAAAAATTCGTGAAGAGAACTGACTCCTTTGCCAACTGATCCAGATTCGGAGTCGGATTGATGGCCGATCCACCCAGACCGGTTTTGTACCAGGCGAGAGATTCCATAACGATCACAACGATATTTGGCCTGTTGTTTTGTTTTGCCGGATCAGCTGAAAAAGAACGGACAAAGTTGAGATTGTTTTTATCCAAAGCTTCTTCTTCAACTCCCAGATAACGGGCTACCAGTTCATAAGTTTCCTGAGTTTTTTCTTTGTCGAATTCAGCATTGCGGAATGTATAGGTATCAGCAATATAAAGAACAGGGTTGAGTGAAAGGTTAGAGGCAAATGCGTTTGGTGTGTTGAAAGCTTCAGACCAGCGAAGTGGGTAAGCTTTAAAAGATCCATACATAGACAGCCCAATGATAACCAGGAATATGACTGCGCCGATAAAGCGGGTGCGGTTATTATTGTGAAGCGGTGACCCCATCAGTTTGGGAGTGATGAATGTGCGCAGAATATACCAGATCAGCAGAAAGAGGATGACAACCAGTACGGCAATGAAAATTACCGGATACGACTGGCCGACCATCTGTAAACTAATAATTGGATTTTTGAAAAACTGCAGAACTGTAGCATTTAAGCGTGACTTTAAATAACCAAAATAACCAATATCCACGATGTACAAAAAACTGACAAGACCTAACAGCACTGTATAGAGTCCATTGTGGAAACGGACTTTAAAGGCCGGATTAAGCGGAAGATTGATAAAGAGTATAGCGGGAACAAGCATAAAGGCTGCCAGTCGCATATCAAAACGCAGTCCTAAAAAGAGATTCTGGGCAATCAGTGAACCGCTTCCCGGAGTGATGTCCTGCTTGAACCAGATGAGAAACACGAATCGAAAGAGCGTGTAAAGGATAATCTGGAAAAAGAATAAACGATAGAGAAAACCTAATTTAGGAGTGGCAAAATAATTATTTTTCATCCTCTAAATATATGTCATCCGGCATCTCTTTCCAACAAACTTTTCTATTTTATGATGCATTTAGGAAAACTTGCCACAGAGGCGTAGTTACCGTTAACCTTTTAGGAATATCATTTTTGCCCGTTTTTCACTGGAGATGTCATGAAACAAACGATTGAAAAATATTTTGCCGTTTTTAATTCCGGCGATGTTGAAGGCATGCTTGCTCTTCTCGATGACCAGATTATCCACGAAGCCAACCAGGGTAAAGTTCACAAAGGAAAAGAAAAGTTTCGTGAATTTTTAAATCACATGAATGAATGTTACAAGGAAGACATTGCAGAACTGGTAGTGTTTGATGCCGGAAATGGTGTGAATTTCGCAGCGGAATTTATGGTCCACGGAACCTATTTAAAAACAGACGGATCTCTGCCTCCGGCCCGTAATCAAAAATATTCTATCCGTGCCGGAAGTTTCTTCGAACTAAGAAACGGGAAAGTGGCCCGGGTTTCAACTTATTATAATCTTCCACATTGGATTGAGCTCGTTAAATGATTTTTCAAAGCACCAGAGAGGACTTTATTAAAATCTTCGCAGCGACTTTCGCTGTGTTTGTTCTGATGAT
Source organism: uncultured Bacteriovorax sp. (assembly GCA_946481315.1). The sequence continues at coordinate 718,252 of CAMLMH010000001.1, forward strand.
GACAACAGATATATTGTCGTCGTCGGCTTTTATACTGGTGACCATTTATTTTTTAGATGGCGGCCACGTGTATTCCACACTCCTTGAAACTCTGGCTGATCCGGAAGAAATAAAAAAACAATATGTCTGGTGGGTCTTGCTGGGATCATTTCTGCTCAACACTCTGGTGCATTTTATTTTCACCCCTTTCTTTTTCTTTTATATTTTTTACTTCACGATTTTTCATAATATGCGCCAGGGGCTGGGAGTGACCTTTCTTTATCGTATTGGCGATAAGGCTTCTGCAGCAATGGTCAAGTGGAGTTATTATTTCTTAACTTGTGTTCCGTTTTTTCTTTTTCATCTGCGTCCACCGCTGGCCGTTGAAGGCTTAGGGGAAGCCATTATCAAACCAATTGATCTCACGCTGGTGGCAACCCAAACCACACTGGATAGCTGGTTTACTTACGGTCTTATTTTTTATGGGATCGGTTCAGCCGTGATCGCGCTGATGCTGATAAAGTTTAAAAACTTGCGTGGTTTTTTATCGATGCTCTTTTTCACTGCAGTTTATGTTTTTGCTTTCATCATCAGCGATAATCAGATGCAAAGTTATGCTCTTCTTATTTTCTCTCATGCACTCCCTTATTTTTTTCTCATGGAAAAGCGTCTGGTTCTTACGCATAAGATTCCCTTTATAAAAAAATATGCTTTTTTATTCGTCGCACTCCTGTTTCTCATGGGGGCAATCGTCGATTATTATCAATTTGATGTCGTGGAAGCCGCTGAACCGTTCGAATCCCTGGCGATGGGCCTTTTGACCACGCCTCTTATTGCCCATTTCATCTTCGACGCCATAATCTGGAAACGCGACAACGCAAGATTTAAATCTTTCATTACTAATCAGCCACTTTAGGAAAAACTATGGATGTATTATCGATTATTGCACTTGCCGGGCTTTGCTCCAAAGAAGCCACTGCTTTGGCGGGCAAAGAAAACTGGACAGGCTTTAGATACCAACAGGAAGTGGCCGGAAGGTTCAATCAGCAAGTTTATCGTAATCGGCCCGAAACTCCGGGCAACTGGGTAGAATGGACAATACACCCAAAAGAAAGTCAGCGAGCTTTGGAAATTATAACGGTCAAAGGAAATGAGCTTAAAAAATATTCTTTTGATAAAAACTGTAAATCAACAGTCATCACTGCTCAATGGCCATGGCATTTGCAGAAGCTCTATAAAGAAAAACGGACAGAGGATTGGGGGGATGCTGAATGGAAAGCACTGGTTGAAAGTGGGAAAAACGGCATCGTGTATTTCTGGTCCCCTCGTTTTGCTTACTCAGTAACAGAACTTCCGCGTATGGAGAAACTGGCCCGCAAGTGGAATCTGGAATATACCGCGGTCGTTGATCCGCGGGCAACTCATGCTGAAGTCACCGGTGCTCTTTCCACGCTGAAGAAAGAAGATCAGATTAGATTCAGGAAACTGGCCAGCGATAAAACCTATCTGCGGAACGTATCTCCAGATTTTTTCATGCGCAACGGATACAATCATTTTCCGGTCATTCATGTTTATGCTAACAAGAAAGTTCATTCCCGCTGGATAACCGGCATCATGACTGAAGGTGGGCTCAAAACTATGATCACTGATTTCACCAGGGAGCTGCAATGAAATTATTTTTACTGGGCTTAGGCTTTACTTCACTTTTGCAGGCACAGGATTGTGTCCCGGCACATGAATACTTTCCCTTTGAAGGAAATTGGGTCTCAAAAAACGACAGCGGCGATGTTGAGCTGGGAATGTATTCCCGCATCTCTCCGGACGGTCGTTTTGTTTTACGTTCATTTTCCGGAAAAAAAGTTTCACAAGTAACCCTCATGGAATTAGTCAGAGATGAAGCCGGTAAGAAAAACACGGTAAAACTTTATGAGACACCAATGAAAAATGAAGCCTTTCCGGTACAGGGATCGTGGCGCTATCTGGTGGATGTTGGCGGACAACACTATAAACTCACCGATTTGATAAAGCTGCAGAAAAAGGCTGAAGAGCAATTTAAGGGCGGAATTGCAGGCTTCTATGCTGTTGCAGCTGAACTTCCAGGAGGGACTCCGGCCAAACACAATATCCGGTCTATGAGCTGGCCGACAGATAATCCGGATAATCAGGGAGTGGGAGTTTTGTCGACCAAAATCATAACGGCACAGATAAATACTAAGGGACAGGCATCACGTATCGACAGCGGTAAAACCCATTATATGTGCTCCAACCTGCGTAAGTCTGACGGCAATATTATGAGCCTACCGATGATTTCTCCTGACGGTTTAGAATTTGCCTCAATGCCTCAGAATCCTAAAGATGGAAGTCCGAGCATGCGCATTTATAAAATTGAAGCAGACAATGAATCCTGTACAAAAACTCAGGACTTGGGTGTCGCTGTGGCCAAAGTTATTTTTTCTACCCGAGAACAAAATCAAGTGCTCTTTTATGCTGGAGGCTCTCTGACAAATACCGGTAATGGTATTCATTTCTATGACCGGGATGTGAGTCAAATATTTACTCTGGATGATCCCGATAAAAAAGTTTATGCCGACAGTTTCCCGGGATTCACACACGATGGAAGAATCGTCTACGGAGCGCGCTGGGAAGAATGCAGCACGGTCGGCTGTACAACCAAGGCCGGATACGTTATCAGTGATCCAAATCAATCCGTTGATGTGATGAATTTTAAAAAAGAACACCCGGACAAAGGCAGTAAGTTCAAAAACTGCATAACCAGACAAGATGTTCAAAAAAGCGAAGAAACACAAAAAAAAATCTGGAGCTACACACTTTAAGGAGTCTCTTTCGTGCAAAAATTTTTATTCCTCTTTCTTTCGATTATCATTTCTCTCGATCTGCATGCTAAGAGCTGTCAGGAAAACCGTATGGGACTGGATATTGGTTCCGGCTCAACCAAGATGCTGGTTGCTGAAGTAGACACCTGTAAAAAACAAATCATCAAAGTTTTGCTCTCAGAATCACGTCCTGTGGGATATAACGATGATTTTGAAAAATCCAAAGACCAAACAATCTCTGCTGAAATGGAAGCTAAAGGATTAAAGACCCTACAGGATCTGATCGCTCTTTCAAAATCACACAAAGTTAAAAGTACCAAAGGTGTAGCGACTTCCGTCTTCAGGAAAGCTAAAAACGGAAAAGAAATCATTGCCCGTTTTGCCAAAAAATTAAAGCTCAATCTTAAAGTCATTTCACAGGAAGAAGAGGCCATGCTGGGTTATGCCTCGGCCGTCTCAACGATTCCTGATCCCGTTGAACCAATTGACCCCAAAAAAACTCTCGTCGTCTGGGATATCGGTGGAGGGTCCATGCAGATGATTGCTAAAAAAGGAAAAGAAACCCATGTCTACCTGGGCAATCTGGCTTCTGTTTCTTTTAAAAATATGGTGATGGAAGTTTTGCAGTTAAAAAATATAGAATCAGCAGGAAGTCCAAATCCTATTGGGCTTTCCCGTCCCAATGCCATTGCCATGGCCCGTTCTTATGCCCGCCTTCATGTACCGGCTTTTTTCTTCAATAAAAATCGTGATCTGGAATTTTTGGGTGTTGGTGGTGTGCATGGAGCATCAATTAAAAATCAACTTCAACTGAAAGAGAAAGAATACAGTTTGCGGGAGCTTGAAGACAAGGCCATTCAACAAGCGCAAAAAGGTGATGCTGATCTTGCGGGAGATTACAAAGCTACTGATGTCACAAATTTATTGCTCGTTCAGGGATTCATGGAAGCTCTTGGTATCAGAGAAGTGAAAATTGCTGAGGCTTCCCTGTTACAGGGTTTACTTCTGCAGTAGAGAAGCCTGTTAGAAAGAATAAATAAGACGCTGGATCTCACTTGCGACGCCGGATACAGACGGGCACATTAAGTGATGGGGTTCATTTCCTTTATACCAGACGAGACTAACATGTTCAAAGTCGCGGTTAATGACTTCTTTAGTGGAGTCGGTATGCACTGTCCAGTCTCCTTCTGATAAAAAAAGCTGAACCGGAATGGCGAGTTTCTTTTCTGCTTTCATTTCCTGATTTACTTTTAAGCCTAATTCTTTGACTTGCAAACCGGCATCGACAGGTAATTCCTGGTTGTAAAATTCACGGTCAATCGTCATAACTTTGAGATCGCGGAACCGCGAAATAAAATAAGCTGTATCAACTGAAGTTCCATTGACGATCTTCCCCAGGAAACGTTCAAAGGGCGCAGAGAAGCGCTGAATGTAATAGGGAGAAATGAGGTGCAGTTTTTTCAGAGAGATAGGCTGGGGATTGGTTAGCAGATAATGATGTAAGAGCAGTCCTCCTGTGGAGAACCCCACTGCCTGAACGTGATTAAAACAGCGTGTGACGAGATCAAGACTTTTTTTCATCTGCTCAATCCAGACTGTATTTTTAAAACTATTGGCGATTTTATAGCTTGCGCCATGTCCCGGAATCAGGAAACCAACAATGGAGTATCCTTTTTGCTTATAAGGCATCACCGCATTCAACATTTCCGCAGGTGTTCCCATATATCCGTGAGCGACAAAAATTGCTTTATTAATCTTAGGATCTCCGTCGATCCAGAAAGCTTTTTTTATTTCCGTCATTTTATGATCCGGATCAATGGCCGAATATTCTTTATAAAGGGCTTCATAGCTTTCAAGAAAAGCGTCGCGACTGGCCTTACATTCACTTGCAATGACAGAACCGGTAAGTAAAAAAGCTAAATGTGCAATGATGGAAAATGAGAATAGTTTTTTCATAGTATGACTATATCAGAGATGGCAATAAGAGTGAAAGTCTGTAACATTAAGTTAGCTCACTTTTAGAGGATTTATATATGAAATTGACTGCAAGTTTATTTATTTCTGCCGCACTCATTCAACCGGCCATAGCGGACTGGAAAAATGAAACTTTAAGTACCGTGAATGTACATTATTACGTTCCGAAAGCTCAAAGTGGATTGCTTTCCATAACGAATAAAAAAGCTTTAATGATAAATCTGCATGGATGTTCGCAAAAAGCCGAAGATCTGAAAAAAGACGGAAACTGGGAAAATGCAGCCGATGAATTCAATATGGTCGTGGCCCTTCCTAAAGTTCCAAACGGTGGAGTCATCAGTGGTTGCTGGGATTACTACGGCGCAGATCATACGGTGAATAACCGTCACAGTGTGCACGTGCTGAATGTGGTAAAAGCAATGCTTGCAAAAACTGAACTGAATATTGATTCCAATCAGGTTTACGTATCAGGCCTTTCATCTGGTGCCGGTCTGGCCATGGTTTTGGGTTGTTTAACTCCGGATGTTTTTGCCGGAATTGGTTTGAATGCGGGACCTTCGACAGGAACACAGTCCAGTGAAATTAGTCGCCCACAAACAACATATGACAAAATGCTGAACACATGTAAGTCACTGGCCGGTAATAAGACAGAATATTTCCGCACGCAGCTGACTAGTATTATCTACGGAAATAACGATTTTATAGTGAACACAGTTTACAATACAAACAATGCCGAAATTATGCGCACGATGTATGGTGTGGATGTTAAATCGACATTTGATACAAAAAAACTCCAGGGAGCAAAAACAGACGGGACCGGCACATTGTGGAGTGACGAGAAAGGTCCTCGAGTATCACTGATTATGAATACTGGTTTAGGACACAACTGGCCAGCGGGGCAGGGGGGAAATTCCGGAACTTTTATCAATAAGAAGAGTATCAATTACCCTCATTACCTGGCCGAATTTTTTTCTACGCACAACCGACGGGCAGCCAGTATTAAACTACCCGAGCTGGTCATTGATCCGGTTATTTCCAAAGAATCTCGTTTTCATGTGAGCGGGGAAGTCCGCATACCAAAAAATATTGTAAAAGCATTGAACGTAGTCGTGAAAGCTAAAAAAACAAATTCTGTAGTCGATCGTTTTACGGCCAGTATCGGTCGCGATAATCGTTTTTTGGGATTTTCAAAAGTCCTCCCGGATGGTGAATACGATTTTGCCATTGAACTAAACGCGGGGTTGGGACGCAGCCGTCTTTTTAAACGTGAAGCATGGATTGGGGAAGTTGAAGGTGTAAACGCACCTCAGCTGGTGAATACAACCTATTCGAGTGTGCAGGGATGTTTACTGCTTAAAGGACAGGCCGTTTCTTCTGATGGTGAAACTTTAAGAGGAATCAGTGTCAGTTTAAATGGCGATCGGGAAGTTATGGTGGAAGTGGGATCAGATACCCGCTTTTCGTTCAAAGAGTGTGACTTAATCGCAGGGGAGCATACTGCCGAAGTTTTTGCAGAGACACAGGTAGGAATTCGCAGTAATGCCCAGCAGATTCGTTTTAAAGCAGGAAAAAATCTGGCCGTATCAACTTTACAGGAGCACATGGAGGCAAAACGTCTTAACTGGGTTGATTATGGCAGTTATTATCTGAAATATGGACACGCTCATTTCGAATTACATTTGGGTGAAGACGGAATATGGCGAGACTGATTTAAATAAATATTAAAACAAGAAGGCCCGCATTTGATCTGTACCCCAAAAATGGGACAGATCATTTGCGGGCCTTTTTTTTATTTCAACTGGCAGGTAATTTTCTGATAAAGCTGTTCACCGGAACCTGAAACCCGGACGTATCCTTTTGTGTAACCACTTTCTTTAAAGAGAACCAGATCAACAAATGTATAACCATCACCATCTCCAAATAAGCGGATGCGGTCAGGGCCGACACGCAAATCGCCGCCCTGATCATTTAAAGTGTTCATAAGGGCAAAATGATCTTTAATCATTTGAGGATGAACTAAAATAGCACCGTAGTCATCTTCTGTTAGTTTTGGATGCTTAATTAATTCCGCTTTTTTTGTACCTAAGTCTTTTATCAAAAATTCGACTGTTATTTTTTTATGTTCTTCAATGACCGGACAGGTGATAGTGGTTATATCCGCAGAAAAGGCATTATAAGAGAGCAGAAAAAGGAGAGAAAAAAGGATTGTTTTCATGTTGGACCCCTTTAAAATTGTTTAGCCATCTTTACTACAAATCGACCTTCTAAGGGATTTTTGGGTAATCATTACAGGGGGAAAAACATGATTCTCACTGGGGCAGGCGGGAACCTTTCATTTTGATCTGTCTTTTTTTCATAGTTTAGTCTGTGAACCTTAAAGTTAGCTAGAATTGGGGGCATGAAAAATCTCTTTTTTGCGGCCCTGTTAATGGTATCAGCCTTCACTGTGCAAAACGCACAGGCGGAAGGAGATTGCATGTCTTTAATGCAGAATTTTATCCGGACCGAAAATCAGTCTGCTAAAGATCTCAAGATTGTAAAAGCTTTTAGATCAATGGATTTTTCCAGAGAAGAGCTGCTTATTGTAGCGGAGTCCTGGAAAGAGCAGACCGTCAGAGTTTCAGAAGAGCGCGCACGAAAATACCTTAATTATGTTCTCACATTAAAGGCCGGTGACAGAGTTCTGGCCCTGCGTGATTTTTCTCAGCTGGATCAAAGAGAGATGAACTCGCGCTTTGTTTTAAAGTTTGTCGAACTCGATAAAAAGATTGCTAAAAAAATCGAAGCAAAAAAAATCGTGAACCCTGCTGCTCAGGAAAGGTATACCGAACTCTTCTATGGCTGTCGCGCCCTTCGTCCAAATGAAGTGAATAAGAATGCGGCCAAAGACTTCAAACGTTTTAATTTCGCTCTTAATCTGGGGACACTGGGTGCGAGTTACGCTTTTTATAACATGGATAAGGAAATGAACGCTGAGTGGTGGACAAAACTCGGTTATGAAGTAGGTATTACTGTTCTCTTTACTTACGTGGGTGGAAATATCCAGACGAACCCGAATGATACCCAGATTGTAAAATCACTGAAGAGTTATTTCATTGGCCGGATTATGGGTGCCACTGACATGGTCATCTATGATCCGCTTTTTAATAACGAAGATAAGAAAGCCGAGCAAAGACTTGTTGATCTGAAAAAGTTAGAAGCAACCAATCCGGAATTCAGGAAACGGATTGCAGAACTTAAAAAAGCTTATGAAGAAAGAGGAACCATTCGTAAGATGAAAGATAATCTGATTGCTCAATTGAAGCAGTTTCCGAATGGGATCAGCTTAGGGATCAAAGGGCAATCAGTTGATGAGTCTGGTGTTGACTGGAACAATATCACAGCAGCGGATCTCGATCGCCCGGAAGTTCAGGATGTGCTTCTTGCTGCTGCGATGGCCGAAGTCTATCAGCAAAGTAAAGGCGAGTGGATTGAAACTTCGAACGCAGGCGTTGATCGCTATGTGTTTAACTCACTCTTCTATGGAATGCAGATACCAAAGAGCATTGTGCAAAATTATATTACGTATCAAATTCTATGTATGGGACAAGACACACCAAAGCTTGCTTTTACACAGGCCGTTCTCTTCAACGTGTCAGCGAATTTCATCGTTAATCAGGTTCTGTACGGCTATCGTGAAAAAGCAATTAATCAATAACGCAGTCAAATGGATCTTCTGCTAAATAAATATTCATCGTCAAACTATTGACCTCATCATCTCTTCTCACTAGAGTGTGCCTCGCTTTGGATGTTCTGAGCTCCAGAGTGTAATTCCTGTTGTTCTTTTTTTAGCTTTAAATTTCTGTTGCACCTAAAAGTGATGTCTTTTACCGAGGTCCATGATGAGTATCTTAATCACAGGCGGCGCTGGTTATATTGGTTCACATGTCGTGAGTATGCTGGGAGATGAAGGTCGGGAGTTAATTATTCTCGATAATCTTTCTACAGGCAGAAAAGAAAACATTCTTCACGGAAAACTTATTCTGGGAGATGTTGGAGATGAAGCTTTGCTGGACGAAATTTTTAGCTCCAGAAAAATAGAGGCGGTTTTTCACTTTGCCGGAAGTATTGTGGTTCCGGAAAGTGTCGTTAATCCGATTGCATATTACATTAACAACACACTGAATTCTTTCAAACTTATCCGGGCTTGTTTACGTCACGGGGTAAACAAGTTTGTCTTCTCGTCCACCGCAGCCGTTTATGGAACTCCAGCAGAAGGGATTGCTTCGGAGGAGACACCAACATCCCCCATTAACCCTTACGGGCGTAGTAAGCTGATGACTGAATGGATGCTGGAAGATGTTTCCCGCGCGCATGATTTCTCCTACGTCGCTTTACGCTACTTCAATGTGGCCGGTGCTAGTCGTTCCGGGAAAATTGGTCAGTCCACTCCTAAAGCGACTCATTTGCTAAAGGCAGCTTCTGAGCTTGCTACAAAAAAGCGAGAGAGCATGTCCGTATTCGGTACTGACTATCCAACTAAAGATGGTACATGCATTCGGGATTATATCCATGTGGATGATCTGGCACGGGCACACCTGGACGCTCTTCGCTACCTGGAAAAAAATAAAAAATCACAAGTTTTAAACTGCGGTTACGGCCGTGGTTTTACAGTACTTGAAGTCATTGACGCTGTTGAAAGAATTACTTCACAGAAGCTGAATGTAAAAAAAGATGAAAGAAGGGCAGGTGATGCCTGCATGCTAATTTCAAATGCAAAAAAAATTCGGGAGATTCTGGATTGGGAACCACGCTTTGATGATCTGACTTTTATTGTAAAGTCTGCAATTGAATGGGAAAAAAAATTACCCCAGGAGCAAGGAGAAGTATCGTGATCGTTAACAAGACTCACAAAATTTCAGTCTGGGATACGAATCCAACTTCTACTATGTTGCAGAAAATTCATTATCGTTTTTTAACAAAAAAAATGCATTCATTGTCAGTTGTCTCGGAACACCGGCATGAAGGGAAAACTACTGTGTCAGTCTTGCTGGCCAGAGGATTGTCAGAAGTATACGGATTGAAAGTCCTGCTGATGGATCTCAATCCCGAAGGAGATGCTTTATTAAATCAGCATTTGAAAGACGCTGAAGCAGAGAATGGTATTATCGAAAACCATCAGTTTCCATTTGCTGTTTTTAGATTGAAAAACCTTAAAATAGACTGGGCCAAGAATATATTTGATGGAATGTATCTTAATCGTATGCTCAGTTATTTCACAACTCAATACGATATGGTGATTGTGGATTCCATGAGTCACACCAATTTAAGTGACAATTTTCTTAAGATCAATACCGATTGCAATTTGATAGTGAGTACAGATCGCACACTTCGCCAGCGAGAAAGTAAATTGACCAAAGAATTAATGCTAAATCGTAAACCAGTTCTGGGCGTAGTTTTTAACAAGTGAAAATATAATGAAAGAAAAAGTGTACATTCGTGAGTTTTTTGAACTCTTAATTCGCTATAAAAAACAACTTGTCGCGATTATGGTTTTATCAACCATGGGGCTGATCTCTTTAAGTTTTGTTCTTCCTAAAACATATCGTTCTGAGTTTGAGCTGACTATATACTCCCGCTATTTTAAAAATGCATTCATCAGTGAAGTCATTCCTGGTATGGGATCAATGGCAGAAATGACTCAGACAGTAGATTCGATGGTTAAGGAAGTTATGAATGATCAGTTCATCGATGAACTGGGAAAAACATACAGGATCTATCCTGAGAAAATGACCGCCCAGGAACTGGCCAGAGAAAGAGAAAAACTTCGCGATCGTTTTGAAATGTTTTCTACCGGTGGGCAGTCATACAAAATGTCTTTTGCCCATAAGGATCCACAAATAGCTTATGATGTGACGATTAAGGTTATGAACACTGTACGTAATTATTTTATCGAAACCCGTCTGGAGACAATTGAATCAGCCAAGAGAACAATTCAAAAAAAACTGGAATCAGTTAATGTCACTAAACACATAAAAGACAACGATACTTATTCTACTGCACTGGCTGCTAAAAATCCGGAAGTTTTAAATTCTGAAATTCAAAAAATTAACCAGGATCTGGCAGCTCTAAAGATGCAGTTTAACAGTTCTCATCCCCGCATCGTTAAGCTGGAGCAGCGGCGTTCAACCATTATGAACTGGTTAAGCGAAATGAAAGATGACCGGGGAGCATACAAAGATTTCACTGATGCTCCCTTGCTTATGGCCAGCGATAACGAAATTTCTGAAAATATTGCCTCAAAACTCTATGCTAAATTCAATGATATAAATATTGCACTGGATATCGAACGCAAAAGCTTACCAAGTTATATCGGTGTTATTCAGGCACCGCAGATGCCAACATCACCTCTGTTTCCAAAGAAAAGGTTGTTTGCCAGCTTGGGGTTTATGATTGGTTTAATTTGTTGTTTTGCTTACGTCTTCTTTTGTGAAGTCATGTCACTTGGTCCGGAAGAAAAAGCACGCACAATGGCCCTGGAACTTGGCGGTGAATACTTTGGAGTTCTTACTCATATTGATGAAAGAGAACTTATGTCAGAAAGAGAACTTGTTTTTCATGATGATCGGATAAAAGAAATAACTAATAGTCCTGATGTTGTTATTCATTTGAACGAAAATCTGGAAAGCACGGTATAGACTTTATGGATCAAAGCGGAGAGTTTCTAGTTGTTTTGCACCAATACATACTCTCGGCCTTGAGTTTGTTTTTTGTCTATTTTTCATGGAGGGATCAAGCGGCAGGCACATTTGATCGTTTGTTGCGCATCTCATCTGCGGTGATTGTACCGGTACTTACCGGACTATTTATTGGTTTATTTTTGATGTTTATGAATGAGTGGGGAGTTGAGAGTCTGTTTATTTCCTTTTCACTTGCTTTACTGATCACTCTTAGTATTTTTGATCCCAAATATGCAGTCTCTCTTTTCATTTTTATGCTTATTTCACGTCCATGGGAGTTCTATAAGAATGCACTGATGTCTTCCATGCCTCGGGACCTCTTTATACTTTGTCTTTGTAGTTTTATCGCTCAGAAAATAATCCGCCGACGTTATTACTTCCAGTGGAATTTTGCCAGTACGTTGATGTTTCTTTATGCCGCCTGGACATTTTTTTCTATCATGCCGTCGCACAATCCTGTTAAAGGACTCTTAACGTATGAAGATATTTTTATTAAGGGCGTAGTTGTATATTTTCTGATTGTAAATGTGGTTGATAAAAAAGAATACATTATGCCCATACAGTCTGCTTTGGTGTTAGGAATTACAGAAAAAGCTATTATGGCATTTTATAAATCACAAATCTTAAAGCAGGTTGCCGATGGAGAGCGGTTAACAGCAGTGGGAATACTCGAGAACTCCAATGATATTGCAGCTATAATGATTCTGGCCATTCCTTTCACACTTGCCTTTTTCAAAGACATTAAACCGTTTTTTCTAAAAGCTTTTCTCGCTCTTGTTGTTTTTTGTTTTTATTTTTTTCTTGTTTGGGAATCAAAGTCGCGTGGAGCTGTTCTAGCAATCGGAACTTTAATCATTGCCTGGCTTTGGCTAAAAGCAAAAAATAAAAAGCTGGCGAGCATGATTGTTGTAGGAGGTCTTGCTTTATCCATTACAGCGATTATGAATATTGAGCGTAAGGCAGATGATATTGAAGGATCAACCAATAACAGAAAAATTTATTGGAATGCTGCTGTCAATATGGCCATACGAAACCCAGTCTTTGGTATCGGTTATGACAGTTATCCGGATCGGCTTTTTGAGTTCACAAACGGACATGTTGGAACTGAAGGAAGACACAAAACAGCTCACTCCACATGGTTGCTTGCACTGGCCGAAAGTGGAGTTATGGGGTTTATTTTTTATGCAGGTATCTGGATACTTACTTTTCGATCTGCCTGGAGGATGAAGGAATCCCATCCCGAATTTATACTGGCACTACTCTCATACGGTACAGCTATCACTTTCTTGTCTCACACTTATATGCTTTACCCATATATTCTTCTTGGACTGATAGTTGCAGCAGGGCCATTTTATGAACTTAAAAAGGAGTACGCTTAAATGGAAACATTGCTTTTTATCCTGGCCTTGTTGATTACTTTCATTTACGTAGGCTATCCATTATTCATTGTCCTATTGTCGTTACCCTTAGGACGCAGTCCCAAAAAAGATGATGATACTCTTCCTACAGTAAGCCTTATGATAGCCGCTTATAATGAAGAAGAATCAATTGAGAAAAAAATAATTAATACCCTGGAGCTGGATTATCCCAGAGAAAAACTGGACATTGTCGTGGTTTCCGATGGTTCTACCGATCGAACTGATGAGATTGTAGGACGATATCGCTTCAGAGGTGTTCAGCTATTCCGTGTCGAGGGGCGTGTTGGAAAAACCGAAGCACGAAATCAGGCAGTGCTGGCCAGTCGCAAAGAGATTATTATTTTCTCTGATGCTACGGCCATGTATCGTCCGGATGCTATCCGCAAATTAGTCAGAAATTTTGCTGATAAAAAAGTTGGAATGGTTAGCGGGAGACTAGTTTATACTCAGGAAAAAAGGGGGCCTATGAATTTTGCTACCCGTATCTACTGGGCTTATGAATCATTAATAAAAACCGCACAAAGCAGGCTATATTCACTGACCGGAAGTGTGGGCTGTATTAATGCTTTTCGCCGGCATCTTTATTATGTTCTTCCTTCCAATATCATCGAAGATTTTACCCAGCCTCTGATGATACTTGCACAGAATTATCGTGTAGTTTATGAATCAGAAGCAATTGCCTGCGAACGCAGTACTCAAGTTCCTGAGCAGGAATTTTCCATGCGTGTAAGAGTCATTCGCGGGGGAATGAAAGGATTTATCTACGCTTTACGACACCTGCAGATTAAAAATCATCAGGCAGCTCTTCTCCAGCTTTTTTTTCATAAAGTTTTACGCTGGCTTTTACCACTTTTTCTGATTCAGTTTTTCCTGGTTAATATTGTTTGCTTTCTCACTCTTGATTCTTTGACCATAGATCTGATGATGATCGGCCAGTTTACTTTTTATTTTCTTGCAACTCTTGGCCTTTATACGCGGCTCCCTGGTCTTTTTGGCAAAGCTCTTGCTTTTCCAACCTATTTCGTAGTTGTCAATGCAGCCAGCCTACGGGCACTTTACCTGACTTTGACAGCTGAGCTCGAAGCGACCTGGGAAACAAATGTCTATTAGGAGAGAACATGAAAAAATGCCTGTGGGTTGTTCCTAAACTGATTTTTCCTGTATCTGACGGCGCTCGTGTGGCCAATCAGTCACTATTGCGCTCTATTCGGCCGCATTTTGAACGATTAGATATAATTGTTTATCGCGAAGAGGATGAAAAAGATCTTCACCTGGATCAATATCAGGAGAATTTTCGCCCCGATCAAATTCATATTCTTCCAAAACCAAAAACAAAAGGGAAACTGAGAAAGTTTCTGGCCTTGACCTATAATTTTCTAAAAGACCCATCTTTACCCGTAACTGCCGGGCATTTTTCTACATCGTTTTGTCAGCGAGAAATCCGGAGGATTCTTCAGGATCATGAGTATGATTTACTTGTCTTCGACGGACTTCATCCCTTTAGTGCATTTTTGCAGTTGGATAAAGAAGGGCTTTTACCAGCTTTCGTTTATCGAGCACATAATGTTGAGCAAGATTTGTGGATGACAGCTGCCAGAAAAACGAATAATCCGCTGAAACGTCTTCTTCTTATCTGGCAGGGGCATAAAATGGCTTGCCTCGAAAAAATGATCATTAATAAAGCTAAAAGAGTTTGGGCCATCGCCACCGAGGATTCTAAGCGTTTTAGTGAATTGACTGGACGGAAAGATATTGATCATGTTCCTGTAGGTCTAAACTTTGTACGCGAAAAAGTATTCGTTCCAAGTCCGGTTCGTTCTCAAAAAATAAAACTATTGTTTGTCGGAAAACTCGATTGGGCACCTAATAAAGATGGTCTTCGCTGGTTTCTGCACGAAGTATGGCCTTTTGTGAATCATCAGAAGCTGGAATTAAAAATTGTAGGAGGAGGAGAAGCTTCCTGGACGGAGCCTTTTTATTGCTACCCCGGCATTAGGTTTCTGGGTTATGTGAAAGATCTGGAAGAACTTTACGCTGATTGTGATTATAGTATTATTCCTATTCGCTTCGGGTCGGGAACAAGAATAAAAGTTATAGAAAGTATATCAAAGGGAGTACCGGTTATTTCTACCCCGATGGGTGTGCAGGGTAGTGGGCTGGAAGATCACGAATATATCAAGGCTACCGATGCTGCAGAATGGATACGCGCTCTTAATCAGCTGGAGCCTGAGGCTTCACGCGAAAAAGCGAGACTGGCCTTCGATAAATTTGAGCAAACGTATAGTCCCGAAATGATCGGACAGAATGCTTATCTTTCTTTGCAGGAAGTTTAATTAAACTTCTACCTGATAACAAGCCTGTGTTTTGACTGCCCATTTGCCGGGAGAAAAGCGCATTTCGACTTGTGATGCTTCTTGCTGAGCATTTTCTTTCCATTGACCGACATTTTTTAAGGCTTCCCAGAGAGCTGTTGACCAAATTTCACTGTCCGAAGAAGCACATATATACCCATTGTGATTGTGTTTAATCAGACTGCTGATTGCGCCGACATCGTTGGCCAGCACTGGAACACCGGAAGCTAGTGATTCAATAAGGGTCATCGGCAATCCTTCGGTCAGGCTGGGTAAAATCAGAAGATCTGAGTGAATGTAAAATTCAGAAGGATCAGGAACATGTCCATACATCTTTACTTTTCCGTAGAGATGATTGTCCATAATGATTTGTTCTATATGTGCCCGTAATGGACCATCTCCCACAATAGTCAGTTCGAAGCGGTCGCGATAAATAAGGCTGGCCCAGCATTTGAGGAACAGATCCAGCCCTTTTTCCGGGCTCAATCTCCCCACATAGAGTAATTTCAATGTCTCTTCAGAAAACTGATAAAGCATAGCTTTTCGCATTTCTCTGATTTTAGCGCTGTTTTTAAATGAAAGCATATTATCAATAACGGATATCTTCCTGTAAGGGTGTAATTCCTGAAGCAATTCTTCTTTCATTTTATGAGAGACAGCAATTACCCTATTACAGGTTTTCATCACATTGAAAGCAGCCTGTTCATAAAGGCGTACCTGCCAAGAGTGTCCAGTGTTACCGTGATGAGTATGAATATGATGATATTTGCCTTTTACTATTGAACAGGCAATAAGTGCTTTAAAACCATGACTATGGAAAACGAGCTGGCCTGGTTTTTCGTTTTTTAAAAAACGTTCTAGTTCTTCTTTCATACGAAATGGCAGCAGCAAATCAAAGGCCCGATTAGAATCCACAATTATTCTTTTTATCTTTTCCGGGATTATTCGGGCAAATTCATCTGCAAAATGCGGTGCTCTGGTTTCCCGGATGATGATCAAAATGGGATCCAGCCCAATATCATGGAGGGCTGTCAAACCTGTTTGAACTACTTTTTCAGCTCCAGAGATTATTCCCGGAGCAATAACATGAATAGGTCGAGCTCTTTTTTTATACTTCATAATTTGTTTCCATCAATTCAACAGGTTTAAACACTTTGATGAGCTGGATGAACCCAATGTAAACGAGTGCGTACAGTGGGGCTAAAACAAGAAACCACATTTGCTCCGTCTTAAATATAGGCTTGAGCCCATAACAAGTTAGTGCAAGTATGCAGTTGACTGCAGTGAAAAAGGACAGGTCGCGAAAATTTATAATTGAGAGAACACTATGTTTCATCACTCTGGCAGAAAAAAACAGACCAGGAATTTTTGGGGCGAACATAAAGGCCATGGAAGAAATCAGTGCACCCAGCGGACCAAATACTCCGGTAAAGAAATAAACTATAGCGATAGAGAGAGGGGTAATAAGTAAGTAAATTTTAAGTACCCATTTAGAATCACCGGTTGCTCTGGCAACAGCATCATGAGGTATGATAAAGGCCAGGTAAGTCAATGCATAAAATTGCAGATAGCGTGCCGACTCGATGTAGGTTTTGGTAAAAAGAATTTCAATGATAGGTCGACTGAAAATGATGAGACCAAAGACGGCTGGAATCATCAGATAAGCAATATCTTTCTGAGCTTTACGGTAAGCAAAAACCATTTCAGAGAAATGATCATGATGAAAGGCAGTTGATAATCGGGGAATAAGGACTTTTGAAACCGACATTTCCAGAAGATAGAGCGGAGGAACCAGCAAGCATCCCATTGAATAGAAGGCAAACTGATCTGTGCTCAACTGAGAAGAAAGTAAAAGCATATCAACTCTCTCCAGGAAAAAACCCAGGGCACCCGCAAGTGAAAGTGGAGCACAATACTTCCATACTGCTGCAATTCTCGAACGATTAATTCTCAGGCTGAAAATATTTTCTTTTTTTCCCAGAACAACCGCAATGATTACCTTTAGAACAAATAATATTGTGAAGCCCCAGAAAGCGACATCAATATGCCGATAAAAATACACTAGCCCTACGATGAGTAAGGCTTTTAGAATTTCGAAACCGCCGTTGAATAAACTCCCAGAAATGCCCTTTCCTTTAGCGATGAGATATTCTCCCAAAAAAGATCCAGGAGCTGCAGTAATCGCTGAAAGAAGCAACAATATAGTTTGTTCTTCTGACAATGAAATCATATGTGCAATCTGCCACGAAAAGAAGACCCCAATGAGTGCACTTCCAATAGACAAAATCAGGCTCAGTAACCAGGCCTGCTCAATACTTTCCCGGGAATTTTCTTTTTTCCCGACCCAGTAATAAACAGAATATAATGGTCCTCCTGCAAGTGATAAATAAGTGATAGAGTGAGCATACAAAAAAAAGATTTTGTAAATACCTATATCATGTGGTGACAATAGTCTTACCAGAATGATAGGCAAAAAAAGATTAGATAATGCCGAGAGAATACTCACCAGGAACACCGGCCAGTGTCCATGTTTGAGGGCCCTTAATGTCATCATGCCTGATAAATCTCAATATAACTTTTGACCATGTTTTTGACGGAAAAAAAATCCTCGACAGTGGAACGTGACTTAGCAGCAATGGCATCAGCCTGTTCTTTGTGTCCCAGCCAATAGTCACACTTTTCCAGAAAGCCTGATAAATCTCCCAGCTGAAAGAGATCCACAAAAGCGCCATGATTGTTAATGGTTCTGTGCCCCGGTATATCACTGACGAGACAAGGAGTTTCAACTGCCATTGCTTCCAGCACGGCTACGGGAATGCCTTCACTTGTTGATGCACTCACGTATAAGTCAGAACCCAAATTGTAATCAGAAACCATTTCCTGCGCTCCTATTATTTTGATGTTGTTATCTTCTTCATTTTTTAGCAGTTGATAGTATTTATCGTCACCAGAAGGTCCGGCTATCAGCAATTGGTACTGCGGCCGTTGTTTAAAACAACGAATTAAAAACATCTGATCTTTTAATGGAACCACCCTTGAAAGTGCGAGAACAACCGGGCGAGTGCAATCTAATCCATGTCTTTTACAAAGCCAATCTTTTTTTTCCTGACGTAGCTGATCTGAAATTTGATATTGGTATGTTTTTATGCCATTGGGTATCAGATTTAACTTGTTGTGCGCGAGGCGAACATCATCCCGGTAGAATTGTGCAATTCGCTCGCTTACTGCAACAACATTATCCGCCAGCCCGCTGGCCAGTTTTTCATAATACCTGATTTTGGGAGAGTGTCGAACGTGATCTATTCCGTGCGTAGTATGAATAAGCCGGTAATTTTTTTTAAAGAGAATTCTTTTTAACAGAGTGACTGGTCCCAGATACATTAAAGGATTGAGGTCATGAGTATGAACGACATCAACGTCACGCAGGATTCTATTAAGCCGCATAAGAAGCTGCAAATCATAACCTTGTTGTTTGGGAGGAGGTGTAATGACATTGATTCCATTGGAACGAAAGAAGGGAACCCAGCTACGCTCATGATCATAAACATATACGCTGACTTCATGGCCTAGTGCTTTTTGCTCACAAGCAAGATGAAAAATAATTTTTTCTAAACCACCGACTCCCAGGAATTGTGCGACGTGAACGATTTTCATATTAGTTGACTCCATTACTTTGACAACGGCTTCATCAATGCACTAAAAGACCTACAACAAACGAACTCACTTCGGACAGGAGCAAGGCGTGAATTTTAAATTTTTATTTTTTTTCTTTCTGACAATTTTTCTAACTGCTTGCTCTAGCCACGATGTAGAAGATTACCCCCTTTATAGTGAACAGGTTGCACGCATGATGGAACAGAAAAATAAAGATCAGCAAAGTGACAGCGCCGAATCATCTGTTCCGGATATGTCCGCTGTCCCGGTTTATATGGCGCCTGGACATTCTTTTACTCTTTCTCATCCCAGCGACAATACTCTTAGCGGCACTTTTAGAGCAGATTTTAATGGCAGACTGGAATTACCCTATAATGTTGTAGTTGATGTTAGCAACAAAACTTTTTCAGAACTCAAAGAACAAGTAATGAAATCCTATACCAAGTTTTTTCAAAGAGGAGTTGAGTCCGTCAATTTCTCATTGGCCAAAAGGGATATCTGGGTTGAAGTTCGCGGACTGGTTAAAAAACCTGGACGATATCTGATCAGGGCCAGTGACTCACTTGACCTTGTTGTTGATGCAGCTGGTGGCGTTCAGGGGGATATAAGTACAGAGTATTTTAATGCTAGTATCAAGCAGGGAAAATTTGATTATCAGGTCCTGCTGAACAAATATTTTGAGTCCAGTGAAACTGCCGAAAAAATACGTTGGCTCGGAGGGGACAATGTTTTTATAACAAAACTCGACAGTCTGGCAGGTCTTAATAAAGAAATCCCTTTCGTGACAATTATTGGTGGTGTAGCAAAACCAGGAAAGGTTCTCTATCAAAAAGATGCCAGTCTTTTTTATTTCATAGAAAAGTCTGGTGGAGCTCTTCAGGGACTTGGCTATGATGAATGTTATGTCTATCGAAATACTAAAAATGGGATAAAAAAAATCCAGTTCTCTTTCGACCGACCAGAGACGATACCGGTCATTTTCCCTGGCGATACCATTTACATGAATTCTCAGGTGCAAACGGCCGGTGATAAAATTCTTAATCGTCTGAGCCAGATTGCCGGCTTGATTTCGACCGCTGCATTGCTTATCATTGCTCTATGATTGATTTTTCCTATAATCCCGGTCTGCTGGAGCATTGCTCTTACTTTGCATTATCCCGCAATGTTCAGCCGGCCGTTTTTGATAAAGAGTATCTCGATTCGCTTATAATCGCTCCTGAGACCAGCAATTTTCATCCTCAGCGCAAAGAAGAATTTATCCTGGGCCGTTATTGTGCCAGCAAAGCTTTTGAATTGCATTGCGGTCAGAAGCTGATTCATTTACCCACTGGCAAGGCTCGCGAACCTCTCTGGCCTGTCAATACAGTGGGGAGCATTTCCCATAACCAACATTGGGTCGGGGCGGTTGTAGCTTCCGGATCAAAACTTCTCGGAGTGGGGGTCGACTTCGAAACAATGGGACGTGTAAAGCCTGAACTCGGCAGTTACATCCTGAATGATACTGATGTCAAATCCGCCATAGGTTTTTCTTCTGAAGAAATACGAACAATAATTTTTTCAGCAAAAGAGTCTTTGTATAAAGCGCTGTATCCTAGTGTCAGAACATTTTTTGGCTTTGACTCTGCAGCTGTTACACATATTGATAGTGATAAAAATATTTTTACGATCAAACTCTTAACTCATCTCTCGTCAGAGTTTAGTCCTTCGCAACGCTCTCAGTTTACCGGTCGCTTCGTATGCGATAGTCAAACATGTCTCACTGCAATTGAAATAACTCATTGATCAATTTTCTTTAACCATTCTTAAATTTAATCCAATTTACAAAAAAACTACGGTGTGAAAGAAATGTCTGTCTTTTTGAGAGAGTTCAAAAAGCGTCTCACTCTCTTGTTGTTCTAAAGCTGTCGATGTGAATTTCGTTAACATTAACCAGGGGCATGATCGTGTTCATACATACATTGTTTGAAAATCGTGTAAATTCCAGTCCAGAAAGTATTGCCTTGGAGATGAACGATCTTCAGATGACTTATGCTGAATTAAACACTGAAGCTAACCGACTGGCACGAGCACTCCTTGATTCTGGAGTCCAGCCAGGTGATGTTGTCGGGATTTGTATAGAGCGTTCATTTGAATTGATTGCCGGCCTTCTGGCTATATTAAAAGCAGGCGCTGCTTATCTCCCGCTGGATACTGAGTATCCGCCAGAGAGACTGAAATACATGATCAATCACTCACTGGTAAAAAAAGTTCTGGTCAATAAAAAATTTTCCGGTCTAGTTGATCAGTCAGATGCAACCGCCATAATCCTGGAAGATATTACGCGATCAAATTATTCGCTGGAAAATCTGATCATTGATAAAAATCTTATTAACCTCGCTTATGTCATTTATACGTCAGGCTCAACCGGCCAGCCCAAGGGAATCGCCATGGGCGTTCGCTCTCTGCTTAATCTGATCGAGTGGCAGACTGAGCAGAGTTATTTACAGGAAGATGCAGTTACTCTGCAGTTTACTCCTGTCAGTTTTGATGTTCATTTCCAGGAGATATTTTCTACATTGTCCTCTGGCGGAAGGTTAGTTTTGGTAAGCGAACAGCATAGGCTGGACACTTTGGGGCTGTTAAATACGATTCAACAAAAAAAAATAAATAAGATTTTTCTTCCTTATGTGGCCTTAAACCATCTCTGCGAAATGGGTGTTCAATACTCCATCTATCCTGATTCAATTAAGGAAATTACAACTGCAGGTGAGCAACTTAAAATCACCAAGGTCATCAGACAGTTTTTTGAAAAATTGAACGGTGCTCGCCTTTTTAATCATTATGGGCCGAGTGAAACCCACGTAGTGACCAGCTTTACTTTGAGTGGACAACCGCAATCATGGCCTAATCTTCCGAGTATCGGTAAGGCAATTAATAATGTAAGTGTTCATATTCTAGATTCTGAACAGCGTCCTCTCGCAGATGGTCAGGAGGGAGAATTATTTCTTTCCGGAGTTTGTCTGGCCGAGGGGTATCTCAACAGTCCTGAGCTGACAGCTGAACGTTTTATCCGGCATCCGCAATTGGGAAGATTATATAGAACCGGAGATCTTGGGTTTATTAATCCTGAAGGAAATATTGTATTTTTAGGAAGAAAAGACTCTCAGATTAAAATGAGGGGCTACCGTATCGAGCTTGGAGAAATTGAAATTGCTATAGGAAAAAACTCTTATGGCGGGCCATGCGTAGTCAACGTGATGGATGATGGACATGACAGCTACCTATGTGCATATGTCACCGGCCATTCAACCTATGACGGAAATAAACTGAGAGAGTCATTACGAAAAGAACTTCCGGAATATATGATTCCAAGTTATTTCGTGAGAATTAACCAAATTCCACTTACCCCATCAGGTAAGGTTGATTATAAAAATTTACCGGCCCTTTCCAGTCAGCGTCCTGAGCTTTCCAGCGAATTTGAAGCTGCTTCTTCGCCTTCTCAGCTCATGATTGAACGCTGCTGGAAAAAATACCTAAAAGTTTCTCCATTAGGTATAGATGACAGTTTTTTTGATCTCGGTGGTAATTCGCTGATGGCGATAAAAATTCTTGCTGAAATTAACCAACAGGTAAAAAAGAAGATAAGCATTGTAAATTTCTTTCAGTTTCCGACTATAAGACTGCTTGGTCGATTTATTGAAGAAAAAAATGATCTTTTGCTTCCATCTGTTGCCAAGCGCGAGACATTCCTGGGTGATAAGGATGTGGCGATTATCGGAATGCATGGAAAATTTCCTGGAGCTGCTTCAGTTGATGAACTCTGGGACATGCTGATGACACAAAAAAATCCGCTTACTTCATTTGGCCTTGAAAATATTAATCCTCTTGTCAACAAGGAAAGTGCTGCTGACAATAATTATGTTCGGGTACAAGGATTGTTTCCGGATCAGCAGTTTTTCGACTATCAGTTTTTCGGCATGACTCCGCGGGAAGCAGAGCTCATGGATCCTCAACAGAGAAAATTTCTGGAGCTTGCCTACAATGCGCTTGAATTTGCCGGTCATCGTCCGGACAAATTTCCTGGCCCTATAGGTGTTTTTGCCGGTATGGGAAATTCCAAATTCTCACGTCTGCTTGAAGAGTATAAAGACAAAGCGGCACAGCTGGGTGACTTTAATGTCATGCTGGGGCTGGAAAAAGATTATATCGCTACCCGCGCAGCCTTTAAGCTTAACCTCAAAGGTCCAGCACTTTCTATTCATACAGGTTGTTCAACGTCATTGGTCGCTGTTATTGAAGCAGTGAAAAGTCTTCGTCTGGGACACTGTGATATGGCCATCGCAGGGGGTATTTCTATAAGTGGAGTCCCCAATTCCGGACATCATTTTCAGACAGGAGGAATCTTTTCAGAAGATGGATACTGTCGGCCATTCGATGACAATGCCACCGGTACGATTTTCACTGAAGGCGGTGGTGTTGTTGTTTTAAAACGTCTCAATGACGCTATTAAAGACAAAGACAATATACTTGCCGTTATTAAAGGAGTTGGTATCAATAATGACGGTGCTGATAAAATGAGCTTTACTGCTCCATCGGTATCGGGTCAACAAGATGCAATTTTAAAAGCTCAAATGGATGCCGGCATAACGGCAGATACTATCGGCTATATTGAGGCACACGGAACTGGAACTCCAATTGGTGATCCAATTGAAGTAGAAGCACTTACCAATGCATTCTCTCAAACGGCTCAGCAAAAACAATTTTGTCTGCTGGGTTCGATAAAATCAAATGTCGGGCATTTAACTGCCGCTGCCGGTGTAGCCAGCCTGATTAAAACAATCATGACTGTGCAAAAAGGAATTGTTCCGGGTACCGCACATTTTCAGACAGCAAACAGAAATCTTGATCTGACAACGACTCCGTTTATTGTGAGCCAGGACGCTCAGGAATTTCCTGTCGTTTCGTCTCTGAGAAGAGCAGGCGTTTCGTCTTTCGGAGTCGGCGGTACCAACGCTCATGTGATTCTTGAAGAGTATCGTTCTTCCGAGCAAGTTGAAAATGAGACTACCGATGGACAAGCCACTCTATTTAAACTATCTGCCCGGACAGCTGAACAATTGTCTGAATTGCGAATCAAAATAATAAATCAACTCATGATCAGCCCAAAAGCCGAATGGCGAAAGATTGCATACACTCTCGATACAGGTCGTAAACCGATGAAGGTAAAAGACTACATTGTAGCCAGTCATCACCAGCAACTTGATGCCCTTTTGCTTAAAAAAAATAATAAATCGCTTAAATCAGATGCGCAGAAAGTTGTACTGCTTTTTCCAGGGCAGGGCAGTCAGTACAGTGAAATGGGCAACCGCCTTTACTCTCAGGTGGAAATTTTTCGTGAGACCTTTGATCTTTGTAATCAACTGATAGGGCCACATCTGGGTTATGACTTGCGCAGTTTTTTGCATCAGTCCGATGATTCAGGTCTCCTTAATAACACATTTTATTCGCAACCAGCTCTGTTCGTAATTGAATACTGTCTTGGTAAAACAATTATGGAGCTCGGCTATCCGGTTACGGCCTTACTTGGTCACAGCGTTGGTGAGTATGTTGCTGCAACCCTGGCAGGTGTTTTTTCTCTGGAAGACGGCTTAAAAACGATTGCTTTAAGAGCAAGGCTTATGCGTGATTTACCTCCGGGAATGATGATTTCACTTCCACTGGAAAGTGAAAAAGCTTTAGCACTGGCCAGTGGACTGGATCTTGACCTGGCCGCTGTGAATGCTGAAAAGTCATGTGTTCTGGCCGGAAGTATTGATTCCATTGAACAACTTAAAATGAGGCTTGAATCTTCTTCAATTGCCTACGTTGAACTGAAAACTTCACATGCATTCCACTCAAGGATGATGGCTCCGGCAGTGCCTCTTTTCCAGAAATTCATTAGTCAGCTGCAATTAAAGTTACCCGAGCTGGAATTAATTTCCAGTGTAACCGGTAAAAGAGAAACAACTCTTTTCACTGATCCTCAATATTGGGCATCTCAGATTGAAAAACCAGTACGCTTCCACGAAGCATCCTCCGGAGTCATTAAAGAATCAGAACGTACTATTTTTGTCGAATGCGGAACTCGGAACGTGCTGTCGCTTCTGATTAAAAAGGCCGCAAGAAACGAAATTGAAAACGGAAAAATTAAAGTAATAAATCTGCTTGGTCAAAATATTGAACAGGAATCAGAAAAGTTTTTCGAATCACTGGGGGAAATCTGGCTGGAAGGAATGGATTATCTTCAGGCGGAAATTCTTTACAATTCCCATGAAAAGCAAAGAACAATTGCCCCTGTTTATCCCTTCAACAAGACTTATTGCTGGCCAGGACCTTTTGACGATTTTCAACCACGTAAATTTAATAATGAGGTGAATTCCATGAATGACGAAAGATTAGCAATCCTTAAAGAGAAATTATCTGACTTATTTGAAAGATCATCTGGAATAGCAGTCAATGACTATGACGGAAATACATCTTTCATGGAAATGGGTATGGACTCTCTGTTTTTGACTCAAATCTCATTACAGCTGAAAAAAGAACTCAAAGTAAATGTGAGCTTTCGCGATCTGGTAGAAGAATATACTACCCTCAATGCGCTGGCAGACTTTCTGATTGATAAAACAGCGGCTCCAGGAGCTCCGTCAACAACACCTGAAAAGCCAGAACGAGAACCTGATCACGTTCCCAGTGAAGTTCCTTCTCCATTTCCTGAACCTGGTCCAGGACCGGAGCCAATGCCTTCACCACAACCGGTTCCCGGACCGACACCATTATCACCTGGTGAATTACCTGAACGCACATTCGATCCGGTTGGAATAAACGATGACGTTCGGGGAATTATCCAGATGCAACTTGATTTAATGAACCGACAACTCGCTCTTCTGGGAAAAGCTTCAACAGTATCTTCTTCTGCAAAACAGGTATCTGTTGCTGTAAAAAGTTTGGTGCCTAAGCGGGGAGCAGATATCAGACAATCAAAAGAAGCTTTTGGAGCACAAGCGAGGATAATAGTCGAAAAAACGGCTAAAATTTCTCCGGAACAGTACGGAAAAATCCAGGCCTTTCTGGATAATTATGCCTTGAAAACCAGAGGGTCCAAAAAATTTACTCAGGAAAATCGTAAAACGCATGCTGACCCCAGAGCTGTTACCGGCTTTAAACCGGAATGGAAGGAGATTTGTTATCCGATTGTTGTCAAAAAATCGAAGATGCAGCGACTATGGGATCTCGACGGAAATGAATACATTGATATGACATGTGGATTTGGTTCTAATTTTTTCGGTAACCAGAATCCGGAAATAAAAAAATATATTCTTCAGCAGATGGAAGACGGAATTGAGTTAGGTCCTCAACATCCGTTGACCGGCGAAGTAAGTAAAATGATCTGTGAATTAACCGGGAATGAAAGGGCCGCTTTCTGTAACACTGGCTCTGAAGCAGTATTAGGTGCAATGAGACTGGCACGAACAGTCACTGGCAGAGACAAAATTATTGTCTTTAGCGGTTCTTATCATGGAATAAATGATGAAGTTATTCTTCGCGCAGGAAAAAAAGGTCATGCCAATCCCGCAGCTCCGGGTATCAATGCTGAAGCTGTAGCGAATATGATTGTGCTTGACTACGGAACCAATGAATCACTGGAAAAAATAAGAGCAATGGCCCATGAAGTGGCTGCAGTTCTGGTTGAACCCGTTCAAAGCCGACGATGTAATTTTCATCCTGTCGAGTTTTTAAAAGAAGTCCGCAAGATTACCAGCGAAAGTCAGACATGTTTAATCTTTGATGAGATCATAACCGGATTCAGGGTACACCCGGCCGGGGCCCAGGGATACTTTGGAATCAGGGCAGATCTTTGTACATATGGAAAAATTATCGGAGGGGGGATGCCGATCGGAGTTATTTCCGGAAAAGCAGAGTATATGGACGCGCTGGACGGAGGGCATTGGCAGTATGGAGATGATTCAACACCAACTGTGGGAGTCACTTATTTTGCCGGTACTTTCGTCCGCCACCCAATTGCTCTGGCGGCAGCGAAAGGCGCTCTGCAAATTTTAAAACGAGCAGGTGTACAACAACTTGCTGACCTTAATCGTAAAGCTCAACATTTTGCAGATGAACTCAATCGTTTTTTAACCATGGAGAAAGTTCCACTGGAAATGAATAATTTTGGATCCCTCATGAAACCTAAATGGCTAAATGAAGTGAACGGTGGAGAATTACTATTTGCTCTCCTTCGTTATCACGGCATCCATGCTTATGATGGATTCCCATGGTTTGTAAATCTGGCCCATACAGATGAAGAATTAAATCAGGTGTTAGAAGCTTTCAAAAAATCAGTCAAAACTATGCAACAGTTTGGCTTGTTTGAATCAACGGCAACCACGATGGAAGAAGCTGTCCTGCCAGCACAGACTCCTGCGGCTAAAGTGAAAGTTTTTGATCCGATGGTTGCCCCGGCAGTGGGTGCAAAAATCGGTAGAGACGAATTTGGAAATCCTGCCTGGTTTATCGAAAATCCGGATAAAACCGGCGAATATTTTTTATTGGAAGGATAATTGATGGAAGCACTAAATAAGGTCTCTGCGGATAAAAACCTGAAATACAAAAAAGTAACTTACAATCCTTTTGATTCAGGTCCGATTCTAAAAGCGGCTCCGGCTACAAAAGCACAAAGAGAGGTGATGGCTTCTATCCGCATGGATAACGAAGCCACGCTTTGCTATAATGAATCTCTGGTGATTGAGTTCAATGGAGAAATTGACCTGGAGATACTCAATCGTGCATTTACAAAAGTTCTTGAGCGCCACGATGCCTTAAGGATGGTCTTTAGCAAAGACGGAAAGATGATATCGGTGAAGCCAAGTAAGCATCATTTCTTTGACTTCATCGATTTAACCTATGAAACAGATATCGAAGAAAAGTTTAATGATTTATGTCGAAATGAAGTGATTACACCCTTTGATCTTGTTGAAGGACCGTGCTTTCGTGCTCTTGCTGTTAAACTTCAACAGGAAAAATTCAGTCTTGTCTTAAGCGTTCATCATATTGTGTGTGATGGATGGTCATTTGGAATCATTCTAAAAGAGCTGGCATTAATCTATACTCATTTGCAGCAGCAACAAAAACCTGAGCTGAAATCTGCAGCTTCTTTTATTGATTATGCTGTTTCAGAGTCTCCAGAAAATAAACAGGAAGATTTACTATACTGGAAAAAAGAATTTTCGTCTTTAACTGAAAGAGAAATGCCCAGCGATCGTCCCCGTGCCGATTATCGCACTTTTAAAAGCAAGAGAATTGATTTTCGTATTCCGGAGACAACGGTAAAGCTAATAAAAAAAATCAGTGCCCGGGAAAAATGTAGTTTCTATAATACGTTAATGACAGCTTTTAATGTCTTGATGTCTCGTTTGACCAGGCAAGATCAAATTGTCATCGGTATGGCCAGTGCTCAGCAGGCCGCTATTGGCGAATATGATCTGGTCGGACACTTAGTCAATCTTGTCCCTCTGAAAATTGAATTAAACAGCGAACTTTCATTTGCTGAAAACCTCAGGAGAGTTCGCCGAAAAATGTTAGAAGCCTTTGAACATCAAGCATGCGCCTATGGAGAAATAGTACAGGCGATGGCACATTTACCGCGCAAAAAAGGACAACTTCCGCTTCTGGACGTTGTGTTCAACATTGATCAGCAACTTAACTCATCCGAACTACTTTTTGGAGCTATCCAGGCTTCTTATCGGACTATTCCGCGTGAATATGAAAATTTTGAACTCTTCATTAATGCTGTTAGTTCCGGTGATCACCTTATTCTGGAATGCCAGTACAATTCCGAGCTCTATGATCTCTCTACGGTGACCAATTGGCTTCAATGTTATGCTCAATTACTCAGCAGACTGGAGGAACTTTGCTCGTTACCGCTCAGGGAGCTGGAAATCGAAGAACTCGTCATTCCTTCGATAAAGGTCAGTAATGCACCCGTTAGAATAATTCAGACTGAAAATATCGAAGAAGAAAAAATTTTGATCGAAATCTGGAAGAAGGTTTTAGTCCGGGATGAGATCAGCAGACATGACCATTTTTTTTCTCTCGGAGGGCATTCTCTGCTCGCAGTTGAAGTTCAGCGTTTAGCTGAAGAGAAAACGGGAATAAAGCTACAGATGAAAGACCTTTTCAGTAGGCCGGTATTGATGGAACTCGCCGAAAGACTGGCAGAACAAAAAGGAAAGAATTCGCAGATAGTTTTACCTGATCTTAATACAAGTGAAGAACAGAGCGGACCTCTAAGCATTAATCAGATGCAGATATGGTATCTGGAAGAGACTCATCCTGGTACTATTATGCACAATCTGCCTGCCGCTCTTTTATTAAAAGATGAAATTGATTTGCAGGGGTTAACCCGGGCCTATAGATTACTGATTGACAGGCATCCGGCACTTCGGACGTCTTTACGGCTTATCGACGGGATTCCTTCTCAGCAAATCCATTCCAGCAGTGATATCAATTTCAAGATTAATTATAAAAAGATAAAGCCGGAACTGCTGGAGTCAGCATTAAATCAGGAAGCGCAATACGTTTTCAATTTGCAGGAAGCTCCTCTTTTTAAGACCACGCTTTATGAACTTTCTGCAAACGAGTATGTACTGTTTTTCATGGTCCATCATGCCATCTGGGACGGCTGGAGCTTTGACATCTTTTTTGAAGAACTGGATATCGCTTACCGTAGTGTCATGTCCGGTAAAGAGCCGGAGTTTAAAAAGAAAACGGCTGTCAATTATCTCGATTATACTTTGTGGCATCAAGAGCTCATGGCCAAAGGACTTTTTGCTGAAGATCTTGTTTACTGGAAGAAAGAATTACAAACACCGCTTCCGGTTCTAAGTCTGCCTTTGGACCACAATCGTCCACCAAAGATTAATCATGAAGGGGGCACGTATTCTTTTACTCTAAATGAGCAGCAAAGTTATATTGTCCGTGAATATGCAAAACTAAATGGTGTCTCGCTATTTAATGTTTTTCTTACCGCCTTCAAACTGTCACTGATTGTCCATGATGACCAGGCCACCAGAAGCGGTGATATTATTGTCGGTATGCCGGTTCGAGGAAGAACACAAGATGCCATCATGAATACCATTGGTTTCTTTGTTAATACTGTAGCTTTACGAACCCGGCTGAATCCATTTGCACCATTTGAAGAAAATTTGGAACAAGTCAGTCAAAAATGCCGGGAAGCTCTGGACCATCAGCTTTACCCGCTACCGTTATTGATTAATGAGTTAAATCTTCCGCGTGATAAGGGCCGCACTCCGCTTTTTCAGGCATTCTTTTCTTTTCAGGATGTCAGTAACCGCACATCGGAATTCAATGGAAAACGTTATACTCAGGTGAATGTTGACCGGGCATCGACTCATACAGATATTGATCTGTGGATTAAAGCGGCTTCTGAGAAAATTGAAGGAGCGTTCGAATACCGAAAAGACTTGTTTGAACCTGAAACAATTAAACGCTTTACTGAAGTCTTTTTTAATCTCATTAGTAATCTGCTAATCCGAATAAAAAAACCTCTAAGCTTGAATGATTATATACCAGAATCTCATCGTCAGCTCATGCTCCAGGAATGGAATGATACTGCCGTTAACCGTCCTTTTGCTCCGTTGGCTGAACTCTTTACGGATACTGCCTTTAAGAATGCAAAGAACATTGCAGTTGTTTCAGAAAGCGGTCAACTAACTTATGAACAACTGGAGAATGAATCATTCAAACTTGCTTGTGCTCTTCGCAGTCAAGATATTAAAGCAGGTGACTTTATAGGAGTATGCTTAGGTCGCGATCACCAGCTGTTGACAACACTATTGGCAATCATCCGTTTGGGCGCTGTTTATGTGCCGCTGGATCCTAACTTTCCGAAGGATCGATTGCATTATATGGTAAAAGATTCAAGACCCAAACTGATTATTGGAGAGAGAAAGGAGCTATTTAATGAGATAGGAATAAAGGTCTCTTCACCTAAAGAGCTTCTTCATCATCCAGAAGTGGTTACAAATTTTGCTTCTTTTGCCCGCGTGAAGAAAGATGACTTGATGTATGTCATTTACACTTCCGGATCAACAGGACAGCCCAAAGGAGTGCAGTTAGGGCATGGAAGCGTTTCTAATTTTCTGCTTGCCATGAAAGATAAAGGTCTTTGCTCGGCTAAAGACAGATTACTGGCGGTAACAACGTTAAGTTTTGACATAGCTGTACTGGAATTATTCCTCCCGCTCATCTGTGGAGGCACTGTTGTTATGGCCCAGCCTCATCAGGTCATTGATGGAGAGGCCCTGAACGAATTGATAAATAGTCATGACATTACCACTCTGCAGGCGACACCCTCAACATGGCGACTTCTTCTGTCTAGTGGATGGAAGGGTAAAAAGACACTCAGAGCATTGTGCGGGGGAGAAGCTTTTCCTCAGGATCTGGTGAATCAACTGGTACCGGCCTGTAAAGAAGTATGGAACATGTACGGTCCGACAGAGACAACGGTATGGTCGGCCTGTAAAAAAATGCAGCCTACGGACGAGAAAATAACAGTGGGAAAGGGGATTGCGAATACGCAGTTGTATATTTTAAATGAAAAACGACAATTAAACCCCATCGGTGTTACCGGAGAAATCTATATTGCCGGTGAAGGTCTGGCCATTGGCTATCGAAACCGGCCTGAATTAACACTGGAGAAGTTTGTCACAGATCCCTTCAGGTCCAATCAGAAAATGTATGCTACGGGAGATTTAGGGAGATTTAACAAGGACGGAGAAATTATTTGTCTCGGGAGAAATGATTCCCAAATTAAAATGCGGGGCTACCGGATTGAACTTGGTGAAATTGAAAGCTGCTTATTGGGACAAAAAGAAATTCGCGAAGCTTGTGTGCTTGCTTTTAATGCTAATAACGACACCAAACTTATTGCTTATCTTTCATTGAAACAAAATCATTTGCAAGAACAGGAACTGAGAAGACGTCTAAGCACAATGCTTCCACCCTATATGATTCCTTCTCACTTTGTTTTCCTCGATGATTTGCCGAAAACACTGAATGGGAAAATCGACCGCAAGTCTATGCCAGAATTCAAGACAGGAGAAGTTCCCAAAATGTCAGTTTCTGATGTCATTTTGTCTGATTCTGAGCAAACAGTTCTTCGGCTATTCAGAGAAGTTCTCTCACGAAAAGATTTGGAATTGGATGATAATTTTTTCAATGCGGGAGGGCACTCACTGCTCGCAGTTACATTTATTGGTAGAGTTAACAGCGAACTTAAATTGCAGTTACCGCTTTCATCATTGGTTGAAGCAAAAACAATGCGGGAATTTTGTCATACATTTGCCAGTGCCCGGAGCAAGGCTAACCAAAAAGAAAATTTACCGGCATCAGCGAAATTATTCCGCTCGCTGGTTACATTGAAAAATGAAGGAGAGGCCAATCCACTATATTTTTTTCACGGAGTGGGTGGAAACATACTGAACTATGTCTCTTTGATACCTGCTTCAAAAGGAAAACGCCCGCTCATGGCATTTCAATCATTGGGAATGGATGGACAGTCAGATCCTTTAAAAAGCGTTGAAGAAATGGCCCGGCATTACATTAGGGAACTAAAATTACTGCAGCCACATGGACCTTATCTCCTTGCAGGAGGTTCAATGGGGGGCATGATAGCATTTGAAGTGGCCCGACAATTACAGCTTCAAGGAGATGCTGTTGAACGACTGATAATGTTTGATACGTTTGGACCGAATCTTCGGTTACAAAACTATTCAAATGAAATGGTTTCAGGATTCTGGACCAGGGCTAAAACATCATTAAGCTACAGACTGGGATTGATCACGGTAGCTTTTCAAAAAGCTGTCCATCGTTTTATGGGAATGCAGATTCCTTTGCAGATATTGCTTAAGACAATTGAACGAGAAAATTATAAGGCGCTTTGGCAGTATCGTCCCATGCAATATGAAGGTGATCTGCATTTGATACGTTCAAATTCTGCTCATGGCTGGTACAGTGATCCAGTTATGGGCTGGAAAGGAATAATCAAAGGGAAAATTCACACATACCGGATTAATGGCAGTCATGCAGATTTTATTGAAAGCCCGCAACTGGTGGACGTTCTCTCCAAACTTATAAGCTCCAATTCATAAGATAAGAGGAAAACATGCGCTCACTGCAATTGGTTTTATCGTTGATGGTCCTGCTCTGGTCAGGAAGGGCCATTCCTATTTCCACCGGATTCACTATAAGAGACAATCCCTGGAGTTTCTATGGAAATGGCTTTGGCCAGATTGTTAGCAACATGGGCAGAGAAAACAAGGACAGTGACGAAGTCGAAAGCTTATGGCTGAGCTGTGACTGGGGTGAAGATCATACTGCATTTTATCAGTGGAAAGATCTCAAGCCTGGAAAATATCGGGTGATCTATTATGTCAAGGCCCAGGATCTGCAATTAGGTCCGGATAAAGTCTCATTGTGGAATTTTCATGATGGTGGAAAGGGGACAGTGACAACATTTGATGATCTTACCGGAACTTTTAACTGGCGCAGAGTTCAGTATGAAGTTGATGTTAAAAAGTCAGAACTGACTTTATGGTTCAGGCTTAAAGGGCCAGGGCAAGTTTGGGTTGATGATTTTTCAATAGAACCCACCAAAAAAGAAAGCATTGGATTAATGATCAGCCAGCCGGAAGATGAAAAGAAAAAAGTGAGCTATCGTCCATTCAATTCACCACGAACAAAAATGACGACTATGCTTTTTGATTTCTCTCAAGGTCAAAAGGGACATCCATTTTCGGTCGTGAATGGTATGGGAGAGTTTAAACCTCAAAAGTTTTATGATTTTGACCTGGATGAAATCAATATTAACTGGAAGAAATATGACCGGCTGGAAATGGATGTTTTTAATCCAAATACTGAGTTCGCTGATTTTAATGTCACGCTGGCAGATGAGCAAAGCAGAGATTATTGGAGTCAAACCAATCATAAACAAACATTAGCTCCGGGATGGAATAAAATTGGTTTTTCTTTAAACCAGACAGTCGGAGAGCGCGGATCTCATCGGAGTAATCGATCAATTAATCTTTCTCGTCTGAAAAAATTCTATATTGTTATTGATCCTGACAATAAACAAAATTTTATTTCACAAAAATTCCGCATAGATAATATAAAGCTTTCTGCTAATCCTGCC
The DNA here is from genome assembly GCA_946481315.1 of uncultured Bacteriovorax sp. Next base: position 752,407 of record CAMLMH010000001.1, read on the forward strand.
CCGGTTGTTCCGGCAGGCGTGTGGGCCTTTGACTTCACCTCACATAAATCTCCTACTGAGACAGGTATGGTCAAAGTCACTACGCAAACACTTTTCTCATTAGACCGTGGATATGGCTTCAGTGATGCAAATTTCTGGAGAGTAGAAGATTCCCAGTATGCGAGCGAAGTTTTGAGATACAGTATAGGTTTAATGAGTGGACGATTTAAAGTTGTGCTTCCTAATGGTAGATATCAACTTAGTCTGATTATGGACAAGTTGGGATACTGGGATGTTCCTTTCTGGAAAGAACGTACTTTTACAGCGAACGGTAAAATTTTACATCGAGATGTTCGTGGGACTGGACAGGATTTTCTTCGGGATCTGTTACGGTTCGAGAAAGTTGAACCTGGACTGAATGACAATCCTTATGATCTGTATATGGATCAATTGTTCCGGCCAATTGAAAAAACAATCGAGGTGACAGATGGTGTCCTGGAGCTTACTTGGAGCGGGGACGAAAGCGCTGTCAGTCTTAATACTTTAATCATATGGAAATCTGAAAAAGAAAAAGAGGCACAACGTTACCTCTCAGAGGTTCGTCAGCGGAATAAACTTGAGTTCGAGTGGATGTCTAAACCTCTTTATATCCACAAAGAGAAAACAAAAAATCAGACCATGCCGATTGCAGTCGTGGATACTTCTTTATCATTACGCCCAGACCGTGTATTGCCAGCAGCAGATAGTATAATTCAGTTGTCGGGCGGACAGTCAGAAAGGCCATACCGTATATTGCAATTGGTTGCTGCGACCAAGGATGAAGTCGTAAGCTGGGAAGTAAAAAATCTAATCAACGAAAGAGGCGAAAAAGTACCGACAAACGCTCTGCAATTCAGCGAAGTCATCTATCAGTTTACTTCACCTGACCTCAACCACGAAACCTACACTGTCGCGGGTAAATTCCTGCGACTTCTCAACGAAAATAAGAGCACCGTTAAGGCTGGTCACAATCGTTATCTCTGGGTTCAGCTGGCCATCGAAGATAAGTTGCCAAAAGGTTCCTACAGCGGTGAAATTCAGTTTATTAGGGGTAAAAATAAAACCTCCATCCCATTGCGGCTTAACATTCTGAATTATTCACTCCCTCCAGTCGATTTCCCGGTAGGATTCATGGGACTGGATCCTCTTCCGTATTCTTATTTTCCGGGTAAGGGATATTCTGAAATCAGAAGACAGTATCGATTAGGTGCGCTGAAAAAACTGGCCGATGCTGGCTTTACAACATTTACCGGTTTGCCCGAGGTTAATGTTAAAAACCGTGATAATAAAATTGAACTTGATTTTACTGAGATCGATGAAATTTTTGCCACAACAAAAAAAATTGGTTTAAACGGACCTGTTTACACCTATGGCGGTAAATTTCCTCATTCTCTTCTCGATCTTTCAAAAAAACCACAGCAAATGAATGATGAGCATTACTTAAAGCTTATCGGAGAGGAGCTGCAAAATGCATTCGCGAAAAAGAAATGGCCCGCCATCATTCATACTTTCAGCGATGAAGCTGCTGGTTATTCTGATCAGGTCAAATCCGATATGGAAAAATTGGCACACCTGAAAAAAAATTTCCCATTCTTATCGCTCGGAGGATTTGGCTCCTTTAAGGAGCGTTCAGCTGAAGCACTTAATAAATCTTTTGATTATGGGTTCTATTCACATATCGGACAAAGAGAAATTAAATGGGCAGCAAATCAAAATAAAAAATGGGGATTATATAATATTTCACCGGGGAATTTTGATGATCCAAGGATTGCTTTCGGACCGGCACTTTATTTTGCCCGCAGGGCCGGACTATCACAGTATCTAGAATGGAATTCTTTCGGGTTTAATAATTATCCTTACTATGAGCTTGATGGGAGAGAAGCAGATGTTGTAACGTTTTATCCGGGTTCAGATGGAAGACTGCATCCATCCTTACGATTTGAACTGGCAGTTGAAGGATTACATTTTTTGCGTAAACTTCATTTGCTGGAGAAAATCATACGTGAGAAAAAAACAGGAAAGTACGTTTCCAGTGCAAAGGCATGGCTGGATTCATTTAGGTATCATTACAACTTCACTTCTTCTGATGAACTGCCATTGATTAAAAAAATTGATTTCAAAAAAATCAACACTGAACTAAATGTTCATCTTCAGCAATTATCTAATACTTAATTAAAGGTGGTGAGACAAATCTCATCACCTCTTCCTCCCATTTTACCTCGTAACTTTAAATCATCATTAAGATCAGATTTTTTTGATCGAATCTTCTTACTTTTCTCTCTGGCATTTCTCTTGCTTTACCAGTTTCGGTCACAACTTCACACTTAAGGAGTTCAGAGTGGGAAAAAAGTCCAGAGTCAAAAAAACATCTTCATTAAAAATGCAGGATGTGTCTAAAAAACTCAATGTATCCGAATATGATTCACTTCATGAAGGCCGTGTTTTTAGCCGTCGCAAGACTGGTTTATGGAGCACCTACAGCAAAATTTTAAAATTCTATAGCAATAAAGAAAATGAAGAACAAATAGGTCTTGTGGGAGAAGAGGTATGAATCATCTGGCAACTTCAGCGAACGGAAGCGTTCACATTGATGAATTCAATATGGCAGATACATTTTATACAGACAGTTATTTATTCAGCCGGATAAGAGTTTCTGAAAAAGCGTATTCGGCAGCAGAAACACTTTTAGCATTAATTCTCCTGATACTTTTTGCACCAATTATGATTATGGTAGCAATTGCAATTAAATGTTCAATGGGAGGTCCCGTGCTTTATCGGCAGACCCGAGTTGGAAAGAATGGTTCATTTTTTTCGATCGTTAAATTTCGCAGCATGATTGAAAACGCTGAAGCTGCGACAGGACCAATGCTCGCTCAAAAAAATGATCCGCGCATCACCAGGTTAGGTAAATTTTTACGCGCCAGTCATCTGGATGAACTTCCACAATTATTTAATGTATTAAACGGGGATATGTCTTTCGTCGGGCCTCGTCCGGAAAGGCCGGAATTCGTAGAGGTCTTTGAAAAAGATGTGACCAATTATATCCGACGCAGAGAAGTTAAGCCCGGTATAACCGGTTTGGCGCAGGTTTGTCTTCCTTACGATGCAACAGCAAAAGAAAAAATTGAATATGATGTGTACTACATTAATAACCGGCATTCTCTTCTTTTTAATCTGATGATCAGTTATTACACAGTCGTAAAAATGATGACATTTTACAGAAATTAGGGTGATTCTAGTGCCGTTCACTTTGAAGAAAAGTGAACGGCGTGAATAACTTGTCCGAAAATATTTAGTCAGTCAATTCCATAAAATCTCCTTAGCAACAAAAATCTTAAATTTTTTTAAGCCTTCTAAATCATGTCCTTTGTCAGAAAGAACAATTTCAGTTTCATGGCATAAAATACCGAGTGCAAAAAGCTTTTTTTTAATTCCACTAGAATCTTTGCAGGAGATTTTATGATAAAAAAAAAATTGAAAAGCTTTGTGCTTAGTCTACTTGTTCTTTCTGCAATTACGGCCTGCAACTCTTCGTCTGATTCTGATCAGGGAGCGGTTATTCCGGAAAACACGACGACTACTACCGAAAATGAAAATATCGTAGTTCCTATACCCAATGATCCATTACCAACGACAGCTGAGATTGAAACTTCACCTTTTCAGCTGGCGCCAATTACGGAACATGAATTTCAGATGGATGTAACCGAAACAACCTATAAACCTTTGGGTACTGGTGGAGGAGGTGCGATGAGCGGTTTTTCCATTTCACCTTATAGTTCTTTATGGTTCGTCGGAACAGATATGGGGACACTTTTCAGAAGTACGAATCGTGGTGTTTCCTGGTGGCCGGTTAATCATCTAGAAACCACGTTTGATTCTGATTTAACAAAAAGTGTAGGAGTCGGTTTTTCTTCCGACCCACTGGTTGTCTTTTTTGCTTCTTCGGGTAGAAACCCGCAGATTAGTCACGATGGTGGGAAAAGCTGGGAAAAAATGAATCTTCCACTTGCTTCATCAGAAAGAATTGTTTATTGGCGCAGTCACAGTTACGACAGTAATTTCATGTACGCTGCAACCAACACAGGTCTCTGGCAATCCAGGGATAAAGGAACCAGTTGGGATAAACTATCCGGCATCAGTGGTGAATCAAAAGGAACATTTATTGATTATCTGAAAACGGGTCATCATATTTATCACGCAACTTCTACTACTATCTATCGCTCAACTGATCAGGGGAAAAGCTTCACCGTGTTTCATAAGCCTGCATCCAGCAACATTCGTCAGTTCACCGCTGGCAGAGACGCAAACGCTGTGACCTATACCTATTTGGATAGCGACGGTCAGAAGGCGTGTTCAGGCGTTGCAGGTTTTGCTGCTGAATGGGGAGCAACTGCAATGACGAATCATTATGCTCACTGTGGATATGTATGGATTGCAAAGAACTCTGCAAACTTTATCCGAACAAATAAAGAAGGTGGCGATCACATTAAAATGGCTGAAAACAATTCACAGGTAATTTATGTTACGGGTTCTACAAAGTGGATTCGTCAATACGGGACAAAGGTCTGGAAAAGTACTGATGCCGGATCAAGCTGGTCACTGAAATTAAATCAGCTGAACTATGATGTAGTTCCATTTGCTCCGTGGGGCCAGGATAAGCTTGAATATAGTGCCGCAGCTCTTGATATCGGCTGGTGGGACAGTGGTTATGAATCATTTGATATGCACTTAAGAAAAACAGCTGCGACCGGTGGAACAGGATACTTCTTCCTGCATACGACTAAAAATGGCGGTGAATTCTGGAATGCCCCTTTCACTAAATTTGCTGATACAGGAATTAGAGAAAAAGGTAAGCGTTGGGAATCGACGGGATTAGAAGTAACTACTGTTTATCGTTTTAAATTCCACCCACGAAATTCGAGTGTAGGTTACGCGGCCATGGCGGATGTTGGAGGTATGGTGAGTGAAGACGGAGGAAAGACTTTCCGTCTGTCAAAAGCTTATGATAATTCAAATTACGATTATGCATTTGATGTTAATAATGATCAGCTGGTCTGGGCAGCAACCGGTGCTGAACATGACTATCCGATGGAGTGGCATGCCAGTGCGACCAAATCACAAGGCGGTGTTTTCGTTTCAAACAATCGCGGAAGAAGCTGGTCCCGGCTTACACCTAACAATTCAACTTACAACCGTCAGTACCTTTCAATAAGCTACGATCAGGTAAACAATGTTCTGTATGCCGGATCCCACGGTGACGGAATAATCCGTTCAACTGACAGAGGGGCGACCTGGTCCTTCATGAATACCGGGTTGCCTTCTGGCTCAAAAATTATTCCGCAAATCGAATCTGATCCGGAAACTGGTGACGTCTACGCTTTACTGACAGGCGATGCACCGAATTTCTCTAATCAGGCTTCAACAGGAATCTATATTCTCAAAAACGGTTCAACTTCATGGAAACTTTTGCGTGGAACAGTTAACCGTCCGTCAGGAGTAGATAGCGCGATTAAGTTATGGTTTTATCCTACTGCCTTTGCAGTAGATTTCTCGCCAGGCAGTGATCGTAGTACAATCTGGTTAACTGATTACGAAAATAATAAAAACTGGTTAGCTACCGGAGTCTGGAAATCGACTGATGGCGGTACGACCTGGAACCGAAAGACGCAGTATACCCATCCATTAACCATTACACTGGATCAGCAAAATCCTGAAAGTGTTTTTGTCAACGGGCTGTGGCAGGTGGATGGACAATGGGGCGAAGGGGGGTTATTTTACAGCAAAGATGGCGGAGCAAGCTGGAAGAAAAATATGAAGATTGCTTACCAGAAAAATTCACGATCATTAACAATCGACCCTAATGACCCAGATAAAGTCTTTTATACATTCTTTGGAAGTTCTATGCTCTACGGTCCAAGGCCTCAGTAAGATTCCTTTTGTTCTCTTTATTTTTCTATTCTTATCATCCTCGTGCCAAAAGCGCGGGGATGATCTTCCTCGGTTGCTGAAAAATCACTACGCCAACCTGGAAATTAATAATCCTGAAAAAAAGGCAGCTGTTATCCGTGAGCTGGAGCAGATCCTCTCCACACATTCATTAAATAAAGATTCCCTCCACAAAGTTCAGATAAAACTTAACGAATTAAATGATGGTCACGTTGTTCTCTATGATGAAAAGGGTGAAATAAAGAAAGGACATGGTGAAAGTGGTCTGATCTTTTTTACCGGATCAACTGTAATTGCTTCTTGTTTGGATTGTAGTCCGCCGCTTCAGACTGATAAGTACAGTATTGTAAAAATTAACGATAAATCATTCGGGGACTGGCTGGAAAACAGCCGTTATTTTGTCGCCGCTTCTTCGGAATGGGGAAGAGAATTTCGCTCAGTCCGGGAACTCTTATCTGAGCGGATGTATGCCGATAAAATAGAGCTTACAGTTCAGGACTCTACTGGAAAAATCCGGAAAACAATAGTGACTCCCAAAAATAAGTCAAGTAAAGCTCAATGCATAACCGGCCAGCGATTAAATGACTCTGTTTTTAAAATTAATATTCACAGCTTGTGGTGTGATTATGGAAAAAGTGGTCTTATCCGGGAAATTATCAGAGAAAACTTTAATCAAGCCTGGGAGAAAATCGTTCATCAGGTTAAGCCGGATGACAAAATTATTCTCGACTTGCGGGAGAATGGAGGAGGAGGTGACGACGAAGTCAAAATAGTTATTCGAACTTTTTTTGCCCGTAAAGTTTTTATGGATCAGTATCAATATCTCTTTGTCCATCAGCCCGGATGGAAAAAGTGGCTGCCCTTTAGTGGACGTTGGGCAAAACCGGAAGATGAATTCATTGAAAGTCAAAGTAACAGTGGAAAGCTTAAAAATAATAAAATGACCGCGTTAATATCCGCCGGGTGTTTTAGCTCATGCGAAACAATTGCTTCAATTCTTAAACAGGAAAAGCGTGCCCCATTAATTGGTAGCAGGACGCATGGAGGTTCCGGTGATCCAAAAATTTTCCCCATAAAAAATAGCCCTTTTGCAGTTAATCTTCCAACTTGCCTGGTGAAACAAAAAAATAACTCTTTTTTTGAAGGTGTGGGTGTTGAACCAGATTATGCAATAAATCAGCGTCACAATTCAACAGCAGATGACGTTTTACAATACGCAATTAAAGTTTTGCATTAGACGCTCCCGGAAATTCTTTTTTCACTTCAGCATTGAGTTTAGGTAAAGATTTGTTATAACCTCGCCCGTCTGAGTTTATGTGTGACTCATTAACCAAGAGGCTCCCATGTTCAAAACTATTTCTAAATTTTCCTTTTTTTTCTTTATCTCACTCATCACTATTTGCCTTAATTCATTTGCAGATGAAGTCTGGGTCAAAGACCTGATCAATGAACGCTTTTATCTTTCCATAGAACAGACGGAACAAGGCTTTAAGCTGCATCACTATCATCAATTGCGAGGTGATTATCCGGATCATCTCTTTGAAAAATATTTCAGTGATCGAAAACCTATCATGCAACTCATTGATGCCGAATATGCAGATTATCAACTCACTGAAAAACTGACTAAATGGGAAGTCAGGCCAGTGACTCTAAAAAGTAAAGGTAAAATGCTGCATGCTCATTTATGGGCCGTTACAAACCAGTGGAACGAGGATTGGGAAAATAAATATTCAGAATGGATTCAGCAAGAAATTGATCCTGATTTTTATCACAAACATAATATAGCCACTGATTGTGCTGATGCCGTTATTGGATTGCGCTGGATTTTTGCCCGGATGCATGGACTTCCAGTTGCGAATACTCTGGCTGAAACTGATGATTTGTTTGGACATTATTCTATGCGACGGATCTGGCAAACACTCCCAACAGCAGAAAACTGGTATGATGATAAACTTTTTTTGACAGCATTAAAATATGTTATGGATCTGGCCAGCACTAGAACGATTATCCTGGATGGATATCCGGTAAAAATTAATCGTGATGGCTTACGTCCCGGAACTTATATTCTCACGCAGAGTCCTTCTTCAGGTCATGTTAAATTTATTTCTGAGAATCATTATGCTGAAGCCCATGATCTTCCTATCTACACACTCTCTTCAACTTCACCGCGGGACCTTCGATTACTGACGAGAGAAGTTTTTCTAGATCAAGACTGGCCGGAACGTACGAAAAAAGAAATTCTTGCCTTCCGCTGGCCAGTTCAAAATGATGGCATATGGACTTTACTTGAATCAGCACAACATCCTCAATATTCTGAAGAACAGTTTGATCCTGTATTAAAAGAAAGTTATCCGGCCTTTATCAACTTCGTTGTAACGAGGGTAAAAAATAATTATGATCCGATTAAGCTGGTAGAGTTAACAGTTGAAGACATCCTGGATTCTGTAAAAAGAAGAGCTTTGATCGTTGAAAAAGGCTATGAATACTGTCAAAGCAATGATTGTGCGGAAGGTACAATCGGGCATGAAGACTGGGGAACACCCAGCCGGGATTCGCAATTAAAAGCAAAGTTTGAAAACATTGATAAACTTGTGAGGGATTATCAGTTCATGGCACCGACCCTTCAGTCACAATGGGTAGACGGTCTTCGTTTGGCAAAAATAAAATTAATGGGCAGAGAGACAAATCTCTCGGTAATTCGTTTTTTAGTTGATCACAATTTGTTATCCAGTGCACCTGCACACACACCGGCTAAACGATGGGGATTTCATAAAGAAGAGCTCGTCAAGAAATGGACAGAAGAAGCTAGCAGTCTATTTGTCCAGCGTGATGCCATAATAGAGAAAACGGACGGACCTTGTTCCAGTCAGGAATGTTATCCAAAGAACTTAATGTGGCTTGACTTGAATACTTATCACCTTGATACAGCGCTTAGCCGGATTTATGTAACTGCAGTTTCTTACTGTGCACTCGTAGATAAGACGGCTTGCGATCTTTTACAAACTGCTAATCTGACAAAGACTAAAAAATCATTCAATAACAAGACTAAATCTTTTGCAGAATGGTTTAAAGCAATTCCTTTCTTTCATTCCGACCCGCGGGTGAGTAAAGCACGTCGCTGGGGCGAATTGCCAGACTATGCAGATGCCCATGTACTTCCTTACTATAACACAATAAAAATTGCAGAAAACTCTCTGGCATTAATTGATGGAAGAAAAATCTATAATCTTAAAGACGGAAAACTTATCACTGAGATTAAAGACGACAATCGCATTTTTCTTTCCGATTCCGGTGTTGCTTATAAGATTAACGATAATACAGGTGAATTGAAGCGATTGTCGTGGTCTAGCGACGGAACAGGTCTGTGGAGAAGAGTGACCGACAAGCAAGGAGTTTTGCAGAAAGAAAAATTGCGTAAACTCGTTTTTGTTGATGAAGGAGGTTATTTTTATTTCAAAAAACCTTTTTCTGACGGGCATGCACTCTTCACGGTTAAGCAAGACAAAATAGAAACTATCGCTCGCCATAAAGGTTCAATAACGATGGCGGATGGATTGATTGCCGCGGGTATTGATAAAGATATGCTCGCTGTTTATGACTTCGAACGCGGAAGCAAAAAAGAAATTGTCAGCACTCAGATTCCAGGCATCAAAGATATGAATGCTCTTATTGTCTCCTCGTATTCTTATCCGGAAATTCTTTTTGATTATCGTGACCGCGACAATGACTTGTATTTTCCAGTGGTCTTCAACCTGGAGAAGATGGAAGGTAAACGGCTCGATCCACTGCCAGGTGAAAAAATGATCGTGAAATGGTCTTCTGCAAAACAACGTAAGGCCTTTGTTCAGTCCCGGTTTAATCTTGAATTTCCCGAGCTGCATGCCATTCGTTGGAATGAGTCAGGAGAAGTAGAGATTGCACGATTGGGAAATATGCTTTTCGGTACAAAAGAACTGGATGGAAAAATTTATTTTATTAACGGACAAGGCGGACAATGGGATCAGAACCCACAAAAAGAATTAATGGTGTGGGATCAGGAAGATATCAAGAGTATAATTGCCCCGGCAGATTCCAGCGTGCGATTTTTTTCCTCGGTTGGTCCTTATTTTTCGTCCGAAAACTCTGGAATTCTCATAACTTTTGATGCTCAAAAAAATTATAGATTGCCTAAAGATGTTCTTGAGAAAAATTCTTTATGTGACCTCCAGATTAATGCTGAAAAAATCTTCGTTTATCGTTTTTCTACAAACTATGGTGATTACTCATGCATGGGGGGAGGATTTGCTACTTCAAAAAAATCTGAAGATGACGAGGTGATTCCAGATTTTTCGCTGTACGCATGGATAAATAACGAAAGTTTGCTTGACCAGCGTTGGCAAAAAGACTTCTCAAATTCTGTTGTAAAAAGTGGAACACTAATTGCACTCGGGAAAAACCTTAGTTTGTGGTGGAAACCAATTGACTAATATTAACCCAGGGAGAGTGTTTATGAAAAAAGTTTTGGGCTATGCCTTACTCGTGAGTCTTGCTTCTTTTGATGTGTATGCGAATGTTCAAATTACCTTGCAAAAGGCAAAGTCACAAATTGTTAACAGCAATGTGAAGTTATCTATTGCTTACGAGCAATATATTGCTACTCAGGCCGATGCTCAGGCAAAAGCCTTAAAGCTTCTCCCTGGTCTGTCGATTGATATGCTCGTGATGGATTATCAATATACGATTCTGCGTTCGATAATTCCTGAACCTCATCGCTTTTTTGAAGCGTCTGCGGCTAAAGATCTAACTTATGCAGCTGACCTGAACAGAACAATTGTGAAAAAAAATTTACTGGAAGATTTTGAGAAGTCTTATTTTCTTCATCAATATCACAAAGAGATGCTTGACACATTTGCTGAAGAGTTAAAAATCAAAGCTGAAATTGCCGAGCGTTCTCAGGAAGCTTACGATTTAGGAACAATCAGCTTTGACGATTACTATTATGCTCAAAGAGATGTGGTTGGTGCCAGAACTCAGCTGGTAAATGCATCGGAACTGGTGAAAGCTGAAGAGTTCGCAATGAGATTAATGCTTCAGGTGAAAGACTCGGAGGAGTCTGTAGAGTTTGCTTATGAAAATTTCTACAACAAAACACTGGACTTCCCATCGACTTCTAAAGAGGCGCAATCATTAGCCGTTAATCATTCAGCAGAGATTAGTTCATTTGCTCACCTGGTGGCAGCAGCTGAAAAACAGAAGAAAGGTGTAGCAATGTCGTGGCTGTCATGGAACGGCGTAGGATTTGACTACTTTGCCCGCAATGCTATTGCAAAATCAGAAGTACGCAAACTGGAACTACAAAAAACAAAAACAACACTGGAAATTAAAAATCAGGTTGCTGCTCAGTACGCCTTACTGGCAAACCATGAAGAAAAGATGCAGTATCAGGATCAGCTTCTAACTATGGCCGAAGAGCAGTATGCCCGTGCTCAGGCTAATTATGATCAGAAACTAGGTACCTTTATAGCACTAAAGAAAGCAGAGCTTTCTTTGATGTCAGCAAAACGTGACAGTCGTAAGCTGCATTATGAGCATGAATTAAAACTCATCAGACTTAAACGTCTTCTGGGAACAAATATGCTTACAAACGTAGTACCAAGATCATAATCCATTAATAGTTAGGGGAAAAATATGAAAAGGATAATTGCTTATGCCATCGTGATGACGATGGGTGCTCAGAGTGTCTATGCAGCACAAAGTTATGGACCACTGGAAGATCTACGCGAAAACCTGACCGGAATTCTAAAAAAATCAGAAGGAAGGAAAACGATCGCGCAGATGAAAACAACTGCCAATGAACGCAATGTGGATGTGGAAATCGCATTTCAGAATTATCTGATTGCCAAGAAAAAGGTCTCTATTGCCCGTGCTGATTTTAATCCTATTCGAACCAGCCATATCCTGGGAATAGCTCTGGGAGTGAACTACCTTTGGCTGCCTTTGGCAGCCGATGCCATACTTTCAATCCCCATGAAAATTCATAATGTGCATGAAAGTAAATATTTGAAGCAAGCCGCTAATTATAATTTGCTTGATGCTCGTGAAGCCTTAAACAATGAAATGGCCCATTTGTATTTTGATATTCTGTCACATGAAGCACTAATGCGAACTATTGATGAAGAAATCAAAATTCTGAATTTTTATGAAAAACGATTAACGCAACGGGGAGCTACACCAGAGAGACTTGGCGAGGTCCGTGGAAGCATTCTTCGTTTGCAGATGGAAAGAACCGATCTTTACGATATGTACTTAAAGGAACTAGCGGCCATCAGAACTCTTTTACGAATGGATGATTCGCAAAACTTTGAGCTTGCCCATGTTGGTCAGGAACTGAATTCTTCCATTACTTATGGTCTGGAATATAAAAAACTTTCAGACTATGCACTGGCCAATTCTAACAAGTATAAAGTTGCCGTGAACATCCATCGTGCTGCTCAATCAAATGTTAAGTCGGTTAAGTGGTCAATTCTTTCTGCTGAGGGTTTAAATTTTTCTTACAAGAAAAAAGTTAAAATCGCCAAGAATGAAGAGCGAGTGGCAGCTCTCCAGCGTCAGTCTACAGAAATGAGCGTAAAAAATAATGTACGTCTACAACTGGAGAAACTTAACTCCGCATTGACTGTCTTTGCTAATTATGACCAGGTTGCTGACGATTCAATGGGAATTTATAACGATATGTACGAATCGCTGGCCGCAGGTAACGGTACTGAAGATGGAACTATCTCTGCTTCCATCTCTGCAATCCGTGATTTTCGCAGCAAAATCGTTTCACACTATAATACATGGTCTACGCTGGATGACTTTTCCGAAGCCGCCAATACTTCTTTATCTGTTGGGAACGCTAATATCCTGAGCGAACTCGAAAGTAAGCCTCTCTATTATGTTGCTCCGGAAGATTTCGATGTTCGTGTTGCAAGCAACGGTTCAGGTTCTTATCTGTTATCACTGAAAAACGAGAAAGCACATGAAGTTCAATGGGTAGAATATCGTTTTGAAAGTAATAAGTTGCCGGCTCAGAAAATTGAAGGTGACCGTCTCTTTGCCGTAAAACTTGATCAGGTGTCAGCGGAGTTTGTTAAAGGGACTGCGATTGTTCACTTCTCTAATGGATATGAAATCGATCTGAAATTTTAATATATAGGGGTAGCTATGAAAAAAATTATTTTCTTTCTTTCACTTCTGGCTTCTTTCTCTATCTGGGCGCTTCATCCGCGCCTTGATAAAGCGGTCAGGCTGGTCAATCACTGTTTAAGTGAAACAGAAACACTTCTTTGTACAGATGAAATCGATGAAGAGATCAAATCGGTTCATATGGATGCCCGAGGAGAATTCGTTTATTTCTTAAAGGACCTGCTTGCTAAAAACGAGACTGAAAAAGTCATTTCCAACTTGTTCACCCGTTTACAGGAGATGGTTGTTTATTATGAAGCCCTTGATGGAAATAACAACTGGTCAACACGCGATCTTAAAACTTTATTAGGTGACGTCTCAATTCGTTATGTAAAGATTTCACCTGTTGATCCGCAATTTCTGAAGACACTTTATAAAGCTCAGGCAGCTCAAAACGCACGCTACGGTATGCTACTGGCAGTCCTTGAAAAAAGTGACAAAGTAACATCACTTGAGGAAATGGATAAGCTGGTAGAGTTCGGTGAGTATGCTAAAGATTTGTCTCGTCAATTAAAAGATGAGTACTATCTTTATCAGACAAGCGTGGAGCTGATTAAGCGCATGACCATGCGTGCACTTAAGAATCGCCCGGGACATGAAGGTGTCTACGAAGTTAAATTCGCAAATCCGGAAGTTGCTGAACGCCTTAAGCTTGATCGTGTTGTCATTATGGAATCTAATGACAGAGATGCCCTGGTTGTGAATTTTGTTTCAACTAAATCAAGAATCGTTCGTTTCTCTTTCAAAGGTTCTGGTCTGTTGGGTGATCAGTTCTTCAGTAATGAAGACACTTATCATAATGACCCTGATTTCGCTTCACCGTTCTTTAAGTTCAGACTGGACCGCAAAACAAAAACAATCACCGGCATTTTTGCAACTGCCCGCCTGGGGAAAACAGAACTTACCGGCCGTCTACTGGAGTCTAATCTTTCAGTGTATTCGGCAGCCTCTCGAAAAGGTCTTAAAGCAGATCAGCTCCTAGGTGAGTATAATGTCGTTGTTGGAGGACACACAATGACACTGGTTTTAAGAAAACGCACTGAAGACCGCACGAATATTGAAGGAGCACTTTTCAACCAGAATGCGATGATTGGCTTTTCTAAAGTAAACCTGGATTCAGAGCGCGGAGTTCTGACTATGGTGGACATCAACAACGAAAAGAAGCTAACTCTCGCAGTTTCTGAAGTTGAAGGAAAATTAGTCCTGAATGGCCAGTTTATGATGTCGGCAACAGCTCAAATTCTCCCTGTCTCAACAAAGTAAGAATTTTTCATTAACTATTCACTCACAGGAAAGCCTCAGTAATGAGGCTTTTCTTTATTTTGTCGGTTGATTATGGTCTAATTAAATCACATTTAGCCAGGTGCAAAACATGAATCAGGATCTTTTAGAATGGATTTTACTGCTGGCCCGTTGGCTGCACATAACCGTTGCTGTTACCTGGATTGGTACCAGTATCTTTTTTATGTGGCTCGATCGTACATTTGAGAAAAATGATCAAAGTACCAGAGAAGGTCACATTGGTGAGCTTTGGATGGTTCACGGCGGAGGATTTTACCACGTCGAAAAGCTGATGATGGGACCGACCAAAGTACCTAAAAATTTACATTGGTTTAAATGGGAGTCTTACTGGACCTGGATGAGTGGATTCTTTTTAGTCACCATGATTTTTTATATCGGTGACGGAACATATCTGTTGGATCCAAGTGTTTCAGATATCTCCTATGCAAGTGCAGTGGCACTGGGACTCTTCTCCTTGTTTGGTTCCTGGTTTTTTTATGATTTTCTCTGGGAACGGGCTTCAATCAGAAAAACACCGCTTATCGGTCATACTCTCACTCTGGCGTGGTTTGCCGGAATGTCCTATCTGCTCTGTCACACCCTGAGTGGAAGAGCAGCTTATATTCACATCGGCGGAATGCTGGGAACCTGGATGACGGCCAATGTCTTTATGCGCATCATTCCTCGTCAAATAAGTATGGTCGAAGCTTCAAGAAGAGGTGAGCCTGTCAATCAGGACTGGTCAAAGAATGCCAAAAACCGCTCGACTCATAACACTTATTTCACTTTGCCTGTTATTTTTATCATGCTCTCCAATCATTTCCCGATGACCTATGGACATGAATATAACTGGATCATTCTTCTTCTGCTTTCAGCAGGTGGGGCTGCCATCCGGGAATTCTTCGTCGTGCGCTTGAAGGAGCCTGCACGGGCCATAAAATTTGGAGCGATAGGGGCCACAATGGTCCTGGCTGTCGCGATTACCACCTCCAGCAGTGATAATAATCCTGAAACCCCAGCTCTCGCTGATCATGTTGAAAGAGAAGTTATTCCTGTTTCTCCAGTAACAAATCTGAAATCTTCACTAAGCGGATTAGTGACTTTTGCCGGCAAAGTTCCCCCACCCAAAAAATTAACTGTCCCAGCCGGTTGTGCCAAGTCAGGACCAGTCTACTCCAATGAGGTTCTCGTTAAAAACGGCAAGCTTCAAAATGTACTTATCCGGGTTATAAAAGGTCTGGAAGGAAAAACATTTAACGATGTTCCGTCAAAAGCGGTAGAGCTTGACCAGAAAGACTGCATTTATCATCCGCGTGTGGCCGCTGCCAGAGTCGGGCAGGAAGTGGTCTTCATCAACAGTGATCCAATTTTCCATAACGTAAAGTCAGTGACTAAAAGCAATCAAATTTTCAATGTGCCAATGGCCAATAAAAACCAGCGTTTTTCTAAACGATTCGACAAAGCGGAACTTTTTCTACAGGCTAAATGCAGTGTTCATCCCTGGATGGGTGCTTATATAGCGGTTGTTGATCATCCATTTTACGCAGTAACAGGAGAAAATGGTGAATTCAAAATGCAGGACCTGCCAGCTGGAAAATACACACTAGAAGCCTGGCATGAAGTCTATGGGACACAAACAAGAGAAATTGAAGTGAAAGATAATCAGCCACTCAATGTTAGCTTTGAATTTAAATAGGAAAGATGAATGATCAGTACACACATTCTTGACACAAGTTTAGGTTTTCCGGCAAAGGAGGTTTCTGTTACTCTGGAAAAAGAAGTAAACGGAAAGTTTACTCTCTTGCAAAAAGAAAAAACCAATAGTGATGGACGAATTTCGTTTGATTGTCCGTACGAACCAGGTACTTATCGTTTGACATTCGATGTTGTGAATTACTTCCGCGAGCAAGGACAGGATTCTTTTTTTCAGGCGACTCCAGTCTCCTTTAAGATCACAGATACAAACAGAAAATACCACGTTCCGCTTTTATTAAACCCATATGGCTACAGCACATATCGCGGAAGCTAGGATATCATAAGCATGAAAAAGACTTTCGAAATTGAATATTACCACGATTATATTTCTCCGGAGCTTTATATTCACCTCATGAAAGAGGCAACCGATGTAGACGGTGTCCCGGATCTGATGCAGGTTGGACAAAGTGGTGGGCTGGAAACGACTGATGCTTTGAAATTTTTATGTGAACTTTACTCACTTGTTAAACCAGAGCTGAAAAAAGTCCTGAATCAAAGAATTATCGACCGCGCATTCATCGATGAAAGAGTGGCGAGCTGTTTTAAGTACAATCAGGACCTGCAGATTGATTTTAAATCTGAAGATTATCAAACGATTTTAGGGTTGGAAGATTCGGAAGGCAGAATCGTCGTGGGTCCGAAGACCCAATTTTTTGCCAAAGCTGATCCTTCCCGTAAGGAAGTAGCCCCCATCCCGGAATATCTGCAGGGAAAACATGTAACGCTCTTCGGTCCACCAGACAATTCCAAATTATCAGTGAATGCCATGAATGCTTATCACCGCAAATTAAAAGGTGAGCCGAAAATTGTTGAAGAGCTGCTGGCCACTCATAACAGTTTGCCAAAATGGGGAGCTGACGATGAGGATTCTAAAACACCCTTAAGAGGTGATTTAATCAGTGCAGGATTGAATCTCACTGATTGCTTTAATCGTAAGATACAGGTTCCAGGAGATGATCAGGGAAAATACAAACTTGCTGATTCTAAACTGGCGCAACCGATTAAACGCTTTCCCGGACTGGCCTTACCTTCATTATTTCTTTTTTATAAGGGAAATCCAGTTCCTCTACATCTTTATGACTTCTGTCTGCACTTTTTTGCCAACTGGAATAATCCTGAAGCTCTGGCCTTCTACGTTCCCAAACTAGAAAATGAAGAAGAAGCACGCTACATCCGTTTCATGCTAAAAACAGCCGAAGATTTGCTGCAACAAAAATTTCCGCAATATAAAAAAGAGATCATCCGGCTGATGATTGTCCTCGAAAATCCACGTGCTATTTTACGGGCCCATGAGATGATGGACGAACTATATCCGTATTTCACCGGAGCCTCATTGGGCTGGCATGATTATCTTGGCTCCACTGCAAGACTTTTTAAAGAAGACGGCAATTATCGCATTCCGGTTAAGGCCGATCCCAATATCGTCATTAACTACATTAAAGGCTCCCATGATTTACTGGCCGCTGTTGTGGGATCGCGAGGTGGTATCAAGGTTGGAGGCATGTACGGAATTCTGCCTGTCACTCCGGAGCTTGAAAGTGAATCGTTTCAGCTCACACTGAAGGGTTACTTCAAGGACGTTATTACACAGTTAAAACGCAACCTGAGCGGATTCTGGGTGGCCCATCCGGATTTCGTTCGTATAGGCCTTGCACTGGTTGAAGCCTGGGAAATAAAACTTAAAGGGGATAGCTCCAAGCTGGAAGAACTGGTAAAAGGTCTGCTTGCTTCTCAACACCAAAATGAGATTCTGGATTTTATTAGTGGGCCGGATGTCACAGGACTCAATGTCGATGATCCACTTTATGTGCGTTCACTTCTCGTGGCGGATATCAAAGAATCAGCATATATCGCAAATAATCATCCTGACGAAATTCGCTATAACGTTTTTCAGTCTCTGCAATATATAACCGATTGGTTATCGGGTAACGGATGTGTCGCTCTTCCGGCACAGATTAATAACGTCCCAGTCAGAGTAATGGATGATCTGGCCACAGCAGAGAGATCGCGCTGGGAAGTGTGGCATGAACTTTATCATGGTCGCTTTGAATTGCAGCAATTTCTAAAAATTGCCCATGAGGAACTGCATTTTATCCGAAAGGATTTTTCCGACGATAAAAAGATTGTTCAAGTGAAGTGGGATGATCGAACGGCAAAATGGTATCCGGTAGCTTTCCGGATTATGATCAAACTTATGACGGAAAGAAAGCCGGTGGAGTTTGCCACTGAGTATCTGTTACCGTTCACAGTTGATTCAATTCGCGAAACAAATGATCCGTGGCAGGCGATTTTAGAAGTTGATTCACGAAAGTTTTCGATGGACCTGGAAGTTCAGCTTTTCAACTACTATTTTGAAATGTGCGGATGCTTTTCATTTGCAGCAAAACAGACCGCTAATCTTGTTATAGATGCAGACTCCATTCAACAGTCGATAATGAACTTCAATAAGCAGGAAATTATTGAAGCTGCTTCTTTTCACGGTAACATTGGAGAAAGTAAAAAGACTCTCGACTCCATGGCCAGCAATGAACAAGCGCTGGTTTTCAGTGCAGACGATGCTATAAAACACGAGCTTTATGAACTGGGGCAAAAATATTTAAAGAAGTTCGGATTCAAATTCCTCATTTCTGCAAAAGGAAAAACCGGACCTGAATTACTAAAACAACTGCAGTATAGAATTCAAAATGATGAAACTGTCGAGCTGCAGAACGCGCGGTCAGCTTTATTGGAAATTACGCTCAAACGAATAGCCGAGCATCCCATAAACCAGCTCAATGACAAGATAAATAAAGCACAATCCATTCACAAGATTAAAGCAGCTCAGATAGCTCTTTGTCATTCAGGAAACTTTCAGGATTTTGCTGTCGGAGAAGCTACAAAAAAAACGTATTTTGAGCTGGCATCATTGAGTAAAACTATCGCTTCGGCGTTTTGCATCGACTTCTTCTGGAAACAGGGGATTTCACTCACCACCAGAGTGAATGAACTGCTCTCGCGGACTAGTTCGACTTTTCGCCTAAAAACCATCAACAATGGTGATCCAGCATGGGCCGATGAAGTCGAGCTGACCCATCTGATGAATCATAATGCTCTTAATATGCATTACGTAAAAGGCTATCCAGTAAGTTCACCAATGCCTAAGACAGAATCACTTCTTCACGATGTCGGGGTAATTAATCGACCGGGATCAAAATTTCAGTATTCAGGTGGCGGCTTTCTTGTTCTGGAGCATTTAATAGAAGCGCTTTCCGGTAAAACGATTTTCGAACTCACCACTGATTATCTGCAGGACTTCACTTTTCGTCAGGAATTACTAGACGGAATCGATTATGCCAAAGGCTATGATGCTCATGGAAATCTGATTGAAGGATCTCGCTTAATGTTTCCGGCCTTTGCCGCTGGAGCTTCAGGAACATCCAAAGCGATGCTTTCTTTTTTAAAGCATTTTGAAAAAGCCTACCAATCAATTGAAGGTAGTGGACCGTTATCCCACGATGTCGCCCGGGAAATGCTGTTGTCCTCGGATAATGGCTGTAGAAGATTTATGGGTTGTGAAATGGGCCTCGGAGTTTTTGTTGCTTTTGCCGGTGACAATAAACTGATTATTCATCAGGGAGCTAACGATGGTTTCCGTGCATTATTTCTTCATTGTGTAGAGGGACCAGATCAGGGGAAGGGATTTGTTATACAATCCAGCGGAGAACTTAATGCGGTTCTCTTTATATCAGAAGTTGCACAACTTTTGCTTAGAGAAATGAATTTTTCCGGTATTGATTTTGAAGAGTTTAAGGGCGACTTTAAAACCGATAATCTCTCGCAGGAAGAAATCGTCAACATCGGATATAAAAATCTTATCTTTGATGCCTTTCTTCCCAACCTGCCAGAACCAATTCTTGCTCATGGTCCGCGGGATCCACTCGCTGATATTAACCTTGCAGTTGGTGCAAAAATTATTGAAGTCACTAACCAGCGTTTTGCCCGTGCTGAAAACTTATTGAGCGAATATCTCCCTGTTTTTGATCCAAAACTTTACGGGCGGCAGGGAAAAATAATGGATAGCTGGGAGACAGTCCGTCACAATCAAAAAGAGTGCGATACACTTATTATTGAACTGAAAAAAGCTTCGAAAATTGAGGCCATTGCTGTTTCTACGAAATATCATCTTGGCAATCAGGCACAATTTATAAGAATTGAAGGTTTTAGCGAGAACCACTGGCTGGAATTATTGCCCAAAACAAAACTTGAAGGACATGCTTATTTTTGTACACTTTCCATGATTAAAAATAAAGTTATCAGCATGGTCCGCATTTCTAATTATCCGGATGGTGGAATTTCACGACTCGGACTCTATGCTGATGCTGGAGAAGTAAAGATAGAAAAATTCACTTACAGTGATCCTATTGCAACTCCGGTCAAACCGCTGAGCATTCCTTACAGCGCTGATCAGAGTAAAACTCAGGAGAACTGGAAAAGATTGATGTCGGCCAATAAAAAAATCAATCTGGCCAGCATGGCCCTGGGAGCAAGAGTTTTAAGCGCAACAAACGAACACTATGGTCCGGCAAAACAGGTTATTTCTCCCTTTGCTCCCATCAGCATGTTTGATGGTCTGGAATCGGCCCGTAGTCGAAAGCCTGGACATTCCGAAGAAGTCGTTGTCGAACTCGCCAGACCGGCCAAAATTAATCGTATTGAAATGGATTTTACCTTTTTTGTGAACAACAATCCGTTGTATGTCAGCATCCTGGGTAAAGTGAATGGTGAATGGCACTTGCTGGTGGAAAAAACTAAAGTCAAAGCATTTGCAGGATCATCAAAAGAGTTTAAGATTAAACCTGATCATTTAGTAGAACAGGTAAAAGTCATTACTTATCCCGATGGAGGGATTAATCGTCTGAAAGTCTTTGCCTGAACACTTTATTTGGGTAATGCATGAAGTTTAAACTTTCAGGAAAATGTCTCAACATTCATTTTCAGAGTCCATCCGGTGAAAAGCTGATTCTCTCTTATGAACTCTATGAGCATTCATTGCTTGATCGCTGGACGGCCCTGATGACCAGGCAAAAAAAACATCAGCAGATTGAAGGCGGAGGGCATTTTTTCGGTCGGCATTTTCATGATGAACAAAACCTTAAACAAGTACTTGCCAATTGCATTTTAAGCAATAATACATACTGTCGTGAGACTAATCAGCTGAGATTTCAAATTCCAATGGACGTGGAATTTGAAAGGCCTTTTACAACTGAATTTTTGAATGACCTGCATGTCTGGTTCGAATTTCTAAAAGAGTTTAAAGATTATAAAAAAACACCGGAAATTGATGAGATTCTTTTTCTGATGAATGTTACTATTCATCAATCTGAACATTTCGTTCCCGGCAATGTAAATGACCCAGTTCATATTCAGATGCTGATGGTTCCGCCTGTTAAAGAACCCCTAAAAGAAAAAGATTTTGAACTTTTCGATAAAGATTACCGCTTTGGCGAATTGTACATGACCTACGGTACGACTGGAGTTCCAACCAGAGATGCATACATTCATAAGGCTGATCCCACTCCGCAGAAAATTTATTCAAACGGTCTTTATCTTTGTTTTTTTGATGATCTGAGTTTCAAGATCGATGAGCCCTTTAAGCAATGGCTCAAGAGTAAAAAACTGGATCCTGATTCTCCTTATTCAGCGATCGGATACCTTCCCTTAGGAAAATTGAAATCACCGGTAGTCAGCGACCGCAATAAATTTTTAGAACTCTTCAAGGAGTTTGGAAAAATAGTAGATTTTGAGATTGAAGATCAAGTCGCTGAAAAACAGCCCCTGCAACAAACTCCTGCAGAGTGGCCATACGATTCAGAAATTTTTTATAATCTCGATTATCGTCCATACCTGGATCTTAAAATAGATTTCGATGCCGCCGCTTTAATGGAAGAAGCTCAAAGGGCATTGCCTTATTTTGTGACTCATCGTGAAGGCGATCAGATGTCTGCTCAGGGCTCACAATGGAAATCCTTAGGATTAAAAACCCTTTTCGGTGATTACCAGAAAACTCAATACCATACTTCATATGAGTTTGTCGGAGATCCAGTTTACAAGCTCACGCCATTTGCACAGTTGTGTCCTAAAACGATGCAGTTTTTGAATCAAATAACCGACATCGATCAATGCCAGCGCATAAGGTATATGCTCCTCGAGCCAGGGGCAAGTATCAAAGTTCATCGTGATAGTCAGGACCGGGATGTGAGTATGGCGCTCAATATCTCACTCAATATGCCTGAAGGATGTGAGTTTCATGCTGATTTAAATCCCGATGGAAGTGAGAATGATTTTTCACTAAAAGTACCTTTTTCCGACAATGGTTCTGTCATTCTTTTTAACAATGCCAAATATCATAAGGTGGTTAATAATTCTTCTGTTCCGCGTATTCATATCATTTTTCACGGACCTATTCGTTTAACTGATAAACAGCTGATTGATCTTTGTCGTGAACAAAATAAACTGAGTTCCCGAAAAATTCTTTTAAAAGAATTAATTAAGAAAAAAACCGCAGTGGGCGAGGGATTTGAAAAAACACCAACACTTTTTGCAGACTGGATTGATGCTGGCCTCGACGACGATTCTATTCCCCCCGAAATCGATTTGAATGTTTTTGAACATTCTTATTATCAATCACAGGAGAAGAGGGACCGCTCATTACAGAACATCACAATGGCTTCACTTTTTCCTCTGAAAATAAATATTCTGCAAGAAAATGATATCGACATTGCCATTCAAAACGCATTGAAAACCAATAAAACCCATTTCGTTCTTATCGCTGCCGGTACTTTAGTCGTTGATATAAAAAAATTTATCTTTCATTTTTTAAGCTTTTGTTCCCAGATGAAGAAAAATAAGATGCTCATTGCCGGTCAGATCCTCGACTTTCCGGAGCCGGGAAAAGTGCCTTATTTTCATGAACAGTTTTTGATTATAAACCTGGCCGAATGGAACAAACAAAATCCGCCGGCATTAGGTCCGCTGTTTTCTGATTCTGAAATTGAATTCTGCTCATACGCTCAAAGCGTTGATCATTTTCATGATCACTACACACCTCACTTTCTGCAGCCAGGAAATGATTGTTCCCCCCGAAAAGGAAAAGCATGGTGGGGAACAAGAACAATGAAGTTCATGATTGAAAACGGACTTACTGTCTACAATATCCCGCAATCAATTCGTGATCACAAAATATATGCTTATCCCCGCGATCCTAATGAATCTGCCTGGACTGCTGTCCATCAGAAGATCGGTCAACGACTGGTAGAAGCAAAACGGGAAGTTTTTGTTTTTAACAATGAACCTTTGCTTATTCCTTTCTTAGACGAACTTAAACCAGAAACATTTATCAGTGTTGCTTCCGGATTCAAGCCATTTAAGATCATAGAGCAATATAAATTTAATAAAAATCACAGAAAATACTTTCTGGATTTTTCAGCTACCTCACTCAGCTATGTCGCAGAGTTGGTGAAATGTCAGTCTATAGAGCAGATGGTTCAGATTGCTGCCAAATACTCCCGGCATAAAGATGCTGAAGAGATTACCCGTCAACATCTCAATGGCCTGATCAGAGATTTTTTTGACAATGCCCCTGAAACATTACTCAATGCTGTAAAGGCTGCAGAAAATTCTGTGTTCAAAGAAGTAAATTTCGTTATGGAAAGCAATATACTGAGCAGCTTCCTGAACAAGAATAGTCATTTTGTTATTTGGGTTTCTAATGCATTTTATAATAATGGTTTATATTTTTTACTAAAACCAGAGGAAGCAGTAGCCCGTTATCAGCAAAATGCCATCGAGATCGCTCAAAAAACTGAATCTCGACTTTTTAAAATTTTAGATTCCCGTACTTTTGTCTATAAAAACAAACAGGATAAAATTATTGGCATTCTTACAGACGGAGGAGGATATTGGGATAAATCCTCTGCCCAATTAATTGCTGTTAATACCTAGTATCCGACAATAATAGTGGGAATTGGCCAGGGTTTGATAACCTGAGGTGACCTTTTATGCCACATTGAATGCCAATGGTTCTACAGAGATAATGGTAGCATGGGCATCTTCTATGCCATTATTTTGTTATTTATGAGCATGAATATTTCACATGCTGAGGATAGCTATTACCGGCACCAGGACAGAGATTGTTTTATTCAGCAGTTTGATAAAGGCCAGCTGAGCGATATCAAAGAAGAATTCCTTTTTAATGTTCCACTGGATGTAAAAATTTTACCCCGCAATCCATCGATGGTTGCATTTAAATACGAAGGGGTGATCTATGTCACAGCAAAACGATGTGTGCAGCATACTCCCGTACAAAGAGAAGAAGATAAGACCGTGACAGGAGATTTTAAAGAAGCTGAAAAAGGACAAGTTGAAAAGCGCGATGTAAGTCCACTCGTTCTCTATGCAAAGAAAGAATATTTTTTTGAATTAGAGGGGGGGAGTTTTTCAATCGGTGATGAAAATCAGGTCTCGCGTGATTACAACGAAACTCTTCCTTCAAATACCACAAATCCTACGACATGGAGTAAAGCCGATAAAAGTAAATATAAAGCGGGGTTGTTGTTTTCAGGAGCCTTTGGAATCAGGCAATCACCTCGAAGATTTCTGGTTTTTAAAGTACGGGCGATGAGCGGGAAAAAAAGTGATGCTCTAACTTTGACTGATAATAATTCAGGACTGTCTCAGGCAGGCTTCTGGGATTATGAAGATCAGTTTATCAATTTGTACACCGGATACCGTTTACAGTTTTTTGCAGACTCTTACTGGAAGCCCTCACTGGGGCTTTTTCTGGGGGTGAGCCGTTCTACAACGACAATGACAGATAATTCTGTCACATACAATTTAAGTGCCATAGGAATTGCCGCTTTAACAGAAGCCAGGCTGGAGCGAGTGCTGACAGAGACATGGGCCGTAAGCTCAGCTATAGGCTGGGAATTTATAGGTGAACGTAATTTGAAGTTTGAAGATAATGAAGCTGCACAGGGAATAAAAACTAAAATGCGATATAATAATACTTACCTTACGCTCGGGTTGAAATATGCATTTTAAAGTGATGAACCAATGAAAAAAATATTACTTTCTTTTGCGATTATAAGCCTGTTGGTCAGCTGTGTACCTGCCCAGGAAGAAGCCAAAAAAACTGGTACCGGTTTTACATTTAATAAACCCGGTGGCGCTCCGATATTACCCACGCGGGCCTCGTTAATGACACTGGTTAGTCCGGCAAGCAGTTCGGGATTTGATTCAACACCAACATTCTTGTTAAGCGGAGTTGTTAGCGGTGAAACTGTAAAAATTTACGCTAATGCCGGTTGTACTTCTGAATTGGGAAGTGCTGTTGCCAGCGGATCAACTGTTTCGATCACATCGGATCCATTGGGAATTGGATCTCAAAATTTTTATACTAAAAGTATAAACTCTATCGGACAAACCTCCTGCTCAGGATTGATGACCACTTATACATATCTGGGAGTCGCTCCGGTCACGGCCACTTCAATGACTTTGCAGTCTCCGGCCACTTCGCCAAATACTGATTCAACACCGACGTTTACTCTGAGTGGTGTGCTCGCCGGCGAAACTGTGAAAATTTACACCAATGCAACTTGTTCCACAGAGGTAGGTACTGCAGTGGCTGCCGGAACATCTGTCAACATTACCAGTTCCGCACTTGCACCGGGGACTTACACATTTTATACCCGCAGTGTGAATAATGCCGGTAGTGGAAGTTGCTCTTCGGCCATGGTGACTTATGAATACCTGGGAGTTCTGCCGACTTCCGGAAGTTCCATATCAATGATTAATCCTACAAATTCATCAGACTACGACAGTACACCCACAATCAAAGTTTTTGGCGTCGCTAATGGTGATACGGTCAAAGTTTACACAGACTCTGGATGCACCACTCAGGTTGCCAGTGCGCTTGCAACCGGAACTTCAGTAGAGATGACTACGTCCGCACTAACGGCAGGAATTAATACCTTTTATACAAATTCAACTAACGTTATCGGAACAAGCGCCTGTTCAGCAGCGCTCATTGCTTACGAATATCTGGGGCCGTCTCCGACAGTGCAGGTTTCCTGGACAGCAAATAAAGAAACCGCAGTTAACAGCACCGGTGGTGGATACCGCGTTTACTACAGCACGACGAGTGGCTTTAATACAGCGACTGCGAGCTATGTGGATGTGCCGTATGCCGGAGGAGCAAGTACTCCCACGACAGCGAACATAACTGGTTTAATGGTAGGAACGTATTATTTCAAAGTAGTGGCTTACTCCAGTATGAATCAGCCGGGGCAGACATCCGGAGGATCAACCAGTGCCGCTTCTGCTCAATTTCAGATTAGCTTGCCTTAGAGGAAGAGTTTTATGAAGATATGGCTTTCTACATTATTCTTTTTCATGACTGCATCGGTAATGGCCGCAAGTCCATTATCATCCCGTTATGTTCCGGGAGAGTTGATCATTAAGTACAAATCGAAACTCTCAGCGGACGCACAAAAGAATTCAATTGAACGTGAAGGTGGAAGGCGATTAAAGCGTCTGAACACCAGGGGTTTTAATCATGTGCGGGTAGATAAGAAAAAAAATCTGGAAGCAGTGATAGCTGAATTCAAAAAGGATCCTGATGTTGAATTTGTTCAGCCAAATTATATTTATAAAATTTCTGCGACTCCCAATGATACCCGTTATGGTCAGTTGTGGGGGCTGAAGAATACAGCTCAAACTATAACTTCTCCCGGGGGGCCCAATGCACCCAGCGCAACAGCTAACCCGGGAACGGCCGGTAAAGATATGGATCTGGAAAAAGCCTGGAATACTGTGACTGATTGTTCATCCGTTGTGGTCGCAGTACTGGATACTGGTATCAATTATAATCATGAAGACCTTGCAGACAATATGTGGGATGGCGGGGTGGCCTATCCGAATCACGGTTGGGATTTTATCGATAATAACAATAATCCGCTCGACCAAAATGGCCATGGCACACACGTTGCCGGAACGATCGGAGCAGTCGGAAATAACTCAAAAGGAACAACCGGAGTCTGCTGGAAAGTTAAGTTAATGGCCGTGCGGGTACTGGACGCAACTGGATCCGGCACAACTGCAGGAATTATTCAGGGAATAGATTTTGCCGTTGCCCGGGGAGCAAAAATCCTGAATATGAGCTTAGGCGGATCTTCATTCGATGCAGCCTATAGTACATCAGTAACAAATGCCCGGGACGCCGGAGCAATGGTCGTAGCGGCAGCCGGAAATGATTCCGCTAACAATGATAACGTGGCCACTCCTTCCTATCCTTGTAACTTTACTCAGGCCAATGTTCTTTGCGTGGCCGCTCTCGCTCAAGATTATTCATTGGCCAGTTTTTCTAATTTTGGAACGACCAGTGTAGATGTTGGAGCTCCAGGAGTTAATATCGTCAGTACATGGCCCGGGACTCACTCCACAGTATCAGATGCATTGACGGCCGGATGGACAATGACAACGACGACAGCAAATAACTGGGGATACCGTTCGCTCTCATTCAGCGGAACTCCCCGGGCCACACTGGCCAACCCTTCAGGATATACTCGTACCAGCGCTCAGCTTTATGACAATAATACGGATGCACGCATTTATAAAAATTTTGATTTAAGCGGAAAAAACGTAGCGATTTTAAATTTTACCTTTATGGTGGATGTAGATTCTGGTGATAAAGTTTCGCTCAATACGCTCCTTGGTGGCGGAGACCCAACAACTGCGGGAGTGGAGCTGGATTATTTCGAAGGTATTACGACTAATGGTTTTGCCTATCCTTTAAGTTATGATGTCACACCTTACATTAGTGGCAATACCAGTTTTGGTTTCAGTATTCTGACTGATGGAACTGGACAAAATTTCGGAACAAATATTTCACGACTTTATTTTGAGACCCTGACTTATAACAATACCACTTATAACGTTATAAGCGGAACATCGATGGCCACTCCTCACGTAGCAGGTCTTGCGGCCATGCTGTTTGCTTACAATCCCAGCTTTGGTTACGCCGATGTTATCAATGCGATTAAAAATGGCGGGATTGCTGTGTCTTCACTAACGCTTAAAACTGCAACAGGAAAAGCGGCCAGTGCGACCGGAGCTCTCAGCTATATCGCCGCTCCAACCGGTGGTGCTGCCGTTAAATTGCCTTAGAGATCAGGTGTAGATAACACTCAGATTGCCCAGATATTCTTCCAGCAATTGAAGAGAATGATGAATACCTTCATTGGATTTTTTGCGTGCATCTTCCTGGATGTTGAGACCGATTTCTGTCAGCTTATTAAAGCCATAACTTTTTGCACTTCCGGCAAGACGATGGCCAATGCTTTCCAAAGTAACAAAATCGTTCGTTCCTAATGCTTTTTTAATCAGTTCGATTTCTCTTTTTCGATTTTCCAAATATTGAGGAATAATTTCTTTCAGCTCTTGATCGATCGAAACAGAAGGTCTTTTTTTCTTTTTGGAAATGAACATATAACCTTCACCATGAGAGGTGACGATCTCAGCATCAGCTTCACTGATTTTTTTTCGGAGTTTACTCACGTGCTGATCAACCGTCCGTGGTGTGATACTGATGTTTCCGCCCCAAACTCGTTCGATTAGTTTTTCTCGGCTAAAAACAATTCCTTCATTTTCAATAAAGAAGAGGAGGAGCTTAAATTCAAGATGGGATAAATCGACTAGCTCATTTTTTGC
The DNA here is from genome assembly GCA_946481315.1 of uncultured Bacteriovorax sp. The sequence continues at coordinate 781,357 of CAMLMH010000001.1, forward strand.
ATCAACTGTTACACTTGCTGTTAACAGATTTACAATCAGGCCATTTTTCACCAGCATGTGCTGGGCCTTATTGCGCTTTAGAATAATATTACAGCGAGCGATAACTTCCAACGGCTCAAAAGGTTTGCTGATGTAATCAAGAGCACCTAGCTCAAAGGACTGAAGCTTTGTATCGAGTTTTGTATCTTGAGTGAGCATAACAACCGGAATACGGCGGTGGTCCCAGTCAGGTTTATTTTCCCGGTAAAAATCAATTCCATTTCCCTTTTCAAAATCTATGTCGAGCAATATCAGATCAGGAGTTTTAATCTTTAAGTAATCACGAGCATCGGCCAGGTTCGGACAATGAGTGATTTTAAATTCCTCTTTAGCGTAACTTTTAAGGAGCAGGAAAATGTCTTGATCGTCTTCAATTAAAAGAATTGTATTCATTTAACTATTATACGATGAATAAGGCTGGATTTGGATAGTCAAAAAATCTTCAATTTTAGAAATAAGTTCTTTCTTTTATTAAGAAACATGATGACGTACCAGGTTTAATAACCGGTCAAGATCCAGTGGTTTCTTAATAGTTTCGGTGAATTTGTACGCATCTTCTTCATCGAAACGTCCAGCCGCAGAAAAAACGACTGTCGGAATCGAGGCGAGCTTTTTGTCTTTTAGCTGTTCTGCCCTAAATTCATAGCCATTCATTTTAGGCATCATGATATCCAGCAGAATAAGGGAGGGCATTGTTGTTGCTTGACGCAAAAGCTCCAGGGCCTCAAGACCATTGTGGGCGATAGATACGTTAAATCCTTCTTCACTTAAGATAGATTCTATTGCCTCGCTGATATCGAGATCATCGTCTATTAAGAGAACATATGATGATGTCTGGTTCAAAACTTTATACTCCTAATGGTAAAAATATCCGAAAAGTTGCGCCAGATCCTTCTGTGCTCTCAACGCTGATATGACCATGGTGGGCCTCAACAATTTGTTTACTAATATAAAGACCTAAACCCAAACCGCCAACGTTGTTTTTTGAATGAACGCGTTCAAATCTCTTAAATATTCTCTCCTGATCGGCCGGTGCGATGCCGGGACCTTCATCCCGCACTTCAATCATCGCCTGACCGTCCTTTTCATCAAGACGCAGGTAGATGGGTTTATTAGGTGCGTATTTGGCCGCATTCGTTAAGAGGTTGATTACAACCTGTTCAATCCTGACTTTGTCCCATTCCCCAACCAGGTCAGTTTGTATTTGAACTCTAACCCGGGAGTGTGCATCTGTTAATTGCTGCGAGTACTGAACAAGAACTTCTTCCAGCATTTCTCTCAGGCTGAAGCGCTCACGATTTAATGAAAGTCTTCCGCTGGTAATGCGGGAAACATCCAGCAAGTCATCAATCAAAGTGGACAAGCGATTGATCTGACGATCTGAGGTCTGAACCATTTTTATGATTTTTTCAGGCGGTAAGTTGGCAAGGTTGCCTTTTTGAATGTGACGCTGAAGGCCCTGCAGCTGCAGTTTTAAAGGAGTCAATGGCGTCCGCAATTCATGGGAAGCAATGGATAAAAACTCATCCCGGGCTTCAATGGCCTTTTTTGCATCTTCATATAGTTGTGAGCGGTGCAGGGCCTGAGCACACTGCCTGGTCAGAGCATAAATAAAATCTTTATCTTCTTCTTTTAGTTCAATACTCGTATCAAAGATAAAAGATATGGCTCCTAGACATTCACTTCCAATCATCAATGGAAGGTAGGCATGAAATCGTTTGCTTCCACTGACATATTCGCGATCTACATCTTCATACTCCAGGACTTTCTCGCTGGTTAAAAAGAGAGGTCTTCCAAAGCGGATACACTCGGTGATTGGAATACGGGCATTCATAGGAAAGCTCTGCCAACGGTTAATGTATTCGTTATTGAGCCCAACAACTCTTTTTAGGATGAGTTGATTGCGGTCTTCAGCAATGAGAACAATGCTTCCCATTTCAATTGGCAGGGTCTTGAAAGCCCGGTCAAAAATAACATCAAAAACCTGATCCGGAGTCAGGGCTTCAGAAAAAGCAGCGGTAATTTCCTGCAATTTTTTGGTTCGGCCAATGGCCAGGTTTAAGTCCACTCGATTGCGGTTGAGCTTGTGAACCATTTTGTTAAAAGCATCAGTAACCCGGCCGATTTCATCCCGCTCCATGATTTTTGCCTGATAGTCCAGGGCCCCATGTGCAACATAATCGGTCGCCCGCAGTAAATTGGATATGGAAGTTCCGATTTTGCGGGAAATAGTCAGACCAAAAGTAAGAACGAATGTAAAAAAGAGAGTCGATAAAAATACAGCAACAAGCAATGGGCGGAAACGGTTTTTATAAATGGAATTAAAGATCGAATCATTTTCCTGTTTAATCATGATTTGAATTTTGAGCAGCTGCTCTTTGGCATCCATAAGATACTGGCGACTGGCCAGGACGTTTGCCTGAATTTCATCTGTTCGTGTTTTGGTGTTTTCACTCTTCAATAACTGAAAAGTCAGCGCAGTGCTTGCCTTAAAATGATCCAGAGACTCACGCACTTTTAAAAATTCTTTTTCTACTTTTGGTTTTGTTTTGGTGAGTTTCAAGCTGCGGTTAAGCATTAATTCTGAAATTTTAATATTTTCATTAAATCGATAGCTAAGTTCAGAAGCATTCGCCGGAGTCAGCAGATCGCTGATTCTCAGTTCAGCGGTGTTGAGAGACTCTAGGGCCTGCGATGTGTAGTTGAGAATATTATTATCGCGATTGAGTGCCTGCAGGTTATTAAACAAACTTTGACTGGAAAAATAAAGCGCAAAAAAAGAAATGAGAATAAAAACGGCGATCGCGACCATAACGGAGCGAAGACGGTTAAGAATAGAGGTCGTCTGGACAAACGGGTCAGATAGCAAGGGGGTTATTCCTTTCTAATGTTAATTTTTTTTATGCCGGGAGCACCCGGGAAACCTGCCGAGACATAGCCGATAGCTCCGGGAAACCGAGAGACCATTGAAGCCATCATTGAGTCAGTGGAAACTTGGATAGGGGCTGAATTTCCGCTGTAGAGTTTTTGCCCTATCCAGTAAAGTTCAAGTTCGCGGGAACTTTTGCGTAAATAAAGATTTAAAAATTGTTTCCTTTCTTTACTGTCATCACGACGGTCAAAAAAGCGGACGGCCATACCATTTGGCCATTCACGTACTCTTTTAAGGAAGTAATTTTGTATTTGCAGAGGGGAAATTTCGGAAACAGGATTTTGCTCGTTAACAATTATGGCAAGCTCTTCAGCATAAGCCGTTGTCTGGCCCATAAGACTGCAAATGAGAAAAAACAACAGGAATAATCTCTTCATCAAAAGGCAACTCCTGCGGATAAATCAAGAGAGAGATAATCTCTTTCCTGTCCGCTGATCAGTGGCGTATCGGCATAATTATGACAAGTGAATCCTAATCTTAGACGAGTGAAGGAGGTTGGTAAATAATTAAGTCCCGCTCCATATTCATATTTTGAGATTGGGTCTAAAAGAGCCGTGCGGCCGGAGCCTGTTTTGTTGTTTGGATTTCTGGAATAGTCGAAAAAGACATATCCTAGCAGGTCTTCATCATGCAGATAGAGGCTGGGTTCTACATAGTAGGACCATATGTCCTGACCCGCAGTGATGTGGCGGGCATATTCAGTAGTCAGAATAAATTTGTTCAGATTTAAACGCAGATCTGAGCCGAAAATACTTTCAATTTTCCGGTTATATTTTATGGTCTGATAGGATAGTCCCATGGCCACTGCTTCGTCTGATGTATGAGTCCATACTCTGGTCCCTAACCCTGGCCTTTTAGCATCTTCCAGCCGGTTAAATGTATAAAGATTATAACCCCAGGCGCGTGAGCCCCGATCAAAGCGCCCCTGCAGATTTATACCATTAAAAAGTGGCGAAAATAGATCCGTCGTGCGTAGGATTTGTGGTCCTCCTCTCCGAACAAACAAAACTAATTCTCTTTGCTGAGGATAATAACCAAAAGGAACATAACCTATTCCCGCGGAAATCGTATGGCTTTCGCTCAGGACATACTGCAAATACCCCTGAGAAAGGAGGGCCCCATAAAAAAAAGATCCAAATTCTCTGGTTTCAGGAAGATTAAACGCAACGGCCCTGGGATCGTTATGCTGATTTTGCAGGGGGAAATTTAGTCCAGTCAAAAACTGAGAAACGAAGATGAGGCGGTCTGTATATTCAGCCGAAATATTAATTCCGAGAGTATTGCTGGCATTGGTTGCCTGCGTACGGGTGTCTTCACCCTGAATAATACTGAAGGCCGGCTCAAAAAATCCACCGATGGTAAGTGAGTCGCGGATAAAAGAGTTGACTCGAGTTTTGCGGTTTTCGGCTTCATTGTAGATTTGCTGACGTTCGAGTTCCTCAACACGTTGGTTAAGGGCCGCCCACTCAGGAGCAGTCTGAGCAGAGCTTAAAGAGGGTGAGAGCAGGAGTAAAAACAGGAAAATTTTCTTCACAAATAAGCCTCCGGGCCACTGCTTATAGCAAGAGTGGGGAGGCGAAGGCAACTTTATTAAACAAAAGCTTTTTTAAGCGACGTATTAAACACCGAGCGCACGGCCAATTCGTTCGATGAAGAGATTGTAAGTAAAAGGCTTTACGAGAATGTTATTAATTCCCAGTGAAATGGCCGTTTTGACGTTTTCAGCTTCCAGTGTACCAGAGATGATAACCACCGGGATGTCTCTGTATTTTGCTCGGATTTTAATTTCTTTAATCAGCTGCAATCCGTTCATTTTGGGCATTAAAAGGTCGACGATGATCAGTCCGAATTCCTGGTTTTGAATTTTATGCAGGGCCTCTCGTCCGTCGGAAGCATAAACGATGCGATTTTCATCAATATTGGATTTGGCCAGATAGTTGGCAAGAAGTGATTTTATCTCATCTTCGTCATCGATAAGAAGAACGCTTTTTTGTTTTAAGAATTTGCTAATGAGTTCAGTTAAGAACTGTGCTTTTTCGTGGCTCATAATAATTCGATTATAGGCCTCTTTCATTACTTCTCCCAAATCTGAAGAATCTATTTAGGATTACCCGTTTCTAAACAATGGAGATCACAATTTTTTAATTCCAACTCCACTTTTCGGAAACTTCCGGGAAACTGCCAAAATTTTTCGTCACTCTCAGAAAAAAAATTCTAACAAGTTTCACTTAATTATGAATTCCTTGATTCCAGTAAGTGCATGCTTTCTTGATAAACTCATCACTTACAAAAAGCCCTGCTAGGTTCCTTTTATGATCCGGCCTTATAATTAAGTCTATGAAAACAAAACTATTAAGCCTGACACTACTAGCGACACTTTCAGCAACTACCACTGCTCTGGCAAAGAATGATCGTCATGATAATGACGAGCGCGATGCCGCCATTCTTATTAGTTCTAAACATTGGTATAACGATGGCCATCATGATGAACATGATAAGCTTCGCATTTTTGCAAAGGCCGGCGAAGTAAAGCATGTCAGCTTTAAAGGTGTCGTTCAGGTTCCTGAATCAGTTCGGGTCAATGCCTCCATTTTGCGGGAGGGATCGTCTAGTGTAACTGTTTCGTTCGACGGACGCACACAATGTCAGTATTCAGCGAAACTCACAAAGAAATTTTTTAATGCTTACTATGGTCTCCTCGGATGTTCTGATGGCTCACGCCCTGGTGATGACATTAAAGTGAATTCGTCAGTAAGTGTTTTGTTACGTGATGGAAAAACAACTCCGTCCACAGTGTATGTCTCTTTGAAAATTGAAGAGAAATTTCTTGCTGGTTTAAAATTTCCTGAACTGGATGCATCCAGAGGACAAATACTGCGCTTTGATGGTGAACTCTGGACGCCGACAGATTATATTCCCGATGGCCAGGCATCTGGTGATGTCTTGATGTGGGATGGATCTACCTGGACTGCTTCTAAAATTCCTGGTGGGGGCGCTGGAACTCCGGGACCACAAGGACCACAAGGACCACAAGGGGAGCAAGGGATTGCAGGTCCGCAAGGCCCTCAGGGACCTGCGGGGCCAGCAGGAGCGACCGGTTCAGTAGGTCCGCAAGGGCCTCAGGGACCTGCGGGGCCAGCAGGAGCGACCGGTTCAGTAGGACCACAAGGACCGCAAGGACTTCAGGGTCTAAAAGGAGATAAGGGAGACAAGGGAGATACAGGAGATGCCGGTCTGGTTAATCTGGTTGCTGGAAACGGAATAGTAGGCCCAACCATAAATGGAAATGGTGGGACGGTTGCGGTTAATACTGGTACAGCTGCGGGACAAATTCCTCAGATTGGTGCTGACGGAAAATTACCGTCGGCCATCATGCCTTACGCTCAACAAAGAGTTGCGTTCATTAAAGACGTTAAACCTAATGGAACAAACGGTGGATCATGTGATCCAGTAAAAGGGTGGGAACAAATTCGTGATCTCAATACTCTTTCCGGTGATTCATCTTTTGTGTCAGTTGCCTCCAATCAAATTACTTTAGATCCTGGTACGTACACATTTGAAGCACAGGCACCGGCTTACCTGGACGGTTTCCATAAAGCTGTGCTGGTAAATGCAGCAACAGGTGCTTTTGTCCTGGTGGGCTCTAACGGACGATCACACAGTACTGCTGGTGGTATGGAGCCATCAATCATAATGGGTCAGCTTAATTTAACGGCCCAAACGACATTTGTGATTAAACATCGCTGTGGTAATAAAATGGACAACGTCGGTTTTGGAACCGCGGTTAGTTTTGGAGTGGACGAAGTATTTACTCAGGTAAAAATCACAAAAGTTAAGTAAGAAAAGGAACGGTGTAAAAATATCTCAAAGGCAGTTATGATTAAGAAATGAACCTTTTCATAACTGCCTTTCTCGTTTTTCCTCTGATGGTATCCGGCGCTGAAACCGGAGACGGCTCAGACGGAACATGTGATGTGGCCGGTCTGGCCACAACTCAAATCTCTGCTGCACGCAGAACCTATCAATGCACGACTCTTACTATCAATGGCAACCTGAACGTTTTTAACGGTAACGGTGCTGCTGCCGGAGGCGCTCCTCTGGTCATCAGAGTACAAAATAATGTCACCATGAACCCGGGAATCACTCTGGATTTATCCGGCCAGGATGGAGTTGCCGGAGATACCGTGAACGCTGTAAAGAGCGGAGGACTTGGTGGTGCCGGTGGAGGAGCAGGTGGTGCTTCCAATGGCACGGCCCTGGATGGATTAAATGGTGTCGGAGACGGGGGCGGAATTCGCGGACGCAATGTTGTTCCCGTTACCAATTCTTATGGTGGTGGTGGCGGTGGCGGGGCTTACCGCAATCGTGCAGCGACCGAACCGACTGAAGGCGATGATGGTAGCGGTGGCGGTGGAGCACCAGGATCCAACGGGGCCAATGGAACACCTTACGGATCTGAAGCAACCTTTGAAACAACCTTCACTGGCGGATCAGGCGGTGGAGCCGGAGGTGGCGGAACTTCAGGAGGAACTCCTTATACTGGTTCAAGTGGTGGAGGAGGCGGGGGGGCTCTCCGCATAGTTTCCGGTGGAGATGTTGTGATTGAAGGAACAATCAATGTCAATGGTGGAAACGGTGGTGGTGATGGTCTTACTTCTGTTTCTGGAGGCGGGGGCGCAGGCTCAGGTGGAGCAATCTGGATTCAGGCCGCCGGTCAGCTGACAATTTCCGGAACAGCAACATTGACTGCTGCAGGCGGAACAATGGGAATAAATGATCTCACCGGATTCGGAGGTGACGGAGGCGAGGGAAGAATTCGTCTGGATGATGGAGATGGTGTCATTATCAATCTTGGATCAGTCTCTCCAGCAGCCTACTCAACGACCTTCAGTGTAACAACTGCTACGACTGGAAATGCGGCCGTTACGGCCCGGCAATACAGCAGCAGCATTTCCTGCGCGCGCGTTGGACTGGAATCAAAACATTCTTTTCTGGGGGCTTTTATCACAGGGCTTTTGCTGGCGATTTTGACAGTAACAAGTGCTGGCCGGTTAAAGCGAAAAGTGCGCGCCTATCTTTAAACCAATCTGACTAAAATTATGTTTTCCTCCCTGTTCTTCTGCGCTGGTGTGAGAGAAGAAAGGGCCCATAAATGAATCAGCATTGATTTTATAATGAAGATCTGCTTCTAGATGCATGCCTTTTCCGGCAGCGGCCAGGATTTTTCCGACGAAAGTTTTATTTTCTGCACGGCCAACAATTCCCAGCATCGGCAGCATAGCTGAACTGTCGCTGATGGCCTGTCCGCTTTCAACATACAAAGTGCTTTTCATAATCTGCAGAACAGCTCCCCATTGAAAACTATTTCCGCGCAGAAGTGAAAGCTGTAGATCCAGATCATTAAAGGTGAGGGTGTTAAAAACTTTTCCACGTCTTAAATTTAATCCGGAAGAAAAAGAACTGAATCCCCAGAGACTGACCGGACGGTGATAACTGATAAAAAGTGAATTGATAACCTGGCCGTCCACTTTTGCTTCGTATGCTGCGGCTTTATTTTTGTAAGTCATTTTTTGAGGGGCCAGCCCGGCTTGCCAGTAATGAACCGGGAGAAGTTCGATTTCGGATTCCGCCGACGCCGGAATAACTGATTCAACAATCGGTGCAGGCTCTGGAGTCGTTTCTGGCTCAGGCACTATTGGCGGAGGAGGAGGCTCAGTACACTCAGTGGTGATCATTCTTCGTTTGGAAGAAAATTTTCCGCTGATGACTTTCCAGTATAATTCTCCACGTATATTTTTAATGTCTGAACATTTCAGAATGGTCTGCTTGCCCTGAACCTTGCGTTTGAGTAAAACATCTGAAAATTCCAGATCGGCAGCAACAATAAAAAGAAAATCTTTTCTGAGAGAATCTTCCCAGCTAAACTCCATTTCATCCCATCTGTTTGTCAGGATTTCTGCCCGATGTGAAGGAGACTTAAGTTCGATGATGGTAAAGGCATTCATCTCTGATTCAGGATCATTTTCAACAATCAGGCGCGAGAGTGCGGAAAAAGCAGTTTGTCTTCCCCAGTAATCAGTATAAGCGACCTGCCAGTAGAAAGTTCCGGGAACAGCTTCTTTCCAGACAATATGCGGAGTCGTTGTCACTAATCGTTTAATCAGTTGCGATCGGTTTTGATCACTGTAAATTTCAACAATATATTCTTTTGCCCGTTTGTTGACCGGAACGTCCCATTCAGCTACGGCCAGAGGATCTTCTGCATAGGCCGCAGAGAAAAAAAGATTGAATAGCATTTCCAGTCGAGAAGTCGTTGGTGTTCGGTATTTAATTTTCAGGTTAAGATCCGGAACTTTTTCCGGAGCTTCAAGCGGAGGAGTGGGTTTTATTTCTACACTGACCGGTCTTGAATATTCAAGACCACCCGGACCCTTGACTTTAACCCTCCAGAAATATTTTCCGGCGCGGCCGATAGTAGCGGTCATCTGATTAGTTCGAATCTCATCTTTTAGAATGATGCTGGAAAAATTCTGATCATCTGCCAGTTCAAATTCATAACTTGAATCCGGTTGTTTTTGCCATACAAACTGAACTGTCTGGTCCGGTCGTTCAAGCTCGATCACGGCCCCGGATTCAGGCAGACGATTGATCGCCAGCGCCTGCTTTACAGTTATTTTTCCGGAGATTTTATTAGTCGGAGTTCCTGATGGGCTCTGACCCTGAACCGACCAGGTGTGCGTGCCGGCCTTATTGAGAAGCAGGGTTTTGGAAGGTAGAGCTGATTCAGACTGTGAACTTTCTTTACCAGAATTGACAGAAATTTTATAAGTAAAGTCTTCTCTCGGTCCAGACCATTCCAGTGCGTGTTCATACGGCCAGGTTCCGTAATTGACCAGCTGTACATCGTCGCTGCCGATGGATTTTATCTGAACCGCTTTTTCTTCTACGACTTCGATCGTAAGTGGTTCGCTCCAGAGAGCTTCCGGTCTTTCTTTCTCCTGCGCACGGATCCTGAAATTGGTTACCCCCCAGTGAGTGGCGGGCCAGGTATAATTTTTTCCAGATAGAGTTAATAGTTGTTGTTTGCGATCCGGTGTGATGACTTCCAGCTGGAAAGTCCGGGCATTATCTGCGGGAGAAGAAGCAGTCCAGCTGAGCAGAACACTCTTTTGCTGCAATTGTGATTGGTAGACTTTTGAGCGGTCGCCGTTTAACAGAAAAGGTTTTTCCAAAATGAGATTAAATTTTCTGGCCGGACCTGAGAGAGACTGATGATCGACAATTCTCCAGTAATAAGACCCTTCATCATTAAGGACAATAGATAAATCGTTTTTTTCCAAATCTCCTTCATGCACGATTTCCTGAAACTGACTGTCGCGGGCAATGATGAGTTTTCCGCTGGCTTCAGCTGATAGCTTTTTAGTTTTAAATTGAACCGATCTTTCAGTTGTAAAATAAAAAACAGAACGGTCGGCAGGAGAGAGCTGACGGAAAGCGAGCTGCTTTATTTCCAGACTACTGGTTTTTTTATCTTCGACAATAATCTGATCAGTATTAACCTGCAGTGTTTTTTCCCCGCTATTAAATTTCACAGCACCATCGAGTACAGAAAATTTATTTTCAGTATTAGTCTGCTCAATCTGAATTTTGGCATCCGGGGAACTGAGCTGGTAAGACTTATTTCCCAGCTCGATTTTTAACTGCGAAGCTTTAGCGTTCAGTTCAGCATTGAGTTGACCTTTTTGCAGGGCCAGTGCAGCCTGACCGTTAATCGTTTTGATTTTCAGGAGTGAGTTCTCACTCAGATTGATTTGCGGGCCCTGGTGAAAACTGATTTTAGTCGAAGAATCACCATGGGTATAAACTTCATCATTAGCGGCCAGAACGTCACCCTGGTCAACGTCTATCCATCCCTGATAAAAGTCTCTTTTGCGTTTAACGGTGTTTAGAGGGTCGACGATAGAAGCAATAACATTTTGACTGCTTTGATCTTTGGTCATGAGATTCTGACCATACAACATATAAAGACTGGCCAGAGCGGCCATTAAAAATATTGCCAATAACAGGTCATCGAGTGACTTTTGCCTCATTTCTTCCTACGTGTAATTTTCTCATCTTATTGTAACATTAGATGTGTAAAGAAAGTTTGCTAGGAAGTTTAATCTTGATTAGAAAAGTCAGGTTTCCGTTACGCTATAAATTTATCGCGGCGATTTCGACCTTGTTGTTGATGACAATGGCATTTTATCTTTCCTATGCACTTAATATTTTCAAAGAAGATAAAGCTGCCGATGTTTATTCCATCACGTTGACGAATTCCGTGTCACTGTCTGAACGACTAAAATTAATAATAGAAATGGATCTGGCAGAATTGGAAAATATTCCTGCAGATGAAACGCAGTGGACTCCCTGGCTGCAGAACATACCATACGCACTGGGATTGGAGTGTCTTAAGCCGGATGCCTCTTTCTCAGGTCAGGTTAATCCTAGATTAGTTGATGCTGAAGTCGCTCTTAACTCTCAGCTTCTGCTGCGCAGGCTGACTGCCGGTGCTGTTGCTGTTGAGCGGGGGGAAACCAATGGATTAAGCGCTCACTATATAATAGCCAAATCTATGGCAAATGGTCTGAAATGTTCCTTATATCTGTCTATGGACAAATTAATGCCACTGATGAATGAGACACTGAAATATGGCTCATACATAATAGCTGATAGCGGAAAACTTTTTCTGCAATTAAATGCTCAGCCGATCAGTAGTTCTGTCATTCGTAACATCATTGCTGATCCTACCATTGCCAGTGTTCAGCAAGGGGTAAAAAAATTTGTTGAAAATAATGAGTCGGTCATCAGGGCCTTTTCTAAAGTTCATCCTTATGGACTGATGGCCTTTACGGAGATCGAAGAAGAAAAAGCCTTCCTGGCATCCTCTCAGTTGATACACAAATCACTTTTTTTCGGCATACTTTTGATATCTGTGGCGGTTATTACCGGAATTCTTTTCACTAAAAGAATGACAACCAATGTACAAACTTTATTTGAAGCCACAACCCAGATGGCAGAAGGGAATTTTGATGTCGAGCCACACGCCGGAGGACATGATGAAATCGGAGCTTTGACCGATTCTTTTGTCGATATGAAAAATAAGATCGTAGCTTTTATGGCGGAGATGAAAGAAAAAGCGCGGATTGAGAATGAATTAAAAGTTGCTCAGTTGGTTCAAAACCAGTTTTTTCCCCGCCATGGTCTGATTAAAAGAAAATTTGCTGTCGAAGGTATGTATACACCGGCCACTGAATGTTCGGGTGACTGGTGGGGATTCTTTGAGCAAAAGGGGAAAGTCACACTTATTGCCTGCGATGCTACCGGACACGGAGTACCGGCGGCTTTAATCACAGCGGCTGCTCATAGCTGTATTTCCAGTTTGAAAATAGATTCTGAACAAAGACATATTTCACCAAAAGAAGTTCTGGAAAAATTGAACAAAGTAATTTGTTCTCTCAACTCGGACATTCTGATGACGGCCTTTGTTCTGGAAATTGATGAAGACTCAGAGAAAGTGACTTATGCTAATGCTTCACACATGGCTCCTTTTCATCTGCAAAAAATAGATAATTCTTACAGCAAAGAAGGGCTGAATGCGCTGATAGAAAATAATGGTCCCAGATTGGGGGATAAGTGGGAATCGACCTACCAGGAGTCCAGTTTTCAATTTAAATCCGGTGACAGAATTATTTTGTTTTCTGATGGAATAATTGAGATGGAGGTTGAAGGTAAAGCGTGGGGACAAAGAAATTTTCTGAAAAGTATTTACAAGCAGGCTTCACAGCCGGCTAAAGGGCTCATTCAGGGAATATGGGAGGACTTCCAGTTTTTTGCTTCCGGACATTTAGCTCAGGATGATGTCACTTTAATAGCTATTTCATTTGCAGATGAGATTCCGCATTTTACCAATATGGATGAAGCAAGAAAAGGCATGCTTGCCAATCCGGATTATGTCATCAGTTCAATGGAAAATGACCAGAATATAAAGCTATTAGCAGAAACAAAACTAAATCATTTAATCGGTCATAATACCATTAATTTGAATGCAGAATTAAAACTGGTGCAGATCCTGGAAAGCCGGGAACTCTTCAATATTCATGAAACAATTGACGATCAGTACAAAAAAAAGATGTGGACCTTACTTTCAGTAAAACAGTTTAAACATGCAATTGAAGAAATGGTCACGTTATTTCGACAGGAGTACACGCCTGCCATAACTGATGAAATACTACAACTGGTCAGTGAAGAGCTACTTTCTAATGCTTTTTATCACTCCAATGGTAATGCCCGCGGAGAACAGCAGGACGAATTAATCCTAACTCCGGACAAGGCCATCGAATATACTGTTGCAACCAATAAGGATTATGTCGTTATTTCTGTATATGGACCTTCATCTTTTTCTTCCCGGGAAAAAGTCATCGACAGTATTTTACGAGGACATGAAAGCAAGGCACCACTGGAACATACACCCGGGGCAGGGTTGGGACTGTATCTGATTTATCAGAATTGTCAGCAATTCTGGGTGGTCAACTCCACCAAAAACCAGGGACAAATTATCTGTGTATTTGAAAAATTTAACCGATATAAAAAAGCTAAAGAACGCATTACTTCGTTTCATTATATCCAGAAGGAGATAGTAAAAAATGGCTACTAAATTAAATATCAATAACCGAATAAATGGTGATGAAGCTTTTATCACGCTGGAAGGCAACATCGATGAGGATGCTAATTTTGACAAAATAAAAGGACTCTCATTAAAGAAGTACACTTTCGATTTTAATAATGTGTCCATGATCAATTCCTGCGGAATCAGAGAGTGGATAAAATATCTGAAAGAGCTGGAAAACGCAGAAATCGAATATCAAAATTGTCCGCAAATTATTATCGAACAGGTCAATATGGTTCATGGCTTCATCCGCAAAGGCATTCGCGTTGCCACATTCTATGCGCCATATTTTTGTGAACAATGTGATACGGCCAAAAAAATACTTCTAAAAGACAGTGAAGTCGTAAATATGAAGCCACCGGTGAAACAGTGTAACACCTGCAAAAGTGACCTGGAATTTGATGCAATTGAAAAACAATATTTCGGATTTTTAAATCAGGGAAAATAAAATGGATTCTTTCGATTACCTGGATGATTTATTTGAGCCAGTGCTGATAGCTGACAGTACAGAAAGCATAGTCTATTACAATCCCAGCTTCCTTACTTTTTTTAAGGCAACTCCCCGGATGATGAACAAACAGTCCAGTTACAGGGATTTTTTGACTGGAATTATTCCCGACATACAAAAATTTCTAACCGGGTTGCAAGAAAAGCAGCAAATGATCAGTGAAGAGTTGTCATATTCTCATGAATCCCAGGGCTTTACTGTCATAGTAAAAGGTCAGATTCATCAGTCAGGTCATGTCACCTTGTTTTTCAAAGATGTGACAGTCGAAAAACAGCTGAATGATAAATATCTGTTACAGGTAGATGAACTCAAAAAAACTTACGCACAAGTTATTCAGTCCGACAAATTAAAAGTTATTGGTGAGATGACTGCTAACATTTCCCATGAAATTAATAATCCTCTAACCGTAGCGGTAGGCAACACGGAACTGATTTCTTTTGCGCTGGAAGCCTCTGATCTGAATACGCAAAGAGATTCAATTACTAAATTTCACCGAAACATTAATCACTCCCTGGAAAGAATTAATAAAATTATCACCAATATGAAGGAGTTTTTGCACAAGAGTGAAGACAAAAAAGAATACTGTGAGGCCAAGGAGATTATTGAAAAGGCCATTGCCTTTGCCGGGCCATCTTTAAAGGGAAGTCCAATCCAGTTAAAACTCGTTTTAACTGGTAAACCACCAATCGTTCTGGGTAATAAAATTAAATTAGAGCAGGTCTTTGTAAACCTGATTCAGAACGCTATAGATGCTCTTAAAGATTACGCTATTGAGAATCCTGTCGTCACCATCGAAATAAGTGCAGAAAAAAATGGTAATTATATCCGATTTGATGTTTACGACAATGGACCGGGAATCCTGCCCGAAAACCGTAATAAGATTTTCGAAACATTTTTTACGACTAAGGCGGTAGGTAAGGGAACCGGACTTGGACTTTCAATTTCCCACCGGATCATTGAGTCTCATCAAGGGAAAATGGAATTACTGGAGAGTCAAAGCGGTGCACACTTTCGTATTACACTTCCTGCCATAGGAATTGCCGGACACGTCAATGGTAATTGGGAGCGCTTGATCAGTGAAGGGGAGCAGCTTAAGAAGATTCTGGTTGTAGATAATGAAACACACATCTTGAATCTTTGTATGAATTTTTTATCAGATACGGAATTTCATTTCCTGGGTGCGACGAGTGCTGATGAAGCATTGAAAGAACTTGAACGGACGACGGTTCATGTGATCATCACTGATCTGAAAATGCCGAATAAAGATGGCGAAAAATTTGTACGAGAAATTAGAGGCAAAGGCATCGATATTCCTGTTCTGCTGATGACTTCAAAGGATTTTCTGGAAAAATATCATCAGGTGAAAAATGAACTTAAGCTCGATGGGATTGTCCTGAAACCATTTACCAAAGATGAGCTAATCAGTGCTGTTGCAACGGCGGTGAAATGAGTCCAGGTATCAATCGAAAATTAACCATTTTGGTTGTTGATGATGATCCCAAAATCCGGGAGATGCTTCAGGCATTTTTTGCATTGAAAGCAGATGAATATCAGTGTGTAACAGCTGCTGATGCCCAGCAGGCATTTTTGAAAATAACAAACCAGGACTTCGACATTTTTTTGATTGATAATGTTATGCCTGGTAAGACAGGAATTGAATTTGCGTTACATTTAAAAAGATCGATTAAATACTCGCGAACACCTATCCTGCTCATGTCAGGAGCACTAGTGCAGGATGATGTTATAAGGGCCATGGAAGGTGGTATTAAGGACATTATTGTCAAGCCATTTACTTTGAAGGGATTAATGGAAAAACTTAATCCTATCGCTAAAAAAATTATTTCTTCTTTTTAGCTTCCTTTTTTTCATGGTCTTTGGGGTCGGTTGAGGTAGTCAGTTTATTTATCTGCCCCTTACGTAAAGCCTCCCTTTCAGCAATGCCTTTCGTATCCGGAATCATGTGTGTACTGAAAGGTGTCTTATCACCGCTAAACTGAGTTTGGGCAATGATTTTTATCCGAATTTCGTCCCCGACCAGGTAACCACCGCTATCAAGTTTTTTATTCCAGTTAATGTTGAAGTCTTTTCGGTTCAGTTTTCCGCTAAAAGCAAAAAAGTGATTGTCCTTACCCCAGGCATCTTTACCTTTACCTTTGTAAATACCCTGTAGAGTAAATGGTTTAGTGATACCTCGTAAAGTAATTGTTCCCGGAATAATGATGGATTGATTGTCATTTATTTTAAATGTGCCTTTAGCGTTGAAAGTAATATAGCGATGGACTTCGGAGAAAAGGAACTCATGTCCTCGCAGATGGAAATCTCTTTTTTCATCTTCACTATCTACGCTCGCACTGTTTATTTCAACTTTGATGTTGGATACTATTTTGTTTTGTTCATCAAAATCAAATGTACCGCGGAAGATTTTAAATCGACCGTCAACGTCTGACATCATCATATAGTCTATATTGAAACCAATTTTTGAATGTTCTCTGATGATCTCATGCAGCCTGGCTTCAGCCGCAGACAGGATGATTAATGTATAAATTATTAAAGTTAAAAAATTCTTCATAGTAACCTCTTGCATCCATTATAAACAATACTTGGCCATCAGCCTAGTTCGTCCAAGAGCTATCTATAGCACAAAGTTCACGCTATACTAAGTTCGTTTTTGCATGTTCACAGCAAACAGGTAGCATAAAAATGGCACGAACAAATCGCAAGCATCATCCATTGAAATCACTGGGGATACAAGCTGTATCTGAAACCGGCATCCGGATCGAGCTTCTCGAGGACAGGGTAAATCCCAAAGTCCCTTTTCCACATAAGCACGATTTCTACCAGATTATTCTAGTTCAAAGTGGAGGGGGCTGGCATCAGATTGATTTACTTAAGTATAAACTCTGCCCATACCAGGTTTTCATAATTAAACCCGGGCAGACCCATGCCTGGCAGCTCAGTAAAGTAAAAGGGTTTGTTGTCGAGTTCGAACATTCTTCTACAGGCCACGGAAAAGAATCCAAAGAAGTTTTGAACTTTATCAATGCCAGTGAAGATTGCTTCCAATTGCAAAAAAATCAATTCCATTTACTTGGCCAGTTGTCCTCGGTGATGATGGCGGAGTTCAACGATAAACACTTCCATCCGCTAACTCTCAGAAGTTTACTAATCGCTTTTATTTTTTTGCTGATTAAACGCACAGGCAAGGAAAGACTATCCATTAATAGAAGCACAGTCGCACAATTTAAAGACGAGCTGGAGAAACATTTTTTGCAGGAACATGATGTTAGTTTTTATGCAAAACTTTGCGGTCTTTCGCCAAAAGCATTTACGATGCAGATTAAACGGGCATTGGATAAATCGCCCCGGCAGATCATTCAGGAAAGGCTTGTTTTGGAAATTAAACGCTATCTGATTTATTCCGAAATGCCGATTGCCCAAATAGGTTATGAACTAGGATTCAACGATCCTAATTATTTTAGCCGTTTTTTTAAAATTCATACTAAAAGCTCCCCGGCTGATTTCAGAAAGAAATTCGCTCACGCTCCGGAGCAAGTTCATTTTTAAGAACCATTACCGAAGCTCCTCCGAACTGACTGAGAAATGGAAAAGCTTTTATCAGGAAATGATCGATGATTTCCAGTATGCTCACGCTTTTGTCATTTGGTTTGCGAAAAAGTTTATCCAATCGGGAAAAAAGTAATTTTCGCTCAAACTGATATCGAGGGAAAACATTGCGGATGAGGGCAAGGTCATATTTATTCAATTTGCGTTCATCAGCTGTAATGTGTGCATCCAACGAAGGATCGTTAGGAAAGAAATATTTAACTATGGCAGTGTTTCGTATCCATTCAAATACGGGAACCTCTATCGGTTCACGGAAAACGGCTATCCCTCCTGGTTTCAAAACCCGACGAATCTCTTTCAATGCCAATGGTATGTCTACATGGTGAAGAATGTCGATCCCGACAACTATATCAAAAGATTTATCTTCGAAGGGGAGCTTTTCGGCGGGCGAAACAGTGAAATGTCCGCTTTCTTCCATTTTATTTCTGGTGAAGAGTTGCTGACAGGTTTGAATATTTTTTTCACAGATATCAAAACCGGTAACATGAAAGCCGGCACGGGCAAAACGAATTGCATTTTCTCCTGGGCCACAACCGAAATCCAGTAGACGCATTTTTCGTTTAGCCGTCTGCATTTTTACTATCGGAACTTCA
This sequence comes from uncultured Bacteriovorax sp., assembly GCA_946481315.1. Next base: position 799,761 of record CAMLMH010000001.1, read on the forward strand.
AATGTCCTCCAGTAACTGTTCCATGGACGTCGCTCATATCCTAATAAGGGGCCTTCCACTGGAGCATAGTCGATGTCCTGATCTACATCAAACGTCGAAGCATACTTTTCGTAATAGTCTCGTTCTCTTAATTGTCTTTCAGTTAGTGTGTTCATATTGAAATTCCTCCATGGAAGTCCATCAAATCGCCAATAAACTATCAAGGCTAACTGACAAATGAACTCAATTCTTCAATAAGAAATTTTGAAGAATGAGCTTCTTCCTGACTGAGTAAAATATTTGACTGCATTAAAAAGAGAGCAAAAAGAATCAGTCAGCATCTCTCCTTTTTTCCAAAACATAAGCCCAAAAAAAACAATTTTCTCCAATGAAAAATGCATTTTGCGCCGGAACGTTTTTCCGCCTGCGATAAAAATTCTGAAAATGTTGTTTAATGTTTCGCATGAATAAAACAAAACTAATGACACTCCTGAGTTGTGGCGTGATTGCTTCTTCTGTTTACAGCGAAGCACTACTTGCCGCGGATACTAACCTTATTTTAAATCCTGGTTTTGAATCCAGAATGACGTATTGGACCAATAATGGTTATTCGTCTGCTGTGGCAAAACCTTATGCCGGCAATTATGCCGTTCGTACGGGAACAGGAATTGGAGGAATTAATCAAAACGTAATGAGTAGAATTGCAGTAGGAAAAACTTATAAGCTTTCCTTTTATGCTCGACTTGAATCACTTTCGGTTTCATCGGCAATTGGTATCAGGTTTAAAAACAGTTCCGGTGGATTACTGGATGTGCAAAGACTGGTAATTGGAACTACTACCTGGAAACAATATTCACTCACAGTAAAAGTGCCGACAGGGACGGCAAGAGCTGAAGTTTTTACAACTAAGGATACAAAAGCGGCATCTTATCTTCTTGCCGATAACTTTTCGCTTACAGAAGTCATTACAACAACTGAACCAACTCCAACCCCAACTCCAACTCCGGAACCAACACCGACTCCAACACCGGAGCCAACACCGACTCCAACTCCGGAACCAACTCCAACTCCGGTCCCTCAACCAACACCAACTCCGGTTAGTGGATACCTACCTATGGGAATAGGTGGCGGTGGTGCAATGAGTGGTGTATCCATCTCTCCTTATACCAATCTATGGTTTGTGGGAACAGATATGGGAACTCTCTTCCGCAGTACCGATCTGGGACAAACCTGGAATGCCGTTAATCACAATCAAGCTACATTTGATTCTGATCTGACTCGTTCGGTGAGCGTAGGCTTTTCCGCTGATGGAACAACAGTCTTTCATGCACCCGCTGGAGTTAATCCACTTCGTTCAAGTGATGGGGGAATAACTTTCAGTAAAATTTCTATGCCACTTCAATCAGGTGAGTTGATTAAATATTTCCATCCGGATAGTTCTAATGGAAATGTAATGTATGCTGGTACAAACAAAGGCTTACTAAAAACCAGTGATAAGGGTTCAACCTGGACACGTCTGACAGGTGTTGCTGAAGTTGCAGTAGGAACTTTTATTGATCAGAGATCTGCTACAAAAAGAATTTATCAGGCCACTCCGACAAAAATTCTCTACTCTGATAACGGAGGAGCATCTTTTAACATCCTTCAGTCGGCAACAGTTGGAGCTATTCGCCAGTTTGCTGGTGGTGCTGACTCTACTGGTGTGACGCTGACATTTGCGGATACTGATGGCTCAAATGCTTGTTCATGGGCCTATGGTTACCTGAACGACTGGGGGCAGACTGCAATCAACGAAACAGTCGCTAATTGTGGATATGCATGGGTAAGTAAAAACGGTGGTAGCTTCACTAAAACAAATCAAACTGTCGGTGAACATTTAGAAATGGCCGAGAATGATGCTTCAACAATTTATTCGGCCGGTGCACGCAAATGGATTCGTCAGTACGGAACAAAGATTCATGTCTCGCGGGATAAAGGTGCAACCTGGGCATTAAAGCTTAATCAAATAAATTATGATGTCATTCCTTTCGCTCCATGGCCTGCAGATAAACTTGAATGGTCTGCTGTGGCACTGGATGTAGGATGGTGGGACAACGGATACGAAAGTTTTTCAGTTAACCAGCGAAATTCCAGTGTCGCTGCTGGTTCAGGATATTTCTTTGTTCACTCTACTTTAAATGGTGGTGAAAACTGGCTGGCTCCATTCACTAAATATATGGGTACAGGTACTCCGGTAAAACAGGGACAGTGGAAATCGCGAGGGCTGGAAGTAACTTCTGTTTATAAGACAGAATTCCATCCGAATAATCCAAATATCATCTACGGTGCTATGGCGGATGTTGGTGGTATCGTATCTGAAGATGCAGCCAATAGTTTCCGTATTACCAAAACTTCTTACAACAGTCTTTATGACTTTGCATTCAATCCATATGACGACAATGTGGCCTACGCTGCTGCCGGTAGTCTGCATGACTATCCCAATGAATGGCGAGCTAATGCATACAAAGGTGAAGGGGGGATTTACCGCACAACTAACCGTGGTCGTTCATGGACTCGCCTGACGCCAAATGATACTAATTATAATCGTCAGTTTTTATCCGTAGGATATGATTCGCGAAACAACATCATCTATGGAGGTTCGCATGAAACCGGAATCATCCGTTCAACAGACGGAGGAGCTTCCTGGACGGCCTTCAACAATGGATTGCCTGCGGGAGTTAAAATCATTCCACAAATTGAGGTTGATCCGAATACTGGGAACGTTTATGCCCTTTTAACCGGGGATGCGCCGACTTTCTCCAACCAGGCCTACACCGGTGTTTACCTTCTGGATGTAGCTTCAGGTTCAACAACCTGGAAACTGCTAAGAGGGACAGTTAATTATCCGGCAGGTGCTGATGCTGGCTATAAAGTCTGGTACTATCCTACAGCGTTTGCAATCGATTTTAAAAACCCGCAAACGATCTGGTTAACGGACTACGAAAATAACCGTAACTGGCTTATGACTGGTGCCTGGAAAACAACCAATGGAGGAGCAACCTGGACAAGAGTAAAACAAATCACTCATCCGACTCAAATTCATATTGATCCGACTAACTCCAGCAAAGTTTACGTTTCAGGCTATTACCAGCTGGACGGACAATGGGGTGATGGAGGCCAGCTCTTTACTAAAGATGGCGGATCTTCATGGTTTAGAAACATAGGTCCGGGAATGCAGCGAAATGCCCGTGGTGTACATGTAAACCCGGCAGATCCAACCAAAATTTTCTATTCTTACTTTGGCGGCGGAATCCTTTACGGAACAAACCCTGCCAATTAATCTCACACTTTTTCGAGCAAAGGCTCCCGCAAGGGAGCCTTTTTTATGCTAAGATGAATAAAAGATTATGTTAGATTCATCTACACGCATTCAAGCACGTTCCATCGACTGGCGTTCACTGGCCGTTTGCCGATTCATGGTCGCCGTATTCTGTTTTTATGAACTTTTGATGATTGCGCGACATCCGGAATTTTATTCAGCTGAGCTGGGGCTTTTCAAAGCCGAACAACTACGCTTTAACTTTTCGTCATTTACGGTTTATTTTTTGGCCGGCATAGGAATGTTAAGCACTCTATTTTATCTGAAGAATAAATTTACCAGAGTTTCCATACTGTGCCTGTTAATTGTTTTTCATCTTTTTCATCTTCAGTATACAAGTTATAAATATGCCGGGGACAATTTAAGAAATTTGATTCTGATTGTCTTAATGATCATTCATTTGAATTTACCGGATAAATTTAAAAGCTTCCGGGGAATAATTGTTCAAGTCGTACTGTTACAGTTAGGAATTATCTATGGCCTAGCTTTGCTTACTAAATTGCCCAACCCTGCCTGGGGACAGGATTTTACCGCACTAAAATATATTTCTAATCAGATCTTGTTTTATACAGGCCTGACATCCTGGCTAAATCTTAGCGACGAAATGTTAAAGGGCCTGACAGTATTCACACTGATCTTTGAAGCTTTGCTGGTAATTGGTATCATTGCTTTATTTATCTGTCGTTCTCAGCAGATTCGTCTGGCCATTACCATTTGTGCAGTTTTATTTCACCTGTTTCTGGGAATGTTTTTAGAGCTTGGAATGGTTTCTCATTATTCAATTGCTTTTTGGGTTTTACTTGTCCCCGGAATGTTTTGGGATAAGCTAAAAATTTTTCCAGGAAGAGAAAGCAGAGAAGTTTTTGAAACAAGAGCAGGTAAGAGTAGTGCTGTTGTTTTATTGCTGCTGATTTTATCCGGAGTGTATGCTGACTTTAATGAGAAGTCAGAGATCCAGAGTGCCTTCCGTCGTTATCAGCTAACTCAGACCTGGAGTCTCTTTGCAGCGACCGACGCAACGGAAGAGCATTCATTCTGGCCCCTTTTTGTTGGTGTCTATTCAGATGGATCAAAACTCAATCTTATTAATGGCGAGAATGTTTTTTACGGCAGGCCTGATAGCGCAAAAGAGGTTTATCCCAATACTTTGTATAAACATTTTTTTATGGAACATCTTCTGTCTGAGAACAAGAAAGAGAAAAAAAATCTGCAGAAGATGAACCGCTACTTATGCAAAACAGCTAACTTTAAAACAAATCAGCTTCCTGTGAAAATCGAGCTGAGTATGATGAGGAAAGACACTCAACAAAAAATCGAGCAAAAGAAATTTTTCTCTTTTACTTGCCCCAAATAGAGTCTTGTTTACTCCATTTCTTTAAACTGATAACGCCGTTATCGATTTCGATGTAATCCATGGACATCAACCAGGAGCCGGAATTGAAATACAATTTCCCGTTCGGCAATTCAACTCTTCCCAGGTGATGTGTGTGACCAAAAACAACTGCATCGAAACCACGTTCTGAAATTTCCAGAGCCGCCTCTGAAAATTCCGGAAGTTCCCCAGCAATAGGCCCTTTTTTTGCCCGCAAACTGGCATAGAGTTTTTCAATCTTCATCCAAAGTTTATATAAATTAGGATTCAGTCCCAGCAGGAAGCCGGCAAAATAAGTAAGTGTTTCGTAGAGATCAGGAAAATTGATAAAGAACGGATCATAGAGATGTCCGTGTTCAATGCGAACACGCGTTTCGTTTGAGTGATAATTAAGAAAAGGACAAACCTTTAGAGCACCCCAGTCTTCCAGAAAATATTCAAGTGATATATCGTGATTACCAACTACGTAATAAACCTTTCTTCCCATACGTTGTATTTCCCTCAGAATTTTAATCATCTCAGGGATTTCAACAGCAAGCTTGTGAAATGAAACCTGGGCAATTTCCAGACCATCACCATTTATGCATATATCGTACTGGTTAAGAGCTGCCCATTTAAGAAAAGAGGCCACATCATCTTTGCATTTTGAAAAGGGATTTCCCAAATGAACATCAGAAATGATGACCAGTTTGTTCCCCCGGGCATTAGTCTGCATTTTCGTCTTTCTCCAGCGCTCCGATATATTTGTCGCTTGAATATTTTACGCGAGCACTCAGCTGCTGAATCATTTCGAAAGCAAATGTGGGATCCCTGCGCAGTTTCAAAAGAAATCCACCAGGCTGGAGAATAAGTAGTTTAGTTTTTCCCCGGGCATAGGCAGAAGCATAACGGGGGATACCCTGAAGTAATGCCATTTCACCAAAAAAATCACCGCGGTGAAATTCCGCCATCGTTAGATCTCCCGTCTGCGATGTTTTTTTTATCAGAACCTCGCCTTGTTGAATTATGTATAGTTCACGTCCATCATCACCTTCACTGAATATGAGTTCCCCGTCTCCGTATTCTTTGACGTGTTCTTGTTTAAACCGATGGTCGATTTCTATTGGCATAGTAAGCTGGCTCCATTACAAATTGAGATTAAATTTATTTTACTCTTCAATCTTATGTTTTTATAAGAGGGCAGAGGTAGCCACTGCCGGTAATGGCATGTCAGGTCATAGAGAAACTTTATTGAAGTTGAGTAAAATGCTTCTTCGACCGATAATGATCGCATGAAAAGGCTCATTACCGTTTTGTCTATTCTTTTCATTCTTCCTTCTGCCAGAGGGCAATGGCTTAAGGAGAGCAAAAGAGCGGTTGCTAAGGTTCCTAATCTGGAGCTGACCCTTCTCGCTCAGGAAAATGATCTGCTGTTTGTATCTCCAAGTTCCACACCATGCTCACCACCTCCCTTCATACCCTCTGCTATAACTGCATTTGTTACCCAATCCTCCGAAGCAGTGGAGAATATGTTATGTCATAAGAATGTTGAAGATATTGTCGATCCATACAGTCCACAATATTGTGAGCAAGTCGGTCTATGTGCTTCAACCAAACAGGTTAAGTTTTTTTCTGAAAAGACTATCAATTCATCGCTCAGGCAGATAATTGCCGACGATTATGCTTTAAGCGAGCTGAAAAAAAATATTAATGGAATGGAACGGGTTGAATCACTCAATAAATACATGCTGAGCAAATTCAATGGTAAATTAAAACTTAGTTGCCCGGATAAATTTCAGGACGATCTTGGAGACCATCAATGTAATGGACGAATAAATCGAATTTTTAAAGACCTTCAGTCAAAATGTTCACTGGGTAGAACAGAGTGTTATCGTTCCGATGTTAAAGGTCTTGTGGGGTTTGATAATTTCGAAAAAAATCATCAGTCAGAAAATGCCTTCAGTGCTTTTTTTACTTTGCGAACAGATGCGAATGTACGCGAAGCCTTAAAATCAGAAGAAAAGGTTACTGGCCAGATTCTCACAATTTTAAATAGCAATATTTCTAAAGATGAAAAAAAGATTCAATTAAAAAAAATGTTGCAAACTTCTCAAGCCGATCTGGAGCTGGATCCGGTTCTTAACTATTTTGTCAAAAGTATAATTCATAATGATACAGTTCGAGAGAAACGATTCGATGAATTCTTTACCTCAGTTCTCGACGGTCCTAAAGAAAAGATGGCTGAACGAATAGAGAAATTAAAACTGAAAATTGGTGAAGAACTGGTGGATGAATCATGCAACCATTTCCCCAGCTATGAATCTCTATGCCTGGATACTGAGAATCTCATTGCCGGAACTAAAGTTGATATAGACCGAAAAGATCTTCTGGAACGCAGAGAAGTGGAGTTTAGACAGCCTGACCCAAAAATTAATCAGATAATGTCTCATTTAAAAGAAACAGACAATAATCAAATGACAGCTGCTCAAAGCGCAAGATATATGCTGGAGCATGCCCGTTGTCAGTCATTTAATCTGGTTGATTCATCCTTTTATATTCGTAAACCGCGAATTTCTGAAAAGATAACTGCTCAGCTGCGTGGGCAGACCGACAAGCTCCTAAAACTTGGCAGTCATATGAAAGTAGACAAGAAAGAAAAAACTGCCAGAGAAAAACTTGATTCTATCAGGGCCACTCAGCGTTTGATCGGGATAGAACAAACACAAGAGGATCCAAAATATAAAAATAAAACTGGTCACGACATTTCTAACAAAGATTTTAAATCTGCACAGAGTAATACAAACAAAGAAGAACAAAAGTTTCGTGAACCAAGTGAGAAACTGGACATAAGAAGCGTTGATGCGCAGAAAAATAAATTCGAAAGTTCTCAGCCAGATAAGTTTACAGAAAATAAAAGACTGAACAATCATTCAATTATTCAACAAAACAATATCAGTCGTCAGGAGGAAATGTCTGAAAATCAGATTGTTACTTCCGAGCAACGGCCACAGGAAAAAGCTGATAAGCCGTTAATGCCCTTACAGGAAAAAGCAGAACCAATTAAAGAAAAAGAAATTTCTCATAAAAAAGAAGAAATGAAAAAAGACTCACTGACAGATAATAGTGAGCTTTATGATCTTAAAAAAGAATTAGGTGAAATTAAAAACCAGATGCAAGTCGAAAACAAAATTGTAAAAGAGACAAATGTTCAACAGCAGTCTTCAAATACTTATGAGGATGATGTTGTTTCGGGCATCGATATTCCAACAAAGAATAAGTATGATCTGGCCGGACCAGATTACGTCGCTACTGGATTAAAACCAACTGGTGATTTCTTTGAGACAGGGACGTCTTCAACAGTGAATCCGGCTATATCCCATTATAATGGTAGTGGCCTTAAACTGACTGAAAAAACTGTTCTGGGCGAGGACAAATCATCATATGCACTGATACTGACAGCGCAACAAGGTCTATCTAAAGAACAAAAAGAAAATTCTATTGTTGAAAAAATTAAGGCCATGAAGGTTGTTGGAGAATTCGAAATACTGGATGAAGGTGTAGTTTACAAAGTTATTCCCCTTCTAAAGGATGGTAAAGTGGTTTATGAAAATGGTAAACCTAAGTTTGATATTGAAAAAGTAGAACCGGCAAAACTGAGAGCTCCGGCAGAATTAAAGCGCCGGCAGGAAACAGATATTAAACAGATTTCTGAACGAGCGGTGTACTCTAAATTTAAGAAGGCCTCTGAAGCTGTCCTTAAAAAGAAAAATCCCTGAATCAGATAGTCTGACTAAAGCGCGGAGTTGCCCCTTGCTTCTGCAGATAATGATCAAAAATCATAGCGACATTGCGGACAAAGCCGCGTCCGGTGTCTGTGACGACGAACTTATCATCCTTTTCCAGCAGAATCTGATCATCCAGAAACTCTTTTAGTTCACGCTGAATTCTGTCTCTTGTGGTTAATTCAAAATGGGCAGGATTAAATTTAAATTCACCGTTACACATCAGATTATGAATGATTTCGGCTGCTACTTTATCGGCCGGTGAGTGAGTGTGTCCGGTTTCAATGGCCATCAGGCCTTTTTCAATAGTATCTGTATAGGCCTTTATATCTTTTTTATTCTGAACATAGCTTAGTTCTGTTTCTGAAATAGACGATGGACCAAGGCCTATCAGAATGTTTGTTTTTTTGTCAGTGAATCCCATGAAGCTTCGCTGCATGGATTTATTTTTCATTGCCTGTGCCAGATAGTTTTCTTCTTTAGCGAAGTGGTCCATTCCGATTTCTACATAACCACATTTTGTAAGCAGGTCTTTGCCGTGTTCATAAAGCTGTTTCTTTAATTCCGGTCCAGGCAGATCGTTGTTGTTGATCAGCTTCTGATTCTTTATTTTTTCAGGCAGGTGAGCATAACTGTAAAAAGCAATCAGGTCCGGTGAAAGTTTAATAACTTCTTCGATGGTTTTGTTGATTGTTTCTTTCGTTTGTTTCGGCAATCCATAGATGAGATCAAAGTTGATAGAGCTAAAGCCTTCTGATCTGATTTTTTCTACCAGACTCTGAACCAGGTCTACTGATTGTTTACGATTGATCGCTTCCTGCACGGCCGGATCGAAATCCTGAATTCCCATCGACAAACGGTTAATGCCGAATTCCCCAAAAACTGCCAGGTGGTCGTGACGGCAAGTTCGTGGATCGAGTTCTACTGATCCAAAAAAAGCGGCAGATTTATTTTCGAGTAATGCTGCGAAAAGTTTCTGCAGATTCTCCGGGGATAGAAAAGTAGGAGTGCCGCCACCTAAATGAATGGAGTTAACTTTAGGAGAAAATCCCAGACGATTTTTTATAATTTGCCATTCTTTGATAATGGCCGCTGTCAGTGGCTCTTCCACATTGTGATTTTTGGTAATTGTGCGGTTACATCCGCAATAAAAACAAAGTTGTTCACAATAGGGAATATGGAGATAAAGATCCAGCCCGGTTGCCGGATTGTAAGTCATTTTTATGTGCTCTATCCATTGATTTTCATCCGGGCCATTGTGCCAGAAGGGAACGGGCGGGTAACTCGTATAACGGGGACCTGCTTTGTTATATTTCTTAATCAACGCTTCAAAATTTTTCATAAAATCATACTGCCCTAATCCCGGTGAAGATAAACTGATATTTGTCATGTTTTTCGATGATTGTATTAACGCACCAAAAACTAACCGTTTAAAGTGGTCTTGAATTTGCTTTGCCCTAAATGGGAATTTTTTAACAGGGAGTGTGTTTAATGAAGAATAAAGCGTTAAGGGTGATGTTTATAGCGAGCTTCATCCTCACAGGCTGTGGAAAAGAAAAAGAAGCCCCTGAACAGAGCGGATCAGTGACCACGTCTACTAACACTCATGTGCAGGTCGGTAAAATTATTAAGCAACAAAAAGACGGAAAAGAGGCCCTTCGTTATGAAACATTTGGTAACGAAGGTTTTTGGAGTGATGTCGTTCGCCTCCCGAAAGGAATACTGGAATCTAAATTAACTCCGGCACAGGCATTAAAAATGGGTTTATCTATAAATACAGACTCTATCAAAGAGGATGACCTTCGGATAATGCAGGAGCAATTAATCAAAGACGGTTTAAAGGCTCCATTTCTCCATAATCCTTCAATGACGATGCATTTATTAAATGCCAATGCTTTCGTTGGATTGGTTGTACGCGATGTAAATAATGATGGAAGAAAAGACTTAACCAGCGGCGATAAGCTGGGTGTTAGTTGTGTTCTTTGTCACGCGGTGACCGATCGGTCTATGTTTGAAATGCCGGGTGGTGGATCAATTGGAAAACAAATCGACGGGCCCGCAGCACACCAATTGCAAATGGGGAAACTTTTCGCTGTTGCTGCAAATACAAAGGGATTTTATCCCATGGCCCAGATATTCCGAAGCGGTAAATCACTGGGACGTGCACCTGGTTATAGCGGACTTTTCACTTATTATGGTGAGGCGGATTACGACTCCTTTTTTAGCAATCCTAAATATTATCCAGCCGGGACTTTCGACGATACGCTGGATGGAATAGGTAATCCGGTTCAGCATACTCCTTTATTCAGACAGGATCTGGCAGCACCATTTGGTTCAGCAGGGGAAGCTGAAACATTTCTTCAGTATGCTAATACAAAATATACACTGACTCTGGATCCGTCGGTGCTGGTGACTGAAAATGGTCGTGCTTATCTAAAAAAACTTATGGGGCAGCAAGGAGAAAAACTGGCGCAGGACTATCTGGAAATTCTGGAAGAAATAGGTGTCCGAAAATATTCTTATATAAAGGCAGATCAAAAAGGCGAGCCTGGTTCTCCGGATAGCATGGTCGGACTGGCCGTTGATAAAGAGATTTTGGAAGCAATCGAAGTTTATGTTAAAAAGTTACGTTCACCTGCCGGTGTAGTAAAAGATTTAGCATCAGTTGAAAAAGGAAAAATGATTTTTAATGAATCAAAAAATCAGTGTATCAATTGTCATAATGCTGATCAAACTGTAGCGGTAAAAAATGAAATCGTGGCAATGAAAGTTATTTTTCCAGGAGATAGTGCAACAGTTATTGGTAAACGTGAACCATACACTCCTATGCTAAATACCAGTGGCAGAACTTATGATGACAAAATGATAATGGTAAATGCGACATTACGCGGACAACCACGAGGAACAGCGCTTCCGCTGCTGATGGATCTGGCCCGCAAGCCTAAATTTTTAAACGACGGTTCTGTAGAGTCCTTAGAAAAGTTATTTGATTCCTCCCGGGGATCTAAAGCACCACATCCTTTCTATGTTTCCAAAGATGAAAGAGCGGATCTCAAGGCTTATCTTGAAAGTCTTGATGATAATAGCAAATAAAAAAAGGCCAGGGATAATCCTGGCCTCTTTTATTTACTCGATCTAAAGTACTTCTTATAGCTCTTCCATAATGTCTTCTGCTTTATTCAGATGATCAGAAAATTGTTTTCTAACTTCTGACAAATGAGTTTTCATTTCATCACTCTTTGCCATCGGCATTAACTGGTTGTCAATCATACGTAACGCTTCCTGATGATCTCTGGCCATCATTCTCATGTATGAATTGTCATAATCTTCACCTGTTTTATCTGTAAGCGTGGCCATTGTATCAGAGTTTTTCTTTTTAAAATCTTCAACGGCCGGTGTATCCATAGAAGTCAAGCTCATGCTTTCTGCCATCGACTGAGTTTTTTGCATATTAGCTCTGTGATCAGTCAGCATCATTGTCGCATATTCTTTTACTTTCTGATGAGACGCTTTGGACTGAGCTTCTGTTGCGGCCTGGATTTCATGATTATCCAGTGCGGTCAGCATGGCCATGACCTCACCATCTTGTCCTTCACTTGCAATTGAGCGTGTTGCAGTCTCTGAAGTCGTTGGTTCAGTCAATGCTGTTTCCGGTGTACCTGAGCCAGACATTTCCGTTTTATTTTCAGCAGTAGTAGTGCCCGCATCTGCATTTTCTGGATCACTGTGGGTTGGCATAGTTCCGTCGGTTTGAGCTGTTGTAGTAGTTGATGCTGTTGAGACGTCTGCTGTATTTCGATCATCATTAGATGAACATCCTGCAGCTAATGCACCGATAAGAAGCAATGAAGGAATAATTGTTAATTTCATTTTGAAAACCTCCTCAAAAATGATGAGTCCATAGGATCAATCATCAAGATTTAAAACACACGGTTTCTCGCAAAAGCTGAACGCGTGAGCGGTTAGAAAAGCAAAATTGTCAGCTCAGGATTTACTGTTAATTCTGAACAAAACAATCAGTCCCTCGGTTATTGAGGTCATAATTTCACTGACCTTCATGTTCAGTGTCGAATCATCATCACCACCCGGCAAAATTTTCATAGCATAGGCGCTTTTGCCGGATGGCATGGCCTTCGCAGATTGAATAAGCACAAACAAAATATTTTTTAAAATTTTCAAGGAGCTTTGATGAGGCGTTCACCAATTCTACGTCTAGTGACGATATTTTCTTTCTTATTCGTATTTATGTTTTCAGCACAAGTTCATGCTTCAGGAGCAAAAAGACCTGACATGGGAGCTGAGGTTGCCCCGGATATGACCGCAACGATGGAAGGGGGAGAAACGACTGCTGCACCAACAGAAAACACTTCCGCTTATGCGCATCTTGATCCGGAAAATGTAGTTCCGAAAGAACTACTTTCAAAAGCAGTTAGTTATTTTGATGCTAATAAAGCAAGATTGAAAAATCAGGAATACATTGTCGTCATCGATTATCGTCAAAGAAGCTCTAAAGAAAGATTTTTTCTTGTTGATATGAGTTCAGGAAATGTTGAAACTTATCTCGTTTCTCACGGCCAAGGTTCGGATCCTGGAGCCACTGGAATGGCCTCGCGCTTTTCTGATACTGATGGGTCACTTATGACATCTTTGGGATTCTTTATTACGGCAGAAACTTATTATGGAAGTAACGGTTTCTCACTAAAGCTCGATGGACAGTCTTCGACGAATAGAAGTGCAAGATCACGGGCAATTGTTATTCACGGAGCAGAGTATGTTCAGCCGGGATCAGTAGGGCGCAGCTGGGGGTGTCCGGCACTTGAAATGCGATACCACGAAGATGTCATTGAAAGAATTAAAGGCGGAGCTCTGGTCTATTCAGTAGGTAACGCTTAATTTCCATATATGTAATTTCAAAAAACCAACTTAGTTAAAGGCCACGGATGTGGCCTTTTTGCTTTTCATGAAAATCAGGATGCGTTAATCTTCAATTATGACTGATGATAATGATAAAAAACCTAAACCGGTAGATTTAAATAATGTGAACCTGGAGCTGATGAAGCTTAAGGTAACTGACATACCTTCTTTGCTGGATTATGCTCACACAGTAGGTGGCTTTGCCATCGTTCCAACTCAGGAAGGAATCATCAAGAGTAATGCCCGGGAAGCCATGAAAGAGCAGACAGAAGAGCAGTTGGGATTGATTTTTGAGCAGATGAAAACGCTGGCACGTCAGGTCCAGGACATAAAAAAAAGAGTGCATATTTCCGACCTGATCTATAGCGCACGGATCACTTTTACACCCGTTATTGGTAAAACCTATTATCTGTATGAAGAACAAGAAGGAACCCGGTATCTTTCGCTGCTTTCTCCTAAAGACTGGGGAGAGAAATTAACTGACACTTACCTGGCCCAAGTTCGGCTCAATGCAGACCATACCTGGAAAGTTTTAGACTCGACGATAGAATTATTTTAGAAATTCTGCCGGGATAGTGATGCGAATAACATCTTCTCCGCGTCCGTTGTTTTCCTGATTGATTTTTACAATACGACAGTTTTTTCCTTCCGCCTGAACATAATCTGTATCGCCTCTTACCAGTATTCCTTCGACCTGTCCGGTCTGGCTGTCGACTACAGGGGACCCGGAGTTACCGGTAAATGTATCTGCATTGATGACAAAAAAGTCTGGATGCATGTTAGAGCGGATTTTTGCCTGCGATGTGATCTTCAGGGGGAGTCCGGAAGGGTGGCCTAAAACCGTTAGGATAGTCTGATCATCCACGATACCTTCTTTACGAAATGTCAGAGGGGTACGACCTTCAACTGCACGGTCTAATTTAACGATTGAAAAATCTTTTTTTGCCGGAGTTTCGAGGATATGTTTGATAATGGCGGTACAGCGGTACAGCTGGGGGGAGCTAAATTTGAACACGCTCACTTCTTTAACCTTATTGGCATAATCAAATACCCAGTAATTTTTCTGGCAATCAGAAATATCTTTCACGCAGTGACCGGCCGTGATTAAGACATCTGATGCTACCAGGAATCCGGTACAATCGGCAGATGTGAGCTGAGCTGAAAAGCGCTCGGAAGCACATACTCCGGTTTCTTTCAATGTCGATCCGCTTAGTGTCCAGTTGTCGCCATTCTTTCTTAAAAGCTCATTTGGTATTTGTGCCGCTGTCGACAGACTTAATTCTTTTAGTAACTGATCAGAGCTCTGGTAAAACTCCTGGCGATCATCATTGCCATAGAAAACCTTTTCACCGGCAAAGCAAAGTAGTGATGCACTTAGGCCAAGGCTTAGCAGTAAATACAGATGATTGATCATACACTCTATATAAACCATTAAGTGTGTCATGGCACCGATTGTGAAAACTTTATAGTCAGTAATGGACTTTTTACGGAGGAATTATGGCCAGCCTTAAAAGAACATTCGGGCTTTTTGCACTCTTTGTTTATGGTCTAGGCGATATTCTGGGGGCGGGCATTTATGCGCTTATTGGTAAGGTTGCTTCAGAGTCGGGAAGTTATTCATGGATGTCATTTGCTGGTGCGATGGTTATCGCTTTTTTAACGGCCATGAGTTATGCCGAACTTACTGGACGACATCCTAAAAGTGGCGGAGCTTCTTACTTTGCTCAACAGGCCTTTCATAGTAAACCCTATGCTTTTATCGTGGGGTGGCTTTTGCTTTGTGTTTCCGTTGTTTCTATGGCCACTCTGGCCCGGGCTTTTTCCGGTTATACTGAAGGATTTGAACTTAATATTTCGACCCCAGTTATAATGGCCTGTTTTTTTATCTTGCTGACTCTCATAAACCTGCGCGGAATCAAACAATCTTCTTGGGCAAATATATTAAGTACCAGCATTGAAGTTCTGGGGCTCATCATTGTCGCATATGCCGGTGTCCATTTTTTACAGAATAATGACAAAATAATGACCGATAATTTAACGATTGAATCTTCTGAATTCTCTGTCATGGGTGTGCTACAGGGAGCGGCGCTGGCATTTTATGCATTTATTGGTTTTGAAGATCTCGCTAACATTGCAGAAGAAGTTAAAAAACCGGAAAGAAACCTACCAATTGCTATCTTAGCTTCGCTTTTTACTGCAGGACTTTTTTACATATTCATCGGTTGGCTCTCTACCTCAGTCATTGATCCCCAACAATTGGCTAAATCCACCAATCCTATGACAGATATAGTGGACGTCTCCGGAATGGGCTTCCCTTTAGGGCTCTTTAGTGTGATTGCTCTGTTTGCTGTTTCAAATACCTGTTTATTAAATTTTATTACCGGATCGCGCTTACTTTATGGGATGGCTAAGCAGGAATTATTGCCAGAACCTTTTGAAAAAGTTCATGAAAAATATTGTACACCCTTTATCGCTATATTGAGTGTTGCGCCAGTTGCTTTTACATTGTCTATAGCCGGGAATCTAAAATTTCTTGCAGCTACAACAAGCGTTTTAATTCTGCTGGTATTTTGTTCGACAAACATTTCACTAATAAAAATTAAGAAAGAAGAAAAAAATTACAGCGGTTTTCGTGTGCCGGTTTTTATTCCATGGGTGGCCTTGTTAAGTAACATCGGTCTTATTTTTCTGAGTGAAAAAAGTTCACTGCTGACAGCCGCAGGTTTTCTTGCAGCCGGTGCACTTATTTATCTTGCCCTTAATGCTTTTTATAAAAAGGCTGAATTCAATTATCACTGAAATAATGGTTTTAAGACTTCATCGGGGAAATGCTGTCAAAGTTTTAAACATTAAATGAAGGATCATTTCCTTTTTACAGTGATTAACCACCACTTAGGAAGAACAGGATAGTGTAAACTATCACAACCCCTATTTCAGGAGATCCTATGAAGACTGCGCTTGTTCTCTTAACTCTGACATTCGGAGCGAATGCTTTTGCTCACGGCTTAACTCCTTCTGAGGTTTACACAATTGCGACACTGGCTTCAACTTTTGCTCCTACGATGGTGACAGCTGATATGAGTAATGGCGCCCGCAAAATCATTGCTCATGCTGACGAAGCTGCTCAAAACGGAGAGTTGTCTGTCGAACTGCAGGAGATGGTGAGACTGGTTCAGGCCGAAGACGCAACACTTTCCGAACAGGATGCTCTGGATATTCTGGTAGAAAGAGCCGAAAGAATCCTTAAAGCTGATAATTAATTTCGTCATGCCCGGTTAGCCGGGCAATTTTTTGGAATAAAAGCTAATCCCGTGGACAGAACAAGTTTACTCTCAGCACAAATGAAAAATTAGTTTATACTTATTATAAAGATGAACGCACTTTCATTGAGGATAAAATTATGTCTAAGCAAAGTGAATTTTTTCAGCAAGCTCCGGAATTAAAAAATCAATATTCGGACGATATTCTGCTGAAGAATTCCTTGCTCAAAAATGTCCCGATAGAAGTACTTAAAAAATTTGAAGGTCATTTACAGCAGATTGGCAATGATGCTGCAACGACATTATTTGAGCTGTCGGCAGAAGCAGAACTCGAGATCAATAAACCAGTTCATAGACCTTTTGATCCCTATGGCAGAAGAATAGATGAAATTAGAATGTGTCAGGCCTGGAAAGATCTGACAGCTTATGCCGCAGTAAACGGGCTGATCGCTGCTGGATATGAAAGAAAATACGGTGAATACTCGCGAGTCTACCAAATGGCGATGCTTTATCTTTTTCACCCATCCAGTGCATTTGTTTCTTGTCCGCTGGCAATGACAGACGGAGCTGCAAAACTGATAGAAACTTATGGTGATGATAAATTAAAACAAACAATGACAAATCATCTTCTCTCCAGGAAGGCTGAAACTTTCTGGACTTCCGGACAGTGGATGACGGAAAAGGCCGGAGGATCTGACGTTAGTGGAACAGCAACTATTTCCCGCACTGAAAAGGGGATACATCGCCTCTATGGAACAAAATGGTTCACGTCTGCAACCACCTCTCAAATGGCCTTTACACTTGCCTATCCGGAAGGGGCAGAACAAAACAGTCGTTCTCTCAGTTTATTTTTTCTGGAAACCGGAATTGATAGCGGCAGATTGAATCAGATTGAAATTTTACGGCTCAAAGATAAGCTCGGAACCAGGGCCATGCCTACTGCTGAATTAAAACTTAACGGCACCCCCGCCTTGTTGGTGGGAGGTGAAGGCAATGGTGTAAAAAAGATAGCCACACTTTTTAATGTCACCAGAATTTATAATTCTGTCTGTTCTGTTGCTCAGATGAGGCGCTCAATCGCTCTGGCTGAAGATTACGCCTCCAGAAGATTTGCTTTTAAAAAGAATATTGCAGATCACCTGCTTTTTAAAGAAATCATGGCGGATGCAAAGATCGAGCTCGAAGGATCAGTTCTTTTTATTATGCATATCGCACTCTTACTGGGAAAAGAAGAAACATCAAATGCGACACCAGAAGAGCAGGCCTTACTCAGATTACTTACTCCGATGGCCAAGTTATTTACAGGTAAACAAGCTGTTAAAATCGTCAGTGAAATGGTCGAAGTTTTTGCAGGTAGTGGTTACGTTGAAGATACAGGTATTCCCAAATTAATCCGTGATGCTCAAGTCTTCCCAATCTGGGAAGGTGCGACCAATGTTCTGGCCCTTGATGTTCTGCGGGCCATGACCAAAGAATGTCCCGTAGATGTCTTTTTGAAAGACATTCAAAAACGTACAGAAAAACTGAAGGAAGATTCGTTAAAAGAAGAGCTATCAATGCTGCTTGGTAAACTTCAGCATTGCCTCAAGCAAATGGGGGATATTGAGACCATGGAAGCATCAGCTCGCAATCTTTCATTCACCATGGCCAGAATTTTTATTACTTCCTTGCTGGTGGAAAATGCCTTAGGTGCTCAGGGCACCGATAGAGAAAAGATTGTCGCAAAAAGATGGATGAAAAAAATTAAATGGCCTGGGCCTGTGGATTCTCTTGAGCGAAGTGAAACAGAAATTGTCCTAAAATAACTGAAAATTTTTGCCCTTTTTAATACCCACAAAACTAAAGAGAAGTATAATTTTTTGAGTGAATTGAAATCAAAAATCAATTTTCATGACTTTCCCGAGTAAAACATTTGTCGCCTTAAATGGCGTAAATTTTCTTGTAATCTGTTTTTAATCTATTGATTTAAGTCATAAATCCATTTTTACTACACCTTCCTTTTTTTCAGGGAAATTCATTTATTCAGTCCTGAATACGAATACTTGAAAATCTTTTGAAATTCAAAATTCTCAGTTCCATGTAGCATTAGTCGATAGTAGTTCAACAAAAAAAAGTTAGAGAGCAGGAGAGAAGAATGGATTCAGCGGCTTTAAAATTAAACAATCATGAAAGCGAAATCAACAAAGATGATTCTAATTCACTTATTGAAATATTATCCCTGTCTCCCTTAACCCTTACTGTTTCAGCTGAGGGAAATATCCTAACTAGCAGTGAAGGATTTCTTAAATTACTTAATTATTCAGCTGATGATTTATTGGGGAAAAAACAAAGTATTCTTTATGAGCAGTCTTTCGTTGAGAGTATTGAATACATCGATTGCTGGAAGAGAATATTGAATGGTGCCGTTCACGCTGATGAATGCCGGCTGCTCAATAAGCATGGAAGAGATATCTGGATAACTGCAAATTTTTATCCTTTAAAGGATTCAAAAGGAGTGGTTAACAAAATTCTTGTCGTGGCTTCCGATATTACGGCCTTGAAAAACGAATTGAATGTTCGCAAGTCCATAATGGATGTGACCAGTATTGTTTCAGAATCAGATTTAAAGGGAAATATACTCAATATCAATCCGAAATTTTGCGAAGTCTCTCAGTATTCAGAAGATGAGCTTATTGGTAAACCTCACAATACGACCCGTCACCCGGATATGCCCAAAGAAGTCTTTAAAGAATTATGGGCAACTATCGGTAGAGGAAACATCTTCAGAGGAGTTGTCAAAAACAGAAAAAAAGACGGCACTCCCTATTATGTTGATGCTGTTATTGCTCCTATCTTAGGTGGTAATGGTAAGCCGCAAAAGTATATCGGTGTTCGCTATGACATTACCGATCTGGAACTTGAACGCCATAACATGAAGGGAATTATAGGTGCCATTGACTCGACTTATGCTTATGTTGAATTCGATACAAAAGGACTACTTTTGACTGCCAATCAGATTTTCAAAGATTTATTTAATTACAAATCTGATGAATTAATCGGCAAACATCATAGAATACTTGTCGAAGAAAAATTTGCACAATCAAATGATTACACTAATTTTTGGAATGATCTTAACAGTGGGAAAAGTTTTAACAGCGTTTTTAAGCGAATCACTAAAGATGGAAAAGAGGTGTGGATACAAGCTGTTTATGCTCCGGTGAAGGATGAAATGAATCGGGTGGTAAAAGTTATTCAAATTGCCACAGATGTGACCCGACAAAAAATGACTGAAGCTGAAAATAGTGGAAAATTTTCTGCCATCAGCAAAGCCATGGCCGTCATTGAATTTGATCTTGATGGAAAAATACTTGTGGCCAATGAAAATTTTCTTAAGTCCCTTGGCTATTCTCTGGATGAGATTCAGGGAAAACATCATAGTATGTTTTGTGAAAGTAAATACGTCGAAGGTCTGCAGTATAAAGAGTTCTGGAACAAACTTGGCAGAGGGGAGTTTGATTCTGGCAGATATTTGCGCATCGGGCGTGGGGGGAAAAAAGTCTGGATCCAGGCTTCTTATAACCCTATTATGGATATCAATGGAAAGCCTTACAAAATTGTAAAATTTGCTACTGATATTACTGTCCAGGTTGAGGTTGAGGAAACAGTCACTAAACTTGCTGAGGATTTTTCACTTGTATCCACTGATATTGCTGAAAAATCCGTAGGTGTAGCAAGAGGTGCACAACTTCTAGGTTCAACAACTGAAGAAATGAATGCTTCCATTGAGGAATTAACTGCCTCTATCAATTCCATTGCTCAAAATTCAAAAAATACTGACCTGGTTGCAAAAACCACTCAGGAAGAAGCAGAAGTTGGTGCGAAGGCCATATCACGCTCTATAGAGGCCATGGAGCTGATTAGTAAGTCATCTGAAGACATCAGTGAGATTGTTAAAGTTATCAGTGAGATCGCAGGACAGACGAATCTGCTTGCATTTAATGCTGCGATTGAAGCAGCGAGGGCAGGAGAGCATGGATTAGGTTTCTCGGTTGTTGCAGATGAAGTTAGAAAACTTGCAGAACGCTCATCGCAAGCTACAAAAGAAATCTCAAAATTGATCAATGAGTCAGTTAAGCGTGTCTCTCAAGGAAGCGAGATATCCCGTCAGGCTGGCGAAGCTTTTGAAAAAATCGCTACCGGAGTGAAGAAAACAACACAGGCCATATCAGAAGTTTCTTGTGCCGCTGAAGAGCAACTTTCCGCCGCCAGAGAAATAAGCTATGCTATTCAGCAGGTTGCAGAAGAGACAGAGAAATCTGCACTGGCCTCTGAATCAATAGCAAATGCGACTAAAAACCTGAATCAGGGGGCAGTGGATTTAAAAACGACAGTAGCGAAATTTAAAACTTAATGCCTCATAGACTCAATAGTCTCTTCAATCCAGCTGCGAAGGACAACGGCGTTTGTATAAAAACCAGCTTCGTTGCAAAGTTCACTTCCGCGGCTGGTTACTCCCAGTAGAAGATATTCTCCATTATATTCAATAAAGGCCGGACCACCGGAGTCACCATTACAGGTGCCGGCCTTTTTTTCATTCAGGCGAATTTCTGATTCGTGAATAAAAGATACCGGGGCATGGGCCACTCGTAGAACGCCGTCTCCTGATCTCTCGAGTTCAAAACAAATTCCATAATTGTCACGTTTACCGGCACTGCAGATGACTTCTCCACTTTCAATTGCCTGGTCTAATTTGCTGTATTGGCGCGGATTAATTTCTTCCATATCCACATCACTAACTCCGAATCCGGCCACTGTAACAATTTGTCCAATTTTAAGGCTCTCAGTCTCATTAAGAAAAGTCGCTGCTTTGTAGCCCGATGGTAATTCACCTTTAAACCTGATCAGCGCCATGTCACCGGTGTCGACAACGGTATCTTCATCACGAGGATTCCATTTAGGAAAAATTTTTGTTTCAATAGCCGGCAACATGAATTTAGTCAGAATGTTTTGATCTTTTGATTTCAAAATACGATCAACATCTGTTGAAAAGATAATCTGAAGTTCCTGGGCTTTACCCGGAATGCAGTGAGCTGCTGTTAAAACAATGTCTGAAGCTATAATCGTTCCTGAACATAGAAACCGGCTTCGCGTATTAAAGACTCCAACTACCAGGGAGGCGATTTTATCAGTTGCATTGACTGTTTGTCCGTTGATTATTGAGGATTGTTTTAGCTGTTTAGAAATTGTTTGTGAATCTGGTGAACACGCATTCAGAATGAGCAGAGAAAATATTATCCTTTTCATTATTTAGATATTCCATGGTGAAAATGTCGTTTTGCCTTTTGTAACTTCTGATAGCTTTCAATGAGACGAAGATGTTTGTCCAGTCCTTCGAGTTTGATATTCGTTTTTGTCAGTCCATAAAAACGAACATCCCCGGTAATAGTACCAATTGCATTGTTCATTATCTCTGTGCCAAACATGCGGGTCATGTTAGGAATGTAGTCTTTTAGTTCCAGCTCTTCATTTAATTCAATATCTAAAATCGCATCCATTGCACGGTAATATGCTCTTCGCACACTTGAATTATCATTGAAGGTCATGAACATTTCGACCAGCTCTTTAGCTTCGTCGAATTTCTTAAGTGCTAAGAGAATCTGACATTTTAATTCTCCAATGTTCAGCTGGCCCCAGACAGTGTTTTCATCAAAAGTTACTCCGATGAGTTCTGAAATTTTGGTGTAATCATCAAGTTCACTTTCATCTAGCTTCTTAAGTAGTCTGGAGAGAGCTTTGTCATCCAGTGAATGCAAATTAAGGATATCAGCACGGAAAACAATCGATTTATTGTGATTGTCCCAGATCAAATCTTCAGTCTGATAAATTTCCGAATAGCCGGGAACGAGTATCCGGCAGGACTTTACACCCAACTCTTCGAAGTCGGCAATATAAACTTCTTTCTCCAGTTCCAGCAAGATACTCATCAGATAATTATACTCTTCTTCAGTTGAACCGGAGAAATCCCATTCAGTGAATTCAAAATCACTTTTCTCACTAAAAAATTTCCAGGAAATAACGCCAGTTGAATCAATAAAGTGATCGACAATGTTATTATGCTCGCGAATTGCACTTTGATTGAAAGTAGGAGGAGAAAGAACATTAAATCCTTCGAAGCTTCTTCCCTGCAATAGTTCGGTCAGACTTCTTTCAAGCGCAACCTCAAATTTTGGATGAGCTCCGAAAGAGGCGAAAACCCCTCCATTTTTTGGATTCATCAAAGTCACACACATAACTGGAAAACGTCCACCTAATGATGCATCTTTGACGACTATGGGAAAGCCTTCTGCTTCCAGTTTTTTAATGCCTTCAACAATCCGCGGATAACGATTGAGGACATGCTCAGGAACATCCGGCAGAGTTATCTCTTCTAGTATGATCTGATTTTTTACCGCACGCTCAAAGATTTCTGATAAACACTGTACTCGTGCTTCATTCCTTGTATTTCCGGCACTCATACCGTTACTGACAAACAAATTACCTATCAGATTGACCGGAATATAAACTTTTTCTTTATCCGATTGTCTTTCATAAGGGACAGCACAAATTCCGCGCTTAACGTTTCCTGAGTTAGTATCAATCAGGTGTGATGCTTTTAACTCACCATCCGGATTGTAAATCTCAAGCAGGTAATCATCCATTAGTCCTGAAGGAATTGTGTCCTTAGGCCCTGGCTTAAACCATTTCTCAGTCGGATAATGAACGAAATCGCCATCCGCGATTTCCTCACCCAGAAACCAGTCATTATAGAGATAATTGTTACTGAGGCGTTCTAGGTATTCTCCCAGCGCAGATGCAAGTGCAGCATCTTTAGTAGCACCTTTGCCATTAGTAAAACACATTGGCGAATCAGCGTCGCGGATATGCACTGACCATACGTGAGGAACAGGGTTTCTCCAGGAAGAAATTTCTAATTTAATTCCCAGACCGGCGATTAATGCAGACATATTGGCAATTGTCTCTTCCAGGGAGAGATCCTTCCCCAGAAGCATTGTGCGCGTTTCTTTATCTGAACCATGCTGATACAAGAGTCCTGAATCCGTACCCAAAACGCTCTTTATTTCAATCTGAAATTCCGGTCCTTGCTGAATAACTTTCTTCACTGTACAGCGATCAATAGACTTTAAAATTCCTTCACGGTCGTGAGCAGAAATACTTTCAGGTAACTCCACCTGAATATTAAAGATCTGTTTATAGCGATTTTCTGGATCGACAATATTATTTTGCGTGAGCCGGATGTCTTCAGTCGGTATATTACGGGCCAGGCAATAGACCTTTACGAAATAAGCCGCACACATGGCCGACGAAGCGAGAAAATAATCAAATGGGCCGGGGGCTGTGCCATCACCTTTATAGCGAATAGGCTGATCGGCAATAATAGTAAAATCATCGAAATTAGCTTCGACTTTCAGGTTTTCTAAAAAGCGTGTATTGATTTGCATAATAGGCAGGAATTTATCATTTCTCATCTATTTTGGATCTAACAAATCAGACAGGAGTGTAAGTATTACACACTAGCAAAAGGTAATTTAACCGTCCTCTAAAGGTACAATTATTGCAGTTTTAAAGAGAGAAACACTCTATAAAGAGGTACTCAATTGAAACGCACAATAATTTTGATTAGTTTACTAATGATAGGACTCATCGCTTCGCAGCTTCTTCCTGCTATTTTTGGAAATCTCCCAAATTGGTTCCAATACACTCGTAATTTTTTAACGATGACGTTACTGGCCTTTATAATGGTTGAAGTCGGTCGGGAATTCGAGATCAATTTAAAAAATAAAAAACAGTATGCAGTCGATTATGGTGTAGCGGCCACGGCTGCTGCCTTTCCGTGGCTTCTTGTGACTGGATATTTTCTTCTCTTTTTAATGCCGACGGGAAACGAAGGAAATACCAGTTCCACTCCAGGGTGGATTGAGGCGTTGATTGTGGGGAGATTTGCGGCTCCAACTTCTGCCGGGGTTCTGTTCTCGATGTTAGCAGCATCTGGGCTTGCTGGCACATGGGTTTATAAAAAGACTCGAATTTTAGCGATATTCGATGATCTCGACACAGTATTGCTTATGATACCTCTTCAGATGCTCATCGTTGGCTTCGTCTGGCAATTAGGAGCAAATATATTTGTTATGGCGTTGTTAATTTTCTTAGGGATCAAATTTTATCGTCGTTTAAACATCCCCAAGAGCTGGTCATGGTTATTAGGTTATTCTGCCCTAATGGTAGTGCTGAGTGAACTCATCTATAAATTTTCCAAAGATCCGGAAAGTCAGGTCGGCATTCATATCGAAATACTCTTACCGGCTTTTCTGTTGGGATGCATGATAAAAAATGATTCACGAGAAGTTGTCATTCCAGGAGAAGATGAACCAGGTGAATCTAAAGAAGAGAAGGTTGGTTTAATTATTTCCTCAGCCTTTATGTTATTAGTGGGATTATCAATGCCTTCGGCTTTTGGAAATAATGCAGAAATAGTATTAACAATGAAGCCAGCAATACTACTTATGCATGTTCTAGCAGTGACTATTTTATCTAATATCGGAAAAATGTTTGCCTGCTTTTGTTATCGTCGTGAAGCAAGTTTTAAAGAAAGGGTAGCCGTAGGAATTGCAATGTTTCCTCGAGGGGAGGTTGGTGCTGGTGTATTGGCCATTTCACTTTCTTACGGAATTGCTGCCCCTTATGTAGCAGTAGCATTTATGTCTTTGGCATTAAATCTTATACTCACGGGTTTTTTCATAGCCCTCGTTAAAAAAATTGTCGTTATGGCAAACAAAGACAGGAAAAATAAATTAACCAAGGTCTTTGCATGAATTGGCTTATGACTTTATTTTTTGGATGTATTTCTATAATACTCTCTATGTTAGGACAAAAAAGAATGACATCAAAAAAGCGAGTTGAACATACGCAGGCATTAGTCTTCTTTATGTTGTCAATTGTGACTGGAACCTATTGTGTAATTTCGATAATGGAGGCATCAACCAATACTATGAGTACACTGATAATCCTTCTTTTCTGGTTTATCAGTTTTGGGCTGCTGGTTCATTTTCAGAAAATGTTTAAAGAAAAAATTCTTGTTACACTCGCGTTGGTAATTTTTGGCGGGTGGCTGGCACTTAAAGATTTTACATTGAATGGAACAGACTGGTTTCTCATCTTATCGATTTCTGTACTGACGTTGATTTTACAAGTTAGTAGACCTTTAAAAAGCAACAAGAACTAATATTTAAGATATCCATAAATGAAGAATGCAATCCATATAATCCAGAATAATTTTCCGGCCATTTAAACTCCCTGAAAAAAGAGAGAGAGGCAGATGAAGGCCTCTCTCATGACTTAGGAGAAAACACCATAATTTAGTTATGGTGAACGATTTGATTTCTATATCTAAGATTTAAAAACATAATAATGATTCCCAAAAAGGCAGAGAGAGCTGAAGACAGTACAATTGATGTTTTTGAAAAAATCTCGAGATCATCTGAGAGTGCTAGGTTTGAAATAAATAATGACATTGTAAAACCAATGCCGGCCAAAATACTAACACAGAAAATATCAGGCCAGTTTAATCCCTTACCTAAGTGGGCCAGCTTAAGTTTTACTGCGATAAAAGAAAAAAGCATTATCCCAACTGGTTTCCCTATAACGAGCCCAGTCAGGATTCCCTGAAAAATTGTGTGTTTAAATAAAGATCCGATTTCGATATTGGTTAAGTATATTCCAGCATTCGCAAAAGCAAATAAAGGTAAGATCCCATAACTGACAAAGGGATGAAGAATTGAAATTAACTCTTCGACAGGCGAATAAATATCTACAGCACTCTTTTTTAACTCAGTCGCATAAGGTGTAAGTAATCCGATTAAGACCCCTGCAATTGTTGCATGAATTCCTGATCTAAGAGTAAAAAACCAGACAATGAATCCGAATAGGCAATAGAGTAAATAGCTTTTAAACTGTTTAAGCTTTAACAAGTGGATAAAAAACAGAAAAATAAAAGCTAAGAAAAGATATAGATAATTAATTTGGGCAGTATAAAAAAAGGCAATAACTAAAATTGCCCCCAGGTCGTCGACAATGGCAACGGCCAGTAAAAATATCTTCAGTGACAGAGGAATTTTTTTTCCAAAAAGTGTTAATGCTCCAAGAGCAAATGCAATATCAGTGGCCATTGGAATACCCCAGCCAGAGCGAAAATCTCCTTCTCTATTAATACACAGGTATATTAGTGCTGGTAGAACCATACCACCGATTGCGGCAAAAACAGGTAGAGCCGCTTTACGAGGATTATTTAGCTCGCCCTGAACAATTTCTTTTTTTAATTCCAATCCGATCACAAAGAAGAATATTGTCATTAGGCCATCGTTTATCCAATGCTCCATGGATAGATTTAAAAATTTGAAACTTAGAAAAGCAGAATAGGATGCTTCCCAGCCACTGTTGACCAGTACCATTGCCAGCAGAGTACTTGAAAGCAGAATGATGCTTGAAAAAGCTTCAAGCTCAATGAATTTTCTTAAGGAATATCTGACTTTGTATAACCTGGCTTTCATTTAACGGCTTTCATGTTTGCTACAAATGTTTCATTGAGTGCCATTTCCATACTGAATAATCCAGAGCTTTGTTCAGCTAACCATTTCGCAGCAAAGATAGCTCCAGTACCGAATGCAGCCCTGCTGACGCTTTCATGAGTAAGTCTCAGCGTTTGATAAGGAAGACCGAAGATGACTTCATGCTTGCCGATAATGCCGCCAACTCTTATTGAATTAACGTGCTTGTCTGGCTCAAGTTCAAGAGTCTGTGCCAGCTTAAGGGCAGTTCCGGAGACATCCTTTTTAGCTCTGAAATGTTCTTCAACAACTTCAATGTCTGCGTTGGGAATAATATTCTTTAGCATTTTTGAGGCCATCATTAACCAGTTTATACCCAGTGTAATATTGGGCGAATGAAGAACGGCAGTTTTGTCACTGACATGATTAAGGATTTTTATCTCAGATAATGAATAATTTGAAATGGCCGAAACAATCTTAACTCCGGCATCGGCCATAATATGATAAAATTTTGCCCCTCCAGCAGAAGAAAAATCGATCACCAGATCCACCGGGTTATTGCGCAGGAAATGGGATGTCAGATTTTCTTTGGAAACAAAAGGCGCAAAAGCTTTATCAAAGCCCAGAGCATGACTGGCGAATTTTAGATTAGAAGGTATTGAATTACGACAGACCCACCTAAGGTCAAGTTGTGAATCATTTGCAATTTCTTTTGCTACAATTGATCCGGTTCTTCCGAATCCAAACAGGCCCACACGAAGATTCATAGAAACTCCAATGCGTATGCGACCCTACATACAATAACTTCGGTCAGAACCGAACCCTGAATAATACTTAAACAAGACGTTACATGAAAAATTTGAAAAGAGAGCGCTTTATCTAATCAACATCGAAAAAAAATGTCAATAATTTACTAAGGAATATCATTTAGTACCGGAGAAAAAGATTCTAGCTAATTAAAATATCTCTTTTTAATCCAGAGAGAAACTTTAACCAGACCCAGTAAAACAGGTACTTCTACCAGCGGACCGATGACAGCTGCAAAAGCTGCTCCATGATTGATTCCGAAAGTTGCAATTGCCACGGCAATGGCCAGCTCAAAGTTATTTGAAGCAGCCGTAAATGAGAGAGTTGCTGAACGAGAATAATCAGATCCAGCTTTTTTACTCATCACCATTGAGATTAAAAACATAATCAGAAAATACAACGTTAGTGGTAAGGCAATTCTGAGAACATCTAAAGGAAGTTGAATGATTTTTTCAGCTTTGAGTGAAAACATTATAACAATGGTAAAAAGTAGAAATATCAAAGTCAGAGGAGATATTTTGGGTAAAAAGTTTGTTTCGTACCAATTTGTCCCTTTCTTTTCGATCACTAGTTTTCTGGTCACAAATCCCATTAAGAAAGGTATTCCAAGATAAATCCCGACCGAATGAGCAATCTCCGACATCGTAAAATTGACTTCAAAACTGTGTAGCCCAAAAAAGTTGGGAAGATAAGTCATAAAGAAAGTAGCATAGACGGGAAAAAAAAGAATTTGAAATAGTGAGTTGAATGCTACCAGGCCGGCACAATATTCTGAATTTCCTTCCGCCAGTTGATTCCAGACTAGCACCATCGCAATACATCTGGCCAGCCCGATGAGAATTAAACCCATCATATAATCAGGAGACTCTTTTAAAAAAATGATGGCCAAAAAAAACATTAACAAAGGTCCGAGGATCCAGTTTTGGATCAGAGAAATAGCCAGTATTTTTTTGTCTTTAAAAACGAAGCCAATCTCTTCATATTTTACTTTGGCCAGAGGAGGGTACATCATGAGGATCAGACCAATAGCAATGGGAATAGATGTTGTTTTGATAGAAAATGAGTCAATAAATCCAGCAAAAGAGGGAAACAGATTTCCAATCAATATCCCTGCCAGCATTGCCAGGAAAATCCACATTGTAAGATAGGTATCGAGAAAGGATAGTTTTTTCATTTGTTTATTATACATTCTGTACCCAGGTACGTAGTCAAGAATAGATTTTATTTTTTTGAAAAGTGAAAATGAGTTTGACTCTGTAGTATGGTACTGAGTTTATAATGAAAATAACAAGGAGAAAAATATGAAACGTTTTCATATCCACGTCGGAGTTAAAGATCTTGAGCAGTCGATTAATTTTTATTCAACACTTTTTGGGCAGAAACCTAATAAGGTTAAAGAGGATTATGCCAAATGGATGCTTGAAGATCCAAGAGTTAATTTTGCCATTTCAACACGTGCGGGACAAAAAGGGGTCGACCATCTGGGATTGCAGGTAGATGCTCCGGAAGAACTATCTGAACTGACTAACAGGTTAAAAAATGCGGATCTTGGCATTTATGACGAAGGTACAACGACATGTTGTTATGCTGAATCGGCTAAGGCCTGGGTAAAGGATCCGGCAGGCATTGCCTGGGAGGCATATCACACCATGGCCGATGCAGAAGTTTTTAACAAAAAAGAGTCTTTCCAGGTAGAATCGGCTTGTTGTGCGCCGACTGCAACTGAAACAAAAAAAAGCTGTTGCTAAGGGAATTTGATGAAAAAAAACATTATGTTTTTATGCACAGGAAATTCATGTCGCTCGCAAATGGCGGAAGGCTTTGCCCGAAAATACTGGGGACATAGTTTTAATATTTTTTCTGCTGGAACTAAAAAACACGGTATGAATCCCCGTGCTGTCAAAGTAATGATGGAAGCTGGTGTAAATATTTCATCTCACTCTTCAAAGACAATAGAAGAACTGCCGTCAGTCTTTTTTGATTATGTTATAACTGTTTGCGATCATGCTTATGAAAATTGTCCGTACTTTCCGGGAGGTAAAGTCATCCATGTTGGATTTGACGATCCTCCCGCCCTCACAAAAGAAATGTCTGATGAAGAGGAAATTCTTAATGTTTATCGCCGAGTCCGGGATGAAATTCATAAATCTATAAAAAAACTAGATGAACTCCTCTGATTCTTACTGGTACATTCGCTGCAGGAATTCAGGCTTATCATTTTTGATGTCATAAAAAAATGAATCTGATTTTCCCTTCACTAAAGGATACTGTAATTCTTCCCAGGCAGTCATTCCACCAATGAGATTATAAACATTTCTATAGCCTGCTTTCTTGAGTAGGCTCACTGCCAGACTGGCACGATGACCAACGCTGCAGGTAACTGCGATGGGTTTATCAGTTTTGAAGTCAATGAGAAATTTTCCCAGATCACCGACGTAGCAGTGAACAGCATCTTCGATATGGCCTTCCTCTTCAAACTCACTGATCTCCCGGACATCTAAGACAAAAAATTCGTCTCTTTTTTCTTTGAGGCCGGATGGTGAAACAATTCCTGACGATTCAACGGGTAAACCTATGTTTCTCCACTGTTCAAAGTTTTCAGTTAGGACTCCGCTGATACTTTCCATTCCAATTCTGGTTAAGAACTGAAATGCTTTTTTCAGATCATCTGCCCTTTCAAGAACCAGATAGAGAGGTGTGTCTGGTTCTGCGATATGTCCCCCGAAAACCGGAAGACCATCCAGCCAGATACTATATGAACCTTTAATGTGAGCTCCGGCAAATGCTTCAGGCAATCGGGTGTCAACGATGATTCCTTCCTCTGCTTTTTTGCAAAATTCTTTTGCCTCAAATATTTTGATAGAATCAATCTTCTTATCCAGAGGTCTTCCTCCATAAAGATTCATTTTTTCCATCAAAGTAAAATAGGGAGGCCGAGGTATTCTTTCCTCCAGCTTATTCTTAATGAATTCTGTCTTACTTTTAATAAAAACCGGATTGTAGGTTTGTTCAAACCCAAGTGTCGATTGATCATATTCAGCTATATTTCCACCACAAACAGATCCTGATCCATGAGCAGGATACAAAAGTGTCTGTGGGCCCAAAGGAAGTATTTTTTCGTGTATCGAATCGTATAAAAGAGCTGCATTTTCTGCAGTTCTCTTTTTATCGGGTAAATCGGTGCGCCCGGCTTCGCCGACAAACAGAGCATCCCCGGTAAACACCGCCCAGCAATCTTTCTTGCCTTTTAGATAAATGGCATATGACATGCTCTCAGGTGTGTGCCCTGGTGTATGCAGGCCCTTAATTATGATGTCTCCGACTGTGAAGCTTTCACCGTCTCGCAGTCTGATGTCGCAATAAGAAAACAATTCGTGATCGCCTCCTATGATTTTTGCATCCAGCAGACTTTTAATTGTTTTTGAACCAAGCACAAAATCTTCCTGCCGATGGGTTTCCAGTACATACTGAATATCAATTCCGTTTGCTCGGGCAATTTCCAGATATTCTTCTACGTCGCGACGGGGATCGACTACAATTCCGATTTTCTGTGAAGCGAGGATGTAGGCGTTATGGGCGAGTCCGGGGGTTTTGATACTTTGAAAAAACATAATTGACCTCACAGGATGAACTTATTCTTTCTATTATCGTTGCAAGTTAAACACCTGAGTGTTGTGGCAGTGGTACTTGTCTGTCCTGCCGGAAATATTCTAAAAAAGAGGAAGTGAGGTTACATATGTGGTCACCCTACATCGTCGGCGCATTTATTGGAATATTAGTTTGTGCAAGTCTTTATTTTTCAAAACAACCGGTTGGTGCTTCATCTGCTTATGCTTCTTTGGCCGGACTCATTGGCAAGCTGGTAGCCCCTCGACATACATCACATCTGGATTATTTTAAAAAGAATCCACCCGAGTTTAACTGGGAATTCGTTTTTGTTCTCTCAATTATCATGGGGGCATTTGTCTCAGCGGTTACATCAGGCGATTTCAAGCTCGAGTGGTATCCCCAAATGTGGACAGAGACTTTTGGTCAACACAATAACATCTATTATGCACTCCTTGCTTTCTTAGGTGGAATTCTTATGTCTTTTGGCGCCCGAATGGCCGGAGGCTGTACTAGTGGTCATGGAATCAGCGGAACCATTCAGCTTAGTGTGGCTTCATGGATATCACTCATTTGTTTTTTTGCAGGAGGGGTGCTGGCCATCAGGCTAATCTATTAATATGAAAAAATTAAATCATTTCAAGCCTGTTCTCTTTGGATCTATTTTTGGGTTTCTTTTGCATAAAGGAGGAGTGACCAAATATCATGTTCTGGAAGGGCAGTTATTATTAACTGATTTTACTGTCATGAAAGTCATTCTTTCAGCTATTGCAGTCGGCATGGTTGGATTTATGCTTTTACACAAGACCGGAAAAGTCGAGCCACAGATTAAACCCGCTCAACTCGCTTCCAATATCATCGGAGGTCTTATTTTCGGCGTGGGGTTTGCTTTTGCCGGTTTTTGTCCCGGAACTGGAGCAGCTGCTTTAGGTGAAGGAGAAATGGGAGCACTTTATTACATAGGTGGGATGGTTGCTGGCTCATATCTTTATGCTGAAGTATCAGGAAAGATCAGCCGGACAATTCAAAAAATAGGTAACAAGGGCAAGCTTACCCTGCCTGAAGCGCTTAATGTGCAGAGAGTAAAATTTGTCATTTCATCTGCTGTCGCAATTATTGCATTATTCTTTATTCTTGAATAATTTTGGTTGCCGTAGAAACAAAACAAAAGCAACCAGCACGGCCATCAAAGATAAAAAAATCATCATTCCGAAGTTAGGCGTGTCGCCAATAACTGTTCCGCAAAGAAACAACACAAGAGTCGCCATGGAAGTGGTGGAGTTAGCAATTCCATTAACTTCACCGCGTTTCTCCTTAGGGATCATCAGTTGACGAAGTTCTGTTTCACCAATGCTGAATCCATAAAGACCAATTCTGGAAAACAGGACAAAAACGAGAAAGAAAAAGATATTTTCCATAAAGAAAAAACTTAAAGTTGCCATCAGTACACACGATAGCTGAAAGCCGATAAAAATTTTACTGGTTAAAACCAGTCCGTATTTTTTATTCATCGGTGCAAATAAAAAAGTAGGAATAAGTCCAAATACAGCACCCATTCCCCTGAAGAGACCAATGGCAAATTCCGAAACGCGACCTCCATCTTTTAAGTAACTCGTCAGCAAAACGCCATGCGGACTTAGAACTGACAACCATAAAAATGCATAGGCAACTATGACAATTGCGTAAGGTTTGTGATTGAGATTGCCGATGGATTCAAGAAAAACTACTATGAAATTTTTGTTTTCTCCAACGGAAGATTTAGCTTCTTTTTCAATCTTTAAAGCACGGGTAGAGCGCAGCAGGAAATATTCTGGAATAAAAGTGAGAAGATTTATCAGCGCGATCGCTGAAAATCCCCAAAGTGGATAGTCTGATGTCCAGTAGAGAATCGCTCCCGCAATCACCGGTGCAGTGACTTCGGTAAAAAGATCCAGGCGTTTTAAACGGCTGTTAAAGAGGCTGAGTTCCTCTTTGGGCAGAACTTCGACCGCCAGATCAAAACCTACTGAGATATCCATTAATGAGGAACCAAGATTAGCTATAGAACTTAACAGAGAAAGCAAGCCGAGAATAACAAAATACCAGAGAGCCGAGAGATTAAAACCTTCCATCGATGAAAACAAAAGCAGGGAAATGAGTCCCCACATTGAACACATGGCAACTGTTTGTGAACCGATTCCCAGTTTATAAATGACTGCCCTTTTTTCATTGTCAATTTTTCTGGCAATTGTAGGACCAATAAGAATCTGAGTTAGTTTGGAAAAAAAGTAAATGAAGGCAATAAGCTGAATTTTACCCGGAAAGATCTGAATCAGGGCAAGCGGAACAGCGAAGTCCCAGGCCTGATCTCCGAATCGGGTCAAAAACCGGCTTAATAATATTTTGAACTGCACTTATCCACCTTTTTATTTTCTGCGAGGGCAACGTCCAGCTGACCGGCAGTCAAGTAGACGCTTTCTTAATTCCATCAACTCCCTAAAATCGAGGCTTAATTCAAAGTCAAAACCCTGATTGATTCCGCCATCCTGAGAGATAGAAAAATATTTTTTTATTTGATTAAAGGATTCTTTCGAATACCTTTTAGCTTCTTTGTCTGTGATGACAATATTGCGATTTAAATGAGTGAGAAAACGCATTCGCTGTTCTTTCGCTTTTTTTAAAGCGCCTTGAAAACTGCGCCAGCATTTAACTTCGGCTACGGCCTCAACTTTTCCGGTGAATTTGTCGAATATTACGACATCTAGTTCACCAACAGTTGTTTTGTGTTCATCGTATTGAATACCGTTAACGATTGTATAGTTTGCATCGGGATAACTGGGGTCAAGTTCTCGCACAGCAACTCTCTCACAGACTGCGCCAACGGGTTCAAAGTCTGTTTTTTCATAGCTTAGAATTTCAAAATAATTGTTAATTCGTTCGGATTGTTCTGCGCTTTTAGAAAAGGCAGAGAATGACATAGCGAATGCAGCCAGGGCGTACAGAAGGATTGATTTTTTCATGCAGCGGTTAAATCAATTTTTTTTGCATCTGACAATTGTAAAATGGTATATATCTCTCCAATGAGTAAACTAAATAAATACAAGAATATTATTCTTCGGCTGCTTCATCAGCGAAAGCCGGGAACCACAATCTGTCCAAGTGAGGTTCTTCCGTCTGAATTAAAACAAGATAAAACTGAAATGGAAATTGTCCGTTTAGCTGCCCGGCAATTAGTCTCTCAGGAGCAGATTGAAATAACCCAAAAAGGTAAAGTTATTAATCCGGAAAATATTAAAGGCCCGTTTCGCCTTAGACTGATTGAAAAAAATCTCATTTATCGCTCCCGTTTTTTTGATTACGGCCTCGATTATAAAACAATCGACATGAGAAGCACTCCCGGGCTTTATAAGGTCGGAAAAAAAGAGCAGGGGGTACTTCTGGTTGAACCCTATAAAAGCGAGTTATTGCCTTTGTGGAGTTTTAAAACACCGGAAGCAGCAGAAAAATCGGCTTCTGCCATTTATCAGAAATTTCTGGAGTATAAAAAAGCAGAAGATTTTGTGGGGATGGATATGGCCCGCAAATTTCTGGAGATGGGGTATACCCGTTCCCGACGTTATGCCAATCACAAATCCGGCAAGAAATATTCCGGAAAAGTTCCGGCCAGTAGAAAAGGTTTATCCGGATCACATGGCAGAGAAAAAATGCCCATTGATCCTGATCTTCAGAAGGCTGAGAGTGCACTCATCTTTAACTACTATCATGCCATGGTTGAAAATGACGATGCCTATTTTTTTCTGAAAATTGGCTGGCGAAAACTTTTTGGATAAAAATAAAGGCGAAAACTTTTGAATAAAAAACTTCCACCAGGAATTAATAACAAACTTGAAGTCGAGAAGCTTAATAAAGAAGCCTCAAAGATAAACTCTTTTATTCACCGCAATCCTCATGAACGATCTTATCGAATGCTACCGAATTACTGGATTTAAGAATTCCCTGCATAATATAAGTACAGACGCCAAACTGAACGCGTTCAGCTTCTAATTGGTAGTCAAAACGAGCCTGAAAATAGGGTGCTCTGTTCATCTGGGCCCCGACGGAGACAAATTGCATTCTCACTGATTCAGGTCGGCGGAAAGTGTTTTTTATATTCATTTCAACAGACTCAATAAAGCCCGGATCGTTTAAAATGAGTCTCGTTATTTGCTGATTTGTCATTGAGAATGCTGATTGGGAAAGAGTAAAAAATGCAAAAAATGCGAATAATATTTTCATAGAATTTCCTGATCTTAGAGTATTCGGCTGGAAACTATATATACAATTATTTATTCATTAATTGGCACATATGTAATTTTTACAGATCTTTATAAACACAACTCTTTTAGCGGTATAAATAAGAGCTTAATCCGCAGGAGAGTTTTATGAAAAGTTTGATCGCACTATCTTTGTTGATCTGCTCTTTAAATGTTTATGCTGCCCAAAAAGTTTATCCCGTATCAAAACCAGCAGTAAAATTAGTCAATAAACAACTTCTCGTTGAAGGAGAAGTGAAACTTTCAATTTTTAGAACCGTCATAAAAAAAGGAACACTCAATCAGGCAGTTGTCATAGCACCGAGCCTTGGCTGCCATCAGACCTATTTATGTTTTGCTCGTAATTTTAATGAACGAAACGGTCAATTAGTTGGTGACGTGACTATTGATCTGGATATGGATGGTAATATTGATCGCAAAGTCCCTCAGATGGCACTTGGAGAAATGAGAAATAGTGTCGTTGATCTTGTAAATTTCAAATTAGTTTATGTGGATGCAAACCGTACTATTATTGAAGATGTGGGTGAAAAATTCTTCTTTTCACTTCAAGTGCACATCCCTTAAAAGCTTCTAAAAGGTTCCACCATACTTATCTGGCTTCATCGCGTCCAGAAAAGTGTGTTGGAACCTGTGGGCAAGGCACGTTGTTGAGTTATTTATATTTGCTATATTTTACTTCAAGCTTACGATAGATGCCGTTTTTCTTAATGGCTGCGAGACCCGAATTAAATTTGGTCATAACTTCTTTGGACCTAAAGGCAGCTTGATATTCAATTACATTGAATATGTCATATAATACAATGGGTTGTTTGACGTCAAATGAACTATCGAGCTGTGTGTTGAAGTATTCAAAGATTCTTTTATCGGCAATCGCCACATCAACTCTTTCTTTGTAGAGCTGGATGTTTCTTATTTTCTGATCAGCAGTTTCTTTATATTGAGGATTTTCTTTTGCCATTTTTGCGAACTCCTCGCCAAGCAAATCACGGGCCCGCTGAAAACTTATGATTGAATATTTCTTTAAATCAGAGATTGACTTAATTTTAATATTTTTCTTTTTCAATACGATTGCATAATTGTGATATTTAATAAATGGCATTGAATGATGATATTTTAAATTTTCATTTATATTTGTAATAGTAATGCCATCGAGTGAACCATCCATCATCATTAACTTAAGTCTTTCCATGGGGCCGAAAAATGGCTTCATTTTATAGCCTGCATGACTTAAGGCTTCTTGAACAATTTCGACTTCCAAACCAGAACTCTTTTCTTCAAAAACATAAGGTGGTTTATTATTGCCGAACCCAATGATTAACGGTCTTTCAGCTTGTGCATTAAGAATTGCCGAGTTTATACACACACTGGTTAGTATGACAAAAAGGTAAAGTGTTATTCTTTTCATGTGTAACAACGTTAAATTATGGAACAATGAAAGTACAGAGGTATGAGAAGAGTTTTGAAAAGGAGCGGGATAAGAGACTTGAACTCTCGACCTTCTGCATGACAAGCAGTTATAGCTTTTTCACAAGTTACTAATAAGATTAATAAAAGGTTAGTAATTCTCAACACCACACTTTTGTCCCACCCACAAAAAACTGGCTTTAACATGATTGAGAGAATTCAAATGAAAAATCGAAATTCAGCGAAGAATATATTATCACCATTTGCTTCTGCTATTTCTTAGCAATTACATGCATCTGTTTTAAAAACCTTTGAGCGGAAAAGAGTCACTGTAATTGATATCCAAATTAATAACCGTGCTGTCATTGCAATGACCGTTCTTAACTCGTAAAGACCGCCATTAAAAATGTATATTCCTAGCATTATGAAAATAAATAGAGTACTGCCGGCAATAACAGCTGATTTACTCAAAAATGAGATGAGATTTAGGAACAGAAAAATGTCATGTTAAAGAGAAATTTTCTTTTGCTTACTCCCACAGTTTTGCAACAGGTATTTAACTTGCATACATCTCCAGCAAAACCAGGGAGGTTGATATGATCAAGTTTATTTTCAGTTCTGCACTCGCGCTTCTTGTCACAATGAATTTTGCTTTCGCTGCAACTGATACACACAAATTTAGACCCTATGATGTTATTTTCCTCGATGAAATGACGGCTCATCATAAAGAAGGTGTAGAAATGGCTAAAATAGGTGCATTAAAAGCAAAACATGCAGAGCTAAGAGATTTGTCTAAGAAAATGGTTGAAATGCAGAAAGCAGAAATCATATTGATGCAATCATGGAGAAATACCTGGTATCCAGAAATTCCATATGTAAATCATGGCGTAGGAATGAATATGAAGAAATTAATGAGCTTGAGCGGGGATGAATTTGATCTTGCTTTCATCGACAGCATGATTCCACATCATCAAGGAGCAATTTATCTTGGTATGGAAGCTCAACTGAACGGAGATCATACTGAGGTTCTAATGCTGGGTAAAAAAATCAGTCGAATGCAAAAAGAGGAAATGAACAAATTAAGAAAATGGCGCTACACCTGGTATCCAAACCATTAATCCTGTCAGTTTAACAAAAAAGCCACTCGTTTAGAGTGGCCTTGATTTTATAAATTTTAATTTGTTTTAAAAATGGAGCGGGATAAGAGACTCGAACTCTCGACCTTCTGCATGGCAAGCAGTAGCTTGTTTTTTCACAAGCTACTAAAAAGATTAATAAAAGGTTAGTAATTATCAACACATGGGACTCATTTTGAGTTCGTAATTTTTCGGAGGATTTCGGTATTTTTCTGATGTTGTGTGCACATCGTGTGCACATTTTCTATAACAACTTCTTTGCTTTTTATTAAAGAGCGACATTGAACTCTCTCAATCTTTACTCGAGTAAAACCAATATTAATTATAGGTAACTCAAAGTTGGCCAAGGTGCATTTAGGAAAAAAAAATATTTAAATGAGTTAATAAATTAGTTAAACATTCTTCTTTCTTTTTATGATCCACTAAAAAAGTCACCTCGTAGAATTCTTGATCAGCTGGGACTCCTAGAGGAGAAAAGGCTACGGGAGGGAAAACATTTTGGCCAGCTTTGTTGCCAAAAACCTTTATGCAATCAAAGTCAGTGTCGTACCTTTGAAACTTAGGTTCGGCGACACTCCAAAACTCATTTTTGACGTTTTCTGCATAATCACGTTTTCCACCAGTTGAGTTACCGGGAGACCAAAAATATGGAAAGATGTCATGTCTAACGTAGTAATTATGATTGGCATCTCTTTGAACAATTATTCGCCAAATAGATCGAAGCAAAAAATTTGATAGTTCATCATTGTTTCTAGCTAGTGGTTGAAGTTGTTCAAAAGAAAACAATCTGCCTCGCCAATTATTTTCGATAATGAATGAATCGTCCATTTTTTCATGATGAGCCAGTTTGGCTGCTTCGATGTTTGCAAATGGAGTGACTTGAAGGGTGAACTTATCCTCAACACTTTCTCTAATAATATCTTCTACGTCTTGAGCAGAGCAAGTGTCTGTTAAGATGCAATAAGCGAGTCGACTTTTATTTCTATCGGGAGCTAGAGGGGTTAAGCGAATTTCAGCAAGTCTATTTTGCATTCTTCCAGACTTTTGTAGTTCTCCCTCAATAGCTTTTAGAATTTGACTTTTTCTCATAGTGCTTTCTCATTATTTGGTTCGTACAAGTCTTCTCCACAGATATATCCAACTCCGCTTGCAAATAGCTTTTTGAATTTTTCGTGTTCTAAAGCCTTTTTTAGAATTTTTGCCGTTGGAAAAAAGACCATCGATAATTCGTCTTGTGAAAAGTCAAAGTCTTCAAATGTCCGCCATTCTCTTTCATGATAGATGTGTTCGAATGTTTCATTCATAGATGGAATTTTTGAATATCGTTTTAAAATAAGTGGCTCTTTACTGTCTTCAAGAAATTTTTCGCATGAATTTTTAAGAGTAAATGTAGATTTTCTTGGATAGTATTCGACGGGCTTCAGATCATCTACTTTGCTACTAATTAAATCGCGTCGGAACCCTAGACCGATACCATAATAACGCCCAATGTGAATTGGAAGATGATTTATAGGAATGTCTGCAAAGCAGATTGAGCGGGGCTCATGAATGATGTATTGTTTGGTTTCGGAAAAATCATTTTCTACAGTGGATGCCGACATTGCTCCTTCAAGAACAAATGTGTGGGAATGAAAGGATTCTTTATTTGGAGGAAGACAAAGCAATCTCCCTTTTGCCCCATCTTTGAGAATTTCTGTTCCTGAATCAGATTTTAAAAATATGGATAGTGAATTTTCAGCTTTCTCTTCGAATGTGTCTCCCCATCCTCTGACAAAATGCCAGAGTAGCGTTGAAGTATATGAGATTGTTTTGAAGGCCATATTTCCACTCGCTTCTTTTTATAAGTGTAACTGATATAATTTAAAGCAAGAAGAGAAATTATATTCAATTATCCTTGAACGGCCTAAAATTCACTTCGCAAATTTTGAAAAACAAGTAATGGAGCTTTATGTCTTAAAGGTTAAAGTACTTACATATCCAGGGTCTTGATATTCATAAATTGAAATTTCTCCTACGGATGTAAGCCGTTGCCCTAAAAATAATGCTACAGCTTGAGGACCAAAGTAGAATAGATGGGTTCTTTTAGTGTTCTGAGCTTGAATCGTTGTATGAAGTTTGTCTTTGGCAAATGTGGCGATGCCTACGGCTTCACCAGCATTAGAAATAGACAGTGATCCCGGAGTTGTAGGTCCTAAGATAAGTATGCCTTTTGCATTTAATTTTAGGTCGACATTGGCTTTTAAGACGGCATTTCTTGCATCACCAGTGACATTTATAACAAATAAAAGATCGCTTCCTTTGTTGTCAATTTCTTCATAAGTGAATTTAAAATTTGGAGAAATTGGAACAGCATTCGAGTTCCATGGGAACTCGCTTTGTGGTTGCTTATACTCTATGACCCAACCTGAGTTTGCAGGAAATACTTTTCCGAAAATTATTCCAGTAGAGAGTGTCGCCTGCCCTTGAAAAAGAATAGTTCTATCCACTGTATTTTCAAGAATGCTCTGTTTTAAGTTTTTGAAATCTACTTCAATATTATTTTTCCAAAAATCTGTTTTTGGTATTTTTCGAGTGTCTCTGTCAAATTCGAGTGAGTAATCAAATTCATAATCTGGAGCAAGTTCAAACTTTTGTTTATTCCAATTATGTACATTGATAACTTTTTTAGGTGTTGCTGGTTTTATCGAATGAGAGAACGCATTTTTAAGGAGGTCCTCTAAGAAAGTATTGTCTAGACTTTCTCCCCTTTTTGCCGCTAATTCTTTAAATAAGTAGGCATAAAGAGAATCAAGAATTTGTTTGTGAAAATCTTGATAAAGTGGGTGATCAATTATTCGCCCTTTAAATACAGTTAGAGCATAAGAGTCGTTGTTGTAATCTGATAGGGGGGTATCAAAAAAAAGTTTTTCTTTAACGAAAGATGATTCATTTTGAAGGTCTAGGTTAATTATGATTTTATCAATATCATCTTCAGTCCCTGCTAGAGATTCGGGATTATCCTCGAAAAAGGAACTTGCTCCCCTTAGTCTTTTTAGTGCATTTATTAACGGCTTTATAGAATCGCCAACAGTGAGTGAAGCTAGAGTAAATTGAGAGTAGAGGCCTGGAAATTTTTTATCAATTTCATAAAAGTTTTTTACAACTTCTTTTAACTCACTCGGAGTCACATGATGATTTTTTATTTGAATGTGGTGTTTATAATGAGTACCTATTTTATTTTGAAAATTAAGATCAACGTCTCCTGTTCCTTCGTTAATGAATGACCTAAATTCTGTATTTTTAGTCCACTCTGAAATGTGGCAGGTTATATATCTTGCTTGGAAATCATAACCTCCTGCTCCAACAATACCGCCCATCATGGCCGGTGCGAGTAAAGAATTATCTTTTTTATTTTCAGACATAGTTTAAGA
The DNA here is from genome assembly GCA_946481315.1 of uncultured Bacteriovorax sp. The sequence continues at coordinate 841,640 of CAMLMH010000001.1, forward strand.
TAACGGAAACTTCGGTCCAAAGATTTTATCTCTCCAAACTCGTAGTGCCTCTCCATTTTTACCTTGGTTTTTTAATAAAATAGCTTCAGAAATATTATTTCCGGCTTCCTTCAATTTTGCACGAGCATTCAAAATTCTGTCTTTATCCATTTGATCAGATACGGGGCTACCTAATCCCGCCGGATCTGGCCACGTCTGATCTATTTGATTATGAGCAGTGGCGAAAAAGCTTTTCAGTTCGTAGACATATCCACCACTAAATGGCCCTTTGAAAATTTGAAGTGCCATTACTTCGATTAAGAAAGAAGGCTTTATTGGTTTTCCATGATGTTCATTCCATTTTTTTATCATTTTAACCATTGGTTTCCATTCTTCATCAAAATCTTTATTAGCTTGTGTTGCCTTATCAGCATGAATTTTTGGATTAGTTTGAACCCAACCATCTTTCAGGATCAAATCAGGAATTTTATAATTACTTCCACTTTCAAAACCAGGCACAACATCAATGCTGAATACGTAATCCGTATCCTCATCTGAGTCTTCGGGGGCATTGTTGAAGATGATCTCTACAGAACGTCTATTCGGATTAACATTTTTATCACCATATTTTTTCTTTAAATGTTTGGCGACATCATCAATAAGCAATTTATGATCACTAAGATATTTTGATTCTTTTACTTCATCGAAAACAAAAAAAATATCAACATCTTTAAGTGGTTTTGTCTTTGTGTGCCTCTTGTATGAACCAGATAAAAAGTCGTTTTTAATTGAAAAACCAGAAGCCATGTATTCTCGTACTTCAGTATGTTTTTTTATTGCGTCTTTCTGTTCTCTTTCATTTAGTTCGAGTCGTGATTTGAATTTTGAAAAAGCATCTTCAATAGTAATCATAATTAACTCCAGTATGAAACACCTGTACCCAAACCACCTGCATCCGCAGTGGTTCCTATACTTCTATTTGTTAGATTTCCTAGTGAACGATATTGGGTTGAGCTCCATCCAGGAACATCAGGACGGCCTTCTTTGTTTTTGATAATAAGTTTGTACTTGCAGCTTGATGGAATTTTTCCACATTTTCTGATTGCGTATGCAAGTGCATCACTATCAGCCCAGAAAGTACCATCGGCACTAGAACCAGTTGTATAGTCGACGTCCATATCCCATCGAGTAAGAAGATTACTTGTGATTGGATCATAAATTTCTACAGTAATTTTTTCCAGGTGCTTACTTGTTAACCAAGTTTTAATCGCTCTTTCAGTTGATTCCCAATCACTTAAAAAATTATCCAAGTCTAAACCAGCTTGAACAAGAATCGTTTGAATTGAGTTTAATAATTGATCCGTGATGTATGCCACTGAGTGTGTATACGTATTTACTCTTACCGCTGTCGTTGTGCTCATGAATTCCTCATTGCATCGAGATCAATAGTGAATGATGCGCTTTTTGTAACTGAATTATCATTAAAGCTCGGATCTTCTTTGTCCGAGTGCAGCTCTATTCTTGTTACACGTTTTGAAATAAAATTTTTCATTTGGTCTAAAAGATTTTCAGGGCAAGGAGCATACATTTTCCAGTCACCAGAAATAGGTTCCCAATTTAATGCCTGTTCCTTTTTATCTTCACCAATAACGGCATCATCATCGTAGAGACAATATATTCTAAGAAGTGGTCCATTTCCCCTTATGATTATCGGAGAGTTGATTAGAATTTTGCTCGCGATTATAGATGACATACATCCAGTAATTGCGTTCAGTTCAGAAGCCCATTTATCTTCAGAGGGAGCGAGCAACTTAACAATTGTGTTCCACGTTTCAGCCGAAGTTCTTTCTGGGGATGAGGCGATTTTCCTTACTACGATTGTCATTAAGCATCTCCCACATTTTCATTTTTGAAAACATACTGCAAATCTTCTATCGTGAGTTTATTTGGATCAATTGCTGTATCTGTTTGAACTGTGCAGGCAGCGAGGATAGATTTTCGAATTCTTCTTGCATCGAAGTTTGTAGCCAATTCCGCGAGTTGTTTTAAGTTTTTTTGAGTAATAAGAGCTTCAATTTTTTTCCATTTCTTTGCAAGAATTTCTAGTGAATCTTTAATTATGTTCTCTCTAGCTTCTGCATTTGGAAGACCAATTTCAAGAACGAGATCAGCTCTTGAAATTAAGGCATCGTCTACTGCCTTGGTGAAGTTACTTGTTGCTATAAATAACAACTGAGGATATTTAGATGCTAGCATGTCTAGTCCAGCTAAAACTGCGTCCGTTGCTCTATGAACATCAATTGGATTACTTTCTAAACTTAATTGGCTTCGATTTGCAGCGAGGGTTTCGACTTCATCCAATAGAACTATTAATGGTCCTTTAGAAGCCTCTGCAGCAATCTTCTCGTGAAGTAAATCTTTCACCATTTTTTGGCTTTTACCTAATGATGAGCTAATAAGTGAATGAGGTTCTACTTCAATAAACCTAATTTTCTTTCCTTGCAAAACCTGAGCTGCTCTAGAGGCAACTCCTTTTGCTAATGAAGTTTTTCCAGTTCCAGGAGGGCCAACAAGAAGAATTATTCCATGAAGAGGTACTTCACCGGGGTTGAATTGTTCTCGGGAAACCATTTCGAAAATTATTTGATTTAGCAGTCGTTTTTTTAGATTGTCTGATAAGAATATTCGATTCCAGAGCTCATCGAATTCTAAATTTGGCAGAATTTTAGCGTTAATCAAGCCCTCGCTCATGAGTGTTCTCCATTTATGGTTTAGCTTTTGATCCCACAAAAAGAGGACGCATTGCTGTTTTATAAAAATGGTATTCGTTGCATTTTTGTCAAGGTTGTTAATAGTTTTTTTATTTAACGCATTGAACAGTGCGCGCAATCAGAGCGTTATACTATTTTGAATTTTTTAATTGATCGTTTTTTACCCACACATGGTGATAATTGTCTCCCATGCTAAATTCGATGAAGTGATTGAAGTAAGAGTAGATAGCACTTTGGGTCTAATTTTTGATCAATGCCTGGTAAGCAAAATTATTTTAGATTGTGTTATCTTGAAGAAATTATTGTAATTTTGGAGTTTTAACGAAGAGGAATTGGCCATATTAATAAATGACATTAATGAAAATTTGCCTTTGACATGGTAATTAAAAAGCACCGACTGCAAACAGTGACGATAATAATCGCCATAAAATTTCAAAGAAATAAGTCTTTCTAACTAAAAAGCCTACTATTTTTCAATAAATTACAGTCTAAACCTTAATTTATAGGAAAATCCGAAAGAAATAGTCAGGTTTACTTTAAAATCTACCGTTAGGTTTTCAAATAATTATAGGAATATGAAAAATGAAATCCCTAATGCTGATTTTGATGGTGATTGCCTTCACTTTTGCTCATGCCGATGAAACGAAAAAATCTTTTACAGTAACCCCACAAACGGGAATTGCACCAGAAGAGGTCACATTAAATGCTGAAGGCATTCATCAACACGCAGAAATTTTCATTTGGAATTTTGGTAACGGTGAAACTCTCACAACCACCAATCCTAAAATCAATTATACTTTCAAAACCGCTGGAACTTTTGCTGTTCAATTAAAATATTTAAAAAATAAACAGGACAAGCTTGATAAAGGAAAAGATGGAGGATCAGCGACTGTCGTTATTCATCCTAACAAACTTCCGCTTCCAGTTCTTTCATGTCAATCAAGTGCCATCAACAAGATTGAATGTAGTGCTTTAGGATCCAGAGATGAAGACGGGACAATTGTTTCTTATAAATATGACTGGGGCGATGAAAATTCCAAGTCTGTGACAACTCCGGAAACTGTCGACTATTTTTATGCAGAAGGCGGTATAAAAAATGTTCGCCTAACGATCACAGACAATAAAGGCGGGGTTTCAACAATTGAAAAAGAAGTTACCGTTAAAAGGAACACTCCACCTGTTGCGGATTTTATCTGCCAAAAAACTGGTTATCAGAAAGTTCATTGCGAAAGTACTGCAACAGATATCGATGAAGAGTTAAGCAATTTTAAATGGACTCTGGATGACGGCAGCTCTTATACAACGAAATCATTTGATCATAAATTTTCTCGTCCAATGGATGTTGCGATTTCTTCGCATGCAATCACTCTTGCTGTAACAGATAGCTATCAAGCAACAGCATCTGTTACTAAAAATGTTGAAGTTGATCTCGAGCCAATCAGACAAGCTCCGCGTGGTTATTTTAAAATTTATCAGAACGGAACAACGACAGTTGATTTAAGATCATTCGTTGTTAAAACTCAGTTTGATATCAAGCGCGCTTATTATCAAGTCTATGGAACAGGAGCAGAGCCTCTTCAGGTGATCGAGCTTTCTGAGTTTTATGCCAACACGTCAATAAAAGTAAATTTACCAGCATTTGGTGGTAACAGAATTTTTCTAAACATCATTGATTATCGCGATCAGCTGATCAGATATTCAGTTCCTTTTTCTCTTGTTCAGGATACGGTTACACTAAAACCACATGTTGAATTTAGAGCAATTCAATCCGCTCCGAAGACAGCATACATTAATCTCAATCCGTCGTTTGATTTTGATGAAGACTTCACCATCAGAACTTTTATTGTTAAATTCGGCGATGGTGAGCAGCAAGAAATTTCCAACGAAACTTTCTTGACTCACGAGTATGCTGAGGCAGGAAACTATACGATTACAGTCACAGCAAAAACAAATCACGGAACTGAAAACACTCTCTCTAAAGTTTTAACAGTCACAGATGCTGGTGTTGCTCCAACAATTCCAGATCCAACTTTTAGCTATCGTATTTATGATTATGCCCAGAACGTAAGTTTCTACGATGAAAGATCGGGAACACCCAATGGTGAGATCATTTCCTATCAGTGGGAATTTGGTGACGGTTCTGTCGGATACGGTAAAACACAAGCGCACTTCTACGATCCAGGAACATACATTGTAAAATTAACTGTTACAGATACGATGGGATACAGTAGCTTTCAATTTCAAAAGATTGTTGTGACAGCAGAAGGTGAAGATGTTCTTGCAAGAATCGATTGTTCACTCCAAAGTCCATTCCTTGATTTTGCACAAAAGTGTAAAGTCACAGCTCTTGATAGGTTAAATGATATTTCACGAGTGCGAGTTATCTGGGGCGACGGAACTGTTTATACTCTTGCAACTCCATTCGATGCTAATCAGGGAACTTATTATCCAACAAAACAATATACGGCAGCTGGAACTTATACAATTCGTGCCGTTGTTAATACAAATAGAGGAGTGACTCGTTCACATGAAATAACGAGAACGATTATCGCTCGTCCACCTGTTGCAAACATTCAGTGTTTTCCAAATAACCTGGCAGTATTTTGTGATGCTCTAGGAAGTTATGATCCAAAAGGAACAGCTCTTACTTACGAATTTAATTTCGGAAACGGCGTAACGGAAACAAATACAACTGGTGTTGTGACTTATGCATATCCGGATGCGGGACTATTCGATGTTTCAGTCAAAGTAACAGATGCAAAAGGAATGACTGCAAATGCTGTGACAAAAGTGCAGGTGGTGAGACCGCCGAATGTTCTGCCTTTGGCTGACTTTAGTTGTGATTCTCCAGAGCCACTTACACTTTACTGTTGGGAAAATGGAATTTCTGATCCTGATGGATTTGTTGTAAGTAAAAAATTATCTTTTGATGATGGTGATTCTGGATTCTTAAATCCAGAAAATCCAACACGCAAACAATTCACAACTGATGGCCAGCATGAAGTTACTCTGACTGTTATGGATAATGATGGGGGAGTGACGACGGTTACGAAGTCGTTTGCGGTGAAGGTTAATAATCCGCCGATTGCTGATTTTGAGTGTACGACACCTGGACCGCAGAGATTAAGCTGTTATTCAACTTCTTCTGATCCTGACCAGTGGGATTTTCCGGTTAAATTTGCGTGGGAATTTGGGGATAACGGGGGCTTGTCTGGCCTAGAAGGTTGGTTTGATCATACTTATAATTTTTCTGGTGCTGTACAAGTAAAACTTACTGTAGAAGATAAGTATGGACTAAAATCAACAGCGATAAAAAATTTCACATTGCTTGAAAATCAAGCTCCATCAATACAAGCTTATTGTCAATCAAATCAACCTCAAACTGCCTCTTGTTTTGCTACAGCTTATGATCCTGAAGGGCAAACTTTTACAATTGATTGGAATGCAGATGGTAAGAATTATAATGGTTGGGAAATATCTGCAACGTTTAATGATAGTGGAATGAAGAATGTTGAAGTAATAGCAACTGATATACTCGGTGCAAGCACAAGAATAGATGTGCCTGTTCTGGTAATGGCAAATACTCCTCCTTTCGCGATTGCGGAATGTGAATATATATCTGAAAGCAGTTCTTTTTATTGCAAGTCAAAGTCTTATGATCCAGACGGATTAATTGTATCTTCAAAGTGGCTATTTAATGATGGCACTGAATTCAATGGTGTGAGTTTTGTGCATAATTTTTCAGGTCAGAATTCAATTGGATATTCATTAGAGGTTACAGACAATTTAGGATTGAAGACATCTTATTTAGGAACCTTGGTTCTACCAGAGGTACTTGCTAATTCTGATTACAGTGATGAAAATTGTGGTTTCCAAGAAAATACTCAAAACAAATTATGTGCAGATGAATATTTTGTAGCAAATAATGATAGTGAGTTAAATGATTACTTGTTAAATGGAAAATTTGATGATGGAAAACTTCTTAATTTGGAAATTGCATATAATGTTGTTTCACCAGAACTCAAAATTAGTACGGGATGTGATATTAGAATAAATGAAGATGTAAAATTGAATTCTAGCAAAGGAATTTGCTTACAAGGTAATAAAGTTGAATTTAGGGGGCGAAATAATCTTCAAGACAATAGTATAAAAGGAATTAAAATTTTAACTTCCGAAAATGCCTTGCTTAAAAGCGTAATGTTGCAATCGGAAGGAGAGATAAGAATCGAGTCATTTCAATTTGACCCTTTTGAAAATGGAATTGTAATTGATGAAAAATCTCATATAAAATCAAAAGTGACACGATTGATTACATCTTCACACTTAACAATTTCAGAAGACTCAATTCTTGAAGTAGATAGTATTATTGGAAATGGAGGACAGTGCCAACTAAATGGGCATGTGATGAACGGTGGAAATTGTGATCTGAATTCAATCGAAACAATTAGTGACATTTCTTCAGAAAATGTAGATCAGAAATTAAAATTAAATATTGTTCATGAGAATGAAAATATTTCCAAATATTTTTGGAAAATGAATGGTCGAGTTGTTGAGTCTATTGGGTCGGAATATCTTTATGAAAGTAGAATTATTGGAGATTTTTATGTTGATGTAGCCATTGTTGATGAGCAAGGCTTTTTTCAAACATTTAAAAAGAGAGTGATTAATGATAACTTAAATTTTAAAAGAGATGCTTATGTTATTGTAAATTCCGAAGGGTACAATTCCAGTGAGGAAAATCGTAAAATTTTAATCAACGGACAAGAACATAAACTTTATAAAGCGAATGGAGAAAATCTTTATACCTTTTTATTAGATGAAACCATACCCTTGGGAGAAGCCCTGATTAGTCTACCTAGTAGTAATTTTTCAGGAAAAATTATAATTAAGGAAAACTTAGGAAGTTTTGATGACGTCGAGAAAGTCTTTAATGCTCTTTATGACAAATTTGAACGTGAAAATACATCAAACAATCCCGAGATAACCAGGATTTTAGAACAATATAAGCAGAATGTAATTTCTATAAATCAGGCGCTTTTGAGTCTGTCTGAAGAGGAAAGAGTAGAATTTGCAAAAAACTTTTTGGCCAATGTTGATTTCCGTGAAGAAAATTATTCAACAGTTAATTTAGATAAATTATTTGACCCTTTATTTATACCAAGCGCTCATGCTCAATTACAGCCTTTCATTGATTGGCTATCTCCTAGTTCATTAAAAAAATTTACAGCTTCTTCTATAGGGATTGGTTTCCAGACTGGACTATGTGCCATTGGCGGCTTAGTAGGTGTTGCAATCGGTGATTTTTCTAAAAAAGCAGTATTGTATTCTAGTGCCGGTACACTAATATGTATTACATTCTCAATGATTGCGGTTGCAAATTCTACAGAGCTTTTAGAAGATGCCCATCTAATTCAAAAAGGTAGCTTAACCTTAAATTCAAATTTGAAAACTATAAAGTCTAGAGTAGAACAAAATTTAAGGATTACAAGCCAATACATTCCGGTGAACTCAGTCTCAAACAATTCAACACTTGTGAAGAGTGCAAAAGATGAAGTTGATAAAATTAATGGCTCAGTTGAAGTTATTAATAATTCAATAAGAGAATTAAATTCGACAATAGGCTTAGTTGGATTAGATCCGTTTGAAGAAATTCCTAAAGTCACTTTTGCTCAAACTTCCTTTAGAGGCGAAATTTCTTCTAGTTTTATTGAATCTGTAAAAATTATTAAGCCAGTCGATGGTACAGCAAAAATATTGTCACAAAATAAAACAAATGATGGCTATATCATTAAATTCTTTTCGAAAAAAACTCAGAATATTCAAATTTCCATTATCTATAATAACAAAGAATTAGGAATTAGGGAGATAGTAGATGATACAATTAAAATTGAAGCTGATGGACCAAAGGCAGAATTTACAGAAAATGAATTTCGAAAAAAGGTAAATTTTAATGCGTACAATGAGTTTAACTCTAACATGAACAATTTAAAGTATATTTGGGATTTTGGAGACAACAAGTCAATAACTACCGATCAAGCTGTAGTTGATCATACGTATTCAGAGGTCGGAACTTACCTAGTAAAGTTAAAAGTTGAAAATGAAGAAGGTGTATATGATGAATTTAGTAAGAATGTAGAGGTTACAAATTCATTATCGTTTTTTGTGTCAATTAATCCTCAAGGAACTTATTTATTTACAGATACAGCTTATGGCCACGAAACGGATGATGAAAATCACATTCCTGATATTGCAGTTCCGCCTTCAAGTTTCAATTTATCAAGTCTGTATAATGATCCTGAAATTAACTTAAAGGCAGGTGATGTAATAGAAATTCAACAAATAGGGGCAATGCAACCGGGTATTGATGAAGATTGGAGCGATAATCTTACTGGTGTTGGAGCTGTGTTTTCAGGGAGTGGAGGTTTTCTATTTCCAGGTATTTTGGGAAATTTCATGCCTATATATACACCTAGTACGTGTACAGCTGGAATACCAACTGACATTCCTCAAGATTTTGGATTGTTCAATGGTACAACAATAACAGTTCAAGTTCCAGAAGGAGCTGATAGGATTTTATTCACACCGAATGATTGTTTTTTTAAAGATAATAAAGATCCAAATGGGGACTTCGGTGTTAAGATTAAAATTACTATATATAGAACTAATAATATGTAATAAAGGGGATTTTTTTGGAAAAAGTAAAAATTAATTATAAAAAATTTTTTATTTTTCATTCTTTATTATATTTTCTCCCTATTTTTTTAGGTCAAGTTTGGATGTTTCCAATTTCAAAAGTTAACTGGATTGTATTACTATTTGGATTATTTTCTATCTGCCTTTTTGTTTCCATTGTTATTTATATATTAAAATTTGATAAAGAAAGTTTAATTTATTTGAATGAAAAATATTTTGTTTGTTATTCTAAAAATATTGAACACAAAGTTGAGTGGAACAATTTAATAATAAATTCTGTCAGAACTAGATGGCCCTTGCCTGTGAGAATAATTCTCATGGGGAAAAAAAATGACCCATCTTTTTCCTACAAAATTGTGTTCAATTTTTTTACAATGGTAGGACTAGTTGAAGCTATAAAAAAATATACTCCTAAAGAGCATGAGTTACATAAAAAAATGGTTGAATTTTATCCAAAACATTTTTCTGAATAGATAATTGAAGTTCAAGCTAGTTTCACGTTTCCCCATAGATTCTTTATTTGAATTAGTTAGTAATTTTTTGTATGACTTTAAATAGAATGAACAATGACGATATATTAAAAAATTGTAAAAATATTTTTCTAGCTGTTAGGAAATTTCATGCTCTTCAGCAGCACGAAATTGCTAAATTACTTGGGACAACCCAAGGTTCAATATCTAAAATGGAAAATAAATTTTACTTACCTGAAATCGTGCTGTGGTTTAATTTAACAAAAAAATTCAAAATAAAAGAAACAGATTGTTTTTTAACAATGAATCTTGAATTTCATCTGTAAAAGCTACGACTTGATCTGACAGTTCTCTCTTCTTGCTCATAATTTTTGTCCGATCAAGTCTAGTTCATAATTACCTCCTCGGAAGATTTGTGTAAACCTTCAATCATTTTACTCTGAACTATTTTCAATCCATCGATAAAAGTCTGCATTGGTGTTCTGCCACAACATATCTTTCCTTGATGAGGACGAGTTTTATTGTAGTTTTCAATCCACTGATCCAAATCAATTTGAATCTCTTCCAATGATTGATAAATCTTTTTTCTGAAGGCCACTTGATAAAACTCTTCTAAAATTGTTCTGTGGAATCTTTCTACAATTCCATTCGTCTGAGGCGATTTTGCTTTTGTCTTCGTGTGATCAATATCATTCACAGCCAGATATAGTTGATAATCATGTTGCTCAAGCTTTACACAGTATTCTGTTCCTCTATCAGTTAAAATTCTAAGCATTGGAACTTTTCTTGATTCAAAGAATGGAAGAACTCTGTCGTTTAAAATATCAGCAGCAGTAAGAGGAGTTTTCATGTTGTAGAGTTTTGCAAAAGCAACTTTAGAATATGTATCCACAAATGTTTGTTGATAAATTCGTCCAACACCTTTAATCGTTCCAACGTAAAAAGTATCTTGTGATCCTAAATAACCTGGATGCTCAGTCTCAATTTCACCATGAGCTTCGCGATCATCCTTTTTCTGCTCAAAAACTCGAAGTTGTTCTTCTGTTAAAACAATTCCTTCCTTTGCAATTTTTTCTTCGAGGGCTTTTAATCGCTTATCAATATTCTCGACATTGTTTCTCTGCCAAACACATCGTACTCCGGCCGGAGAAAGTACAATTCCTTCTTTTCGTAATTCATTTGCAGCTCTTACTTGTCCGTAAGCAGGGTATTCAATTGCGAGACGAAGAACTGCTTCCTCAACCTCTAAAGGAACTCTATTTTTACGATTGGCCTTTCGACGTGTCTTATCTATAAGAGCATCAACACCGCCTGTTTCAACGGCTTCCTGATAGCGATAAAACGTGTCTCTGGAAAATCCCATGACCTTGCAGGCCTTAGAAATATTTCCAAGTTCTTGGGCTAAATTTAAAAGACCCACTTTATTCTTAATAACTTTTGAATTAGTCTGTAACGTAGACATCGGGATGCTCCTGTTTCTTAAAAAAGTTTTTGTAGTTACTAACAATTTTAAGAAGAGAGAACCCGATGTCACCTTGAGGAAATATTTCCTACTTGATTTGTCGGAATGTCAGATTAGATCGTAGCTTTTACAAATTAAATGTTGTGGGCAATTAATTTAACTTCCCATACTTTGAAGCATCGGCATAATAATTCTTAATTTGTTTTCATCCATCTTCTCGATAACCTTTTGGCATTCCTCGACCATTTCATGTCGAAGAGGCGACACTTTTAAAAGCTGGTTAAAATATTCCATAGAAAAACCATAAGTAAGAACGATGTGGAGTATTTTTTTATCAGTCAGAGCCACGCGGCCATTTTCGATAAAGCCAATAGTATTAATTCCAAGTCCACAAAGTTTTGAAGCTTCATATTGATTAATATTTTTTAGAAGTCTAAGCTCTTTTAAAACTTTGCACTCTCTTGTAACTCTTCTGTGGCAAAATCTTCTGTCTGGTCTGTTCTTAGTGCCACTTTTTCTTCTGATGGAATTCGCATCAGTTGAGGCTTGAATTTTTCTTGATCTTAGGTCTTCAATTTCTGAATCGCTGTAGCCGTATCTTTCTTGGAATTCTTTAAATTTCTCAACCGTAATCGCTCCACGGCCATTTTCTAGGCGTTCAATATTTTTGTAAGAGAAATCAAAAAGGAGTCCAGCTTGCTGTCTTGTTAGTTTCTTAAGCAGTCTCATTTTCTTTAAGAGGACTTCAAAATCTGAAAGGTATTCTTGTTTTATATTTTCTGTAGATGTTTCCATAAATTCTCCATTTGAAAATGCCACGGCCTTGGCAAGGTGATGCTTGTAGCAATGGCAAAAAAATTTGATTGTTAATAGCGAAGTTGAAGCAAGCCTATGCTTGCTAAAAAAATTAAGGGATTTTAGCAGTTTGCAAATTTTGGTGCTACAAAACGCAAGCACGTGTTTGCAGATGCTACTTCAAAAACTTTCTGGTAAGGATTTGGTAAGGACACTTTGAAAGATGACGAAATATGGGGAAATAAACAAATGTGAAAAGACTAATGTCCTACAGATTTTAAGTTGTTAAGATTTTTAATGTTTTGAGATTTTACCGAATTTTCTGAAAATCAAATGGAGCGGGATAAGAGACTCGAACTCTCGACCTTCTGCATGGCAACATAACGTTCAAGCCAAGAAGAATAATGATACTGTTTGTCTATTCTGTCAAATTATGGGGACTCACATATAAAATAGGGATTTTGACAGAATTGAGAAGTTTTAAAAAAATAATGATCAGAAAAGCCAGTTTTTCAAAAAAGTAACTGGTTTATTATGACCCGGATCAACGATCCAATAATCACCTATATACCCCTTAACACGAGATTTTCTAATTATTGGATAAAGTGCAAAGTATTCTCTTTTGGGCCAAAGTTCTTCATTGCCTAGATTACTAAGTGGCAAGATTGCTACTTTATCTGCCCCCTTGTGACCATCACCCATGCCTAATTCCCAAGGAATCCAACCTGACTTTGAGCTATTGATAGTGGCCATTACAATTAATCGATCTGATTTTATAATTTCATTTCTTAGGATTGTAGCTGTCTCTGGTGATGGATTTTCTGGAAGTCTAGTATCACCGTTGTCTACATAAACATTAACTTCATGTTGAATGAGTAGCTTTTTAACTCCGTCGACATATTTGTCATCTTTTGATGAATGCGAAAGAAAAACTGTATTCCTATAATTTGCTTCAGATTTTGCCAATCGTTGCTGACTTTCATCAAGGCTAATATTGAGTGCATCTGAAAATGAAAAGTAAGCCATTTAACCCCTTCGTGCTGTCCACATAGTATGTTCACGTGAAATTGCGCTTTCTGTACTTTCAACAAAACTTGATAGCGACTTATCATCATTAACAATTATAGATTTTTCTACTGCCAGTCCAAGTTCATTTGCTGTTAACGAATATGCTTGTGAGAGCTCTTGAAATTTTTTTATCTGCATCCATGTAAAAAATGAAATTACCATTGAAGAAATTACGGGATTAAAATTTATTAAAGTTGGTTCTTTGATTAAGTAGACAGATAAACAAAACATAATAAATTGTAGTATAAGAATTAACGTAGAATATATAACGCCATCGGATTTATTATTTTTAGCTTTTGAACTGTACCAATCCCGTTGCGCATTAACACGCTTATCAATATAAAGTTTTAATCTAATATCGATATCAAGCTTTCTTATATCTTTCATTTTTTGGGAAATCATTGCTTTGGTATTTACATCGAAATTATATGATAATTCCTTTTTTTCCGCAGAAATTTCTGAGAGTAATTCTAGAAATTTTAAATCAGCTTTTTCTTGCGTCATATTTTGAAATGGTTTAGCCTGAATCATATATTTCCAAGTTAAACTTTTTACTGATTCAGCTACAGCTCTTCCACCATACCAAGTTTTTTCAAATCTAAAGATTTTCAAAATTGCTGAAAATAACAAGGCTAAGCCAAACAAAATAGCTGTACCCAAATTAATACTTTGCTTTGAGTTCGTATTTTGAAAGTTTAATAGCCCTAGAAAAGCAGCTATAATCATAGAAATTAAATCTAATTTTATAAAAATTAAGTAATTTTTTTGTGCTTTAACAGATGCTATATCTGCAGCCGTATAAACTGAAGGATAGTCAGATTCTTTAAAATCGATATTACTCATTATGGTTCTATCCATTAATTAAACTGTTTAGTTTATGAATATCCCATCCATGAAAGTCTAAGCCTAGCTCTCTTATTTTCCGTGGAAGAGTAGCCCTGGTGACATCTTTTAAGGCCATAGCTATAATTCTATTTCCTTCATCATGACTTTTTTGAATTTCCCAATCGACCCATTCACTTGTGTGAGTGAGCTCACTTATCAAGCAAACAGTAACTGAAGATCTGCTAATCTTTTCAGCTAATCTCATCTTTATGTACGCCGCATCAGTACTGTTGTAAGGTACTCTTACTGATTCATCATAAAATTCAAGATCGAAATTTGGATTAGATGCTAATAGCCTTAAGCCATTCACTCTTTGGTAATCTTCTCCCCGAAAACTTAAAAATACTCTTCTTGGCATTATGCTCTCCTTCTAAATATGCGGTATCATAAAATATTCGTAGAGAAATATAAAGCAATATGTAAAAACATAACTTATTGTTCTTTAAAGAATTGAAGCAATTAAACAATGTGGGGGACATTACATAGTCCTCCCGTTTAGCGGCCCTTAGGCCGCGGATTTGGTGCCAGAGTTCGCCGGGTCCCCGCCGAATTCCTCAGGGCTTTGCCCCTCGTCACCCGTCGACCCATCGCCCTCTACCAAATCAAGTTCAGTTTCAGTGAGTCTTAAAAAGTATTTGTTTGTTAATTCTAATTTACGGGCTTGATCATCTAAGCGCTGTTTAAGATTAAAGAATGCATTTCTAATATCGTTATCAAGATCGAGGTCGCTGTTTTGTTGATCAATACGATGCTCTTGTTGATTTAAAACTGCTTTTTCCTTTTCTTTTTGTATGGGGTCTGTATTTCGAAGATGTGAATTCTCGCGACGAATTCGCTCTTCATGTGCATGTTCTACGATTCGATTAAGAGCTTTTGTATAGCTACCTCTATTCTCACTAAGTTTTAATTCGTTAGTCTGAATGCCGGAAACGTTTGGTGTATACAAATAATTCTCTGAAAGAAGAAAAAATGATTTCCATTTTTTGCACTCAGGCCACTTGGAAGTATTTTTCGATTTCTGAATAATTCTTATTCTATGTTTATTATAGAAATTAGCTAGTGCGTATTGAATAAACTCTTGTTCGACAAAGCTTGCAGAATAAAAAAGAAATGTCTCATCTTTCAAATTTTTACTTTCATTTAATTGTAATTCAAAACGCGTGACTATATTGCTTTCACCAAAATTTTCAAAAAAATATTTTCTCTTTGTTTCATTTTTTTCATTCTTAATTTCCAAGTCTTTGCGATAGAAACGCAGTTTCCATTTTGAACTATTGAGATAAATTGTCTCGCAGATATTTTTGCGCTCATAAACTTGCTTCATATAAGAGAAAAAAACACGATTTTTGGCTGTAAAATCAGCTAGGAAGAACTCTGGGGTTACAGATTCATAGTCTACGGCTATGTCAAGTCGGGAGATTAAAAGAGATCGATAGAAAGCACTCGACTCTATTGCATTGAATTCGTCATTAATCTTCTTTGCAAAACTTTTAATGATAGAATAATAGCTATCAAACTGATAAAAAAATGAGCCCCGGAACTGTATGTAAATTAGTCGAGGACGGAAACATATATATATGTCGTCACCATTGAGCACTAGTTGATTATGCTGTATAATCTCCATGAAATCTTCAAAGTGAAAAAGATTCTTAAGAAATTTTATATGCGCGCCTTGATTGATTAACAAGTCTATATCGTGCGACCAACTAAGTGTCATCCAGTCGATTCGGGGAGTATGTCTTTTTACTTCTGTCATGATGCTTTCCTTTTATAAAAATGTTGCATTTTTTTATGAGCTTTTGTTTCGCTCTCTTCAAGAGCGACCGTTACGCACGGGGCGTGACTCGCAACTTTCTCGCTACAGCATTCGCTTTGCTTGCAAGTAGCTACGTCTCTGTTTATTACAGTGTTATCACTCGAAGTTTGAAATCTGGAAAAATTTGGCTTTGTAAAAGGAGATTTGATCATTCCTTTTGAAGTCGTGGCGGCTTTGGCGAGATACCAGCGGCCTAAAATTACTTCGGTCATTTCTCCATTACACCACTTGTTATTCATTGTTTCATCGACACCATTTGCGAGTAGAACTTTAATATTAGAGAAATCTATGCCCAACTCATCTTGCTGTAGTCTTTGCGTTGCAAGACCGAGGCAGATTCCGTACTTACGAAATTGTGAGAGACCAGTTTCGAAATTGGTGGTGAGGGAAATTTTAATTTCTTTGTAATCTTTTCGAGTTTCTTTTTTAGGATTGATTACTGCTCGTGCTTCATCAATAAAAATCAGAATAGGTTCAATGGGATATTTTGATCGATCTTTTAATCGCAAAGGATGCGTAACTCCTTCGCTATTCAGTATATGCTTTGCAAGCGGAATTTGCTTATTGATCAGGTCATCAATGTAGTTATTGAATTCTTTTAATTCATCGAGATTTGTTACGTCGTAATATGTAACATTCTTGCACTTACGAAGCTCTTTGTAATCCACAAGGTTAACGTCTGCAATTATTATTTTGTATCCTAATGCCAAAAATTGATGAATAATTTCGACTGTGTAAACAGACTTTCCTGACCCGGATTCGCCAAAAATTCCAAACGAAAAATCTGTTTCTAAATCAATGAATTTGGGATTTCCTAGTGTATCCCATCCGATCTGTATTCGAGGCACTTTTTTGTTGAATTCGTTTACAATAGAGGTGTTATTGATCGATGCAAACATGTCTTTTTCGATTGAAAAGACTAATTGATTGTTAATTATCTCTGATGAATTAACATTAAGTAATTTTCTATCGAGATTAAAGATATTAGTTAGTTGCTCAAGCTTGCTTCTGCAATCTTCAATAGTAATATTGAAATTGGTGCTTGCTATTATAATTCGATCACTTAGATTAAGAAAAAAAGGTCTGCGATAACTTCTCACTCTTCTTTCATAACCTAAGCTATTTCTTATTGTTCTTTCTTCAATTGACGTAAAGCCGAGTTCCGCAAGGTTGCGAAGTTGAGTTTGAGAAAGACGAGGCAATGCTCTGTATAGTCTGTACCATAAGTAATGAATGGTGAAAAATGGAAACACAATATATATCATTAATGCTGCTTCATAATTTAAATATTTGCTGATTGAGATCGTTGGCAAAAGTTTTGCGAGGAGTTGCATAAGAATTGCGTAACTTCCAAAGATTTGCGTAATTATTACTTTCGGATCGAAATAGCTTCCGCCCGAGCTAAAATATGCTTTCAAGGCCGGGAAACGCTGATAGTAGTGAACTTGAAGCAAAGATATGACGGTTATTGAGATTTCATAAAGCATAATAAGTCTGAAATAATTATTAGCGAGTGTATTTAGTAATATTAATTTTAATTTAGTTTTAATATTCATTTTTTATCTCCGGATTTTTCTTTTTTCAGAAGTTCGATCCGATCTATCAAGTCTTGTTCGTAGCTCGTAAGTGCGTTTAGAACTTTCTCGCTGTTTTTAATTGCCAAGTCGTTGCCAAGTTGATCATGTAGCCGTTCAAGTGAGATAATGTGCTTGCTACTTTCATCAATTTTTTGATCAACGGTTTTTGTAGAACATGAAATTGATATACTTAGCGAAATTATTAGAATTACTAACTGTATACTCATTTGCTTCTCTCCTTTTTAGATAAATTAAGAGCTTCAGCAAAAACAGATCGTTCGCAGGAATCATTTAAATTATTTAGACTGAAATCTTGCAAGTTATTTTCTTGTGCTATTTTTTTGAAAAGATTAAAGAGATCTTCTGGCTTGTGTCGAGACGACTTGAGAGATATCTTCAAATCATTATATAATAAAAGCCATTTTTTCATTTCCTCGATAGTTCTGATTGTTGTTGTGCCGTCGCTGTTGTCGTGAATAATATTTCCGTTTGTGCTATCTATACTTAGAGTGAATATATGACTTCCAGCTTTTGCAGTTGGAGAATCTGGAGTATTGTTCAGTTCAAGCTGAACAAGAATATCTTTTAATTTTTCTTTCTTGTACAATTGTAAGAACTTTAATAAATCTTTCGAAGACATGTCATAAGTCAAAGAATTGATTCCAAGTTTTTTTTCCAAATGATGCTGTTGTTGTCTTTGAATAAAGTTGGATGATAGTTTTGATGAAATTGTGTTTACTAGCTCGATTGCCTTTTTATCGCTTGCTTTAACTTCGCGATTAATGCTTTTGAAAAGATCATATATAGTTACTTCATAACAGTTTTTATTTTTATTGTCTGGTGTTCCCACGATTTAACTCCTTTTTTTAAAAAACCGGGGGTAGCAACTCCCCCGGAAGCAGAAAGTTGATTTAAGCTGCTTTTTTAACTGCTGCTGGAGTTACGGCAGCGAGCGCGATAATTCGATAATGTAGATTAACTTTGCGTGAGTTTTCGTCCGTCATCGCAAACTGCAAAAGTTCAACTTGACATAGACCGGGTTTGATTTCGATTTCTGATTTTAGCTCTCCTGGCACTCTCAATTCAGCAGTTACACCGTTCTCATACTTTTTTGTTTCGATTTGAGTGAACTCTACTGTAAAAATTGGCTTTCCTTCTCTTGATTTTTCCTGCTGGCCTGTCTTTTTGTCGATTCGTGGCTGACAATTCATAACTTCGATAGTTGCAATGTGAGATAATTTCAGATCCATTTTCTAACTCCTTTTTCCGAGGCGACATTGCCTCTGTATCTAAAATAGGGACTTTGTCCGTTTGTGCAGTTTTTTATCTAATTTTCGTTCTATGAAACGGATCATTAGTTCATCATCTTTTTCTATTTCTTTAGCCAGTTCATTGACTAACTGGTCGTAACTTAAGCCTTTTTCGCCTTCTTGGAGGTCGTGTAAACGATCCAAATCTTCAATTCTTTCGTGTTTTTCCATTCTCATATCTAAAGAATAGGGACTTCTGCCTGAAACACAGTTTTTTGATTTCTTTCAACTCGTGTTGCTTGTTCTACGACAGCTCTAGCTCAACAAGTTACTAACTCTGCAATAGCAAGCGTTGTCTGTTCTCACGACTATTGCTTAGTAACTATGATGAGCTTCTGTTACGTCATCAACCAAACAGGAGATTGAAATGAAAATGAAATACAAGAATGTCTATAATACGAAATCTAGACGTATGATTAGTGTTAAAAAAGACGATGTTCGCAAGGAAATTATATTATATGTGTTCGACGAACGTTCCAAAGGCCTTATTCGTTGTCTTGTTGTTAAGCAAGAATACCTGCTTAAGATCATGGCAAATTAATTAATGTCTATTAATTTAAATTCCGATCAAAATTTTAAGGAGATTGATTATGAAAGAATACATTGGCATACCAAAAGTACACCTTCCTTTCCTTCTGAGAGACAAAATGTGTTTCGTCGAGAAAAATGAGCTAATGGAATTCATTAAAAAGGTTAGTCGAGGGGGCGCTTATAATCTTCCAGATTGCATTGAAAGCATTGATATTTTGCAAGATTATCTTGAAGGCAATCCAACACTAGCACTTGAGATACGCGATCACTTTCAACCTGAGTATGCAATAAGTGATAATGTAATGAAGGTGTCTTAAAAAATCTAAGCTATTATGAGGTATTATTTATGAGTAAAAAGGATGCAGAAACATTATTTTGGAATCTATTAAAATTAAATATTAATAATAGTGAATTTGAAAACCTATTTATGAATAAGAGCATAGAGTGGATTTTTCGAAAGCATTATCACAATAACAATAAAGATACTGATAAATTTTTAGATGCTTGGGAATATATTCCTTTCTCCAAAAACGATATAATTTATCTAGACGACTATCTTTTTCTTGTAGGCAAAATTCCAGACAATGACTATCATAAATGCCAAGAAATGCTTTTGGAGTTGAAAAAATATTTGGACAACCAAATGTCGTAAGAAAGAATTTGTATAAATTCTTAGAAGACATTAATTTTCTCTCTATGTTTTGTTGCTTTCAAGTATCTCTGCATTGTTCTTAAATCTTCGTGCCCCATTTGCAATCTAACTTCGTTAAGCTCAAGATTTTCCTTTAATGCTTTATTGGTTAGATTAGTACAAAATGAATGTCGCAAAGAGTGGAAATCAACGTGTCTTTTTATTAATCCCTTTTCTGCAAGTAGTTTGGTCGTTTTTGAAAATTTACGACTTAGATAGTCTTTGTGGACTTCTTTTATATTAACGACTAATTTATAAAGCTCTTCAGCCGAGTTGAAGTTATGTTCGACATCTCGCGATTCATTGTCCTTTGGATCAGTCCTTAAACCAACTTTTGTACATTGTTGATCATTAACTTCGATATGACTTCTATATATTTTCTGAACAGTAAAAGAGAGAGTCTCACTTAAGCGAAGTCCGTAATTATATGCTAGGAAAACAAATGGGACTAGGTGGTGTGGTATATGATCACAGATAACCCTATATTCATCAGGAGAAATATATGCTCGAGTTTCACGTTTGCGCATCATTTGTTTAGCCAAAGTCAAAGGAATCTTCTTCTTTGAGAACTTGTGATATTCAACATCTTCATATTTGTCTTCAAGAAATGCATGGAATTGATTAATTATTTGAACAACTGCCTGAACTGTTCTGATGTTCAACTTCTTTTCAGATAAAATCCAGTGATAGAAATTTAGCTCTTTCGATTTTTGTGTCTGACGAGTTATGTAAGTATTTTGTTCTAGAAAAAATTTGAAGTAATAATTGCGAAGCAATTGTAACTTTGTATTTGCCCATTTTGTTTTTTGAGAGCTTAGTTTTACAAAATCAGAAAACTCTTCAAAGTCGCTGGCGCTGAAGTAAGCATGTGAATAATTAATCTCTTTCTTGATCTCAGCTATTCTTGTTTTGGTTTCAATCTCTGCGTTTAGTCTATTAACCAGGCCGTAAAGCTCCTCGTTAGATAGTTTTGACCAAATTTTACGTGGAAGACGCTCTTGTCGCCGCAAAGTTGCGTTATAGCGCCTAATAGATGTTTTACCCAGACCTTCTGTAGTTAGTTTCCAAAGCATTGATCATCCCTCCTGTTAAGAAATATAGGGCTGAACGTTTGAAATACATTATTTTGAAAAAACCGCTGGCTGCAGACTAGCCAAATGACACAATTGCAACTAGCCAAAGTTTTAGAGTAATAATGATGTATGTTGCTGATTTTAATGGAGCGGGATAAGAGACTCGAACTCTCGACCTTCTGCATGGCAAGCAGACGCTCTAGCCAACTGAGCTAATCCCGCATCGATTTGAGTAACAGCGATCTTAAGGATCAGAGCGCTTACTGTCAACGGTTTTCTGACTTTCTTTAGTACTGACAGTAACTTCCGCTGTTATTGTGTTTAATATTTTGCAGGGCGCGTCCGGTCACCTGACCATTTTCCACTTCAAATTCCAGTGAACATCTGGTTTCTACACCGATAAATCTTCCGGCACCTTCGACTTTAAGAACGTGGCCGCGATTTGAAGTTGAAACCATCGACCAGCGTTCAACATCCATTGTGCATGTTGAACGTGGGTTGCTGAAAATCATTTTGATTTTGCCATGAGCTTTAAATGTGGTCAGTGAACATTGTCCATCTGCGTGAACTTCGTGCCCGGCCTTAAAGCCTGTCGAAAATGAGTAACTTCCAATCTGAAAACTCTCTGCTGATTTGCTGTTTAATTCAGCATATCCACCCAATGAGCGGCTGAGAATTCCTGCCTCAACGCTGGCCGCTTTAGCGATGTATTTTGAATTGTAGGTATTAAACACAGCTTTAAAACAACTGATTCTCAGTGATGCCGGACGGGCCTGGTTATAATTAGTGAATGAAAATCCGTTAAAAACATAATCACCTTTCAGCGTTTGAGTCTGGCTGTCTTTTTCGATCAGGCAAAATTCAGTACTGGCCGAGATCGTAGGTATGTTCGCAAGGTTTTTCCCTTCAGACATAATAGCGTATTTTAAAAGAGAGCTCCCGAACATGCGATCTTTCAAATAATCTGCCTTTAAATCTTCTTTAATTTCCAGCATTGATCCCGGAAAAAGAGATGGGGCCGCAAAAAGTGGTGTTGAAAGAGAAATGAGTAAAAAAGCCGAAAGTGTTTTCATGCAAAATAATCCTAAATGCTTAAAATTGACAACCAGTGAGGTTTACTCGAGAACACTCGAGGTGTCATCAGGCCATGAAACTTTTACCTGCTGACCGTGGCGGTTGATAAGGGTCCCGGAAAAAGTAAAGGTCTCCGGATTGAAAGCGGAGACTTTGCCTTCGCCACCAGGTATGTCGATCACGTACTGAGGAACGGCCCAGCCAGGTAGTTTGTGGTGAAGAGGAGCATAGATTTTTCTTCCTTCTTCCAGTGAGAGATAAAAATGCATGGCCCCCATCGCTTCGTCCGGATGGTGCAGGTAATAGGGTTTGATGTTCAAATCGGCGAGAGTGGAAAAGAGGATTTCCAGGTCTTCGGTCGTATCATTGATCCCTTTTAGAAGTACACTCTGGGAATAGAGCTCAATATGGTGCTCATTTAAAGCCTCAATCGCCTCTATAACGTCACTGGTGAGTTCAGTGATATGATTAATGTGGATCATGACCATGGAACGTTTAAACATGGATTTTGCACTTTGCAAGAGAGCGAGCAGGCCTTCCTCAATTCTACTGGGTAGAATGACCGGAGTGCGGGTGTGAAAACGCAGATATTTCAAGGAGGAAATCTCGGAGAGTTCCTGCATGTAAAAAGCGATCTTGTCGTTCGAGAGCATTAATGGATCACCACCTGTGAAAATGACTTCATTGATTTCCGGGTGATCGATCAGATACTTTTTAGCTTCGGTAAATTTCTGCTGAAAAATTTCATCTCCTGAAGCAAGTTCATTTTTTCTGAAACAGTAACGGCAAAGAACCGGACAAACGGTTGTCGGAGTGAAAAGGACACGATTTTCATAACGGTGAATTAACTGGTTGTTTTGCGCGTGGACTTTATCCCCGATCGGATCAACTCTGCCGCTGGTTAGATTCTCTTTTATGTGCGGAAGGAATTGCTTCCAGAGGGGAGATCCTTCACCGGCACCTTTTATCTTTTCCGCCAGCGTCCGGGGAATAAAAACCGGATAGTTGATTTCCGGAAAACTTGTTCCGAAAAAGTCGTTTAGATCTTTGGTGCTTTTGAGTGAATCGCGGAATTCATCAGTCCAGCTCAAACTTTATGATCCTTCCTGATTTTTGTTTTCGGGCTTGTTGCTGATGGACTGAATATAGTGATGTTTGGCCCACCAGGCAGTTCCGCGGATGAGTAAAGCCCCCATGATCGACATGCCGATGAAATGCATAAACACTTCATTCGTCGTCATCAGGCCGGAATTAGAAAGGGTGTAGAACATCCATCTTAGAAGAATGAGATGCAGGACAAAAATCAAGACTTGCTGCAAGCGGTACCAGACGTTGTATTTTTTTATAAAATCGTTCATGCGTTTTTTAACCATTTTTGAATATCATCCGCAGAAGGTGAACGAATCTCTGTCAGTTTCGAGAGTTTGAATGTTTTTTGCATCTGACTCCAGAGGCAACGGGCATACAAAACCGGTCCTTCCGTTGAATTGAGAAGCGCCGTTAATTTAACAGGCCGGTACTTATTTTTATGATTTCCTCCTGAATAGAGGATTTCAATGACCGCTGCTTCTTTGACTAACTTTTCAAGTGGAAGCAGATGATCAGGCAGCGGCTCTGCTTTTTGATTTTCAAACTGATTGAGATCAAAAAGGTGACCGTGAACGCGTAAATCAGCACTCATGTCTATCCGGGCAGCAGCACTTAATCGTCCCAGGGAGTTGATAAATATTTTTAGCGAAGCATAGGCATCATCCAGTGCGCGGTGATGATTGACCAGCGGTATATCCAGGTCTTTAACCAGCGTGGCCAGTTTATGATTGGCCGAATCCTTATGGGTATGCCGGGCCAGTTTGCAGGAGCAATAAATAGGATTTGGTGCCAGAGTAACATTTAATTTCTGCATGGCCATAACAATAAAGCCCAGATCAAACTTCGCATTATGGGCCACGATTGGATAGTCACCAATAAAAAGCTGAATGTCGTTCATAACAGCGTCGAGTTTAGGTGCATCCGCAACCATGGAATCGGAAATATTATGAATAGCAGTGGTATGTTCAGGAATGGGAATTTCCGGGTTAATCAGCGTCTGGTAAACCTCCAGTCCTTCGGGTGTAACTTTAAACAGGGCGATTTCAATAATGCGATCAACGAGGGGAGAGAGACCTGTTGTTTCTAAGTCAATGGCAATGACTCCTGATGGAAAAAAAGAGAGCAATATGTCCTTATCCTGAGCAGATAATGTGAGGCCTGGAGAACTCGAATTCTCCATGTCAATTGCGCTCTCAGAATGGTGTATGTCGCTATGCATTTTACTCACTGAAAATGACTGCCTTTTCATTGACAACCGAAGCCATCATCTTTAAAACTGAACGCTACAATAAACTAAAAGTTTTAAGGATACAATGAATGAAAAGTTTTGATCTCGTCGTTTTAGGATCGGGCCCGGGTGGCTACATAGCTGCAATCAGGGCAAGTCAGCTGGGAAAGAAGGTTGCCATCGTAGAAATGGATAAAATGGGCGGCGTTTGTTTAAACCGCGGATGTATCCCAACAAAAGCTGTTTTGAAGTCCGCACACTCCGTGCACGAACTGGCCGATATGAAAGAACTGGGTATCAATGTTGAGCTAAAAGGTCTCGACGGCGCTCAGGCCGTAAAACGCGCTACTGGCATCTCTGATCGCATTTCTAAAGGTGTCTCCTTCCTCATGAAGAAAAACAAAATCGAAGTTTTCGCAGGCTTCGGTAAAATTAAATCAAAAACGTCTCTAGAAGTTAAGACGGCAACGGCAGTTGAAACTCTCGAGTTCAAAAACTTAATTGTTGCTACTGGTGCCCACTATAAAACATTCCCGGGACTGGTTCATGATGGCAAACGTTTAATCGGCGCATGGGAAGCGGTGAAGATGGAAACGCTTCCAAAGTCGATCGGGATCATCGGTGCAGGCGCTATCGGTGTTGAGTTCGCTTATTTCTGGAATGCTTTCGGTGTAGACGTGCATATTTTTGAACTTCAAAAACACCTGCTTCCCATTGAAGACGAAGAGTCTTCGATTGAAGTGGAAAAAGCTTACAAAAAATACGGCATCAAGATGTCACTGGGAATTGAAGGTGTCCGTGCTGTGAATAACGGTAAAGACGTTTCGATTTTTGAAAAAGTTGGTGGCAAAGAGACTGAACACAAATTTGAAATGGGTCTGATCGCAGTTGGGATGACCGGTAATATTGAAAATATCGGCTTAGAAGCTGTTGGCATTAAAACTGAAAAGGGATTCATCGCAGTTAATAACATGTATCAGACAAATGTTCCTAACATCTACGCTATTGGAGATGTTTCTGGACCTCCACTGCTCGCGCACGCCGCTTCTCATGAAGGTGTCGTTGCTGCTGAACACTTATCAGGTCTTCACCCGCATGCTATCGATAAAATGAACATCCCTGGGTGTACATACTGTCAGCCACAAGTTGCAAGCGTTGGCTACACTGAACGTGAACTTAAAGCAAAAGGCATTGAGTACAAAGTCGGAAAACTTCCATTCGTCGCTAATGGAAAAGCGGTTGCTTCAAATGAAAAAGAAGGTTTCGTAAAAACGCTTATGGGAAAACACGGCGAGCTACTAGGAGCTCACATTGTGGGTACACAAGCGACTGAACTTATCCACGAGTACACGCTCTTTAAAACAATGGAAGGAATTGATGAAGAAATTTTTGCCACAATTCATCCGCATCCAACACTGGGCGAGTGGCTGGCCGAAGCTGTCCTTGCATCCAAGGGCCGTTCACTTAATTTTTAGGATTAAAAGATTATTACGAGGAGATATAAATGAAACACGAAATCGTCATGCCGCAAATGGGAGAGTCGATTACCACTGGCACAATTACCAAGTGGCATAAACAACCAGGAGAGAAAATCGCCCTGGACGAAATCCTGCTGGAAATTTCAACGGATAAAGTTGAATCAGAAATTCCTTCACCGGTTGGTGGAGTGATTGTTGAACTTCTCTACAAAGAAGGCGACACCGTCGATGTACAAAAACTTATCGCGATTATTGATGATGATGAGAATGCAAAAATCGGAGGAGGTTCTCCGGCTGCTTCTAAATCAGAACAAAAAAATGTCCCTACAACGGAAGTACCTACAAAAGGCGCTGTTGATAAAGGTGTTGAGTTCCCAAAAACTGAAGTGACATCACATCCTGAAGCTCATACAGACGCTGCTGATGACAGATTTTTTACTCCGCTTGTTCGGGCCATGGCAAAAGACGCTGGTGTTTCACTTGCGGAGCTTGCAAAAGTAAAAGGCACAGGAGCTGGCGGTCGAATCAATAAAGCTGATTTCGAACAATTTCTTTCGACACGTGGAAAATCAGGCGCACCAGCTGCTCAAACGTCTTCACAACAAACCAAAGCTCCTAGTGCTCCGGCACCATTCGTACCAGCTTACGGCAAAGGTGAGCGCGTAGAAATCGTGCCTATGGATAACATGAGAAAGACAATTGCCCGCAATATGCAGGCATCTAAACTGACTTCTCCACACGTCAACTCCATTGATGAAGTTGATATGACCAATTTGGTGAAGTTCAGAGACAGTTTCAAAAAACAATTTGAAAAAGAAGAAGGATTCTCACTGACGTACACTCACTTTATTTTATATGCGATCGTTCAGGCACTTAAAGAATTCCCGATTGTGAACTCTTCGATCGATGGTGATAATGTTGTTTACAAAAAAGATATCAATCTTGGATGTGCAGTTGCCGTTCCAGGTAATGGTCTGGTTGTTCCTGTCATCAAAGGTGCTGATAACTTAAACATCAGAGGCCTTGCCCGTGCGCTGGATGTTCTGGTCAACAAGGCAAGAAATAAAAAATTAACGATGGATGACCTGACAGGTGGAACATATACGTTCACTAACAATGGATCTTTCGGAATTTTGGCCGCAACACCGGTTATTCTGCAGCCTCAAGTTGCAATCTTCTGTGTGGGGACAATTCAGAAGCGTCCAATCGTGACTAAAGATGATGCCATCGCTATCCGTCAGATGATGTATGCTACACATACTTATGATCACAGAATCATTGATGGTGAAGTCGGATCGAAGTTTCTTCGTCATGTCATTAATACGCTACAGACAATGGATCCATCAGCTCTATTTTAATTTGAGTTTTTAAGGAGTCTTTATGAAAAAAATGATTGTGCTTTCAACCTTAGGTTTCTTTTTCACAGCAAGCCTTTACGCTAATACAATGCTTACGATTGAAACTAAGCTTTCTGATGGCAAGGCCTTCATTACTGCGACAAACACTGCAGGTGTTGAACTTCTTTGTGATTATAAAGTTAATTGGAGAACATCGCTCACTGACCTACGCGTAAGCTGGGGACAGGTTAATATCGCTGCTGAACAGGCAGTGACCGTATTGATTGAAGATTCACGTGGTCTGCCTGTTCGTAAGGCAACTCCGCATTTTGAATGTTCTGCTGAATAGTTAATGTCAAAAAAAATTTCTGGTTTTACTTTCATTAAAAACGGTCTCACTCTCGGGTATCCCATACTCGAGAGTGTACTTTCTATCGAATCCATTTGTTTTGAAGTGATTATTAATGTTGGTTTCAATGACATTGAATGCACCGAAGATGACGGCACCTGGGACTATCTCACCAAAAACCTGACCGATCCAAAATACAAGTTTGTGAAGTCCTGGTGGGACCCGAGTATTCAAAAAAGCGGTCTTATCCTCTCCCAACAAACCAACATTGCTCTTAAAAAATGTACCGGCGATTACTGCATGTACATCCAGGGTGACGAGTGCGTCCATGAGGATGATTTAAAATCGATCCTGGACGGTGTTGAGCAGATGGAGAAAGAAAAGCAGATCGATGGATTAATTTTTAATTACCTGCATTTTTACGGCAACGTCGATACTTATAAGTATACTCGTAATCTCTATCGTCGGGAAGTTCGCCTGATCCGGAATCATAAAGGGATTAAGTCCTGGCTGGATGCTCAGGGCTTTCGGCATGCTGATGATACAAAAATAAAAGCTCGTCTTATTTCTGCCCGCATTTTCCATTATGGTTGGGCACGTGCTCAGCAAGTCATGCGAAAAAAAATTCAGGTGTTCGATACTTTCTATCACGGGCAGGATCACGGCAGACAAGAGGGGAAACCTGAATTCCAATACGAGAGAAATTGGGGACTTCGCAAATTTAAAAAGACTCATCCGAAAGTCATGAAAGACTGGATTGGAAAAAACCGCAATCCTGTTGATCTCATGGCGTTACCGTTAACCTTAGACTGGAATGTTCCTGGTCTCATGTTCACTGATGCTATCGAAGCTGTGACCGGCTATCGGCTGGGTGAATACAAAAATTACAAAATCATCTAATGCCTTGATCTAATGATTCAGGGCCTCGGCTATACAGGCTTCCACTTTCAGCATTCCTTCAGGAAGCTTTGAACATTTCATCGGCTCTCTTCTCACAGGTTCGGTCCATTTGAAATTAAGCATTGTGACTCCAGTTAATGGATCAACGCTTGGAAAGATTTCAACCCCACTGCGATTTTCTCTATTTCCTTTCATGGCATTCATGGCAAGTTTTGTGATTAAGTGACCAGCTATTCCTCCAATTATCACATCGGATGCCCAGTGAGCATTAGCGTGAACACGGGCAAAGCCAGTAATAGCTGCAAATCCGTAGGCAATATAAGGAACGATGGGATAATCTTCTTTATACATTTCTGCAATGACAGTCGCTAATGTGAATGCCTGTGTGGCATGACCTGAATAAAAAGATTTATGGCCTTCATTAAAAAAGCTGTAGGCTCCTAGACCGGCATTTGGTCTGGCCCGACCGAAAGTTCTTTTTACTTCTGTCGTTTGAGTTTTATGATTCTGGATGACGTCCATAATTTCTTCATCGTTACGGAAAGCAACTACACCTAAGCTCGTTGCAGCTGCAAGGGTAATGAGTTCATCATCTTTTAGAGAGAGAGGGACGAAGACTGATCGCTGAGTATCTTTTGAAAGATAACTCCCGAGTTCGTAAGCATCAAGAATTCCTCCATTGAATCTGGCGATCTCAATCTTTTGTTCAGCTGTACATCCATAGATTGATTTCTTGCAGGCATTAACCCTTTTTACCATCGCACCGTAATCCAGGTCTAAGGCGGCAAATGCCTGGGATGTCGTGGATAGTGACAAGAATAGAATGAGCAGATGTTTCATAAAGAATTCCTGTTATGCATGTGTCAGTAAACGATACTTTAAGTTAGGGACATAAAGATTAAAGTTTTATTGTTTATACGGCCGCTTAGATTAGTGTCTAAAAAATAGACAACAGGGAGCCAGTGTTTTTAAGGGAAAACAATCTCTTGCACAAGTCTGGTATTCAAATTGTTAGTCTGGAATAGATTTTTAAAAACTCTTCAGCTGATTTTTTCCAGCTGAAGAGTTTAGACCTGTCTATTAAATGCTGTTTCTGAGTCTCATTGAATGTGCTCATTCCCCGGAGGAAAACATCACGCATATGCTCAGGCTCAAAGTTATCAAAGTAAAATGCATCTGGTCCGCCTATTTCCGGAACAGATGTTTTTCTGGATAAAAAGAGGGGGAGCCCCTGACTCATAGCTTCGGCAACAGGGAGACCAAAACCTTCAAGCAAAGAAGGAAAAATAAAAGCACTGGCATGGCGATAGTACCAAAGTTTATGTTCTTCATTGATTGTTCCTACCAGAAATATTCGTTCTTCAAGTTTTTCTTTTTTTATGGTTGCCAGCATATCTCTGGCATAGGCGTGATATGTCGTTCCGGCAATGATCAGCTGATAATCCGGGATGAGTTTCATCATATCGATGAGTACATGAAAATTCTTCTTGGGTAGAACAGTACCCACGGTGAAAAGAAATGGTTTATTTGCGACAATGGCAGGTCTTGCAGTTTTTTCACCAAGTGAGATGCCGTTATAGATGACTTTTGTTTTTTGGGGGGCGACATTGAAATTTTTCATAACTTCGTCGCGGGTAAACTCTGAGATGAAAGTCACATAATCAGCGCGATCGATCTTTTTTTGCAGATTGCGTTTGTAGAATTCTCCGGAACCGAAACTGGTGGATTCATAAAGAGCGTTCAAATCATGGATGGTCAGTATGAATTTAGTTTTACTGGACCAGGGCATATAAGGTGAGTCCTGATGAACGGCATGAAACACCGCAGACTTTGGCAGAAGAAAGGGTATTTTCCTGGCCAGCTTCCCTAGTTTTCCCGGAATCCAGTAACGAATTTTCATGGGAGACTGGTCGAAGTGAACTTTTAAGTGAGCGCAAAATTGCCCGAGTCCGGAAAACGGATCTTTACTTTTTTCAAAATCAACGAGAATAGTCTTAGGCATAGATTTAATTTTACCAATAAAAAAGGCCTCATGATAGAGGCCTTTTTTTGCTTAGAAAATTTTTTTAAAGGATTAGAATCGATTAATGTAGTTAGCTAGTTCCGGGAAATCGATGAACGGGTTACGGTTTCCTTGAGCGTAGTAAATCTGCTCATTTCTCTCCATTTCAGCATCATCAACCGGGTCAAGCAAATGCCATCTTCTTAGCACTTCTTCTTCGTCTCTTGGGATTGAGATTTTGTAACGAACTGAAAAGTAAAACAGAGCGCGGGCCACGTTTCCTTTGTGTTCAGTTGGTGGTTCGAAAAGTGTATCGCCGCGACCTTGGTTAGAAGATCCGGACTTTGAAGCTGAGCAGTCTTCTAGGACACCATTCTCGTTGCTGATATCAGCAAAATCAAAGTTTCCTCTGACTGAATTTGCTTTTGAGTCAGTAGGGTACAGGTGGTGAAGGTCAGCCTTTTGAACATCTTTTGGATAAGCATTAGAGAATTTTGATTGCGGCCAGGTGTGCTCACAATTGATTTGGTTGTTGTTTGGAATGGCACCCGGGCGAACGTTTGCTCCACCAGAGAAAATCTTGTGGCAGTAAACATCTTTAATAAAATATTGGTTTCCGTTTTGTTCTAAGTGAAGTTTTCCGAAAAGAACTTTTCGTGCTCCATCGTATCCCAGGCTTCGTTGAGCGTAGCAGTTGCTGACTCCTGCTTGTGGGCATCCAAGAGTGTCTCTTCCACCTTTTGAATCTCTTTGGTGATTGCTGGTGAGAAGATTATTAAGTTCGATTTTTAGGGATTCGTCTTTAACGACTTTTGAAGAAATTTTCTGAATGAACTCTGCTGGATAATAAGTGCTGTCAGCAGAAGCTAAGTTGGACCAAGTAACGAAGGCAACAAACAGTAAAGTCTTCAAGTGCATTCCCTTGTGAAAGTTCAATTTATGCACGGGAATTTACAAAACTTGATTAGGTTTGGCCAATGGTTCTTATTAGTTTCTCTAATAAAAATCTTACATTTTATTGCAAGATTCCATTCTAACTATGCTTAAAAATTAGAAATAGCGTCGATGTACTCTGGGTGATCAATGAAAACATTCCGATTTCCTTGGAGTTTTTCAATTGCCGCATTGCGCGTTCTCTCTGCATCGTCAACTGGATCCAGGTCGCTCCAGCGTCTAAGAAACTCTTCCTGAGTATCTTCTATGGGCATTTTATAGCGGACAGAGAAATAGAAAAGAGCACGGGCCACGTTTCCTTTATGACTCGTTGGTGGCTCGAAATATGTTCTTCCCCCAGAGACTACTGATGGTCCTGAGCGGCTGGCTTCGCAGTTGTGCAGGTTCTGATTAACTGTTACGTCGGCAAAGTCAAAATTTCCCCGAGTCGAGTTAGCTTTTGAATCAGTAGGAAATAGGTGGTGCAAGTCAGATTTTTGAAGTTCAGTTGGAAACGCGCCGGTAAATTTACTTTGTGGCCAAGTGTGTTCGCAATTGATCTTGGATTGATCCGGAACGGCCATTGGGCCTGCGCCTGCTGTATAGTTGATGTCACAATATAAGTCGCGGATGAAATAGCCTTGTGCATTTTTTTCTAGGTGTAGCTGACCGAAGAGATATTTTTTAGCTGGATTGTAACCTAGGGCTTTGTGGTTTTTGCTGACGAGTTTGTATAGGTCAGCTTTTAGCGTTTCTGAGTCTGAAGCAAAAGTGAAGCTTACAAGAGAAAAGAAAACGCCAACAAAAGCAAAAGTGTTCTTCATGTCTTTTTCATCCCTAGAAAAGTTTTTTAAATTTTATATGCTAAAAGTCTAGGAGAGAGTTAGTAGAATGACTAATATTTTTTATTAGGTTTCTGTTAATTTTGAGCATTGTAAGATTTTTTTTTAGATGTCAGAATTTTGATCATAAAGCACAAAGACGAAAAAAAAGAGGGAGCTTTGTGTAGCTCCCTCGAGGGAATAACTCTTACTCGATCTCAACGTCCCGATTAGTTCCTGCAGAGATGTCAGATGAACCTCTTCCTACTGCAGTCCCTAGATCAGTAAAATCTAATTTTAATTTCAAAGCTACATTTCTTGTTTTATTAAACATAATTGAACCGGCAACTTTACATCCTACCGAACGTAGATCGACAGAAACTTCGGTTTCTGTACCGATGAGCTTTGATTTAAATTGTGAAGCCTTGAGCGCTTTTTCGCACTGGACTTCATCCTTCTTTTTAATCGTGAGCTGCAGGCCTGCGCGTTTATGATCAAACTTTCCTTTAATCTTAAAGTTCAGAGAATCTCTACTTAGCTTAAGCTCATGGATGGATCCAATGCCGGCAAGATCCCGGCGGTTATAAAGAGCAACATGGTAAAGGGCCGAGATATTATTCAGGTCACCCTGCGCTTCTACTTTGATATCTTTTTTTAGGAAGGCGAGTACATTATCAGACTCATTCCCGGTAAATGACATCTCCCCTTTATCGGACAAAGCAACTCTAAAGGAAGTATCCAGATCTGCTCCTACGGCATTAAATTTTACCTCTACGTGTGCTTTGTGCGTTTTCAAAATGGTTTCGTGTGGAACCTGAACTGGTTTTTTGCATGCGTAAGGAACCTGGTATGGGACCTCTTCATTTCCACAAACTTCCTCTGTGTAGGGTACTTGTTCGCAAACATGTTGGCTGGGAATAGTTTCACAACGAGTTTCGTAGTTATCGCGGCAAACTCTTTCCTGACGAGGAACGTCTCTGCATTCCTGACGAGAAGGACCTGTGTGGCATTCTCTTTCTTCATACGGAACATCTCTGCACACCTGACGGCCAGGAGTGTTCTCACAAACTTCACGTGGTGGAATTTTTGTACAGCGGTTTTCACCTTGTTCAATCCGGCAAACGATATCACCCGGAATAGTTCGGCACTGACGACCTCCTCCTTCTTGATGACATTCTCTTCTGTAGCGAACGACAACACGACATTGTTGCTCACCCGGAACTGTATGACATTGTCTTTCATAGCGGGTTTCGTATGAACAAATAGGATCATTGACCTGGCGACATTCCTGACGGGAAGGGATCGTACGACACTCCTGGCGGTAGCGAGTCACATTACGGCAACGATACTCAGTACGATATTCTGTACGGTAGCAGGTGCTGTCTCTTTCTTCTGTTGTGTAAGTGATTTCTTTGAGCCAGTTTTCCAGGTCGAAGATTTCTTCGCGCTGGTTTTCAAATTGGATGACTTTCTCAGTTTCAGCAAATGCATTTGTCTGAAGCTGCAAGAGCACCATCAATGAAAAAATAAATGTGCGTGTTAGTGATGTCACTTTGTCCCCCTTTTAAAAATCGACACACTAGTAGTGCGAAGAGGATGCCAAAAAAAATATTGATGAGAAATGCGTCAAGTGAATGATAAAAAATCGAGCTTACTTTTTGCGATGAAAGCAACATTTGACACCAGTGATGGAGTGACACCACGACGGAGATTCAAACCTACTCGTCTTTACCTCCGAAATGTTTTTTGATGGACTGCCATTGCTCTTCCTTGAGCGGAGTCATTTTTCCGATGGCCAGGTATTGTCTTAAAGCGATGTAATGATCCGGCGTGTCCGCTACATTCACCAGATGAGTGAGGAATGAAGCCTGAAAAGAAGGTTCAAGGTTAAGGTTAAAAAAGATGATCCTGCAGGGAAGCCTGGTGTCTGTCGTATGCACAATCTTTATGTCGGGTTCATTCTCGTAAGCATCTTCAAAATAAGAGCCAAATTTAGTGAGTATCTGACCGTTTGAAAACTTGCTGACAAAAATGACCATGGCATCAATCTTGTGGTTGAGCAGGTTTTGTTTTGCTTCGTTCATTGGACTTTTCAGAAAATATTTTTCCGGCAGGCTGTTGGTTGAAGTCAGCAGGCGATTGAGAATACCGGAAAAGCGCATGGCCCTTTCAGTAACGGCCAGGCCCTTTCCCCGCAAATCCTGCAAGGATTCTATGCCCGATTTTTTGTGAGAGAGAATCTGCAATTCAGCAAAACATTCATGAGTGGAGTGGGGTGATACAGCGAGGACTGGTTTGAAAGAAGGACTGATTTTTTTTAGGGAGATAAATTGCGGAACATCAGCTAAACCAAAGTCAATGCTGTCAGGTTTTGTTTTAGTGGACTTCAAAAAATCATGCAGTGGAGAGCGATAATAAACGGGACGTATTATTTCACCGTTATGTGAAAGCAGAGGTAGGGCCAGTTTTTCTGCTTCAGGGGTATGATTTTCTCCCGGCATACCTTTATCCGGCAGATAAAAAGTGAGCTCCTGTGGGCTTTGCAGTGAATGCTGGTAAAAGTAAAAGGCAAGTAGAGCAATACCTGCCAGTATGAGGAAAATTAACGTCCATTTTGTTTTACGTGACATATTAATGGCTCAGGATCTGAGACAAGCTTTTCTGATCAGATTTGACGTTGTTTATTTTCGTCCATTCCATCTGTCGCTTTTCATATTCTTTTTTGATGTCTTCATGCAGAGTGAGAAACATACTGTTCCATGTAAGTTTGTTTTGCAGAACATTCATATCGTTTTTCAGTCTGTAAACGGAAAGAGTTTTAAGTTTCTCAATGAGATGAGGAGAAATGCGGTTATAGATTTCCGGCTGTTCGATCCGTAGTCGCTCATACATCTGCAGTAATTGTTCCGCAGTCGGTGCCGGATGGGACCCTTCCAGGGCCTTCATCTTCTGACCAACGGCCGTTTTTTCATTGCGCGAATATTTTTCAGAAACAAGTGAATGGATAAACGATCCGCCGATGAAATCAGCCTTTTCTGCTTTGCCATTAGCAGAAATGAGATTTTTAATACCAGTCTCTAATTTTTCGTGATCGGGAAAGATGGACCAGTGATTGACATGCATATCCGTTCCAATCAGATAAAGAGAGTTTCCAAAATTGCCCAGTTTCTGATGAAGTGTTCCCTGGATATCATCAATCAAAAAACCATGATTTATTTTTTCATCTTTAATCAGTTTTTTAGCATATGAAATTTTTTGACTGAAATCTTTATGGATTCCATAATCACCACCGGGATGATTTTCCCTGGTATAGAGAGTATAGAAATCGACAATTCCCTTATATTTTTCTTTTATTTTTTTTGTACGGGAGATGTTTAGTGCATAAGAGGGACAAGTCAGACTGCCGATCTGGATGACAATCGGACGATTTTTGACAAGCGAACTGACCCGCACTTTTTTCCCCTGATCCAGTGAATACACTTCCTGATCCGGAAACTTTAAAGAATTTGTCAGCCAGCCTGAAGTACCCCAATCCAGGAAGCAGCAGAGTTCAGCATTCCGGTTATAGTTTTCACTGCTTAATGTGACGATGGGTCTGGGGGTTTCAGCTATAGATAAAAACGGGATAAGAGTGAACGCGAGGGAAAAAAAGAGTCTGAATTTCTGCATTTTATGCGCCTTTAAAAAGGGATGTGCAGATAGGCTAATACAGAAATGGATAAAGGTAAAAGTTGTTTTGTCTTAACTTTTCTTGGGCCAGAGTTTTTCCAGCCGGCGTTTTAAGCCCTCTTCTTTTCCCTGCATGGTCGGACGGTAAAAAACAGGTGTCCCTTTCGGGGCATAGTCCTGTTCTACAAAGTGATCAGGATGAGAATGGGGATACAGATAAGCTTTAGTATGCGGAGGGGGATAATTGCGAAGGTGGTTGGGAACTTCTATGGTCGCATTGTCTTCGACGAAACTGAGAGCTTCGCCAATTCCCATATAGGAAGCATTACTTTTATAGGTTGAAGCCAGATAAGTTGTAGCCTGAGCAAGAATAATCCGGGCTTCGGGCATTCCGATTTGCGAAATAGCGGTGAGGGCCGATGTCGCGAGTGTCAGCGCAGTGGGATCGGCATTTCCCACATCCTCGCTGGCAAAAATGACCAGCCTTCGGGCGATAAAAACCGGATCTTCTCCGCCGTCAATCATCACTGCTAGCCAGAGAAGAGCGGCCTGTGGATCACTGCCGCGCATACTTTTGATAAAAGCAGAAATGACATCATAGTGACGGTTACCACCTTTATCGAAGGCGCGGGCATTGGCAATGATCAACTCTTTTACACTCTCAATGGTTGGATTTTTGAGTGCCAGTGCTGTCTCCAGCGAATTGAGCGCTACACGGGCGTCGCCTCCGGCGTAGCTGGCGAGGATTTTAACCAGTTCTGCATCAAAAGCTATATTGGTTTTTTTCAGGGCATTTTGCAGGATAATTTCAATATCATCACTGGAGAGTGTTTTAAGTTCTATAATATGCAGACGTGATAAGAGGGCCCTATTAACGGATACTCGGGGATTTTCTGTCGTCGCCCCGATCAGAGTAAAAGAGCCTATTTCAATATAAGGTAAGAGAGCATCCTGTTGGGCCTTATTAAAGCGGTGAATCTCATCGATAAAGATAATCGCTTCTTTGCCGTAGCGATTTTTTATGTCTTCGGCGTTGCCGATGAGCTTTTTGAGATCGGCCACTCCGCCTAAAACTGCATTAAACGTATAAAATTCCTTTCCGGAAAGTTTCGCCAGCAAGCGAGCGAGTGTGGTTTTTCCGGTTCCGGATGGCCCAAAAAGAACGATGCTGGGAAAATTTTTATCTTTTAAGTAAGGATAACGTTTAAAAATCTCGGAATGACCGATAAATTCACTGAGGGTTTCAGGCCGGATCCGGTGCGCGAGAGGGGGATTTGCGGATACGCTTTGGGAAACAGGGACCTCTTTCGTTAGCTCCTCATCCTGCTCAAAGAGTGAATGTTGTGATTTTTCGACCATTTTACTAATTTTTCCCCATTGACGTGCCAGGTCCTCGTATCTTATAGTGATAAAACTTTTTTCACTAGTTTTACTACAAAATTCTTGTAGCTTTCCAATGTTAATAAAGAGGAGGTGACTTAAAATGGCTCAAGATCCACAATCAGCAATTACCGTTATGATCGATGAAAGATCTGGTGTAGAGCGTTCTTTGAAGAAATTCAAGAGAATGTGTGAGTCTTTCGGTGTCGTTCGCGAATACCGTAAGCGTCAAGAGTACAAAAAACCTTCTGTTAAGAATAAAGAAAAAATCGAAGCAGCAGACAAAAGACGTAAAAAGACAGCTATGAAATCAACTAGAGTATCAAAATACTAGTTTATTAAATTTAGGCCTCGAATGAGGCCTTTTTTTCTGAAGTCCCCGTTTCTCCTCATCTTTCGCTAAATCAATAACATGTTATAATTAAGTCTAATTAAGAACTCTTGAGGTTTATTATGAAGACACCTTCTGCCAAAAAACCGGCTAAACAGTCTAAGTTCCTCTTTATAACTCTTGGCGTTGTAGCTCTTGGTGGTGGTTTTTATTATTACCAGGAAAACTTTGCACCTAAAAATGCAGAAGTTGTCACGTTACCTAGTACTCCGGAGTCTCCAAAGAAGAAGAAGGTCTTACCACCGCTTAAATACGTTTTACGTGAAATTCAGGGAAGTATTCAAAACGATGAAATGCGCACCATGATGGTCGAGCAGGTTTTTGAAAGAAAAGGGCTAACCGTTAGTGTTGAGTTTTTAAAAAATGAAGAAGCCCTGGATCTAAAAAAAGATTTTAATTTTTACTTGGATAATACATTTATGGCCATGTGGATGAAACAGGCCAGAGCGGATGATCTTGAGCCTGTAGTATCTAGCAGTCAGGGATGTTCCATGGACACTCATATTCTTGCTAAAAAAGATTCCCCCCTTTTTCTGGATAATATAAAAGAAGCAAAGAAAGTTCTTATTTTTAAAAACGGCACTCATTCACCGGGCACATTGAATCAGGTTCTTTCTCTGGGGCTAGACCCGTCAATAGTTTTTGAAGTTTCTAATCCTGAGGATGCGGTATCGGCCCTGGAACAGGGGATGGTTGATATTCTCATTGAAGACACTCTCAGTCGGGAGAAAGTCGGGAAAATAGGGCAGGCTTCGGGCAAAGAATTTTTTGAAAAATTTAAACAGATTCATACAACTAATGCTGAATTGCCATGCAGAGTAGTTTTGATGGCCAGGAGCACTTCACCGGAGATGAAAGATAAATTTATTGAAGTGATTTCCGGTATGAAAAAGATGTTTAAAGGCGGAACTACTGTACTAAGTGATGCCCAATTGACGGAAATGATGAAACCATACGATTTTGCAAAATTGCAGGAGCTGCAAAATCAAATCAAACCTTTTACGCCATAAGATCATTAATCTTAGCGGCAAGAATGAAATCTTTTTCCGAGAGACTTTTCTGATCATGGGTTGTTAATTTAACCACACACTGATTAAAACTTACGATTAAATCCGGATGATGATTTAAGCGATTGGCTTCCCAGGCAATTGCATTGACGAAACCAATCGTTTTCAAATAACTCTTAAAAGTAAAAATACGGATGAGCTCGTTGTTCTTGATTTCCCATCCGGCCGGCGTTGTTAAATTATTCATCGCTTCCCTGATCGTCTTCAATCGTTTTAGCAAACTTTACAAAACCTTTATCGGCAGTCGCTTCACCGAGAGTTTTAGTGATGACCGACCAGTCTTCAGAGGTGAGTGTCGTCAGTCCTCCTATCATCGCCAGCTGACGAAGAGTAATTCTGCTGTCGGCATCGTTCGTGAGAGAAAGTAATTTAGTGATGAAGGCCTTTTGCGTTTCGGGTGCCAGCTTTTCGTTAACAAAAATAACTCTGCAGGGAATTTTTGTATCAGTGGTATAAATGACCTGCATTTCCGGTTCTTTTTCATAGTTGTTGCCATCGAAACTGCCGAACCGGCTGATGGTCTGACCGTTTCCTAATTTACTCACGGTAATAACGATGGCATCAACCGTACCGCTGAGTAGATTTTCTTTTGCCCAGGGAATTTTGCGTTTGATGTAAAGTGTATCAAAAGAAAGATTTTCTTTTTCAAAAGTGGCCGTGAGCATATTCACCGATCGCATCGCACGTTCAGTTATTACCAGCTTTTTATTTTTTAAATCGGCCATAGATTTTAAGCCGGATTTTTTTGTCGTAATAATCTGCATTTCGCTGTGACAGCTGGATTCTCTATCAGGAGAGACTGCAAAAACAGGACGAAGTTTTGCGCCTTCTCTGTTTAAAAATGCCAGTTGAGGAACATCCATCATGCCGGTATCAACTTTATCATTGATGATATTGTTTTGTTTCATGAAAACGCGAAAGGGAAGATTATAATGAACAATATTGACTTTTCTGCCTTCAACTGAAAACAAGTCTTCGGCTTTTTGATCCGTATCATTAGTGTCTTCTCTTTCTCCCGGCATATCTCTTTCCGGAAGATAAAATGTCAGTTCTTCAGAGGGCCCCGCCACTGGTTCGGAAACATTCTTTTGCTGGTAAAAATAATATCCCGTGAATCCAATTCCAATCAGGAGGGCAAGAGATAAAAGTGTGGTTAGAATTTTGTTTGGACTCATGGTTTTACCTGCTTGAATTGTTAATAATAGTTCTGTTGATCATAGGATGGACTTCATCAGTAGGCCCCCAATCCGTATCAGGATGAAAGGCTATTACATTAAGCACAGAATCGAAAGTTTCAAAGTGATGACCCAGCATGGCAGGAAGGAAGAATACATCTCCTGGCAAAAGTTCAGTCACTCCGTCATTCGTTATGCAGCGACCCCTGCCGGAATAGACCACTCCAAAGCGAAAACTTGGATGATGGTGATGAGTTTGTGCTATTGCAGGAGGAAAGTGTAGCAAGTTCAGACAAGGCTCACCAATTCGCGCTGGTGACAAAAGTAAGGTATCCGTACAACCATCAATGTATTTTAACCGCCCTTGCTCTTCAACGGGTCCGCCTAACGTGTTCAGCACATTAAGATTTGACGTCGTAATGAGTAGTAAACGGCTATTGCTGCTGAGCTTTATTTCCCAGCTGCCGTTTAAACATCCATACATCCCGGTTGAAATTTTATGCTCCGAATGTCTTCCGGAAAAAGTAGCTGTTCCCTGATGAAGAAAAAAATAAATCGCTGGGCCATTTTTGCTTATAATTTCTGCTTCGCCAGCTGATTGGATATTCTCCAGTTCAAATAACAGTTTTAGAAAAGAAGCCTGTTTTTTAAAATTACCCTGTATAACTGTTGCGCGGGTTAAGTCCATACTTTGTCCTTGCTGATTTGTCGTTTAAAAGGCTTCTTTATCAGAGTTTTTATTATTGCGAGACCTTCATAGTAAAGCATCCACCATCCGCGAATTCGGAATTCATTATAATGATCCCGTTTAATCATTTTAGTGACATTGACCAGGATGAAAGGGCTGATGAAGGCCGGAAAATACTTTATTACATCCAGACGAAGACAGGCCTTAATAAAAAAATGTGGCATGAGCGGCAGTAGGACGATGAAGGCATGATAACGACGGGATAATGAATCCTGTTCCAGCTCCGTTCCCCCGGCGATATGTCCGCGGGTAAGCTGATTGGTTTCAAGTTTGTGAATCTGTTCCGGTGTAAGCAGCTTTCTTTCCTTAGCAATAGAGAGAATTTCTGTAGAGGGATAATAGCGCAGCCAGAAAGCATAAATATGCCATGGTCGTGCAGAAGCCAGTAATTCAACAGTTTTGTCCAGATCCTCTTTCGTTTCAGTGGGAAGGCCGATGATCACATCAACAGTCGTGCGGATTTTGTATTTACGTAAGGCCTGCATGGCCTTGAGAATCTGATCGTCTTTCGTTTTGCGATTGAGAATCTCCTTGCGGATATTTTCTGCTCCTGACTGAATTCCCATTTCAACAGCATCACATCCACTCTCAGCGAGTAGTTTAGCCATTTCTTCATCAATGGTATTAGGATATACCCAGGCAAAGTATGGGAGTCCTACTTTTTCTTTATAGAGCGGACAAAATTCGCGCAGCCAGTTTCTATCATAACTGAAATCTTCGTCATTGAAGCGGACGTGCTTAATACCATACCTCTCTCTGGCCCAGAGAATTTCATTCACAACATATTCCGGAGAGTGCCGACGGGCCCATTTTTTTGTTTCCGGAATTTCGGTTTTATACAGCTTCATGGAGGTATTATTATCGCAAAAAGTGCAGCGGTATGGACAACCTCGTCCGCTCATCGTCGTATATCCATGATTGAGATAAGGCATGACATCGTAGTAGAGATCCTTGTCGGGAAAAGGCAGGCAATCGAGGTCTTCAATCAGCGGCCGCATGGAATTAAGAATAATTTTTCCGTCCCGTTTGAATCCCAGTCCGGCAACAGAGTCAAAGCTGATTTTTCCGGCCATGGCCTCTACCAATTCGTAGAGTGTCATTTCCCCTTCACCGCGTACTATATAATCAAAGCAATCATGGCGCAGACATTCTTCGGGATGAAAAGTCGCATGCGTGTTGCCTACAACAATCGGAATGTTGAGCTTCTCTTTTATCCTCCTGGCCCATTTTAAGGCCCAGGCGAAATCATCGGTAACTGCTGAGAGACCGATGAGATCCGGGGCGTGCGACTCAATCTGATTAATGATGTGCTGCTGGTCCTCAAACAAGCGGGAAAGCAGGGGATATTGAACCCAGGGATTATCAAAAAGATTGGGATCATTGACCAATGCAGTTTCATGTCCCTTGCTTTTTAAAAAAGCTGAAAGACACTGAATACCGCCCATTTCCTGTTGAGGGTTGAGGAAAAGTACTTTCATGTTTTATCCGCCAGGGTGTTTTTGATACTATAAAAAAGAATCAGCAGAAAAAAGAATAAACCTGCCATGACAAATTTATTGCTCAGCCATCCGGCACTATGACCGCTCAGCATGGCCCCAAAAGCATTGAGCAGAAAAACATCAAAGAAAACTCCGATGATCGTAGTGATCAGATAGAGGCGAAAATCTATCCGCAAAAGCCCGCAAAGAAGATTCATAACTCCAAACGGAACGACCGGTGAAAGGCGTAACAGCAACAAAGAAGAGCTGTCTGCATTGTTGATTCTTCCGGATATTTTCTCCAGCCGGGGACGAAATTTATTAAACAAAGCTGAGAGCATGAGCTTTTTTCCCAGAAAATATCCCAAACAAGCACTAATTACCGTTATGCTGTAAACGATGATCGAGCCGGGAATGAAACCGAAGAAAGCTCCTGCAGATATATTTAAAAGAGTACAGCTACCGGGAATGGAAAAGGTCGAGGCAATCAGGTGCAGTCCCATAAAGATCACGATAGCGTAGAGGGGAGAGTGCAGATAAAATTGCTGAAAAATTTTAAGGATTCCTGAAAATTCATCTGGCTTAATGACCGGTCCGTCTTCCAGCAGAATTGTTCCTGCCAGCAAGGCTATCACGACTGGACCCAGAAATTTTTTTATTTCAAATTCTCTGTTCATTTGATCCTTTCTTCCATCGCCTTCATGACCTGGGAGATTTTTCCTCCGGCATGGGCCCAGATGAGATTCGTATCAATCTTCCCATAGCTCATGGTTTTCCAGATTGGTGGATTGGTTGAAAAAATTCTCAGCATGGTCAGCGTGACTGAGGACTTAAGGGCAGCCCTGAGTGAAGAGTAACGGTAACCGACAGCAATTGTATCCGTTAAATTTTCCACAAAGTGCCAGGTATGAGGAGGGACATAGAGAACATCACCTGGTTTGAGTACTACTTCGAAACTTCGGGCGTGTTTAAATAACGGGAACCGGATATGATCCGCCTCATCGACATCGACAGGGCTTTTGATGTAAGCCGTATTCCCTACTTGCGGATAAAGCAGAGCGGAGTCATCTGGAGAGAAAAGTGTCCACTTTTTTTCCCCGACGATCTGAA
Organism: uncultured Bacteriovorax sp.; assembly: GCA_946481315.1. The sequence continues at coordinate 884,990 of CAMLMH010000001.1, forward strand.
CATAAAGATTGCAAGGTTGGTCTGTATGCAACAGCGTCTTTTGACCAATACCTCCGACAAACATATAGGAAGCATGGGCGAAAGTCCGGTCTCCCTGCATGTTCTGTAGCCAGGAGAGATTGAGTTCATTTTTTAGCTCTGGGTTTTTGTCCATCAGCGGACTGAAACGCAAATATTTTTTTCCGCCTTTTCTAATATCAGCTATAAGTTCTGCCAGAGTGAGAATTTCAAAATCGGTTTCTGTATTCCGGTCAGTGAGACCATCGGCGGTGACAATAAGAACATCTTCGCTTCCCGAGCGAAGGGCCAGGTTATCAAAAGACCATTTTTTTATTGCCGGCCATTCCAGGGCTGCTCCGGAAAAAACGACAGGTGTTGAAGTCTGAAAATAGGATTTTTTGAATTCAGCTGACGTTAACCCACTGATTCGGGGAACTTCCGCTTTCTGGACTTGTGCTTGAGAATTTAGCCTTTCAGCTATTTTCTGCAATAACTTTGCCTTGGAAGTACCAAACAGCAGATGAAAGTACCTTCCTAGCAGTTGCTCGGCGATGAGATAGAAAGAAAATTCGAGTCTTTCTTTGCTTAATGTGACTGAGGTGCTTTTCATATTCTTAAAATAAATTTTATACTATGATGACTAAGTAATTCTGTCTTGTCATTGTCCTAAGTATAAATTAAGGAATTTTTTAATGGTTCGCTCTAAGATTGTTATTTCTTGTGCCGGATTAGGGATGGGAAATGCCTCCCGCATTGCGGCCTTGATTGAAGAGCTGCACGGATTCGATGTTGATGTTTATTCATGGGGTGCCGGATTCCGTTTTCTAAGAGAATTCCGCAATATCCACCAACTGAATTTTCGTTTATTTGAGCTTGAATCATTCAGTGGAAAGAGCCTAACTAAAGGTTTTATCACTTATCTGAAAAATTGCTGGTACTTAAGACAGCGTCTCTCAGCAGAGAAAATAGATTTAATCATCGCTGATTCTGATTATCATTTGCCTGGTTATATCGCACTCTCGGCGCCAAGATGGTTTATCGGCCAGGCAGCCGATGTTATTGCCCGGAAAAAAAAGTTTCGTCCCCGCCTTTCTTTGAGAGGAAAAATAAATTTCTTTCTTCGGGAAAAGCTCGACTTTTTTTTCCAGTATTTTTGTTATGACAGAATTTTTGTTCCCAGCTTTTCAGCCAATCATAAGCAAACAGGTTTGCGGGTGCAGTTTATTGATTTGATTGTCCGGAAGGAATTTCTTAATTCCCCGAATGGAAGTCCATCAGAAAAAATCGGAATTCTGCTCAGTGGCTCAAAGCAAGGACTGCAGGATTTTGAATGCCTGAAGGAGAACTCAGTTGTCGAGTTTATTGCCCGGGGAGATGAGAAGACAGAAATTTCCAGTGTCGCGGAGATGGATAAATTTCACTCCTTCATCTGCCAGGGAGGTCTGTCGTCACTTTCTGAATTACTGACGAGGAAAAAACCTCTTTTTGTTGTACCTTTGCCGCATCATCCGGAACAGCTGCTTAATGCCATGGAGATTGAAAGATTAGGAGCAGGAATAAAAGTGGAGCCGCAATTTTTTAAAGATAACGATCAGCTATCCATAAACTTTGAACTGAATTCTCTTCATCCTTCGCCCGGGTTTACGGGGGCCAGTCAACTGGTTCAGGAAATTTGTAATACGTTAGTGTTTGATAAATGAATAGCAGCTGGCGATAGCTGTAGATCTTTTCTCCTGCAGCTTTAATCCATTCTTACCGGCCAATTTCACATATTCGTCGCCTGAGCGTATATGAGCGGGACATTTTTTTAGCTCATGCACCCAGCGGTAAATAACTCCTGTTATTCCATCCCGGGGAAACAAAAGGACCATATTTCCGCCTGATTTAAGCTGGGCTGATGCCAGTTGGAAAAAATTCTCCGGATTGGAAATAAATTCCACAATTCCCAAAGCGATCAGGTGATTAAATTTTCCGGATCCGCAAAAGCTCTCCAGCGTCCCGTGATGTGTTTTCACTTCAGGAAAACGGGCCTGCAGCTCTTTGATCATGGCATGGGAGGGATCTAAGGCCGTAATCTGCATATTATAATTTTTCAGAAAATGGCCGGTGTATACACCAGGTCCGCATCCCACATCGATAAGAAAATTTCCAGGAACAGGTTTCAACAGCTGAGTGACAACATTTATTTCCTGTTTTTTAATTTTTCCCCACAATCCTTGCAGACTTCTTTGATAATAGTCAGCAGCCCGCTCTTCAAAATAGTTCATTGGCGTACCGCTTTAACCAGGAGTCCCGGATCTAGGGGAATAGGTGAGTGAATGTAGTAGGGAGTGTATCCTCTGATGTTTAGCCATTCCTCAATTTCTTCTTTCTTATATGAACGTGCGCGGTAGCCATGCAATCCGGGCTTCTTATCTTTCCACTTTCGGTAATAATAATAAGGATTCCATAGGGATGTTTGTTTTTTAGTTGTAAAGGAAAACAAGAGCGTGCTGCAATTCATCCGCGAAAATAAACTCTGCATTTCTTCGGGAGTCAGCCAGTCGGTGAGCCCCAGAAACACAACAACATCGGCTTGATAATCTGGCAGATGTAAAACATTGCTTGAAGTAAAGAGGACATTATCTGATCCACGAAACTGCTCTAGGGCCTTATCGATGGCTTCACTAGAGAGATCTACACCATGATAATAAGAAAACTTTGCCTTCAATTGACTCAACAGAACCCCACTGCCACATCCCAATTCCAGCAGACGGGATGCTGGGTTTTTCCGAAGGTGCTCATTGAGAATTTTAGCAGCAGTTGCTGTGCGGTTTCTCACCGTCCAGGATAGCGGATTAAGGGGAGACCAGAATCCATAGCGGGAATTTTCCCACTTTAAAATTTTTTGATCCCAATAATCTTTACTGAATCCGGACATCGCTGAGTCCTCTTAAAAAAGTAAATTCTGAAATTCTTTCCGATCGTAGTTTATCATAAATTTTATACTGCTCGAAATCATCCTTTACAGAAGGATGACAGATAATCTGATGGAAAGCAGCTAGCTTCTTTTCTAAAGTTTTTTTCTGCCGAATATCCTTTTTTCTCAAATAACCGTAGGGAAGAATTGCGGCTGTCAGTCCTGCTTTTTTCAAAATGGTCTGTGCTCTTATCCCCAGAACAAAACTCCCTAAATGCGATCGGTCCAGCATGATACGAATTTTCAGCTCCGGATTTGCCCGTAATTCTCCGGCAATAACATTCAGGATTCCCGGTAACAAGTGAACATGCTGATGTCCGTCCAGAACTGTCACGGGAATATTCTTCTGATGACAAATTTTCATCTGGCGGCGGAATTCATCGTGTAGTTTTTTGGGCTTAAACAGCAAACTCAAACGATTAGAAGGGTAGGTCAGATTAAAATGCAGATTAAAGACTACCGGAAGAGTGAGAAGTTCTTTTAGTCGATAGTCCAGAAACTCCCCATCTGTCATCACAGATACGGAACCCAATATGCCGCATTTCACCAGCTCAATGATACTGTCATTTATTGCCGGAGATAGACCCCAGTCATCGGCGCAGAATTTTCGGTAAAATAATGACATCAAAAAAGCATAAAAAATCCGGTAGATTTTGACGAGAGTTTTATCTTGAATAAGTCTTTCATCTAATAAATAATTCTTTATGTCTTCCAAGTTAAAATCGATCCTGAAAGGACTTGTCTTCCTGGTCTTTTTTGTCTATCTCATCCAGGGATTCCGCTTATGGGATGAAACCGTCTCCTATACATTCCAGGAAAGAGATATTTCCCGCGCTCTTGGTTTGCTCAAAGGTGATTGGATATTTTATGGTCCAGAAATGACCGGGGGAGGACATCTTCCTGGTCCGCTGTATTATGTGGGGATGGCCGTTTTTTTTCTTTTTCAAGAAGGATGGACGGCTGCCTGGACAATGCAGTTCCTGCTAAGTTTTTTAGCAGCATCGGCTGGATTTCTTTATTTTAAAAAGAAATTTTCCACCGAGTCTGCTTTTGTGTTTTTTATTCTTTTATCCACCGCACCGTTTTCGTTCTGGTTCCTGCGTACTTTTTTAAATGTGAGTTCGCTTCCTGTATTTGTGGTTCTCACTCTTATCCTGCAGGACCTCACGTTTTTTAGCAGTGAAGAAAAAAAGCGAGAAAAAGCATTCTGGTTGTGTTGTCTAGTCATCGGAATCGGTCTGCAATTTCACCTGTCGATAAGTTTTTTACTGATATCTCTTCTTGTGTGTCTGCTGTTTCAACGCCGGTTTGGTTTACCCGCATTGTCCAGGCAGTCGATACTAAAAGGTCTGATACTTTTTTTGCTGCCTTCAGTTCCTTATCTGCTGTGGCTTATCTGTCGAAAATTTGAAATTCATTTTGGTGTTCCGGCTTTTTATACCGGTGAAAGTGATCAAACCGTAGGAAGTTTAGTTCATCTGATTAAAATCGGTTTTCAGGAGAAGTGGGAAATATTCTCCCAAAAAATACTTTTTACTATACCTTTCCCTCTGATTACCGGACTGATGGCCCTGGGATGGGGGAGAGCGCATTTTAACTGGAAGCGTTTCATCCCGCTGTTATTATCTGCATTTGTTGCCTTCATTCCATATCTCAACTGGTATATTTCTCCACAGGCGATTCGCTATACTATTCTTTTTTATATCGTCTTACAATTTGTCACTGTTCATGTTCTGATCCATGTTCTGGAAGATAAAAAGACACTTCAAAAATATATTATCCTCAGCACCAGTTTTATCATTTTCATGTGGGGTTTTGTATTTTTTCGATACGACGATGCCCCGATGCTGCTGAATGTCCGGGAAGGTCTTCTCTTTCTGACAATTGTTACCGGAATGGCCTTTTTTGTTCTACGTGAAAATCTCTTTTTTAAAAAATCGTCATTGCTTGCCTACGCGCTCACTGCAGGACTCATTTTTACTCAGAATATAGATACCGGCTTTGCAGGCTTTAAATATAAAGACCGTAGTGGATATATGCCATCACACAAAGACTGGTCGGAAATATGGACGGTCGTTTATAATGAAACCGGATGGTCGTATGAAGAAGCGAGGAAGAGAATCTTTTTTATTGGCCACCATATGAGTCAAAGCCCAAAGCTTGCTTATCAATCTTTAAAGCTGGAGCAATCTGGAAAAAAAATGCTCCCCCTTTCTCCTGATGGTTTTTTTATCTCCAATCGTTACGGAAAATTTAAGGACAAAAGAAAAAAAGACAGATTCAGAAGATATAAAGGATGGATACTTCAACAAACTATTCCTCCTGAACTGAAGGAAGGAATCAAAAATGGATCGATCGCCCTGGGTGAGAATCTCTCCGGAAAAAACCTTATTGTTCCGTATTGGATAAAATCCACTGCCTCTGTACCTCCTTTTTTCCATAATACAGGTGAAGGTTATCATTACAGTCCAGATGAAATTCAGTTAAACAGCTATTCGGTTGTAAATGGCGTGTATCAGGATAAGGAGCATATTGTTTTTCGATGGAATGAATGCGCCGATCAGCATCCATTTTGTTCGACCGGAGCCTTCATTCAACATCGTTCAGAGGGAAGCCAAAAAGTGATTAAGGTCAAAGTTCTTGGTAGTTCAATGGCCCAGATTTCCCCATGGATTAGTCCGAACTGGACACAGGCGTGGATCAATTCATATCTAAAAGTCAAATGCGGCAGCAGTGATTTTTCTTTTCCGCTGGCAGGATCTATTGGTTTTTCCCGGTTGAATTCCCATGGCAAAGACAGCCCTTTCTTCCAGGGAAATAACTCCTTTCTCGCCCCCTTTGAACGTGTCCTGACATTTAATTGCAATGAAGATATACGAAAAATCGCCCTGGGCAGGAGTGGATCACTGGTTGATAAAATTCACATTGTAGAGACTCTCGCAGCTCAGGAATTGTCAGTCGATGTTAAATGAGATCTCGATAAAAATTCTTGTCTCCTGCTAAACAATTTTCTAAGATTATGAAATGAAAAAAATTATTCTGGCCGGAATCATCCTTTGTGCAGGTGTTATACTCTTTATCGGAAAAGAAAGACTTTATCCGAAAAAGCAAAGTAATGAGGCAATTACTACTGCAAAAGGGGATGTCGATAATTTTGCCCTGCTTGATCACAAAGGTGAATGGCATGAGCTTTATCGTCACAACGATGCTAAAGCCGTCGTCATCATCAGTCAGGGGAACGATTGTCCCATTATCCAGAAATATTCATCCGTCATAACAGAACAGATTAATTTCTTTTCACCTCAGGGAGTTGTCTTTTATCTGCTTAATTCTAATACTAACGACGACAGAAAAAGTATTATTCAGGAAGCTGAAACTTTTGAGTTTAAACTTCCTATTTTGATGGATCCTTCACAGGTAGTAGCTGAAGTTCTTGGGGTAACCCGCACCTGTGAAGCAGTTGTTATAGATCCAAGAGGCTGGAAAATAATTTATCGTGGAGCGATTGATGACCGTCTTGATTATGGTGTTAATAAGATTACCGCACGAAACCATTATTTAAAAAATGCTCTCGAGGCACTGGTGCAGGGAAAGAAGACGGAGCTCAAAACTGTTCCGGCCAAAGGTTGTTTAATTACCTTTAAAAAACCCAAGTCAATTTCCTACGAAAAAGAGATAGCGCCGGTTTTCATAAATAAATGTCTGAACTGTCATTCGGAGCATGGTAAGTATGTTCCTTTTTTTGACAGCTATGAAAAAGTGGCCGGCTGGACAGCTATGTCCAAGGAAACCATTCTTACAGACCGAATGCCACCCTATAGTATTGATCGCCATTATGGGGAATATGATCAGGACTTATCATTAACCTCAGAAGAAAAGCGACTTCTGGTATCCTGGTTCAATGCTGGCGCCCCTAAGGAAAGTAGTGAGGGAGATCCCTTAAAATCTTATGTACCAAAAAGAAAATTTAGAAACTTTGATAAACTTCCCAAACTGATGTACAGAATTTCGACTGATAAACCGGCCATCATTCCCCCGGAAGGCACTACAGAATATCTCTATACCCAGCTCGGAGGCGAAGTTCCCCATGATATCTGGTTAAGAGGTTTCAATACTATTTCTACTAACCCTCGGCAGCTGCATCATCTTTCATTGATTGTCGTATCTAAACCGCTGGATTTTTACAAACGACTTGCTGAAAAACAATTTCCAGAGAAAGACAAATTTTTAAAGAATCGCCCCGATGGAGATTTGCCTACCTTCTTGCTTGCCTCAATGATCAATTATGAGAACAAAAATCCGGATGGACCTTATTTTCGCAGCCAAATTTTTGCTGCAGGAAAAAAACAACCTTTTTATTTTGGTGAAAAATTTACTGTGCACATACCAAAAGGATCATTTCTGATCCTGGAAGCTCACTATATGGGAAATGGGAAAACTGAACAAGAGCAGACGACTGTAGAGTTTCTGGGATCAAAAAATCGAAGACCCGGTAAGTTCTTACTTAAAACCAAAACTATCATAAACCGAAAATTTTCAATTCCTCCAATGGTTAAAAATTTTGCTGTGTTGACTAACGAATGGAAACCCGAGCAGGATATTATGATTATCAGTGCTCTTGCGCATCTACACATGAGAGGTAAGTCAGTTGTTGTTGAAAAACGAGAGCCAGGCTCCAAAGTTTTTGAACCATTTATTTCTGTACCTAATTATTATTATGGATGGCAAACAGGCTCTCAGATTAAGCCCAAAAAACCTGTTCCAGTAAAGAAAGGATCCAGCTTCAGAGGTGAATGCCGCTATGATAATTCACCACAAAATCCAAATAATCCGGATCCTATGCAAACAGTTAATTTTGGCCAGCGCGTGGATAAAACCGAGATGTGCAATATCCATTTGAATTATTTTGTAAAAAAAGGAAATGAAAAATTAAAACTTTGATTGCCTATATTTCACTTCTTTTATTCTGGGGATGCACCAATAGTGAGTTCATGTCACAGCTTGAAGATCAAAAAATACCGGCCCGGTTTGAAAAGGATTGGCAATTAAATCTCAATTCAGCTGCGCTTAATTCAATTATTGTAGCTGAAAACAAAAAACTGGGCGAAAAAGTCCGAATTAATATTAAGAATTCTTCCGGCAGAATTGAAGAAACGATAAAAAAACATTCAATGCTCTCCCTCAGCCAGTATGAATTTACCGCAACTCCTTACCCAGGCCAGCTGACTGAAGCTGTAAACTGTGGCAAAAAATTTTACCCGCAGTTGATCACAGATCAAACGATTGATTACTATCTTTTCTATGTGAACGATCGGTTTGTACTAAGTGTGTGTGACAGTGATGATTTTACCTATAAGATGTTCACCGGATTTTTTACAGATGAGCAGAATCGACTGATCGTTGTTGATTATTTTTCTAAAGAGGCTAATTCACCGGAAATATTTTTTAAGAAGCATTTCGATAAATTAACGGCGCTGCAACTGGATTTTTTAAAAGAGCAGAAGCAACAATGATCCATAGTCTTGCTTTTTTATTGCTCTTATCTTTAAACCCCTTCGTTATCAATGCATCGGAGGTTTTTCCCAATACCTGTAAAGATTGTAATTTGATAATTATTAATCTAACCAGTACCCGTAAAAAACATTTAAGCCTCTATGGCCATCAACGTCATACAACACCAAATATTGATCGGTTTTTTGCTCAATCTTATATCTTTCAGAATGCCTTTGCTCCGGCCTCTTTAACTTTTACGGATGCTGTGAGTCTTTTTTATTCCCTCGCTCCGATTACCCATGAAGCTTTTGCCCGTGAATTAAAAGGAAAAACAGCAGAACGATTAAAAAAGCTTCCAACCTTGCCTTCAGTTCTGGGGCAACAAGGATACAAGACAGCTGCTTTTGTGAGTGATGAAGATTATACTTTTGAATGGGGTTACGGGAAAGATTTCGGTCTGTATTTTGACCGCGCTCATTACGCTGAAAATAATATTCCTTTTAAGCCCTTTACCTTCAGCATCGGAACAAAAGAGCTCATTCCACATGTTATTAACTGGCTAAACAAGAACCACCAGCAAAAATTCTTTCTCTTTTTGCAGGCATATGACATGCACTGTCCATATTCTGCAGATGAAAAATTCCAGGCACGATTTACCCTACCTCATTCGACAGAAATACCTTTTACGACAGAATGTTTTATGTCACGTGAGCCGGTAAAGAAGATTAAAGAAAAGGGAGTGACGAAGTTTGAATTAAAAAGTTTTTTTGCCTACCTGGATAAAAAGCAGATTACATATCGTTTTACAGCTCAGGATTTAGAATATTTAAAGGCCATGTATGATGCAGAGCTGGCACAAAGTGATGACCGGCTTAAGCAGCTCTTCGATACAATCACTCAGCTGAAACTGGACAAAAATTCGGTTATCGTTTTTATGGCCGATCATGGAGACAATCTGGGGGAAAATGGTTTCTTCATGAAACCTTCTGCTTTTCCGATGGGTAATCTGCACAACCACAATCTTAATTTTCCGCTGCTGATTAAGTTTCCAGGACAACAAAATGAATATCAGCAAAGACAATTTGTTCAGACAATGGATCTGACACCAAGCTTGCTGGATATTTTAGGTGTAAATGTTCCGTCAGGGATGCAAGGAAAAAGTTTCCGTTTTCATCTGGGAAATGCTAAAGATCTGCACTTTTTCAATTATGCTTTCTCTTTGCGCTTTGATGTGCTGGAGGAGGATCGTTCAATTGACCATCTTTATAAACTGGAAGTTCTGAACGATGAAAAATGGAAATTTATACGGGCCAGGAAAGTCGGACATAAAAATAAAAAATTAATCAGTGAGGAGAAATTTTTGTTTAATCTGCAGCAAGATCCGCTGGAAGAAAAAAATCTCTATCAGAAGAATAAAAAAATTGCTAACGAATATTCTTTGCTCATGAGTAAGGCACGCAAAATGGTGCCGGTTGGATTGAAGAAATCAGATTTTTTTAAAAATGGCAGCAGCATTGTTTCCCCCAAATCCAAATGAGTGACTGAGAAAATATTTTTTCTGTGTGCTTACCGGACTGGTGATAATATTGAGATCGAATGCTTTCTGATCACAATTTTTGGTTGGTGGAATGATGTTTTGTTTTAAAGCAGCCGCTGCCAGTATTGTTTCGATCAATCCGGATGCGTCCGTGGTATGACCTAGATGTCCTTTTAAAGATGTCACGGGAATCTGCTGATTTTGGAAGACTTTTGTAATTGCCAGGGCTTCATGTTCATCGTTTAAAGTCGTAGCCGTTCCATGAGATTTAATAAAGGCCAGGTCATCCTCATTTATACCGGAAAGCTCAATTGTTTTTTTGATGGAGCGAATGACTTCCTTAACATCATCCCTCCCATCTGTTAGTTTGTGTCCGTCATTCGTCTGGCTATAGGAAATAATCTCTGCCAGTGTGTCATTAGATTTATCCTTTGAAAGAATCAGTGCTGAAGCAGATTCTGTCTTAATAAAGCCACTTCTTTTTTGATCAAACGGACGTGAGAGATGTTCTGTCTTCTGGCCATTGACAGCGAATGCCCCCAGCCCTTGCAAAACATAAAGTACATAGGGATCGATTAAATCCATAGCAATAATCAGAACTTTCTTCCATAAACCCAGTTTAATTCCCTGAGCGGCATGAGTTAATAACGTTAAGCCGGTAGTGCAGGTATTATCAATAGTAGTGATTTGCTCACGGGATAAATTTATCCCATGTCTGTTCATACATTGGGCCACAAAATCCAGTTCATCCAGCATTGTTTTTGCAGTCATTTGTGATTGCTCAAATGTATCGATATGACGAAAGAGCAAAAAGCAGTGATCAAATTGAGATTCTTTAGCGAGAACATAATGATGGAGAATTTGATTTAAAATTTTTTCTGACTTCGTTTCTTCTGCAAACTCCGGATGTTGATAATGCTCTTTACTCATTAAACCGCAGACTTTAACCGGAAAATTTTGTCCATATATGCCGGGGATCTCACTATAGGCAGCCTGATTATTGATCAAGGCTTGCAGATGCTGATCGATGCCTGCACCAAAAGGAGACAGGACAAAGGGACTTGAGATGTAAATTCCTTCAGTATTCATTTAGTAAGGCTCAAAAGATAGCTCTCAACATCAGCAACTGTAACTTCCTTGAATCTTCTGCCAGAAGTTTTTGTAAGCACAATACTCATCTGGGTTATGTCCAGCGGGATTTTTACTGCTTTTTCCAGTTCAAAGACAAAGTCAACAAAGTCGATGGACTCGAGCCCCAGATCCTCCATAATTTTTGTCTGGCGATCAATAACTATCTGCTGATTGCTGATTCTTTTTAATGAACTGACAATACAATTAAAGATTTCATCCTGCATATTTTCTTCCTGAGTTAAACCAATAATCCATCAAGATATCCATAATATTCTTTTGTCTTCATCGTTTTTAATAGTGGTCTATCGCTGCTTTTATCCATAAAAAAAACACCAGCAGCTTCAGTGAGGATAGATTCAGGATTCTTAAGTGCATGCCAGGCTGCAAGATAAGGATCCTCATAAATATTGACCAGACCAACTACGGCCAGATCGATTTCCTGGCCCTGCAGATCCATCCATGCTTTTTGAAAAATTAACTCAGGTTGCGGCGATGTAATGACAAAAGAAGGTCCATGAATTTCATGAAAAATACATATATGTCCTGGAACAATACCGATGTGGTTTCTGATCCCATGGGTAGGGGGAATATGTCCGCGGTAGACATTTACCAGTTCGGGTTCGGCTGTTTTAAGGGGATAGTCAGGGAACTGATCGTCCATATTGTAATGGGGGCCGCAGATATATATTCCAATTCTCTCGGAAGAGTATGATTTTTTAATTGTCGAAAAGTTCAGCAGGTGCATGCATTCCAGTAGCCATTGAGTTTTCTTGGAATGTAAACGAACGTTCTTAGCTGCCGTTTTATTATATGTGAGATCTAAATTTTCTATCGGGGCAAGCCGGGTAGAGAGCTGGCTGAGACGCTGATCAAAGAGGCGAGAATGAGTATAAGGCCTGGGTATATCACCAGTGAGGATCAGCCCATTATTTCTCTTAACAATTCTCATTTTAATAATATATACTAAAACAATCTGATTTAGAACTGGAAAGAATATCTTGACGAATAGTAAGACAAAACAATTGGCAATTATCACTGGTGGTACGAAAGGTCTGGGACTGGCAATTGCGGAAATGCTAGCTCCTCACTACAATCTTGCACTCATTTATTTATCTGATAATAAAGCTGCTGAAGCTGCAGGAAAAAAAATTGCCGACGCTTTTTTGCAACAATGTGACATTACTCATGCAAGCGAAGTTGAAAATGCAGTTAAAAGAATTAAAGAACATTTTCAAACTCATTGCTCTGTTTTAATTAACTGTGCCGGAATAGCGGTAAAAGATTTATTTTTAATGGAAAACCCCGCTGATCACCGCAAAACGTTTGAGACCAATTACTTTGGTGCTGTTAACGTGATTCGTTCTGTCTTGCCGGACATGGCCCGTAACAAATATGGAAGAATTGTCAGTCTTAGTACCAATAATGTGAGTATTAATAATCGTGGCTCAGGTGCCTATTGTGCTTCAAAGGCAGCGCTGGAAAAATTTTGTGAAATCCTGGGAGGGGAGGTCGCGAGATCCGGCATCACTGTAAACCTGGTGCGCCCCGGAATGGTAGAGACACAAATGTCAGCTTCCTATCTGAGTGGCCTGAACGAAGAAGAGTTTAAATCACTGACTAGTCCTAATGAAAAATTAATCTCTGCTGTTGAAGTTGCCCGGGCAGTTAAGTTTCTGGTCGAATCTGAACATATCAATTCCAGTATTATTACAGTGGACAGCGGGCATGCACTTTTTAGAAAAGTTTAGTCCACTTTATGCATGGATTGGGGCAGTAATTCTCTTTGGAGTCATAACCCTTTTTCCTGGTTCACCCTTCTCAGCTTATCTTATTTTACCGGTTATTCTTTGCGCCTTTTTTCCGGCTCATCGCCAGAAAATTGTTTTTGCAGCAACCCTTTTTTTGGGAATTTTTATTCTCAATAATTTCTTTGCTCTTCATATTTATGGACGGGATATTCTGGATCCTTTCATTTTACTTTTTCAGGAAAAAGGAGAGGCCCTCAGCTATTCGGTTTTTATGGCCTCACTTCTGGCCGTTGCAGGCTACTTATTGCTGAATATGGTGATGTTTTTCTTTGCCCGCAGGTTCTTTTCAAAATTTAGTTTTCCTCTTTCGTTGACACTGGTTTTCATCTATATGTTCCTTTTCTGGCTTAGTTGTCAGTGGCTATCATTGGATTCTTTTCCCAGTATTGTCTTTGCTATGATCATGCTTATGTTAGGACGACACTGTTTTTACTTTTTTAATTATCTGCGGTTTTTCCGAACACTACCCCAAAACTGCACACAATGCTTTGCTCTGTTTCAGCCATTCTGGTTTCTTAATTTTGAAATACCTGAAAATCCCGACTATGAAGTGGAAAAACAATCCATTGCATATTCAGCACAGGCCACTGCCGCCCTTCATATTCTCATCTCCACAATGGGATTTAAAATTTTATTAATTGTTTTTACTATGCTGGCAGGATTTATTCTTAAAGGTGAGCTAAGCATTTACCTCAGTGCCGAAGCTCTGGAGAAAGAATTGTTTTTTCCCTTGTTTGAAAACTGGAGGAATACACCCGTTGCGGTTCTTTATTTTGCACTTTTTAGTTATGCATTTTCGTACTTAATGACAACATTTTTCATCTATGGAAGAGTCATGATTGCGCTGGCCAAACTCTGTGGCTTCAATCTTCCGGATTATATTGATTCTCCCTGGAAGTCGCATTCATTTGCCGATTTTTTCTCCCGCACAATGTATTATTATAATTTAATTATCGTAAATCACTTCTTTTTCCCGGCCGTTGAATGGAGCAGGCGTTTTAACTTAAAAAAAGAATGGCGGGTATTCATCTGTTTAAACTGGGCACTCATTTTTGGGGGATTTTTTGCCAGGTTTTTAAAAGATCTTTTTCGCATTTATCGACGGGGCTTTTTCCCAACCATAGACTATCTGACAAAATCTACTTTGTTTTATCTTATTGTTTTATCTCTGGCGGTTAATTTCAGTATCATCCGCAATCGGCACAAAAAAGTGCAGGAAGGCAATATTTTTAAAATGTTGTTATTTGTCTTTTTTTACTCTTTAATTATGCCTTTTAATCTTTCTCGTTATTTTGGCGAAAGAACTGATATCATCTATTTTTATATGAAGTTATTAAGTTTTGGTTTGTTGTTTTAAAATCAACTGGCCCAAAAATCTTTGGGTTCTTTCTTCCTTAAAAAATCTTTTAAAATACCATCTCCTGGCCTTGCCGCTGGCGGTACGGATTTTTTCTTCTGTAATAAAAAGAACTTTAGGACGCCGGTTCGGACTTAGGAATTGAAAAGACTGCGAAAAAAGATCCTGAATAAAAAATGGATCGATATCTGCATCAGTTCGTTCCAGAACCACTGCCATTTCTTCTCCCCGATAATCATTATCAAAGGAGCAGATAATAAATTCCCGATTGTCTGGTAACTTATCCCGTATGAGGTCTTCAATCATTCGAAGTGAAACACTTTCACCATTGATCTTTGCCATTTCTTTTTTACGTCCGGTAATAAAAAAATAATTTTCATTATCGACCTTCTGATAGTATCCCAGGTCCCCGGTTGGGAAAAAATCATCAGACAACACTATTTCCGTTTGCAGATACCCCTGTTGAAAGTTCGTGCCTTTTATGAAGAGTTCTCCCTCTTTTCCTTCCGGACATAATTCTTGATCACACATGATTTTTACGGTTGTTCCAGAGAGGGGGGGACCAATGGAGGGGTAAGGAGAATTGATGAGCAGTCGCTCATAGAGCTCGTCAGAAATATTGACCGGAATTTTACAGGAAAAATTAATTCCCTCGGAGAGTCCATATCCCTGAATAATTTTTTTACCAGTCAGCAACCAGATCTGTTTTACTGTATTTGACGAAAGCGGAGCCGCAGCTGATACAAAATAATTTAATGAACTCAGATCATAGTTTTGCGCAATTTCTCCGGAGCGGGCAATAGAGTTAAGTATTGTGGGTATGACACTCAGGATTTCTACATTGTATCTGGCCAGTGAATGCAAAATCAATTTCAGATCGAATTGCGAAAAAAGGACAATCGTTCCGCCGGTTAGCAGTGAAGCAAAAAAACTGAAATACAAAGCGTTAACATGAAAAAGCGGAAGGGGGGTACCGATAATTCTTTTACGGTCATTTAAATGATGATGTTTGATAACGGCCTGAACATTTTCTAAAACGCACCGGGCGCTTTGCCGTACAATTTTGGATGTACCAGTGGTTGCGCTGGTAGGGATATAGGTGAAGTCCTGATTTTCCGGAAATGGCGAAGGAGGATAATTATCACTATATGCTCCATCCTCAAAAAAGGATAAATCAATATGCGCATGATCTGGGATCAGGCTTAATAGATGGCATTTAATTCGTTCATCTTCATTGGGATTTTGTAAATACACTGTTTTATGGGCAAACCACGAAGCCGTAATAAGTACGGCAAAGCGATAACTGTTTTCTTCACCAATGACTATACATTGCTTAGAAGGAAATTCTCTAGTTATCTTTGCGGAGTTTTTCTGAACATCATTTAAAAATTTTTTGAATGTGTATTTGGTATCATGAACCGGATCGATAAAGAAAACTTCGTCACTGTGAAGTAAGCAAGATTCATAAACGAGCTTGAGTATTTCATTATTCATGTTAAAATAAACTTATTTAAATCCTATTACCGGACTCACTAATGTTCATCCTCATCTTTTTTCTTTCTATGTTTAATTTTAGCCTTCTTCAAAATGGTATGGCAAAAGACATTGTTATGTCAGCGGATGAAGTGTCCAACACAATTTCTATTCTGGATGCTGAAACATCAGAAATACTCGGTCAGTATTCATATGGTCGACCACGTGATTATGTTCTTTTAAGCTCTGTAAAAAAATTTACTCAGACAAACGTTCATGGTCTGGCCGTCAATCCGGTTGGGAAAGAACTCGCAATAACTTCCAATATCAGTAATTCTGTCGTTATTTATAAATTAACTGATCTGGAAAAAGAAGTCCATTATCTCAATGTTGGTCTTTCACCTCACATTGCCATGTATTCAGCCGACAATAGTGAATTGTGGGTGGCCAGCCGGGGAACAGAGTCTGTAGAAATTTTTGACACAAAAAAATATAATCTTAAAACGAAATTAAAGGTAAGTCCTTGTCCTAGTTTTTTTGCATTTTTAAAGGCTAAAGCACACGTTTTTGTCTCTAATGTATGTACAAATAAACTTGAAGTTTATCATGCAAAGAATAAAAAACGGATAAAGACAATAGAACTCAATGGATATTTTTCTCCGCTCATAACGCTTTCACCAGATCAAAAAGAATTATGGATCATCCGCAAAGAAACAGATCAGGTAGCCAGGATTGATACAGAGAAGCTGGAATTGATTGAATACGTTGATGTCGGAGTTTTCCCGCAACACGTGGCTTTTATCCAAAAAGGCGGGCGAGTACTGGCAGCTGTTACAGTCGGTGGGGAAAGTGCCGTCAAGTTTTATAGCTTTGCTACCGGAAAAACAGGAACTAAACTTGAGCACAATGTTATTGTTCCTGGTGTCCCACATGGCATTACAGTCAGAAAAGATCAAAAGAAGATCTTTGTGGCCGGTGAACACAGTGATAAGGTCTACACCATTGACGCTGACACTATGGCCATAACAGAGCGGACCAATATTGGCAATTCACCACAATCACTCATTACGATTGCTGATTTTCCAGTGCCCAAAAATGGGCTTTCTCAACCGTCAGTGAAAAGAGACTCTATCATTCATAATCTGTCCGGGCAGTCTTTAGTGTCAGGTGCAGAAGTGACAGTGAGACAGCTTTTTCAGAACTTCCATTTTAATTTTTTAGTTCATGGGCAAATTAAAAAAGAACTGGCATTGCAGTTTTATATGACTGATTCAGAAGAGGCCATAAAAACGAAAGATAAAGAGAAGCTGATTCCCATTGGTTTTGTTTTCTGTTCATTGGGAACATATGCTTGTGTTAATTCCACCTCCATTCCAGTGGGGCTCATCAAGCAGGATGTACTAAAAAATCCAAATCTTAAAATGGTTGCCTTTGATGAAGAAGGAAAGATGATACTGATTTCTACGGAGAAAAAATGAAGCAAATAATGTTTCTCATTTTATGTTTGTTGTGGGGTTTTGAAGCTAAATCCTGCGACACTTGCCTGGGATCAAAAGAAAGTGAGGTGTTTCTGGCTTCCCCGCTAACGCCTTTTAAGACATTGATGGAAAAATCGATGCATTTGATGGACACTCAGATGGGAAAAGTGAATTTGGAAGATAAAAATAAGGAGCGTGTTTTTTTACAAATGATGATTGCGCATCATGAAGGAGCGCTGAATATGGCCAATTCGCTGATTGCTCACAGTAAAGATCCCGATCTTGTGAATTATGGCAGATCTATTATTGCCAATCAAATGAATGAAATTCTTTATATGAAAGCACTATTGAATAAAATTAAATAAAGCATTCAAGGTTTTTTAGTCAAAATGATAAAATTGAAAAAGAGGGCATGAATGAAAAAACCAATGGCTGAAGCAAGTGAGGCTTTTGGATCATAGAACAATAATATTGCTCCGGAGACGGCAAAATTTTTGGTTGCAACCGACAGGTCAAGTGCCGTTGCGGTGGTATATGAAAATAAATTAGAGTTAATTTTTCGGGCCAGAAAATAGACACCAAAATCCTGCAGCAGCATGATCAGTGTGATGAAAAGAATTTCCTTCCATGGCGTGTAGTCGAGATTGATCTTGGCAACCGAAGCACCCATATATGTAAAAGCAAGAAAAGATATGGCCAGCATGTTGATATGACCGGCCTGGCTTTTTAAAGAGCGAACAACAACCGGCATAAACTTCTGCAAAAAGAGACCGATGGGAACCGGCCCCAGGATCAAAATCAGCATATCGATAATGATTGGACGTAAGTGAATGTGGCCGATCCCTTTGATGTTGAACAGATCTGCTCCCCAGAAGGCCACCCCCAATACCGCCAATGGAAAAAGAATCATGGTCGCAATCATCATAGCGTAGGCCAGTTCAACATCACCTTTATGCAGACGGGTAAACTGCGGAACAACAATTGCTACCGGACATAAAGAAGCAAGAATGAGCCCATAACGGAAAGACTCCTCAGTGATCAGAGCATTAACCAGAAACCACTGTAACAGGGGAAAGAACATTAAATGAAAAAATAAACCGGCCAGTAAAGGATATTTCAGGATGTTCAGCTGACGGAAGACCAGAGCAGGATTAATTTCCATCCACGCCAGGACCATCATAAAGAAGAGAACAGCAAATGCATATGAAGAGGACGCCAGCGCGACGTAGGGAAAGAGTATTCCGGCGACAAAAGATAAAACTATAGGAAGTCCGAATAAATTTAACATGGTCAAATGATCAGTGCTTTCATATTATTTTAATATTATGGAAGACAAAAAAAGAAATGTAACCATTGTTTTAGTTATTGCTGCTTTTTTGGCCATGCTGGTGGCCTTGTTTACGACTAAAAACACTCAAAAAAGTACACAAAAAAGACTGAAACTCTACTGGTTCATCCCGGATGGACTTCGCTCAGAACCTGTCACTTTTAAAATTTTTGAATGGGCAAGAACCGGCAAACTTCCTAATCTGAAGCAGTTAATGGATGAAGGAGCTCACGGTTACTCGATCCCTGTTTTTCCCGGACACACTCCCACCAATTTTGCGACATTGTTAACCGGTACAACTCCTGACGTTCACGGTATAGCTGACGGACCGATGCGCATTGAAGGTTACCCTCTGAAGATGGTTTCCAAAGGAGGATTCAGTTCACAGGCAAAACGAGTGGCACCGCTTTGGTATACGCTGGAACAAGAAAAAATGCTGGTGAGCCTTTTATCAATTCCGGGATCGACTCCGCCGGAATTAAACGATGGAGTCACAATACGCGGACGCTGGGGAGGCTGGGGAATTGATTTTCCGGCCATTAATTTTCACGCCGAAGGTGACAGACAGCTACAGGTTGAGGCCGGACAAAATAAACGTGTTTTTAATTTTGGTTCTGAGCTGACAAAGTTTATCAAAACCAGAAATCCTGAAGGCTGGACAATTCCGGTACAAAGTTATTCACCGGCGCGGGAAATTGATCTCACAAACTGGAGTTATCCTTTCTATGGTCTTATCATCGATTCTTCAGATGATCAGACCGAAAATTATGATCAGGTCATTTTTTCATCTGATAAAAAAACAATTGTCCGTAAAATTAAGGAAGGCGAGTGGAGTGACTGGGTGGGGGTGAAACTCAACTGGGAACTGAAAAATGATTACAATATTCATACGCCTAAGAAGTCCGCCTGGGAGAGGGAAGCCTCTGCAGTTGAAGTCGGAACCGATATGAAAATCAAGGTCATCAAACTGGGTAAAAAAGATTATTTCCGTATCCGTTTTTTTTACAACAATCTCAACGAGTTTCTGGTTAAACCCAGTTATGTCTTTGATGACATTCACAAAAATGTCGGCCCGGCCGTAGACTTTGTCGACAACTATCCGCCACAGCTCATTTATTTGCGGGAAGATAAAACGACGTTTCTCGAAGAGATGCAGATGTCTTTTGAATGGCACCAGAAGATGGCCGGCTATATGATTAAGCAGCTCAAAAGTGACGTCATTATTCAGAGTATTTATTCTCCCAATCAGATGCTGACCAGCCGCTGGTGGCTGCCTTATGTTGATCCTAAAAGTCCGCGTTATCATGAAATAAGCGACACGGAGAGAGAAATCTTGTGGCAAGAAGTCCTATCCATGTACCAGCATATCGATAATATACTCGGAGAAATCCTACGATCAGCACCCTCAGACGCCTACATTGTCTTTTCGTCTGATCACGGGGCCATTCCACTATCTAAAGAAGTCCGGCTCAATAATCTGTTTGCCAAAAAAGGCTGGCTGAAATTTAAATTCTCCAAAGCTACCGGAGAATATGAAATAGACTGGGAAAAGACCAGGGCCATTTTCCTGCAGATGGATAACGTTTATCTGCATACCAAAGGTTTGGGCGGCAATTACAACCGTGATTCCGGACCTCACTATGAAGCTTTTAGAAACGAAGTAATAGAGGCAATCTCATCTCTGACAGACAGTAATGGAATCAGACCACTCGCCAGTATTGTTAAATGGGAAGAATTAGAGAAACTGCAGTTACCGGCGGACCGATCCGGTGACCTGGTCATTGCCAATACTCCACACTATAACTGGGTGGAAGACGTTTCTCTGGACTATCAGATTTTCAAAACATCGCTGAAAGGCGGTTATAAGCAGGCCGTGCTGCCGGATCAGGAAAATGGTATGTGGACTCCGTTTGTGATTAAAGGGCCAGGAGTTAAGGCCGGAGCTGAATTGAAAAATCCGGTTAACCATATTGATCAGTATGCAACGATCCTTCGGTTGCTGAATATCAAACCGACCGGACATCAAAAAGGACGGGTTCTGAAAGAAATTCTCCGGCACTCTATAAATTAAACTTTGAACTTTTTCTTGCGCTCAAAGCGGGCAGGGAAGTCTTCCATACTCATGGAGGAAATTGCCATTTTAAGCGGATCTTTTTCAATCAGGGCAAACAAGTCTTCATAACTATCGATGACAAAATATACCGGCTGGAGAATATCGATACGAAATGGAGTTCGGAGTGCAACCATGGGATCGAGCGGAAGACGCTCCGGAATTTCACTCTCGACACTGTACTTTACTTCAGAAGCTGACGAGAGTATTCCTCCGCCATAGGCCTTTATTTTTCCATCTTCTTTGATCAGACCAAACTCGATTGTAAACCAGAACAGCCGGAACATGCGCATACGTGTTTTACTGTCGGCCTTCAGGGCCATTTTTCCATACTGATGCATGAATTCGGCGTAAGGCTCGTTGGTCAGTAAAGGACAATGGCCGAAGAGCTCATGAAAAACATCGGGTTCCTGGATGTAATCAATATCTTCCGGAATGCGGATGAAATTAGCCGCAGGAAAACGCTTATTGGACAGCAGAGTAAAAAAATGATCAGGCTGAATGAGTGCGGGCACATGTTCTACCCCCCAGCCAGTGTGCGAACTGAGTCTTTCCGTTATCTCATAATGCTGAGGGATCACAGAACCGAAATCCAGTAACTCCACTCCGCGCAGGAACTCCCGGGAGGCACGCGTTTTAACCAGCTCTTTCTGCCGATTGAGCAGGAAAGCCCATGTTTCATTTTCTTCTTTTGAATAATGGGCGGTCCCATTTTCGTCCAGGGGCAGAGACTGATAAATGTGTTTAGGTTTCATGTGAGCTCACGGATATAGACAGGCTCTCTGGCCTTAAACATTAAATAGATCAAAGGATACAAACAAAGATCTAGAACCGACAAACCGGTTGTAAAAAAAATATGATCAACGATCACTGAAGTACTCTCTGAAAGGTTTCGGACAGTGTGAATGTGTTTCCATGTTTTAAGGGGAAACGGAATTTGTAATCCGATGTCAGTAAAGCTGGAGTATTGATCCGTATGTTCTTCACTGACAATTTTATTTTTCCAGTGCTGCCTGAAAATTCCCAGAAGAAATACATCCAGATGCACTTCATCACCTGTGCGGCATCCATCAAAGCGATAGACGTGGATAGAAGTTAATGGAGGTTTTAGGGCAGAAAAAAGCTGTAGATTAAAACGCCGAAAAACGTCTTGATAAGAGTTTTGTATAACGGTTTCAATCTTCAGTTGCATGCCGAAGCTTATTAAGCAGCTTTGAGCATGAATTTAATTTTTTCGTGCTGACAAAGTGAAGTGAATGGCTTCAGCCAGCAATCATCACTTAAACGAAGAATAATTTTATGGGAGTGGTCTTTTTTCTTCAGCAGTGTCTGTGGAAACAGTGCCAGAGGAGCTCCTTCCAGGACAAATTCAAAACTCTTATCACTGGAGAGTTTTCCTGAATATAAAGCGGCCAGGCAGATATAAGCTCCATAGGCCGAAGCCTCAATTTTAATTTTTTGTCCTTTGCAGTTGTTGATGTGTTCAATAAGAACTAATGCATCAGCATTAAGTGCGAAAGGATTTATGTGTTTGTAGCTGCTTAAAAGATCGCGATGTTTTTTGGATAAACGCTTTTTTTCTTCTGCTGTAAAATTAAGAAAATCAAAACTTGATAGCATTGTCTGATCAAATCCAACATTCATTGGGGTGGCGGCATAACTCATCAGAGGTTTTTTAGCCGCTTTTGGATCCTCGTAAAAAAAGATCTTTCCTTTGAAGTGTTGAACTTTTTGCATGCGAATCCTCGATAGTTATGGGGCTCACCTAATAATAAACCCTTTCGGTTTGTTTTAAAAAAAGTTGAATTTTTGGAGGAAATTGCTCGAATTTGCCGGGACTTGGGACCTTCCTCTAAGTTTTATTTATGCCCAGTTATTGAGCAATCTTCTTAAGGAGGTTTTTACGGGGAGGACCTTTCTAAGGCTGCTATTTTCTTATTATAATAGGTCCATGATGAGAGATAAAAAAATCAAAATAGTGTCAGCTTGTTTTTTCTTCGCCCTGGGATTTGCGGCCAACGGTCTGCTCGAGCGTGTTCAACATGCCGGACCAGTTAATGTGGAAGGCGAAGAGCGCTATCCGGTCAATCCGGACGATTTTGATTCTCAAAAAATCATTGAGGCCATAGAGCGAGATCGTTCCGACTGGCAAGTTCCTCCACCTGGGATGGAAAGTGAGGGCGCGAGCATTATGGGTGAGATTGCACAGCGTGAAGATGAAAAATTCGTTTATTATGAAATACCGATTAATCAGTCAGCCAATGCCAACCATGAACTGAAAGTGGAAATTAAAGAGGGGATTGTCCGCATTGCTGAAGTGCTAAAAGGTAAAGATGAAAATTCAGTCATTGAAACCAGTGCGGAGCGAATGTTTTCGCTTGATCCATCATTGGATTCATCCATGGCGGAAGTTAAAAACCTGAAAGATAAAATTACGATCAAAATTCCCAAGAAACGAATCTGATTAGCGGAATCTTAAACCTAAATTAATCATCGGAGTTAAAGAGGTATATGTTTCGCTCACTTCCGTCGAGGTGTTGTTGACTTCTGCTTTACTGACATTGAGGGCGTGATACATGAGACTGGCCCCCATGTAAAAATTGCGGGACAATTTGAGTTCATATCCCAACCCCGCCAGGAGTCCATAACCGGAAATTTCCTCATTAAGACCAGCTAGGGTAGTGCGTTTACCTTTAGCATACGGATTCCAGGCAGCTGTCACAAAGATAGTGCGGTCATTGTTAAAGTAATAAGTCATTCGTGGCCCCAGTTCCAGAGTGGAGACTTTGGTTGAGGTTGTAGTCTTAAAATCATGCGAAAGTATTGTTATGTTCTGACCAATATAAAACTGGCCTTTGGATCCCAGTGAGGCACCAATATAGATATGATTGGTCGTGTCTGCAAAAGTAAATTTTGTTCCGCCATCTTCATAAGAGTTAAAACCGGTATTAATATCGATTTTAAAATCTGCCATTACTGCAGAAGAGATGAGTATCAGAAAACTTACAATCAGCGATTTAATCATTTTCATATCAATCCTTTGATTTAAATAAATTTAACAACACAGTAGTTTTTCTTTCCTTTCCTGAGAACCATGCAGGACTCGGAAGCCAGATGATCTACTGTAAGACTTAGTGTCGTGTCAGTAAGAGAATCATTGTTTAAATATACACCTTTTTGCTCGATAGACTTTCGTGCTTCACTTTTACTGGAAAAGAGAGGTGTTTGGGCGAGTAAATCAAGAAGAGGATAACCTTTAAGCAGATCACTGCGCTCTAGCTCTATTGCCGGAACTCCGGAAAAAATAGCATTGAGATCTTTATCCTTAAGCTGGGTGATTTTTTCACCAAAAAAGATGCGGGTAGCATAAAGTGCCGAATCTAATCCTTCCTGACCATGAACTAATCTTACGACTTCAGCTGCCAGGGTTTTTTGCGCTTCTCTTAAATGGGGTTCCGCCAGCGTTTTCTCTTCCAGCTTCTTGATTTCATCCAGAGATAAAAAGGTAAAATACTTCAGATACTTAATCACTGAAGCATCTTCACTATTTAAGAGAAACTGATACATTTGGTAGGGCGAAGTCATTTCGGGATCAAGATAAATGGCCGATCCTCCTTCGGATTTCCCGAATTTATTTCCATGTGCATCTGTGACCAGTGGAAAAACGAGTCCGAACACGTGTTTGCCATCCATTTTTCTGGTGTAATCAATTCCGGCAGTAATATTTCCCCATTGATCACTGCCACCCATTTGAAGACTAACGTCATAGGTATGGGCGAGATGGCGGTAGTCATAAGCCTGAATCATCTGGTAACAAAATTCAGTGAAACTCAAACCAACTTCAGAATCCAGTCTTTTTCTGACCGACTCTTTAGCGATCATTTCAGAAATTCTGAATTTTTTTCCTACATCTCTCAAAAATTCCAGAAAAGTGAATTTTCCCATCCAGTCATAATTGTTAACCATCTTTGCAGCGTTTTCACCTTCAAGACGAACGATACGATTAAACTGTTTTTTCTGAGCTTCAAGGTTTTCTTTGATTACATCTTCAGTCAATAATACACGTTCTGTGCTTTTACCTGATGGATCGCCGATCATTCCGGTGGCACCTCCGAGAACAATAAACGGAATATGCCCGGCATCCTGAAATCGCCTCATCGTTATCATCGTGAAGAGATTTCCCATTTGCAAAGAACGAGCTGTAGGGTCATAACCAATATAAAACTTTATTTTCTTGGTATTTAATATTTCTTTTAGTTCCGGGCTTGAAACATCAGCAATCAAACCGCGTTGCTCTAATTCTTCGTAAAAATCCATTTCTGTGATCCTTTAAGACAAGGTGGGAAGTTTAGAGAAGATTATGACAGAAAAAGGGCAAGAAGAGAATCCTGTCTTTGACAGGATTCTCCAAAAGCGGGAATTATTTTAAGTAAGATTTAAGGTCAGATATCAGGCTTTCTAGTCGACGGTTTGTCTTCTGCAAAGTCTCAAGATCCGGTTGAATTTCTTTCCTGTTTAGTGCTTCCTGGTCTTCGCGGATATTTTGCAGTCGGGCAATGAAGCCTGAGAGCGCATATTGAGCTTCTTCTTTGGCATTCTCATCACTCATGCGGTCATTGGCGAAACGGGCCACCAGAGCAATCAGCTGGGAGGCTTTCTCCTGGCGGGAGGCGATTTCCTTATGCAGATCTTCAATCATCATGTTTTCGGCAGCAAGGATTTTTCCTTCTGTTATTTCCCGGGCCATGATTTCATCAATATCGTCCTGGGAATAGGCCAAAGGGGCGATGAGAGTTGAGGTTAGAAGCATCATTCCAATCCAGGTTTTCATTTTCACTGTCCTCTTCGTTTATGCTCACTCTTTATTCGCCTGTCTAAATATTTGACGGCAGCTGAGTGTGCTAAGTTTGTAATTGTTCACTGATCTCAATGATTCACTACTGGTCATGATGCAGGCTTAATGCCAAGATAGTGATGATGGACAAACAAACGAAAATCATTTTTTATGACGGTGACTGTGGATTATGCCAGCGTTCAATCCGTTGGCTGGCAACTTCTGACCGCGATCACAGACTCCTCTTCGCTCCTTTAAATGGCAAAACTTATCAGCAATATTTCTCCACTCCCGCCCAAATGGAAACGGTCATTTATCTGAAAGGAAAAGAGAGTTTTACCAAAAGCTCTGCCATCCTGGAGTGTCTTGAAGATTTACCAAAACGCAAACTTTATTCCTTTCTTCTCCGGCTCATACCAAAAATTATTCGTGATTTTTTCTATGATCTGGTTGCGGCCGGCAGACATAAGTTGACGTGCCCATACTTCCCGCGTGACGAACGTTTTCTCGAATAGTTCATTTTATGTTATAATGACTGCTGATAAAATTGCGGGGTCATAGTGTCAGATCAGTCTTCATCCATTCTGCATAATCTAAAAGGGAAATTATGGATTTCTGTTTTTCCTATCATTGGGGGAATAGCACTACTTATTCTGAAATTCTATGCATTCAATTTAACCAACTCGCAGGCAATTTATTCAGACGCTCTGGAGAGCATTATCAATGTGCTGACGAGCTTTGCTACTTTAACTGTTATCATCATTGCCGCCAAACCTGCTGATGAAGATCATCCATACGGTCACGGAAAAGCCGAGAGCATGGCCGCCACTTTTGAAGGTGGGGCCATTACCGTTGCCGGACTCATCATTATCTATGAAGCATTTCATGCTTTTTTTAAAGGCGAGCATGTAGAAGAAATAAATCTCGGTCTATTACTCACCATCATCGCCGGAACTGCCAATGGGCTGATGGGATGGGGAATGTATATCCGGGGAAAAAAAGTTCATTCTGAAGCTCTTATCTCTTCGGGATCTCACCTGATGAGTGATGCTCTCACCAGTATCGGTGTATTGCTCTCTCTCGTCCTGGTGAAGTGGACGGGAAGACAGTGGCTTGATCCACTGATTGCCGGTGTGTTTGGACTGACTCTTTGTTATTCTGGTCTGAAAATACTGATGCGTTCTGGAAATGTTTTGCTTGATGGTCACGACCGTCAACTGCTGGAGAATTTAGTTGCCCTCTTTAAAAAAGAGCGCCGTCCGGGAGTCATTCATATTCACCATACCAGGGTGATCAGAAGTGGAAATTTCCATCATATTGAATGCCACATGGTAGTTCCGGAGTTCTGGACGATTGCCGAATCTCATGATTTCAGCGAAGGACTTGAAGCGGATATTTTAAAAGATTACCCGGTAGGAGGCGAGCTGCGCATTCACCTTGATCCGTGCCGGAGAGTTTATTGTGAAAACTGCGAACTGGAATTTTGTCCGATAAGACAGCGTCCATTTGTTGAACGTCATCCGTTATCTCTGGAGATTATCATTGCTCCGGACGAGCCGGTCTGATTATTTTTTCTGAGCTTTTGTATTGATGGCCTGTTCGTAAAGTTTAAGCACATCGGCATCAATTTCTTTTACATCAATGCTTTTGATCGATTTCATAGAAGCTTTCATTTCATCACAGGAATGGATTCCGCCATCGCCATTGATCGGGCGATTGCGTCCGCCTTCTTTGATCCAGGTAATTTCTTTTGAACAAAACTTACAGCGGGCCATGATTTAATCCTTTTTTCGGCTTTTCCTATACAAATTTCGCCATCTTTCAGGCACAATAGGATGGTTTAATTATAACAAGGGAAGGCCATGCTAGATATTAAATTCATCAGAGAAAATTCTGACATCGTGAGGAAAGCCTGCGAGTTAAAAAATATCAATCTCGACATCGGCGAACTGTTAAAGCTTGATCGTGAGCTTGTGGCCTTAAAAACCGAAGAACAAAACCTATTAACGCAAAAAAACGCCATAACAGCGAAGATTCCCAAGGCATCTGCTGAAGAGCGTCCCAATCTTATTGCAGAGAGCAGAGGATTTGACGAAAAGGCTAAAGGGCTCAAAGGGCAATTTGAAGAACTGGAGCTTAAACTAAAAAATATGCTTTACCTGGTTCCCCAGATTCCTTCGCCTAAAGCACCAGTGGGAAAAGATGACGGTGATAACGTTGAAGTAAAAAAATTCGGAATTCTCCCGAAGTTTAACTTTAAGCCACTCGATCATGTGCAGATTTTAGAAAAACACAATTGGGCGGATTTCGAGCGAATCGCTAATGTCTCCGGCTCACGCTCATATTCACTGAAAAATGAAATGGTTCTGCTGGAAATGGCCATGCACCGTCTGGCCATGGATAAACTGATGAGTAAAGGCTTTACTTTGGTATCGGTTCCGGCCCTCGCCCGCGAAGAAGCTCTTTTTGGAACAGGACATTTTCCAACCGGCAGAGACCAGGCTTATTTTCTCCCGGAAGATAATCTCTACCTCACAGGGACTGCAGAAGTGCAGATTAATTCTCTGCACGCAGGAGAAATTTTAAAAGAATCTGACCTTCCGATATTATATGCTGGTTATTCTCCATGTTTCCGACGTGAAGCCGGGTCATATGGACGCGATGTACGCGGACTAATCAGAGTTCATCAATTCATGAAAGTTGAACAGTTTGTCATTTGTAAAAACGATCCGGCCGAATCAGAAAAATGGCACCAGATTCTTCTGGAAACTTCTGAAGAAATCGTTCAGGACTTAGAACTTCCATATCGTATTGTTGAATGCTGTACCGGAGATATGGGAGCGGGCAAAGTGCGAATGTACGATGTTGAGGCCTGGGTTCCATCAGAAAATAAATACCGCGAAACACACAGCTGTTCTGCGCTTCACGACTGGCAGTCAAGAAGAACACAAACACGCTATCGCGACGGCGACAATAAAGTTCAGTTCGTTCACACGCTAAACAACACCGCCATTGCGACTCCAAGAATTATTGTTCCTTTCCTGGAAAATCATCAGCTGGAAGACGGAACTATCCGTGTGCCGGAAAAGCTTCGTCCATATCTGGGCGGAAAAGTAATTTTGGGTAAATAATTTTCCAAAAGCCGTATAAAAAAATTTAACCTAAGCTGGATAAAGGATCATGGAAAACCAAACCCATGATCCTTTTTGCTTTTGAATTGCTGATTACAGTTGGATTTGCATTTTCACACATAGTATATTGCGGAGGAGTTAAACCAAATTTGCGGGCCAGTTCCGGATAAAAATCTTTCTTCTGCATTTTACAATCGCTGACCAGATTAAAAATTTCTCCCCACAAATCTTTTTCAATGACGGCTTTAATTGCACGGGCCACATCTTCTCCGTGAACCAGATGAGTGTATTCTTCACCCGTTTTAAGACCTGTTTTGCCGGAGAGAAATTTGAGGGGATGACGGTTTTTCCCGTACAGACCACCAGGACGCAGAATGGTGACTTTTTTAAATCGATCCCGCAGATAAGCTTCAGTCGCAATCAGGACCGGATTGCCCTTGCAGGCATCGAGAACATGCGCTTCGTCGGTGGCACCTTCACTTTTTCCATAAACAGAAGTTGAGCTGATGAAAATGATTTTTTTCTCACTGCCAAGCTGCTCGAAAAACCTTTCGATAAGTGGAAGAGTCAAAGGAGGAATGGCATAGACGATAATGTCAGAGGCTGAAATTTCCGACGGAAGGGAGTGAAAATGTTCGACGTCGAAGTTTTGGCGCGTGGTCGTGAACACCTCATGATCCTTTAGATGAGGAAGAAGAATTTTTCCTAACCATCCGCATCCAACAATGATGATTTTCTTTTTCATGTGCTCACGTTATCATGAGTGAATTCAATAAAGGAGACTCATTTTGAAAACTCTTATCAGCTTATTTATCGCGACCCTTATTTCAACCAGTGCTTTTGCTTACAACGATCCGAAAGTCGGAGGAATTGTTACTTTAAAACCAGCTTTCGCTAAAAAAATTGTGAAAGGCGGAGTGCTGTATGTTTTTGCCAAACAAGCAGGTCCTGATTCCGGTCCCAATGACCGTACACCACCTGTGGCCGTGATTAAAATTGAAAATCCTACTTTTCCTCAGGCCTTCGTCTTAACCCAAAAAAACACGATGATCGCTGGAACTCCTTTTACCGGTCCATTTCACGTAGTTGCCCGCTATTCACCTAATGGCGATGCTATGCGTGCTCCGGGTGCTTTAGAAGGAATGGATAACCGTCATCCTTCAGTTAATTTAGGAAACAAAGATCTTAAAATTGAACTGAATATCGAAATCAAATAATCATGCCAGACTTCTCTCTATTCCCGAAAAGCGAAGAGTGGGGAACCGGAGATGAAGCTCTGGACTTAAAACTTAGTCATGCCCTTAAAAAGGCCCAGCAGGACTTAACCTTAGTATCTATCAGGAATTTTCTGGAAACTGGCTCGGGGATTAAAACCCGGGCCTATAATCCCTCTTTTTTAATGCTGATTGAGATGGTCACCAAAGCGCTGCTACATTTTTCTGCTCCCGGTGAAAATGTTTATGATCTGATGAATAAACTCAAAGGACATTATGAAGAGCGCGAGCGAATCTGCTTAACACTACCCGAAACCCAATTAATAAAAAACGAATTGCAGGTAAACAAACATTCCCGCTACCACAATCAGTTAGACTTCTATCTGCAACTTCATTCATCAACAGAGAGAAATCCCTTTCTTAAAGAGAGCCTGAATCGGGGCGAGCATACGCTCCTGACTAAAATTATTTTCAAAGAGTTGAAACTATACCTGAGCGGAGAAATCGGAGGAATGCATGATCAGGATCCTCTGTTAAGAGCACTGGCGGAAAAAAAGAAAACAGTTTTTATCGAAGGCTTTGCCGAACTCTGGTATGATCAAGGACACATTTTCACACTTTCGTTAATCTCTTAAGGGAGCCCAAAATGGATATTAAAAATCTGCTGGACCAGTTGAAACTGGATTCGTACCAATGTCATTTTATCGATGTAAGAGTTGAGCGCACACAGTCGACAAACTGTGCTTTTTTAAATGGTGAACTTGTCGCTGCCGGCGAGCGTCCCGTCATGGGAGCCTTTATTCGTCTGCATGAAAACGGTACATGGTTTTATGCTTCAACGACGGCCATTGACCAGCTGGATGCTGAAATAAAAAAATTGGTAGTCCAGGCAAAAGCCCTGAAGAGTGCACCCAATACTTATAAGCTTCCGCCGAATAACGGTAAACATCATCTGATCAAAAAAGCGGACAAAGCTTTTTCTCAACTTCCAATGCAGCAAAAAGTGGCGATGGTCGAAAACTATCTGCCTCTGGTAAAAAAAATTGCTAACGTGACTGAATCCCGCCTGCGCTACACTGATTTGTACAAGGAGAAATTCTATAAATCCAGCGTCGGAACGGAGTTTTCCTATGACTTCAACCAGGCAGGATTTAATTTCGGTCTAACTCTCAAAAAAGGTGAACAGCTCTTCGACGATGCTTTTCGTAAATATGTCTCTGACTTTGGAGAATTTTCCGGTTTAGACAATTCTATTCTAGACTACTTTAGCGAAGCTCAGAAATTTCTGGATGCAGCGACGGTTGAACCTGGAAAATATAAAGTTGTTCTTTCTCCGGAAATTACCGGTGTGTTCACTCATGAGTCTTTCGGCCATAAATCCGAAGCCGATTTTATGATGGGGGATCCGGAAGCGACCAAGGAATGGAAATTGGGAAGCACCATTGGAGCCGCATGTTTATCAATCGTGGATTGCGGAACACATGACAATACTTCCGGCTATTGCCCGATCGATGATGAAGGAACACTTGCTCAGAAAAATTATCTGATCAAAAATGGAGTACTCACCGGAAGGCTGCACTCAACTCATACTGCCAGTGTTCTGGAAGAACAACCAACGGGAAATGCCCGCGCGCTGAATTTTGAATTTGAACCTATTGTTCGCATGACTTCAACTTACATTGAAGGGGGAAAGACACCTTATAGTGATCTGTTAAAGATGGCAGAGGGCGGAATTTATATTTACAACTTTAAGCATGGCTCAGGCGGAAGTACGTTCACCATCGCTCCTATTCGCGCTTATAAAATTAAAAACGGCAAGCTGGCCGAGCCAGTGCTGGTCTCAGTACTGTCAGGTTCTGTGTTTGAAACGTTAAAAAAAATCGAAGCCTGTGGAGATGATTTTCATCTGGAGAGTTCTGCTTTTGGCGGATGCGGAAAAATGGAGCAGTCTCCGTTACCAGTGGCCGACGGTGGACCATCCATCCTCGTCAGTGAAATGCAGATCAGTTAATTTTAAATTAAAAGGACAATCACATGAAATATGATTTACTCACAATTAAAGAAGAATCTCTTTCAGTAGAAGTTGTAGGCGGAAAAATAAATTCTTACCGCAACAAAAATGTTACTAAAAAAGGTGTGCGGTTATTTGAAAACAATAAAATATTCACCACGTCTGCAGTGGGAGAAATAAGTGACCAGGAACTACTTAAAAAAGCAGAGGGTTCAAAGAATGTAGGGATTCCTTACGATTATGAACGACCTCAATTCCAGGATCTGAAAGTTATAGATACTGAAAGTATGCTGGTGGGGCCCGGAAGCATTGAAACAGCAATAACAGAAACTCAGGCAGCGCTTAGCGGGCTGAGTTCGCGTTTTGTTTTTAACGGTAAATTCCAGCGCAGTTTTTATCATGTCACTCTTAAAAATGAAGATGGTAAAACAATGGAGCGACAATTCGGTTCTAATGAATGGTACTATCTGTACAAACAAATTGGTTCTCCTAATTTACTGGATGGTTACTTAGAAGAAAGCGGTCGCGATCTGAATGTTCAGGATGTCCTGCAAAAAAATATTCCTTTCATTGAAGCCTATCCTAATTTGATTGAATTCAAAGCAGGCAAATACCCAGTCTTGTTTTTACATGCAGGCCAGTTACTGGGGAAACTAAGTGAATCCCTGCGGGCAGAAAAATACTGTCAGGGTTCGGCACTTTATAGCGGAAAATTAAATCAACAGATCTTCAGCGACAAATTTTCATTGTATGATGTGAATTATTCACCGGCGCACAGCTTGTACCGTAAGTTCGATGAAGAAGGGACATTCCGCTCAGTGGGCAGTCTGCCACTTATTGAAAATGGTGTTTTTAAACATATTGTAGCTGATTTACGAAATGCTAAAAAATATGGAGTGGAAGCGACCGGAAACGGCATGCGCAGTTTTGATTCGGGGGTCTCAACCGGTTTCAATTCATTGCTCATCGGTAAAGGAGCGCGCTCGACAGATCAAATCTTAAACGACCTTCCGGAATGTATTGTTGTTTTTATGGGCGACGGTGGAGACTTTACAGATAAAGGCGATTTCTCCACACCACTGCAGCTTGCATACCTGATGAAAAACGGAAAAATAACAGGAAGACTTCCGCAACTCACAGTGAAAACCACAACGGCGGATATGTTTGGACCTCGCCTGCTGGAAATTGCCAGTGATGGTTTCCAGAAGAATCAGATGCAGCCATCTCTCTTTACGGAAATGGATGTCTATCTTAACTAATCGTCCACAAATTGTTTTATTGAATCGTGACCCGGCAGTTCATCCTGACCGGGTTGCGCATATTGCTAAACTGCGCTCTCGTTTTTCCTGCTTGTGGATGGATGAAGCGGAAGTTAATCGTTTTGATCCGCATTTACAGATTGAGGGGGTGGATCCTAAAAAGCAGCCATTGCGTATCATCTGGATTCGTCTTGATGCCATTGATTTTAGCAAGAAAGTTTTCAGCGATGAATATCGTCGCAACACCATCGTCATCACCACCGATCAGGACATCGCCGAGAATGCGGAAATTGCTTTTAAACTTGAACAAACGGGCATTGGTCTGATGACTCAGGGGCAAAGCAGAACAGAGCTTAAAAGCGTTTTAAAAACGCTTACGAGTTTAAAACTAAAATCCCTTCTTATCGAAGGGACTTCAGATTCTGAAAAATTATTTGCGGACTGTGGCGTGATTGATTTTATTCTTGCGGACGCGAAAGATTTTGTAACTGATCTTTAACGGCTGCTTCGTTAAATGGTTTTTTGGTCAGCTCAACGGCCTTATCCGGATCATTTCTTACCATTCCGATGGCCGTATCATTAAGGGCCTTAATTTCTGCTGAACTCATCGTCGCCAGCTGCAGTTTTGCTTTTTCATAATCTTCTTTATTGATTTGCCCGCTGGCCTTCATTGACTCAAGACTTTTCATAATTTCATCACTGGAGACATTGATTCCTGCCAGGGGATCAACCAGATCTTCAGCAAAAGCAAAACCGGAAGAAAGGAAAATAAAAGTCACTGTACTGAGAGCGAGCTTAATCATGAAATCTCCAGGATCACATTAGACACATTAAAGTTGAAGGCATTTTAACATTTGTTTAGAGAGAACCAGGAAGATTATGTAAGCTATTGAAAATGAATAAGAAAAGAAGAAGGTGCAGACCCTGAGATCGCCCAGTTTCCTGGGCAATCTCCAGATCTGAATTGGTCTTTTTAAAGGTCAGCGAAAGAGTCTTCCCATTTAACGTTATGGTAAACTTTCGTGACGTCATCATCACCTTCGAGCAGTTCAACCAGCTTCATCACTGTGACGAAAGTGTCCTTGTCGATTTCTTTATGAGTCAGCGGCACTCTTTCAAGGCCTGCTTCTTCCGCTGTGATTTTTAACTGGTCAAGTTTGGTCTGAATCGCACCGAAAGATTCCATTGGACCTGTTACGGTGTAGTAACCGTCCTCCAGGACAACATCATCAGCTCCGGCATCGATCATATCCAGCGTGAATTCATCTTCGTTTAGTTTACCGGCCGGAATTTCAAAAACAGCTTTGCGTTCAAATACAAACTGCAGGCATCCGCTTGTGCCTAATGATCCGCCACACTTGTTGAAAAAGTTTCGGACATTGGCCACAGTTCTCGTGACATTGTTAGTTGAAGCTTCAACGAAGATGGCCACACCGTTTGGTCCGTAACCTTCATAAGAGATATCTTCATATCCTTCATCTTCATTGCCGAGACCTTTTTTGATGGCCCGGTCAACGTTGTCTTTTGGTACGTTATATTTACGACAACGCTCCAGAGCGATACGAAGCATGAAATTGCTCTCAACTTCTTCTCCGCCGTTTTTAACGGCCTTTGTGACTTCTCTTAAAGTTTTTGTGTAGATTAAAGAGCGTTGCTTATCGGAAGCCCCTTTTTTCTCTTTAATGTTGTTCCACTTACGTCCCATGAATCGTCCTTACGAAAGAAATAAATTTAAGTCGTTATTCTAACTTTTTTTGATCGCCTTTTAAAGCGGTGCCTCGAAATAAATGAATCCATTGCCAGTATGCTTGATCAATAGAGGAGCGCGCTCATGGGAGAACTTCTCCAGCAGCTTCTGCATTTTCAGGTTACTGGTGTGATAATCCCCGTAAAACTTGCCAATACCCACTTCCTTGGCGCGCTCAGCAATTGCATTAAGCAGTCTTTTGCCGAGCCCCTGGCCCTGATAACAATCCACTATGGTGATGCCAATTTCGGCCATGGCCGGATCGTCGTTTTTTCTTATCGCCCGGATAACACCGGCCGGGTAGAGCTTTCCGTCTTTGTGATGAACGACCACGAAGGCCAGGTGATTATTCTGATCGACTTCGGTGAGAAACTTCAATTCCTCTTCGGAAAAACCTTTTTTGGCTGAGAAAAAACGCTGACGGATAGATTCAGGTGAGAGCATCTGTAAACCCACCTGCAGAGGGATTTTATCCTCCGGTAGTATCGGGCGAATTTCAAATGTGTTTTCACTCATGAAAGTATCTTAATCGTTTAGTCCTAAATATTCATCAAAAGTCTTTTCAACATCGACAATTGATCCATCTGGCTGAATATCAATAATACGATTGGCAACTGTCTGAACAAATTCATGGTCATGACAGGCAAATATGAGCGGTGAATCCCATTTTTTCAGGCCTTCGTTAACTGATGTAATGCTTTCTAAGTCTAAGTGATTGGTCGGGCCGTCCATGATCAGAACATTTGGCGCTTCGAGCATCATTTTGGAGAGCATCATGCGGACTTTTTCACCACCGGATAAAACGTTGGTTTTTTTCTGTGATTCTTCACCGGTAAAAAGCATGCGGCCTAAAAAGCCCCGAACGAAAGACTCGTCTTTGTCTTCAGAGAATTCGCGAAGCCAGTCAACCAGATTGTAGCGGCCATCAGCAAAGAAGCTACTGTTATCGGCCGGAAAATAAGAGCGCTGAACAGTGACTCCCCATTGAATGTTTCCGGAGTCAGCATTTGTCACTCCGGCCAGAACGTCCATTAAAGCACTGCAGGCCTGATCGCTTCCAAGAAGGACGATTTTGTCTGTTTTACGAACCTGGAAAGAAATATTTTTAAAGAGAACTTTTCCATCCACAGTCTTAGAAATTTTTTCAACGTTAAGAACATCTTTTCCGAGTTCTTTTTTCGCCTTGAAGTGGATGTAGGGATATTTTCTGGTTGAAGGCTGAATGTCTTCAAGGGTGATTTTATCCAGCATCTTTTGTCTTGATGTCGCTTGTTTTGATTTCGAAGCATTGGCCGAAAAGCGCGCGATAAATTCTTTGAGCTCTTTAATTTTTTCTTCAGTCTTTTTATTAGCATTTGATTTAAGGGTAAGAGCAAGCTGAGAAGACTGATACCAGAAATCATAGTTACCAGTGTAAATCTGAATTTTTCCGAAATCGATATCCGCCATGTGCGTACATACTTTGTTTAAGAAGTGACGGTCGTGAGATACAACGATAACCGTATTTTCAAAATTGAGCAGAAAGTTTTCCAGCCAGTGGATCGCTTTCATATCAAGGTGGTTGGTAGGCTCATCAAGCAATAGAATATCTGGTTTACCAAAGAGCGCCTGGGCAAGAAGCACTTTTACTTTCTCACCACCATTGAGCTCTTTCATTTTTTTAGATAGCAATTCTTCTTTGATTCCCAGACCGGATAGTAAAACGGCCGCTTCTGATTCTGCTTCCCAGCCGTTCATTTCGGCGAAAGCTGATTCTAGTTCTCCGGCGCGGACACCGTCAGCATCTGAAAAATTTTCTTTTGCATAAAGGGCATCTTTTTCTTCCATGACATCCAGAAGTTTTTTATTCCCCATGATAACGGTTTTTAAAACTTCCACTTCGTCATAGAGAAAATGGTCCTGCTTTAAAACTGAAAGGCGCTGTCCCGGAGTAATGAACACAGTTCCGGTGGAGCTGGGAATTTCACCGGATAAAATTTTAAGGAAGGTTGATTTTCCCGCACCGTTAGCACCGATGAGTCCATAACAATTTCCCGGAGAAAATTTGATATCGACATCCTCGAAAAGTTTACGTGCGCCGTATCTTAAACCAACATTCTGGCAGATGATCATAGTTCTTCCTTCTTCTTTCCTTGCGTCATTCTTAATTTCTTGAAATCCCTTTTTAGATCACAAGAAAGAAAAAGTCAGGGCTTTTTCACTCCAAAAATCACCAGGATGGAGCGGAGAGAAAAAAAATGTTCTGTACTCCAGTTTTTTAGGGGGGTAAAAAAGAAGTAATTAACTCAACTTTTTTGACACGTCTGATTAAAAATCAGGGTGATAATGATATATGCAGACAGATAACACAGAAACCTTTATCCCTAAATATGAAACCGCTAGAATTGCCGTTGAACGGGCCCGTGCGCGGATCAAAGAAAACAACGAAATGATCTCCCGTTTAAAAAGCGAAGCCAACATCGAGCATGACGATGCGGATAGCCCATTCTCCGAAGCAGAAAATTTTTCCCCGGACGATTCACATGCCTTTGATTTGTATAAAATTAAATCAACAAATGGCATCACTGACTTTTTCAAAGACATCTTCGGAGTGTTCTAGCATGACTCAAAAAAAATCTAAATCGCACAAAGGGCAGAAGGCACTCAAGTCGCATCTCACCCAGGCCGATATTGAAATTGGCCGCAAGAGAATCTATTTGCTCATTGCTATGGTCGTGGTATCGCTCATCATTGCAGCGATTAAGATGCATACATAAAATCTAAAGAATCATTTTTCACTAAAAGGACAAATTGTGAGTTCATTAAAAGTAGGCCAGCGCTTCATGAGCGAAACTGAGCCGGAACTAGGTCTGGGTATTCTCGCCCATGTTGAAGCAAAAACAGTTAAAATTACTTTTCCAGCGGCCCGTGCCGAACGCACATACGGTTCAAAGGGAGCTCCCATCAAACGAGTTGTCTTCAGTGTAGGAGACGAAATCACTCTGCGCACGGGAGAAAAACATGCAGTTGAGTCCGTCGTTGATCACGAAGGGTTGGTGGGCTATTTAAGTCATGGACAGGTTTATGACGAACGTGAGCTTTCTGATTCGCTGAGTTTCAATAAACCAGAAGAGCGTATTTTTAACGGATCCGTCGATGCTCCGACACTCTTTAATCTTCGCTACAAAACACTTTCGCATAAAAATCGTCTAACGCAGTCTCCGGTACGCGGTTTTATCGGCGGGCGAATGAATTTAATACCGCATCAGTTTTATGTCGCTCATCAGATTACGGACCGTCCAATTCCCCGCGTACTTCTGGCTGACGAAGTAGGTCTGGGAAAAACAATTGAAGCAGGTCTGGCCCTGCATCACCTGATTCTCACAGAACGGGTGAAGCGAGCCTTGATTGTTGTTCCGGACTCTCTGGTTTATCAGTGGTTCATCGAAATGCTACGCAAATTTAATCTCTCTTTTGCAACCATGAATCAGGAAACACATCTTGAACCGGGCACCAATCCGTTTACTGAAAACGATCTGGTGATCGTCAACATTGGTCTTTTAAAAGGCGCTGAAATGGCCCGTAAACTGATGAGTGAAGCAAACTGGGACCTGATGGTCGTCGATGAAGCTCACCAGTTAAAATGGAGTCAGGAAAAAGCGTCGGTGGAATATAAAATTGTCGAACAGATTGCCAAAACCACTAAAGGCCTCCTGCTGCTGACAGCGACTCCTGAACAGCTGGGGATGGAAGGGCACTTTGCCCGTCTTCGCCTCCTGGATCCCGATCGCTTTTTTGATTTTCACCAATTCCTGCAGGAAATGAGTGAATACGAAAAGGTGGCAGTGGAGGCCCGCGAACTGCAACGCTATAAAAGTGAAG
Source organism: uncultured Bacteriovorax sp. (assembly GCA_946481315.1). The sequence continues at coordinate 923,720 of CAMLMH010000001.1, forward strand.
CCAACGACCGGAAACTCTCAGAACTGCAGGATCTGCACGGGCCCGGACGCATTTATTTCCGCAACACCCGCGACCGGATGGGAAAACATTTTTCTTTTTTCCCGAAACGCCTGCTGCATCCTTATCCTTTAGAAAGCAAAGCCACGCATTTACTTTCACTGGAAGATGAAGAAACAATCGGCCCTTCCTTTGATTTAAAACTTGATTGGCTGACTGATTTTGTTATGAAACACCGTCGGGAAAAAATGCTGTTAATTACAAAATCTAAAACGAAAGTATTGTGTCTGGAAAAACTCTTAAAAGACAGGATTCCCGGACTCAATGTCGGTGTTTTTCATTCCGGACTATCCTTCATTGCCCGCGATCGACAGGCCGCCTATTTTGCCGAAGAAAACGGAGCTGAAATACTTCTGTGTACGGAAATCGGAAGTGAAGGGCGCAACTTCGAATTCGCCCATCACCTGGTCTTATACGATCTTCCGCTCAATCCCGATTTATTAGAACAGCGGATTGGTCGATTGGACCGCATCGGGCAGAAAAAAGACATCAACATTCACGTGCCTTATGTTCAGAATTCCTATGATGAAGTTCTTTTTCAATGGTACCACCGTGGGCTAAATGCTTTTTGCCAGTCAGCTGAAGGAGCAAGTGTCGTTCATCTGAGTCTGCAGTCATTGCTGGAAGAATACCTGAAAAAACCGGAACTGGTTCTTCCTGAAAATCAGGTCTTCCAGGATTTCCTCATTACTACTAAAAATGAATTCTCAGTCGTGCATAAAAAGATGGAAGAGGGACGGGACGTTCTGGTCGAACTCAATTCGTTCAAAGAAGATAAAGCTTATGAAATCATCAACAGCATTAAAGTTTTTGATGAGGAAGCGACACTAATAAATTACATGAACGAAGTTTTCCAGGAACTGGGTGTGGATATCGAAGACCTGGATGAAAGTGTGTTCTATATTAAACCAAGTGACAATATGTATGTTCCGCATTTTCCAGGTCTAGAAAGTGAAGGACTGCGGATTACCTTTGACCGCAAAGTTGCCCTAAAGCGGGAAGACGTCGAATTTTTAACATGGGATCATCCGATGGTTGTTGGAGTAATGGATCTCATCCTGAGTAATAGTTTTGGAAATGCAGCCATTATGATGCGCAAGAAAAGTGGCTCAACGAAAACTTTCGTAGAAACTTTTTTTAAACTTCAAGTCGTTGCTCCTAAAGCGATGAGTCCGGAGCGCTTTTTCCCACCGACACCGATTCGTATTCTCGTCGACAGTTCAGGCGAAGATTTCTCTGAAAAATTTCAAAAAGAAGATATCGATGAAAAAATCACCGGTGCAGATCCGGAGCTGATTAAAAAGGCTAAAGGGCTTCCTAAAGCTGCTGTCACGAAAGTGATTAAGACCGCTCACGACTTTGCCCTTAAGGAAGCTGAAGGGCTGAAAATCCGCTATAAAAACGATATGCTTGCCCATTTGAAAGTCGAGCGCGACCGCTTAGTGAAACTTAAAGCGGTTAATCCCGTTGTCCGGCAGGATGAAATTGATGCTCTGGAATTGCAGATGGAAACGCTGACCAAATGTTTTCTGGATGCGGAAGTGACTCTGGATTCAATCCGTCTCATTTTCTAACAGGTTCCACCTACCTTTTGGTGGTGCGACGCCGTACCAAAAGGTAGGTGGAACCTGTAAGAGTATGCTAAGAAAGCATTTCTTCTTTTTGCAGGATCTTTTTAAAATCGTTCAGAAGATCGAGGGAATAGTTACCCAGCTCATCGATCATCATATCTTTCATGGTCTGTGCCGGACTGGTTTTATTGGTAATCGTTCGTTTGTCGTAGTTGTTTACCAGGGAGAGAATTTCTTCCTGCATGGAGAGTTTCTTTTTCTTATTCGGACCCAGGCCACTTAAAACTTCTTCATGGTTCTGGATCAATTCTAAAATGGTGGGCGTGACGTAAAGCTTGTCCTTTAACAAGGCTGCGGCATCTTTACAGTGCATATAATAAACGCGTTTATCTTCATGGCCTAAAAGTTTTTTGGGTTTATAAAAGAGCTGAATATCGTTTTTGTTCATGTTGGTCAGACCGATGTCGTGGATCAGCGCGGCTGTTCCTAGTTCATCGAGTTCGTTTTCAGAGAGACGTTTGACTTCGCCCAGCTTACAGGCGAGGGCACAGACGTTGAGTGAGTGCTTGATGATGTCTTCGTTTTTATCGACTTTTTTACCGAAGATTTTCTTTAGAGCATCCGGATTGTTTTTAATGACCTGCCGTAAGCTCTTAGCCGCTTTTTCAGTCATGCGGTAAGCACTTTCACTGCCCGGATCTTTCTGCATCCGTTCGATCGCCGAGGTCGCAGCTCCTTCGGCCATATTGACTTTTTCATCCACGCTGACGTTTGGATTGGAGAGTGTTTCATCCAAAAGGGCATCGAGAAATTTCTGATAATTGGATTCATCGTTTTCGGTGATAAAGAATTTAGCAATTTTCTGCGTTTTTAATTTTTCGAATTTCTCTTCCGAGAGCTGTTCACCTCTTTTGACATAACAAAGATATTGTTCTTTGAAGAAAATGTAGAGGTCGAACGTCAGGTCGCGCAGTGGCTTTACAGTGGAAATTCTGAGCGGAGTAAAATCCATGAGGTTGTCATCCGTAATGAGGTTAATCGGGCTGCTATTATTTTAGGCTCATTCGGAAATTTTTCAATTCGTCTTAAGGGATAAAACAGGCATAATTTCTTACTCCTGGTAGCTCCCTGCTCAGGTATTTCTTCGCTCTTTTCTAATGCCAAAGTGCATTGGATCAGGGTAGAGTAGGCTCACAAATTATCACTTCAATGGAAAGAAAGACAAATGATCAGTTTCAATAATGTTTCAAAACACTATGGTGGACAAATTCTCTATGAAAACGCTTCGTTTATGCTTCGTCCCGGAGATAAAGCGGGTCTGGTAGGTCCTAACGGAGCAGGGAAGACGACAGTATTTCGCATACTCATGAAAGAAGAAGGTTTCGAAGGCGGCTCTATTACCGTACCGGAAAAAATTCGTGTGGCCTATTTTTCTCAGAATATCGGAGAAATGAAAGGACGAACGGTTATTGAAGAAGTTATCAGCGGAAACGCCCGAGCGGCAGAATTGGCAGTTGAAATTAAAAAGATTGAAAAAATTCTTGATGGGGAGACTCCTCTTTCCGACGACGAAATGGAAAAGGTGCTCTTTAAGCTCGGGGATTATCAAACGGAGTTTGAAAAACTAGGCGGCTATGACCTGGAAGTAAGGGCCAAGGAAATCATCACCGGATTGGGGGTGATGCCTTATGACCATGACCGTGATGTAGGACTTTTTTCGGGTGGATGGAGAATGCGAATTGCACTGGCCAAAGTTCTCATTCAAAATCCGGACGTCATTTTACTGGATGAGCCTACCAACTATCTGGACTTAGAGAGCATTCTCTGGCTGGAAGAATGGTTAAAGACCTTTAAGGGAGCTGTTCTCATGACTTCCCACGACCGTGATTTCATGAACGGTATTGTTAACCGGATTATCGAGGTGGCCAATAAAACCATTACGACTTTCACCGGTAATTATGACTACTACGAAAAAGAAAAAGAAATAAGAAAAGAGCAACAGATAGCCCAGCATGAATCGCAGCAGGCCATGCTAAAAAAAGAAGAAGAATTCATTGCTAAGTTTGCGGCGCGGGCCAGTCACGCTGCCCAGGTGCAGTCCAGAGTTAAGAAGCTCGATAAGATCGACCGCGTGGAGCTGCCACCGGAAGATATTGTCATGGATTTTACATTTCCAGTTCCTCCACGCGGAAGTAACGATGTCGTGGTCATGAAAGATCTCGCCAAAACATGGACCCGTGATGACGGAACTCCACATAATGTTTTTTCCGGATTAACAGCGACGGTCAACCGTCTGGATAAAATTGCTGTCGTCGGGGTAAACGGCGCAGGTAAATCAACCCTTTTAAAAGTTATCTGTGGTTTAACAGAAGCAACAAAAGGTGAATCTTCACTGGGGCCATCGATTAAAGCGGGATACTTCTCCCAGTTTTCTCTCGATCTTTTGAATCCGGAAAATACAGTTCTGGAAGAAATTTCCAACCGACTTCCGCATGCTACCAATGGTTATATCCGCAATCTCCTGGCCGCTTTCTTATTCCGCGGTGATGATGTGGAAAAAAAAATTAAGGTTCTCTCCGGGGGGGAAAAATCACGCGTTGTTCTGGCAACTTTGATGTCTAACAACAACAATTTGCTGATCCTGGATGAGCCTACTAACCATCTTGACCTGAAATCGCGTGACGTTCTCCTGAACGCGCTGAAGAGTTTTGACGGAACAGTGATGTATGTTTCTCACGACAGGCACTTTCTGCATGGATTATCAAACCGGGTGTTCGAAGTGGATAAAGGAGGAATCAGAGTATTTGATTCTAACTTCCAGTACTACTTAGATAAGAAAAAAGCTGAAGCACAAGGGTAATTCTTCCCATGAAGAATGTAACGTTTACGTTTGATTTTCTCTCACCTTATTCCTATCTGGCCTGGACATGGGTGAGAGACCAGCAGCACATCAACTGGACTTATCGTCCCGTCCCGATGGCCAGTCTGATTACTCATTACGAGACCAAAGGTCCGGCGCAGATTGAACCAAAAAGAAATTATCTTTTTAAAGATCTGCTCCGAAAAACGGCAGAAAGAAATATTCCCTTTACCACGCCTAAAGAGCTTCCCTTCAATTCGCTCTATGCTCTTCGGCTTTCTTTGGAGGGAGTGGCCGGGGACACTCAACGCTCTGTCATCGATGCCATTTACCGTGCAGGGTGGGAATATGGTCTGGATATCGGAAATGATGACGTTTTAAAGGATGTGATAAATAAGGCACAACTTCCGGTAGAGGAATTATTCAGCAAAATGGAAGCAAAAGAAGCCCGGCGTGAACTCAAGCAGAACCTTGAAGCAGCGCTCGCTGACGGTCTCTTTGGTGTGCCGAGCTTTACCGTCCAAAAAGAGCTTTTCTGGGGTCATGATTCCATTCCTTACCTGGAAAAATATTTGGACGGAAAAGATTTATTGGATCAAACTAAGTACGAGAAATTTCTTAATCTTTTTACAGTGAGGTCTTAAGTGAAATCGTGGATTATTTCCCTGGCAATGATTGCAAGCAGCAGTGCTTTTGCCGCTAACCCAAAAATCGTTATCAAAACTAATAAAGGGGATATCGAAGCTGAGCTTTTCGAAGACAAAGCGCCAAAGACTGTTAAAAACTTCCTTTCTTACGTAGACAAAGGTCACTACAAAGGAACTATCTTCCACAGAGTCATCAATAACTTCATGATTCAGGGAGGAGGATTTGATAAAGACATGAAAGAAAAATCCACTGGTGCTCCGATTGAAAACGAAGCGACCAATGGTCTTAAAAACGAAACCGGAACACTGGCCATGGCCCGTACAATGGATGTGAACTCGGCAACAGCTCAGTTTTTCATCAACGTGGCCGACAATTCTTTTCTTGATCACCGCGATAAGACACCACAAGGGTACGGTTACGCAGTTTTTGGCAAAGTAACTGCAGGAATGCCTGTAGTGAACATGATTAAAGCAGTAAAAACTGGTAGCCGCGGTATGTATGAAGACGTTCCAATGGAGCCGGTAGTAATTTTAGACATCACAAAAAAGAAGTGATACTGTTGCGCTTTAGGATAAAAACCTTTTGATTTGGGGATACTCGCATGCAAGTTGAAAAAAACAAAGTCGTTGGAATCGACTATAAACTTACCGACAAAGATGGAAAGATGATCGATTCTTCCGCCAACCACGGTCCACTTTATTATATTCAGGGGATCGGTAACCTTATCCCTGGACTGGAAAATGCCCTTGAAGGTAAAAAATCCGGCGATAGCTTAAAAGTCACAATTCCACCAAAAGATGCATACGGCGAAAGAAATGAATCTCTTTGCCAGAACGTTCCACGCGCACAGTTTGAATCTGCTGAAGGCCTAGAAGTAGGAATGCAGTTTGAAGTTGATACTGAACAAGGTGAACTTGTTGTTTCTGTGACAAAAATCGATGGCGACACAATTACTGTAGACGGAAATCACCCGCTGGCAGGCGTTGAACTTCATTTTGACGTAACAGTGAAAGAAGTTCGTGAAGCTTCAGCTGAAGAACTGGCCCACGGTCACGTTCACGGTGAACACGGTCACCACCACTAAGAATTTGTGAATTATCTTAAGACTTTCCTTCCTTATCTCTTCGGGAACAAGAAAGGAAAGTCTTATTCTCTTCCTGACGATCTTGACTGGTCATCGCTCTGCTTCGAAGAATCTCTCATGTTTCACACGCTGGGACACTCACTTTCGGAATTTCTCACTACCCTTAAAGTAAGCTCACTGACTACAAAAGAGGTCTTTCACCTTTTTGGTTTTCATGAATATCTTCCGGCCGAATTTCTAATAGAACTCAAACAGCATTTTCCGGATGAGTGGCAGATCTTTATAGAGGCCACCGGACGCGAACACATCGGCAGCGAAGAACTGCAAGAACTGCTCAATGATGAAAACGGAATTCTTTCTGTCTTTGCTCTTTTGCACACTGACCGCAAACGCCCCGGCAAGCTGCTCATCCGAAAAGCGGATGGACTTTTTTTAACGAATGAAAAAGGTCATCTGTGGAGTATTCCCGTTTTAGGTCTCTCGGGGAGAGAGCTGGCCTTTAATCATTCTAATGGCGACACTCCGACCGGTATTATGAAAATTGACTCCGTCATGCCGGAGGCCAATAATCAGTACGAATTCGGAAAACACCGCCGGCTGATATTAAACTTTATTCCTAAAAGTGCCGGAGAGGGCGAACTTAAAAAACACATGCCTTTTTCTCACTACGACCTCGATTGGTGGAAACCAGTGATTGTCGCCCGGGATATGGGGCGCTCACTGCTCCGGATCCACGGAACGGGTCGAACAAATCTGGATCCGCTAAAGCCGTATTTTCCGATGGTTCCCACTTCCGGGTGTCTCGCCACCAATGAAAGCCGTTTAATGGGGCTCTTTCCAAATGATGATCAAAGAAGCCTGCTGGATGCCCTGATGATCGCTTCTGACCTTCACCCAACTTTTGAAAATGAATCTAAAATTCATGGTCTCTTGTATGTCGTAGAGTTCGATGGTAGATTTCAAGCGCTTGAATTTAGGCATTGATATCAGGAATCGACACAATGTATGTCTCGACCAAAAAATTTATCGGGTACCCTTGTACTCATCGCCAGTGGCGCGACGTTGGCCATTGCAAATTCGTGCACGGCTATTCCCGGGAATTTACCTTTTGGTTTAAATGTAAAAACCTGGACGACAAGGGCTGGGTCATGGATTTCGGAGGATTTAAAAAGTTTAAATCTTTTCTCGACGATACTTTTGACCACACCTGTCTGATTAACCAGGATGATCCGGAACTTCCGCTTTTTAAAGACATGCATGAAAGAGGAATTGTGAAACTGCGAATTCTTCCCAATGTGGGGATGGAAGGCACATCGAAATTCCTGCACCAAAAAATGAACGAATTCTTACTAACTGAAACGAACGGACGCGTGTGGTGCTTTAAAGTCGAAACTCGCGAAAACGAAAAAAATTCCGGTCTCTACGAAGAAGACCGCGCGGACATTACACCCGCATAGGATATTTTATGAGCATGGTTGATCCCAAAGTAATCTTGAAAAAAGTCACACCAACACCAATGGTGGAGAGCAAACTTACACGCGAGCAAAAAAAAGTTAAAATCGAAAGTCTCTTCAAAGAAATCATGGAGACACTAGGTCTTGATCTCTCGGACGATTCTCTCCGTGAAACTCCGCATCGCGTGGCCAAAATGTATGTCGATGAAGTTTTCTACGGTCTGCAGACGGAAAATTTTCCGAAGATCACTATCGTCGATAATAAATTTGATTACGATCACGCTGTGATTGAATTCAACATCGTGACCAATTCCATTTGCGAACACCATTTTGTTCCGATTATTGGCAAAACACACGTGGCCTACATCCCAAAAAATAAAGTGATCGGTTTATCCAAACTCAACCGTATCGTGGATTACTTCGCGCGCAGACCACAAATCCAGGAGCGCATGACTCTGCAGATCCATCAGGCCCTTTGTACTATTCTGGAAACAGAAGATGTGGCCGTTGTCACAGATGCTACTCACAATTGCGTAAAGCTCCGCGGAGTCAAAGATGAGACGGCCCTTACGCGTACTTCGAAACTATCCGGAGTCTTTAAGGCCGATACTGCTCACCGGATGGAATTCTTAAACGCTATACCTCGCGCATAAAAAAATTAAAACGGAGTCACAAATCATGAAAGCTTCTCTTCTCATTCTTGGATTCGCAATCACCCTGACTTCAATTGTTGGATGTAAATCCGAAAAGAAAAGCGAAGACTGCTCCATCAACGGTGTCAAAGTCAGCTGTGATGAATTCAAAAAAAGAGAAGAAGACCGCCGCGAAATCGGCAAAGTCCAGAGTGTCGCCGTCATCATCAAATCAAACTACATCATTGAAAATGGCAAAATAAAGTTTGAAAAAGAGTTCACAGGTTTCGTTAACCATCAGGAAGGAGATACAACTTATTCTTGTGGCGTGGAAAACAAAATCCGCGAGTACGACATCACAGTTAATCAACGCGAACTCCAGCTCGTTAATGGTGCTGATTCCGTTTTCTTCAGCAGACTCGAAATTGAGCCGGTCAATACATCAAACTTGCTGATTGGAACTTTCAAAGAGACTGACAACGCTGAAAATCACGAAACAACTCTTAAGTTCTCTGCAAAAGAAGTAGAGTTTAAGCATATCTGCTTATTTAAATAATGCTTTTTTTATAGGTCTTTCTGATCAGTCAGCCCCGGTTGTCCCGGGGTGTCTCGCCGTTAAGTCTTCGAAAATAAATGTATTCTCATGGGACAGAAATGTTCCTTGTCCATAAAACCATTTTCTTTTTGAAAAAGAAGGTACCTTCTTCAAAAACAAAACTGGAGGACAAATGAAAGCTTCACTCTTAATGGCACTCACATCTACCTTTTTATTCTCAGCATGCGGACAAAAAGAAAATCTTTCACCAGCAGTGGAAGCTTTAGCTCAACAGGAGCAAGTGACCGGAAATATCATTGAAAAAAACAGTGTTAACGGCGACTGGAAAGTTCTGGAAAAGATGTCTCGTGATGGGGACGTTTATTTTAAATCAGAATCTCTGCCAGCAGAGAAAGCCGATGAAAACGCAAGAAGAGAATATAAAGACACTGAGATGAAGCAAGTTGCTGTAGATCCCCGATTCAATGCTCAGCTCTTCAGAATTGAAGGCAAGGACACTATGAATGCCGTCTTTATTGCTCCCCGAATTTATGCCTATAGCGGGAATGAAGCAAACAAGATGGAACCCTTGATCGATGATGAAAGTGGAATGATGACACTCTTTTTTCCGATAGTGTTCATTGATGGTTTAAGCGAAACCATTGAAGCACCTAACAAAGATAATGGCCTGATCAAGCTGCCGGCCAATTTATTGGTTCAGGACAAAGATGGTCTCGTCCGATTTATCAATAAACGCTTCGGGCAACATGGTGAACAGAATCTTGCCTCTCTTTCTGGTTGTCCTAAAAAAATCATTATTACAGTTGCCGGCCGAGAATACGACATCGCAGGGGATATCCTGAAGCAGGCGGATTATTGTCAATACAACAAACCAATTTATACATCGGTTAGATTGCCGAAACAAGAAGCACTTTGGTTACTTCAGAAAGGACTTTATTCTGGTGCTGCAAAAATCTCCACTATATTTGAAACGAGGGTTCCCTATACTATTTCAAAATTTAGCATTGAGATGAACAAAGCTAAGCTCTATGAGGAAATTGCCGCCCGGTTAAAGGTTGATATTCCTTATGCTGAAATAGACCTGCAAACTGAGATTCAAAAAATCGTTAAAAGACAGGCCATGAAAATTTCTATCAAGGGAAATCTTAATGAGCACCTAAACAGTATCGTCTCACAGGCCATTGATCAGTTCTTCGAAAAAATGCCGGCGGATCCGTCAAAACCAGATTTAAGCTGTGGAAAAGCACCGGTATGTCTGAAGCTCAGCTATAAACGTCAGACCTATGAAGAAACTTTTGCCGTCGAATGGATCCAGACTTCGGATGTTTTATCAGGACAGAATATTTTGACCTGGACAGGATTAAACTCTTTGTCCGATGATTCAGTTAATTTTGAAAATGTAAAAAATGACAATTCTAAAATCACAACCGGGCTAAGTCTCTATGAAGGAAGCTTACTTGATTTGAAAGTGATGAAGCTTGATTATGAAAAACTTGTTCAAGTGGAAAAAACAGAACGAAAAAATAACATTGTTCAGGTTGGAACGAAAAATGAAATGGATTGTATACATCGCTCAAGAATTCCTATGGAGATCAGAAAAGGTGAACATGATTTCTGTCGCAATGTCTCAACTCCTATCTTTGAGAACCAATGGACCGATGTAACAAATTATACCGTAGAAAGAACAATTGAATCAGTTCTGAATCCAAACGGAAAGGTGGATGAAATCCTGGGTAACATTACATTTGAATTCCAATGGAATGAAAATGGTAAAAATATTACCCGTCAATGTCCTGCCAGTTTATTTGAAAGAGACGCTGATGGGCGCTCTGTTCTCATCAGGATTGAGAACGTTCCGGGATGCGAGGTGTTCAGTAAAAATTCGGCTAATCGTCCGATGCTCTCACTGATTAATAACTCATCCGTTCAGCACAGTGAATATATTGAAGGGACTAAAGCTGTGAACTGGAAAGGATCTGTCGTGAGTAATTCGGTTAAAAAACTGACTTCTCCGGTAAAAAGTTCTTTTTCTGGAACAATTTTAAGAAGAGGCTCTTCAATCAGAACAGACATTGATTTAAAACCAGGTGCGAATTTACTTTAGAGGACAATATGAAAAATTATAAACCTTATCTTCTCACTTTTTTGCTTAGTTCACTAAACGCTCTCGCCATTGATTCTTTTTCGACGGACATTGAAAGACTCACACTTTCCGGCAGGGAGGGAACACTCTCTGCCCGGGAACTAATAGTAGGCAGTGGAACCGGAAAAATCGGGTTTAAAAGTAGCGGCGATCGCATGTTCGGTGAGATCAAAATCCGGCCTTCTGGACTTACCATGCAGGCAACCAATGGCATGGTGGTTAGCTCTGAAACTTCCTACGGACTCAGCCTTTTAAATGAAATGCTGCTGGAAGAAGCAAAGGTGATTTACGGTCCAAAAGAGACGACGCTCACAACTAGTTACGTCATGGCCTCCAATCCCAAGGCCCGGGGAGAGGCCACGGGGGTCAGTCTGAAATGTACAACAGGAGCAGACTGTTCTTTGCAGGCCGACAAGGTTCTGGTTGATAGTAAAACATTACTGAAAGGAATTAACTTCTCCTGTTTGTTTGCCAATTGCTCCCGGCATTTTACCTTTAGTGTTCAGGCCCTGGATGAAGGGAATGCTATGCGGATCCGTTCACTGGAAACTAGAGGTCTGATTGAAATCAAAGACCTGAGAACGATGACTTTAAAACGGGTGGAAAACATCATTTCCCTGGACGGAAAAGTGCATATCCTTTTTGGCGTCACGGGTTTTAACCTGGTCGCGGAAATAGTGACACTAAATGATGATTTGCTGGAATTAAAAATTAAAACTCTGAAACTAAGTGATACTTTATCTGTTCGGGATTTTTCCAAGTACTTAATTCGCAAACTCCTGAGTTCAAAAAATGTGTCAATGAATGGTGATCATGTGGTGATCAGGTTTCGTTAGCTTACTTTATCGGATGAGATGACGGTGTAGATTTTTTCAGTCTGTTCATGGGCCTTAAAAATACCATCGTCAATTTTAATGATCTCATTAATGTGTTTTTGCAGCTGTTCCATGGCCTTAATGATTTTAACTTTTGCCTGAGGGCTAATGTTGGTGATTGTTGAGGCCATGTAGTTTTCGTCAAGAGTATGGGCCGCTTCCGGCCGATAAAAGTTTTTAATTAACGAGCCGGACATTGCTTTGAGTGTCTCTGGTGTAAAGGCGAGGGTAGCCTTTTCATTCCAGGTCACAATACGATTAGCATCCATTCGGAGAATCTGCAATTCAATCATTTTGAAAACTTCGTCCAGTCCGTATTCACCAAATTTGTTTTTTATGTCGTTCACACTTTTTCCAAATGCTGAAACATAGAGATAAATAGTAAGTGACTGTTCACGAATCATCAGATATTCAGTCACATTTTTATTTTGCAGATGAAAATCTTCTTTTCCGTAACTATGGATGTGAGATTGAATATAATCTTTAATCCAGACCGGACCTCTTTCAAAGAGTTCACTGATTTCAGTTGCCTGATGAATAGTAAGATAGATCTTAATCGTTGAATGATAGTTTGGTTTAAAGTTGTCGCCTTTTAAGATGCGATCAATCGTCTTGTAGGATAAATCAGTTTTTTCTGCCAAGAAGTTACAAAAGGCACGTCGGCTTTCCCATCGGAAGTTGGTTTTTTCATAAAAAAGCTGAATGTCTTTACGGATCTCTTCGCTTAAGAGCTTTTGATCCTGATGAATGACCTTCAATGCGTGCATAGTTGCCTCTAAATAGTTATCAGCTTTAGTTCAACTTCTATGCCAGCAAGAGGATCATAAAAATCACAGAGATAAGGTCTTGAACTTTGTTCAAAAATGAAATGGCCGTCGAAAAAATTGACAGTTATTTAGTGATCGTTGAAGCATTGTCAACCGGACCGTATCCGGCTTCAGCTTTAGGAAAACGGCTCCCGCGCGCAGTATCGTCCACCAAGTCACAGCTTTCTTCCTGCGTTGGTCTTTTTTCACCCAGGTTTGGATCGCGGTTGGAATCAGACATTTCTGTGGCGTCCTCTTCTGTTTTAGGGGACAAACAGATAGTCCGTTCTGGTTCAGCATAAGCTTCACAATTGTTGGTTTTGGTCCAGCTGGAAAGTTCGCTTGCGAGTTTGACCTGATAATTTTTTTCGGGTGTTTCCAGGACATATTCGCGTCTGGAACAAAAGGGAAGTTGCCTTCGGGCATGGACTTTAAACCAGTCAATAACTTCTAATCTTTTTTTGTTGGCCGCAAGCACTGACCAATACCAGGCCGGAGCGGCAAAAAGAGAACCTTCCAGATCAGAGCGACTTTGATAAAGATTGCCACCTTTGTTTTTAAGAGGGGCACCCAATAATTGCGTCTGCATCATAATCAGTCCGCATTGCAGATTGGTTTTTGGAGTGTGCATATCTTGGGCATCAAATTGTTCAACTTTCATATCTCTTTTTAAATCTTTGCACCAGATGTTGCCTGCTTTAACATCAATTGAGAGAAGGCCGCGAGAGACAGTTCCATCAGTTTCGTTATAAGTGGTAGCACTATTAAAATTGGATTCTGGTTTAGCAATAGACGACATCCATAAGATCCAGAACTTTTTCTTTTCTTCACGAGTTGCATAATTGTATCCCGGACAACCAATTTTCTCTAAATCACTTTCTTTAATTTTTCGCTCGCGCAAAGGCCGCATGTAATCTTTATCGTATTGTTCAGCAATGGCCGCAGAATATTTATCAGGCCATTGGTTGCGCCCGGAAGGAATAATGAGTGGATGTTCTCTTTGTTCCAAATGTTCATCCACACTTAAATTGGAACAACGGGGGAGTTCAGACACCGTCGACTGATTCAAATAGGCATTCATTTCTTCCGCAGAAGGAACGGATCCGCCGCCTCCTCCTTCACCGCCATTTTGCATCTGACGACAGGATGACAGGGTGACTAAAAAAAAGAGAAGGGTCAGCTGAACTTTCATTTAAATGAACTCTCATTACCAATGAAAATTATTTCGGAATACTGCACATTAAACCTTAGACTTTTAATGACTTAAACGCTCTCAAGGAAAAAAAAGATTTAACCGATAAGTTCACTATGAAATACACAGCTGCATTCTTCCTTCTCTTAATGACTTCAACTTCAGCGTGGGCCGGCGGTACCGTTGGCGGTGAGGCGGGAGGGACGGAAGAAGTAAAAGTTGTGGTTCCCACCAAACTTTTTGAAGATAGAGAACAGGAAGACCTGGCAAAAAATTGTTTGCGTTCACTTAGTCCCAACAGTGAATCTTTAACCAAAACAATCTCTGCTGAACAAATAAAAGCCGAAATTAAAAATGCCTTAAAAATGAAATCCTCTGCGACACCAGGCCGAACAATAGCGAGCGTTGACAGTGCCCAAACCAAACCTTCCTACGACTGTCACATGTACGCACGTATGGAAAATGATCCAGCGTTACTTTATCTTCTGGCCCCTGCACCCAAAACATCACCCGCCACCAATAAAACAGCTCCTCATTCTACGAGCGGTCGATAACATAAAAAACCACAAAACTTTTTCACACTCTCAGGCAGGACTGTCCTTCCTGCGTTCGACTTAACTCCTTAGATTCCTGAATGATCATTGGGCCAGGCTTTCGAACTGTCCCCAATCCCTTCAAAAAACAATTATGCCCGCTAAATTATTAGACAGATGTTAATCACGCACTGATAATTTATTTCGGGAAAAGAATTATGACTCAACTGGTATGCCTCTTCTTCATTATCCTTTCGCTTGCAGCTTGCGGAAAAAATAAAACGCAGCCGTTGATCCATTTTCCTCCTTCAGCTCAAGAAGGTGAAAGACCCCAAACACGGCCCGCACCTTCAGAACCTTCTACAGAAAAACCACACACCTCCTTATCCATTGCTCCTTCATCCCGGAAGCTTAAGTGGGAAAACAATTATTCAAAGGCCATCCTGGAAGAACTGGATCGTCCTGAAGTTGAAGGACTTCTCTCAACTCAAATGGCAACTCAAGACCTGCGCGAACTTGATTGTACCAACTTCAACAATCTATCAGTCCGTCATAAAAAAATATTTCTTACTGTCTTTATTGCTGCTATTGCAGAAGCCGAATCGGATTTCAGAGTTGGCATTAAAACTCGAAATCCCGGCGACAATACAATCAATGTCGGTCTTTTACAGATAGATGAACGGGCTGCCCGCAATCATACTCGTCATTCTCTGGGAAATATTGCTGAAGACGATCTGATAAATCCTGAATTAAACCTCAGAGTTAGTGTCCATATTTTAAAAAATCAGGTCTTAAGTAAAGTGGCCCGCTACAAATTACTGCCGGAAAAATCCTATTATTGGCAAGTCCTAACGGAAAAAAAACGTCTGTTCAAAAATTTGCGTCTCAACCGAAACAATCTTCCATTTTGTTCCGGAGTCAACAATGGATAACCAGCTTGATCCCGAAGTTGAATTTATCAAAGCGACTCTAAACCTGATTGATCATTATGCTAGTGCAGATGACCCTTCTGAATCAGCAGTTAAAGAATTAGAAGATATACTCAATTCCATCACTAGACGTATCTTTCAAGAAAAAAGTGAGTCTAAATCCTTCAATAACTAGCTGTCTATATCTCAAACATAACGAACTTGATCTGCCGTGAAATTTTTTCAAGGTCGTAAATAAGATATTCGACTTTTAATATTTATAGAGCTAATGAGCATATCCAATATACTAAATGAATAATGTCTTATGAGACTTTTGATAATTATTTGCATTCACTAGAAGGTGGGGTTCAATGAAATTGGTAGTATTATTTTTTCTATTTTGTTCGGTTGCTTTTGCAGACTCTAATAGCAACTTACTCTTATTTGCAAAAAATGGTTATGAAGATGATTTAGTTGAGTTATTGAGCAATCATGATTCATCATTTGATATTAATTTTCAAAACTCAGAAGGCGACACTGCTTTTCATTTGGCCGTTAAAGAAAATAGGGCTGAAATTTTAAAGATTCTTCTCAATGCTTATCCCACAAACACGGGAATTAAGTTGAACTTAAAAAACAACAATGGTGAAACAGCATTGTATACTGCAGTAAAGTCAGGCCATATCGAAAGCATGAAATTGCTTATACAGGCTCAATCTATTTATAAGATTGATCTTGAAGCAGGGCCAAACACTGTATTTGGAACTCATACGCCATTAGTTCTTGCTTCAGAAATGGGTAATGATGAGCTTGCATCATTTTTAATTCAATCTGGTGCCAGCACCAATGTGATGACCAATTCATTCTCAGATGGACTGGCAAGGCCTTTATTATTTTATATAAGTGTAGATTCAGAGCTTCAGATGACACTGAAAGAATTTGTTAAGGTAAACAAGAAAGTGAACATAAGAACAGAAAGTAATAGTACTCCTTTAATGGAAGCAGCTTCTAGCGGTTTACTAGAAAACGTGAAAACGCTAGTTGGAGCAGGCGCGCTAGTTAATCTTAGAGATAATGCGGGAAATACGGCACTTCATTTGACCGGCGAGAACATAAAGCAAGCCAGAAATCTAGGTGATGGTGCTCTGTATAGTAACAGTTTGGCAATATTTGATTTCTTGGTATCAGCAGGTGCTAATACCGATTATAAAAATGAAGAAGGTAAAGTTCCTTTTAGAGGCGGAGGAATTTTTGCTTGTCGTGTGAATTGTAAATAGTAACTTTTAAGAGTTTATTTTTGAAAGAGGGAATCTATCCCGATTTAATATTAAGTTTGGAGTTGTCATGAAAAAAATTATTGCTGTTTCTGGTCTATTATTCTCATTGAATTCATATTCTCAAATGTTTTCAATTAATCTTAACTGCGAAGTCGTCTATGGAGTACGTGGCAGCTGCCAGGTGTATAATCAATTTCCTAGACCCATTCAATGTAAAATCGCTGCCCAAGGTCAAACTCAATCAGGCGCATGGGTAAATCTATTTGGCCAAGGTATGATCTATCCTGGTCAAACTGCCTGGGTTAATGTCAACGCAAACAATCCAAACATTGATCCATTGTTGTACGTTCAAGCACGCGCAAATTGTATTAGCCTATAATTTTCTTTTCGATATTAAATAGGGCCGTAATTCTTTTGAATCACGGCCCTCTTTTTCAAAAAAATTATTTTCCAAGAATCCGAAGTGCCAATATAATCAAGTAGTTATACGTACATGGTCAGTAAGGTTACATCCTCTGTAAAAAATTCACGTTCAATGTATTTGATTGAGAATAACAGCTAAAATGAACCCAATTCAATATGAGGATTTGTCTATGAAATTTCTAACTGCATTTTTATTGGGATCTTTTTTGACGAGTGCTTCTCTTGCAGCCCAAATTCCTTCTTACAAGGAATACATGCAGATAACAAAACAAATTGAAACCGAAAAATCTGTACGAAGTATCATCACCCAAATTAAATCGGGTAAATTAAATCCGATGATTGAATACTATGATGGAAATATTCTTTCAAAGGCAGGGCGTTCTTCTCTTGCGGCCTTAGTGATTCGATTCAGATTAAACTCCCAAGCACCAATTGGCGATGTGAATGAAAATATTGAGTTATTGAATGTAATTAAAGAAAAGGGCTTAGACGTAAATATTGAGCAAACTACAAATGTTGATTTAACAAATAACACATTTATGGATATGGCAGCTAAAGTTTGCTCAGTTCCAGCTGTCAATTGGTTACTTCAAAATGGAGCTGATCCATCATTGGAAGACTTTTATTGGGTAGTTGCTTTCCGAAAGTGGTTTGCTGCAGAATCAGGTTCGCAACATGAAAAGGATTGTTTCGCGATCTCTGATTTTTTTGCAGATAAGGCCCAAAGAATTAGCAGATATTCGGCAAGAGAACTTTTTTATCCATTTATTGATGAAGTAAATGGTGGAGTGGGCAGTTTCACTGAAGGTGCAAACCTCATAGAAAATTTTTCACCAAAGATGATTGAATCGCTGAAGAATTTAGGAATTAAACTTTCTCCCAGACCAGAAGGGGAGCTGCCGTCAGACGAGTGGTATAAAACCTTCACAAACCATGTAGGAGTTGCCATTGGCCAAGATTACGAGAACCGAGGAAATATTTGGTTTGATAAACTGACGGAAAAAGAAAAAGCTTGGGCATGTTATTATTCTTCTTTCGATGAAGCTTTAGTGGCCTTTCATCAAAATGGATTAACTGATGAAATCCTAACCAGTAAATCGATTGGCGGCAGCTACACAATGCGAGTCATGAGTACGTTTATGGTCTACAAATTCGGGCCTTATTGTAATTCTCTTAAGTAACTGCCAATAAATGTAGGCAGCTTTTTTCTTTGAGGAATCGTATATCTTTACTGAATTCTTCCACTTAACAAAAGTGGAAGTTTTCAGTCAAGCTTCCGCCTTAAGTACCCGATAATATGGTGAGTGAAAACTATTATTATTTTTTTATTCATTTCAGCATCTTCGTTTGCAAACGAATGTGATCGCTTTCCTTCCATTGAAATTCAATCAATCAAAAAATTTGTTTATGGGAAAACATGTAATTCACTCGATCGGAGATCTTGGGAGCCAAATTGGTGAAGTCCTTGTGATTGTCTTCATCAACAAGATCTCGCTTCTAAACTGAAACGTAGATTAAATCAAAAAGAAAAAGCTCAAAAGCTCATCACATTGAATGAGCGAATTGAAAAAAAGATCGCGAAAGTTTTCAAAACACAAATCATGAATCAGTTGGAGCAATCCGTTCGTTTAGATATTTATTTAAAAAAAGGAGTCATAACAACTGATCAATTTAATACTCAAGGTACATCCAATTTAAAATTTCCATCAAATTGCCGACTTGGAAAAATAGAAAATGTTTTAAATAAACTTAAAACTGAGAAAGAATGTAATCAAAAAATAAAAGCCAATAGAATGAAATTGTTATTTGGTGAAAAAGGCTTTGAAGCCTGGAGAAAATCTCAAAGAGATTTATTCGAAAATACGGTCATGAATAAGCTTTCTGAAGAAGAAAAAGCAGCCAAGTTATGCATCCCTTATAAATCATTCTTATCATTGAATAGCACTAATGAATTGCGAACCACTTATCTGAAAATTGCAAAAGCAAAGAAACTATGTTTTAAAGAATTCCAACGTTGGGCCTCGAACAGAACTAATCCAAATGATACGTCAGATATTTTGGGTAGAGAAACTGCAACATCCTTCAAATCAACTGGCTCTGCGAGAGATTTCCTTAAACCAGAATATCAACATAGTATGATAAGTAAGCAAGTCGCTGCTTTTAAATTGAAAGAAGATTTAAATTCCAAAATTGAGCCAATAGATCATGATGATATACAGCGATTAATTAAGACTGATCCTGTCTTTGAAAGAATGATTCGCGATCCTAAGTTTTTCGAAGCAATAACCAGAATGGATGACCTTGAATCCTTTGATCCTAATAAACCTGAAATCATAAAATTGATTGCTGAATCTCAAGATCGCCAATGTATCGATTTGTACGGAAGAATTGAAGACGGTACTGCACCTAAAGCTGAATCTAGACCGGGGCAAAAACCGGGAGCTAAAATTCAAACAAAGTCCGCTGCATCCAAGAAAGAGGAAAGCTTACTTACAAAATATTTGTGCGAAGAGGATTTTCCTCGAAATTTTATTGATGAAAGTGTTATCGAAAGTACGCTGGCAGCAGAGTTTAAAAATGAGTTAGGCCTTGAAAGCGAGCAGGAATCGACAGATATGCTTGTCGATTATTTGTATTGTCAGGATGACAATATGAAAAAAGCAGATTTAAGAAATGATGACCTCTCGATTAATTTAGAAAGTATTTTTCAAGGTATTCCGGAAAACGATGACATTAAAAATTTATTAAATTTATCTCTTAATCCTCCTTCTGATTTAGAGATTCCGGTTCAGTCTTTGGCCAAAAATGCAAGTAAAGTCAAAAAGAAAGAAAAGGAAACTGAACGAAGTGAATTCGCTCGTTTTAATAATACAATTTGTTCTTATGTTGATGATAAATGTAAAGGTGAAGCTGATCCGGAATCGAAAAAATCTTCTTGTTCCATGGCAACGTTATCAGCATCGATAACGATGCGTATGATTAAAGAGCATGGATTTGCGGAACACGAAATCCGTACTGTCGGTAGTAAGGTTTTTGATGTGAATGTCAGTGATAAAGAACTTAGAACAATTTTGTCTGATCCGAAAAGTTTTTTAACTCCAGATCAAATTGATGCGATTATTGTTCTTCGTCACCAGAATCCAAAGTTTTTGAAAGGGACATCTTCAAACGCTGTTTTAGTTTCGGAAAAAAAGAATTTGCACTCAGATACTATACTCGCCGAAAACGTGGATGATGAAAGTGCCTCTTATTTTTCAAATTATTTTGTTCTGGGTAAAGAAGAAGATGAATTGGCCTTAAGTAATAAGGTTAAAATCACAAATAGCAGTATTAGTAACGGAAGGATATCAGATAATTCAAAAATTTCTTCTCCTGCGGATGAGACGAGTGCTGTTCCTGGAAATGATAGCGAAAGAATCGGCGGCGGTGGTGGAGTTTATAGACGCAGAACCTTTGATTCTGAACCTGCTCCGATGGAGCCGCAAAAGCCAGATGTTCAGTTTGTGGCCAGAACAGAACCAGCAAGAGCTGAGACTGCTCCGAAAGAAGCTTCCGTGTCGATTGTGACGAAAAAGAGTTCTAATGAATCAAGAAAGTCTGAAACATCAGAAACAATTGTACAAGATTCTGCTAATAGCGGAATAAATCTTAATCTTTCATCGGAAAATTCATCTGGTTCTGGACGAAGTTTCAACCTTAGTCGAATTGATAAAGATGATGAAACAGAATCAGTAGATAAAAAAGATCAGTCCGGAAATGAAGAGCTGAGCCGCTTACAGGATAGACTAAAGGAGCTCGATAATTTGGCTTCCGAAATGGAGAATTCACGAGATGATGTTGCGTCTAACGAAAGAAAGATGCAAATTGAGGAGCTGAAAAACGAAATTAAACGCATTAGGGATAAAAGAGACTACGACCAAAAGATCAGCCGGATTAAAAACGCTATCTCGAAAAATAATATTGATAGAAATGCAGGAAACGAAGCGTTTGGTAAAAGTTTTAGCAATATTCGAAATGAGGGAGTGGAAAAAAACTATGCCGAGCCCTATGATCCTTTAGATCGTGGGAATACCGGACGTAGAAATCCGGAAGGCGATGCAGACATAAATGAAGTTACTGCATCGGCGGATGGTAAGGAGTCGGGTTCAGGTTCCGGGGCAAGTGGAGTGGCCGCGGCAACAAAAGCTGGTAAAGGTAAGGGAGCTGCTGGTGGTGGGGGAGCAATTGTTTTAAGTGCTGAGGGTTCTGAAACACCTGTTGATGGAGTAGGAAGTAACGGAAGTACACGCTTACTAGGAAGACGTTATCCTGCAACCGTCAATGGCGAAGCTGATCCGGATGATATTTGCGGTTATGATCAGAAAATGAATTGTTATTTTGAATATGCTTCGATTTATCAATTGCCGGAACATTTTCCATCATTACAAAAATTTGTTGAATATCTTCAGCTCCAGGGGCGATCTTTTAAAGCTGTTGAGGTTTTCAAATATCGTGAGAAAACTAAGCCCACTCGCTATTTCATACATGAGTTTGAACCGGGACAGAGTTTAAGTCAGGAAGAAAAAGACCGTCTCTATGCACGAGCAAAATTGTTAGCGGCCGATTATAAGAAGAACTACAAGGAGCTGGCGCTCATAGCAAAGAAAGTAGTAAATGTTAAAAAAACTGAGATAACGAAGCAGGAAGTTAAAACACTCCAGCCAGTTATCTTGAGATTTAATGATTTAAATCTTCTCATCGAGAGAAGAACAAGAGGCGAATGAAAACTATTATCACAATTGTTTTCGTCAGTACTATGAGTATAGTACAGGCGCAAACTTACCTTGCCGGAAAAAGACCGGGGCAGATTGAAGAGCTAAAAAAGAAAGCGACTTTAAAATTTGAAATAAGAGATGAAAAGCAAAAGGTGATTAATACCTTTACCGGATTTATGTATGGCCAGGAAGGTCGTTTTGTTACGGTTCATCATTCGTTTGCCGAAGATTTTAACTTTCAGAATACTAAAAATAAATTGATGGTGGAAAATAGCGACGGACTGGTACCGGAAAAAGTTATTATTGAAGGCTGTTCGAATAAAAATAATGTAGACATCTGTACAGGGCGAATGGAAGGCTTTCCTGTAAAGTCATTCTTTGAGCCTTCAAAAGGGACACGTTATCCGGGAGAGCTTTTTACTTCTATTGGCCATTGTAAGGCGGAAAATAGACCATTGGAGCCGTTTAATGTGAAGAAGGGTACTTTGAAGAAGGTAACTGAGAATTATCAGCAAACGTATAATGCTTCCGGCGACAGGGTTAATTTATCGACCAGGTTGCTGGAGGTGAGCCTGCCTAAATGTACAGGGGATAGTGGGGGGGCGCTGTTTGATCCTTTTACCGGTGCTTTAATTGGTATGTTTTCTTTTAATTATAAGGAACATTATTTTGCAATTGATGTCTCTGAGATTGTAAAGCTTGTTGAGGCCAATAAGGGAAAGGTTTTGAGCAGTATATCTGTTGAGAAGGCTGAAGCTAAAGCGGAGACAAAAGACGAGTGCGCTGATTTAAAGGTGGGATCACGGGAATATGAAAATTGCCGGGATCTTCAGTAGTCCGATTGTTCTAGATGATAGAGCTGCTGGCGAAGGTCATTCACCTGACCTTCCCAGTAATTAGGTGATTCGAAAAAAGGAAACGCGTTTTTGAAGGCAGGATCATCATAGCGTTTGGCTATCCAGGCCGAGTAGTTAATCATTCTGAGTGTGCGCAGGACTTCTGTCAGGCGCAATTCATCGTAATTGAAATCCCGCATCTGAGTGTAGCCTTCGAGAAGACTCGCGCGCATTTGCTGGGCGTATTCGTCATTGCCGGGAAGCAGGAGCCACATATCCTGAACGGCGGGACCCACGACCATATCGTCGAAATCGATCAGGTGGTATGTTTCTTCGCGTTTTAGGATATTGCCGAGATGGCAGTCGCCGTGAATGCGCTGGAAGGTGATATTTTTAAAAGCGTCTTTGGTGAGGGCGTGAATCTGCTCCAATATTGTTTTGTAACTTTGCTCATAGTGAGGCGGAACAATTTTTTGTCCGATCAAAAATTCCAGGTTGGATTTGAGATAGACGTCCGTAGATAGAGTCAGGCGGTGCTTGGCCTTTTTCATGCTTCCTACGTTGTGCAGACGAGCGAGCAAGCGGCCGACTTGTTCAATTTCATCAATGGTGAATTCATCCGGAGCGCGTCCGCCCTGCTTGGGAAAGACGGTGTAGTAAAGTTCCGGATCGGGCAATGTGAAGAGTGTCTGATCGTTGAAGGTGAGTGGGGCCACGACCGGCACTTCAAATTCCTGCAGGTCTAAGAGGAAGTCGTGTTCTTCTTGTATCTGATCTTTGCTCCAGCGGCCCGGGCGATAGAATTTGATGATTTTGGAGTGATCACTGACGTTTCGGGAGTCGGATTCGATCTCGACTTCGTACACGCGGTTTTCCATGGAGTTCATGGTGAGAACGCGGCCAGTGGTGCGAAAACCCAGTTTTTCAACAGTATCGAGAACGAGGTCGGGATTGAGTTCAAAGAAAAATTGCGTGGCGTTTGTTCCCCAGAGGTTGTTAGACATAGGTTTCTCCCGCCACGATTATCTTAGTGAATCATGTGATAAACTTCGAGCATCTCTTTTTGCAGAAGTTCCATTTTCTTTGGAAGATCCGGGTGATGGATGTCAGAAGCATTTAGTAAGTAATTTTCCGGTTTCATGTCTTTTACTAAAAACTTTGATTGCCAGATATTGTTTTGAGGCATGTTGATATCTGAGATCAGCTTGAAGCCGTCTTTGATTTCCGGTTTTAAGAAGTCCTGAATGGAATTGAAATGTTGATCGTTATAAATCTTCTTTCCGTTTTCCAGACGAGTGTATCCGCGAACAACGTAGTCCACGTAAACAACGTCACATTCAAATGATTCGAAGAGGTAGTTAATTGCGTTTAGCGGGATAATTTCTCCGCAAGTGGCTACGTCGATGTCTACGCGGAATGAACAGATTCCATCCGGGTCAGAAGCATCAGGATATGTGTGGGCCGTGATATGGGATTTATCCAGGTGGGCGTTTACCGAAACCTGAGGGATTGGTTCACCGCCGCCTTTAATATCGGACATAAGAACCATGGTTGAAGCTCCAACCGGATCATAGTCCTGCACGGATACAGCGAGGATATTGGCTTCAATGATCTCCACGATGCGCTTAGAAATTTCAGCAATGCGACCGGCATTATATTTTTCGTGAATGTAATTCACGTATTGCGCCTTTTGTTCTTCATTAAGCGTGATGCAGAAGTCGTAGAGGTTAAAACTTAAAATCTTGGTCAGGTTATTGAACCCGGAGATCTTAACTCTTTCATTCGGAGCGATTCTTGAGTGGAACATGTTCTCTGATTTCCTTCTAAAAAACTGTTTACTAAATTGAAAGGTCGAACTATCTATGTGTCACAGAAAGTACCATGTGACAATGAAATCTTTAGAAAAAGGCCAATTCGGTCACGCACTATTGGAGAGTTATGACAGATCAACTAACTGAAAAAAACCCGAATGAATTACTCATTGAGAAAGACTGGTACTCAGAGCGCTATTTTCATAAAAATGTCGCCACTTCTTTTAAAATAAAATCCATTTTGCACTCCGAGAAAAGTCAGTACCAGAGAATCGATGTTTTAGATACGCACGGTGTAGGCAGACTGCTTTTATTGGACGGTAAAACGATGGTTTCTGACCGTGATGAATTCGTTTATCACGAGGTAATGGGACATATTCCTTCCATGGTTCATCCCGGTATTAAAAATGTTCTGATCATCGGTGGTGGCGACGGTGGAATTGTCCGCGAGTTCGTTAAACATCCGGAGATCGAGCGCATTGACCTGGTGGAAATTGATGAGCGGGTCATTGAGGTTTCTAAAAAATATTTTCCTGACTGTACGTCGGGACTAGCTGATAAACGAGTTAATGTTCTCCCGCAGGATGGGGTTGAATACATAAAAACCCATAAGAACTTTTTTGATGTCATCATCATCGATTCTACGGATCCGGAAGATTTTGCGGCCGGGTTGTTTACCCGGGAGTTCTACGGCCATGTTTCAGAGGCCCTGACGGCCAACGGAATCATGATGGCCCAGACCGAAAATCCTTTTTACGATGAATACGGCATTAAGGCTTTCTATGATAATCTTCGCGCCGTTTATCCGGTGGTGAAGTCTTTTACCGGCCCGATGCTTATTTATCCAGGCGTTTTCTGGACCTTTGCTTATGCTTCAAAGGGCATTTTGCCGACGGCCCTGAATGAAAAGAAAATTCCGATGATGGAGAAGCTGCAGACAAGTCTGAAGTGGTACAATATGGACTGGCATCGTGGGGCCTTCAATATCTCCAATATCCATAAGAAAGTTACGGGCTGCTAAGGCCTTATAAGGCAGAGATTTATCAAAAAATGCTCTGCCTTTTTCAATAGTTGGCCGGGCGCTATTTTTTTTTGCAATCTTTTAATGGACCTGTAATTTTTATACAAAATGCCATCTCGCATTTTTAAAATGTTAAATTTGGATAAATAAAATTCCAAAAAGACGTCTTTAAATGAGGGTTGTTATGCAGGTTCGTCACATTATCACGTTGCTGATTCTATCATCTATCTTTCAGGGATGTTCCAAAGACTCGGCCGTCCAGACAGCATCATCCATCCAAACAACCCAAAATAATGAGAGTTCTTTAAATAATCAGGAAGTGAATTTTGAACGGACTTTACATTCATCGGTGGCGAATTTGCTGCTGCAAAAAGGTCAGCTCCCATCAGCTGAGAGCGTCGATTATTATTCTGTTCAGTCAGAGATTTTAGAAGATAAAACGATTAGTCTTATGGTTTCAGCTTTGGTGCTGGATCTTTCCGATAAAAGTCAGCAGGACTTCTATACTCGATTGAATAATGTTTCCGAAATTAAGATCGTTGCCGACAAAATCATTATTTCGAAGGAACTCTCTTTTCCGGGTATAAACATTTTAATTAAGGCCAATGAGTTAGTATTCAAAGGTAAGGGAAGAATTTCAACCCGGCCAACAGGTAAAGATTTAATCCCGGATTTTGGAAGTGATGGCAAGGCTGGAAAAGCAGGTGGTAATGTTGTTTTGGATGTTAAAACAGTTGATCTGGGCGAGGCAGAGTTACGTTTTGATTTAAGTGGAGGGGACGGTCAAGATGCAGGTCATGCTAAACCGGGATCAGATGGAAGAAGTGTAAATGTCATTCAAGGCAACATAATCAAGCAATGTATAACTGAAATCACCAACCGCTGCCCTGGTGATGAAGGGGGATTTGAAGATACAATATCCTGTACTGGGACCGATTTAATTCCAACCAGCGGGACTGATGCCAGGCCATCAGGTCTTCCGGGTGTCGGCGGAGATGGTGGAAATCTGGTTTTACCTGCGTCGATTGTTTTCAGCAAAAATGTTTTCAAGAGTCATAAGGGCACAATGGGGGCTGTTGCCCCGGTAGCACCAGGTGGAAAAGCAGGACAACCTTCAATTGCCCTGCAAAGAAATATCACACGCACAAACCAACACTCATGCCGAGGCGGTAAAAAGCCGACTCCTAACCGTGTCACTCAAATTGATATTCAGCTGGCAACAACATCGGCCGGGAAAGATTCTATACTTAGGACAATTCCGGATACTGCGAAAGAAGGAAAGATGAGTTTATTGGAAGCTCCTTTGACAGATCTGGAGTATCAGGGAAAGAAAAACATCCATAAACTGGAGTTTGCAAAGGACCTTTTTAGAAATAATTATTTTAGCGAAGCACGTGTCTCTTTGAATGAAATTATTTCTGAATTAGAACAAAGAAGTAACATGGATTCAGAGAAGTTCCTGCTTGGTGAAGTGCAGGCCCTTTTGCATCTTTTGAATACAAACCGGGACATTAACGGAATGTTAGTCAACCAGATGCCGGTTTTGTCTTTTGAATCGTCATTAGAAGTATACAAAAACAGCGTTACAACATCCCTCGAGACAATTGCCTTTGCTCAGAAAATGAAAAAAAATATTCTGAGCGTTGAAGAAAAAATTGAGGCCTTGAAAAAGAACAAAGAGCAGATTGGCTCACACATTGATCTTATGTCCAGGAAATATGCTGATGCTTATGCTCAATTGCCCAAGTATGAATTAAAACTGGCAGACCTGGAAAACAGCAAAGTTGTTTTAGAGGAGACTCTGGCCAGAGTAGAGGCGCAGATTGTAGCCGAAGCTAATAGAAATATTCATTCTCAGGAAAAGAAAAAGAAACTGCTTGGGGGACTTAAGTTAATCGCAAAACTTGCTTCCGTATCTCCTCTAGGAGCTCCGGCAGCACAGGTCATAGGCAAGAGTCTCGATACACTTATTGATCTCTCTCAGGACAAAGAAGCCGACTGGAAAAAAATTCTGGCAGACGGTTATAACGTTTATGAAGAATTATCAGACGCAGACTGGAAACAGTCTCATGCAAGCTGGAATGAAAAGTATAAAGAATTAGATATTGATATCTTTGTCAAAGACGGAAAAGTTGATAAACGTAAATTCCTGAATGATCTAAAAAAGATCAACAAAACAACACAGCCTCTAAGAGAAGAAATTTTGAAATATTATAAGACAACTTATAATAATAAAGTTCCACGAGACGCTTATGAAGCCGAGATCAACCGTATAAAATCGATTCATCCGCTGTTTAAAGAACTTACAAATAAACTTGCAGAGCTTCAGGAAAATAAGGCTGAACTTGATAACCTAATCACTCAGATGACCAGTGATATGGCCCTGGCGCAGGCTGAAATTATTAAAGATTATGGAATGCTGGTTTCTTTAGATAATCAGGAATCAGACATTAAAGATGGGCTTAATTTTTCAACTGATGAAATTCTAAGTCGTATGGAAAAAAATGCCAGAATAAGACTGGAAAAGTATAAAGCGACTTTGATAAAGGCTTATGTTTACAGAACGCTTATGCCGTATCCGGGAAATCTGTCACTTGAAAAAATTAATGCCCAGCTAATCCGTTTCGCAAAGGCCTCTGGAAGCGAACTTGCGGTTACTGATCTGGCCGTTACTTATGAAGAAGACCTGGCAGAAGTATCTAATGCTCTTTATGACTTCGTTCAGAATGGTAATTTCAAAGAGTTTGAATCCGAAATGATAATTGACTTTAATCAGGCCGAACTTCAGGCCTTATCTCAGGGAAAAACTTTTTATATTGATCTGGCCAAAGAAAAAGAATTTTTGGATGGAAAAGAAAATGTCCGTGTGATCTCTATTGAACTGGATGAAATCGCCTCAACTGAATTCACCAGCCCAAACCTGGAATTGGTCATTACTCATACGGGAGAATCAGTTTTAGAAAAAACCAATAGAGCATATGCCTTTTCTCCGGTCTCTGAAAATCAGTTCATCTGGATGACCAGAATTAATCTGGCAACTAATGAGACAAAACTCATCGAAGAATCAAATAACAACTTTAGTCTGATCTCGGCCATCTTAGGCAAGAAACTGCATTCGAGTGACATTGTCTTTAACCAGGTCGGAGCTATAGGATTATTTGCAGTTAAGCTTAAAAAAGCTGAGGGCGTTCGGTTGAGTAAAGGAAGCTTAAGAATTAAATATAGTTACTCCATTAAAAATTAGAATTTGATTCCGAGGGGACACGATTAATCCGTTATTTGCGTGACAAGTGGACCCTCTGAATTCAATATAAATTCATGCCTATTGATGCTCTTATAGCTATTATCATTTTTTCCTTTGTTCCGGTTTCAGTGAAATTCACGGCAGCCAATCCTTTTACTATCGGTCTTTTCCGATTAATAGTTGCAACTTTACTGATCGGTCTTGTTTACCGTAAGAAAATTAACTGGCTTGCATTTAAAAGCCGCTCAAGCTGGAAACTGCTTGTGGTGGGGCTGTGTTTTGTCTGCCACTGGCTGACTTATACCTTTTCCATAAAAATATCCGGGCCTTCGATCTGTGTTTTGGGAATGGCCACATATGGAGTGCAGCTTATTTTTTATGGCTCTTTTTTTCTGGGCTACCATGTCCGTGTTTGGAATATTATTTGTTTGTTGTTAATTCTGGTTGGAGTTTTTCTGGTGATCCCTGGCCTGGATATTAATAACAACACGACTTTGGGACTCGTCCTGGCCTTAACGAGTGCTTCTTTTTATTCCGCGATACCTATTATGTTGCAGAAATCTCATGAGTTTAGTCAGGAGACACGTATCTTTGCTCAGTTCGGGATAGGGATGCTGGTTTATCTTTTGTTTATTCCTTTTACTGAATGGACTTATCTGGGACGCAATGACTGGCTTGCTTTGATCTTTCTGGCGGTGCTGGGAACTTTTGTGGCCCATTCTTTGTGGTCCCGGGTGACATCGCGATTGCCAACGACAACTTCGGGAGTCATCTATTATCTGATAACTCCTTCGGCCATGCTACTATCCCATTTCATTCTGGGTGAGCAACTTTCCGTTAAACAACAAATCGGCGGTGGCGTCATACTCTTTGCTGCATTAACAAATTCTTTGCAGTCTAAGGTAAAGTAGTCTAAAGATTATGTATAAATTCAGCAGGTGAGATATGACAGCTTCTTTAGTAAACGTTGATAGTTTAAAACTCAGCGACCTTAATCTGATCAGAGACGTTAATAAACACTTATTGCGCGGCCATCGCTGGGTTTTTGCTGATTGTTTTGATGGTAAGGCCACAACAGGTCTTGGTCTTTTAAAATCCCGTGGAGAATTGCTGGCCATCGGTCTGGTTCAGGCAGACACCCAGCTGCGCTTCAGGCTTCTCTGTCTTGCGGAAGAAACCTTTGTCCGTCCCAACAATATTGGTCACACTTTAAAAGTATGGAGTGACTTGCAATGGGATAAGGCCCTTGATCTTCGTCGGAGTTTTCGTTCAGAAACTAATAACAGTTTCAGATTAATTAACGGTGAAGGTGACGGTTTTCCCGGACTCATTATTGATATCTATGACTATGTGGCCGTCATTAAACATGATCATCCGGTAGCTGAGAGTTTTTACAATCATCAGGCCATTGCAGAAAGATTGCAAAAAGACATTCCGGAAATTAAGAATGTCTATCTCAAACGACGCAACGATGATGATGTAAAAGGTGAAGACATTGTCGGTAAGTTACCAGATGAAGTTATCTTTAAAGAAAATGGCTGTCTGTTTGCCAGCAACATCCGGGATGCGGCCAAAACAGGTTTTTTTCTGGATCAAAGAGATAATCGTCGCCTGATTGGTCAATTTGCTAAAGGTAAGAGCGTGCTCAATCTTTTCAGTTACACCGGAGGTTTTTCTTTATTTGCCGCTCAGGGGGGGGCCAGTCTCGTCACCAGTGTGGATATTGCCAAAGCGGCCATTACAGCGGCTACCCGCAATTTCGAAGTCAACGATCTTAAGACACCTCATCAGGCCATTGCCGAAGATGCCTTTTTATTTATTGAAGAGCAGCTCAAACTAAAAAAGAAGTGGGACCTGGTCATTACTGATCCTCCCAGCTTTGCTCCCAATCAAAAAGCAGTAGAGACAGCAGTTGCTGCTTATGTGAAAGTATTTAGCAGTTCACTTAAACTGGTCAGACAAGGTGGATTATTTGCAGCCAGCTCATGCTCCAGTCACATTAGTAATGATAAGTTTTTGGAAATTTGCCGGGAATCTTTTTCTAAAACCAGAAAACGCGGGACGATGGTCTACTTAGGAGGTCAACCATTTGATCATCCTTACCCTCTGGCGATGGATGAACTACGCTATTTGAAGTTTGCGCTTTTTAGAGTTGATTAATAAGCGTCAACGTGTCCCGTAGCCCTTTAATTTCAAGTTGCTGAATATTCCGGCGTAGATCAACCAGATCTTTTTCGAGGCGTTTTAGTTCGGCGAGTGAATCGTCATCTTTTTCATGATCGGTACGCAGGCTTTCTATTTCTTCGGCAAGCTCTTCTTCCTGGTCTTTTAATTCATGGATCTGTTTACCTATAAGATATTTTTCACGAAAGAGGTTTTCCCGGTTTTCCGGACAGAAACTGGCATATGGATCATCCGCTTTTCCCATGGCCAATGCATTGGCTGGTCGGCAGAATTCTATCCAGCCTTTTTTAAAACCAAGCTCATATTGCTGTAAATCCACAAAAGGTTGGCGATTTCTGCACACATTGCGGATTTCATCGGTGTACTTTTTCGGGCTTCCCATGCGTCCCTGACGAAGGCCCAGCTCGTGCATATCAGTGTTACAGTCTTTTTTATCAATCGTAGAGCATGAGGCGAATAAAAGGGGAAGAAGAGCGAATAGATGCTTTAATTTCATACAGTTCCAAAGCTTACTGGGTTACACGAATGTGTATCGACACAGGGATGGAAGAGCTGAAACAAATTTTCACTTTCTTTCATTAGCTTTCATCTGGCATGGAAAAGGTTGCCTACTCAATTTTACTCTTTTTTTTTTACCGGAATCCCTGAAAATAAAGATTATGGGAAATACAAAATTAAAAGAGTCAAGACCAGTCAAAGAAACCTCAGCTTATTTTAAATTCAAAGAAATTGATGGCAATCATCCGCTGAAGAGTAAAGTTCCTGAAGCGGTAGTTGAATACCAGGTTCGCACAAGACATGGCGGTCAGGTGGCCTTCTTTAATTTTGAACTGGCCCGAGAGATCGGTTTAATTCCGGAAAATCATCCGAATGAATTAACGGCTGAACTAAAAGAAGAAATTCTTCACACCTTCAGCATTGTGATTATCAACGAATACGATATCGAAAATAATTTTAACTTCCCTAAAGAAGAAATCAGACCAAATACCTATATGGCCACCCGCTACCTGCAGTTGCAGCATCCCTGTAAGAAGGGGACTACTTCCGGTGACGGACGCAGTATCTGGAACGGACAGATCTCCAAAGGCCCTAAAACGTGGGATATATCCAGTTGTGGAACAGGAGCAACAAGATTAAGTCCTGCCTGCAACATTAATAAAAAGTTTTATCAGACCGGGGATCCGACTGTTTCTTACGGGTGTGGATATTCTGAAAAAGATGAAGGTCTAAGTTCATTGTTCTTCAGTGAAGTCCTGGCCAAAAACGGGCTGGAGACTGAGCGGGTTCTGGCCATTATTGAATTTCCAAAAGGACTGGCGATAAATGTTAGGGTGCATGATAACCTTCTTCGTCCATCACACATGTTTAATCACTTAAAGCAAAACAATCTTCCGACCCTGAAGAGAATGGTGGATTATTATATCGACCGTCAGATCAAAAATAAAGTCTACGCTCATCCTCCGAAAGACCAGAAAAGTCTTTATGATTATTTTTTAGGTCAGGTGGTTGAGACTTTTGCCGAAATGTCTGCCAATTTTGAGGATCAGTATATTTTCTGCTGGCTGGACTGGGACGGGGACAATATCCTGATGGATGGCGGAATTATAGATTATGGTTCTGTCAGACAGTTCGGACTGTATCATCATGAATATCGTTATGATGATGTTCAAAGATGGTCGACTTCTATAAAAGAGCAAAAGCAGAAAGCACGATACATCGTTCAGACATTTGCTCAGATTGTCGATTACATTAAAAACGAAAAAAAGAAATCGATTGAAGATTTTAAAAACCATCATTCAGTCCTTTCATTTGATAAGCGATTTTTTGACTATAAAAACCGCAATATCCTGATGAAAATCGGCTTCAATCAAAAGTATGCAGACTTCCTGATGGAAAACTGCCGTGGTGATATTGAAGAATTCCGTAATGACTTTACTTATTTTGAAATGGCCAAATCAGTAAAAGGTCCCCAAAAAGTACCGGATGGAATAAACTGGAACGCCATCTTTTGTATGCGGGATATCCTCCGCGAACTTCCTCAGTTGCTGCTTTCCAGAGGATTAAATTCAAGTCTGTCAGAAGATGAATTTCTGGACATCATAAAGTCCAGTTATGCAACGAAGGCCGATCTGAAGAGATCACTTCGCCGGGACATGAAGATCAGAAGCTTTCAGAAAAATTACCTGAAACTAATTAATAAAGTCGCATCTAAACATAAACTTCCTGCAGAAAAAGTGATGCTGGATGTTTCCATGCGCTCTTCAGTGATCAACAAATATGACCGGGTGACAGGTGATTCTATTACCACGATCGTGCAAAAAGTGATGAACAAACGCCCGAAGTTATCGGCCGAAGAAATTTGGGAAGTGCTTAAAGAATTTACCAATTATCAGAATCTGAATCCGGATAAAAATCATCGACCGTCGAATTTTGAAGCAGAAAAAGAGCAGTCCAGACTGGTTAAGGGGATGCTGCAGATTGTGCGAGAGTATAGAGACGGAATATGAAAATTGTCCTCTACTCAGGTGGTGGGGAAGAAGAAAATCATTTCCTCAACCAGCGGGCACTGGAATTAACCGGTGCTGATGTTCCTAAACTCACTTTTATTCCATCTAGTTCTTATGATGCCGAAGTAGACTTTAAATACTTCGTCGAGGAATTCTCCCGTCTGGGTGTTCAGCGCTTCCTGCATTTTTGCGTAGACATTCCTTTTACCAAAACAATGCTTAATGAAGTCATGAAAAGTGATCTTATTTTCTTGGGTGGAGGTAACACTTTTTATTTTTTAAAATACCTGAAAAAAAATAAAATGTTTGATCATTTTAAGAAATTTCTCGATCGGGGCGGAGTGCTTTGCGGTTTATCGGCCGGTGCCATTGTCCTCACTCCTCACGTGCATACCGCCAGCTTTCCCCATTTTGACCGGGATGAAAATCCTTTTGATATGAAGAATCTTTCGGCGATGAGAGTTGTTAATTTTGAGTTTTTCCCGCATTATAAAAATTCCCGGCGCTACGATGCCGAACTTCTGCACCATTCAAAGAAATCTAAACTTCCTCTCTATGCTTGTCCGGATGGCGGAGGCATTATCGTTGAAGACCAGCGTATTTCTTTTTGCGGTAAAAGTTATGTTTTTTATCAGGGCAAAAAACTCGCTCTCTCCAGTTATTTAGGATCATGAGAATCTTAAAATTAATTTCTGTGTGAAGGTCTCGTCCAGATAAAGGCCAGTACACCCATCAACACCAGCTCCAGAAAAATGATAAGCCCGAGATGAAGCTTAAGAGTGGGGATACGCCAAAACATCACCATACTGACCATAATTGTGGCAATCCATTTGGCCTTTAGCCCAATCACTCCTGACTGCTGCCAGTCTTTTAAAGGAGGCCCGAACACTTTGTGCTCACGCAGCCAGTGCATGAGGCGGGGAGAGCTTTTGGAATAAAAAAAAGCCGCCAGCAAAAGAAACGGTGTTGTGGGAAGAACGGGGAGAAAAGCACCGACGATTCCTAAAATTAGAAAGACATGACCGGCCAGCAGGAAAAATATCTTTTTCATAAAGAAGCATCATTGAAATATTTTTTACAGTTCATCTTAAGTTCTTCATAGAAGGGTGTAAAGATCTCCAGCTGGGCAATCGTTTTTCTGGTCACCAGATAAATGGGACGGGTTGTTTTAAGAATTTTATAGGTATTCTTTTTCATTCTTAGTTCTTTACATAACCCTAGCGGGATAATGCCATTGCCGATGCCTACTTTAGTCATTTGAAAAACTGCCATGAATGATTCCACGTGGACAGGAGGAAGAAGAAACAGCGAACTGTGTTCTCTTTTAATCTCAGCTCCCGATGATTTCCAGGTTGCCGAGTTCTCTTCAATGGTGATGGTGGGCAGATTCTTGGAGGGACGGTTTTTATTTTCCGCATATATAAGGGCAAGTGGCTCATCGACTAAATGAAAGGCAGAGAGATCCTTTCGGTTGTCATCATATGTACAGATTCCCATCTGGTATTTCCCGAGTGCCACATTTTCAAGTAACATCAAACTTCGGTGAACGTGCAGATCAAAACGCAGATTTTTAAAGGTTTTCAATGAATCATTCAGCAGCCGGGGTCCAAATGATCCGGCAATTGAGTCGGCCAGGGCTAAAGAAAACTGGGAATTGATTTTCTGTGGATCGGCGTTCAGAGAAAGATTTTTTAGTTCAATCAGTAAAGGGCGTGCTTTATTTAAGAAAGCCAGAGCGTGAGGAGTTAATTTCAGTCGTCGTCCGTCGGGTTCCACCAGTTGTTGTCCAAGCTGGTTTTGCAGATTCTGGATCCTTTTACTGACCGCTGATTGCGTAAGTCTAAGGCGAAGCGCAGCTTCACTCACTGTTTCATACTTTTCCAGGGCCATAAGGGCTTCAATTCCGTCCAACATATTCCTAATACTACTATATTTTATTCAAAATATTCATTTTTTTATTAGGTCTGACACGCCGATAATAAGATCGTAACAGGCGCAGATAGTGAGAAGAGTCAATATTTCCTCTTTAATCTAGACATGGACGCAGTTTTAAGAACGTTTTATAATCGCTGAAGTTTCAGCATTCATATTTGTTTTATCAAGGGATTCTAACAGGGAGCTTAATCAATGAGTAAGGTAAAAAAGACACTGAAAGTGGGTAATAAGGATTACGCTTATTACAGTTTAAAAGAAGCTAAAAATTTAGGTTTGTCAGACATTGATAAGCTGCCAAAGTCGCTAAAAGTTTTGATGGAAAACCTGCTTCGCCATGAAAACGGAAAAGACGTAACTTTTGAAGACGCTAAGGCGATCAACGAATGGGTTAAGACAGCTAAATCCAGCCGCGAAATTTCCTATTATCCTGCACGCGTTCTTATGCAGGACTTCACCGGTGTGCCGGCCGTCGTTGATTTAGCAGCGATGAGAGAAGCGATGAAAAAAATCGGTGGTGATCCGAAAAAAATCAATCCGCTGATTCCGGTTGACCTGGTTATCGATCACTCAGTGGCCGTTGATTTCTTCGGACAAAAAGATTCTTTTGAAAAAAACGTTGCCGTTGAATACGAAAGAAACATGGAGAGATACAAATTTCTAAAATGGGGGCAGGGAGCTTTTAAAAACTTCCGCGTTGTTCCTCCTGGAACTGGTATCTGTCATCAGGTCAACCTTGAATATCTTGCTCAGGGTGTTTGGACAAAAACAGAAAATGGCGAAACTGTCGCTTACCCGGATACATGTGTAGGAACTGACTCACACACAACTATGATCAACGGTCTAGCTGTTCTAGGCTGGGGTGTTGGTGGTATTGAGGCGGAAGCAGCAATGCTTGGCCAGTCAGTCACTATGACTGTTCCGGAAGTTGTCGGTTTCAAATTAACCGGAAAAGTAAACGAAGGAATTACAGCAACAGATATCGTTCTTACAGTCACTCAAATGCTGCGTAAGCATGGAGTTGTTGAGAAATTCGTTGAGTTCTTCGGTCCCGGTGTTAAAGTTTTAACACTTGCTGACCGTGCGACGATTGCCAACATGGCACCAGAGTATGGGGCAACATGTGGTTTCTTTCCGGTAGATGAAAAGACTATCGATTATTTAAAATTCACCGGACGCTCAGATGAGCAGGTTGCCCTTGTAGAGGCCTACGCAAAAGAGCAGGGGCTGTGGTTAAATGCAGGTGATGCTGATCCAGTTTTCACATCAACACTTGAACTTGATCTTTCCACAGTTGTTCCTTCTTTATCCGGGCCAAAACGTCCACAAGACAGAATTGAATTAACAAAAGCTGCGGATGCTTTTAATTCTGAACTGGCCACTGCTTTTAAAGTGAACCCTGATACTTTCAACAATGAATACGCTGTTGAAGGCGCAGACTACAAGCTAAAGCATGGAGCGGTAGCGATTGCAACAATCACTTCATGCACAAATACATCGAACCCTTCGGTTATGATTGCCGCAGGTCTGGTCGCTAAAAAAGCCAGAGCACTGGGTTTAAAATCTCAGCCATGGGTTAAAACCGCTCTTTCTCCTGGATCTAAAGTTGTTACCGATTACCTGGTTGAATCAGGATTGCAACAATCTCTGGATGAATTAGGTTTTAACCTGACAGGATACGGATGCATGTCTTGTATCGGAAACTCCGGACCGCTTCCGGAAAATATTTCGAAATCGATCAATGCTAACAATCTGGTTGTGACATCAGTTCTTTCAGGTAACAGAAACTTTGAAGGACGAATCAATCCGGATGTTAAAGCAAACTATCTGGCTTCACCTCCGCTGGTTATTGCTTACGCACTTGCCGGAAACATCAACATCAACATTACGAAAGATCCAATCGGAAAAGGTGCTGATGGGAAGGATGTTTACTTAAAAGACATCTGGCCGACTCACGATGAAATCAATCAAATCCTGATGTCAAAACTTCATTCAGAAATGTTTAAGTCTCGTTACTCAAATGTTTTCCAGGGTGATCAACACTGGCAGGCGATTAAAACATCAACTGGTGATTTTTTTGATTGGGAGCCTAATTCGACTTACATCAGAAATCCAACTTTCTTTGAAAACATTGCAGACGGAACTCAGAACATGGGCTTTGCACTGAAGAATGCGCGCGTCCTTGCGCTCTTTGGGGATTCAATCACTACCGATCACATTTCTCCGGCAGGCTCGATTAAAAAGACCTCTCCGGCAGGAACATACCTGCAGGAAAAAGGTGTTAAAGTAGAAGACTTCAACTCTTATGGATCCCGTCGTGGTAACCATGAAGTGATGATGAGAGGAACATTCGCCAACATCCGTATTAAAAACGAGATGCTTGGAGGTGAAGAAGGCGGAAACACTATTCATATTCCATCTAATACAAAGATGTCGATCTACGATGCTTC
Organism: uncultured Bacteriovorax sp.; assembly: GCA_946481315.1. Next base: position 961,478 of record CAMLMH010000001.1, read on the forward strand.
AATGAAATACATCAGTGAAAAAACACCATTGGTTGTTATTGCAGGAAAAGAATACGGAACAGGATCATCTCGTGACTGGGCAGCTAAAGGAACATTCCTTCAGGGAGTAAAGGCCGTTATTACTGAATCTTTTGAGCGTATTCACCGTTCAAACCTGATTGGTATGGGGGTTATGCCGATGGTCTTTGAAAAAGGCGTAGACAGAAAAACTCTAAACCTGGACGGAACAGAGATCATCTCTTTAATTCCACAGGACGGAGATACTTTTAAAACGAACGCTAAGTACGACATGATCATTAAGCGTAAAGACGGATCGGAAACTAAGACAACTGTTACTTCGCGTGTGGATACTGCGGATGAATTAAACTACATTAAAAAGGGTGGAATTCTTCAATACGTTCTTCATAACCTGAAGTAATTTAAATCAATTTAGCCACTGTTTTCAAAGGCCTGGGATATCCCGGGCCTTTTTTTTGTCTAAAATTTAGACACCCAAAAAGGAGAGTCTATAACTATTTCCAGATCTCCCAAGACATTTATAAATATCGCTAAGATAGACCTATTATCAAAAGGACCTGGGAGAAAGAAATGCTTAAGACCAAACTCATGACGATTGCAACAATCAGCTTTTTATCAATGACCGGAGCACAGGCTGGTTTGTTCGATTCCTTTTCTCAGTCAGCTAAAATTGATAATCAAAAAACCAAAGATGTTTTTGCCGGTCTTAAGTTTAATTACCTTGATCAGGAAGACCGCTTGCTTATTCTTAATGATTTTTTAAAACAGGTTGAACTGGAATACGCTCTTCTTCCATTAAAGGCCGAAAGAGTAGGCCTGGATTTTAAAAAGCTAAAAGAAGAAGCCCGGCTGGCAGAAGTTTCGGTTGTCGATATTCTTGCCAGTGCCAGCGACAGAAAAGACCCGGAGCTGCGGGAAAAAATCATTTTCCTTCAGGCGCAAAGTAATCTTGATTTTCTGGACCGCATGCAGATTCTGGTAGCAAAGTTTAAAGATACCCATTTTAGCTTGCAGGAAAAAATACCTCGTCCGTTTATCTATAACGGCGTTCGTCTCTTTCGCATCGACGGAAAAATAGTTGTTGGTTCTCTGGAAAACCGTTTTTTAGGGATGGTCTCAAAGCTATCCGGAGCTGATCTTTCAGCTATAAAAATTGGTGATGAAGTTCTGGAGATCGATGGCGTTCCGGTAGAAGAGAAAGTTAAAGAACTCAAGCAATATATTGGTGGAAGTACTGAAGGTTTCATTGATAACTATGCAGTCCGCGCCTTGACCCTCCGTAATTTTAAATACGAAAAGAAAAATTACTTGAAGATAACATTTAAGAATGCGGGGACATTTAAACTTCCGCTCTTTGTAAACTCGTCCAAGGAAAGTACACCGAGACTGGATGCTATTACTTTCTTCGAAAAATATAAAATCCCTTCTGACTCCGTCTCAATCGGCATGACTTTTGATAAAGCAACCAACACCTGGACAGATAGTTCCTTGTCATTCCAGGGATACACAACGAGATCTCTGGCCGCTAACCTCAAAGGTGTTACAGAAATGCTGGATGATGGTGGCTCACCGGCCATACGTACCGGTTATTTTATTCAGAAAGGTAAGACATATGCCGTTTTGCAGTTGATGACCTTCTATACTAAGAATGTAAAGATTGGAAATATTCAACTTCCTTTTCTTGAAGCAATTAGAAAATTTGTTATAGAAACTAAAGAACAAGAATTGCCTTTAATCTTTGACCTAAGGTCTAACGGTGGAGGAAACGGAAGCTTTCCTGCGGCAATTTTAAGTATGTTATTGCCTGAAAAAACGATGACTGCCGGAGCGACTTCAGGTTACCGCATGACACAGTATATGCGCAATGTTCAGGAGCCAAGTCTGTTTCAGGAAGTGGTCGGAGAGGATATCAGCTCCGGGATTTCCATTGAAGATTTTGCGCGAGTGTTTGAAGAAACACTGGCCGATCGCAAAGAATATACTCCGATGATGAGTTTTTCGCCGATCATGACGGATGCTAAAGTAGGCGGATTCAACAATAAGGTTGTTGCATTGGTAACACCGGATTGCGTGAGTGCTTGCGATAAGATGGCCTTCTTGCTTAAAGCAACTGGGCGGGCAACGATTATTGGCACGCACACTAATGGCACGGGGGCAGGATATTTGTCGACTTCGGATTTCAATACTAACTGGGAAGACCGTCTAAAAGTGTTAACAACTCAGATCCCGAATTATTTATTCGGTATCCCGGGGGATTCGATTGAAACCAGCATCTTTGGCGAGGGAAGTGTTCAGCAATTATGTTCCGAAAATAAACCGACGATTGCAGATATTCCCTATAACTCGAAAATGATTGACCTTGCCAGAAGTAACCTGGGTTGGTTACAAAAAGCAGCTCAAGTATTAGAAGCAAAATAATTAACTCACCGTTTTGATCAACCATTAATTGCTTGTGGGATTGAGTATCCGACAAGCAATTTTTTCTTTTGACTCCTCTCCTTCATCCTGAGGTAAGATATTGGGATAGCAATTCTGCGTTCAAGTTTCCCGGAGAGAAAATGAAACGTCTTTGGTTAGTTCTGTTCTTGTTGTTGTCATCCAGCGTTCAGTCGCAAGCAGTAGGTGACAAGGATCCTAGACGAGAAAAATTGATTGGTAATATTCTTAAAAATGCACTCGAAACATATCATTATCGTGGTCTAAAAATCAGCGATGAAGTTTCCCAAAAAGCGTTTCAGCAGTATCTGAAACGTATTGATAATTCAAAGCAGTTCTTCACTAAATCAGATGTCAAAGAACTTGAAGCTTTCCAGTTTCAAATGGACGATGAAATGGTGAATGGGGACTACAAATTAATTGAAAAAGGTTTGAGCATTTATAAAAAACGTATCAACCAGGCCGAAGCATTACGCAAGGAAGTCTTTAAGAAACAATTCGATTTCAACGGAAATGAAACGATTGAATCTGATCCGGAAAAAAGGGACTGGCCAGCCGATGAGCAAAAGTTACGCGAAAACTGGACACTCTTTTTCAAACAGGCAACTTTAAATAAATATCTCTCCCTGATCGACGAGCAAAGAGAGAAGCCAGCTGCGAAAAAGTCAGCTAAACCGGCCAAGAAACTTCCTCCGGTTAAAAAGTTAAGCGATGCTGAAATGCGCGCTAAGGCCCACGAATCAGTCGCTAAGAAATTCAAGACTGTTTTTGAAAGACTTGCTAAGCAGGATCGTGATGATCAGCTTGAAAATTTTTACAACTCAATTGCTGCAGTTTATGACCCACATACTGCTTATCTTCCAGCTAAGAAAAAAGAAGATTTTGATATCGACATAACGGGAAAACTAGAAGGTATCGGCGCTGTTCTTCAGGAAGATGGTTCATATATTAAAGTGGTACAAATCGTTCCTGGTGGACCGGCATGGCGAGGCAAAGAACTTGAAGCCGATGACATCATTTTATCTGTGGCTCAGGGAAATAAAGAAAGTGTTGATCTGACAGATATGAAAGTGGACGATGCTGTCCGCTACATACGAGGAAAGAAAGGAACGGAAGTTCGTCTGACAATTAAAAAGGTTGATGGCAGCAGAAAGATTATTTCTATTATTCGTGATGAAATCGAAGTAGCCGCTTCTTTTGCTAAATCTTCAGTTCTTCAATACAAAGATCTGGATGCTAAAGTTGGTTATATTCAATTACCAAAATTCTATCGTGACTTCGAAAATTCAGTAATCAATTGTACTGATGACGTCCGGAAGGAAGTTGAAAGACTTAAAAAAGCAAAAGTAGATGCTATTATTCTTGACCTTCGTAACAACGGAGGAGGCGCATTGGAAGATGCTCGTTTAATGTCAGGTTTATTTTTAGAGAAAGGCCCTATTGTACAGGTTAAAAATCACATGGGCCAAATTGAGGTTCTGGAAGATGACGATACTACTATGACGTATGATGGCCCGCTAGTTGTTCTGACTAACAGATTCTCTGCTTCTGCTTCCGAAATTCTGGCAGGCGCTATGCAGGACTATGGACGTGCTGTTGTCGTTGGTGGTGATTATTCTCATGGAAAAGGTACAGTTCAGGCAGTCCTGGATTTAAATCGCGGCCCGTTATTGTCAATTTTTGGACCGACTATGGGGGCCCTAAAAGTGACCATCCAGAAATTCTACCGGGTAACTGGAGCTTCAACTCAATACAAAGGAGTGACTCCGGATATCATTCTTCCGGATATGTTCAGCTATGTTGAAAGCCGGGAAAAAGATCTGGAATATTCACTTCCATGGGATCAGATTCCTGCAAAACCGTTTAATAAGTGGACTCGTTTCTCCTATAACGTTAATGACCTGAAGGCTAAAAGTGCCTCTCGTCTGAAAGCGAATCCTCGATTTCAGAAAATCAATAAGAACCTTGATTTTTTAAACAAAAAGAAAAAAGACACCATTATTTCTTTGAATCTTAAAAAAATTCAGGAAGAAGAGGCCCAGAATAAAAAAATTGCTGATGATCTGAAAATGGAAGATGAAGACAAAAATATTATTGTCACTAATTTTGAAGATTCACTCAAGGCACATGAAAACATCCGCCCGGGTGATGTAAAAAAATGGTCCAAAGATTTTGATCAGCGAAAAGAAGAGTGGGTGAAGCTACTGCGTACGGATGCTGTTTTGGGAGAGTCTATTTTTATTGCTAATGACATTGTTAAATCTTTAAAAATTAAACAAACGGCCCAAAGTCAACTATGATCGATAATGCAGAAGTAAACCGTATCCTTGAAAAACTGGAAAACCATGACGATGAAGCTGAAGCGGTATCCTTGCTTAAGGAATTCAATGCTGCTTCTTCCAGGCTTGGAAAATTATTGCTTAATCTGGACAAAACACTTGATCATGAAACATGGAAGTCTGAATGTGATCGTGCCCGTGCAGAATTAGAAGCTGTCATGGAAAAAATAGAACAACTTTAATCTTAGGATGAGATTTTATGTCTAATGACCGTACTCGCACAACAGTCCTGAAAGATGCACAGGAAGAGGACATTGAGTTTACAGTAGTTAAACCCAGATCTTCTATTGAAACTAAAACTGAAGTTAAAACTCAAACTGAATCAAAACAGTCAAAAACCAGAACAAACATTTCGTTAAAAGAAAAAATACAGACGGAAAAAGCTAAAGAACTTCGCCTGGAAAAAGTAGACTACGCAGCCCGTGGACCTAAACAAACGCTGACTGAGCAATATCAAAAGTTACAAAAAAGAGAAAAAATTCTGGATGAAGATGTATATGTATATGCATCACCAGTGTCCCGCGCAATGGCCCTGGTTATAGATCAAATATTTAACATCGCACTGATATATGCCTCGATAATGGTCGCGCCAATCGAACTTAAGTTAATCGATCTTTTTAATGACAAATATAATCTTGCATTGTCTTTACCCCGGACAATGGTTCTGAGCGCCCTTACAATGACAACTATCTTCTTTGCTTTTTTCTTTTTTGTTGTCATTCCAACGGCCTTTTATAACCGAAGTCTGGGTAAAAAAATGACCGGCCTGTATGTGCGGGGTACACAAACTTTTACGCTGTCGATTTCTCAGATATTCATGCGCGAGTTATTTTGTAAGCCCATTTCGATGGCCTTAATAATAGGGTTTTTCCTTCCATTTTTTGATAAGAAAAAACAATCCATTCACGATAAAATGACTGGGACTCTGGTCATCAAAGAATAAAGTAAGGCCCCGGCCGAAGGGGAGCCTTTTTTATTCTACGATTAATTTTTGAATGAAGTCTGATTGTGACGAGACTGCTTCCAGTGCTACTTCTTTTTCGATAAAGCCCTTCTGGAATAAATACATAATATGCTGGTCGAAAGTCTGACCGCCGTTGATAGATTTACCCTGTCCCTGAGAGATAATCAGCGGAATGCGATTAATATCGTCTTTACCACTTATACAATCGCGAATACCTGGTGAAGTCACCATTATTTCCTGGGCAATAACAATTCTGCCGTTTTTTCCCTGCAACATTCGCTGACCAATAACTGCATAAAGATTTTCGGCAAGCCTTTTGCGAACTTCCTGCTGTTCATGTGTCGGAAACATGGAAATGATTCGCCCAATTGTTGTTACGGTATTGGTTGTGTGCAGAGTAGAGAAAACCATGTGACCTGTCTCAGCTGCTTTTAAGGCGATGCTGGCCGTTTCCGGATCGCGCATCTCACCGATGGTGATAACGTCCGGATCCTGGCGCAAGGCTGCTCTCAGACCGGTTGTAAAGTCGGTCGTGTCTCTTCCCACTTCTCTTTGGGAGATTCTGGATTTTTTCTGGGAATGCATATATTCGATCGGGTCTTCAATTGTCACAATATGCGAAGACTGATTTTCATTTATGTGATTGATCATAGCTGCGAGTGTTGTACTTTTTCCGGAACCTGTTGCCCCGGTGACCAGGACCAGTCCACGGCGATTGAGGGCAATATGCTCAATAATTTTTGGCATTTCCAGTTCTGATAAATGCGGAACTTTAGTATTGATAATACGCAGGACGATTCCGATCTGGCCGAAATAGGAATAAATATTAAAACGCAAGCGGCACAATTCAGGAATACTGAAGGCTCCGTCAATTTCACTTTCCAGCTGAATGTCTGCTTCTTCTTCGATGCCCATTAAAATGCGGACAATGTCCGACATGTCTGCAGGACTGAATATCTTCGTTTGTACAGGTACTAATTCTCCGCGAATGCGTAAACAAGGTACTTCATTAGAGCGCAGATGTATATCTGAGGCCTTATAATTGATCGCCACGCTTGTTAAAGCAGAGAGATTTTTGAGAGTAAACGCCATCGAAAGTTTCCAATGAAGAGGTTCTCGTTTATTATTGAGCCATAATGGAAAAAAATAAAGTTCTAATTATCCGCTTCTCCAGCTTCGGCGACATCGTTCAGTGTTCGACAGTTGTTGATTTGATTGCTCAGAAATTTCCGGGAGCGGCGATTCATTGGGTAACCCGCAGTGAATTTGCGGAACTGGTGGGATTAAATGCGGCCATTAATAAGGTCTGGTCACTACAAAAAAAATCAGGTTTAAAAGGACTTTTCTCTCTGGCATATGAACTGCGACGAGAAGAATATAATTTTGTTTACGATGCTCATAATAATCTACGATCCAAAATTCTATCCTTACTTTTGCGGCCAGGTTTAAAGGGGAAGTGGATCACCCGCCCAAAAGATCGTTTTAAGCGGCTGTTGCTTTTTAGCTTTCGGATCAACAAATTTCCATGGCCGTTTAAAGGAATACACTCTTACATCGCACCTTTAAAGCAAATTTTGGTCGAAGATAAACTCAACAGCATGTCAGTCCACTGGAATTTTCCTTCCATAACTGATTCGGAAAAGCAGGTGTATCAGCAAAAAGCTGCGGAGTCTGTAATCCTCGTGCCTTCAGCGGCCTGGGAAATGAAGCGCTGGCCTTTGAATCACTGGAAAAAACTTATTGAACTCATGCCGAATGAGCAATTCATCGTTTTAGGCGGAAAAGAAGATCTTTTTTGCGAAGATCTTAAGGCCATTGCTCCGGACAGAGTGATAAACCTCGCCGGGAAACTGTCACTCATAGAAAGCTGTGCCTTGATAAAAGAAGGCAAGCTTACTATATCAGCAGATACCGGACTCCTGCATGTGGCGGACGTACTCGGTAAGAAGGCCATTGCTCTCATCGGCCCTACCGCATTTGGTTTTACGTCATCGCCATTGATCAAAACGATGGAAGTTTCCCTCCCTTGCAGGCCCTGCACAAAAGATGGAAGAGGGAACTGCTCACAAGAGGTTTACCAAAAATGTATGGTGGACATTATGCCCGGTGCAGTTGCTATTTCTGCTCAGCAACTGCTTCGTGAGTAACTTTGCGCATTTCCCACAGTAAATGACTTATGTACGGACGACGTGTTTCTTTTGTCGCTACCATCAATAACTTAGTTATTTTTAGACTACCCGGATTGGAATAAAGAAGAATCAGTAATTCCTGAATATAGTTGGTACTCAAAGTTATGTAGTTATCTGTTCCAATCGAGAGCTGAACGCCTTTTTTTTCCCACCAGGAAAAAGGGTGATCTTTATAATCTGGAAAACAACCGGTCAATTTTAAATTTGAAGATGGAAGCGCAACAAGCGAAACTTTTTTATTTATCATTCTGTTTAAAACATCGTGCTGATAATGTTCAACTTCCCGTGCGGTATGAAATTTAGTTTTAATAAACTGAATTTTTTCTGCTTCATTGAGAGGATGACCCAGTATGAGTTTTTCTCTCACTGTTTCATCTCTCCATTCCATATCGAGTATTTCTTGTCCTTCAATGCTTTCAGGATTAATCGGATGTCCTGTCTGATTAATTTCTATCATACGCTGATAAAGACGATGAAAATAATAATTAGGATTGATGCCCAGACTTAGACCATGTTCCAGTGTATCGATGTGCCAGATGTTAAGAGCATTATCAACGGCCTGAACACCGAGACGCAGAATCTTCCATGTTTCTCCATGGTGAGAGCGGATACTGAAGCCCTGATACTGCAACCTTCGAAGTCCCGGTTTCATTTCCTTAAAATGGGCCTTGCGATAAAGTTCTCTCTCGTCGCCGACAGTATCGACTTCTGTCAGAACAGATTTTAATTGCGGATGTTTTTCCAGCAAAGAAAGAATGCTCATAACCTGTTCTTCAAAATGGTCTTTTTTACATTCATAGTTTACCTGATCAAAGAATCCAGGCTCTTTGCGGAAACTTGGGGAGAGAACGAAACTGAAAAAAGGATGATTTTTCTGGAAGCGGGTAAAACCGTTGAAGAGACCAATAACGACATCTTCTTCTGTTAAACTTTCCAGTCCGGGAATTTGTTCATCAGCTAATCCGGTACTGCGGGAAAGGGTAAATTTGAGCCGGATTTTGCCGACGTTATAGCGTGTATAGAGCTCTGAAGCCATATGATATGCAGCTTCTTCATGCGCTTCCCGTGTGGTCAGGACCAGTTTGGCCAGATAAAGAATTTTAAGATAAGTCTTGAACTGCTCTCCCTCTTTGAGGCGAATAAGCACATCTACATCAGCTACAGAAGTAAGCGGCAGGGCATTGTCTCCATAAACTGCTTTTATTCTTTCTTCATAAATGGCGGCGGACTCACCTTCCAGAAGCTGTTTTAGACGAGGGTATAAAAACTCGGCACTCAATGAACCGGTCAGGTGAATGTGTTCTTCATGATAGGGCAGAGGAAACTCTTTAAAAAATTCAAAAAAAGCTTTGGAAAAAGAATGGTTCAGTAATGTTGAGATATCGACTTCATTGTTTTGAAACCCAATCAGGAGTTTGCGAAATTCATTTAATGACTTTTCGACAATGGGTTTTTGTTTGAGGTCAGGGTGAAAGCCCATCAGTTCCAGTGTATCATTCAGATTGAGACCATTGGTTTCACTGATAATATCGATCAAAGCCAGTTTTACATCTTTGACTATTTTTTCATTTTTTGAAAACATGTCCCACCTTTATTTTTTTGCTGCAGTCAGAATTTCGTAGGCCTGTTGAATGATCCCAAAATTGCGGATAGCTTTTTGTTCCACCGGTTTTGGCAATTTTAGTGCGGTTATCTTATCAGGATGTCTGGACTGAGCTGTTTTCTTATAAACTCTTTTGATTTCTTCCAGGCTCATTTCGTCGTCTACCGCCAGAATCTGCATCGCTGTTTCTTTATCTTTTTTGTGGGCCAGCTTCGGGAGAGGAGCAAGCAGATTGGCATAGCTGATATGCAGGGCCAGTTCTTCAATAAATAAGCTGTGACCCTTGGCCCACAAATTGGCTTCCTTGGTCAGCATGTTTTCCAATGCTGAGGTCATCGTTTCTTCGGAAAACTGATGCAAAACCGGACTGTCACTATAGATTTTATCTTCACTGATATTTTTTTTAGGAACTGACATCAGGAGTTTCATCTGAAGAGCAAGAGCAAATTGTTCTGCAGTGAGATTGCATTTTTTGGCAAGTTTGGGAATCAGAGCATAGTCTTTCTCCCTTATCTCATCGATAAGAATTTTCAAAATCATCGTCATGCTTAAAAAATTCTTTAGGGACTCCAGATTGTTTTGATTATCGGGACTAAGATAGCGGATAAGTTTCTTTTTTTCTGCCAGCAAGATAAAGGCACTAATTTTTGACTCAGCAACGGTGTAAGAATAATTTTTAGCGATAGTAGCCTGGATATTCTTAACAAACTCGCTTCCTCCCCATTTCATTTCCTTCATGATTTTTTCTACGACTGGTGAAGCAGGAGTGGAGACAAAATTTGGGGAAGAGGGTGAATCATCAGGGGCAGGAAGACCATCGTGTTGCGTTTTTCCTGTTAGGCCATATTGGGCTCGCAGGCGTTCTTTTTGTCTACGGATCATGGCATCGATGTCGTTTTCTGGTTCATGATAGCCAGGCATTTTTTTTCGAATGGCCTGAAAAAGAACGGGACCCAGTATCTTGACTGTAATGAAGAAGAAGACGAGTGCAGAAATGACCTTTATGATAATATCTTTATTTGCGAGCATAAATTATAGTAACATACTATTAAAAAGACATAATCCAGGAAGAAAACTATATGTTTCATTGGTCGATCAGAGAAATTGTATTACCCCTTAAATTTTCCTGGAATATTTCACGAAATAGCTCAGATACTAAAAGAAACTTTATAGTTGAAGTCCGGAACGGATCAATTTCCGCCAGTGGGGAAGTGGCCTTTAACGTTCGTTATGGAGAGTCTCGCGAACTCATCCTGGAGAAATTTGAAGAATTTAAAAATAATGCGCCTTCAGATTTTACCGGTGTGGAATCACTGGTTGCCTATCTGGAGACAACGGATCTGCCGCAGTCGTTGAAGTTTGGAATCGAGTCCAGCTTTGTCCATTATGTAGCAATTTTGTCAGGTAAGACAGTATCTCAGTTAATGGGTGTAAACGTGATTGCATCTGTAAAAACTTCTTTTTCTATTCCTATAATGGAAACAGAAAAATTGCAGATGTTTATCAAAGAAAATAACCTGGAACGCTTTTCTGTTTTAAAAGTTAAAGTCAATAAAGATAATGCACTGGATTTCAGCCGGGAAGTTTTGAAGTTAACAAATGTTCCGCTGCGAATTGATGCTAACGAGTCTTTTGAAACTGCCTCCCAGACATTAAATTTTCTGGAAGACTTAGGAGATTTAGGGCGAATAGAATTTCTGGAGCAACCATTGCCGGCCGCTTCTCATGAAGAAGCACTTGAACTGAAAAAATATGCTAAAGTTCTATTGATGGCCGATGAATCAGTCACTAAAGAAGAAGTGAATCAGTATCACGTTGAGCGTTTTCATGGAGTGAATGTGAAAATGATGAAAGCTGGCGGCTACCTGAAAGCGCTCAAACAACTACGTCAGGCACGCATGCTGGGTCTAAAAACGATGCTGGGATGTATGGTGGAGACGAGTCTGGGAATTTCATCGGCCTTAAATATTGCTGGAGGCGTGGATTTCTATGACCTCGATGGTTCCTTACTGATTAAAGAAGATCCTTTCAAGCTGATAAGTGAAGAGAATGGAAAAATTTTTTATTCCTATATTCAATAAACATAAATAGAATTAGAAAAATAGTTTCAGATCAACATCTATTCTTTCGTAGTTTGCCGAGTTTCTGGCATTGAGTAATCTTTGAGCAGAAACACCAATTTCAAATGGCATATCGAATTTTTTTCGTTTATAAGCTTCAATCGTTGAAAGACCCATGCCAACTTTTATCCAGCGTGCTTCTGAATCAGTGTTGCTTTCCAGTGCTTCTTTGACTTTTCGGTCTTCGATATTATCGTATCTAGTGGCTGCCGTCCGGCTGACGATGTAAGAAGAATTGAAATTCAGCCAATGAGTCGGATTCAATGTTATCGTTGCCGCAGCATCAATTTTATTTCCCAGTTTTTCTTTCACTGTTTTCTTGTCTCGTGAAAGAGGAACATCAGCATCTTCAATCCAGCGGACCTCTTTTTTTCCTGCAAACTGATAAGTGTAGCGTCCCTTCACATCAAACTGTAATGTTTTTTCAAAGATTCCAAAACCGGCCATTGACTCGACAAAGCCGTCATACTGGCCGTCGCCTGTTGAGACATCCTGAAGCGAATCCGGGTTGTCAGCATCGCCTGTTGGAAGAACGGCTCCCATGGAAATGGCCATCCCGCTGTTATCAAAATCAGTGAGACGATAGATGAATCCAATTTCTGCGTCTCCAAGAGCATCTTTCTCCCAGGTTCCGATTGGTTCATAGTTATAATAGTTTACAACTAGCGACTGTAGAAGTTCTTCATTGGTATTTGGTAACTGCAAAGTTAAATCGCGAACGAATTTTCCCATGGCCGATTCAGTTTCAGTATTTCTTAAAGTGGCCTGGACTGCGGCCAGATTTCCCGGCTTAGTCTGAGAAAATTTAATATCCGTTTTGATGTGATAAACAGGAACAGAAGCATAGATTGTCAGGCGATCAGTTACACCAAAGCCATAACCAATTCCCTGAGCAGTGACATTGGCCTCAACATCGGCCTTAAATTCACCTAGAGAAAAATTATTATAGGCTTCCGGCGAAATAGTTTTTAGCTGATCGAAATAACTCTTGATGACCGTACTGACATCTTCCAGTCGGCTGGATGTAAATTCTTCTTTCAGGTCCAGACTTTCAGGCCTACTTTCTGCTCCATATTTGCTTTCAATTTTAGACGCCATAACTTGTTTTACAACAAGTGTATTAACATGCTTAGGAAGCGTGTCGTATGAAGCCGCAAATGCTGCCGGCATCTGCCACAACCCCGCTGCGGCCAGGAATAGAGTAAAAGTCGTCTTTTGCATGGGAAAAGTGTAATGCATCCACAAGACCTATTGGGGACAAAATAAATGGCATGAAAAAACTACAGGTGGCCCCATATTTTTTGTACACATGTTATATTTTTGGACATGAAAAAACGGTCACTGTTTACTCTGCTACTTTTAGGATGTCTTACGCTCGTTTCCTGTGGAAAGGAAAAGCTTACGCCTATGGTAGCTCCCATGACAGTGAATCAATTAAGAGATGAACAACCTATCAGATTCTCATACAAAATTGATGAAACTCAGATAGAAGAATATGCCAAAAATACCAAAAAATTCCCTATTTTCGGCAAGTTATTTCAGTCTATAGCTTTTGTTCTGGCCAACAGTTCAATCGAATCCCGGGGGGGCCATTCGCTGGATTTACCAGTCGTCGATGTGGATCTTGAGAGTCTGGAAGAAATTGATTTTGATTATATTGAATGGATACGCCTGGATTCATTAACCTTGCTGATCGAAAATGCCAAAAAGAAAGATTCACTGGAATTCATTAAAAAAATTGAGGTTTATGCCCAGTTGGAGAGTCCATTGCCAGGTGTACCTGTTGACGAGAAGGGTTTTTCCCGTCTGGTTTTTTTTGATAGTGCAGAACACAAGCTGGAATGTGATAAACGCTGTCTTAATCTCAAGCTGGAAAAAGTGAACTGGAAAGAATTATTAAAAAAGAATAAGTTCATTAAACTTCAGCCAAAAATCATCATTAATTCAGTCCCAAAAAGCTCAATGGCCCTAGCTGGTTCAGTTGGTTTCAGTGTAAAATTCAAGCTAGGCTTCTAATTAAGGGCAAACATGAAAATTGGTTTTGATGGCAAACGCGCGACGATGAATTTTCGCGGTTTGGGTAATTATTCCCGCGGAATTATCGAAGGACTTCTGGAGTACTCCAGCGAAGATATTTACCTCTATACTCCGTCAGTAAAAGACGAACGTGCGCAGCGGTGGCTGGAAAAAAATAAGCAGGAAAGATTAATTCTTAGATTGCCTGATTCGTATCTTGAAAAGAGATTACATGCTCTGTGGAGATCTTTTTCGGTTTCCAGTGATGTAAGCAAAGATCGGCTGGATATATTCCACGGACTTTCGCATGAAATTCCTTTTACCTCGCGTTTTATTAAAGCAAAGAAAGTAGTGACTATTCATGATCTCATTTTTCTGCGTTATCCAGAATTCTTCCCGGCCTTAGACCGAATTACTTATAAAGCTAAATTTAAATACTCATGTGAAAACGCAGATCTGGTTCTGGTGATTTGCGAGCAGACCAAAAGGGATTTAATAGAATTTCTAAAAGTTCCGGAAAGTAAAATAAAAGTTCATTACCAAAGTTGTGATCCTGTTTTTTATCAATTAAAAGGTGAAGCCGAAATCAATAGCTTGAGATTGAAATATAAACTCCAGCGTCCTTATATTCTGACAGTAGGGGCTTTCGAAGAACGCAAGAACCAGATAAGTTTAATTAAAGCTTTTAGCGAACTTGGTGATAAAAATAGGGACCTGGTTTTGATTGGAACAGGAAAGAAGTATCTGCACGATTGTCAGGAACTCGTGACTAAATTAGGTTTAAATGACAGAGTGAAGTTTCTGTCAGGAATTAGTTTTCAGGAACTACCACTATTTTATCAGGGGGCCGAGCTCTTTTGCTTTCCATCGTTTTTTGAGGGTTTTGGTTTGCCAATTGTTGAGGCCTTATTCTCCGGAACTCCTGTCGTTACTTCGCTGGGGTCTTGTTTTCCCGAAAGTGGAGGGCCATATACCCTCTATGCAGATCCCTACCAGGTCAGCGATATAGCCGACAAAATAAAGTCAGTATTAAACTCATCCGAGAGGAGAGATTCTATGCGAGATCAAGGCTTAAGCTTTGTTCAGCGTTTTCATCGGAAGGATTCCACTCTCTCTTTGATGGACTGTTATCATCAGATTCTCTGACTATTTAATTTCATGAGTACTTTTCCGATAAAAGACTGTGATCTCACGGTTGAGGTCACTCGTTTATCAAGGAAGAGAATGCGCGTATCAACCAACGTCCAGTCAATGGTCGCTCAGCGGTATGTTAAATCACATACTGAAGAGCTTGCGATCGAAGATAGTAAATTATCTTCGGGTGACCGTCTTGTACGTACGCACATTGATCCAGCAGGTAAAGCAATCTCAGAGATGATGCGGGCAAAGCTTCGCAGTAATTCTCAGGCCGAAAGAAATTCCAATGATTCAATTTCACTCATTCAGGTTGCTGAAGGCTCGTTGGGAGTTATTTCCAGTATGGGGATCAGGCTGCGAGAATTAGCGGTTCAGGCAGCTACTGATACGGTTGGTGATGCTGATCGCGCAATCGTGGATAAAGAGTTTCAGCAGTTAAAAAATGAGATCAAGAGAGTGACTGCTTCTACCAGTTTCAACGGGAATAATATTATCAAGGATGCAGGCAGTACTTATGATCTGCAAATTGGTATTAACGGAAACCCGGCACTTGATCAGCTTCGCTACGACATGAGTAAGATCATGGACAGCAATGGTAATTTTGGAATTGAGAATGTTGACCTTCGCTCTAAAGCAGGCGCTCAGCATTCCCTTTCTAAAATTGACCGGATGATGGATCAGGTAA
Source organism: uncultured Bacteriovorax sp. (assembly GCA_946481315.1). The sequence continues at coordinate 976,985 of CAMLMH010000001.1, forward strand.
GCCGAAGCCGCGCTGAACTGGGAAGTCTTGCTAACCGGATGGAGTCTGTCATTCAGAATTTGCAGGTCAGCAGAGAAAATATTTCATCCAGTAATTCTAAAATCCGTGATGCGGACATGGCCCAAGAAGCCGCCAAAAAGGCCATTACTAGTGTTGCTCAGGGAGCGACACTTTCAATGCTAAAAATGACCAATGATCGTCCTGCTGAAATTCTCAAACTCATTAGTTAAGCTTCTTTATCCGGCAAACTGATAATAAATGTTGTTCCCTGGCCCTCAACACTGCTCGCTCGGATTTTGCCTCCATGTTTAACGATGATGTGTTTCACAATGGCCAGACCCAGGCCTGTGCCCTGAATTTCTGAAGAGCGGGAAGTGTCCACCCTGAAAAATCTCTCAAAAATACGGTGTAACTGATCCTCCGGAATGCCTATTCCGGTGTCGCTGATTTCCAGCATATAATTTTTTTCACCGTTAATAATCTGCTGATAACTTTTGAAGGTAACCTTTCCATTTTCAGGACTGTACTTAAGAGAGTTATCAATCAGGTTCAATAACGCCTGTTCAAATAGGTTATAGTCGGCCGGCATTGTCTCTTGTTTAAGCTCATAGCTGAAATGGATTTTTTTCTGAGGATAATTAACCATTAATTCGTGAGTTAAATTTTCCAGCAATTCAGGCAGAAATATATCTTCTTTTTTTAACTCCAGCCGTTTTTCGACTGAAGTCAGTCGAAGGAGATCGTTAAAAAGATTGAGTAGCCTTCGGGAGTTGTTTTCGATTCGCTCAAATGATTCATTATTGATCTGGCTCTTTAGGGCCTGCAGTTGACCGTTCAGAATAGTTAGCGGCGTACGCACTTCATGTGAAAAATTAGAAACAAAATCTTCCCGCATCAAATCTGCCATTTTTCGTGAAGTCGAATCGTGCATAATACACAACTGACCATTGAGATCCTGGTGGGGAAGTATTTTAATGTCAAAGTAACTACGGTGCGGGTCCTGAATGTGTCCAAAAGTAAAATAGGCCTTATGAATAAGCTTATTGCTGTTTACTGCGGACAATAGTAAATCTTTAAAATCCAGATTGCGGTTAATTTCGATCAGGTCGACCGGAAGCTGGCCGGAAGGATAGTTAAAATGTCTGAAGAAGGCCTGGTTGGCATAGATAATTTTTAATTCGGAATTATAAATGAAAACCGGATCCAGCAGGGAATCGAGAACGGTTTTTAATTTTATATTTTCTTTTTCAAGTAAAGTACGAAGAATTTCAATCTGACTTTCTTTTTTCTCCAGCGTTTCCTCGATCATGGACCATGTCATGTCTTCCGGTTCACTGTCGGGGCTGACTGCTTTCATAATTTTTTTTGAGGGCAGAGCGAAGAATTTTAAGTAAACAATATTGACGACAATAAAGCCAAGCCATAAAAGCCAGTATGAAGTCCAGATTCCTGATGCTGTACCGGATTTAATTTCTTTATGGATAAGCTGATTGAGAAAGGCGCCCCATAACAGGAGCATAATGGCCTGGATGAAAATGATCCGGCGGTAACGAAACTCAGTCATGGCCTGCAACCCGGTAACCAATGCCCCGGATTGTCTCTATGATTCCTGCATATTCGCCCAGTTTTTTTCTTAATCCAAAAATGTGAGTATCAATTGTCCGGTCAGTAACATGGACCGGACCGTCCTGAATATATTCTACCAGTTGATTACGTGTCAGAACTTTTCCTGGTGAAAGCAAAAAGCAACAAAGTATTTTATATTCTGAAAGAGTTAGTTCAACCAGTTGATTATCAATCCAGGTTTTGCATTGATCCATATCAACAACAAGCGCTTTATGCCGGAGAATGTTTTTATTTTCTTCATTTTTCAAAGTGAGTTCTCTTCGTCTTAGAAGAGAGCGAACGCGAGCCTGCAGAATATTAAGATCAAAAGGTTTAGTCATGTAGTCGTCTGCGCCCGCATCAAGACCTTCAACGATTTGCTCCGACGTACTGAGGGCCGTCAGCATGAGAATGGGAGTCGTTTTGGTTGGATTAAAAAAACGAATGAACTTACAAACTTCCATTCCATTAACAGAAGGGAGCATCCGATCCAGAATAAACAAATTTATGTCGCGTGATTCGCGGCCGTCATTGCCCTGAATATATTCCAGAACTTTTTTTCCATCGTGAAAGACTTTAACAGGAAAGCCCAAAGGCTTAAGCTGATTTTCAACCAACTCACATATTTCCAGTTCATCTTCCACTAATACAATTGTTCCATTCATGGTCGGTCCTGCTGTCAATCTGATTTTTTGCCTGATTTATATTCCGGATTATGCCTGATGTCCGAACCCGATTCCAGAAAGATAACGTCTTCTGCAATGTTTTTGGCATGGTCACCAATGCGTTCCAGGTTTTTTGAAATTTTGATAATGGCATAACCTTCATCAAAACTGATTTCATTATTTTTTATCTGATTGATATGATGACGGACAATGTCCCTGTTTAGGGCATTGATTTCCTGATCGTGTCGGATCACATCAGTTGCCAGCTTAATATTACTTCGGACGAAGGAGTCCAGAGCATTCTTCACCATCAAATTTACTTCCAGTGCCATATTTTTAATCTGTAAAATCTCACGCCCGATATTTTGATGGTGACGTTTAATTTTTACTGACTGATCGCCCATGCGCTCAAGATCAGCATTGATCTTCATGATAGCAATAGCGGTCCGAAGATCTTTGGCATTGGGACTTTTTAATGCGATATATTTGAAGCAGGCATCATCAATGAGCATATGAAACTCATTTATTTTTTTCTCAAGTTCAAAAATATCTTCCATGCTTTTATCCAGGTTCAGGGAGCCTGAAAGAGAAGCTTCAACCAGACTGGCCATTTTTAGCACGTGATCGCGTAAGTCTTTTGAAGAAATATCCATTGTTAATCCTTAATCTATTAACCGAAACGTCCTGAAATATAATCTTCTGTCTGTTTCATCTGTGGGTTGGTAAAAATGTCCGAGCTGAGACCGTGTTCAATCATGTTCCCATAAACAAAGAAAGAAGTGAAGTCAGAGATACGGGCAGCCTGTTGCATGTTGTGAGTAACGATGATGACTGTATATTCCCGTTTAATTTCATTCATCAACTCCTCAATCTTCGCCGTTCCGATAGGGTCAAGTGCAGATGTCGGTTCATCCATCAGCAAAACGGGAGGATTAACCGCCAGGGCCCGGGCAATGCAAAGACGCTGTTGTTGACCACCAGAAAGTGATGTGCCCAGTGAATTAAGTTTGTCTTTGACTTCGTCCCAGAGAGCAGCTTTACGCAGACAGCTTTCTGCGGTTTCCAGCAGCGTTGAGCGCTTTTTAATTCCCTGCAATCTTAGTCCGGCCACAACGTTATCTAAAATACTCATAGAAGGAAAAGGATTGGGTTTTTGAAAAACCATTCCGATTCGTCTGCGGACATCGACGACATCGACTTTTTTGTCGTAAATATTTTTTCCTTCCAGCAATACTTCACCATTGACGTGAGCGCCTTCGATTTCTTCATGAATACGGTTTAAACAGCGCAGATAGGTTGATTTTCCGCAACCAGACGGACCTATGATCGCATTGATTGTTTTCTCATGATACGCAACATTGATTCCTTTGACTGCCTGAAAATCGCCAAACCATGCTTCAAGGTTGACTGCTTTCAGGATGACTTTTGAATCTTTAAAATCATTCATCTAAGAAATTCCTTTTTTGTCTTTAATTTTGTTAAGTATAAACCGGGCAAACAGATTCATCGCCAGAATCAGAATCATCAGCACAAAGGCTCCGGCCCAGGCCTGGCGTTGCCAGTCTTTAAACGGAGAAATAGCATAGGTATAAATCTGAACCGGTAGGGTGGCCATCGGCTCTTTCAGATCATAATTAATGTACATATTTCCAAAGGCGGTAAATAAAAGAGGAGCTGTCTCGCCGGCTGCACGGGAGACGGCGAGAATTATACCAGTCAGCAAATTGGAAATTGAACCTTTTAAAATAATAAACAGGATAACTTTCCATCGCGGAAGTCCCAGGGCCAGTCCTGCTTCACGTATGTGACTGGGAACCAGTTTAAGAATTTCTTCTGATGTCTTGATAATAATCGGCAGCATGATGATGGATAAAGCAATCCCACCGGCCAGTGCAGAAAAACTTTTAAGAGGTACAACCACACTGAGATAGGCAAAAATACCAATTACAATAGACGGAATCCCGCTTAACAAATCGGTTGTCATCTTTAAGGTTTTACTAAGTTTACTTTTAGAAAATTCCGAAAGATAGATGCCGCAGATAATGCCAAAAGGTACTGCAATAGAGGCCCCGATCATAACAATTGTAATCGTGCCTAAAATTGCATGTTTCATTCCACCGCCTGTTTCCCCAACTGGTTTGGGCAACTCAGTGAAAAATTCCAGACTCAGTGAAGAAGCTCCCTGAACCAGCACAAACTGAATGATCATGAATAATGGTCCGAGAACGCAAAGGGCAGCCAGCAGAGTCAGCAGAAAAAAACAGATATTTTTAAATTTACGATATAAACGATAGTTCATTTAGGACCTCGTAAATTTACGCACAATCAGCCGTGCAAACAGATTGGCAAGAAAAGTGATGAGAAAAAGTACGAGGGCAAGATAGCAGAGGCTTGCCACATGTAAAGGCGTATTGGCGTCGGTATATTCATTTGCCATGACAGAGGCCATCGTCGCGGCAGGTGAAAAGAGTGAAGATGTAATAATGGGTGAGTTACCTATTAACATTGTGACGGCCATGGTTTCTCCCAGTGCACGCCCTAAACCCAAGACAACCGCTGAGCTGATTCCGGAAATAGAAGATGAGACAATCGCCGTAGAGATCATTTCATATTTTGTTGATCCTAAAGCGTATACAGCTTCTTTTTGATGGGAAGGTATAAGCTCAAAGATTGAACGACAAATGCTAGTAATGGTTGGAACAATCATGATGGATAAAATCAGTGAAGCAGTGAGTATACCAATACCGAAACTGGGACCTTGAAAGAAAGGAAGAAAACCCAGATGAGTTTTCAGCATAGGAGCAAGAGTTGTTTTTACAAAAGGAGCGAGATAAAAAACTCCCCACAAACCAAAAACAATGGAGGGAATAGCCGCTACCATTTCAACAAGTAAGGCTACAAGCCTTGCGATATTTTTCGGCAAATATTCACTGATAAATAAGGCCACCAGGACACTGATAGGAGTTGCAATTATCAGAGCGATGACGGAAGTCACTACGGTACCAAAAATAAAAGGCAGGGCACCGAATTGATCTTCGACCGGGTTCCAGTCTTTACGCAGTAAAAAGCTAAGCCCGCTGTATTCAATTGCCGGCCAGGCTGATTTAATAAGCATGTAAATAATGCCAACAAGAAGCGCGATAACTAAAACGGCAAACAGCCGCAAAAGATAAAAGAGCAGGGCATCCTGAGTCTTGGATTTCATCTTTATCATGGGGTTATAATCGACAATTTTGATCAAAAATTAAAGGTTTGAATGTCAGGATTGTGTTAAGAATAGCGGGAGCGAAGTGGTTACTCCCGCCAATAGTTAAGATTTAGTGGGCGGTCTGAGTAACATAAAGGCGGAAGCTTTTGTCTTTTGAGCGTCGAATTGTGCACTTGCCACCTTCTTTGCTCTCCAGCAGAAATTCGTAAAACTCTGGTAGTGTGTCAGCGATTTCTAGAACTGATTTTCCCTCGTGTTCTCCAAAATCCACATAGACCAGTTCTTCAGCAATAATACCCGTAAGCGGACTGATGTCTGAGCTCGCCATTATTTCCCTCCCTAGAATTAATCGGCTATATAAATATGCTCTCAGTGTTTCATGCACGACAACACTTTGAAAAGAAATTTATGCAAGACGGAAATACTCTGCTATTTCAATCAGACGTTTTTGAAGAAATTTTTGAAATAGAAGACGATCAGTTTGAACTCCTGAGGGTACTGTTCCCCAATCAACAGGCGAATGAGATCAAGAGATTTAAAGAGTGACTCCGCTTTTCGAAACGGACGGTCTGTTGTCATTGCCGCTACGGTATCCATTACTGAAATCATCATTGTTTCAAAACCATAAACGTTATTGGGATCATCGCGGGTGGCAAGATTGTGTTTATTTGTGAGCGTACTATAGATGTGATGATTTTCGATAATTTTTAAAAAATTCGGCGGTAGGGGCACTCGGCTTTTTAAAATGTTAACGGACAATTCCGGATGACTGGCCAGCAATATTTTGTCTCCATCGGAGAGATGTTCTTCATTGTATTTTTCAACCGGTATAGCTGACATACCAATGTCTTTTAAATAGCTGGTCAGAAAGAAAAGCTCAATGTCTTTATCAATGTAAAGACGGGAGTTCTTCATGACTCCTAAAAGAAAGAGAGTAGAGATGAATGGCTGAGCGAAAATATAATGATGGCCCTGCTTAATAAATTCTTTATAAAGTGCTTCGTGAATCTGAGGTTTATTAAAAAGAAAAGTTGCCAGATTTTTTGCACTTTGAACCTGCAGAGCAAGCAAACTGTCATCGGTCGGATCTTCATAGAGATAGGCTAAATTCAGCGTCAGTAAATTAGTCTGCAGCCGTGCTTTTTCCAGCGGGTCTCCTATAGAGAGGGAGCGGGTTACATTTCTAAGGTTCTCCTGCTGTGCCAGACGAAGGTGAATGCGGTCATCTTCGAGCACGAAGAGGTTAGGAAGTTTTCTCTGTAAAAGATCCCTTAGTACCGGGCTGGTAATTTCAGCTTTCTTGTGAAGAACAACTTTAAAGAGACCATCAACCTGGCCATAAACATCACACGGGGCTTCAGCAATAAAAAAGATTTCCCGGAAAGAGATGGGAGTTAATTTAAAGTTCAGCGAATTCTGTTCCAGAATATCAAAAGGATTTTTCATTGAATTAAAGTATAGCATTAATTTTCGCGAGCTTCGCACTGATTGCCTTAAAATGGACACAATTTCCGGGGCGTTAAACCTCAAACATTTTCTTTGGAAACTCAGTCCTTTCAAAGACATTGGGTCTATTGCTTTTTAGTCGAATACTTCAGTCTGTCTTGCTCTACAATGAAGCCATTAATCTAAAGTTTATGGAGAATCACTCATGGGTCCAAAGAATATTGCGCAACCAACCTGCTTAAAAGATTATCTGGGTTCCAGAGACCTGACTGAGCATTTAAAACTGACTAAAGAACTATCTTTTCACTGGGCCAACTGGGACCAGACCTGTCTTGCACAAAGAAGACATTATAAAAATTTTAATAATAATTTTCACCTGATGAAATTAAACGATACGCTTCAGCAGTTAAAAGCTCAGCCGATCTGGCTATGTAATAAAGTGAAAGTCATTCGTACCGACTTGTTCTCGCTTTATGAATCTTATCTGGATAGCCGGCTTCGTCTGACCTGGTTTGAGCGAAAAGAGGAAATTCTCTTTTCAGTCGACAGCGAACAAGGCCCGTATTTCACACTGACATCTATGCGCTGGCTGGACAAAGACATCTATGCTCAGTTCGTGATGCGCAAGATTCTGCTTGAGCATTACACACTACGCTCGTTCCGACTGAATGCAACCATTCCGGTTCATTTCAAGCTGGATAATGATGTCAAAGTTTATGAAGACAAGGTGATGATTCATCAGCTCTCAGAGTTTGGATTTATTTTCAAGATCACAGATAAGAATTTTTTAAATAAAATTAAAAATTCAACAACACTTGATCTGAAAATTCCTGTGACTCCTTATAAGAAAATAGAATATCTCTCGATTGAAGATGGTCTCCGAAAGCTGGATCAGCACCAGATGACTATTGACAAGGACTCCATGCTTTTCAAGCTGGAATCCCGTATATTAAATTTTTATGGAAATCTCAATAATGCCAAGAGAAGTCCGGAAGAGGAATTTTATATCTTCGCCCGCTATGAAGACCTGCTGCCTGTTGAGCACGAAGTGCAGCTCAAAAGTGTTTTCTCAACATTAGTTGAAAGAACAAAGAACTTCTTTGTATCCGAGCTTCAGGAATATGAAGCAATGAAAAGAAACAAACAATACACTAAAAAAGCAGCTTAAACGATAGTGGAGAGTGTGTACTCTTCACTGTCAGTATAAAAATGGCGGTTAACAACCATTTTGCCGTTTTTCGACTGTAGTACAGAAAATTTCGGTTGGTGATAGATCACTTCATCCCAGAAATGCTCTGCTGCTTGTCCGTCATAGGCCATAAAGGCTTCATTAAACAATCCCATATCTTCACGGGAAAGACCGCTGTATTCCATTTTAAACGGTGAAACGATGGCCAGTGGACGACCAAAAGCTTTGCTCTCTCTGGCCGCATTGAATTTATCAGGATGCACTTCTAAATCGATCATGGCCTTTAAAACCACTTTCGCACCTTCAAAGGGTACTTCGTCCGGTGAATTGAAAAAAGACCCTTTAAACTGCTCATCTGGTGCGTAAGGGTTAGCCAGATTAACAAAGTTTACTCCATAAATTGAGCAGGCATTATAGAGTAAAACCAGATCGTAGATCGTTTCGCGATTTTCGATCCGCTGATAACTGCGAAGACCAAGATTTAGTCTCTCAGCAATTTCTTTTTGAGTGTAGTTGTGAGCTTTTCTTAAACGCTTTAGTTTTAATCCGACTCGTTTAAGTGCTACTTGTCCTTTAATCGTTGAATCTGTCATAGTTAATTCTGTCATTGTTAAGCCTTCCATGCAGACTATTTAACTGATTCTCAGAGGGGAATTCAATTTTTAATTTTCTGATATTGGTCAGCTTTGGCGGATAATGGAAGATGAAGCAAGGTCATAGAGGGAAGAAAAACGGAAGATAAAATGGAGTAGTGTGAACACTACTCCATACGAATATTTTTGACTCCAACAGCACCTATGAGTGCTTTTTTATTCACTTCAATATGCAGTTTCGTGACTATCTTTTGACCTTTGAAAAGCTTCCATCCCTGTTGAGATTTAGCCAGTTGTAAATCGTATTCCCGGCGTTCGCCGTTGATACCGTTGTAGAGAGTATCAATGGTCACAATTCCACCCTGGGAGTTGTCGAAATTCTCACTCTTTAAATTAATAACGGTGTGGTCACCTCTTTTTTCTAAGACAACACCATCTCGAACAAGTTCCTTACTAGGAAGTAATTCTCTTTCTAACTTTTTTCCGTTCACATAATCATCTTTAAAAAACGCTTTGATTGTTTGCGTGGTCTCATCTGTCTGCGCGACGAATGTATAGATCTGTTTGTTTTCGTCATTGGTGATTGTGGCAATGACTTCTTCACCGGCCAGAACTTTACCGCAAGTGATCAGTGCAAAAAATAAAAATAAATACAGTGATGAATTCATAGTTTTTCCCCTCTTGAAACTTTTGAATTATGTGGTGGGCATAGTGCAGGGGGCGTGCCGTTTATTTTGGGGCAAAAGTGACACTTTTAATCGGGTATAGAACACTAAGCAACCGTTAGGTCACACTAAGCTGCATGGTGATGGTGTCAGATTGCACCGGCCTTACTGACACCGGGGTGCCAACGGGAGTGTGCTAAATGACGGTATTAATTAAAAAAGGAGGAAGCTGTACAGCCCAGCAAAACCAAATAGTTGAATGAAGTACTAAAGTATTTGGCCAGTGTAACCGATAAGCTGGTTACAATAAAGAAGTGCATACGAAAGTATTGAGGAGGTAGTCCCATGGGTGACAAGAACGACAAGAATAAGCACAAAAAGAAAATGACCACGAAAGAGCGTAAGGCACAGAACCACTTGAAGCTGATGCAAGGATCAAAAGATAAGCATGCTAATGGTGTGGTGACAGCTGATCTGAACTTTAACAAAGACAAAAAAGCAGCGTAATAATTTTTTGTTTGATGAACGTTTTAAAAAGGCCCGTTATGACGGGCCTTTTTTATATGACCGGCAAACGACGATCGACTTTTATCTCTTCCGGTGAGAGCAAGCATTGATAGACAAGAACTTCAACTCCCTCATTTATTACGTCTTTAAGCATCTGGCAGTAAACTTTATCAATATCCTGTTCTACTTTGAAGCTGTCGCAATCTTCACGCTGAACGATGAAAAGCATAACGGTGCGAATACCTTTCTTTTTTAATTCCAGCAACTCCTGTAAATGCTTGTGTCCTCGTTCAGTCACAGCATCAGGAAAAAGACATTGGCCCTCTTCATTAACCAAAGTCACATTTTTTACTTCAACATAACAAAGATCACTCTCGCCATTACTTAGCAGAATATCTATTCTGGATTGTCCGATCTTAGCTTCAGGTTTCAAGCTGCTATATCCTTGCAGCTCTTTTATAACTCCGCTTTCAATGCCCTCAATGGCAAGACGGTTGGTCAGTGATGTATTAATTCCGATCCAGGTTTTACCATTGTGAATCATCTCAAAAGAATATTTCAGTTTGCGGGTTGGTGAATCATGAAAGCTCATGCGCACGGGCCATTGCTGTCCAAGGCAACCTTTCATGGAACCGGTATTAGCAGTGTGGGCGACAACGATTTCACTGCCCATCTGAATGTCTGCAAAGAAGCGTTTATAGCGTTTTAGAAAAAGGCCTTCATGTAATGGTGTTGTGAATTTCATAATACCGTCAAATTTAGTCGGAATAATTTCTGAAATCAAGTCTAAAACTCATTCGTGTAGTATCTAAATTGATGGTAAACTAAACAGATAATACCCAAGGGAAACTCATGAGCGATACACTGATCATTTCTGATAACGAAATCCTGAATCAACTTTATGTCACTAATCTGGAAGTTTATCTCGGAACTAAAACAACCTTAACAATGTCAATGGAAGAAGCTTCCGGTGTTTTGAAGAATAAGAAATTCGATCTGATCATCTGCATGAGTATGATTAACGGCCATGATTCCGCAGGGGAATTGCATAATCTTTTAAAAAACCTGGATCAGGTTATTCCCAAAATCATTATCGGAAAACCTGTCAGTGACATTCCGGATGCAGTGGTGGTCAGCAGTTCCTTTCATCTGCAGAATCTCTTACAGGCAGGAGCAAAAATACTCAAAGTGACGGCAAAACAGATGGCCACCAAAGAAATGCCTCAGTATTACAGTGTGGAAACCAAGTTTTTGCTGAAGCTCAGACAGATTCCTTGTGCCATTTATTTACAGACTCGCAACAAAGAAAAGGATGCAGAAGAATACATGATGATCGCCAAAAAAGATCATTCCGGTGATGTCATAAAAAAATTCGAAAAAGAGGGGATAAATCGACTCTTTGTAAATTCGATGGATCGCTTAACTATCGTCAATTCTGTCTCAGAAATTATATGTGAGCAAATCAAAAACACTGAAGGACTGGATGTTCAGTCCAAGACAGCAGCTGTCAATACCGGTTTTGATTTCGTCGCTGCAACTTTTAGTCAGACTCCTGTCGCAGTTGCAGAAATAATGAATATCGCCAATGCCTGTACCAAGGTTATGGAAGAAGTGGTCAAGGATACTCCCAGCCTGAAGGGCTTGCTGAATATTCTTAACAGTAATAAGGGCGGTTATATCTATACTCACGCTATGCTCGCTGCTTATGTCAGCAACCATATCATCAAAAATGTTACCTGGGGGGGAGAAAAGCAAATTGAGAAAATTAATTTTGTTCTTTTTTTTCACGATATCATGCTGGCCCCTATTTATCTAAAGCATCCTGGGCTTAAGTATGAGGAAGATTTGCTTTTTTCAGAAGAACTTAATGATAAAGAAAAAGAGGTTGTTCTCAATCATGCCCGTCTGGCTGCTGAAATAATGGTCACCCATAAGCGATCTCCAATCGGATCTGACCTTTTAATCAAACAACATCATGGAATGACCAATGGAGTAGGCTTTGCTCTGGAATTTAAAGATGATATTTCCCCGCTGTCCAAAATTGTTTTAGTTGCTGAAGCTTTTGTGGAAGAGTTTCTTAAGGAAAGAGACGAAAATCCTCTTTATCAGCTGGACGTAAAACAGATACAGTCGAATCTGATCGAAAAATTCAAAAAGAACACTTACAAGAAGATTATTGAAACTCTTGATACGATGATTGTGTGATCATTTTTTCTTAAGGGCTTTTTCCAGTGCCTTTAATGGGTCTTTGAAATTTCCCGTGCCATAAATCCTGCGCATACTTATTAATATGTCTCTTTGCAAGGTAGGGCTTTTTGGTCCCGAAGCAATGCGGGAAACAAAATTGTTAGCAAGAATGAAAATACAGGAAATCGTTGTCAGGCCTGAAGAGTTGAGACCTTTTGGAAAACCGTCACCGGTTGGATGCTCATGTTGCTCCAGCAAAATAAAATCTACATCTGAAAAACCAGTAAAGAAAGTCGACAACTGAGCCGCTTTTTGCGGATGATTTTTAAAATCATCCTGTTCTTCGTCAGTGAATGATTTAAGGACTGGATCGTTGACCGAACGAATTTTGATCATGTCATCATTATTAAGTCCGATATCCTGAATCAGTGAGGCGAGCACCAGCTTGCCGCGGGTCATGTCTGCGTTCCATCCCATACTGGCGAGAATTTTCTCACAAACATAGGCGGTAGCCACGCTTTGTTCAGCGAAGCTCATACTCACTCCATCGGTGACCAGATCGAGCATGTCACCCAGGTTATCAAAACTGCGGCAGAGATCGCAGACTGAATCTATGTAGAGATGAACGAGTTTATTAACTTCATCCGAAACACTGACCGTTTTGATGAACTGATGAATGAAGAAAGTTGTTTTCAGATGTAGAGTTACGTATTTTCTGCGGTCATTGAGTTTGGCAGAGTAAATCTTAATCAGATTTTTGATGGAGGTATCCAGAAATTTTAAATGTTCGTCTTTGCGCAGGTAAAGATATTTAATGTTTTTTCGCGAGTAATTCTGAATCAGCTGATGAGTGTAGGGTTTATTTTTAGATAGCAATTTTCCGAATTTGGAAGAAGTCAGTTCAATATAAACATCGTAAGGAAGCTGTTCAAAGAGATAAAAGTTGCGCAAGCGCATCGGATGCAGATCGTCCCGAGAAAATTCGAGAATTGACTGCTCGAACTCTTCTTTGCGAACCCAATCATGGGCCTGATTGACAGCCTTCTTGAACTCTTCCGGCCCCAGGGGAAAGTCCAGAACCATGTTTGTTTCCTGATTATCCAGAATTTCACTGGAAAGCTGAGACTTAATAGAATTCTGACTGCCGATAAAAACAAATGGCCGCGTTCCCAGAACTTCAGTAATGGTGTCGTAAATGCTGATCGTATTAATGTTTTTGTTATTGATGGCCACAATGATGAATGAAAACGGACCGTCGGTTGTAATGAGTTCAATTAAGTTGGCCGAGGGATCAGCTTCTACCATAGTGATGCGCGGAAACTGAGAATTCATCAACATCGAAATGTTGGTATTTTCTTCAGTTGTGTTTCCGATAAACAATGCTTTCACAAGAAGGCCTATGAAAAGAGTAATCAAAAGGTTACATGTCTCTATATTGTAGCTCAGATCGGTAGGTGCAGGGAAAATTTAAGATTTAAGTGGAAAAACCACAGCTTGTGTCTTTAAATAGAATGGCAAATTAACCTTATTTCTCAAGGAAATCTCCAATGAAAATGGACATTGCCAGAGGGCTCCTCTCTATTGGGGCAGTTAAGCTTTCCCCGCATAAACCTTTTGTTTATGCTTCTGGTCTTAAGGGTCCCATCTATTGTGACAATCGGCTTATTCTTTCCCATGTCGATTTTCGCGAAAAAGTGATTGAACATTTTTTGTCGATCATTAAACAAAATTCTCTGCACAGTGAATTGTTGGGCGGGATTGCTACTGCAGGGATTCCTCACGCTGCTTTTGTTGCAGACCGTTTAAAAAAGCCGATGGTCTATGTACGTCCGAAGCCAAAAGGGCATGGAAAAAAAAATCAGGTGGAAGGGGATTATCAACCAGGTCAATCGGTTTTACTTTTTGAAGACCTGGTCAATCAAGGCTCATCTTTAGAAGACGCTATGACTGGTTTAAAAGACGCCGGGCTCAAGGCCTTTCATTGCCTGTGTGTAGTAGATTATCAGATGGCAGAGGCACGAAAACGTCTTCAGGAGTTATCTTTAACTTTGTGGCCACTGACAGATTTTTCTTCAATGATCGAATGTGCTCATGAATTAAAAAAAATAGACGAAGAAGGCGTAAAGCTTCTCATGGACTGGCACAATGACCCTAAGCAGTGGTCAGAACAGGCGGATGTCGCTCACAGATAGTGCTGGCGGTCTTTTTTCAATTGCGGTATTTTAGGGCAGTAAAATTTTTATCGTAGAAAAACATATTGGGAGGACTTATGTCTTTAAAGGCAAAGATCGAAATTGACGGGAAAGTTTTAGAATATCCTGTTATTGAAGGTTCTGAAAAAGAAAAAGCAATCGATATCGCTAAACTTCGTGCTGACACTGGTTGTATTACGATCGACCATGGATTTTTAAATACTGGTTCATGTGCTTCGGCCATCACTTTCCTGGATGGTGAGTTAGGAATACTTCGCTACCGCGGATATCCGATTGAACAATTAGCTGAAAAATCTTCTTTCGTGGAAGTGGCTTACTTGCTTAACTGGGGAAAGCTTCCGTCGAAGACAGAGCTCGAATCCTTTGAGAAGAAAGTGGCAAGCTACTCAAAACTTCCGGAATACATCACACGCATGATTGAAATCATGCCGAAGACAACTCACCCAATGGCGATTGCTTCTGCGGTTACGGTTGCCCTTTCAGGTCACTATCCGGAACTCAATACTCCCAACCCTACAGCTGAGCAAAAGGATGAAATCTTCGCTTTGATGCTGGGACAATTTAAAATTATTACAGCAGCGATTCAAAGAACACTTGCGGGTCAACCTCTCGTAGCTTCTAATCCATCACTTTCATACTGCGAAGACTTTATGAATATGATGGGAATGAAAGCTTCTAAAGACGTAGCACGTGCTTTAGACGTTCTTTTAATTCTTCACGCTGATCACGAACAAAACTGTTCAACATCAACGGTAAGAGTTGTGGGTAGCTCGAATGCTTCTATCTTTGCAGCTATCTCTGCTGGTATTGATGCTCTTTGGGGACCTCTTCACGGTGGAGCTAACCAGGAAGTTCTGGAGATGCTGGAAGAAATTTCTAAAGCCGGTGGCGATCATAAAAAAGCCCTTGAACGTGCTAAAGATAAAAATGATACGTTCAAGCTTATGGGATTTGGTCACCGCGTTTATAAAAATTTTGATCCACGCGCAAAAATCATCAAGAAAGCTTGCGACACAGTTCTGGCCCAGCTTGGTGTAAAAGATCCATACCTAGATATCGCAAAAGGTCTTGAACAAGAAGCTCTTGCTGATGATTACTTCAAGACAAGAAATCTTTATCCAAACGTAGATTTCTATTCCGGGATTATCTACCGCGCTCTTGGAATACCTACGAACATGTTCACCGTTATGTTTGCCTTAGGAAGAATGCCAGGGTGGCTGGCTCAGTGGAAAGAAATGAGAGAAACGAAAGAAACAAAAATTTCCCGTCCTCGTCAGGTTTACACTGGTGCAACAGTTCGCGAGTACACAGACCTTGCAAAAAGATAATCAAGACGAGCTATTTGTTTATAACAAGAGGGCCTTCGGGCCCTTTTTGTTGTCATTTGATGAAATCAGACCGCTGCTTTTAAATCCTGATCTGAAGGATACCGCTATTATAAAAAATGTTCATGAAATATCGATGAACTTCACGCAGCAACGTGATCAGATCCATGAATACGTTGAGAATGCTGATCTTGTCAGCAGTTATACTGCTCTTTATCTTCCGACTAATATTCCTAAAATGCATTTTCTTCTCTCCAAACTTTCCGATGAGGTTCTGAGCGATCTGGAAGCACGTCCTTTTATTGATATCGGTTGCGGACCTGGAACATTCAGTCTCGCCTGGAGATTATTAATGGGAGAGCGCTCTCCGGTCATGGCCGTCGATCAGTCGCCGCTGATGCTGGAGCAGGCTCAAAAAATCATGCAGGGATTTTTTGCCGGGAGTGATTTTAAAACAGCCAGACGTTTTCACGAAAAGTGTGAGGATGGTATTCTCTTTTTTGGTCACTCCATTAACGAGATGGGCATAGAGAAGGCCCTGGATCTCGTTATGACCGTTGATCCGGAATATGTGATGTGGATTGAGCCTGGAACAAGTGAACTCTTTACAGAGCTTAAAAAGCTTCGTGCATTTGTTCTGGATCATTATGAAGCTCTTTATCCCTGTCCTGCCAGCTCCGCTTGTCCGGCAGACTGGTGCCATCAGGTCCTGCGTATGGCCCACGATCCTTCGATAGAGAGACTATCGCAACTGGCTTCCCTGGATAGAAAAATATTACCCATGACTGCGCATCTGTATCGGCGCAAAAAAACATCACCGCAATTTGATCCCACGCTCATTCAGTACATCACCGAAACTAAATTCAGTTTTGAGTACGAAGCTTGCTGTGCAGCTGCACCGATGAACGAACTCAAACATATTGAGTTGCAAAAAAAAGAGCTGGGAAAATTACGCGAAAAACAATTTAAACGAGCGGATGTCGGAGAGCGTTTAAAATTTTTCGAAGAAAAAAATATTGGTAAAAAAATCAGAGTTAAAATCTAAAAGCTTAATGCTGTTCTCAAAATAGAATTAATCAGGCTGCGGCTTTTCTTGGAAAGAATACTCATGTTAGTTTTTTTGAACTTAACAGGAGGATCTCCATGAAAGTTTTACTATTAATCAGTTTATTCTTCACTCAGATGGCCATGGCCGAAATCGGACGGGACATATTACCTTGTACGGCCCAGGATATGAAAGAACTCGACAGTTCAATGCGTGACCTGACTGCTAAAGGGTTTAATTCATCTTATTACTTACAGAACCTGAAAGGCGAAATAATTGGTCTTTACTCCTGGAAAAAAGAACAGGCCGTCGCCCGAACTTGTGAAGTCTTTTTTAAAGAAGGTGTAACCGTCGCTCACATCTGGGATTTCTGGGAAAATCGCGACGTCTCAACTGATCCGGCCACGTGGGCCGCTGGTATGGAGCTGGGAATAGATCAGGATAACGGCATGGCCGATTTCCACGTTTTAAAGGCCGACAGTGAGGGAAAAGTTAAAGTGGAATTTCTGGTCTGGGGATTTGGTCCTTCTTCGGATGTACTTATTAAACGGGAAATACTTACTTTTAGAAAAGCCCTATAAAGAGAACGTGTAACTTTTATAGTAAGAATCCGGTTTTTTCCAATAAAGGTCATCTTTCAACTATGATGCCCCTACTTTTTTGTAGGGGCCTTTATGATTAACAGACTAGTCGTTGCTACTGCCGTATTGGGTATAAGTTCAGGAGTTCTGGCCGAAGGCGTTCGTCCTTCGCGATTATTACTCAGCACTTTTGCTAATCAATGTCCACAAGTCGTGACCCGCAACGTTTCTGCAACTTTGGTAAACCTGCAGGCCTTGCATGGAGCAGTTGAAGAAATAAAAAAAGATACCAACTGTCACGGAGCTGCTTCTTTATCCGCTATCGTTTCCCGTTACAATAGTCTTTACGAGGACTATGAATTAGAAAATACCGGACGAGTGGATCGCTCTGTTTTAGAAAAACGAATCGCCTATTACACAACATTGTTAAATGCTCCGGGCATTGATGCGGGTACGACTTCTTATCTGCAGACAGAAATCATCACAGCACAGGCCGATCTGGTTAACGTCAATCAGGGACTGGCGCGTTTTCAGAATTTTTCCGGGCGGGAAGCCCGTGTGGCCAATCAGCTGGTCACAGCAGTGGACAGCTTTCTCACTGACCTTCAGTCAACACAAGGAGAAGCCTGTTACTCCAAACATACAGCGAAGATTTCCAATATCATGAGTAATGCTCTCTTGGTGACGGCAGCCTTTGCTTCAGGTGGTACATCCCTCGCGCTGGCCGGAGGAGCAGTCATCACCAAGAGTGTGGGGAAATACGTCGGTGATCTTAAGGAAAACCGCACGCTGGATTCAATCAGCGATATTGAAATGCCAACGGCTTTGCGTTGTGTTTCTCAGGCGCTCAGCGATCAGTATTGTTCAGCAGTTGAAACAGAATCGCTCATTTCAGAACGAATTGATTCTGTGAATGAAGGGAAAAACAATTATGATGGTATCAATCTGCTTAGTTTTCAGATGGCCCCGCTTTCCAAGTGGTTAGTAGAAGTTTACTCCGGAAGTAATATAACTTCCGAGGGGGATCTCATCAACCGCGAAAAACCAGAGTTGCAGGCAGAGTTTCTTCGTCAGGTGGAAAAATACCTTGATGCCTACGGGACAATTAAATCACGTTTTTTCCAGACGCTGGATGATCAGGACAAAAAATCGACTGCCATCATTCAGAGTATCGAGTGTATGGTTGGACTTTTCAGTGCTCCCAGCCTGAGCCCATGTGATGGCAACGGTAATTCACCGAGAGTAGAAAATCCCATTTTTACCACTTATTCCCGTTCACTCATGGCCTACAATTTACTGGAGCCAGGAAAACATAAAAGTACACCAATGTGTGGTGAAGAAATTTGTCCGAGTTTCTCCTTTTATGTCAACACTGTATTGAAAACGACACTCACTGAGAAGGACTGGGAAAATGTTTTACGTGAAGCTAATAAAATTATTGCTTCTACCAGAGATGTTGTAAACCTGGAGAGAGCACGTACCATCTCAGTTGATGCTTATGCCATCATCGTCAATGCTAAACGCGACTACAAGGGCGAAACCAGTCCATACCGGGCCTTAAAATTAATCGTGAACAATGCTGACCGGATCTCGTTTTATCTGAAATCCAAAGCAGAACCAGGTTCTGATGAGTATGCTGATCAGCTGGCCAATATTGCCAAGACCCGGCTACTGACCACTCAGATTATTGGTCTGATTGATGAAGGAATGATTCCGCGATCGATTCCTTCAGAAGTATTGCCTGTAGCCTGCAAGATAAGCAAAACAGAAGAGGCCCTTTTTGAATCCAGCGGTGACATCCTGGAAGATAAAAGCTTTCAGATCACTTCCTGCATTTCCAAGCTGCTCAAACTGCAGGAGCGCGGTAATGATGTTTATATCACTAAAGTGCGCAATATGGTCAGTTACGAGATGGAAGCTCGTCTTTTGAAAAATGATCTGGGCGATGGCGTCCGTGATCTGGTGAATTCAACCAAGCAGGATTTAGTGCAGTCTATTCTTGATTCATATTCTTCCGGAAGAGAAAATACCATTTCCGCAGGGGAGCTGGATATCGCACTGGAGTCTGCACAGAATAATTCTGAACAAATGCTGATCGTTTTTTTTGATTTCTTCAAAAAAAATCTGGTAAATGCTCTTACTGAAAACAAGATATCAAAGTCAGAAAGATTTGATCTTTGTTTCCGCGTTCTTCCTTATCTTCCGCATGCAAAAGACAGCGTGGCCAGGGATGTGGCACTTGCCTGTCAGGATGCTGAATTTAAAGTTTATAAAAAAGGACCGGCCATTAAATTTACGGATTTTGTAAAAGTCACACCCAAACAGGGACTCCGCCCGGCTAAAGTGGTCTTTGTCGCCAACCATTCACAGAAAAAATTATTCTGCGCCTACCGCGATTACAACAGAGCGAACCTGTTGATTGATGAACAAAATCGTCAGGCCCGCCGCCGATAATTTTTTAATCGACTAGAGCGCATTCCATTTCAATCGTCGTATTCCAGGATTTAATTTCCGAGTCCTCGACATGATAACCGGCATCGTGATTCACAATCAGGCTATTCGTTACATCGTAGCGGACTTTGAAGATTAAGCCTTCTCTTTCAAAAGTTCCGGAAGTCGTTGATTCAAATATCACACCGGCGATACTTAGCGATTCATTCGTGTGAGTGCATTGGCGATAAGCACGCAGACTATCATCAGCATGATCAGGAAGAATATTGAGATCACGGTCCAGATAATGATCGCAATATTTAGCGAGATAACGGTATTGGGTGTCCATTATTTTTAACACTTCCAGATTATAGCTTCCACCAAAGCGGCCTCCATAATTTTCATGCATTTCTTCCATTTTCTTTTTTACTGCGCCTTTAAAGCAGGATTTTTCACCGGCCAGATCTTTTTCCACTTCCAGATTTAGATCTTTAAAAAGGTTATCTGTATCTTCAATGTGTTTGCGTCCGGCATGCGCGACGGAGATGAGTGCCGATAAAAGGAAAAGAATGAAAAACTTTTGCATGGAAGACCTCGATTATCAGGAGGGGAGAGTCGAGGCGGGAATCTAGATCAAGAGCAGAGGATCAAACAAGACGTCAGGCAAAAAAAAAGGCCCGCTTTTAGCAGGCCTTTTTGTTTTTTTATTTTTTTGTTGTTTTATTGTAGTCAGTACCGAATTTCTTTTTGAATTTTTCAATTCTTCCTTCAGTGTCTACAACTTTTGTCTTACCAGTATAGAATGGGTGACAAGCAGCACAGATATCAATTTTTTCTAATTTAATTGTGCTTCCTGTTGCGTAAACGGCACCGCATACACAAGTAACGTCTACTTTTTCATACTTTGGGTGGATTCCTTCTTTCATCATGGACCTCTTTTTTATTGATCTCTGCTTTGTATACAGAACCAGGTTATTTTATAAGCTTCGTAATTTGGCCAATTTGCTAGTATTTGTCAAGATCTAGTGAGCAGCGCAACTATCACAACCGTCACCGCTTACTTTCTTGCCGGCGTCTATCGTTTTCCAATGGCCGTATTTGTTGTTGAGAACTTGTAGAGCTTCATCCAAAGAAATATGAGTACTCTGGTAAACTTCACAATAGTCTTTGTCAGTCAGTGTCACCAGATATTGAAATTCAACACCTGTCTGATCTCCAGGACCATCTACAGGAGCAGCTCCCAGGGAAATAAAAGCGCGTAGGGGTTCAGAATAATAATGTGTATGTGTCCAGTTTTCCTGTGTAATTTTCATATATTTATCAGTCTCGTTAATGAATTGCGGCTTTTTCTTAACCTTTAGCAATTTTTGGTTGTCATGCCAATGATAAACGTGTAATTTCAGGTTTGTTAAAATTTCTCGTTTGCGCGGAGGCAGTTGTGGCTAAAAAAGGTCCTAGAGTTATCGTAACACTTGAATGTACAGAAGCAAGAAAAGAAGGAAAATCTCCTTCAAGATATACAACAACAAAAAACAAGAAAACGACTCCAGATCGTCTTGAATTGATGAAGTATAATCCATTTCTTAGAAGACACACTCTTCATAAAGAAATCAAGTAATTTAATTTACGAAAATAATATTATAAGTGGTTAAAAAGATTAATCTTTTTAACCACTTTTTTATTTTAGTTTTGTCTATCTTAAGCCGAAAAGTTCCTGAGTCTACTAAAGAAATCGGATGGAACTTTGGCCTTAAAACTTCTCATTGTTGATCAGGATATTATGTGGGCCAAACAGGCCCAGGAATATTTCAACCGTCTTCAGTACGAAGTCTTGTGCGTGGATAACGGTCGTGAAGCTCAGCTGGCCCTCTACAACGAAAAATTCTTTGCCATTATTCTCAACCATGGCATTCAAAACCATTCTTCTTTGCAGGTTCTAAAATTTATTAAGTCCAACGCCACCAATCAGCGCGTCCTCCTCATTGTCGATGATCCGGCCACTGTGGCCAGTGGCGAAGTGTCCGTTGAAAAAATGCAGAAATTTGGTGTCGCCGAAATTGCTGTTCGGCCGTTTGAGCTCGATCATTTAAAAGAGCTTCTAGAAGGACATCAGTCTATTCAGGACTTAATGGCTTCTGTGCAAAGAAAAGAAGGTGTGTCGCCGGAACAGGAAGTGGCGATGACTGATGAGCACTTCTCCCGGATTAAAATTGATGAATTTTATTCTTCGCAGGCCGTGTTATTCGATATTTATATCAAGATCAATGACAATAAATACTTAAAGATTCTCCACTCCGGAGATACTTTCTCCAAAGAGAGATTAGATAAATACAAAAACGAAAAGAAAATTGATTCCTTGTATTTTCATAACAATGATAGACGAAAGTTCATTCAGTATAATAATTTTCTGAGTAAAAAATTAGTTGCGAATGAAAACGTTTCTGCTGTCAGTAAAGTTAATATTATTAAGAACGTTTCAGAAAAATTTATCGAAGAAGCTTTCACTGTGGGAATTAAACCTCAGGTAATAGAGCAGGGCAAAGAAGTTTGCGAGACAGTTTTTCAGCTGATAGAAAAACAAAATGACCTCTACACTGTACTGCGCTCTTACCAGAATTTCGATCCTACGGCTTATTCACATGCATTTCTGGTTACACTTTATTCAACCGCCATTATTAAGCAGTTTGACTGGCAGTCAAAGAGCACAATTGAAACGACAGCAATGGCCTGTATGTTTCACGATATCGGAATGACCATGTTGCCGAAAGAGTTACTCGCTATCCGGCCGGAAGATATGAATGAGGAACAGATGCAGCAGTATAAAAAGCATCCGGAACTCGGTCATCAATTGCTGGAAAATAATCGTGGGATTAACAACGTCGTTAAGCAGATTATTCTGCAGCACCACGAGCACTTTGACGGCTCAGGATACCCTTACGGGAAAAAAGGTGGAAAGATCCTGACTCTCTCGAATATTGTTTGTTTGGCGGATGAGTTTGTCCATATAATGCTGGATCAGAAATGTCAGCCGACAGAAGCCTTGAAAAAGATCCTTACCAGCAAAGAATCTATCAAACACTACAACACCATCCTGATTGAAAATTTCATCAAGGTATTCGTTGATCCGGAAAAAATTCAGAAAGAAACGGGACTCACCACCACAAAACCGAAAAAAGCTTCTTAGTTGGTCTTTGGTGATGTGGGAACTGGAGCAGGAGGAGTTGCAGCAGCAGGTGCGGCAGCAGGCTGAACACTAAGTAAACTTTCAGCTTTTTGATCAAAGACTGTAATCGATTCTTTTTTCACCACGTAGACAATATTTCCAACCGAAGAACTGATTAGAAAATAAGGTTCACTCTTAAGGTCTATATCTACCAGCTGAGTTGTAGGTGCGGAAATTGTCCAGCTCGAAGTGTTTCCGTCACTAAAGACAACCCGAACTTGAAATTCAGGATTTTTCATCAGATTTAGCAACTGTCTGGCCTGAGCATCAGACATTTTATCCAGGATAAAACTGGAAGTCAGACCATTAAAACTTTGCAGCAGATCTTCTAGTTTATTGGCATCAATTTTCTGGGAACCGGAATCAATCCATCCTTCAGGCTCTTTCTTTAAAGTGATGACCGGAACTGCGGTGAGTTTTTTTGTTATAATAATTGAAGTTAACTGATCAGAATCAAGAGCGAAGATGCGGGTTTCGATCAAATCAGAAAGAGCAGCATTCTCCAGAGAAATAGAGGGAGCTTCCACATGATAAATTCCCGGACGTCCCTGAATTTTCAGATAAGTCGAGTTATCTATGGTATTCATAATTCCGACATGGATGATAATGGTTTTATTCACACCATCACTTAAGGTCAGAGTGGCTGTTGGCTTATTAAGCGAGAAGTTAGACATATTGATGGCGTTTTCCGGCATCAGCTTTTTGGTTTTTATTACGTTTAAAGAATTAAACAGCTGATCGATAAACAAAGAACTGGCCGAAATCGTTTTAGGACTGACCATATGCCAGGCCTGCTCTTCCTGTTTACGCTCGAAGACGAAATCACCAGATTTATTTCGCAGTGAAATTTTCACAACATTTTCCAGCTCTTTTCCACTAAAGAGTTTTGCCTGTTCAATTATTTCTTTTTCATTACGGACGGTTCGTTGGAACTCAACAGAGAGATAAGCGGTGACCGCGACAAGAGCGACGAACAATATCATGATCGAGTTGGAGGCGAATTTTGATTGTAGTAAGTGGGGAGATGACATGAAAAAATTATAACCCTAAATCATCAAGTTCATCAAATCCTGAATCACCTGAGTCACTCTCATCCTTTTCTATTTTTTTAACTGCTTTTTGCACTTCTGGTTCAATAGACTGGATAAACTGACGGAGCAGAGCTCTTTCACCTTCTTTTAAGAAAGAAAATTTAACGAGCATGCGATGGGTATAATTATTTTGAGAAATGATTCTGCTTTTAATGTTAAACGGTCGGCAATAAAGCACGTCTGCATTCATGATAAATGTCTTGGGAATACAAAACTGAATGACAATCGATTGACCTTCGGTAAAGGCACGGTTGGAAAAGAAAAACATCTTATCCATGCTAATTTCAGAAAGGACTGTTTTTCCTTTCCAGATTTTAGCTTCATCCAGAGAAGGAGGTACAATATCCACTTCAATTTCTTTAGGGTGCGCATTTAGAGCGACAACATTATCTGGAATGTCTTCCGTACTGACTTCAGTGGAGGATTCTTCCCCCACATCAGGATCTTCGCCATTTATCGCCGCTGCCATGGCAGCTTCCATATCATCTTCGCCTTCTGCTGGAAGAGGATTGTCAGTTGCAATATTGATGACATTATTGTCTTTCTTTTTCGGAACATATTGATGACGAAGTTCTTTTAGACTTGTTTCAAGACTTTCCGGCACAATTTCTCCGGCTTCCAGTTTTTGCTGAATGCGCGCCTCAATCTCGTCTCTGAGGGACCAGATTTTAAGTGAGATTTTTTTGATTAGTACAGGATCAGATGAACTGTTGTGTATCATAAAGACCATTCTCGCAATTTCCCGCACAAATTAAAAGGGTCTAACCATTTCGGTAAATTTTACCAATTTGAAAAAGCCTATGAAAAAACTTTCGGTGGTTTAAGCTCTAATGTAGACCTTCATTTGAATTAGTCGATTTTCTTGCTCAGGCAATTAAATCAAAATCAACCATCTCCAAGGAGGGAGAAGTATGAAAAAGGTGTTACTAGGACTGTCGACACTGGCGTTCGCAGGCTCACTACAGGCCAGCGTTGCTGAACATGTTCCGGGCGAAATCGTCGTCAAATTCAAAGAAGGCAGAGAAAAAAGCTTTCTCGCTAACAAAAAATTATCTAATCTGGGGATTACCGGTACCCGCGAAGTAAAACTCTCATACGGTAAACTGACTGTTTTAAAAATTGCCGGCAATAAATCTGTTGAGTCTGTACTTAAAACAATCGAACAGACCGGTGACGTCGTTTATGCTGAACCTAACTTCATCTATCGGGTGAATCCCATAAAAGAGAAGTCATTCTCAGCAAAACGTATCCAGAAATCTCCTTTTACTGATTTTACAGCGGCCATCCCGAATGATCCGTCATTTGGTCAGCTTTGGGGCCTTCGCAACACAGGTTCAAATGAGCCACAAGGAAAAGCGGGAGTGGAAGGAGCGGACATCAACGCTCTTAAAGCTTGGGACCTTACCACTGGATCGAAAGCGGTGAAGATTGCCGTAATCGATACAGGAGTTGATTATAACCACCCTGATCTGAAAGAAAATATGTGGACCAACCAGGCCGAAAAAAACGGCAAGCCAGGTGTTGACGATGACAAAAACGGTTACGTTGATGACGTTTATGGATATGACTTTGCCAATTCTGATTCAGATCCAATGGACGGAAACTCACACGGAACGCATTGTTCAGGAACAATCGGTGCTGTCCACAACAATCAAGTGGGAGTTGCCGGTGTAATGAGTGATGTTGAAATCGTTGCCGTAAAATTCTTAGGTGACGACGGCTCTGGTTCTCTGGAAGCCGCCATCAAAGCAATTGATTACGCGACATCTTTAAATGTTGATCTGATGTCGAACTCATGGGGAGGCGGAGGACGCTCACAAGCACTTCTAGACGCTATTCAGAGAGCTTCGGATAAAGGGATCATCTTTACAGCGGCAGCAGGTAACAGCTCTTCTAACAACGATTCATCACCCTCATATCCAGCAAGCTATGAAACTGCAAACATGGTTTCAGTAGCGGCGACAACTGCTCAAAACGGATTGGCAAGTTTCTCTTCTTACGGAAGAAACTCAGTACACATCGGAGCTCCTGGACACAACATTCTTTCTACTGTTGCCGGCGGAAAGTATGACGTTTACTCAGGAACTTCAATGGCCACTCCGCACGTCTCAGGAGTTCTGGGACTTCTGCTTGCTAAAGAAGGAAGAATCCCGCATTCAGTTCTTCGTGAGCGTTTAACGATGACAGGTGTACCGGTTGCTGGTCTTCGCGGTAAAACTGTTACAGCATCACGTATTGATGCCTACAACCTTCTGACTGACACACGTCCGGAGCGTTCAGGACCAAAGAATGATGCCTGGAAATCAATGGAGTTAGGAGAGCGTTTAGAATCAGCTCACCCGTATGCTGACAATGCAACATCATCAAAAACAATTACAATCCCTGGTGCAAAATACATCCGCGTAAAAGTGGCGAAGTATGACCTTGAATCAGGATATGATTATGTAAGAATTGCTGATGGTCAGGGTAATACAGTTGAAAAAGTGACTGGATCAGGAGTGGACTACACAACTGACTATATCGAAGGCAACACTGTGACGATTGATTTTGTTTCAGACAGATCAATCAACAAATGGGGTTACCTGATCGAAGAAATTCAGGTTCAATAATTAAAAGAAGGGCCCGCTTTTAGCGGGCCTTTTTTTTAAAGCTGAGTTTGAATTCAGTGAAAGGTGATTCCTGAACATAGATCAAATCACCGTTATGTTCTTTCATAATCTTTTTGGAAATGGAAAGACCGAGACCAGTACCTTCAGAAGAATTCTTGGTCGAGTAAAAAGGCTCAAAAATATGTTCTCTTAGATGGAAGGGGATACCCCGTCCACTATCCGTAACTGTTATATAAATTGTTTCCGGGTCCTGCCACGCTTTAACAGTGACCCATTTTTCTTCCGATTCCTTTATCGCCTCAATGGAATTATTCACAAGATTTGTTAAAACCTGAACAATCTGAATCCTTCGAACGTCAAGTTCAAGATTTTCTTCCTCAGCTTTATAGATTAGATTCACGCTTTCTTGTTTGGCCCGTTCATGGATCAGTTCGTCTACTTCACTGTAAATTTCATCGATAGTAACTCTTTCAAACGGATCGTTAATCCCACTTTTCGAGAGCGTTTTAAAATTTTTAATAATACTTTGAATTCGTGCAGAGTTGCGTTTAATGACTTCCAGATTTTTAGTCAATTTCGCTCTGTCTATTTCTGCATTCATTGTATCGTTCTGAACAATCTTGAGTCTTCCATCAATAACCATCAGCGGAGAATTAATCTCATGCGCCAGTTCAGCACCCATCATTCCCAGAGTTGACAGCCTGGTTTGCAGGACAAGCTGATCATGTTGTTGATTAATTTTTTTCTGCAAGCGATAGCGTACAACTGTAAAATAGATGAGCCCCAGTTGCACCAGAATAAAAAAGGCAGTCAAAGCATAGAAGACTTCCCGGTTGCGTTTCTTGATCTGTGAAAATCGGTGGAATTTCATTGATTCTTCCACCCAAAGATAGCTCTCTTCTTTAAAAAGACTATCGATCAGATTTGTCGTCGAAAGGATCAAATCTTCTATGTCGGCTCTTTTTCCTTCCGAAACATTTTCATACTTTGGACTTAGTTTTTCAAAAGCATCAAAGTATCGATTGGATAAGTGTGATTTATTCTGAACTTGTTCTGACAATAAAATATGATAATTGGAGTAAGAGGCGAGAAAGCTGTCTTCTGCATCCCAGAGCTTAGATTTATTCATGTCCTTAAGAGAAGTCTGCAAATTGAAACGTGCTAAGTTAAGTGCATTGATTGATTTCAGAATTAAACGCGACTGAAAATGAGTGCGGTAAGTGTCTTCTTGAACAGAAGCATTTTTATTGGCGGTCTCATGTCCTAAGATGATAAAAATTGCCAGTAGAATGATCATTGTGAGATTGAGCAAAATCCCACTTATGATACTGGTATTTTTTACAGTGGATTTCATTAGTTGATAAACTCGATACTCTTAACCTGCCAGACCCAATTTACTCCAATTTTGAGTAGAAGATCTTTATTAATAATTCCTTCAAAAGGAGCAATGATGCGTGCGGGTCCCATGCGTTTGATTGAGAGATAGCCGTCCTGATCTTTGTAACTTAAAAAAAGAGATGTTCGTGACACTTCACTGCGATCAATGGTCACTTGATATCCGTCATAAGCCTTTACCAGAATTTTATTTGTTGCAGGAGCTGCATATTTATTCAAAAGTTCTGTTAATGGCAGCCCATAAAAAACAGTCAGCTGATTTTTGTTATAAGGATCGTGAATTTTCAGTACGCGGGAAGGAAACTCTTTTTCAAGATCACTTACTCCTAGAGAAACAGTGCGGGTTGCTTGAGTCTGTCCAGCAAGATGAATTTTTTGTCGTGGAAAGTCCGGGGTTTTGGCCATTCCAAGCGAGATCAGTAACATAAGAAAAGGAATCATTTTTATCCTCGAATTATAAGTAAAAAAAAAGCTCCCCTAAGGGAGCTTTTAAATAATTATAATTTAAAAATAAAATTATTCAAACAAATGTGCGTTCTTTCTGACGTATTTTGTGATTGATCCAACTTTATCAAGAGTTCTGATCGCAGAAGCTGAAAGCTTAAGACGAACTACAGTTCCTGTTTCTGGGTCAAAAACTTTTTTAGTGTGAAGGTTTACTTGCTTCTTAGTTTTTGTTTTGTTGTTGGCGTGAGAAACTTTGTTGGCCACTAGTCTTCTTTTGCCAGTTAAATCACATGTGCGTGCCATAAAAAATCCTTATGTAGAAATTATCGTTTTATTTCAAGTTCAAAAGAGACAAAACTGTAACTCAAAAGTTGCGTAATGACAAGAAAACTCTCAGACATTTACGTTTTGCCCGGGTTAATAGTCTATTGACACCATCCAGCAATGACAATTCTTCTCCCGGAAGTCACGGCCGTCACCCGGTGTTCGAAACCTGATGTGCCGGTTAAAAAGAGTAAAATCGTCCCGATAGGCCGGGTGGTAAAACTTTGCATCTCGGGGGAACCAAAAGGCCGAAACTGCAAAACTCCGCCCTGAACCTGGGCGGAATTCCTGGTGAGGGAGAGACTAAATCCCAGAATGCGGGAGCCGTCATCGTGCCAGATTCCATCTTCATCCTCCGGAGCACTTCGGATGGCGATAATGTGTTCTAAATGAGAAAAGTCGAGATACTGACCCAGAAACTGCCGCAGGCTTCCACCTTCCTGACAGGCCGATTTGAAAAGTTGGTCAAGCTGCACCCAGTTCTCACTGTCCAGGGCAGAAAGCATCGGAGGGGAGAGAGGAAACTGTGTTTCAATCAGTCCACCGGGAAAATCAATTTTAAACTTCTCCGGTTTCATCTTTTAATTCTTCCTCTTCCATACATTCATAAATTTTTTGCGGATCAATTCCCGCCTCAATCAGCAGGGACTTCACTTTTCCTAATAGCCACATGCGGGTCGGGCGGTTGTAGCGCATTTTTCCGTCGAAGCTGGTGATAAAGTCATCGGCCAGAAAGTCGGTATCCGGATAATTTTTCATCACCTGATGATAGACGTTTTTGGTAAAACGCACGACTCCGATTGAAACATATTCCCAGGCGTCAGGAGGAAGAACGATCGTCAGATCATTGATCAGAGCGGAGTAACTTTCTTCAACCTGGTTGTCCAATATGATCGGATCAAAGTGAATCCCGATAGGATGCCCCTGTTCATGCAGCTGGCGAATGGCCTCCAGCCTTGATCGGAGCGGTGGTGTTTTTAAATCATTGATGCGCGTCCGGTGATCGGGTGCCAGAGAAAAGCTGGTAATGATGTTGGGCGAAGCTTTTTCTTTTAACAGCTCTTTTATATTGACCGATTTGGTTCTGAGTTCCAGCCGGGCATTGGGTAAATCGCGGAAGAGTTTAAAATAAGCAGGGAGCTCTCCGGTAAGATGGGAGAGAGCGAGCGAGTCGCTGTATTCGCCGGCGTGAAACCAGATTTTTTTCCCCGGATCACTAAGGGCAAATTCATCGGCCAGTCTTTTAATCTCAGCGCCGATTTCTTCATGATTTAAAAAGATGACTATGTCGGGAGACTGAAAATATCCCTGCAGATAGCAGTAATTGCATTCGTAAATACAGTTGTAGGCGTGGACAAAATAATAGTGTGGTTCACCGGAGAGTCCGTAAGCGGGAGGTGCCACTTTAACCAGCTGACCTTTTTTTTCTCCGATAAATAAATTGAGGTTTGTGCGTTTTTGCAGATAAGGTTTTTTCACCCGTCCGAAAACGTCTTCTACCTTGGAAATGGTACGGACTTCACTTTGCGGAAATCGGGCGAGTATTTCCCGGGTGCGGGGATGATCCAGCAGATGTTCTTCCACGAAAATTTTTTCAAACATCATCGTCAAGTTTTCCGTTAAAGATATCTTTCACTTTCTGCAGATTGAAGTTTTCCAGCGCCAGTATAACTTTGCGCTGATCTTTCGGCTGGTGCAGGCGAAAGGTTAAATTTAAAGCGGAACTCTCTAATTCCGAATCATAATGGACATTGATTCCGGCTTCACTGAGAGGGATCAGTGCGGTTTCAATTTTTTTGCGGATTTGTTTTTTCAGCGGATGGAGACGATCAGAGAGCTCGGTTATCAGCATCCGGCTGTATTCTTTAGGTGATTTTTCCGGATATCGCTCCGGCAGTTCTGCCGTTAATTTTTGCAGCTCTGTATCCGTTATCAGTTTTTTTACGGCCAGCCCATGCAGCAGCTGATTTAAAATACGCTGTTGAGTCACCGTGAAATAAAAACGATCGTCAGTCAGAAGCCAGCTTCCTTCGCGGTCCGGATTGTTTTCCGTTCCCGGTAAGGACTTTTTCCTGGTGAGCGGAGCTATTTTTTGCTGGTAAGCTTTAAAGAGCAGCAGGGAAAAATGTTCAGCATTTCTTCGCACCAGTTCGCAGGAAGCATCACTGCTCAGATCATCTGAGATGACTTTCAGAGCGAAAAACTCTTTTTTAAAAAAGTGAGCGGCGGAAGCGACTGCCCAGAGTTCGCGGTCGACAATATCGGCAAAAGCGGAGAGTTCTTTCTTCTGATTTTTTTCGGTAATGCGGGCAAAAGCGGTTATACAGTCAATTCCATCATGTGTTTTGCTGCTGAAAGATTTAAATTCCAGTTTTTCTGCATTCTGAGCGTAGACGGAGCGGACCATTACCAGCTCATCCACCGTAAGTTTTGAAACCAGACTTCCGGCGATTCCTACGTTGATGACTTTTTCAATCTGGTTGTGCAGCAGGGCCAGGGTGGCGACTGTTTTTTCACTGGCGGATTGCGGACCTTCACCGGTGATTAAAAGATAATCGTTCCCGTTAAAGAAGAGTCCGTCAAAAGGACACTCAAAGGGAGTGAATTTAGCTTCATGAATAAATGTCTGGGCCTCACCCCGGTAGGCAAACGTTAACAGATTCATGGACTATTCGTACCTCAGAGCATCGATCGTCTGAATCAGCGACGCTTTTCGCGCAGGCCATACACCAAAGCCCAGTCCGGTTACAAACGAGAGCATGAAGGCCGGAGGAATAATCCAGAAAGGCGGCCGCATATCAAATGAAGGAAAGGCAAAAAAGAGTATATAGGCGATGGCCTCGGATAATAAAATACCAATCAGACCGCCGGAGACAGAGATAACAACAGCTTCAATCATGAACTGCTTTAAGATATCACTGCGACGGGCACCAACAGCCCGGCGGATACCGATTTCTCTGGTTCGTTCAGTTACCGAGACAAGCATAATGTTCATAATTCCGATACCACCTACCAGCATGGAAATAAAAGCAATTGCTCCTAAAGCGTAGGTGAGCATATTGAGAATGGTATTCATACTTTCCAGCATGGTGACCTGAGTGACGATCGTAAAATTTTCTTCACCGTTGTCGCGTTCTTTCAGAATTTCAGTAATGTCTTTGACCGCATCATCCAGACCATTTCTGGTTTTAGCGGCCGCACGAATACCAAAAAGCCGATCAGTATTAAACAGGCGCAGAGAAGATTTAGTGGGAATGAAAACCATATCGTCGACGTTAAAGCCCAGTTTATCACCGGTTGGTTTTACAATACCGATGACCCGGTGTTCGGAATCATTGACCTTCACCAGTTTTCCCAGAGCAACGTCTTCGCCGAAGAGATTTTTCTTTACGTTATAGCCTAACACCACAACTCTTCTGCCGGCATCATCATCTTCTTTGCTGATGTAGGAGCCCTGAATAATAACCATATTAAAAATTTTCAGGAACTGATCGTTGGATCCCAGGATATTGATGTTCACAGTGCCGCTTTCATTTTTAACAACGCCGGCACCGAACATAATTCCGGATACAGCGGAAAGAGAAGTGGCGTATCGCTGAAGCGCTTCCACATCACTCATCAGGAGCTTTCCTTTACTGGAAGAAACCGGCGGCCCCATGGAGCTTTGTTTGTCCGTTTTTCCCGGCTGCACGATGATGATGTTGGTTCCCAGACTTTCAAATTGTCCGGTGATGTAGCGTTTTGCACCTGTTCCTACTGAGACCAGCAGGATGACGGCCATAACTCCGATAATCATTCCCAGCATGGTGAGAGATGAGCGCAGTTTATTTTCGACTAAGGCCTCAAAGGAATTGACCACAATTTTTTGCATAATCATGAGAATTTCTCCTCAACGATTTTTCCGTCACTCATGCGCAGAATGCGGTGGCAGCGGTGGGCGACGTTATTGTCGTGGGTGACGATAATCACGGTCACACCCTGACGATTAAGATCAGCAAACAGATTCAGAATTTCTTCACTGGTTCTGGAGTCCAGTGCACCGGTTGGTTCATCTGCTAAGAGAATTTTGGGTTTATTCACCAGGGCCCGGGCAATGGCCACGCGCTGGCGCTGTCCACCGGAGAGTTCATTGGGCAGGTGATGAATGCGTGGACCGAGACCTACTTTTTCCAGCGTCTCCACGGCCATGCGGGTGATTTGTTCATCGGTAATATTTTTATCGTAGGCCGAGGCATACTGCATGGGCATTTCGACATTTTTTAAAGCAGTGGCCTTAGGCAAAAGATGAAAACTCTGAAAAACGAAACCAATTTTTTGATTGCGGTAGTGGGAGAGTTCATCGTCATTCATTTTGGTAGTATCCACACCGTCGAGATAATAGGTTCCCGTGGTAGGCAGATCCAGAAGGCCCAGGATATTCATCAAAGTAGACTTACCGCAGCCGGATGTTCCGACGATGGAAGTAAATTCTCCTTCTTTGATACTGAGGGAGACAGCATTGAGGGCGCGGATTTTTTCTTCACCCATCATGAAGTTTTTATGAATATTACTTAATTCAATTAAGGCCATTTGACCTCAGTTGCTTTAACTTTCATTCCTTCAGTCAGTTCCACGCCTTCCAGCGGCTGGGCAATCAGGTCTTCCGCAGAAACACCTTCGATAACTTCCACGCGGTCATAATTTCCGGTACCGACTTTCACTGTTTTTTTCACCAGCTTGCCGTCACTCACCACAAAAACACCGCGGTCTTTACCTACGCCGGTCAGTGTGCTGGTCGGGAGAATGCGCGCATTTTCTTTTTTCTCGACAATAATTTCTACGTCGGCAGAAGCACCCACCGGAATCAGAGTACTGTTGTCCATAATTTCCAGTTCAATCTGACTGGTGCGGTCCTGATCTTTGACAGTGGAAACGAAAGGAACAACTTTGGTTAAGCGGGCGTTGATCATCTGATTGCGCAGGGCCGGGATTTTGACTCTGGCCATTTGTCCGATCTGAATTTTCTGTAAATCCACTTCATCAACTTCGCCTTTAATCAGACGGGATTTGAGATCAATGATCTGTACATCAATTCTTTTTTCCGGTGATGTAATTCCGGCACTACTTTGATAAAACTCGCCCACTTTAATATTGAGAGCAGTGATCATTCCGTCAAAGGGAGCGATGATCATCGTTTTACTCAGATTAGTTCTCGCTACTTCCCGCGCGCGTTTGGCACTGTCGAGATTGGCCCGCGACACAAGACCACTTTTAAAAAACTCTTCAGCACGGCCGAACTCTTTAGAGGCTTCATCATAGATGGCCTTGAGGTCAGAGTTTTCCAGTTCCGCAATGATAGTTCCGGCCTTTACTTTATCTCCCAGACTGACGGCGATCCGGGCAATCCTTCCCGGAGTTCCGAAGGCCAGTTCAGCCTGCTGACGGGCCTCCACTGTACCGGAGTTGGTAGTTGTCACTGTGCTCTCAACGACACCGCTTGCCAGTTTAATGGCCTTGATTTCAGTTTTCGGGCCGCAGGAAGTAAGCAGCAAAGCGAGAGAGATTAAAGAGAGTGCAGAATATTTTTTCATTGGAGGCCTACCTGCCATAAGTAATTTTGAGAAAGGGTGTAGTATTGAATCCGGTTTTGAGCGAGAGAAATTTTAGCGTCCAGTAAATCGTCCTGCACTTCCAGGAGTTCAAACAGCGAGCCTTTGCCCAGCTGATAGGATTTCTGGGAGAGACGATAGAGTTCTTCAAACTGTGAGACATTGAGGGCCAGAGAGGAAAGCAGTGTCTCCAGTGCTTTTAATTTAATCAGCGTATTGCTTAAATTATTGTCCAGCTCCTGCTTCTGGCGGGCAATAGTATATTCAATCCGTTTGCCGGCATAATATTTTTCAAAATGAGTGGACGAAAAACTTCCCCATGAAAAGAGAGGAATGTTCAAGACCAGTGCGACGGTGTGAGTTTTTTGTCCCTGATGCAGAGACTGATCAAAGGATTCACCCGAACTCATGTACGAGCCCTGCAAAGACAGATCGGGATATTCCAGCCGGGTCAGTTCTGAAAGAGAGAGACGGTTAATCCGCTCTTCCAGCAACAATTGCTGATAAAGGGGACTCTGGACCAGATCATGCCGGGAGCCAATGGATTTGGATTCAGAAAGCGAATTGATAATCGCCAGAATGTCTTCTTCCGTTAATTGGTTAAAGGCATTCAGGTCATCATGAGTGAGTCCGCTGTATTCCAGTAAACGGCTTTTAGCGTTTTGTTCTTCATCGGCATAAGTTGTTTTTTTAGCAGTCAGTGACACAAGGTTGGCTTCCGAGCGAAGTACATCGATTTTGGTTTTCTGGCCCAGATCAAATCCCAGCTGTGCTTCTTTTCTGCCGGTGTCTGCTTTTTTCAGAGAATTTTCAATCGCCGCTGATTTATATTTCGCCAGCAGAAAATTTAAAAAATAAGTGTTGAAGCTGATGGGAAATTCCAGACCGGTCATGCGTGCTTCGAGAGTGGCCTTGTCTTCTTCGCTGAACGTTTTTCGGGTGCGGTCAATCTGCGCGAGATTAAACAGCGACCATTCATAGTTAATTGACCAGGATGAATCAGCAGTCACCAGACCTAAGGCACGCAGCTGAGCTGTTCGCTCCTCAAAAAAATCTTTCTCTTTGCGGATGCGAAGAGCAGCGTTGGGCAAATGACTGGTAATGCGCGAATAACTTTCGGCCGCTTTCTGCGAATCCAGAGCTTGTGCGGATTTAAGTTCGGGAGAAAGTCCGCGGGCCTTTTCTCTCAAAGTAGAGATTTTTTGCAGATAAGCTGAAGGATCAACAGCAGCGTGAACGGAACTCATCCATAACAGCTGGCAGAGGAGCGAGGAGAGGAGTATTTTCATGACAATGGTTCTCATGTCTCTGTACAAATTCTTCGAAGATGTCTATTAATACACCTATTAAAAGAGCTTCACAAGACAAGGTTTTGCCATGAAAAGATTACTGCAAACAATAGCCCGGAAAACAGGAGTTCCCCTGGCCTTCGGAGGCGCGGCCATCAGTGGAGAAGGCGGCGGTTACGGTTTCGGAGATGTAACTGAAAACGATTCCATCGATCTGCTCCTGGCAGCTTATGATCAGGGCATCCGCATCTTTGATACAGCTCCCATTTATGGATTTGGACTTTCCGAAATCAGAATGGGCAAGGCCCTTAAAAAAATGCGGGAAGATGTCTTTATCATCTCTAAATCCGGAGTGACCTGGCACGAGAATAGAAGAGTCGACATGAATAATGATCCGGCAATCGCCCGGAAAATGCTGGAGCAGACTCTGCGCGACCTGCAAAGTGATTACGTTGATTTGTATATGGTTCACTGGCCGGATGCTAAGGTCGATATCAGAAGAACACTGGAAGTCTACGCTAAGGCCAAGTCCGAAGGAAAAATCAAACACATCGGTTTGTGTAATACCAATATCGAGGACTTAAATAAGGCGTTTGAAATTGAAAATATTGAAGTCGTGCAAAGTGAGTTTAACTTTTTTCAGCATGCTCCTAAAGAACAACTCTTTCCTTATCTGACCGAAAAAAATATCAGCTTCATGAGCTGGGGAACCTTAGACAAAGGAATTCTCACCGGCCGCGTCGACGAAAACCGCAAATACGACAAGAGCGACTGCCGTTCCTGGGCCCCTTGGTGGAAGCAGGCGGATAACGCTTCGAAATTCAAAGTCATGCAGAAACTTTGGCCTTTATTAGACCAGCACCATCACACCGGACTGGAACTGGCCCTGGGCTTTAATCTATCGCATCCGGAACTGGATGTGGCCATCTGCGGGGCCCGTAATCTTGATCAGTTAGCCACCCTTTTTAAAGCTCTGGCCAACCTTCCCGGGAAAGATTTTCTGAGTGAATGTCAGAGTATTGCAAAAGCATCTCTTTAATGATTGAAGAGGGGCATAGAACTTTTGGGTCCAAGGAGATTTACATGAAAAAACTCTTACTTTCATGCGCGCTTTTTCTATCAATCGCAGGAAGTGCACAAGCTTTCGTTCCGCACATGAATTACTTTGTAAACCGTGAAGTCGCCGTAGCACGCGTCTGGAACACAAGCTTTCAGCCGATCGTTTGTCACGGACAGGCCTTTGGTCGCACCTGGAATGGAGTTGTTCTGAACTCATGGGTTAACGGACTGGTTATCTATCCGCAAACTTCAGTTGATGTTTATGTTCATTCTAACTTCTACGATCCGTTTGTTCAGGCATGGGCACAGATCGATTGCCAATTCATCTGGTAATAAAAGTCCCTGCAATGATTTTTTATCATCCCGATTGTGATCTCAGGTTCAGTGAATACGGAATTGAGATCCCAATCGTGGACAACCGGGCCCATCAGACTTTCTCTGAACTCCAAAAAAATTTTCCTGAACTGACTTACACTGATCTCGCAAAAATCTCGCTCATTAAACGAGAAGACCTCGAACGCGTCCATGACCGCGACTACATTGCCCGTCTTTTTGGTACAGAAGAAGAACTGAAAAACGAAGTGATGAAATGTTACGAACTCCAGAACGAAGACGGAAGTTTCGAGCGCTACAATCCCGAAAATCAAAAAAAGCCCTTTGAAGAATTGCTGGAAACCATTCTGCTGCAAGCTTCAATGACCTATACCGCGAGTTTAAACGCTCTCAAGGCCGGATGCAGCTATTATCTGGGCGGAGGTATGCATCACGCGATGACTGGTGCGGGAAGAGGATTTTGTCTGATCAATGACGTTGTCATCACACTTAAGAAAATGCAGCAAGAGGGATTGATCAAAACTGCCTGGATCATCGATGTCGATGTCCATAAAGGCGACGGTGCCGCAGAAATGTTAAAAAATGACAAATCCATCCGCACTCTCTCCATTCATATGAAAGAAGGATGGCCGCTTAATTCCGGCTCTGTACGCGATCCATGGTTTATTCCCTGTTCAGTGGATATCGGTATCGATGTAGGTGAAGAGGATCAGTATCTGGCGATGCTTGAAGCCGGACTCAATGAAATGGAAGAAAAATATCCCAATCCGGATTTTGTCTTAGTGGTTAATGGCGCTGATCCGTACGAACACGACGAATTGCCGAGCTCAAGCTTCATCAATCTCACAAAAGAGCAGATGTTAGATCGGGATAAAATGATTTACACTTTTTTAAAGAAGCGGAAGATTCCCCAGTCCTATGTCATGGCCGGTGGCTATGGACAAAAATCCTGGGAAATCTATTATCAGTTTTTAAAGTTCGTGTGGGAGAGTTCTTCGCACCGGACGGAAATAAGTCCGCGGTGAATACTCGATAAGATCCGAAACCTTCGTCATATAAATACACGCGTATTTTTCCACCTGGTCAGCAAACCGCGATTCTTCAAGGCCTGCCCGCATCATCTCACCCCAGTAAGGAT
The DNA here is from genome assembly GCA_946481315.1 of uncultured Bacteriovorax sp. The sequence continues at coordinate 1,015,140 of CAMLMH010000001.1, forward strand.
TAAAATGTTTACGGTGCTGCTCTAATAATTCAGAAATGGTCGCATTCACTTTATCAATTTCCGCAAACAGTGCCGTGAGTTCTTCTTTGGACACTTCTTCATGGAACTCATTTTTTCGAAGATCGAGTTCGTTAAGTTTGGTCTCCAGCGCTTCTTTGATCACCATCTGTTTATCAATTTCACTCTGAATTGGGGCCGACTTTTTAATCGCCACGATTTCATCGGCCAGTGGTTCAAGTACCAGAGCTGTTCGCCAGTAAAACGTTTTCTTGATACTCACCACATCACCGTAAATGTGATCGCCGAGGTATAAAATTTCGTCACCTTCGAGACCCAGATCTTTTTGTAATTTACCGGCCCATCCGCCCTGGTAGACACCTTTCGCAATTTTTCCGTCAGCATTGGTCATTGTTCCGTTTATCGGATCAATCGCGAGAAACGGAGACTTGATTGTAAAAAAGCGCGGCTTCGAAGCTAACGTCACAGTCACTTCAAAAAGTTCCGACCAGTGTTTATGCTCTTTTAAAAATGGATTGATGGTGTAATCCAAGAGCAGCTTAGTGTAATTGTAATCAGAGTTGGTAATGATCAGCAGTTTTTTCCCGTAACGTTTGTAGCGCTCCAGAAGGGTCACCACTTCCGGATCCTGCACAATGTACTGACTGATATTTTCGCGTACGTGATTCTTTAACGTCCCGTCGCTGTGGCACATGTCCAGTGCTTCCTTAATTTCTACCGCCAGCGTATCAAAGTCAGGCAGTGCCATCCCTTGCTTTTTAAGTTCTACCAGTTGAGAAAAGAGCACCCCGTTACTGACAGCAAAGTTCGTATCGAGACTCTGAATGTGCGGGTCCCCCAGATCAATAACCCCGTTTCCGTAAATTCTTTGCTGCTCTTTAAAATCCAGTGGCGATAGCCCGTGATAGGACGATTTGACTTTCCCGAAGCGGGACACTTTCAAAAGATTTCCTTTGGATTTATCGATCACCAGACCCTGAATAACCCGGTTAAATTCAAATTCCAGCTTCAAAATGTCGCTGGGATAACCTTTATCGTTCACTAGTTTTTTCAGCGTTTCCTGGTGAGTGTATTTTTCAAATGCTTCAGAATTGTAGCGGACGATCGTGTAGTCCATATCAAATCCAATCGCTTTGATTTTTTTCATGTTGAGCGTGCGATTGATGTAAATTCCCATTGTGGTACCTCGTGTTAAAAACTCATTTTCGGGAAGCATTAGATGGTAGCAAGGGACGGGAGAGCAAGTCAATTTGTTATATTATTAGACTTTTATGAAGATTTGCTGTTGAAAATCCGCGATTTTGTCTCTAAAGTTAACCATCATCTTTGAGGGCTCATAGCTCAGTTGGTAGAGCGCAACGCTGGCAGTGTTGAGGTCTGCGGTTCGATCCCGCATGGGTCCACCATTTTTCTGGAACTAAAATTTATAAAAAAGCGAAGCTGAATTTATGTTCGGCTTTTTTTATGCCCGATAAAGCTAACTACCAAAAATATTTAAACTAACAGAATCAATAAGTTCTGCGAGTTCTTCACTGTCGCTTCTTTTGTATCCAGACGATTAAAAAATGTAACATCTCTAGACATCTCTAGGGTTGGCTTTTTTTGGCTTTTAATTTGGCTTTGTTGGTAGCAATCCAAATTTTGGTAGCACGAGTTGGTAGCAATTTTTGATAATTTGGTAAGTTTTCCATAGACAATTTTTAGAGAGCGGACGCTGGCAATACAATCAAAGGAGTAGAAAATGCTAGGAATGTCCAACGAAGAAAGAATAACTAAGTCACAAGCAACAGCATTAAAAAAGGCTAGAATTTTAAAGTGCTTGTCGCGTAAAGATTTGGCGAAGAAATTAGGTGTGTCTTATAAGGCAATTGAAAAAATAGAGAACGGTAGAGACAAATTATCCGAGGAACGTCTGCAAAATATTATTAAGGCAATTGGCATTACTCCTGAAGAGTTTGTGAAAATTAAGCGTGGTAAAAAAATTACAAAAGCAGAGAGAGTTAAAAATGTTATCACAAACAATGATCGACGCAGTTACCGTAGATTAATTACGAAAGAGTCTCAAGTTTTAAAAAGCTTGCGTAGATTGAAAGATATTTCACAAGATCAAGCTTCTGCCCTATGTGGGTATTCAAGGCCCACAATAGGGCATATTGAAAATGGACGCATTACTCTTGATAAAGAAAGGATAGTCCATATTGTAACTTGTTATGGTTTCACTTATTTAGATTTTGAGAGGTGCTTTCATAAAGAAAAGTTAAGAGATGAAATTATTGATCTATGTTTTTCTAAAATGAAGAAATTGTCAGATGAAAAACTAGCGATTGTCTGGGGGATGATTGAATCTATGGGGTAAATTAAGCACAAAGTAATTTATATCTTTAATCTCAGTTTATACTTCAAATAAAATTTGGAGAAATATTAACTTAGATATAGGCTTTAAATAATAAAAAATTTTTTTGATGTTGGAGAATCGTATATGAACCAAAAATTAGCTCAACACTTTGAAATAGAAATTAATAGTTTTCTTTGTGCTTTAAAAGAAAAAAGGATAGACGATGCTTGGATATTTTTAGAAAGGGCACATATTCTAGGGCAGTTTTTCTGGAAAGAGCATTTCTATATTCATTATCAAATGTTTGTTTTAAGTTTAAGAACTTTTAACTTAAAAGAAGCGGTGGGACAAATCCCAAGGTTGATTCTTGCTGTCCCAGGCTCGCTTTTCAAAAAAGCACCAACGGGCAATGTTGGAACCATAAGAGTTGGAATTTTTGAGCCAATGCCCATTCCTGAAGATTTGAAAAAAATTTTAGAATCATGCCAAAATAGTGCTTGATTCCGTACTATGATACGGATGCTATAATTACTCTAAAGGGTTAATAAACAGATGATTAGCACAAAAAAAGAATTTTTTACAATTGGTGAATTGGCGACGAAAGCAAGCGTAAATGTAGAGACTATTCGCTTTTATGAAAGAAAAAAAATCCTCACTCAACCAATAAAAGGACTTTCTAGAAGAAAATATACAGAAGAGTTTGTAGGTCAAATATTATTTATTAAGCAAGCTCAAAAAGTAGGTTTCACATTAATTGAGATAAAAGAGTTAATGGATTTGAAATTACTCCCTAATAAAGGCTGCGGATCTGTAAAGAAGAAGACTGCTATCAAGATTGCTGAAGTTTCTCAAAAAATAGAAAATCTGAAAGAGATGCTTAAACTTTTAAAACAATTTGAATCTAAGTGCGATGGTAATGAATTAGAAAAATGCTCAATTCTCGATGGGCTAAAAGGAATAAAATTATGAGTGCTAGTTGTTGTGGGCCAAAAAACATTAATATAAAGGAAGTAAATAAAAGTTTTAAAACTGTGCTTTGGGTTGCACTAATTTTGAATTTTGCCATGTTTCTCCTTGAAAACTTCCAAGGTCTTTTATCTCATTCATTATCGCTGAGAGCTGATGCAATTGATTTCTTGGGCGATAGTGCGAATTACTTTGTCACACTCTTTGTTCTAAGTGCCGCGATCAAAACGAGAGCTACAGTCTCTTTAACAAAAGCAATTTTTATGTTTGGATTTGGGCTTTGGGTTTTAGTCGAAGCAGTAATTCGTTTTAACAGTGAAACAATTCCTAACTCTTTTACAATGTCATGGGTTGGAGTGCTTGCACTGGTAGTGAATGGTGTTGTTGCATTCTTGCTTTATCGCTTTAGAGATGGTGACAGCAATATGCAGTCTGTTTGGCTTTGCTCAAGGAACGATGCAATTGGAAATATCGCTGTTGTTATAGCATCAGCAGGAGTCTATTTTTATGCTTCTAAATGGCCTGATTTAATAGTTGCTCTTTTTATGGCCACGCTTTCTGTCAGTGCAGCTTTAAAAGTTCTAGTTCTGGTTAAAAATGAATTTGAAAGCGTTAAGCTCGACTGTGTGCTTAAATAGAATTATTTGAAAAAGAGTTTTCGGGCCTATTGTCACAAAATAGAGGCGAATGCCGTATTAAGCAGTGTATTCGATAATAAATTTTGAAAATCGATAAAATAGTATTTACTATTTTATGTGGCATGGATTAGAATAATAACAGTGAAAAAAATTATAGGTAGATTTTTTATGATACTTGCGCTTGTCTTAACAAGTATCAATATTTGTTTTCCAAATGATGTAGACTGCTCTGACAATTCTTATTCATTTTCGTCATCTTCTCCAACTAAAACTTCAAATTCTACAGGTGGATCACAAGAAGATCACCACTGCTCTAGCCTGACTTGCAACAGCTGGATGACTAGTTTTTCAACTGAAAAGGTTCAGTCTAATATCGTAATAATTTCTCAATTACCATTTTCTTACAAATTATCTACTTATCCCAAAATTTCTTTATCAATGGATAAACCACCTACGGTTTAATCTCTTTTTTCAATTATTTTTTTTAATTCTAATTATTTAAGGACACACTTATGTGGAAGAAAGCATTCTTTTTTGGAATGATGATTTCACTTGGGGTAAAGGCCAACACCTGCAATATTCAAAATATTGAAGGTGTCATATCGCTTTTAAAGCAATCTCCCCAAGAGAAGCATTATAAAGACGCAACAGATCGTTTATTAGAGCTCAAGTATGAACAAGAGACTCGTAGAAGTCGGCCCGAGTTTGCGGCAGGGTTTAATCTCGATAAAGATAATTCAAGTAATAATGAGATAACCGCAGAGTTGCTCTTTAGTATTGATGATTATCGAAATTATGGTGCAAGGAAAAAACTAAGCCTTTCAGATAGAGAGATAAAGGCTATTGAGTTCCAAAAAGATTATAATGAAAGATTAAATCAAGTGGCAGTTTCTCTTTTTAAAATTTCGCAAAATCAATTTTTTTTAGAGAAAGTTGAAGGGCTAATTAATACCATCCTTTCCTCTGAGTCAATTTATCGTAATAGACCCATAAGAAGTAGAGAAGATGAAATAGTTTTAAGTTCTCTTGGATTACTTAAAAATAACTTAATTTTAAAAAAATCAAGACTGCAGGACAACATATTTGAAGATAAGTTAATTATCAAAAAATGGGATGATATTAGCTGTGTTATTGATTACAAAACCTTCACATCTATTATCAATGAATTAAAATTTCAGGTCCAAACTAGTAGTGAGTTACTTTCAATGAGAGAGCTTCAGCTTAAAGCAGAAGTTGTTCAAAGTTCTACAGAACTAGAAACAAGAAGATATTTCAGTAATTTAAAAATTGGGCCTAGTTTTTCACGCGATAGGAATAACGAAGTAGACGAGTATCGCTTAGGTGTTCAGGTTGAATTTGATTTTCCTTCAATAAATAACTCAAATTCTGATTTTATACAGCAAACAAAAAATCTAGCAAGTCTTGAGAATAAAAGAGGGGAAAGAGTTGCAGAGCTCGAGAGAAGTTTATCTCAAGAGCGCTTTAAAAAATATTCGGAATCATTAGCGGATTTACCATCAATTGAAAAACTTGAAACTGATATTAAAAAAATAAAAAAATCATTTGATACCGGAGTTGTTTCGCCTTTAGTTTACCTAGATTCTTATCGCTCATTTATTGATTTCTTAGAAGTCTCAGAAGATGTGCGACTTAGTGTTTTAATAAGCTATTTAAAGTTAAGAGGTTTATATGTTGAAAATAATTCTTTGTAGTTTTTTGATTTTTGAATCAGCTTCTACTTTTTCCAGCGAGGGGCAAGGCAATAGTCATAAAGATGAACATAAAAATGAGCATGCTACTGAAAAAAAGGCAGATGTACATGCAGAGCATGGAGATGAGCATGGAGATGAGCATGGGGACGAACATGGGGATAAGCATGAAGAGCATGGCAAAGATTCCAATGAAAATGGGTTTAAACTTAATTCAGCAGCAATGAAAACTTTTGAAATAAAAATGGTTAAGATTGCTTCTCCACAAATCAAAATCTCAAAAAATGCAATTTACAAAGGCCTTAACGAAGTCAATATCTACAGATTTCGTGATGGTCTATTCAAGAGAATAGATTTTAAGACTGTGTCTCAAGATATAAACGATTATCTTGTATCTTCATCTGATCTTAAAGTTGGAGATGAAGTTGTTGTTAACGGCATTGGCTTTTTAAGAATGGCCGAAATTGCAGCATCAGGTGGACTATCAGACTCTCACTCACATTAATTAGGATGCATGTATGTTAAATAAAATTATTCATTTCTCTGTTTTCAATAGATACACAGTACTATTGTTAACTTTAGTCGTGGCGATTGCAGGGTTCTATGCCTTTCAAAAGCTACCAATTGATGCTGTTCCAGATATCACGAATAATCAAGTTCAAGTAAATACGACAGTAGATGGACTTGCTCCTGAAGAAATTGAGCGAACAATCACTCAACCAGTAGAGTCTGCATTACGTGGAATTGCTGACGTTGAACATATTCGTTCAATAACAAGATTTGGACTTTCTCAAGTGACAATCGTTTTTAAAGATAAAGTCGATATTTATCGAGCACGCCAAGTTGTATCTGAAAGATTGCAAGGTGTTCAAGCAAACCTCCCTAAAGGTGCAACAGCGGAAATAGGCCCTATTTCTTCTGGTCTTGGTGAGATTTTTCAGTACGTCATCGATTTTGAAAAGCCAGCTCTTAAGCCAGAAGAGCGTCTAAAGCAGTTAATGGAGCTTAAAACCATTCAAGAATGGACAATTAAGCCCAGACTTCTGACTGTCGAAGGTGTTGCAGAAATTAATACGAGTGGTGGCTATGAAAAACAATTCCATATTATGCCAGATATCGAAAAGATGACTTCGTATAATATTCACTTTAATGACATTACAGCTGCTCTCGAAAAAGTGAATCGTAATGTTGGCGGAGGAAATGTTCAGCAAACTGCTGAACAATTTTTGATTCAAGGTATTGGTTTATTAAAAGACGAGAAAGCAATTTTAAATGTGCCTGTAAAAAAGCTTGAGTCATTAAAGGTCATAAGAATTAAGGATTTTGCAAAAGTCTCGCTCGGAAGAGAGATGAGAACAGGGAGTGCAACACTTAATGGTAGAGAAGCTGTTCTTGGAACGGCCATGATGCTCATCGGAGAAAATAGCAGAACAGTTGCTCTTAGGGTTGCAGAAAAAATTAAAGAAGTTGAAAAAAGTTTACCACCAGGAGTAAATCTTACTGTTGTCTATGATCGTTCAGTATTAGTAAATGCAACACTTGGTACAGTTGAACACAACTTACTAATGGGAGCGACTCTCGTTATTGTCATTCTATTTTTACTATTAGGAAATGTTCGAGCAGCTATTATAACGGCATTTACAATACCTTTAACATTGCTTGCAACTTTTTTAATAATGAAGCCTCTAGGTTTATCTGGAAACTTAATGAGTTTAGGTGCGCTTGATTTTGGTATTATTGTCGATGGAACAGTCATTGTTCTTGATAATTGTGTTCGTTATATTCATGAACTAAAACACAAGCTAGGCAGAAACTTATCAAAAGAAGAAGTCATGCAAGCTGTTTACGATGCAACTGTTGAAATTAGATTAGCAGCTGGATTTGGAGAACTTATTGTTGTTGCCGTTTTCCTACCTGTTTTTGGTTTGACAGGAGTAGAAGGGAAAATGTTTCTACCTATGGCCATGACATTTGCAATAGCGGTATTTTGTGCACTTATTTTTTCATTTACAACAGCTCCAGCACTCGCATCGTTAATCTTAAAAGGAGATGCAGAAGAGAAAGAGCCGAAGTTTATGGAAATATTCAAGAACATGTATAAGCCTGTTCTTAATTTTTCTATTATGAATCCCGGAAAAATTATCGTTATTGCGATTTCAAGCGTCGTGATTGGTATAGGCTTGTTTTTTACAAGAGGTTCTGAGTTTTTACCTCAATTAAGTGAAGGATCTTTTGCGTTTCATATGATTCGCCCAGTAAATATTAGCTTAGATCAATCTATTGCATTCCAAGAAAAAGCAGAGATTGTTTTGCGAACATTTCCTGAGGTCGAAAATGTGTTCTCTCGAATTGGAACGAGTGAAGTCGCAACAGACCCAATGGGAGTCAATGTATCTGATACATATATAATGTTACATGATATCGAGAAATGGCCTAAGATTGATAATAAAAAGCAAACTTATGCCTCTCTAGTTCAAAGAATGATAACCAAACTTCAAGATGAAGTCCCTGGTCAAAACTATTTAGCCTCTCAACCAATTCAAATGCGATTTAATGAACTTCTTGAGGGAACTAGAGCCGATGTTGCAGTTAAAATCTTTGGGCCAGACTTAAAATTGTTAATGAATTATGCGAAAGAAACTAAAGAGATTATCGAGTCAGTAGAAGGGGCAGGAGATGTTGAAGAGGATTTAGCAGGTACTTCGCCAGTATTAAAAATTATTCCTAAAGACGAAATATTAACAAGCATGGGCGCATCTTCAGGCGATGTGTTAGACACCGTAGAGATTGCTTTGGGTGGATATGAAGTAGGAACTTTATACGAAAATGAGAAAAAATATCCAATCATGGTTAAGCTAAGTGAAGAGCAGAGAAGTGATCTTGATGTAATTAAAAAGCTTCCAATCGGAATTTCAGAATCACTAACTGTTCCTATGGAAAAAGTTGCTACTAGTGAATTTGCTGAAACATTTGGAAGTATTACACGAGAAGAGTCAAATCGTCGTTCTGCCGTACTAGTCAACCTTAGAGGAAGAGATACTGAAAGTTTTGTTAAAGAGGCTCGCGATCTAGTAAATGAAAAAATTAAATTACCCCAAGGTTACTTTTTCAAGTGGGGTGGTAATTTTGAAAACTTAGAACTTGCTAAAAATCGCTTACTGCTTTTAACTCCCATCGCTTTAATTCTCGTACTAATGATGATCTATGCAGCTTTTGGAAATATGAAGGAGACGGCGCTCGTATTTTCATGTGTACCAATGGCTTTAGTTGGAGGTGTAGTTAGTTTAATTCTGAATGATTTACCTTTTAGTATTTCAGCAGGAGTAGGCTTCATTGCACTTTCAGGTATTGCAGTTTTGAATGGAGTTGTTTTAGTTAATTTTTTCAACCAGCTGAAGGAGCAAGGTATTCAAGGAATAGAAATTTTAAAACAAGGAGCCATGGTCAGACTTAGGCCTGTTTTAATGACTGCACTTGTCGCCGTTTTTGGATTTTTACCAATGATGTTATCGAGTGGAATAGGTTCCGAAGTTCAAAAACCATTAGCGAGTGTTGTTATCGGTGGGATTATTTCTTCAACGTTACTTACGTTGGTTGTAATTCCTTCGTTATATGGAAAGTTAATATTAAAAATTAAAACTTATTAAAGTTTAGGGGATTTTGTGAAAAATATATTAATACTTATTGGTTTATTAATAATGGTCTCAGGCTGTAGTAGCAGTGTTCAATCAAATCGAAATATTAAAGAACAATCGACTGTCGTGAGTTTTAAAAACTCTTTTGATGCACGAATGTTAAAAAAATCTTCATATTAGGTTTTTGGATTGAAAAGTGAAATTGTATAGGTTCATACAAAATAGGTTAGTGTGTGCCATTTTAAAAATATCTTTTAAAGGAAAGTTATGAAAAAAATTATTATGTTGTTTTTGTTAAGCTTATTATTTGTTTCTTGTGCAACTGTAAAGGTTGAGCCAAGAGGTGAAATCACTAAAATCATTTCAGCAACAGAAGCAGTAGTTAGTTACCCAGAAGTTAATTTAAATGTTGGAGATAAAGTCAGATTATTCAGAGTTTCATGGATGATGAGAGCAAGAAAAGAATCGTTGAAAATGGAAGGAATGATTACGAAAAAGCTAGGGCCAGATTTATATGAAATTAAATTTGATGGTACTAGCGACATTGGCGATGAGAATATTGTAAGAAAAATTTAATCAACAGCTCTTGAATAGCGCATTTTAAAGGAGTGTTTATGTACAAGATTATTGGATTGATTCTGGCTTTTTCAAGTTTTAACGCATTTTCTTTTGAGCATGTGTCTGACGTACTACCAAGTGGTAAAATTATTATTTGTAAAAACTCAGATCAGGAAAGAAAAGGTGACATTGTAGAAAATTACAGATTAAAAAATCCTTCGAACAGATTTGATAAATCAATGGTAAAGGTAAGTGAATTCAAGCTTCCAGCAATTGGGGACAAGGTTAAAATTATTCGTTCTAACTTGGTCAGAAAGAATAAGATTGAATCAAATTTTGTGAATACAGAAGTCGGAGATGCTGTCGTCGTCGAGGCAAATTTAAATAATGAGTTAAGAACAAAAATAACTTATCCGTTTAGAGGAATTCATGAAGAAGCACAGGTCGCATTTACACCTGAAGAAATTGAAAGGGTAAAAAATGATTGTATTGTTGCTTCGCCAGTTGGCAATGCAAAAATTCAAAATCGTGATTTAGTAAAATTTTAATAATCTGAAAGTGGGTGCTAAGTTCATGATTTGGCACCCTTTCATTCTATCGCCAGTCGAAACAAATAATAACTTCGTTAGCCCCCTGTACCGTCTCCACCAACGCGAACAGCGGCACGAACTTGAGGTGCCAGGATTAGTTTCTTTGATAAGTTGATTTTCTTAACTTCTTGGCCTTCAACTTTTGAACCATTTTTTAAAGTTAGGTAATCAATTTGGTCTTCTAAGTAAACAACTGAGCTTAAGTCTGAATTATAAAGAGTTGAACCATCTTCAAGGATGATTGATTGAATATTTGTCGTAGAGGCCATCAGGGATGAACTTACTACTAAAAAAGATAAGATAAGAATGCTTCTCATTGCACCACCTCTGCTGATTCAGGTCTATAAGTCAAAAAAGTACTAGAAACGGTCGCACTATAGACTTTTATATTGCCCCTGTACACTGGGTTATTAAAGACAGCATCTTTTCTTTCGTTGTAGTGTCTTTGTTGTAATAATTTTAGGGCCTTAAGTCCATCTTTGTTAATACTTTCTGTCTGCAGAGATAGCCAATTATTAATATTTCCCGCCTCATTCAGACGATAATATTTCAAGGCATGCTCAACCCTTCTTTTACCATCGGCCAAGGTAAGCTTGTAGTTTTCAATATTTCCTAAGTATCTATCTCTTCCGTCTTTTCTAACAACCCCTTTATCTAGAAGGACTAGGAGACGCTCTAAACCTCTTTTACCAAATTCATCAGAAATTTCTCTTTCAGTAACTCCACTTGATGTATAGGCCATACTTACAATGGCAAAGTAGTCTTCACTAACGAAGAACTCACGATCAAATTCATTAATTAGTTCATACTCAGAGTTGTGCGAGTTATTGGCAACGATAAGCCTTGCAATATCAGGGTGGAAATCGTTCATATAGTTATAAAGTTCTCTTTCGAATCCAAGTCTTTGTAGGATTTTAATAGCTGCTTCTGGTTGTGGGTTACCTTTTAATTGAAGAATTCTTCTTAATGTAGTTTCAGGAACACCAGTACGCTTGATTTCGTGATATTAAGTTTATTCTTTCAGGGAGTTAAATCCCTGAAAGAATTACATAGCTACACCTAAATTATTGATAATTTATGAGTATTGAAGCATAATTAAAAGAAAGAGGTTCATTATGACAGATAGCAAAAATACTAATCTAAAATCAGAGAGTGAATCTAAGTCTAAAAAAATCATTGTTACTCAAAATAGCGTAAGGGTTAACTTAACACCTGAAGAACTACTAGAGCAAGAATACGCTGAAAATGTTGAAGAAATTCTCAATCAAACGGTACTTATAAGGCCAGATCTTGAAAAGGCTGCATCTGGAGCACGTACTTGAACCCATTCCTAATAGTCCTTTCTGTAAGTGGTTTTATTACATTAAAAATTTATAATTACCGCACAAAAAATTATCATCAACATACAGATGGTTGGTTATTGATTTTTAATACTTTATGGATCGGCTTAGTAAATCAAATTTTACCATTACTTATAAGCTCTTATTTGTTTTCTACAAGTACATTTAGTTTTGATTTTAATTACTTTTTCGTACCAGCAGTATTAAGTATAAAATCAATGAGCATTCATTTAATTTTTACACTATTATCCAGTGTCTTTTTTGGATATTTGTTTTCAACACAATGTGCTCAGAAGTTAATAAATCAGATGAAGACAAAGCTTACAGTAGATGAAAATCCAAAAAATCCACTTGGATCAATTGCAGAAGGATTAAATGGCCTCGTTAATAAGCGAGTGATGCTTAATTTAAAGTCAGGAAAAGTTTATGTAGGCCGGTTAGTTGATATCGATGTTAATGAAAGAGCATTGTATGAAAATCGTGGTGTCGAAATTTTTCCAATAAAAAGTGGATTTAGAGATGATCAAAAAAATGTTCAATACACCACATTGTATATATTTCCTAAGTCCAATGATAAAGTAATTCCTAAAAATATTCATATCAAGCTTGGTGAAATTGAAACATTTGCTGAATTTGATCAAGAACTTGAATTTCAATTTAAAGAGAGACAAATAGAGTTCATCAAAGAGAAAGATGAAAGTTTGTCGATAAAAGCTGATCCAGAAATGTTATGAAAATCTCTTCTCGTCTCTGTAGTTAGCTATATTTGGCTACTTAAATGAATAAGTACTAGAAATTTAAACAATATGGTCTAATCCACCATTTTTCTTCAAAATAACTTACAAAAATCCGTTAGAGAGAAAAAAAAATTGACGGGGAATCCAAGGTCCTGGCTTCCCCCAATACTTAAATCTTTTTAGCTTTTAATGGGCTTTCGTTAGCTCGAGGAATCCGGACTTCGTGTTCATTAAAATTTCCGGCCTCAGCGCCTGAGTGACAGGCCAGGCAATTGGCCTTGCTGCCAATGGCTTTTCTTTTATAAACGTCGGCCCTGATCTCATCATGCTTTCTTATAAAATAACTCGTCTCACTGATACGCAACGGAGTATCGGATTTACTGATGGAAGAAAGAATTTTTCTACCACGTCTTGAATAAGATCGATCTGAACTATTTTTAACCAAAAAATCCTGGATGTCTTTTCTGGTCTTTTCATCTAGGCTCGCGTCTTCACCAAAGTGTTTATCCAGTGTACCCATCATTTTAATCCACGATCTCTCGGGTAATAACCCCGGAAGATAGGCCATATGACAACTGGTGCATTCCGTTTTAAATTTAGTATTCATCACAATCGGTGTGCTGATTCTTCTTCGGCGCTCACGGAATTCTCCCTTATCTTCATCGTCATCCGTCCATCCTTTGATGGCGAAAGTTATACTGAGTACACAGAGAACTAATATTATATTTTTTTTCATTTTCTTCTCCTTCGAAATTACCTATTTGACTGACATCATAAATTTTACAAAATTTCCTTTTTCCGTAACTGTACATTCGCGATCAAAAACATCTTTGCAATTGCGCTTAAACCATTTTTCGACTTTTGCCATGTCAGTGAATCTCTCCTTGTTTGCCACCGGGGCAATAGGGTCTATGATTTTATTTGCTCTGGTTAAACCTTCGCCTTTAGGATCAGGAGTGTGACAGGTCATACAGCTAATGTTTTCACCTTTTGAATTAATTCGCTTCGTTCGGTATAATTTCTCACCTTCGGTCACTGAAAATGTTTTACCTGCCTGAATTTCAAAAGATTTTAGAATTTCTTCGTTGGCACTGACCTGCAGTGAAATGGTTAAGAATAAAATAAAATAATTAGTCGCTTTCATTTTCTAAAACTCCGGAAGATTTTCGTTTGTATTGATAGCCGGTTCTCATACTTTTAAAGATGGGAACTCGATCTTTGATTTGATGAAAGGTGAGGGCGCCCAGATGAGTGATGGTAAAAATTATCACCAACCAAGAAGCAGTGTTATGATTATGAAGAAAATTATTCAGCAGGTTCATTTCATCATAATATTTTTCGGAAATTGGCCCTAGATCGAATTGAATCCTGGCTAAAAAAAGTCCGCTGTATATTAAAAAGGCGATGGTCGCATAAAGCAGTAAATAAGCGGGGGCGGCCATGGGGTGATGACCCCATCCCCATTTCATGTTTGTCCTGAATTTTATAAAATTGGAAAGACGCGAGTATTTGGGTCCCTTGAAAAACCAAACAATTCTCATCAAAAAAAAGCCGATCAATAAATAACCGCTGTATATATGAATGACCCAGAAAAAGTGGCGCAAATGCCCATCCTCGTAAAAGTATTGGGCCAATTGGGAAGACGCCAGCAGCAATAGAATTGTGGCTCCAATGCCGGCATGGGATATTCTGGTAACTAAATCGTAAATATATTTTTTTCTCATATCCATCCTTTCACGATAGATTTTTTTAAAAAAAACACATCAGTAGAATGGTCAGTAGGCCTAGGTCATTTGACCTATAGGCTTAATTTTTTGTGATTTTCATTATGTTTTTCTGGTTTTTTTAGCTATTTTTATGACGCGTTTAGAACTGCGGTTTGAACCCGTGTGGATTCATCATCTTTTTTTTTTGAATTTCAATAAATTTTGGTCACATTTCATATCGTCCGGCGTATCCCTGCAGTCAGTTTCTTTTAACTTTCAGGAGACCATTATGAAACATTTAATTCTCTCTCTCTCATTTCTGACCTTGTCCTATAACGTTCAGGCAGCCCCAGCTCCTCAGGCAAGAATTATAGAGCTATCGAGTCACCGGATTGAAAAATTAGTGAATTTAAAAAAACTAGATGCATCATTCATGACAAAGCTTCATATGATTGAAATCGAAAAACTTCCAGAAGCTCCGGCCGGAGAACCCCAGTTTTTATCAACGGTTTCGCAATTATCAGGAAATGATGGGACAAAAAATCAGGTTGAGTTATTAATGGATGCTCAGGGAAAAGCGCTGAGCTTTAAAGTAAAATCAGGTACAGCGAACACAAATGGTCCTGTATGGCCGGATAAAAATGCAACGACCCTGATTGAGAACGGACTCCATTATCTATTAGATCACGGACATCACTTAGCCGACCTAAAACCTTTCTACGATAGCGCCTTGTCTCTGACTCTTAAGAAGGTGACACTAAACGGTGCTGATCACGCTTTGATTGAAGTGACTTCAAAAGATACTCAAAGAGTTCTAAAACTTATAGTTAAGCTGGATGGAACTTTTGTAAAATATGAAATTCAGTAAGTTTTTTCTGATGGCGCTTGCATCCTGTGTTTTTTTAATCACAGGATGTGGCGCTAAATCGCCATTAAAATTCGAAGAGAAGGTCAGCGGGAAAATCGCCCTGGAACCAGTCTCTTTTATGGAAGTAAAAAATAAAATTTTTATTCCTAAATGTATTGTTTGTCACGGTCAGGCAGGCAACGTTAATCTTGAAACTTATGAGCAGGCAGTTGCTCATCTGCAATCAATAAAAAAATCGACTTTAATTGATAAGAGAATGCCCCGGGCAGGTTTTGATAAGTTAACAACAGCAGAAGAGCTTTTACTAAAGGCCTGGATCGAAGCAGGGGGACCGGAAAAACCACTTGATGGAAGTCCAGCACCTGCACCGCTGCCGGTTGAAAAACTACTTCCTACATTTGCTTCTATCAAAAAATTAATCATCGACCGAAAATGCCTTAACTGCCATCGCGCGGATGGATCAGCCCCTAGAGTGCTTTTAAATACAGCACAGGAAATGATTGATTCTCCTTTAGAAATTGTTATTCCTGAAAATGCTGACGAGAGCGGACTTATCCTTGTTCTTGATCGTGAAAATGCGACGAAACCAATGCCACCTATAAAAACGGGAATTTCAGAGGTCACTCAGGCGGAAAGGGAAATTATCAGAACCTGGATTATGAATGGTGCCAAAGATTAGAGGAGACTTTATGAACTCATTTTTTTTATTTTTTCTTACGATCTTCATTTCCTCAGGTGCTGCATATGCTGAATTCATTACCTGTCAGGGGAAAAATGAATTCGGGCGCGATGTAGAACTCATCGTAAACATGGATAAAAAGAAAAGTACTTTAAGAACATATTATTCTTCCGACAGAACTTCAGGAAGTGTCCTTCATGGTCTGGACTTACATGGGAAGAGAGTCTGGAAGAATGAATCGACTCTGCAATACAAAAGTTTACTTAATTCTATGAACGATTATCTGCAAATTAAGCTAAACGATTCAGGAGATATTCTGGAGGCGCTCTTTAATAAGCCACTCTCAGGTTTCAAAAACATTTTAGTGGACTGTAAAATGAGCGGAACTCTTCCGCCTGCACCTCTGTGTGCTGTGAATGCGGATAGTGAATTATTCTCTTTAATTAAGAGCAATGCTTCACTGGAAGAAATGGAATGGATCATTAATTGTGGAGCTGACGTCAATGCCAAAGATAAATGGGGATGCAGACCTCTGCTGACATTATTTGACTCGGGTTGTGGTCAAAAAAATGCTGTCACCCATGCACCGGCCGGTGGCCTTTTCTCCCACACTGGAGCTATCGCAGATCTACTTATGTCTAACGGAGCCTTAATCGATGCTCGCGATCCTGTAAATCAAGAATCAGCGCTTATTAAAGCAGTGAAATACGGGGCAAAAGATTTTGTCGAAAGCTTCCTGGCAGGAGAGGCCGATTTTAATGCACAGGATGCCGAAGGATTTACGGCCATAATGCATGCTGTAGTTCGTGGTGATAAATGGCTGGTTCAGGACTTGCTGGAAGGGAATCCTGATCTTCAGCTTAAAAACAAAAAAGGACAAACTGCACTGGATTTAGCTAAGCAGATGAAAAGGGAAGATATTATTCCTATGGTTAAAACACCGGATCGCTCCGTAACGATTAAGGGACTTTCTGATGGCAGCTGCTCGCCGCTGGCCATTGAACTTAAAAAGAATGAGATCGTCGAGTTTATCCTGGAAGCAGATTCACGCATGTTCTTAATCGAATCCAGCGAACTCCAATTAGAAATCATGGCCGATCGTGATTCAAAGGCCAAAAAAATAATGACCATGGATAAAGAAGGTGAATTTGAATTTAGCTGCGGAATTCACGGAGGGGCATTGGCTAAAGGACGAATTACTGTCCATGATTAAGGACTTTACTGATCATTGTCAGGTTATTTGCAGGAATGTCATTTATAATTATTGATAACCAAGGAGTTCTCATGAATAAAATAATCGTAGTACTGTCGATGCTGTTAGTCTCTTCTTGCGCATCTCATCCTTTAATGAAAGGAACAGTTGCCCTTAAAATTGACGAAAAAAAAGGCATTGCTTGTATGGATTCAAAAAATCTTAAAGCGGGTACAAAGCTTGTTGTGGCCAATAATAATTGCAGCAGAGTGCCAGTAAGTAATAGTGAACCGGCTTATTGTAAGCTGGAGTCAGTTGGCGAAATTGAAATCACCAAAGTTTTAAATGACCATTATTCGGAATTTCAAACTGTGGGGGATTTAAATTTCAGAGAAGGTAGTATTTTAAAATCAAATAAATAATATTATAGGATACAAGTGCGATTTCTTTTGGGAAATCGCACTTCACTTATAACTACCTCTTGGTCGGAAGTTTTCATGACGCGAACTCGTATATTTTCCTTCCTTTTCTTTTTTTGCCTGAGTTCAGTTTCGTCAGCTTCTCAAAAAATTAGCCTGAAAGAATATCTCTCTGAGATTGAACAAAACGGCCTGGCGATTAAATCCGGCATTTTGCGATCAGAGGCCCTAAAACATAAAATAGGTCCGAGTTCGACTCTGGATGATCCTTTTTTTGCGTATGGACTGGATGAAATTCCTTTTGAAGGAGAGGAAATGTCCAAAGTTCGAAGGTATCAATTAAGTCAAAGCATTCCATTTCCCGGTAAATTGAGACTCAAAGAAAAAATTGCAGAAAATCGTTATCAGGCTTCCGCAGAATCGGTTGAAACGACAAGACGTCAAACGCGTGTGGTGGCCACACAGTTGTATCTCAAGGCCCTGTATAATGAGCAATCTATAGTTTCCTATGAACAGATAAAAACTATCATTGAAGGCGTTACGACAAGTGTAAAAGCGAGATACCGCACCGGTGAAAATAATCACCATGAATGGATACTAGGGAAGCTGGAATTGTCGACTTTGAATGTTGAACTTTTGCGATTAAAACGATTGCAATCCAATTTGCTTGCTGCACTTAATGAACTGAGAAACAAAAAAACAGAAACACCGCTGGAACTTTCTACTGATGATTTTGCGGATGTAGTTTCCGAACCTGCACAAGTGGATCTGGAAAAGCAACCGGAAGTGAAGACCATTAGCGAAGGATTAAAGGCCAGCGAACATGAAGTCACTTTGGCAAAGTTATCTTATGCACCGGACTTTGTTCTGCAGGCAATGGCCATGGAACCCTTGAAAATGGATCCGGCCAGCATGGAAAAATCCAATTGGGGATTTATGGTCGGGATTAATATTCCTCTTTATTTCTGGAGCAAACAAAAAGAGCAAGTCGCGGCGGCCAGGCTGGAAAAAGACGCTGTTGTTACTGAGCTCACTTTGATAAAAAATCGTCTGGACACAGAATACATTTCGGCCAGGAAACAACTTGATTCAGCTCAGGATGTTCTTAAACTTTATAAAAATGACGTTATCCCTCTGACAGAAATTGCTGTAAAAAATGCCAAGGCCGCTTATACGGCCAACAGAATGTCTTTAAAGCAGTTCCTGGAAACTTTGCAGGCAGAAAGGATCCAGAAGCTGGAATACCTGGGGGCACAAATGGATGTCGTGATTTCCAAAATGCGTATCAACGATCTCTTATCCAATCCACCTTTAACCAGATTTGCCCCTGCCCGCCCGTTTCGATTTGATGCCAGCATGGGAAGTTCAATGGGAGGGAGCGATAGTATGGATGATTCTGCGGCAATAAATCCTTCCAAAGGAATTAATCTTCCCCAGAAGTCGGAAAGCAATAATACATCGGGATCTTCGTCCGGAATGGGGGATATGTGAGAGATTTTTTCTTAATCATCAGTTTGTTGTTAAGTCTTTCTCCTGCTTTTTCCCAGCATAATCATGACGCTAAACCCGATTTAAAAAAAGCAGAAAAAAGAGTCTCAGAAGAGCCACGAGTAAAAGTGAGTATCCCGGCTGAACAGCAAAAAAAAATCGGACTAAAAGTCAGTCAGGTTAAAAAAATGCCTTTGTCTATTACGATCAGAACAGTAGGGACGGTGACAGCCGATCAGCGAAAGGAAGCACATGTTCATACTAAAATAAACGGATGGATTGAAAAAATTTATGCCGATTTCATCGGTAAAACGGTAAAAAAAGGCACACCTCTTTACGGCCTTTACAGTCCGGATCTCGTTTCGACACAGGAAGAATTATTGGCAGCCTTACAACAACCTGGTGTTGGGAAAGAGCTGGTTAAAGCAGCCACCGACCGTTTAAAACTCTGGGGTGTTTCTGCAGGTGAAATCGAACGAATAAAAAGATCAAAGGAAATTTCCCGTATTGTAAATTTTCATTCACCCGTCGATGGAACCATCCTGAGTAAAAATGCCATCCAGGGAATGTATATTACACCTGGAGTAGAGCTTTATCAGATTGCCGATCTTTCGAAAGTCTGGATCATGGCCACACTTTATGAATATGATGTAGGTGTTGTTAAAGTTGGTGATGAAGCATTTGTCGAAGTGCAGTCTAATCCCGGGTTAAATCTCAAAGCTAAGATCACTTATATTTCACCGGAAGTTGATGCTGAAACCAGAACAGCACAAGCGAGACTGGAAATTGATAATAAGAAAGGGGATTTTCGTCCTGGAATGTATACCAATGTCATTTTAAAAAAAGAAATGGGTGAATCGTTAGTTATTCCCGATGATGCCATCATCGATACAGGTGTCCGGAAAATTGTTTTCGTCAAAAAAGACAATTCAATTTTTGAACCAAGAGAAATTAAAGTCGGGCCAAAGGCGGAAAACCAAACGGCGATTCTCTCCGGTCTTAAGGCAGGAGAAGAAATCGTCACCAGCGCTCATTTCCTTATCGATACTGAAAGTAAATTCAGGGCCGCTGCAGAAAAAGGCGAGGCACCAGCTTCACAACATGGCGGTCATTGATGATCGGAAAAATCATCCGCTGGAGTGTCAATAATTCCAAGATTGTTTATGTGATTTCTTTCTTGCTCGCTATCTGGGGAATATTTTGCATTAAAAATATCAAGATGGATGCAATTCCTGATTTGTCGGAAACACAGGTCATTATATTCACCGAATGGATGGGAAGAAGTCCGGAGTTGATTGAAGACCAGATTACTTATCCGCTGGTCACTTCCATGTTATCTGCTCCCAAAGTGGATGTTGTCCGCGGCCAATCCATGTTTGGTATGTCATTTGTCTATGTTATTTTTGAAGATGGCACGGATCTCTATTGGGCACGTTCTCGTGTAGTAGAGTATTTATCAAAAATTTCCGGTCAATTACCAGAAGGAGTCACTCCCAGCATCGGACCTGATGCTTCCGGTGTCGGATGGGTCTTCCAATACGCTTTAGTGGATTCTTCCGGCGAACATAACCTCTCCCACATCAGGACCTTTCAGGACTGGTATCTCAAATACTGGCTTTCATCCGTACCGGGTGTAGCAGAAGTGGCCAGTGTTGGAGGTTTTGAGAAACAATTTCAGGTTGAAATAGATCCGATAAAAATGTCCGCGCTGAATATTCCTCTCACCAAAATAATCAGTTCTATCCGCGAAAATAACCGGGATGTCGGTGGACGAACATTAGAAATTTCGGAAAAAGAACATTACGTGCGAGGGAGCGGTTATATCAAAACCCCGAAAGAGATTGAAGAAATTACTCTGGGTCTTGGACCATCCGGCACACCGGTTAGAATTGCTGACATTGCTAAAGTCACTATTGGTCCTAACATCCGTCGCGGGCTTTCCGACCTGAACGGTCAGGGAGACACTGTCGGGGGCGTGGTGGTTATGCGACAGGGAGAAGATGTCTCTACTGTCATCGACGGTATTAAGAAAAAAATCAATGAAGTGAAAGGAGCCTTTCCCCCTGGCATTGAACTGAAAGTCATTTATGACCGCTCCAACCTGATCAAAGAAGCAGTGAACACCATGTGGAATAATCTCATTGAAGAAATTATTCTCGTCTGTATTGTCATGTACATTTTTCTCCTGCATTTTAGAAGTACATTAGTAGTTGTCACTTCATTAACCCTTTCGTTATTAATTGCCGTCATTCCACTTTATTACATGGATATCAGTCTGAACATCATGTCGCTCGGGGGCTTCATTCTCGCCATTGGTGATATTGTCGACGGAGGAATCATTCTTGTTGAAAATGCGCATAAAAAAATCTCCAATGCTAAAGGAGAAATCAATTATAAAGAACTGGCCATTGAAGCTACCACAGAACTTGGCCCTGGTCTCTTCAGTGCCATTCTCGTCATCGCCGTTTCTTTCCTTCCTATTTTTACGATGGAAGCACAGGAAGGAAAACTTTTTAGACCCCTGGCCTTCTCTAAAAACTTCGTCATGCTCGCTACGGCCTTTGTCACCATTACTTTAATTCCACCGCTGATTTCCACATTCGTTAAAGGCAAAATCAAAAAAGAAGAGGAAAATCCAGTTCATCGCTTTTTTATGAAGCTCTACCGACCGGCCATTGCCTGGGCCTTGCAAAAAACAAAACTGGTCGTCACGATATCGATCGCACTGGTTCTGATTGCTTTTATCAGTTTTACCCGTATGGGATCAGAATTCATGCCCTCTCTTTGGGAAGGTGACCTTCTTTATATGCCGATCACTGTACCGGGCATTTCTGTTACATCCGCCACTGATATTCTCTCAAGACAAGGGGCCGCAATTAAAAGTGTTCCGGAAGTTGAAGCAGTTTTTGGAAAAGCTGGCCGCTATGAAACGGCCACGGATCCAGCACCACTTTCCATGTTTGAATACACTGTCCGCCTAAAGCCCAGAGAGCAGTGGCGCGATGGTATGGACGATGAAAAACTCGTAGAAGAACTGGATCACGCTGTTGAAATTCCCGGGATGAATCGCGCATGGACAAAACCGATTCGCGGAAGAACAGATATGTTATCTACCGGAATCAGAACTCCCGTAGGAATTAAAATTTTCGGTAAAGACATTGCCGTGATTGAAGACATTGGAAGAAAACTAGAATCCACCCTCAGTAAAGTTCAGGGGACAAGAAGTGTTTATGCCGAAAGAATCAGTGGCGGCTATTACGTCGATTTTGAACCTAATCGCATAGCGCTTCAAAGATATGGCCTTAACGTCAGTGACACATTAACAGTTATTGAAACGGCCGTCGGTGGGATGGATATTTCTCAGACGGTAGAAGGGCGGGAGCGCTACTCCATTAATGTGCGTTATCCGCGAGAGCTTCGTGATGATATCGAAAAATTAAGCCGCATTCTAGTCAGTACTCCGGCCGGAGGACAAGTTCCGCTTAATCAACTCGGATCACTTGTGACCAGAATGGGACCACCAATGATTCTCGATGAAAATGGATCCGTTGCTGGATATGTCTATATTGATCTCAAAGACCGCGATCCGGGAAGCTATGTAGAAGATGCTAAGGCAGCCGTTGCCAAAGAAATCAAAATTCCTCAGGGCTATTTCATTACATGGACCGGGCAATACGAATACCTGGAGCGCATGCAGAATAAAATGAAACTCGTTTTACCACTGACGATCGTTCTCATTTTTGGTTTCCTTTATTTCTCGATGAAATCGGCTTCCAAAACATTACTCACTATGACTTCATTACCGCTCGCAGCTATCGGAAGTATTCTTTTCATTGCGGCCTTAGGCTACAATATGAGTGTCGCCATTTGGGTGGGAATCATTGCGCTCATGGGAGTGGCCATTCAGGATACCATGGTCATGGT
Source organism: uncultured Bacteriovorax sp. (assembly GCA_946481315.1). The sequence goes on from CAMLMH010000001.1 coordinate 1,037,942, forward strand.
TGTTTTCCTGGACGAAGCCTGGGATCAAAGAAGACTGGCCGGTACGCTCAATTCACTAAAAGACGCAGTTGATGCCACGATTGAAGGATCACTAAAAAGCTTGCGTCCAATTCTTATGGATCTGGTTACCGATTTTATCGGTCTTCTCCCTGTCATGCTCGCCGTAGGCCTGGGAGCTGACGTTATGAAACGTCTATCAGCCCCCATGTTCGGAGGCCTCATTCTGCTGATGTTCTTTATCTTAATCGTGATCCCTGTTTTTTATTTTTTGATGGAAAAGAGGAAGATTTTAAGGTCGGCTTAAACCTATGTATGCGGACAATCTGAAACGCTGAAAATCCATCATTAAAAAAGAAGTCATCGATGGCATAAAAAACCATAAAGGACAGACCACCACGCTAAACAAAGATGAAAACGGTTTCGTCTTAAAAATAGGCCGGATGAAGCAGTCGCTTCTTACAACAGAGCTTACACCTGAATAATCATTTACAAACTTACATAATTTCATCGAGAAAGATGAAATTGTAAAAAAGGAGTGCAAGCAGCTCTTTGAAAAGAAAAAGTCTTAACTTTTAGCCAGGTATATAAAACTCAATCCCAAAAAAATACACAGTGGACTATAGATGATCCGGTTATAGCGCACGAAGATGGGTGTCCATTTTTTTTCGAGTTTTGGGTGATAGGCAGCGACTCCGCGGATGAGAAAACCCGCAGCCACGACGATGTTCATCCAGAAGAGGTATTTATTTTCGAGTGCTGCGATGTGGATGATTCCAGCGCTGGTGAGAGCGATGAATGTTGCACACAATAAGATGAAAGCGACAGCGTAACAGGCCATGAGGGAAGGGAATTGCGTTCCCTCGCCGAAAACCTGATCCACGAGATCCTGACGGGTTTTGCCCGGCCAGTTGCCACCGTGACCCCAATAAATGTGAATGGCGGTGAGAAAAAGGAGAATGAGGGCAGTTAGGCTTCCCATGATTGTTTGCATATTAGATCCGTTTTTTTGCTTTTAATTCTTCCGGCGGCATAATGTTGGAGCAAGTGGTCCACAGACCTGTGGTGAGCGATTCCTGAAATTCCTGCGGAAGATTTTCGCTTTTCATGTCGGATAAGACTTGGGAGTAATCGTAGTCCATCGGGACGAGAGTGGCACGAAGATCATTGTTGTCCTGGGTGAGAGTGCCGTAGAAGACGCGCGCAGAATTTTCGTGCGCCGGTCGTCCCAGGACACCGACATTAAACCATGTTTTGTCATTGATGCTTTTGCTCCACGGGATGCCCGAATGAGTGCAACAGATGACCTCAGCGTTTTTCTCACTGAACCATTTGGACATTTTTGTTTCGTCGGCTTCGGATTCCCAGACAAATTCGTTTACGGAGTCGGGACTGCCGTGGACGAGGATAACGGTTTTGTTGTGCCACTTGATTTCGATTTCGTCGGGCAGCGTTTGCAGCCAGAGACGATTTCTAACTGATGTTTTTTTGAAAGTGTAGTCGAACGAGAGCTGGGCGAAATGGCGATCGCGCGGATCAATGTAGCCACAACCGCAATCGACTTCGCCAAAGCCCACGGAATGGTCGTAATTGCCTTTTAGGCAGATAACACCGGCAGAGCGCAGAAGATCGATCGTTTTGTCAGGATGCGGACCAAAGCCGCCCATATCGCCTAAGCAGAAGCGATAAGCGATGTGTTTTGTAAGTTCTAAAAATTTTTCCACGGATGCGTAGTTGCTGTAAGGGCCGCCACACAAAGCGATGGTCTTTTCTGAATCGAGAAGTTCCAGGGTAATTTTATTTTTCTGGTTATTGGTATTGTTCATAAAAGTTCCTGCCGGATTTTAGCGCTGATGAAATCAAACAGCATAACGATAGCAATGATCACCAGAAGAAGTGTAGATAATCGCGCCCATTGAAAAAGGGAGATGGCCTCAGTGAGTAAAAGACCCAGGCCTCCGGCACCGATGAGTCCCAAAACGGTGGAGTCGCGCAAATTATATTCCCATACATAAAGGTGTGTGCTTAAAAATTGCGGTAAGATGAGCGGCCAGACACCAGTGGTGAAAACCTGAATGGGATGAGCGCCGACGGAGCGGATGGCGTCGACAACCCCCATGTCGATCGTTTCGATGGCTTCACTATAGAGTTTGCCGTAAGTGCCTAAGGAGTGAAAGGCGATAGCGAGAATTCCCGCCATGGGCCCCAGACCTACGATGCCCACAAAAAAAAGACCGAAGATTAAAGTGTGAATGGAGCGGCAGATGTTGATGATGAAGTTGGCCCCTGATCTTAAGTAGACAGGAAACTGTAAATTGCGGGCGGATAAACAGCCCAGAGGAATAGCGAGCAGGGCCGCAATGACGGAACCAATGGTGGCAATTTTAAAAGTGACCCAGACAGCTCTTAGGATGGCCTTGAGAAAACTCTTTTCTACTTCCTGGCGGTTTTCTGTGCGCAGGACTGTGCCATCATCGCTTTTGAATTGGAAATTTTTTTCACCATACCAGGCATCAAGAAAAGAAGGGCGTTTCATTTCCTGAAAAGTTTTTTTTAGATTTTCAATGGGCTTTCTTCCAAACTGCAGATCGCCGTCGTTTTTTAAACTGCCCAGGCAGACAATCACGATGAGGATTTGCAGCAGAAGAACAAATGTCGTTTTTAGATTATAGTTAAGCAATTTTTTTTCTTTTTTTTATTTCTTAGGAATTAGTTTTCCCGTTGCCAGTCCTGCATCGCGGATAGGTTTATAAAAGGAGTTATTTTTTTCCACAAAGCCCGTGTAGTGGTTAGGTAAAAGTGCCGGATTCTTTTTTAATTCATTCGTTAATCCGGTCAGGGCCTTTTGAATTTGTTTCACAAATTTTTTGTCTTTGTAGAGATCGGCACTCACGGCGAAAGCGTCGTTAGGAAGTGGATCCGAAGTCCAGATGATTTTGCTGTCGGCTGCTTTAATCAGGCCTTGTTCGATCATGGAGTTTCTGTTTCTGTTGTAGTCAGCTCCCGCATCGAGTTCTTTGCTGGTGACTTGTGTTTCAATCGCCTGGTGTTTGGTGTAGAGAACTTTGCCGAAAAATTCTTCCGGCTCTTTAATGCCGAAGGTTTTTTGAAAGTAGTGATAAGGAATTAAATATCCTGACGTCGAGCCTTTATCTCCAAAGGCGAAGGTTTTGCCTTTTAGATCAGCTGGCTTTTCGATTTTTGAATCGGGATGGGTGATCATGATGGCGAAGTATTCGGGTTTGCCATCGTAGAGAATAGTGGCGATGACTTGTGCGCCGGATTCGTTGTTAGCGAGCACGTAGCCCCACGGGCCTAAAAGAGCGATGTCGGTTTCGCCGTTAGCCAGCGATTTAGCAAGACCTTCCCAGGTGTCTACCGTGCGCATTTCAACGGGTCTTTTGAGGGAGAGTGAGAGGTAGTCGGCCAGTGGTTTGTATGTCTGATCGTTTTTTTCTTTATCCGGCTGAAAAAGACCGACCCCGAATTTGAGAGTCTTATCTTCCGCCTGAACTGAGATATGTGAAAGACCGGTTAGAACAAGTAGACCAAAGATGAACTTTTTCAAGAGTACCTCACGAATTTAAAACTTCCCCATAGCTTAACCTTAACTACGCCAAATGCTAAACAAAAATCTTACATTTTGAAACATTGCGCCTGTCTGGATAGTGAAAACTAATGTTCAGGCATTGCATACAGTTATTGAAGGGTTTACTATAAAAAAGTTTGCTCTAGATTTATTAGATTAATTTTAACTTAGTTGGATCCTATGAACTTTGCATTACAAGTTTTAATGAGCCTTATAGTTATAGTTTCCTTACTTTCTTTAATTTACGGTCTGGCCGTTTTACATTTTGTTTTTTTTAGAATGCATTTAAAAAAAATGTTTCGTATGGATTTGGCATTACAATATGGCGACGAAGATAAAAGAAGAATTTCAAAATCAATCAAATTCATCATCATTGGCGGAGTTTCATCTGCAATAAGTATGTTTTGTCTGAACTGGCTAAAAAATTCTATTTAACTGTCTTGCCGGGCGCGGATCTGTTGTTATTTGGTCTGCGGCTGCGGTTGTTAGGACGGCGATGAGCGGGAAGCTTATTGGAAGCATCAATCAGCGCTTTTGCCTTTCCGGGAGAAAGCATCCGGGCTTCTTCCACTTTTTGGGAATGATAAGGATGATCTTTGATCAGCTCAATTGTTTTGCCGATGAGTTTTTCAATTTGTTTCAGGAAGGCCTTTTCTTCGTCATCACAAAATGAGATAGCTACTCCGGAAGTTCCGGCACGAGCAGTTCGCCCGATACGGTGAACGTAACTTTCACTTTCGTTAGGCAAATCGTAATTGATGACGTGAGAGATGTCGTCGATATCAATTCCCCGGGCGGCTATATCCGTGGCAATCAGGACGCGGATTTTTCCCAGTTTAAAATTTTCCAGTGCTTTTTGACGGGCGGACTGCGATTTATTTCCGTGAATGGCATCGGCCAGGATACTTGCTTTATTTAAGACTTCAGCAATTTTATTGGCGCCGTGTTTGGTTCGGGAGAAGACGATGACTTTTTTGAGTGCCTGGTTTTTCAGTACGTGCTGAAGCAGTGATCTTTTATTTTCACGGTCCACGAACATTACTGATTGCTGAATCATTTCGGCGGTAGAAGAAACGGGTGTCACTTCAACTTTAACCGGATTAACTAAAATGGTGTGAGCCAGAGCGCTAATATCCGGTGGCATAGTGGCGGAGAAAAAGAGATTATGTCGTCTGTGTGGAAGAAGCTTAATGATTTTTTTTATGTCGTTTAAAAAGCCCATGTCCAGCATGCGGTCGGCTTCGTCTAAAACAAAAACTTCCAGGCCGCTGAGTTTCAAATATCCCTGGGAGATTAAGTCCAGCAGTCTTCCCGGTGTAGCGATAAGTACATCGACACCATAGGAGAGAGTTTTAACTTGCGGAGATTGTCCGACGCCTCCGTAAACCACAGCGTATTTTTGGTTTGTGAACTTGCCGTAATCCTGAAAACTTTGGTGCACCTGAATGGCAAGTTCTCTTGTCGGTGTCAACACTAAGGCACGGGTATGTCTTGGTTGCGCTTTGATTTTGGATTCGTTCAGCCGATGAATAATGGGAAGGGCAAAGGCTGCTGTCTTTCCTGTTCCCGTCTGAGCGACGCCTAATAGGTCTTTACCCGCTAATAAGGCAGGAATAGCTTCTTTTTGTATAGGAGTAGGGGTTATATATCCGGCTTCGTTTAGGGCCTTTAATAGTGGATCGGCCAGCCCGGTCTGGGTAAAAAGTGAAGGAGTTTTTTCAGTCATGGGCCAAAGCTACAATGTTAAAACACGTCCGGCAACTTTCAAATTTTATTTTGAGCGATTTTCTGCAACTCATTCATCTTCAGGATGATGATATTTTTGGATTCCAGTTCAATGACTTTCATTTCTTCGAGTTTTGCCAGGTTACGTATCACACTTTCGTAGGTTGTCCCGGCCATATTGGCGATATCTGAACGGGGAAGTGTAAAGTGCAGCTGTTTGGGATTTTCCGACGAAAAGCCATAAGTATCAGCGAGCATACAGAGGATGATGGCGATTCTCACAATAACTTCACTATGAATCATCCCTTTCATCCGTAGTTCTGATTCTTTCAGGTCCCGGGAAATAAATTCGATCAGGAACATGGCAAACGGCGGATTGTTGAGAATAAGTTTCTGAAAGACATCGATGGGAATAAATGTGACTTCGACATCGGTCAGAGCGACGGCGGAAATGGGGTAAATTTTAGACGTGAGAGCGCGATGACCAAGTAGATGTCCGTCATGAGATAAACGCAAAATGCGGTCGTTTTGTTCATCGTATTTGCTGGTGACTTTGACTTTACCGGTATTGATAAAAAAGATTCCTTTTACCGGATCACCTTCAGAGAAAATGGCTTCACCTTTTTTGAAACTTTGAGTCTCAACCAGGTTTTTTAAGACAATCATCCATTCACTTGAAATGTATTTTGTGAAAATCTCTTCCAGACTAAAATCAGATCGCTTATCTCGGGCCATAATCTCACCATTTCAAAGTTCAAATCGATAACGATCTATCATAATGTCAAATACGATTTCAGAGCAATTGAATAATTCCACCGCTATGCGGCGGTTAAGAATGTAAACGGAATTGAAGTGTATTGATTATGGATTTTCCCGCACACATTGATCTACAAGAAGTTTGCGGTCTAGCTTGTTAATCCGGTTTTTATACCAGCAGTCATATACTTTTCGGTTAGAAAAGTCATAATTAGCAACTTTATCAATGCAGGAGCGGGCGATCTCAATGGATTCTTCTGCTTCTTTATGATGGAGAGGATATCGGTTCCCGCCATAGAGGGAAAAACAACCTGTGAAAGATTTGCCTGCAAAATCTATTGGCGAATTAAATTCGGTGCATTTCATTGTCGCTTGTTCAACCAATCGCTTTTTCTCCGGAGTGTTTTTTCCTTTAATGCTAATGCTGAGATATTCAACACAGGACTGAAAGGATGGAGAGTGAAATTGGAATTTTTTAGATAAGTCTAAGCAGCGATCCGCTATAACGGCTTTCCATTCTGCTCGGCTAGGTTGAAGAAAATGATTACAGGCAGAGAAGGATGGGTCAGAAAAATTCTCTATCTTAGATAAATGTTTACACTTTTTATTGGCCTCTTCTGCGCCTAGATCAACAGCATAAAAGTTAAAACAACCAAATAAATTTGCATCAAAAGAACTTAACTGTATGTTGGTTGGTTGCGAACTTATCACGCAGGCCTCGTCAGCTGCTTGCGTGTTTACGGCTACAAACAAAAGATTCATCAAACAGACAAATAAAAGCATTTTCATGCAAAGCTTATCGGATTAATACAGTTTTTCTTTAATTGGCTGCAACAACACTAACGGCTAAATCTGGCCTTTCTAAAATAGCGCGGATACGGGTCCGCCATTGCAACTGAAAAGGCATGTTTGGGTCAATATCGACGGGAACCATTCCAGGCTGATAAGTGACGACGACACTTTTTCCATTATCTGTCCTGGTAAAGAGGAACGAACCCTTGAAAACTTTAGAAGAATTAAAGCGCAGTAAGTTTCTCCTGGCAAAGAGTCCGCCTTGTAATCCTCCAAAACCGGTTTCTGCCCAGGCGCCGGTGATAAAACTAAACACATTGGCAATGGGACCAATGGCACCATTCATGGGAGAGTCTGGAATATCGATTTCAATATGTCCGCGAACCGCGACTTCATTATTAGGGTAGAGATGCAAAAGGGCCGCACGGGTCATTAGAAAAGCGCCAGTCATTGAAGGGCAGGCATGACCGGCAAAACGCACGACATCCAGTAAGCTCAATGAAAAATTTTTTTCATCAGGTGAGCCCATAAGGAAATCGGAAAAAGGCTCATGCAGATTAATTTTGAAAGTTGCAAGATATTCGGCATTGAGAGCATTTTCGTATGTCATTGGTTGATCCTGGTAAATTTGATACGAAAAAATACCATAAGCAGCTTCCTTTTTCCATCCTGCACCGTGGGTGGATAAAAAGAGATACCGATGCTTTACGTCAGTTTGTTAACAGAAAATTTTCTGCATGGATTTCAGCAACTTTATAACTTCTGGATTAGCAATATAATAAAAAGAGTAGTTTTTCTCTCTTCTCAGAGAAAGAAGTCCTTCCATCTGCATTCTTTTTAGAAATTGAGAAGTTTGAGACTGAGAGAGTTTAATAGCATTTTGAATGTCGGAAACTTGTTTTTCCCCGTCACTGAGATAACAAAGAATCAATAGCCGCTGAGGATGCGCAAATTGCTTTAATAGTGATGAAATTTCTTCACATTTTTTCTCCATTTTTTTCATTTCCATGAAGATCTCCTTTGCAGGAAAATTTCTACCTGCTTTTTTAGATTATAGATCATTTCTTTACATTTTTGCAGAATATTTTTTCAAGCCCCACGTCTTTCTAAGTTATTACGTCAACTGATGTTGACGTGAGAGGGGAGTTTTTGAGTGTTGACAATATTACAAAATTCTAATATACTAATATTTAAATAAAGTTATGGTTGGAGGTATTTATGGTTATTCTGGATATTAGAGAAAAAGAAGAATTCGAGTCTGAGCATATACCTGGCTCTATCTGTTGTCCGATGTCCCAGCTTGATACTTTAGCACCTGGGATTTTGAAAAACATTGAGGACAAAGAAATAGTTGTGATGTGCCGCTCGGGGAATCGGGCAAGACTTGCTGTTCATGAATTAAAAAAAACAGGTCTAAAGCATAATTTTACCGTCTATGAAGGTGGCATAATTAAATGGCGAGCTGAGAAAAAAGAAGTTACCGGCAATAAGGCAGGTTTTCCTATCTTAAGACAAGTTCAAATTTTTGCCTCCACGATGATCTTCTTAGCTTTTTTCGGCTCTTTTTATATTCATCAGAGTTTTATTTATCTGGCACTCTTTGTAGGGTTTGGTTTAGGTTTATCCGGATGGACAGGCGTTTGTCCTGCAGCGTTTATTATTCAAAAAATGCCATGGAATAACAAAAAGGCAGATGAATGCAGCTCGGATAAAAGCTGTTGTTTCTAAGGAGGCGTCGTGAAAACTATTATTCTTTTTCTTGTCATCGTCCCGATGTTTTTTTCGCAATCCTTTGGAGCAACGCTGGCATTTGAAGAAGTTTGGAAGAACTATCTGTTGAACTCTCACGAAATGCAGTCGGCAAGAGAAGAAAAGACAGCAGCAGGCCTGGCACTGGAGAGAGGGAAGTTGCACTGGACTCCAAGAGTCTCTTTGCTTGGACAAGTCAGCGATACCAACGACCCCGGACAAGTCCTCTTTAATCAGCTGGGACAGCGATCTGTAGCTCCCCCAGATTTTGTTCCTTCAAATCTCAATGATCCTGATAGAAAACAGTTCGTGTCGGGAGTTATACGTCTGGAGCTTCCTTTATACGAGGGGGGAATGAAAATAAATCAGCTCAGCATGCTGAGAAAGACTGAACAATCGGCTGATGCCGGAATAAGGGCCATAGAAACTGAACGTTACGCGGATTTCTCCAGACAATATGGCTCATTATTAATTTATAAGCATAAATTACATTCACTGAATGATTTAAAAAAAGAGATTGATAAAATTATAAATTCTTATCAGGTCGGTTCGGCCTCCAATCCGCTGGGAAGGATGGGACTGCTCGGTCTTAAGAGTGTCGCCACCCGAATCGAAGGAATTTTTTTAAATTTTCAGCAGCAGGCAAATAATCATAAAGACTGGATTGCTCAAAAATCAAATTTGGAAAACTGGGAAATGAAAGAATCCCAGTTTGGTGAGTACCTTGATAAAAATCTTCCGATTGAAGATAGATCAGGGCATTCGTCGGCAATAGAATCTCAAGAGTTAAAAGTAGAGGCATTGAAACTAATGCCTGAAATGGAAAAGGCCAGATACCGGCCGCAAGTAGGACTATTCGCTCAGAATCAACTTTATTCAGGAGACCGGGATACAGAATCCGCTCAGACAATTGGTGTCTATTTAAAATGGGAGTTGTTTAATTCTGATAATTATAATCGTGCAGGAGAAGCCCGCTCAATAGCGATAGCCCGGGAAGCTAAGCTCCAGGCCGGGAAACTTGATGAAACGATAGCACGAGACTCACTTTTGACTTCAAATATGACTTTAAGAAAAAGCTTAAACCTCACGGGGGAGAGTGCTGAGTATCTTCATGAGCAGTCTAAAAATTCAATTAAATTATTTCGGGCAGGACTCATGAACGGATTGCAGCTCTCAGAAGTAATTAATCGCAGAGTGGACGTCATCGAACAGGAAAAGAATATTGAGTTGCAATATCTTGATGTGCGTTCACGCCTCTATCAACTTACACACTAATTAGGTGATTTATGAAACTTCCAAAAATAAAAAAAGGATTTGCAGGTAAAGTTGCTGAAATGTTTGTCCACTCCAAGCTCACACCAGTAGTCATTCTGGTAAGTTTATTTTTGGGACTGGCTGCTGTTTACCTCACTCCTAAAGAAGAAGAACCGCAAATTACCGTGCCGATGATTGATATCATGCTGACTGCTCCCGGTATGGAAGCCAGGGAAGTAGAAAGAAATGTGACAGAAGTTGTTGAAAGAGCAATGTGGGGTCTTGACCAGGTAGAGTATATTTATTCTGCTTCACGGCCTCACGGCGCTTTGATTACTGTAAGGTTCAAGGTTAATGAAAAAATAGAACCATCGCTTGTCAAAGTTCATCATAAGCTTTTATCAATTATGACAGAATTACCGGCCAATGTCGGAGTGCCAAAAGTAAAATCCTACAGCATTGATGATGTGCCTTTTTTAGCAGTGACTTTTACATCAAAAAAGAGAAATGATTTTGAATTGCGCAAACTCGTCGCCCCTTTGGCCAGATCCTTATCAAACACACAAGATTTGGCAAATGTCGAATTACTAGGAGGACTTAAGCGAACTCTCAGAGTGATAGCGGATTCGAAAAAGATGTCAGCTCATGGAGTGACCATTCCGGACATTGCTCAGGCGCTAAAATTAAACCATGCATTGCTGCCAGCAGGGAAAAACTGGTCTGATACCGAAGTGTACGATATTGAAGTCGGTGGAAAACTCTCAAATGTCAGCGACATAAATGAACTGCCAATTGGAAGCCGTTCTGGAAGAATCATTAAGATTAAAGACGTGGCCGATGTAGTGGATGGTCCTGAAGAAAGAGTTAGAGCATCTGCACTTTTTGATAAAGACAATAATACAGCCGGAAACGAAGCAGTTACTATTAGTTTTGCCAAAAGAAAAGGGACTAATGTCGTGGGTCTTGCCCGGATTATTTTGAACAAAATTGAAGAGTTTAAAAAAGATCTTCCAGCAGATATTGAACTGAATATTATTCGTAATTACGGGGAGACTGCAGGTGATAAATCAAATGAATTAATTGAACACCTCATCATTGCAACCGTCTCAGTTTCAGTACTGATTGCTCTCGCTATGGGATGGCGTGCAGCACTCGTCGTAGCAGTGGCCATACCAGTGACACTGGCCCTGACTCTGGCCATTTATTACTTCCTCGGATTTACATTAAACCGTGTTACACTTTTTGCACTTATTTTTTCCATCGGTATCCTGGTAGATGATGCAATTGTTGTTGTGGAGAATATTGAAAGGTATCTTAAAACTTATAAAGATTTGACTCTTACTCAGGCCACCTTACGGGCCGTAAGCGAAGTAGGAAATCCCACCATTCTGGCGACTTTTACGGTTATCGGTGCCATTTTACCCATGGCATTTGTAAGCGGACTGATGGGACCTTATATGCGTCCGATACCCGTAGGTGCAAGTCTGGCGATGATTTTTTCTTTGCTGGTGGCATTTATTGTTACACCATGGGCTTCAGTCCGGCTTTTAAAACATGAAAAACATGGCCCTGATCATGCGGTAGCAGATGAGAAGCACGGTTTTCTTGACCGGGTCTACATCTGGATGACCGGTCATCTTCTTTCCAGTAAATATTGGGCATTGGGATTCACATTTAGTGTTATTTTCATGCTGATTGGCTCACTTGCCCTGGTAGGCATGAAAGAAGTAAAAGTCAAAATGCTTCCATTTGATAATAAAAATGAATTTCAGATCACAATGGATTATCCGACAACGACCTCCATTCAAAAGACTCACACATGGTCTAAAGAACTTGCCAAAGAACTTCTGAAACATCCGGAAGTCATGAAAGTACAAATCTTTAGCGGTGAACCGGCCCCTTTTTCTTTTTCCGGCATGGTTAAGCATACATTCCTGAGAAGAAATGATTATATGGCCGACTTCCATGTCGTACTTACTGATAAACACGATCGTAAAAAAGCAGGTCACGATATAATAAAAGAACTAAGACCTGTAATTAAAAATTTCGCTGATAATAAAGGTGCTGTTTCAAAAGTTCTGGAAATTCCTCCCGGACCACCGGTCATGGCAACACTTGTTGCTGAGATATATGCCAAGGACCATGAAACAAGAGTTAAGGCAGGCGAGGTTGTGGCCGCTGCTTTTAGAAAAGCAGAGAGTGTAGTGGATCTTGATTATTCCTGGCGAGAAGCTCGCCCTCGAATAATTATTCCTTACGATTTTAAGCGAGCAGGAATTTATGGAACCAAAGCTGTTCAAAGCTGGGATATTGGCCGCTATCTTTTTAATGAATCCTCACTGGCCGTATTGAATGATTTTTCATCACCTGAAGAAGTGAATGTAAATCTCTCACTTAATCAGCAGAATCGTTCAGGGGCAGATCCTTTTTATGGTCAGACCATTCCAAGTCTAGAAGCCGGTGTGGTTGATGTGAAAAACATTCTTGATAAAAAGAAAATTGTTAAAACTGAAATCCTGCACAGAAAAAATTTAAGACCAGTCTCTTATGTCATGGCCGAACTTTCAGGAGAGGAAGAAGCTCCGGTTTATGGAATTATGAAAATAGGTCCGAATATTCCTTATCCTGTCCAGACAGGAGAAATCGTCGGGGACACGAACCAGACTTCAGTAAAATGGGATGGCGAATGGTTTATAACTCAGGAAGTATTTCGTGATTTAGGATTTGCCTTTATCGTTGTCATGATATTGATATATGTGCTGGTTGTTGGATGGTTTAAAAGTTTTATTGTTCCGCTAATAATTATGGCCCCAATACCAATCTCACTGATCGGAATTATTCCAGGTCATTATTTTATGGACTCGTTTTTTTCAGCAAGTTCGATGATTGGGTTCATCGCCGGAGGAGGAGTCATTGTCCGTAATTCGATTATCTTGCTCGATTTTATTGAACATCAGATTAAAAATGGTCTGCCATTAAAAGAAGCGGTGATCAGTGCAGGTGTATTGAGATTCAGACCGATGCTTCTGACGGCCGCTGCAGTAGTGGCAGGAAGTGCTGTTATTCTTTTTGATCCGATCTTTCAAGGACTGGCCATCAGCTTAATCGCCGGAGAAGTTGCTGCGACCATCTTGAGCCGTTTCGCAGTTCCACTGACCTATTATTGGGTGATTGGTGAGCGACGATTTGCTCAGTTAACCGGTCCAGAGTTGAAAGAGAGTAACTGGAATGAATAAAAACTGCCCCACTTGTGTGGGGCTCATTTTTATAAAAATGTAATCAGTTTTCTAA
>CAMLMH010000002.1 GCA_946481315.1 uncultured Bacteriovorax sp.
GCACCTCGACATCTACATCCATTTTCATAATCAGTACTATCTTAAATAAAAAAAGCATGGAGGTCTTCTATGAATTTTTTTATTTTATCACCACTGTGGTAGGGCAGTTTTGAGATTTTCCTCTCGGGTCTGGTTAAGCTTTTTGAGTTTTTCTTTGAGACTTTGATCAGCTCGTTTTTTGTTGATGGCCGAAGTCTCCAGTGAGGACACAGGAGCTTCAGCATTTTGCTGTATATCCGGATTGGAGAGATTATTTACAGAATGTAATTCACCTGATTCTTCTTCAAAGAGAGGATCAGGTAGTAAATTTGTTTCTTCAGCTGCTTCTTTAGTGTTCAGGACTTTGAATTCTTCCGGTGGCAGAACTTTTTTTCTGGATTTATTCTGGGTGGCTGATTTAACGACTTCAATATAATCACCTGGTTTCAGATCTAGTTTCTCTTTGAGACTATCAATGTTCAGATGAATTTTTCCTTCCAGTAAGGCAACCTGAGTGACCTCGCTTTTTTTGTTTGTCGTATAGTTAAGCAGAAATTGTGTTCCCCGGACTCCCATCGAAACGAGTGGTGATTTTATTTTAAGCTGGTCCTTTTCTTTGGATTTTGATCTGATTTCGGCACGCATCTTTCCTCTCATCAGATTGAACAATGCTTCGCGGTCGTTTTTAGTCCGGTAAGCCCATTGTTCAACTTGAAATTCGGAGTCGGGGCCTACGGTAATCTGAGTTTCATCAATAAGCTCCAGTTTAACAAAACTTTTTGGCTGAACTTTCAGAACATCCCGAGGATAAATTTTAGAACCTTTTTGCAGATTGCGGTCTTCAACGATGACGTCACCCTTAATTCCTTTAACTGTTCCTACGTATTTAGGAATGAGAGTCGAAGTTTTCAGGTCCAGCACCCAGTCTTTATCATTTTCAGCGTGCAGATTACCCAGGGGAAAATAAAAAATAAATAAGCAGAAAAATATTTTCATCAGATGATTATAACCACAAAAAGATTTTTGTCGTGAGAGAAAATGATGCTAATTTTAAGTCATGAAATCAAGCTTATTGGATGAGATCAAGAGTTGCACATTATGCATTGATACTTTACCGCTCCAACCTAAACCCATCCTTCAGTTCACTACAGAGGCCCGCATCTTAATTGTGGGGCAGGCACCGGGAAGGGCCGCGCATGAAAGCGGGATTCCCTGGAATGATCCTTCCGGTGAAAGATTAAGGCAATGGCTTGGGATAAAAAAAGAACTCTTTTATAACGAAAGAATTATGGCGATCATGCCAATGGGGTTTTGTTATCCCGGAAAAGCGGCTTCTGGTGATCTGCCGCCGAGACCGGAATGCCGTGCACGCTGGATAGACAGCGTCCTTGCTCAGTTTGAGCAACTTGATTTAATCCTGCTGGTGGGTCAGCATGCTACTCACTATTTTTTGGGTACCGGAAACATAGAAGATCATATTAAAAATTGCGTGAATGAGAATGGTCAGTTCATTGTTCTGCCTCATCCTTCACCACGCAATAATATCTGGCTTGCTAAAAATGATTGGTTCATAAAATACACTCTACCAGTTATTCGGAGCAGGGTGCAGTTGACAATTAATCAGGGAGCGTGAGTTTCTTTATCCGCTAAGGATTTAGAGCGGTATCCAGGCGGATCTGAGGCGGGAAAACTCTCTTCACTTGCTTCATCCAGCATTTCCTCTTCTGTCATCACATTATGCTGATCATCGGTTTGATTAAAACGAACCGGTTTATTAAAGAGATATTTAATCCGCAATTGCATGTCTTTTAATTTTTCCATTAAAAACATAGAAAACCTCCTGCTTCAAACTATTGCTGCAGTCGCGATGCCAAAGCGTTAGTATTTACTGTAAAATTGATTGTATTTTTTTAGCATACTCCAGATGATCTGCTGCTGAAGATTTTGTCCTGTCCAGAAGAGCTTTTATCTCAGGATTTCTGGCTGCAGGAATGAGTGAGTTTTCAAGGTTATCAAGAACCTGCTGATGCCTATTCACCTGAGCATTAATATAGGCAAGATCAAAATCTTTCCCCTCAATCTCTTTTAATTTGGAGAGAACTTTTTCGCCCTCCTGTTCAATTTCTTTGCTTTTTTCGTTGTTGACTGGTCTTAAGTTGAGCTTACGAACCAGTTGCATAGAATTTTTGTTATTCGTGGAATGTTCTGTAATCATCATTTCGGCAAAGTTTTTTACTTCATCATTAGTGGCCTTCTTCTTTGCAAGTTTGGCTATGTCAATCTCACCTTTATTTGTTTCATTCAGTATATGTGTGATTTCAGCATCGCTTAGTTTTTTTTCAGCTGCAGTAACAAAAGTTGAAGCCGCAGCGATAGAGAGAATAGTTAAAATTGTCATGAATAAACGACTCATCGATTCCTCCTTAAATGTCACGGGACCCTCACAAAAAAATGCCCGGTTCCCCGGGCATATTTCCACTTGCCTGTGAAGGCTATGCTTAGTGGTAAGAAGGTTCACTGACTTTGTCAGAGCCTTGAGTCTTCACGATCTTGTTATACAGACCAAGAATCAACAGCGACGGAACCCATTCTCCGACAAAGTTAGCCCAACCTTTTCTTTTTTGTGTTAATGCCAGACCCAAAGAAAGGGCCACAGCACCACCTGCAAGAATCAGATAAAAGGTTGAGGGTAGCTTAGCTGTTTGTTTTTCTATGGCCTTAGTCATTGATCCTTCACGATGAGCTGTATTCTTGGCCGTATCTCGAACGATTGAATCAGGTTGCATAATTCCTCCTTGGATTAGTCAAAATTCATTCCACGCAAATGGTGGTGCAAATGACATACCTGAGCAACCGAGCAAACAACTCATGAAACAGGGTAGAGGTATACCAATTGCACAAAAATAATTAGCGCTGTTCGTTTTTGATGAGGAGGAAACATGACGAAAAATATAGCTGATAATGAAAGGGCCTTCAGGATTATCAGCGGGGGATTTTTGGCAAGTATGGCCTTTTGGGGGCCGGCCAATGGTCTTTTTCTGCTGGGAGTAATACCACTGGTCACTGGAATAATTGGAACCTGTCCTCTCTATTATGCATTAGGATTTAATTCAGCTGAGCAAGAGCATTTGCCTCAGAATTCGCGGCGGAACCGGGAACATTATCATCACTAATGAAACTAATGAACAGTGTCCTCAGATGATAAGCGTATCGTGTATTGACCGGTCTTTTCGTCGCGATTCATGATGAGCAAATTTTGTCTTTGAGCATCTTCTACCAGTTCACGAAAAGAACGATAACCATAAGCCGTTTCAGTAAAGCCGGGACGCCGGCGCTTCATCGTTTGCTTAACCATGGATCCCCAGAGTTTTTCTTCTTCGCCTCTTTCTTCTGTTAAATCTTCAAGAGTTTCAACGATAAAATCCAGTGCTTCCTGGCGTTTTTCAGCCTGAGGTTTATCAGCAGATGAACGCACTGGTTTCTTGGGGATTTTGCGTTTATTTTTTTCATCATTGACCAGATCATCATAAAAAATGAATTCATCACAATTGGCACTAAGCAAATTGGAAGTTGAATCTTTCACGCCGATACCAATAACGACTTTATTATTTTCCCGCAATTTAGAAACCAAAGGAGAAAAGTCTGAATCACCGCTGATAATGACAAATGTATCAACGTGCGCTTTGGTATAACACAAATCGAGAGCGTCAACGACCATTCGAATGTCGGCAGAATTTTTTCCTGACTGACGATAATGAGGTATTTCGATCAATTCAAAGGCAGCCTCATGCATGCTCGCTTTAAATTCTTTGTATCGATCCCAGTCGCAATAAGCTTTTTTTACGACGATGCTGCCTTTGAGCAGTAATTTTTCCAGAACTTTTTTGATGTTGAAGCTGGAGTACTTAGCTTCTTTCACTCCCAGAGCAATATTTTCAAAATCACAAAATAAAGCGATGTTAACGTTTTCAGCTGCCATAATAAAATCCTTTTGTTGCAGGCTAACCTAAGCATGGTCTTTCGATTGCATCTTGTAAAGCTAACCAAATTGATTTTGGAAGTGCGAGTGTTTTTAGCGAGGAGACGAGATATGAATCAAATTGAACAAATTATGACTAGAAATCCGGTTTGCTGTAATCCGGAAACTAAATTAGAACAAGTAGCTGCAATGATGGTGCAAAACGATTGTGGTGAAATTCCCGTAGTAGAAAGCCAGCAGGGAAAAAAATTAATCGGTGTGATCACGGACAGAGACATTGTGATCCGTTCTGTGGCACGAGGTATCAATCCACTAGAACTCTGCGCTGAGGATTGCATGACGTCAAATCCAGTCAGCGTTAAACGGGATATGGATATTCAGGAAGTCATTCGCCTGATGGAGGATCAACAGATTCGCCGCGTTCCCGTTCTGGACGATAATGATGATGTTTGCGGAATGGTCTCACAGGCAGACATTGCAACTGGTGTCGGTGAAAAAGCTGCCGGGGAAGTTGTCCGCAATGTTTCTGAACCAAGCCATATCTCCCATTAAATGTCTAAGGGGCCGATCACTCATTCGGCCCTCTTAATGTTTTTCACTTATTTCAATCTGAACTTCGTTTCTGCGAAAAAAAGTGAGAGGCTTTGAATTATCATACTGAGCAATTTGAATTTGTCCCAGCTGCACATAGTGCTCTGAAGCTGCAAGCCACGCCGTCAGTTCCTGAGCGCTGCTCACAGGTCCTTCCTCGCAGTATCTAATCACGGCCTTTAAATGTGACGGTTTTTCATGCAGGAAAATATCCGAATCGAGCGGTGTAGGAGCAGTTGTGATGGAATAACTGTGGGGCAATACAAAAGAAAGCGTCCAGCAATCTGCACTACGAGTGTGCAGCAGCGGAGCGGTCATGAAATAAGAAGTCATCGATTCATCTTTCATGGACACGGGACATGTTGCAATGGATTTTTTTTGAGCGTTCTGTCCAAAGATATAATGCGACAAACGTAAAAATGCCTCATGCTCATCATCTTTTACATGAATAGAGACGAGAGTCTGGGGGTCATAGTACCTGATTTCAACCCTGCCATCATTTGAGATGACTTCGTAGCTAGGCTGATCTCCCAGCCGAATTCCGAAGATTCCAGGAACATTTTCGAATTTTTCACTGACAGGTATATGAAACTGTGACATGGGAGCCTCCCTTCGAAATTGACATGGAGGTGAGTTTCAACAAATGTGCCGATTTCAGGATTCGATCATTTCATCGCAATGCTTCGCGATTGCGACAGCAGTTTCATTCTTACTTCTAGTTTATTTAAGTATGAAATTTTATATTTGGATGTGTTGGAATGATACCGCGCGTACCAGCGCCGGTCTTTTTTTGCATAACGCTTTTTTAAGATGGCCAGGATTTCACCCATAACGTCCATAGCATAACGCTGATCTTTTTTTACCAGGTCATGGCGTCTGATCAAAGGTCGCTTCATGCGGGCAAATTCTTTATTCCAGACATCGACATTTACCTGCGCTAGGGAGAGATCGCCAGTGGTTGAAACTTTGGAATAAGTAAAATCACTTTCGGTATCTATCAATGCGACCATGATTTGTGGGGCCACTTTGTGTTTGGCCACAGAATAGGAAATGTCGGAAGCGATCTTATAGCGGCTCTCCGGATCGAGTTCGGGTTGAACAGAGCCGATCATTTCGGCGATGATGGCGACGTTATTGGGAACTGCTGCTTTGTCAAAGTTACCGTACTTAGCATAAACATCTTTTTTCTTTTTACTGATTTTTTTATTCGCGACTTTGGTCGGTGCACTCGAACAGCTTTGTAAAAGGACAAGTCCCAGAAATAAAATAAATTGAAGGTAAGTGCTTTTCATAATGCCTGTATCATAGCCTGAATCTCTGCTTGAACCTGAGAATTGAAAATTTTTCTCTGACTGACTATTATTTAGTCAGTGAAAAGCTCATTTACGATGAATGTATTTTGCTCAGGCGAAAAAGAGCGATTTTTCACGTTTTTTTCATGAAGAGGGATTAGATTTTTACCTAAGAATCAGATAGTATTAGCTTGCAACAAAAATCACTTAGTTAGAAAAGGATCATCCTATGGGAAGCTTAAAGGACGCATTATTAAAGGCCGGCGTAAAGCCATCACCAGTGGCCAAATCGCAAAACGAACGTGAAAAAATTGCCAAAAAGAAAATCACCGAGACGATCGTCCATCAGGAGCAGCGAAATTACTGTGAAGCCTGCGATCAAGTACGTCCGGATGTTGAACTGTATAAACATCGCAATCCCACCACTGAGGCGGAGTGGATATGTCTTCGCTGCGCAGATCAGCTGCAGATTCTGGATATTTTCCGTAAAACCGCCCAGAGTGATACCTCAATCAAGAAAATGTTCCGCCGCGAATATGGAGCAACGGCTTCTATTGGTGATATTCAGAAACAGTCACAGTCAAAGACCAAAGGACCTGTTAACGGCAATCGTTAAGATTTTGTCCGAAACTTCCCTGATAGGAGAGTGGCCATGTTCGGCATTTCCTCCTATCATGGGACCCCATGAAGTCTATTAATCAGTTTTTTTTCCGGGAAGCTTCGTCTGTTATCGGTCGGGCAAAAAAATCATTTGTCACAGAAGCTGACATGCTGGATTTGCCTGCACGGTTAAGTCCCAGACAAATTCCTTTTCCTGAAGAAAAGCTTGACTGGAAAAGTGGCAGACATTTGCTTTTGTCGATCATCCGCATTTCTAAAAAAGAACTTCGGCCAGCGTATAGCTGGTATATAGCTTCCTCTCTTTTTTCTCTATCCACTCCCTATCTGGTGAATTTGTTTGTCGGCAGAATTAATGCCGGAGTGACGAGCGAAAATCTATTTTCAACTCTGGGGCTAGGAGCGCTCTTAGGATTTTGTGGACTGGCCGCAGGTCTTTGTCTTCAACATTATTTTTACCACGCTCTGGGGGCCTATCAGATTATCAACAGTATTCTGAATAAAAAAATTTTCTTGCATAGTCTAAAATTAAGCCTCAAGGCGAGACAGCACAATCAGATCGGTGACGTTGTCAATCACATGAGTTCCGACAGTGAAGCGGCCGCGGATTTTACTTTTGTTTTCGGGGACCTCGCGGCCAATTTGCTGATGGTGATCGGCATAGTCATCATGCTTTTTTTCTTTTTAGGATATTCAGCACTGGCAGCGCTGGCCGTTTTATTATTGCTTGCTCCTTTGACTAATTATGTGGCAAAGAAATTTTCCGCTCTCGATGAAGATATGATGCATTTTCGTGACAGGCGGGTCACGCTGATGACCCAGGCCCTGAATGCAATCAGAGTCGTGAAATATTTTGCCTGGGAAAAAAGTATTGAAAAAGAAGTCATGCAGGTGCGAGATCAGGAACTGCATAGCCGGAAAAAACTGGCACGCTCCGAAGTTCTCTCAGGAATGGCCTATATGGCGGTCTCCTCAGTGGTTCTCTTTGTGGCGCTTTATTTTCATGCTTATCGCGGACAAAAACTCGATGCGGCCCTGATCTTTACCTGTGTGTCTCTTTTTTCATTATTAGAAGGACCATTCGGTGAACTCTCGCACCTTTTATCCCGCATGACTAACGGGTATGTCGGCGCAGGAAGAATTATTGCTTTTCTTAAGCAGGAAACCCGGGAGCAGTCCTTGTTACCTCTGGATAACTCTGCTCAGGCAGCCGGAGTGGAGCTAAAAAATATAGAAGCTCACCACGATCTGAGTGCGCCTGCTGTTTTAAAAAATCTCACTTTAAAGGTAAAGGCCGGAGAGTCTGTGGCGCTCGTCGGGGGAGTCGGTTCGGGTAAAAGTTCATTGCTTCTTACTATTCTGGGTGAAACCAGCATCAGCCAGGGGAGTCTGAACTTTTCGGGTGTGAGTTTGGCTCACCGTCCGAAGCTCGCTTATCTTCCGCAGGAAGCTTATATCGTCAATGCCACGTTGATAGAGAATATCCTTTTCGGAGAAAAAAACGACCGCGAAATGGTTAAGGCCGCTCTTTATCATTCCTGTCTGGATAAAGACTTAAAGAACTGGAGTTCAGGTCTACAGACAGAAATCGGAGAAAAGGGTGTTAATCTCTCCGGCGGTCAAAAACAAAGAGTTGGTCTGGCCCGCGCTTTTATGCAGCGGCCACAGATCATTCTTCTGGATGATCCTTTATCAGCAGTCGACGGTGGAACTGAAGATGCTCTTTGTGACCGGCTTTTATTCGGCGCCTGGAAAAACACGACCCGTATTGTGGCCACTCATCGTCTTGAACATCTCGACCGGTTTGATACGATTTATTTTATTGAAGAGGGGCGCATCACTGCTTCGGGAAAACTTGCCGACTTACTTCTGCAATCCAAAAGCTTTAATGACTTTTATGCTGAACATGCAAAATCCAAAGGAGCTGATCAGTCGGAAGTTGCTGAGCCAGTACCATCCGAAATTTTAAATGCCGATTTAGGACACGAGACAGTTCATTTACCTCACCCGATGGAAACTGAAGAAGAAGTGACTCGTATCACTGAAGATGAAGACCGGGAAGTGGGTGCTGTTAAAAAATCCATCTATGCAGATTATCTTAAATCACTGGGAGGGAAATCAAGAGTTCTTAATCCCTTCATTCTTTTCATTCTTTTTTTAGGGGCACTCATCGTCGCCCTTGCTCCTCTTTTGCAAAAGTGGTGGCTTGCCTATTTCTCCGCCAGACCAAATTCCTGGACAGCTATAGATGGTGTTGCGGTTTATGGTCTCATTGGGCTCGCTGTTTTATTTCTAGGTCTCATGAATAGTCTCTTCTGGTTAGACAGAGGGATGAAGGCCGGCAAGGCCATGCACGATGATATGCTTAAAAGCGTTTTAAAAGCGCCTGTTCGCTTCTTTGATTCCACTCCGGTCGGAAGGATCATCCAGCGATTTTCCCGCGACGTGGAATCAGTAGATATCTATCTGCAATGGAGTTTTGTCTCCGTTGTAAACAGTCTGCTGCAGGTTGGAGTGTCTTTGTTTCTTATCCTGGGACTTATGCCGTTGATGGTTTTTATCATCGTGCCAGTCATGGCCCTCTATTACATTATTCAAAACGATTATCGTCGTCCGGCCCGAGAAGCAAAACGTTTTGACAGTATCGCCCGGTCTCCGCGCTATGCCCATTTTAAAGAGACATTGCAGGGGCTGGTTGTCATCCGCAGTTATGCCAAAGAGCCCTGGTTTATTGAAAGTTTCTTCCAGAAACTTGAGGCCAGTCATCGAATGTTTTATTCGCACTATATGCTCAACCGCTGGTTTTCTTCCCGTATACCAGTGGTGGGCGGAATTATTTCGATGGCCACAGCGATGGGAGTTGCCTTGTCGGCTTATTATGGACTGATGAGCGCAGGGACCGCCGGGCTGGTTACATTATATTCTCTTTCATTCTGGGGGTATTTAAACTGGGGAGTTCGTGTGTTTGCTGACATTGAATCGCGCATGACCAGTATTGAACGGCTTAAATTTTTTGCTTCTCTTCCTTCCGAGCAGACAGTTGTAAAACCCCAAGTCACACTAAAAGAGAGCTGGCCCTCTGCCGGAAAAATAGTGGTAAAAGACATTCACGTCCGGTATGCACCTCATTTGCCTCTGGTGCTGAAAGGAATTTCCTGCAAAATAGATCCGGGAACTAAAGTAGGGATTATGGGAAGAACAGGATCCGGAAAAAGTACTTTCTTCCAGACGCTCTTTCGCTTCATCGAGCTCGATATGGGATCTATAGAAATTGATGATGTCGATATTGCCAGTGTTCCGCTATCTCGCCTGCGTAAGAGTATGGCCATTATTCCTCAGGACCCAACACTGTTTATGGGGTCAATCAGGAGTAATCTGGACCGCTACAATGAATACTCGGATGAAGAAGTCATCAGAGCATTGAAACAGGCGGAGATGTGGTCGACAGTAGGCTCTATGCCACAGGGATTAATGACTCCGTTAACGGAAGGGGGAACAAATCTCAGTCAGGGGCAAAGGCAATTATTATGTATGGCCCGAGCATTGCTTATTCAGGCAAAAATTATTGTTATGGATGAAGCCACTGCTAGCGTGGATGTCCAGACAGATGCTCTTTTGCAAAAAGTAATTAAAAAAGAGCTTCGGGGAGTCACACTGGTGATTATTGCTCACCGCCTGGGCACCATCAAAGATTGTGATCAAATAATAGAAATCCAGGACGGTAGAGCAAAAGTCTTTAATCATCTTTTGTCATTTAAATAATCAGTTCAAGGGAAAAACGCCTACATTCTCCAGTGCGAATTCGGTCTTTCCCTCAGAATTGGCCTGTACCTTGAATTTCATCACTTTCATCGCATTGAGTTCTGCCAGAACATTGACATTATCACGATCGGTGCGCATCAGAGGAATTTTGACTGTCCCGGATGCCATCTGCTCTCCCGTCTGATCGTTTATCACTAGTGCCTGAAAACTAATGGCAAATTCACAATGCTTTTCCCGGTAAAAGGCGCGGTCCGGAGCGTGAACACTTTCAGTTCCGGAAATATTTAACTGTACATAAGAAAGACCATCAGTGCCCACATGTAAAGAAACAGGATAATGAACTGAACGGGGCTCCTGAACATGGGAGACTGATTTAAGGTCTCCAAAAAATCCCATGTAAATTGTCTCACAAGTAACGACTGGTTTGATGGACGATATTTCCAGCTCCCGGTCTCCGGTTTTATTTTCAAACTTCAGCCCCAGCTGGGCCGGAGTAATTGTCATCGACGCGGCCAGGACGTTTGTTGATATCAGAGAAAATAACAGACTGATGAGAACCTTCATCTAAGACCTCCTTGATGATGGAAAAGTTGAAAATTCATATCAACAATAACTTAGCGCTGACAAGTCATGGTCTCTGAAAAAAAATGCAGTTTTCCCCTTGACGCTTCTAAAGGACATATTATTTTTCACTATGAGAAATGACACAAAACTTTAACCAAGGAGGAAAAACATGAGACAAAATGCATTCGTCACATTGCTAGATCCATCTTTTTCGCCATTTAGATTTTATCAGGATTGGGAAAAAGATTTTGAGAAAATGCTGACCGACAACAGTGAACACTATTTTGAGCAGGACGGTCATTACCTGACATCAATGGATATGCCAGGCGTTGACGGTAAGGATATTAATATTGAGATTGAAGAAAATAAAGTTTTCGTCAGCGCGGAAAGAAAACTACAGTTTGGAAAAAATAACCAGGTCATTAAGTATCAGCGCGTCTTTGCTATTCCGAAACACACCGACGTGGAAAAAATAGACGCGCATTATGAAAATGGTGTTCTCACTCTGGCCTTCCCGAAAATGGAAGAGAATAAATATAAGAAAAAAATCCAGGTCGTGACCGGAGAAAAGCCAAGCAAATGGCAATCGTTGCTGAATTTTGCTCGCAGTGAAAAAAATGAAGCTGCGGAAAAAAAAATGATTAACTAAAAAAGCCCCGCAAGTCGGGGCTTCATTCATTCAATCAATACGGCTCTTTAGTATAAGACCAGATGTTATTTTTTATAAAACCGGGGACTAGTGCTGAAGTAGAACGCGCCAGCCGTTTTGCCCGCGCATAGGATTTCATGTTCCATGGATAGTGGCTCAGGATGATCGCCTGATCCAGAGTTTCGAAAAAATAATCCAGAACGATCGCCAGAATAATCACATCATCAATCAGTCCAAAAAAAGGAATCCAATCCGGTATGAGATCGATAGGCGAAAGAATGAGTGCTACCAGCGCCATAACAATCTTTTTATCTCGGGAAGGAATGCGTGAATCCTGAGAAGTATTGATAAGAAATTCTTTGAGTTGTTTAAAAAATTTTTTCATAAGATTATTTTAAGCCAATTGCACAGAAAGAAAAGCAAATCACGTCCTAACCACTGATGCCCCAACCCTGAAATTTCGTCAGGAATTCGCTTTCCGCATTTTCAACTTCATACTGCACGAGTAGGCGGTATGGCCTTTGCAGTTTCTATCTTTAGAAAGTTGATCCCTTAATCAACAAGGGGGACATAAACATGGAGAGATTTATGTTAAAAAAATGGCTTGTATTAGCACTTATGACTGGTTCTGTTTCAGGTTTTGCACAAACCTTGGGTAATAAGATGGAAGGAACTTTTCCTGAAGTCCGAGCTGTTGAAGGAAGCGATGAATACCGTCTCCACATGGGTTTAACGGGAGGGATAAATAATCCGGAAGAATTAGACTCAAGTGCTGAATATGGTATCAATGTTGGATTTCAGCCAATTGTCCCTTTTAGTGTTGGGGCAGAATTGACGACAACTGAATTGGATAACAACGATCAGGATCAAAGAACAACCTTACTTGCTCGTGGGGCTTATAACATGGGTGGTGACATTCCGGTTCTTAAGTATTCCTGGATTGGAGCAGGTATTGGTCCTTCTTTAATTGATAACCAGCTTGAACTCGCTATTGCTCCACAAGTGGGATTTGATATTCCATTAACTAATAAAGTCCATGACGTGATTTCATTGGGGCTGAACGCTAAATATATGTTTGTTTCAGACAATCCAGATTCATTAGTGGCAGCAGCAGCTGTTAAGTACTGGTACTAACGGCCCACTAAAATGGTGCTAATAAAGAAGACATGGTTTTAAGACCATGTCTTTTATTTTTTGGAGGCAATTTCAGACTTTATTGAGAGTTCGATTATTGAGTAAAATCTGCCGATAGACCAGCATGAAACTGATAATAAAAAACGGGAAGCCGGGAAAGATTGGAACAATAGCGCCGATACATCCGATCAGAAAAAATATCACCGAAAAAGTAAAACGCAAAATATGAAAGATACGGTTACCTTTGACTGGTTCTTCCTGGAAGGTTAAGCCGATGGCGAAATTGGAAAGAATGGCAAAAAACACATAATAGAAAATTCTGCGAAAGCGGATTTTAAGCGGGGCTTTCTCCAGGAATTTAGCAGCTTCAACTTTTTCGCAACCAAACATGATGATTTTTTCAATTTCTTCATTCAGAGCTTCTGTGAACTCCTGGTTATAAACATCAACGTTCATTTCCATGTTCTGCTGATAGCTCGTATAGTTGAGATTAAATGAGCCGACCGTGGACCAGCTGTTATCAACCGTAGCGAGTTTTCCATGCAAAATAGATTCTTTCCACTGATAAATTTCCACTCCGTGTTTGAGGAAATAAGAGTAAAGATATTCACTGGCATAAATATAACTGGGCCAGTCCGATAATGTAGGCAGAACAAGCCTTACTCTCACTCCGCGTTTGGCCAGTTTCACCAGCTGTTGCATAAATTTTTTGCGGGGGAAAAAATAGGAATTTACCAGAGTTAGCTGGTTTTGTGCCAGCGATGTCATTTTGGAATACTGCCGGCTTATCTTCCAACGTCTGTGAACCCAGTCATTGATTGAAATACCGACTTCATATCCGCTGGGATGAAAAAGTTCTTTTTTATTTTTTTCCGTGAATGGTTCATAATGCAGTTCTTTTCGCCAGGCCCGCTTGAAAACCAGCCGGCAATAATTCGTTATATCCACAGTGACAGGGCCTTCTACTAAAACAGCAAAATCCAGCTGAGGAACAGGGTTGTCTTCATGTATGGCATCGTAAATGTTTATGCCTCCGATAAAGGCCTTCAGATGGTCGACTAACAGGACTTTATGGTGCAGACGTCGTCCCCAGCGGTATAGCCATTTTAGGTGGAGAGCATTAAAGCGCTTAAAAAAAACACCGGCACTCTTTAATTCTTCTTCTGCAACCTCGGGAAAAGTTCTGGACCCCATGCTGTCAATCAAGAGATAAACATGGACACCTCTTAAGGCAGCTCTGATCAGCGCCAGATGAACACGGGTCCCAAATTTATCCATTTCAAAAATATATGTCTGCAAATGGATGCTTTTTTGGGCCTGATCGATGAGTTTAATATAATCATCCTGAAAGCGGGGACCATCGAGGTAAAACTCAACATGATTGCCCTTGGTAATATGAAAAAAATTACTAGGCATGGATTTCTACCTCACAAAAAAGAGGGACATGATCAGATAATTTATTATTCCCAGTTTCAAATGACCGAGCTGCATGGACTTCCGCATTTTTAATGTAAATCCGATCAAGGCGTAAAAAAGGAAATCCTGCCGGAAATGTTTTTGCGTAATGACCGTGAATGAGTTTATGGGCTTCTTTCATTCCCAAAAGTTTTTCAAACGTGTCCGATGCACGCATGTTCCAGTCATTAAAATCTCCGGCAATAATTAATGGTGGATTTTCTTCTTCGTTTTTTGCATGCAGAAACTTTTGAATGCGCTCATATTGTTTAGTTCTTCCTGCGTGCAGCAGATCAAGATGCAGACAGGCAGCGTAAAGATGTTTATGTTTAAGCGGTAACGCTATTTTACAAATCAGCATTCCTCTTTGCTCAAAAGTATTTGTAGATAAATTGATGTTTTCCCAGGACTCTATAGGAAATTTACTGAGGATTAAATTGCCATGATGACCATGTTCATACAGGGCATTTTGGGCATATGAAAAATGTGGCCATAAAGCGTCAGCAAAATATTCAAACTGTGCATCAATCATCCCTTTTTCTTTCATCTTAAGATTTTCGCCGATCACTTCTTGCAGGAAGACTAAATCAGCGTTAGTTGATTGGATAAATTCTTTCATCGCTTCCAGCGTATAAACTGTATTTTTCCAGTCAAAACCTTTATGGATATTGAATGAGAGAATCTTTAATCGCATCTGATTTACTTCTTTCTGCTGTTTCATTTGAGAACTCCCTCATCATACTAAAGGAGCAAACACTAAGCCAAGTTCTTGGCATTCTAAATGCAGATTACGCACATCAAGGAAGGTGAAGTAATGAAGTCAACAATTCTCTCGGCTTTTTTATTCGGTATGTCTTTAATATCTTCTGGCGATTCTCATGCCCGGTTGATTCAGATATTGCATACCAACGATACGCATTCGCATCTGAATCATGCCATTCATGATAAACAAACTGGCGGAGTTGAAAGACTAAAGACGCTGATTGATCAGTATAAAACTTTAATGAACGATGCTGGCATTAAAACTATTGTATTAGACGCTGGTGATTTTTCCGAAGGCAACTTATACTACATGGCCGAAAAAGGACGCTCCACATTTAATGTACACAATCAGATGGGCTATGACGTAGGCATCCTGGGAAACCATGATTACCTGATGGGCACAAATGAACTCAACCGACTGCTGGGAGAGTTTGATCTTAGATTTCATCTTCTGGCGGCCAATATTGAACCTTCAGCTGAACACACTCATCTACAGCAAAAAATAAAACCTTATGCCGAGCTGGAAGTAGATGGATTAAAAATCGGAATACTAGGTTTGACCACCAATGAGATTTTCTACAAATGGCGATTCGAAAAAGGGCTGGTGACTAATCCGCTGGAGAGTGCGCAAAAATATGAAAAAATTCTAAAAGAAAGAGGGAATGATGCCATCATTGCCCTTACACATCTCGGGCTTTTTCAGGACATGCGGATGGTTGCCAGAAGCAGACACATTGATCTCGTTGTCGGCGGACATTCTCACGATGCTTTATTTAAAGAAAAATATGGCAAGAACAGAAACGGAAGGCAGATTCCAGTCGTTCAGGCAGGAGCTCATACAGATTATCTGGGCAGATTAATTATAGATGTGGAAAAAAATCAGCCGCTGAAAGTGGTAAAATATGAACTGATACCGGTAAATAACAGTGCTGATGATCCGGATATCAAACAACTTGTGGAGGGAGCAGATCAGTCTCTGGATTTTCTCTACGGTAAAGAATGGCTGGAGACGGTGGTGGGCAAGTCAAGTTTAAAACCAAAGGATCCGGACGGAATGAAAAAATGGGCGGCTTATGTCGCGCATGCGATTAAAGAAAAAACAGATGCCCAGATTGCCATTCACGCTCCACCGATGAACGGTGTGAACTATCCAGTTGGTCAGATTAACCGCAGAGATCTGTATAATTCCTTTCCGCGAGCTTTTGATATTAATGAAAAGTTCGGCTGGAACATTTACACGACCAAAATCATGGGAGTGTGGTTGCGATTGACGATCCAATCCTTAAGTCTCTTTGGTCAGCCGTTGATTTTATCCGGTGTCGAGCTGGATTATGTAAACACACCAATTGGATTAAAGATTCGCAAGATGCGAATCAATGGTGAAAAAATCAAACCCTTCAAGGTTTACACTGTCGCTTTTACTGAAGGTGTCGTTAAAGGAGCTCAGGGAGTTGATGACCGAACTATTGCTATTCTTCGTCATCCCAAAGATACAGGAATTAAAATCTGGCACACCCTCGAAGAAAGACTCAGAAAAACTCAGGTGGATGACCAAAGCACCCGGACCAACTGGGCCTTTGTGGACAAATCAACGGATTTTCAATGATCGATTGCGAACCAGAAATTCTTTTACCAGGGGAAAGACTATCATGCAGATGATGTATGCGGATACCTGTCCTAGAATAGAAATCCAGGCCACTCCCTGAAGCATCTTAGAGCTGGCAAAAAGCAGTGAACCAAAACCCAGAATGGAAATGAAGGCCCCCAGCTGAATGGCATGAGAGTCCATAGCGGCACTCATAAGGGGTGGGTGACCCTCTTTTTCCCGGTGATGAACATGGACACCCATATCGATTCCAGCGGCAAGAACCTGTGGAATCATGGCGACGTTCAGGATGGTAAATGGAACATCTGCAAGTCCCATCAGGGCGACTAATAAAACAATACAACACACCAGCTGGAATTCTACATAGAGCGCATCTTTTAAATTTTTGAAATCCAGACAAAAAATCAGAAAAGTACCCAGTAAAAATAAAAGAAGCACCAGTTTTCCGTCCTCAATTATATGGTGAAGAATTTCTGCGAAGACGAGTGTATCTGAGCCGACTTCCATTCCCGGAAAATTCTTGCGAGCAGCATTGAGTGTTTCAGCATAGCGGGTGATATTTTCATACGTGCCCTGTCGTTCTTTGGGAAAAACAATCAGGATATTTCCATCCGGGCCAAAATTATCATTGATAGCTTTGGGAAGCAGTGAACGGTCATATGGAGTTGTATTCATCATGGAAAGTATTTTTTCCCGGGCCAATCCGGATTTTTCTTCCAGCTTAACCGGATCGGCCTGCAGGACATAGTCTTTTAACTTAGAGATTCTCTGCGATCGTTTTTGCATATCCTCGGGAACAAGATCATAGAGTGAAACAACCATATGAACAGTTCGTGCATTTTCTTCACCGCGAAGCCAGTCGCTTAGTTCCTGCACCTGTTCTTTATCACGGGCGAGAATAGCCGATGGAGAAATGGCACGGCCGAATATGGTATCAGTCATCTGGTTTATTTTCTGCAGTTTTTCGGGGAAGTTGTGCAATTTTTCAAAGTCATACTCAAACCTGGCCTGAGATAGTCCCCAAATAAGTAAGGGGATCAGAAGAAACAATCCTTTTCGCCAGCTATATCGCACGAAATATTTACCGGGTAAGAAAGTTTTCTGCGTATCAGAAGGGGAAGGTGGCAACAAACTGGCCAGGAAAGGAAAACTTAAAAAGAAGACGAGATAGATAACGATAATCCCCATCCCGGCAATAATTCCCAGCTCTGAAAATCCGCGAAAATCAGAATAGGAAAGAATGAAAAATGAACAGGAGGTCGTCAGGGCAGCGGAAAAAAGGGCCTTGCGTCCCAGATTGAAATAGGTATTACGTAGGGCAATTTCTTTACTCGCTCCCTTCTGGCGTTCCTGATAAAAACGACGGATGAGGTGTATACCAAATTCGGCGCCCAGACCGGAGAGGATCGCAAGCAAAAAACCAGTCAGGATATTGATTTGTCCGATGACCAAAGCTGCAAGGCCTCCGGTCATACACATGGCAATGATGACAAAAAAAGCTGTTGTGACGGCGCCGGTAATCGTGCCAAGCCCCCAGATCAACACCAGAGTAATGGCGATATTACTGATCATTCCAGTCTTGGAAATATCACTTTCAAACTGATGTTCTTCTTCCGCTTTTTCAATGTATCTGCCGGATAAACTATATTCAAATTTTTCAGACTCAGCTAATGCATCAAGTTTTTTTTTGATAGCGGCGGCCAGCACCTGAGATCTTTTCAAATCGGTTGAATCAAAAACGGGACGAACCAATAGCATGGCATATTTTTTATCCGTCGATAAAAAATAGCGTTCACCACTGGTTTTCTTTTTTAATTCTTTGAAAAATTCTTTTGCTTCTTTGATTTGCTCTTCATGATCAGACTCATCCACTAACCCCAGACCGGTTGTATCCACCGGAGCATCGGAAAAAAGAACCTGAGCGTGTTCAGATAATTTTTTGAAATCCCGTTTGGGCATTATGTACAACGCTTTATCCTTCAGGATAAATTCTTCTCTTTCAAAATAAGTGTATTTGACATCCGGCAGGTGAGTGAGCGCCCGATCAATGGCCGCGAGTTTTCGTTCCGGACTGGTCATGGGGCCGATGAGAACGATGATGTAACCGCCACCTCCGACTTTGGCCACAACATGATTCATTTCCCTTATACTTTCACTGTTTTCCGGAAGCAAACCGGCCAGATCCAGGTTAATCCGCAGCTGTCCTGTAGACTGTATCCCCAGGGCCGCCAGAAAAATAAATAAAAGAGGCGCAATCCAATAGTACTTGAGATTCTTGAGCAGTAACTTTTTCATAACCAGTATTTAGGTAATTTATAGTTGTTTGTACATTGAAACATTGACTAAAACGGCAAAAAACTATACTTCTTGCCCATAACTTTCAGGACTTTTTTTCACAGTGAGATAACCCCCATGAAAACTAACGTTCATGCATTGCTGGTCGTATTATTTTCTCTTGTTTCAGCAACATCCATGGCCTCGGTCAATCCGGAAGATATAATTCAGGAAATCTTTGCCAAAACGGCCAGTGAAAATTTGCTGAACAATAAAGCTAAACGTATTGAAGTAGAATCACTGATTGATTTTAATGAAATGTCCCGCAGTATACTCGCCTCAGAGTACGCTAAACTTCCGGCAGCTGAGATCAAATGGTTTGAGTCGACAATCAAAGAAATTATTACTGGCTCTGTTTATCCGTCCGCACCTAAATTTCTGGATAAAGTCAAAATCTCTTATAAAAAAACTCAGCAGCTAAGCGAGGAAAAAGCAAAAGTCTTCTCCAGCGTGAATAAGAAAGGCGATATTGTCGATGTCGATTACGTATTGAAGAAAATCGGTCAGAACTGGAAAGTCGTGGATGTCGCCATTGATGATGAATCCTGGGTTCAGACAATCAATGAAAAGGTCCAGAAGACAATCAAAGAAAAGGGCTGGAGAGGACTTAAGGATCTGCTTTCAAAGAGAGTAGCGGAACTCAAATCCTCCAAATCATAAATGGGTCTCTTTTTAAGCTTATTTTTTAGTTTTTCTCTGCAGGCTAAAGTCCTTACTTTAAAAGACGCCTTGTTGCTTGCTGAAAAACAAAATGCAGAAGTAAGGACCGAATCCTTTAAGGCGGCCATAGCAGCTACGGATGCTGATTTAATCAGGGGTGAAATTGGTCCAAAGATTAATGCACTGGCCGGCGTCGGTCCCATCAATTCAAAACGCGGAAATATTTTTGGGTACACTGATGAAAATAGCTGGGGCCCCCAATGGGTTGCTTCAATTGAAGCTAAGATCCCTCTTGTTGTTTGGGGCCGGAGTGATAACCTGCAACAGGCCGTGCAGCTAAATACGGAAATCAGTCAACAGGATCACATTAAAAAACAGCAGGAAATTCGTTTTAAAGTCAAAGAAGCTTACTGGGGTTGGCAATATGCTCTTTCACTTAAAGATTTCGTCAGTACTACACAGAGTGATCTGGACGAGGCCATAAAAATACTTGAAAAGAAAAATAGTAAAAAAGAAGATCTGCTCCGGCTGGAGGTATTTAAATATCAGGTGCAGGAAAAACTCATCCAGATTCAAAAAAGCCTGAGACTGGCCGAAATGGGCGTAAGCTTTTATACCGGCGAAAAACCGGAAGCAGACAAAAAACCGCTGGAGAACGAACGCGAATGGATTGAAATGGATAAACGCGAGCTTAAAGAGCTGGAGTATTACATGGAGCGCATGCAAAAACATGCGCCCGATCTGCAAAAAGTGGCCCGGGGGATTCAAGCAAAAAATCAACTTCTTCTCAGTGAAAAAAAATCCCAGTATCCTGTGCTGGGTGCGCTCATTAAATATGATTTTGCCAAAACCGCTCAAAGAGACGCTCAGAAAAATCCCTACATTTTCGACCGTTACAATCAAAGTGTTCTGGCAGCAGGTGTAGGACTTACCTGGGATATTGATTTTGGTGTAAAGAAATCCAAGCAGGACAAACTAGTTTTAGAAATGGCCGAGCTTCAATCAAAAGAGCATTTTGCTTCTGAAGGACTTAAGGTTCTTGTTCAGAAGGCCTATATGGAAGTACTGGAAGCTGAGGGGAGGGCCGAAAGTCTGCAAAAAGCCTATCGCGCTGCTAAGAAATGGCTGACAAACATGGAGACCTCGGTGGGATTAGGTTTAACTCCACCAAAAGAAATTATTGATGCCTATACAACCCGCGCTCTGGTTTTTAAGGACTATTACGAAGCCCTCTACCATTATCAACTAGCATGGGCCCGCTTATCGGAAATTTGCGGAATCGAGGTCGATCCCCTACTGCAATGATTCACTGCCTCTTTGTTGCAACTTGCCGATACTATTAAAAAAAGATATGGTGAATGTTGGAGCAATGGGCGTGAACACAGACTCTTCTCAAAAAATAAGTGTGACAAAAATTAACGACGAAGTTTTTCGCCGGCTGGTAGATGCTGTCGCTGATTACGCCATCTTTGTCATGGACAAGAACGGAATTATTCTCACATGGAATAAGGGTGCCGAACGCATGAAGGGTTACCAGGCCCATGAAATCATCGGTAAAAGTTTTAAATTGTTTTATACACCCGATAACATTCTTCGCAATCATCCAGATCATGAGCTGCAGATTGCTGAACGAGAAGGTCGTTATGAAGAAGAGGGTTGGCGAATAAAAAAAGACGGTCGCCGCTTCTGGGCGAGTGTTTTGATAACGAGACTCAATGATGCCGATGGAAGTTTTATTGGTTTTTCAAAAATAACCCGAGACCTGACAGAGCGAAAAGAGGCTGAAGAAAAACTGAGAAATAGTGAAGAGCGCTTCAGGACTCTGGTTAATAACGTTGAAGACTACGCTATAATTACACTGGATCTCGACGGAAGAGTGACCAGCTGGAACGCAGGCGCAGAAAAGATAAAAGGTTTCCGGGCAGACGAAATAATCGGACAGCATTTTCGTACATTTTATTCAGAAGAGGACCGTGCTGCCGGGAAACCTGAGCGCGAGTTATTTGAATGCAGAAATAAAGGACGATTTGAAGATGAAGGCTGGAGAGTGCGCAAAGACGGTTCACGTTTCTGGGCCAATGTGATTGTGACTGCACTTCGAAACAGCAGTGGCGAAATCACAGCATTTTCTAAAATCACCCGAGACCTGACAGAGCGGATGCAGTCCGAAGAAGCCTTGCGACTCACCAATGCCAGCCTGGAAGAAAAAGTCAGTCACCGTACAGCGGAACTAGAAAGAGCTCTTTCGGCTAAGGATCAGTTTTTATCAATTGCTTCCCATGAACTCAACACGCCGCTGACCACACTTAAAATGCAAATTCAAATTCGGCTGAAAAAACTGCAGTCGGAAAACGAGATTCTCGATCGTGAAGTTTTAAAGAAAATGTACGGTGATGATTTAAGACAAATTAATCGTCTCGTGACTTTAGTTGAGGATATTCTGGAAATCTCCCGGATAAACACCGGAAAATTTCTGCTGAAAAAGAAAGAAGTCGATCTTTGTGATGTGGCCAAAACCATCGCCGCCCAATTTGCACCGCAGTTTGAGAGGGCCAATGTACAGCTCGATCTCATACTCCCCACAGTCAAACTCGTTGGTGTCTGGGATGCTTTCCGCATCGAACAGGTCATCAGCAATTTGCTTTCCAATGCCTTTAAATATGGCTCCGGCAATCCGGTTAAAATTGTTCTGGAAAAGCAGGAAGACATTGCAGTTTTAAAAATTATTGACCAGGGAATTGGAATCCAGGCACACGATAGGGAAAGAATATTTGGTCAGTTTGAACGGGCCATTGCTGCTTCAGAAATCAGCGGAATGGGCCTTGGACTGTACATTTCCAAGCAAATCATTGATGCTCATAATGGAACAATTAAAGTGGAAAGCGCTTTGGGTAAAGGATCAACCTTTACAGTTTGTCTTCCATTGGAAAATTAACATGACACCAACTCTGATTTATTATCCCTGTCTGGCCTTAATGGTCTTAACCTTCATCGTTTTCTCCATCATGGGTTATTTAAGACTTACTGAAATTAATTCAGGCCGGGTCAATGCCCGCTATTTCAAAACTTACGAAGGCACTCATGATCTTCCCAGAAAAATGGTCCAGGCTTCGCGGAATTTTTCCAACTTACTGGAAGTGCCAACACTATTTTATGTAATCTGTCTTTTTGCGCTTTTTACCAATAATGTCGACCAACTCATGCTGACTCTTGCATGGTTTTATGTGGGCTTCAGGATCATTCATTCCATTATTCACATTACTGTAAACAAAATTCTTCTTCGTATGACTAGCTATGCGATCAGCTGGCTGATCCTTCTAATCATGGCCGTGCGTCTTGGTATCGCCCTCGCTTAGTTATACAAATGGACCATGGAGTCCGCAAAACCAATAATTGTCGGAACAGCTTCCTGGAGCATTCCTTCTTTTTTTCAGGATCAGTTTCCTCCGGGGCAGATGATGCTGGAGCGGTACTCTCGCGTTTTTCCCGGCGTGGAAATAAACTCCTCCTTTTATAATTTTCACCGGCCGGAAACTTTTAGGAAATGGTCGGATTTAACTCCAGAGCATTTTCAGTTTTCAATAAAACTGCACAAAGATTTCACCCATCAGCGGGAATTGTTTTTTGATCATGGCCGGCTCAGGGAATTTATTGAGTCCGTAAAATATCTTGGGAACAAATGGAAAGTTTTACTTGTTCAGCTTCCACCTAAACTGGAATTTAATCAGCAGCAGTTTTGTAAACTGATCACAACTATCCGCAAAAAATATCGGCAGACCATTGTCATCGAACCCCGACATGAGTCCTGGAACACGCGAGAAGCTCAGTATGTTTTCCGGGATAATCGGCTAAGCCTGGTTGTGGCCGATCCGGAAAAAGTCACCGGGAATGACTTTTGTGAAACAGCTGGAGGACTTCGTTATTTTCGCCTGCATGGCAGCCCGGAACTTTATCGCAGCTCATATCATCCATACATGCTGGAACTACTGGCGAACTTTATCACAGAAGACAAACGTCCTGCATGGTGCATTTTTGATAACACGGCAAGTGGCAATGCTGTAATAAATGCTCTTACTTTTCAGCGATATCTGCAGGCGAGTTCTTTGCAATCTTAATATTGAGTCTTCATTAATAAACGGAAGTCATCGTTACAAGGATACTGCAATGAAAAATAAAGGAATTTTGCCACTGCTTATGTTTTACCTGGTTTTAACACTGGTGAATAATAAAATTTATGCAGACAACAAAGCTTCTGAACCTAATGCGGAAATGAATAAAGTCCTTCAGGAAATGGAAGCAAAAAAAATAAAACCGATAGAATCACTAAAGCCCAAAGAAGCCCGTAAACAACCGCTCGTCTCTGATGCTGTTGAGTCTCTGATGAAGAAAGAAAAAATAAAACCACAAAATTCCAGAGTCACTGAAGAGACGATTCAGGTGGATGGAGCTGCAGGAAAAATCCCGGCTACCGTTTATGCTCCTCCGGGTAAAGATATTAAACCTATTGTCGTTTATTTCCATGGCGGAGGTTTTGTCCTGGCGGAAAATGAAGATTATGAAGCCACCCCAAAATCTCTTGCAGAAAAAACCAATGCCATATTTGTATCAGTTGAATACAGAAAAGCTCCCGAACATAAATTCCCGGCCGCTCATGAAGATGCATTCGCCGCTTACAAGTGGGTACTGGCAAATGCCGGAGCTCTTGGTGGTGACCCTAAAAAGGTAGCTGTCGCCGGTGAAAGTGCCGGAGGAAACCTGGCCCTTAACGTCGCCATACGTGCCCGGGATGAAAAAATTCAGGTTCCCGTTCATCAGTTGATTGTCTATCCGATTGCAGGCAACTATATGCGGACGAACTCCTATAAAGAAAATGCCAATGCAAAACCACTTAGTCGTGGGATGATGGAATGGTTTTTTGCCAATACCTTTAATGATCCATCCGAAGCTAAGGATCAGCGAATCAACTTATTAACTGCAAATTTCCTGAGTCTGGCACCCACAACTATTATTACTGCAGAAATCGACCCGCTTCGTTCAGAGGGCCGGGAATTGGCAGAAAAAATGCGGGAACAAAATGTGGATGTTGAATACAAACATTACAAGGGAGTCACTCACGAGTTCTTTGGTATGGCGCCTGTGCTTCAGGAAGCCAGAAATGCCCAGGATTTTGCCGCCAAAGAGATGAAAAAGGCATTTAAGAGATTGTAAAATTTGTCCGGCAAAAGGCATAATAGAACCATTAAAGGAGATATTATGGCCTATGAAATGATTGTCGGAATGCAGATTGAGAACCCGGAATTATATCAGGATTATCGGACAGCAATGAAGCCATTGCTGGAGAGTTTTGGCGGTGGTTTCCGTTATGATTTCTGGATTAAGGAAGTTTTGAAAAATGAATCAGATAAAAAAATGAACCGCGTTTTTGCCATCTACTGCCGGAACAAAGAGAGTATGGATGAATTCTTTGCTGATCCCGAATACAAAAAAATTAAACAGAAATATTTTGAAGCAGCTGTGAGTGAAGTTACGATTATTTCTGCCTATGAAAGAAGTTAGTTAAAAACCAACCGGATTTTCACGTAAGAATTCTTCCTCTTCCGGAGTCGAGACTCTTCCTAAAATGCGGTTGCGATGTGGATACCGTCCGAAGCGATCAATAATTTTTTTATGAGCAATTTCATACTCAAGGTTATATTCCATTCCCGGTTCCGAGAAATATTTTATCGCCAGCTCATGAATAACCCGGGATTCACTGTGCATAAAAGGCATATAAATGAATTGTTTATATATCGGGTCCAGCTCTTTGGCCTGATGATTGTCAATCGCTTCTTGTGCAAGAACCAGGGCCATTGAATCATACAAATAGGCCTTGGGTTCATCCCGGTAAATATTGCGGGAGAACTGATCAATCAGCAAAATTTCGGCCAGCCGGCCCATGATTGATGTCCTCCAGTGAGCAAGTTCACCTTTTACGGCACAATCGTGAACAGCAATAAATTTTTCCACCATCGCAAGATCGAGCTGATCATTTTTTTTGTACCATTCATTCGGAGTCAGTTTTTCAAACCAGAAATCGATAATGTCATTGTACTGCATGCAAGCCTCGATTTAGTGTCCTGTCAGTTGCCTTGGATCCAGGAGTTTTCTGATCGCCTCATCCGATAGTATTTTCTTTTCCCGGACTAAATCAATCACTGATTTTTTATTATTAACTGCTTCTTTGGCAAGTTCAGCCGCACGGCTGTATCCGATAATAGGGTTGAGGGCAGTGACAATCTGTGAAGTGTTGAGAACATTTCTCTCACATTGTTCCAGGTTTGGTTTAATGCCATCAATACAACGAATGCGAAGAGTTTCCAGTGTATTGGCCAGAATATGAGTCGATTCCAGAGCAAGATGACACATGAGTGGCATCATTACATTAAGTTCTAATTGCCCCGCCTGCATTGCAAGAGACATGGCATGGTCATTTCCCAATATCTTAAAGAAAACCTGATTACTCATTTCCAGAATAGATGGATTCACTTTTCCCGGCATTATACTTGAACCGGCCTGAGTCGCCGGCAGGTATATTTCCTGCAGACCATTGTTTGGCCCTGAACTCATAAGCCGCAAATCATTACAAATGCGGGTCATTTCCAGAGCGATCGTTCGGAGCGCATTGGAATAAGTCATCATCGGCAGTTGTGACTGCATGGAGCTGCACATATTAGTACTTAGATTAATTTCTTCATCTGCAAAATATTCCCGTAGCTCTTTGATGATGTGCTCGCGGTAGGTTTCCGGAACATTAATTCCTGTTCCCACCGCAGAACCCCCAATTCCCAGAACCCGAAGGTAATTTTGAGCATAAAGAACCTGATCGTGTAATTGATCAACGGTTTTTTTATAAGCACCAAACTCCTGTCCAAGCCTGATTGGTACAGCATCCTGCAGATGCGTCCTTCCTGATTTGAGGACATGATCAAATTCGTGCGCCTTTGTGCTGAATGATTTTGATAATGCCCGGAGTTCCGGTAATAGGGTTTGGGATAATTTTAAGGTCGCTAACTGCATGGCAGTTGGATAAGAGTCATTCGTACTCTGTGACATATTTACGTGGTCATTGGGATGCACGATCTGATAACTTCCCAATGGTGCTCCGGCAATTTCATTGGCCTTATTGGCAATAACTTCATTTGTATTCATATTTTGCGAAGTACCTGCTCCGGCCTGATAGGTATCCACAATAAAATGTTTCAAATAGTCTTCTGCCAGCAGCTGATCTACGGCCTTAGTGATCAGAAGAAATTTTTCCTGATCGAGTGCACCGGACTGATGATTCGCGTAAGCAGCTGCTTTTTTCAGCAATAAATAACTTTCGATCATTACCGGATGAATTTGTGTTCCGCTGATGGGAAAATTTTTGGATGCACGGTATGAATTAATACCGTAATAGGCACGATCAGGTATTTCGAGTTTCCCAAGACTATCTGTTTCAGTTCTCATTTTAAATCTTTTGGTTATGGTAAGACTGGTGGAAAGTGTGTTTCACGGGAGCAGATTAACGAACAGTAAATTTCACCTTCATGCTGGACTTCACGCCCCAGGATAACTTTGTCACAATGAAAACAGCGAGGCGCTATATAATTAATAGCGCACTCTAAACTGTCGAATGTGTGTTCTTTTCCATCGCGTGAAACAATGAATGGTTTATCGTGTAATAGACCGCAGTTTTCACATTCTCTCATAAAAAATCCCTACTTTTTGCTTGATGATCTCTTGCTGCGTGAAGATGTTGTTCTTCTTTTTGATGCTGCAGATTTTTTTCTTCCTTGAACCATAAGATCCTCCTTCTCTAGTTGTTAGCTTTTTTTCAAGCATTAACGATGCCAATAAAAATTCTATTTTCATAAGCGTTAAGGAATCAAAAACACATTCAGCAAGTGACTCGGAAGTCCTGAAGAATGAGGCAAAAATGGTTGATCGAATATTTCCCGTTTGGCACTAAACCTGCTTTCTTCCTCTATGTCATCGTTCGATCAGAAAGTTAAACATTGTAAAAAAACGAGGATAAATGGCATACGCATTATTTCTTTTAATGATTCTGGTTAGTTCTTGCGCCTCAAAAAAATTACGTGAACCTCAGCAGGTTTGCGACACAGTAGTTGTTCACAACGACGAAGAAATAAATTTCAGTGAGGACGAGATACGTCTGCTCTGCGGAGACCAATCCTCTGAAGCCTATAAAATTGTACCGGCCTATCAGGCAAGCTTTCTGGCAACAGGTTTTCTGCAGACACGGGGATACATAAATCCGCGATTTGAAATTGAAGGTCGCTTGCTACGCATTCATCCGGGGGAAAAAAAAGAAATTACCGGCGTCGATTTGAAAACATCCGATCATGAAACTAAAGAAGATTTTGAAAAACTTTTATTCCGGCATTACAAAGAAGAGACCCTTACTCCTAAAACACTTAACAACTTAGAAGAAGAAACACTATTACTTTACCGCAATAATGGTTATCCATGTGCCGAAGTAGAATCAACAGCTGATTCCCAGACCGGGAAGATTTCACTTAAAATCAGCGGTCTTAAAAAATTTCCATTCGGTGAATTTACTCGAGAACCGGTTGACGGTTTATACAATGAGGCTTTTGACCGCTTTACTTCTTTTTCACCTGAAGATGATTTTAAAGACAAGGAGCTTGAATTGACAGAAAAACGTCTGTTGCGCTCAGAGGTTGTGCAGGCGTCTTATTTTCAGGAAAAATGTGATCTTGAAAATAATAAATTTTCTCTTACTCAGCATTTTATTGTTGGTGATCCAAAAACTATCCGCTTTGGAGTTGGTGCAAGTACGGAAGTGGGGCCGATGGTACGAGTGAAATGGTCCAATTTGCGATATGGAAACATGGCTTCCCGACTGGAAGCTCAGCTGCAGGGGTCGTTCAAAGAACAACTTATTCGTTTAATGGCGGATAATTATTTCTGGAAAGCAGCTCCCCGAAGGTCATTGCTATCAGAACTGGAAATCAGACACGAAGATCAGGATACATTTGAGGAATTGACCGCTGAATTACGACCTCATCTACAATGGACCCGCGATAATTGGGAACGCTTCTGGTTGTGGTCCGCTGGTCCGACACTTATCAGCTCCCGGTTCGATACAAGTCTAAATAAGAATGATCAAACGTTCACAACTGTTGCACTTGAAGGTGAACTTGTCTCAAAAACTCACGATTATGAATCCTATGAAATTCATCCCGAAGAAGGCGAGTATTATCAGCTCAATCTGGACGGACGACATTCCGCCTTAGGGTTTGAA
The DNA here is from genome assembly GCA_946481315.1 of uncultured Bacteriovorax sp. The sequence continues at coordinate 28,693 of CAMLMH010000002.1, forward strand.
GAGCCATTACTTCGCATGGACTGGACAATGGTGAGTCTATGGCATCCATGGAGCTGGGGAAAAGGAGCAGGCATCATTGGAGTCCGGGTCAACTCCGGTTCCACCTGGGTTAAAGACACAGCTTTGCTGGAGCGACTTCCTCCTTCAGTAAAATTTTATGGTGGAGGTTCTGAAGATATCCGCGGCTTTAAACTAGACAGTATTCCCAATAATAATGGACTTGGTTCACTTACAAAATTTGTAGCCAAGCTTGAATTGCGTAAAACGCATGTCTTTATTCCGACAGTTGAGGCCATGGCCTTTTTTGATTCCGGTTTTTTTGGACAAAAATCGTGGCATCTCGACAATCGTTATTTTTATTCTCCCGGTATAGGGCTGCGATGGTTATCACCTATTGGACTGGTGCAGACCTATGCGGCCCGAGGTCTATCAAGCAAATCAATTAGAGATGAAGGCAATTTTTATTTTGTCGGTCTCGGAGGAACTTTTTAATGAAAACATTCAAGCTCATTCTTAAAATACTTTTAGGGTTAGTCAGTTTTCTGATCTTAACCATTCTCATCTTCAGCGGTATTCTCTTTTTCAAACCAGACCTCATTATTAATCCCAAAAACATTGCTTATGTACTCAATCGCTTTAATGTCTTTGAGAGCTGGTCCTGGTCCGAAGCGCGAATGGATCATCGATACCTGAGCTATTCGAAGAGACATCTGGAAGGTCATTTAAAGGATTTCTGCTTCGTCTATAAAAAAGCATATAAAGAAGTGGATGTATGCCTGGACGAAATCAGCTGGAATTTTGATGTTGGTTACGAAAAGGGGACGGGAGTTACTAATAAACAGTTTGCACCAATAAACATTATTTCCAGTAAAACATATATCGCTAGCGGTGAAGATCCGGAAGATGATGAACCAACCGATATTCTGGGAATGTGGGAGACTCTCTGGAAACCGTTTGTACCTGAAATTCGGATGAGTCTTAAAGATGTGCGCATCAGTTCTCTGGATAAACCGGAAGAAAAGCCGCTCGATTTTAGTGTTGAATTAATGAAGACCAAAAACTGGCTGACAGCTAATTCTAAAGGTTTTGTACTGACTGCCACTCCTCAAAGAATTGTTCTGGACGGGCCGGGACGGTTAAAACTTCCGGTAAAACTACCGACAAAAAGGCCTCTGCATTTCAGTACACTTAGGCTCACTGCGGACATGAATAAAGAAGACAACATTCCGGTCCGGGCTACCGCCCAGATTTCCTCTGCCCGGGTAGACATTACGACATTAATCGATAAAGAGCTTTTAAAAGACGAGATGGGCAATCCGGAATTTATCAATGATATTCTGGGAAAAACCCGGGGGACAATTATTATTGATGAGGTGAAGGCCACGCTGGCACAAATTATGAAACCACCTTTCGATCAATTGCCCGCTCCGCTTAATGCAATGGAAGGTCCTCTTACTGTCACGCTTAAAGGAGCTGAGAAAAGTGATGAAGCATCCAATGTGAAAATCGATACTGAACTCAATATGCAGGGAGGAACACAAGTCCTGAACTTTGTCTTGCACGGTCTGGTTCCGCTTAATCTGGAAACCAAAGAAGTGGGAGGCATTACTATTGACCTGGATCTCAAAAAAGTGGCCTTGCATCTTCCTCAGTTATCACGAACCAAACTTCCTCCTCAACTTTTACCGGATAGCAGAATAAAAAATACCATGACTATTCTCGCGGAAAACCGCAAAAAAGCAGGCAAAAAAAGTAAAGAATCAGATGTCGACGTTCATCTTCAGGCATTGGGAAAAAAAGCACTCTCATTCAGAACAAATCTACTGGATGAAATTTTGCGCATGAATTTAGACATCCAGTTTTCCGAGGGAGAAATTAAAAATGGGTATGTGCAAATTCTTCCGCTTAAAACAACTTTTTTTAAACGGCCGATTAAAGTTCATCATTTCCGGCTTACTTTCAAAGAGAATCTCGAACCAATCATCAAAGCTCAACTTTTATTCGATCTGCCGGAATATAAAATTACAATGGATCTAGAAGGACCGGCCGGCCAGCCACGCCAGGCCTTTAAAAGTGAACCTCCTCTGCCGTTAGATGATATTTATTCTGTCATTCTCTTTGGTCGTCCATTAGAAAATCTGGAAGATGAAGACCAAAATAACGCTCAAAGTGCCAGTCAGGTTTTGTCTAAAGGATTCTTGTCCCTCGCCGTTCTTTATTATTTTGCCGGCTCACCGGTTGAATCTATCGGCTACGATCCGGAATCCCAGGTCGTCTCCGCACAGGTCGGCCTTGGCTCTAAAAGCTCACTGCGCGTATCTAGTGAAGACGGAGGAATGAACTCCGCGGGTGTTCGTCGCTCCCTGGGGAATGGATGGTATATTGACAGCTCCATTCAGCGCCAGTCAGGCAGAAGACCCAGCAGTCAAGCTCAGGATTTTGGAGTCATGCTGGAGAGAATTATCAGCTATTAATAAAAACAGAATTAAAAAATAAAAAGCCACCAAATGATGGTGGCTTCTTATTGTATACGGAAAATAGAGAAAAATACCATAATCAGATTTCTGGTCTGATTATTTTTCCTGCCTGTTTCGGTCTTAACCTCAGCAGTCTTGACCTGGTCAGCGCAAGGAAACTGTTATTCTTTCCACTATGAGCACCAATACATTGCTCGTAGTTTAATTTCCTTCATACCGACTTTTTTTCAAACTTCGGTATCCTCATAAGGATAAGTTGCATGGCCGGTGCCAGTTCATCATCACAAATATTTGCCATCTTAGGAATAGCAGACTTTTCAGAATGAGGCATATTTGAACTATCAATCACATTCACAAGGTAAAAAATGATCAAGCAAAATAGTTCGCATGTCTCTTTCAAATGGTTCGCTTTCGGTTTCAGAGTTTTTCCATTCACTAAAGAGTTGCTGATAAAAATGAGGAATGTTTAATTCCTTACTGGTACTGGCAAGACTGGAACCAGATAGAGGCTGAGTTTGATTAGTCTTCATCTTTGTATTCAGATCGGCCATGAGAACTCCGGTTTTAGTAAGTTTTTACTTCCTAACTTTACTAGGAGCAAAACAAATGCCACCCAAAGTTAATGCCATTCCTCCGGCTTATCAAATCCCCAAGGAATTCTGAGACGAAATGATAGGTCACAATTCCCGGTTTTAAAAAATTTAGTGGGTGTTTATAAAAGACAAAAGCGGAAGTTTTACCTTCCGCTTTCAACGATGAGATGATCGACTGTGGTTTCTTCTTCAAATCTTGATTCTGCACAGTGATCACAACAATACAAAGATCCATTAACTTCTACACCATGACCCATGATCGTGGTGTTGCAATGATAGCATCGAGGACCAATCTTATGAATGGCACACTCGAAGCTATCAAACTGATGTGTTCTTCCGTTCATTATTACCTGAAAAACTCTACTCGAATGACTTCCGCAATTTTCGCATCTGCCTCTTTCAATCATCTGCTTTTACCTGTGTTGAAATATTCCCCACGTGTTTGTTTCAGTACATCAGATTCGCCGTATTCTCTTTGTTTAATACCGCCACCTTTCTGATCGTCACTGTTTACCAGATTTTTATCTTTTTCCGGTTTCTGTGAACTACTATTGTTTTCCTGGGCCATCGTTCCTCCCATTAAAATATAAGCTGCATTCGCAATGCCAGCTGACACATATGACATGTGTCTTAATTAGTGTGACTACTCATTTAATCTAAAATGCTTCACCGGGCATTATGGGCGATTACGATGCCCTCGATCCCAGGCTCCGCTTTTTCCTTTTTTATCATTTATTGGCCATGGAGGATCAACAGAATGATCCAGTTTACCTTTTTTTTCCAGATCATTACTTTTTTCAATCATTGCTTTTTCTTTATCTTCCAGGCTTTTTTTCGCTTTACTCATAACGCCTCCTCAATATAAACGAAGCACTATTCATGCCGAAATTTCCCGATTAAAATATACTCATGAATAAAACTCAAAACAAAAATCGCCAGGTTTTCTGTGCCGATGCCCTCGAATGGCTCAATCTGTATCAAGCTCAACCTGATCACTCATTTATCGCTTCATTGCCGGACAAATCCGAATTTCAGTCACTCACACTCAATGAATGGAAAAAATGGTTCACCGATACTGCGCAACTGATCCTTCACAAAACCCATCCCAATGGCATCACCATTTTCTATCAATCAGACATCCTGGTGGAAGGAACATGGGTGGATAAAAGTTATCTCATCATGAAGGCGGCGGAACTCGAAAATGCCGAACTCCTCTTTCACAAAATCATTTGCCGCACCAAACCCGGCATTATCACTTTCGGCCGTCCCGCTTACTCGCATCTTATAGCTTTTTCCAAAAACTGGCGCATGCCCAAAGAGCGCTTCTCCATGCCGGACGTTTTCCCGGACATCGGCGAAAAAACCTGGGAGCGTGGAATGGGTCTCAATGCATGCCTTGGCGTTGCCGATTTTCTCGCGCAAAAAACCAGCACCAAAACTCTCATCAATCCGTTCTGTGGCGAGGGGAGCATGCTCGCGGCCGCAAATGCCCGCAACCTACACGCCATCGGCATCGAGCGATCCGCAAAGCGTGCAGAAAAATCACAGCGACTGAAATTAAATGAGGATGAGACGGATTGGATATTGGTTAACAACCAAGAGTGCAAAGAATAATGTGCAATTTCTTTAAAGAAAAATCTCTATTTCTCATCTGAACTCCATCGAGTTGAGCACATAAAGCCCGCTTTCGCGGGCTTTGCTTTTTTCTACGGCATCTTAAACGGCAACTCACCAATATAATCTTTCTTGCCGACATCGACGCCATTATGGCGAAGAAGGGCATACGTCATACTGAAATGGAAATAGAAATTAGGAATTGCGTGGTTGAGTAAGTATTGCTCTCCCGTGAGAGTTTTGCCTTCCCAGCGCGGTTGAGTAATCGTGGCCTTGCCGGCGTCTTTGAAGTCTTCCGGTTTATATGTTTCAAGGTATGAGATAACACTTTGGATGCGGGAGCGGATTTCGCTTAAGGTTTTTTCATTATCTTCATGAGTGGGTGCTGGCTTGCCGGTCAGGCGGGAAACACCGAGCTTGGCAGTGTCGCACATGATCTGGATTTGGCGGATCATCGGGAACATATCAGGAGCGAGGCGAGACTGGAGCAACACTTCCGGATCGAACTTTTTTGCATCAGCATATGCTGCAGCTTTGTCTAAAATAAGATTCAGATTTTTTAGGGACTTGATGAATTGCGGAATCGTTAATTCGTAATACATAGTGTTTCTCCTTTTTTTGAATTTATCTTAGGCGTAAGCTCTAAGTGGTGACAAGAAAAAAGTCCGGCATTGGCCAAAGGTAATGTCGGACAGTGTAGGTTACTGCGAGGAAACATTTGATCAGCGCCAGACTTAAGAAACTCTTTAAGCAAAAGATTATCAGCAATTATCAAATCTGGTTTGATCGCATTGCTGATGAAGTCATCAATCGTCATTCTTTGTGTCTGGGCAGCAAGTGCTTTGAGATACTGGAAGTTGAGTTTTATATCAACGAGCCTTCGCATCCGGATATTTTTTCTCATGGAGGTGAGGATAAGAAACAAAATGCAGTGTTTGCCTTTCACCGGATGGGATCTTCTTTTAAGGAAGGCAGCTACACTGGACTAGATATAGCAATCGGAAATGAATCGCGCTTTGGTGGAATGTTGCTTCGGTCTTTGCGGGATTTACAAAGTGGGGAAGTCATTGAGGGACCATCGAAGGTCGTCTCGCTGATACTGGATTATTTTAGGGAAGAAAAGGTGCGTGATCTGGTTAAAAAAATCCCCATGAATCTCTTGACTAGTGAAGGGAAGGAAAAATTGTCTTTGGTGATGAGGGAGAATTCCGATGGAGAAAAGCTTTTTCGCTCGCCGCGAGTGGGATTAACACTGAACAAAGGTGCTTCCGGAAGAGTGACGTTTCTGGCCCGGGAATACCGTTATACGTCTGTTCCTCAGATTTTGAAAAAGGGAAGACACTGGATTAATGCTTCGGCTTATATTCATAAGGATTCAAGAATAGAGCTTCCGGTCCGAACGATAAAAGTTTTTGACGAGTTAAAAAGAGAAGCCAAAAGGATGAAACAAAAGTGTTTGTTGATTGACCGCAACTCTAAAATAAGTGATTTTGTGCGGCTTTATTTTTATCTCCAGGAAATTGGTAACAGTCTTGAAGGATAAAAGGATGATGCCTTTAATTTTCAAGGAGGAAGCCGGTGGAAAATCAAACAAGTCAGGCAAATAATCAACTAAGTCAGAATCAACAAAGTCAGAATCAACAAAGTCAGAATGTGAAGTCATGGTCATTAAGAGAGTTGTCAAAGCAGAGTGCTGATTTTCAGTTGCCGCCATTGCCTTATGCTTTCGATGCACTGGAGCCGACTATTGATACAAAAACTATACAGATCCATCACGGTAAGCATCATAAAACCTATGTGGAAAATTTAAATAAGTTTTTAAAAGAAGTGGATAGTGAATTGGCAAGTGCTCCTTTGGAACAGATTTTTAGAAATATCAATTCTTATCCAGTGAGTGTCCGCAATAATGGAGGCGGTCATTTTAATCATTCTTTTTTCTGGTCCATTATGACCAGTGATAAGGATTCTCAGGCCATGCCTTCGCGGCTGCAAAGAGAAATTGAATCAACATTCGAGTCAGTTGAGGCCTTTAAGGAACAATTTGAAAAAGCAGGAGTAGGACAATTTGGTTCCGGATGGGTGTGGCTCATTCGGACAAAAGATGGGCAATTGAAAATTACGTCTACAAAAAATCAGGATAATCCATTAATGCAGCAAGCGGAGGTGAGTGGTTATCCCATTTTAGGAGTGGATGTCTGGGAGCATGCCTATTATTTGAAACATCAGGAAAAACGGGCCGCTTACTTGAAAGAAATCTGGTCAGTCATTAACTGGAAACAGGTCAATGCTTACGACGTAGAAGTCTTAGAACAACTGGCAACTTATCAATAAATTGTTTTTTGCAGGGAGGTTTTTACGGCCTCCCTTTTTTTTATGCCTTTTTATGCTATACTGTCAGACATCATGAATATCTAATCACCCTCTCATTCAAAATCCTTTTTCTTTTTAACTTTTAAGATTTTTTTTTATTTTTTTTATTTTTAGTTTTTTTTAATTTCTACAGGAGAAATGGTCATGAATTTTGCCCGTGTTTATTTGTCTTTTTTTTATGGTTTTAAACACGGGAGAATGAATGACTTTGTACCAAAAATTAATCCTGGCGATTCTGTCGTTTTATGCCGTCGATGTTAAGCGAATCCATCGGGCCACCAGCACTGTTTTAGTAACACCTGCTGTTGGGGTGGAACTACTCTACGAGGAGAAAAAGAAACGGGACACGGAAAGGAAAAAGGAAAGGAAGCAGACCAGGCCTTATCCCAAAGGTAAAAGGCGCAAAAAAAAGCAGTTTGCCGAGAGGAAATGGAGCTATCAGAGTTCGCAACCCCGTGATGTTCGGTTCAGCAATCAGCAAAAACTGCGGCGGATGTTTCGCAATTGCTGAAAGGGGGAGCTCTGTGATAGAAGGGGGCATCTAAACTCTGTGAGGTTGTATTATGAAAACAGCGCTTCTAATTGGCTTATCGCTTGTGGCATTGAGTGCCTACGCTTTAGAAAAACAGGATTTTGTAGGTCACTATAAACTTGTTGAAGCATTAAATGGTGTTTGTCCTGAAAGAGTGGAAGGAACACTCCAGGAACTGTTGAATGAAACGTCTTCACCGACACTAAGTTTTTATTGCAAGCAGGATTCCGCCGACTGTCATCGCGTGATTTATCAGTTAACAGATATCAATTCCGGCAATCAGATTCGTTATCAACAAAATCCGATGACCGGTTTTTATGATTCAGTTCATTTTTCCCGTCAGACTCTTGCCGGAAATAAACTTTCCGCCTTTAACCAGACGTCGCGTTTAAATGGAGCTCTTTTATGGAAGACTAGTTTCAAAGCGGTGCTGGATGGAAAGACGCTGACGTATGAATTCGAAGAGCAGAATAATTTAGTGAATACAGTCAGTGCCGATCACTGCCGTTATACAAAGGTGAAATAATGAAAATAAGTGCTCAGCATATTTTAGTGGATCAGGAGTTTGAAGCTTTAGATCTGGTTAAAAAATTAAATGAAGGAAAGTCTTTTGAAGAGCTGGCCCGCGATTTTTCTCAGTGTCCTTCCGGTAAGGACGGAGGAAATTTAGGGGAGTTTGGCAAAGGGATGATGGTTCCCAGTTTTGAAAAAGCAGCGTTTGCTCTAAAAGTGGGAGAGGTCTCCTCTCCCGTTAAAACGCAATTTGGTTATCACCTGATTAAGCGCTTATCTTAATTTTTTTTCTTTTTTAATTCAAATGATTCACGCGTAAGAACTCATCACAAACCTTGTTGAGTTCTTCGTGCTGACTTGGTTTACTCATTGTCGAAACTATTCCTCTGCCCATGACGTTCATTCCGACGTAAGAGAGCATCAGGCGCATAATGACCAGGGCCTGATGTCCGCCGCCAGCACTGTGAGTAGCAATCATCGCAGGTTTTGAGTTGAAAGCTTCACGCCAGTTTTTGGTGGAACGGGAAACCCACGCCAGGAAATTATTAAATGAGGGAGGAGGTCCTCCGTTATATTCCGGGGCAATGAAGATGAAGGCATCAGCGTTCAGGTCCTCTTTATAAGCGGCCATCAGGGCCTCAGCTGAGTGTTCGGCATCCGAGCGGCTGGTGTATAGAGGTAAATTCATTTCAACGATATTAAGAAATGAGGTTCTTACATTTTTTGTTTCGAGCAGTTTTTGCACTTCATGGGCCATATCCAGGTTTTTTCCAATACTGGCCACAACGATAGCGATCTTTTTCATGTTTTTTGTTCCTTTCAAGATATTTTTTGGTGACGAATGTCAGTTAATTTAACATCTATTGTTACCCGAAAGCTTTTCAATTTGAAAGTCAGCTGGCACCATTAAAAGAAAAAAAAAGGAAAATTCATGGAATGGATTTTTTCATTGCTGGTTACGCTTGCCACTGCAGGTGAGTGTCAGCATACTGCCAGCGCTTTTCACTGTGTGAAGTTCATTAAAAATTACGATGCCGATACCATTACGGTCGATATTCCGGGTGTGCATCCGTTAATCGGCGACAACATCAGTGTGCGGGTTTCAGGCATTGACGCTCCGGAAATAAAGGGAAGTCAGCCGTGCGAAAAGGAAGCTTCCCGAAACGCCAAGCGCCTGGTGGAAAATGTACTTAAAAACGCCCGCAGAATTGACCTGGTTAATGTCCAGAAAGATAAGTACTTCCGCATACTTGCCGATGTCTTGGTGGATGGCCGGGACCTCAAACAAGTGCTGCTTAAAAACAACCTGGCCTATCAGTATAATGGAGGCACCAAGGAAGCTCGTTCCTGGTGTGTTCGCGGTGTGGCCTCCAAACCTTAAAAATATCATGTAAAGATTTCAGCCCATAAGGCCCTTTTTTTGGGTTTTGTTAGGATGGGCGTATGTTAAAGAAAATCTTATTATCAATGCTGATTATTGCATGTTCGTCTTTATCTGCGGTAAATGCAAAAGTTTACCCGATGACGAATAATAATCGCCTGACTTTGATGGAAGATCCCGTCGAGGCCGCTGAGATTAAGCTCGAAATGGTGAGGAATGCCCGTCACCATATACATATCATTACCTATTTCTGGGACGATTCGACGTTTCCTAAGAAGCTTGCTGCTGAATTGGTGAAGGCCAATGAACGCGGTGTTGAGGTTCGCATTCTTACGACATGGATGCCAAGTGTGGCGACGGACTTTACCGGAAAATCCAAAAAATGGTTAACTCCCAAAAATAAAGATGTAACTTTTAATTACCTTCGTCTGAAGCCGTTTGAAGGTCTGACGTTATCGAATAATCTGCATGAAAAAGTTTTTCTGATCGATGGTGAGAAGGCGATTCTCGGAGGACGAAATATCTCCGACAGCAGTTTCCGCGGTAAAGACATGGAAGTGTTGCTGGAAGGAGATGTCGTCAATCAGGTGCAGGATCATTTTATGATGATGCACGATTTTATGGTTCAGTTAGAAGCAAACAATATCTGTAAGAATAATGTTGAGTCTTGTCTGGAAGCTTCCCAGCTTCTGGATCAGACAAGATTTTTTGCTGATGACCACAATTTCTTTCCGGAACAGGCCATAATTGAAAATGGAACTCCGGCCAGAATCCTTACACATGAAGCAGTCGTCAAACAACACCAGCAGGTTTTCAATATTAAAGAACGCATTAATATGCAGGATGATATAATGAGCGCCGTTTTAAACACTGAGTTTAAAAAACTTCGCGCTTATAACTACTTTGTCATTCCGACGCCGGCCTATAAGAGTTATCTCGAAAAAAATCTAAAGGCCGGAAAGACGATTCAGATGATCACTAACAGTAAACGATCTGCGGCCTTCGTCAGCAATAAAGGTTATCTCTACAGTTTACCGGACTTGCGTGAGCTGGCGAAAAAAGGACTGGATATTTTTCAGTGGCAGGGGGACGGTGAGCTTGCTTATCTGCATGAGAAAGTCATGATCTTCGATGATGAGCATGTAATTATCGGTTCGCACAATTTTGGTATCGGCAGTACCAGCGTCAGTAACGAAATTGCTATTGAATTAAAATCACCGGCCATTGCGCAAAGACTGATTGAAGTTTTCGACCAGGAAATTGCTGATTCCAAACTCACAAAAAAAGCGCGTGAAAATACTTTTTTAAGCGAGATTCGCGAACACCTCACATGGGTTAAAGTTTTACGAACCGGAATCATTGGTGATATTCTGCAGGAGCTTTATTAATCACCAAGAACCGTAGTGAGACCAATGAGCCATTTTAACGAAATTTCCAGAGAATGGGATAAACCCGAAAAAATCAAGCAAGCTGAACAATATGCGGCAAGAATCAAGTCGCATCTCAATTTTTTCCCGCAAAAAATTCTGGAAGTTGGGTGCGGAACGGGATTGCTGGGTGAGCAATTTGTTACTGAAAATAGTTCTCTCTTAGGAGTTGATACTTCCACCGGAATGCTGGAAGTCTTCAATGAAAAATTTAAGCATAACCATCAGGTCAGCAGTCGTTTATTGGATTTAGAGGAAAATGTTCTTCATGAGAAATTTGACCTGATCATTTCTTCCATGGCCTTTCATCACCTGAAAGATCCGGCCGGCATGGTTTCTAAGCTTCGAAAAAATTTAAAAGACGGCGGAGTGCTGGCCATTATCGATCTTGATCAGGAAGACGGAACTTTCCATCCTGATCCGAAAAATATGGGTGTTCATCATTTTGGTTTCAGTGAAGAGGAAACAAAATCATGGGGATCAGGTTTTCATAAAATGCATCGGGAAATCGTCAATAAAATCGAGAAAAATGGGGGCGAGTACCCGATTTTCCTCGCCCTTTATTATCGTTAAATCTTAAAAAATTATTTTCTCAGTTCACTGTATTTCTGAAAGGCCGGACGATCAGTCAGTCCTTGCATCCACGCCTGAACATTGCGGAAGGCACTGATGTCAAAGCCCACGGCCGGAGCAATTCCCGTCACTGAAGCTACGTTCAAGTCGGCCAGAGTAAAGCTGTCACCAACTAAATATTTTTTTCCGTTTAAGGCATTATCTAAAACAGTGAACAATGTCGGAAGACATTCCATATTGCGGTCAATGGATGCCTGATCACGCCTGTCATCCGGCATAAACATTTTCTGAATCAGGATTTCAATAAGTGGTCCCTGCAATTCCGAGCTTGCCCAGAAACTCCACTGATGAACGAGACCTTTTTCCGTGCTGTTTTTCCCCAGCAGTTCCGGTTTATATTTGTCCGCCAGATAAAAGTTAATGGCGAAAGATTCAAACAGATTCAGGTCTCCGTCAGTTAGTGCGGGAACTTTACCCATCGGATTAATTTTAAAAAACGCCGGAGACTTGTGTTCCTTAGCGCGCATATCGATACTGACGTTTTCATAAGGCACGCCAACTTCTTCTAAACACCAAAGACATCTTCCTGTGCTTGAGCGGGCCGGTCCGTAAATTTTAATCATAGTCTTTTTCCTTCGCTGTAAAGTGTTATTCTCGAAACGCTATCCTAACAGTTTTTTTACAAAAAGAGCACTAAAGACTAAAATGAACTCCATGCACTATCTACTTAAACTCCAGTATCTGGGGCACCGCTTCGATGGCGTTCAGAAAAATCCCGGCATCCGTAGCCTGCAAGGACTGCTGGAAGAACGAATCGTGACGGCCTTTGGTCTCACTGAAGGATGTTCAACAAAATTTTCCAGTCGCACCGATAAAATGGTTTCGGCATTAGAGAACTACTGTCTGCTTATGACCGGAGATGTTCAGCTTCCGGGAAGTGCGATGGTGAGACTGAATGCTTTTTTACCACCGGATATACGCGTCCTGGAATTTAAAAAAGTAGACAGCTCGTTTGTTCTTCAAAAGGCCGTAGTGGAAAAAGAGTATACCTACACATTTTCCTGTGCCCGGCAAGTGCATCCTTTTGTTTCACCTTTTGTCGTTAACTTTGAAGATGAACTCGATCTGCAGGTGATGAAAGAAGCGGCAGAACTATTTGTCGGAGAACACTACTTTATGAATTATTGCCTGCGCCCTAAAGCGGCCAGTGAATTCACCCGCACTATTTTCTCTTGCTCCCTTGAACGGGCAGAGGGACACAAGTATCCCTATTATCCGGAAGATGTTTATCAGGTGAGCATTCGCGGTGACAGATTTCTGCGCGGACAGGTTCGATTGATGGTCGGTACACTTATTCGCGCCGGTAAAAAAGAAATAACTCTCACCCAGATTGAAGCTTCTTTAAAACAGGCCGACCCTTCTTTTGTAAAGTTTCTGGTGCCCGCGGCCGGGCTTACGCTCACCAAGAGCCGACTTTTACCTGACCTTTAAAAAAATCAAAAAGCCTTTAAAATAAAAGTATCTCTCATTCACAGGACGTGATTGTATGAAAGCATTGCTGCTGACGCTTTTTGGATTGTTTGTTATTTTCGAGGGGAATGCCTCGGAATCAATCGGTTCGTATTCCAAAGGAAGTTTAAAAAACGCTGATTCTATTCTGGATAAGAGTGTGTCCATTCATAAACTGTTTCTGGCGCGCAAAAAATTTTATACATCGGATTCCATGCATGAAGTCATTCGGGACGGAGCTGAGTATCTTCGTCAGGAATTTCCGGACGTGGAAGTTTTGCAGATTGGTGATTTGTCGGCCCTAAGAGGAGGAAGTGCGCCCGGACACTCTTCTCACCAAAATGGTCTGGATATGGACGTGGTCTATCTGACACATAATAAACGACTTCAATCCCCAGAAGCCGCTTACTGGGAAGAGGATTTTATTGTGGACGGAAAAATCAGTCCTAACTTTCATCACCAGAGAAATTTTGCTTTCTTTTACTTTCTGGTTCATCACCATCCGGTGCAGAGAATTTTCGTTGATGCTGTTATTAAAAAAGAAATGTGTCTTTATTCTAAACAGGCAGGAATCTGGAATGATCTGAAGGTGCAGGAGACATTGCGCCGTCTGCGAGTTCTCGATTTACACCGGACTCATTTTCATGTGCGTATCCGTTGCCCGGAAACCAATAGTTCCTGTGTTTCTCAGGAAGAAGTTCCGAAAGGTCACGGGTGTTCGTTTTAAAATCGACAGTCGATGAGAGCGCTGTTGTCGATTTCCGGCATTCGTCCCTGAAAACCTTTTAACTCATTATTCACATAATGCAGAAAGATCTCATCTTCATCGCCGACATTAAGCCCCTGTTCGGTATAGAGAATTTCACCCTGGGCCTTTTCGATTTTCAGATAATTTTTCCCTTTTTTATAAGCGCTGTTTTCAACGATGAAAGCATTTTCCTGCTGATCTTCGCGATAAAGAAGATAAGTGGGAACTTCACCTTCGGCATGATCTTTATAAAAGAAACGCAGGCGATAAATTATACCGTCAACTTTTTTGTGAACATTTTCAAAGCGGGGAGTGACTCTTTCTTTTTTTGCCCATTCCGCTGGAGTGGGAATTTTTTCCCGTAAGGTTTCGCAGTAGCCGGCCTTTTCGGTGGAAAGAGCAGGGTCATGAGCATCTTCCTGACCAGGCACACCTGAAACACTGATAAAGGCTGAGCTTGTTGTATGTGTTTCACCGGTAGCTATTTCGGATCGGGCGTGTTTTTTATTTGGAGCAAAAAGAATAAAAGCAAAAATTGCAATTAAGACTGCTGTCGATGCAATTAATAGTCGTTTTCTTTTTTGCATTTAGTACCAGCGTTTACAGCGAGTTTTGGGAGTGGTTTTCTCACCCCAACGTAATTCAACCATATCGTTGGGATGGCTTGAAAGCTGCTCCTTTTCAATTCTTTTCCATAGGGTCGCCAGGTCGAGGGTGGCCCCCGGGCGATAGTTCACCGGACAAGCCGCCAGAAGCTCAGCATGCGTGGAACCAATTCCTTTAAAGATAAAACGGGTGAAAGCAGCAATTTCCGGATTGGCGCTACGAAGCTCACCAGCGCTCTCAGCATCGCGGTAAGCTTCTTTTAATTTTTCAAAAAGATCTTTGAGTCCTAAATCGCGTTGCGGAGTGGAGTAAGCGTCAAATTCTTCGTAGTTCATACATCGATTGCTGTTTTTAGATAACCACTCCAGCGCCTGATTGACGTAATCAACGCGGGCGACAGATTCAGCACAGACAGCTTCGAAACTGCGATTGACTCTTTCGCCTAAAGTTTCATTAAGCGTAGCTACACTTTTACGGACGTATTTAAAAAAGTCATGGCCTAATTGTGTGGCGAGATCAAACTGCTCATTGGAAGGAGACAGTTCCGAAGGAATTGCGGATAGATCTTTACCTAAATGTTCCGGCCAGCGGAACTTCTTAAAGCCCCACGGCGCATGCGGAAGATTTTCAAATTCCATCGATTTTTTTCTGATCAATGGTTGAGCGGCCTTTTTGTTTGCCTGGGTTGAATAGATTGTTTCAAATGTTCCCACTGGATTTACATTTTTTATGGTGTAGGCGTGACGGATGAAACGACCAAAACGCGCTTTAACTTTATAGAGAAATAAAGAGCCGGCAGAAATAGATTTAATGGTTGTTGGATAGGTATCAAAATAAGCGAGACTTTCGGTTCCTACTGAATCGCCTATTTCCGTAAGCATCGCCACTAATCTTTTTGCAGAAGTTGATCCCGCCGAATCCCATTTAGTCATTCTGTTATTTAATGTTCGTCCGTCACGGGAACCCGACGGGGCCGTGATAACAAAAGGAAGTTTATGTTCATAAGCAAAGACCGCCCTTAAAGCATAAGTCGCATCGGCGCAGTCTGGATTAATTCCGTGGTAAGGAGAGAGGGGGTCAGTGAAGATGGTTTCTTTGACGGCAGCGCTTTTTACCCATTCGGAATATTCCTGCTCATACTCCTGTGTCCACACCACTGTATCTTCCCAGACGGCACTGTGAGCATTGAAAGAAGCGAGCGTAACCGATAGAATAGTCCCAAAAAAGAAATGCATAAAACCCCTGGCTTAAGTTTCAAAGCAAGATACGCTTTTTAAAGAGTGGATGGCAAAAGGTCAACGCGTTAATGGCGACAAACGAAAAAAAAATTTTAATCACCGGTTTTGAACCTTTTGGCGGAGATGGCCATAATCTCTCCGGTGAATGGGTTACTGCCCAGTTAAACAAAGACTTTGGAGACCGTATTGTTAAAGCGGCCGTATTGCCCGTGGTTTTTCATGAATGTTTTGTGGAATTTAAGAAAGTTTTTGATGTTTTTGACCCGGACCTGGTGCTTATGACCGGTATTGCTGCCAATCGTGAACTGCTAAGCGTAGAGCGCATTGGAATTAACTGGCAGGATGCGCGCATTCCGGATAATAAGGGGCTTCAGCCTCGCTCTCAAAAAATCATCGAAGGAGCTCCTGACGGACTTTTTACTACCATAGATTTGATAGAAATGCAGAAGATTTGTCCCGATTTGAAAATTTCCACCAGCGCTGGTGAATATGTCTGTAATGATCTCTTGTATGAAGTTCTCTACTACATTAACAGCATCAATCATCGTGCCCGCGCCACTTTTCTTCATCTGCCGGGAAAACTTCCTCCTGATGTCGTCATGGCCCAACTGGATACAATACTTGCTAAACTTTAAACGTGACCTTCTCATATCTTTTCTTTTTGCCATCAGCACCTCTCTTTGTGCTGTGGAGATTGCTCCTTACAAAAAAGACTCCTGGCAGTCTTCCTGGACGGAGGCTTTGAATGCTGAACTCGGACGAAGTGAATATGAATCACTGCTTTCGATGACCATCGACGAAGCTGATCTCTTTGAACTCAATTGCAAAAGTTATAATCAGCTCCCCGATAAGGATAAACGTAAAGACTTCTGGATTGTTTTTATGTCCGCTCTCACCCGGGCCGAAAGTGCTTTTAATCCGCAGGCGGGGTCCATCGCCCCAAAAGGTGGTCACGGCAACTATGGCCTTTTGCAATTTTCCAAACGCACGGCCAGAGAGCAATGCGGACTCGATACACTGGAAAAAATAGGGCAGCCGGAAGATCATCTTCGCTGTGGGCTTAAACTGCTCTCCTGGCAGCTGCATGGGGCCCCCAACCAAAAGGGCAAACTCCATCGTCCGGATCTGAAAGGGCAGCTTTTCGGAAAAAAAATTTTTCTATGGGGACCTCTTCGATCAAAGGATAAAAAGGGACGTGCCCTATTGGTGGGGTGGTTTAAGCGCCATCACCGGCAGCTCGCAGTCTGCCAGCCTCCGTCTTAATCTCCTTTTTTCATATAAGCACAAAAGCCCGGTCGGGGACCCACTTGCGGATGATTGCGGCAGGTGTCCGGTCGGTTTGCATACTGAGTACAGCGCTTTTTTGCATCCAGAAAAAAACATGATCCATCCGGCTTTTGCGCCAAAGTGAACTTTTCCGTGGAAGGCGTATATCGAATAACCCCGGGATGTTTCAGGGCCTCTTTGATTTGTTCCTTTAGTGGCAGCTCTAAATGAAAATCAATGAGGATTCCCAGGCGGATGAGATCCGGCGTTTTCACTTCCACCGGCATGTAACAGCACAGCCCTTCACAGCTATCGCACAGGCCCTTTTTATATTGGGTCCAGAGGTGGAGTTTATTCAGGTGTTCCTGAATTTTTCCGGGAGAGTTTTGAAGTCTGTTTTTTTTACTCATGTAGAGCGGATCTTATAAAAAGGTTTGCCATTTTTAAAGAGCGCGTTTAAATTTCGACAATATTATAAACTTACTCCCCTGAGGGCAAAATGGACGAAGATCCCAAGCAGTTTGCATTGATAAGACTCAGTGGAGTAGTTACCCGCCTGTAAAATCAGATTCTCTATAGGCCTGTCTAAACTTCTCCACTTAAGATTCACCATGTTTTTTCTCGTGTATTGGTGCTTAAATGGAAACGAATTTATTAAACGATGATTTCTCACTGGAAAACCTGCTGGAAAACTGGCAGGTCCTGACGTTCAGTCAACGTCAGGAGATTTTCAATATGCTTGGTCGTATTGATCAGGAAGAGCTTTTTATCAATCTCTCGTCTGATTACCAGGCCGAACTTTTCGAAGAAATCCCGCAAGGGGAGAAGCGCTCGTGGATCCGCTTACTCGCTCCCGATGATATCGCCGACTTAATTCAAAACCTCGATGAAGACAATCAGGCGCATGCGCTGAAATGCCTGGACTACGCGACTCTCGTGGAAGTTAAAGCGCTGATGGCCTACGCCGAAGATGAGGCCGGGGGTCTCATGAATTCGCGTTTTGCCCGCCTTCGTCCGGAAATGACGGTGGAAGAAGCAATCCGCTACCTTCGAGCGCAGTCCAAATCAAAAATTGAGACGATCTATTACGCGTATGTTTTAGACCGTCAGCAAGTGCTCCTGGGAGTCGTCTCACTCCGGGAACTATTTCTTGCGACAGCGCAAATGACCATTCAGGAAATCATGAACACGGATCTCGTCACCGTTCTTGCCGACGAAGATCAGGAAAATATTTCGAAAACTTTTTCCAATCACAATTTCCTCGCTATCCCCGTTGTCGATGAAAACAATGTGATGAAAGGTATCATTACCGTCGATGACGTGGTTGAAGTTATCGAAGAAGAAGCGACCGAAGATATTCACAAACTCGGGGGTATGGAAGCCTTAGGTGAGCCGTATCTGGATATTTCTATTCCCGGAATGATTAAGAAAAGAGCGGGCTGGTTAATGCTTCTTTTTGTCGGCGAGATGTTCACAGCGACCGCACTTAGCCATTATGAAGAAAGTATCGCTCGTGCAACCGTACTCGCAACGTTCATTCCGTTAGTTATTTCCAGTGGGGGTAACTCTGGTTCACAAGCAACAACTCTGATGATTCGTGCCATGTCACTGGGCGAAGTACGTCTGCGCGACTGGTGGCGTGTTTTCGGCCGTGAATTAATGTCCGGCCTTGCCCTGGGACTAATTTTAGGTCTGATGGGACTCATACGTGTTTGTTTCTGGCCGGGTAAAGAACAGCTCTATGGTGAGCATTACATGTATATCGGCATTTCAGTGGCCATCAGTCTGATGGGAGTTGTTCTCTGGGGTACAATTACGGGATCAATGCTTCCTTTCATTTTAAGAAGAGTGGGACTCGATCCTGCAACTTCGTCGGCACCGTTCGTTGCAACTCTGGTGGATGTGACGGGATTAATTCTCTATTTCACCGTCGCCACTTTTTTCCTCGGCGGACTCCTCCTCTAATAGGTTCCCTAATAGGTTCCAACACACTTTTCTGGCTGCTACACAACAAGAAAAGTGTGTTGGAACCTATTGGGATTTTGATTTCGCTACTAATACCAATCCAACCAAGATTAAAACTCCTCCAATCCATTGAACCGGTAAAAGAATTTCGCCTAAAAAGACTCCCGCGATAATCACACCTGAAACCGGTTCCGTTGTTGAAAGAATCGATGCCTCGGAAGAAGTGATTCGTCTAAGACCCGCGAGGAAAAGGGTCATCGCCATCAATGAACAAATTATCGCCATTGAAAAGATCATTCCACCATGTTCAGTGATGATGGCCAGTGGTCGCTCGACATTTTTAAAATGAATGGCGGATAAAACAACACCCGCTCCAAGCTGAACGTAAAATGATGAGGGCATCGCTTCGACGTCACTTAGGTATTTGCGTGAAAAAATAATGTACAGAGCGTAGAAGAAAGCAGCACCCACGCCGTAGAGGATGTATTCTGGGCGGGAGATGGCCCACTCGCCCCAGACGAGGAGGGACATACCGATTGTGACAACGGCAAGAGCGAGGACGCCTTTGTTGCCTAATTCTTCTTTGAGGATGAATCGCGAGAGGATAGCGACCATCACCGGATAGGTGTAGAGGAGAAGCACGGTCAGCGAGGCGGATAGACCCGTGAGCGCGATAAAGAAAAAACTGGAAAAGAGGGCGTAACCAAAAATGCCGAGACACAAACTGGAGATCCATTCAAAAGGTTTGAGTAGAATAGATTTTGGTTTGGTGAATGCGAGGAAAAGACCCATGATGATGGCGGCGAGAGCGTAGCGAAGGGCGAGCAGTTCACCGGGAGTAATATTTCGTTTGTAAGCTTCTTTGCCGAAGTAGCCGAGAGCGCCGAAACAAATGCCGGAGGCGATGATGTAAAAGTAGCCTTTTTGCTTTTCTCTTTTTTGTTGGTCGATCATGGATAAAGTTTAGCTAAGAATTCTAAAAGCGCACGTGGCAAATCGAGTTTTTGCCAGTAGAGGTTGAGGGCCTTCCTGATTTTTTCATTAGCGTCGTCTTCGAATTTATGGAATTCTTGTTCGCGCTCTTCTAAAAGCGAGGTGACACTCGCGCAATCCGATCCATTGTCATTGGCCTTTTTGGGATTAAAGGCCAGACACCCGTAAGGTTTAATTTTGCGGGAGAGGCCGCAGCCTGTTGGTCCGGGAGTAAAAAAAGGACAGGTATAAGTTTTCCGGATAGTGGAGATGCCTCTTTTTCCGGTTAAGAGTTCATGATCGAGCCGGAAGTCTTTGACGGTTTGCTGGAGTTTGGTTTTAAGCTCTTGTGCTGAATCCGGGGTGAGATTCAGGCCTTCGATGATTTCCAGTGCTTCGAGTGGTGTGATCTGCATAGAGTTGGCGACATAGGTACAGCAGACACCGGTGCAGTTTTTACAGTGCACGTCCGCACTTTCGAGTTTACTCATGGCCAGTATAAGCTGGGCCCTTCGGCTTTTGGCTTCGTTTGGTGGATCAATATTCAGGTCTTTTAGACGCAGCATCATAATGGGTCTTATTGTGATCTAAGCGAAGAGACTTTGCCAAGATAGAATAAAGTAAAATACACTTATATTTAATGGAACCGTTTAAAAATATGATTAGTCTTTCTGTGGCCGAGCAGATTGCTCGCGCGATCAGGAAAAATTATAAGGAATTTAACAGCAAAAAGTTTTTAGCGGGGCTTGAGTCAGAGCTCAAACCTTTAGAACTCAAACAAAGAGTTGAGGTGATTGCCCGCAGGCTGCATGAAAATTTGTCAGACGATCTCGATTTTAATCTGGAAGTGATTGAAGGTGTTTCGGGTTTATCCGGTTTTACAGTCTGGCCTTTAACTCATTATGTAGCGGTTTATGGACTCGATTCTTTTGATCGCTCGCTCGATTGCCTGAAAGAATTAACGAAGGTGTTCACGTCAGAGTTTGCCATCCGCCCTTTTATCATCGCTGATGAAAAGCGGGTGATGAAAAAATTGAAGGAATGGGTGCATGATGAGAGCGAGCACGTCCGGCGCTTAGTGAGCGAGGGCACGAGGCCACTTCTTCCCTGGGGACAAAAGCTTATTCAGTATGTGGCCGATCCTGCGCGGACCTGGCCTTTGCTTCGGATTCTGTGCGATGATTCGTCTCTGTATGTACGAAAATCAGTGGCCAATCATTTAAATGATCATTCGAAAAATCATCCTGATTTCGTTCTTACCAAATTGCTCGAACTGAAAAATGCCAGGAAATGCACGAAAGAACACGCGTGGATTATCAGTCACGCCAGCCGGACGCTGATTAAAAAAGGTCACCCCGGAGCTTTCCTCCTTCACGATATCGAGGCCTCTCATATCAAGCTGCATGCACAGAAAGTGCACACTAAAAAAGTTAGCCTGGGTGAGGCTTTGTCCGTGGAAGTGACCGTGGAAAATACTTCCGGCGAGAAACAGCGCTTTATTCTCGATCACGAAGTTCATCTTCTGAAAGCAAATGCAAAACACAACATTAAATGTTTTAAAGGGCTGAAGTCGACGCTTCTGCCCTTTGAAAAAAAAACACTGACGCTCAAAGTTCCGCTAAAGCCGGTTACGACACGCACCTATTACAGCGGACAACATTTTTGGAATTGCAAACTTAACGGGGTGAGCTTTAAGAAGCTGGCCTTTACACTCGAAACCTAATCGGAGTAATAAATGATTATGAAAAGCTCACTTCTGACTATCTTTTTAACATTCTCTTATAGTGCTTTTTCCTGGGAGGCTCCCGAGACGTTAGAAGGTGCCTGTTATGATGGCTGTACAGAAACTCAGGAGCGCATCTACAACGAGTTTAACCGTCTGCAGACGGCTCCGATGTTTATTCCGGGAATGTATTCGGGAGAGTGTTACCATCAGTCGCCCTCACTTGATCCGGAAACGACTCATTATATTGGGCTACTATTAAACCGCGATGCCAAAGGTGCTTACATGTCGCCGGTGCTGCAGTATTTCGGTGAAGAAAATTCGATGAAGGATTGGTCGCTGGAAGATGGGCTGCGCGAAATGTCTCCGGACTGGATTTCTGCAGGACGCATGACAATGCATCCGACATCAGCGACAGCGCACGTGGAAGATGATCAGGGTTATCCGGCACTCGTTTACTGGGCCCGCCAGAATCCGGAAACTAAAAATATTTCTTTTATGGCCTTCCTGCGTGGATGGTCGATTGCTTTTTGTGAATTAAAACCAAACCCTAAAGGATTACCCGAAAAATGAAAAATAAACTTTTACCAGTTTTAATTTCTTCACTTTTTTTTTCTTTATCGCCATTAGCGGCAAAAGAATTTTATGAAGTTGATGGCATTAAATTAAAACTGGAAAAAGTTTTTGAAGGTGAAGATGTCATCTGGGGAATGGATTTTATCTCCAAAGATGAGTTGCTCTTTTCCGAGCGCAGTGGGAAATTAAAACTAATTAATCTAAAAACCAATAAAATTTCTGAAATTTCCGGTGTGCCCAAAGTGTACGCCGAAGATCAGGGCGGTCTGCTCGACGTGGTGGTGGACACCGATAAAACCATTTATTTATCATTTGCTGAGCCGGTTGATTCAAACAAAGCAACGACCTCGCTTTTTAAAGGCAAACTCTCTGCTGATAAAACCAAAATTGAAGGCTCACGTTTTTTTCAGGCGAAAGCTGTAGAAAAAGGCGGCATTCATTTCGGTTCCCGTATTGTCATCGATGATGAAGGGACTCTTTTTGTGACAGTTGGTGAGCGCAACAAGCGTGATCAGGCCCAGAAACTCGATACTCATCAGGGAAAAGTCCTGCGAATAACTAAAGAGGGGAAACCCGTAACAGGAAATCCCTTTATCAGTCATAAAAATGCATTGCCGGAAATCTGGAGTTATGGGCACAGAAATCCTCAGGGGCTAGCGATGGATTCGACCGGCAAAATTTTTGATGCCGAATTTGGCCCCCGGGGAGGTGACGAAGTTAACCTGATCCGAAAAGGTTTAAACTACGGCTGGCCAGTCATTACTTACGGACGGGAATACTACGGACCCAAAATTGGGACGACCAAAAAAGAGGGAATGGAGCAACCGCTTATCCACTGGGTACCCAGTATTAATCCTTCCGGCATGACCATTTATAAATCCGACGTCATTGCTCCTTTGAAGGACAATTTCCTGCTTGCTTGCCTGGATAATCACATTCGTAGAATTGTGGTAAATGGACAAACTGTCTCAAAAGAAGAAAAACTCATCGATGATTTAGGGGAGAGATTCAGGCATATTAAAACGGCTCCGGAAGGGGCCATCTACCTTTCAACAGATAGCGGCAAGATCTATCGTCTTAGTCTGGCGACAGTTACAAAAAGATAACCGAACTGTTTCAGGAGGGTTTGACACTCATCAAACGTTATACGCTCATGACAAAGTCATGAAAAAGGATAATCATAGAGGCTCATAATAAATAATATTCATGGCCACTTTGAGGTTAATCCCATGTCGCTGACGCTTACGAGAAATCCTAATTTATCCCTTGCTCCTAATCCTGAACAATATGCAAACGAAATAAAAAAAGAATTTGGAAAGTCATGGTGGACGGGTCTTCCACCAGAGGAATGTGCAGGTTTTGATGTTGAGAGGAAATGCCTGGTTGCTCTTCCGCTCTTAAATCTGGAAATTTGCTCTCGCCAGGATGTCCTGGATTATTTTAATAACTCATGGACACTGACAGAAGTTCTCTTTTCTGCATTGAAAGTTTCCACGGCCTATATTCGCCCTCCCTATCATCAGCTGCGACACCCGATGATTTTTTACTACGGCCATCCGGCAGTTCTCTATCTGAATAAAATGCGTATTGCCGGACTGATTAAAGAACCGGTTAATCTGTATCTGGAAAAAGTTCTGGAAACTGGTGTGGATGAAATGAGCTGGGATGATATGTCCAAGAACGAGATGGCCTGGCCATCTGTAAAGGCCGTGCATGGGTATCGTAAAGAAGTTTATAACAAAATCATCGACGTGATTAAAAACCACCCAGACCTGGACAAACCGGGAGCAGGAAAACTCAAAGACTCGCCCTGGTGGTCACTGTGGATGGGAATGGAACACGAAAAAATTCACTTTGAAACAAGCAGTGTTTTAATTCGAGAGCTTCCGGTTGAGTATCTGGAGACACCAGAGTACTGGGCCCCGCTTCATCCATCAAAAACGGATACAGCTTTTAAAGATTATCCCAATAGCTGGAAATCAAAAAAAGGAGAGAAAGTTAAGATTGGTAAAGCGGTCAATACACCTTCTTTTGGCTGGGACAATGAATATGGTGAGCGCACCGTTGAATTAAAAGATTTTCAGTATACTGCTCATCAGATTACTAATCGCGAGTATTTTGATTTTGTTGCCAGTGGCGGATACATTCAGGACAAATACTGGAATCCGGAAGGAAGGGAGTGGAGAAAGTTCCGCAATACCAAACGTCCGACATTCTGGGTGGCCACTGGTCCGGAAGGCGCACACGAATATTCTCTGCGCACGATTTTCAGCATTATTCCTATGCCATGGAGCTGGCCTTGTGAAGTAAACTTTCACGAAGCTGTGGCCTATGCAAACTGGAAAGAAGAGCGGGATGGATCAAAATTAAAGTATCGTCTGCTGACTGAGCCGGAATTTGTGGCCCTGGGAAATGCATCAGTTGATAAAGTCTTACAGAAAAAAGCTTATGCTAAAAATTTCAATGCACTTTCGGCCATTGAAAAAGAATATAAGGAAAATTTTAACTACGTCTGGTCATCACCAAAAGCGGTGACAGAAGAAATTTATGGAAACGTCTGGCACTGGCTGGAAGATCAATTTAATCCATTACCGGGCTTTGAAGTGCATCCCTTCTATGATGATTTTTCCACTCCATGTTTTGATGGTAAACACCAGATGATCAGAGGTGGATCATTTATCAGTTGCGGTCATGAAGCCTCTCTCTTTGCGCGTTTTCATTTCCGACCGCACTTCTATCAGCATTCCGGCTTCCGGATCGCGGCCACTCTTGATGGAAGCCTTGATAACGGAGCGACTCTGCTGATTAAATCAAAAGAGTACGTTCACCTTCGTCGCCAGAATGTTCTCAATCAGATGGAAGCAGGAAACGAGTGGTGGAAAAAAATTGAGCAGCCGCTGGAAATGAATGATGAGGAATTAAAAGAAGTCATCGATCAGACATCTGCTGAAATTTTGAACTACATGCAGAAGATGCCGGCATTTAATCCAATGGGTGAAGCCCATGATCCTAAGGTCAACGGGCTAAAAAAAGATTTTATCCTTCCTTATCAGGCAACCAAAAACTTTCCGACCCGTGCAGAAAATTATGAAATGCTTCTGAAAACCGTTTTTAACGATCTCGCGCCTTATTCTCAAGTCCCGGGACATCCGGGTTTTGCTGCTTATGTAGCAGGGGCCGGAAACTTTATTTCCAATACAGCGCAGTTTATTGCTCAGACACTAAATCCTTTCACCGGTCATTACATGATGGCCCCTGGTTTAGTCGCTCTGGAAATGGAAGTCATCAAATGGTTTCAGACGTTGGTGGGCTATGATGAACAGCTTTCCCAGGGGTATTTAACATCCGGAAGCTCACTGGCCACGCTTTCAGCTCTTTCCATGGCACGCAAAGAAAAAATCAGCGGATACGATTATTCAAAAGTGACTGGTTACACTTCAGCTGATTCTCATCACTGTATCGCAAAAGCCTGGGTGACATTAGGTCTGCCAAAACAAAACCTGCGCCTGATACCAACGAAAGATTTTAAGATGGATACCGGTCTCTTGAAGCAAAAAATTGCTGAAGATAAGGCGAGAGGTTTTCAGCCGTTTTTGACTGTGGCCACACTGGGGTCGACCAAAACCGGTCGAGTCGACAACATCCAGGAGATGAATAGCATTGCCCGCGAACACAATCTCTGGCTGCATGCTGACGGCGCTTATGGTGCTCTGTTTATGTTAACTGAAAAAGGCAGAAACATTTTAGGAGACATCAGTGCGGCGGACTCGATTGCTCTTGACCCGCATAAAGCGCTCTCCATTCCTTATGGCACCGGCTGTTTACTTGTAAAAAATAAAGACCACATGTTGTTTGATTATCTCTCGGATGATTCCTATATGCCTCCGCGTCCTGTTGATCAGGTGGATTACGCCGACATTTCTCCGGAGCTCTCCAGAGACTTCCGCGGTCTTCGCCTGTGGCTTCCGATAAAAACTTTTGGTATTGCCCCTTTTCAGCTGAACCTGGAAGAGAAATTAAATCTCGCTGAATGGCTGCATGCTGAGCTGGTAAGGATACCTCAACTGATTGTCACCTCTTCGCCGGAACTAACTATTCTCACATTTGCTCATAAAGACGGCGATAAGAAGACGCGCGATTTACTGGCAGCGATTAACAACAATGGAACATTGTTTTTATCCGGTTGTGAACTGGATGGGAAATTTGTCATTCGTTTCTGTCTGCTGGGATTCCGTCTGCATTTTGATCGACTGCAAAAAGGACTTGCTGAAATTCGCGGAATGGTATGATAAAAAAATGAAAATCGAAGAATTCAAAAAGCAATTTCATTCCGGTTCCAAACTGCATTTTAATAACGGGGGACTCGCCCCCGTTACCCAAGCTGCCAGTGAAAAAATCAAATACTGGGCAGAGCGCTTTTATCAGGAAGGTTTTTATACCGACCATGATTACATGAGCGATGTCTTCCAGGCCCGCTCAAATCTCGCGCGGCTTATTGGTTGCGCCCATGAAGAAATTGCATTCTTTCAAAGTACCGCCAGCGCCGTTTCCCAGGTGGCCTTCAACCTGGATTTAAAACCTGAAGATGAAGTGATTATGTGGGCGCAGGAATATGCCTCCCATCTTTATCCCTGGCAGGAAGCGTGTAAAAGATCAGGCGCAACACTCGTGCTGGTTGAGTCTCCTGAAGATCTATCAACACCTGCGGAACTCATCATCAACGCAATCACGCCAAAAACTAAAGTGGTTGCAGTCTCCTGGGTGCAGTTTCAGACCGGGGCCATGACTGACCTGAAAAAAATCTCGGCCGTGACCCGGGAAAAAAATATTTTTCTCTTCTCCGATATCATTCAGGGACTCGGAGTGCATCCATTCAGCATGCATGAAATGGGAGTAGATGCTGTTGCGGGCGGATCACACAAATGGCTCTTTTCTCCCGTTGGCGTGGGCTACCTTGCACTGGCCTCGAAACATATGTCAGCAATCAAACCGCACAATGTTGGAGCTTACACTTTCGGGACGTGTGACGATCCGACTGATCTCGTGTGCATGCCCAAAAAAAATGCCCTGAAATTTGAGGCGGGCTCCAAACAAGTTTTAGAAATTACCGCGTTGGGGGCATCACTCGATCTGCTGCTTAAAGTGGGCATCACTGAAATTGAGCGGGAGACGTTGAGGCTGTCTGGTCTCTTGCGCTCAGGTCTTGAAAAGAGAGGGTATAAAGTTCATTCTCCTTACCCAACAGACGATCATCGCTCGGCAATGGTGAACTTCATTCCGAAGAATGACACTGTTGAAAAACTGCGGGCGCTGCCGTGTAATTTTGCGCTTCGCGGACCGGGGCTGCGTCTGACTCCCGCTGTCTTTTGCACGGACGAGCAAATTGAGTGTATAATAAGCGTACTATGAAAAAAGCTCTTGTTCTTGGTGGCACTCGATATTTTGGCAGACATTTAGTGGAAGCCCTTTTGCGGGATGGATACTCAGTCACGGTTGCTTCCCGGGGAAATGTTGAACTCAATTTTTCCAAACCGGTCACTCATATCAAAGCGGATCGGGAGAAAATTGATGATCTAATGAAACTTGCCGATGCTGGTCCTTACCAGTTCATTTTCGATCAGATTTGTATGTCAGCTCGCGCTGCTGATAGTGCTGTTCGTGCCTTTAGCGGCCGTTGCGAAAAATATATTTTCACCAGCACAGGATCTGTCTACGACGTCGCGGTTGATCGCTGGCAAAGTGAAGATAAATTTGATTTTAAAAAATATCCCCCAAACCTTGTCGACACCGATCCCTATAATTATCAGGAAGCCAAACGCCAGGCGGAGGTTGTTTTTGGCAATCAGTCTGCCTTTGCTGCAGTTATGGTTCGCTTTCCGATTGTTCTCGGTACTGACGATTACACTCAACGCTTAAAATTTCATGTGGATCGGGTGATGAGCGGAGGTAATATCTACTTTCCATCCATGCAGATGAAAATGACATTTGTGCACTCGCAGGAAGCGGGTGAGTTTCTGAAATTTATTGCAGAATCTGATTTCACCGGTGCTATCAATTGTGCTTCTGATGGAACAATTACTATGAAAGACTTTGTAGAGCAGATTGAAAAAATGTCCGGCAAAAAAGCTCACCTCTTGTCCGAAGAGCACGCCAACACTCATTCGCCTTATGGTTTCAAAGAAGATTTTCTGTTGCCCAACGATTTGGGAAAAAAATCAGGATTTCGTTTTCGTAAGCTCGGCGACTATCTGCCGTCGATCATTCAGCATTACATCAACACATTTGACGAAGCAAAAAATTCTTAATAGCTAGTAATCGATTTTTGAAGATCGGCTGCGCTTTTTATCGCCGTGAGCTTTCTTTGCTTTAATGCGTTCGCGTACTGAACTTTTGGTGGGTTTAGTGGGTTTGCGCACTTTGGGTGCTTCGGTGATGGAATCGATCATCTCGTGCAGCTTTTTGATGACGTCTGCGATATTGAGATGCTGAGTGCGATGGGCCTGAGAGGTAAGTGTAATGTGGCCGTCTTCAGCGATTCGCTTAAAATACTTGGCGATAAAACGTTCTTTGACCGCAGGAGGCAAACTCACAGACTCCGAAACATTCCACTGCAAAGTGGCCTTGGTGTTCACTTTATTCACATTCTGACCTCCAGTGCCGCCGGCACGGGAAAAAGAGATGGTGTACTCGCTGGAAGGAATAATAAACTTGCCCATGACAAAAGAGTAGCGGATACCATGAGCTTTGGATAGACTGAGATCCATGCAGCAACTTGAAGATCTTATTCTTGGAGCTCTTTCTTTTTATGAGCCCATGTCTTTTTCCAAGATCGTCTTTGATCTCGATTCTGACGTGCTTAAGAGTTACCCGCAATTTGACCGGGAACAAATGCTTACCATTTTAAAGTCACTGGAAAAAAGAGGGCTTGTCAAATCTGCTAAATCGGGGACAGAACAAGTCTGGATCCGGATTCACCGCAAGCGATCCTGGTGGAAACGTTTCTTTTGTGCCTTTTAGAATTCACAGCGGGTTAAATTCAATTTTCAAAAATTCTTCAATATTGATTTCAGTAATGTTCAACCGGCGGATAGATTCCACGGCGAGCTTTTTTTCAGCATCCGTTAGGGGAGTCAGATCACGTTTCTGCATCCAACCCCAGCTCCAGTGATATTTATGTTTGATAGGGGCATGGTGACCAGCGCGCACGCCGAAGTAAATCAAATCGGCCCAGTTTTCTCCGGCAATCTGCTGAACGCAACTTTTAAGCCGCAGGTCAGTGCGATCCATGTCCGCACTGCTTCCACCTACCCAGTAACGTAAATCATGAGCAAGGCAACAATGCTTCCACAGACCAGGACGATCGGCAGGCCCGTCCATAAACATTGTGCAGTAATCACTCTCAAACTTTTTGAGCAAGGGGGCACGGGCCTGCAATGAAGCGCTGTAAACGGAGATTAATAGTGTCATGGCCATGAGTGAAATTTTCATCCTCGATAAGTCTAACTTAAAACGCCAGTTCTTAGAAGCCACAATTAATGATATTAACAATCACCATAAGGAACTAGACGAAAAGAAACAAGCTTTCTAAGCTTTAAAGAAGGCAAATAAGCCTTTTAAAGAGAGCATTATGCGTAGTCCCTTTCATGAATTAGTTTTCAGGAATTTCTTTAAATTATTCACAGCACTGATCATTATGATCGGTTTCATTTATGTCATCTTTCCTTTTTTAATTCCACTCGTTTTCGGAGGTATTCTTGCCCTGGCTTCCAGTCCCTTCATTAAGAAATTGATGGGCAGAGGATTCTCCCGTAAAAAAGCATTGATTATTTTAACCGGTTTCATTTTTGTCTTCATTATCATTCCTTTGAGTTTTTTCTTCTTTCGCGGCTTCCGAATTGTTGCCCAGTTCTTCTCTGAGCAATCAGTCCAGAGTCTCACTCAGAGTGCTGAGCAGAGGCTGATGGCCGTGTTTGAAAAAATTTCTATTCTTTATAATGTCGATCCCGAATTAATCAGACAAAAGATGATGGGACTCTTAAGTAATGCCGGAAGTTTTACCCTGAAAATTTTTGGAGACATGGTCTCACAAATTCCCAATATGATCATCCTGAGCGTGATTACGCTTTTTGCTTATTATTTCTTTTTAATAAAAGAAGTGGAAATTAGAAAATTCTTCGATCGCTATTTTCATTTTTCTCAACGAAATGGTGACGAATTCATCAAAGTTTTAAAAGGCAGCAGCAGAGACGTCTTTTTTGCCAATGTAGTGACGGGGGTAATTCAGTCGACCATCGTGGCACTAGGCGCACTCATTTGTGGAATTGGTGATTTCTACATTGTGCTTTTCACAACATTTATTATTTCCTTTATTCCGGTTATCGGAGCTGCACCTATGGCCTTTTTGATCTCGGCCATTGCTTTTATGGATGACAATACTGGCGCCGGAATCACCATGGTCGTGGTGGGGGTTATTACCGGAACGGCTGATAATTTTATCCGTCCGTATCTATCATCGAGTTTCAGTGACTCTCATGTGCCAGTTTTTATATCATTTATCGCAGTTATCGGTGGAGTCTTTGTCATGGGAATCCCTGGTCTTTTCGTGGGCCCTTTGCTTGCTTCTTTGGTGTTCGGAGCGTTACCAATTATTGCCCGCGAGTTTTTTCCTGAATTGCAGGCCCAGGAATCCGAAAAAGAGACGCCAAATTGAAACAGATAGGGTATAGTTCCCGAACTTTTTTTACTTTCAGGACTATTAATCCATGTTGAGACAGTGTCTTCTTATGTTCTTATTTACTTTTTTAGTATCCAAAGCTTTGCTTAGTGCGGAAGTTGATCATTTCACCAATCGTAATGAATCGCTCGATGATGCGGCTTTGATTGTGAACTTTCTGGCCAACAAGATGGTGCGCACTTCTTTGTCGGAACTAAACAGCAAGAAACCGGGATGCCATGAAAAGGATTTATATAAAGCTTTAAGAGAAATCTTTGCCAATCACCGAAACGGTCAACTCACCATCACCATTTTAGAAAATCCTTCTATTCCTAAAAGAACAATTGAATTCAAAGACTCAGTCTTTGGTCTGTGGAGTGCTTGGGATGGATTCATCATGGGCGGACCCTTTTTTAAAAAATCAGGTCTGAGCCTTTCTCCATTAGTTCGTATGGGCGATCAGGTTGTGGGAACTGATAAATTTGAACATATGTTCGGTCGCGGCTTTCAATATTTCACCAATTACTATCTGAAAGAAAAAGATATTGCTGCTGCGGTAAAACGGGGCGTGTTCGATGAGAAACTTATTTTTGGGGGAAATAAAATTGCCACAGGGGTTTTCAGTTATGGTGACCTTTCGGCGAATTTTAATGGTATGCGATTCTGGAATCATATGCTTCAGCAACGCCAGGACGTTTTAGGAGAAAACATAGGGCCTTATATAAAGTGTATCAACTCGCAGTTTGTTCAGGTGAAAGACATCGATTTCCGCGAATATTTTGATGAATCGATGGATGAAGGAATTAACTGTTCAAAGTTTCCGACCAGCAAGACACTGGCAAGATATAAAGCACGATTAAAAAAACTTGGCTTTACCTGTCCGGTTGATCCTGATCTCAATCAAAAAATGATGCATAAATACGGTCGATTCGCCAAGTGGATTATCAATCAGCAGGGCAACGGAGTCCTCGATTATGGTGGTGAATTCGAAGAGTGAAAAAACCATTATACTTTGTTTTATTAATGGTTCTTGTCGTTTTTGCTGTTAATCAGTTTTTCCCGGATTTTATTAAACTCACCGATTTCCGCATGATTAGTTCTATGCGCGAAGAATGGCGTGCCTTATATCTTTCCCGTCCCGCATTTTATCTTTCGGCCTTCTTTCTCTTTAACATTTTAATGGCCATGCTTCCGGTCCCCGGCATCTCCATGATCAGTTTGCTGGGAGGAGCGCTCTTTGGCTTTTATTGGGGTTTTGGTCTGTCATCCCTGGCGACAGCATTGGGAAATTTAGGCGGCTTTTATATCGCCCGATTTCTTCTGCGTGACTGGGTCATGCAAAAGTACGGAGAGAAAGTCAAAATTTTTCAGAAAGACTGGCAAACAAACGGGGCATTGGCGCTTTTTTCAATGCGGCTCTTTCCACTTGTTCCTTCGTTCGTTGCCAATCTGATAATGGGAGTTTCTCCCCTTAAGGCCTGGACCTTTTTCTGGGTAGGATGGGTCGGAAGAATACCGATGGTTCTTTTTTATACTCTGGCCGGTGTGCAGATCGGCTCTATTAACAGCTTAGATGATATTATCACCATGCCGGTTATCATTTCTTTTGCCCTGCTGGCGCTTGCTCCCTGGGGCGGAAAATATCTGCTGCAAAAATACAAATCTTAATATGTGTTTAAGGCTCTTTGAGTAAACTCACCAGAAAGTTGTCTTCGTCGACGGCAATCGCTTTTGAAAACGGAACGCGCATTTTAAAGGACGGACCGAACGTGACGAAGGTGTGGAATTCGTCATTTTCCCCGGACTGATCAATACCTTCCGGAAGTTTGCTGATCCATTCTTCATTGTATTCAAAGGCGAGATAATTAGCATTGAGCACATCTTTATTGATCGCTGTGACCAGTGCTTTATGATGGGACCCTATGAAAGACTTGGCGAGTTCGGCTCCGGATTTTTCCCAAAGCGGAAAGAGGGCTGTCAATCCGACATGAGCACATAGGTCTTCATATAATTTTCTACGGGTGAGCGATTTTGTTTCCCCAAAGGCCACATGCGTGACATTTGTCCGGGCGAAAATTTTAACAATACTACTTACCTGGGACAAAAACTCATCATTTGTACTGCCCGGACTGACATAAATTCTCTGCACAGGGAGTTTCAGCATTTTTGATTGTTCAACAATCAAGGGATCGGGAATGCCATGATGATCCACCCGGTTGGTGTCCCGGTTAAAAACGGTCACCAGACTGAGGATTTCAAAATCTTGCGACTGCTTGAGAGTATGGAGCAGAAGGGCGCTGTTTTTACCGCCACTCCAGAAGAGAATTGTTTTCTTTTTTGTTTGCATGGCCGGATTAAAGCAAATTTGCAGGGATTTATCAATCATTCCGAGGGAATTAGTCGGCTTTAGCCCATCTTTGTAAAGACCGATGAGCCTGGAATATGAAGAGATGGATTTATCTCATTCTTTTTTGCCTGATAAGTTGTGCACCGACGGCGCGCAGACCGGCGGCGAGTGATCGCGAACACTATCATTTTGTGTTTGATATTGACTGGACACTGGTGGCTGAAGTGAAACCTCCTGCCAGTGCAGGACAGCGATTAGTTCAGGTGGCAGGAAAAGACTATTTCGTTAATCACGGTGTAGAATCCCTCATTGAGAAACTAAGTCAGAACCCGGAAATTAAAATTTCTTTTTTCAGCGGCGGCTCCAGGGAGCGCAATCACGAGTTGCTGAAAAAAATCAAACTAAAAAACGGTAAAACTTTATTTGAAGTTGCTTATAAAATTCTCAATTTTGAAGATCTGACAGAAATGCCGGGCACGAGTGAACACTCCCGTTTTGTAGACCGTTATAAAAAAGACCTGAGTAAAGTGACAGATCAAATTGACAGGATCATCATGTTTGACGATACATCCGGTTTTGCTCTACCCGGGAAGGCCCGCCAACAGGAGCAGGTTTTTTTTCTGGGGGAAGCCTACTTATCTTTTGAGCATTTCGAAGACACCAGAGGGCTGTCGGGTCAATACATTCCGCCTTCAAAAGAAGCGTGGCTGCTGGACCGGCAAAAGTTAGTTATATTAGAGCGGGCGTATGACAAAGTTTTAGAACGCTATCAAAGCGGGAACACAAATCAGTTATTAAGTTCATTGATGAAAGCGGAAGAGTCGCGACTGGATTTCAAATCCCACAGGTGGAACGCTTATAGTTTACAATTCTGGAATCATTCCAAAAGCACACAAGCGCCATGCTCTGATCTCATGAGAGCTTTTTTGTATTAGAGCTTCAGCCAACCGGTGAGCTGATTAAATTCAGTTTCAAAGGTATCCATGGAAGGAGCTTCAAAAGGAGAGGAAATGTTGAGACCAGTGTACTTTTCTGCCGAGGCACCAATGGCCTGCGTATAACCGCTGTAGACAATCAACCGATCAGCGGACTGCACCTCAACGATATCCCGGGTACGAACAATTTCTTTTTTAGCAGACAGCATTTTTCCTGTTTGTGAATCAATCCAGTAATAATGAAAACTGTGAACGCCGGGTAAAAAAGGAGTGATCAGCAGATTGTTATCGCTGGCCACCGGCCAGTTTTTTTGGGCCGGACCTGCAACAAACTCATCGGCCGGAAGAAGATCAGCAAAAACTGAATTGGTATATTCAGTTTCATGTCCGTTTTTCCAGTTATTAAAACCAAATACCAGACGTGCATTTTCGACAGGTGCCTGTAGGCGGATGCGCGGATTGGTTTTTAATTTTTTCACTGATTCAATATTGAGCTCCCGGATCAAAGTGGTCAGCAGAGAATCCAGCTTCGGCTCCCGCTTCTGGCGGCGAAGTTCAATCAGTAATTGTCCCAGGTCCGTCAGCGATTTTTTTTCCATTGAAGATCTGGCGATGGCCTTTTTTATCTGCGTCCGCTCAGCCTCTTTAAGATGATGAAGCTGATTGGCCACCTCCTGCAAACCGGTAATCACTCGTTCAAAACGGGCGTTTTCAACAATACTGATTGTGGCCGCACTGGTACTGACATGCTGACGCTGAGATCCTCTGGCCATACTGGAATACGATTCGATATAACTTTTTGCCAGAAAAAGTGCTCCGGTCCTCGCATCAGAAATGTCGCTTAAATAATCCAGTGTCTGAAAAGGAAGGCCGGCGCTGAATTCTGCTTCCTGTGAAGCAATGGTAAAGACACTGAAACTTCTTAGTTCAAAAAGAAATTCCATGTTGGCCATAAAACAAGAATCAAACCAGAGAATATCCAGCTGAACACCTGCGGCCTGCAAAACTGATTTTACTTCGGAAAGGGCCATTTCATCCATACCTGAAGCACCCTGACCGTGACCATAAAGAACCAATAATTTTTTTGCCTGCGGTGTTGTGTAGGCGTTTTTAAGAAAGCGGGAAAGTACTGAACGTTCTGATTTTTGCCATTTTCCATTAACTTTAATATTTCCCACTTGCAGTTCACCAAGAAGTTTTTGCAAGTCGATTGTCTGGTTTCCCCGGGGAGAGTAAGTAAAAGTTCTGTCCGGCAATTCGCGGTAAATGGAAAGTCTGATATCGCTGAGATTTTTTAGCCGGGCCAGTTCTAGAATATTTTGATCAATATCTTGTTGGAAACTCTGCTCATCGGAAGGTGCGTTTTTTCCCAAAAAAACGACGGCAACATCCCAGGCATTCCCTGCCCACAGCTGAGCAGAGAATGTAAGGACGAAAAGAAAAGTTAAAAATTTACTTAATGGCCTTTGGCTTTTCATTGTCTTCATCACCGTTAACGCCAAACAGATTATCAGAATCAATTTGTTTTGCCAGAGTCTGGTAACTTACGAATCCGGCACCCGACTGTGCATAACCCAGAGCTTTTTCCAGAGCAATTCCAATGGCCTTGTTCGAGTCAGGCATAACGTGGAAATATGTCGAAAGCCCGTTTGTGAAAACATCGAGCTTCTTAGTCCCGTTCGGATCTTTTGCAGTTACCTTACGCTCAAAGTACATTTGATTGTAGTATTTGTAAGAGGTACAGCTATCGAAGAAGAAAATCTGATATCTCTTTGTGTTGAATTTAATTGTCTCTCCCAGATTGGCTTCAATGGAATCCAGATCCAGGTGTCCGCCAAGACCGGAGTGCCCGCCGTAGATCATCACCGAAGCATTTTCAATAGCGTCTTTATAGAACCAGTGGAAAGCCGTTGAGTCTTCACCAATACCTGATGGACCAAAGAAAAAACGGTAGATGATTTTTCCTTTTTGTAGTGTTTCAACAAAAGGAAGTTCTTCATATGTTTTGGCAATTGATTTAATTTCTTTCTGCGTCCAGATTTTAGGCATATATCCGCGAGAGAGAAGATAAGTTCTGATCGCACGGTAATTATCCGCATTAATGTCTTTGGACTTAAGAGGATTTCGTTCATTTTCCGGTTCATCCATTCCAAACAGAACGTGAACTGTAATATTGCCGTTTTCATCTACCAGGTTGTGATATTCCGGATAAGAAAGCGCAGTGTTTTCGTAACGCTGAATTTTTCCTTTAACGATAAGATAATCTTTCCCGGCCTTCAGTTTACAGCCAGGATTTTCCGGATTCCAGAAATACCAGAAATCGCCCTCAGACTGATAATGGTCGTCAGTACATGGGTTATATTCACCCACCATCGCAGCTTCATAAATAGTATCCGGATTTACCGGAAGAACGATGTCGTAAGTTGTTTTAGGGCCGTTTTCAACAACGATATTTCCTTCGTATTTATATGTGACATTCATAACATTGCCTTTTTTAGAAGCAATTTTGATGTCGGAAATAACGTGATCACCCTTTGGAACTGCCGTGTATTCAGCGTAAGACATAGGCCCGATCGTATGTTCAACCTGAGCTTCAATAACTTTGCGCAGAGTTTTTTCCATCGGCTTTTTATCACTGATATACTGGACCGTTCCGGTAAAGGTCAGAAGTGCTTCCGTCGAATTGGATCCGACATAGAGCTTCTTTTCATTTTTTCGCTGAAAGTTCTGAGCGTATGCTGTACTAAATACAGAGAGTGCCAGAGCACAAACAACCAGTTTTGATTTCTGCATAAGTGTCTCCACAGTTTCATTAATGGACGTTAATCGGGCAGACTATAACATTGATAGGGGATGGGATGAGGAGACAGTGTAAAAAATTCAGCGGTTGGAAACGAGCTGTCCGCAAGCTGCTAATATATCGCTTCCTTTGGTCGTCCGAACCAGCACCCGCAGTTTCCGGGCCACCAGTAATTCTTTAAAGGCATCCACTTCAAGAATGGATGGACGTTGAAAATGGCTTCCGGGAAAGGGGTTAAAGGGGATGATGTTAATGATGGCCTTCCTGCCGGATAGTCTTTCCTGCAGCTTTTCAGCATCCTCCAGTCGATCATTTACTCCCTTAATCAGCAGATATTCATATGTAATATACTGATTCTTTCTAAGTCCAATTTCGATTTCTTTGAGTTCTTCGAAAATATCTTCCAAAGGCCACTGCTCATTTATAGGAATTAAGGTCCGTCGGATTTCGTTAAAAGGTGAGTGCAAGGACAGAGCGAGGTTGACCTGCGGAAAGTTTTTAAATTTTTTAAGCCCCGGCAGATGACCTGCAGTTGAAAGGGTCATTTGTCTTGGTCCTATACCTAGTCCGGCCGGTTCCATCATGATTGTAATGGCCTTCATAACCTGATCGGCATTATGCAGTGGTTCTCCCTGTCCCATGAAAACAATATTGGGTGTAAATGTATGCTCAGGATATTTTTCCCGTAAAACATTCCAGGCCACCAGATATTGACCGATGATCTCAGCAGCATTCAGGTGCCGTTTGAGTCCCATTGTTCCGGTGTAACAAAAACTGCATTTCATTGCACATCCCACCTGGGTGGAGAGACAAACCGTAAACTTGTGGTGAAAGGGAACAAGGACCGTTTCCACTGAAAGCTGATCAGAAAATTGCATCAGGAATTTTATAGTACCGTCGCTGCTTTCATGCTGTTCTAAAACTTGTGGAAGTGTAAGAGAAAAATGCTTTTGTAATTCCTGATTTAGATTAACAGAGATAGATTTCTGAATCTTTTTTCTTTTGTAGAGTTTCTGGAAAATAATGCTTGCTAGATCTCTAGAGAAAGACTTGGTTACTAAGAACTGTTTTAGTTCATCTTGAGTTTGCCCATATAAATTCAATTTGTGTTGCATGTTCAATTTAGTCTGTTAGTGAAGATTTGAATTTTTTTTAACATGAGCCGATAATGTTCGTATATGGAAAAATTATTATTAATTGTGGACGACAATAAAGAAATCGCAGAAGTCATGCAAGAAGTTCTCACTGAACTTTTTGATAAAATTATTTACGCACCTTCTGTTGATAGTGCGAAGAAAAGACTTGATCAGTTTCATTTTTCCTATGTTATTCTCGATATCAATCTGGAAGGCCGCAATGGTGCCGAAGTCGTTAAATATCTGGTGGATCATCCGGACAATCCCAATAATAAAACGCCTTTTATCATTGTCAGCGGGATAATCAATCCCGAGTTTATTGCCAGAAATTCCCAGAAATTCTCCGGAATTTTGATGAAGCCTTTCGAACACGAAGAATTGCGGCAGATTATCATAAAGGGGCTTAGTGGCAACACAGAACCTTCCGCACCGCCGGCCCCATCTCCTTCGCTGGAGGAAATTCCTTACCTTAAATGCGAATTGCCTTTTCCTATAGTGCAGCTCGAACAGAAAGTTAATAAGATCATGGAACAGGTTAAGAAAAATACGAAGATGAAGGTCATCTTCACTAAGATGAAAATTGACCGGTCGGATGATTTTATCCTCACGCACATCGGCCTGATGATTAATATAGCTACAGGTATTTCCATTCAGATGGAATGGAATACAGACCGTACTCTGGAAAAATTTGTTTATGCGGCTTATCTGCACAATATGGCCCTGCATAACAGGCCCGACCTGGCAAAAATAAAAGATAAAGCACAGTTAGAATCCCTCAAAGAAACTCTCTCTCCTGTTGACTATAAAATGGTCCTGGAGCATCCCAATATTGCCGGCAGAACGATAGACGATATTCAGGATTTCCCTCCGGATGTCGGAATGATTGTCCGGCAACACCACGAACTCCCTAAGGAAAATGGCTTTCCACTGGGAATTTCATTTGCCAAAATATCACCACTGTCCACCATCTTTATTGTGGCCCACGACATGGCCCATTACATAATGGAAAATGAAAAATGGACATTGCCTGATTATATCTCTAAGGCGAAAATCAAGTTTAAAGGAATCCATTTTCAGAAAGTACTATCTGCTCTTAGTGAAATAAAGTAAATGATTATTGATGCCCACACTCATCACACTCGCGCTGACAAGCTACGCAATCATATTGCCGTAGTTATGGATGTGCATGCCCTGGGAATTCATCCCTGGAAATTGACATTGACTTCAACACTCAATGACTGGCACCAGGAGCTTTTAAAGATTGAATCCAAAGCGGATGAATTTTTTTTAATTGGTGAATGTGGAATAGATCGGTGCAGATCCGGATTACTGGAAATTCAAGCACAGAGGACAATATTGGAATGGCACATTGACCTCGCCATAAAACTGCAGAAACCCTTAGTTATTCATTGTGTTCGCGCTCATTCGGATCTGATGCAAATTCTGCACAAACGTAAAAACCTTCCTCCATTAATGCTTCATGACTTTACCGGCAATCAGTATCAGATAAAAGAATTTTGCCGTTATCCGGTCACTTTTTCTCTGGGAAAGCGCTTTTTGAAGAGACCTGATTTATTGAAACAAATTCCGTCTGAACGATTACTTCTGGAAACAGATGATCAGAAAGAGACAGATATTTTTCAATTGTACAAAGAAGCAGCAGCGATTTTACAGAAACCTTTATCCGAAGTCGAAGAGCAGCTGGAAAAAAACTTTCTAGCTCTGTTTAAGCATGCGGATAACATTTGTACCCCGGACTTCATCCATAATTTCAACTGAGGCCTGAAGACTGTGCCGCTCTATCGTTTTTTTCCACTCCAGAAATAAATTCCGCCCGTGATGATTACCTGGGCGAACAAGAACGAACGCATTTCCTTCTTTTTTTAATGAATAATATAGGGCAAAAATTAGTTGTTCAAAATCACTGTCGATAAAAAAGCGGCAGCGGTTCTTAAATTCACTGGGAGAAAGCAAACCTTCTCCGATGAAGAAGTAGGGTGGATTGCAGACTACCAGGTCGTATTGCTGAGCAAATTCATCTTCTCCGGCGAGTTGGGCATAATTTTTCAGTATAAAGCGAAAATCCTCGGGAAGGCGGTTTAACAAAGCAATGTTTTGCTGAAAATACGGCCGATAGACCTCCTGCACCTCTACAAAATCAATCGTCTTTATGTCCGGCAGGTGAAAGGCAAGCTCCATTCCGATAACTCCACAACCAGCGCATAAATCCAGAATTCGTAAGACCGGTCTTTGCCGGGCAGGGATGGCCTCTTCAATAAATGCCGCGACCTTTTGCGCTAAAAAGACCGAATCGAGTGAAAAACGATACTCTTTGGGCTGATGATAGTCGTAACTAAACTTTGAATTAGAGGAATTCCGGGAATTTTTGCTCATTTGCTTTTTATTCACTAAAATAACTAAAGAATCAACTGGAGAATAGATTTTGAAGCTACTGGATTATGCTTACATTCCGATTATTGCTCTCATTAATCTGGTTATTGTTTATTTCTGGTACGTAAAAGTCAGAAAGCAAAGCTTGCAGAAAAAATCTGACTGGACCCTTTTGTTTGTGGCCTCTTTTCTCACAACCTGGGGAATGGATTATCTGCATCACCTGATTGTCACAACTAAAGTGGTGGATGCTCTGCAAATCTCTCTTGGTGTCTGGTTGCTTTTTACAGCACCGGCCGCTTTTAAATATTACCGTTTAAAAAGCATGCGGCTGCGCGATTTCTGGTACGATTGTGCCGGAGATTTGATCAGTTATTTTTTCATTGGCCTGGCCATTTATGTTTGTACCTGAGAGGTAAAAATTGAATACACAAAAAGCATTATTGGGAGCGGGATGTTTTTGGGGAGTTGCCCATATTCTCAGAGATATTCCGGGAGTTCTAAATGTGGAAGTGGGATATGCCGGCGGGCTGTTTCCTAAGCCCAGCTATGAAATGGTATGCAGTGGAGCAACCGGGCATGCAGAGGTCGTGAAACTGGAATTTGATCCGTCTATTATCAGTTATGACCAGATTCTGGATGTCTTTTTCAGACTGCATGATCCGACTACGCTTAACCGTCAGCATAATGATATAGGCACACAATATCGCTCAGTCATTTTTACTTTTAGTGATGAACAATGGCAGACTGCTACCCGGATGATTCAGGATATGAATGCCCGTAAGGCCTTTAAAGACCCGGTTGTGACTCAGGTTGAGCCTTTCAGTAACTACTACAAAGCGGAAGATTATCACCAGGATTACCTGATTAAAAATCCCGGCGGATATATGTGTCACATTCTTCGGGAAAAGCTCTGATGGAAACATTGACGGAAAACTTTGAACTTCTGAAAAATAACCGCTGGGCCATGTCTATGACCGATGCTGCCCGCAGAAAGGATTATCTGCTGCGATTAAAAAAAGAAATTCTCCATCGCAGAGAAGACATCAAAGCAGCACTCTATGCAGATTTTAAAAAACCTTATCCGGAAAGTGAACTCACAGAAATTCATACCGCTCTCGACGAGATTAATTTTGCTGTTAAAAATCTAAAAAACTGGATGAAAAAAAGAAAAGTTCCCACACCGGTTGTTCTTTTTGGATCCCGCTCATACATTCAATATGAGGCAAAAGGAGTAGTTCTTGTCCTGGCCCCCTGGAATTATCCTTTCTCATTACTCATTAATCCCTTAATTGCCGCGATTGCCGCCGGTAACGTAGTTATGGCCAAGCCTTCAGAAAAAACACCGGCAACGGGCAAAATTTTACAGGAAATCTGCTCAGCTGTTTTTTCGGCCTCGGAAGTAAAGGTTGTGACGGGGGATGTGAGAGTGGCCGAAGCTTTATTAAAACTTCCTTTTGATCACATTTTTTTCACTGGTTCACCACAAGTGGGAAAAATTGTTATGGAAGCTGCCAGCAAGAATCTGACTTCTGTAACACTGGAGTTGGGAGGGAAATCTCCGGTAGTTATCGGACCCGATGCAGATCTCAAGAGTGCCGCGTCCCGGATTACCTGGGGAAAATTTATCAATGGGGGACAAACTTGTGTGGCCCCGGATTATGTTTTTGTTCCGGAAGAAAAAAAGGAAGAATTCATTGACCTGGTTAAAAAAAATATTGAAGAGAGTTACGGTAGAGATCCTGAAGCCAGAAAGAACTCAGTTGATCTCGCACGCATAATTGACCAAAAAGCATTACTGCGTTTGAAAACGTTGCTTGATGAGAATAAAAGCGTCTTTCCAGATCAACCTGACGAGGTGGAAAATTATTTCCCCCCAACTATTCTGAAAGAAATACATCCTGCTGATCCTGTCATGCAAGAAGAGATTTTTGGACCTGTTCTGCCTGTTCTCACTTATACATCTCTAGAGGATGTTATCAATTTAATCAGAGAAAAAACTAAACCACTCGCTCTTTATGTTTTTGCCCGGGATAAAAATTTTATTCGCAGGCTCGAGCGGGAAACTACTTCCGGCGGGCTGGCCATTAATCAGGTTATTCTCCACTTGGCCAATCCTCATCTGCCTTTCGGTGGCGTTGGTTCTTCGGGAATGGGAAGTTATCATGGCTTCCACGGTTTTAAATGCATGAGTCATGAGCGCTCTATTCTGGTTCAGTCAGGTCTTAACCTGACTAGTTTATATTTTCCTCCCTACAGTAATATTCTTAAAAGATTCTCTTTCAGAATGTTGAAATGGTTTGAGTAACTAACTAAATTCCGTCTAAAGAATGAAGAGTATGTGCCGAATAATGAGCATCATTACAACATATATTTTTACAGGAGAAAAATGATGAAAGTTTTTTTAGCTACGCTTACGTTCGCCCTTTCGATTAATGCTTTCGGGGCAGAGCAACCATGCTCAAAGAAGATCGTTGAAGATCAGGTTAATGCTCTTTGTACAAAACTTACAGCAAAGGGAGAAGCGCTAAAATCAGAATGGCCAGCGGGTCTACTTTTCAAAAACTGTGGCGATAATTACATTTGGGTACAGGACACTTCTCCTGAAATTAAAATGGTTTTCCACCCGGTTAAAGCTCGACTTAACGGACAGGAAATCGGAAAGCAACTTGATGAAAATAAATTCGCTCTTTTTGCTGAGTTCGATAAAGCAGCTAAAGCGAAGGCCGGTGGTGCCTGGGTTGATTACGTATGGGCTAAACCAGGTGAAGAAAAAGCAACACCAAAAACTTCTTACGTAAAACAATGTAAGATGCCGTCCGGAACATCATGGATCGTGGGTTCAGGTGTATGGAAAGACGATATCAAA
Source organism: uncultured Bacteriovorax sp. (assembly GCA_946481315.1). The sequence goes on from CAMLMH010000002.1 coordinate 71,967, forward strand.
TAAGAATTTGATAATATCCCACTATACTGAAAAAAACTAAGAGAGTAACGCCAATGAAAATTTTATTTGAAAGACTACAAAAAACATCTATAAAAGGAAAAATGATAGTTGCTGTATTGACGATAGCAATTGTCTGTATTGGCATTACTCTTTTTGTTTCTTACAGCAGCTCGAAAAAAGCGCTGGCCGCTGTCTCTAGTGATCAGCTGAACTCAATACAGTCCATTGCTAAAAAAAGAGTCAGCGATTTTTTCAGCCGAACCCGAACTTTTGCAAATCTTCTGGGAAATGACCGTCTGACTGAAGGACTGTTTCTGGCCTATGAATCAGCTTATATGGCCGCTGGAAATTCTTCTGGTTCGGACGTTGTATTGCGGGACGGTTCTTATAAAAAACTCGATGAAGTGTACCAGGGAAAAACACTGGAAATTCTGAAATCTTTCAATCTTGGAAATTATCTGCTGGTTAGTATTCAGGGGCAGGTTATTTATTCGGCAAAAGATCAGAGCTATGGGTATTTTGTCGGTCGCTCACTGACCGGGGGGGAATTGAAAGGATCAGGTCTTGCCGAATGTGTGAGAAAAGCAAAAGAAAGTAATAGTCGCGAAGTTTTTTATTCTGACTATTCTTTTTATCCGCAATTTAACCGTACGATGGCCTTTTATTGTGTCAATTCCTATGCAGAGTTTCCGCATTTATCCGAAGGTATTAATAAAGGTGATTTGATGGGAACTGTGGTGATTGAAGTGGATACCAATGCCGTTTCAAAACTTCTTGCTTCCCGCGAAGGTATGGGCGAAACCGGCCAGGCATATCTGGTTGGTCCTGACAAATTACTGCGATCTGATTTTTATCTGGACGCTAAAAATTTTAATATTATCAATTCTCATAAAAACAATAAAAAAATTACTCATTCAGAACTGGATGAAGTGCTTAAAAATAAAAAAGAAAAAGTTCTGGAAACTGTTAATGATTTAGGGAATGAAGTTCTCAGCTCCATCGCACCAGTTGATATTGAAGGTAAAATCTGGGCCGTTGTTGCCGAAAAAAATACCGACGAAGTGTATGCTCCGATTTCAGATTTGCTGAGAAAGGTTGTTTTGTTTGCCGTAATTGTTCTCGCAGCGACTTTTGTACTGGTTATTTATATTTCTAAACAACTATTAGCACCGATTATTACATCCGCTGAGACACTGGCCAAAGTGTGCCAATCGCTGAATGAAGACTCTAATTATCTTTCCAGCAATGCTCAGTCACTCAATGTATCAGCAAAAGATCAGTCAACTGATGTGCAGTCAACTGTTCAGGCCGTACAGGAAATCTCTGCTACAATTGAACAGAATACTTCGAATGCCAGAAACTCAGAGGAGCTTGCTAAGTTTTCTCTGGAAACCGCAGAAAAAGGAAGAATGGTCATAGATCAGATGGTTGTTTCCATGCGCGAAATTAACCAGGGCAACCAGGATATCATTGCTCAGGTTGAAGACAGCAACAAAAAGATCAATGAAATCCTCACCATGATTTCGGAGATTGGTAATAAAACAAAAATGATTAATGACATCGTTTTTCAAACTAAACTTCTTTCTTTCAACGCGTCTGTAGAAGCTGCACGCGCTGGTGAAAATGGAAAAGGTTTTGCAGTTGTTGCTGAAGAAGTAGGAAATCTTGCCACCTCTTCAGGAAATTCGGCCAAAGAAATTTCAGAACTTCTGGAAGAAAGTATCTCGAGAGTTGAATCTATCGTGAAAGAAACGTCTATGAAAATTGAACATGTCTCTCAAATGGGAAGAGAAAGAATTAAAACCGGCCAGGAAACCGCTACAAAATGCTCTGCCGTTTTTGATGATATAGTGAAAAGTTTTAATGATGTTGCCAGCATGGTCTCTGAAATTTCTATGGCTTCGAAAGAACAAAATTCAGGAATGAACGAGATCAATAAAGCGATGGGTAGACTGAATTTGGGTACAGAAAAAAGCAATCAAATTGCTGCACAGTCGTCAGAAGCCGCTAATAAGCTGGAAACTCAGGCAAAAACGCTGGAAGAAGTCGTCCAGAATATCCAAACAGTCATTCACGGATCGTAATCAGATATGGTAGGATCTCCTCATTATAATGTGAGGAGTTCCTATGCTGATAGCGATTATTACGCTTGTTTTCGTCAATGTCGTATTAACTTATCTGGTATTTACTAAATCCAGTCAGGTTGATCTTACTCCAGTTTTAAATGAAATTCGGGCGACAACAGATAAACTGGTTTCACTTGAAGCCGTTACTATTCAGCGTTTTGAAGCTCAAAAAGATATCACTAAACTTCTGGTTTCTGACATCATTGAAGAGAAGTTTAAAAAAATTATCACAGAACAAAACAGAACGTCACAGGAACTAATTGAAAAGTTCGGTCAATTTCAACATGCACTCACTCAGCAACTTTCAGCCATGAATGAAAAAATGTCTCAGGACTTTGTGAGTATGAAAGACAAGGTTTCATCGGAAATTGTCATGATGAAAGAGAAAACCACTTCCGAGCTGACATTGATGAGAACGAGAATGTCCGAGGACCTATACGGCATGAATGAAAAAATGACAAAAAACATGCAGGAAAAACTCAATGAGATTTCACATTCTGTCCGGGAAAATCTGGATGAAGGATTCAAAAAGACCAATGAAACTTTTAACAGTGTAGTTGAACGTCTCGCGAAGATAGATGAAGCCCAGAAAAAAATCGAATCTCTCTCCAATAACGTAGTCTCCCTGCAGGATGTTTTAACTGATAAAAAAAGCCGCGGTATTTTTGGAGAGGTTCAGCTCAATCAGATTCTCAATTCGGTATTCGGAGAAAAAAATGACAAAGTTTTTCGTCTGCAGTACAAGCTCTCAAACGGAACAATGTGTGATTCCATTATTTTCCTGCCTGAACCTACCGGTAATATCGTTGTCGATTCCAAGTTTCCACTGGAGAATTTCCGTCGCATGTTTGATCTCTCTTTTACCGAAGTGGAGAGAAAAGACTTTGTAAAAGATTTTAAATCAAACCTAAAAAAACATATTGATGACATAGCCTCTAAATACATTATTCCGGGAGAGACTGCAGACCAGGCCATATTGTTCCTTCCGGCAGAAGCAATTTTTGCCGAATTATATGCCTATCACTCCGACATCATCGATTATGCCCACAGTAAAAAGGTCTGGCTGACAAGTCCTACAACATTTATGGCGATGCTGACTACTGTTCAGGTTGTGATCCAGAACATTGAACGCAGTAAATATACAAATGTCATTCATTCTGAGCTTAACAAACTGGCCGAAGAATTCTCCCGTTATAAAAAACGCTGGGATAATCTCGCCTCACACATTGATACTGTCAGTAAAGACGTTAAGGAAATACATACAACCACAGAAAAAATCACCAGCCGCTTCAGTCATATTTCTGATGTGCGACTGGATCATTTAATTGAATAAGTTTTACTGTCAGTAATGCCATGGGAATCTGGAGAAATCTTTCTCCCGTTTTTCCACAAAAGAATTGCGGCCTTCCAGTGCTTCTTCAGTACCATAGGCAAGTCTAGTTGCTTCACCGGCAAATAGCTGCTGGCCGACTAATCCGTCATCAATCATGTTGAATCCGAACTTCAACATACGCATGGCCGTAGGGGACTTGGAATTCATTTCCCGCGCCCACTCCAGGGCCACATCTTCAAGTTTCTCATGATCAACGACTTCATTGACCATACCCATATCAAACGCTTCCTGAGCGTTATAATTTCGTCCTAAGAAGAAAATTTCCCGCGCCTTTTTCTGACCAACCATACGGGCAAGATAAGCTGAGCCATAACCTGAATCAAAACTGGCCACATCAGGATCAGTTTGTTTAAAAATAGCATGCTCTCGGGAAGCGATAGTCAGATCACAGACTACGTGCAGTGAATGCCCGCCACCAACGGCCCAGCCGGGGACAACGGCCATAACTACTTTTGGCATGAAGCGAATAAGACGCTGGACTTCCAGAATATGCAGTCTTCCTAAACGGGCCAGATCGACTTTGGAATTTGTTCCGTTGTTGTCTTGTCCTTCATATTTGTAGCCATCTTTTCCTCTGATTCGCTGATCACCGCCCGAACAAAAGGCCCATCCGGAATCTTTTGGAGAAGGTCCATTGCCGGTAAGAAGCACAACTCCTACATCGGCACTGATCCGTGCATGGTCCAGAGCAATGTATAATTCATCCACTGTCTGAGGACGAAAAGCATTTCTGACTTCCGGCCGGTTAATGGCTATTCTCACAGTGCCCTGATCTACAGCACGGTGGTAGGTGATATCCTGGAATTTAAATCCTGGAATTTCTCTCCATTTATCAGGATTAAATATTGCCGAAACTTTTTTCATCTTAAGAACTCCTTATTTATTCCATACTCTCGCCGGATCTTTTTTATCTACCGGCCAGGTTTTAAAATTCATCTGTTTGTCAGCTGCAGAGATAAGATTATGCATGATGACCTGCAGATCATCTTTGCTCCAGAAATCTGCTGCGAAATCTTCGGCAGATTTAAAGGCAATGTGGGTAGCGAGAGCATAAACCAGTCCACTCATTGGAGGTATAAGCAGCCCCATTGTGTTTAAGACCCCCTGTAAACGCGAGAGAACTTCTTTTCCTCCCACAGAATGCATAGTGACGACAACAGCACAGGGCTTGGCAAAAAGTACCGGAGTCGCCTCAAAATCCGTTATCGTCTCCAGAAACTTCTGCAAAGGACTTCCCCAACTGTCCCAGTAAGTACCTGTCGTAAAAAGAAAGCCATCTGCTTTATCCATGGCTTCATGTAAAAGCAGCTTATGATCAATATTTGTATTAAAAAATAAATTCAGATGCAGTACTTCTGACTGCACTGAGTATTGTTTCAGTATTTGCTGACACTCGCTGATCATGACATGGGTATTGCCGAGATCTCCGCCCAGGCTGCCATTGATGATAAGTATTTTTTTCATTGTGCCCTCGATTCAAAAAAATTAACCAGATTCTTTTCATCCTGAGCTGTAAATGCAGGAGTGTTTAGTTTGAGTGCAGAAGCGTAGGCGGCAGAAGGCATATTCCACCAGTCGAGGATGCACAGATAAAGTTCCGGATCCGCTTTTACAATGGCTGATTTAAAACACTTGGCGAGATGAACGACATAGGCATTCATATCACTGGCTACATAATCAAATTCCTTTTTGAAAATTTTATCTTCACGCATCCGATGTTTAATGGCCTTCTGATCATAAATGGTATCCACACAATGATAAAAGCCTAGTTGCCCCTTAATAATCGATTCATGATTAAAGAAATGATCAGCATGCATCAGATCGTGAAAGACAAAACTCAGTGGATCGCGTGCAGAGAGAACGAGCTGATCGAGTTTTTCCGGTTCCACAATTACTGTAAGACAACGGGCCTTGTTCACCTGCATTTTCAGCAGTTCCCGAGGAGCTGGTATGCGGGTGAGCAAAATAATATCCCATTCACCGGAAATCCACTTAAGCATGGTTCGGTTGATAGAAAGCGGAACACCTTTTAGATTAAAATGCGAAAACAAAGAGCTGAAACTCACACCCTGCAGTTTTTCTTTTTCCCAGTCAGTGAGCCCAAAACTTTCCGGGACGGCGTCGAGAATGAAGCCGTCATTATTTGTTGCCCTGAATATTTTCTTTTTTCGCTGAAGCCAGTTTTTAGGATGGCGTAGCCTCAGAAAGAGCAGCATATAGAGCGTACACAGCTCAGGTGGTGAAAGTTTTGCTTCCTCCAGTTTTTTTACATTTAGCTGAAGAAATGGCAGCTCCCTTTGGAGGATGAGAGAATCAAAGAGAACTTTTTTATAAGAGCCGCTTCTGTTTTTCATGACTTAGCTGCAATTGACCTGCAAAGAAGGTATAAGTTTACGATTTTGCTCAAGATTAGCTGGGGCAGACCGATTAGTCTACTTATGAAGGACCTGAAGTACAAAAATATGATTCTGGAGCTCTCCGAGCGGCTTAATGAGCTGCAAAAGCCTATACAGATTCTGGATGCTATCAAGTGGGACGAGAGCATTGAACAGGAAATCATAACGAGTAAATTTAAAGAACTTCCGGTCATTGATTACGAAAAGCGACCACTCAAATATGATGCTCAAAAAAAGATTCAGGACTTCAAAGAACTGCGTCTGAAAATCACCCGTGAACTAGGTAGTGCTGATCCAATAGGGCAGATTTTAATCCGTAATTGCCTGCAATACGAAGATGTTGTCCGTATGCTGCAGGCCCGGGGTAAACCGCAATTTTATAATTACTCTCAAAAACTTTACGGTTCTCCCAGCGAAATAATGGAAGACGGAAAAACAAAACTTTCCGATATGGCCCACCGGATGCGCGATTTACTAAATGGGATAGATGAAAATTTACTCGGTGAAAAATTTGAACGAACACTCAGCTCGCAAGACGTTGTTGATCAACTGTCCGTGAGGCTCTCGGCATTTTTTCCGGGAGAGAAAATAAAAATCAAATTGTCTGACGGGATTATTTCGGATGCTTCCGCCGGTTCTGATTATATAAAAATAAAAAACGGCCTTAAATTTTCACAAAAAGATCTGGATATTTTTGAAGTCCATGAAGGATGGGTTCACTTAGGAACAACCATTAACGGGCAACAACAACCTTTTGCCAAGTGGCTTGCCAAAGGACCACCTTGCTCAACTGTTACTCAGGAAGGACTTGCTGTGATCATGGAGCTTTTTAATTTTGCCATGTTCCCCCGAAGAGCAAAACGACTTAATGACCGGCTTTTTGCAGCTCATATGGCAGAAGAAGGCGCAGATCTTCTGGAAGTCATAGAGTTTTTCAGAACCAAAGGACAGGAAGAAAAACAGGCGATCAAAAATGCAGCTCGTGTTTTCCGGGGAGCCCCTTTAACCGGTGGTTCGCCTTTTACAAAAGACATCTCTTATCTTAAAGGGTTTGTGATGATCTTCAATTTCATGCAATCGGCTATTCGCAATCAGAAAGCTGAGTTGATTCCGTTTCTTTTTGCCGGTAAAGCGACACTGGAAGATGTTCCAGTACTCTATGAATATTTTCAGGAAGGGCTGATTTCAGAGCCGAAGTATCTCCCGCCACAAATAAAAGACCTCAACGGCCTCGCCATCTGGATGGCCTTCTCCAATTTCTTAAATACTATGCGTGTGGAAGATATTGAAGCAAAAAGCCGGGCGGATAAAACCGCTAAAATTAAACTTATTGCCTAGGCAGGAATTGTCTCAGCGACTCCCGGACAAATTTCAAATCGTTTGAGGAAATCCACCATTTCCGGATGCGTCTTAATGTCGATGATTTCCCGGAAATTGCCCCAGAACAGAAAACTATAAAGACTCATTGTCAGAAAGTTCCAGTCCTTTTCCGGAGTTAGTGTTTTTACCCAGGAAGATAGATAATCAAAAATGAGCGGAATTCTTTCTTTTTGTCTTTCGATATAAGTGTTGCCACTGTTTAAATCCAGACCTCCGCGACGAAGAGAAAATAGATTGATTGCCGAATCCATGGCAGCATCAATGGCCGACAATCTATTTTCATCTTCCAGTGAGAGTTCTTTCCATCCGTGTTTTTTAACCAGGTAATTAAAAATCACACGAGAATCATAAATGATTTTTCCGTCATCAATATAAACAGGAATCTGATTGATAGGATTGACCGATTTAAGGTAATCACTGTCATTTTTTTCCAGATAATTGATCGACTTAAATTCAATGTCTTTCATTCCGTGAAGTAAAAGGCGCATTTTACGTACATAGGGTGAAGTCGTCGAACCGATAAGGATTTGGGCCATGGTATTTTCCTGGGTGTTAAGATAAAATGAAGGTACTTTTTTATAAACAATAAATCAATGGTGAAGACATGCATTGTGAATGGTTTTTAAATTCACATTGTCACTCCTGCGAACTTCTGGACACGCCGTACCCTGAAACTTTAAAGCAGAAAGAATCAGCATTAATCGGTGTCATTCCGGAAGTTCAAAGTGTATTGCAGGCGAGTGTAGGTCTCACCCAGACTGCCGGCAGCCGATCCAAGGCCAAGCTGGCAGTATTCCGCCTTAACAGTAAAATTCATTTTGGTTTTACTAATGAGCAGGGGATTTCGAAAATTCTTGAAACTTGTCCGCTTCACCGGCCGGATCTTAATTTACTCTTGCCGGATCTCAGAGAGCTACTGGAGCGGTTTAAAATTGAGCCATATGATTTGCAGTCAAAAAGAGGTGAACTTAAGTACCTTATTCTTTCCCAAAGCCATAGCCATGATGATGTTTTGTTAAGATTCACTTTACGATCAAAGGAATCACTGGACCGTTTAAGAAAACTGTCCACAATCTTGATCAACACGTATCCAAAAATTAAAACTGTTACGGCGAATATACAGCCGCACCATCAGGCCATATTTGAAGGAGAAGAGGAAATACTTCTGACCAATCAGAAATTTATTAAGCACCGTTTTGGTGACGTGACTGTTTATCTTGGTCCCCGCAGTTTCTTTCAGGTTTCCCCGGAAATGGCAGAAAAGCTATACACAGCTGTGGGCGAGTTCATACAGAATAAAAAAATGAAGAGCCTGCTCGATCTATATTGTGGAGTTGGTGCTTTCAGTTATTTTGCCGCCCGCTCGGCCGTCAGAGTGCAGGGTATAGAAATTTCACCCGAGGCCATTGGTTGGGCGCTGGAAGCGGCTGTTGAAAACGAAGTTGCCGGAACAATCGATTTTCAGGCCATGGATGCGGAGAAATATCTGCAGCAAAATAGAGAAAAATTTGAAGCCGTTCTGGTCAATCCGCCGCGCCGGGGATTAAATCCTGCTATAATCTCGTCTATTCTCTCAATGAACCCACAGTGGCTGTTGTATTCAAGCTGTAATTATGAAACGTTGTCACGCGATCATCAGTTAATATCATCCTGTTATAAAATTGAATCGGCGCAGATTTTTGATATGTTTCCATTCACATCTCATTTCGAGACGCTCATGCTTTATTCGCGTAAATAAGCCTGGTAGCTTCCACCACCTGTTTTTCATCAAATGGTTTGTTAAAAAAACGATTAAAACGATTTGCCGCTGTAAATTTAGCCAGCTCGGGATAATCTTCGAGGTCACCACCGGAAAATAAAAAGAAAGGAATATTCTTGTGAGCGATATTAAACAAACATAATTCGCCACCATTGGCCTTTGGCATTTTGTAATCAGAAATGATCAGGTCAAACTCGGCTCCGGACTTGAGAATATCCATCGCTTCCAGGCCGTTGCTGGCCTTTGTTGTATGACATTCGAATTCATCCTGCAGGATCAGTTCCAGCAAATCCTGAAGCATTTCTTCGTCGTCCACAATGAGTATTTTAAAAGGATTCATATTTTTAAAAATTATCCACTTCTTTAGAAAATAGAATAAAGGAATTCTGGGAAAAAAGATGTATAATTTTTTCCAAAGACTAATTTTAACACTGCGGTGAATTTATGGAAAAGTTAGAAGATTATGCATTAAGTGCAGATCCCATTAAGTCATTTAACAAATGGTATCTGTATGCAAAACTCTATGAACAAAATCCGGAAGCTATGACTCTGGCCACGGTTGATAAAGATGGTCACCCTGATGCCCGCGTTCTCCTTTTTAAAGGGTTGCAAGGCGAAGCACTCACTTTTTACACGAATTATCTGAGCCACAAAGCATCGGAGCTGGAGCGTAATCCGTATGCTTCAATGGTCTTTTACTGGCACGTTACAAAGAGACAAGTGCGTCTGCGCGGCCATGTACAAAAGATGACACGCGAGGAATCTGATCGCTATTTTCAATCTCGTGACCGAGAGAGTCAGCTGGCGTCTTATATTTCCGAGCAAAGCGCTCCGGTAAGAGATAAAGCAGAGCTGCTTAAAAAACTAGAAGAGGCCCGCGTTCAGTTTGAAGGAAAAGCTATTCCTACACCTGAGCACTGGGGCGGTTACCTGCTGCATCCGGAAGAAATAGAATTTTTTGTGTATGGTGATCATCGAATCAATGATCGCTTTTATTTTCACCTTGAAGCAACCAGCGGGACAAAGAGCTGGCGTTGTACCCGTTTACAACCTTAAGAAGAGATGACTATGGCCAAGTTTTATGTTGATCCTGTTATTGAAAATAATTCAACTTTTATTAAGAACCTGCAATTAAGTGCCCTGTATGTAAAGAACGACAAAGAAAATCCTTGGTTTGTCCTGGTACCGCGTAAGGCGGGAGCTATGGAAATTATCGATTTATCCCATGAAGAACAAAGTGTGCTGATGGAAGAAATTACTATTGTATCTGAATTTCTTAAAGAACATTATCAGCCTTACAAAATGAACATCGGTTCCCTGGGAAATATTGTCAAGCAACTGCATGTGCATATCATTGCCCGTTATCCGAATGATCGCGCATGGCCGGGTCCGATATGGGGAACTAATACGACAATGGAATTTGATGAGATAGAACTGGAAAATATCAAATCTAACTTTTTAGAATATATCGATTAGAAAAAAGAGAGTGAAGTGGCCTATGCCACTTCACTTTGTTTAATATCCTGTTGATCCTGATCCTGCTCTTTTTTAATCGATGCCCGCATACTATCAATATATTTATTAATTGACTCCGGAACATCCTGGAAAAAGTCATCATCACGGAAATAAATTTTCTGAGACAATGGTGCTGAATCCTTTGCGGCCTGAGTGAAGTAACGGTTAAGGCGATATAATGGTCCGGCAATTTTATGCGAGTAGAAGAGTCCCCAAAGTCCGGCAATTGTCGAGATAGATAAGGCCACCACGATAAAAACATGAGTCATAAATTTCTTCTGCTCATGAATCATCAAAAAGAAGGGATGATCCGGTGGAAGGTTGAGCGCTTGACCTTTTTGCATATAAGAATGAAAAAAGTAGTCATTGGCCAGATAGATTACCGACATTGAACAGATGGAGATGAGCAACAACGAAAGCATGAACTGGACCTGAAAATCGTTGTTGATAAGAAATTTCTTTTCTCTGAGCAATAAGGATACAAGTGGAATTCTTTTTTTCGTTGATTGCATAGTATAGTCCTGATTATTATTGGTTTGAGCCATAGACCATTTCCTCTTTCTCTTCCTGGTTATAATCCATTTCAATTAATTTTGATTCAATCGTCGTTCCGTCATTTAGTGGATCATCGATGAAATCATCCACTTCTTTAGGTTTAGATTTCTTCTTAAAAGAAGCCACTGTTCTGCTGATATCTCCCTGAGATTTAAATCCCATAATCCTTTCCATGAAACCTTCTTCTCTGATTAGTTCATTGATGTATTCAACTTCTTCCGTGTTTAATCCATTCTCCGCTAGAGATTTGATCAGGTTGACTTCAGGATAAGTATAATTTTCCTGAATCATCAGATAGTAAACAAAGCGCGGATCCCATTTTTCAGTGTTAGCAACTTCTTCCCGCAGCTTGTTCTTCTTCTCAATAATTTTGTCTTGTAATCTTTTGATATCTTTAACTGTTGAGTTACGATCCAGGTAACTTTGCTCCAGCATTGCCTGTAATTCCTTCAGGCCTTCCTTGTTATCAAATTTTTCTTTGGCCACCTTGATTTCTTCCCTGGTGTCTTCGTCAATAACGACGTTACCCTCATTGATAACGCTTCCGATTTTATCCAGCTCTCTTCTGCGTTTTTTGGATAAAATCGATTCTGTTTTTTCTGCAGTAACAACAACATCTTTATCCTGAGTCTGTCCTGCAGACTGAGTTGCATACGGATTATCCTGATTATCTTTGAGGTAGGTGTACACGCCCCAAAGAACCAGGAAGCTTGCAAAGGCCACTATTGAGATTGTTCTCATATTGGTATTCTTTTATGGTGAATGGGATTTTGTTCTTTAATCGACGTGCAACTGACAAAATCACCTGTTGATTGAAACCATGATAATGATCTTTCGGGATGGGATCTATGAGTCTTCGCTGAAAGTAGAGAAAGCAGAGAATTAACAGATGTTTAGACAAAAAAAACAACAAAAAGAAGACAGTCGTAAAAAGCGCAGAAAATGACCAAAAAAAAAGGCAGGGTATTGTAACCCTGCCTTGTTGCGTATACTTAATTTACTTTTCTACAGAAGCCGGCATTCTCGCACCACCAGCATTGCCGCCAAAATGTGGTTTATCTGCTTCTTGTTTGAGCTGAATAAGCGCCAGCTGATCAGTAGATTTGCGCACTTCAATCGCCAGCTCGGTATTAACCTTGATCAGATTTTTCATATCCTCAGATGGCTTGATTTTTTCCAGCTGACGTTGATACTCCATGACCGTTTTTGTTCTCGCCACTAATTCCCGCTTGAGGTAAGCAGACTCTTCGGCAAATTTATTTTCCAGATATTCCTGCGTCTTTTCGTTGTTGAGAGATTTTTCAACCAGACGTTCTTTAGATTTTTTCAATTCATATTCAAGATAGCTAACTTTTTGTTCATAAAGTTTTTGCTGCTGCTCCAGCATTTTTGTTAGATAGGCGATTTTAGCTTCTTTTTGATCGGTTGACTTGAATTCATAATGAGAGCCTAACGTTCGCTCTTTACCAGCATCTGTCCAGTAAGTTTCGAAGGCCATCACGGGCATAGCGATCAGAATTGACAGAGACGAGACAACAGCATTTCGCACTTTCATTTGTATTTTCCTTTTTAGAGGGACCACATTTAAAAGGCTTTTCGGTGTAACAGAAAAAATACTTTAGGAAAAAGATAGGTTATTTGAGTTTTTCAGGACTTGGGTTACCAAATGTTTTTCCCATTATCCTGTTTTTGGCATCCAGTATGACTAGTTTTAAGATTTCTTCTTCCCGAGTTGAGCACTGGTCGTTGCAGGCATTCAACATTTTTTCGGTGACCTGTGCACTGATAGCATAAGCCCCGTTTTGGTAAGCATCACAAGCGTATAATCCTTCATAGTCATGTCCTTTCGGGCAGCGCACATGAACAAATCCTAAACTCTCAGCATGGCCGTCACTATGACGGGCCTCATGAAAAAGTACACTCAGGCGATGAATACTATTGGCGACTGAATCCGGATTAGCGTTATTAATATTAAAACGAGATTCAAAAAGTCCCGGACCAATTTGAATAACTCCGGCACGGGGAGAGTCAACGAGCACATTTTCCGTTTTAAAAAGAGCTGTTGGAATTTTCATCTGATAAAGTTTTCTTTCATTTTTTCCCTGAATGTAGACTGCAGCGCCAACATTGCTCATTACCGTCACTGCATTTTCATTTTCTTCCTCAATCTGACTGAGTAGTTCTGTGCCGCTTAATGCTGCTTTTTGATTAAATGGATAATTGATATCTGTCCCGACAACGAACAATTGCTTTCCCAGATACCAGCGTGATGTTTTAAAAGTTTTTTGATCCACGATGTAGTGAACACGTTCTTCCAGCCACTCCAGCATCTCACGGGCATCCAAATTGAGCCGGTCCAGACGTTCCAGGTCCTGGAGCAGGATTTCCTGGTGTTTATTGTTTACTCCACGGGAAAACTGCAGTTCCCGGCCGTTTAGTGCAAAGGCCCGGCTAAATAAAAGTGATGTAAGCAGCGTCCAAAAAAGAACTTTCATATTAATAGGTTAACAAGACCGTCCATTTCGCTCTACTAAAGTGTATTTTTTTCATGGACTGTCTAAGAGTTAGAGGGCCTCTAACCGATAAGAATCCTATGAAAAAACTAAACTCAGCTGTCGTTTTAATTCTTTTTTTGCTCTCGGCCTGCTCAGAGTGGTCACATAGGCCTTCACACTCACCCGACCGTAATATCGCCAACTCCAAGATAGATCTGATCATTGATGAATTTCGTTCCCATTACGAGGCAGATGTCAGTGCAGCCCGAAAAGGTGAAATCCGTATCCTGCAGGAGAATTTACTCAAATATTTAATTGAAGCCACTCACAGCGAAGAAGCCTATAAGCTGAAAATTTATCAGCAGGCCACGACTTACTTTAACCGGATGTATCCGATTATTCTCGCTAATATCCGGGAAGAAAAAAACGGAGGAAGCAAGTTTCAGGAAATAAAAAAAGCTCCCCTCTGGACATTAAAAGATGAGCTGGAATTTCTCAATGCTGAAGCAGCTGCTAAACCGGCACCGCCATTTTCCATTGATCTGATTGAAGGAATGAAAATGATTTCTCCATTCTATAAAAATCTGGATCCGGCCTCAAGAAGTCAGCTGGACCAGCAGTATGGTCACAGTGTGAACCGGGTTTTAGGACAAGAGTTTGATCTGCATCCATCGTTTAATGAAATTGATTCGGTACTGACCAGCGAGGAATCCGATAAGGACAAAATCCTAAAGACAATAGGATTAGTGGAAAAAAAGCTGGAAAAGCATGAAAGCAAAATCCGAAAAATAGGTTCTGAAATGGCCGGCAGTGGACAAGTCGATTTGAAAAATACTCAAATCAGACTGGTGGTTCATTTTATGGATTATTATTTTCAAAAACTAGATGATGACGTGGTCAAGACAATCATGTCTGAACTTGTGAGTTCCGGTGGAAAACTTCCGCAGGAAGAAATTCTAAAGATTATTTTTAAAAATACCGGTCCTGGTCTGGGGAAAGTTCTTCAGCAGATTGGAAAAGAAAATGGTGTTGGGAAAGATTTTTCTAAACTAATGAGCGTACTGGAGTCTTCAGGTAAGGAAGTTCCTTACCATCTGGTAAAGCGCGTGGTTGAAAAAGATCAGGGCGGATTTGAAATCAAAAGCGTGGAAGAAAAGCCGCTGGGAACAGGAACAATAGCTCAGGTTAATAAGGCCAAACTTTGGGATAACAATGTCGAAAAAGATGTAGCATTACGCTTTAAAAAACCGGGTGTGGAAAAGCGATGTAAAGATGATATTAAAATTCTGCGTCAGTTTGTTCCGGACAGTGAAGCCCTGCTCAGACAGGAAGGTATTGAGGACGTTAAGGTTGTTTCGACACTAATTGATAGTGTGGAAAAATTCCTGGACGAAGAAATTGATTTTAAAATAGCAGTAGAGCGTCAGAAACAAGCCTATGAGATTTATACCCGTGCCGTTAAAGTTTCCAGCCATCCGAAATTTGATATGCTGGAAATGAAGGTTCCGGAAGTTTATATTCCACCAAAAGGTCAGTCTAATCTGCATATTCAGGAATTTGCATCAGGCGGTGTCAAATTCGCGGAGCTCGAAGACCAAACGGCAAAAAAAATTGTTGCTCAGGAAATGATACGGATGTGGTTTGAAGAAGCTCTTTTCCGGTCAGGTTTTCTGAATGCGGATTTGCATCAGGGAAATTTCCGGGTTGTTTTGATTGAAGAAAATAATAAGATCAAAATTTTACTTTATGATTTTGGACTTTCTTCAACATTATCTAAAGAAGATCAACGCGCCTTTTTATTGATTGGAGCAGGAGCACATTTAAAATCTCCCACAACTATAACTGAAGGTTTGATGGTCTCCATGCAGTCCACTGATAAAACACTAAGAAATAAACTTATAAAAGACATAAAAGCCGAAATGGTGGTTTCACCGAATAAGGCCCCGGAGGACTGGGTTGCCTGGTGTGTGCAGAAGAATTATTTTGTTTCTGATAAGCTTGGTGCTTTTGCTCGTGGATCATTATTGCTCAAACAATTACCAGAAAGTGTAGGCGATTCAGAGATGTTTAAGGAAACAATTGTAAAGAGTGCGTTTAAGAATCTTACCCGATCTGTCGCAGACCGGGATTATCATTATCCACTTAAGAAAATAGATTTGGTTAAGATAGGAGCAATAGGGGCAGGTAAGTCCTGTATGGATTTTTTCCGCAACTTCTTCGGCCGCAAACCTTAACTAAAATTATTGTATTAAAGCTGATCTCAGTTATACTTTAATAATGAAGAACAAGATTAAAGTACTGCTGGTAGATGATGATCAGGGACTGCTGGAGATTTTCAAGGAAAGCCTGGAAGACCTATCGTTTGAAGTCTCCACGGCCGCAACAGCTGAAGAAGCAGCTAGTAAATTATCTGCATCTGGATTTCAATGCCTGATCACCGACATCGCCATGCCTGGAAGAAGCGGGGTTGACCTTGTTTCCTCTCTTCGGCAAGAAGGATCTGACATTCCGGTATTTTTCATAACCGGTTACTCAGATTATTCCCGTGAAAAATTAAATGAACTCCGTCCTAAGGCCATCGTCTTTAAACCCTTTGATGTGGAAGAGGCAGCACTTTTGGTAAAGAACCATTTTTTACGTCAGGGAAAATAAATTAAACCCAAAAATCCCGGTGATAATCAAATCGACATTCTTTTTTTATTTCCTGCAGATATTGATGAATTGTAGGTGAGAACTGGAATTCAGGAAAAATGTAAAGCCCCCATAAATGTGATGCCAGCATGATATCCATTATGCTCAGCTCTTCATTTTTATAATAAGGCATTAGTTCTGGTTCAATCTTTTCACTTAATAGTTCTTCGATCTGACGAATAAATGTATTTTTATTTTTAATCAGGTCTTTGAAAGGTCCGCGTTTTTGCTCTTTCTTGTTTTGAAAGTACTGACGAGAAGTTTCATTGAATTCAGGAGTCCAGATCCAGTATGGCATGCATAAAGAATGCACAGGGGAGCCGATTTCATTCAGCAGATTTTCCAGTTCCTCTTTTTTCTCGTCCAGCAATTGCCATTTTAGTCTGTTATTTGTGTCTAGTGTTCTTAAAATATCCAGACTTTCATTCATTGCCTGTCCCAGATCATTGACCATAATCGGAAGCATCTTTTTCCCGGTCAGATTAATTGGGGTTTGTTCATCATCATAAGGAACAACGATTGATTCATAATCTTTGCGAAGTAATCCCAGGCCCATGCGGACCCGGACACAAAAGGGACAATGCACATAATGGTAGAGCTTCATAGTCAGTTTTCCATAGCTAAAGTCTATTTACTATACACCGATGCAGGATGCATGAAAAGTCTCATTGCTTTTAGCATGCTATTTCCTTCAGTCGTTCTGGCACAGGAGTTTCAAAAACCCACTCAGGAGGATCTGCTGGCCGTCAGTTTTAATTTTCTGGAAGAGTCCAGAAAAGTCATGCAGCAGCCGCTTACCAAAGATTGCGACGAGAACAAAGAGAAAGAAGCAGCAAAAAAAATGCAGAATCCAATTCCGGCAAAAGGAGACGAAATCGTCTGTCTGTGTGAACTGGATGATAAACGCGAAGGATTACTGGAAACACTTTTTGGTGATATTAAAGGGCAAGAGCTCACAGTGACTTCGGGCAACGACAATTTCATGCATGGAGTTTTGCAATTAAACAAAGATGCGGCCCTCTGGGATGGAGATGACCGCGGTCGAACTTTCAACGTGGGAGGTAATTATAAAATTACCGGTGAAAAAGGTGAGTTTCAACTCAAACTTGATTCGACAGGGTTTGGAAAATTCAACCGGGACTCTGGACCCTTTCGCGATGAAAATGGAAAATATTATCTGAACTATAAAGAAGTTAACACTCTTGATCTTACCTATAATCGAATCCATCAGAAAAACGAAAAAGGAAGTCTTTACTCGTTGTATGATTTCAACCTCACCCATCAGACGGACAAAGGATATGCCAGCCGGGATTTGCAGGAGTGGTGGCATGATCTGCATTCTGAAGAGTTTGGCCTGAATATGATTCGTTATCATTATCTGCAGGAGCAGGATGATAAAACCAGTGTACGGATTATGTCCGGTCTGGGGAAGGAGTGGATTTCCAAGATTGATAAATGGAAATGCATAACAAAAGCCGAATTGAAAGGTGGATTCACGGCTGCCCGAAGCGGTCTCACTCCTGAAATTGCTGCCCGGACTGAAGCCTCGCTTTCTCATTCATCAGTGAAGTGGGTTGTCCTCAGTGGCTGGTTACAGGCACGGGCAGGATATATGGGAAAAGCATATGAAGGGGGAGTAAATTTAAGTCTTCCCTTTAAAAGTAAAAATTTTACGATTGAGCCTTTCATCGGTATAGAACGTCACCGAACCCAGCTGGATAAATCCTTCGGGGGCAGCAAGGGGAATGCATTCGAGAATTATCACGTTTTTGGCGTGACAATTAAGTATTAATTGTTACTCTCTTCTCATGCGCAATATTCCACAGGCAATGAAGTCGTTATTCTGGACCCAGTTCTATGGGGCCTTGACCGATAACTTTTTTAAAAACGCTCTGGTACTGCTCATTACTTATCGAAGTATTAAATTGATGGGAATGAACGAAGGCATGCTGGTTGCATTTTGCGGTGGTATTTTTATTCTTCCATTCTTTCTTTTTTCAGCAACGGCCGGACAAATTGCAGATAAATATGAAAAAAGCTGGCTGGTGGTCAGGATCAAAGAATGTGAAATGTTCATCGCTATCCTGGGAACACTGGGACTTTTTCTTGACCATTATCCACTTATGCTCTTTGTTCTTTTTTTATTGGGATTACAGTCTACTTTTTTTGGTCCATTAAAATATTCACTTATTCCGCATTATTCTGCCAAAGATCAGTTGGTGTTTTCCAATGCCCTGGTTTCCGGCGGAACTTTTTGCGCCATTTTACTGGGAACAATTATTGGTGGAATCGCCGTTAGTCTAGGGGGCGCTATCTGGGTAACTTCCGGGTTATTACTCTTTTTTTCTTTACTGGGACTTCTTTATGCATGGAAGTTACCCAAGGTTGAAAAAGATGATCGGGTCACTGCTTTAGAGATTGACTGGAATCTGTTCACTGCAACAAAAGATATCATCAAGCTGGCCTTTAAAAATCAGCGGATCATTTTTCTTATTTTAGGTCTCTCGTGGTTTTGGTTTTTAGGAGCAGGACTTTTGTCACTTCTTCCTCTGATGGCCAGGGATACTTTTCACAGTACCGAACTGATTGCAACAATCATGCTTTTCACTTTTACATTGGGAATGGGCGTGGGACCTTTTACGCTGGAAAAAATTTTCCGTGGCATGGTACCCCGCTGGGTCATTCCGGTCTCTTTGATCTTACTAACTCTGGTTATCTTCGATGTCTCTTACGTTTTAAAGAGCGCGGGTAAACAGACTTTTCTTCTATCACTACTACCACCAGTAGGTCCTGAGACATTTTTTAAACTTAATATGAGCTTCAGGATGATGATCGATCTTTTTCTCATTTCTTTTTTTGGCGGTATGTTTACTGTTAGTCAATTTACTGAACTTCAACGCGTAACTGCCGGAAGTGAATTGTCCAGAATTGTTGCTGCTAATAATATTATTAATGCACTGATGATGGTCGCGGTTTCATTGCTTTTAATGCTGCTTCATCAGAAACATCTCGCTTTGCATGTTATCATGGCGATTCTCGGAATGCTTAACATTGGAATGAGTATTGTGTTACTCTTTTTCTACAAGGACGAATTCAATAAGTTCTGGCGGTTTTAAAGAGTTAGAAAAAGATGAATAAAAATAAAGCTATCATAGTTGATCTGGACGGAACTCTCTGTGATGTTGAGCATCGTATTCACCACGTCAAAGGACCCAAAAAAAACTGGCGGGCCTTCAACGAATCTATCATTCACGACACCCTCTATGAATGGTGTTATGAACTCATAGAGGCCATGAGAAACAGGGGATATGCTATACTTTTTGTGACTGGACGC
This sequence comes from uncultured Bacteriovorax sp., assembly GCA_946481315.1. The sequence goes on from CAMLMH010000002.1 coordinate 91,611, forward strand.
TCGGAAGATTATCGAGGTCATACTACCGGATGGCTCGCCCGTCACAATGTTCATTTTGATCACCTTTACATGCGGGGAGTCCGTGATTTTCGGGAAGATTCCGATGTGAAAGAGGATCTCTATCGCGATTTTATCCTCGAGCATTTCAATGTTTTGTTCGTTGTAGATGATCGAAAAAGTGTTGTAGAGCGCTGGAGAAAAATGGGACTGGTCTGTCTGCAATGTGCTCCGGGAAACTTCTAAAGAATTGCATTTTCTGCAGAATTTGTTAGCCTAAATGTATTACATCTTTATCAGGAAGGACTTTCATGAAGAATACCCTCATCTTTACTTTATCACTTCTTTTGATTGTGGCCTGCAAAGTTGATGGCACAAAAAACCAAAATAAAGGTCCAGTAGACGGACCTCATTATGGTGGTATGGAGTCTCCGACTTCTAAGACATTCACCTTTGGTGAATTGGAGATTGGAAAACGAATCTGTAATAATCTGGAGGCAAAAAACAAAACTCTGGAGCAATTAAGTCTCGATCCGAAGAAGAAAATTGTCTTCAAGTTTGTTTCGAAATCCTGCACCCAGCCTCTGGCCTTCGAAGAAACGTTAGTTCTCGATGATCTTTTTGCGGCCAATGTCGTTTTACAGGGAACTGATTATGAGTTTTATGTTCCCAATCGCTCCAATGATTATATCCGGGATATTATCACTAACCAAAGCGGAGTTATGCGTGAAGTTTGTGATGAGCTAAAGGGAGAAGGGGAGATCAGTCGTCAGATTCCAGTGAGCAGCTTTAGTTTTACCGTAAAATTTCTGGTCAAAGACGGTCATGACCGGGTGGAATTGAGTCAGTACACACCGGACGGAAAAGGTGGTTACATATTTAATAACGTTGAAGGGATTAACTTCGTCAGCACAGTAAAACAAGGGCCAAAAGACTATCTGGGTCTTGAAAAAGAGCGCAGTCACTATACACCTTGTTCAAACCGTAAAGAGCCTGCTTATAAAATCCAGACCTGGATGCGGGATGCGACTCTCTAGTTAAACCAGAGAGTCGTGTTAAAATTTATTAAAGAGACTTATAAGCTTTAAGGATGCCTGCACTCGAGAGATCATGACGGGAATAGAGCTGGTCAGCTTTATAAGCAGACTGGCCGAATTCTCCGCCAATTCCCAGTGACTTAACTTTAAAATCAATGTTGTTCATGGCCAGGGCGTGAACAATCATTGATCCCATTCCGCCAATAACCTGATGATCTTCAATTGTGATTAATTTCCCTTTCGTTTTTGAGAGAGCAGACTTTAATGTTTCCACATCGACGTGATTGACGAAAGCATGATTGATGACAGTTGCGCTGATACCTTGTTCTTTCATTTCTTTGTGGGCCTGTAGTGCCTTGGCTACCATTGGTCCTGCGGCCACAATCGTCACGTCAGATCCTTCGGTCAGTACATTGGCCTTATTCCACTCATACGTCATACCATCCACATAAGATACAGGATGATTTTCTCTTCCTAAAAAGAAGATAATAGAATGCGGGACACGGCCAGCTTCACGGTCACGGGCAAACTGAGTAATGGCCTTATACATTAATGTTTCAGCTTCACTTGAGCACGAACAATTAATCACATCGACGTGGGGAATGGATGATAAGGCGGCAAAATAAGTGGTGGACTGATGGGATGCACCGTCTGCAGCATCCTGGAATCCAGTATGCGAAAACAGAGCTATCACCGGCCCTTCTGAGAGACCTGCCATAATGAAAGGAAGATTTCCTTTAGTGATACCAAACTGGGCAAATGTATCAACAATAGGAATCAATCCCGTTTTAGATAAACCAATTGCACAGGAGACCATATTGGCTTCAGCGATTCCTACATCGACATACCGATCAGGAAACTCTTTATGAAAAGCTTTAATACCCGTAGATGACTGCAGATCTGACGAGACGGAATAAACCGGGTAGCCCTCTTTTGCCGCTCGAATCACCGCGCGGGCAAATCCATCCTGAACTTTTTCCGTTTTTACACCCGCCGCTGCTCCATCTTTAGGTGCTGGTTTAGCAGCGTGAATTTCTTTTACCCATCTGATGAATTCTTCCGGAGCATCATTATGATAGATTTCCTGAACGAATGCTTCGAGTTTATCATCGTAGGATGAAAGCGGATAACCGTGGCCTCCGCTGGAGCTTTCAACTGTTGATTTTACTCCATATCCTTTGACAGTTTTAAATACCACTGCCACTGGATGCGCCGGATTTGCAGTGGCTTCGATCAAGGCCTTTTCAACAGCGCTATAGACTTTTTGCAGATCATTTCCTTCTTCAACTCTGATAACATTCCATCCCAGAGTGGACAGAGAATTAAATGTTGGGGTCATGGAAAATGAATCAGCGTCGATTCTTCCACCCAGTTTTGTATTGTTGTCAGAGATGAGCATCACAAAAGGATTCATGCGGTTTTTTTGGGCAAGCCCTGGAATCGCGGCAAACGCTTCTTTAGCTTCACCTTCCATGGCCCCTCCGTCTGAGAGGACACACACAGTAACTCTGGTGTTTCCGATAATTTTATCACCCATGCACAAACCTTGTGCCTGAGGAAGACCGGATCCCAGTGGACCGTTGGAAATAAAAACTCCTTCCGGATTCAAATGAGCCTCGCCATGACCAGTGAGTTTACTTTCAATTGAACGAAATTTCTTCAAATCATCAAAAGTCAGGTTATCAAAACCGTAATTCGCCCGAAGTGCATAAATGCCGTTTTCTGCGTGTCCAGCATCATTGACGAAATTGTAATGTTCATACCAGTTGTCTGTTTTATTTTTAAACATAATGGCGTGTATGGCAGACATCATCTCGGCAAAGGCCGCTGGACCTCCCCAGTGTGCAGCAGCTCCTCCGATAGTAGCGTGCTGATTCATTAAAGCGACAAGAGCACGAGTCGCACGTGGATCGGCCAGGACGACTTCTTCGCCGTTTCTGTCTTTTACTTTTTGCAAATATTTTGGATTGAGTTTAGGAGTGGGAGCAAGTTTAGTTTTGAGCTGTAAAGGCTTGATCATGACAGTTTTCCTCTTGATTGAATTTGGAAAGTATTTAGGCAGGCAAAAGTTTAAGGCAAATTACCTGATTAATCTACCTAAGAAAATCGACCCTTTTTTTCGTCGATCCCCTTGAAAGAAAAGGACTCCGTAAATTTCCTTAAAAATCTAAAGTATAGGGGCAGTTTTGTCGATAAAATATATTGCGAGGTGCAGCTAATGTGTGAAGTATGTCAGTCCGAAGGCAAAGATTATCGTTTTTTAAACGGAACAAAAAGTTATCTGTACACTGACCATTTCTATAAAGTGTATAAGAACGCCGTCGCTCCGGTGAAGCTTTGCTACATTCACAGTATCGATCTCTTTATGCTGGGTGAGAAACGATTTTTAAAGGAACACCTCTCCTTTGCGCGCAAACTCGCCACGCGTTCTAAAAATTACACCACTGACGAGAGTCCATTTGGCTTTTGAGAAAAAACTTCGCTAGAATGTTTTCATGGAAAATAATCGCGATGTTTTACAGGCCAGAAGCTTTATCAACAATGAATGGATCGGTCACAGCACAACCAATATTCTGGTTGTCAAAAATAAATATGATCAGATGCCCATAGCCCATGTCAGCCTTGCTGATGCCGGAGAAGTGCAGTTTGCCATTTCCAATTCGGTTCAGGGTTTTCAGACTTATCGTAAATTCACAGCAGCTGAACGCCGGGAATTCCTGCTGAAAATTCGTGAAGGCTTAGCCATTGAAAAAGAAAAATTTATCAACCTGATTGTGAATGAAGCCGGTAAGCCGGTGGATTATGCACGGGTAGAAATTGAGCGCTGTTTATTTATTCTGCAAACAGCAGCTGACGAAGCTGTTCGTTTTTCCGGCGAAGTCGTGCCGATGGATTTTGGAATTGGAGTGGGAAAAACGGCGATGACTAAACGTTTTCCGATCGGACCTGTCCTGGCCATGAGTCCATTTAACTTTCCATTATCTCTGGCCCTGCATAAAATTGCTCCGGCCCTCGCCACCGGTTGTTCAGTAATACTTAAACCTTCCCCGTACACTCCGTTAACCGCTCTGGCGTTTGGTTCACTTTGTAAAAAAATTGGCCTACCGCCGGGAGTCGTGAATGTCGTTGTTTGCGACAACGCAGAAGTTGAACTCATGCTCAAAGATGAGCGTATCAAAATGCTTTCATTCACCGGCTCGGCACAGGTTGGATGGATGCTGAAAGAAAAAGCTGGCAAGAAAAAAGTCACGCTGGAATTAGGCGGCAATGCCGCTGTCATCATTGACCGCTCAGCGAATCTGGATGAAGCGGCCAAGGCCGTGGCTGGAGGATCATATCTCTTTGCCGGGCAAATTTGTATTTCCATTCAACGCATATATGTGGATGAATCGGTGTTTGAGGAATTTGTTGAAAAATTCCGCACAGAAGTAGCGGCTTTACAGGTCGGAAATCCTCAGGAGAGTGGAGTGACAGTGGGGCCGATTATTGATCGCGCTCATTTTGAACGGATTCATTCCTGGGTAACCGAAGCTCAAAGTGAAGGAGCTGAACTACTTTTAGGTGGTCAGCCGGCAGATGCTGAACGCCACATCTACGCTCCTACATTGCTGACAAAAACCCGGGGCCACATGAAAGTTGTCACCGAAGAAATATTCGGGCCGGTAGCGATCATCGAAAAAGTTCAGTACTTTGATGAGGTCATTCGAGAAGTTAACAAATCCCGGTACGGTCTGCAGGCAGGTCTTTTCACCAACCAGATTTCGCAGATGAAGTACGCTCACGAAAATCTGGACGTCGGCGCCCTGATTATCAATGGTATTCCTGGCTTTCGGGTCGATTCCATGCCTTATGGCGGGGTTAAAGAATCCGGTATGGGGCGAGAGGGCATTCGTTATACGATGGCGGATATGACAGAAGAGCGTTTACTCGTTTATTAAGTGCCATTTTTTTGCTATTATCCAAAACTCACCATTTAAAGTTCTGAGAGAAAACGGAGATTATATGACTGTTCGCGTTCGTTTTGCCCCTTCACCTACCGGATACCTGCATATCGGAGGTGCAAGAACTGCGATGTACAATTACCTCTATGCCAAGGCCATGGGTGGAAAATACATTTTACGTATCGAAGATACTGATACTGATCGTTCGGAAAGAAAATTCGAAGAAGCACAGATTGAAGACCTGAAATGGCTCAATATTATGCACGATGAAGGACCGGACGTCGGTGGTCATTACGGCCCCTACCGTCAGTCAGAAAGACTGCACATCTACAAAGAATACACTGAGAGACTTTTAAAAGAGAAAAAAGCATACCACTGTTTTTGTTCAGAAGAAGTTTTAGAAGAAAAAAAGAAAATCGCTGAAGAAAAAAATCTTCCTCCGCACTACGACGGAACTTGCCGGCAATTAACTGATGCTCAGGTGGCAGAAAATAGACAGAAGGGAGTCCCTTCAGTCGTTCGTTGTATTACCCCGAAAAAACCTTATTCTTTCGTGGATAAAGTTCGTGAGGAAGTAACTTTCCCGGAAGATATGATCGGTGATTTTGTGATCGTACGCGGAAATGATATACCGGTTTATAACTTTGCCGTGGTCGTTGATGACATGACGATGAAAATCTCTCACGTCATTCGTGCCGAAGAGCACTTAAACAATACTCTTCGTCAGCTGATTTTGTATGAAGCTTTCGGCGCAACTCCACCGACATTTTGCCACGTCTCCCTCCTGATCGGTCAGGACAGACAAAAACTTTCGAAACGTCACGGGGCCACGTCAGTCCGCCTTTATCAGGAACAAAATTATCTTCCAAGTGCTATGCTGAATTATCTTCTGCAATTGGGATGGTCACATCCGGAAGAAAAAGATATTTTCGATATTCATCAATTGGGAACTCTTTTCAATCTCGATCGTTTCACCAAGTCTGCGGCGATCTACGATATTGTAAAACTTAATCACATCAACGGTGCACACTTAAGATTATTGCCCACAGAAACGCTGATAGCAGAAGTCGAAAAAATCCTCCCGGCAGATCATCCGTTTCATCAAATGGATAATGACTGGAAAGCGCGTTGTGTGACATTATCCAAAGAAAAGATGGATTTTTATAAAGACATCGTTCCTCTTTTAAAGCTGTATTTTGACTGTGAAGTTTCTGAAGAAGCAGATTACAAAGAAGCTATCAGCTGGGAGACAACACCTGCCATTCGCAGTTATTTAAAGGGTGAAGTGGAAAAGGCAATTGCCGCCGGAAAAACATTTGTAACAGAAGCCGAATACAACGAGTGGAGTAATCATGTTAAGGGCGAGCTCAAGATTAAGGGCAAGCAACTCTTCATGGGGATTCGCGCTGTCCTTACTCTGCAGGCCCACGGCTCGGATCTGAAATTTATTATACCGCTGACGCCTCTTTCGGTTCTGCAGAAGCGTCTGAATATGCACTAACAACTCCTTATGACACCAGTGTTCAAACCTTGTCTTACAATGAGGACAGGAGAGGGCACTGGAGTTTGTCGAAACCTAATTTTTATTATCTAATTTACCTCGTGAATTTTTTCATGAGGGATCTATGAAAACCATTTTAACTTTTTCCTGTATGATCTTTTTGCCTTCGGTATGGGCCGTTGACTGGTCAGAAAATGCAGAGATTACTCCCGGTGAAAACCGAACCAATATTTATAACTTAAGTGCTCCTGAATTAGAATCAATTCGCATGCAGGGATATACTCATGCCATGAAATATCCAGTCACGGTGACTGGCCTTTTGATCCCTTATAAACCATTGCTTAATTATTTTGGTGCAGATGATTCCAATGGACTCAGAAGACTCATGCTGGAAATGGGTGCGGCCTACACCGGTTTTCGAAGCGAAAAAGAATTGTATGAATGGTTGGGGCTTGCTCCGGTCAATGCACCATCGGCCACAGGTATCTACAAAATGCCTTACATGGGAAAAAACCCGGAAGGGCAGTATGCCGGTGCCGGCATTATGAAAACTAAAGACGGCGAAGGCTTAACGTTTAGCTGTTTTGCCTGTCACGCGCAGAATATGTTCGGGACGACAGTCATGGGGCTCACCAACAAGCGTCCGCACGCCAATAAGTTTTTTCACATGGCCCGCAAATCAGTCCCTAAAATTCCCACTCTTCTGTTTGGTGCATCCACCAATTCAACATTGGGAGAAATGCGTATGTTTGAACGCACCAAAAAAAATCTGGTGAGTGTCAGCGCAACCGTTCCCCAGGTGCTGGGGCTGGATACATCTCTGCCCCAAGTGGCGCTCAGTTTAGCTCACCGAAACGATGACGACATCGCCAGCAAAAACCCGAGTCTTGAAAAACATCCCCGGCACAATGAGCTCGCAACTTTTGTTGCTGACTCCAAGCCGCTTCCTTGGTGGAACCTGAAATACAAAACACGCTGGCTTGCTGACGGATCCATTGTCTCCGGCAATCCCATCCTCACTAATTTTCTATGGAATGAACTAGGTCGCGGAACTGACTTAGTTGAACTGGAAAAGTGGATGCAGGAAAATAAGAAAACCATTGATGAGCTAACAGCGGCAGCCTTTGCGACCGAAGCGCCTCGCTACACCGATTTCTTTCCGGTGCACACAATTGATATTAACCGCGCCAAACGCGGAGAAGTGTTGTTTAAAGAGACTTGTATGAAGTGCCATGGAGAGTATCAAAAGGCGTGGTCATTGCCTGGCAGTGAGCAACTTGCGCTCATTGATCAAACCAAAACGATCAAAACCATCTATCACAGTAAAACACCTGTGAAGGATGTGGGAACAGATCCCCAGCGCTATCAGGGTATTAAGTTCTTCGCAGAAGCGCTTAATGACCTGAAAATCAGCCGCTGGATGATGACAAGGGTAGAACCTCAGGTCGGCTATGTTCCGCCGCCACTGGACGGAATTTGGGCCCGCTATCCATACTTTCACAACAACTCCATTCCTAATCTCTGTGCGCTTTTAAGCCCGGAAGACACTCGTCCTAAAACCTGGATACAGGGACCGGCAATCAATAAATCCACTGATTACGATATCGATTGCGTGGGCTATCCGGTGGGAGATAAAATTCCTAAGGCCTGGCTAAAAGGCGTGGAAGCGAAATTTGATGTCACTAAGCCGGGACTTAGAAATACAGGTCACACTAAGATGTTGTTCAAAGAAGATGGGGCTGAGAAGTTTTCAGCTGAGGATAAAAAAGATCTTATTCATTTCCTGAAAACTTTATAATGGCATGATAAAGCGCAAGACCCACCCAGGCATCAGTTGCGGCGTAACGGAGCTGATCGGGTTTTAAGTAATGCGCTTCCCAGTTGGAGAGTTTGGCCTTCTTGCTGAGGGTGTGTTTTAAAACTTCTTCCGTCATCCCTTTCAAGCCGAAGTTTTTCAGGTTCTGGGCACGGGCCATATCCGCCAGTTCGATAAAGTTTTTAGGTTCAAAAGAAAAAACTTTCTGTAGTGATTTAATATCATCCCGGATGGCCACGCCAATTTTTTTTATGGACTCATCCTCTAGATAAGCTTTAATCAATGAGAAGTCTCTCAGGTGATGGAGGCGAAAAAGGATAGCATGTTCGTCACTGGCCAGCTGCAACAATGAAACAGTGTAAGATTCGCCCTTTTTAAAGGCCGGTTTTGTCTCAGTGTCAAATCCCACATGGTCCAGACCAGCTAATAGTTCGAGCGCAGGACCGATTTCGCTGTCACTGGTGACGGTCGTAATTTTGCCTGGAAACTGAGCTTTAGGGAGAATGACTATAGGTTCTGCTTTTTGATTCATTGTATTTTTACCTAACTCTTTGTACCATCAAGTCGCAGGAATTAATAGATGGACCGGGAGAATAAATTCATGCCTTCGTTTGACCTAGTTTCTAAAACCGACATGATGGAAATGAAAAACGCCCTTGGAATGGCCCAGAAAGAGATCAATGCCCGTTATGATTTTAAAGGCTCTGACGTCACTCTGGAACTCAAAGAGACAACGATCGAGCTTCGAGCTGAAGATGACTACAAAATGAAGGCCGCGCTGGAAATTTTCAGAGGCCAGATGGTCAAACGAAATATCGGCCAGCGATGCATCGATCCGCAAAAGATCGAGCCTTCCGGAAACCGGATGATGAAGCAAATTATCAACATCAAAAACGGGATTGAAAAAGAAAAGGCCAAAATCATTAATAAAATTATCAAAGACAGCGGACTCAAAGTTCAGTCCTCGATAATGGATGATAAAATTCGAATTACCGCAAAAAAGATCGATGATCTTCAGGCCGTTTTTCAAATGCTTCGATCTAATAAAGATGTTGATCTTGAGCTGCAGATGGAAAACATGAAAAGGGACTAAATGAACAAAAAAACGATTCTTATCGCTATGTTGTTTGTGGCCTTTTTTGCCTGGTTTTATGATCGTTTTTTTAATCGTCCCGGTTTTAACACCAACAAGAATCAAACTCAATCCTTGCAGCTGGACTGGAAAGAGCTGGATGAAAAATCATCTGAACCCAAAGATCCTTCCACCTTAAAGAAAAATCCTCCCCCTAAATCCCGGGAATTTGAAACAATGTCACCCTCGGAAGAGGAGCAGTTTGCTCTCTATGATCAAATGGAGCAGGAATGGATGGAACGCATGAAAGGACTTCTTAGTCCGGAACAATTCGTGCTTTACACAGAAATGCGCGAGCGCTGTGAAAAAGAAAAGGCCGCTGCCTATAAGCAGTATCACGACTATCTTCGTAAAAAACATGGCGACCAATTCTCCTACAAAATCAGTGAAGATCAAAGCAGTGCTGAGAAAAAAATTAATCAGAAATACCTCAAAGAACTGCTGAAGACCGTTGGCGAAAAACAATTTTCGGCTTACATAAAGGCGCGCGACGAAATTAATGAAAAATTCCGGCGGCAAAATAAACTGTTCATTCAAATCGAGTTTTAGATGAAAATTGAAAAGTGGCCGACAATAGCTAAAGACATGCTGTTGCAGGCTTATGTCTTTCGTTATTTCAAAGTAAAACGTCAATCTCCGACCAATGGTAAAACAGGAGATTTTGATGTTATTGAATGTTTAAACTGGGTCAATATCATAGCGATCACGAAAGATAAGCAGATTGTTCTCATTCGTCAGTACCGTCACGGTACCGATCAGGTCACCCTGGAAATTCCCGGCGGGGCCGTGAATCGGGGAGAAGATATGTTACTGGCCGCGAAGCGTGAATTGCAGGAAGAGACTGGTTACACTTCATCTAACTGGAAGTGTATTGGCCGAGTTGACGCCAATCCCGCTTTTATGACTAATTACTGTGAAACTTATTTGTGTCTGGATGCAGAAAAGACACATGTCCAGGAGTTTGATCCCTTTGAAGAAATTGAAGTCTCTCTTAAAAATCTGGATGACTTACCAGCTCTGGTAAAGAGCGGAGAGATCACACACTCTATTGTCATTGCCGCCTTTTATCTTCTGACGGCGGGGGCTGATTTAGGTTGATTGACCAGGTAGTAAAGAAGTTTACCGATGTTAATTCTCTTAGCGACAATCGGATCCATAGTATTGTCCCGGCACCAATCACGGGTAACACAATAATCAAAAGCGGCAAAGGCAAGATCATCAGTCCAGGTTCCTGTCTTGGGAATTTCCATTTTACTAACCATATACAGGAATATAGAAAGCGCATATTTTTCCTGATCCGATTTAAGTTCGGCCAGTGAAATAATCGAATTGCGGTACGTTTTAAAAGCTTCTTTTAACTCACGATAATCGATCAGATTGTCGTTTGAGGTATCAAAACGCAGAAAAGTCGATTCGATATTGAGCATAGCTCCCAGAATAAGCGTCGAATCACGACGGTTTACAGGAACTCCCGGTGCATTGTTGTCGCGGGCAAATCCCTCAACACCTTTTAAATAACCGATAGTTTCTTCCTTGCTTGATTCATTTACGTACATGGCCAGACGAGGAAAATACTTTCTGAAGCCCAGTTTGTTTAAGACTACTTCGAAATAGTTATTGTTAAAGCAGTTCACTTCATAAAGCGGATTTTCAGTATCCGATCCGGGATTACAAACGGCACTCATTGTTCCATTTACTTTGCCCGAAACTTCCACGGCAGAGAGAATCATGCCGATATACTCTGTGGCTTCGTTGACATTAATTCTTAGATCACCGTTTGATTGTTGCTGGAATAAGTCAGCAAGTAAAACAGAGTTACGGGAGAAGGTCTCGAAGTTTGGTGACCACAGCTTAAATTCTTCCAGTAGTGGTTGAGAGTCCAGCAAGAATTTGGAAAACTGGTCCATTGAAACCTGATGAACACCTTGAGCATCAGTGCTTCCATAAGCCTTAATTAATTTCTGTGCCAGCCACTTGCTGATATAGGTTTCCTGAAGGCCATAAGCGGAGCGTTTAATGCGTGAGCTATAGGTATTTACACCTGATTCTTTTGTACGGAAATAACGGAAGTTGATAACAATATCAGCAAAACTTTTGTGAAGTTCAATCACTCTTCGTTCACTGAAAATCTCGTACTCCCGCAGTGACTGCATTTCAAAAACTTTTATTGGTACTTCTTTATCCAGAATCGGGCGATTGTTATCATATGTGACATTGTTAAAATACATTCTCTCCATCAGGTCATTGGCCAGATCCAGTGTTACTCTGAGATCTTTTAATGTGACGTTGTCCGGTCTTCCGCCGATAAACTTTTGTTTGTAGATTTCAATCGTCGATTTAAATTTGCGGACATCCACATCTTTATAAAATTTTTCGGCAAGTGCTACGATTTGTTCAATCGTGAAGAGCTCGAAGTCCGGCTGGTTAAATTGCAGTATATTGTAAAGTTCGCGAATTGATTCCAGATAAAAACGCATGTGTGCTGTATCTGATTTGAAATTTTTGTTGTTTACATAATAAATGTCAAAAACCAGTGTCATGATATTAGGCATCTTGGCGATCAAATCTTTTAGCTCATCGCTGGTAATTATTTTTGTATCGCCGGCGAGAAGAACACGTTTTAAAAAGATCAGAGAATCGATTGTCGATTCATCGACGGCCGTGTCGCCAATCTTCTTACTGGCATCCAGAATAAATTCTCGAATATTTAATTTTTTCTGCAGCCCCGGCGATTTATCAATAATGGCAATGGCCGAAGTTGAGAAGCGATTGAGAGATTGAATGAATTTCGCCCTAAGTTCCCAGAATTTTCCCTGATTTTCTTCCTGATCCATTTCTTTCAGGACTTCTGTTATGATGACGGCTTCCTGATTAACCTGCACCAGGAGTTCAAAAAGCGGGGAGATGTTATTTCGTGAGATTCTGTCAGCTTCATCTTTTAGCAGAATCATGTTTAGCTGAAAAATAATCGAAAGACCTTTAATGATAGAATCGCTCTGACCTTCGAAAAATTTCTTTATAAAGATACTGAGCTCATTCTCAGTCACAGAGCCTGGATTTTTGGATCGAACATACTTGGTGAACTGAATGAAATTTTCCTGAAGACATTTAATCTGTTCTTTTTGATCTGCCTTAAAGATTTCGCCAAGTTTTGTAACGTCGATTTTGCATGTTTGCAGTTCTTCTGAGCGATAGAGATCTGAATTCTGGACTGGTTTATCAGAGATGTAACCGCAGCTGGATAACAAGAGCGCAGCTGCTAGCAGGATGTGACCAAAAAATGTCTTCATTCTTTCCATAATTAACCTTATTCCGGGTAGTGTAAAGTCAATTGGGACTTCCTCAAAACACAAAAGTCCAATATGGGGAAAATTACAGGGTGCATCTATTCAGTTTGCAGGAAATAAATTAGCCTAGAATGATTACATTAAAGATTTCGAACAAGGTCCCCCATTGAGCAGGTATTTTTTACACGTCCTCTTGTATTTTTTTACAGTTAATCACGCTTTAGCCGGCTCAGGTGAAATCACTTACGAGAAGTTTTTTCGACTAAATAACCCACCCGTCAGAAGTGACACTGGAGACTGGCTGGGACTCAGTTATGAAGCCGAAGGCCCGTTTCAAAAGCTCGACAGCTTCATCATGGGTGACCTGCGCTTTTACTTTCAGGATAATAATTCGCTTAATTACTCTCTTCAGGAAGCCTATGTCCGTTACGCTAATGACGACTATAGCTTTACTGTAGGAAGGCAAATTCTGGACTGGAACATCAATGAAAAATATTGGTCCCTGGGCTATCTGAATGCTGTCCAGGCATTCACATTGCTGTCTACAGAAGAAGAAGGCGTAACAGGAATTGTTTATAATAAACGGATCGGGCCCTTTGAGTTTGATGTGCTTCTTTCTTACATGTTCATTCCACAAATCAATCCGGAAATCGATATTAAGAACGGCGAAGTCGAAAGCAAAAGTGAATGGGTGAGGCTACCTCCGCGCAGAACTGTTGTCAGCAATGTTCCTGTAGATATTTATTATAAGATGGCCGATTATAAAATTTCTGATATCGTCTTCAATAAATCACTGGGTGGAAACATCCGCTATAAATGGACCGAAGGTGGGATTTCGGCTTTTGCTGTCTATAAACCGGAAAACAAACTGCGCATCAACGCCAGTGCTTTTTATGACAACATTACGCTCAATAAAGTTGTGGTTGAAGCTGATCCCACGGTCAATCATCATGCTTATTACGGCGTTCAGCTTTATCAAAGTTTTGGTGATGTGCATGCGCGCGGGGGCTTTAGTTACGTTGATCCCAATGCCCGCTTAGGAAAAGATTTTCCACTCGAAATCCGCAATGCCCGCAGAACTTTTACTTCCGAATTTTTTACGATTAACCCCCGTTATGACAAAGAAGCTTATGCACACATGAGTCTTAATCTTGACCGTCGTGCTTATCAGTTGTCACTTAACTACATTCATTTAATTTCAAAAGATGTAAGACAAAGTGATGACTTCTTCAGTGATACTGTAAAATGGAAAAGTACTTTCGGCGGAAGCATCCTTTATTTTTTCAATGACTCATTTAATATTCTGGTTGACCTGAAATACGATGTAGACCGCAAAGACAATATTTTAAAAAGTGAACTCAAATATAATTTCCAAAAAAGAGTAAATCTCGCACTCGGCTTTGAAGTGTTAAAAGCACCAAATGATAATTCTTACTGGAGTTATTACCGCGCAAGTGACACGCTTTATTCGTCTTTGGGCTTTGTGTTTTGACCCTTATTACACAACAAACGTTCTCGCTTTTAGCCAGCTGTACCTTATGAAATTTCATCCATCTTCTGCACATCTAAAAAGATTGGACTAAGCATTCGCTTTCCCATCATTCACACTTCCGGGTATAAAAAACTTTAGAGAGGCTTAGTTCTTAAAACATAGAGGCTTTGTCTATTAATAACTGTAAAGTCCATGGAGGATTAACATGAAAGTCGCATTATTAACATTGTTAGTAGCTACACTGTCCACATCAACATTTGCTCAAAGTACCGATTCATCTTCTGGCGCAACAGGCGGAAGTATGTCAACGAGCTCAGGTTCAGGCACAGGCTCAACAGGAACAACTGGTTCTGGATCATATGGGTCTCAAGGTGTTGGCACCGGGACATCTACAACTGATACAACCACTACAACTACAGAGTCATCTAGTACGATGACAGGAGATGACACTACATCCGGGAGATACCCTTCTTCAACCACTGGAACCACTGGAACAACAGGAACTGGATCATCTGCAACAGGAACTAGTTCAACAACAGGTGCTGGAATGGGATCAGGAAGTGCAACCACTTCTGGAAGTGGAGACGTGGGATCCACTACAACAGGATCAACTACCGGAACTGGAACTGTAGAAGACACAACTTCTACAACTCAGTCTTCCACAACAAGAAGCCCTTCATCAGGCACAACTTCGTCTGGAACATCTGGCTCTGGAGTTTCAGGAAGAACTTCGACCATCTCACCAACCGGGCGCTGTACAACATATGAAGGCCGTGAGTACGGTCAAGGTGAAACTGGCTACAATGAGTGTTTAAGAAATTCAAACACTGGAACCAATTCAAGAGAGAGATCGCGCACAAAAAGATAATCAATCCCGACTGGAGGGCCTTCAATGGCCCTCTTCATTTTACTGAGGAAGTGTGGAGATTCCTTTGCAATTTCAGTTTATTAAGTGCCTGACGATTTTTGTTTGACTTGCAATGTGATAGTTTGGTAAACCAAACAACATGACTTTGTTTGTGATTATATTCTCCTCTTTAATGCATTCAATGCATGCCTTCGCCGCTCAACCCGAGCGCACCTATTTTGCGATGGGATCGGCCTTAAAACTAGGGACAGACCGAAGTGATTCTTTCAGCGAGCAGGCAATAAAGCTTGTGATAAAATTTGAAGAAGAGATCTCCACATGGAATAAAAACTCTCTACTGTCTAAATTTAATCGAGCGCCTGCAGGACAATTTCACTTTAATGCAAATTCCTATCTGGCCTTAAAGCAGGCCGTTTCTTGCGGTGATCTGACAAAAGGACATTTTCATCCGGGAATTTTTTCTCTCATTAATTTATGGGGACTCAGAGACAAGATTACAATTCCTACTTTTACCGGCATTAAAAATGCTTTGATAAAAAATCACTACCAAAAATTACAATTTAACGATGAGCATAGGTCTATTTTTAAACACACCCGCGAATTTGGATTTGAAGAAGGTGGGTTTGCCAAAGGAATGGCCCTGGATTTAATTGTTCAGGAAGCTCGCAATCACACAGGCAAAGAATTATTTTTGGATTTTTCCGGACAAATTTTCAGTGAACAAAAAGCGGAAATAGGCATAGCCCATCCCGAAGATCGTCAAACAATTGCTCTTACAGTCAGCATTGAAAACGAATCTTTGTCCACCTCTGCTATAGGTGTTCAACATTTTGTTCATCGGGGAAAGGTATATGGTCACATTCTAAATCCGAAAACAGGATATCCTCTTGTTCATAAGCAAAAAAGTATGTCAGTCATTCATCCTTATAATTTCTGGGCCGACTGTCTTTCAACAGGCCTGCTGGTTATGAGTGAAAATAAAAATGAGTTCAGGAAATGGATCAAAAAACATCCTGAAATAAAGTTCATTTATCTTGAAAGAAAAGGAAACAATTTATTTGCAGAGACGTCCTGTAAATTGAAAAACAAAATACGAACGAATGAAAACATTTCTCAAATAGTGGAGAATTGTTAATTAAAAAGGAATTGCTATGAAAAAAGAATTGCTGGCATTAATTGCGGCCGGGCTTATGCCATTGGGTGCTTACTCTCAAAACACAAACAATGAAGTCGACGAACTCAAAAGAAAAGTGGAAATCCTCGCTTCGGAAATAGAAAAACTAAAGGTCGGGGATGTCGCTGTAAAAGCAGATCAGGAAATGAACGGACTCTCTCCCGCTGCTTCTAAAATCTACCGAGTAAATGAAGGTCTGTCAGTTGGCGGATACGGTGAAATTATTTACAAAAATCCTTCAAGTAAGAAACAAAATAAGACAGCCTCTAACCTGAAGGACTCAACGGATGCATTAAGAACGGTTCTCTATGTCGGTTACAAATTGAGTGATAAGTTTCTAATCAATACTGAATTTGAATTTGAGCACTCAGGTGCCAATGCTTCTAGTGCAGGTTCTGGTTATGCAGGAGCTGAATTCGCTTTCATCGATTATCTCCACAGGCCAGAGTTTAATCTGCGTGCTGGTTTAGTATTAATTCCAATGGGCTTCGTAAATGAACTACATGAACCAACAATCTTTCTTGGCGTCAATCGTCCAGACATAGAAAACAGAATTATCCCTACAACATGGCGGGAAAACGGATTAGGAATCTGGGGAGACAGCGGAGGATTTTCTTATCGTCTTTATCTGGTCAATGGATTTAAAGGCGAGAGTTTTACAGCTTCAGGACTGCGCGGTGGAAGACAAAAAGGTGCTGAATCAATTGCAGAAGACTTTGCTTTTGTTGGCCGCCTTGATTACACACCACATGCCGGAACTGTTGTCGGAACATCTGTTTACCATGGTGGCTCTGATCAGGGAGCCACAGGTAATGGAGCAAAGGCCGATAATAAAACAACAATCTATGATGTTCACCTTGAGTGGAAAATGTTTGGTTTTGAAGTCAGAACACTTGGTGTTCTTGCCAAAAACTCTGACGCCAGAAGTATCAATCGTGTTAAAAACCTTACCGGTTCTAATTCAATCGGAGAAGAGTTAAGAGGCTATTACGTAGAATTGGGTTATGATTTCCTTCAAGGGGCAGCTGGTGAAGCTGTGACTCCATTTGTTCGTTATTCAGCTTTCGATACACAATATAAAGTTCCTGCCGGCTATTCCAGTAATCCGGCAAATGACATTAAAAAGACCACGATGGGCGTAAATTATAAACCACATAGAAATGTAGTTGTAAAAGCAGACTACGAAATTGAAAGAAATGGTGCTAAAACCGGTGTTGATTATTTTAACGCTGGAATTGGTTTTAACTTTTAATGAAATCTCTTTTACTCATTTTCTCTTTGTCTTTCGTCTTGTTCCCTGGCATGTGCCCACCGGCCTTTGCCAGGGTCCTTCTACGTATTGACGAAGCAATTACTCAAAATTATCCCAATTGCAAAGTTAAAGAAGAATCTGTCTTTTTAACGCCTGCACAGATCAAAGCGGCAGAAGAAAATTCTGGTCTTAAAATTGAATCTCAACTGCTGAACAGAAAACAAATTGTATGTCCTTCCGGAAACAAAACACTTTACCTGGATACTCACGTTGTGCGCACACAAAAACAAGTTCTCATGATAGTTCTTGGTGCTGATCAGCTGGAAAAAGTCGAACTGCTTTCTTTTTACGAGCCAAGTGAATACATACCCGGGAAGAAATGGTATCAGCTTTTTAGTGGGATTAAACTGTCCAGATCTGTAACACTGGGAGGAAACATCCCGCATATTTCCGGGGCATCACTCACTTCCCGTGCAACTGCCAGCGCAGTCAGAAAAATAATTGCTCTTCATGAGGCCCTAATTCATGTCAAAAAATGAGAAGTGGATTTTATTAATCGCTAATTTTCTGAGTGTCGTGACCGGACTGGTATATGCATGGATGATATATTTTCTTCAGCCCCTCAATGAATGGGATATCTTTAATCATCCCTGGCAAAAACAAACTCAGGCCTTGCACATTCTCGTCGTACCGGCCTTAGTTTTTTCTCTGGGCCTTATCTGGAAAAAACACATTCAGGAGAGAATGTTTAAATCTCATCAGTCACGCAAATTTTCAGGTTATATACTTGTTTTGATTTTTGTTCCTATGGTTGTCAGTGGATACCTGGTCCAAGTGGCCACGGAAGAAAATTTTCGAAAAATAAACAGTAGTGTTCACTTGTGGACTTCAATCATCTGGTCCGCTTTTTTTCTGGTGCATTTATTCAAATTCCGGCGAATTTAAACCTGACAGCGGGGGCAGTGAAATGTTCCTCTGCCCGCCATCGTCGTCTTGACCACCTTCGTAACTCTTCCTTGCTCCATACACATTTGACAGTGAGCCTGATGAAAAACCACCAGGTGTTTAACACCTTCACCTTTAGCGCCATTGGCATCTCTATAGCCTCCGGAAAAGGTCGTTCCTTTACCTTCAACAGCACCAGTGACAACCATATCGATGGCCTCTTTCATTTTCTCAATCTCATTGGCCTCAATATTTCCGGCAAGACGTGTAGGTAAGATTCCGGACCGGGCCAGAATTTCTGAAGCCATATAATTTCCCACGCCGGGAAAAGCTTTCTGATCTAAAAGAAATGGCTTGATAACTTTATTGGGATAACGAAAAAAAAGTTCTGCAATCGTATCAACATCAAACTCCGGCGATGAAACATCTACCGGAAGAGATTTGGTCTTATCTTCAAAATGTTCGTCAGTTAAAACATAAAAATGCCCGAAGCGTCGCGGATCAATATAGGTGAGAACACCGTAATCATTTTTTTCTTTGTCGATAAACTCGATATGCCCATGCTTATCAGCTTTTGGTGCATGCGAAATTTGCCATGATCCACTCATTCCCAAATGCGACAAAATATGACCATGCGGAAATAAATCAAAGATCAGCCATTTGCCATGGCGTCGAATTTTAACAATGGTAAATCCAGTGAGATCGAAATCCTTTTTCTTAACCATTCTCTTGGTCATTTTCGAATAAGTCACCTTGTCGATCTTGAAAGGCAAGAGCGGGGAGAGCTGATTCTTGATTGTTTCGACTTCGGGTAGTTCGGGCAATGTGTACCTAACCTTGTAATATTATTTTTACGATACATCAAAAAATCGTTCCGTTAAAGAAATTCGTACATCTATTTTGCGGCTAATCTCTTGAGACTAAAGTCGTCGATAAAGATAAGCGCAAATTTATGGGTAAGACTTGTCACAAAAGGGCAACTCGTGCCGTATGCAAATCAATAAGGAGGATTTCTATGGGCAAAATTACTTTTCGATCATTAGCTGTGGCAACGATTCTACTGCTTCCATTAAGTTCATTTGCCTTTCATAAGGTGAATGAAATTCTTCCTGATGGTAAAATATTAGTATGCAAGGATTTTAACCAAATCGTTAAAGACAACAAGGTTTTAATTTATAAGTTAAACCAGACAAAAAATCGAGGAACAACTTTGGGCATGCAAGTTGATGAATTTCAGTTGCCTCAAGCTGGAATGATAGTGGAACTCTTTCACAGAGATTTTCATGACAACGGTAAAAAGCTTTCTAAATACCATGATCTAAAATTAGGTAAAGGCACTGTTGTAAATTTTGACTTCTCAGGAAAAGAAATTAATTCATATGCAACTTCAGACGGCAAACGAAGTCTTCCAATTGTAAATACAGGTAAACTCACAAACGATGAAGCAAAAGAATTACAAAACAATTGTATTGTGATTCAACCTGATGGCCAAATACAACCTGAGGAAATAACCTCTGTTGAATTTGAATAGCTAAGGTTATGTAGCTAGAGATTCGGAAACTAATGTTCTCTCCTAGAATTAGTGATTGATTTCTAGCTGCAGTTTTTTTATTGAGGAGGCATATGGATTGCTTTAAAGTTAATAATTCAAATTTACTTGATTGTCCACGTTGTAATGAAAAAGGCAATTCAGTTCAATTAACTACAGTTAAAAGCCTTTTGTTGTCTAAGTTTAATAATTTAATTTCTGAAAATAA
This sequence comes from uncultured Bacteriovorax sp., assembly GCA_946481315.1. Next base: position 111,810 of record CAMLMH010000002.1, read on the forward strand.
ACCTTACTACTTTTGTTATAGTACTAAATGTGACGTTGTTTATTTTAACGATGAGAAAGAAATAATTACAAAATTTAATTTAAAAGAAAGAGCTACTCAAAAATTTAAAGATCTTGATGTTAAAACTTGTTTTTGCTTCAATGTTACTAAAGGTGACATTATTGATGAATTGAAAGCAACAGGTGATTGTAAAATCATAAATTTGATAAAGACGAAAATGAAAGATCCTGGGTGCTTTTGCGAAATTTCTAATCCGCAGGGGACTTGCTGCTTAGCAAACAATATTGATTATATAAATGAACAACAGCAAAAGCTAAAAGTGACATAGTAAAAATGATCTGGAGTGCCTTTTATCGAGGGAACTATTGTAGTGAAAATGAAATAATTTTAAAAAAGCCACTTTAAAGTGGCATTTTTTTTAGGTTTACTTCTGCTTTCATTTAAATTTTCAAGATAAAATGTAAAAATGTTAAGGCTTGTCACAATGCCAAATCTTCAAAAATATAGACTAATGCAAACAATAAGGACAAATCTTTATGAAAATTCTGGCCATCCTTTTTATATCTTCTCCGCTGGCATGGGGGGACTCAATTGCTTCATTTCTTTCCAAAGTTAAAGGCAGTAACCTCGAAATCTCTTCGCAGAGTTCAATTGTTGCTGCAGCCGAAGCAAAAAGTAAAGGATACTCGCTGAAGCCGCCAATGTTTAGTATTGGTGAAATGAAAAGCATGGAAGGATCGGCTTATGTTTATGAGTTTGAGCAAGAAATTCCGCTGTCAAATCGACTAAGTTCGGGCAAAAAATCTAGAGAGCTATCTTATGATCTTCAAAAAAAAGAAAGCGATTTTTTTACAAGAGAGAAATTGTTTGAGGCAAGACTTGCTTTCATCAGTTACTGGAAAAATTATGAATTTATAAAGTATCGGGAGGAAATTCGCGACTGGCTAAAGCGACATCTTTCTTATGCCCAATCTATCAGATCTGATTCAAGTGCCAGTATTTATGCGTTAGAAATCGAAAGTTATCTAGGTCTGATCGAGAATGAGATATCGACTATAAAAAGTTCTTTGGAAACTGATAAAGCAAAATTAAAAGAATTAAGTTTCGATGAAAATTACGATCCGGGAATTCCGGTTATTGATGAAGTAAAAAGTCTTCCAGAAGCTTCTTCGATCTCCAGTGTTTCTGAAATTAATTTAAGTCGTTTGAAAATTGCAGATTCTAACCTTTCAGTGGCGAAGTCTTCTTATATGCCAAATCTTTTTTTCAGAGCAAAAAAATTGGATCGGGAAATGATGACTATGCCTAACCAGGAAATTATGCTGGGAATTGATCTGCCTTTTGCCTTTTTCTGGCAACCACGTGCTGAAAATGCAGAAGCCGTTGCCAATAAATATATGGCAGAGGCCCAATACCGAAGAGCAGTAGTGGAGAGTGAAGCTTTTAAGCAGTCGCTCAAAGCAAAAGCTACAATTTTAAAAAATCAAATACGGACTTTAAAAGAAATTTCAATTCCTGCAGCCGAAAAGGCGTTGAAATATTCTAAAAATATCGCACCAAGAGATATGACTGGTCTTGAAACACACAGAAGAATTCTTCAGGACTACGTGGAATTGAAATCACAGTTACTCGAGATTCGCATGAATTATGAAGATATCTATTCAAGCTGGAGCGTATTGTACGCACCTGGAGCTACTAATGAAATTTAAATCACTCTTTTTCATTTTAATGTTAGTACTTTTTGGATGCCAGAAGGCAGAAGAAAAAAAAGGACATAAACAATCAGCGACAGAAGAGGTATCTAAAAAAGATGAATCTTACTATACGTGTACGATGCACCCCCAGATTCATGAATCACATCCAGGAAATTGTCCGATATGTGGAATGCCTTTAGTGAAAGTTTCAGGTGCAAGCAAGAAAACAGCACAAACAAATGCCATTTTTCCTACTGATTATCAAATGCAAGTCATGCAACTACCGCATGGAAAAGTTGCAAGAAAAGAAGTAGCCTTTGAAATTCCTGTAGGCGGAAAGCTGCTCGGTAAAGCTCAGGTGGCATTTTACATTTATGAAGCCGATCTGATGCGAGTAAGACCTGGTCAGCAGTTTGAAGGTGAGTGTTCATCGATGCCTGGGGTTAAGCTTAATGGAAAAATAGTTCAAATTGATACTGTTGCAGATCCTTCAAGCAGATCAGTAAGAGTTATTGGAAATATAACATCCACTCACAATATGAAACTCATGGAAGGAACTTTTTTTGGAAAGATTCTGACTTCTTCTAAGACTGCACTGATGATTCCTTACGAAGCAGTTTTAAGAACCGGAGAGAAGAACATTGTTTATAAAATGGAAAATAATGGAAAGCTAGTGCCGGTTGAGGTGAGCCTTGGCCATGTTTTAAATGATGATATTGAGGTTTTAAGCGGATTGAACGAGGGAGAAGAAATTTCTTTTGGTCCAAACTTCCTTATCGATTCAGAGTCTCGTTTAAAAGGGACTGGAATGAGTAACATGGAAGGTATGTAATGATTCGAAAAATTATTTCATACTCCGCTCATAATAAGTTTATCGTTCTTGCTATTACTTTTGTAATTTGTATCCTTGGATATATTTCTCTTAAAAATATTCCTCTTGATGCTATTCCTGACCTCTCAGACACTCAGGTGATTATTTATACTCAGTGGGATCAGTCACCGGACATTGTTGAAAATCAGGTAACATATCCAATTGTGACTGCGCTTTTAGGTGCTCCCAAAGTAAAAACAGTCAGAGGACTTTCTGATTACGGTTTTTCCTACGTCTATGTCATCTTTGAAGACGGAACTGATTTATACTGGGCTAGAAGCAGGGTTCTCGAATATTTAAATCGAATCAGCGCCAGTTTACCAACGGGAGCTAAAATGCAGATTGGTCCTGATGCCACAAGTGTTGGCTGGATCTATCAGTATGTCGTGGTTGATGAAAGCGGAAAATTAAATTCTTCTCAGCTTCGAAGTTTACAGGACTGGAAGCTTAAATTTCAGCTGAATTCTGTGTCGGGAGTAGCGGAAGTCGCTTCTGTCGGAGGTTTTGTCAAACAATTCCAGATCAGAGTCGATCCAAGAAAGCTTCAGCTTTTCCAGGTTTCGATGATGGAAGTGATGGAAGCGGTCAAAAATTCCAATAAAGAAAGTGGCGGCAGGGTCATTGAATTTTCCGGAACAGAGGCAATGATCAGAAGCCGTGCTCTTGCGGATAGTGTGGATGATTTCAAAAAAATTCCTGTCAAATTTGGAATGAATGCTCCGGTGCCGATTCTTCTTCATCAGGTTGCTGATATCGTTGTTGGCCCGGAAATGAGAAGAGGAATCACAGACTACAATGGTATGGGTGATACGGTTGGCGGAATTATCGTCATGAGACAAGGAGAAGATGCTCCTTCTGTTATTGCCAGAGTCAAAGAGAAGATAAACACACTTTCTAAAACGCTGCCGGCCGGTGTGAAAATTAAAAGTGTCTATGATCGTTCCGACCTTATCGATAAAGCACTTCATACGCTGAAAGGGACTCTCGTCGAAGAATTGATCGTCGTGAGTCTGGTGATTCTCATTTTCCTGTGGCACATTCCTTCCGCGATCGTGCCTATTATTACGATTCCTATTTCAGTACTCTTTGCCTTTATTCCACTGTTTTTCATGGGGCAGTCGTCAAATATTATGTCTCTCGCTGGTATTGCAATTTCCATCGGGGTGTTGGTAGATGGCGCAATTATTGAAGTAGAAAACGCTTATCGAAAGATTGAGCACTGGCATGCAGGTGGAAAAAAAGAAGATTTTCATCACGTTCGACTAGAAGCTTTGATGGAAGTAGGACCGTCGGTTTTCTTTTCATTGCTAGTCATTGCGGTTTCATTCCTTCCTATTTTTACCCTGGTAGATCAGGAAGGAAGACTTTTCAGACCATTGGCGATTTCAAAAACACTTACTATGGCCATTGCTGGTCTCCTTGCAGTAACACTTGATCCAGCAGTTCGAATGATGTTTGCACGTGCAGAATTTTTCAAAGGAAAATCAAAATGGCTTAACTTCCTCGGAAATACTCTTATCGTCGGAACATATTATCCGGAAGAAAAGCACCCGATCAGTAAAAGACTTTTTGCCATCTATCGTCCGGTTTTGGATTTATTTCTACTTCATAAAAAAACGGTTCTTGCTTCAGCCCTCGTGCTGACACTGACAGTAATTCCGGGAATGATGATGCTAGGACGGGAGTTTATGCCAAAACTTCATGAAGGAAGTCTTCTCTATATGCCAACGGCTTTGCCTGGCCTTTCTGTAACGGAAGCTCAACGAGTTCTAACTTTGCAGGATAAAATTCTTAAATCATTTCCGGAAGTAGAATCTGTATTTGGAAAGGCCGGAAGAGCGGAAACTTCTACAGACACAGCACCACTTTCGATGATTGAAACAACGATTGTATTAAAAGACAAAAGAGAGTGGAGAAAAATTGATCGCTGGTATTCTTCGCTTCCAGAATTTTTTCAGAAGCCATTTCGTTTCTTTGCTCCAGATAGAATTGATGAAGAAACACTGATATCTGAAATGAACGAGAAACTGAATTTCATGGGAATGCCTAACATCTGGACTATGCCGATTAAAAATCGAATCGACATGCTTTCAACTGGTATCAGAAGTTCTGTCGGGCTAAAAATTTATGGAGATGATATAAAAAGCATCCAGTCGATTGGTGAGCATGTTGAGGTGGCCCTTAAAGGCACCAAAGGAACGAGAACAGTTGTTGCGGAACGTATTTCAGGCGGTTATTTTTTGGACATTGATTTTAACCGTGACCGCCTTGCCTATTATGGTCTGACTGTAAATGAAGCGCACGCTCAGGCGATGTCAGCAATCGGTGGAGAAAATATTTCATTAGCTTTAGAAGGGCGAGAAAGATATCCGATTCAAGTTCGTTATGCTCCAGCATTCCGTCAAACTAAAGATGCAATTGAAAAAGTTTTTATTACTTCCATGAATGGTGCTCAAATTCCTCTCAAAGAACTGGCGACAGTTAAGTTCACGGAAGGAGCATCGATGATTAGAGATGAAAACGCTTCGCTAGTTGGTTATGTGTATGTCGACGTCGATTTATCTAAAATTGACATCGGTTCTTATGTTGATCAGGCCAAGAAAATTGTCGATGAAAAGGTTAAACTGCCAGAAGGGTATACACTCGAGTGGAGTGGGCAGTACGAAAATATGCAAAACGTGGAGAAGCGTTTAAAAATGGTTGTACCGCTCACTCTTTTTCTCATCCTTCTTCTTTTACACATGAATACAAAATCATGGGCAAAAACTGGACTTGTTCTGCTGGCGATTCCATTTTCTCTCATTGGTGCTGTCTGGTTCCTCTATTTTCTTGACTACAATATGTCGATTGCCACATGGGTAGGTATTATTGCCCTGCTGGGATTAGATGCCGAGACTGGCGTGTTTATGCTCCTTTATCTCGACATCGCTTATGATGATCGAGTGAAAAAAGGACTCATGAGAAATGAAGCTGATTTAAGAGAGGCCATTATCGAAGGGGCAGTACACAGAATCAGACCAAAGCTTATGACTGTTCTGTGTTTATTTATCGGTCTTATTCCAATTATGTGGTCATCAGGTACAGGCGCAGATGTAATGAAACGAATTGCAGCCCCAATGATTGGAGGTATTGTTACATCCTTTATCCTAGAACTTCTTATTTATCCTGTAATCTATGACATTTGGAAAACTAGAACTCTAACCAAGCAAGGAGCGTAAAATGAAAATTTTCGTTGTCCTGTTTTCTTTTTTTTAGCAATCACTCAAGCTGTGTTTGCTAGCGATCTTCAACTGAAGGGCCATCTGAAGTTACATGATGCTTTAACCATGTCTGATTTTAAAGGAGCAGTTCAGATTCTCGAAGATATTTGCAATAAAGACATGAAGGATCTGATCGTCGCATATTGTTCTATGGCAAAAACTAAGTGGATTCAATCTAAGGGAGAAATTAAAAAATCCATACGCAGCAGGAAAAGAAATGCTTGCGTGTGGGATGGAAATATAAAAAAATCAGTAATTAAAAAATTGTATCAGGTAATTTCATATAAATTGCTATGGCCGGCAATTAATCGCTATTCATAATTTTCAAATATTAAATGACAGGGTTTTTTTAGCCCCTCTTCTCCAGTTTTCTCGCACTCAAGAATAAATTTAGCGAGCATTTTATCCATTTTTTGTAATGCTTTTATTTTTAGTGAAATTTCTTTCCTTTTAAGAGTTGCTCGATCTCGTCCCTTTCTACATGGTCCCTTACTTTGTTGGAGTTCAATTAATTCTTTAATTTCCAGGAGTGTGAATCCAGCTTTCTTTGCCATTTGAATAAAATTAAGTCTGTCGATAGTACTGCTAGGATAGATTCTAACTCCTGATTCTGTTCGGCCAAGCTTGGGCAGTAGTCCTTTTGACTCATAAAATCTCAATGTTTCGCGATCAATTCCTGTCTTTTCTGTTACGATTTTAGTTTTCATTTTTATCCCTTGACTTGGTAGTATACTACATACTTTATGATAATAATGGCAATAAGGGAGAAGTATGGATTGCTGCGAAGTTAAAATTTCTAATATATTTAATTGTCCAATTTGCAATGAAAAAGGGAGGCCGGTTCAATTAATTACACTTAAAAGTCAGTTGTTGCTTAAATTAATTAAATTACTCTCTGAAAAGAAAGATTACTATTTTTGTTATAGCAATAGATGTGACGTTGTTTATTTTAATGATGAGAAAGAAATATTTACAAAATATGATTTAAAAGAAAGAGCTACTCAAAAATTTAATGATCCAGATGTTAAAACTTGTTTTTGCTTTAATGTTACTAAAGGTGAAATTGTTGATGAGTTGAAAGCAACAGGTGATTGTAGAGTTTTAAATTTAATAAAGGCAAAAATGAAAGATCCTGGGTGTTTTTGCGAAACTTCTAATCCGCAAGGCTCGTGCTGTTTGGCCAACAATATTGCTTATATAAATGAGCAAAAGCAAAAGCTAAAAGAGAGACAGAAAAATGAATTTCAAGAAACAGATGGAAAATAAAGAAAGTACAATGATTGGTCTGGGGGTATTTGCGGGTTTTTTATCTTCATTTTGCTGTATCGGACCTCTTATATTTACCATTCTGGGTGTTTCTGGTGTCGCAATTTTATCTAGATTTGATATCTTAAGAATTCCATTGATTTTTTTGGTAGTATCTCTCTTTGGGTTTGCAGGATACTTATTGTTAAAAAAAAGAAACGCGTGCGAATCTGGAACAGTTTGTTCTGATCTTAAAAAGTATCGAAAGTTATTAATTGCTTACTGGATAGGACTTATAATAGCTGTTTTAGGAGTGGCATCGCCAAATTTGATCTCAGTATTTTTTTAGCTATTGAAGGATATATATGAAAAAAGTTTTTCTGGTTATTTTCTTTTTTATGTATTCAAAAGCCGTATTTTCTGGAATAGAAAAAGCGTGTTTTAACGTTGAAGGTATGACATGTGCTGCTTGCACGATTACAACCAAGGCGGCTATTAATAAGTTGGATGGAATAGAGAATATAAAGGTCTCGTTTGGCCTGGAGAACTTCCGAAACGATTTTTAAATGGTAAAAAATAATGATTAAATTTTTTTTTGAGCCAGCCCAAGCCAGCCGAGTAGGGTCTTTTGATGAAATACAATGAAATCGAATGAAGTATAATGAAAATATAAAAGGCACGAAAGGCAGAGTTTCACTCGTAATTTATTAATATTAAAACATTTTAAAGAAGCAATGAATATGCCTCGGGTAGTTCGGGCAATGTGTACCTAACCTTTTATTTTTAATGGTATCTTTTTTTAGTTTTACCTCAATTCCGCCCAATTCCGCCAGAGTTAATGAACTGTGGCGGGTCTTAACTTAGCAATTGAGAGAACATTTGCGAAACATTTATCACCAGTTTTATGACTACGGATGTATTTCAGGCATTTTGGACGTGCTCATTTCATCAATCATTCGATACAGCACCATCTTTGCTATTAACAACCAATTTTTTTTGCCACAGCGACAAGCATCCCATTGCCAAGGCCGTGGATTTCACATGGAGAATTTATGGAAACAACTATAGAAAATATAATGGAAGAAATAAGGAATTTAAACGAAGAACAAAATCGATGGAGATTGTTGCAGGTGAAGCGAGCTGCTACAACCTGCAGCAGTGATCAGTTTGAGAATGGAAGTTACTGGAGGAGACACCCAATTACTTTTCAGAAATCCCTTCCTTGGTTCAAGAGTGGAAAATGAATTTACACAAGAAATTTGACACACCTTTATTTTCATCCAAATGAATATTTGAAATGAAGTCAGAAAAAATTGCCTGAAATAGCGTACCGCTTTGACGATTTACTCAATATCATATGTAGTTCAAATAAAAAAGATCTCACGAACAAGTTTACTTTTAACTTTGTGCCACAGTAAAAAATTTAAAAAAAACGGGGGGCAAAACTAGAACTTTTTTATCACAAATATGAAAACTCGGCTTTCTTAAGTCTCGGAAATTACCACATTGATATTAGTTTACGAACTTGGCACTTAGTTTGAAACATTTATTTGAATGAAAAATTATCTTGGAGGTAATATGAAAAATTTTATAATTGCTACAGGTATACTTACGCTGACAACCACTGTTGCTTTTGCTAATTTGACCAATAAAAGTAATGGTGAATTTGTGACGCTCTCAGGAAAGGTATCTGATGTTAAACCACACTCATTTTCTTTAACAAATAATGGGAACAAGGTTTTAGTTGAAATGGATGATTATAGTTCATGGGTAGCGGATGGTTTTAAGTTAGTGAACGGAGATCAGGTTGTTGTATCAGGAAAAGTAGATAAAGATTTTCTGGAAAAAAAGAAAGTGGAGGCAGGCAGCGTTTATGTAAAAAACATTGACACTTATTTTTTCGCTAGTAGCGACGATGAGGAAGATTTCTTGTCAATCCCTGTTTCCTATAGCTTAGTCGCAAACCTGCCGGAAGGAGCACAGATCGATCTACAGGGGAGCATTACCAGCGTTCAGGGGCGTGAATTCACTGTTGACACCGGAATTAGAAAGATTGTGGTTGATACCCAGAGTTTATCCTACAATCCGATGGACCAAAAAGGGTTTACGAAACTTGCCTTAGGTGATCGAGTAAAAGTTTCTGGAAGAATTGAAGACAATCTTTTCGAAACTAAAGAAGTTGCTGCTAGTTACGTCACAGAATTACCAAAGAAACTGTAAAAACACTTTTATGGTAGAGACTTCTATCATTGAAAGTCTCTACTTCTATTTTGGTCAAAAATGGTAAGAAACTGGCTTTTTAAATTAATTGCTCTAGGTAAATTGCTATCAGTTAGATGTGCAATGTTTGCACTGCTTGCGATATTATCTTCGTTGACCGCAATCATTTTTAAAGATTTTGTTCCAGATGATTTAGTTAAGCTGTCCGGCGGAAATGCAGTTGAAGATATTTTGAAGGTAATGGCATCTTCCATGCTGCTGGTGGTGACATTTGCCCTGTCTGCAATGGTGGCAGCTTATAACTCTGCAACCCAGGTTGCTACACCTAGAGCAACTACGCTGATCAAGGACGATTCCAAAACGCTTTCTGCCATTTCTATTTTTTTAGGCGCGTTCATTTATGCGATCGTTTCGCTAATTGCACTGTCTACCAATTATTATGGTAAGGAGGGTAGGGCGATTTTACTGCTCATTACTGTGCTTGTGCTCACAAGTGTAGTTGTAGTTATCATCAGGTGGGTGGAGCATTTAAAAAATATGATAAGTGTGCATGAAACAATTAAGAGTGTGGAGAAAGCCGCAACAATGGCACTTCTTGAGCGGTTGAGTAATCCTAATTTTGGTTGCAAGCACTTTGCTGAATTACCGAGCGGACTTAAGGTGATTACTTTTAATCAAATTGGGTTTATTCAAAACATTGATATATCGTCTTTAAATGATTTATGCAAAAAATTTATGATTGAGCTTTACATAGTCAAAGATATTGGCTCATTTGTTCATCACAAAACTGTCCTGGGCCATGTCAAGTGCAATGAAAAAATGCTGTCAGAGCACGGCGAAAAAGCCATTCATCAGGCATTTACGATAGACAGTAATAGAACCTTTGAAAGCGACCCTATATATGGGGTGTCTGTCCTCTCAGGTATCGGGCAAAAAGCAATGTCTCCATCTTTAAACGACGTGGGTACTGCGATGGATGTCATTTCTACTTTGGTGAGGATTTTGATGCAATGGAATCGTCAGAGCTGTCAAGTTAATGAGAGCGACCGTTCATTTGACAGAATTTTTTTTCCTGAATTTAAGGTGAATGAACTAATCTATGCTGCTTTTTACAACCTTGGAAAGGAGTCCATAAGGAGTGTAGAGGTCACTCAGGTCTTAAGCCGTGGATTGGAAATGTTAAAAAATAATGGCAGTACGGAATTTACTGATGGAATTAACCATCAGTTGCGTATTCTTCTTCGAAGGTTTAAGAGTGAAAATAACTTCGATCCCGATATTGACCTAGTCACGTTTTCATTTCGGGACGAAAGTTAAAGATGAATGCCTTGGACGATAGGACAAATCAAGCCCATTTTCTGGCTAGTTTAATATAGATAAGTATGAAAATGAAATTACTCAAATTGTGAATGTTTCAATTGAAGAGTCTCTTCCTGCTGCAAACATTAAAAATATTGCTATAACAAATCATTTTTCAGGTCATCACTATGTCAATTGTGATCCGGGAAGGTTAATTCAAGTTATAAATAATTTACTCGGTAATGCCATAAAATTCTCACCTGATGACTCAGAAGTAAGTGTCAGAATTGAAGAAAGTAAGGATGTAGTAACTATAACAATAAAAGACAACGGGCCTGGGATATCAAGAGAAGACCTGAGCCATTTATTCGATCGGTATTGGCAGTCGCAGAAAACTGCCCATAGAGGAACAGGTTTAGGCCTCTTTATTTCCAAGACCATTATTGAACTGCATGGGGGGACTATAAAAGTCAGCTCCAAGTTAGGACAAGGAGCTGTTTTTTGTGTATATCTCCCGAAATTGCGTTCTGGAATTATTCATGAAGGATCACCTTAACATTAATCATGTAAAATTTTTTTTATAAAGGACTATTAAAAGTATAACAAAACCTCTAAAATTTTTTTCTATTCAAAAATTTTTGAGGTTCTTTATGTCAGACGAAAGCCAGACTTGTCCGAAATGCAATTCTCCGTATGGTTATCCGGATGGAAACTTATGGATATGTCCGGAGTGCGCACATGAATGGACACTGGCCAGTGAGGAATCGACTGTGGAAGTGGCCGCTGGTCCAAAATTTCTGGATGCCAATGGTGTGCAGCTGCAGTCTGGTGACACCGTCCGAACTGTGAAGGATTTAAAAGTGGGAGGAGAGACTCTCAAATCAGGAACTAAAGTGAAAAGTATCAGACTGCTGGACGATCCTGTCGATGGACATGATATTTCCTGCAAAGTTGATGGTTTTGGGTCAATTTATTTAAAATGTTCAGTAGTTAGAAAAGATTCATAATTTTAAAAAACTGAGCCTTGTCATAGTGAAAGCTCCTCACTGGCCGTAATTAAGTGTCATGAAACAGACATTTTTAAACGGCATGACTCCCGAATATTTTTTAAAACATTATTGGAACAAAAGGCCTTATCACTTTAAAGCAGCTGTTCCCAACGCTCCCAAGCTTGGAGAGCGCGAAGATTTTTTTAAACTGGCACGTGATCCTGATTTTGAATCCCGTATGGTGATTGAAGCCGGCGGCGATTATCCCTGGCAGTCGAAACTGGGACCTTTTAAGAAGAGTGATTACAAAAAAAAGGCCCTCTGGACTCTCGTTTGTCACAACCTTGAACTACAAAATGAGCCTTTTCAGGATCTGAAAAGGCAAGTCAGTTTTATTCCTGAATGGCATTTTGATGACATCATGGCGACAATTTCGACTAAAGGATCTTCGGTCGGAGCTCACATTGATGATTATTCTGTTTTCATTATTCAGGGAAAAGGAAAAAGGCGCTGGCTACTGGAAGAGAATCCTGCCCATGATTATCTCCCTGATCTGGATATTCGTTTACTGGCCAAGTTTAATCCGACCGAAGAGATCATTCTAGAGCCGGGAGACATGCTCTATCTTCCGCCCAATCTCGCTCATCACGGTATCAGCATAGAAGACAGTATTTCTTATTCAATTGGTTTTCAGTCTGTTCGATACAATCATCTTATCGTTCATCACGCTATGGAGCTGATGAACGAATTAGAAGGTGTGGCCAGCTTTAGGGATAAACAACCTCTGAAGGCCCAGGATCGTTTTGAAGTTCCAAAAAATGTCAGCGATGCCATTTATGATGAAGTCATCACTCTTTTGAGTGACAGAAATCGCTTCGATAATAGTTTACTTAAGTTTTTGTCCCGTCCCAAAACAGAGACAACCGTAAATGAAGATTACAGTGAAAAAGAGGCCCTGAGGATTTTTAAATCAAAGAAGCTGCTGCGCGATCCATGGGCAAAAATGGTTTCAAGCAAAAAAAAGAAGGGCCTTTTTCAAGTGGCCATAAATCAAAAGGTCTATGATTTAAATAAAACGGAATACGATCTGTTGAGTGCTTATTTTGAACCGTCACCATTAAAGTCCATTAAAGTGAAGGCAAGTGATTTGAAAGTAGAGGCGGTAAAAAAGATATTAATTGATGGTTTGAATTCAGGTGTTTTTAGAATCAATTGAGTGGACTTGAGATCGATCTATTATTTTTGAAGAGTGAGTTTAACCATCTCAGTAAACTCATCAAGATCAAAGGGTTTTCTTAAAAAACCCTGATAGCTGTTTTCCGGTAGCTTGGTCGTGTGTAACTGCGCGGCACTAGAGAGGATTAACGGGATATGCTGGTAACGTGATTCTGCTCTTAGCTGACGGGTGAATTCATAGCCATCCATAAGCGGCATCATGATGTCGCAGATGATGAGAGCTGGTAAAGCCTCAGAATTGAGAACATCTCTTGCCTCATGGCCATTGGAAGTTAACCGGACTTCATAACCTTCCATTTCCAGGGCAAGTTCCATAGTGCTTCCAATGTCGTATTCATCTTCGACGATGAGAATTTTTTTCACCACTATCTCTTTCCTGCCTTACTTTTTTTCTTAGCAGGTTTTTTAGCTGCAGATTTCTTACTGGAAACTTTCGTTTTTTTTCTTGAAGTGATGATTACTGCCGGTGCTCTTTCTCTTGAATTGACAAAAATTCCTTTGTCAGTGATATCGAGTCTATTAGTCCCTTTATCAAAATTAGAGTTTCGCATTTTAAGTATAGTGACAGCGTTGATAATATCATCGTCTACGCTTTCATGATGAAAGAAGATGACCGCTTCATTAACTGCTGATAGTTCTGCAAACTGGCGCGAAGAGAAATTTCCAAAATAAGAAACTTCTTCTATCAAAATAACAGTAACACCTAGTCTTTTAAGCTCCATCATTAGTGAAGTTATAAACTGACGCATACGGGTTGGATTACCCGCAGAAGTCATTAGTCCATCCATACCATCAATGACAACACGTTTGATTTCTCGGGATTTCACTTGTTCAATGAGCCGATAGGCAAGCTCATCTATTTCAGCCTCAAGAGCGGGTTGCCACAATAAATCAATCAGTTTTTTATCGACCCATTTGCGGATGTTACACGAAATGGAGTCGGCCTTAACAAAAATTTCTTCCGGCCGCTCATAGAAACCAAAATACAAACCTTTTTCTCCAGCTTCAGCCCCTGCATAAAGATATTGAAGGGCCACAGATGTTTTTCCGGTGCCGGCGCTTCCGATAAAAGTACAGAATGTATGTTTTCTTAATCCACCATTTAACATTGCATCAAGGCCTGAAATTCCAGTAGAAAGTCGGGCATGAGTGGGCACATGTATTTCGCGTTCCTGATTCTGACACTCCAGCCGTGGAAAGACTGTTATTCCGCTGCTGTCGATTTTGTAATGGTGCTTGCCATAGTAATGACCACTGCCACGGAATTTTCGAACCTCAATCTGACGTCGCACCCGAGCATCAAAATTTTCATAATGAAAAGAAATAATTCCATCGACCATAGTATGCTCAGGTTTGGAAAGATGACCTTCCATCGAAGAGAGTAAAAAGGCCGTGCATCCGGAAGAACTCAGGTAGCTGTTGAGTTCGTGAGCAAATTTGCGAAAAGTAATTGCTGATTGCTCCAGTTCGCCAATTGTCGACATCCCATCAATCATTAACACTGAAGCGTTCTTTTCTTTTACAATGCCGGCAATCAAGCGCAGAAAGCCTTTAAGACCATCCTTTTCCAGTACGTGATAACCACCCATGTAATGTATTTTCTGAGACACATCATCATCTTCAAAATATTTTAAAGGTCGTAGGTTTTCCATCATCCTGCCATGCGATTCGGCCAGGAGGGTAACATAGACTATTGATCCATTTTCTTTTTTTGCATGATGGAAACACATCTGATTGGCAAAGATTGTTTTACCTGTCCCCGGGGGACCTAAGAGCAGGTAGACACCGCCCTTGATAAAACCGCCTTTGAGTATGGTGTCTAAACCAGGTATACCACTTGAGACTCTTTCTAAATGATTCTTTTGCTGACTAATAGCGAACCTTCCTGTTGGAGATTAAATTGTCAGTCAGGTCTTCATCAAAGTCAATTTGCATTCATTAAATAACCATCGTCGTATGGTCTCTTCTCGTCATGACTTGCAAACAGTAAATGGTAAGCTTCACAAAAAGGATGTAAACATGATTCTGGGCCAGCAACAAATTTTTCGAATGATCAGCACAGCTTTTTTAGTATCACCCGTTGTGATGCTTATCTTTCTTGCTCGCTTTATTTATATAGACAGGGAGCTCTATTTTACACCTGCGGAAATAATAAGAGTTGTCACTCTTATGCCATTTCTTGTGGCCCTTCCATATTGGGGCTGGACACTCTACCTGAAAGTAAGATTTCTGGATGTGAATAAGCAAAAAAAATCATAAAAAATGCCAAAAACCTTCTAAACGCAATGCTTCTCGCGGGAAAAAGCAAGACGAGTTTAGATTGTTCACGTTAGAATATTCGCGTTCAAAGTTTTATTTATGAGGATTTTATTATGAAACATTCTTTTCAAAACTTTCAAGTCGACCATATGACATTAATGCTTCAACCACGCCTGTATAACGTTGCTTATGTCGTCTTTAATGTAATATTTGGAGTGGGCCCCGAAAACGTTCTCTATGAAAAAAGAAAAGAGTGGGTGCCAGGTGGGGGAGATCAGTCATTGACTTTCGCCATTCAGGTCGGACAGGGGCACAAAGATGACCGTGCACAAAATAAGACAATCTTTGCTGTCGTTCAGCCGTCGGAACCGATGAATCAGCCATCTCATGTACGCACAATGCTGGACTCGCATAAAGCAGCGGCACTCTGGCAACATGTGGCCTTGCGCACAGATGATCTTCTTGCCTTTCATAAATTTGCAACGGAAAGAGGAGTTAATTTTATTACTCCGATTTTAAAGGATGATCACGATGATTTAATTCAGGTGTTCAGTGGTGAATGGTATTATCCGGGCATTCAATCCAGCAGTATGTTTTTTGAATTTGTTCAGCGCAGACCTAGTCAGGAAAGTCTTCTTGCTATTCAGGAAGCCAATCGCGAACTATGGTTCCGGGATAAAACTTTTCTTGGCCTTTATGGAGAAAAAGAGCGCGAGTATCAAAGTGGCAATATTGTGCCTTTTATCGATTTTGCACTCTTTGAAAAAATTGAAAATGAATTAAAGGGCCTTAAGCTTTGGGAAATTAGCGCTGATCACATTCAGCGCTGCGAAGATTTGATGATTGATTTCACTAAGAAAAAACTCAAGTAAAATTGTCCATGGCCTGGACACTTTCGTCCCGGCCATTCTTAATGCCCCATTTTAAATTCCTCGAAAATTAAATAACTTCGAATTGGCAAAGTCTGTGCTTTCTTCTTTATGCCTGCTTATCTAATCACGGGCCAATAAGGAGCGAATAATGAATCGTAATCATCAGGGAAGAAACGATCAGAAAAGGACGAAGCAAGGCCGGCATCATCTGGCCTATCGACAGTTAGGGAAATCTTATCAGCATCCCACTTATGACACTTACAGCGAACGTTATGGCAACTATCGTTACGAAGGTGCCTACAATGATGATCGCAAATATAATCTGATGAGTGATGATGAATGGGAAAGTGAGTTCAATCAGGGACCGGAACGCCGAAAAAATAAGCCTCGTCACTTGAGTCCGGATAATCGCTGGAATGATAATGATGAGCCTGTGACGACTTCCGAAGGTTACGCTGACTTTCATCGCAGCGGTGAGCCTGTTTTAGTGAATCCCAAAGAAAAGTATCGACATCAGCGTGTACAAAATACCGAACGTGATTTCCACGGTCAGGGTTTAAGTTATCGGGCCCGCAGTGATCGTCACCCGGAAAGATTTTTAAAGGAGGATGAATCCGATCGGACTGCCCGTATCAGTTATGCCGGAATGGGGCCTAAAGGGTATCGTCGTTCGGACAGCTCGCTGGAAGAGGAAGTGTGTGAAGTTTTGACGCGTGATCCGCAGATTGATGCTTCGGAAATCGTAGTGGCCGTTGAAGACGGCACAGTTAAACTTTCCGGTACAGTTGAAAATCGCGAAGAACGTTTTGATATTGAGCGGGCCGTGGATGGTATCTGGGGTGTAGAGAAAATTATGAACGACATTAAAGTCAGAAGAAGATCTTATGATTATCAGGAAAGGCACTGATCTTTGATCAGTGCCTTTTTTTTGTTATGCTAATGAAGCAACTTTTTCGTTAAGGATTTGCAAGCTGATCAGGTGAGCATCAATTTCTTTCTGAATTTCAGCATTACGGGCATTGTTTGCCTTTAATTCCTGCTCCAGTGTCGTAATTTTTAAAGTTAACTCATCAATGGCTTTGTTGTGTAATTCAATCAATGAAGCAGAGATCATTTTTTTATCAGCAATTTTATTCTGCTCTATTCCAGAAAAGGCCATTTTCTTTTTTGTAACAACAACCTGTGATGCTTCTTTTGAGTGCTGAGCACTTCTGTCTTTTAGTTCTCTTGGAAGGTCGGTTGATTTAACGAAGTAAATTCCCATTAAAACCAGTGATAATGCCATTAATCCTTCTAACATAATTACCTCGCAAGAATCTAATACTTGTTGTTCTTGAAGCTATTTTAGGTGAGGTTTTGGAAATATGGTGAAAGTTGAAAAAAGTTCATGCGTGTTTTTTTGACTGTACAGAGTTTTGACGGCCTTATTGCCCCTGTAGAAAGCCCTTCAGATATCCGGCAGTTAAGGACTTCTTATGGGCGGCTACCTGGGAAGGAGTCCCCGTTGCCACTACTTTACCACCTTCATCTCCGGCACCAGGGCCCATATCAATGACCCAGTCACTTTCGGCAATGACCCGCATGTCATGTTCAATAACGATAACGGTATTGCCGGCATCCACCAGTCGCTCGAGCTGCTTAATCAACCGTTCGACATCAGAAGGATGCAGACCAGTTGTGGGTTCATCTAGTACATATAAGGCTCCACCTTTTGTCATTCGTTGCAGTTCAGTTGCAAGTTTTATTCTCTGAGCTTCCCCTCCGGAGAGCTCAGTTGCCGGCTGGCCAAGTCTTATGTAGCCCATTCCTACCTCTTGCAGAACTTGCAACGAATGAGCAATCGCAGGATCATCTGCAAAAAATCCGGCCGCTTCATCCACAGTCATCTTCAGCACTTCAGCAATATTTTTTTCTTTGTATTTTATTTCCAGTGTCTCTTTGTTGTAACGGCATCCTTCACATACAGGACAGGGGCTATAGACACTAGGTAAAAAGAGTAACTCAACCATAACAAAACCTTCACCCTGGCAATTTTCACATCTGCCCTTGGGAAGATTGAATGAGAATCGGCTGGCATCGTACTTTCTGTTTTTAGCCATTTTAGTTTGAGCAAATCTTTTACGGACATGATCGAATAATCCGGTATAAGTGGCAAGATTTGAGCGGGGAGTGCGGCCAATTGCTTTTTGATCAACTTGTACTAAACGTTTAATGGCATCACTGCCTTTTCCCAATTGTCCTGTAAGTTTCGGTAATTCGATTTTTTCCAGCGGATTGACTTCCAGATCTTCGCGAAAATTTTTTTCTCCCAGCTTAGCGGATACCAGCTCGACGAGAGCGATGGTAATGAGACTAGATTTTCCCGATCCCGAGATGCCTGTCACACTGGTGAGAAGACCCAGGGGAATAGTCACACTGAGTTTATGCAGATTATTCAGCGTTACATTTTTAAGCTCCAGTTCTCCCTTAGCAGTACGATAACTTTTCTTAATAGTGCTATTGTTGGAAAAAAGATAATCTTTTGTCAGTGAGAGTTTACAGTTTTTTAAACCCTCCGGTGGACCACTGTAGAGAATTTCTCCACCAAGTTCACCTGCCCTGGGACCGACGTCCACAATCCAGTCCGCCTTTTTTATGACTTCAATTTCATGTTCTACAACAAACAAACTGTTTCCGGCATCTCTTAGTTTTGTAAACGCACGCATGAGTGCTTCAGTGTCGGCCGGATGCAGACCCGCCGTTGGTTCGTCCAGAACATAAACCACACCGAACAAATTGGATCTTACTTGTGTGGCCAGCCGGAGCCTTTGTAATTCACCGGGGGACAGTGTTGGTGTCGTTCTCTCAAGTGACAGATAACCTAGACCCAAATCAAGGATGACTTCTAGTCTGGATATAAGGTCTTCAGTTATTCGTTTTATCGCCAGTACTTGCTCGGGATGATCTTTTTGTTTTTTCTTAAAAAGGGAGGCAGTTCCTCTGGCATAAGGCTCAAATAGTTTAAACATTTGCTTAAGCGGCAGATGGTTCATCTCTGCAATGTCCAGCTCTTCAAAGGTGACCGATAAAGATTCTTTCTTTAGACGTTTTCCTTTGCATTCCCGGCACTCTGTACTTTCCATGAAACGAGACACACGTTTTTTCATCAGTTCACTTTGTGTCGTTTTAAAAGTTGTTAGAACATAATTGCGAGCACTGGAAAAATTTCCGTAATAACTTGGCTCCATTTTAGCTTTTATTGCACGCTTGACTTCTGCACGAGTGAAACCGGCATAGACAGGGACATGGGGAGTTTCGTCAGTAAAAAGAATCCAGTCCCGATCTTTTTTAGGGAGGTCACGCCAGGGTTTATGAATATCAAAACCCATTGTCACAAGCATATCTTTTAGATTTTGTCCGTGCCACGCTGGAGGCCAGGCAGCAATTGCACGCTCGCTAATGCTTAAGCTGTCATCGGGAACCATAGATTTTTCTGTCACATCATAGACTTTGCCCAGACCATGGCAGTGAGAACAGGCACCTTCTGGTGTATTGGGCGAAAAACCTTCGGCGTAAATGATTGACTGGCCTTTGGGATAATGTCCAGCTCTTGAATAGAGCATTCTGATTAAATGGGAAAGAGTTGTCACACTCCCGACGGAAGATCTGGTTGACGGGGCTCCTCGTTGCTGCTGGAGAGCTACGGCCGGAGGTAGGCCTTCTATAGCATCCACCTCAGGAACAGTCATCTGATTAAATAGCCTGCGGGCATAAGGTGAGACCGATTCAAGGTAGCGCCTTTGCGCTTCGGCATATAAGGTTCCGAACGCAAGAGAGGATTTTCCTGAGCCTGAGACTCCTGTAAAAACGACGAGAGCATCACGGGGAATTTTTAGCTGCACGTCTTTTAGATTATTTTCTCTGGCACCACGAATAACGACAAAACCATTTTGATTTTCATTCATCGCCATATTCTAGCTGGACAAAGTTCTCCGGCAATACGCAACTGCGAAAAAAAAGAATTGTGAATAATGCGAAACGATTTTTTCAAATGGCAGGAAAATAATGATTGATTAAAGGAGAAAGGCCTTATGGCCCTTCATCCTGAAAGTCTTTGAGTATAACCAGATGCATTTTTAACTTTTTGTCATAAGTAATTTTATAACCGGCCGGATATTGTCCGTCTTCTGCAGCAAAACGTAGTGGCATACGAATTTCATGTTCTGTTGTGACTTTGGATTGTAAAAATTCCAGTGTCACCATTGGTTCAAGAAAAATTGGAAGTCCCTTGTAATAACCGTAGATAAAAGTGCGGGAAAAAATGCCCCCGTTAAATTCTGGTGCGAGCAGATCGACCCAATGCCATCCCATTTTGGGAACTCCTGCGGGAGTGGGAGCGTACTGATCCACCAGATAATCCGCATGAGGTTGCTGATGACAGTTGGCCGCATCTTCATCAGTGCATGTAATGCATTCTCTTTCACCCTCAGAGATCATGTAGAAATGGAAGTCAAAATGAGGTTTATCATAAACTCCACCCGGCTCATGACCGTGCGGATTCCAGTCCAGGGTCAAGTGTTGATAAGGCTTAATTGATACTTCTTTAGGTAAAGGTAACGTCAGCTCCAGCATGGTGTGCGGGAGATTGGTCAACGCATCTGCTGAAATGGCCATTCCAATTTCGAGAGGTTTGCCTTTATAGGTTTTAATAAATGAGGCAGCGTGACCATTTCCAAGTGATTTTTTCTCACCCCAGAATGTCTGCGCCTGAGCGACTTGCAAAATGAGAGCAGAAAAGAGTATTAAAAATTTCATTGACCCCTCCAGTAAAATCTTACTGAAGAAGTTGGAGTGCAATCTTTACGCCATAGAGTTTATTTAGAAGCGTGTGCGAAACTGAAAGGTGGTAGAGTACTGTTTGCCATCATCTGCTCGGGCGCCGATTGACAGCGTAGAGGTTTTACTAAGCGCGACTTCATGTTGAAGAGCAACAAAGTGTTTTGTTTGATTCCCCCCGCCGAATTCAGTTTTTAGAGTTCCGTAATCGCCAAGATTTGTATTTTTACTAAGAGAATATGTGCGTGCACCTGAGGAGTCCTGGGTATAGTTCATACCGACATTTCCCACGGCCCCCAGATTGTAGTTATTACTTGCTGAAACTTTTGTATAACGGTCACCCGGTCGCTGATAAAGCTCAATGTCCAGATACTTGTGATTGTGATCGGTCAAATTAAGATTGATCGTACGATTCTGATCAATGGTTTTCGTTTCACGGTCAATTCCGACTTCTGCTTTAACACTTGCCCCTAATGCCAGTTTTGTTTCCTCGTCCAGAGAAAGTGACATAGGAATGACTGTGATAAATTCAGTTTTCCCTTCCGTTTTGTTTTTGGCATTAACTTTAAAAAATGCTTCACCTTTTGAATTCGCAAGAGCGACATCTGTTTCCTGTTCATTAAAACTTAATTTTGTTTTAGTCGATATAATCAGATCATCGGCAAGGTTTACTTTTTTACCGGCGTTAACAACTTCCAGATCAGTAGGAATGATTGTGTCACGGGTTTTGATTTCGACTCCTATATCCAGATAATCATCGCCCTTTTTGCGCTCTTTATCTTCCAATGCAGGAAGTTTACTCAGGATTTTATCGATGGCAGTATTTTTTTCAGTAAATAGTTTTTCAGCACTAGAGGGAGTATAAGAAAAATATTTTATCAGGGCCTTTCCATCCGGGCGAATATGTACTTCATAAACTTTATTCCTGTCAGATCCTGCTCCCCGATAAAGATAAACAACTTCTTTGCCTCCTTCAGGTATGTATTGAACTTCATTTACATTGGGTAAATCAAAAGCTTCTTCGGCTAAAAGTTTGAAGGTTCCTGGAAACAGATTGGCCTGTGTATTCTGAATATTACCGTACTTGGCACAGTAGATTCCTCCGTTTCCGTTATCATGTTTAACCACATAATAGAGAAAGCTCAGCTTGTTCAGCTCGAGTTGCAGCGTATTGGTAGTATTTACGTCACGGGACTCTTCTTCAAAATTCATTTTCTTTAGAATCTGATTAACTTCTCCGGACAAATTCAGATAATTCTGACAGGTCTCACATCCTTTCATATCCATTTCTGACTGCGCAACCAGTTCGGCGTGTGCTGGTTGTTTGGGATTTTTCTTTTCTTCCAGATAAGCGTCTAGTGCACTTTTTGTTTTAGATAGACCTTCCTTTAGGTCCGGATCAGTTTGACCGCTGGATATATTTTCAATTACTGCGCGGTAAGTTTTATTTTTTTCCAATAATTTTTCAAATTCAGTTTGTCCGGCCTGGAGAAGACCGACATTAAAAAAACAGATTGTGAGGATAAAAGACAAAATCCGCATGTTGTCTTAGCGACACTTAGTGATCAGAGCTTTAATGAAAACGAATTTATGACGGGATAAAGCAGATTAAGCAAGTGCAGCAGTCAAGTAATGAGTCTACTTAAATAAAAAGGCCCCGACATTTGACGAGGCCTTGATTTGCAGGCTGCTTTATTCTTCGTCAGCCTTCTTATTTTTTAATTTCTCTTTCTTTCGCTCCTGTCGCTCTTTAATTGAAAGCTTTTGTTTTGGTTTGTCTTTACCTTTTCCCATGATCCTTCTCCTGGTTGGCTGGTTAACATCACCAAAACGGTAACAATTAACGAAACTAAAATACAATTAAATTAAATCAGCACATGCGTTAGGGTCACTATTGATAAGTTCTTGAACTTTACCCAGCATCTGATTGCAACTACTATTTAGCTCTGCTTCCATTCTGTTGATCGGACCATAATGCGCACGCAGAACACGAAGCGTGACCATTGCATATTCTGCAGCGAACCCCGGACAAGATTTCAAGAAAGACTGGAATGTTGCTCCCGCTCCGGTACCCAAAATATTCATGTTAGTTGCGGTACAGGTTACACCTTCTTTGTACTGATCCAAAAAACAACTTCTGGGATTGGCCTTGTATTCAGCATATAATTTGGAAAGCTCGGCATTGACACCGATAGAATCATAACTGGACTGGAAGAGACCTGCCTCTGCTTCAGCACTTGTCCGGTTACTACCAGCTGAACGATCCCAGCCTTCGCAGTATTTTCCGGAACTCTCTCGCATTCCCAGACCTATACCCAGCGCATACAGCGATTTAAGCGGTGTTTGTCCAGCGACAGAGTTAGTAATTCCTAAAGCAGAAAACCGGGAGGCATAATGAGTGAGAGCGTCTTTAGTTGCTGTTGACGCTTTAGCCGCTGTCAGAATGGACACTAATGTTGTCGGAGTTTGCTCATTTTGTTTTAAACGACATAAGGAACGGGCATAACTCAAGGCCATTCCTTTGATGTATCCTTTCGGAGCGCGGCCACGATCATTCCAGGAATAAGCTGCACACGTGGATGAACCGGCTATGTCAGCAATGTGATCAAGATAAGCACCATCACTATCGGGGAGAGTGCTGACTGGATCTGTTGGCTGCGGGGAAGTGGGGGCGGGGGTTTCAGTAACGGGTGTTTCGGCATTTGGTCTGGTTTCAGTAACAGGTTCGAGTTCAAGGGATTCCGGTCGCCTGGCACCACTCGCGAATATGGAAGTTGAATAGACAGAGACAATGGTTAAGAAAACCATTTTACGGGTAATTTGCTTCATCCTAAAGCTCCTGAATGTAAAGGCAATTAAATTAGATCATCCTGATCTGTTAGTTCTGGCCGGAGCATTAATGATGCCATTTTCAGTCTCAATCCTAAGTACTGCAGATTAAAGAAGACATGCTCGTTCATAGCTGAATGATCAGGATCAAAATGGAATCAAATAAGAATAACAGATTATTTTTTTCGGTGACAAAATCGGGCCAGACTTAGTGCCGGCCCGGTGACAAAAAGAACTATTCGATGATTTTATTTTTTACAATGATCAAAGCAGAGTGACCGGGTTTTGATCGATAGGCATACTGGCCCTTCTCATCTGTGATAATTGTACCGTCAACTTTGAAATCAGGAATTCGGGCATTGCTTACTTCTTTTACCCTTTCAAATAATTCACCGGCAAGTGATGCAGGTAAACGCACGCATCCGCCTGAAGCTTTTTTCCCCAGCATTCCCTCTGTTCCCTTAGGTGCTTCATGGAGAGCAATATCTCCGTTAAAGAAGATCGCAAAAGGCATTTTAGTTCCGCCGAAAATTCCGGAAAAAATTCCGCCATAAGCACTTGATCTGTGATTTTTGCTAAGAAAAGTCGGAGTGTAGTAGCCTGTTGGCGTAATAGTCCAGGAATCTCGCTTAGAGTGATTTTCTCCGGCACGTTCGAACTTATCTCTGCCAGTAGAAACTTTTTCTGTTCTGATAAGTTTTCCAAATTCATAAACTTTAATTGACTGAGCTTCTTTACCCGAAGTCGCTTTATTAATCACAATGACGTAACGGAATTCATTAACCCATGGCTGACTCTGAAATGTGGCCTCTGTAAAATCAACATTCACTTCGGCAGGACGAACAGAAGCCGCACCATCCACCATTACCTGTGCTCTGGTTGATAAGGAAACTGTTAAAAGGAAAAAAGAAAATAATAGCGCTCTCAATTGGATGCTCCTTGCTCAAAAATCTCAAAAGAGAGCGTACATAACAAAATCGACTGAAGTCGCCTATGCTTTTCTCAACTATTTTTGCGTTTAAATTTTTCTGCTTTATATGCAAAGCTTCTCATATTTTGCCGCATTGATTTAAAAGCACTTCATGCCTTAAAGTGTTGCATGAAAAAATCCAAATACACATTATTTCTTCTCAGTCTATTTTTGATTAACTGCAACTCATCTACAGACAATTCATCCACACAAACTCCAGTTATAAAGCACCAGTCAACAGCAGGAGACAGACCATTTCCAGCTGACAATGAATGGAATCGCGATATCTCCCAAGATCCAGTTGACCCTTCATCCGAGATCTATATTAATTCGTTGGGGCAGGATCAAACTGTGCATCCGGATTTCGGAACTGTATGGGAGGGGGCACCGATTGGACAACCGTATGTCATCGTATCAGGAAATCAGCCTAAAGTTCCTGTTTCATTTCTTTACGCACATGAAAGTGATCCCGGTCCGTATCCTATACCTGCCAATGCGCCAATTCAGGGGGGAGCCGATTCTGATGGGGATCGACATGTCATTGTCGTTGATCAAGATAACCAAATGCTTTATGAGCTTTATCGAGCCTTTCCTGATGGCAAAGGCGGATGGACTGCAGATTCAGGAGCCGTGTTCAATTTAAAAACGAATGATATGCGTCCGCTTGGCTGGACTTCAGCAGATGCAGCCGGCTTACCCATATATCCTGGTTTAGTGAAATATCATGAAGTCATGAGTGGTGAAATTAACCATGCAATTCGTTTTACTGCTAATAAAACCCGCCGAGCTTTTGTTCATCCTGCCCGTCATCAGGCCGGAAGTTCATTAGATCCTAATCTTCCTCCAATGGGGATGCGTGTCCGGCTGAAAGCTTCTTTTGATATTTCAAACTACTCGCCTCATGTACAAGTTATCTTAAGAGCAATGAAAAAATACGGAATGATACTGGCAGATAATGGAATAAGCTGGATGATAAGCGGAGCTCCTCACGAGGACTGGGATGATTATGAATTACATGCTTTAAAAACAATTCCCGGCCGTGCATTTGAAGTCATAAAAATGGGACCTGTCCATTACTGATATATCAATATGGGAGATAATTTTCAGAGTGTTTTTTATTTTCTGCAATCTGATTATTGCAGGAAATGAAGATCGCGAAGTTTGTTGATGATCTTTTGGTCTTTCACGATATAAGCGCTGAAAGTTTTTTCAGCATTGCTTTTGATCCATGGAAAAAACGAAGACGATTTACTTTCTCCAATGAAAACATCAACGTGATTTCCTTTAATGGCACCGCCTTTATCTCCGGCAAAGAAATAACCGTCATGAATGATCACTCTTCCTGAAGTTAAAGTGATTTGTGCGCCACGAGCTTCGGGGACATAGAGGACAGTACCTGGGGCGATTTGGGTAAGATCAGTGGCAAGTGTGCGATATGGAACCAGAATATAATCCTGGATTCCGTCCCCATAGGGGCCGTTGGCCAAACGAAATTTCGTTTTACTGACATCGATTCTAAATATACTGGAGCAGTCGACTTTTTCTACTGCGCTAATTCCTGCATAATTGTAGGTTAAAGACTTTCCATCATTAAAAGTGACCCGTACGGATCCTTCCATCGCTGAATCACACCATTCACGCAAAGTCAGTCTCGGCCCAAGCTCAACTGCCTGCATATCCCTTAGTGGATAAGTGCCTGAGCCATCTTTTAAAAGAGGAAGATAATAATGCGTGGCCCATAGTGTGAGTTTTGATCCTAGAGAATTATTCTTGGGAGAGGGAAAATTAAATTTATCTTTTGCCAGGGGATCGGAAGCTTCTGTTGCGGAGAAAGCAGAAGATGAGATGATGATTGAAAAGGAATACAAACACGCGAGAAACGTTGATCTAAGCATTCTATTGAGCTCCGTAAATATTGTCAGTAGTTCAATTATAATTGAGTATGTTGAGAGAACATCTCGGGGAAAAATCCGCCTACCTTTAATGCCTGATTAAAATGAAATGTCTTAACAAGATGAGCATGGATTTTCTCTTGCACTTGTTTTGAGTAGCTGTAAGTAAGTTTCTTGCGGTGATAAATTTGAACAAAGGAGACTAAGATGCTTTGGACTTTATTAGTAGGTTTAATCGTCGGTGCCATTGCAAAACTCATAATGCCTGGGCGTGATCCAGGTGGAATCATTGTTACGATGATTATTGGGGTTGTTGGTGCTATGCTGGCCCATTTCATCGGACAAGGTTTAGGTTGGTACGCAGAAGGCGAACCTGCCGGTTTCATCGCATCGGTGGTAGGTGCTGTTATTCTACTCGGTATTTACCGGGCAGTGGTATCGCGTAATCCGCGAATACATCATTAGTCCGGGTTGTCTCGATAACGTTTCCCCCCCAGGAAAAGGATAGGCCCATCTGTAAAGATGGGCCTTGTCTTTTTTATATTTCACATGCCTTCCCGGATGGACTCATGCTTGCATTTTTTTACTTATGAGATTGCTCTCACTCATAACTTGAGACTTCAAGTTTGAGCTTAAACATCAGGAGGATATATGCTCGCAGTAAACTTTCGTGGTCCCAAAAGAATACGGGCCGACAAAGATAAACCGATTCCCCAAATTGAACACCCTAATGATGCTATCGTAAAAGTTTTACGCTCCTGTATCTGCGGATCGGATCTGCACCTTTACCATGGGCTTGTTCCGGATACCCGCATAGGAAGCACCTTCGGACATGAGTTTGTCGGAGAGGTCGTTGAAATTGGATCATCTGTTCAAAACTTAAAAGTCGGAGACGTCGTTTCCGTTCCATTTAATATCAGCTGTGGTAGTTGTGAATTTTGCCAGCAGGGTCTTTATGGAAATTGTCATCAGACAAATCCTATGGCAACTGCTGTCGGAGGAATCTTTGGTTATTCGCACACGGCCGGAGGATATGATGGAGGCCAGGCAGAGTATGTACGTGTTCCGTTCGCAGACGTAGGCCCTACAATTGTTCCACCGGATATAGATCTGGATGATGCGGTTTTATTAACAGATGTTGTGCCCACAGGATATCAGGCTGCAGAAATGGGTGATATAAAACCTGGTGATACTGTCATGATTTTTGGGGCCGGCCCAATTGGTATTATGGCCGCAAAATGTTCCTGGTTAATGGGAGCAGCCCGGGTCATAGTTTTTGATCAGCTGGATTATCGACTGGAGTTTGTGAAAAACTATGCACAATGTGAGGTCTACAATACCCGTGAAATTGATGATGTCGTTCAGTTTGCCAAAAAGATTACCAATTATCTTGGGGCAGATGTGTGTATCGATGCTGTTGGATGTGAAGCGACGGGAAGAATTATGCAGACGATAAGTGGAAGACTTAAATTACAGGCAGGATCAGCGACTGCATTAATGTGGGCCATAAACTCCGTCAAGAAAGGTGGCAACATTTCTATTGTGGGAGTGTACGGTCCAAGCGGAAACTTAGTTCCGATTGGAAACGTTGTGAATAAAGGTCTTACTATAAAAGCCAATCAGGCAAGCGTTAAACGACATGTGCCGCATTTGATTGAGCACATCCGCGCAGGCCGATTAAATCCTAAAGGGATTATCACTCACAGGTTCCCATTAGAGGAAGTTAGCGATGCCTACCACATCTTTGCCAACAAATTAGATAACATCATCAAGCCGGTGCTGATTCCACCGTCTGTAAGCCATTAGGGGGTTCTATGGAACAACAAGTTTTTGAACCACAAAATATTAACGGATGGGGTAGTGACGCGGATTTTAAACGCCGACCATATTACCCGATACATAAACAGCAAGTAACCGGTGCGCATTGGTCTGAACCGGAGCAACAGATTTCAGATGTAGAGATATTAAAATCTTCTGAGAGACCTGAAGTGAGTGCCGTTTTCGGAACAACTTTGCCACCACAAGGATTAAGCGGAGCAATTCGACGTTTTGCTTTTAAATTTAGTGAAAATAGTTATGGGCATTGGATGCCTCTGATATTAGCTGACAGAATTCAATTTATTGAAGGAATATTCAGTGATGTGGCCCAGGGTAAAGCACCGAGACTATTTGGCGATGGATACCTGGTAGATTTAAAGCATGCACCTGTAAAGTTCACTTTCAGAATTGTAAAAAATGCTTTTATTTTATCTGCACCTTTTCTGCTCTTATATTATTTTATGCGAAAATCGAGCGACGTACGAAGTTAAATAATGGGGGATGATATCCCCCTTTTCTTCTTTTAGTGATGTTGATGATAGTCTTGGTAATTCACCTCTTTCAAATGGAACAATTCAAAGTCCAGCGGTTCTTCCCGCAGTAAATTCTCAAATTCGATCGCATCATGTGCAGAGAATATTTTTACTTGTCCGCCTTGCTCTTGATTTAATTTACGCAGCAGTTTCTGATTCCAGAGCCGTGCTTTTCGGTCGACTTCCATTAATTTCTGATAGGCGCGCAGACCCAGAGTGCAGTGGTATTCGTTGATATTCATCTCTCCCCGGAAAAAATATGCATCTCCTGCATGCAGTAACCACCCACGTGAAGTATCCACAGCAATTCCGCAATGCCCAGATGTATGTCCGCGGAGCGGAACCATGAGAATTTCCGGGGGAAGTCCTTTCAGATTCCGCACGCTTTCAAATCCCAGCCATTTTTCTCCGGCCGGCTCATAGGTGACCCAATTTTTTTCCATATCCCATTGCTGATGGCGATAGCGATTTTTTGCCAGCCATGAGTTGGGGTGTTGAGCAGCTTCCAGCTCGGAACGAAGGACATGAACTTTTGCATTGGGGAAATCGGAAAGCCCCCCGGCATGATCAAAATCGAGATGTGTGAGAACTATATGCCGGACATCACTGGCATTAAAACCCAGCTGCTGAATATGAAAAAGTGCAGTGTCTTCTTCGTTCAGCTGAACATTTAAAAGATTTCTGAAAAAACCGCTTAAGCGATTGTGTGGTGATTTTATATCCAGCATACCGATACCAGTGTCAACTAGTACAAGACCTTCATCTGTTTCAACAGCAAGGCAATGACATACCAGGTGAGCATGAGCCGCGTGTGAAAAACCGTCGAATAGTTTTCCTCCAAGTGGACACATACTGCCGCAATTTAAATGATGTACTTTTAACATAGGACCTCCTATGACCGGATAGAATTATCAACCCCGCCATTTAGATTCATCTCACGCACCCAACGTTTTACAAATTGTAGATGCACACTCTCTTCTTCGAGCGCGATTTCAAATTGTTCTACTGCGTCCTTCATTCCCAGATTATCTGCAAGTTCGATTAAAACTTCCCAGCACGAATTATCTACCAACTCAGCATGTAAAATGACTTCGAGCGATTGCAGGAATGAAGTACGGGGATCTGAAATAGCCTGGATCCATCCCATGCCGGCCACACCAGCGACATCTGCCGATGGGGTCATGGCCGTAGGATCTGCTCCCATTTTAGTCATTACATCAGCCGCCATTTCAAAATGTTTTCTTTCCTCGAGATAAAATTGCTCCAGTCTTTCTAACTCCGGCAAATTCTGTTTGTCAGAAGTTCCGTGATATTTACTGAGGAGAGCTTCATATAGGCGTACTCCGGTTCTCTCAAAGGCAATTCTTTCACCAAGTTTATCCAGGAAAATATGATGGCCGTATACCATGTTTTCAATCACAGCGGATGTTACGCCCTTTATTGATGTTGGCAGAGGGATTGTTCCCAGAGGCTCTGCTTCCATTTTGTATCGAATACGATTTTGAGCAAGTGCAGAGGCATCTCCCTGTGATGGACGAGTCAACTTGACCGCTCCTTCTTCTGTTTTAGCAGCGTCTAGTGGTGAAATAAGGACTCCGGTTTTATTGAATCCCGATTTAATGTGTGGTTCTTTTTGCATAACAGGCTCCTGGTTATTGTTTTAATTCGCTGACTGGCATGGCTATTTCAGTTCCTGGTCTGTAGATGTAACCGGCTGTCACTATTTCAGTAGGTGATCCTTCAGAATTCATGAAATCCCGATATTGTCGGGAAACTTCAGTTTCTTTGTCAGGTGTTTTCACAAAATCTTTAGCGACTGCACGGAAGTTAACCTCCTCTTTAAGAACCTTGCGAACAAAATCGCGCTGGCTCTTATATTCAATAGGTGAAGTAATTTTGCCATCGCCTATTAGGGCCTGTGGATCACGGCCTTCAACTTGTTTGAAGAGTTCACAAACCACCTGAAACTGTCCTAGTTCATAATCCAGAAATCTCTCCCAGATCGCCCGTATGCGCGGATTTGTTTCCGAGGTAACACAACTGTAATAATTATAGATTTCGTTAGCTTCATGAAGGAGCCATTTTTCCATCCAGGTTTCTTCCGGATCAATGATGGACTCATACTGCGTTACGTGCTGTTCTTCTATTGATGCAATTTCAGCATAAAGCTGACGGGCCGTAGGATCAGCAAACAAAGGTCCGATGTTCATATAGTAATTATGGGTTTGTTGTTCCCCGGCCATAATAGTGAGGGCATGAAATTTCGTAAGCAGGCTGGCGTCTTTTTTATTGTAGGAGTGACGAAGTTCATCACTCGGGTCCCGGTGTTCGAAAATGGTCGGTCTGCCTGGTGCCACATCTGTATAACTTTGCAAAATACAGTTTGAATCTTTACCTTCAAGACGATCGAGAAGGGCCGTGTAGCGGTACATATGATCAAAGTCTTCCAGTAATCCGTAACGATAAACTTGTGCCAGATATTTATCTGGCTCTTTTTGGGCAACGGCTGCGGTTACCTCGATGGCCACTTGTTCATAACCGATGGTTGTTTCAAGTGGGGAGTGATCCGATCCTATTAGCCAGTTAATTAAGGTTGCCTGGTGTTGTTCTATCCGTCGGATTTTGGCCAGTGGTAATTGCCACTGACCATTCATACGGGCACAGGAATGACTGAAACGATTAGCTTCCATTTCAATACCATTCATCAGAATGACTCTGATTCTGGTGAAAGCATCATCGTTTAATTTGCTGATAGGTTTCTGGACTAAATCTTTCCAGGTGAAACGTTGTTTATCTAGTGGGGTCCCTTTATCTTTAAATAAATTTAAACTCATTACTCTTTCCTCCGTTTTGGGTCATCGGAAGAAAGTGCAATTGTCTCTCCGCCGTTACGGCAGAAAACTTAATGATCAAGTTCTACAACATAGGCCATTGCTAACTGAGCAAATTTTCTGGCATGAGCGCTGCTGTAATCTGATTTGGCGAATGTGTCTTTTATTGAATGGATGTAGGGATTTTGATCCTTTTTTATACCTTCTATTGGATAGCTGGCGCGGAATCCTTCATAGTTCCAGGCAGCATGATCAGAACAGGCATAACCACACTGATCATAAGTCCAGGGGATGTGCAAATAAGTGTCGATGAGTTCTGCCATAAATTGGTTTTGATCGGGATGTGTCAGGTCACTAATGAGTGCCATTTCATAATTTTTTCCGGAGAAGTTGACTCCGTCAAATTGTAATACTCCTATGACTTTTTTACTCAGCTGTTTATATTCGCGAGCAATTGCATATGAACCCTGAAGGCCTACTTCTTCAGCAGCATAGGCCATAAACTGCAGTGTTCTTCTGGGTCTGTAATTGAGATCAATAATGTTTTTTATGACGGCGCTAAGGACAGCTATCCCTGCAGCATTATCATCCGCTCCAGGTGCTGGAGAGTGGATACTCTCATGGTCGGTGTTTATAGAATCAGCATGGGCACCGAGTATGATGATTTCGCGACGTATATTATCCAGTTCATCTTCGGAGCCCTTAATAGTGAGAATAACGCTGGGTTGATCATGGCCTGTGTGTTTTTTGAGTTCGACAGTGATGTCTGCTCTACCGGAGGATAAAGTTTTCCACTCATTGAAAATCCAAAACATGGACGCAATACCTTCAGGTGATTTATAATAGCGTGTCTTGAAAGAACTCAGCTTGTAGATAACTTTGTTCATGTAAAATTCAGATATGGTTTTAAGCATGGGCAAAACCTTTTCTTCCTGATTAATGAAATAATCTACATATAAAAAGTCAGCAGCATTTTCCTGATAGAAAAATTGCGGTCGAATAATGAATTCCTCTGCAGGTTTATCATTGTAAACTCTATATCCACCACAACGTTTAAAATGGTGATGAATAGTGCCGGATAATTGCGGAAGAATGTCCTCATCCACCTCGATAAATGTTTCATGTCTGCCTTCAATTTTTTGAAAGTTGGCAGAGAAAAAAAAGTGATTGTGCAGTAAGTTGCTGACTTGTGGCTCCATTGCTACCCAAACTTTTTTTGCAGCTAATAAATCTGAACTGAAAAAAAGCAGGGCCGTGAAAAATAGATACTGAATCATTTTTTCTCCTCTTCAAAATGGCACGTCACTCTGCCTTAAAAGGAATCGATCAATCAAGTAGCAACAGGTCGAGGACTGTTTTTTGCAGCGTAATTTACCTGAGGTGATTATGGAGGGACCGTCATTAGTTATTGCAACAATTGAACTTCGGCCATTTCGCGGGAAAAAAATTATCACTGTTATTGGAAGTACGAAATTAATTGATGTTAAAGAATTGCGCCATAAAAAATTAAAAGAAGTCATAAGCTGGGGAAAACATCTGCTCTTAAAAATTGATGACAAAATTTTTCGTATACATTTTCTCATGTTTGGGAGCTATCGCATAAATGATCCGAAGCCAGATAGAATTCCCCGCTTACATTTAAACTTCAAAAATGGCGATCTTTACTTTTACAGTTGTTCAATACGTGAATTGAGCACCGATGAATTTAATAATTATGACTGGTCAAAAGATGTAATGAGTGAGGAATGGGATCCGGCGCAGGCACTTGGCTCCTTAAAGAAACAAAAAGACGAGCTGGTGTGTGATGTGCTGATGGATCAGAATATCTTTGCCGGAGTGGGAAATATTATAAAAAATGAAATCCTGTTCCGTCTAAAAATTCACCCTGAAACGAAGATAAAGGATCTGAGTAGTCACGAATTAAAAGAAATGGTGAAGGAGGCAAAAAATTATTGTGAAGATTTTTTTGAATGGAAAGTTCTTTTTATTCTTAAGCGTAACTGGAAGATTATGCGTAAGAAGCAATGCCCTGATTGCGGAACCAGAGTAGAACGAAAAAAAACGGGGAAGCTCATGCGATGGAGTTATTTCTGTCAAATTTGTCAGCCGAGTAGATCCCAGTCTAAATTGCCAGTTAGCCCTGTCGCAATCCAATAGATTTACTCTATCGTGTTAAAAATAAAATCGATTACCTCAATTTAAAAGATTAGGTTAGTATCGTATCCAAGATAGAGAACAAATCTCTAATAATAACAGCAAAGGAGTTTTTTTATGCTTACACTTATTAACACAAAAGTTCCGGAGTTTAAGGTTCAGGCCTATCATCACGATGAATTCAAAACCGTGACGGATAAAGATTTACAAGGCAAATGGTCTGTCTTTTTCTTCTACCCGGCAGATTTTACTTTCGTCTGTCCGACTGAACTAGGTGATATGGCAGACAAATATGCTGAATTCCAAAAAATGGGAGTTGAAGTGTACTCAGTATCCACAGATACACATTTTACTCATAAAGCGTGGCACTCGGCTTCAGAAACAATTAAAAAAATTAAGTACCCGATGCTGGCGGATCCCACAGGTCATTTATCCCGTTCATTCGGCGTATACATTGAAGAAGAAGGACTGGCGTACCGTGGAACATTTCTGGTTGATCCTTCAGGGAATATTAAACTGGCAGAAGTTAATGATAATGGCATTGGACGTAATGCGGATGAATTACTCCGTAAAGTTCAGGCCGCTCAGTTCGTTGCCGCCCATCCCAATGAAGTCTGTCCTGCTAAATGGAAACCTGGTTCAGAAACTTTAAAACCGGGACTTGATCTGGTTGGAAAAATTTAATTCTGTTTAATTAAAGTTTACAGGGTCTTCTCTTTCAAGAGGAGACCCTTGATTTAGAATAATTGAGGTTTATATGTTAGAAAACAATATTCTCGAACAATTAAAAGGTGTTTTTGCCAAAATCGAAAATCAGGTAGATCTGGTTTATGATTTAAGTGATCATGCTGATCAGTCTCAGATGGTTAATTTGCTGGAGCAAGTAGCCTCTACTGCCGAAAATATTGTTGTTCGTCCGGCAGAACATAATAAAAAAGCCGATTTTCCTCAATTCCACATAGAGTACGCAGGAAAACCTAACGGAATTTATTTCAAGGGGATTCCTACTGGCCATGAGTTTACCTCGCTGATACTCGCCATTTTAAATTCAGATCACAAAGGGAAATTCCCTGATGAAAAAATAGCCAAAAGAATCGGGCTGATCAAAGGACCGGTTGAGATTAAAACTTTTATTTCTCTTACCTGCGAAAACTGTCCGGATGTCGTTCAGACCCTGAATCAGATGGCCGTTATTCATGGAAATTTTAAACACACCATGATCGATGGTGCCTATACTCAGGACGAAATAACCAGGCTGGGAATCCAGGGAGTGCCTAGTGTTATGGTTAATGATAAACTGGTCTATTCCGGCCGGCTTAATCTAATTGATCTATTAACTGCTCTGGAGAAAACTTTTGGAACCGAAGAAACAACACATGCCAAAATTGTTGATATGAATCTTGGTCAATTCGATGTCGTCGTAGTGGGGGGCGGTCCTGCCGGTGCTTCCGCTGCGATCTATGCTGCACGAAAAGGTCTAAAAACTGCATTGCTGGCAGAAAAAGTCGGCGGGCAGGTTCAGGAAACAAAAGGAATAGAAAATTTAATTGGTGTAAAATACACAGAAGGGCCGCAGCTTGCAGCTCAGCTTAATCAGCATATTGCCGAGTATCCGATATCATTATTTGAACATCGTCGTGTTGAATCGGTTGAACAGGAAGAAGGCAAAAAGATTCTGAAGCTAGAAGGCGGAGAGTTTCTGCATTCAAAATCTATTATTGTCACAACCGGGGCTAAATGGCGTGAACTGGGTATTCCCGGGGAAAAAGAATACATCGGCAGAGGAGTTGCCTTTTGCCCTCACTGTGATGGCCCTTATTACAAAGGAAAAAAAATTGCTGTCATTGGTGGTGGAAACTCTGGAGTAGAGGCAGCAATAGATCTCGCCGGAATTGTCAGAGAAATTATACTTTTTGAATTTCAGGATCAGCTTAAGGCGGATAAAGTTCTGGTTGATAAACTGAAAAGTTTACCAAATGTGACTATTGTCACTAGTGCCCGCACATCGCATGTGATCGGAGATGGAGCGAAAGTCGTAGGCCTTGAATATGAAGACCGTACTACTTCCCAGACAAAAAGAATCGAACTTGACGGTATATTTGTACAAATTGGATTATTACCCAATAGCGGTTTCATTAAGAACGTTGTCGAAACAACCAAATTTGGAGAAATTGTGGTTGATCATAAAGGTCGTACATCCGCTCCAGGTATTTATGCTGCTGGTGACGTAACTACTGTGCCTTACAAGCAAATTGTCATAGCCATGGGTGAGGGGGCTAAAGCAGCTCTGGCGGCTTTTGAAGATCAGATGCTTCAATAGTGCTCAGGTTGCTGGGCGCTCAAAAGTCGATTACTATAATTTCATGGCTGATATTTATCATGATTTGACCATTAAAGAAGATAAGTTAAAGGCTCGGCTTATTTGTATGGCCGGTTTCATCTCTAGTTTTATTTTCTATTACTTCATGATCCGGCTTAATCCCGCCAAAACTGATTTTCTTCCAGGACGAATTGCCATTTGTGTAATTTCGGCCCTGGCCTTTGGTCTGACCTTTTTTAACTCCTCCAGAATAAATTTCAGTAGGGTGGCCGTTAATCTCATTAGTTATTCTTATCTGGCCGTTTACTTGTATTTGATGCATGAAAATAACTGGGATGTCTTTTATCGATGGTCATATTTTGTTGTTGGAGTCATTCTTTGTAGTTGTGCTCTTCGATTCAGTGACTACTTATTCAGCGCTGGTTTGGCTACGCTTATTCCTGTAGTTTTATCTTTTTATGCTCCCATCTCTTCTTTGGCCGCTGTACATTTTCATGCTGCTAACTTCACTATGTTTATTGTCATTGGCTTATCAGTACGTTCCCATTTCAGTCTTAAAAATAAAGTAATTGAATTGTCCCGCAATTTAACTGAACAGACAAAAATGTCTGCCCTGGGTG
The DNA here is from genome assembly GCA_946481315.1 of uncultured Bacteriovorax sp. The sequence continues at coordinate 148,537 of CAMLMH010000002.1, forward strand.
AAATGGCCGGGGGGATGTCCCATGAAATTAATAATCCACTCACTGTTATCGCTGCTGCATCTAAACAGCTTAAATACGATTTAGAAAACAAAAAACTTGATGCCGAAAGAGGACTGGAAATCCTTCAGCGCATCGACAGGATGGTTGAAAGAATTGCCAAGATCATTAAGGCCCTGAAAGACTTCTCGAAAGATAACCGAAGCGACAATTTTGAGCCGGTTGATCTGGTTGAGCTGGTAGATGAATCAATACATCTATATCTGGAGAAGCTTAAAGATTATAAAATTGAACTAAAATACGAAAAGCCGGATCATCCACTTATATGTAAATTGCAGCGAAATCAGATCTTGCAGGTTTTAATTCACCTTTACACTAATGCATTTGACGATTGTATTGAATCAGAAAAACCAAAGATCATTCTCAAGCTCGAAGAGTTAGATGGAAAAGAAGCCCGGCTGGTTATTTCAGACAATGGCAAAGGGGTTTCTCCGCAGATTGCCAGCAAGATTATGGAACCATTCTTTTCCACTAAAGAGCTGGGAAAAGGAACAGGTCTGGGACTCTCTGTTTCTTTGGGGATTATTGCCGCTCATGAAGGTGCTTTTTATCATGATCCTGCTGTTTCTCAGTCATGCTTTGTTGTAAAACTTCCTCTATTGCAGAATAATTAATTAATGATCACATACATTTCAGTATCCAAAAAAATTCTGGCCCTTTTTCTTGGGCTATTATTTGTATTTTTCTTAACGGAAGTTGGACTCCGAGGAGTGGGGAAAGTTTATTACTACCAGCACGGTATCGGAAGCTTTTCCATTAAAAAGAAAAAGGCAGAGAAGACTATTGTCTTTCTGGGGAACTCACACACAATGGGAGCGGGTGCTCCTCCGGGGATGAGTTATCCTGATCAGTTGCAAAGGTTATGCGATCAAAAGTTTGGGACAGGTAAAATTGAAATCATAAACCTTGGTCGCGGAAACTTTAACACCAGAAATATTCTTGATCATCTGGAAGACAACCTGGATCGGTTACGCCCGGACCTTGTGGTTATGATGATTGGTGAACCGAATATCTGGAATCTATATGGATACGGTGATTTTTTAAGTGAGACTGAAAAACCAGAGAATTGGGAAAAAGTTTATTCATTCCTGGATAATTTCAAAACCTATCGTTTTTTTTCTGTGTTGCTGCGTCGTCCTGTTGATGATCTGCAGGTTTTCAAAACAGATGATCCGGTTATAAATGGATGGGTCTGGCTGGGAGCTTTGCAGGACGGAAATCAGTACAATTTATATACTCTTACCAGATCAGAAGCCGCTGATGCAATCAGAGCTTTAACTGCTCTGACTGAATCAGGACCTGACAATCGGGGTGCTTATGCCTTTTTGGGACAAGTGGCCCATCATTCTCTCAAAGATGCCGCTTTAACTCTTCAGTATTTCCGGTCAGCTCTTAATAGATCACGGGAGTTCGATTATCTGATTTATCGGGATCTTTTTTTAAATCTGGAGACGAATATCAACTGGAAAGTTGTATCAACAGAACTTGAAGAAGCAAAAAAAGCAGCAGCTCTTCTCTATCCTGGAGAGAAAAAATTTCGTGAGCTGGATAATTATTTTCAAAGCGGAGCTTTTCCTCCTGGAGCCGACCCGGAAATTTTTTATCGTGAAGCCATAAAAGCACAGCCAAGTTTCATAAAGGCCTATAAAGATCTGGCAGAATACTATTTCAAAACAAAGCGTCCCAAAGAGTCTGCGGAAATGGCCATTGCCGGAATCCGGATGAATCCCTTATCTGCTCAGACGAACTTATTTAAACATCTTCACCAACTCAAGGAAGGTTTTCACAATCAGGAAGTTCATGTTTACATAGATCGATTCTTTAATGAGTACACCCGTAGGTTTCCTGGTGAAGCTGAAAGAGTCATTGACCTCAGTAACGCCATCCTAGGCAAATGGGTTAAGCACGATCTTTTGAAAATTGTAAAAGAATTAAAAAAACGAAGGATTGAATTTGTTATTCAAAGTTATCCTCCGCGAAGATCCGGTCCGGTCAGTAATATCAACCGGATTGTGAAAGGGATTGCGGAAGAAAATAATTTCAAATTATCTGATACATATCTGCATCTTGAGAAGTTATTCTGGAAAGTGAATAAAGAGGATTATTATTCCATGCAATACGGGATATCGGATTCACACTTGAATCAGAAAGGATATGGCGAAGTCGCGAAATTACTTTTTACTGATTTACAGAATTGGGGTTATTTAGCAATCCAATAAGGGCCGATGGCCAGAGCATCCATCTTTGTCTGCATAAAGCATTGAAGAGCATTCTCCGGTGTGCAGACGACAGGTTCACCATTACGGTTAAACGAAGTGTTTAACAAAACAGGCACACCTGATAGCCGGTAAAATTCAGTTATCAGTTTGCGCAGTTTTGGATTTTCATTTTCTCCAACGCTTTGAACACGGGCAGTTTCATCTGCATGGGTAATGGCCGGTAATAGATGTTTTTTATCCTGTCTGACTTTCGGCGCCAGCAGCATATATGGAGAATCGATGTCCAGATGAAAATAATTTTGTAACTCTTCTTTCAAAACCATGGGAGCATATGGCCGGAATGGTTCACGTTTTTTAATCTTGTCGTTTATGATCTGTTTGATTTCAACATCGCATGGACTGGCCAGAATAGAGCGACCGCCCAGAGCGCGAGGTCCAAATTCCATTCTTCCCTGAAACCATCCCAGTGTTTTCTTTTCATAAATATACTTTGCCGCTGTTTGGGCCAGCTCCTCATCACTCATTTTTATTGCAGTGGAAATACCGGCACTTTTGATAGCTCGTAAAATTTCATGTTCACTGTATGCGGGGCCAAGGTATGCATTATCCATGACGTGTCTAGGATGACCTTCTAGGACATTTGAAAGATAAAGAGCAGATCCCAGAGAACCACCAGCATCACCGGCCGCAGGCTGAACAAAAATGTTTGTAAAGTCAGTCGATTCCAGAAGTTTGGCATTGGCCACACAGTTGAGTGTCACTCCTCCGGCAAGGCAAAGATTTTTAGATTTAGATTCTTTTTGAAGTTGTCGGGCCGCTTTAATAAAAATTTCTTCAACGATGGCCTGCAAGCTGCAGGCAATGTCGAAATGTTTTTGCTCCAGAGGAGAATCAGGCATCCGCGGATTGCCGAACATCTTTTCGAAATGACCGTTCCACATCTTACTACCGTTTCTGAATGCAAAATATTTCATGTCCAGCCTGAAACTACCGTCTGGATAGACTTTCACCAGCTGCTGCATTTCTCTTAAAAACCTGGGTTCCCCGTATCCGGCCATACCCATCGTTTTGCCTTCACCGCCATGGGCATGAAAACCCAGGAAAATGGTAAAGGTCGTATACAGGAGACCTAGGGAATGAGGATAACTGATTTCTTTATCAATTTTGATCGTGGAACCAATGCCATATCCTTTGGACATCGTGGCCCATTCTCCAACGCCATCACAGGTAAGAATGGCAGCCTCTTCATAGGGGGATGGTAAGAATGCACTGGCAGCATGCGAGAGATGGTGCTTGAAAAAATGCACGGGAGCATCAGTAGAGAGTTCTTCTTTAATTAGTAACGGAAGAATAAGGCGATCATCCATCCATTTTGGCATTGAACGCATAAAACTTTTTAGGGAAAAAGGAAAAGTGTTAAGGTGCTCGATCAGGACACGGCTAAGCTTCAGATAAGGTTTTTCGAAGTAACCAATATGAGCAATGTCTTCAAAGAGGATGCCGGCCTGTTGAGAACAGTAATTAAGAGCATGAATAGGGAATGCATCAGTGTTCTTTTGTCGTGAAAAACGTTCCTCCTGTGCAGCTGCAATGACCTTTCCATCGCGCACCAGGCAGGCAGAAGAGTCGTGATAGAAGCAGGAAATTCCGAGAATATCCACATCAGACTCCGGCATAGATGAAGGTAATAATAATCCCACTTCCCAGTTTGACAAACACAACAGCTAAAAAGGCAAGTGTTATAACCAGCGGAGCGAGAAAATAAAGCTTATGCTGTTTTATTAATGTTTTCATTTCACGCAGAACGAAAGTAAATTTTTTCAGCATATTATTCTCACGATTGTTTAAGTGAATCTTCCAGTGATGGGTGATAATCTCTGGCCGTTTGCCAGGAACTCTCTGCGTTTCCCTCATCCTGTGTCAATGAGCGGCGGAAGAATATCCGGGCAAAAATACTGGTCGGACCAAGAACAAAAAAGTAAGTAGAGATGAGTGCCATTGGAACTAGATATTTTTTAAATAATACATCAACAATAAAAACTTTCAGCTTTTGATGAAAACGCTTAATTTTCTCAATCATGCTGCTACTTCCACCACTAGTATCCAATGACCGGAGGAATCGCGAGTTTTAGATTTAAGCAGATGTCCTTCGAGTTCCAAAGAAGCGGGAACATTGTCAATTGGTTCGCCATCATCGAGATAGATTGTCAATTGTTCACCCATATCCATTGTCGATAATTTGATCACTGCAAGAGAGCTGTTTTTTGGACAGGGTATACCGCGAAGGTCTAAGGGTTTTTCCAAAGTGTTTGTTTCCTTTTTTTTATTTTCCGTTAAAATAGTAAGGAACATTCGCCTTTGAGTCAATCTGTGGAGAGAAGTTATGAGTATTGCTAATGCCAGATCTGAAGCTCCTGAGCAGAGCGCCACTGTAAATGAATCTACAGATCCAGTTATTGAATTTAAACCAGAAATTCTTTGTAAGAAATGTGTCCTGCCAGAAGCTAAGCCTAACATTTTTTTCGATGATCACGGTGTTTGTAACCTGTGTAATGAACATGTGACGAATGTTGAACTTGAGCAGGAAGCTAAGCTTTTGGAGTCCGATCTGCTAAAGATTTTGAAAAAACATAAATCTAAAGGGAAGTATGATGTACTGGCCATGTGTAGTGGAGGAAAAGACTCGACCTCCGCGCTCTATTACATGAAAACCCGCTATAAGTTAAATCCTCTGGCTTTTATGTTTGATAATGGTTTCGAGAGTCCGGAAGCTATCCGTAATGTGGAGCGCGCAGCGGAAAAATTAGGCGTAGATTTCATGTTTTTTAAATCTAATTTCATGAAAGGAATGTTTTCTAAAATTCTTGAAACAAAATCCAAAGCAGTAATCTGTCATCCTTGTTCGCTCTGGTATATGGATCTTGCCTATGAAATAGCTGATCGCCATGAAATACCGATTATTATCGCTGGCTGGACAAAGGGTCAGTCAACTAACCAGAAAGTGATGAATAAATGCGGATGTAATGCAGCCGCCCCGGAATTCAAGGAAATGGGTGAAGCAACTAAAAGCTTCATTGACACCTACGTGAGAAGTGATCCCCGCTATAAGGATTTTCCAACCAGTATGGATGAAGTCATGAAAAAAGCATCCGAGAGGAAATCAAAAGCACTGGTAATTTCTCCGCACTGGTTTCTGCCTTTTGGGCCGGAAGTATATGTTGAAACAATTCAAAAAGAACTTAACTGGGAATTTCCCAAATTAAGTTATCCAGGTCGTTCTACAAATTGTATGCTCAATTTCATTTCAGTTTACAATTCAATGAAAAATTTCGGTTACACTCATTATCACGTTGAGATGAGTAAACTTATTCGCCAGAATGTCATTACCAGAGATGAGGCCTTAAAAGATCTGGAATGGAACATTAAAAAATCTCAATTAAACGCAATTGCAAAAAAGTTAAATCATCAATATGAGTAAACGAGAAGTCTATCTCGATCATGCTGCTTCATCGCTGATCCATCCCGCGGTCATACAGCATTTAACAAAACTGTTTCAACAACAGCTTGGAAATCCATCCTCCATTCATCATGCAGGAGTCAAAGCATCTCTGTTAGTGGAAAAAGCCCGCATTTCACTGGCTGAACGACTAGGATGTCACTCCGAAGAAATTTTTTTTACATCCGGAGCTACTGAAGCAAATAATCTGGTAATTAAAGGATTGTGTGAAAAATACAAAAATGGTTCAAGAAATGAAGTACTGATTTCGGCCATTGAGCATTCCAGTATCGCCCGTCTGGGTGATTTTTTAACGGAACATGATTTCGTACTGAAGATCATTCCGGTTGATAATGAAGGTTTAGTTGATTTATCTGCCCTTGAGTCAATGCTTTCCTCAAAAACATTCATGGTTTCAGTCATTCACGGCAATAATGAAATCGGTACAATTCAGGATTTAAAAACTATTTCCCGGTTATGTAAAAATAGTGGTGCTTTTTTCCATTCAGACGGAGCGCAGGCATTTTGCAAAACGCCAGTAGATTTCCATAAAAATGATCTGGATTTTTATAGTCTGAGCGCTCATAAAATACATGGTCCTCGTGGAATCGGAGCTATCATCATTAAAAATGGAAAGGAGCTTGCACCGCAAATGATTGGTGGTGGGCAAGAATCCGGGGTGCGTTCAGGAACACTGCCCGTTGAGCTCATTAGCGCCATGGCCTTTGCAGCTTCACTTTATACAGATCAGCATCTGCAGCAGATGCAGCAGTTGCAACGACAGTTAATTTCAGGACTAGGCAGTATCCACCCGGCCGTCCGCCTTAATGGCTCCATAACAAAACGTCTTTGTAACAATATAAATTTTGCTGTACCCGGAATAAGCGGTAAAAAAATGCTGCAGAAAATGGATCAAAAAGGAATCCGCCTATCAGTGGGATCGGCCTGTAATGCCAGTAAAAAAACGCCAAGCAACGTTCTTTTGGCATTAGGTCAATCAAATGATCAGGTCCTTGAAGCTGTCAGAGTAAGTTTAGGTTTAGAAACAACTATTGAAGATATAGACTATTTTCTGCATTGTTTGCAGGAAATTGTCAGTGAGACTTGAGCTAAGAACTTCCACTTGTTATGCTTGCTCTTGAGAGAGAGAGTAAAGCTTATGCAGGAATCACCAAAACATCTTTTAAAACATCATATGGCAAGCTCACTGATCATTGCAGTTGGATTGCACCTTTTGGTTCTTTTTTCGTATTATTCATTCAGCGAACGCAATCCTTATTTAACAACGTTTGATCCCAATCGTGTTTTTCCAGTGCAGTTTTCCTCTGATGTTGGTGAAAATAGTTTTCCTGCAAACGAGTCTTCCCGAGAAAGTCCAGCTGCTCCTATAAAGAAGAAAAGAGAAATTATCGGTTCTTTGACCGGAGTTACTTCAAATGCTGCTAATGATGCTAATCCCAAAATTTCAGCAGATGGAACCGGACAGGAAGTCGGTGAGACCGGTACATTTATTTTTGAGAACGAAATAGACACTTATTCTCCTCCTGACTATCCAAAAGTTGCCCGTTTGCGCGGGTTAGAGGGAGATGTTCTTTTGCGGCTGAAAGTCTCACCTGAGGGGAAGGCAGTAGCAGCTGAAATAATAAAAGGAAGCGGACATCAGGTATTGGATGAAGCAGCGTTAAATGCAGTCAAAGAGTGGCGTTTTCATCCCAGAAAAACTTCCGATATAGCCGTGGTCGAAAAGAGAATTGTTTTTAAACTTAATCGCTGATTTTTTCATATTCTTTTATATCAGCCACTTACATGCCAGATCAAAAAGCTCAAGAAAAGGTTTTTATAACCGATAAGTTGGTATGCGATGGACTCTTTTAATCCACCTTTTTTTTACCACACCTTCTTTAGTCCTGGGTGAGACGTTGTCATTACGGCTGCCGGACAACAAACACATAAATTATGAAGTTCAATCAGTAGATGGTCTCATGGTTTCGAAGGCCTGTGCTGAAAATAGCCGCCAGTGTATGGATTTATTGAAAAAACACACGAACAGCTTAAAGAAACAAAATGAACGAAAAAAATTAATGGGTCACCCTGCTTCAGAATATTGCCAAATGTCCGGAGGAAAAAACATTATTCTGGAGGATGATAAACTTAATCAGTTCGATTTTTGTTTTTTTGAAAATAACTACGGAATAGATTCGTGGCAAATGCTGAAGAAGTTTAAAAAATGAAGTATTTATTTTTGTTCATTCTGGCCGGTAATCTTCAGGCGCAGGTTTATAAAACTGCCGAGCGTGGCTATAGTGATAAACCATCCAGCGTGAAAGAAATATTACCAGCGACACCTACGAAATCACAGGATGGAATCGGACTTTGTTATGGTTTTACGGCAACGGCCTTACTTGAACATCATCGGTGTAAAGAATTAAATCTTTCGTGTCAAAATAGTGAAGACCAGCTTTCTGTATTAGATGTCACTTCCTATGAAGAGAAAAATAGACTGCATGAAGCTGGTGATACATATGCCATTCTCAACAATGTAAAAGGGTCATTGAAAATTGCCCGAGAAACATGCGTACCATACTCCAACATTGTGTACCAGACTGAAGAAAAAGGCGGATGGAATTTATTGATTGAGAAGTGGAAGGAATCAAGAGGACTTATAAAAGGATCCGGTAATCGCGATTGTGTCAGCTGTCTGGCAGATTCTATAAAAAGCTCACTCGGTAACATTCAAACTCCAAAAGACCAGCTGGTCTCGGCGTTTAATCAGGCTCGTTCTATGGAAGAATTTCTCTATCAGAGCTTAATTCCCCGCCATTGTCTGGAAGAATCGCGAATGGCCATAATTCCGCCATTTGTTGCCCGGAGTTTCCCGACCAGCCAAAGAACTCCACCTACTGTTGAATCAGTCATGGAAAAAGCAGAAAGTTTATTACAAGCAGGTCTTCCGGTTGAGATGGCCATTTGTCCGAATATGTTTGCCAGTGGAGAATGTGTACCTGATTCTGGTCACTCCATCACATTATTCGGAATCAAAGAAGTCTGCAACAGGAGTGGGCATTGTAAAACGATGGTGAAGGTGCGAAACAGTTATGGGGAATCCTGGCAACGTCAGCATGACAATGGCTGGATCGAACTGGAAGCCCTTGCCAAAAGCTCTGTTGCTTTAACTCAATTTAATAATCTTAGCTGGATTGAAAAACCAGGCTTTATTCTTCCCAAAAAAGTACCCGCCAAAGTTGTGTCACCTAGAGAGAGTTCGTCTTCGGCCGGAATACCTTTAGATTTCAAGAACCATCGTGGTTTATGGCGTTGTCCTGGCAACAGCTTTAAAGATTCATACGAAGCCGGTTGTATTCCATATAAACCTTAATCCCAGGTCAGTACCTGATATCCTTTATCCAAAAGGCACTGATTAGTGAAATTCTTTTTTATATCTGTACTGCTGGTTGTTCGACCGGTTCCGACTCCAACCCCCAACCCGACGCCAGATCCACCTCCGCCAAATCCGAATCCAACTGCTCCGCCCACTGTTGAGCCGCTACCAGCACTATTGGCAATCTTTTTCCCTTCAGGAGTATTGAAATATTCTTCAGTTTTTTTCAGGCATTCGTTGATGTCGGCTTCAGATTTTTCAGGGCCTCTTTCATTGTAAGTTGCATTTGGGTAAAGTTTTGGTCTGGTCTTGGATGCACAGGCCGACAGAGATAATAGGAGAATGAATAGTGATATTTTTTGCATAAACATCTCGTTTTTTAAGCTGTTCACAAGTTGTCTCTATTCTAAATTTTTATGACTGCTTATTCAAAGACCTCTGCGTTTGATGCTTATTTTCCTGATCAATAAGCTTACAGCACCTCCCACCAATCCCCAGAAAGCCGCTCCAATTCCGATAAAACTTATGCCGGAAGCCGTAATGAAAAAAGTGATCAAAGCACTTTCTTTTGATTCATCGTCACCCAAAGCATGAGTCATTGAGCTTCCAATGGTTCCGAAAAGTGCAATCCCTGCGAGTGCCATAGTAAGTTCTTTGGGAAAAGCTGAAAAGAAAAAGGCCACAGCACCGGAAAAAAGTCCAATGATAATATAGATTATCCCTGAAGTCACAGCAGCAGTGTAGCGTTTATCTTTATCGACGTGCGAATCTGGCCCCATACAAATTGCAGCGGTCAAAGCTGAAAGATTGAGAGTAAAACAACCGAAGGGAGCGGTGATCAGGTTTGTGAAACCAGAAATACCTATAAGTGGAGAAATTTTTGGATAGTATCCAAAAGAGCGCAAAACTGTCACACCAGTAAGATTTTGGGACGTCATTGTCACAACGAATAAAGGGATAGCAAGACTTATGACAGATGCCCATGAAAAGGCAGGCATAATAAATGCAGGAATCACAAATATGTTCTCAATCTGCGGCACGATAAATTTTCCATTCATCGAATAAACGAGAATTCCTGTAAGTAAAACATACATAATAGCCAGACGGGGAGCAAGCTTGCGGGCAAGAAGATAAGTTATAAACAAAGTGAGTCCTGCCCATAATTCTGTTTTCATAGAGCGGAAAACGTCAAAAGCAAATTGCACCAGAACACCTGCAAGCATTGCACTGGAAAGGGACATCGGAATCCTATTCATGATTTTCTCAAAGACTCCGGTGTAACCACTGATTGTGATCATGAATGCAGAAACAACAAATGAACCGATAACTTCATTCAGGGAAAACTGGCCGGCGCTGCTGATTAGTAGAGCTGCTCCGGTTGTTGACCAGGCAAACATAATAGGAATTCTTTTTTGCAGAGACTGCATAATACTGAGGGTACCCATGGCCAGACAAATAATTCCCAGCCATGAACTGGCTTCGGCGGGTGTGGCCCCGGAGACAGTTGCAGCCTCATAAACAAGTATTGCAGAACTTGTGTATCCAACAATGACTGAAATGAGACCGGCCGAAAAGGTTGAAAGTGTAGAGTCTTTTAAATATGTCCGCATCCGGACATTTTAAATTCAGGCAATCATCTTGTCATTATCAGACAGCACTTTTGCCATAGATTACTTCTGTTAGTTTGAGGACCAGCTCTTTTGTTGTTTTTATTTCAGCCGTCAATTCATCTGAAGCTTGAGAACACAACCTTGAGGCATCTGCATTCAAAGTAGTGGTCAGCTCGATTTGTTCCAGGGCCTTGCTGATTTCATCCATTCCGACAGACTGTTCTTTCGTCGCGTTTGTTATCTGCGTATTCATTGTAAGGAGGTCGCAGATGTCAGCATTAATGGCCTCAAGTGCTTCCTGGCAACCATCCGCCCGTTGTTTGCCGATAGATACTTTTTCTTCGCCCACGCGAACAAGCTTTGCAACATTTGAGCGTGAGTGTTCAACTATATCTTTTACTCTGCTATTGCTCTTCTCGAGAAGGTCATGAATTTCTTCAGCTGCCTTACCTGACATGGCCGCAAGTTTCGATACCTCTTCTGCAACAACAGAAAATCCTTTACCCAGTTCGCCGGCACGGGCCGCTTCAACAGAAGCATTAAAAGATAAAATTTTTGTCTGAAAAACAATATCATTAATCACTTTTGTTTTATCACTGATAGTCTGGATAAGGGCCAGTATTTCCTTCATCTCTTCATTACTTTTTTCTACCTGGGTATTGATCTGTGCATTGGACTTTGTAATTTCTTCGATAGAGTTTATGAGTTCAGCTACAGATGCCTGACCCTCCCGGGTCGTATCCTGTCCTTTGTGGGCCTTTTCCAGGCTATGGGTCGAGTTATCTGCAGTGTTTTTTATCATCGAAGCGACCTCTGTCGCTGCTGCTACTGTCTGCTGAAGGGCCGAAGCCTGCTGATTGGCACTTGAAGATAAATTATGAGACGCATCTGTCACTTTATAGGTTGTCTGTTCAACTTTCCCTGAGCTTTCTCTTAAATGATCCGCAATAGCACTTAAAGTGGAGTTGAGGTGTTTGCTGAAAAAATAAGTCGAAATCGCCATAATAAGAAAAATAGAAATGGATAAAATCAGATTGAAGACTTTTAAGCGGGTTGCTTCGACCCTTGATTGTTTAGACCACCCTTCACTCGTGCTGACGATGAAATCATCCAGCGCCAGAAGAGATTTCTGGTGTTCTGCAAACATAGGTTCGCCTTTACGAATGACTGCATTTAAGTCAGCAGCAGTAATGTTTTGATCATTAGTCAGTTCCAGAATTTTTTTGCCAATTTCCAGAACTTGCTGTCCGTTATTGTGAATGAGATCAAAAGCCTTCTCTTCATCTTTTGAAAAAAAACCTCTGCTTTTGTATTCGGATTCTATTTCAGCATAACGTTTAAGATTTTTCTCCAGGTCTTTTCTTGTCGCTTCTTTGGCGGAGCTATCAGCAAGAACGTTAGAGAGTTTATAGGCATCGGCCTTGGATTGCGCTTGTCTGGCCCGCATTCCGGAAATATCTCCTAATTTGGGAATACTCTGGTCTATCAGATTATCGTATCCCTCCTGAATGCTGCTCAGACCGAAATGACTACAAAGTTCAATGGTAATGAGAAAGGCACATAGAAAAAGCAAAGCAATGGATAATTTTTTTTTCAAACTCACGATGAAATCCTTTTTTATTAATCTCAGATTCCATGCGTATCGAAAAAAAAGTGTTTTCAAATGAATCTGTTTAAAACCAGGCAGATGAAATTTATTTCATCAAATTATTGGTCTATTCCAAAAGACTGAACATACAAGGAAATAGAATTCAAAACTTAAGCCAATCTATTGCGCGCGGCGCAGAACGAGATTTGTCATGAAATGTTAGCTTACAGTTATGTTTGTTTAGAGTTATAAATAGGGCACACAACAACAACCTTTTTCTACTTGGTCTTTATGAAAAAAATGATTACTTTCGGCTTGCTGTATTCAGCAGTCAGTTACAGTGCCATATTCTCTCCGCCTGTTGATTGCGTAAGACAACAAAACAGTGCCGCTTGCGGTTTAAGGAATGAAACAAATAAAGTCCTGAGATGTGATTTATTAATGGTTGGCGAGACTAAAAAAGGTGAACTGCTTACCAAAAATAAAATCAGAATCATTCAACCTTCAGAATCTGAAAATCTGGCAATCATTACTTCTTCAGGGGATGATCAACTTCTGCATGCAAGTGCCGAAGCTCACTGTACAACTCTTTAGCCGACCGTTTCGGTTGAGCAATATTTGCCACACTTTAAATAATCTTTCTCTCCTCTAAAATTGTTTTATTTACAGGAGAGTCTACAATGTCGACCGCCAAAAAGTTTGAACAATTTGAATTAGAAGAATCTTTCAACGAATTATCACCAGAAAATTTTCTTTATGACCGGAGCGGTCCTTGGCCGCAACCTTCAGCCAATCATCCTTTAGGAGAAGTTCCGGCAGTTTTGCATCTGCCTTTTTCTGAAACCTTTTCCTGGTGGATGAAAGTGGGGTCACGTTATTTAAGAGATCTTGTTTTCTACACCCCATGTGCCTTATTTAAATCTTTGTCTTATAACGGCTTAAAGCCACTAAACGACGCTCAGTTTTGTGATTATTTTTTCCACACATGTTATGCCAAATATCTAACGGACGAACTTTCATTCGCAGTTCGAAAAGTATTTGCGGACTACATAGTTAAAGGAAAAAATTATCTGGTTGTTGATTTCAGTGCTATGGAGTTACTAAAACCTGTTTCAGGTCTACATTGTGAAAGATCAGTCGCTCTCTTTGAACAAATTGAAGGAGGGGGGCGAATCGTTGCTATTGAGATAAGAGATTATGTTGTCGATGCCACTGATGGAGATCTGTGGGCCCTGGCCAAGTTTATAGTTATGCAGGGAGCGAGCAATCATATCAATGTTGCCGAACATCCTAAACTGCATTTTCCTATGGATGCCGTAAATGCTGTCACAAAAACTGCAGTTCCGATGGATCATATATTATTCCAGTTGCTGATTCCTCATTTCGAAATCACTTTAAAACTCGATTATCAGGTTTTGAACAATCCAACATCATTATTGGAAAATAAGTGGTGGATGATTTACGGACCTTTCCCGGCAACGAGCGAAAGCTTGCGCGATTTGATGGTTGTTGGATATTGTGGCATTAAAAATAATCCGGCTTATCCAAAATATACTTATCCGCTTTCAGGTCCTAAAAAAATTAACTCTGATCTGGGCACATTCCATGAAAGTTACTTTCCGGTGTATTACAATTTTGTGGCCAGTGTGCTGAAAGAAATTCCTAAAGGAGACAGGTATGTCACTCAATGGGCAAATTATATTCATCAGTTCATGGCCAGCTTTCCCAATGGTCAACAAATCTGGCTGCAGGATAATTTCGCCCGCGCCGTTGCTGTTTTGATCTGGGATCTTACGCTTGGCCACGCGGTTGATCATAAGAGTTACTCAGAGATACCGGTTTATCACAATCCAATGCGTATGCGTATTGCTTCTCCGGAGTATAAAAATCCAGGATTCAAACTGAATTTGAAGACTGCAGTCTCTATCATGGATCAGACAAAATGGATTATGGCCAACCGCTTATTTTATAAACCATGGAACATAAATAATCTGATGGATGTTGATTACGGTTTTTCATTGCCGGTTTTGAATAAACATGTGGCCTGTTTCAAACAACAAATGAAAGAGACTGAAAAAAAGCTTAAAGTGAGAAACTATATGCCGGTGGAAGAAATTCCCGTCAGTATTCAATACTAAGAATGGAGTGGGAACAATAGGTTTACGCGGGTGCCCTGCTCACCCGCAAAGGCCATATTTTCAATTGTGACTTTACCTTCCATTTTTTCAACTACGGTTGCGACTATGGGTAAGCCAAATCCAGTTCCTTTCTCATTTTTTGTACCGGGACTGGTAGTCACAGCATAAGGTGAAAAAACTTTATCAATGAGTTCATTGTCAATTCCGACACCGTGATCCCTGATTCCCACATGAAGCAAGTCATTTTCCCGATAAAAATGTACTTCGATTTTTGAATTTTCATGCGAAAACTTTATGGCATTGGAAAGCAGATTATTAAAAACCTGATAAAAAACTGCAGTTTTATCACCCCAGATAGCGTGGTTTTCACAATCACAATGTATCAGCAAAGTGAGATTTTTTTCTTTCAGTTTATCCTCAAAAGCAAAATGCAGATGCTCGATAATTTCTTTTACAGTTATCAGTTGGTGTTTCAATTTCATTTTCCCGTCACGGTGGGCAATCCATGAACTCACAGACTGGATAATCCGGTGAATGTCAGAACTAGCGCGGACAATCTTTTCAGCAAAGATTGGTGTATTAGGATTTTTTACCGGATGTATCTGTCTGCCGGACACCTGAATAATGGATAGTGGTGTGTTGATATCATGACAAAGAACCCGAACCAGATTTTCAGTCAGATCACGGCTTCTTTGAAGTTCATCATTTTTTTTAAGATTTAATTTAATGGCCATTATGGTGAATATAGCAACCAGTACATCAAGACCAACATAGGAGGTAATGATCATACCATCCCTAAATAATGGGAGCAGCAAATCTGGTGGCAGCATATTCATTTTTCCGGCCAGATAAAGCGCAATCACAATAAAAAAGTTCAGAGTAACAGAAAATGCAATCCATCCCATACTTCCAAAAAAACCAAGGATAACAGGGTGAAAAGTAAGCCAGATTGCAGCGGGTGAGTACACACCACCGGTATAAATGCAAAAAAGAGTCTGAAAGCCCAGTCCGGTTAAAGATATAGTAAGACCGGTGATCACAAACGACTGAGTGTATTTAAAAATCAAGGGAGACAATGAGTGGAAAATCGTGAGAAACAGACCTCCCCATGGAACGGGGGAGCTCGAAGGAAAAGCAAAAAAACAATAGAGGACATAAAACCACATAACAATAGTCGTCGAAGTCCACAGGATCAGCAATGCCCTGGTCTTCATAATGGTCAGGTCCTGTAACAGCTCGCTTTTCTTTCCAAGCAAACACACGGCCAGCCGGTCGTAGAACACGTAAATATTCTGGATCCAAATTCCTTTCATATGAGCTTCATACTAAAGAATTTATTTATTTCCGTAAACCTGATCCATGAATTTTTACCAGTGTAAAATCTACATGGCATGAGCGATTTTTTTTGAAGAGTGTATAGTTCATTATCTTTTTTATGAGGTCATTTATGCTAAAACACACAATTCTAACAATTGCCATACTGAGCACTGGCACAGTCGTCGCAGCAGAAACGGATACTTTTACCAGTCGCGATCTTCCTTTACAGGACTCTTCCGAAATTCTTAACCGGGTCACAAACGGCTCAGTATCTGAATCTATTACAGAAGCTAATCTAAAAGGTGCCGGTTGTGATGAAAGGCTACTCTACAAAGAGCTGCGAAAACATTTTGGTAATCATACAAACAGTACTTTCGATGAAAAAATCACTCATAATCTTGCTCCAATGGCCCGGGATATTAAGCTGGAAGATTCAATTTATCGCGACTGGCGTCCCTGGGATGGAATGGGAATGGGGTTAGGAATTGCCAAAGCCACAGGTCTCACAATGTCGCCAGTTATTCGGGTTGGTCATCAGCTCATTGGAACCGACAAACTAGAACACATGTACGGGCAAGGATTCCGTTATTTTGAAAAAAATTATCTGGATAAAAAAGGAACTGTCGCAGCAGTTAAAAAAGGAATTATAGGAGAAAAAACATTTTTGGGCGGAAATAAAATAGGTAATGGTGTATTCAGTTATGGTGATTTGTCTGCAAATTTCAACGGTATGCGATTCTGGAACCATATGCTTCAGTTGCGCGATGATGTTTTAGGCGCACAAC
The DNA here is from genome assembly GCA_946481315.1 of uncultured Bacteriovorax sp. The sequence goes on from CAMLMH010000002.1 coordinate 165,126, forward strand.
ATAACCTTGGTCCCTATATTGTTTGCACTAATAATCAATGGGTTCAGGTTAAAACAATTGATTTTCGTGATTATATTGATGAATCAATGGATGAGGCCATCAATTGCTCAAAATTTCCATCTAAAAAAACTGCGGCCAAGTTCACAGCTCGTTTGAAGAAAATGAACATGCGTTGTCCTCTGGTTCCTGAAAAACTGGAAGCTTTAAAGAAAAAATACGGACCAGTGGCTCATTGGATTATTAATGAAGAGGGTACTGGTGACATTCGTTATACGGGTGAATTCAAGAAGCGCTAGAGGTGCTTGAAGACATATCCAGTTTAATTAACTTATTGCGATGATAGAGCAGAGTATAGATGAGAGAAGCAACAACGGCCGGCATCTGCCAGCTAATAAAATGCATTAACACCGGCCAGAGCTCATGGAAGTGCCTAGGTTGTTTTGCTGTATAAAATCCTATGAAAGTAAACAGCAGCCATAGACAGGTCATCTTGAAATAGTCTACCTGATAAAAAAGATGGTGCACCAGTGGCGCTATTAAAGAAAAGAGAAACATCAGTCCTATAATGGAATAAAAAGGTCCTATTCCAATAGTTCCGCTTAACAGCGGGTAAAGAAATTTAAGTAAAACCAGCAGAAGAAAAGACCAGAACAGTGGCAACAGCAGGAAGGCTCCCCAGTCTCTTGTACTCATGTGTTTTTTTAATTTCAGTTCTCGGGACATCTGCTTTATTCTCCCTGGACTTCTTTATCCAGATCCTCATTATTCCCTTTGACAGTTGAAATGCCTTCTCTAAAAAATCCAACATTTCTTATCATTCTCAAGAGATCTTCAAGAGCTTCTTTAGTGCAGATAATGATTCACAGCAAATTCATGAATGAGTACTTTGACAAAAGAGAACAATGCATTTGGCGAACCAGCGGTAATATAAGGGCCATCGACTACGACCTCTTCATTGCTCCACACGGCTCCAGAATTGATTAGATCTGTTTTCAGTGTGGGCCAGCTTGTAAGGTATCGCCCCTTAGTCAAACCTGCTTCAATTAATATTTGTGGCCCATGACAAAGAGAAGCTATTTTTTTTCCTTTTTTGGCAAACTCCTGCACAACATGAATCACATTTTTATTAGAACGCAACTGATCCTGATTTAGTAAACCGCCAGGGATGAATAAAGCATCAAAATCCTCAGCAAATACTTCTTCAATCAGGCAGTCTGTATGGATTTCATCACCCCAGTGCCCCTCACGCCATGATCTAATTTTTTCTTTGGGAGAAATTATTGAAACACTTGCTCCTGATGCCACCATTGCATTTCTTGTAATCAGCAATTCCTCCTCTTCAAACCCATCAGAGGCCAGAATGGCAATTCTCTTTGTTGCTAAATGAGCGTTCATATCTATCATAATAACTTCCTATTTATGAGGGGCGCGAACGTTAACGGATTTTCCTTTTTTGGCAGCAGGTCTTTTGATGACCTGTTTTTTGCTTGGTCTTTCACTTTTTTCTGTTAATTCAATTTGAACTGGTTTTTTTAACCGCGTTGATTTATGAATCGCCTCCAATATCTTGACATCAATCAGACCCTCCAGCGGACCAGGCTCAGGTGTTTTATTCTGCAATATGCACTCAGAAAAGTAGATAAGCTCCGGAGCAAACTGATCTCTCTTTTTAAATTTCTTGATCTTCGTTTTAATATCTTTAACTTTTCCTTTTTGATATACGGTCATGGTCATAGGTTCAGTGTATTCATAAGCTCCCTGTAGGCAAATACGCCCTTCAGTACCGATAACATCATAGTCAGAACTCTCAAATGAACCGAATGAGACAGTAAAAGAAGCTAATCTTTCTTTCGGAAAACGCATAATAACAGAAGCTGATTCTTCTGAGTGATCAAAACGGGAATCAGCACTACTTGCCTTAAAGGCCATAACTTCAATAGGTTCATCACGAAAAATATATCGGGAAGCATTGATGCAGTAAATTCCTATATCGTAAAGCGGTCCTCCACCTAGTTGTGTTGGATTTGTCCGGATATTGTCAGGAAGCACCTGATAACTAAAAGTTGAATTGAAAAATTTTAATTCTCCAATTGTTCCCTTTTCACAAAGCTTAACCACTTCCAGATTTGCCGGCTCAAAATGTAATCGGTAAGCAATCATAAGTTTAATATCATTTGATTCTGCTGCCGATGCCATTTGTTCACATTCTACAGCAGTCACCGCCATGGGTTTTTCACATAAAACATGGATACCATATCTGGCAGCCAGCTTCACTAGTGCCGAATGCTTATCATTTGGAGTAGCTATATAAAGAGCATCAATGATATTATTGCTGAAACAAACTTCTATTTCATCCAGCAGATAACAGTGCTCAACATTATACATTTTTGACAGTTTATTTAATTTTTCCTCATCTTCAGAAATGAGCGCAGCAAGCTCGGAATTTTTTTTAGCATGTTTGAATGCAGGTAATACTGCAGTTTGGGCAATATGACCAAGGCCTACAACGCCATAGCGTATTTTATCCTGTTTCATGTGATCTCCTTAGCAACGGGGAATCTGATAATCTTTAACGAACAATGTATGTCCGCGCTGTTCTCCGCGATTTTTTAACACACCTAAGGTAATAGTTTCAGGAAGTGAATTATCTTCTTTGACAGTCAAACAGCTTCCATTTTCATTCTCATTCTGAAAGCGGACTGATTCTGAACATTCAGTTTTATTGATTTGCCGGCTGACAGCAACAGGGACAGTGACCTTTTGCAGACAATGGAATTCAGCTTCACCGAATTCCCCGGAGGAAGGGGCTGTTTCAATGATTTTGTATTCAGAACATTGTTCAACAGGCTGAATACTTCGCAATTCATTATCTGTTATACATGTGTTAAAGATACCTCCTGTAACTTCAGCAATATCCGGTTGAGCGATAACGACATCACGATCGTTTCTGATTTCAGTCCAATCCTCCTTAGGAGAACTTGTTGGAGCTGGGCTTGATGCTTGTGCTGTGTCGGGATTAGTTGAGAGTAGAGCACCGAGAATAGTGATCAAAAAAAACTTCATGATTTCCTCCTTGAAAGCAATTGTCGCTTAGAAAGGAGCAAACATAATGCCAGAGCGGCCCAGGATTACGGACCGCTCTGTTAGATTTTTATTCGCAATCTGGAATGGTGTAGTTTTTAAAGAACATGTGATGCATATATAACTCACCACGAGCATAAACAACTTCAAGTTTATGCGTTTTACCCAACTGCACATCTTTAGTTTCATATTCTAAACATCCACCAGATGAGCCTTCATTAATTGGGGCATGGCGGATACATCTTGATTGCTGAACTGTCCGGCTAATTTCGACATTTTCCGTTTGCCAGTTTACACATCTGTATTCGATCCATCCTCCGCCTTCGGAATTTGAATTGCCATGACGAATCTCACGATATTCTTTACAAACTCTGATTGGTTGCAGGCTCTGAAACGAATCATCCGTTGCGCATGCATTAAAGACTCCTTCACTTCCGAAAGCGCCGGCAAAATTGGGCTGCAAAATGAGCGCATCCCAGCTTTTTCTAATTTTGCTCCAGTCATCCTTTGCCGACAGAGCAAATGCATTGCTAGAAACAAGTAGTGTCGAAACCATTGCCAGTGTAAGCATTTTCATAATGTCTCCTTGATGCTTTCCTTTTATGGAAATGAGTTGATAGTCACTGTCGACTATCAGCAAAGGTGATGCCATTTCATAAGACAACATTCCTGTCGCAAAAGAGTGATTCAGGGGAAAAAAGGGAGTCTTAAGCACCAATTAAGGAGGAAAAGTGAGATCAAGTATTTGGAAAGGAGCACTGAGTTTTGGTCTATTGAATATTCCGGTGAATCTGATGAAGGCAGAACAAGATCATAGTTTATCATTCTCCATGCTGGACGAAGAAGATTTATCCCCGATTAAGTATAAAAAGATCAATGCGAAAACCGGAAAAGAAGTGCCTTTTAAAAGAATTGTAAAAGGCTATGAGTATAAGAAAAACGAATACGTCATTATGGAAGCCAAAGATTTTAAAGCCGCTAATGTTGAAGCAACCGGAACGATTGATATTGAAAACTTTGTAGAGCTCGATGAAATCGATCCTATGTATCTGGAAAAACCTTATTATCTTGTCCCTGAAAAAAACGGCGTTAAAGGATATTACCTCTTATGCGAGGCCATGAAAAAAAGCAAGAAAGTAGCAGTGGGGAAAATCGTCATTCGCTCAAAGCAGCATCTTGCACTTATAATGGCCAGGGATAATTATCTTATCCTGGAAATTATGAGATTTGCCCACGAAGTTCTGAGCGCGGATGAAGTCGGATATTTCGATGATATAAAAAAAATAAAGTTCAACGATAAAGAAATGAAAATGGCCATGCAGTTAATTGAGGGAATGACCCAGGAATGGGATCCTAGCGTCTATAAAGATACTTATCATGATGACTTACTGGAAATCATTGATAAAAAAATCAAAGCGGGTAAAGGACAGTCGCTGGATTACGATTTCAAAGAGCCATCTCGACCAGCAGCATCTAATGTTCTCGATCTGATGCCCTTACTGAAAAAGAGTCTAGAAGCCAAAGGCAAGACAACCAAAAAAACCTCCAAAAAATCAGCGACTCATCATTCGACCGCTAAAAAGAAGAAGAAAGCATGAAAAGATTATTAAAAGAATACAATCAAAAAAGAGATTTCAAAAAAACCAAAGAGCCTTCCGGCAAAGTGCAGACGGCCCTGAAAAAACAAAAAAAGAAAAAATTAATCTTTGTCGTACAAGAACATCATGCTTCACATCTTCATTATGACTTCCGGCTGGAACTTGATGGAGTCTTAAAAAGCTGGGCGGTTCCCAAAGGTCCCTCCATGGAACCGGGGGACCGAAGACTTGCAGTTGAAACAGAAGATCATCCTCTGGCGTACGCTACATTCAGTGGCACTATACCCAAAGGCGAGTATGGTGGTGGAGAAGTGTACATCTGGGACAAAGGAACATGGGAAATGGAAAAAGATGCACATGAGGGTTTAGAACAAGGAAGACTGGAATTTAAACTTAAGGGAAAAAAGCTTCACGGTAATTTTGTGCTCATCAAAACATCCTATGCTACTGGAAGTAAAAAAAACAATTGGCTGCTGATCAAACGCCACGATGAAGAAACAGAAGAAAAAAATCAGACACCGGCTATAAAAATGAAAAAAATTCTGCTCAAAGATACCGGTTCTTCTGTCGTTGTTACAAAAAACAAAGGCAAGAGCAACACTAAAAGTAAAAGCAGAATTTCGAAAAAAAAACCGGTCAAAGATGACCGCTGGCCGGGATTTGTCCCTCCGATGTTGCCTTTGCTGGTCGACAGTCCACCATCGGAGAAAGGCTGGCTGCATGAGATGAAATTTGATGGTTACCGGTTACAGGCCCATATTAAAAGTGGTGTCGTTTCCCTCTTTACCAGAAATGGTCACGACTGGACAGAGAAATTTCCCCATATCGCCGAATCGCTCAAAGAAGAATTTGATGTTTACGATGCCATCCTCGATGGTGAAGCAGTCGTGCTCGATAAAGATGGTAAAAGTAATTTTCAGTTACTGCAAAATTCAATCAGTGAGCAGACAGACAATGCTATCAGAATGTTCTTGTTCGATGTCCTGTATCTCAATGGGGAAGACCTACGGTCAAAAGCTTTAAAAGAAAGAAAAGAAAAACTAAAAGAATTGATTCCGGATCTTCATCCGATAATTAAATATAGTGATCACGTTCTGCAACGAGGTGACGAATTTTTTAAAATGTCCTGCAAATATGAGCTCGAAGGTATTGTCTCTAAAGAAGCAGAAGCCCCTTATGAATCGGGCCGGGGCAGATTATGGACGAAAACCAAATGTTCAAAAAGGCAGGAATTTATAATTGGGGGATTCACGGAAGGAAAAGGAGGGCGCAATGGTGTTCTGGGAGCTCTGCTTTTAGGTGTTCATGATAAAGGCAAACTGCGCTACGTTGGTAAAGTGGGCACTGGGTTTAATGAAACAACGCTCAAGGATCTGAAGAAAAAGTTATCTCATATCTATCAGCACGAAAGTCCATTTGATCTCAATTCACCCAACGGAAAAGATATTCACTGGGTGGAACCGGAAATGATCGTTGAAATTAATTTTTCCAACTGGACTAATGAAAAAATCCTGCGCAATCCGGTTTTTCTGGGAATTCGCAGTGACAAAAACCAAAAAGATATTACGATTGAGACGGAGACACCAGTGGAGTTAGTAGAGCATCACGGCCGAAGCAAGAAAGCCTCTAAAAAAACGAATAAGAAGACATCTCGTAAATCAGTTCCAAAGCTGGCGGATGAATATGCTGATGATCCGGTGATTGACGAAGAAGTCACACTAACTCATCCAGAAAAAATTTTATTCCGCACCGAAAAGATCACTAAACAGCAGATAGCCCAATATTATGCAGCTGTTTCCGATTATATGCTGCCGTTAATGGGGGATCGTCCTTTATCGCTTGTCCGCTGTCCGGAGGGCACTGAAAAAGAATGTTTTTATCAAAAGCATCCGACGATGGGAAAAGTTCCCAAGAACTTTAGTGGATTTAAGGTCAAAGAAAAGAAAGAAACAAATATATACGTTTCGGTATACTCCTTTCAGGGGCTCAAGCAACTGGTACAGATGAATGCCTTTGAAATACATACCTGGAATTGTCATCACCAGACACTGATGAATCCTGATCAGATCGTCATGGATTTTGATCCTGATCCTGATGTTCCTTTTAAAGAAGTTGTTCAAGCTGCTCTCACTTTGAAAAAAATGCTGGATAAATTAAAACTTAAAAGTTTTGTGAAACTTTCCGGTGGGAAAGGACTGCATGTGCATATTCCATTTGATCCGGATTATACATGGGATGAGATTAAAGCATTCAGTAAGGCCCTGGCCGATCAGATGGTTGCCATGGATCCGGATAAATTTCTTTCTAATATGTCTAAGAAGCTGCGGAAAGGAAAAATTTTTGTGGATTATTTGCGCAACGGTTTTGGATCAACTGCGGTCGCACCATATTCACTCCGTAGCCGTAAAATTTCAGCTGTGGCCATGCCGGTGGAGTGGACAGAACTTGCCCGCATAAAAAGCTCTGATCAGTTCACACTAAAAAAAGCGTTATTGAAATTAAAAAGCAGGAAACGAGATCCCTGGAAGAATTTCAATAAGGTCAGACAGAAAATTAGCATTCTGTAAAAAGAATGTTATGATGACTTACTTATGACACCACTTGAACTAACCAATTATTGGCTAAAATCAATTGTTATTGATTTTGATCTCTGTCCCTTTGCCAGAAAGCCCTATGAGCAGGGAATGGTCACAATAGTGATTAAAAAATCGGTCAATGAAGATGAACTAATGCAGGATTTTTTTGAAGCTCTGGATGTTTTCAATGAAGCTGGTCCGGAACATATGGTGACGATGCTGGTTTCCTATCCAGATCTGCAGCTCTCATTTCCGGAGTTTAATGACCTGATTGGTGAGATAGAAGAAATTTTGGCGGAAAATGGTCTAGATGAACATTTCCAGCTGGTGATGTTTCATCCAGGTTTTGCCTTTGAAGGACTGCCGGATGATAGTGCTGATCACTATATTAATCGCTCACCCTTTCCCACCGTTCAGATTATTCGAGCCGCTGATCTTGCCCTGGCCGGCATGACTCCCGAACAGGCAGAAGCTTTATCGCGAATCAATGGGGAAAAATTCCGACAGCTAGGAACAGAAAACCTGAAAAAACTTTTTTATTATCTGAGTGAATAAAGCTCCAGAAAAGAGTTCGTTTCTTTGCTTTTTAATCTCGCTTCTAGACATGAAGCAAGAGCACTAAAGGTCTTTGTCCGTTCTGTAAGCTGATCACGGGATGCCCATAAAACATTGATCTGCCACTCTGATTTCACCCATTCATGTAAGGCCATGGTGATTTTTTTGTCCATTCCCTGTACACACCAGTAATCAATACGTGCAGCAAATTTATTCAATAGGTTTGTATGATCCGTTTCGTTGATGTCATACCATTTGTTAAGGCTTGCCAGTGAGTTAAAATAAACGCTGCCAAGGCAGAACTTTTTATCGGGCGTATAGAGCATGTATCCATATGCCCGATGTGTTTGATTATCTTCTACGTGTAAGGCCAGGTCTTCACTATTTTGTTGTGCTGTAAAATCATCTTCAGGCCAAGTCGACTGACTCCAGATGCGCAGGTAGTTTTTTTCCTGCATGACGGCCTGGTAATCAGACCAATAAAAGGACAGGTCCGTAGGAAAGGCAATGAGTTCGGGTGTTGAAAATCCGGATGAAGGTCTATATTCAGGTGTAAATATATTCATTCGGATAGTATGCTTTAATCTTCACTTTTTTAAAAGTTGTAATGTGCACCCACCATCAGGTCTGCTTCAGCATCCGTTTCCTCAACAATATTTACCGTTAGATTTCCCTTCAGGAAAAATTCCACCGGATTTAATTCATAAAAGAGACCAGTCGTTGCACTGGGACCCAGTTCAAAATCATCTCTTTCTCTATTGTCGCGATGGTTATCATCTAAAAGCTGCAGACGTGCTCCTGCCCCGTAAAACCATCCCAAAGCTTTTTCCGCAAAATCATTTCTTCTCCAGGTATAGTGCGAGGCCAGCAGAAGATCTTCTTCGTCATCGTCCAGATCCCAGGCAGCGATGGTGTGTACGGTCTGGGCCTGGTTTAAAAACAGGTTAACCGAAAAACCGGTCGGAGATCCTAGAACAGCACCGACGCCAACGCTTTTTGCCTGCGCGCCGTTTGCAAGGAGTAATCCCATGAGAGCGAAAATTCCTGCTATGTATTTCATTTTTACCTCAATGTTAAAACGCTGCTTTAGGCTTAAGTTTATCCCTAATCCTCACAGGAAATCTATTGGCACTACGTCTAGAGAACGATAAAATCACTTTTATTATTATGAAATGGACAACTTTTTTATTTACCATCCTTTTCCTGTCCCAACTGATCGGCTTTAACGCAGCTTTGGCTTCGTCTATTCCGCATTATGAAGTCTATCCGGCCACACCGCTGGAAGACTATAACAATGTTTTACTGGACTTCTATTCGGTGAGAGATCCTTATGGGGAATTCAGTAATTTTGCTTTGTTTCCGGTTGTGATTGATGAGTTAGAGTGGCCTACATCGGAACATTATTACCAGGCCCATAAATATTCTGACCCGGAAATGATTGAGCGGGTGCGATTGACAAAAACTCCTTACGAGGCTGCCAAGTTGGGACGTGATCCACAGTTTCCAAAGCGTGCTGAATGGGAAATGGTCAAAGATGATATTATGGAAATAGCTGTCAGAGCAAAATTTGATCAGTATCCGATTTTGCAGAAACTTTTGAAGCAAACAAAATCGGCCTATCTTTTTGAGCATACCCGTCTTGATTGTTACTGGGGCGATTGTGGAGACCGCACAGGACTTAACAAACTGGGTAATTTGCTCATGCTCCTTCGTTCTGAAATGGCGTCGGACCCATCTGCTGAATGAATCGACTTAACTTTATTATGTTAAAATTTCTGCATGTCGCGAAGTGGTTTCTCATCATCACTTTCGGAATGGTTTTGTTTTATCGATTTGTTCCTGTTCCTTTTACCCCGCTCATGTTCTGGCGAACAATTGGATCCATTTTCACTGAAAAAGAAATCGTCGGTATGAAAAAAACCTGGGTTCCCCTAGAAGAGATTGCAAAACCCATGCGTTCAGCAGTTATTAAGGCCGAAGACTATAAGTTTTATCAGCATCACGGCTTTGATTTTGAGGCCATTGAGCGGGCAATCCAGTACAATAAAACCCACAAAAAAAAGAAAGGTGCCAGTACTATTTCTCAGCAGACTGCTAAAAACGTTTTCCTCTGGCCTTCACGCAGCTGGGTGAGGAAAGGTTTAGAGGCTTACTTCACGATTCTCATTGAGCTTCTTTGGAGTAAGGATCGCATTCTGGAAGTTTATCTCAATGTTATTGAGCTGGGTAAAGGAGTCTATGGCGTTGAGGCCGCAGCTCAAAAATACTTTAAAAAACCCGCTAAAAAACTAACTGCTTCTCAAGCTGCTCTTATGGCGGCTGTCTTACCTAATCCCATCAAATTCCGCATCGACCGGCCAAGTCGTTATGTCAGCAATCGTCAGCGAAAAATTATGGGTATAAGGGCCCCCAAAATGGTCGTTGTCGCAAAAGAGCAGCCTAAAGTGGAAACTGTGGTCGAGACTGTTCAGGATAAGGCACAGGAGTTTTTCGAGCTGAAATTTGATGATGAAGACAAAGCAGAAAACCAGGAAGGGGAGAAAGCTGTCGACCCTTCTTTGACCGAGTAAAAAAAAGCGACCCGAAGGTCGCTCTTATTATTTAATTGATCTGGCGTATTCCAGAGCTTTTAATAAATCAATTCGTCCACTGCTGACCATTTTGTCCTTAAATCGATCTATTTTGGTCACAGAATTCATAAGGACTTCTTTTAATTGCAGAGGACTTAAATGTGGAAAGTGAGACAGAACTTCGGCCGCTACACCCGCCGTCGTTGGTGAGGCCATTGACGTTCCCGACATAGACCCATAGCGATTTCCCGGAGTGGTTGAAAAAATCGATGATCCCGGGGCCGCAACGTCTACATTGAGTCGTCCATAATTGGAAAATCCGCTCATCATTCCGGAGCTCGCAGTTGAGGCCACTATCAAAAGATTGCTGTTTTGATGGCTGGCCGGATAGGTGGGTCTGCGGTCGATATCGCTGGAGTCATTTCCTGCTGCTGCAATAACCAACACTCCATATTGCTCTTCCAGATGTTTAAGTGTGTCCGGAATCAGACTGCCGCCTTCATTACGGGATTTTCCAAATGAACAGTTGATAATTTTCGCCCCGTTTTTAGCAGCGTAAAGAAAAGCTTCTGCTACGTCGACATCCGTTTCGTCGCTATTGTTTGGAACAGCACGAATTCCGATAATTTTGACGTTGGAAGCGATACCGGCAATACCAATTCCGTTGTTTTGCCGGGCCCCGATTGTTCCCGAAACGTGCGTTCCGTGCGAATGAGTATCGCGGTTGTTTCCCGTAGCTCTTCCCTGTGCATCCCTAACGAGAGTATTGATGCCGTGTACGTCGTCAATATATCCATTTTGATCATCGTCGATATTGTTGCCGGGAATCTCACCATCATTGACCCAGACAACATCTTTTAAGTCTTCATGCTGAGTATCGATTCCGGTATCGACAACAGCAACAATGACTTGCTGAGTGCTTTGTGTTCCATACTGGCGGTAGGCTGAATTTACAGAAACTCCAAATTTCCCTGCATCCTGGAATGACCATATTCGATCGACTTGCGGATCATTAAATTCTCCTGCTACCGGCGAAAATGGCATCAGCTCAGCACTAATCGGTGACGGGGCAGGTAGTGCCGATTTATCGGCCCGGAAGTTCAATTCAACTTTCTCAACAGCAGGGTGTTTCTGTAGCTTCTGAAAGACTTGCTGATTTCCATCAGTATGATAAACGTAAATATTGCTGAAGAGGTGCTTAATTCCCTTAACATTTGCCAATTTCGGAGCCGATTGATTTTTTTTCAGACGGACAACCAGTTCGGTTGGAGAAATGTCACGGGCAGACAAATTCGTTGATAAAAGCAATCCCAGAGTAACGGGTAACATCTTGAGCATATTTCGTCCTTGAAATAGGTTTAGAAGTTAAGTTTAGTAAAAAAGAAAAGTGTTCGTCTTTACTTGTGTTGGGGTGAGAGAAAAAGTTAGGCTGCCCGAGGGTTTTGATCAGAAAAGAAAAAGGCCCGCAAATGCAGGCCTCAATGAGTTGGATAATTAGCCAGAAACTATTTTACCAGCAATTCAGCATCGATAACTAAAACATCGATTGCTTCTTCAACAGAAAGATCAGACTGGGCCTGAATCTCACTTACTTTCTGAGCAAGAAAAGCAGAAAGACGGCCTGACTGAAAATATTCCTGAGAATCATTGAGTACAAGGGCCGCTTGTTTTTCAGCAAACCCACCAGAGGTAGTGGCCGAAGATAAAATTGGAGTCGCTGAGGTCAAAACAGTTGAGTCGGTGATTGAATAGGCCATGACGTTAGCTGAAAGAGCAAGAGCAAGTAGGGTAATAGTCGTTTTCATAGTTTCTCCTGATTGAAATATATTGCTGTGTAAAAAGTGCTGAACAGATCCTACACGTCTGAGCAGGACTCTCAAGTATTCGTGTAAAAATTACCGCTCTATGGGCCTATTTCACTCTGAAGTATTGTTACGGTCATGCCGATAAGACCTCCATGACAATGCTAAATGCTCTATTATTAAGCCTTTTTTTAAATCCATTTGCAGTGATGGCCAAGACACCGCTCATGATTGATGTGGATGAAGAAATTCGCTTTAATGATCCATGGTATGTAAAGAGCAAGAGTGATGAGGAGAATTTCAAACGACTGGTTAACGGTCTAAAAAAAATTCCCACCGGAAAAAAAGTCATCGAAAAGGCCCAGGAAAAAGCAGCTCAGCAGGGCATGACTTTATTTGATGTCATTGCTGCCGGCGACGGATCACTGACAGATACAACGCTCGTCCGGCGTTTCTCGGCCAGTGATCCTACACAAGTTATGTACGAAACTAAGAGTAGGGTCTATCTCAACCGTCACCTTAAAACGCTGGATGCTCTGTTGGATTTTGCTCACGAACTGACGCATTTTACTTATCGCGAACCTTTCAATCCTTACGATTCACGTTTTCGCCTCAAAGAGTTTATCAAGAGCACGGTGGAAGGAAGAGGTGGTGAAGTAGATGCCTATTTAGTTGAATGCCGGGTGTTACAAGAATTATTGCCAGGCACAGGCCTCAGAAATTCCAACTGTCAGCGCGTTCTCGATCAACAATCGGGAATCGTTTCCAAAGATCTTGGTGTGCAGGAGTTTTATAAAGTGGGCAATCACTATGAAACACTCAGAAAAGAACTCAGCAAATTTGCCGTAAATGAAAAAGATTTGCCGGCAGCATCTCCCAATGAAGCCTTTTTTATTTCCTCCGCCTGGGGTCTGCCCTATCCGGTTGCTGCAGTGAAAGAATACGTCAATATTATGGATCGCGTTTGCAAAAACGACCAAAATAGAATTTCTCTAATGGAAAACAAAGTTAGTCGTTCTCCTGCAAGCGTAGGCAGTAAGGATGCAACTGATTACCGAATCATGTTCGAAGATTTCAAGAGCCGTTGCGATAAATTCTCACCGATTTAATTCTTTATCCTCGTGTCGCCATTTTGTCGCTCTCTTTCATTGACGAATGCCTCGCCCTCTCGGTAAATTTATGTAATAATTGAGAGAATTACCTAAAAGACATTGTGCTAAAAATTTAGCACCCAAGGGAGCTATAGATGCAAGATAGCGTCGTATTAATGAAAGTTGATGATTTTTTAAACTGGGGTCGAAAGAACTCTTTGTGGCCGATGACTTTTGGTCTCGCTTGTTGCGCGATCGAAATGATGGCAACCGGAGCTTCAAAATACGATCTGGAAAGATTTGGCTGCGGGGCCTTTATGGCCACTCCACGTCGCGCGGATCTGATGATTGTGGCCGGAACGGTTACACTCAAAATGGCCACTCGTATTCAGACACTCTTTGAACAAATGCCCGAGCCTCGTTACGTTGTCTCGATGGGCTCTTGTGCAAATAAAGGCGGACCTTACTGGCAGCACGGTTATCATGTTTTAAAAGGCGTTGATGAAGTGGTTCCGGTTGATGTTTACGTTCCTGGTTGTCCTCCTCGGCCGGAAGCTCTGATCGAAGGAATTATGACTCTACAAAAGAAGATTGCTAACGAGCGTCTCCTTCGCGATAAGTGGGTAAAACATGCATAATGAAATCGCTTCTTTTTTAAATACAGCTGTTCCAGGATCTAATCCAGTAGTGAAGTCAGCTGAAGTTGGACACTCTTCGGTGTTTGTTGAAGCAGAAAAAATTCTTGAGGTCTGTGAGAAGTTAAAAACTTCACCTGAATTTCAAATGAATGTTCTGCAAGCAGTTTCGGGAACTGATTTTAAAGATCATTTAGAAATCACTTATGTTCTGGCCAGTTTCGTCAAAAACACTGAGTTATTACTAAAGGTGAAACTTCCACGCGGAGAAGGGACTGGAAATACACTGGCCAATCTTCCGAAAATTAATTCAGTCACCAGTGTCTGGTCGGCTGCTAATTTTCAGGAACGTGAAACTTATGATCTCTTAGGTGTTCACTTTGTGGGTCATCCGGATCATCGCCGGATTCTTTGCCCTGATGAGTGGCAAGGTTATCCACTTAGAAAAGATTATGTTGTTCAGGAAAAATATCTGGATATGGTGGTTAATCCGCCTTGGAAGATCAATACTGAAGATCATATGTTTGGAAAAAATCTTAAAGAACAAGTGGGCGATCCAAAGCTCGTTACTTTTAGCTGGAAAGGGAAAAATTCTGGCGGCAATGTCGGTGAAGAATCTGACGAAAAGGATGGTGAATAATGTCTGCTGGTCATCATGAAGTAGAAGATAAAATTATTCTGGGCGACCAGGAAGTTTTAAAGTCAGACCTCCTGACACTTAATATGGGTCCTCAACACCCGGCCACACACGGGGTTCTTCGTGTGGAAATTAAAACCGATTCGGAAATCGTAGTAGAAGCTATCCCGCATTTGGGTTATTTACACCGTTGTATGGAAAAGCACTCTGAAAACTTAGACTACCGGGGTGTTATTCCTTATGTTGATCGTCTGGACTACCTCGGTGCCATGAACATGGAGCTGGGTTACGTTTTGACTGTTGAAAAAATGCTGGGAACAGAAGTTCCAAAGCGTGCTGAATATATCCGCGTTCTCGTGGCTGAACTTCAGCGAATTGCCTCTCACTTACTTTTCTTCGGAACATACGCAATCGATCTTGGAGCTTTCACTCCTTTTCTTTATGCCTTCCAGGACCGAGAACAAATTCTTCGAATTTTTGAAGAACTAAGTGGAGCTCGTCTTCTTTATAACTATATCTGGATTGGCGGTGTCTGGAACGACATCACTGATGCTCAATTAAAAAGAGTACGTGAGTTCTGTGACAAATTCGAAGTTGAGCTGAAGAAATATCATGATCTGGTTGGAGAAAATCAGATCTTTATCGGTCGTACAGCAAACGTGGGAGTTCTGACTCCAGAGCAATGTTTTGACTTCGGAGCCACTGGTCCTGTCCTGCGCGGCTCAGGTGTTGAATGGGATCTTCGTAAGAAGCGCCCATACTTAATGTACGACAAACTGGATTTCAATATTCCTGTTGGGCAAGGTTTAAAAGGAACAGTGGGGGACTGCTGGGACAGGTACTATGTCCGCGTAATGGAAATGTTTGAATCAGTAAAAATTATTCGTCAGGTCCTTGAGGGAATTGAAGAAGGTCCGGTCATGGGGAAAGTTCCAAAAATCATCAAGGTCCCGGCCGGTGAAATGTATATGCGGACAGAGTGTCCACGCGGAGAATTGGGTTACCACCTGATTTCTGACGGTGGCAAAACTCCATATCGCTTAAAAGTTAAATCATCATGCTTTACTCACGTCTCAATGTTGCCAGTCATGGCACCGGGACAAATGGTGGCAGATCTTGTAGCAAGTATCGGAAGTATTGATATCGTTCTCGGTGAAGTAGATCGTTAAGCATTACACACTAACAAAAGTTAAGGAAAAATATGGAAACCATTCACCTTAAAAAACAAATTGAACCGGAACTAACTTTTACTCAATGGTTTAAGAATGTTTACGGCGCAATCAAAACGACAATGATCGGGATGGGAATCACGTTCAAGTATGTTTGGGGTAAACCAATAGTAACAATTGAGTATCCGGAAGTTCGCGAAGAACTTCCTGCTAACTCCCGTTCTCGTCTTTATAATGACGTTGAAAACTGTATTTCATGTCTGCAGTGTTCTGTGGCCTGTCCGGTCGATTGTATTTACATAGCGGCAGTTAAACGCCCAAGTGATGCACCAAAGATTAAAACTAAAGACGGTACACCGATTCGTCTCGACCTTAAACAGTATACCATCGATACTGCTCTTTGCTGTTACTGTGGTCTTTGTACAACCGTATGCCCGACTGAATGCCTGACTCACACGACTGATTACGAATTCTCTTCTTATACGCTGGCGGCGATGAAGTATGATTATCTGGCACCAGATATTAAGGCCTGGCGTACACGCATTGTTAAAGCTTAATAAATATTAAAGCTCCCTCGGGAGCTTTTTTTTGGTAAAAAAAATTGCATACTGAAGTTTTCAAATATTTTATTCGTCTGGGGCTTTTGGGATTTGGTGGACCTCTGGCCCTAGTGTCATCCATGCAAAAAGACCTGGTAGAAAAACGCCGCTGGATGGATCCTCATGAATTCAATGCCACATTCTCTCTTATAAAGGCCATGCCGGGACCAATCGCTTTTATGACCGCTGTAACAATGGGTCGCGTGCGCGCAGGGTTTCTGGGAGCGTTGATAGCTGGTTTTGCTCTTAACTTTCCTGCATTTGTTCTCATGATTGTCTTCGCTCTTTTTTTTAGTTCTGTATCGGGATTTACAGCGACACAGTGGCTGATGCTCGGTATGCAGGTTTCTGCTCTAGGGGTGATTTTAGGAAGTCTCAAGGGGCTCACCAGAGGGTATTCAAGAGATATGCTCTTTTGGAGTATGGTAGTTCTGGCCGGTGCTATTAATTACAAATTTCCTTCTTTTGAGCCACTGATCATTTTGGGATTTGGATTCTTCATTGTTGTTTTAAGAAAAAAACGCACCAGTGAATTAGGCTCGCTTGTGTTGGTTTGTTTCAAGGCCGGAGCTCTGGTTTTTGGTTCAGGCCTGGCAATTGTTCCAATGCTTCAACATGATGTTGTCGAAAAGTATCACTGGCTTTCTCAAAGTGAGTTTCTCGATGCACTCGCCTTTGGGCAGATGACGCCTGGGCCAGTGGTCATCACAGCAACTTACATCGGCCACAAAGTCGCCGGTTTTACGGGCTCAGTATTGGCCACATTAAGTATTTTTGCAGCTTCTTTTTTTCATATGACCACCTGGTTTCCTTTCGTAATTAAGAAACTTAAGGATCAAAAATGGGTGCGAGATTTTACCTATGGGGCCGTCGCCGCTGTAGTTGGACCCATTATTGTCGCTGTTATTAAATTAGGTATGGGAGTGGATTTCGATCTCTTGCTGGTATTTCTGGCAATGGGGAGTTTTGTGATCAGTTACCTGGGAAAATTACCACTATGGCTGATCATTCCTCTGTCTGGTTTGATCAGCCTGCTCTTTCATTCACTTATAGTTTTCTGAGATATTCTTCTTTTTTCCGATTGTATTCTTCTTCAGAAAGAATCCCTTTTTTGTATAAGTCGTATAAATCTTCCAGACTTTGTTTGGCATTTGGTCCCACCACTATGGGCTGCTTGGGACTGGTCGTCGTCACCGTGTTGTTCAGGTTGAGAAGATCTTTCATCTGATCCAGCCAGATTTTGAAAACGTTAGTTGAATCCTGAATTTCCGGCACGACTATTGTATCGGCAACGTAGTCATGGAGAGTTTGCTTGCGATCGGTGAAAAAATACATGAAATACCCTAAGAAGAAAAAAGAACCAGAGATCATCGACATCAGGTGGCGAATAATGGCCGTTTTAAAATCAAGTCGGGTACCGTCTATTCTTGTGACAACAATTCCCATGATGTGTTTGCCGGGTGTTCCTTTCAGCGGTGAAGAATTGAAAACCGGATAGTAAAGAAAAGTCACTACAAACCACAGTGGAGTCAGAAAAAAGGGAATGATGAGCAGACAGGAAATTAGCGAGAGAATAAGAACATCTAATATGAATGCTGTAAATCGTCTCCAGAATCCTGCGTAAGTCATTTTCATTCTCCTTATTGGCGCGCCAGCGCGGTAAAGATAACACTTAAAGCGGCAAAGGTTAGACCAATCAGCTTAAACGTATTTAGCCCAATTCCTTCAACAAACAAATCCCAAAGAACGCTGACAATCATTTGTGCCGCGATCAGACCGACTGTCACTTTCACTGCCCCAAAATTGGCAATGGCATAGGGAATTCCCGAAATGACCAGAAAACCAAATAGTGGAGGGAAGACATACCACCATTTGTATTCTGAGAGCGGAACCCGCAACTGGAACATAGGAGGAAGTATGTTGGGAAATGTTTTTACTGTAATATAAAAAATCACGCACAGTAAGACTGTTCCCATGTTGGTGATAAGAGTCGCATGTGTCACTCCAACATGCGTCGAGATCTGACGGTTCAGCGCTCCTTGCAGAAGACCGAAAGCTCCGATCATAAAGGGGATGACGACACTCAATATATTCATTATAGATCCTTTTTCTTATAGTCGATGAGAAACCCTTTGAGATAATCACCCTCATGAAATCCTTTTAAAGGAGCGCAGTCTTCAGAGAGTTTGAAGCGTTTTCCGATCTGCACTTTTGATTTATAAGGTGTTGTCTCAATGATTTGTTTTAGTTTTTCTTCAAATTTACTCCAGCTGACCGTATGCGTATTCAGAAAAACAAAAAGTGAGCCTTTCTGATCCAGCAGGGCAAGCATTTTAGGTAACAAAATTTCATAAGCTTTTAAAGCAGATGAAACTTTTGCTCCGTCACTTGAAGCACTCGGAGGATCACAGACGATCACTTCAAAAGTTTTTTCTTCACTCAGCAGTTTATCCAGTGCTTTTTCACAAGGCATGCAAAGATTTTGATTTTTAGACGGATCAAGACGGGGATTGAGTCCGATATTTTCTTCGAGCCACGCAAGATATTTGGGTGATAGATCAACCGACGTCACCCGGTCAAATCCCTGTCCTAAAGCAAAGACGGAAAAAGCGCCTGTGTAACTGAAAAGATTCAGCAGTGAATGTTTCTCTCTCCAGTAAGGAAGCATCATTTTGCGAATGGCGCTCATATCGGAATAGATACCAAAATCATAATGGCGGTTGATGCGTATTTTATAGGTAAGCCCGAATTCATTCAGAGTGAACTCGCTCATTTCATTTCCGTTTACGGAACGAATAGATTTCTGCTGATCAAAATTGCGCTCCTGAATCCAGATGTCCTTGATGTTGATTTCAGGAACAACTTCCACCAGTGATTGGGTCAAAGCTTCCAGCATATCCTTTTCCAGGGATTTCCAGAAGAGGGCGTAATACTGAATGATAATTTCATTTTTTAATAATTGAATGAGCAGTCCCGGAAGCTCGTCACTTTCTCCATTGATCAGGAAGACATTTTCTCTTTCATTAAAGAGTCCTGCTTCTTTTCTTCTGGCCAGTCCTTTTTTTAATCTTTCATAGAGTGAAGCGGTTAGCTGATAACCGGATTTAAAATCATCAGGATTTAAGCTCCACAAGCGGGCCTTGACTGTTTTATGCTCCGGATCCTGAATGAGTAAGGCCACTTCTTTTCTGGTTTTGTCCTCAGTTCCCACCAAGAGCAGCGAATCTTTGGGAAAACGCCGGGTGAAACTATCTTCAGTGATCCATGGATGGCCAAGCTTTAAATACTTGCAGGAAGCGGGATGCAGGGTGACGCGGGGAAAAGGCTTGTTCATTAGAAAATTTCTCGAACGTCGCTGGCTTTTTCATTAAATGGCCTAATGACATGCAGTTCATCGATACTGTCTTCCAGCAGCATCAAAAGAGTGTTGGTGATTTTGAAAGGATCAGAAAGATCCAGAATGTGAAAATCCATCAGCCGCATTTTAAGGTCATCGGAAATGGGCTCATAGGGATTAAGTTCCGTGCAGATGTCGCTGAGTTTTTTGATTCGTGCTTCGAGTTCCGCTGCTTTTTCATCCAGTGGTGAAAGGATTTCATCCGGTGAAAAAAGCGAATGCGAATTCTGCTCGTTAACTGTCTTATTCATGTCTTCACTATTTCAAAAATGGACTTTTTCGTCAATGAAATTGGTGTCGTTTTTGCTTGGATGACCGGTCATGATGATAAAAACCACCCTCTATATTTTCGGACTGTCTCTTCTTTTCTTTTTACCTGACCGGTTTTGGGAAAAACTCATGTTTTTTGGTCAAAAGCTCTTTGACAAGTCGGAGAAATCGCGTCGCTCATTACAATCTTTACGCCATTCATTGCCGGTCATCGGAGACCTAGCAAGGGGAGATGAGCTGCTTCTTCTTTTTCCTCGCATAGAAGCTCAGATCGGACTGGGGTTAAAGACGATAAAATTTGAACTCCCGCAGTTCAAATTTTATACCGCCCTTATGCTTCAGCTACTCGAAGCCCATCGTCAGCTGGGTGTCTCGGTTAAAAATCTATTTCCGGAGTTACGGGCAAATTTAATCAAAGAAATGCAATTTGAAAAAAAGATCTACTCCCTCTCGATGGCCGGAAATTTACAGTTTGTCATTGTCACATTAACCACATGGTCATTTATTCTTCTTTCTCAGCAGCTGGCCGACATTCCCGCGAATCCCTTTATTCTCATGCTGATTGCTTTTCTCCAGTCACTGGCCTTTATATTTTTTAATCTGGGTTTTATCCGGATAAAAAACCGGGGCCTTGCTTATTATTCTCGTGCCCTGGAAGAGTTGTATTTTTTCAAAGGGATGCTGGAACTGGGTTTGCCGGTGAACCGAGTCCTGAACGATTCCAATTGCCTCAACGGGGCACTGGCCACAACTAAACAATTTAAAAATCTCTTTCAAAGACTGTCTGAATTAGTCAGCCGATGGAAAGAAACCGGTCTTTCTCCGCGCGCTGAAGTGCAGGAGATTATTGTCGAAATTTGGCATGAAAAAGAGCAGGGCTATCAGCGTTTTATCAAACATCTCGAAGTTTTGAAGTTTGTTGTCCTGGCTTTCTTCTTTTTGCCGGCATACTTCGCGCATCTCTTCTCAATTTTTCAATTTTTCATGGAACAATAGCGTTTTTTTAGGTACTTTAGAGAGCAATCAATTCATTAAAAACCTCTCTAACTTATCGGGAAAAAACATGGCCTATGTAAACGACAAGCAAATTATTTATTCCATGAACAAAGTCGGAAAAGTCTATAAGCAAAAGTACGTGCTGAAAGACATTCGTCTTTCTTATTATTATGGCGCAAAGATCGGGGTTCTTGGTCTTAACGGTGCCGGTAAATCTACACTTTTAAAAATTATGGCGGGGGTCGATACCGATCACCTGGGTGAAACAACGCTGGCAAAAGGCTACACAGTCGGATATCTCGAGCAGGATCCAAAACTTGATCCGGAAAAAACGGTGAGAGAAGTTGTGCAGGAAGGAGCTCAGCACGTTGTCGATCTGCTTCGAGAATTTGATGAAGTAAACGCCAAGTTTGGTGAAGAACTCTCAGATGCGGAAATGGAAAAACTTTATGCCAAACAAGCTGACTTGCAGGATAAACTTGATGCAGCCAACGCCTGGGATCTGGATTCACGACTGGATCTGGCTATGGATTCACTTAACTGTCCTCCGGGAGATATGAAATGTGGCGTTTTATCCGGAGGGGAAAAGCGCCGCGTGGCACTTTGTAAACTTCTGTTGCAAGAACCAGATATTCTGCTTCTCGATGAGCCTACCAACCACCTGGATGCAGAAACTGTCTGGTGGTTAGAGCGTCACCTGCAAGCCTATAAAGGAACCGTTATTGCCGTTACTCACGATAGATACTTCCTGGATAACGTAGCGGGATGGATCCTGGAACTTGACCGTGGTCAGGGTATCCCTTATGAAGGAAACTATTCCGGATGGCTGGAGCAAAAAGCCAAACGTCTTGCCCAGGAAGAAAAAGCCGAATCAAAAAGACAAAAATCTCTTAAAGAAGAATTGGAATGGATTCGTCAAAGCCCAAAGGCCCGTCAGGCGAAATCGAAAGCACGTATTGCTGAGTACGAAAAACGTCAGCAGATTCAATCTGAAGCACGCAATGAAACGAATGAACTTTTCATCCCGCCTGGACCACGTCTTGGCCAGAAAGTTGTCATTTTCAATGACGTCGCTAAAGCTTACGGAGAAAGAGTGCTTTATGAACACCTGAACTTCCAGCTTCCTCCCGGAGGAATCGTTGGTGTTATCGGACCTAACGGTGCAGGTAAAACAACACTTTTTCGCATGATCACCGGAAAAGAAAAACCAACCAAAGGAACCATTGAAATTGGTGAGTCAGTTAAGCTTGCTTACGTTGATCAGGATCGCGCCCTTGATCCGGAAATGACTGTTCTGCAGGCAATCTCCGGGGGACTCGATCTCCTGAAGCTCGGTGGTCGCGAGGTCAATGCCCGCGCTTATATTTCCCGTTTCAATTTTTCTGGTGAAGATCAGAGTAAGCGCATTAAAGAATTGTCGGGTGGCGAAAAGAACCGAGTGCATTTAGCAGCGATGTTAAAAGAAGAAGGAAACGTCCTTCTGCTCGATGAGCCAACCAACGACTTAGATGTGAACACACTGCGTGCGCTCGAAGAAGCATTGATGGAATATGCTGGCTGCGCTGTAGTTATTTCCCACGATCGTTTCTTTTTAGACAGAATTGCTACACATATGATTGCTTTTGAGGGTGATCAAGTGGTTTACTTCGACGGAAATTTCTCGGACTACGAGGAAGATAAAAAACGTCGTCTTGGTGATAAAGCTCTTATTCCGAGCAAAACATCATATAAAAAGTTAACCCGGGATTAAATGATCCCAAAACCTCAAGGGAGAATTCTATGAATAAGTGGATTGTCGCAAAATTTGGTGGAAGTAGTGTGAAGGACGCAAGTGCCATGCTTCGGGTAAGTCAAATTGTAGAAAACAATCCACTTATTAAAATAGTCGTTATCTCGGCCACGCAAAATACGACCAATCAGTTAGAATTTATTTCGAAGGCTGCCACGGCCGGCGATCGCGAAACACTCGATTCATTGATTTCGGAACTCACTCATCGTCATATGGTCATTGCTGAAGAACTTTTTACTTCACCTGCGGCCAGAGCAGATATGCAGATAATTTTTGATGAGCTGAAGTCCCTTTGTGATGACATATTCGCTGAAAAGACCTGTTCCCCAAAAACGATGGATCAAATTTACAGTATTGGTGAGCGTATTTCTTCACTGCTGGTTTCGGATCTTTTAAAACTACGACTGGCAGAACGAAAGCCTCTGCTTTTGGATGCCCGAAAAGTTATCAAGACTAACTCTGATTTTCATAAAGCCGAACCGCAGATTGATTTGATTGCTACTCATGCTCGTGAAGAACTGCAGGAGCGCTTGCTGGATGATTCAATCATCGTAACTCAGGGATTCATCGGCGAAGATTTATTAGGAAATACTACAACATTAGGAAGAGAAGGCTCTGATTATTCTGCTGCACTTTTTGGTGAAGCCATTGATGCTTCACTCGTTCAGATCTGGACAGATGTTCCGGGAGTTGCAAGTTCTGATCCCCGCTATGTAAAAGACGCGCGTTTCATCGCTAAACTCTCTTATGACGAAGCAACGGCCCTGGCCACACTGGGAGCAAAAGTCCTCTTCCCGACAACGCTCGCACCGACAAAAAGAAAGGATATTCCGGTCTTCGTTGGATCTTCGCTTGATCCAAAGGCCGGCGGAACAATCATCACCAAAGAACAGGATACTCTTTTTAGTCTGAAGGCCGTGAGCTTATTGCAGAAAAAAGAATACAGTATTGTCTCTTTCATAGGTGTCAATCTGGAACAAGAGCATACTTTAGTAGATGACCTGAAAAAACATTTCGAGGGAATGCCGGTGGAATTTTACGACCTGACTTCAGTGTCGGTGAGCTTTAAAATCATGGGAGCAGATAAAAACAGTGTTCTTCTTCGTGCTCATGACATTCTTATTAAACAATACTCTTAAAAAAAGGCCTCTTCTGAGGCCTTTTTTTTAATATAATTGTTCATAAAATGGGGTTTCACCCTCTGATCCTATCACTTTGCAGATTTCTTTGACTCTTTTGTCTTCTAAATGAACGACGTAATCAATATTTTTGCAGACCAATTTTAAAACCAGAGCATAAGAAAGATCTGCTGATTCACTAAACAGAGAAAAGAGCAGAGCAATCCGGTTTAAGGCATCCACACCAGAACTTGCATGAATTGTGCTCATGAGTCCCTTGTGGCCGGTGTTCATAGCGAGCAAAAAAGGCACGACTTCAGAGGAGCGCATCTCTCCCACAATCATCCGGTCCGGGCTCATACGAAGCGCATAAGCACAGTAATCTTTCAGTGTTTTTCCCGGTTGGTCTTTTATAGCGAGAAAAGATGTTTGCCCGGGATGCTGATTCATAATCTCATAAGTATCTTCCAGAACAATCAAATGTTCAGCTTCCGGAATTTCCTGCAGCAAACTGCGAAGAAAAGTTGTTTTTCCGGAGCCTGTACTGCCTGAAATGAGTACGTTCTTTTTTTCGCTGACCAGTGACTGAATCAGTGCCAGTTGATCAGGTGATAGATAAAATTTTTCAAGTTGTGGTCGATCGCTTTGAATTTTTCTTAGAAATAATTTTGTAGTCCCGGTTGCCGATGTTGATCCATGCACCAGTGTGGCCCGCAAATGGTGACCAAATAACGTTACTGAAAAGCTGGTAAAAGGTTCTTTATAATTCCAGGATATATTGTGCTTTAAGGCCAGGACTTCCAGACTCATGAGAAAATCTTCTTTGCTGATATCAGGAACTCTTCCCGCTGTTTTTCCCTGATGATCCAGACGTTGATAGTTTTGATGATCATGAAAAAAGATTTCATAGAAATCCTCTCGGAGAGTTGATTCAATAAAGCTATGATGCTGAACTTTATTAAACCAGTCTTCAAGATATTTGATTTCATCATTTGAACTGCGAGAAAGGTTCAGAGTTTGTAAAGTTTGCAGAAGAATTTCTTCAAAACCAACCTGACTGCTTCTAGTGATGGCCTTACGATAGAGATTTTGAAAAAGGTTCAAAATGTCGTCTTTGTAATCGAGAAGTAAGCTATTCATGTTCTGAAACCTCAATAATTCCGGTAATGGATTTGTAATTGTTTTGACTGCTTTTTGATTTGAACAATTCACCAATAATTGGAATACGATTTAAAAATGGCATTTGATCAGTGTTTTTTGCATCTGTTCGCAGTGTGATCTGAAACATCTGAGTCGGACGTTTAAGCGATAAAACGATGGATGATTTTTCTTTATTTCCGCTTATTGAGACCTGAGAACCTGATCCTCCGGAAGCATCAGGACGGGTTAATTCTGTTTCATAGTCTATTCTGACTTTATCGCCCATATTTTCCAGTTTAAGTTTCACTTTTAATCCGGCAAACTGCCACTGTGTCTGAGAAACAACACCCGTAGACCCTACTGACTGGAAAGGGACGTCCGCTCCGATCTGAAATTCTGCCGGACTGTGGGCCCTTAAAAGACCTTGCGGTTCCGCTAACGTATTCATCAGCACTTTTTGCTGGGAAAGCATAACTGCGTTTTTTTCGACAATCGTTCTGAGAGGAAGTCGCAACAGGTCTCCCAGATTGGTACTCAAATGCTCTAACCCTAAACGAAGTTCTTCACCATCGAGTTGCTCCAGCTGTATTAAACGAAGCTTAAAAGAATAATTTGTTGTCGATCGCTGTTCGTTGCGCTCTTCAAATTGCACACCATACTTTTCAATTAGTCTTTTTTTAAGGCCCTCTGAAGGTGCATCGTTTGTCGGATAAGCACAGGTGAGATCACTCTGGTTGACTTCACAACTGATGTTGTCCTTGTAATCGTTGAAAAAAGCGCGATAAATTTCCGCCAGTAGTTGCTTTTTAAGTTCTGCTGACAAAGTTACTCCGTCGAGCATGACATCTGTTTGGCGGGAAAGAATTTTGCGGTATTGAATATACTGCTGCATTGTCTGGAGTTCACCGGAAGTTTTAAGATGGGGCAAATGCAGTCTGGTTTCTACTCCCAGGCTACCGAGCAACTCGGCCAGGTGAAGAAACTTGGCTTCCTGAATTTTAGTAATGACAAAGACCTGATGCTTAATAGGCTCCGGCTCACCGTGATTCCAGACCAGAATTTCGGTGTGGCCAATGCGGTTTCCGCGCATAATTAGTTGTTTTTTTTTCTCATCGAAACGATAGATAATGACTTCCTTATTTCCTATATTAAATTTATTCACCAGCGGAAGAGAGAGTGTAGTGCTCTCTCCCTTGGCAATTATCAAATCGGCCCTGGCCCAGGCAGTTTCAGACGCAGCAAGTAAGAGAATAAGGGGCAATCCCAGCACTATTTCTTTGACACTAGGTCTGAAAATCGGTAAAAAAGAGGGCTTAAAGCCCGAATATTGTGCAGAGTTAAATTTATTATAGTTGAGTCTACGACCGAGGAAATTGCATTCACCGTTGTAGGAAAATAGGAGTTGTCGAATGGTTTCAAGAACATGTGTTACTAACAACAGAAGATTAAGAAAGAAAAAAAACATGGGCGCTAAAAGAAAAGCGGCCAATAAAAATAAAGGAACAACTCCAAAGTTTGCTATCCACGCGGTAGCTGCAGCTTCTAAGTAAGTTCTTCTGGTGCCGCTGGACTCGCTCTGGCGGCACAGTTTTAATAGACCTGACATAATTTTCTCCTATTCAAAAAAAGCACCGAAAGAATTTTTCATCACAAAGCGATTCACTTTTAAAATTTCCAGATTGCCATCCGCCTTTAAACACAAATGCATAATGGCATCAGTTGGACGTGAACACGTTTTAATGGGCTGATAAGTCACCAGGGTTTTGGGAACATTAAATTTTTTTTCCATGATCTGTAAAAGCATTTGCCCTTCAGAGAGAGAAGCCTCATTTTCAACGAGAATGATATCTCGTGCAAAAGAACACTCACTCACTAACATCAATGCAATTAAACTAAAGAGTCGTTTCATAACGTGATCCTCCTGCCTCAGCTTTTTTAATGGCCACATACTTTTGTTCAACATAAGGAACAGCTATCAGCTCTTCATTGAGCATGGCATTTACTTTAAGTACTTCAGTATCAGGTATTTCAATTTTGAAACGAGGTCCGTCGTCACTTTCAGTGACTTGGGAGTGCAGATAGGCCTTGGCGATGAGCATTTTTCTGCCGGCCGAGAGAATGCTGATATCGACCGGCCGATCAGTGCTCTTCGGAACTTCTACCAGAGCATTGAGTTTGAGCAGTAATATCTGATGATTGGCATGGAGATAATTTTGTTTTTTAGGCGAAGGGGGAGAACTCTCTTGGCCGGAGAGGCAAAGCAGGGCGACCATGGCATTACTCAGGAGAATGGCCGCCAGAAGCCGGAGTTTTTCCCGGTTTTTGATCAGTTGTCCTTTTTTGATTTCTTCTTTTAGAGTCGAGCTTATTCCATTCATTTTCAAATTCCTCTTTTAACTGTTGATGTTCATTTTTGTATGCACGATATACATGAACAAAGCCGCCAAGGATTATAAAAATGATGCTAATCCAGATAAGCATTTCAATTTCGAAACTCCCGCGTTCGTTATTTCTCTTGTCTTTATGACTGGATCCGGGAAAAAGGCACTGGAGAGTTCCCAGCTGCTTTCCAGACAAAAAGAATTTTTTAATCTTATGCCGGAGGGGTTTTTCATAATTGTCATTTTCCATTTGTTTTTCCTGATCAAGGTAGTTCCGTCGAGATTTGTTGCCACTAGCACACCACCTGCTTTCTTTTTAAAAGGCGGATTAAGCAAATAGTGGAGTGACATTTCTTTTGAGCAAAAGCGGTAAGCAATGAGCTGCTTGAGATAATAAAGATGGCGGGCATCGCGGGCGACTTCCAGCGCTTTAAAAGCTGCCTTGGCCGGACCTGAAATAATTCCCACTGCAAAGGCCGTCCTCAGAGCAATGTTGAGTTTACCCATGTCCAGGATATAATTTTCCGTCGTGATGTTCAGATAGTGCATGCATAGATAGCTGTCGCGGCGATAGCGGGCTTCCTGCAGTTCAACTTTAAATTTGAGTACAAAAAAGAGAAGTAACAGCGAAAACATTAAGGTCAAAAAACAGCCCATGAGAGAAATGCTTCCCGTATTATGTTTGTCTCTTGTTAACTGGATGAAAGATTTTTGTTCTTTATGTAGTTGTGAATTGGCTTTTTTAAAAACATCGGCCGTTTTTACGGCCGAAATAATAAGGATAGAAAAGACGAGTAGATAATTTAAAATAATCATTTTTGACTAGAATTTTTAATGTTACGAACCACTGATGATTGCATGTCTTCTATACGCTCTTTGATGACTCCACCGAACTGTTTCACTGCTGTTATACACACGATTCCGACCAGACTGGTAACAATGATATATTCCAGAACACCCTGACCTTTTTGATTGCGTAGTAAGTTTTTTAGTTTCATGAATGCCTCCCTTGTTTGTAGGGGCACTTTTGCATGACGCTTGCCACTTCTTATTTGCAGCAAAGAGCGCGAAAGAGTGAAGAATTTGCCGAGTTCTGGTCCAAAGGGCGGTTCAAAGGCCGGACCAAGGCAAAAAAAGGTGATTGCCTGAATTGGGGTTAGACCTTAAAATAAGGCTATGGACTCAAAAACAAAACTTTATGTCTTTGCCAAGAAAGAAGTGGCCCTTCTTTTCGTATTCATGATTCTGATTGCGATCACCTCGTTCGTTCTCGGTGTAAAGATCGGAAAGAATTATTCACTGGAGATGGCGGGAATTACCAAAGAAGATCAAAAGAAAGTCGTTGAGCTGCTCTCTAACAAAGAAGAGGCCTTGCAGGAAATCAAATCCAATCCTGAAGCGGCCAATGTGGATAGCTCTGACATTGAAAGCAAACTGCAGGAAAAGATCAGCGCAGAATTCGGCAATCCTGATGCACCTGCCGCTGAGAAAACGAATATGTCAGTTGAGCCACGCAGTGAAGGTGACAACCTAAGCGGAAAATATACGATCCAGCTAGGAAGCCATCGCACATTAAAAGAAGCTGAAGAGTTCGCTGAAGGCTTTAAGGCCCGCGGCTATAATCCCATCATCAATCAAATTGAGATTAAAGGAAAAGGCACATGGTATCGTGTGAGTCTTGGTGCCTTTAATACAATTGACGAATCTAAGGCCTACGTGGCAAAAGAAAAGTCGCTCTTTTTAGGGCAGGACTACACCATCATCAAGATGCCATAATGAAAAAAAAAACAGTTAAGAAACTGACGAAAAAAGCGCTGGTTAAGAAGACGAAGCGTTTGTCAGCTGCCATTCGCCCTTACGAGCT
The DNA here is from genome assembly GCA_946481315.1 of uncultured Bacteriovorax sp. Next base: position 194,394 of record CAMLMH010000002.1, read on the forward strand.
GTATGCTCTGATAATGGCCGGTGGAAAAGGAACCCGTTTCTGGCCGGAATCAACGTCCACACGACCAAAACAATACTTAAGCCTGATCAGCGAAAAAAGTCTCTTACAGGAAACGATCGAGCGTTTTGATCGGTTTGTTGAACAGGACAAACGTTTTGTGGTTACAGTTGCTGAGCAGGAAGAACTTTGCCGAAAATCCTCAAAAGGAAAAATTAACAGCAAGGGAATCATTTTTGAACCAACTGGGCGAAACACGGCTCCCTGTATCCTGATGTCTCTGGCCACCCTGGTGATGAAAGGGGTCGGGATGGATGATGTTGTGGCGATTGTTCCTTCTGATCACGTCATTTTGAATCAGACCGGTTTTCATGCGACTATTCAGAAAGCTTCTGACTTTGCTCACCGTCATCAGCAGATAGTGACCATTGGTATTACACCACATTTTCCTCACACAGGTTTTGGCTACATACAAAAAGGAAAACTGATTGAAGAAGAAGCCTTTGGTGTTTCTAAATTTAAAGAAAAGCCGCATTTCGAACTCGCTGCTGCTTATGTGAAAAGTGGTCAGTATCTCTGGAATGCCGGAATGTTTGTGGCCCCGGTAAAAGTTTTTCTGCAGGAATTTGAAGAGCACGCTCCGGAAATGTTTGAGCATTTCGAAGCCCTGTGTAAAACGGCGGATAATCCTAAGGCCCTTAAGGCCGTTTATCAAAAACTACCAAGTGATTCTATCGATTACGCTGTGATGGAAAAATCATCGAATATTGCCGTCATGCCGGCGACGTTTGACTGGAATGACCTGGGCTCATGGGACGCTCTGGCCACGGTTTTAAATGAAACTCATGGCAATACAGTCGTTAAAAGCCAGGGAACACTCTTTTTAAACTCTGCTGATAATGTGATTTTTGCTCCCGACAGATTTGTCTCGCTGATCAATATGGATAAACATATTGTGGTGGTGAATGATAAAGTTGTTCTGGTTGCGCCATTAAAAGACGCTCAGGAAATTAAAAAAGTCGTTGAACAGTTACAAAAACAAAGACCAGATTTAATTTAAGACGCGCTTAAAAATTTTTTCTACACTTCCCAGGTAAATTTTCTTCAGACCATCTCTGTCTACGGCAGGGAGTTCTGCAGACACTTGTCTGGTCTTCAATGCTTCAGTGATAGCATCCCGGAACTGATCCGGTTTGGTGGCAAAAGAGGCTGACTGAATGATCGCATATAAATCTTCGCGGGAAAGATCAGGACAAACTTTAATCAGGTGATGCAGGTAAAAGCTCGAGAGATAGTGGGTATTATTCAGCACTTTGTTTTCGATTGTTTCGACATCAATATCCAGGCGATCCATCGTTTCCGTAAAACGTTTCAAGGCATAGGTTAAAATTCCAAAGTGATCCGGAAGATATAATCTTTCAGCGCTGGAGTGAGAAATGTCCCGTTCATGCCAAAGGATGGCATTTTCCATCGCGAGCGTGTGATGTGAGCGAAGAAAACGCGAAAGTCCCGTCAGATTTTCTGTGGCAATCGGATTTTTTTTATGGGGCATGGTCGAAGAGCCTTTTTGCCCTTTGCGGAAACCTTCAGCGACTTCTTTGACATCTGAATGATGGAGATGACGGATTTCCACCGCCAGGCGCTCAATAGCATTGGCCACCATGGATGTCAGTGAAATTAACTTTGCCAGACGATCGCGGGGAATAACCTGCGTGGAGACTGGCTCCACATTGAGCCCCAGTGACTTTGCCACTGTTTCTTCGATTTCCGGTGATAAAATGGTGTAGTTTCCCACAGCTCCGGAAAGCTGAATAGTCAGTTCTTTTTTTCGGTACTCTTCCAGGTCATCACGCCGTCTTTTGAATTCCGCATAATGCCCCAGTAGTTTTTGGCCAAAACTCATCGGTTCGGCATACATGCCGTGTGATCTTCCGAGTGTCATCACGTTTTTTGTTTCCAGCGCGCGCTCTTTTAGCGACTGAAGGAAAGAATCATAAGCCGCGCAGACAATATCCAGTGAAGATTGGATTTGAAGAGTGAGGGCGGAGTCGATGATATCGGAAGAAGTCACTCCATAATGAAAATACTTTCCGGTTTCAACCGGAAGCTGTTCGGTGATGGAAGTACAAAATGCGATTACATCATGGCGGGTTGTTTTTTCGATCTCCAGAATACGATTCGGATCGATGACGACTTTTCCTTTTATTTTTTCCGTGATACCGACCGGGATATGCTTACTTTTCTCCAATGCCGAAAGCAAAGCGAGTTCAATCTGCAAAAATGTTTCAAATTTATGTTGATCAGTCCAGAGCGCACTGATTTCCGGAATTTCATAGCGAGCGATCATAACCATTTGCCTTTTTAAAGTGTGAAACTTAAATCCAGTCCGACTGTAAGAAAACCAATAGTCAAAGAACGTGCCGAGCCGGTTTCATTGGTATTGTTCTCAGATCTTCTTACAACGGCCAGATTGTAATTGAAATGGCCGCCGGCACTAAAATAATCACTGAATCTTTTATGAAGAGAAAATTTGGCGACCATGCCCGGGCCGGTAAAAGTTTCACCGGAGAAATCTTCTTTGTACATATTGTAAGTGATGTCGGCAGTCATCATTTCATAAAGATCATCAAACGGCAGTAAAGTTTGCGCATAACGGGATTCTCGTCCTAGGCCCACACCCATAGTGATCATGGAATTTTTTTGTTCTTCGAGTTGAGCGTCGCTGGCGCCTGTGGCAGTTTGATTATTGCCCGAGAGTTCCCGGAATAATCCATTGGTAATGGCGAAGTGGCCCTCCAGCCAGTAATTTTCCAGTTTTTTTGCATAAGCAGCAGAAAGATTCATGACGTCTGAGCTTTTTGTCATACTGGGATTTAATCCAGCTGTAACCGTGAAACGATTACTAAATGTCGGCTCAAAAGTGCTTTCGCTACGGATGATCAGCTGGTCCTGAGCAAAAGCTTTAACTGAGATCAGAGAAAAGAGGGCCAATAAAACTATTTTTTGCATATTATTTTCCTTTTACTCTGACGGCCAGTTGTTCAAAATTTTCCCCTGGAAAATCTTCAATCCCCATGGCCTTGGCAAGATTTAATTTTTCAGTTAAATGCTGTAGTTTAACCTGTTCAAAGAAAACTTTAGTTGTTGTTAAATCTTCCAGCGCCAGGGCAAAATCATAAAATTTAGCCCGACCTGCGAGATAATTTTCAAGGACGGTATCAAATGTTTTTTGCAGGCTTGGAATGCGGGCTTCTAAAATCACGATCTGATTCTGTAAAGACAGAATTGTTTTATAGGTCTGACGGACAAACGACTGGGTGAAATGGGTGTTTTTTTCAAATTCTTTGACCGCAATGTCTCTTCCCAATCTGGTCGTGGCAAGAGTATTAGAGTTAAGTAATCCTTCTGCCCCGGTCAGGCTCCAGGTTGCATTGATTGAGGCCACCAGTTCAATATTACCACTGCCATTATCTGTCTCATAACGAGTTGTATCGATTCCCTGTCCGAATCGTTTATTATAGGCTCCGAGATTAACTGAAAAACGGGGAAGGGGAAGCTGTTCTTTTAGCGCAACGTCGTAAGATCTCTCTGCATTTTCAATCAGCGTTTTATTTGTCAGCAGCGCCGGATTCTTTTTTTCTGCTTCTGTCAAAGCTTCATCAATTGTTAGTTTGAGTCTGCGATAATCCAGCATTTCATTCATCACATATTTTGTCCCGACCGGATCAGCAATCAAAAAGGCCATATTTTCATCTGCTTCATCGGCATTAATCTTCGCTTCGTGATAATCGTTCTGGGCCTTTAAATATTCACTGCGTGCCTGATAATAATCTTGTTTGGAAGTTTTACCGACAGTAATTTTTTCTTTGGACAGGCGATACACAAAAGAAGCCTGGCGCAGCTGATCCTGTCGGATCTTTTCTACACTTTTAAAGGCCACTAACGTAAAATAATTGCTGATCAGGTCTAGTTTTAGTTCTCGTCGGGATTCACTTAAAATTTCTTTGGTTCGGTCATAGGTTGCCTTAGTGTTCAGATAGCGGGCGTAGTCTTTACCCCAGTTAAAGACGGTATAGTCCCCGAGCGATAATCCAAGTGTGCCTGATGGATGAGCGGCATTTCCGGAATTAGGGCGACCTTCACTTCTTCTCAGAGTTCCTATACGGTGATTATCGGTTGTCAGTGTGACCTGCAGTTCCGGTAACCAGAAGGCACTTTTAGCTCCGGCGAATTCAATGTCCCGAACTTCCTGGCGCTGCTCGCGGATGTTTTGATCATAATTTTTGCGTAGCCCTTGTTCTATAACATCATTGAGCTGAAGATTTTTGTAAGTATCGTTTAGTTTATATTTACTTGCTTCCTGAACGTAAATTTCAGACTCAGTGACTTTCGCTGCCTTAACTTTTGGAGGGGCGGATTTGGTTTTTGTTTTAAAAAGCTCTTCTTCTGAAACAACACCGGTCTTTTTCTGCAAAGTTGATTCATTAACCGGCTCTTCGGCAGGAAGTGGATCATCGGTAGAACGCACAATATCGGGAGCAGATGCCGGAGTTTCTTCCGAAGGGGGAGGTAGTGTTTGGGCCTCTTCGGTCAATTCACCTGTGGAGGAAGGGGGTACAGACAGGTCAGGACCCGGATCTCCGGGAGGCAAGGTCTGAACTTCTTCCGTCAATGCATCAGTGGGAGGCGTCTCCTGCGCCATGGCCAGTCCTGGCCGGTGGGCGAGTAATAATACGAGAAAGCTGAGTAAGAAATATCTATCCATGGTCTCTCTTTGGTCAGGTCTGTGTATGTGCGTACTAAATGTTTAGAATAGGATAGAAAATCTAAAACCCTATGAAAAGAGTTTTATAGGCTAATACCTGGACAACCTTTGCGGACGATATTTTCTTCGTGAAACTGAATTTGAGTTTGGGTGAGAGTGAGTTCATGCTCTAGATGCCCCAGATTAGTCTCCAGTTTTTTCTTAACTGTGATTTTATTTTCCGGAGTAATACTTTGCAGGTGTCGATTGCGTTCAATAAGCGCCAGAATTCTCTGCTTATGGGCTATCTTTTCTTTGCGGTTTTCAGTCAGGAGTTCACAGCGACGGCTGATGCTTGGGTCGTTAATGACCGTACGCTTATAATCCTGACCCGAAACCGTGGAGATTCCGAGCAAAATGATCAGGAATGTGACAGAAATTCTTTGGGCCATTCCCTGTTATCTCCTCTATAATGACAAAGTTTATTATAGCTCTTTTTGGAGACCTTTAAAGTGAGTAAAAAAAATATCCTCATTTTAATTCCCGCGCGATTTGCTTCGAGCCGATTTCCGGGAAAACCTCTGGCCCTGATTGCTGGTGAAACCATGATCAAACGGGTGTTGACTAATTGTCAGCAAGCAACTCATCCGGATTACAACTTTGAAGCCTATGCCGTGACTGATGATGAACGAATTGCCGATCACATCCGAACCTTTTCCCCCAACGTTGTCCGGGTGGATGATGATGTTATCTCCGGAACACTCCGGATTGAGCTTGCTTATGAGCGCTTTTTTAAAAAACAACAGTTTGATTTAGTCATTAATGTTCAGGGGGATGAACCTCTTTTAGAAGGAAGTGAGCTGGCCCGTCTGGCCGATTTTCACCTGAAGAGTCCATTTGATATTGCTACAATGGTAAAAAAGCAGCAGGGCTTTTCCGGTGCTTTTAATGATCCCAACAAAGTCAAAGTGGTTCTCAGTGAGTTATCAGGAAAGGCTTTTTATTTTTCCCGTGCTGAAATCCCTTTTAAGCGTGAACAACAGCAATCGGACAGCGATTACTGGTTTATGCATATCGGAGTTTATTCTTACCGGCCCAACGCGCTGTCGACTTTTGCCCGCGCTCCTGAGAGCAGGCTTGAATATCTAGAAAAACTCGAACAGCTGCGAGCTTTAGAAATTGGTCTCACCATCGGAGCGATGCCGACGACAGCAACCATTTTAGGGGTTGATCATCCGGAAGATGTAAAAAAAGTAGAAGAGGTAATAAATGGCAGAAAATAAAAAACCTAAAAAATTTATCTTCATCACCGGTGGAGTCGCGAGTTCTTTAGGAAAAGGTTTGGCGGCAGCGAGTATTGCCAGTCTGCTTGAACGACGAGGAATTAAAGTCGCCATGCTAAAAATGGACCCTTATATCAACGTCGATCCGGGAACCATGAGTCCCACTCAGCATGGAGAAGTTTTTGTCACAGATGACGGAGCAGAAACCGATCTGGATCTGGGCCACTACGAACGTTTTACTTCGCTCACATTAAAGCGCGAAAGTAATTTTACTACCGGACAGGTTTATCTTAAAGTTATTGAAAACGAACGTGCTGGCGTCTACCTCGGTAAAACGGTTCAGGTTGTTCCGCACATTACCAATGAAATTAAACGTCGAATTCATATTGCCGCTGAGAATGCCGATCTTCTGATTGGTGAAATCGGAGGTACTGTAGGGGATATCGAATCGCTGCCATTCATAGAGTCGATCAGACAACTGGCCCATGATGAAGGAGCGGCTAACGTTCTCTTTATTCATCTGGTATTACTGCCCTATATTGCAGCCGCTGGAGAGTTGAAATCAAAACCCGCTCAACATTCGGTGAAAGAGCTCATGTCTCAGGGACTTTCACCTCAGGTTATTATCTGTCGCTCGGACCGGGCTGTGGATGAAGATACGCTGGATAAAATTTCCCGTTTTTGTAACGTGGGAAGAAAAAATGTTTTCCAGAGTATCGATATGGATACGATTTATAAAGTTCCGCTGGAATTTCACAAGCAGGGACTGGATGAACGTATAAGTGAACTTTTAGGCATCTGGGTTCCGGAACCAAAAATAGCGGATCTGGAAAAAGTCGTGCACAACTTTACTCATCCTCTTCGCACGGTTTCTATTGGAATCGTCGGAAAATATACTGAGCTGACTGAGAGTTACAAATCACTTGATGAAGCTCTTAACCATGGGGCCATAGCGAATCAGTTAAAATTTAAACCGGTTTATATCGACAGCGAACAACTTGAAAAAAATGTCAGCCTTGATGAAATTTTCAAAGATGTGCAGGGTATCTTAGTTCCGGGAGGATTTGGTTCACGTGGAACTGAAGGAAAAATCAAAGCGATTCATTATGCTCGTACCAAGAAAATTCCATTCTTCGGAATTTGTCTGGGGTTACAGCTTTCAGTAATTGAATTTGCCCGTCACTGTGCCGGAATCAGTGATGCCACTTCAGAAGAATTCCAAAGTGGTGGATCACATCTGATTCATTATATGGAAGGCCAGAAAAAAGAGGGGGCTAAAGGCGGCAGTATGCGCTTAGGCAGTTACGAGTGCTCACTTGAGAAAGGATCACTGGCACAAAAAGTTTACGGAGCAGAAATCATCCATGAACGCCATCGCCATCGTCTGGAATTTAACAATATGTATCTCGATAAACTTCAAAAAGCAGGATTGAAAATTTCCGGCTTTAACAAAGAACTTAATTTGGTTGAAGTTGTGGAACTCGGGGATCATCCGTTTTTCATTGCCTGCCAATATCACCCGGAATTTAAATCAAAACCTTTTTCTCCTCATCCGCTGTTTAAAGCATTCATTGAGGAATCAGACAAAAACAGATTATAGGAAAGCAAAATGAATAAACCAAAACTCGATCTCTTTATCGGCTCATGTGTTTTAGAAAGTGAAGAGATGGCCCTGGCAATAGCCGATCGTTTACTAACTGATCTTAAACCTTTCGAAAATAAAATCACACTTACGTACAAGGGCTCTTTTGATAAGGCTAATCGCACTTCTATAAATTCTTATCGTGGGCCGGGTATTGATGAAGGGATGCGTATTCTCTCAAAAGTGAAAGAAAAAACCGGTCTTCCCGTCCTGACTGATTTTCATGAAGCTTCTCAAGCAATGAAACTCGCGACAGTCGTTGATGTGCTTCAGGTACCGGCCTTTTTATGCCGACAGACTGATATGATCGCGGCAGGTGCAGAAGCCTGTGCAAAATATGGTCGAATCCTGAAAGTTAAAAAAGGACAATTCCTCTCTCCGGAAGAAACAAAAAATATCGTCGATAAGGCCACTACTTTTCTGCCGAAATCACAGATTCTTCTGACTGAGCGGGGTTCAAGCTTTGGTTATAACAATCTGGTTGTCGATATGGCTTCATTTCAAATCATGAAGAGTTTCGGCGTAAAGACCGTTCACGATGCCACTCACTGTGTTCAGCGTCCGGGAGGTTTGGGTACGGCGACTGGAGGAAAACGTGAGCAAATTCTGGTGCTCGCCCGCGCCGCAGTTGCAGCAGGAGCTGATGGTGTCTTTATGGAGTGTCACCCGAATCCGGATAAGGCCCTGTCTGATTCCGCCACCAGTTTACCGCTGGAGCAGATCAAAGCAATAGTTGAACAACTCCTGCGAATTTATGAGGTAGTGTAATGGCAAAACCATTAGATCAAAAAAAACGGCTGCGTGATTACGCTGTTGAGTTCAAAGATAAACTTAAAAAAATTAAAGTCTGTATTTTTGATATAGACGGAATTCTCACTGACGGAAAAATCGGCTGGGAAGGAGAAGATGTTGGTTTCAACCGAACGACACATGCTCTCGATGGGCATGGACTGAAAATGCTAATGGAAGCCGGACTCAAAGTCGGTGTGATTTCCGGAGGCGACAGTCTCGGCGTCCGCAAACGATTTATTGAAAATTTAAAATTGAATTTTGTTTTTTTAGGCAATGAAGATAAGCGCGAAGCCTTCAAAAAGGTGCTGGCCATGGGGTACAAGGATGAAGAAATTCTTTATATGGCCGATGAATTTATTGATTTGCCTATATTAAAAAGAGTTGGCTTTTCTGCGACCGTGCCTAACGCTTCCCTGGAGATTCAGGAAGCTGTTGACTACATCACAATGCGCGAAGCCGGCGATGCCTGTGCCCGCGAAGTGATCGATATCATTCGTTACGCACAGGAGATTCCACTAAAACTGCTGGAGTTTTAAATGAGCAAAGATCTCGATGATCGTTTACACAAGCTAAAACTGGTTTTAAATGAAACAGTGGAATTTCCACTGGAGTATTATTTTAAATTTATTGTACCGGTCAGTGAAATTCATCAGATCCTTTTCATTATGCAGGATATGGTCATTGAACAAAGGCCATCTGCTAACGGCAATTACATAAGCGTGAGTGGAAAAAAGATTGTCACTCACAGTGAAGAAATCATTATCATCTATAAACGGGCCAGTGTGATAAAAGGAATTATTTCACTATGAATCAAACAACTGCAAAAAAGAAAATTGCTCTCGTTATCGGGGCCGGAGCTTTTGGAACGGCCATGGCACAGGTTCTGGCGCAGAATTTTGAAAAAGTTATTTTAAAAGTTCGCTCTCAGGATATTTATGATGCCATAAAACAAGGTGAGAACTCTGTTTATCTCCCAGGAATGAAGATAGCTCCTAATGTGGATGCAGCTTTAAGCTGGGAAGAAGTTGATGCTCATGAAACCCGCGATATAGAGCTGATTGTTTCCGCCCTTCCTTCTAATGGAATTTCAGAATTTTTTAATGAAAACCATGATCGTTTTCTGAATTATTTGATTCGTAAAATTCCTATAGTGTCCTTATCTAAAGGGATTGATCCGGACACACTTGAGCTTTCTGATGATCTCTTCTTTGATGAGTTCCCGCATTTTAAAGATCAATTCTGTTTTTTATCCGGTCCGTCTTTTGCTCACGAAATCATGCAGGAACAGATTACTCTGGTGACTCTTGCTGGACGTTCTAAATCAGTTCTAGAATCAGTTATTACTATGCTGAATACTCCTTATTTTAAAGTGCTGGCAAGTTATGACATTAAAGGAGTTCTGCTGGGTGGAGCGCTGAAAAACATTCTGGCCATTGCTGGAGGAGTTATTGAAGGTCTAGGATATAATCACAATACCCGCGCAGCAATGATCACTCGGGGTATTGCGGAAATGCTTCGCTTTGGTGCTGTCTATAACGCCCGTCCGGAAACATTTTACGGTCTATCCGGAATGGGAGATTTAATTCTTACTACAACCGGGGATCTCTCCCGGAATAAAAGTTTCGGACTGGAGCTTGCCAAAGGTCGAAAGGCTTCAGAAATTATTCAATCACAGCGGTCTGTCGTTGAAGGATATAAAACGGCGAAGGCCGCAAAGTTTATTGCTGATAAGTTTGAAATTCGGGCACAGATCTTTACGGGTGTTTATGAAGTTCTTTATGAGAATAAAACTCCCCGCGATGTCATCGTCAGTATAATGCGTTCACCTTCAAAATTCGAATCATGAAACTACTTGAGAGATACCAGGGCTCACTGATTGGACTGGCCGTAGGGGATGCTCTTGGAGCACCAGTAGAGTTTAAGGACAGAGGAACTTTTCCGCTTGTCACTGACTATCAGGACGGAGGACCTTTTAATCTTAAAAAAGGCCAGTGGACGGATGATACCAGCCTGGCGCTTTGCCTTGGATTAAGCCTGATTGAGAAAAAAGGCTTTGACCCGAATGATCAGGTGGAACGATATTTAAAGTGGTTTCGTGAGGGCTATATGAGCTGCACTGGGCATTGTTTTGATATCGGGAATACGACTAAGGCAGCCCTGCTTCGCTATGAAGAAAATAAAGAAATCTATGCCGGAAGTCCGGATGATCCCGCCACTAACGGGTCTCTCATGCGTCTGGCGCCGGTCGTTTTGTATTTTTATCCGGATCAAAATCTCGCCATTCATTTTGCAGGTCTAAGTTCAAAAGTGACTCATGCACCAAAGGCGTGCATTGAAAGTTGCGAACTCCTCGCCAAAATTATTTCTCGAGCAATAAGCGGTTGCTCAAAAGACGAAATCTTTCAAGACATTGATCGCCAATTTCTAAACAGATCTTACGAAGAGCTCTCAGGAAAAGGGGAAGCGTGGACCTGTTTGCAATCCGCACTTTGGTGTTTTTATCACACAAATGATTTTGAGGCAGGAGTTTTAAAAGCAGTGAACTTAGGTGATGACGCTGATACGACTGCGGCCGTTTATGGTCAGCTGGCGGGGGCTTATTATGGTCTTACTGAAATACCTTCTCGTTTCCTGCAATCGCTTTGGGAAAAAGATCTGCTCCTATCAGTGGGAGAGAGATTGCTCACAAAAAATTAATTCAGATGCTCTTTGATTCGGTCTAGAGTAATTGTTTCTCCCAGATTAACCAGAGTTCCGTCCTTTTTCTGAACAAAGTAGGCAGGAACGCCAACCATTCCATGCTTTCTCAGAAAACTGCCGATGACTTCGTCTCTCTTTGTCCAGTCACCAATTAATAGTTTTAAGTTGTTTTGTCGTACAAACGATTTAAACTGATCCGTTTCCAGTATAAGCTTTTCATTCACTTTACAGGTAAAGCACCACTTAGCAGTGAAGTCGATAAAAACGGCCTGATTTGTTGTTTTATAATCCAGCATTTTTTTCTCTGACCACGGTTCCCAGTCCAGGCCTTTTGCCTGCTTGTCCCGAATCAGGGCCGTTTGTTCTTCATTACTGTGAACGACCTCAGAAGTAGAAAGGTTGAGAAAAAGCCCGGCAGAGACCAGAAAGCTTGTCAGGCCAAACCATTTGTCCTTACGATAAAGCAGAAATCCGGCGTAAATAAAGACCATCGCTGCTGCCAGTTTTACCAGATGAGAGGATCCATCCACCAGAGCATTGTAGACATCAAATAACCAGACAATGGTAAGAATCAACGTCAGACCCAGTAGTTTTTTTACTGTGTTCATCCACTTACCCGGCTTAGGCAGAAAGGAGACAAGCTGAGGGAAAAATGCAGTGAGAATGAACGGGGAAGCCAATCCCAGTCCGATCATGATGAAAATAACAGTAATTTCCAGCGGTGAGGAACTAAAAGCGAAAGTCAGAGCTGTCCCTAAAAAAGGAGCACTACATGGTGTGGAGAGTACTGTGGCCAGAATTCCGCTTAAAAAATCTCCGACAAATCCTTCTTTCGTCTGCACGTTTCCCAGCGTTCTTCCTCCCGGAGTCTGAAATTCATACAGTCCGAAAAGATTAAGCGCAAAGAAGAATAAAAAGATGATCATAATGGCAATGAAAAGAGGCGACTGTAACTGAAACCCCCAGCCAACTTGCGACCCCAGAGATTTGAAAGTGACAATGACACCGGCCAGGGTCAAAAAAGTGACCAGAATACCGAGAGTATAAAAAAAATTGTGCCGAATAATCATTCGGCGTGATTCATTCTTATATTTGATCAGACCAAAAAGCTTAAGGGAAATAACCGGCAACACACATGGCATAATGTTAAGAATCAATCCGCCTAGAAATGCAAGTATTAGATAATAGAAAAAAGATCCTGTAGATTTTGCGACGACTATTTTAGTATTGGTGTCTGAAGTTCCTAATTCTGTCTGTTGTGGTGAAGCCCCGTCAGAAGTCTTGTCAACAGTGACCGGAGTCAGATCAAAGCTCTTAAAAGTTTTTTCTACAATGATAGCTTTGGACTGAACTGGATCATTGATCACGAAACGTAATTTATAAGGTTTTTTGAATTTTCCGTTTGCCGGCAAATCTTCCGGCGGATCCTGATATTCACCATCCCAGCTTATTTCCATGGAACCGACAATCGTTCCTTTTTCTTTTTTCAGATTTTCATGGCGAAAATCAAATGGCGCTTGGGGAAAAGGAAAAAGCAGATTTGTATTTTGTAAGGAACTTAAATCATCACTTTTCTTAATTATGTATGAAAGAACAAGTGTTTTTTCGGCAGCTCCTCGTGAAAGTTTGATATCCAGGTATTCCGGCATAATAGCAATCTTCGGCAGATTATTGTATCGCTCAGTCAGAACGGCTGAAGAAAGAGGGTCCATCATTCCCGGAGTTAAGGTTGTTATATTTTCACCGCTAAGCTTGAATTCGACTTTAACTTCGCCAGGAATACAGATATGCCGGCATACCAGCCACCCGGATTTCAAAGAAACGGTCTTGCCGGCAAATTGATTGAGAACTTTTGCAGGCGCTTTGAAAAAAAGTGTGTAAGACCCTTCGTAACCGTAAGCCCACATATTGCCAGTTTCTATAAACCTTCTTGGTGTCGGCCATTCTTCTTCTTCGAGTTTAACTTCTGTGCCATTGACTGAAAAAACATTCTTAATGGGAAGACCAGCATCGCCCGGGTTTTTCCAGTAGGTATGCCACTTAGGGTGATTCTCAAAGCTAAGAGCTATCAGCAGACCTTCTTTATTTTTATAAGTTTGCAGTGCAACCTTAACTGGTTTATCCGGAATTTCCTGGGCAAACCCCGCAGATAAAATGGTCACAAACAGGCAAAAGATAAGATAAATAGAGCGCATAAATTCCTCTGGAAAAACCTGACATCGGGCGCCTTTATTTTAACTCAATTTTTGGGTCTTTGGAAAGCTTGCATTGTTTACAACATGATGCAGTTAGGCCTATTGTTTTATTGGTAACAGATGCCATTATTTTCGGGTCTTTCATGCTAAAGAAGCTTTATCGTTTTCTCGATACCTTTTTGCCCTCCCAAGTGGAAGAGCTGGTGGACATTTCAGTACTCTACCGTGGCAGGCTTGTTGTTGCGGCTAATCTATGTGCCATAGTTATTGTTTCGTCACTATTCATCGGAGCAAATCTGCTGGGGATCTCCGTCTTCATTAAGATCGGCATTTTCCTCAGTTTTATTGTTCTGGTTGCGCTGATTATTTGTTTAAAAAGTGCAACTAAAAACATTGAGAAATGCCTAACTATTGGCTCCACAGTCCAAGTCGTTGTGATCTTTGCAACAGTTTATCTGACGGCCTTTTCACCGGCCGGGATGGGGTTTTTCGGTCTGCTATGGCTGTTGCCGGTGTTTCTCATGAACGCATTTTATTTTCGTCCTAAATTCGCTCTCATCTTTTTTGCTTTTAATCTGATGGCACTGGCCATTATTTTAACTGTGAATTATCCGAATTTTTTTCTTCCTCTGGAGAGAGTGCCAAATTTTCAGGCCATTTATTCAATGTTCATCATTCTCGTCGTTTTGTTTTGTTTCTTTCAAGCTTACTTGTACGTCCAGCTAAGCATAGAGCTTCAATTTGAGATTTCAAAACAAAAGCATTTACTGATTGAAAGCGCAAAGTTTCAGTCACTAGGACAGATGGCGTCTAATCTCGCCCACGACATTAATAACCCGCTGTTTACCATACAGGGAAAAATGCACCAGATGCGCAACTTGCTTTACCGCGATCAGCTTGACCTCGCTTCCTGTGACCGAATTATTGAGAGTGTGGAGATGACTATTCTTCGCCTTTCTCAGATCGTAAAAGGCATCTCTACCTTTGCCCGGCAGGGCAAAGGAGATCAGATGGTCTCGGTAAGAATTCAGGATCTGATTGAAAGTAACTTATTTATCGCCGATGATCGCTTTAAAAAAAATAATATAAAATTAAAATTAAATATCGATCAAAGCTCCAATGTGATTTGCTACCCTTCATTTATTTCTCAGGTTCTTCTCAATCTCCTCAACAATGCCGTGGATGCACTTGAGCCTTGCGAAATAAAAGTGATTGAAGTTGAAGCTTATACTGAAAATGACTGGGTGGAAATCCACATCCGCGACACTGGGCCAGGTATCAATAAGGAAATTGAGAAAAAAATTTATGATCCCTTTTTCACCACAAAGAAATTCGGTAAAGGAACGGGTCTGGGTCTTTCTATTTCAAAAGGCCTGGTAGATGCTCATGATGGAGAACTTTTTCATACAATTGAAAAAGGTATGAATACTTTTGTAGTCCGTCTGCCGAGCTATGAATAATTTAACTCCTCAAAAAATTGTCTGTATGACGGAAGAGTCGGTCGAACTCTTTCATCTGCTTGGACGAAGCGATGTTATTGCCGGTGTATCTGTCTATGCAAAACGTCCACAGAAGGCCAATCAGCATCCCAAAATTTCCGCCTTTACTCATGCCAACATCAATAAAATTTTGTCGCTTAAGCCCGATCTGATCGTTGGTTTTTCCGATATTCAAAAAGAGATTGCAAAAGAGCTTATTGGACATGGGCTGGATGTTTTTATCTCTAATCAGCGATCAATTGCCGATATCTTTAAAACGATGATGATACTGGGGGCGATAATTGGTGAAGCAAAGAAGACACGCGACTTACTGAATTCCTTCGCGGTTAAAATTGAATGGGCACAAAAAAAGGCCAGTCAACGAACGTTTAAGCCCCGAGTCTATCTGGAAGAGTGGGATGAACCTGCGATTTGTGGAATCAGCTGGTTTAGTGAGCTCATTGAGATTTGCGGAGGAGTGGATATCTTCCGGGAGAAGTCAGTTAAGGGGAGTCTGGCACGCGATCGTTTTGTGCGGATGACTGATGTCGGAGAGTTAAATCCAGATCTGATATTAGCTTCCTGGTGTGGCAAAAATGTAGACATAGATTCTATTATAAACCGACCAGAATTAAGTCACACCAAGGCCGTTCGAACCGCTCAGGTATATGAACTACCCCCTGAAATTTATTTGCAACCCGGTCCGGCACTCTTTGTTGATGGACTTGATCAAATAACCAATCTTTTTGATTCTCTCAATTATCGCTAAATTTTTTTTCCTAAAAGCCGAAAATCAGTAGAGACGAGTGAGTCCATAACAGCTCATGTCTCCTCAATTTAAGGAAGCCGCTATGAAATTAAATCTAAGCTTATTATCCACTTGTTTGCTCTTTTCATCGTGCAATGTTGACGTGAAGTCTATTGAGCATAAAGCTGCACAGATCAATAAGTATGAGATGGTGGCACTGAAGCTTGCCCGCGAAAATCGTGAGCTGAATGCGAAAGTCAAAAGACTGGAATTTGAAATTCAAAAATTAAAACAAGACCAGGCCTTCTATCAGACGAAAAAATTATCTAAGACTGAAGGTGAAGAAACTCACGGCGTAAGTCGTGGAATTGCCAGCGTGCCGGCCCTGGATGTGAAGAAAGACTATGTTGAGTGGAAAACGTACAAATGGACTGCGGAAGATATGCTGAAAATTGCCGATAAAGAATTCAAAATGAAAAGCTTTGAAAAGGCTGCTCAGTTTTATACTTCTCTTGCGACTTACTATCCAGAACATAAAAAAATCGACGATGAATTCCTGTTCAAGGCCGGTATTTCATCTTATGAGTCGGGATCTCACCATGACTGGACATTAAAACATTTCGAAACACTGATGACAAAATACCCAACAAGCCATTACTACCGAAGCGCTAAACTTTGGGTTGCACTTACTCATATGAAGATGGGTGATAAGCAGAAATTTTTCGCGACAGTCGAAGAATTTCGTAAAAAGTACCGTAATACGAATGAATGGAAAATTTTAAGTTCTTACTACGAAAAGATTGAAGAGAAAACACATGAATAAACTAAGTTTCGCCTTATTTCTTTCATTACTTTCACTCTCTGCAAACGCGACTCCTTTTGGGAGAATCGTTGAAGTAAAAGGTGAAGGATTTATTTCTCACGCTGGGAAAACTAAGGATATCCGCGTGGGCGATATCGTTGAAATGAATTCAGAAATTGTGGTGGAACATTCCGGTCAGGTCACATTTACCGATAATGCCGACCACCGCTTTCATATGGGTAATTCATCATCTGTTGCTGTTTATAAAAATCATCTTGAATTGCGCAGTGGAGATCTCTGGTTTCAGTCTCAAAACAGAGTTGATGATTACAAAGTGACCACGGCCAATGCCTCAGTTTTTTATCAGGGGGGCGAAGCCATTCTTTCCTATGATACCGTTAAAGGTAAAACGCAGCTAATGGTTATCAATGGGATGATGAAGCTTGCCAACTTAAGGGCAACAGAACTCAATCTGAGTGTTGCAGAAGGTAATTTTTCTTTTGTGGACAATGCTTACGATGAAGGTGCTCCTCGTGATCCAACTCCAGTGGGTGAAAAAACTTACCGTCAGCTAGTCTCCTTATTTAAAAACGTTTCTCCAATGGAAAAAAGCTCGGAACAGACTTTTAAAGACAATGACCAGAAAGTGGCAGGACGAACAATTGCCTCTGTTGTGTCAGATGAAAAGAATGCAGACCTCGAAGCCTATAAGGCAAGTTTACTTTCCGGAAAAAAAGCGGGCGTGAAAAAAGAAAATATTGTTCCCAAATCGGACACTGTTGTGGAAAAAACTCCGGTAAAAGCAGTCAAGAAAACTGTTTCCTTTGCAGCTACACCGCTGGAAGTAAAAATTTATGGTCTGAAGACAGAGACTCCGGTGAAAAACCGGGCACCTGCTTCTGTACTGGATGAACCGGTACCCGCAGCCGAAACAATGCCAACAACCCCAATCAAAGAACACTATAAAGAAAGTGAAAAACTTATTGATCAGTTAAAATCGCTGTAAGCATTTTTTCTGGACTATGATTTTTCAATGTAGGGTGTTCAACAAGTGAGTCACTATGACAAAAGTGAAAGAGCAGCCTGCACTAACTTATGACGATGTTTTAATTAAGCCTGCCTACTCAGAAAATTTACCGTCTGAGACTACGACAGAGTCCAGATTCTCCCGCAATATCATCCTCAACATTCCCATAGTCTCAGCGGCCATGGACACCGTCACAGAAGCACCTTCGGCCATCGTTCTGGCAGAAGAAGGAGGAATCGGTGTCATTCACAAAAATCTTACGGCCTATCGTCAGGCCGAAGAAGTTGAAAAAGTAAAAAAATTTGAAGCAGGGATGATTCTTAATCCGGTCAGCGTAGATGAGGAGACAACCCTTTCATATGTCATGGACCTAAAAAATCAAAAAAAAATTACAGGCGTTCTGGTTGTAGACAAAAATAAAAAACTGGTGGGCATTCTTACCAATCGCGATCTTCAGCTGGAGACGAATTTCAATCAAAAAGTAAAAGATGTTATGACTAAGAAAGACCGGCTCGTTACCGCCGATCCAAAAATAACAGTCGACGAGGCTAAAAAACTATTACACAAACACCGAATTGAAAAACTGCCACTGGTTTCTCAGGATGGTCTCATCCAGGGTTTAATTACAGTCAAAGATATTCTCAAAACGATTACTTTTCCCAATGCGAATAAAGATAGTTTTGGACGTCTCAGAGTCGCAGCCGCCATCGGTGTGGGAGACAGAGAATTTGAGAGGGCAAAGGTATTGGTAGAAGCTCAGGTTGATGCCTTGGTTGTGGATACGGCCCATGGTCACTCCAAAGGTGTGATCGATATGGTCAAATTGTTGAAAAAAAATTTTCCGCATGTCGATGTTGTCGCAGGAAATGTGGCCACTGCCAATGCCTGTAGAGATCTGATCGCCGCCGGAGTGGACGGTATAAAAGTCGGTATTGGTCCAGGATCTATATGTACAACGAGGGTTGTAGCGGGAATTGGTGTTCCTCAGTTTTCAGCTGTGTTGGAATGTGCAGAATTCTGTCGCAAAATGAATATTCCTGTCATTGCAGACGGTGGGATCAAATTATCCGGTGACGTTGTCAAAGCACTGGCTGGAGGAGCAAGTTCAGTCATGATTGGTTCTCTTTTTGCCGGAACGGATGAAGCTCCGGGAGAGATGGTTCTGTATCAGGGACGCGCGTACAAAATTTATCGCGGTATGGGGTCACTGGGTGCAATGACGATGGGAAGTAAAGATCGTTACGGACAGGCGAGTGTGGAAGACATTGGCAAGCTTGTTCCGGAAGGTATTGAA
Source organism: uncultured Bacteriovorax sp. (assembly GCA_946481315.1). The sequence goes on from CAMLMH010000002.1 coordinate 213,096, forward strand.
GGACAGGTTCCATACAGGGGATCATTATCCAGTAATATATTTCAGCTTGTCGGTGGATTACGTTCCGGAATGGGATATGTCGGTGCTAAAAATCTGGAAGAGCTTTATAAAAAAGCTGAATTCATCACGATATCCAATGCTTCACTTAAAGAAAGTCATCCGCATGATGTTTTTGTCACGAAAGAAGCTCCAAACTACCGCTTGAGCTAAACACAGGTAAACGCAAAAATGAAAATACCTTTCTCCAAAAATATCTGGATCGTGGATTTTGGGTCGCAATACACTCAGCTTATTACCCGCAAAACCAGAGAGCTGGGATATTCTTCGGAAATCATATCTCTTAAGGAGTGTGAAAGAAGATTTGAAAAGCTGGATTACCCTCATTGCCTGGTTCTCTCCGGCGGGCCTCAATCCGTTTTTGAAGATACCCATGATTACTCTTTTATTTTTAAACAAGAAAAAATTCCTGTGCTCGGTATCTGTTATGGTATGCAGTTACTGGGGAAATATTTTGGCGGTATTGTAGAAAAAGGAATTATCGGAGAGTACGGTCACGCAGATATTCATTTTACTAACGGATTCCGTATCAGAAACTGTCCTGATAAAAGCAGTGTCTGGATGAGCCATTCTGATCATGTCAGTCTCGTTCCTAAAGACTTTGAAGTCATAATCAAAAGTTCCAATCAACTCGTGGCCGGAATCAAACATAACAAATTACCGGTAATGGGGCTACAGTTTCATCCGGAAGTTGAACATTCCAAACATGGGAAGCTTTTGCTGGAATATTTTTATCATGATATCGCCAAATTGCACCGCGACTGGGACGCCAAAGAAATGATGGAGGAAGCCATCGCACAGGTCAAAGATATTGGAGCGAAAAAAGTATTGTGTGCATTTTCCGGCGGCGTTGATTCATTGGTAGCAGCTACTCTTAGTTCTAAAGTTTTAGGTGGAAATCTTTACTGTTTTTTTGTCGATACCGGATTACTGCGGCTACAAGATTATCAGCATATTAAAATTTTGCAGGATAAAACAAACCTGAATATCGAAATTATCGATGCCCGAAAGGAATTCGAGGATGCTTTAAAAGGTATTGATGATCCCGAAGTGAAACGGAAGACCATCGGACGATTGTTTATTGAAGTTTTCGATCAAAAGGTAAAACACTTTCAACAAGAACACAATATTCTCTTTGAATATCTTTTGCAGGGAACTCTTTATCCGGACGTGATAGAGTCTCTCTCTCCTTTAGGAAAAGATGGTAAATCTTCAACGATTAAATCTCATCACAACGTAGGTGGTTTGCCGGAAAAAATGAATCTTAAATTACTTGAACCACTTCGCCATTTATTTAAAGACGAAGTCCGGGAAATGGGTATTGGCCTGGGACTTGAAAGAGACTGGGTTTTTAGACATCCATTTCCTGGACCGGGACTTGGGGTACGAATCCTCGGAGAAATTACAAAAGAAGCTGTTCGCATGGTGCAGGAGAGTGATCAGATTCTTTATGAAGAATTACTGGCGGCAAAGCTTTATCAGTCAACATGGCAGGCCTTTACAGTTTTTCTTCCGGTTAAAACAGTGGGAGTCAAAGGTGACGGACGCGTTTATGAACATGTTATTTGCCTGCGTATGGTGAATTCATCAGACGGAATGACTGCCAACTGGTCACATTTTCCGCATGAATTTCTGGAGGCCGTTTCACGAAGAATAACCAATGAAGTAAGAGGAATAACCCGGGTCGTTTACGATATTACATCGAAACCACCCGGTACTATTGAATGGGAATAATTTATTTTTCTGCCGGTAATTTGGATAATGATAATAGATCATCAAGAAAAAAGGCACTGAGTTCCATTCTTCCACCCAGCTGACTTTTTTTATAAATCTGACTTGACTGCTGACGAACTGTACTTTCAGAAGAACCCCGTATATCGGCTATCTCTTTCATTGAGAGACCTTTAATCAACAAGAGAGCTATTTCCTTTTCACTTCGGGTAAAAGTCCATGAGTTAAATTGTTCATCAATATATTGAAGGAATTCGTCAGATAAATGATCAATTCTTTTTTTAAAATTCTCCTGCTCTTTTTTTAACTGCACATTCAATTCATTGAGATCAGCAATTTTGATTTCGAAAGACCGCATTTCACTACTTTGCCATTTTATAATCCGGTATTGAAAAATAGCCCCAATAAAGGATAAGAACCAAAGTGCACCTTCATGTAACAGATGGGAGAGAGAAACCCCTTCCTGCATATCAAGAACTATGTCGGAAAATGCGAATAAACTGGTCAAGAGAAGTGCCAGAAAGGTCAGAATTTTAATTCTATTTTCTTGTACATTTGTCATATAAAGTCGCCTAAATGTCTAAAATTTCATGTGTCCTACACCCGTAGGATCGATTTAATTGCAAATACCCTGGATATTATCACTGAGGAGTAATCGCATGTCAGTGAATAAAACAAGAAATTCCGGCATTTCAATAGGAGTTGTCGGCGCTGGTCCGGCGGGTGCGCTGGTTGCCACTTTACTGGCCTACAATGGTTTTAGGGTTTCACTCTTTGAAAGGCAAAGGCAGATAAAAAGAAAAATTTGTGGTGAATACCTCTGTCCAAAAGGTCTGGATTTGTTAACTGACTTAGGAATTGTTGACTATTTGACCAGGGATTTTGGTGTGCTCAATGGCATGGTTATTCTCTCACCGGAAAACACTGCAGTTGAGACAGAATTTCCAAGGAATAAGTACGGTCTGGCCCTGAATCGTGAAGTCTTTGATCAGAGACTCTTACAACTTGCCATTAAATGCGGAGTTGAATTTCATAGTGACTGGACTCTCAGTAAAGTTCATCAAAATAAAGATGGAAAGTGGGAAATACAAAACATCGAAGAAGAAAACTTATGTTTTGATCTCTTGATTGCTGCCGATGGCAGGCAATCAAAAATAGGCCACTACCTTGGACACATAAATGAGCTGAATACAAAAAGAACTGCAATTCATTGTTATCTTTCACGTAAAAATTTTAACGGATTGAGAAAAGGTGAGATGCATATCTTCTCCGACGGGTCATACTGTGGCCTCGACCCGATATCAGATACGGAAGTAAATTTTTCTCTTGTTGTTGATTCAGAAATATTGAAAGAAAAAAAACCAGAAGATCTAATCAGAACATATATTGAATCTTCAGAGAGGCTAAGGAATCAGCTTGATTGGAGTAAAATCCAGCCTTCAGAAATTAATATTGTTACTTGCCTAAAAAACAAAAATGACTTCATAGCAGGTTCAAATCTAGCATATGTTGGAGACGCGGCAGGTTTTATAGATCCACTTACTGGCGAAGGTATATATAATGCTCTCCTGAACGCTTCCATTCTCGTTCAGTCAATTTTGACTGAAAAGACTATTGAAAAAGGTTTATTACGCTACAAAAAAGAAAAGAAAATTCAAAGAAGAGAAAAAGAATTTCTTAACCTGTTCTTTCAAACATTGATACGGCACCCTCAGTGGGTAAATTTCATCGGTAGATTCCTTAAAAAGAAAAAAGCAAGAGGAGATATTTTTATCGGTATTATTGGAAACATTTTTAATCCACTAGAAGGATTGATCAGACTATTTTTAGTCTAAAGAGGTGATCATGGCATACATTCATTCAGTAAAAACGAATTTCCCCAAAAATTATTATGCACAAAAAGAAATAGCGGATGAAATTGTCCGTATCTGGCCGGAAAGAAAAAGGCAGGTAGAGCAATTTCATTATTCCTCACAAGTGCATGGAAGACATCTGGCATTGCCTCTGGAGTTTTACAGACATCTTGGAGATATAGGTGCAAGGTCCAGATTGTGGCTTAAAACTGCAGAAGAATTACAAAAAAGAAATATCGAAGAACTGCTGGCAGGTGCAGGACTGCGGGCAGATGAAGTTAATATGATCGTCTCAACAACTGTGACTGGACTTGCCATTCCTTCACTGGAAGCAAGGCTGATGAATGTGTTACCTTTTTCACCTGCAACTAAGCGTCTTCCTGTCTTTGGTTTAGGATGTCTGGGGGGCGTGGCCGGAATAAACAGAACTGTAGATTATCTGAAGGGTCATCCTAAAGATGCTGTCATTCTCCTGGCGACAGAGCTTTGCTCTCTAACTTTTCAGTTCGATGACCAAAGTGTTGCTAATTTGGTGGGAACAAGTCTGTTTGCAGACGGAGCAGCAGCAGTTTTAATTGTCGGAAAAGATCATCGGTTGGCACAACAGTCTCCTGTTGAAGTTAACGATGGCCAAAGTTTTTTCTATCCGAATACTGAACATGCAATGGGATGGGATATTGTATCGAGCGGTTTTAAAATAGTATTAAGCGGAGATGTACCTAATCTGGTTGAAAAAGAAGTCAGAAAAAATATAGAAGAATTTTTAACAACTCATAAAATGAATTTGAACGATGTTAATTTTATGGTCAGCCATCCAGGAGGCCCGAAAGTTCTTGAAAAATTGAGTGAAGTCACTGGTAGAACTCAAGAGGATTTTCAACTGAGCTGGGATAGTCTGAGAGAAAAAGGAAATATGTCCTCAGTCTCTGTCCTGCATGTGTTAGAAAAGACCCTTAAAAATAAGAGCAGAAAGGAAAACGAAATAGGGCTTATGATTGCTATGGGGCCTGCATTTTGTTCAGAAGTTTCTTTAATCAGATATCATGGAATTCACAATGAATAAGGAATTCTATTTGTTGAACGGAATTCTTTTGTTTTATATATTGCAAAGATTAAGTGAACTGGTGATCAGTAAATCTAATGAAAAATGGCTGAAAGAAAAGTACGGTGCTTTGGAAGTTGACCCTGCCGAAACTTTAAGAATGAAAGTTTTTCACAGTTTCTGGTTTGTCAGTCTGATCATTGAAGCAAATATTAAAAAATCATTTCAGCCTGATATCGTTTCATTGTTTTGTTACATGGTGTTAGTAGTTTGTCTCACCGTGAGAATTCATACAATGGAAAAATTGAAAAGATTCTGGATTGTTAAAGTTATGATGATTGAGGGTCAGACGATTACAACCAACGGATTATTTCAATACATTCGACATCCTAATTATTTAATCGTAATTTTGGAACTCTTGTTCATACCTTTTTTAGTGAAAGCATATTTTACAATGGTTATTTTTACAGTTGCCAATATTTATATTCAATGGGGCAGGATCAAGTTAGAAGAGGAGACCCTCATGAAAAACAATGAGTACAGGAAAAACTTTATGGATAAAAAACGATTTGTTCCTTATATATTTTCTTTTTTGCTGATGTGTGGATCGCTTCCAGCAGCAGAAATATCAAAAGTTTATTCAAACTTTCATGAAGCTTCCGCAAGTGAAGACTATATTCGGTTTTCAAGCGAAAGTACAAAAATGGGTATAGTGACAACACCATTTACTGGATTTGCAAGACGATTCAGTATCAATTATGAGTTAAAAGACTCCTTAATTGAAAAACTTCTTGTCACAGTTGATGTGAAAGAAATGGATACAGATAACACCAGTCGAAATGACAAAATGATAAATACGATTCTGGATTCCGTTCATTCTCCAAAGATTATCGCAGAATTAAACAAACCAGTAATTCTTAAGGAGGGGGAGCAGATATGCACAATGATTTTTTCAATTAAAGATAAAAAAGTCATGAAGCCAGTCAAATTTACCTTGCTCAGAGGAGAAGACGGAATAAGAATAACCGGCAGCACCAGTCTGAAATTGTCAGAAGCTGACCTTCCTGATCCTAGTATATTTATTGCAAAAGTTCGCGATGAATTCGAAATATCATTTTCAGTGTCTATTCCTAAGGGGAAATAATGATCAGATGGCTTTTAATAATCATAATGTTTGCTGCCGGAGTAGGAGCTTTAGTGTCTGGACACGACTTAGCTCAAAGAAATCCGGAGACACTTTTTCTGTCGGAGAAAGGCCTTGCTGATTATTTATCCTTTACCCATTCATTTAATGAAAAGAAATCACTGGTAATAAAGAAAGCAACTGTTGATGAACACTTGTTTTTCAAACAAGTAGAGCGCTTAAAAAAACTTTGCAGTGGTAACTGCGAAATTATTACTTCCAGGGCAATACAAAAGAATTACAAGTCTTCAGGCCCTGATCTGATAAGCCTGCAAACAGATAAACATATTGCTGTTTTAATAATGGATGATGATGACTTAAGTTTAAAGAATATACTGTCCTTTGCAGATAAAGATCAGTATTGGGGCGCGGATGACATTTCTGTTGCCGGAACTCCCTATACCAATTTCCTTTTGGATAAGTATTCGCTGGTTATCCAGGAGCAGTTGTTTCCTCTCATGTTTTTGCTAGGCCTCATTATTTCCGTAGTTTTTGTAAACCATATTGTTCACGCTCTAATCGTTTATCTTCCCTGTCTGTTTTCTGCCGGTTTTTCGCTTGCCGTTTTAAAGTATTTGCATGGTGAAATGAATATGGTGACATCAATTATTCCGCTAGTAGTGTTTACTGTGGGCTTAGGTCTTTCATTTCATCTTTATTTTTCTTTAAAAGAACTTCACGGTTTGAGTGAGGTTTTTAACTTTAAGTGGAAACCGTTTTTTTTGATGATTTTTTCCACGTATATTGGATTTCTTAGCCTGGCATGGTCTGAAATCTATGTTATTCGCGAATTCGGTTTTATTTCTGCACATCTGGTTCTATGGTGCACGATCTACACCATTGGATGGTACTTTCTTTTTGAAAAAATGATTACTAAGAAAAGTGGGTCCCGTTTTCAGTTATTGCAAATTAAGTTTTTCAGAACATCTTTTTCATTCAAAATGATTGCTGCATTATGCTTATCAGGAGTGATCAGTCTTCTTTTTTATATGCCTAAATTACCTGTGGTCACTGATGCGACAGAGTATTTTCCAGCAGAGGAGCAAGTTCGAAGAAAAATGTTAGATGTCGTTAAGACTGTTGCGGGAATCCCTTTAGTTGAAGTCAATATAAAATTGCAAAATGAACTAGATACTTCCAGCATTAAAGAGATTGAAGTCGTAGAAAAGCAATTAATGTCCGAATTGGAAAAAGGCGGAATTAAAATTATTTCTAATAACCGCCTGGTTGAAATGGTAAATTCCTTTTATTCAGGAAAAAAAGAGTTGCCCGAAAACTTGCAGAGTTATTTTCTACTCCGGGGACAATTGCCTCCCGGATTACAGGATAGTTATCCATTAGAAAAAAATTACCGAGTAACGATGACAGGTCCTCCAATGAACGCCGTCGATTATCGCAAACAACTGACAATAATAGAAAAAATTCTTAGTCAGCACTCAGTACACTATGAACTAAACGGTCTCTATTACAATCTGATGTTGTCCCAGGAAACAATGATAGAGGTGTTAACCAAGAGCTTTGTATCCAGTGCTTTGATAATTTTTATTTTTTCTGCATTGTTTTTAAAGACCTTGAAAAAGAATTTGATTTTTATTCTGGTAAGCTTACTTCCTGTAGCTCTTACTTTTGGAGCTATGAAAATTTTAGGATTTTCTATTAATATAGCGACAGTCATGACATTTTCTATAGCGCTCGGACTTGTTGGTGATTCAAGTTTTCACATCATTTATGCTCAGGATGTACGATTTAGAAATTTTGATGAGTATGCTGCCGCAGTTTTATATCCTGTTGTCGGATCCGGGCTGCTCCTGGTGATTTGCTTTTCGATGTTCGCTTTTAACTCTTTCATTCCCATCAGACAATTTGGAGGAATTCTGGCCATCATTCTCCTGGTCGGGACGATTGTCGATCTTTATGTCCTGCCGACGCTGCTTTATCATTCAGTTGATCATAAAAAAAGTTATGAGCACATATTAAAATAATATGTGCTCAGTGTTTTTTATTTTGCTGAAGCTGTACAGATAAGCGGAAGTTCTGATCTGTTCTTCAGAACAAGAGTAGCAGCTCGACCTGTGGTTTTACCCACTTTCATTGGGCGTAGACCAACGGATAATTCAGCTTCAATATTTGTTTCTCTGTCAATACCAACATAACGCACCGGTGTTCCTGCTGACATTGGTGGAGGAAGAATTCTTTTTCCGAAAGCATCAAGCTTCAGATCTTCTGATTTTAAATTAATCAAAAGACGTGCCTGACCATCTTGGGCCAGATGAACATCAACTGTGGCCACTCTTTTTGTCTGAGAATAAGACTCACATTTAAGTGCAGGTTTAAAAGTCAAAATCGAACGAGCTTCTGCCGCCTGAAATGAGAGAACAAGTGTTGCAGTTAAAAGTAATGCTTTCATAGTGCCTCCTGATTGTTTTATCTGAAGCTTTATAACAGATCTGTAAAAAGAATGTTGAATTGTGAAAAAAGTCTACGAAACTAAAGATTAGTCAAAGAGCGATAGCTGAGGCTTCATTGATTCTTTGGCAGAAATAAGTTCCCGCGTTTCATGTAAGAGGATCTCACGTTTACTGAAACTGTCTTTGAATGTTTCAATTACAAAGAAACTCATGTCCGGATATTTGTGTTTTAATTCCCGCATTTCTTCAGTGATGAGCTCAACGTTTTTGTGGTCGTCATCACTCATTCCAAACCTGTGATAAGGGGAGTAGCCATATTCAAGAATGGCCTTCTCTACACTGGCACGAATAGCGTGTTTTTTTAGTTCAGCTACGCTTTTTTTAAAATCATGATCGCCCAGTTCCGCTCGTACTTCCGGATTAGAAACTGGATAGATACTGTGATAATTCGGATCACTCGGGAGATACCCAGACTTGACCATAAGGTTCACACCATCTTTTATAGTTCGCGGATGATGACCGCGGGCCGTGATCAGCGATACTGGACGCTGGTTATAAGTCGCATGGTAAAAACAGTTCCACGACGGGGCTTTCCACATAGAATCTACATGCGCCAGGGCCTTTTCAACATCTTCAACAAAAATTTGCTTTTTGCCGGCCTTGATTTCCATCGGATTTAAATCGCGATCTCGGAAATAGCGGAATGACCCGTTTTTATCATTAAAATCCATGTAGTAATCAGCATAAGGTCCGCTGACACCGATGTTTTTATTTTCGTGAGCAAATTCTGAACTAGACAGCGCAATTTCCTCGCCGGTTTTTTTATGAAAAATAATAATGGGTGTGGACAGGAAGGCTACGTTGTCATCGAAATCAAAAAAATAAAATGAACGACCACCTAAGTGGAAGTTCCGGTCAGGTTCCTGTGGAATATCGAGTTCAAAACTCAATTGCCCCGGTAACTGAACTGATTTTTTATTCTTTTTCATACTGTTTGCTGCCATAAATCTATTATATGTCAGTTATCATCTTTGCCAAGTCTATGACCTGGGCCGGGTAGTCCTTCAGATTAATATGCATGGAGAATCGTTTTTTCATTTCCACGACATTAGTTAAGCAGAGGGCCCGAATCGGCGTCGGTCGCTGATCATTTTTAGCACAGTTGTCGTAAAAAACCAGTGCCCGGTCAGAGTAGTTCTCATGAGCGTTTAAGACTTCTTTGATTAGTCCCAGGTCCTTTCCTGCCAGCATTATGGTTTCTGGTGTACGGTGAAGCGCCCCTGCCGGAACACTTTTGATATCGGCCAGTGTCGGCAAACGGCGTTCAACATCCAGAAGTAATTCGTCGAATCCCTGAGCAGTCATGGATTTAATTTCTGCTTCTGTATAAAAGCGCTCCAAGGTGAGAACTGGCTCCGTTGAGTTCTGATTTTTTGGTTTTTGATGAAGCGGGTGAAAAAGAGACTTAATTTTTTCAAATTTAGGGGCATTTTTTGGGTTTTTGGGTGCGGTCAACTGACTTTTGCTTTCTTTTAGCGCATTTTTTTTTCGCGTATTCAGATAGATTGACGTACCCGCTAAAAGCGCGGCAATCACCAGAAGCGTTAAAGGTAGTGAAAACTCTTTGAGTTTCATTTTGTTTACCCGTAAAAAGACCAATTATCCGTATTTTAAGCTAAAACTCCGAAAGCCTCAACGTTCGAGTCGGAACCGTGTAAAAATGTTTGCATTCAGTGAACGACAAAGTCCGAAGAATTTGCTTAAATTTGATTAAAGATAACGACAGTTTAGCTGTCAATAGCCTCCAGGAAGGAGACTAGCGACACGAGGATTAAAAAATGTCCTTTTTAGAAACACACAAAGACAGTTTTGTTCACCTGCATTTACACACCCAGTATTCATTACTCGATGGGGCCATTCGTCTAAAAGACCTGATCAAAAAGGCGCAAGAGTTTGGCGTTCCCGCTATTGCGCAGACAGATCATGGAAACATGTTTGGTGCTATCGATTTTTATACTCAGTGCAAGGCCGCAGGAATCAAACCCATTTTAGGTTCTGAAATTTATTTCACGCCGGGATCCCGTTTTGAAAAAGGGGCCTTGAAAAAACAAAAAGTCGTGGGAAGTCAGGATGAAATGGAATCCCGTCACCAGATTCACCATTTAATTTTATTATGTAAAAACGAAACAGGTTACCAGAATCTTTGTAAGCTTCTCTCCCGCGCCTACATGGAAGGGTTTTATTATAAACCCCGGGCCGATTACGAACTGTTGCGGGAATTTAAAGAAGGACTGATCTGTACGACCGCCTGTCTTAAAGGTGAAGTCGGATACAATTTTTTCTCTGACCAGGACGACCGGGCGATTAAGGCCATTGAAAAGCTACGCGATCTTTTTGGCGAGGATCTTTATCTGGAAATTCAGGAAAACGGCATTCCGGAACAGATCCCGGTAAATAAAAAAATTATTGAATACGCCAGAAAGACCAACACAAAACTGGTTGCCACTAACGACTGTCATTATCTCACCCGCGAAGATGCTGCTGCTCAGGAAGTTCTTCTGTGCGTACAGACCGGCAAGACATTGCAGGATGAGCAGCGCATGCGTCTGACCACCAATGAATTCTTTTATAAATCACCGGCAGAAATGCGCGAAGCTTTTCATTATGCCCCTGATGCCTGTGACAACACACTGCTGATCGCTGATCAGTGTAATGTTGAATTTAAATGGAAAGATGCTAAAGGCAATCAGATTTACCATCTTCCGGACTATCCAATTGAGACAGATGAAACACCGGAAGAGTATTTCAGAAGATTGGCCCATGAAGGGATGCAGGCTCGCTTTAACGGACCACATTTTGCAAAACTTCGCATCGAAGCCAACTGGGAAACGGAAATTAAGCCCAAATACCTGGAGCGCTTAGAAGACGAACTTAACATGATCGTGAAGATGGGATTCCCTGGATACTTCCTGATCGTATCGGACTTCATCAAGTGGGCCAAGAAAAACGGCTGTCCGGTAGGCCCTGGACGTGGTTCGGGCGCTGGTTCAATTGTGGCCTACGCTCTGGACATCACCAACGTTGATCCGATTCCGTTTAACTTACTCTTTGAGCGTTTCATCAACCCTGAACGTATCTCGATGCCGGACTTTGATGTCGACTTCTGTCAGGACAACCGCCATAGAGTTATCGAATACGTGACTCAAAAATACGGTGATGACCGCGTAGGCCAGATCATTACTTTCGGAAAGCTGCAGGCAAAGGCCGTCATCAAAGACGTATCCCGTGTTTTTGGTTTAAGTTTCGGTGAAGCCGATGTCATTTCAAAACTCATCCCTGAAGAATTGAAGATGACCATTGATAAAGCGCTGGAAATGGAACCAAAGCTTTCCGAGCTGATGGATTCTGATCCGCGGATCAAGCAGGTTATTAATATTTCCCGCAGGCTAGAAGGACTTCTTCGTCACGCTTCGATTCACGCAGCAGGAGTCATCATCACGAACCTTCCTCTCGTTAACTACTGTCCACTGTTCAGAGGACGTGAAGGGGAGAAGGTCATTCAATTTGATAAAGACTTCTCGGAAAAAATCGGACTCGTTAAATTCGACTTCTTAGGACTTAAAACATTAACGGTTATTGAAAGTGCATCGAATTTTATCCGCCGGGATAAAGATGCAAACTTTGATATCGAAAACATTGATCTGGAAGATAAAAAAGTTTTCGATTTTATATCGGCCGGAGAAACAGTTGGGGTGTTCCAGCTTGAATCGAGCGGTATGATTGATCTCTGTAAGCGTATTGCACCGGGGTCGATCGACGATATTTCATCCATCAACGCGCTTTACAGACCAGGACCACTTGAGTCGGGAATCGTTGATGAGTTCATTGAGATCAAACACGGCAGACAGCAAGCTCATTATCCATTTGAAAGTCTTGTTCCGGTCTTAAAAGATACGTACGGAGTTATTATCTATCAAGAGCAGGTAATGAACGTTGCCCGTATCGTGGCCGGCTACTCTCTCGGACAAGCGGACATGCTTCGAAGAGCGATGGGTAAAAAGAAAGCTGATGAAATGGCCCACCACCGAACTATTTTCATGAAAGGGGCACAAGAGCGCGGTTATGATTTAAAAGTAGCGAGTGATCTCTTCGATAAAATGGAAAAATTTGCGGAATACGGATTCAACAAATCTCATGCCGTTGCTTATTCCGTTATTTCTTATCAAACGGCCTGGCTTAAATATTATTATCCGGCAGAATTCTTTGCAGCTCTTTTATCGACAGAATTAGGTTCGATGGAAAAAATCACGCAGTATATTGCTGATGCAAAACATTTCGGCATTGAAGTTCTGCCTCCGGATGTTAACGAGTCTATCTGGCCGTTTAACGTAGTTGGAAAAAACATACGCTTTGGAATGGGAGCTGTAAAAAACGTCGGTCAAAACGCTGTTGAAGAAATCGTGCGCGAGCGCACTGAGAATGGACCTTTTAAAGGGCTGATCGATTTTTGTGAGCGAGTGAATCTTAAAATCATCAACACCCGCGTTTTTGAATCACTCATTAAAGTTGGAGCATTCGATAACTGCGAAAAAATGAACCGCAAAACATTGCTTGAGAATCTGGAAATGATTCTGGCCTACTGTAAAAAACGTCAAGACGAAGCTTCGCAGGGCCTCGTTTCTCTCTTTGATATGGGCGGAGATAGTATGTCTCAGACGGCGGAAGAAAATCTTGATATTCAGATCGTGTCGGATTTCGACGATCTCGAAAAGCTTGCGCATGAAGCTGAGTTGATGGGAATTTATATTTCTGGTCACCCGTTGGATCGTTATAAAAACCTGATGGAAGAGATGGCATCCATGCCCATTGCGAATGTGCAGGATTTTATCGGTCAGGATCAAAAACGCAGCATGAGTCTGGCAGGGCAATTTACCGCCAAGAAAAACATCCTGACAAAAAAAGGTGACAAAATGTGTTTTGCCACCCTGGAAGATTTGTCAGGTAAAATTGAATGTATCATTTTTCCGAAGACATTCGCAGAATATGAAATGATGCTCGCTGGAGACGATCCGGTTCTGGTTGAAGGAACGGTCAATCTTTCAGAAAGCCCGAGAAAAATTCTTGCGGAAAAAATTTACAAGTTAAAGGAACACTCAGAGAACAAGATTACTGGTGTTAGAATCAATGTTGATCTCACAGATCTGACCGAAATCAAGCTCAACAAGCTTCGCCAGGTGCTGCTGTCTTACCGCGGCTCAACTCCGATGCACATGATCTTTGAAGGACCGGGAGGAAAAGCGAGATTGCCGTTAGGAGAAGAATTTTTAATTAATCCAACTCCCCAAATGGCCCACCAGATAAATGAAGTTTTTAATCGTGATGCGGTTAAATTCATCATTGACGGAAAACTTGAGGATGTGAATGTTCAATAAAACGCTGCTTTTTCTCTTGGTGCTTTTAACAGTGACTCATACTCTGGCAGAAGAAAAAACTCTGAGTGTAGAAATTAGTTTAAGTCCGGAACAAAAAACCGAAGAAACGGACAAACTAACACTGGAAGGAATGAAAAAAGCACTGAATGATTTTTTTACAGAATCAAGTCTTTCTTCCGAAGAATTCTGGAAGAGTTTTACTGAAAAAAAGCAGATAGAAAAACTTTCAGCCAAGGACATTGTAGAATTACTGAAGCCCGTTTTTAAGTCTCATTTGCTGGGTATTCCAGCCCCGCTTCTTGATGTTTCACCTGAAGGTCCGAAGTCTGCCGTTGTGCCTTCCGATAAAGCTTCTGGTGTTTTTCGGTATGAGCTGGATGCTGAAAAAACACGCCATTTATACGAGGTTATACTTTCTGATCTTCCGGATATAGCTGAACAGAATTTTTATCTTTATGCAGATATCGAGTTTGAAGAAGGCATGAAGTGGGAAGATGTCGGTGTGGCACGTGCAGAAAGCTTTACCGGTGTTATAAAGGAATCCTGGCTTAAAATGGCCACTCAACAGTTTAAAGGTTACAAAAATTACGCCGTTCTGGCAAAAGAGCTGAAGGGAAGCGACGGAATGAATCCAGCATCCGTTACGCTGAAATGGATTTCCCGACTTAAAAAAGTTGCTGAAGATCCCATTAAAAAATCAGCAAAGTTTGAACTTTCCGCGCAGTATGTTTTAAGCAGAACCAGCACCAATGAAACTTTAATGGCCTTTGATTTTCCTATGCAGAAAAAAGAATTTTCGACAATTACTGCCAAGCAACTCAGTTCCGGGCTCGCCAGTCTTATTTATAATCTACTTAATTCTCAGGCATCTAAAATCAGCAGTACTCTGGAAGGTTTGCAGACAATACCGATCATGGAGATGACCGAAATTAAAGTGGTGACTACGCATGGGTTAACCGACATCTACCAGGCAATTAACTGGCTGAATGAAAATCTGAAGAATATTCAGTTGAAAGCAGAACTTAAAACCTATTCAAGTCCCGGCTCAATTTTAGTTTTGAAAAGTGCTGTCAGCAGCGAGAAACTTTTTACTGCTTTGAGTGCCAACGGCGGCCGGATGCCGGTTAATGAGCAAAAAATTCTTCTTTTTAACGGCACAGACAAAACTTTTGCAATTATTCCAAAAGATGGGAATAATTAAGAAAGGGTACTGGAATTAGATCCATAGAGGGACCTAAATGCTCAGGAAATTGATCGCGCTTACACTTTCATTAACTTTATTTGGTTGTTCATCATCTGTCATTCAACGTGATGGTCAGGGAAAACGTCCGCGCGCGGAAGAAAGAAAATATTTTTCCGGAGTAAAAAAGAAAATAGCCCTTTTGCCTTTTTTTAATGAATCGCCATTTGAATCCGAAGACCTGGAAGTAAATGCCACGGAAGAGCTGAGACTGGAGCTTTCCCGATCTGGTGAATTTATTATTGATCCGAGTTCGGCAAAAATATTCGGAAGCTCGAAAGAAATTTACGTCGGCGGGGGGATGAAGCTGGTACAGCTTACTCGTCAGGCGAAAATCGCCGGAATCAATTTCGTCGTTTTTGGCCGGGTTATCGATGCGAGAGTGCGTGAAAAATCTGATGAAATCGGAATCGTCCGACAGACGAAATCTTATACTGAAAGCAAGGTTGAAGTCCGGGTTTTTGATGTAAATGCAGGTAAAGAAATTTATACAGAAACTCTACAAGGATATGCTGACGATAATTCCTATCGTTTTTTTTCAACGGACAGGGAAGACCATCTGGCCTATCGCCGCGATTTGCTTCGTTATGCTGTCCGGGTTGCGGTTCGGAAATCGGTCCCAAAGATTGTGGATCTTGCATCTAAACTCGACTGGGTTGGCCGCGTAGCCAAAATTATCGGTACAAAAGTCTATCTCAATGCCGGGAGAGAAAGTGGAATAAACATTGGCGATATTTTAAAAATAATCACTGAAGGGACAGAAATCTATGATCCGGAAACCGGTGCCCTCATTGGCATGAGTAAGGGCGATATGAAAGGAACGATTGAAGTCGTTGATTATTTCGGAACTGACGGATCAATCGCTATCCTGCATTCCGGAGGACAGGTCTTAGAAGGTGACTTTGTTCAACTCTATTAATCCTTTTTCTTACTCCTATCCTCTATTTAAAAAAGTTGCTTTTTGCTTGGACGCTGAAAGAGCTCATGAATTAACTATTGATGCAATGAGAGCATTAGGACAAGTTCTGCCCGACCGGAGAATTCCTGCTGAATTACAAATTCAGGCCATGGGACTCACTTTTAACGGCCCCATAGGTCTTGCGGCAGGACTGGATAAAAATGCTGAAGCATTGAGCTTTCTGACTCATTTGCCATTTGGTTTTATCGAAGTCGGAACAGTGACACCTAAAGCACAAGAGGGTAATGATAAACCGAGGCTGTGGCGCTATCTTGATGAAGAATCACTAAGGAATCGCATGGGCTTTAATAATGCCGGTGCAGAAGTTGTTCTCTCTAATATTAAGGCAGCTCGCAGACGGGGAAAAATGATCGGCGTCAATCTGGGGCGAAATAAAAGTACGCCTAATGAAGAAGCGCATCTGGACTATGCGACACTATATCGAATTTTTGCTGAAGTCTCGGATTATCTGGTCATCAATGTTTCTTCCCCCAATACACCCGGCCTGCGTGATCTCTTAAATGATAAAGGACTGGCGACTATTTTCGAAAGTGTTGTGAGGGAAAAAAAACTGCACAATAAACCTTTACTGGTAAAAGTTTCTCCGGACATGGAAGAAGCACAGCTAAAATCAGTTGTCGGGCTGGTCAATGAATTTAAACTGGAAGGTATTATTGCAACTAACACTACTATTATGCCTGATCGCGGTGAAGGTGGTGTGAGTGGTAGATTGCTCACGAATAAAGCGCGGCGGGTCCGCTTTTTGTTGCTCAAAGAACTTCAGGCGACTGCTTCACAAGCAGAACTTATCGGAGTAGGTGGGCTTTCAGACTTTGAGGAGATTATGGATTTCTGGCGCGCTGGTGGAAATCTGGTACAAATCTATTCGGCCTTTATTTTCAAAGGACCAGGTTTTTTGTATGATCTCGAAGATCGGTTACTGCGGGAAATGAAAAAACATGGCACAAGCAGTTTTACGGATTTTCTCAGCGCCATCAGAGGTTAATATGCAAAAAATTCTTTTGTTCATCATCCTGAGTGTCTTTAGCGAAATTCTTTTTGCCATTGAAGATGACTCATTTAAAAATCATGATAAATATAAATTTCTGGAGCTGATCGCAGGAAAAAACCAGCAGACTTTTCTCTACGATATTACTTTTCATCCGCCTAAGGGAAAAAAACTTAACAGCGGATCAATGATGCGACTGTGGGAAAAAGTCGGGAAAGATTGGCAGGTGAGTGATAAGGCCTACACCGACGGAGAAATGCTTTTTCCTCCTTTCGTTGTAAAAAAAGAATTAAAGGCCATGAAATCAGAGTCGGAATTAGCGCTGGAAATAGATTTCATTCACTGCAATCACAGTGGAGGCCAGTGTCAAATGCAGAAATTTCTGGGAAAAATTAAACGTCAGAAAAATCACAACGTCGAAAAGTTTATCTTTGATCTAAAAGTCTGAAAAAAAATTAAAGATAATCAGGACGTTCGATATACTCAATTGGATCGGCCACACCTGCTTTGGCAAAACCGCGAAGTCTCAGAGCACACGAATCACAGACTCCACAAGCGCGGTCATTTTTTTCATAGCAAGACCAGCTGTATTCCAGTGGCGCTTTAAGTTCCAGAGCTTTTTTTACAATCTCATCTTTCTTTAAATAAATCACCGGTGTCACAACTTCAATATCACCGTTTTTAGTACCTTGTTTGATCAGGTTATTGACCGCTTCATAATAGGACGGACGGCAATCCGGATAACCTGATGAGTCTTCATACACAGCGCCGATAAAAATTTTCTTGGCACCAATAACTTCAGCCCAGGAAACGGCCATGGCAATGATGTGCGTATTTCTGAAAGGGACATAGGAATCAGGAATTTCAGCTGATTCTCCTTTAAATTTTTTGACATCTATTTTGTCATCGGTGAGTGATGAACCGCCGATTTGCTTTAAAAAAGTGACATCGATTATTTTCTGATGGGAGACAGGAACTCCATAGTGATCCGCAATTTTACGGAAACTTTCCAGTTCTCTTTTTTCTGTTTTTTGACCATAGTTCAGGTGAAGAAAAGCAAGTTTCTCATGCTGGGTATGGGCAATGGCCGCTGTAACCAGAGAATCCATTCCACCGCTGACTAAACATACTGCTAATTCTTTACTCTTCATATTTATATTCAGGCCTTGAGGGCCAGCTCTCTGATGTTGGCCATCACTTTATCGGACAGCTCCAGTGCTTTCGTTTTTTTCTCTTCCAGTGTTCCGTTCTTTTCCTGGATCATAAGGTAGAACTTAATTTTTGGCTCAGTTCCCGAAGGACGAAGGTATAGCTGATTTCCGCCTTCGAAGAAAAAACCAAGAACATTGCTCTTTGGTAATCCTTCGATTCCAAGCGAGTAGTCCTTGATACGCTCAATTTTAAGTCCTGCCAGGTTGTTATCGCTGAAACGACGGAAGCTTGCCATGATCCGTGAAATTTTTTCCTGACCTTCGATACCGAAATAGTCCAGAGAAAGCAAATCTTCACGAGAGAATCCATATTCCTCATAAATTTTATCGAGAGCATCGATCAGGTTGAGTCCCTGCAGTTTATAAAAAAGCGCGACTTCGGCCATTAGTGAAACGGAAGAGACACCGTCTTTATCACGGGCGAAGTTATGACAAAGGTAACCGAACGATTCTTCAGTCGCAAACAGGAACTCTTTATGCGGTTGCTGTATCTCAATCTGATTCATTTTTCCGCAGATCCATTTAAATCCTGTCAGTGTATTGTGAATCTCCACGCCGAACGAGTGGCATATAGTATCCAGCATTGGAGTCGTAACGATTGATTTCACCACATATCCCGCTGCCGGAAGTTTTCCGCGTTTCTTGAGCTGAGAGAGAATATAGTGCAGTTTAAGAATACCAATCTGGTTGCCGGTTAAATATTCTACTTTGCCTTTATGTTTTATGGCCACGCCCAGACGATCAGTATCGGGATCGGAACCCATGACAATATCTGCATTTAACTTTTCCATGAGGTCCACTGCCATTTTGAGGGCCGATGGATTTTCCGGATTGGGAGATTTAACCGTTGGGAATCGTCCATTCGGTTTTGCCTGTTCTTCGACAATGGCCACGTCTTTAAAGCCTAGTTCATTAAGTGCTCGCTGACAGGGAGTAAGACCCGCACCGTGAATCGGAGTATAAACGACTTTTAATTTGGATCCATGCTCCAGGCACATTTCCGGCGCCACTGACTTAGATAAAATGGCCTTGAAATATTCATCTTCCACTGAATCGTCGATCCAGGCTATTAGTCCTTTTTTCAAACCTTCTGAAAAAGGCAATTTTAAAATAGCGCCGAAATCGCTGAGGGCGTTGTAGTTATTAATAATGTTCTGATCATTAGGTGGAGTGACCTGAGATCCATCCGCCCAAAAAACTTTATAGCCATTGTACTCCGGAGGGTTGTGTGAAGCCGTGACCATCACACCTGCCTGCGACTTGTGGTAGCGAACGGCAAATGACAATAGGGCCACGGGGTTTAAATGTTTGTAGATGTAGGCCTTGATTCCGTTGCCGGCCATCACTTCAGCGGCCACGCAGGCAAGTTCATATGACATAATACGTGAGTCATAACTTATACAAATACTCGGTGCAGCTTTCTTTTGGGCCAGAACTTCCTGGCATAGGGCCTGAGTCGCTTTTCCGATGGTATAGATATTAATACGATTATTTCCCTGCCCCAGGATACTGCGCATTCCTCCAGTACCAAACTCCAGATCTTTATAGAAGCGTTCCTCTATTTCCTTGGTCTGATTTGCATCGATGAGCGCCTGGATTTCTGCTCGGGATTCCGGAGAAAATAGCTCGTTTTTGGCCCATTCTTGTGCGCGCATGAAAGCTTGTGTTGGTGCAGTGTTTGTCATATTTATCCCCATAATGCTTAAGTCTCAAACTCGAAGACGAATTTTAGAAAAAGAAGGCAAAGAAAGCAATCTTTTAAGCGAATAGCTCTTTTTGGACAGTTTAATTTTATGCTAAAATGACGAACTCTTAAACAATGAATGTAATGGTGAATTTGGAGGATATATGGCCAATAAAAAAATGAAGCATAAGCTCAACATTCCTGGAGCCTGGTACTGCACAGATCCGGATGATGATAATGGAGAAGGATGTATTGCCTGTAACGTGTGTTACACTGGTGCGCCGGAGTTTTTTAAAGAGGACGAAGATGGAAATGCTTACGTCTGGAAGCAACCATCTACTCCAGCTGAGATAGAGCTTTGCCAGGAACAACTGGAAGCTTGTCCGGTGGCCTCAATAGGTAAAGACGGCTAATTCCCTGGGAAGCCTTAAAAAAATCGTTTTTCCTTGTCTGGTAAGGTCTCTTCATTGAAAATAAATCAATCGAAGACCTGATCGGACAAGGAAAGTTCATGAATCCTACACTTCTCGAAAGTATTGCAACATTTCTCTTTTTCATTGCTATTTTGCATACTTTTCTCGTCAGTAAATTTGAAATTATTGCTCATCGGCAACCCCACGCTTCTATCGCGAAAAATGTCTGGCATTATCTCTCTGAAGTCGAAGTCGTTTTTGGTTTGTGGTCACTTGTTTTGCTCTCGATTATGATGTTTATAAGTGGTCCTACGGCCATGATTCAGTATCTGGAGGGATTGAATTTTACTGAAGCCGCTTTTGTTTTTGTCATTATGTGCATGGCCGCAACCCGTCCCATTATTACTCTTGCTGAAAGGATTATAAAAACGGTTGCGCGGTTACTGCCCCTTCAGGAAAAAATGGCCTTTTATGTTGCGACCATGATCTTCGGACCTTTATTAGGTTCTTTTATTACCGAACCTGCGGCCATGACCGTTACTGCCTTAGTTTTATTTGATGTCTATTTCCAAACATCAGTTTCTTTGAAATTTAAATATGGAACGCTGGCCCTTTTGCTGGTTAACGTTTCAGTGGGAGGAACGCTCACTCATTTTGCTGCTCCTCCCGTATTGATGGTGGCCGGTAAATGGGGATGGGATACAGCTTTCATGCTTCAGCATTTTGGCTATAAGGCCCTGCTGGGAATTGTGGCCTCAACACTTTTTTATGCTTACCTTTTTCGCAGTGATTTAAAAGGAATTGTCAGAGTGAAGGAATACCCTGAGGGATATTTCATACCACGCTGGTGGAAAATAATTATTCAGGCCTTGCTTCTCCTGCTTGTCGTGGCCACAGCTCATCACCCGAAGGTCTTCATTGGAATTTTTTGTTTCTTTTTGGGATTTGTGAAAATCACTCAGCGCTATCAAAATGATTTGAAAATTCGCGAATCATTTCTGGTAGCCTTTTTTCTGGCCGGACTGGTCACACTTGGTTCAATGCAAGCTTGGTGGCTTAGACCCTTGTTGGGTCAACTAGGGGATACCCTTTTGTTTGTGGGGGCCACAGCTCTTACTGCCGTAACCGATAATGCTGCCCTCACATATCTGGGATCACTGGTAGAGCTTACAGATAAAGCAAAATATGCACTGGTTGCCGGGGCCGTTTCCGGTGGGGGATTAACAGTCATCGCTAATGCTCCGAATCCCGTGGCCTTTGGAATTTTAAAAGATACATTCGGAAAAGAGAGTATCATGCCGCTTAGACTTTTCTTTTATGCTTTACCGCCGACCCTTTTTTGTATGCTCTTTTTATGGCTCTTGCCGAGTTAAGGAGATTTCGGCTCAATCCGGATGATCCATTCGTACTTATCCGTTGAGCGACCTTCTTGAATGGCCAGCAGTTTTTCCTTGAGTTCGATTCCCACTTTTCCTTCTGGATGGATAAGAGGAAAACGTTCTTCAGTAATCTCTGCCAGGTAATTTATGGGAGTGATAATGGCAGCCGTTCCGCAGGCAAAAGCTTCAGTACAGCGACCTGCTTTTATATCGGCCAGTAATTCGTCTATAACCATTTTGCGCTCAAAAACTTTATAGCCCAGATCTCGGGCCAGTGTAATCAGCGATTTGCGGGTAATCCCATCGAGAATGCTGTCGTTTAATTCTGGTGTATGCAATTCATTATTGATGACGGCGAAAAAATTCATTCCGGACATTTCTTCAATATATTTTTTTTCGCGTCCATCAAGCCATAGAGTCTGAACAAACCCGTGTTGTTTTGCTTTGATTGATGAAAGTAAACTGGCAGCATAGTTCCCGCCGGTTTTGGCAAAACCAGTTCCTCCGGGAAAAGCTCGGGAATTTTCTCTTTCAATCAAAACGGAGAGGCCTGTCTCGCTGGAGAAATAAGCACCTGAAGGTGAAGCAATAACAATAAAACGAAATTTCTCTGAGGGCTTTATTCCCAGGGTTTCTTCTGAAGCAAACATGAACGGTCGAAGATAGAGCGATTCTCCAGAGCGGCGGGGAACAAAGGCAGCCGAATAAGCCGTGACTTCCTTAACCGCATCCATAAATAGGGCTGCCGGAATGTGTGGCATTGCCATTCGTTCAGCAGAACGATTGAATCGCAAATGGTTTTCTTCTGGACGAAAAATAAAGGGTCCAGCTCCACCAACCCGGTAAGCTTTCATGCCTTCGAAAATTTCCTGGGCATAATGCAGGACTTTAGCCGTTGGATACATCGAAATCGGACCGTATGGCATAATTTCTAAATTTCCCCATTTGCCGTTTTCATAATCAGCAATGGCCATAACCGGGGACATTATATTCCCAAAACCTAAGGTTTCCGGCAAAGAGAAGCTGGAAATGGCATTTTGCAGACCCGGATGAATGGTGATTTCTGTCATATTTTTCTCACAATTAGTTCTTATTAGCCTACTAAAAAGCCCGGTCATTATATCAATTAAGCAGGAAGAATCAAAAGTTTATTGAAGTTTTCAGCTGTTGGAAGCCTAAAGCACCAAAAAAAAAGCATTTACCCCTCTCAATCTGACGCCAGTCTTAATAATAAATTTATTAATCCTAAAAGCGATCTTACCGATCAATCTAACTGAAAATCTATCTTTCTAATGGATTGAAGGGAAATTTTTATGAATGAATTTGAAAAAGAAGTTAAACTCGATTTTTTGGCCGAGGCCATTCAGCTCTTGAACGACGCTGAGCAAGCTTTTCTTGCATTGGAGAGTGATAAGCATAATGCAAATTTAATGAATGAAATTTTCAGACTTGCTCATAACCTTAAAGGAACATCCCGCGCGGTTGGGTTTGGAGATGTGGCCGAGTTTACTCATGAGTTTGAAAACCTGATCCTTAAAATTAAAGAAGGAAAAGTAGATGTAACTGATTCGGTTGTTTCGCTGCTTCTGGAATGTAACGATCATGTCAGCGTGATGATTAAAATGCTGAATATGGATCTTGATTCACGATTTGATTCAAAAGAAATTATAGCCAAAATACATGCGGCCTTAAATGGTGAGCTCGGAACAGGTGAGGCATCTTCTCCGGTTGCACCAGCTGAAGCTTCTGAGACAATGCCTGAAGAAACAATCTCTGCCGAAGATATCGCTTTGCTGGAATCCTTCGAACAAAACCTCAATATGCCGGCTGAAGTTGAAGCGAAAGTTTTAACGATGGAGCAAAAGCAGGAGAGAGCAGCTTCTTTTTTCCCTAGTGAATCAAAAAAAGCAGAACCTGTCGGTCAGACTCCGGCTGCTCACGATACTAAGAAAGCAGCACCAGCATCTGGTGGCAACAATAAAGGCGCAGCTGAAGACGACAGCATCCGGGTAAGTTTATCCCGAGTTGAAATGCTCAACAACGTGGTTGGTGAGCTGGTTATTATTCAGACTGTTTTAAATCAGCACCGAGAGGAAGTGCAGAATTCGCTGATGTTAAAATCTCTTTCACATCTGGCAAAACTCTCTAAAGAAATTCAAAACATTTCGATGAGTCTTCGGATGGTACCGCTTAAACAAACAATGCAGAAGATGCAGAGAATTGTTCGCGATACTTCTAAAGCACTAAATAAAAAAGTTCACCTGGAGCTCATTGGTGAAGAGACTGAAATTGATAAAACAGTGCTGGAGCATTTGGCAGATCCGCTGGTTCACATTGTCCGCAATGCCGTTGATCACGGTCTGGAATCAACAGAAGGACGTCTAGCTGCAGGAAAAACAGTAGAAGGACACGTCTCTTTGAAGGCCTATCATGAAGGCAATAACCTGGTCATTGAAATCCGCGATGACGGAAAAGGGATAAATCCAAAAATCATTCGCGAGAAAGCGATTGAAAAAGGTGTTATATCGGCCAATGCTTCAATGAGCGATGATGACCTGGTCAATCTGATTTTTCATCCTGGTTTCTCGACGAAATCAGAAGTTTCTGAAATTTCCGGGCGCGGCGTTGGGATGGATGTCGTTAAAACTAATATTGAAAAACTTTCCGGTGAAGTGAAAGTTGTCACAGAGTTAGGTAAAGGATCCGTCTTCAAAGTTGTCCTTCCATTAACCCTGGCCATTATTGAGGCCATGGTAACTAAGATTGGAGATGAGAGATATATTATCCCGCTTGGTCAGGTTTATGAATCGTTAAGCCCGACTCCGGACATCGTCCACCACGTTAATGGTGTGGGTGACTGTCTGAAGATCAGGGGAGAGGTTCTTCCGTTGTTTAAAATTTCGAAAGCACTTCAACGCAATCTCAATGAGAAACCACTTAATCAGCAGATTGCAATTATCGTGAATTCGGAAGAAAGAAATTTTGCAGTATTGGTCGACGATATTCTTCACCAGCAACAGGTCGTTATTAAGAAGCTGGGTGAAGAAATTAAAAACCAGAAAGGATTTATGGGAAGCTCAATCCTGGGAGACGGTCGTCCGGCCTTTATCCTTGACCTGATTGAACTTTTCTCGGGCTCAATGAAAAAGAAGAAGACTAACTTTTTAGAAGAAATGGCGTCATAGGAGAAAAAAAATGGAAAAAGACAACGTATCAAAAATGAAGAGAGTTAACGGTTCAGAACTAAGTCGTTTTATTGAATTCAGTCTGGGAAATGAAGACTACGCCATTCCGCTGTTGATGGTAAGGGAAGTTATATCTGTACCAGATACAACTCCGATCCCTAAATCTCCTACACATTTTCTGGGAATTATGAATCTTCGCGGCCAGGTTATTTCTGTTGTCGATCTAAGAAAAAAACTTAAGGTTGATGCCCGTAAAGATAAAGAAGAGGCGGTAATCATCGTTGACATCGGCGGAATGAATATTGGTGTTGTTGTCGATTCGATCAATAAAGTCCTGGCGTTTTCTTCAGAAGAAGTTAGTGAGATGCCGGAAGTTGAGCATCAGGTAAACACTCATTATATTTATGGTGTTTACAAGAAAGAGAATTCTCTGACTGTCCTGCTGGACATCGCAAAAGTTCTCGATATCAAAGATATGGAAGCTATCAACGAAACGAAGAGAGCTGCTTAATTTCTTTCTCTACTAGCAAATTTAACCCAAGAAGCTCCATCTTCTTGCCGGAGAATACATGTCTGTGCCAGCATTGGGAACAGTTAGCAATGAATTTGTTCCCTTGATAGAAAAAGTCTCGCAGGTTGTCCATAAAATTTCGGGCAATCGCCTGGGTGAAAAACAGGCCTATATGGTCGAGACACGTCTGAAAAAAAGAATGATGGAGCTTGGGGTTAAATCTCCGGCTGAATATCTGCGGTACCTGGATTCTCATCTGGACAGTGAGTCCAATGTTCTGGTGGGATTATTAACAACCCACCATACATTTTTCTTTCGCGAGTTTCCGCACTTTGAAATCCTGAAACAAAAACTTCCTGAACTTGTCGGGCAAGTTAAAAGAAGAGGTGATAAAACCCTTTCTCTTTGGTCTGCAGCCTGCAGCAGAGGTCATGAGGTTTATTCTCTGGCGATGTTTCTGGAATTTCATCTTCCGAAAATCGATCCTACAGTAACCTTTAAAATTCTGGGAACTGACATCGATGATGAATCAGTAAAAATTGCTAATAACGGTGTTTATCATCAAAATGAGATTAAAGAAATTCCGATGAACTATCTCGCAAACAACTGGGCAAATGGCACAGGCGAAATAGCCATGTATGCAAAAATTAAGTCAGCTCTTAAGAGCAAATGTACGTTTAAAAAAGGTAATTTGCTTAAAGTTAATGAAGCCGTAAAAGATGAAAAGTTTGATGTTATTTTCTGCCGTAATGTTTTTATCTATTTCGAATCTCATCAGGTAGAAGCTATTTCTAAAGATTTGCTTTCTCATCTGCGACCGGAAGGAATTTTCTTTTCGGGGATTTCAGAACCTCTTTCAGGTCTTAAGCTTGATGTGAACTCTATTGGACCATCAACATATATTCATAAATCAAATACTCCTAAAACAAGCGCTTTTTCTGCGATTATCAATGCAGCTAATGTACTTCCAATGAAAGGTGCAGAAGAAAACCCGGTTTTAAAAGTTCTTTGTGTTGATGATTCCCCAAGTATTCTTACACTTTTGAAAAAAGTCCTGACGAAAGAGCATGGTTTCGAAGTCGTGGCCACAGCAGTCAACGGTATCGATGCTATGGAAAAACTTCGTACACACAAGGTCGATCTGATGACCCTGGATATCCATATGCCGGAGATGGATGGTGTGACTTATCTGGAAAAAAATTACAATAAATCTCATCCTCCGGTTATAATTATTTCCAGTGCCTCCCGTGGAGATACAGACACAGCAATGAAAGCACTTCGTTTCGGGGCCAGTGATTACGTAGAAAAACCTGCGTTGACCAACCTGGAAGAAAGAGGAGAGGAGATAAGGACCAAATTAAAATCCCTTGCTCAGGATGTAAATCCGGTTATGAATTCGGCACCATCTATATCTTCTTACGATAAAGAAAACCAGAAATCTTTTTTAATCCGTCAACCGGAAACTAAGTTACGCCTGATGTTTGCCACTCTTTCGGATATGGCAATGCTGAAGCGATTCTTTTACGACCTGGATCAGTCTCAGCCGCCATCGGTGATCTTTTTTGAAGGTCAGGGTGAACTGCTGGAAGGAATAGTTAAAGAGTTTAAGCTTGAATTTAAAAAGCCAGTTCAGTTTCTGGATTCAGCAGAGACCAAACTGGAAGCGAACACAATTTACTTTGCTGACATGAAAAAAATGTTTTCTCCTTTACAGCGTAAATGGATGTATCGTCCAACATCAATTCTGGTTTATGGAAGTATTTCTTCTCATAGTGCCAAAGCAATTGCCGAATGGAAGGGAGCTGAATTGCTAATTGAAGATCTGGGTACAAAAGGCAATGCCAAAAACCCGCTTATAAAACTGGCCTCGGATACAGTTCCGGCCACAAGTTTTTCTTATATGTCATGTCGTTTTCTTAGTATGAAATAGGCAGCTTTATGCAGAGGATGATTTCTAAAGAAATTCATACAACCAAAAAGGGCGGAGAGTTCCTTACAGATCTTCTGCGTGGTGAAGTTTTCTTTTCTTTTCACGGAAAAGCCGAATGCGCGGGAATCTTCCTAAAAAAATCTGATCTGACGAGCACCGTTTTGGAGCAGGTGTGGGACAAAATAGTCTCCCTGTTTCCGGAATGCCGTCAGATGGAAGTTAAAATTATCGCCAATGCCTCACCCCTGGAAACAGTGGCGCATTTTCTGACTGCTAAAGGTTGTACTCAGCTTAAAAAAATAGAAAAGGCTGGGGTGCTGGAAGTTGTTTTTCTTCCAGTTATGAACAAAGTCAGAATCGCTATCGAAAAAGCACCGATCATCGAGAAGACTCCATTCAGCGTACCTGACACAAAAAGTAAGAAGAAAATCCTCATCGTGGATGATTCCAAAACTATCCGGAATATACTGCATAAAATTTTTACCAGCGATTCCGTCTTTGAAGTGTGTGCAATGGCCGAACGTCCGTCAGAAGTTGAAGCGCTGATTGAAAAGCATCGTCCTGACCTCATCACACTCGATATTCATATGCCGGAAATGGATGGCGTACAGCTTTTAAAACAAATTGCTCCAAAGTATAAAATACCGACAATCATGATTTCATCGATCAGTATGGCAGAAGGACCGCTGGTTCTTGAAGCATTAGAAAACGGTGCAATTGACTATATTCAGAAACCGGAAATTTCTGAGCTGGAAAAAGTTACTCCGCTTATTCTGGAAAAGGCACGGACAGCGGTCATGGCCAAAACCAGTAAGGAAGGACGTAATACACGGGCAAAAACAAAACTGACCGATAAGGGTAACCTCGATTCTCTGGTGGTTTTAGGTTCATCAACAGGTGGTACAGAAGCGATCAGGGAAATCCTGACAGCACTGCCGGATCAAATACCACCAATGCTGATTGTTCAGCATATTCCTGCAGTTTTTTCGGCAGCCTTTGCCAAGAGAATGAACGACCTCTGCGCTTTTGAAGTTAAAGAAGCTGTTAACGGAGATGAGGTCATAAAAAACCGGGTTCTTATTGCACCGGGCGGAATGCAGATGCGGATGGTTCATAAAAACGGTAAAACATTTGTAGAAATTACCGATGATGAGCCGGTCAATCGATTTAAACCATCTGTAGACTATTTATTTTATTCCGTAGCTAAAAATCTCTATACCAATACTGTTGCTGTCATTTTAACTGGTATGGGAAAAGATGGCGCTAAAGGAATGCTGGAACTCCAGAAACTGGGTGTTCATACGGTAGCCCAAGACGAAGCAACTTCAGTTGTTTTCGGAATGCCTAAAGAGGCCATCGCCATCGGGGCCGCTCAGCACGTAGAAGCCATCCATGATATAGCATTAAGGATTACTTCTTTGACCCATCAAAATACACACAAGCATCGGGGAATTGCATGAAGAAAGTTCTGATCATCGATGATGAAATCGAAATTCGAGATCTCCTCGCTGACTATTTCCGGCGTGAATTTAAATTAGAAGACTTCACTTTTGCAGCTGATGGCTTTGAAGCTTTTACCGAAACCAGTTTACAAACTTTTGATCTCATCTGCCTGGACCATATTATGCCTCATTGTAATGGTGACCAGTTCTTGTCTGCGTTAAGAGAAAAATCCGGCCCCAACCAAAAAACAGTCGTTGTCATGATTTCAGGTCATATACCAGAACTACCTTCTGAGATTAAATCTATGGATGCGACCTATTTCCTGGAAAAACCTGTAGATTTTGAAAGGCTTGGAAGATACGCAAAAATAAGTTTCCGCAAAGAGCATGGTTTCAAAAAAGTAAGTTAAGAATTAATTTGAGAGTTAAAGTGGTAGGCGGTATAGGATTCGAACCTACGACCATCACGATGTCGACGTGATGCTCTACCAACTGAGCTAACCGCCTAGAAGAGAAATCCATCATAAAGTTTTGCTGCTTTTCTGTCAAATCGTAATCCATCGCAAAAACGATTTTTCTCGTGCCTAGCCGTTCACAAGTCTTTATAGTTAGTCCATGCAAAAAAATCGTTTGTCCTGGGCCTTTGTCCGGCTTTTATGGGAACAGCTTAAAGAGTTTAAGATCTATTATTTTTTCGGCATACTCTGTCTGATCTTCACCCATAAAATTCAAAGTGAACTTCCATTTCTGGCCAAGCGGCTGGCAGATTATATCTCCGGTAATGGACCGGAGATAAAGCCACTTCTGTTTTTTCTCTGTGCTGTAGGAATTATCCTGTTCCGGACAACTTCCCGCATATTGTTTTTTTATCCGGCCAGGCTGCTGCAAAAGTTTCTTCGACTTGAACTACTCTCAAAACTTGAGACCAGTACCCCACAAAGGTTTCGCCACCTGAGTGCTGGACAGTTGTATCAATATCTTTCCGGTGACATTGATCAGATTAGGGCCTTGCTGGGGTTCGTAGGACTTCAAGGGGGAAATTTTGTCATTGCCCTTCTTGTTTTGATACCCCGAATGATTAGTTTTAATGCCCGGTTACTGCTTGCCTTGATTCCAATGCTGATGAGTTTCGTCATTTTTACCATTGTTGTGAACAAAAATAAAAAATACTTCAAACTCACGCAGGAGATGCAGGGAGAAGTCCAGAACCTGATTATGGAAACCTATATTGGAAAAAGAACTATAAAAAATTTCCATGCCGAAGAATCTTTTAATAAGCTCTTCTCTGAACTCTCACTTAAAGAACTTTATTATTTTTACAAGTCGAGTGTCGGTCTCTCTATTACATTTCCTTTGATTACTCTGGGAGTAGGTCTCTCACTTCTCTGGGGAGCAATGATTATCCGGCAAGAGAATCTTGGTGCCTCGACTCTCATTCTTTTTTCTGGTTTTATTTTTTTGTTTATGGAGCCAATGGGATATCTTTCATGGATTGGTGTTGTCGTATCCCGCTCCAGTGCTTCCTGGACGCGCCTAAAGGAATTAAACGTTACTCTCTCAACTGCTATCGAGGCGGAAAATAAACTAAAAAATTTAAACTCCACCCCTGTTTCCCATGTTTTTCATCTTCCTTATTGGGAAGGGGACTTTACACTCGAAATAAAAAATAATGCATGGAACGTGATTGTGGCTAAAACGGGCCATGGAAAAAGTGAGCTGCTTTTAAAACTTGCCGAAATCCTGCGCATGCAGGGTAAAGACATTTCGCTTGTTGCCCAGGATCCTTATATCTACAACGATTCTATTGAACGCAATATTTTCCTTGGTCGAAAAGAATCAGCTGCAGAAAGAGAAAGCGCAAAAAAATTTCTGAAAATTCTCGGTCTGGATTATCTGGAATCCGACTTGGAACTGCTGATGAAAATGGAAGTGGGAGAAAATGGAAAACGCTTGTCCGGCGGGCAGGCCAAAAGGCTCAGTCTTGTACGCAGCCTGATGAGTGGCGCAGAAATTCTTATTTGGGATGATCCTTTTTCTTCTGTTGATCTTATTCTTGAAAAAGAAATTATTGGCGAAATGCGGGCTCAGAACGTCATGCAGGGGCGTACAGTTATTCTGACCAGTCATCGACTCTCAACTGTCAAAAACTCAGATTATGTTGTTTTTCTTGATAAAGAAGCCGGTGTTGTTGAAAAGGGTGAAGTGAATAAAATATTAAGCGGGCAAAGTAAGACATATGAATATTTCCGAAAACAAATGGTTTAAATTTTTTGTTTTTAAAGGCTCACGGCTGATACTGGCATTAGTTCTGCTTTGTCTTGTCATTTCTGCCGTTCTGGGATCGATCACACCCCGGCTGGTGACCAATCTGGCGAGCACTTACAGTGATGAAATTGCTTTTAAAGGTTCTTTGCTGGCCCTTTTTTTTAATTTTATTTCTGTTTATATAAACAGAGTTGTCTATCAGCTTGCAGTTAATAAATATGTACGTATGCTTATTCAATTCGCCCGTACTGAAACGTATGGACGATGGTTATCCTCTCATGAACTGGACACTGAAAAATATCCTCAGGGGGAAGTTCTCTCGCGGATTATGTCAGATACTGAGGCCATTCGTGACTTAATTGCATCCGGATCTTTTGCCATTTTCATAGATTTATCATTTGTTGTCTCGTGCCTGATTGGTTTTATCACCATTGAAAAATTCACGGGTTTTTTTATTGCGGGAACAGAAGTTATTGCGACAATTCTCCTGATCTGGGGCAGCCAGTTGATGCGCGATCAATTTATGAAACTACGAAATGCTCAGGCCCGGGTAAACCGGGTAACCGCCAATGTCCTGGGTGGTTTTCACCAGATGTTTTACACCCGCCATGACAGTTATGCTTCAGTAAAATCTGCAGAAGCATTTGAGGATTTTCTGGAAAAACAACATCGGGTTAATACAATGGACGCCACATATTACGCGCTGGCTGAATCACTTTATCCTGTTCTTCTTGCGTTGGTTATATTTGTTTTTCCTTATTCTGGGTTAACGGAAGCAGCTTTGATCTTTGCCATCGTTGACTTGATTCAGCGTTCGATTAACCCCATTAAAGAAATTTCCGGAAAAATAGCCAATATTCAGCGTGCCGCTACCGGTATAGACAGAATTCAGCATTTTTTAAGCGACATTCCTGAAAGATCTCGTATCGATGAAATGAACATGCCGGGTGAAGTCCCGCAAGTGAGATTAAAAGAATTTAACGTAAATATTGCCTATTTTGAATTCCCCAAAAAGAAAAATACAGAGGTGAGCGGAGGGCAGCACTTCTCTCTGCAAAAAATTGAATTTCAGGGACTACCCGGTCAGCTCATTGGAATTGTGGGATTGTCAGGTTCGGGAAAATCCACACTACTTAACATTCTTGCCGGAAACATTCTCGCCCCACAGGCCCAAGTCGAATTGCGGATGCAGGGTATTCAAGGTGAATACACTCTGGCGCTTAAAAACCTCGATGAGTATCGACGTGAAATTAGTATTGTATCGCAGGAATCGCATATTTTCACCGAATCTTTACTTTTTAATATAACCCTGAAGCGGGACTGTTCAGATGCCGAAATCGCTCATTTTGAAAAAGAGTGGGAACGACTGCAAAATGATATACCTTACCTGAAAACAATGGGTCTCAATACTCATGAAAGGATTAATCCCGGTAAACTTTCATTGGGGCAAAAGCAATTACTGGCCGGTGTTCGCGCATGCTATCTGAAAAAAAATGTCGTTTTTTTTGACGAGATTTCTTCCGCCCTGGACTCAGAACTTGAACTCGCCTTGCGTGAATGTATTTTACTCATCCAGGAAGTCTCACTCACTATTATTGTCGCTCATCGGGTTGAAACCATCATAAACGCTGATCAAATATTGGTTATGAACAAAGGCCGACTAGTAGGATCAGGAAAACATGCAGACCTAATCAGCACATCTTCGGTCTATCAGGAATTCATCCGGGAACTATCGCATTCTTGAGTAAATAAAGTTATCCTTTTAAGCATTAGCAATAATGAGGTGAAATAATGAAAAAGTTTCTTGCATCCAAACGTAATGTCTTTGTCAGTTTTTCAGCGGCGATCGTGCTGTTGATTGCCTGTCAAAAAACAGTCGAATCAAAACCTAATTACATTTTTAAACCGGCTCCATCTCAGGATGTCGTGGCCAAGATTAACGGGGAGCCAATTCTTGAAAAAGATTTTATCACAGGAATAGAAGGCGACATTTACGAAGCCGAAATGAAGGTTTACGAAATTAAATTTGCCCGTCTACAAAGTATGATTATGGAGAAGCTGATCAACTCTGATCCCAATAAAAAAGATCTGACTAATGATCAGTTCGTCGATCAATATATCGCTAAAGGAATCAAGATTACTGATGCTGACATTGAAAAATTTATTAAAGAACGTCAAATTCCTAAAGAGCAGGTAAATGGAGAGATCCGTCAGCGTATTGTCGATTATCTGACAATGGAAGCTAAGAAAAAGGCCATGGATAAATGGATTGCTGATAAGACAAAAAAGAACCCGGTTGAAATTTACATTAAAAAGCCATCTCTTCCGGTTTTTGATGTAAAAGTAGGAGAAGCACCGTTTAAAGGCGGAGCCGATGCAAAAGTAACCATCATTGAATTTTCCGATTTCCAGTGCCCATTTTGTTCAAAAGGCGCTCAGATACTAACAGACATCGAAAAAAAATATGGTAATAAAGTTAAAATTGCTTTCAAAAACTATCCTCTGCCTTTTCACTCTCAGGCCAAAGGAGCTGCCGTAGCTGCTCTCTGTGCTAATGAGCAAGGATCAAAAAATTTCTGGAAAATGCATGATGCTATGTTTGCTGACCAGACTAAACTGGACCTGGATAACCTGAAAGCAACTGCTAAGAAAATCGGTCTTAAAGATGTTGATTTTAACAAATGCCTGGATGAAAACCGTCATATGGCCAGAGTAGAAGCTGACATGGCCGAAGGTCAGGCCGTGGGAATTAAATCGACTCCAACCTTTTTTGTTAACGGTAAGTTAGTAACCGGGGCTCAGCCTCTGGAAGTTTTCTCTGAAATTATAGACGAAGAATTGGCTAAATAATACTCGATCGTTTTGCGCGGGCATGGGAAACTAATGCCCGCCTCTTAATCGCACCTCCCATACACTATAATTAACCTAAGGCTTTCTCCCCTAATCGAGAAGGGCATAGGATTATATGGACGTCAGAGATGTAGCTCAAAAAATTGATCAGGCACGTGACCGTTATCGTGAAGCACAGGAAGAACTTCGTTCTTCTTATGATAAAAACGTCGATGATCTGAAAAACACATTCCAGGCACGAGAAAAAAAGCAGGCGAAAAATTTCCAGGAGCAAAAACTAAAGCTGGAAGAGCAAAATCTTGTCAATAATGAACACTATAGCGAAAAAACAAAAGAAACGATCGCAAAAAAACAGGAAGATTTTAAGAACCGACTTCGTGACAACACTTCCAAATTTGAGAACGAAAGAAATAATATTAAACTCGATTTTAAAGAGAAACTGGACACTCTAAGTGATTCTTATAAGAAAAGTTTTGAAGAGAAAAATCGTTTTAACGAACAAACTAAAAAGATCATGGGCGAGCGATATAAAGCTGCCAATGAACGATATTCAAATGAATTTAATGAAAAAGTGTCCAATATCGAAGAACGTTCAAAACAGCAGGACATAAGGGCCCGGCAGCACGATAAAGAAGAGCGTTCTGAGTTAGCAGAAAAGTTTGGAAGTGATCTGGAAAATATGCGGCTCAGTAACAATGAGCAGAAATTCAAAGAAGTTTCCCGCTTGCGTGGCGATATTGAAAATTTAAGAACTTCATTTGATCGTGAAAGGGATATGATGACCGAACAGCAGGAAGAACGTGTTGCTGAAATGGTTAAAAATAAAAATAAAGAGATCCAGGACAATCACCAGAATTTTAAAACTCTGCAGGAAGATATACGTCAGAAAAACCTGGCTACGCAAGAACGTGAAGCTTTGGGACATAAGATTGAATCCAAGCAACTGGAAGATAAATTTAATGAAGAGCTACATAATATCCAGCGTGTAGCTACTCAAAAAATGAAAGGCGGAACTCAGGCCGATAATCTTAACGATGAACTTCGTCAGACGAAATCTAGTTATGAAAACCGTCTGCAAACTGCCCGTAAAGAACTGGAAGCGACGAACAGAAAAAACACCGAAAAAGAGCTTTTCGTAGACAAAGCTTATCGTGAAAAACTTAAAAATGCTAAGACCGCCAGTGTCGAAAAGATGGAAAAGAAAGATCATCAGGCGGCTGAGAATCTTAAAAAAACTGTTTATGAATTGCGGGATAAAAATAATTCGGTGATAGAACGTTACAAAGGGGAAGTTGCTACCACAAAGCATAATGCAGAAGAGCAGATTAATAGCCTGGATGAGAAGAACACGAATCGTTTTAAAGAACAGCGTATTGAGTTCGGTAAAGTTGTTAACACAATGAACGAAAAAAATATGAACACGATCGCATCTCTTAAAGAAGATTTTTCGAAAGATAAGTCAGAATCCATTGAACGTTCTAAAAAAGAATTTAATGATGAAAAAATCAACATGAAGAATGAGTTTTATCGCCAGATAAACCTGAAAGAAGCCAATTATGAGCAACGATTGGCAGAAATGGAAAAGCAGACCAGCAAGATAATAGAAAATTATGAAAATAGAATTTCTCAGATTGTCCGTAAGGCCGATAAAGAAGTTGAGGCAATTAAATCAACTGAAGAAGAACGCAAGATAAAAGAGGCGCAGGCACAGCAAATCTCATTTGAGAATATGCAGAAAGCTCACCGAACTGAATTGCTTCAGTTGCGTGATAAGTATGAAAATGTGGTGGCCAAAACACGCATCCAAAATGAGCAACAACTTACTCACGTGGTCCAGAAATATGAAGACCAATTAGATCGAGAAAGAAAAGAAAGCCAGAAAGAACTCTCAATTAAGCTAAGTGAAGCCCAGGCTCAGTTAGAACGTCTTTTCCGCAGTTCAGAACAGGAAAAAGAGAGTATCCGAGCACAAAGCGAGGCGAAGATAGAGAATCTAAAACTTGCAGCATTGGCACAAGAGAATTCAAAAAAAGCATAATCAATGTTAATCTTGTTGTAGACCAAATAGTGGACTAACCCAGGATTACTCATGAGACGTGCTAAAATTGTCGCCACAATAGGCCCCGCAACCAGCTCCAAAGAAATGCTGACTAAATTAATTAATGCCGGGGCAAATGTCTGTCGCATCAATATGAGTCACGGAACCTATGAAGCTCACCAGAATGTAATCAAAACTATTCGCGAAGTTTCCAGAGAAACCGGATATGAGGTAGCAATACTTGCAGATTTACAGGGACCCAAAATCCGAGTAGATAAATTACCTGAGCCGTTAAAGCTGGAAGCCGGCTCTTTGTGGGTTATCGGTGCTTCTAAAGTCAAAGCGAATTATCCTCAATATGCTTCAAATTATATTCCCACCATTTATGAAAATCTGGTCGCTGATTGTCACGATGGAGCGAGAATCCTTTTTGACGACGGTCTGATTATTGCTGAGGCCATTGAAAAAGATGGTGATGTTTATAAAATCCGAGTGAAGATAGGCGGGATGCTTAAATCCAATAAAGGAATTAACCTTCCTGATTGTGAAGTTTCGGCACCGGCCTTTACTGAAAAAGATAAAGAAGATCTGATGTTTGCCCTGAAGTCCGGAGTTGATGCGATTGCCCTGTCTTTTGTGCGTAAAAAAGAAGATATAAAAGCGGTCAAAGTTTTACTGCACTCTCTCAAAGTAGATGTACCTATTATTTCGAAAATTGAAAAACCTCAAGCGATAGATAACCTCGATGAAATTCTATCTGTGACAGATATGATCATGGTAGCCCGTGGGGACATGGGAGTGGAAGTAGGGAATCATCTGGTTCCTGCCATTCAGAAAAAAATTATTGCAAAATGTAACGCTAAAGGAATTCCGGTTATCACCGCCACACAGATGCTGGAGAGTATGACAGAAAATCCAACTCCAACCCGTGCAGAAGCTTCAGATGTTGCAAATGCAATCTGGGATGGTACTGATGCTGTTATGTTGTCCGGTGAAACAGCATCGGGGAAATATCCAATCGAAGCCGTGCAGATGATGGGAAATATTGTTATTGAAGCGGAAAAAACGCCTAAAGAGCGTCCGCTGCTTCGGCTGCAGGATTTATCCAGTGTGACAGCTTCGATCATGGTGGCTGCCTCAATGATTGCCGAAAAAATTAAGGCCCAAAGAATTATCTCTATTACTGAGTCAGGAACATCTTGTCTGCGTATCTCACAATTTCGTCCTATTGTAAGTGTCCTGGGGGTAACAAACTCTGTCCGTGTGGCCCGCAGAATGTGTCTGTATTGGGGAGTTTCTCCATTTCTGGTCACTGATCAGGAACATGAGGATCCGGATTTTATGAAAAATGTACTGGACGAAGTACGGGATCGTTTAAAATTACAGAACGGGGATAAGCTTGTTGTTACAAAAGGTGATGGTAAGTTCTTTGCTCAGGGAAGTGCGAACTCCGTGAAAGTGGAGATGATTAAAGATAAACCTAAGGTTAAAGGTGGCTCTTACGGATTAGAAGAAGCAAGCGACGATAAGAAAAAAATCCTCCTGGATACGACGATATGCGGATCTTGTCAGGCATGTGTGCAGGTTTGTCCACATGATATCTGGGCCATTGACGATCAGAAGAAGACTTTCATTAATAAAGCGAACGTCGATCAATGTGCTATGGATAATGCATGCGTAGAAAAATGTCCGACCGGCGCTATTGAAATTATACCAAAATCATTCTGATGCAACTGCAGAAAATTTTAATTGAGAATGGAGTCGCAGACTGGGGATATACCGAGGATTCTCTTCCCTTGAGTCGCGACCAATTCTCTGCATGGATTGAAGCAGGCAAAGCAGGGCCGCTGCACTATTTGCAGGACACCAGAAAAGATAAGCGGGATGATATAAAAAATTACTGGCCGGATTTCCAGTCAGCCCTGGTCTTTCTTTTTTCCTATGATCATGGGCGAAGACAGCTGCAGCATTTATATAAAAATGATTCTGAATGGAACGGATTGAAAATAGCCAGCTATACTCTGGGATTTAACGGACAGGATTATCACCATATTATAAAAGAAAGACTAAATAAGATCGGAACATATCTGCGGGAAGAATTGGGAACTAACTTTCAATTAACCCTGGATGTTCATCCGGTTTTAGAGAGGGACCTGGCCTACAAAACCGGATTGGGGTGGTTTGGAAAAAATTCCATGATGATCAACCGGAACAGTGGAAGTTTTACATTGATTGGCTCTTTATTGCTGGATCAAAAACTCAACTTGACTAAAAATACTCCTGATACCGATCACTGTGGGCAATGCACATTGTGTGCTGAAGCTTGTCCGACAAAGGCCATTGATCCTGTTACAAGAACAATAACTGCAGTGGATTGTATAAGTACTTTTACTATTGAACAGTTTAAATTAGAGACAGAAGTTACCGAGGCCATGGATCTTAGGTCTGGCTTCATTTTCGGTTGCGATATCTGCCAGGATGTTTGTCCCTGGAATAAACGTCAGGAGCGCCTGCATTCACTTCCCGTGCCGCAATGGAGTCAACAGCAAGCTATGATAGTGAATTATTTTTTAAAGCGTCCGTTTGAAAATATTCTTTGTGACTTAGAGGAGAGCAGCGGTAAACAGTTTGAAAAAAAATTCAGATTGACCAGCTTTGAGCGATCCGGCCGCCGGGGTCTTTTAAAAAACCTCCGGCTCTATCAGAAACAAACCCGTTAAATATTTTTTCTCAAGGCTTCGACAATATCCATTTTAGAAGCTCTTAGTGCCGGAATAAGTGTGGCTATAATTGTCGTGATTACAGCAAGTGCGCTTGCATAGCAGGCAGATGAAACTAAAAAATAAATTTTAATCTGAAATGGAATTGATGCTCCCGGCATTTCAGTCATAATTTTCACGGTTTCAACTAACTTAATAACGCCTACAGAGAGTAAAAGACCAGCACCGATACCAAGTAGAGCAATGAAAAATGTTTCAATTAAAAACTGACCAATGATATCAATTCTGGATTCTCCAAGCGCCCTTAATGTACCGATTTCTCCTGTTCTTTCGACGACTGTCATACTCACAGTATTAAGAATCCCCAGAAACATTAATGAAAGAAGAATGCATTCTATAAGCCTGTTTTGAACACCATAAAATTTATCAACCTGACGAAAAAGAACCGCCAGCTCTCGCCATGTCCGGGCAATGAGTGTCGGATGCTCTTTTGCCAGGTCTGCATTGATTGAAGCTGCCGTTTTTTCTGCCATATGTAGTTCTCTGAATTTTAAAACAGCAATCTCCACATTTGGAGTGTCCAGTAACTCCTGAGTAACTTTCAACGGCATATAAATGACCTGACCATCAATTTCGTCAATTCCTGCTGAAAAAATACCGGCCACTGTCAGGTCCATCGCATTCATTATTCCATCGATGGTATTGGTCAGAATGGTAATATTGTCTCCCGCTGTCACGTTCATTTGTTTGGCCAATAACTGTCCAACAACAACGTCCCTCGATTCAGGGCCTTCAAAAAACTGCCCGGCCATAATGCGCATACTTTTACTGAATTGAGGTTCTCCAACGGAATCAACACCAATAATTTTTGCTCCGACCGATAGATCGTTGTTACTGACCAGCCCAAAAAAACTTAGTCGACCACTGAGCCTTTCAATCTGAGGATAACGACCTTTAAGATTATCCAGCTCATTGATTAAAAAAAGTCTCTCTGTCCTGGATTCTTTTCCGGGAGACCAGTATTTTTTTGGTGCAATCTGCATATTGCCGTATTGGTTTTCAGCAGCGATGTGTTTTAATGCATCCAGTGAGTAGGCAGAAAAACCCTGAAATAATATCATTGCTGCGACAGCACCCGCAATCATCGCAATTGAAAGTAAACTTCTTAAATGATGTCGGGTAATATTTCGTATAGCGAGTTTTATTCTGATCATTAGATATTCTCCGCGAAAGAATCACTTAAAATCAAACCGTCAGAAATTTTAATCTGTCTTCTTGTTTTGGCGATGAGATCCATATCATGTGAGCAAAGCATGACCGTGACTTGAAGGTCCTTTTGTAAATCAGTTAACAACTCGAAGACTTCCTCGGAAGTACGGGTATCGAGATTGGCAGTAGGTTCATCCGCCAGAATCAAAGTAGGACTTTTGACAATTGCACGGGCAATGGCAACTCTTTGGCGTTGTCCTCCGGAGAGCTGGGCAGGTCTGCGATGAGTAAAGTCCTGTAACCCCACTCGTTTAAGTGCCTGGTAAGATCGCTCCTTTCTTTCGGCTTCAGGAATGTTCAGCAACATTAAAGGATATTCAACATTTTCCAGACTGCTTAGCAACGGAAGAAGATTAAATGACTGAAAGATATAACCTATATCCTGTGCTCTGATTAATGAAAGCTCTTTATCGTTCAGGTCGTTTATATTTTTATTTTTAACAAAAAGTTTTCCTCGCGTAGGTGGATCTATCAGGCCAGCAATGTTTAGAAGAGTTGTTTTTCCACTGCCTGATTTTCCAGAAAGTCCAATGAATTCACCTTTGTGGATAGTGAAGCTGATATCCTTTAATGCCTGAAATTCTACACCTTCAGAATAGAAAATTTTTTGAATGTTTTCGAATCGAAAAACTGCATTGCT
The DNA here is from genome assembly GCA_946481315.1 of uncultured Bacteriovorax sp. The sequence goes on from CAMLMH010000002.1 coordinate 253,546, forward strand.
TGTATTTGAATGAGTGCTCATACTTTATTCTTTCCTTAAAACTGGAAATAGTTTTTTAATGAAAAAAAGATGTTACTAATATTTTTTAAACGACCCAAGGTTGCTCTGGGTTCACCCCAATAAGTCTCTGCCCCAGTTCGCAGTTCGAGTTTATCATTGACCGGCCAGGAGAGCTGTGCCTGAATAGCGTGGCCTGAAAGGGATATCTGGTGAGTGTATGAAACATCGAATATTTTCTCTTCACCGAAATCATAACTAATTTTTGCAATTGCAAATTGCTCCTCTTTTTCCCTTAAAGCCTGAGCGTTTAGTTTATTCAGTCCTGACTGAGCATATATGAAGACACCAGAGAAACTGCTGTATGTGGGCGTGTCTACACTGAAGAGTAAGTTTAATTCATCAGTTTGTTCGTCCAGCAAAGTGAAGCCAGCAACTCCGGTGCTCAATGTATTGATTGTTTTATTCTGATTCAACACGATGTCACTTCTGAATACGAAATCATCAAATAGAGTTTTAGCGATTGAGGCGCCGTAACTTTGTATGCGTCCATGTCGTTCCAGCAAATTGACCGATGAAAGAGTTACAGACTCTATGGAATAATATGGATTGCGATCAATGTGATCAAAGTAGAAAAAGGCCGTATCAAGACCTGAGAAAGACAAAGACAGCTTACCGCCGTATTCATGTTCCTCAAATATCTTGGTCACCAATTTTTTTCGAGCCTGAAATTGTATATTCGGAACGAGCGATGAAGTGAAGAGACTGACAGGTAATGTTTTATTAAATCTGGGCTCGGGTGAATAGAGGAATTGTAAAGATCCGGCCGCGAAAAAAATTTTTGTATTGAGAAGTAATAAAGGAAGCTTTGCTTCACTGGCCTCTGCATACCCAGTCAGTGTCTGATCCTTAGGATTAATTAAATCAGCGTAGTTAAACCCAAAGGCTTCTCCCCAGGAAACTTCCTGATATCCTGCCTGAAAAACCCATGAATCATTTTTCCATTTTAGATAATTTTCTCCAGGATATAAATCATGTGTATCTTCAGATTGCAGGAGAAGTGGGGGATTGTTTAGATCCTGATAGAGAGAAGAATAGCTCCAGCGTGCCTGATTAAGTATTGAAAAATTATCTGACATCAGTGAGAGATGTTCAAATTGAGCATAATGTCGTTGACCGTGATTTTCTTTTGTTCTGGCAGTATATCCAGTAATTTTACTGGAAACATAACCTCTCATCTCATATGCGGCTTCGGCCAGAACAAGAGATGGAAAAGATATTAGTAATAGGCAGGATGTGAATTTGATCAAAATTCCATCCTGTCTTTATTAAAAGTACTTTCGCTGAAAGTTTTAGGAGCGTGATTGCTGAAAACCAGTGTTGACTGTTTTTCCTTCTGCAAATAATCGCGAATAACCATTTTTGTGGCGCGATTCATTCCCTGGATTGGTTTGAAATCAGAGAATGCGGCACTCTTTAATGGTTTACCTGAAAGAGCGTAAAAGACAGCTGCAACCGGCGAATAATCTTTTTTGGCAACTAAGTATTCAATCCGGCCGTACGTGACTTTTTTATTTTTAGCCTTTAATTCCAGTTTAAAAAACTCAGCCCCGTCTTTGTTTTCAGTAGACAATAAAGACGCATCATAGTCTTCAGCATAATTGGTTCGTGCGATATCTCCGTTAGAGACTTCACCGGTTAATTTTTGCTCCAGCGAAATACGCAGAGGCTTTTTTATATTTGGTGTAAATAACCAGATGTCATAATCTTTCATCAGAATTTTTCGGCCACGAGCTCTTTCCGGTTGAGTCTGTACGATGAGAGAGTTGTTCACATCCTTGAAAGAAACTTCGTAAACTTCAATTTTATTATCCTGATTAGTAACCGTTACATTAAACTGATGCGAGACATTTCCCAGTCCGCGTTTGAGATCCGCTTTTTTAACGATTTCGTTTGGATCTATAGTTTGTGCCAGGAGAGTTGTGGAAAGAAAGAATGCACTTAAAATTGAAAATTTCACCCTGTTAAGCATGCTAAACCGCCATAGTAAAAGAATCTTATATTTCTTCTATTGTAAGCGATTTCAACGTTACAGGTGATTAAATATTTCTTGCCCACATGACCACCGAGCGGATTGGTCGGCTAATTTCCGGCTCTGGCCTGACAGCGGGAGGGATCAAATGTAAGAGCTAAAAAATGATGAAAGTTTTCGCCCGCAATTCCCCAGCGGATTTTGAATGTCTCGAATGTAGTATCCAAACCCTCTTCCGTCACTTTAGCGGTATTAAAGGTTACAGTTCTCAATGGACTATTCTCCGGACGATGCCAGAGTGATTCTCCGCCACATTTCATCAGTAATGGTTCAGCCTGATTAAATTCACATTGAGGCAACGGCCAGGAAACAAGAACTTCATGGTCAATGCTGGATAATTCCTGCTCGGCAATTTTAACATAGGGTATTGTTGCCCGGGTCACGACTCCTTCATAGAGAGGAAAATCAACTGCCCCCAGTGAGTTTGAATAATGCACAAAGAGACGTTGCTCCTGAGTATAGACAGAAACGGCCACTCTTCCCCGATTGCCGTTACAAAAGAGCTGATAGCTGAAGGCCTCAGCAGTCGACAGTGATAATGTAATCAGGCTTATTGGCAGAAATATTTTCAATAGGTACATATTATTAACTCCTACGTTCGCAGTTTTTGTTCCAGTTTTTTACTGTCGGCAACAACCCATAATAAATCACCAGGTCTTAAAATCATTGCCGGATCAGGATTTAAGGTTCTAATACCGTCACGTTCAACCCCGACGATGAGTCCTTCAACACTTTCCCGGATCCCACAATCCCGTATACTCTTGTGGACAAAAGTTGAATCAGCATTAAGTGAAACGCACTCCAGTCCAAAATTTTCATGCTCAGAACTTTCCAGCAACTCGTCCCGGGCTTCAAGAATGGTCTTAGCTTTACTTAACTGATCATCATTTCCAATAAGATACACTTGATCAAATGGCATTAACAAGGTTGCTCTTCCCGGTGCCATTATTTTTTTGGATCCACGTTCAATCAATGCAACGGTGACTCCGCATCTTTCTTTTAAGTGCGACTCCTGGAGCGTTTTTCCTACCACTGAAGAATGGGGAGAAATTAAAAATTCACTCATTCCGGCATCCCAGGGAGCAAGAACTGGAGTTGTTTTAGCACGGGCAAGTTCTTCGCGTTCCTTTGCATTCAGGTTTTCCATGAATCGATCTTCAATAGAGCGATAAAATGGTCCGATGAACCCACGGAAAAATAAAGAAGCCAGAAACAATATTAAAAAGAGGGCCATATAAGATATATGCATATCGATGAATCGGCTGATAATAAATGCCACCAGTAATATTCCCAGGAAAATCCGGATTCCAGTAACCAGAACCAGAACGTTTCGGATCCGTTGAGCACGGGATGATTCCATCAGATTTAAGTTAGCGGGAGGTCCAAAAACTACGGCCCATAAAAAAGGTGCCGAGAATAAAATAGCTGTAATAGCACCTAATCCGGACAGCGTTCTGCTGGGTACATCCATTTTAAAAATATACCGGGTGAAAAGATAATCTGCTGCCAGAGAAATACCTATTACCAGAGTTGTATTTAAAACAACTTTAATCCCATATGTTTTCCACAGAAGCTGGACAATTCCTTCCCGCGTTTTATTACTGAAGGAGGCTTCATAATAGCGTAGCTGTTCGAGAAATCGCTCTGATAAATGACGTTCAATAAAAGCGTAAAACCTTTCTGAGAACTGAATGGTATACGGAGTCGTAAAAGTAGTTATTGCACAGACAGCAACAGCAATCGGATATAAAAAGGAGCTGGTGACTTTAAGGGTTAGTCCCAGAGTAGCGATGATAAATGAGAATTCGCCGATCTGTGCCAGACTCATTCCGGTCAGGATTGAATTACGTAATGACTGTCCTGAAAGAAGTGCGCCAACTGTAGTTGAGAAAACTTTTCCAAAAAGTGTGACTAAAGTAATAACCACAACGGCTTTCCAATTTTCACCCAGAGAATGTGGATCAATCAGCATTCCGACAGAAACAAAGAAAACGGCGGAAAAAAGGTTTTTTATAGGATCAAGTAATTGTTCAATTCTTTTGCGTTCCCGGGTTTCTGCCAGAATAGAGCCCATTATAAACGCCCCTAAGGGCGCTGAAAATCCAACACTCGTTGCAATGATGACCATTAAAAGACAAAGGGCCAAAGAGATAACAACTGTGGTCTCATCGGTTAATTGCTTGCGCACAAAATTTAAGAGCAACGGAATGACATAAATTCCCACCAGAAACCAGATAATCAAAAAGAAAGCAAGCTTAAAGGTTGCTGTCGCTAGTGCTTCACCAGAAAGTGAATTTGTGACAGCAACTGTTGTCAGAAGAACCAGAAGTAAAATGGCAATTAAATCTTCTACGATGAGAATTCCAAAAACCAGCGAAACAAATTTTTTTCCTTTTAATCCTAACTCATCAAAGGCACGGACAATAATTGTAGTGGATGAGATCGATAAGATTCCCCCCAGATACAGACTGTCGATATTATTCCAGCCCAGGATTTTTCCAGTCGTAAAACCAATTCCCAGCATGAAAGCCGCTTCAACAAAGGCAGTAATTGATGCACTTTTTCCAACTCGGGAAAGTTTCTTGAAGCTAAATTCCAGACCTAATCCGAATAAAAGAAAAATAACACCAATCTCGGCCCAAATATGAACGGACTTCGTATCCTGAATACTGAGAAAAAAAGGAAAGTGTGAACTTAGAAAGAAGCCTGCAAGCAAATATCCCAGTACCAGGGGCTGCTTTAATTTTTTAAAAATTAAAGTAACAATGGCCGCTGTGACGAGAATAAATCCTAAGTCTTTGATGAGAACTGGTAAATGGGTCATTAATCAGCTTGGTTTGAGTTTAAATTGCCATTTTAGTGTAACTATTTTTGTCAAAAAAATAAACTGCATGCAGTGCATTTTATGGTCAGATGACTCAATTTATGAAATCCTTTTATGAGCTTAGCATTATTTGATCTGAAGGTCGTGAAAATGAAAAAGAATATTCGCGTTTGTTGTTTAAATTATCTGCAAAAGAATGTCTCTAGCTTTGAAGAGTGGCGTGATGATGCAGTTGCTTTAATAGATGTGGCCGTAGAAAATGGAAGTGATTTTATTTTGTTTCCGGAATTTTTCACTATGCCGCTGCTATCCCTCGAAAAAAAACAGCTAGGGAAGGACAACATCTGGAGTCTTTCAAAGTACACTGAAAAATATATCGATTTATTAAAAGAAGAATCAATCACTAAAAAAATCAATATCATCGGGGGAACACACCTCATGTATGATCATGCCGGTCATGTTAAAAATGTCTGTCATGTCTTTACCCGTGACGGAAATATTCATACTCAGGAAAAATTGCATCCTACTCCTAATGAGCGAGAAGCCTGGAATGTTGTCGGCGGCGATGAAGCAAAAGTCATTAATACTGATTGTGGGCCGATAGCTGTGCAGGTTTGTTACGACAGTGAATTTCCGGAAATGGCCAGAGAGCAGATTGATCAGGGGGCCCTCATCTTGTTTGTGCCGTATTCAACCGATACTCGTCACGGCCATCTGCGAGTGAGGCTGTGTTGTCAGGCCAGAACAATAGAAAATCAATGTTACGTCGTTCTCTCCGGCAATACTGGTCATCTCAAAAATGTGTTCAATGCTGATATTAGTTATGCTCAAAGCTGTATTCTCACACCTTCTGATTTTGGATTTGCCCGTGACACTATTGCAGCCGAAACAGAGGCCAATATACCAATGGTGGTGTTTGCTGATCTCGATCTGCAAAGATTAGAGCGTGCCAGAACTGAAGGAAGTGTCAGAAATCTTAACGACCGCAGGCTAGATCTCTATCAAGTAAACTGGAAAAGATAGGTTTTTCTTAAGAGTTTTGTCGTGCCCTAATATGGCGAATAAAGGCCCGGACAAATTCTTGGTCCGTCATTTTTTCATTAAGCTCTTTAAGTGATTTAGTTATGGCCCGTGTGTAAAATTCAGTTTCCGTCGACTGATCTTTGAAAGTTTTATGCACTGGTAAGCGGGTTCGGAATAAAACATCCCGGGCAAAGTGCTCTGGCAGAAAGTTTAAAATATCCAGTGCGGAAGAAGGCATCAGCCCAATTGAAATGTGCATCGATTCCTGGCGGGTTCTGGCCACATGCCACCATCCCGAAGGAATATAAAGCCAGTCACCTGGTTCAAGTGTGACGTTTAATTCAATATTCGTTTTTTCTTTTTCAAACCCCATATCTTTAGGGATGTATTTCAACGTTGGATTGGGATGAATGGAATTGGGCCGGATAGTGTAGTGCTTACTTCCTTTTGTCTGAATGACGAAAACTTCTTCAATGTCATAATGCCAACCAAAAGCATTGTTATTTTCCGGTGTACAATAAAGCTGAATATCCACCGGCGTATGAAAGGATCTGGAAAAATCATCGGCCAATTCCTTTAATCTGGGATGCGAGCGTTCTGCATACCGAAGCAGCAGTGTGTGACCCAAACGATGGTGAGTAATGGCTTCCGGATAACTCAGGTCTACATAATCTTTAATGACTCTTCCGTCCTGGACAATTCTGAGCTTAGATTTTTTAGCTGCAAGAACATCTTCAACCACTTTCCAGTCCAGCAAATGGAGGAGATTTTTTGCACCATTAGGCATCGAAAAAGGCATGCGCGTAAAATTTTTTTCCAAAAAATCATCAAGTGGAACGTCGTTTAGCATTTGCTTTAATATTTTCATCCGGCCTCAAATAGGATTCATTTTTAACACATTTGTTTGAGCTGACACATCATAATTCTTGTGGGGCATATTTTCCAGCACTGTCTTTTAATAGTCCGGATTTCACGCGGACGAAATTAACTTAGGCCTAAGATTGACTTATTTTTTCCTTGGCATACTTCTGGCAACAGGCATTTCGTTTTTCTAAGTACTTTCCTTAAAGGAGCGTCATGAAAATTCAGAGTATAAGGACTATCGCCGGACCTAACATCTACCACAACCGACCTGTTCTCATTATGACGCTGGACCTTGAAGATCTAACTGATCGACCTAGTGACAGCGTTGCCGGTTTTACGCGAAATCTGATTGGTCTTCTGCCGGGCCTGCAGGAACATCGCTGTTCTCCGGGATATGTCGGAGGCTTCGTTGAACGGCTTCATAAAGGAACTTATTTTGCCCATATTGTAGAGCATATTGCGCTCGAAATTTCCGAGCTGGTGGGAATCGGAGTTGGATATGGTAAATCCATTTATGGAAACGCAACAGGCATATATCAAGTCATTATCCGTTATAAGAATGAAGAAGGAATGAAAGAAGTTCTTCGCACTTCTGTTAAACTCGCCGATGCGGTAGCACATGGACAGCCTTTTGATCTGGAAACATGTTTAATCAGTATAAAAAACCGCATACGTAAATCTGAACTAGGTCCCAGTACAGTGGCCATCATTAAAGCTGCCGAAAAACGCAATATTCCCTGGAAGCGTCTGACTGAATTTAGTCTCGTGCAACTAGGATATGGGAAGTTCCGCAAGTTTATACAGGCGACAACCAGTTCAATGACCAGCGATATAGCAGTCGATATTGCTCAGGATAAAGACATGACCAAAAAATTTCTGCAGGAGGGTGCCATTCGTGTTCCTTTTGGCAGAGTCGTCAATACGCTGGAAGAAGCTCTGGAAGTTTTCAATGAAATTGGCGCAGCCGTCGTCGTTAAGCCCCATGATGGTAATCACGGCCGCGGAGTTTCCCTAAATCTGACTACGAAAGAAGAAGTGGCAGTGGCCTTTGAAATAGCTCAATCGCATTCCGGCTCCGTGCTGGTCGAAGAGTTCTTTCAGGGCAATGACTACCGGATCATTGTTGTTGGCGGAAAAATGATAGCGGCTGCCCGAAGAGAAGCAGCTCATGTTATTGGTGATGGTATCCATAATCTCGCCGAATTGGTCGCATTAGAGAATATGAATTCGATGCGTGGTGAAGGTCATGAAAAACCACTGACTAAAATTACTTTTGATCCTGGAAATGAAGCACTTTTAAAAAGAAATAATATGAGTCTGGAGATGATTCCGCTCAAAGGACAGAAAATTTATTTGAGGGAAACTGCTAATCTCTCAACGGGCGGGACAGCAATCGATGTAACGGAAGTTGTTCATGAAGAAATAAAGCTCTTGTGTGAAAGGGCCGCTAAAATTATTGGCCTGGATATCTGTGGCATCGACTTGATCATGGAAGATATTTCCCGACCTCTGGCCGGACAAACTGGCGGAGTGATAGAAGTCAATGCCGGTCCGGGTATTCGTATGCATCATCATCCGCATCAGGGAGAAGCACGGGATGTGGGCGGTGCCATTATCGATTTTATGTACCCGGGCAATCATAACGGTCGAATCCCGATAATTTCAGTAACTGGGACAAATGGAAAAACAACCGTCACGCGTCTGATTTCCCATATTGTGAAACAGACGGGAATAACTGTCGGTAGCACCACAACTGACGGAATTTTTATCAATAACAAGATGGTGGCAGAAGGAGACACCACCGGTCCGCTTTCGGCACAGAATATTTTATTTGATCCTACTGTTGATTTTGCTGTATTCGAAACGGCAAGGGGAGGTCTTGCAAAACGAGGACTAGGATACGACTGGTCGGATGTCGGGATTATTACGAACGTAGCTGCTGATCATCTTGGACAGGATGGAATTAATTCTATTGATGATGTTTTGAAAATTAAATCACTGGTTGTCGAAAGAGTTAGAAAAGGGGGAACAGTTATTCTCAATGCCGATATTCCTGAGCTGGTTGCGTTGGTTGAAAATCCGCAGATGGAAATGGATCAGAAAAATGTCGTTTTCTTTTCGACCAAGGAAAATTCTCCTGTCATTCATCAGCATATAATGGAAGGGAAGACAGCATTCTTTTTAAAACAAGGTCGGCTTTATCACGCCTATGAAGGAATTGAGCGTTTTGTGATGGAAGCTCGCGAAATTCCCATGACCATTCATGGTTCAGCCGTCTTTCATATAGCCAATGTATTATCCGCTATGGCCGCCTGCAAAGCCGTTGGGCTTCCCTATAAAGTGATCCTGGAGGGACTCAAATCATTTGATCTCAACGAAGATAATCCTGGTCGCACCAATATTTATAAAATTAATGAGGGATTTGTTCTGCTGGATTATGCTCATAATCCCGAAGCTCTGCTTAATATCGGAGATATGGTTCGCCGTTGGGATATTTCCCAGCTAACCGGAGTGATCGCAGTTCCTGGTGACCGTGCGGATGAATTGGTGAAAATGTCCGGCATTGCAGCCGCTCACGTTTTTAAAAAAATTATTATCCGTGAAGATGCCGACCTCCGGGGGCGTGCTCGGGGCGAAGTGGCACATTTAATCATGACCGGAATTCTTAATGAGAACACCGATTCGGTGGCGAGCATTGTATTTGATCCGGAAGAATCCTTAACTAAGGCCGTGCAGGAAATGCGCTCCAATGAAGTGGTGGCCTATTTTTATGAAGACTTTAAAGCTGCTGAGACAATGCTTTTTAAATTAGGGGCCATTAGAGTTAGTCCTTCTGTCCTGGCGCAGAAGACCTATCATCAGCCTGTGCATGAGGAAAACCTATGGCAACAGCATTAATTCTGCATAATGCTGATCTCTATTCACCACAACACGAGGGGGTTCATGATGTACTGGTTATCAATGAGACGATTGTCCATCTTGCTAAGACGAAAATTGAGAAAGCTCCGCTAGTCAATTTAGGAATTTATGTAGAAGAAATTGATGTGGCAGGGAGAATGCTGATTCCCGGCCTTATTGATCCCCACGAACACATTATTGGTGGTAGTGGTGAAGAAGGATTTGCCTCGCGATCGCCGGAAATTGGTCTCAATGAAATTATCCGCGGTGGAATTACGACTGTCGTTGGATGTCTGGGAGTCGATACATATACCCGGAATATGCCTGCGCTGCTAGCTCAGTGTAAGACATTTAACGAAGAAGGAATTACATCCTATATTTATACCGGAGGATATAATGCGCCACCAGCGACACTTACTCCTAATGTCTTAACTGACATGGTTCTTGTTCCGGAAGTTATTGGTGCAGGTGAAATTGCCGTATCTGATATCAGGTCCTGCAAAGCTTCAGTCAGAGATGTCGCAAAGATTGTCTCTCAGGCCTATAATGGTGGAATCCTCACCGGTAAGGCCGGAGTCACACATATTCATATGGGTGATGCCAATTCATATTTTGATCCTGTGATTGAAATGATGGAAGTTCATGACCTGGATATTAATTCACTATATCCGACTCATGTCGAGCGAAATGAAAAATTACTCAAACAGGCGATTGAGATAACAAAAAAAGGAATGTCGGTCGATTTTGATGTCGGGGAAGACGATTTCGATATTCACCTGAAAACATTCATGGACCGGGGAGGAGATCTCAGTCGCTTAACTATATCATCAGATGCTTCATTCGTTTCACCCTGTGTGGTTTATGATCAGATACGAAAAGTCATGAAAGTTCATAATATGCGATGGGAAGAAATTCTTCCTCTTTGTACCAGTAATACGGCCCGTGTGCTTAAACTTCCAAAGAAAGGAAATATAAAAGTCGATGCTGATGCCGACTTTAATATCGTCGATCCTGCAACCTGGAAACTGGAATACGTCATTGCTCGCGGACAAATTTTCATGCGTGAAGGAAAAATTATTCATGAATCAAAAAGTTTAAAAAACTCTAACAGGGTCATAGAAAGATATGGGCAAAAAAAAGTTTCAGGGCAGACTGATCATCATCGGCGGCCATGAGGATAAAGAAAACGACAGTGAAATTCTTACGAAAGTGGCCAACGATGTAGGGGACGGAAAGCTTTGCATCGTAACTGTGGCATCTTCTGTAGGTGACGAATTATGGGAGACCTATCGGCGGGTCTTTAAAGAACTGGGCGTAAAAAAATTAAGTCATCTCGATGTTGTTCACCGGCAGGAGAGTGTGGATCACAAGGCCTATAATGCCGTTAAGGATGCCAGTGCTGTTTTTTTCACGGGTGGTGATCAGCTGAAAATTACCAGTGAGCTGGGCGGGACTATGGTCCTTGACCGCATCATGGAGATCTATAAAAAAGGCGGCATTATTGCCGGTACTTCGGCAGGAGCATCGGTCATGGGGGAAACAATGATGGTGCAGGGAAAATCCGATGCATCTTTTCGAATTGGATCTTCACTGAAAATGTCTCCGGGCCTGGGCCTTGCCTCAAATATGCTGATCGACCAGCACTTTGCTGAACGCGGTCGTATTGGTCGTCTATTAGGAGCGACGGCACATAATCCAAAATACCTGGGAATTGGAATTGATGAAGACACGGCAATTGTCCTCGAAGATAAAGTTGGCTTTAACGTGATGGGCTCAGGGGCCGTCTATGTTCTGGATGCTCATGAGGCAAATGGATGTAACATTTCAGAAGCTGATGAAGATGCCACTCTTTCCATTTTTAACGTTAAACTACACTTGCTGGTTAAGGGAGATCAGTTTGATTTAGTCCATCGTAAGCCGATAAAGGGGATTGAAATTCCGGGACAATGAGAGAGAGTGAAGATGAGAGGGGGCACCTGAGAATACTTTGGGGATTCTCAAAAGATGGTGCCCAGAGGCGGAATCGAACCACCGACACAGGGATTTTCAGTCCCTTGCTCTACCAACTGAGCTATCTGGGCAAGACCATTTTTTGGAAGTTTTAAATTAAGTGATTGGACCTCCTTAGTCAATCATCTTTTATTAAATTATCGTGATTTTCGCTTTTTTTTTGATATGTAATCTTTTCAAGCGAACTCAATAAATTCGCTCTCGTGTTATTTTAGCGCCCATAAATCTTTCGCAGATTAAAACTGGAGACTCATATGACGACAAAAATTCTCATGGCCTTACTTTTAACTTTGAAAGTGGTGAACACTTACGCTGAAACTGACGGGAATGCCAACATTCCAAAGGCCGTTCTCGACCGACATGTTCTGGCTTGTCCCGAATTCGCTGAAGAAGAAAGGGGGAAATGGATGACGAGAGAAATTCATGAACTAAAGCGCGACAACTTTACCTCATCCGGAAACAAACTCGTCCTCCTGGGTTGTGAACTATACGCCTACAATTCCCGTGAGCGGGCCTATATCGTGACTAGTTACGGAGACATCACAGATGTCGCCGTGACGGAAGTGGATCAAAACGGAAATTTTGTAGCGACCGCTGATTTAATGGGAGCTGGATTCGATCCGCAAACACAAACTTTAGGCACATTCGTCAAAGGACGCGGTGTCGGTGATTGCGGTCAATCTGCCACCTACAAATATTCATCAGAGTCAGATCGTTTCATTTTAGTTGAACAACGCCTGAAAATGGAATGCGATGGCGATCCAGAATCTGACTGGCCGGTTGTCTTTCCTAAAAACTAATTCTCTCTTTAATTCACTAATCAAAGAAGGGAGACAGTTAGTCTCCCTTTTTGTTATGATGGCCGCATGAAAATTATCAAAAGCACACTTCCTTACGAGAACACCAGGACAAACGTCTTTTATTTTCTTCCGGAACCTCATGAAGAAATTAAATCAACCTGGGCCATTTTCACTCATGGCTACACGGCGGATAAATCATCCATTCTGAACTGGCCGATTCGTTTAACAGAAGCAGGTGTCTCATGTGCTCTGTTTGATCTGCCAGGTCATTATCTCGGAACTTTCTCAGAAGCTGAAAACTTTGATTATTTTAAAGACCATGCTCATGAACTCTTTTATACGGCCTTTAAAGGGCTCTCAGAACAGTTTGAACAGGAGTTCCCGCTCAATATTCATCAAAAAGATCCGGGCGAATTAAAGGTCGTTCTGGGCGGTCATTCGCTGGGTGGCCTTCTCTCACTTAAGGCCCTCACCCTTGCTGGTTTTGCGGACTATGATAAACAGGCCGTTTGCGTAGGTCTGGGTATGGCCCCAAAAGATGTCGTGCATCTCTTCGATACTCCTTTTTACAAATCCACTTTAAAAGTCCGCGAGCAACTGGTTTCCCCCGCCTTGAAGCCTGATCATGTTTTTCCATGGATTAAAGACGAAAAAGAAAACCTCAACATCACTGGAAAAACTGTTCACCTCGTTACCGGTATCGATGATGTCGTCGTCGGCGATGATGGCACTGAGCGACTGCAGGAAATTCTGATCGCCAAAGGAAACACAGTCACCATTGAAAAACCATCTAAACTTCCGCACCATGAACCGCAGATGGCCGCGGCGCATGTCAAAAAACATCTGAAGAAGATTCACTGGCTCTAAATCTCTTAAAAGACGTGGAAATGTCAAAAAAACTAGACATAATGTAAAGTTTAATTGACATTTTGAAGCCTGATGTATAGTTTACTTTACATCAGGAGAATTTCACCATGGGAAATTTAAAACCAAAACTGGTGCTCGTGAACCAATTGCAGGTCCTGCGTGCGGAGAAGAAAATCACCCAGCAGGAACTCGCTGACGTCATTGGAGTCACAAGGGCCACGGTCAATGCTTTAGAGAAAGGAAATTACAATCCAAGTCTTGAGCTGGCCTTTCGCTTATCAATGTATTTTGAAAAAAACATTCACGATATATTTCGTGTGGAGGATTATCATGAGTTCTAGGTTAAATTTATTCGACAAATGGGCCTTTCGTTATCTGGTCTATCTCTCGCCGGTCATTATCGGATTTATGGTCTGGGCCGTTATCACTGATTTTAAAGATCAACAGTCCAAGGGATTGGGGTGGGACATTTTTGGCTGGGTGTTCATCGCCTGGGTTCTCGACTTGATCTATATCATCACCAAAATGCTCTTTAGTGTGCAGATGAGAAATGCCGTCATGACAAAATTAGCAGGCTTAAAAGAGCGCGACGAAAGAGAGAGTGTCGTCGCTGGGAATGCTGCCAAGTTTTCTTTCCTCTCGACACTGACACTGTTGATTTTTATGCTGGTTTTTTCGATGAGTACTTTGAGTATTAAAAAAGATCCTGATCCTACTAACGGGAAAAAAGAAGGTTCAGTGGCCATAGGCTTTCATATGAATGCTATCGATGATTCGGCCATTGTTCATGAAGTGAAAGGTCGCGATGAATATTATAACTATAACGGTTTTCCATTAACAAAACCTATGTTGATTCTCATTCTTATTTTCTGGCAGATTGGAAGTTATCATTTTATCGCGAGAAAAGAATTGCGGGAATAAAAAAAAGGCCTGAAGGTTCTTCTCCCGTCAGGCCTTTCTTATCCGAAGAATCTATTTTTATTTTATTTTTTTAGCCACACTTTACTGTCACAGAACTCAACGTCACCGTCAAAAACATGCGATAGTTTTTCGAACTTAACTTTTCCTTTAACCACAGAACGGTTGTAAACTTCATAGTATCCGTTACCACCACCAACACCAATGTTCCAGCGGTACAGATCCAGACCCTTGATTGTCTTATGTTCAATTTTTTCCAGAGTGATGTCATCAACACTTGAAAAGAATTCTGCCATGTCGCTATAGTTATCGATATCGGCCGTAGCTTCTAAAAGTTCAGCTTCTACTTTTTGTAATTTTCTCATCGTATCTTGCGCTGGAGCATTGTATTCAGGTTCAAAATACTTAACGATTGTTTTTGTAACAATGAATTGTTTTCCTTCATAATCCTGGTGAGTCGAGCATCCACCGATATACTCGTTAGATCCATCCGGAAGTTCACGGTAAGATTCTTCGTACGTTTCAGTGCGGGACATGTCTTTAGCAAATGATGAAAATGTTGCCAGTAGTGATAAAGCGATTAGAGCTGATTTCATATATCCTCCAGTAGTTTTAAAAAAATCTAAGTTGGAGGATATATAATTGAATAGATATTCAGAGTCTTCTGAAAAAATTAGATAGTTACTATTTTACAAAGCAAGGGGAATCAATGGCCTTCAAAATGGCACAGGCTGAAGACTTTATGTCCTAAGGCCTGAATTTTCTGGGCACCACCCAATTCAGGCAAGTCGACCACAAAGGCGCATTCAACCACGTGAGCACCAACTTTTTCGATTAAAGTGATCGCTCCGATGGCCGTTCCGCCGGTGGCGATCAGATCGTCAATGAGAAGAATTTTTGCTCCTTTATGAAGAGCGTCTTCGTGAATTTCAATAGTATCTGAACCATATTCCAGATCATAGTTTTGTGTAATCGTTTTACCCGGAAGCTTGCCCTTCTTGCGTACAGGGATAAAACCTTTTCCGAGAGCAAAGGCGAGAGCCGAACCCAGGATAAACCCGCGGGCTTCAATACCGGCTATATAATCAAGATCGGTATTTTTATATTTGTTTACGAGGAGATTGATGGTCGTTTTAAAACCTTCAGGATCTTTTAGAAGAGTCGTGATATCGCGAAACATAATTCCTTCTTTAGGATAGTGAGGAATTGTTCTGATTAGTTTTGCGATATCACTCATTGGACTCTCTCTTTAAAGGGTAATTATTTTTTCATCACAAGAATTACCGTTAATTCAACCTCATCATTGATCATTTTGTCACCTAGTCCCTGGAAAAATTTTCCAGAACCGTATTTAATATCATACTTTGTACGGTCAAATGTTAACTTCGCTGTTGCTTTTTCTTTAGTTGCATCAGCATTGAAGGTAACTGGAGCTGTTTTGTCCTTAATTGTCAGGTCACCGGTAACTTTGTAATTATTGTCTTTAACTTTCTCAACTTTTTTAATGACCAGTTTGGCAGTCTTGTATTTGTTGGTAGCAAAAAAATCTTCAGAGTTCATGTGACCAACAAACTTGCCCAGATATTCAGGATCTTTAATGTCTGTGTTTGAAATGGTGGTCATATCAGCAATAAACTCGCCGCCTTTTAGAGTTCCGTTGTCGAAATTCAGGTGTCCAGAAGAAAGCTTTACTTCCCCAGTGTGTTCACCGGTTACTTTTTTACCAACGTAAATGATTTTTGATGCTGTTGTATCGATTTCAATTTTTTCTGCTTTAGCAAAAGCGTTCACAGATAAAGTAAGGGCAGAGGCGAGGGCAAGATGTTTTAACATAGTATTCTCCTTATATAGTTTAATAGCTCTTTTATAGAACGCGGTTAAAAAACTAATTTTTATCATTGTCAAAAATGTTAGCTTAGGTTTGTATAAAAACAAATTATAATTTAACTATTGATACGATAAGTTAAATTAATCAAGTTTGAGACAGTTCTTCGGAGGTTACGCCCATGACATTAGAGCAGATTATCACCATTGAGGCGATTGTCAGTCAAGGAAGCTTTAAGGCCGCAGCCGATTATCTGCATAAGAGTCAGCCATCAATCAGTATGGCGGTGAAAAAACTGGAAGAAGAATATCAGATAACACTCTTTTCCCGGGATGAGTATCGGCCAAGTCTCACTCCGGAAGGAAAGATTTTTTTTCAGAAGGCCAGATCGTTACTAAAAGAATACCGCGAGCTCGATGCCCTCGCTCAGCAGATGAATCAGGGGGTAGAAGTTGAACTGCGAATCAGTATCGATGCCATTAGCCCCGTGACGCTTATTTTAAAGTTTTTAAAGGAGTTTTTTGCCAAACATCCGCGGACTAAGCTGCAGCTGAGCTTTGAGGTGTTGCACGGGACGATAGAGCGCCTAATAGACGGTGAGGTCGATATGGCCATTACTCCAATGTATGAGTCCGGTGCAAACCTAAAACACATGAAGCTATCAAAAGTGAGACTTGTTCCGGTTATTCATCCTCAACTGGTGAAAGGAAAAATTACTGATGAATTTCTACGACAACATAATCAAATTATTCTCGCTGATTCTTCCCGGCATTCACCCAAAATGACTAGTGGAGTGCTGGAAGGTGGAAAAAGTTTAACAATCACCGAAATGACTTTTAAAAAAGAATTGATCATGCAGGGTATGGGGTGGGGAGGTTTGCCGTTTGATATGATTAAAGACGAATTGAAAAAAAATAAATTAACAGTCATTCATACGTCGTCGATCAAGGAACGGGAGCTGGATATTTTTATTGTTCGCAATCAGGAAAAACCAATGGGCCCGGTGATGAAAGAATTGTGGAAGAGTTTTGATGAAGAAAAATTTCCGGGGTAACTCTCGAAGAAAAAATCGACGCTTCAAAATCCGTTTCTAGTCGTCGACCCATCATCGTGCTTGTGTGTCTCTATGAAGAAATTCTAGGGGGCAAGCTGATTTTTTTACACTTCTTTTTTCTTACAATTCATTACTATTTTCTGACATTTGAACCAGGCCATTCCAAGTGTGCGTAACTGTTGCGGCCTCAAAAAAAGCTGGTAGTACTATAAGATTCTATTCAACTACTTTTCTGGTCTTTTATAAACATATTCTCCTTGAAAGGAGCGAATAATAAACTCAGAATATTTAGCGATAATGGGTGACTTTTCTTTTTTTAATTTTTCAATGTGATCAGCAATTGCACGAACACTTTTTTCTACATCACTTACCATGAATTTTTTTATAAACGTTGCCATACTAGACTCAGGAATAACAATAGAGCGATAGCGAAAGAGTGTTTTGTCTTCGAGTGGCTGAAACACAGCAGAGCCACGCACGTCGCGGGCAGAATTATTTTCAACTTTATACCAGGATGTCTGATAGACAACCTCACCACCAATATCTTTTTTGCTTATGACAGAGCCATTAGTGTACTTTGCATTGGGAAAGGGAAAAGGAACACGCATTTCATAAGCTGTGTGTACTTCTATCGGACTGATCTGTCTGACGACTTCCGATTTAAGCATATTGGGAACATAGACTTTTTGATAATCGAGTGCTGAAAAAATGGCCATCGATTCAAAGGCCCCTGCATCGATGATTTTGTACATTGTTAATTCAGGCCAGGGAAGATCATCGAGCTCCCTGGTTTTAATGATCAATTTGCCGGACTTAACATCTGAGAGCTCTGCAGGAGTCAGATCTTTTTTGACATCCTCCTGTGCCTGGAGCACCGGAAGACTACAGGTCAGAATAAGGCATAGCAGATTGAGAGATTTTAATGGTTTATTGACCATATTGTGCTCGCTAAAAATTGTCAGAATTGGAACTTTAGTATAATAAGAAGGCATCATTTGCAAAGTAGTTATTTTAAAGGTTTAAAGCTATGAAAAAGCACACTGGCGAGTCGATTCGAATTTTTAAAAATCCGATTCTCGAATCCTTTACTCACGTTCACCCTGTCATACCACTTCTTTTGTGGATGCCGGTTGTGGCCTTTCTGTTTTATCGGAGTGTGACGGTTAAGGAATTATCAGCCCTACAAGTAATTTTGATTTCGTTTTTCGGTCTGTTGTTGTGGACATTCACTGAGTACACTCTTCATCGTTTTGTTTTTCACTGGAATGCTAAGAGCCGTGCCGGTAAATATTTTGTTTTTCTCTTTCATGGTCTACATCACGATGATCCTCAAGATCCGACCAGACTGGTGATGCCACCAGTACCGGCCATTTTAATTGTTTCTTTGTTGTGGGTACTCTTCTCTGCAATTTTTCCTGCTCAATTTATTGATGCTATCATGGCCAGCTTTCTGGTGGGTTATCTCTGTTACGATTACATTCACTATGCCACTCACCATTTTCCGATGACTTCACCGGTCGGTAAATACCTGCGCAAGTATCATTTGCAGCATCATTATTCTGGTGAACAAAGTAAATATGGTGTCAGCTCTCCTCTATGGGATTATATTTTTAAGACAGTAACAGGCCCAAAGGAAAATCACTAATGCGTTACTGGAGTTTTTTTTTCTTTCTCCTTTTGATCTCTCCATCCTCGCAAGCAGCTGAATTAACCGGTAGGTCTTACTGGGATGGACTTAACGATGGGATCATGCTGATGGGAAAAGGCGGGGTTTTGCAATTTAGAGAAAAAAATAATCTCTATGCTATTGCACTGGCCGTACCAGCTTTATGGTTTTCGTTTGAAGAAGATAAAAGAATCATTGCCCACGCCAGAACAAAAGCGATTCCTAAGTATATGCAGATTTCCAGCGACCTTGCACCGGCACTTTCATTTCCCGTTATACAGGTTGCTTTTCTCACATATGGGATAAAACAAGACGATGATCGTGCAGTTCAATTCGCCAAAGAAACATTTGGCGCCATGTATCTGGCCCTGGTTGAATCGGCAGCACTTAGTTTAATCGATGTGCATGAAAGACCAGATAAAAGTAATCTTTCCAAATGGGAAACAAATTTTCGAGGCGATTCATCCTTTCCATCTGGTCACGTTGTTCCTTATGCGACTCTAGCTTTAAAGACATTTCAGTTTTACGGACCCTGGTATGCGATTGCTCCGGGGGCCCTTTTTATAGCGACATCAATTCAGCGCGTGCGGGACGAGAAACATTATCTCTCGGATGTTATTGGTGGTTTTTTTCTTTCAGTTTTTGCATCCGAAGGGGTCCGAAAGGCCGCAGAGTATAAGGACAATCATCCGCTTTATAAAGAATTATTCGTTCATGATGTAGAAGTGGGAGTCATTCAATATAATGGAGTGATGGGACCGCGCATAGTCTATAGATTTTAATTAATCCACTGACGTTTTTTATAGTCTTCCAGTGTAATCGCAATCGTTTTTGAAAGATTGTATTTATAAGCCTGATCAAGTTCTTTCATTGATTTTTTACTATCACAGGTCCAGTTGGTAGCGGCCAGCTCAAAAACTTTATCAGGTGTCAGCCGCAGATTGTGCGGACGGAAGTGGTATAGTTTTGAAAGAATAAAAGCAGCTGATTTGACCAGGAAAAGCGGAAGCGGAAGATGCATAATAAATGATGTCTGAGTCTGTTTTTTTATCTCTAAAATCAGTTGCTGAAAACTGACATGTTCAGGATGAGAACTGTAAAATGTTCCCTCTTTTTTCATTTCTGTTAGCTTGACAATGGTCTCTACAAGATCAAAAACACAGACGAAACTATAGAGTTTGGATTTTGAATTTAAACCCGGAAGGACAATGATTCTTCCACGCACCATTTTAAAAATATCTAAAACGGCAGCATCTCTTGGACCAATGACCATTGGAGGACGAATAATAGAAAGCGTCCATGTTTCAGGAGCGAGTTCTTGCAGGTGCTCTTCAGCTTTTTTCTTTGACCGACCGTAAATACTGACTGGTACATCGAGATCAGATTCTGAACGGACAACTGGTCCCATTGAAGGACCTGCAGCTGCCAGTGACGAGATAAGGACAAAATGCAGTTGCTGAAATCGCTTCTTTAAGTTGGTGATCAGATGAGCAGTACCCTGAGCATTGGTTTTATAAAAATGATCAGTGATATAAGAATGCACGATGCCTGCTGTGTGCACACACGAGTCCAGATCGTCCGGCAAAAGAGTCATCCAGCTGAGATCAGCATGGTCAAGATCTCCCTGTACTATATGCAATCTGGAAGAAGGTGAGACATCCGTAAATTTAGCAGGCGAGCGAACGAGGGCATAAACATCGTGGCCGTCATTAAGAAGGCGCTGGCATAGATGTGTACCTAAAAATCCGGAAGCACCGGTTACCAGAATTTTCATATGATCACCTTGTGATAAATGCGGTAACGTTTGTAAGCGTCGCCCGCCATTCTGATTAGCGGTTTATTCATCTCCAGATTGCTCTCGAGAATCCAGCTCATTTCGATATTTGTGATTTTAGGATATTTCTGAATAGCAATGTGATTGTGTTTATATAACAACGTTTCCAGTCCCATTTTGCGGTATTCTTTTTTTATTCCCATCGTGATCACGCGGGCGCGGGAAATTCTTTTTTTAGCTGTCAGTAATTTATAAATGGCCATCAAAGAGAGTTCACCGGTTTTAATTTCCCGGAAAACCTGGTTGAGATCCGGGAGTGTTAGAATAAATCCGGCTTCTTTGCCATCTACTAAGGCAAAGTGGATAAGATTCGGATCGACAATTGATTTTAGATCTTTGGCCGTGTGATAAAATTCGTCCTTAGTCATAGGCACGAATCCCCAGTTAGCTTCCCAGGCACTGTTATAGATATCAAACATGGTATCCAGTTCTTCATTCCATTTTTTCAGATTTAATGTCCGGTATGAAACTTTGGATTTTTTTTCTGTGCGATCAGCAATGTCCAGAATGATTTTAGGCATCGAAAAGTTTGCTGAAACATTATAGGCCAGGAGATCCATGGCCTTAGTAAGACCATAAGCCGACATATGGTTTTCATAGAAAGCTGGATTGTAAGTCATCATGACCTGTGGAGCATCGTCAAACTTATCAACGAGCAGACCGCATTCATAATTTGTTCCCGGATTCATTGGTCCTTCAATGACTTCCAGTCCTTCAGATCTGAGAGCATCTTCAGCGGTCTTTAAAAGCAGGGCAGAGACGTCTCTATCATTAATGCTTTCATAGAAACCAAAAAAACCTTTTTTGCTGTTATGGTATTTGTTGTAGGCATGATTGTTTATCGCCATAATCCGGCCGACATCTTCGCCATTTATCGATGCGATCCAGGCCTTAGTTGAGGCCGTCTGATAGAAAGGATGTTTCTTTTTGTTGAGCAGATCACGCACGGCCATTTTTAGTGGCGGGATCCAGTGTGTATCACCTGCATAAATCTTCCAGGGAAGATTTATGAAGGCGTTGATGTCTTTTTTATTATTGAAGTCAATTTCACGGATGGAGAGTGACGTTTTCATCTTGCCTAGTGAAGTGAGCTTGGAATTTCAAAAGCCTTTTTGGCTTCAGCGAAAACTTCCAATACGCGGGCAAGATCAGCTTTATCATGAGAGGCCATATAGCTGGTACGAATTAAAGCTTCACCTTTTGGTACTGCCGGAGGAAGAACCGGAGTACAGAAAATGCCGTGCTTTTCAAGAAATTTTGTCATCTTCAGAGCTTTAAAATCATCTCCAATGAAGATAGGTATGATCGGAGTATTTGATCCATAAGTATAAAAGCCAAGATCTTTAAAACCCTCTTTCATCATCGCAACGTTTGACCATAAATTTTCTAAGATTGTCGGATCAGATGTCACCATGTCGATACAAGCAGAAACAGTTGCAACTGCTGCTGGCGGCATTGAAGCTGAGAACATGAATGAGCGGGCCGAGTGACGAACGTAATCGATGGCATCTTTTGAACCGGAAATGACTCCACCAATTGAAGCAAAAGATTTTGAGAATGTGCCCATGTTGAAATCAACTTCACGGGCAAGATCAAAGTGGTGCATAGTTCCTCTGCCTTGAGGTCCCATAACACCGATTCCGTGAGCATCATCAACATAAACATAAGCGCCGTATTTTTTTGCCAGGGCGACTACTTCCGGAAGCTTTAACACATCACCGGTCATGGAGAAGACACCATCGGCGACAATGATCACCCGGTTAAATCGATGAACATTGCTCTCCAGTAACTCCTCTAAAGAAGCCATGTCATTATGTTTATACTTAAAAGTAGTGCCGAGAGATAATCTCGAGGCATCAATTATAGAGGCGTGGTTTTCAGAATCAAACAGCATCAAGTCTTTCGGTCCGCAAAGAGCAGAAAGAGCTCCAAGATTCGCCTGCATACCTGTTGAGAAAACGATGGCCTTCTCATGACCTAAGTAGCTGGCCAGTTTTTCATCCAGCTCTTCATGGATATTTAAGTTACCGTTTAAAAATCGTGAACCAGTGCAACCTGTTCCGTATTTTTCAATCGCTTTAATGGCAGCTTCCTGCACATACGGATGATGTGTCAGACCAAGATAATTATTCGAACCGATCATAATATGTTTTTGACCTTTAACAGTCACAGTAGAAGCTTCTGTTTCTTCGATCGCTCTGAAGAATGGATAGAGATCATTGTTACGTAGCAGGTTAGCCCGCTCAATAATTTTACTGTCAGAAAAAGGCGTTCGGGTCGTGTTGATGTCCGTCATCGTTATACCTTGAAAAGGGTCTTGATCATTTCTTAAGGGGCAAAATTACTAGGAATGGGCTTCCCCGTCAATTAATTTAGAGGGGTGTGAAAATTATATCTGCAGAAAAATTGCCTGTGATAACGGGTGATTAAGGGCGCTTGAGTAGACACTCGCTAATGGATTTCCTATTCCGCCTTTTTGGCCAGAATAGTATCGAATTTCTTCTTCATTTCCTCACCTCGTGCTTCGGTGGAAATTTTGATATAAAGCTCGTCTTCTGTTTTTCGGGGCACGTCTTTAAAGGCGATACCAACTTTCATTTTTCCGGTATCAGCTCCTTTATCATCTTTCATTGGGATGTGTGCGGCAATCTGAGCAAGTGGGATGTAGTAGTTTTTGCGGTCAAAGCGCAAGGTGCATTCGGAAAACAACTTTCCTTTGGCGAATCTTTCCAGATCCATGGGCTCAATAACAAAACTGGTTCCTCCAACAGAAATATCCAGCGCATCAAATACCTGGTCATCAATTTTAAACTGAATGGGGATGACTTCGCTCGCGGCCAGGCGATAATTGCCCCGTGCCTGACTCTTATAAATGACATCATTGAGTTCGAGGCTATAAGTGAGATCATCAGGGTGAAACTTTAATCGTCCTGCAGAAAAGTAATTTATCTTTTCTTCAATAGGAACTTTCACCAGAACCTGTTTTCCGGCCTTGGTACTGCCAGTTATTTTTGTGACCAGTTTTCCGGTGGGTTTAAGTTTTATAATTCGCGGATTAGGAAAATACTCGACTGCCTCATAGAGCTCTGCCTGATCTTCTGAATCACCTTTTTCCCAAATTGTCAGTGGAGGAGAAGTCTCCAGCTCACAATGCATGTTCATACTTTCAGTAAACTCAGCTTCGGCCGCGACCTGAAAATAATGCCTTTTATTGGGATCTTTTTTGTCTGTCATACGTATATATTCGGAATTGGAATAAAAAGACTTTAATTTATGGACCTTTTTTCCTGACTTTAGACCTGATTTTCTGGTAAATTCTAGCCTCATGACCACTATTGATCCAAGAATGAGTTCTCCCTTTAATCTCGACAAGATGGAAACATCCCTGAATGCCGGGATGGCCTGTTATGATTTAGTGACCCCGGAAGGCCCCATCCGCTTAAGCGACAGGGTTGGGCAGTTGGTCCGCTTTCACTTTCAGAAGGAAATTAACTGCTGCCATTGTGGAAAAGTCACAAAGAAGAGCTACTCCGGCGGTTACTGTTTTCCTTGTTCGATGAGGCTAGCCGAGTGCGATTTATGCATCCTTCGCCCTGAGACCTGTCATTTTGCCCGTGGAACCTGCCGGGAGCCATCCTGGGCCCAGGAAAACTGCATGATTGACCACTATGTTTACCTGGCCAATTCAAGTGGGCTAAAAGTCGGGATTACAAGAACATCTCAGATTCCTACCCGATGGATTGATCAGGGGGCCGTGGCCGCTGTACCGATTATGAAAGTGGGAACGCGGCATTTGTCCGGGCTCTTTGAAAAACTGATCTCTTCAGAAATTAATGATAAGACTGACTGGCGAAAAATGCTCAAAGGCGAGCAAGTCATCATTGATCTGGAAGAAAAACGAGATGAGATCTTCCAGCTTTTCGGTGAAGATATTGACCGGATGGAAAGAGAGCTGGGATCGGACAAAATCAGTATTCTCGAAAACGAGACACCGGTAGCGATTGATTATCCGGTCACGAAATTTCCGGAGAAAGTCACTTCGATGTCTCTGGATAAACATGAAGTCGTAGGGGGTGAGCTCCTCGGTATCAAAGGGCAATACCTTATTTTTAACACTGGCGTAATCAATATAAGAAGCCATACTGGCTATAAAGTGAAAGTTGAATACTAAGCATTTAAGGAGAAACTAAATATGAAAGCTGAAGCACCAAAGATTATTAAACTAAGTGAATACAAAGCACCTGACTATTTTGTTGAAACAATCGACCTGACTGTCACTTTGGATAACACTAAGACTTTAGTGCAGTCAAAAATGCTTTTAAAAAGAAATGCGGCGGCTGATTGTCCGCTGGTTTTAAACGGTGAAGAACTGGTTTTAAAATCAGTGAAGATCAATGGCTTCAATCACTCCGATTACAAATACGATACCGAAGCCAATCTCTTAACGATTAATAAAGTCGGAGCTGAGTTTACGCTCGAGATTGAAAACGAAATCAACCCGGAAGCCAATAAAACGCTCGACGGTCTCTATAAATCAGGAACGATTTTCTGTACGCAAAATGAGCCGGAAGGATTCCGTAGAATCACATTTTACATCGATCGTCCGGACAACATGGCGAAATTCACTACTAAAATTATCGCTGATAAAAAACTTTATCCGGTTCTTCTTTGTAATGGAAATCCTATTGCCCGCGGTGACCTGGATGGCGGAAGACATTTTGTGACATGGGAAGATCCCTTCAAAAAGCCTTGTTACTTATACGCCTTAGTCGCGGGTGACCTGGGTGTTATTAAAGATACGTATACAACTAAATCTGGCCGCAAAGTGGCGCTTGAAATTTACTGTGACAAAGGAAACGAGTCTAAATGCCATCACGCGATGGAGTCTCTTAAAAAATCGATGAAGTGGGATGAGGATCGTTTTGGCCTGGAGTACGATCTGGATATCTATATGATTGTGGCCGTTGATGCTTTTAATATGGGCGCGATGGAAAACAAAGGTCTCAATATCTTCAACAGCGCTTATGTTCTTGCTGATCAAAAATCAGCAACAGACACCAACTTTTATGGAATTGAATCAGTCATTGGTCACGAGTACTTTCACAACTGGACCGGAAACCGCATTACCTGTCGTGACTGGTTTCAGCTGACACTAAAAGAAGGATTAACTGTTTTCCGCGACCAGGAATTCTCTGCTGATATGAACTCAAGAAATGTTGAGCGTATTCAATCAGTGCAAGGACTTCGGGCGGCACAGTTCCCGGAAGATCAGGGACCGACTTCGCATCCGATCAAGCCAGAAACTTATATGGAAATTAACAATTTCTATACTGCGACCATTTATGAAAAAGGAGCGGAAGTTATCCGCATGATTCAAACCCTTCTTGGACGTGATGGATTCAGACGCGGAATGGATAAATATTTCGAACTCTTCGATGGTCAGGCGGTTCGCACTGAAGATTTTATTCATGCTATGAGTGTCGCTAACAACAATTTCGACTTCACTCAATTTAAAAACTGGTACTCGCAAAACGGTACACCACTTCTCTCAGCAACAACGAAATATGATGAAGCATCTAAAACGTTCTCGCTGACATTAAAGCAGTCTCTTCCGCACAATGCGCCAGCAGGAGCAAAGTATTATCACATGCCGATTAAGGTAGGTCTGATCGATTCTGCCGGAAAAGACATGACCGAAAAAGTTCTTGAACTAAAACTAGAAGAGCAGACTTTCACGTTTGAAAATATTGCTACTAAGCCAATTGCTTCTATCAACCGCGATTTTTCTGCGCCAGTGAAATTAACAACTGATCATTCATTCGATGACCTGCTGTTTTTAATGTCTCACGATAAAGATGCATTCAACAGATTCGAAGCATCGCAAGTTGTAGCGACAAAAATTATGCTGGAGTTGTTAGAAGATGCCAAAGCGGGAAGAACGCTTGAAGTTCCAACGAAGTACGTTGAGGCCTGGGGAAAAATCCTGAAGGATGCATCAATTGACGAAGCTTTTAAGGCCCTCTCAATGACCCTTCCTTCAGAAGGAATTCTGCATCAGGAACAAAAAGTTATTTTTTATCCAGAGACAGAGAAGGTGAGAAATTTTGTTAAGAAATCTCTCGCGACCGCTCACCAAAAAGATCTTCTGGCCGTTTATTCTCAGGTCAACTTAGAAGGAGAATTTAAAATTGATCCAAAGGCCATGGGCCAGCGTGATTTGAAAAACAAATGTCTTGATCTTCTGGCTTTTGTCGATGGAGAAAAATTTGTTTCACTGGCATTTGATCAGTTTACAAAAGCAACCAACATGACAGATGAATTGGGAGCATTGACAGTGCTTGTGCATACTCAGGCACCTAAATCCGATGAAGCCGTTAAATCTTTCTATAACAAATGGAAGCATGAAACACTGGTAATGCAAAAATGGTTAACTGTGCAGGCTGCCGCATCTCAGGAATCCACTTTCAACCGTATTCTGGAACTGGAAAAAGATGCTGTCTACGACCGGACCATTCCAAATCTGGTTCGTTCATTGCTAGCAACGTTTGCTGGAGTGAATAAGGTTCAGTTCAATCATCCATCTGGTCGCGGTTATAAACTGATCGCTGATCGCATGCTTGAACTTGATAAACTCAATCCTCAGGTGGCCTCTCGACTGGCGTCGGCCTACAAAGACTTTAACCGTCTGCCGGCCAACCTTAAATCACTGATGCAGATTGAACTGGAACGGGTATTAAAGACAGAGGGACTTTCAAAAAACGTTTATGAAATCGTTTCTAAAATTCTCGGCGCATGAGTCCATGAGTCTTAGACAAAAAATTCTTTATACTTTAATGAATTACTGGCCCCCATTTTTGGGGGCCGGTATTTCTGTTGACCGTGTCGCCAAAGACTTCACGGAAATTGATGTTTCCATGAAACTCAAGGCCACCAACAAAAATTACGTAGGAACCCATTACGGCGGATCACTTTACTCAATGACCGATCCGTTTTACATGCTGATGCTTATTCAGTTACTGGGCCGTCACTATATCGTCTGGGATAAAGCCGCGACTATTAAGTTTATTAAACCAGGGATCGGAAAAGTTCATGCCAGGTTTCGTCTTTCCACCGAACAGATTGATCAGTTTAAACGTGAACTGGAAATTGATAAAAAAATAGAACCTATATTGTGGGTGGATATCACCGACGAAAAAGGGGACATCGTTGCCCGGGTTCAGAAAATTCTCTACATAAAAAAGAAATCAGAGCACAAAGTCGCGGCAGGGATTTGATCGGCCGGCATTTTCTTTCTTCACTTTATTATAAGAAGCATTATAGAGAAGTTTTTCATCGCGTTTAATCCTGTTGGCCAGATTATAAGTGCTTTCTACCATTTTATCGTAATTGGCAGCGACTCTGGCCGCTGAAAAGAGATCCGGCTTTCTGGCCGCGAGTTCTTCTTTTTTTCTTTTAAGTGCAATAAAATAAGTTTTTGCGCGGATTAAGTCAGCATCACCGGGAGCATTAAGCAGTTCAAGATCTTTCTTCGCTATAATCTCCTCATAGTTAGTTCTGAAGAGTTCCCCTAACGTTATGGGAGTATCCATAAACCCTGCAACAGAAATCGTTTCAACGGTCTGCAGTTGACGTGTATTGGTTTTCTTCAATTCCTGTAACATTTTGTCCTGAACGTCTTTATACGCCTTGATATTTTCTTTTAATGAGGAAAGATCCATTCCTATTTCTTCATAAGTCCAGAAGAGAAAGCGTCTCTGAACCCGGTTAGCCGCCTCGATTTCGCTGATGAATTTATTTATTTTTTTAAAATCTTCTTCTCTTTTTTGCATATGGCAGGTCAGATCTTCCTGGGATAGTTTCGTTAGATATGATCCAAGTTTATCTCCATCTGGATTAGCATGGTAAAGATAAGGAGTTATCGCCTCATAAAGACTTTCATTCATTATCCGGTCTTCCGGTGTTGAGATCATCGGTGTACCATTGTCATAATCGGTCACTTCCCGTGCTTCCAGGAATACCTCTTCCAGGTTTCTTCCGCTCTTTAATCTGGAAACAAAATGATCTCCAAATGTACCAGGCCCGGTGTATCCGAGATGATTTGGACCTGTAGAGGAAATCACACAGGTGTTCTCATCAGCAAGTGCCTGTGAAGCTCCGGAGTGGCAGGAGAGATCAATTATGGCGAGTTTAACACCGTTGTTACGGGCCATTGTTCTTAATGCAAGTAACTTATCCATGCTGACGACTTCAGATCCTTTTGCAGTTGTAGTATCCGTGATCGCCGCCCCTGAAAGGGATATTGAATGGGTGAGTTGACCTTCTTCTTTTTGTCCACCATGTGTATCTACATACAACATTAAATTTGAGCCGGGCCCAATCAAACCTCTACTGATCTTATCGGTGTAATCATCGATTAAAAGATTGTACTGATTTTCTGTAAAATTTGATTTTGTGCCAATATTTGTAAATTTACGGGTGATGATTTCTTCTGTTTCGGAGTGGCCTCCGTTAAAGGCCATTCTGGAATAGTTCCAGCTCTTACTCTTAAAATAATCACCCAGCTGAGTAAGATTATTATCAAAAATCGTATTTGTTCCTTTTGGTTCTCCACCACCACCCAGGATAAGAATATTTGACGTGAAAGGCTGAGCTAGTGCAAGTTGAGGGATTAGGACAGAAGTGATCAGTAACTTTTTCATTTGCACCTGGCCTGTTTTAAGACTTTTAACTTTTCGACGGGGTGGTAAACAGGATCTGGAACTCGTAATTCAATTTTATTAATCGCCGTCAGCGATCCCTTTGTTCCATCAAATTTTTTATCTATCAAAATAGTCGCAGTTACTGGCCGGTTCATATAAGCGTAGAGTTTGGCTTCCCAGTTAACCGGGGCCGTAATTGTCACTTGTGATTTACTTTTTTCGTTAACAAATATTACTGCGCGTCCCTTATGTTCACGAACAAAACCTTCTAGCTCATATAAACCACAGGCCTGGGCAGGCCCGCTCAAAAAGGTGAATACGATCAGTGAACTCATCAGTTCTATTTTCATCGATCCTTAAAATTGTAACCGCCCTTCTTTAAAATTTGTCAGCGTAATTTAATGATTACAATTGCTTAGTTCTTTTCGGAGAGAAAGTATTAAAGCTTTAATATGACCTGAAAGATTGGCAACTAGTGATTATTTAAGGCAGGGAGTTTCATTTAAAAGGAAAAAACCAGTATCTCGTGGATTAAGCGGAGCAGGAATGCGCAAACTAGCTTCACTCACAATTTGTGAGGCATATCCCTTTTGGTGTTCAAATTTACGCTCGAGCAGTAGGGACACGGTCACTGGTCTGTCAGCAAAAGGAGTCAATTTTCCATGTTCAAATTTGTCTAATGCAATAACGATCTCTGAAAGCGTTTTTTCGTGAACAATTACTTTGATTTCATCATCTCGTAACCTAACGATACCGTTGACCTGATATTCACCACATTTTTGTGGCGACTGTTGCATTTCTTTGGCCTGTAAAGAAAAAATTATTATCATCAAAGAAGTAAAGAGCGCGAACTTATAAAACATGAGATTCCTTTCTACATTTTAATTTTTCTGCAAGGATCATTGTAATTGAGACCCTGACGCATTTTATAAAGATCATCGTAAAACTTGCGTTCTTCCTTCGCAATTGATTCAGCGGTGTTGCGGTTTTCACCCATGAGTTTGACTATCTCTTTACTTTCTTTTTCTGCGTTTCTAATGTCCGGATATTGAAAAAGAATTTCTTCTTTTTTTCTGCGCATTTTTTTATGATGTTCTACCTGTGCTGTTAAAAAAGCTTTTTCTTTCGGGTTCTTTTCCTTTGCCACTTTGGCTGAGTAATGGGCAATCCATTTATCAGGATCTTCGTTGAGTAAGTTTTTCCAGCTATGAGTAATGGCCAGAGGGCGAGGTGAGCCTGCAACCGGTGTGATAAACTGTTCCTGCTTATCCAGGTTATGTCCACCGAGATTACGAATTTTGTTCAGCAATTCATCCTGCTGTCTTTTATATTGTGTAAGCATATTTTTTAACTGATCAGCATAAGGACTACCTGGAACAAGCTTCTTGAAATTTTCAATTTTTCTGATGAGATCATTGAACTGCTCTTCTCTTCTGCACACTAGCTGATCTTTGCTGTTTTCTGTGAGGTAGCCTGTCATTTTATCTGCAGTGGGATCATAGTAGTAAAGATAAGGAGTAATATGATTATACATATCTTTGACGATGCTTTGATTTTCTTCGGTACTGATCATGGGATAAGAAGCATCATTGGATTCGGCACGGGCCTTTAAAAAAGCCTGCTCCATGGTTGTTCCGGGTTTAAAGCTTGATAAGAATTTATCCATAAAGGCACCGCCACCGGTGAAAGCATAGTGAATGGGGCCGGTAGCTGTTACAATACAGGTGTTGGGTGATTTTAGTTTCTGAGTGCTGCCAGAGTGGCAACTTAAGTCGACGATTCCCATTGTGATGCCCCGTTCATTGGTGAGTTTCACCAGTTCGGCCAGATCATCCACGTTTACGAGATTAGCATTTGAGAGATTGTTGAGGTCACCGGCAGCTTTTCCTGTTGTTGCAATCAGGTGAGTCTCTTGTCGGCCATTATTCTGAGCGCCGTGTGTATTGAGAATGACTACAAACTGATCACCAGGACGGATTTCACCCAGAAGAATTTTTGCTTTATAATTTTCTATTAACTCTTTGTAGTTTTTCGATGTGAAGTTGGATGTTTTTGTTGATCTGGGAAATTGTTCGCGCAGAATTTTTTCTGTTTCAGTATGTCCTCCGTTAAAAGACATTTCATATTGCCAGCCAGAATTGTTCAGGTTAGGAGCGAACCCTTTAAGACCGCCATCAAAAATGGTTTTTCTCCCTTCCGGTTCACCACCGCCACCTAAAAAGGCCAGGTAGTTTTCGGCATAAACACAAGTGGTACTAAGAGCTAAACAAAGAATGGAGAGAGTGTAAGTCAGTTTCATAATCTCCATTGAAACATGACCTTAATTTTGCAGCAAGACAAGCGCCTTTTTCCCAGTTAATGGCCGGTAAAAAGGCGCAAGATCGAAGTAATTATTGAAGTAAACTTTTACCGGTTGATTTCAAATCATCACAGGCAGTGGCAATTCTTTCTGTCATACCTTTTTCAGCAAGTTTATTCCATTCCCGTGGGTCGTAATGTTTTTTAGAACCGACTTCGCCGTCGATTTTTAAAACCTTATCGTAGTTTTTAAGCATGTAATCTACAACGGGGCGAGTATAGGCATACTGAGTGTCTGTATCAATATTCATTTTGATGACTCCGTAGCCAAGTGTCTCGTGGATTTCATGCAGCTCTGATCCTGATCCTCCATGGAAAACCAGGTAGTGTTCAGCTTCTTTACCAAAGGCCTTTAGCACAGCCGCCTGACCATCGCGAAGAATAGTTGGCTTTAATTTAACATTACCAGGTTTGTAGACACCGTGAACGTTACCAAAAGTAGCTGCGTACATAAAAGTTCCGATCGGACGGAGGGCCCGGCAGATTTCCACCATTTCTTCTGCTGTCGTATAGAGTTTATCGGCCGGAGTTCCTTCCGTATTGTGGCCGTCTTCTTCACCTCCAACAACACCTGTTTCAACTTCCAGGATCAGTTCACTCTTAGCAAAACGCTCTAAAAGCGCTTTAGACTGCTTAATATTTTCCGCAAGCGGAAGCTCTGATCCGTCAAACATATGGGAGTTAAACAGGTTGGGAAGTCCCTGAGCCCGTCTTTTTTCTGTTTCGGCCACCAGCGGGAGCATGAAACTGTCAACATACTGGGGATGACAGTGATCAGTGTGAAGAGCGATGAGCACATTGTATTTTTCGGCCATCAGGTGAACGTGCTGAGCCAGAGAAATCGCTCCAAGGGCCATATCACCAACTCCCTGACCGGAAGCAAACTTCCCCCCGCCGGTGGATACCTGAATGATCCCGTCCGAGCGTTTATCGGCAAAGGCCTTGAGGGCAGCATTGGCAGTTGACATAGACGTTACATTAATCGCTGGATACGCATATCCACCGAGTTTCGCCTTTTCTAACATTTGTTTATATTGTTTGGGTGTTGCAACAGGCATAGATTCTCCTTACACGAGTCGTTAAGTCGGTCAAAAATTCGCTCACAAATTGTAGAATGAATTCTTTTTTGTTACTATAAAAATCCTAAAAAAGATTTAATTACCTGCGCACTTTAACCCAAGGTGTAACCCGAGGATTGGCAATGCTTAAAAAAGTTGAGAAAAAATATTCAGTGAAAAAGACCCCTAAGGCCCAGTTAAAAAAATGGTACGAGTTGATGACACTAGGCAGACTCCTAGATGAAAGAGCTCCTAATTACTTAAAACAAGCGATCGGCTGGTCTTACCACGCTCCTTATGCCGGTCACGACGCCATTCAATTGGCCATTGGCCAAACCTTTGTTAGAGGAGAAGATCATCTTTTCCCTTACTACCGCGATATGCTGACGGCGGTAGCAGCAGGTATCACGGCCGAGGAAATCATTTTAAACGGGATTTCTAAGGCCACGGACCTAGCTTCCGGTGGTCGTCATATGTCCAATCACTTTGCCAAACCAGAATGGAAGATTCATAACGTTTCAAGCTGTACAGGGAATCATACGTTGCACGCAGCAGGAGTTGCCCGGGCAATGAAGCGCTATAAACACAAAGGTGTGGCCATATCTTCTCAGGGGGAATCCTCTGTTTCAGAAGGCTATTGTTATGAAGCAATCAATGGAGCTTCTTGTGAAAAGCTTCCGGTCATTTTTGTTTTCCAGGATAACGGATACGGAATTTCTGTTCCTAAACGTGATCAGACTGCAAACGAAAGAGTGGCCGATAACTTCTCGGGTTTTGCCAACCTACGTATCATTCACTGTGACGGAAAAGATGTTTTTGATTCCATGAGTGCGATGGAAGAAGCGCGCAGGCATGCGATTGAAAAATCAGAGCCGGTTATTGTTCACGCTGATTGCGTGAGAATCGGTAATCACTCTAACTCTGATAAACACGAATGGTACCGTGACGAAAAGGAAAGAGAAGAGGCTAAAGCGCAGGATCCATACCTTCGCTACAGAAAAGAGCTTCTTGAGAGCAAAGTTTTTTCTGAAGACGAACTAAAGGCCGTTGAAGAAGACATGAAAAAAGTTGTACTCGACGCTCATACCAAAGCGATGAAAGCGCCAAATCCTGATCCGTCTTCTATTTACGATTTCGTCTTACCGGAACCATATGTTTCAACAAAATATCCGGAAGGACTGCATAACGATTCATCAGAACCCATCAAGTTCATTGATGCCATTAACGGAACACTTAAAGCAGAATTCCGTCATAACCCGAATACTTTTATCTGGGGCCAGGACATGGCCAATAAGGAAAAGGGCGGCATCTTTAACGTTTCAAAAGGAATGCAGCAGGAATTCGGCGTTGAGAGAGTCTTTAACGGGCCGATCGCTGAAGATTTTATTCTGGGAACTGCAAATGGTTTCTCGCGTTTCAGAGATGATATCCGCGTGTGTGTGGAAGGAGCAGAGTTCGCGGACTACTTCTGGCCGGCCATGGAACAATTTGTAGAAATGACTCATGATTACTGGAGAAGTAACGGAGCTTTCTGTCCAAATGTGATTATCCGTCTGGCAAGCGGAGGCTATATCGGTGGTGGATTGTACCACTCGCAAAATATTGAAGGGGCCCTGGCCACTTTCCCGGGAATCAGAATCGTATCACCATCCTTTGCTGACGATGCCGCCGGTCTTTTACGAACGGCCTTCCGTTCAAAAGGCCCGACTGTTTATCTTGAACCAAAAGCTCTTTATAACTCTAAGCAGGCCATGAGTTCAGTGCCGGAAGATTTCGAAGTTCCATTCGGAAAATGCCGTGTGAGAAGAGAAGGATCTGACCTGACAGTCCTAACTTATGGAAACACAACTCACATGTGTTTAGAGGCGGCAGAAAATCTTTCCAAAGAAGGATATAACGTTGAAGTCGTCGATCTGCGTTCACTTGTGCCACTAGATGAAGAAGGAATTGTTGCTTCAATCAGAAAAACCAACCGCTGTTTGATCGTTCATGAAGATAAAGTCTTTGGTGGATTTGGCGGAGAGTTGGTCGGGATTATCAATGATAAAGCTTTCGAATACCTCGATGCACCAGTAAAGCGTGTGGGGTCTACTTTCACGCCGGTCGGTTTTAACCGTATCCTCGAACGCGCGATCCTGCCTAATACTGAAAGAATTCAGGAAGGTATGTTAAGCCTGCTGAAATACTAAAGTATTAATGACATTTAATTCATAAATTAATGACTAAAATCCCGGGCCCGTTCCCGGGATTTTTTTATCCTTTTTTCTCAGTTGCCGAATAGACAAAAGCGTAAAACAGCCAGGGCAATCTATGAGTCGCACGCTTGTCATCTCGGACAATGAATTTCTGAACATCTTGTACATGATGAACCTGGAAGTTTATCTAGGCACTGATGTGGATCTTGCGACAACCTATGAGACAGCGCAGGCCATGCTTAAGTCTAAAACAAAGTATGATCTGGTCATCGCTTTACATAGACTCGGAGGAGTGGATATTTCCAAAGCGTTACTCGAGTTTCGCGGCTCCTATGGCATCAAATCTCCTGTCGTCATTGTGGGTGGTGAAAACGATCGTGAAATTGATCTAAAAACATTTGTTGTGGCTTCCAAATATGCCCTGCAGCCCCTTCTGAAACGATCAGCAACTATTCTGGGAGTAACAGCAAAACAAATGGCAGCAATGGATGTAGGGGAGTACTATCCTCTCTCTTTGGCTTCGTTGGAATCACTATCAAGGGTTCCTTGTAATTTATACGTTCAGCAGGATGAGAAAAGTTATAAAAGCCTGGCCCGCGCTAACGATCCACTTGAACAGAGTTTTAAGCAGATTCGGGAACAAGGAATCGATAAGATCTTCGTTAAGAGTCATGATCGTCTGTCAATTGTTAACAATGTTTCCATTAAGCTCATCGAAAGAATAACAGCTGCATTAAAAAATGCTGATCATCTTTCAACCGATAAGAAAGTGGAACTTCTTAACGATGGCTATGAGTTTGCAGCCGCTAATCTTTTCTCCAGTGAGGAAATTAAACAGGAGATGCAGGAAATTGCAACGGCATCCGCCAAGGTTATGCAGGATGTAGTCAAAGACAGCACTCATTTAAAGAATCTGCTGGCTTCAATGCTTCATAATAAAAGTGGTTATATTTTTACCCATTCTCTGATTGCCAGTTATACCGCAAATCACATAATCAAAAATGTCGCCTGGGGAGGAGAAGGACAAAGCGAGAAAATTAATTTTGTGCTTTTCTTTCACGATATTTATCTAGCACCTCTTTATTTGAAATACCCCAACCTGGGTGTTGAGCAGGAGCTTCTCACTTCCAAAGAACTTACTGAAAAAGAAAAAGAGATTTTTCTCAATCACGCAAAACTGGCCGCTGAACTGGTTGTTTCATATAAACGCTGTCCGATGGGAGCAGATGTCCTGATTAAACAGCATCATGGAATGAAAAAAGGATCTGGATTTGCGCTTCGTTTTCCGGAAGATCTCTCTCCCTTATCAAAAGTATTGGTTGTGGCCGAAGCTTTTGTGGAGCAATTTATGATCTGTCAAAAAGAGAATCGCAAAGTTGAAATGAAGATCATAATCCCCAAACTGATTGAAGACTTTCAGTCACAGTCATATATTAAAATTGTTCAGACCTTGGTGAATCTACCGCTGTAAGCTAATTTTTTGGTGGACAATATTTATTTCTGAATTCCGTCTGCTTATCGACTGCATCCCATTCCAGGCTTTCATCATTCAGATCCCAATTTTGGTACTTCACCTGAAAATAATGAACCAGCTCATGCACAACAGAATCATCCATACAACGCTGATTGCGTTCGTACCATTCTGCATCGTCCATTATGTAGACTTCATTTCTTTCGACTGCAAAAGCATTCGTGAACACGTCCGGACGGAAGCCCCACTGTTTTTCCAGTGCATCCTGGAATTGTTTAAGCGGCGTAGAGCTGGCAAAAAAATACTTCGGCATGGGAACGTCGTCGCGCTTTTCCAGGTTCTTCATTTCCAGCGTTTTATTGAAGAGAAATTCGAGTGTGTATTTCAACTTAGCAGGTGCCGGCGGTTTAGAACCAGCCCAGGACGCAGTTGATGTTAGAGTACATACGAGAAATGTCAGCAGAATTGATTTTTTCATGGGGGGAGATTAGGCCAGCTGAAATGCTTTTTCAACTGGCCTCTCTCTAACCTAAACTTACTTTGATTTATGCGTGTAGGAGCCGTCCCAGTTAGGTGGTGGCGGAACCTCCATAAAGTCTTCGCACATGTGCAGCATACGCCCGAAACTTGGATCATCAGGGAATCTGGTATGAAGCTGGCGGAAGATTTCGGCGGCCGCATGAAATTTCATTTCCAGATAAAAATTAAAGGCCATCTCATACTCGGCCAGCGCTTCAGTTTCATTAATCAGCGGATGAGTTGGATGCAGAACTTCATAAATTGTTACAGCATTTTCTTTGCCCTTGACCTTAACTTTATCCAGAGTACGGAAAGTGAACTCTTTTTGTAAATCCTCTGGAATGGCATTTTTCGTGTACTCGGAGATATTTAGCTGGACACCATAGTATTTACACAAAGATTCCAGCCTTGCTCCCAAGTTCATATTATCACCCAATGCGGTGTAGGAGAAAATCTGATTCGAACCCATGTTTCCTACGGAGCATTCACCAGTATTGAGACCAATTCCGTGTTTAAACAAGGGAAATCCTTCTCTTTCAAACTCCGCATTGATGGGAGGAAGACGCTCAATCATCTGGATGGCCCCTTTGACTGCCCAGTAAGCATGGTTTTCAAGATCTACCGGGGCCCCCCAGTAAGCAACCATGGCATCGCCGATATATTTATCCAGAGTCCCTTTGTGCTCAAAGAGTGTGTCGGTCATCATTGTCATATATTTATTCAGGCAGTAGGTGAGTTGTTCCGGTGTAAGTTTTTCTGAAATGCTGGTGAAATCACGAACGTCTGAAAAAAACACTGTAATGTTTTTCTTCTCTCCGCCCAGTCTTACTTTTTCCGGATTTTTTAACAGGTCATTTACAATGGAAGGAGCGAGGTAACGGGAAAAAGTACCCTTGATCTTTTTCTTCTCTTTATTGGACTGGTAAAAATGCAGGAACGTTGACCAGGAGTAACAATTGATAACTGCAAACAAGCAAAAGAAAAGCCGGTTATTGTAGCCACGGGGAATGAAATAATAGGTATCAAGAGCAAACAAAATGGCCACAATGGAAATGACGGCGAGAAAATCCAAGACTGCATTACCAAAAAGCATAATAACGATAATCACCAGGCAACCAACGGCCATCATGGTCCAGGACATTTTGGCCGAATCAAATTCCGAAACGTGAAACATTCCTTCGAGCAACATATGAGTCATGTTCATGTGAAAAACAATTCCCGGTAAAATCGGGTCTACCGGTGTATTTCTCAAGTCATTAGCACCGAAAGCTGTTGACCCCACGAAAACGAGCTTGTCCTTAAATATGGAATGCATTTCCGGATCGTTGTCACTGGCCTTGAAAATGGTATGGATATTAACCGAAGGAAAGTGATCGAGGCCACCGAGCCAGCGGACCTTGGCTTCGCCATTATGATTTAAATAAAGCTTACCTTTATCTGTAAGCAGATAACTTTCTGCCTGATTTGAAACCACCTTTGTTTTTTTTCCACTGAATTTCTCATAGGCCAGAACAGAAAATGAAGGGAAGTAGAGTGTTCCGATGTTGGCCACAGCGGGATAATGGCGGAAAACACCATCAAAATCGGCTTCTGCTTCGATGTGCGCCAGACCCGTTTCTGTATCGGCAAGAACCGGCACCGGAAAAACTTTTTTCTCAATGATATGTTCCTGCAGATCACTTCCGGAGTTAATTTGAGCGTCCATCATATAGTTCATCATCAGACTATCCGGAGGTTCAACAAAAAATTTTTCTTCATCAATTTTCTGTTCTTCCTTGCGTGCAACAGAGTAGGGAAGAATAATTTTTCTGTCTGGGGCAGACGCTTCAAATTTTTTAATGGCCTCTGCAAAACTGATGTCAGGAGATTCTGCATTACAAGCGAGTTCTGGCTCAGAAAAGAAAACGTCAAAGGCAACGACCTTGGCCCCATAGGTTTGCATTTTTTCAATTAGCTGAGTGATCTTTATCCGGCTCCAGGGCCATCGGCCGATTTTGTTGAGAGATTCATCATCAATGGCAGCGAGAACAAGGCGATTATCTTTTTTGCTTTTATCAATGGTAAACTTCATCCGCATATCGAAGAAGCGATCTTCAAAAAATGATGCATAGTTGTAAACGAAAAATTTATCACCATACACATTCAGTTCACGCGAACTGGTACTTAAAAATATACTAATGGCACAAAAGCAGATGATGAGCAGGAGGCCCACATATTGGAAAATCCGAAAGAGCATTATTTTTCTCCTTACGAGAGATTAAAAACTATATCGCAATTCAGTCGTAAATACGCTTTTTGAGTAATCATAGCTGACACTACGGGAATTATTTTTTGTGTAGTCGTAGTTAAACCCAATTTTCAGATTTTGGTTAATGTCTTTTGAGAGATCAACTGAAGGGTTCAGTGTAAACTCAGTTCCTCGTGAAGCCTTCTGATCTTTTGTGTCGGTAACGGTCATGGCCAGGGCAAAGTCAGATGTCCACGTAGGAAAAATGTCAGGAATCAGATAATCCATCCTGGCCATAAATGTATTGGTGTTAGTCAATTTATTATTAAAATTATCAATAAAGCTGGCATCGAATAAGAAGATAATCAAATGTTGAATTGGAAGAAAAGCTGTCTGATCTACAGTGAGAGAAGTTGTGTTGTTGCTGATCTGATCGTTCTTACCTTTGTAAGCTTTGCGCTTTAAACGAAGAGAAGTATCCCCGAAATCAAATAGGCCAAACGATTGCCCTAGGGTAAAGGTAAGGGCACTTGCATAATAATCCCGACTGCGCCTTTGATCTGCATCTTTATATGTTCTGGCATAATCGAGATCAAAAATTACAGAAGACGGTTTAGCGAATGCCAGTGTCTCGTATTTATTTTTAAGGGCTGTATTAATTAGGAAAGAATCATTTGTGAAAACTTCCGGCGAACTTTGATCTGCATTTTCAATATAAGTCAGACGTGCTTCCGGCGTAACAATGAAACGTTTTTTGAAGGAGAAGTCATATTTTGCGTAGGCTTCACTTTCAAAAACAAAAGACTCTTTTTTCGTTTGCTGAGTATTATTTTCTTCGTTTGTTTGTGTAATGTTGTCATCAAATTTCAGTTTTTGAGTAACATAGCCGCTGTAACGTTTCGGAGAGAGTCTTCGACCGTTGGCCATTTGATCGGGATCTAGTCCGAACTCTGTCAATAATTCAGTTATTCTCTGAGATATATCGTAGGCAACAGGCGTACTCAGATCCATCTTATGAGCTGTTCTCATCATGGGAAGAACAAATTTATCGACTCTTCTTGTGAGATCTTCTGCTGTTGCAGATTTAGTTCTTGCAATAGAAAGCAACGATTCTGCCAGCTGAAACTGGGCGATTTGTTTCATTTTAGCGTCAGTTTCTTTGTCTTTCAGAACTTTGAGATAGTGATCCCGGGACGACTCAAAATCTTCCAGGATTTGAGAAATGTGGGCAATGTAATAAGTTGAAGCCGGGCGGTTATAATTCATTTCTGCCGAACGGGCAAAAGCGTCTCTGGATTTTCTTAATTCATTGGCAGCATAAAGTGACTGACCATATTCATAATAAAGATCTTTGCTGTTATTTTTTTCAGCGATTGCTTTTTCAAACTGAATAATGGCTTTATCATATTCTTGCAGACGGGCATAGGTGAGACCCAGCAGATAAGAATGTGTATTACTTGCCGAACTCTGGTCCAATTTCTCCAGCACAGCAGCGGCTTTGAGATAATTTCCCTGTTTAAAATTCAGGTAGAATTCTTCTAGGCCTGCAGCGAAGACGGATTCAAGCGAAATAATTGTTGTGGCAACAACTAAGCAAAATTTAGCTTTTGAACTAAAGGCCATTGTTACTTCCCTATAACAAAAAAAAGCACCCTTAGGAGGGTGCTCAACTGTGTGACTTCTTTATTGAGTATAAATGAGAATCAATTACTGCGCATCGAAAATTATTTTCAATTTAGTTGTAGGACTTTTCAGACCTAAGTCAGTTTCTTGTTGTCTGACTGTTTCAGTTTTTTGCATAACTTGTGTGGCCAGAGTCTGAAGTTGTGTATTCGACGTCGGAGGCGGTGGAGGAGGTGCGATTGGAGAAGCGGCAAATTTAGCAGCGAACTGGGCCATCTCAGGTCGGGCGTCATAGATTTTAGGAACTTCAATCTTTACGGCAACTGCTGCTGGTCCTACACTGGCCGGTGCACGATCGCCGTCTTTTTTATCACTCTTGGCCGTTTCTTCTTTTTTCTCCGGCTTGCTTCCTTCATCTTTTTTATCCGCTACGGTCGCGGCATCATCGCTTTT
Source organism: uncultured Bacteriovorax sp. (assembly GCA_946481315.1). Next base: position 294,821 of record CAMLMH010000002.1, read on the forward strand.
TTCAGCACCTTTCTCACCAGCTTTTTCTTCTGATTTTTCTGCTGATTTGTCATCAGACTTCTCTTCTGATTTCTCCTCTGATTTTTCATCTGATTTTTCACCAGTGCTGTCCGGTTTAGCTTCTTCTGTGACAACACCTTGTGCGCGCTGATAAGCTTCGGCATCGACCAGAATGAATTTACCGTCCACTCCTAGCTTTAGACCTTCGGGAGCTTTATATTCCCCTGTAGTCTTGTCAACTTTACCGTAAGTTTCTGGTACAACGTAAGTGTTGGAGTTTGCATCAAACACGGCATTGGTCGGAGGAGGTATGATGTTTACCGTGCTCAGGTCGATGATACTACCAGCTGGTAGTTTGTATTCCCCGGTCTTATCATTGAAAAATCCGTTAGGATTGCTGACATCTGTTTCAACTGTTTTTTTCGATAGCTCAGTGATGGCAGTTGCCGGAGCCATTTTCAGCATTTCTTTTTCCAGCTCCGGAGCCGAGTTAGAAAAAGCCGCTCCATCTGCACCAGGTGGAATAGGATTTTTGAATTGCTTTTTACTTTCTTCTGCTACCGCAGACTCACGAATTCCTGTGTCGTTTGATTCCAGTGCCTGAATTTGTTTTGGACTCAATTTGGTTGGTACCATGGCCTTTTCGGCGACGTTCAGGTTGACCGCAGAAACTTGTCCTTGCTCAACCATAACGGCGTGTTTACTGGAGACCACATTTTCAAGTACAGACTGATCAAATTGTCTGGCCTGTAATCCTTTCTCAATTGAGGCCATGGCGACTTTACCTTCGAAGGTAATAAGCGATGTATTTTGATTTTCCGGATTGAAGTTAACCTGGAATGAAGTTCCGCGAATACCCATGGCCGCAGTTTTGGTTTTGATATAAAGTTTACTTTTACTTTTATCATCCATCTCCATGTAGTCTTTGGTAACTTGAGATTTAATTTCTCCTTTCATCAGCGTGATAATTCCCGCTTCTTTTTTAGGAAAAGAGTTGATGACCATCTGTGAGTTAGGTCCGAGATTCATCGTCGATTTATCAATGAAAATCAGTTTCACAAAACTTTTCTCAGCCGTTTGCAGCGTTGCCCCTTCAGGCAGAGAGCTGTCCATCTTTACATCGACAATTTCTCCTGAAGTAAGTTTGGCCTTAACCATCCCGCGCATCAGAACAACTTTTGCAACTTTCGCAGCTTCAGCATTAGCAAGCTGAATACTGCTGGCGAGAATGAATAGTGAAATGCTGAAGGCCCTGATATTCATAAAATCTGTCCTTATTTAAGAGAAAAGCTCACTATCTCTTCGATAATTATAAGAGACTTCTTTAGAGAACTTTTGTTGAGGATTAAGTGCTTAAAAGTAGATGAGGAAAGAATGGCCAGTTTTAATAGGTGACACTTTTAGTTGGATAACAGGAGCTAAACCGGCGATCTTAAAAGAGGGTCATTCCCAGGCGTATGATGAAGTAATGCCCTGAAAACTTACGGGAGCTTTTTTCACTCAAAGTGATGACGTCTGTTTGTTTACTGGCATCATGAATGGAAACCTTATAGGAGCTCATATAGCTATAACCAAACTCCAGGTAAGTAGGGTGACTAGATTTATCCGGTGTGATTTCTTCAATGCCAAAATAAATATTTCCGCCATAGTTTTCAAAACTCACGCGGTTGTTATTATTAAAGCCACCAGCTCCCACAACATCACTGAAAACAAAAGTCTGCAAAGACCAGTTAGGTCCTGCTCCGACGTAAAATTGTGCCTTATTAAGCAGAATTAATGGGGTAATATATTTAGCCGTCGGTCCTAGATTAACAACTCGAAAATGCCCTGATCCCCGAATACTTTTATTCTCAGAAATGAAGGTGAGATCCTTAATCTGTCCGAAGTAAACATCTGAGCCAAAAAGCAGTTCAAAGTCTGTCCAGCGCCGAGCCACAGAAGTCGTAAAACCATAACCTGGGGTATTGGTTTCGTCTGTATCAACTTCACCTTCATCATGCTCAGTATTGTCGATCAAACTGCCTGTCTTGAAAAAGACACTGAGGAAAGAAAGTCCACCACGGATGATATAATTGTCTTCCATTCCTTTATTGACTTCCCGGACAGCTGACCGGGTAACTGGAGATATAAGTAGGGCAGTCAGCAGGATAAAAACTTTCATCAGAAGTTTACCTCAAACTGAATGCGTGCACCTTTGTCTTCCTGTTCAAGGGAAGGAATGATCAATGTTCTGCCTTCATAAATAGGAAGCAAAGTCGCCGGGTTGATGAGATGACCAAATATTTTACCGAATGTTGTTCCAGTATTTAATGAGTACAAGGATAATTTTTCCAGCCCCAGGCCTATAGCCGAACCCAAGACCGGTGTCTGATAAAGATCCTGTATGCTTGCTGGTTCTGTGAAAATCTCAATTGTAAATTCAAAAAGAGCAGAGGTGACAAACGTCATACCGAAAGCTTCCATGCGTGTATATCCATCAGCACGGTAGAGCAGATAGAGTTGTGATCCGGTCAAAGGGTGAACAAAAAAATTCCAGAAAGGCTCATCTTTATCAAAAACCACCTTTCCCAGATTTTTTTTATAGTCTCTCCAGCCACCGGCACCGTTAAAGACTTTGGGCTGAACGACGGGATAGAAGACCCATGCAAGTCCATAGAGTATTCCGATATTTTTAGCATTATCCAAAGGAGTGTGTTCTTTTTCGATAAACTTATATTCATACAGCCGTACCGGACGATTCGTCACAGGATCGATGAATGCGCTCTCATCAAGATTTTGGGCCAAGACCGTCTGGCTTGCTAAAAATAAAGTGATCAGAAATGAGACAATCTTTGCCATACGTGGTATGAAGTCGACGAGTATAAAAGCTTTGTTAATGTGTTGTTTTTTAGCACACCGGAGCTTTTTTTGAAATGACAATCTGGAGTGGATAAAGAAATGACTGCACCTGGACTAATAGAGTTACGTTCTCAGTTTCATCAACACGTTAAGAAGCTGCAAGACCAAATTACTAAGGCACTTCAAAGTGCCGATGCAGAACTGAGCTTAACTGAAGACCTCTGGACCCGAACGGATGTCAAAGGTCAACCGGGGGGCGGAGGAATAACCCGCGCTTTTACCGGCCCTGTGATTGAAAATGCAGGAGTGAATACCTCGGAAGTCTTTGGGGCCATCGATCCGGAATTTGCCCGACGCCTAGGCGGAACCAACGACGAAATGTGGGCAGCGGGAATCTCCCTGATTATTCATCCCCGCAATCCCCGCGTTCCGACAGTTCATGCCAACTTCCGGATGATTTGCGCCGGTGAAAAGTTCTGGTTTGGCGGCGGAGCAGATCTCACGCCATTTTATCCGCATGAAGAGGATTTTCGCTACTTTCATCAGACCTGGAAAAAGGCGTGTGCTCCCTATGGAGAATATGAGCGCATGAAAAAAGAATGTGATCAGTATTTCGTCAATGCACATCGAAAGTCTGATGGTCTTGCCGAAATGCGTGGTATCGGCGGCATTTTCTTCGACCATTACAATACCGGTGATACCTTAAAAGATATGAACATGGTTATGGATTTATCCAATCACTTCATTGACTCTTACTTTCCGATCGTCGAAAAGAGAAAAAACGAAATCTATACAACAGCTGATGAAGATTTTCAGCTTCACCGTCGCGGACGATATGTAGAGTTTAATTTACTGCATGATCGCGGAACTATGTTTGGTCTAAAAACTAACGGTCGCACAGATTCTATTCTCATTTCGTTGCCAGCAAGAGCGAAGTTTACTTACCGGTATGCTCCGCCTAAAGGTTCTGTGCACGAAAAAATGATGAGCTATTACTTCCCGCAAGTGTGGGCATAGTGTGACTAAAAAACAAGTTTTAGTATTTAATATTTTTTTGCTACTTATTGCGACGGCCATCTGGGGTTATGGTTTTATAGCCACCCGATGGACATTACAAGGTGTCGATCCGTACTGGTCGAATGGTCTCCGGTTTGGACTAGCGGGATTACTCAGTCTTCCTGTTTTAATTTATAAGAAGTCATTCACCCGAAAAGCCCACATTCTACGCAAAGCTTTTATCAGTTCGCTTTTTTTGCTGGGAGTTCTTCTTTTTCAGACAATTGGTCTTTCCATGACGACTGTTGCAAAGAGTGGATTCATCACTACGCTTTATACGCTTTTCATTCCGATAACCACGATGTTTGTTTTCAAAAAAAAATATCGTCCTAGTTTCTGGTTTCTCATTCTCATGGCCCTGATGGGAATGGCCCTCATGTGCAACCTGGAATTAAAGGATATAAACAGGGGAGATCTCTTTACGCTTCTTTGTTCTTTTTGCGGAGCCTGGCATATTATCTATGTTGGTCACGTGGCCAATTCTATTGAATCCCCACTGGAGTTTAATTTTCTGCAAAACTTTTTTGTGGGAATACTCTCGCTGCCAATCGCTCTCGTTTTTTCCGGTCCGCTCTCACTTCCGCTGGCCTTAAGTAATGCAATGGTCATAAAGGGCTTACTGTTTCTCAGTATCGTTTCAAGCATGATTTCATTTACAGTGCAGGTCGTAGCACAGAAAAAAATTCCGGATCACATCGCAGGATTGATCTTTTTGATGGAATCGCCCTTTGCTGCTTTTTTTGGATTTATCGTATTAGGAGAAGTCTTAAACGGAATGAATCTGGTTGGCGCTGCTTTGATTATTCTGTCGGTCTTACTGGTGCCTGTTTTGGGAAGAGAAGTGACTGCCGAAGCACCACACGGGCACAACGGCAGTCATTAAAGCTTAGTGATTATATTTCTTATAAACGTTCATTAATTGATTCTTAACTGCACCTTTCATATCTAGCATCAGCAGAAGTCCAGAGTATTCTCCATTTGCGTCTTTACCCACAACTGAAACTGTACCTGCTCTTTTTTGGTTTACGTAATAACGGAAAGAAGCAATGGCACCATCAACACCGATTTCTGCCGGCACAAAAATACCAAAATTATCTTTTCCTAAATAAAATGTCATGTTGTGGAATTTTTCAATGGAGAAAGCAACTGCTGGAAGTGAACCTGCGGCCACACCTGGAAGGTTACGACCACCTGGAAGTTTCTGTGGCTCCTGATTTTCAAGTCCACTTTCAACTATATCTTTTAGTGAAACAGAAATGCTCATGAGTGTTCCGTTTGACTGGAGGTCAGGAGAGATTTCCAAATATGAATATTTATATTTTGGAATGTTGTAGCGAAGACCACCGTCTAACTGAACATTTTCAAATACCATCGAGATAAGCATGTTGTCCTGAAGCAGAGTCACTGTCGGGCCTTTTACTCCGGCAATTTCAATGTTTGATGTATCGTTTTGACCGCAAGATGTCGCAACAAAAAGCGAACAAGCGGCAACGAGTGTGAGTAATGGTTTCTTCCAGGTTTGTAACATAAAGATGCTCCTTCGTTAGTGATAGTGGACAATTTCTTTTTTGTGTTAGATCGGTCCGGAAACAAAAAAATGTTAGGAAGTATTTTTTGGTGACAAATATTTTTTGGGAGTTCTTTTTGATATCTGTTTGTTAGGAAGAATACCCGAGCAAAAAGCTCCCCTGGTTGATTAGCAATGTTTGAGAGAATGTTGGATGAGGTAAATTAAAGACGATTTTCTTCAGAGAATTTTTTTGTCAGAAGACAGAGAATTTCTTCATCAGAGAGCTCCGGAAAACGGGCCTTCTGCTCAGAAATCATAGATTCGATTTTTGAGATAATCACTAACAGGGGATGACAATTTTGAACGATCATAAGATCCTCCTGTTAGTAGTATAATATGAAAGTTTGACTTGTCAAACTTTTTCAGCTAAAGAAAAAGCTCATTTTGATCAGGACATAAGCATGTCCCGAAAAGACTTAGAATTCCGGAGCGATGTAAACTTCAATATCTGGATTGAGCTCATCGCGCAGGATGGCCTTAATGGCCTCCAGTGTTCCCGTTGCTGATGATGGGCAGGTCCCGCACGCACCCTGATATTTAACCATCAGAATATTTTCACTATAGGAGAGTGCCTGAATATCTCCACCATCACCCTGCAGACCAGGACGAATTGTTTTATCCAGAATTTCTTCAATCTGGCGCAATTCAGGAGAAAGATTTTTTCGGCGTTCAGCTTCCGGATTTGGATCATTGTAATCCGGATTATGTGTCGGCATAAATTCCAGCAGCTTTTTGGTAACAGCAACTTCAACTGCGTTCCAGTCTTCATAAGAAAATTTTGTAACAGCAATAACATTTTCAAAAAAGTGCAGCTGATCAATACCCCGAATCGTGAATAGCTCCTGGGCCAGTTTATTTTCTCCGCACTCCGATGGAGAACGATAAGTAGAACTGTCTTCATTTTTTACCGGTACATTCAAAATAAATTTCAATGCATTCGGGTTAGGTGTTGGTTGAATGTCGATATCAATATCATTGCTGGTTAATGTTTCTGTCATAATCCTATCCTGTATTAACTTAAAAATTCTTTAGCTTTTTTAATCGCCGCTATCAGCGCATTTACTTCTTCATAGGTATTGTAAAAGGTGAACGAAGCCCGGGCACAGGCCGTGATCCCGAAGCGTTTCATCAGCGGTTGGGTGCAGTGATGACCGGTACGAATAGCGACTCCCTGCTTGTCTAGCAGTGTTCCCAAATCATGCGGATGAACGCCATCAATCACAAAAGAGAGAACTCCTGATTTATCCTGGGCTTCCCCGATCAGACGAACACCTTCAATTTTCTTTAATTCTGACGTTGCATAGGCCAGTAACTCATCTTCGTATTTTTTAATTTCGTCCATGCCGATACTCTGAACATAATCGATCGCTTTATTAAACGCGATGACTTCAGCGATGGCCGGAGTTCCCGCCTCAAATTTGTTGGGCAGAACATTGTATGTCGTATTGTCGAATGTGACTTCCGCAATCATGGCACCGCCCCCCTGATAGGGAGGCATCTCATTCAATAATTCCTCTTTTCCGTATAGAAATCCCAATGCATTGGGGCCGTACATTTTATGGGCAGAAAAAACCAGGAAGTCACAGTCGATATCCTGTACATCCACCTTTTGATGGGCGATGGATTGAGCAGCATCTATGCAAACTTTTGCACCCACGGCATGAGCAAGACTGGTGATTTCTTTAACGGGATTCACCGTTCCCAGCGTATTGGATATGTGCACCACAGAGACAAGCTTAGTTTTTGGAGAAAGCATTTTTTTATACTCTTCCAGAATAAGTTCACCGCGGTCATTAAGCGGAATCACCCGGATCTTTGCACCTTTTCTTTCTGCCAGCATTTGCCAGGGAACGATGTTAGAGTGATGCTCCATCCCCGAAAGGATGATCTCATCACCGGCAGAAATAAATTTTTCACCGAAGGAGTGGGCCAGCAGATTGATTGATTCCGTCGTCCCTTTGGTATAAATCACCTCATGGGCATGACGGGCATTAATCAGTCGTTGTACACTGATTCGTGTTTCTTCAAACAGCCTCGTTCCTTGTTCTGAAAGAGAGTGAACTCCTCGGTGAACGTTGGCCACCTCTTCACTTAAATATCTGGTCATAACATCGATGACGACTTTAGGTTTTAGCGTAGTGGCAGCGTTATCAAGATACACCAAAGGTTTTCCGTTAACCTGCGTTTTTAGCTGCGGAAAATCGACGCGGATTTTTTCAACATTTAAACTCATAAATCCGCTCCTTCCAGCGCGGTCATCAGAAAGCGCTCGCGTAGAGTTTTGGCGGCCAGGTCATGAATTTTTTTATCGCTGATGTTGAAGAGTACATCTGAAGCAAAACCTTCACACAGAAGTTGTTTGGCGCGTGCTTTTTTAATCCCGCGGCTTTCCAGATAGAATTCTTCTTCCGGAGAAAGTTGTCCGATCGTGGCTCCATGAGAACATTTAACATCATCAGCGGCAACCAGCAGTTGTGGACGTGTATCAATATGTGCTTTTTTTGAAAGTAATAAATTCTTATTCAGCTGCTCAGAATTGATCTGTTGTGAGTCGCGTGCCACAACGATTTTTCCGGTGAAGGCCCCGTGTGAGTCTCCGGATAAAATGCCTTTAAACAACTGAGAAGAATTCGTGTGAGCGGCAGCGTGATCGATGTGCGAGAAAATGTCTGCATGCTCGCTTTTTTTCAGCGCAAATAATCCATTGACCTGTGTTTCGGCTCCGGATTGCAGCAAGCGCACTTCAATATTATCCCGGGAAGTTTTAATCCCCAGATCCAGTGTCAGCGAACGGAAGGCTGCATTTTTATAAACCAGTGCCCGGGTGAGGCCGATGTGCGTAGACTCCAGAGCTTCCGTCTGAATTTTAACATGTTCAATCTGAGCACTGTCTTTTAGTTCAAAGTTAATGGCCGCGTTTGTAGTGTATTGAAACAGCAGATTTTGAGTGGAGGTAAAAATCTCAGCGATTGAGACCTTACTGAATTCTTCGGCAACAATCGTAATTCGGGGTGAGATAATTTTATTCACTCCCGCTTCGTCCACCAGGTGAACAATGCTCAGTGGGAAATCCAGAACAGTGTTCTTTTTAATTTTTAAAAAGAGCGGGGAGATGGCAGTTGCAAAATTAAGCGCATCAAACGTGTCGTAAAAATCAATGGAAGGGCGAAGCTGGTCAATCGTAATTCCTTCCGGAAGTACCGACTGGAAACGATTAAAGACTCCATTATTGAGCACGATAAATCCGCGACGGTCTAAAACTTCTGCCGGGATATCATGCACGATTTCACTTTGCCGGCTAAAAAAGCGGGGAGCGAGCACTTTTGCAATATTGGTATATTTCCAGTCTTCCTGGTGCTTTGAAGGAATGCCTTTGGACTTAAAAACATCCAGAGCATGTGCCATCGCTGACTGGTAGCTAGCGCCCAGTTCACTCGTCACTTTAGTGACATCAGCAGAATTTTTTATCAGTTCCTGAGTCAGTAGATTTTCCATTTTTTGTCGGTCCTTATTCGTGGTCTTTAATCAACCACTCATATCCTTTTTCTTCCAGTTCCAGCGCCAGTTCTTTACCGCCGGATTTAATGATTTTTCCCTTGTAGAGAACATGCACATGGTCGGGAACAATATAGTCCAGCAATCGTTGATAATGGGTGACCAGAATCGTTGCATTGAACCGGTTTTTAAGTGCGTTGACACCTTTGGCGACAATTTTTAATGCATCGATATCCAGACCGGAGTCTGTTTCATCCAGCAACGACAGACGGGGATTAAGAACTGCCATTTGCAGGATTTCGTTTTTCTTTTTTTCTCCACCTGAAAAGCCGGTGTTCACCGGTCGGTCCAGAAAAGAATCATTCATTTCCAGCAATTCAAGTTTCGGCTTTAAAAAGACGCGGAATTCTTCCATTGTCATTTCTGGTGCACCATTGAACTTGCAGGTCTCGTTGAAGGCTTCCAGCAAAAAGGTAATATTAGAGACGCCCGGAATTTCTACCGGATATTGAAAACCTAAAAAGATTCCGCTCTTAGCTCTTTCGTCAGCTTCGAGTTCAAAAAGATTTTTGTTTTTGGCGTTTATTTTATAGGTAATTGTCCCTTCAGTGACAGTGAAGGCCGGATGACCAGCAATTACTTTAGAAAGTGTACTTTTTCCTGAGCCGTTCGGGCCCATGATCGCGTGCACTTCTCCTGCCTTAACCGATAGGTTAATCCCTTTTAAAATTTCTTTATCGCCGACACTGGCATGTAAGTTGGTAATCTCGATCATATGTTTTTCCTTATCCGATACTATTTTCTAATTTCATTTCAATTAATTTTACGGCTTCAACTGAAAACTCCAGCGGAAGTTCTTTAAAGACGTCTTTACAAAAACCATTCACGATCATAGAGATACATTTTTCTTCTGAAAGCCCTCGGGACTGCAGATAGAAGAGTTGTTCTTCTGAAATCTTGGAAGTAGAGGCTTCATGCTCCACCACGGCCGTATTGTTTTTGACATCGATATACGGGAAGGTATTGGCACGGGCCTTGTTTCCGATCAGCATTGAATCACACTGTGAATAATTGCGGGCTCCGTGAGCTCCGGGCATTATTTTAACCAGACCACGGTAATTATTTTCTGAATCTTCAGCCGAAATGCCTTTGGAGATGATGGTCGACTTGGTGTTTTTACCAATGTGAACCATTTTCGTGCCGGTATCTGCCTGCATGAAATTATTAGTCAGTGCTACAGAATAGAAAGCTCCTTCTGAATTATCACCGATTAAGTTACATGATGGATATTTCCAGGTGATCGCCGATCCGGCCTCAACCTGTGTCCAGGAAATTTTGGAATTTGTTCCAACACAGTTTCCGCGTTTGGTAACAAAATTATAAATACCACCTTGACCTTTTTTATCGCCAGCATACCAGTTTTGAACTGTAGAGTATTTGATTTCGGCATTATCCAGAGCAACCAGTTCGACGATTGCAGCGTGCAGCTGATTCTCATCACGTTGAGGTGCCGTACAGCCTTCGAGATAGTTAACGAATGATCCTTCATCGGCAATGATCAGCGTTCGTTCAAACTGGCCGGTATCTTTGGCGTTAATCCGGAAGTAAGTTGACAGGTCCAGCGGACATTTCACTCCTTTAGGAATATAGACGAATGATCCGTCAGAGAAAACTGCAGAGTTTAGGGCCGAATAAAAGTTGTCAGCATAAGGAACAACAGTTCCCAGGTATTTTTTAACCATGTCCGGATGCGTTTTAACCGCTTCTGAAATAGAACAGAAAATAACACCTACTTTTTCCAGTTCTTCCTGATGGGTTGTCGCAACAGATACTGAATCAAAAACGGCATCAACGGCAACACCGGAAATACGCTTTTGTTCGTTGAGCGGTATCCCCAGCTTTTCAAAGGTGGCCAGTAGTTCAGGATCAATTTCATCGAGACTTTTGACGGCATCTTTCTTTTTAGGAGCTGAGTAATAATACAAATCCTGAAAATCAATTTCCGGAATAGTAAGTTTTGCCCATGAAGGTGGTGTCATCTTCAGCCAGTGACGAAAGGCCTTGAGACGATACTCCAGAAGCCATTCCGGCTCATCTTTTTTCTGCGATATTAAGCGGACGATTTCTTCATTCAATCCTTTCGGAAAAGCTTCCGTCTCAATATCGGTAAAAAAGCCGTATTTGTATTCGCTGTTTAAGTACTCATTGGTCATAAATTTATCTCCGTCACAGGACGCTTCATCCCTTTAGGAGGATTGAAATCAGCTCCCTGTAACAATTCTTTCAAAGTCAGATTTTCTAAAAAGACATTCAGTTTGCGATTTAATAGTTCCACAGGAGTAGAAATATTGCACTTTCCGAGAAGTTCACATGTTCCTTTGGAGGACGAACAAACGCGGCCGATTTCCGTTTTACCTTCGATCATTCCGGCCAATTCAGCATAGGTGATTTCATCGAGTGTACGGTTTAAAGAATAGCCGCCTTTAATTCCTTTAACGGATTTTAAAATGTCATGGTTGTTCATGACCTGCATAACTTTGGCCGTCGTATCAAACGGTGTGTGAAAGTGATCGCAAATTTCACGCGCTGAGGTGAGCGGGTCCTGGTCCGATTTATCGGCCATGAACTTTAAGGCCATCAGAGCGTATTCCACTTTCTTATTAATTTTCAGCATAATTGCCTCAACTTTTTGTGGTGTAATGGCTAAATGTCTTGAGCGGCCTTGAGCGTACATCAAAATACGTCAAAAAAAAACCTATTTATCCTTTTTCTTTGCCATTAAAGGGTCGGAAAGTAGAATAAGAAAGCAATCTGCTAAAGTGAGAATTTAGTAACTAAGCCTAGGGATCAGACTTATGTATATAGCAGGACAACTAAGCGACAAGACCATGCATGATCAGCTTTACGCTGAAATGCTCCTGCGTGGTCTATCTGTTTCCTCGGTGTTGGATGAAAGGGCCCAGGTTTATACCCTTTTAGTGGAAAAAGAAGAAGACCTGTCAGAAGCTCAAGACATTTTTAGGGTGAAAATGGGTTTTCAACGTCCGGTCATTCCTGATGCCGAATGGCTTAAAATTAAGTCTCTACCCAGGGGGCAGCTGACTTACTCAATTATCATTGTTTGCGTCGGACTTTATCTATTAAGTTTTACTGACATGGGCAGGCGTTTTTACGATGTGTTGTTTATGGGGCGGGTAGAAACTGGCTTTCTGGCAGAAATCAAGCAGGGTCAGGTCTGGCGTTTATGGACACCCATGTTTTTGCATTTGAGCCTGATGCACATTCTTTTTAATATGCTTTGGTTTCGGGACCTGGGCTACATTATTGAATATAAATTCGGACGAAATGATCTTCTGATTATGATGGGCATAACCGGACTGCTCTCCAATCTGATGCAATATCTGGTGAGCGGACCACAATTTGGCGGAATGTCCGGAGTCCTTTATGCAATGCTGGGTTATATCTGGGTTTACAAAAAAATTGATGATCAGTTTGAGTTTCCTCTGCCCAAAAGAGATGTCGGTTTGATGATAGGCTGGCTTTTTCTCTGCCTGACTGGTCTTTTGGGACCAATTGCCAATACTGCTCACGCCGGGGGGCTTTTTTCCGGTATGTTGTACGCTCTTTATCGAGGGCATACTGCAAGAGTGCCATGGGGAAAAACTCAGCTTAAATACTTTTTACTGGCCGTCGTCTTTTTGGCCTTTACAATTGGTGTAGAGGGGATCAAACTCCGCGGAAGATTTTATTACCTTTTATGGGGACAAGGCTAACAATGGCAGCACATTTATCACCTGAAGAACGAGTGAAAGCTCTGATAGAGACTTTTAAAGACAAAACTCCAAAACAAATGCGGACGATCAGAAACAATCTCAATAACCGGATTAAATCTTTCGAAGAAGAATTAAAATTCGGAAAAACTTTGCCGAAATTATCGGCCAGTCATATGTTTTATGAGTTGGAATTAAGAGAACTTCGCTCCCTGGAAGTGGCGGTGAAGAAAAAAATAAAGAGTGACGAAAAAGAAGCATGATCACTGTTATTTTCGCGCTGATAATAAATATTTCTCCAGCGCAGGACGAATCAGCGGCCCGCGGTGATTATCCGCTGGATGACCGTTATAAAGGCGGGTCCAATTTAATTTTCGATTGTCAGCGCCAGCACTATGCCTGCGTGGATAAAGATGGTCTTCAGTTGTGTAAAGAGGCAAGAGAAAAAAGCATGCAGCTGAAAGTTACTCCCTATGCCTGTGCTCCGCTTGAAACATTTGATGAGAAGAAGAAATGTCTTCTGAAGAACTATAAAGTGATTGAAAAAAACGCATGGAAGCGTTTTTGTTTCCCTAAAACCTAAATTGGCTTACACATTAAGACGTGTGGGCCTATGCCTTCGATTTCGAAAACTTCATCATTTACTTTTTTAAACCCAGCTTTTTCGTAGAAGCCTATGGCCGAGACACGGGCATTACACCACAGAAGCGTACAGAAGTTTTGCTTAATGATTGGAAAGGCCATTTTTAACAGTTCGTTGGATAGGCCCTGGCGCTGATATTGCGGAAGAGTGGCCATTCCACGCAACTGATACTGATGCTGGTCAGGAAATTTTGGGTTTCTTTCGTAATAAAATGAAGCGACTGAAACAAGTTGTGAATCTTTAAAAGCACCTAAGTGAAAAGAGAGATCTTCATCGTCATCATTTTCAAACTTTGCTTTTTGCAGATCGTGATCCGGAACCAGGACTTGCTGACGGATCGGATAGGTATCAGATGCACTTATTCTTAAAACTTTCATTGGGTCAATTTATAAACTGCTTTCGCGCTTTCGTCACTCTTTTAATTTGAACTTGAAAGTGTGGAGGAGAGTCTAAATAATCTTTCCATAGAATACTTTGCTAATGCCTGAGAAAAACCCTCGAGAATGAAGTCGGGAATCTTCGTATGCGGACCCTTCCAGGACGCATCGGTGTAAAACAAACATCGCGACTGTCCTTTGTCTGTGTGATTGATAACGTGAATATTTCCTGTCAAATCTTTTAAAATTCCCATATCAAAGCTGAAGGGATAAACACCGGGGGCCTTTATGCGCTCTAATTTAAAAATTAAACGCATGTCATAGGGCATGAGCACATGAGAGAGCAAGAAATTTATTTCGCGAGTGGATTCGTTGTAGCGGGACTCTTTTACGAAATCGAGAAACTGATAATAGTTTTCATAAAGCGAGAGTTTTTTCATCGCGTATGAACAATTTTTAGGATGCAAACCTGCGATAGAAAACTTCAGAGATTGGTTTTTTTGACCGCCTAAAGTATTACTGTCGACCTTTGATTCGGAGAATATTACTCCTTCAGAAATTTTTTCTTTCACATTTTTTTGATAGGGAAGTGAGGCGAGATTTAGCTCTGTCCCATTGGAAAAACCCGAGTAAAACTGAAGTGCAGCGAGAAAAAAAATGTGACGCATTGTACCTTTTCGATTACCGTGTGGGATCTTTAACCTTAACATCAAACTTAACAGTAGTATTATTTCCCAATATTTAGAGTTTGAAAAGGATTCATAATGAGTAGTGTCGGTCCCGTTGTTCGTAAAGGTAACACCAAAGACGCACTGATTGAAAGCAAAGATCAGCGCTGGCATGTTCGCAATCGTATTACACTGGTTTTTGGATCAAATGATATCGAAGACCTTGAAACTTATATCTACAAACCAAACGGCGTAGAATTTAAAACTGTTAAATTTCATCAGGCAAAGAGTAAGGCCATCGAAGAAATTCTCGATAACAGCATCGATGAATATTACCGTGGTCATGTCACTGAAATTCACACGACACTTTCTCCGGATAAAAAAACTGTCACCATTGCCGATAATGGCATTGGTTTTCCGATCGATAAAGTGCCACAGGTCTATACCGAGTTCAGGACGGGATCAAAATTTAAAGATGAAGAAACTGATGAGAAAGGATTTCTTTTCAGAACGCTGGGACAAAACGGACTAGGAGCTGCAGCGACTTGTTTAACGTCCGATTCATTTGTCGCCACAGTTAAGCATTATAATTCCAAAAAAGAGCAGACCTATGAGTTTATCAACGGTGCTCTTGAGACGAAAAAAACCAAACCAAAACCCTTCAAAGGAGCTTCGGGAGTCACTGTTACCCTGACTCTTTCAAAAGAAGTCTATAAAGACAATATCATCAATGAAGATCTGCTTCGTAAACGTATCATCGATCTTGCTTATAACAATCCGGGATTAACGTTCTTTTTTAACGGGGAGAGGTACCAGTTTAAAAAGGGGCTTCTGGAGCTGGCCCAGCGAGTGGATGCCGCTTCCGCTCAGCTTTTTGGTGAAGAAGTGTTTGTCTATGAAACGCAAAATGCCAAAGGGAAAACGGTTAAAGGAAAAATCGATTTTCACCTTTCTCTTTGTATTGATAAAAAAAGCGATGACCGCGAAAAATTCATCTCATTTGTTAACTCAACACCGACTTTTGACGGTGGATTCCACCACGACCGCGTAAAGAGAATTTTCATCAACGCAGTAAAAGAAAAGATCGAAAGAGCGGCTAAAAAAGAAAAAATTAGTGTTATTGATAATGACGTTTTAGTCGGAACGACATTTGTCATGGGAATTACCATGCCCAATCCTCGTTTTGAGTCGCAGACCAAGCGTAAACTGGTTCGTGACCTGAACCTGGAAAAGGGGATCGAAGCGTTCATGAATGACAATATTGAGAAGTTCTTACGTAAAAATAAGGAATATCTCGACCTGGTTGTTGAACGGGCCAAATCCCGTCACCGTTTCCAGGAATTAAAAGATGCTTCTCTCAAAGGGAAAAAAGCGAAGAAGCAAAGAGTGGAAAAACTGCTCGACGCCAACGAGAGAAAAGACCGTCACCTGTGTACCCTTTTCATCTGTGAAGGGGATTCGGCTATCGGAGGACTTCGTTCTGCAAGAAATAAACTGTATCAAGGCGGGATAGCGCTCAAAGGGAAACCGATGAACGTTATGCAAGCTTCGATCAATGACGTTATTAACAATCAGGAATTCATGGATATCATGGCCTCGATTGGGCTGACGATCGGACAAAAAGCTGACTCACAGAATCTTCGTTACTCAAAAATCGTCTTTCTCGCCGACTCGGATGTCGATGGTGGTCACATCAACACACTTCTTGTTAACTTCTTCTTCACATTCTGGCCGGAGCTCTTTGAACAAGGCGCCATTCAGTTTGCCAAAGCGCCACTGTTTGAAGTGATCACCGACAAAGAAACTCTCTTTGTTGAAAGTGATGATCAGCTGGAGAAGTTAAAGAAAAATCCAGCGGTCAAAATCAAAGAAATTCAGCGCAACAAGGGACTAGGAGAGATGTCCCCGGAAGCATTCAAGCATACACTTAACCGTGATGAATTTACCAAAATCAGTGTTGATGACATGGATTCGGCCAAGAAAACGCTGGATATCTGTTTTGGAAAGGACACAAATCTTCGTAAAGAACTCCTTTTAGATGAAGAATCAACGGGTGTTGCATTGGGTGAAGAAGAGCAGCGACACACTTCCGGTGGCAAAAAAACTTCTAAACTTGCTAAAGCAGTCAAAGCTACCAAGAAGGCCCCGGCAGCTAAAAAAGCTCCGGCAGTAAAAAAAGCAATTGTAAAAACGACTAAGAAAGCAAAGGGTAAGAAATAAAATGGAAGACAGATACCTGCACTCACTTGATTCAGTCTCATTAACTGAAATTGTTAAAGAAGAATATCGCCTGTATCAGATTTACACGCTCATGGATCGCGCCATTCCTTATCTGCAGGATGGTTTGAAACCCGGACAGAGAAGAATTCTTTTTACACTGTGGAAAAATCAGTCCAAAGGATTGATGAAAGTTTCATCGGCTACCGGTCTTGTTTTAACTCTGCATCCACATGGACCAGCTTCGGTTGAATCGGCCATCGTCAACATGGCCCAGGACTATACGTTCTCCAACAATTATCCGCTTATTGATAAAAAAGGTTATTTCGGTGAGAGAATGGAGCCGGCACCGGCCGCTTCCCGTTATATTGAATGTAAGCTGGGTAAAGTTGCCGAATATTTATTGTTCGATGATATGAACCAGGTGGCGATGGTTCCTAACTACGATGAAAAAGTCATGGAGCCGGTGTGTTTACTTCCTAAACTTCCCATAATGTTATTGAATGGTGCCGAAGGTATCGGAACGGGATTTTCTTCAGTTATTCCAAGTTTTCATCACTCGGATCTTATCGCTTCAATCATCAACTATGTTGAAAACGGAAAAGCAAAAAAACTAAAACCATACGTACACACATACCGCAATAAAATTGAAACAGATGAAAAGGGACGTTTAGTCTTCGGAATGAAATTCGAAGAAATCGGCGGGAGTATCTACATCACGGAACTTCCTCGCGGATACGACGCGACTAAAATTTATCGTTATCTGACGAAGTTTATCGATGATGACTACATCAAAGATTTTATCGATTCGTCTGTTAACAACGATGTAAAAATCGAACTTATTTTCAAAAAAGGACAACAGCCTCCTCTGGATGAAGTTATTAAAAAGATGGGAACATCTTCAACACTTGTTCCAAATTACACTCTGATTTCTGAGCGTGGTGTCCGTATTTTTGCGACTCCGGAAGAAATAATTGAAATCTTCGCGCAAAAGCGTCTCGAAGTTGTTAAGCGCCGTTATGAACTTCTGTGCGAAGACTATGAAAAGAAAATTCGTCAAAACAGTGAAATTATCCGTTTCATCAAAGATAAAGAATACGAAGTGGCAACTAAGACCGCCAATCGGAAGTCTTATGTTGAATACCTGGACAAGAAAAAGTTTACTTTTGCCGAATACCTGGCCGATATGCCGATTTATCGCATGACTAAAGAAGAAGTTGAAAAACGCCAGGCGATGGTAAAGGACGATACGGCTTCTTTAAAAGAATTTGATCGTATCGCAAAATCAAAAGCGCTGGTTGAAAAGAAACTCATTGAAGAATTGCGCGAAGTGGATGAGAAATTAACTGCGTGGATTAAGCAAAAAGACGCAGAAAAGGCCAATCTTCAGAAGAAAATTGAAAAAGAGATGGGAAAAAAGAAGGTAAAACGCAAGTAGTGGACTAAAGAAGTCCGTTAAGCGTAATCAGTTGTTTTTTTTTATAGAAATAAATGACCTTCCCTGTTAACCTGTTAATATATGGTTTAAGCCCTAAAGAGATTTTCATGGAGGAAGATAATGAGCTTAACGAAGGCGGATATCGTAGAGCGAGTCTACAAAGAAGCTGGTTTTTCAAAGAAAGAAGCAGCGGATTTAGTAGATCTTGTCTTTAAAGTTATCAAAGACACTCTCTCGAAAGGAGAGAAAGTTAAGATATCTGGTTTTGGAAATTTTTCTATTCGTGACAAAGCAACACGCGTAGGAAGAAACCCACAAACAGGTGAAGCGATGGACATCTCAGCAAGACGTGTTCTTACTTTTAAACCTTCACAAGTTTTAAAAGAAGACGTGACAATGAGATATGCTCACCGTCTGGATGAAAAAGGAAATGAGAACAAATCACTTCCACCTAAAGAAGGTACGGCAAGAGCTCTAAGCTCATTCATGTCGAATACTGATGAAGGTGAAGACGATATGGACTTCTCACCGGAAGACGACGACAACGAATAAATTGACTAATAGTTTGAGGCCACTGCGAAAAAATGTTTGGACCAATAGAAATTCCTAACAAATCTTCCTTCAAGATTAATGAAGTGTGTGGCCTCACTGGTGTCAAATCTTACGTTTTACGTTTCTGGGAATCTGAATTTCCGGAAATTGCACCTATCACTTCGACAACCGGGCAAAAGCTTTATGAGCACCGGGACATTGAAGCCATTTTGATGATAAAAAAATTACTCTTTGAAGATAAACTCACTATTGAGCGGGCAAAGGCAGAAATGAATCGTCTGATGCCGTCAGAATCGCTGGTAGAAGACACATTCAAAGAAGCAGAAGGTGAGCATTATTCAGACATTCCTTCTGCCGAGAACGAAGATGCCCGCTATGAAGAAAGCCATTACACCAGGCGCGTTCTGATTGAATCTGATTTTCAGAAACTAATGGTGGCCAAAAATAAACTTGTAGAAATTTTAGAATTAACGGAAAGACTTAAGCAAAAGAATAAGTGGGGATAAGTTACACTTGCCTCCTAGGTGCGCTTCGATCTGGGAGCGTCCTGGCACAATCTCTTTCAGCATTTTTTCATAATAATTATTAACAATCGCGTTCGTTGCGGAAAGTTGCATTTCGGCAGCAAGCTTATGGAATTTTTCCAGGTTCATTATCGTCTGGTCAAAAGTTTCAGTTGTAAATTTAAGCCACGGGTTTACATCCTTTTCATGGTCAGATAATTCTGCTGACGTGAGTTCAGAGAGATCATCGATTAGCTGAAAATTTATTCCTAAAAGCACTGAATAGCGCCATAAACGTTTTTCAACCTTCCGGACGGGTTGAGTGTTTGTCAAAATGGCGCTGCCTAAGATTGCCGCTTGAATGAGTCTTGCTGTTTTTAATTCATGAGTACGAATAGTGGAGGTCAGACTCTTGGTCATCTCCTGGGAGAGATCCATGACTTGTCCGTGAATAAGCCCTTTAGGTCCGGTGGCCCAGCTAAAAAATGAAAGTAATTCCAGGCTTCGTGGGTGTCGGGACCTGGATAATAGCTGATAAGAAATACTGAGGAGGCCGTCTCCGGTCAGTAATGCCTGCCATTCCCCGTACGCTATATGGGTACATGGTTTTCCTCTGCGCAATGTATCGTCGTCCATGCAGGGAAGATCATCATGCAGTAAAGTATAGGTGTGATGGATTTCAACTGCCGACGATAGAAGTGCATGCGCACTCTGAGCATGCTGAGATTTAGCATATAATCCGGGATTAAGATCCTTTAGGATCGACCATACCAGCTGAGGCCGGAAATACTTACCACCTGGAAGAACGGCATAGCGGTAGATTTCTTTAACAGGATGATTAGGAAGCGAGTGCAGTAAATGCGTCTCAAGAAATTTTTCGATCAGTGAAATATTCATCATAAAAATTGTGGGCGGCCGGGGTTTCTGAGCGGGCCACTTAACTTCATGACATAATTACCACTGGTATTATTCGGCGGCAAGAAGAGGTTCAAGATAGAGAAAGTTTGCAGAGTAAACTGTGAAAGTTTCAGATTTCCATTTAAAGTGAGACGGGAGTTCATAAAATCACCGGGAACCACTGCAATATTTCCCTTTAAATTCATCTCCACCGGGGCGTTAGCGCGGCCAATTTTTATACTGTCTATACTGATGTTTGTTGGATCAACAAAATGGGCCTTGATAATAAAAGTCTGCAGATTTAATTTAGGCAATTCAAAGTTGCTTATATTTTGGGCAGGAATTCCGAAATTAGTAGAAGCGATCTCGATGGTGCCGTCGACTATTGATTGATTTTCAAGTTTAAAGAAACCATTGATATTGAGCAGGCCGTAGATTGGAGAAATATTACTGGCCATCATAGGGGAGAAGAGCTGCCCGTCAACAACGGTTTTATCAATTTCCAGATACTGAGAAAAAAGTGAAATAACCGGATACAAATTGATATTGCTTTTACCTGAGCTCATCGCCACATGCAGTTTTAGTCCCAGCGGATAAAAGCTAGGTGAGTGAAAACCAATTCTGATATCTTTTAATGGTAAGCGGTTATTCCATTGTCCGAAACACGCGCCCATGATGATGGGTTTTTTCAAGACTATTTTCGGCAGGAAGTAGGAGAGTTCAGCCTTATCAAACTGCACCGGACAGGCCACATTATTGGTGAGTTTTTGCTGAAGAAATTTATTTATCTTTTCTTCCAGAGAAAAGTTTATCAGAAAACCAGTAATTAAAAGAAAAAGACCCAGCAATATCAGACGTGTTTTTGTCCAGTACACCGGTGAATAGATTTCTTCTGAAAGCTCATTATATTGAATGCGTTTTCTTTTCATTCGTTTGTTTCAACCTGAACCGGGGCCTGACCCATGTGCAGAACTGAGATCACTCCGTCCAGCAGACTCGTTTCACTGTTTTTCGTTAAGTTAATCCGTGAAATTTTAAATCGTTCAGATTCGGAAAGTCCTCTTAAAAATCCGGCAAAGTCGGAAGTGCCAAAACTGCGAAAAGAGATTTCTGCCTCAACTTTGGTAAGACTCGAACTCTGGGAAGCGAGAGTAAAATTGCTGACCGAAACTTTACCCTGGTCAATGCCACCGGAAGCAGCAATGTTGCGGATCTTGTTATCCAGATCATCCTGGCCTTGAATTGCGCTCGGAGAAAGATAATTGCCACTGATATTGTTCAGGGTATTTCGGTTGCCGTCATAGAGAGCAATTTGTTCTATTATTTGTTTTTTAACTTCCAGAGTTTTTCTGGACTGATGATTGCCCCACCACAAAAAGCCGGCAATCATAAAGGGGAAAAGTAAAAAGATGAAAGCTGCGGCCTGAGCTGCAATTTTTTGCTGGTTTTCATCGAGGTTGGCGATCAGGTCCTGGCCTTTTTGAAAGAGGCCTTCCGCTTTTAGCAAATCTAGTTTCTGAAAAATAAATTCATCTATTTTTATAAAAATGCTTTTTGCCTTTTCCATTATTCCCGGTCCTCAAAATCTAATGAGAGTGATGTCTGTCCGGAGCGATGATTAATTTTCAGGCCCGGCAGGCCTGAACCCTTCAGATGTGAGGCCATCGCCTCAAGTTCTGCCGGTTCTTCTGAAGAAAAAACGGCCTTTACATCATGACCGTCACTGGTGAAACGCTCCAGACTGACTTTGGGGTTATTGTTCATAGTCTTACTGAGAATGGCCAGCGGACGAAGTGCATTGATTGACTGAGAAGAAAGAATACTGGTCACCTCGTCACTGATCAGTTTATTTTTCTTTTTTAATGTACTCAAAACGCGTTCCGGGTTTTTATTGTATGCATTTCTTTCCGGTACAGTTAGTCCCAGATTTGACCGCTTCAGCAGACCTTTAATTTTTGAATCCATTGCCTGGCCTTGCTTGTTGAGATAAATAAAACGCTCTGTTGTAAGGCCTAGTATCAGGAGTAATGCGATGAAAGTCGTTCGGACTCCGATAAAGACTGCTGAATGCAGAGAAATGAAGGCATTCGATGTTGTCTGAAACTTTCCTGTAAGAAAATTGATCACGTTCGATGGTGTGCGCATCGAAAAGGCCATCATCTTTGCCAGATAAAAATTCCGGTCGTGGGCGGTGTAATCACTCTTCAAGTCCAGGATAGGAGGAAGAACGCTGACATTAACACCAGTATGGTAGCTAATAAAATTGTCGAGGTTGTTAATGTTTGAAGTCCCGCCCAGAATAAAAATGCGTTCGATATTAGTTCCGAATTTTACCCGATGACCTATTTCCCAGCGACGCAGGTCCAGTATCAGCGGGTTAAAAATCTGTTTCATTAAAAGAGCAAAGCTGCGTTGTTCTGGTGAAACATCATTGAGTTGATCATCATTGAGCATGAAAGCATTTTCATGTTTATAGATAACAGCATCTTCATAAGAAATTTGATAGGTCTTGGAGATAACTTCATTGATCGCCGCACCGGCCACATACGAGGTGTGATTGGAAACAACCTGACGGTCCTGCACAAAATAAACCTTAGTTGATTTGTGTCCAAGATCGACAATACAGCAAGTTTCATTCATCCGGATATGATCAATGTAGGCCTGGATCAGAGATACTTCAGATGTCAGCAGGGAAGGCTGTGCTTCACGATTTTCAAAAGGAGCGAGAAATTCTTTGAACACATTTAGCTGAGCAATATTTGATAGAACGGAAAAGCTGTTGTTCTTTTTAATCAATCGGCTGGCGTGATGGGCATTTGTCAGCGGATATGGCAGGTTTTCATCTAACTGAAAGGGAATCATCAGTTCCGCTTTTCGTTTTGAATTCCCCGGAATTTCCAGATAACGGGTCGTTAATAATTCATTGGGTACCTGAAAAATAATTTTTATGTCAGATGGTTTTTTCTGGATGTAATTAATAATGATTTCTTTTTGCAAATCGGTGATTTTCTCAAAATCAGGATAATGAGGCCTGATGTCATCTAAAATCATCTCTTGTTTATCAACCATCACTAAGCTTTTTCTTTCCGGTCGAACTTCAAGAAACTTGATCGAATAAGTACCGATGTCTATTGCTAAAATGTTCATAACTTAAGTCTATCAGAAACAAGACTTTAGAATAGAGGAAAATAATAACCGACTATTCGATTCTGATTTCTATGACACGTGGATTAAGTAATTCCACGGGCTCCTTCTTTTCCTCTTTTTTATCTTCTCCCGGGGATGGAGGTGGCGGCGGGGCATCTGGATCAGTTGGAGTGGCAGGGTCCGGTGAACTGCCAGCTTGAGTTCCCGGAGCGACGGGTTGTTTTGGTTTTGGCGGTTGCGGTTTAATCGGTAGGTCCACAAAAGCAACAATATTGTATATACCGTTATTGTAGGATCCTCGCGAATTGATTTTGTATAATTTTCCGGCCGTATCAATGGTCAATCCGGCATTTTTAAGTTCGGTCATTCTTTCTTCATAATCAGTATCTGTAACAATATTAAGCGTAGTGACCACAACGTTTTTAAAGTCTTCGGCATTTTTAAATTTTTTACCAGGTATTTTCTTATCTTCATCACCGTCGCGGTATTTAAAAAATTCTTCAATCTGCACATTGTTTATGTTGGGAAATAGAATCTTCAGGTCTTCAATAGTCAGCTCATTAATGGAGATAACACTGACTTCATGCACGCTGAGACGGTCTTTGATCAGCTCAACAATTTGATCATCCCAGGAAGGCAGCAGATAGATTTCATCTATGGAGGCCATAGGTCCATGCTTAGGTGTGATGTTTTTCTGAGTGAATTTTGCTTCAATTTCCGGTCGGACGCTGTCATTAAAATCCCGACGGTCGTTTACATAAAACTTCATTTCCTTGATAAGCATAGAAGCATCGGTGTTACCGTATTTGGAATGGAAAGTTTCATCCACATCGCTTTTTTCCTTAATCAGACGAGCGAGAGTTTCAGTAAGTTTTGCTTCAATAATTGCATGCGCTGGTTGTGCTTTCTTGGCCCCGGGATTTTCATCAGGGTCTGTCGGCTCAGTCAGCTCCGGATCTGGGTCTTGGGACCCTGGATCAACGGCCAAATCTCCGGTGGCAGGTTGTGCTTGTTTTTTTTGAATTCGTAAGGAATTTGGATTTAGGAAACCGGAAATTTTTGTAAAAGTAACTGCAATGTCTCCGCGAATAAGCGTGTTTTTTTCGAATTCTGCCAGGGCCGTTCGTTGAATAATGTTAGCGTTTCGGGGAGCAGGAATAGGGTACATGAATGGCTGAATAATAATTGATTCTAAATCAGAAGAGGGAAAAACTGATTTAAGCGTTTCTTCTTTTTCAATTTTGTTACGACCTTCCTGGTAGAGACGCAGCTTGGCCATCGCAAAATTCAAACCGGCTTCGGCATTGAGACGTGCCTGTATCTTATCCTGCTGGTTATAAATTTTTATTTTGTTCAGTTTGACATCAAACGTGAAGTCCGCAAGGAGGAAAGTAAGTATCGTTACTACTCCTATTACCATGATCAGAGCAAGTCCTTGATCAGTATACAAAGTTTTTTTCAGGAAATGACGGTTACTTCTCATTGAATAGCTCCGTCCGGTCCAGGATCAGTCGGTGTTGAGATGGCCCCGGGAGTGGCTCCAGTTGAACCTAATTTCAAATCATCTTGTTTGGTGTTGAAATAAGGATGCAGCACCCGAAAAACTTTCTGAATGACTTGTTCATTTTTATCTTCATCAACCCAGACTAAATCAATTTTAATCGCCCGGATCAGATTTTTATTTTCATTGAGATCCTGAATAGATCCTACAAATTTTTTAGTCCGCTCATCCCAGAATGAAAATTCCATAGATTTAATATTTCTCATCAGCACCTGTGGCTTAACTTCACTCCAGTTTATGGATTCAGCATACACATCTGTTGCAATCACCTGTCTGATCAGCTCCTGTCCCAATATAGCGGCAGGTTCTTCGCCGGGTTCTCCTTCCATCGGCCTCAGGCTATATTTTACCCATGCAAAACGACTTTCTTTGGAATTTGCCATTTTCCGGCGATTGGCCTGGGTGAAGAGAATCATAGAGGATTTATCTTCGGATTTAAATTGCGGAATGAGCTGACCATTCTTGGCCCTGCCATCGAAATTACCCGATGGTGCAGCAGTATCGGCATAGGGATCTGAACTGCTGCTCGCTGTAGGCATCAATTTCCCGGATGAGTAAAGAGGAGTATACAGTTGAGTGATGTCCGCATCGAGTCTGCCGATTGCAGTCACACCCTGAATAATAAGTCTGTCTTCTTTTAAAACTGTATCTTTAGTGGCGAGATTGGAATCCAGCATTTTATAAGTCGAAAAGGCGATAAAAGTCAGAATCATAATTGCTATCAGAACTTCAATCAGTGTGAAGCCGCCTTCCCGAACTGAATGGGATTGCTGTTTAAAATGTTCCAATTTTTACATCCGCATTCGGATTCATCAGCCACGTAGCAAGTGTGAATGATTCACCGGTCAGTTTATTTTTTGTTGTGACCTCAACCTGCCAGACCATTTTTTCCATGTTTTCTTTAAAAACAGTGAAAATCCTTTTTTCCATTTGTGCCTGTTGGGACTCTTCTTCGTTTTCCTCTTCATCTGCTCCCTTACCGGCGATCTTGGTCATATCAGGAACGAAGAATTTTTTATAACGAACTATTGTCTGATAATCGGTATTTCCTTCCACGTCTTTCGTTTCAGGAGCAATGGTCAATGTTTCCCTTAGTTCAGGAGGGTTGGTGATAATATCGTTCATTTTATTTTCGCAAAAATCTTTTAGCAGGATATCCTGGCGTAGATTTCCGGAATCGAGCAGGTTATACCCCATACCTGTTACAAAGGTTGTGGAAAAAACAGCAAAAATCGCAATGGCGATCATTACTTCCATCAGGGTAAAACCGGATTGATTATTGGCTAACAGTTTTTTCATTTTTGTTTTAACCAGTCTTCAAAAATCTGCTTGGCCTTTTCTTTCTGTACAATCAGTATATCCCGATTGGAAATATTTTCTATTTTATGAACTTCTTTTCTGGTCTCCAGTCCAAATGCGTCGATTTCAATTGCTACTGCCTTTTCATCAGTTGCAAGAATGATGATTGAATCGTCTTTTTCACCAGTAGGAAAAGCATAGATGGCCGCTTCAGCGCTGTCGACTAAACGTTTGGATGTGGAGGTACCAAAACCAATGATCCGAACATCTTCATCGATTTCCAGATTGGATTCCTGAAATTCTTTAATTCGGTTGAATTTCATGTTCACTTCTTTGATTTTTTTCTGCTGAACCGCTGCTTCTTCTTCACTTATGGTTGTTGTTTCAAAATCTTCTGCCGGAGGGAGAATAAATGAATCACTGGGACCATATTCGACAGCATACTCTTGGGGGGATTTGTCGAGAAAAAGATGGAGTCTTACGACGCTGTTTCTGAGGGCCGCTTCATCACTCATAAATCCAATTGCCCTTTGCAACTGAGCGACTTCCTGATCCAGATCTTCATCACTGTTTGAGAATGTATCAGACAGTCCGAAGGCGACAACTAAGGCAACCAGTGACAGGGTCACGAGTATTTCTACAATCGTGAAACCCTGCTGATTGAATAAGCTTTGGGATGAATCACTATTCCTCCTGAACTTCCCCATTTGATCCTTTGGCCGCAGAGGCCTTTGCTCTTAGAGAAATATCAGCTGCATTTCCTTCGCCACCCTCTTCGCCATCACTACCATAAGAGATTATGTTGAAAGTTTTTCCGTCAGATTCGAAGATAAAATCATTATCCCAGGGATCCTTTGGAACCTGTTCACCTTCAATAAATCCATTAACTGGGTAATCCTTACATTCACGACCACCTGTTGGTTTAGTCACAAGCGCATCCAGACCTTGTTCTGTGCTTGGGTAAAAATTACATTTGCGGCGGAACTCTTTTAGTCTGCTTTCCAGATTGCTCATCTGAATCTTGGCCGAATTAACTTTACCTTCATCCATTTGTTCAAAAAGACGACCACCAACAAATGTACCAACAACGGCCAAAAGGGTAAGGGCGATTAAGATTTCAATCAGCGAGAAACCTTTTTGGTTTTTAGCTAATTCTTTAAAAAAATTTTTTTTATCCATGATAGTAAATCTCCGGAAAGTTAATACTTATTTTTAACGTTTTAAACTGTTCAGATCAACAAGTGGAACGACAACTGAGAAAATGATAAAGGCCACGACAGCTCCCATGACTACCATCATTATAGGTTCTAAGACAGATGTTAGTCCACTAAGTTTTGAGTTCACCTGGTCCTCGTAATTTTCGGCCACGATCTGCAGCATGGGTTCAAGTTCACCCGAGCGTTCACCCAGTTTAATCATGTGTGTGACCATCGGAGGAAAGAGCTCTGATCTGATTAATGGTCCGGTGATGGAGCCCCCTTCGGATATGCTCATTCGGGCTTCATCCACGGCTTTTTTCATGTGAACATTGCTGACGAGGTTTGAAACAATTTTCATTGAAGAGAGAATAGGGACACTTGACTGCAGAAGTGTGGCAAGCGTCGAGCAGAAGCGGGAGACGTTAATCATCATCACGATCTCTCCGACTATAGGCATTTTAAGAATCAGCGAATCAAATTTCGATCGTCCTGCTTCAGTCTTCAGCCATTTCTTCATGAACGAATAACCAGCGACGAGTGCAATAAGAACAATCCACCAGTAATTGACGAGAAAGTCAGATATCCAGATGCACAGTTTTGTCTGTAGTGGAAGTTCACGTTTGAGATTGACGAAAATTTTACTGATTTTTGGAATAACAACGATAAAAATGAGAGCGATCATCAGACCACCGACACTCATCATAATCATCGGGTAAGTCATCGCACCCTGAATGCGGTTTTTCAGTTTTAGTTGACTCTCTGTAAAATCGGCAAGCCGCAGAAGTACAACTTCCAGCGTACCCGAAGCTTCACCTGCATCAACCATATTGATATAGACATTATCAAAAATTTTCGGATAATCAGATAACGCACGGGCCAGAGAAGAGCCTTCATTGACCTTGGCGCGGATTTCGGAGAGCGTAATCTTGAGTCGGGGATTTTCCGTCTGATCAACGAGAGCTGTAAAGGCCTCAACAATCTGAATTTTTGCTTTTAATAGAGTCGCAAGCTGGCGGGTCATCAAAGCGAGATCCGCAATACTCACGCCAGAGCCAAATGAAAAACTACTGGCCTTCTTCATCGACGTTGAAGTCTGCTCATTGATTTCAATCAGCATAATTCCCATCGATTTCAAACGCTGCTTGGCCGCATTGAGACCTTCAGCGTTGATTGTCGACTTCATTTCTTTGCCGGATTTATCTATGCCTTTATAGTTATAAATGGCCATACTGGTCTCGTTTTAAAATTAATGTTGTTCTTCATCTTCTTCGTTAATGGCACGAACCATTTCTTCAACACTGGTCACACCCTTAAAGACGTGTTCGAGTGCATCCTGACGAAGAGATTTCATTCCACCTTTGATGGCCGTTTTTTTAACTGTTGAAGCATCAGCTTTTTTAAGAATTAATGGTCTGATTTCATCTGTGATAACCATTAATTCGGCGACAACGGTCATCCCGGAATAACCCATGTAATTACATTTCGGACACCCCACTGATTTGTACAAAGTTGTATCCTTTGGCATTGAATGAACATCCAGCAGCTGAAAATCGTAATCTGTTGCCTGATAGGGTTGCTTACATTCAGGACAAAGTTTACGAATTAAGCGCTGGGCGAGAACGCCTGCCAGCGAGGAGGCAATCAAGAAAGGCTGCACGCCCATATCGATAAGGCGGTTAGGAGCGGAAGCAGCATCGTTGGTGTGGATCGTGGAGAGAACAAAGTGTCCGGTCAACGAAGCCTGAATGGCCATCTCGGCGGTTTCTAAGTCACGCGTTTCACCCACCATGATGACGTCCGGGTTCTGACGAAGAATAGAGCGGAGAGCTTTTGCAAAAGAAAGATCAATTTTGTGATTAACCTGAATTTGTGAGATACCCTGCAGTTCATATTCAACCGGGTCTTCAACTGTAATAATCATTTTATCCGGAGTATTTATCCGGTCGAGCATCGCAAAGAGTGTTGTTGTTTTTCCGTGACCTGTTGGTCCCGAAACGTACACAACTCCGTGTTTACGACGGGAAAGTTCGTCCAGAGTCTTGAGAACCTGGCCATGGAAGCCCAGGTTTTCCAGTGTTAAAACGTTATTGGACTTTTCCAGAATACGCATAACAATTCGTTCGCCGTTTTGGATGGGAACAACACTCACACGAATATCGATATCTTTTCCGGCCATCTTGATTTTAATACGGCCATCTTGTGGCAGACGTTTTTCGGCAATATCCATGGACTTGGTCATTACTTTCAGACGTGAGGTGACGGCGGCCTGAGTTTTAATCGGCTGGCGCAGAATCTCGCGCATAACACGATTGACACGAAAGCGGTAAACGACTTCTTTTTCATAAGGCTCAATATGAATATCGGATGCCTTGTCTTTAATTGCCCGGAAGATGATGGAGTTTACGAATCTTATAACAGGTGCCTCATCGGCGCCTGCTTCTAAAATATCTATTGGCCCGTCCAGGTCAAGATTTTCATCAAACTCGCCTTCAATTGAATCAACTACATTTCGGTTTGCCCGTTCATAGATGCGGTTAATGGCATCCTGAACTTTGAGCGGACTGGATACAACCAGCTTAACTTCTTTTTTAAAAATTTCCTGAATGTCGTTGATAGCATCAAAATTAAACGGGTCAGTAACCAATAAAGTGATACTTTGGTCGGTTTCCAGAATTGGCAAAATCTCATGCGCTTTAGCGTAGTTGATGCTGATATTAAGGGTCAGGTTTGGATCGATTTCTTCCATTTTAAGTTCGGAGACATAGGGGATATCCACCTGATGACAAATAACTTTGATGATGTCGTGCGGGTGAATATAGTTTTTCTTCAGCAGGATTTCGCCCAGGAGCATGCCTGATTCCCGCTGAATCTCCAGGGCCTCGTCTAACTGGCCTTCAGTCAATGAAGTATGCTTTAAAAGCAGTTGCCCGATTTTTTCTTTCTGGCCTTCAACTTTTTCCAGCATGTGATCAGTTATTTTCATCTGTCTCCCTGACGATAGAGTCTTACTCTACTGCCGTCTTCGTTGTGTTTTCAGCCGGTGCCTTGGCCATTTCTTTATTTTCTGCTTTCTTCAGAATGTCCTGATAGTCCGGTGCCTCAGCAGGAGGAGAGTTCAGCAGATCATCATTAATGCTCAAATCTGGCTGTAAGGTTTCATTGTTTTCGCGGTATCTAGATCCTTCTGTTTGATCGTACAGTGGACCTTCACCTTGTTTTTTAGCTTTCTCATAGAGACCTTTAACCGTGGTATTGAAAGAATCATCATCACCAGTGAGATTTTTTAAATGTGATTGACGGCGGTTAAGCAGATCTTTGACATTCTCTGAATTAGTTTTTTCATATGAAGCCAGAATTTTTGGCGTCATAAAAAAGAGGAGGTTAACTTTTTCAATATTCTTAGTCGTATTTTTAAATAACCAGCCAAGAACCGGAATATCACCCAGCAGAGGTACTTTATTTACTGTATTGGTTTCTTTATCCCGCATTAAACCACCCATGGCGATTGTGTCTTTATCACGGACAACCACAGTCGTATTTAATGAGCGGATCACAGTACCAACACCATTATTTTGTACACCAGCAGGCAAAGCACGTGAAGAGAAGTCTTCAATCTTCTGATCAATTTTCAGTTTAATAAACCGAGTGACTTTGTTAATTTGCGGAGTAATTTTCAAGGTAAGTGCTACAGTCTGCTGTTCAACTGCAGTTTGTGAGGTTCCGTTTGAAGCATTGGTTGTCTTTAATACCGGAACTTTTTCCCCGTTTTCAAAAACACCCTCGACGTTATCCAGTGTCAATATCTGTGGGGTCGCCAGTACGTTCGTAGTGTTATGAGTAGCAATGGCCGTGACTAAACCGTTAACCGAGTTTACAGAAATTGGTTTACCATCAGGTCCCGGTAAATCAATTTTACGTCCAACACCGCCACCTACAAAAAGACCGGAAAGATTTGTAATATTGTTGGTCATTAATGAAAGCAGGTCACTGGTGTTTCCGTAACCGACTTTTTGTGTTCCACCCGACCCATAGGCACCCAATAATGAGATACCAAAAGCGTTGCCTTTAGTGACCTGGGTTTCCATCATTAAACCTTCGACGTAAACCTGATCGCGCGGTACATCGAGTTTAGCAATGACCGAACGGACTGTTTCATAGTCAGTAGGTGAGGCGGTCACAACAAGAGCATTGTTATCTTTATCGGCCGTAATTTTTACATCATTGTTAAATAGCGTGGCAGTTGTTGCAGTTGCGGAAGTAGGTGACGAAAAGCGGGTTAAGCTTCCGGTGCCACTGCGAGGGGCATTGGAAACTAGAGAGGAGAGAGTTTTAGAAAGAGCTTCTGCATCACCGTAGTTCAAGTAATAAACATGAATTTGTCCTGAGCCGGCAGCGACAACTTTAACGTCCAGTTTCTCCACAAGTGATCTAAGTTCTCTTGCCCCTTCATTGTTGGCCATGGCAATGATCGAATTTGTTCTTGGCTCGGCGATGATCCGGGAGATATTGACCTGTGAAGTTGATCCAGTGGTCGTTGTATTGGCACGGATTTTACTGTCTGCTGAATTTCCTTTGAGAATTTTATCCAGCAGGTTGGCAATTTCCTGCGCTGATGAATTTTTCACTTTAATAATCTGTAGTGATTCTTCGTGTCCCGGAATATCGATAAACTTAATGAGCTTCATTAAGCGGTTAATGTGTGTTCCTGTTTCCTGCACAATAACGGTGTTCGTTTGTTTGATTTCAATAATACGGCCATAGCGGGACATGAAAGGTCTGAAAGAGTTTGCGACTTCCCGTGAGTTTACATACTTCAGCGGAATAATCTGCATGACATAGTTTTCAGTGTTAGGAGTATAGGTTCCGGTATACATCGTTGTCGGAGAATAACGAATGTCGCGATTGTTTACGATGGTATAATAGGCACCGGATTTCACCAGGGAGTATCCATTAATTGAAAGTGCCTGTAAGTAAGCCTTCCATGCATCTCCGATAGTAATGGGTGTAGGTGAAGAAATTGAAATTTTACCTTTGATATCCTTATCCAGAATAAGATTCAGGCCGGTAAGCTTCTGCATATGTTTAGTCAGGTCGAGAATTGAGACGTTAGGGAAATCAAAACTGGTCACAACTTCCGGACCAAAGGCCGTTTCCGGATTCAGGTTGACGTACTTTTTATCTACCTTATTTGGTTTTGGTGAACCACCGCCGGAGCGACCGAAACTATCCCGAGAACCACCACTTCCTCCGTCTGCATCAGCACTGCCACCGCTTCCTTCGTCGGCCATTTCATCCATGTCTGCGCCACCTTCTTCATCCTCTTCGAGACCCGGAGAAAAAGAAGTTGCAGCATCAGAAGATTTATCCAGAAGCTGAGTGGCCGATTTGCCGGTATCCGGAACTGCCACGTCCTGGTTTGCCGGTTGTGCTGGTCGATTAAAACGTGTTTTACTTTTGTATTTATCAAACTGGGCCATGACCTCAGGAGATAAACCTGCAGTTAGAACCATGGAGACGGTGAGGACTTTGATCGTCGTGCCGTTTACAGTACCATTTTTTTTCATGTGACGTCCGTTTTAATGACCAATACAAAGGTCGTTATTTAGTAAAATTGTATTCTTTTGTTTCACTCATACCGTTTCGCTTAAGACCAATTTCGAAATGATCGATTTCGCGAATTCTTCCCAGCAAGCTTGTGAGCTCATTGAGATTTTCAATCTTTTTGCCGTTGATTGATGTAATAATGTCATCATTTTGAATGTCCAGTTGTGAATAGACACTGCCTGGAACGACTTCTGTCATTTTAAATGACAGTGAACCATCTGGATTGGTGATTGGGATGGCCCGGGCCTGAGTCAGGACTTCAGAGATGTTAGCAATCATCTGATCTTTGAACTGACGTTTAATTGTAAAATTGTTTCCGGAATTTTTTATGCTTGGATGTGAACTTTTAAATAGTTTTTTACCCTGTTGAGGTGAAAGTACAGTCAGGCGGGGAAGAGTTGGTCCTTCATCTTCTTCACCGGCAACATATTCACAATCCCCGGTTTCCAGATTTTTCAGGATTAATTTCATCCGTCCGATTTTTGATATTTCTACACCATTGATTTGTTCACCCTCCCGAACATTCATCAGCTCAGTCTCACCGCGCACCTGAACAGAGGCAACAGATTTAACAGAGTCCTGTAATACAACTGTATCGAGCAATTTTACAGGTTGGGAAGTTGGTTTATCAGCGTCGCTACAGATAATGCTGGCAATATCAACTCTAGGTTTACTGCTGCCGCCTTTATCGCTCTCTTTCACGTTGAATAGATTGGTCTGCGCAATTTTACTAACGTCCTGAGTAGTCGTGTCTGCTTTTTCAATAGGAAGCTGGATGTTACTTTTTACAGCGACAACCGGAGGTTGACGGT
Source organism: uncultured Bacteriovorax sp. (assembly GCA_946481315.1). The sequence goes on from CAMLMH010000002.1 coordinate 328,467, forward strand.
TAAAAAACAGGGCAATTCCTTTGCCGATCAGATATGTGGCAGTGATCACCAGGAGTATCACGAAAACAGAATGAATCCTTCCCCGCGAATAAGGAGAGAAAAATCGCAAGACGACATCATTCCAGCTTAACCGGTCAATCGTCTTGAGTGGAGAACCTCCGGCGAATTTTGCTTTGATCCGGTTGGTAGCATCCTCGCGGTTAAATTTTTTAAAACTTGGAAATTTGAAGTTGAACCTTTTGGCAGCTTCCGGTTTTTCCGGTAGAGGGTCGAGTTCATTATTTTTGTAAGCAGCATCCGGATTTTGCATTTCCTGAAAGTCATGCACGTCGGAGTCATCCGAATTATATTCGGATTCATCAGTGTAATTTAAGTCTTCATCAGTAGATTCATTTTCATCCTGGACGTTGGAAGGAACTTCTTCATAATTGGGCATGGTTCGAGCGGCATTTTCATCGAGATCATTCTGAAATTTTTTAAGATTAAAGCCGCCTAAAGTTTTTTCAGCAAACTCTTCAGGATTTTCATCCGAATAAGAAACATCGTCTTCTTCAGTTTCTGTAGAATCCTGTTCTTCCTCAGCTTTTTTCTTCTTGAAACGGTCGAGGAATTTAAAATCAAATTTGAATTTGTTCTTCATGATTTAAACTTCATGTTAATTTTGAACGTTTTACTAAACTTCAAACTCACCTTCCATGGTGGATTAATATATTTACTTATCTTCTATTCTAAGAACTTAGCGCATCAGGATCAAGGAAAAACTCTGTGACCCCAAAACTGCCCGAGCAACTTTGTCGGCTATTAGTTTTCTTTCCCTTTTTCGTAAAGATTGATTATTCTTGATACAAGACACAAGATTTTCTTAATTTTTTATAGGTGATTAAAAATGGCAAGTAATGATGGTTTACAATCGGTAGTTGGCTCATTCTTCTTTGGGGAAGTGAATGAGAGTTTAGTTTTTCCTTATCCTCATTTTTCAGATGCTCAGGTTGAAATGGCCAAAGAAATGACGGCCGCTATTGATCAATTTGCCAAAGACAATTTTAACGGTGAGAAATTTGACCGGGAATCAAAACTTCCGGAAGAAGTTATTAAGGGACTGGCCGAAATGGGGTTACTAGGATTAGGCGTTCCGGAAGAATTCGGTGGTCTTGGTCTGGACTATTCTTTGTATGCCAGGATTTTTGCCCAGGTTGCCGGATATGATGGATCAGTGGCAACGATGATAGGGGCTCACCAGTCCATAGGATACCGCGCCCTTCTAAATGAAGGTACACCAGAACAAAAAGCGAAATGGTTACCAAGACTGGCCAGCGGGGAAGTGATTGCCGCTTTTTGTCTAACAGAGCCGGGATCGGGTTCTGATGCCTACTCAATTAAAACTCGTGCGGTCGATAATAAAGATGGAACATATACCATTACGGGCCAGAAACTCTGGATTACGAACGGCGGTATGGCGGGATTCTATACGGTTTTTGCTAAAACTGAGCACGAAATTGACGGTAAAAAATCAGACAAAATTTCCTGCTTTATCGTTGAAGGGGGAATGCCAGGCCTTTCATTTGGTGAAAAAGAAAACAAGATGGGAATCAGAGCAAGTGAAACACGTGCTGTGTATTTTGATAAAGTGGTTGTTCCTAAAGAAAACATTCTTGGTGAATTAGGAAAAGGCTTTAAAATTGCCATGAATGTTTTGAACTCCGGACGACTTTCCCTTGGTGCAGGTTGTGCCACCGGCATGCGCATGATTTTGGAACTAGCGACTAACCATGCTGCTAATCGTAAGCAGTTTGACCGCCCGATTGCTGAATTCGGTCTGATTCAGGATAAATTAACAAAAATGGCCGCTATGACTTATGCCACTGAGTCGATTGTGTATCTCTCGACCGGTAATATGATTAAAGGCATGAGTGATTACTATATGGAAACGGCCGTCTGTAAAGTTTACGGCTCTGAATGTTTATGGTCATCCATTGATATGGCCATGCAAATCGCCGCCGGAAATGGTTATATGAAAGAGTATCCCTATGAACGAATTATGCGCGATGTTCGCATCAACATGATTTTTGAAGGAACTAATGAAATACTCCGCTGTCTGCTTGCTTTATCCGGAGTCCGAGGACCATCAGAAGATCTGCGTGACCTAGGAAAACTTTCAGATGTTTCGACTGCCCTGCAGGATCCGATTAAGTCTTTAGGTGTCTTCACTAAGTTTGCCCGAAAACGGCTTTCAAAAATGATGGGCTCAAAACAGCTCACTAAAGCGCATCCGGAACTAAAAGAACAAGCTGAAAAATTTTCTGCCAATCTGGGAAAATTTGCTATAGCCGTTGAAGACTCACTGATGAAATATGGCAAAAAGATTATCGATAATGAGCTTCCGCAGGGACGTCTGGCCGATATGTGTATCGAATTATACGTCACTCTGGCAGTCATTTCCCGTACGACGGCTATTTTAAACAGCTCTAAAGCGACAGCTGAACAAAAAGAGCATGTGCTTCGTTTAACAAAGTATATCTGTAAGGACTCCAACCGTAAGTTCAAACAAAATCTGAAATTGATGGCAAAAAACAGCGATAAGAGTGTGGCCAAAATTTCCGAGACCATCGTGAAGAACGGAGGCTACGGCCTTGATATCATCGACTTCTAAGTTATTTCTTTTTTCAGTACTGCCGGTCCTGATATTGTCCGGCTGTGCTGAAAAAAAAATTCGACCAATTCCAAAATCCCACATTCAGGAAAAGGCCATGCCTTCTTTTGTGGCAACTCCCAGTGCACCGGCACAACTCAAATTTGCTGATAAAACAGTTGAGTTCGGTCTGGAAAACGTCAAGGCCGTTCATTTATACGCGGCTGATGTCGATCTCGACGGAGATACCGATCTGGTCACACTCGAAGATTTTGTTGATTCTCCCAAATTTTATTTTTTCGACAAAAAAACAAAAAAATTTTCACCCGGTCATAATCCATTCAATGAGATTATCCGTGCCAGTTATCTAAATTTTGTAGATATCGATCACGATGAAGTGCTTGATGTGATTGTGGGAAATCTCAATCAAAAATCAGAGCTCTCACAGTATCCGGTAAGAATCTATAAAGGCTCCCTTAAAGACGGAAAAATTACTTATCAGCTAAAAAATGTTCTGCAAACAGGTGCCCTGCCTACCGCAGCTGTCGTTGCGGGGGATTTCAACCTTGACGGAGAAATCGATCTGTTTTTATCCAACTGGTTTTCGCAGAACGAAGATGTTCCTCGTCCCGTTCCTGATACACTGATGTACGGAAAAGGTTTTTCTTTCACTAATGTCAGTATGAACTTGAAGGACGAATATGAAAAAGACAAATCGTCCGGATTATTTCCCAACGCTACACCTACTTTCGGGGCCACGCTATGTGACGTGGATAAAAACGGGTTTGCCGATATAGTGACAGCAACGAGTAATGGTTATTTTAATAAACTTTGGCTCAACCTCGATGGTGAATCTTTTCAGGATTTTGGCGTGGCTTCTGGTTATGCAGCTGATAATGAAGGATCTGCCCAGTCACTTGGCGGGGGTAACTCATTTTTCTCCCTTTGTGGCGATTACAATAACGATACTCTGGTTGATATTGTCACCGGAAATCTATTTCGCGACTCTGATCCTGAATTCAGAGATAAGTCTGCCATTCTCTCCGGATCGACCCGGTCTTTTCCTCCGAAATTCTATCGTACAGAAATTTTCGAACAAAACGGTAAAGTAGGGTACGCTGAAGGTTTGCGTCGCGGAGTCTGGATTGATTACAATCTCGATGGGCTTTCTGATCTCATTATGGCCAATTCAGGTTTTCCTCCTGATTCACGTCTGATGTTTTTTGAACAGGAAACTGATCACGCATTCGAAGAACGTGCTCAAGAATACGGCCTCGATCTGCTGAATCCATCCGGTATCGTCACAATCGATCTTAATAATGACGGAGCGATGGATTTCATAACCGGACAGACAAGTGTTCGGGCCTCGCATATTGAACCGCGCCTATATGTTTTTATTAATCAGACGGCCAGGCAAAATCAGGGATCAGTCCGATTTTATCTCGAAGGACGGCGCAGTAACTCTCGCGGACTTTCTTCTACAGTTGCGCTTAATACCAATAAAAAGCGACGTCTGGCCTTCGTTGATTATGCCTCTGGTTCACTGCCTTCACAGAATGAAGAAGGTTTGTATTTCGCTTTTAAAGATGAAATTCCGGCCGAAGTTGAAGTCCGTTGGAGTTTCGGAACAGAAGACCGTTTAGGACGAGTCATTCCACTATTAAAGAAATATAAACTACCGGCAGCATCTATGAAGGGGAAACATTCTGAATTCAATTTGTGTGATGATGGAAGAATCCTACCGCGCAAAAAGCACTGCTATCGTTAAATCTTATTTCTAGTAAGGTCGTCACAGATATAAAATTTTCTTCACATATCAAAATTCCAACGTCATTCCACTAAGTTTTAATGTTTTGCTCAAGAAGAATAGACCTGCCAGGTTGACGCTCGGGCAATGCATTTTTTCAATTTGCTTCCGATATTGCTCCTGAAAATATTTTAAAGAAATATGAAAGGAAGAATAGATGAAAAATAAAAGTCTCAAGTTTAAGCTTTCAACTCTGGCAGGATTCTTACTGTGTCTTTCGGTTTTTGTCGGTCTAATTGGATTCTGGTCCTCCAAAAAAACCGTGGATCATTATCAACAAGTCACCGAATACAATTTTCCAAAAACAGTTGCCATCTATGAAATGCTGCTTAATTTTCGCATTGGAAATAATCAAATCACTAAGCTTGCAATGTCAGGTTTAAGAAAAGATGAAGCCGAAACGGTCATGCAGGTTTCAGACAATCTGTGGACACAATTTGATGAGCATAAAAAAAATTATCTCTCCAGGCCATTTGAAGAAGGCGAAAAAAAATTATACGAGCGACTGGATCAGGCCTTAATGTCGATCAGATCCAAACAACAGGAGATCATTAAAATTTATAACAAGGCCGGTGCGAACGATATTTTTGCACAGGAATCAATGAGCACAATTATACTTGAAGATATGGCCAGACTTGATAAAGAAATCAGAGAATCAGCTTTGGCGTTACGCAATTTTCATGGTGATCTGGCCCGTAAAAATAAATTAGCCGCCATGGAAGCTACCGAAATTGGAAACAAAATATCACTCTTCACTATTGTCTTAGGTGCCATCGTCGGACTCGTCTTTTCTTATTTTATTGCCAGTAATTTAATCAAAAAGTTAATTGAAATAAGTCATTCCCTAGATTCTGCAAGCGAGGATGTTGGAGCAGGTTCCTCTCAGATCGCCGCTTCTTCTCAGGAGCTCTCGCATGCTACTACCGAACAAGCGGCTTCTTTGCAGGAGACTGCCGCTTCGATTGAAGAAATGAGTTCCATGGTCCAAAAAAATTCTGAAAATGCTCTTAATACATTTAAGTTAGCTGAGATGAGCGCAGACACTGCTCTTCAGGGTAAAAAAGCAATTAACGAAATGATACAAACGATTGATGAGATATCTCAAAGTAACCAAGACATTGTACGCTCCATTAACGAAAGTAATCAGAAGATAGCTGACATTTCAGCAGTCATTAAAGAAATCGGAAATAAAACCACTGTCATAAATGATATTGTTTTTCAGACTAAACTTTTGTCTTTCAACGCCTCAGTTGAGGCAGCACGGGCCGGGGAACAGGGGAAAGGTTTTGCAGTTGTGGCCGAGGAAGTAGGTAATCTGGCGAGAATGAGTGGTGATGCTGCAAATGAAATTTCAGCAATGCTGGAAGAAAGTATCAAAAAGGTTGATTCCATTGTGCTTGAAACTAAGTTAAAAACTGAAAAGATTGTTCTATCTGGACAGTCCAAAATGTCTCAAGGGGCAACGCAGGCAAAAAAATGCAGCTCGGTACTTGAAAACATCGTTCATGATTCTATAGAAGTAAAAAAAATGGCTGAAGAAATTTCAAATGCCAGTAAAGAACAATCTACCGGGATAAGGGAAATCACGAAGGCCATTCATGAGCTGGAGAATGTTACACAGCTTAATACTACTAACTCTGTCGAATCGGCTCACGCTTCTGAAGATCTTTCAAGACAAGCTTTGAACCTGAAGGCAAGTGTCAATGAGCTTTGTGATGAGGTGTACGGCAAAAATAATGTGATCAATTTTCAGCAAAAAAAAGTGGAAAGAATTTCTTCTAAAGAAAGGATAAATCAAAAATCGGATCAAAAACAAAAGAATAACAGCGCTTGTCCTAACAGCGAAGATCCAAGATTTTATGAAGTCTAGTTATTTGCTTTTTTTGATTATTTCCGACAAGGTCAAAATACGCTCAGGCATTTTTTTGTAATTGAGGGTGCTCATGTAGATGGCCGCTGTTGGGAGTCCGGGAACCTCTTGCACTTCGAGTTTGTCTTCTTTTTTGATCAGATGATCCGGAACAACTGCGATTCCCACATCGTTTTTAACTAAAGAGATGATTGTCGAGAAGGAATCAACCATTACGATGGATTCACTCTTGGCCTTTGAAAGTTTAAAGAGATAATCATTGTTAGAGAAAACAACCCAGCGGTGCTCATTGAGTTTTTTGCGATTGATTTCAGACTTAGAAATCAAAACCATTTTTTCTTCAAAGAGTTTTAGTGACGTCACAAGTTCTGACTGAATGTTTTCTGTTCCGAAAATAATGTCGAATTTACTTTCTTCAATGCCTGTTTTGAGTTCAGGCATATCCGCGACGTGAACAGTCACGTCGCGGTTTTCCCTTTTCAGGTAATCGGTGAGTAATGGGGTAAACCAGTTTTTCAGCAGACCTTCGAGAATCCCAATTGATAGGGGCAATTGGTCTTCTCGTTGGAAGATCTGCAGAGAGGTTTTTTCAAAACTCTGCGATGCCTGATAAAGCTCTTTTCCTTTTTCAGAGAGAATAACTTTTTTGCTTGAACGGATGATCAGTTCCTCTTGTAAGGAATCCTCAAGCAGTTTAATCTGCCGGCTGACGGCGGACTGAGCAATATTTAATTCTTCGGCAGCCTTCGAGAAGCTCGAGTATTTTGCCGTAAGCATGAATGCCCGGAGGTAACGAAAATCAAGCATTCTTATTCCCCGTTTCCAACAACAGGTGGAGTCTTTTCCGGTGCCGCTCTCCAGAACTTTCCGCGGAATTCGCTTTGAGAGTGATTGGTAATCACGAATCCTTCTGCGTCCTGATTGAAGTCCTGGATAAAATCTACGGATGCTTCCTGCAGGTAGAATGCAGCAAATGGATCAATGACGATGAGGAATTCTTCATCGTGGTTAGCAATTTTAACCTGGAAGTCGTCTTCCTGCAGGTCCGTAAAGCCTGCTGCATAGGTGAAACCTTCACAACCTTTTCCGCTGACAACAATACGGAAGTATTTCCCCGCAAGCGTGAAGTCATTGTCCATGATCAATTTTAATTGGGAGAGTGCGCGATCAGTGAACATAATCACTGGTGGAAGAACTAAGTCTTTGTTAACTCTATTTTGTTTAACGGCCATACGAAATTCCCATGCGAAATTCAGTTGTTGGTGATAATGTTGTCTGTAATACGAGTACTATCCAACGGGATTAGATTTTACAAGTCAAAAAAGAGGATTTTTTTATGAAGCTCCATTACAAAATAGTCATCGATGCTCCTTCAACGCATCAAGTTCGTGTAATCATCGAAGGTCAGAAAGAAAGTTACGAACATTGTCTGGAATTTTTCCTGCCGCGCTGGAGCCCCGGGTCCTATTTAATGCGGGAGTACTCACGCCACTTGTCGAATATTATCATCGAAACAAAGAAAGGTGAGCGTTTGCATTTAGAGCAATCTGATATCTCAACTTTCACCGTGGACTGGAAAAAAAGTGGTCTTAAAACAGAAGATGATCACTTCACTCTGAGCTATATGGTTTATTGTCACGAATTAACCGTGCGAACTTCTCATGTCGATGCTTCACATGCCTTTTTGCATCTCCCTTGTCTCTTAATGGGAGTGACTAACAAACACATTGTGGAGCCATCCCTGGAATTGGTTTTTCCTGGCTCCTGGTCGAAAGTCACAACTGGGCTAAAAGATATTTCTGTTAAACGCGAAGTCTTCTTGTACACAGCAGATAATTACGATGATCTTATCGATTCTCCTATTGAAATCGGTTGTCAGGAAACCGATGGATTTAGAGTGGGGGGAATCGATCACGAACTTGCTTACTACGGACAACTGCTTCCGCATAAAGAAAATATCAAAGAAGACATCAAAAAAATTGTAGAGCATATTCAATCTTTCATGGGGGGAATGCCTTATGAAAAATATACTTTTATGACTCATTTTGTGCCGGGTACATACGGCGGTCTTGAGCATCGAAACTCAACGGCCCTGCAGTTTTGTCCCACTCAAATGACCTGCAGAAAAGGATACGCCAATTACCTGGCCCTGGTTGCTCATGAATACTTTCACACCTGGAATGTAAAACGTATTCGTCCAATTGAATTTGGTCCGTTTAATTATTTAAGAGAAGCCACAACGAAACTCTTGTGGCTGGCCGAGGGACTCACATCTTTGATGGATGAACTGTTTATTTATCGCGCGGGTCTTATCACACTGGAAGAATATCTGGACATGCAAAAAGATAACCTCAATCGTTATCTGTCCATTCCGGGAAGAAAATTTCATTCACTTGATGATTCTTCTTTTAATGCCTGGATAAAACTCTATCGCCCGGATGAAAACTCCAATAACTCCTCAGTCAGCTATTATCTAAAAGGAGGAATTGTTTTCTTTTGCCTGAATATTATGCTCGCTGATAAAGGCAAAAGCATTAATGATCTGCTTGAGTTACTGTGGAGAGATTACCAGGACAATCCACAAAGGGGTGTCACTCCGGAACAGGTCTATCACATGGTGGAACTTGTCGGTGGAGCCGATATCCGGGATAAGTTTGAAGAAATGACCAGCACGACTATTGAACTGGACCTTGAAGGAATGCTCGCCAGGGGCGGCATGAAGATTGAGTGGGAGCGCTCTGAAGCTCCATGGCTGGGGTTTGACACTGAGATGAACGCTGACCGAGTCATGGTCAAGGCCGTGACCCTGGATGGACCGGCCTATAGAGGAGGGCTCAATGCCGGTGACGAAATTATAGCGATTAACAACGTCAGGGTATTAAAAGACCGCTTTGCAGAATATGGGCGCTTTTTACGGGTTAATGAAACTTATACATTCACCGTTTCCCGCTTATCCATGCTGACGAATATTTCCATCAATGTGGGGACTGTTCCTCCTAAAATTAAGAGCATTTCCGCTTTAGATAAAGAGCGTCTAGACCGCGTTCTCAAACCTTAAAAAAAGTGATTAATTGACTTGCCTCGTCTATGATTTTTTGGCATAAATGAGGCGGTCAATTATAACTTAAAAAAGGAACATTGGTATGCTACCTGAAGAAATGCAGGCCACTCTGGGAATGATCGTTTTCTTTATCGCAGCGATCTTAATGATGTTCGTTAAATCTTTTTAATTAATTTCCCTTTAATTCGGACCCGAAATTTTCTACAATCTCCCTGTGTATAACTTACGTTTTGCATTAAATAGGGGAGAAAACGATGAGTACTGAATTACGAGACACTGTTTCGACTTTACGAAACCGCGCTACTTCAAGACAGCCACGCACATTCAACATTCCACTCGATAATCTTGGTCAGGTTAAAAAAGTCAGTGATTATTACGGTGAACTCACGTTTGATTTCAAAACGTCTTCAGATATTTCTGATGCTGTTAAAAAAGAGATTACACTCGCCATTGAAGAAGGTCGGGGAATTAAAAAAGATCACGCAGAGGCCGTGGCCCGTGCGGTTACAGACTGGGCCGTTAAAAACGGTGCGACTCATTTCTGCCACTGGTTTCAGCCACTCACCGGATCGACAGCGGAAAAGCACGATGCTTTTTTTCAATTTGGCAAAGACGGAAAACCTATTGAGCGTCTTTCAGCTTCCCAATTAATGCAAGGTGAACCTGATGCATCTTCTTTTCCAAACGGAGGCTCCCGTTCAACTTTCGAGGCCCGAGGATATACAACCTGGGACCTGACATCTCCTATGTTTCTGGTTGAATCAACTAACGGCAAGACACTTTGTATTCCGACAGCATTTGTTTCTTATATGGGTGATGCTCTCGATGTAAAAACTCCGCTTTTAAAATCCATTTCTAAACTCTCAGAAGCGACAACTAAATTTTTAAACCTGGCAGGACACAAAGATGTAAAATCTGTTCACGTTACTTGCGGGGCCGAACAGGAATACTTCCTGGTGGACAAAGCTTTTTATCACGCTCGTCCGGATCTGGTTATGACCGGAAGAACTCTCTTTGGAGCTCTTTCAACCCGTAACCAGCAATTAGAAGATCACTACTTCGGCATGATTCCTGATCGCGTTCTCGCTTTTATGCAGGAACTTGATTATGAACTTCACCGCCTGGGAATTCCGGCAAAAACCCGTCACAACGAAGTGGCCCCGGCGCAATTTGAACTGGCGCCTATTTTCTCAGAAGCCAACATCGCAGCTGACAACAATCAGATTGTGATGTCGACAATGAGACGAGTGGCCGAGAAACATGAAATGATGGTTCTGCTGCACGAGAAACCATTTGCCGGCATAAACGGATCAGGAAAACACGTTAACTGGTCAATGAGTTCTGATACTGGTTTGAATCTGCTGGAGCCTGGAAGTGAGCCGCACTCTAATCTTCGATTTCTTGCGACTATAGCAATCACTGTTGAAGCTCTCCATCGTCATTCTAAACCACTTCGTATGGCGATTTCCGGTGCAGGAAACGATCACCGCCTGGGGGCCAACGAAGCTCCACCATCGATTATCTCAGCTTATCTGGGTGATACATTAGATAAAATTTTCCGTGCCATCATGGAAGATAAATCATTCACTCCGACAGATAATAACGTGATGAACCTGGGAACAAACCAGCTGGCTCATCTGTTAAAAGATAATACGGATCGCAACCGTACTTCTCCTTTTGCTTTCACCGGAAATAAATTTGAATTCCGTGCAGTTGGTTCAAGCCACGCTATCGGTTTTCCAATGACAATCCTGAATGCAGCTGTAACCGATGTAATGAATGAAGCGAATTCTTTTTTAGAAGCTGAAATCGGACGTGGTCAGACCGTTGATCAGGCCTTGATGTCACTGACAAAAAAATTGATGGGGCAGTCATTTAAGGCCGTGTTCAATGGCGATGGCTATTCCAAGGAATGGGTCGAAGAAGCAGCTAAAAGAGGTTTGCCTAACCTGCGTACGACTCCGGAAGCACTAAAGACAATGACTGATAAAGAATCTTACAGTTTTCTGGTCAAGCTGGGGATTTTTAAAGAAGAAGAGGTCACAACCCGTTACAACATTCTGCTTGAGCGATATATAAAAATTCGCGAAATCGAAATGGAAACAATGATAGATATGATTCATCAGTTCGTCATTCCTTCCGGGCTTGAATATAAGACAATGCTTGCTCGTCTGATCAGCACTCAGAAAGAAACAGGTATAGCTTCAACTTTCGAAATCGATGCATACAAACGTGTTTCGGGAAAAATCGACGAAATCCATGCTCTTTCTACTAATCTTTCCCGGGAATTGGTAGAGCACGATCCTGATCATCAAAAACACGCTGAAAAAATAGCTACAGAACTGATGACAACAGTCACTGCCATGGCCCAGGTTTGTAATGATCTCGAAGATCTCATTCCTAACCATTTTTACGCTCTTCCAAAGTATTATGATATGTTGTTTTTACGGTAAAAAAGATTTACTGGATTTTCAAAGAGGGGCCCGCAGTTGCGGGCCCTTTTTTTTAGGTTTTTCGTAAAGCGAGAATTCCGAGATTACGAGGAGAAAGTGATTCGGTAAAATACTGTTCAAATTTAACTTCAAAGCCTTGTTCTGCAAGAAAAAGGCATCGATCCAGCTGCAGATACACTTCCAGCGCACGACCTAATTGCCAGCGGATAATATTGCACAAAAACATTTCCCGCAGCTTGTGCTGAATTTCCGTAGAATGATAGAACTCTTCAAAGTCAGCATCTGAAAAACCGTGTCCCGGTTTGATTTCACTTAGCTTCAGGCGCAAATAGTGGGCAAAGGGCATCCAGTAAACAGAAACCGGGCATTCCCCCACGTCTGTGAAGTGTGAGTTATTGTATTTTTCCATCAAAAAAAGATGCAGACCATATCGGTAATATTTCACCCGTTCTTTTGTTTTATAAGTTTCAGATCCCATTTCAGCATGAGAACGGGTCGCCAGAGAAAGTGCATAAAGATTCAGACGGAAAAAATTCTCCTGCTGATAAAATTGAGAAACGGGAAAATCCTTTTCTGGATTCATTTTATAATAACAGCAGCCGAAATTCAGCAATCCTCTTCCCTGATGCGCAACGGTTTCCCGCATCAGTGTTAAGGCCAATGGGCCGCAGGTGTGCAAACCTAAACTGAAGGAACGGGGATTAAAAATTTTTTTTATTTTTTCCGGAGAGGCCACTGTACCGAAAGTATGGTTAATAAATTCGACATGGGAAGCACCGGGTATTTTACGAAATTTTTGAAGGCGCTCCTGACCAATTTTCTGAAATTCTGCATTTTGATCCAGTGAAACAGAGGGAATACCATGATAGTGAGACAGAACCCTGGATAAATGACCGACTCCACCGCCAATGTCCACGACATAATCAAAATCTCTTGAATCGTGAAGGTCTTTTAAAACAGGAACAATTTTCTGGATCTCATGGCGCTTCTTTTTTTTCACCCCATGAAAGGCCCAGTCCTCCAGCGGGTATTCTGCTTTTTCCGCTGTAAAAGGAACTTCGGTCAGTGTATCGAGCTCCTGCATAAAAACATGAAAAGAAGTTCCCACAATTTTTTCCGGTACTTTTTTGCAATCAATCATAAAGAGTTCTTCCTGCGACAATGTGTCGAGAAGATCAATCCATTCCCGGGGATAATCGGTAATAGTATGCGGATATTTATTCATGATCTCTTGCTGGAAAAGAGCTTGGTGTTTCTCCAGGAATGAGCGGAGCTTTTGGGCCTGACTTTTAAAGTTCATAAGGTATTCTTAATACCATGTTTAACCTTAAAAATAAAAGAATTGCAGTTTTTGGTATGGGAGTTTCCGGACTCTCGGCGCTTCGTTTTGCCAGTCACTTAGAAGCAGAATGCATCGCCATTAATAGTGGAGAAGTTTCATCCTGGGCAAAAAGTCCAGGCGTTCTGGACTTCGTTAAAAAGGAAAATTGTTTTGCTGAAAACGATTCCGCCGCTGCTGTTGCTCTGGAAAAAACAGAGCTCGTCATTCTTTCTCCCGGCATTCCCCGCGATCACGAGCTGATGAAGCCACTGCTTGAGCGCAACGTTCCAGTGTGGGGGGAAATTGAGCTGGCCTATCGTTATCTGGATTCTGCTGAGTCTCTTTCTCCAATGATTGGCATAACCGGTACCAATGGTAAAACGACGACAACTACTTTTTTAGGCGAAATGATTGAAGGGGACGGCAAGAGTGTTTTTGTCGGTGGAAATATCGGCGTTCCTTTTTGTGACTATGCTTTTGAAGTTATGCAAACAAAAAAAACGCGCGACTTTATTTTGCTGGAACTCTCCAGTTTCCAACTGGAGAGCATTTTTGATTTTAAGCTTGATGTGGCGATGATATTAAATCTTTATCAAAATCATGGTGAACGTTATACCAGCATCGAAGATTATGGACGCTCAAAATTTAATATCACCAATCGCTTCAACGATAATGACGTTCTCATCTATCCCGAAGATTTTCCTTTAATAAAAAACTGGGCAGTCACTCAAAAAGGAAAAAAGATAGTTCTGAATACCGAAAATCCTGTCATCACATACGATATTAAAAATTTTAAACTTCCTGGTGTTCACAATAGAGTGAATCTCACTTTCGTTATCGCAGCCGCAGAAACGATTGGTTTGAGCAGGGCAGGCATTCAAAAAGCTATTGATACCTTTGCCGGTGTTCACCACCGCATTGAATACGTCGATAAAGTTGCGGGTCTTTTGAAATTTAAAGTTTTCAATGATGCCAAAAGCACCAACTGGGACGCAACTTTAACGGCCGTGACGGCCATGAAGGATTTTTCTTTGCCGATTCACCTGATCATCGGCGGGAAAAAGCGCGGACACGGAGATTCAATTTTGCCTTACCTGGATTTTTTGAAATCGAATGTCCATCGATTTTATCTTATTGGTGAAATGGGTCCGGAAATTGAAACAGAAATAAAAGGAAAGGTTGATTATACTCATGCCAGAACGCTGGAAGAGGTCATCTCTGGATTGCGTGCCACTCATGGCGATAAGCCTGGTGTTCTTTTATTTTCTCCTGCGTTTCCTTCTTTTGATCAGTTTAAAAATTATGCTCACAGAGGGGAGCACTTCATCCATTTACTGCAAAAAGCCTAGCGGATAGCTGCCAGTGTGACATCTTTCTTAGGTGCCCTGGTTGCTACCTGCGAACTTTCTGAATTGTTGGAAGCAAACCGAAAGTTATCAATCACGACCATTTTAAAGAGGAAAAACCCCAGAATAAACAAAAGGGGGTTTAGTTTTAATTTCATAAGCTCCACCGTTTGGGATATAATGCTTATGTCTTATTCGGCAGTTCAATAAATAAACTTAAGTAAAAAGGTACAGTATATGGCGAAGTCCGGTTTTCTCTCGCAATCAGAAGTTAAAAACAATATTAATGCTTTGAAATCATTCATGAAAAAAGAAGGCCTCGATAGCTTTTATCTTTCGAGTTCAGACATTTTTCTAAATGAATATGTGCCTCTTCAGGATTGTCACCGCTATTATGTTACCGGCTTTACCGGTTCGACGGCGGAGGCCATAGTTCCACTGGAAGGAAAGGTTATTTTATTTGTCGATGGTCGCTACTATGAACAAGCAGATCTGGAAGTTGATGCAAGTCTTGTTCATGTTTTTAAAGTTCCTTATGGGTTAACACTTAAGGCAGCGATGAAAGAAGTCATCGAAGCAAAAAAATTTAAAGCATTAGGTGTGGAAGGAGACAGGCTTGATTTGTCGCTCTTTAATGATTTTTCCAGCTGGACTAAAACAAAAGCTTTTAACAATGCAGAACTCTCTGGCGTTATTGAATTCAGCGCCATTTTGTTCGACAAAAAAATTCATGAACTCGGTGTTGATCTCGTGGGGGAAACAACAGCAGAAAAACTCAAGCGCATTGTAAAACCTGGGGAAGCATTTTTTCTTTCCAGTCTGGATTCCATCGCCTGGCTGACCAATATGCGTCGCTATGAATTTCCCAATCAAAGTATTTTTCGTTCAAAGGCCATCGCCACTCATGAATGTGTTTATCTTTTAATGGAACATCTGGAAGGGGAAATAAAGAATCCCGCTATCGAACTGAATCTGGGGAAATTTGCTGAAATCGAAAATTTCTTCCAGACAATTGATGATTATGAGACGACTTATAAAAAACTGGCAGGTATTGAAACCAATAAAATTGAGAAATTGTATTACTCGGCCAATTCAACCAACACCGCTGATTTTCAAAAACTAGCTGCTCACTTTGGCGCCGATAGACTGATTAACAAAGCTGAAGGAATTGTTCCATTTCACGCTCTCAAGAATGCCACTGAACTTAAATCAATGCTTGCTTCTTTTGATAAGGCCGATACAGCTATTTTCCAGACGATCTCCTGGGTGAAAGAGCAGGTGGCCAAAGGAAGTGAATTTTCTGAGCTGGATTTTTATCACAAGGCCAATGAATTTTATAAACAGAACGGGGCCTTTGATCAGAGTTTTAATACCATTTCTGCTTTCGGTGCGAACTCATCTATTATTCACTTTGGCAGCCCGAGTGCTGATGTGAAGTTTACTAAAGATGAACTGGTGCTGCTGGATTCAGGCGGTTATTTTGAATCTGGTTATGCAACGGACACGACAAGAGCATTTCTCTCTGGCGGTAAAGCTAGTGCCAGACAAAAAGAAATCTATACACTGGTCCTAAAATCCATTCTTGCTACTCAAAATGCAGTTTTTCCCGATAATACCTGGGGATCAGTGATTGATGGAGTGGCCCGTCAGCCAATTTTTAAGGCCGGACTTAATTACAATCACGGAACTGGTCATGGTGTTGGAATTAATGTTCATGAAGGTGGATTTCGTTTATCTACGACTTCAAACATTCCCTTAAAAGAAAATCACGTCGGGTCTATCGAACCAGGAATTTATATTCCGGGATTTGGTGGTGTCCGTTTAGAAAACGTGGCCGTTATTGAACGACATCCAGAGCATAGTGGAATGCTTAAATTCCGTTCCTTCACTTATGTTGGTTTCGATCATGAACTTATCAACTTCGATATGCTCTCAGAAGAAGAAAAATCCTGGCTTGATGAATATGAAAAAGAGTGTGCCAAAAGAGGTCGAAGCTTTAAGTATAAAACTTAGGTCGCACGGCCCGTTTGCGAATAAACTCGAAGGCAAGGACCAGCATGAATCCGATAAAAAGACCCGACAGCATGTCGGGTTTTTTATTGCTGATATCAGCAATCGTTCCGCAGCCAGAAGGTTGTTTTTTTGGATAAAGATAACTGATTCCATCGATATCATCGCGCCCGAGACTTTTTCTTGATTCAACTGTGGCATAATACATAAGCGAATCTACCACCGGCGAATGACCCAGACCGAAAGCGTGACCTATTTCATGGGCAATGATAGCGACTTTTTCAGCGCGTGATTTATTGACGAATTGGTTTGTCGCGCGATCATTGATCATGATCAACGCCCCTTGAATCGTCGTTCCGGAAATATTATTGGGAATGGTGACCCCTAAAATGGAAGCATTGGGAAAATTAGTAAGACTGTTATTACAAGTTATCAGTACACCACTATCCACGGCCAGGGCGGGATTGGGTTCGCAATTAGTTGCAGGAGAACAGATATTATCCGTCTGATAGGCAGCCGAAACAGTTCTTAAAGAACCTTTTCGCAATTTAAGCCGGGATGTCGGGGCCTTGTTCCAGAACTGATCGACAGCATCGCCGACAATGGACAACAATTCACTCTCATCAATTCCGATATTGTTACAAAAACCATCGGCGACATTTACAGTGACTTCATCCTGAGAAAATGTCAGTTTTACAGAATTGTTAAAGGTAAACGCATCTGCGTTCACTGTTAGGAAAAATCCGATAAAAAAAATCGCGGCCTTCATAGCACAGCTCCGAAATGATAGGTTCCCTGTATACCGACTGAAAAGGCTCGGTCCTCGCTTTCTGTGAGATTGAAAAGGTAAGTCCGCAGCTCACCTGACCAGCTTGTGGTAAATTCTTTTTCCAGTCCCAGATTTAAAATAATGTTGCGGCCATAAACGGCTTCATCAGGCAGGGGGAAGCTGTCAACTGTCGTGCCGTTATTGAGCTCTGATTCGCCGCCTGGGCCCCAGATTCGGGTTATAAATAAACCCAGACCACTAACCAGATTAACGTAAGCTGTTTTGTACTTCGTGTTTAATAGAGCAATCATAGTCATGCGCTTAATATTTTCATCCGTCCCGCTTTGGGGAAAAGACAGACCAAGCTGAGGAGAGAGAAAAAATCTCTCGCTTATTGAATAATCCAGACTGGAGGCCAGATAAGGATGAAAAGAGCAGACATTTGTGCTCCCTTTGTCATCAGTTTGAATTTCACCTACGAATTCGCACAGATTCCCCAGGGAAAGAGTGAGATCTGTGACGGCAATAGCCGAACCCGAGTAAGTCCAAAAACAGAGAGCGAATGTCAGGTATAGTATTTTATGCATTATGATTTAGTATTCTTTCAAATCTTAAGCTAGAATGTCCATGTTTAATTGCCACTCTTACCATCAAGGATAAATTTATGTTTGATACTTTAGAGATTCCTCATAATTTAATACCTGCTGATCCTCGATTTGGATCAGGACCATCTCTTGTCCCTGTAGCTTTTCTTGAGTCGCTGGCCAGAACTGGTACAGAATTCATGGGAACCAGTCATCGCAAACCGGGTGTCCGTCAGGTGGTAAAAGAAATTCAGGAGGGATTGATGAAATATTTCAATCTGCCAAATGATTACCTGGTTGTCATGGGTAATGGTGGGGCCACACTTCTTTTTGATATGATTGCTCTGGGAATTGTGGAAAAGAAAATCTCCCATTTCACTTGCGGAGAGTTCTCTGAAAAATGGTATAAATCTTCCAAACTGGTTCCCTGGATATCTGCTGAACAGGTGGCCGTTCCATTTGGAAAAGGAATAAACGGCAAGGCCATGCCGGGATCCGACGTCATCGCCGTCACGTTAAATGAGACTTCAACCGGTGTCCAGCTTTCGACCTTACCGGAAGTAGATGCCAATACCATTCTCGCCGTAGATGCTACTTCTGGTGGCGGACAATGCCCGTGTGATCTTTCTAAGACCGACATTTTCTTTTTTGCTCCTCAGAAAGTTTTTGCCAGTGACGGTGGACTCTGGATTGCTATCATGTCACCAAAGGCCCGTGCCCGTGCTCAGAAAATCGCGGCCGACAAGACACGATATATTCCGGACATAATGAGCTGGACTCATGCCATCACTAACTCTGAGGCCAATCAGACTTATAATACACCGGCACTGGCGACTCTTTACTTCATGAATGAGCAGGTAAAGCTCATGAACAAAATGGGCTACGCTGAAGTCCAGAAACTAGCGAAGAAAAAAGCTGACTTGCTTTATGGTTGGGCCGAAAGCAAACCATATCTTTCATGCTTCATCGAGGAAAAAGAATTCCGTTCTATTGCCGTAGCGACAATTGATGTAGACTCCCGCGTGAACTGTGATGATGTTATAAAATTTCTGGAAAAGAAAAAGTATGTCTATGGAATTGATGGGTACCGTAAACTAGGACGCAATCAGTTCCGGATCTCCATGTTTCATAACATCAGTTATGATGATTTAGAAAAACTGACAAAGCTCCTATCTCTTATGATTGAATCCAAGCTCTAGAAGAATAAAAAAATATTCCGTTTTGCATCCATGTAACTGCGTAAAACTAAAGGCCAGATTTTACGCAGTTTTTTTTTCTTTCTTGAGTTAGTGAATTCTTCCTCACAACTGATCTTATTGTTCAGCGATTCTTAAAGTTTTTCTCTCTGTCCGTCGAAGAATAATTTCGTAAACAGTTTTTTTTTCGACAAGAGAGTGCGTGGAATGAACAAAAGAAGAATGACAGTTGGGACTAAACTTCGACTGCTGATGGTTTTTTTAGTGGTCACATTAATCACATCCTGTTTTTTATCTTTCTACACGTCTTCTCAGTTTAGTGATCAGATTGATGAACTGGGTGAAATTCAAATTCCAGGCACAAGCCATATGGCCATGGCGGATATGATGCACGATGGGATCCGCGCCAATGTTTACGCTGCAATTTTAAATGCCAGGTCAACGGATGAAGCGGCTAAAAAAACAGTAAAAGATGAAGCCAAAGAGTTCGAAAGCAACATTCGCCATCATGTTACCGAATTACAAAAACTCAATTTACATAAAGAGACAAAAGACGCAATCGCACCGGCCCTCCCGCGTATAGATGATTATGTTAAGATTGCTGATGAGATTGTTACTCTCGCTCTTACCGGCAATGAGGACGCAGCCCGCGCCAGACTGCCTGCTTTTAATGAAAAATTTGAGGCACTGGAAAAAGAACTAGGAACACTGGGTGAGTTAATTGAACAAGACGCCGCCGAGGCTACTGCTCATGGTCCGGTTATTGAAAAGAAAGCAAAAATAATTAATTTCATTTCGTTGGGATTCGGTCTTGTCCTGATTGTCTTTTTTGCCATTGTTATTCGTGAGCAACAGCAAGAACTCTCTGTCATCATCGACCAGCTGAGCGATGAATCTAATAGAATTAAATCGATTGCGACTCATATAAATAACGGAGCTCAGAATCTTTCATCAGCAACACAACAGCAGGCGAGTGCATTCCAGCAGTCTGCAGCTGCTCTGGAAGAAATCTCTAGTACCATTAAAGCGACCGAATCCAACTCCCGCCGCCTGGATGAGAGCTCTAAATCCAGTTACTCTTCTGCTTCAAATGGTAAGATGACCATCGAGCAGATGCTGCAGGCAATGGATATTATCAAATCCAGCAATGCCCAGATGGCCACTCAAATTGATGAAAGCAACAAACGCATCAGTGACATCGTAAAAGTTATTTCGGAAATTGAAAGTAAAACGAAAGTCATTAACGATATCGTGTTCCAGACCAAGTTGCTGTCATTCAACGCCAGTGTCGAAGCTGCCCGCGCCGGTGAACAGGGGAAAGGATTTGCCGTCGTAGCAGAAGAAGTCGGAAATCTCGCCACTATGTCTGGAAATGCGGCCAAAGAAATATCAGACATGCTGACCAATTCCATGCAGACCGTAGAGGCGATTGTTAATGAGAGCAAGACTCGTGTTGAAAGACTCAATCAGGAAAGCCGCTCAAAAGTTGAGCACGGCTTTCAAATCGCCAATAAATGTGGAAGCGCCCTGGAAGAAATCGTCCTGGAAACTTCCCGAGTCAGCGAACTCATTAACGAAATCACCACCGCCGTAAAAGAACAGGCCACCGGTATTTCTGAAGTCTCAAATGCCATGGGTCTTTTAGACCAGGCGAGTGCTCAGAACTCTGTCACCAGCAAGGAAAACCTGCAGTCCGCACTTGAATTGCAAGAAGAGGTTCATCGCCTGGAGTCTGCTGTCGAATCACTGTCGGCCATGACGATGACAAAAAAGGCGGCATAACTCCCGATCCCTTGACAAGAATTCGATCTCCTTTTGTAATTAAAGAAACGAAAGGAGATTCTATGCTCGCCAAAAAACTTTTAATTGTGGCCTTAACTCTATGCTCAGCAAATCTCTTTGCTGGAACTACCGAACGCTATTGCCGACATATTAATGCCTACAAAAATGACGGGTGGACGATTCATACTCCATCGAACTTTGATCTTCTTGAAAAGAAAATCTCTACTCTTGTTGAAGAGGGGAAGGCCGCAGGTCATATCGTTGATGATATTTCTGGTCCCATTCTGACAGCTGATACTCCGGACGGAACTGAAATTCTTCTGGCCGCCGTTATGTTTGATGACTTGCGCACTGACCGCGATGAAATGTTTGGCGACTATGCTATCATTTACACAGACGATGGAAGTGATGTGGCGGAAGTGCGCTGGTATGACGGCAAAGTCCGCAACGTGGTTTACAATCCGGAAGTTCTCACCTGTATCAGTGAAGAACCACCGTTTGTATCTAATTCTGTTCTTTAATTATTTAAATCAGAGATTTTCAACTGCTTCTTTGGCCACGGCAAATGAACATTCAAAGGCCGGATTGGCCCAGTTGTCTTGATTGGCAAAGAAGATTGAATTGTCTATCGGGCGATTCATCAGCTCCAGCTGGCCGCTGGCAATCAGATTTTTCTGGGCCACCGGGATTGAATGCCCCCAGCGAGTCATGCGCATTCCTATCATCCTGGACTGATCAAGACCAGCTGTCCGGGCGAAGTCATTGAGTTCTTCGCTGATAATTCTTTTATGTTTGTCATGAGACATTGGATTGAACAAGAATTGTCTCGCCCCTTCATAGGGGAATGCTTTATAGATTGTGACCACGCCCACTTGCGTTTCATCGTCTGCGGCCCAAGTTCCGAAACAAACATCTGAGAAAGCGCGCTTGGCCGGTTTCATGGCACTTGGTGTTTCAGGCATAGTTCCTTCCAGGCAATAAACGTCAAAGCCAGGAGAGCGGATTTTGGAAGAGTAAAAGGCGTTGGCGACAATGTAGCCTCTGAACTGTAACCACTCCATGGCCTTTTTCTGATCGGCCGGAATTTGAGGGCAGATATGTTTTGCTACGAACTTAGGTGAAGCAACAATACATTTTTCTGTTTCAACAGTAATCAATTTTCCCTGAGCATCTTCGTAAGTCACCCAGACTTTGCCGTTGTTCTTTTTTTCTACCCGTAGAACGAAGGCACCCGCTCGTAGTGAATTTTTTTCTGTGGTGTTGCTGATAATTTCATACAGGCGCTGAGCGATGGCCGCGTTTCCTCCCGGCAGGGCAAGAACACCATCCACTTCCGAGGCGACAAAATTTAAGGCCTGTGCAGCAGAAAGTTCATCAATAGAGGCATTAAAAGAAGACCAGCAATAAAGCTGAAAGTATTCCAGTATGTGCGGATGAACTTTGCCAAAAGTTTCGGTTAACCATTGTTCAAAGGACATTTTGTCCAGATGATCAAATTCTGCTTTGGATATTTGTGATTCCGGCGTCCAGGGAACATCGGGAAAAGCTTCGTTATAAATGCGGCGGAGTTCTGTATCGATCTTTTTAAACTGATCAGCACTGGCCGGGTCAGTGGCGCCTTCCCAAAAACCTTTAATAAGCTTATCTTTAAAATTGTATTCTGTATCTTCACTTTTTTCTAGTTTCAGTTCATCCCAGAGTTTTGTTTCTTTCAGGAATTTTTCAATGTCTGAATCAGCATCGGGAATCGTGATATAGGCGGCTCCAATGGAGTAGGCCGCATCTTTCATCATTTCGCCCTTGGAATTTCCACCAAAATGCGGATCCTGCTCCAGGATCAGAGGATTTTTATCTTTGGCATAAAAGCCTGCGATCAGACCGGACATTCCTCCGCCGACGATGACGATTTTTCTTTGTTCAGTGGGGGCAGGAATCCCGCCTTTTTTACTGATATGGCCCTCCAGGTTCCAGAGAATATCGTGAGGGCGGTCGATGTTGTCACCGTTAAAAAGAGTACTGGAAGCGGCGAGGGCAGAGATCTGCTGAATAGGTGAACCATTGGTGATAAATGGTGTTGTTGCAATTTTTTTTAAAACAGCTCTGGAATTCTTCGGTAGCCCCAGTGCCATGACGGCAAAGGTTCCTAATTTTAAAAAATTTCTTCTGTTGTCAGTGGTCTGATTAATCGTCTGCAGATCCATCATCGTCTTTCCCGTCGTCTTTTTTATAATGAGCGAAGAATTCTTTTTTAAAGTCTAAGAAGCGGTCTTGCAAAATAGCTTCACGGGCCTGTTCGGCGAGTCCTTTGTAGTAAGCAATGTTGTGAGTTGTGGCCAAGACCTGTCCCAGAATTTCATTAGAGTCAAAGAGGTGCTTGATGTAAGCACGGGAGAAATTTTTACAAGTATAGCAACTGCAGCTGTGATCAATAGGATAAAAATCACGGCGATAATTTCTGTGTCTTATTCTTATCTTTCCCCGTGAAGTAAAAAGGGTTCCTCCGCGGGCAAATTTAGTCGGGATGATACAGTCACTCATATCAATGCCGTTTTCCCAAAGCATAATCAGGTCTTCCGGGTTACCGATTCCCATAGCATATCGCGGTTTATTCACCGGCATAAGCGGAGCGGTGAAGCTCACGATTTTTTCCATCCATTCTGCTCCTTCACCGACGGAGACTCCACCGATGGCGTAGCCAGGAAGATCGCGTTTAACCAGTTCATCCACACATTCTTTGCGAAGATCATTGTAAGTTGAGCCCTGAATAATTCCGAATAATGCTTGTTTTGGATTGTTCCAGGTTTCAATACAGCGATCTAACCAGCGGTGCGTGCGATCCATGGAATTTTTGGTGTAATCGCGGGTGGCAGGATAAGGAATACATTCGTCAAAGGCCATCATGATATCAGAGCCTAAGTTCTGCTGAATGGTAATTGAGGTTTCCGGAGAAAGAAGAATCTTTGCCCCTTTTTGATCTTTAAACTCTGCACCTTCTTCCTTGATTGATTTTTTCTGCAGAGAAAAAACCTGGAAGCCACCTGAGTCCGTCAGAATCGGGCGAGGCCAGTTCATAAATTTATGCAGGCCTCCTGCTTTTTTTATCAGGTCTGAGCCCGGAGTTAAGTGCAGGTGATAGGTATTGGAGAGGATGATTTTTGTATCCATGTCTTCGAGCACTTTAGGCTGAAGAGCTTTGATCGCACCATGAGTTCCCACCGGCATAAAAACCGGAGTCGGAATCTGTCCATGCGGAGTCGTGATAATTCCGGCGCGGGCTTTTGAATTTTTGTCAACGTGCTGAAGTTCGAATTTAAAGTGTTCTTTAACGGCGTCTTGAATTCTTGGTTTGTTTTGATTTTGGCTTTCTGACATTTTGTGGTCCCGAAGAGTTTCTATCGTTAGTCTTATTCCCTGAATCAGTCAGCAGCGATTTGATTTCTGCAACTGATTTCGCAACAGTTTCATTGCGAGGGTCTGTTTCCATGACAGTGAGAACATTCATCAAGGCCTGCTTTTTCTTCTCTGTAAAAAGCAATCCAGCACTTCGATTTTGTTCACTGTTTTGGACCAACTTTCTAGCCTCAAACGAGTAATATGTCCATAGGGCCGTAATATTTCCACGTTTTAACTCATCAAAAACAGACAACAAATCCTCACCTGAGGGAGGTTCCTCTGCCATGGCCTCGTCCATCCAATAAAATTGACTGAGAAAAGTGTGAAGGGCCACCTGAGAGAGTTCGGCCTGATATGGTCCAGGATAAGTGAGTTCGAAAACAATCAGCTTTTCGGGTGCCACCATTAAGAGTTGGTTTTTTTTATTCTGAGTCAGTGAGATCAAAAGAGAGCTGGAGCTTCCTTCATCCAGCATGATGTCCTCAGCGTTTTTCCAGTCGCGCAGCAGTTCACCTTTTAAAGCAAATTGTCCGGCAACGAACGGACCGTCTGTGACAATAATGTCAACACTGTTTAATGGAGATATGGTTAAGGCTTCTATTAGACGTTCTTTTAATGAAATTTTGCGACTTTGATTTTTTACTGCGAGAGGATTGGCAAATCGCAGGTGTTTTAAAATGTTATAGTGATCGATGACTTTAACAGCTTTGATGTGTAATCGTTTTTGAGAAGAGAGATGGACCAATTCATAGGCCGGTAGAGCGGACGCCTGATAGAGAGGGTAGAGTTCATACTCCACGGGAACATCCGCACGAAAGGCCAGTTTCAATTTTTTCGATCGGCCGATGAATGTTTGAGTGCTGAGGGTTTTTTGTAGAGGATGATCGATGCGCACACGGCTCACCAGTGTCTGAAACGGATGGGGCAGAAAAAAAGGTGAGATCAGGCACCAGAAAATGACAAACAAAAATCCAAGCTTGCGCATGAATGAAAAGAGGACATTTTCGTTTTTCTGATCGAGCAGTGACCATCCGGAAAAGGCAACGAATCGATTTAGTAAATGGGGCTTTGTCCCTCTCAGTCCCAATACCCATTCTGCGGGTGATTTCCCGGTGAGAAGGGCAAATAATCCCCGCATGAGAAGTGCAAAAACAAGCAGGTATTCCGGACGATCCAAGGGTAAATTATATTTTTCTGGAAGCAGTAAACTCAACGTGGCAAGAAGGTAGGCGAAAAAAAAATCAACCAGCAGGGCCTGTACTTTCAGATGCAGCATGATCGGTGAGGATTGTTTGATTGTCTCCGGTATTTTCTTTTTTTGAGGGAGAAAAGCAGGATGCTTTCTCATTTTACCAATATCGTTTTCAGGGACAGCAATTTCTCCAGGCCCTTCTTCGCTGGGCAGATCCAGGGATGCAGGTTTAAAATCAGGCCTTCGGGAGGGCAAGGCTTTCTCGCCGTGAGAAGCAAGGATATGAAAAACGACTTTTCCGGCCTCAATCAGATCGTCATGATCAATGACGTAGCCGCGTTCTTTTTCCATAGGATGATTGTTTAAAAACGTCGGGCTTTGGGCCAGAAGTTTTACCGTCAGCACTTCGCCTTTTTTCTCAAAAAGCAGATGATGATTTTTGATCCACCGATTGACGATAACCAGATCTGATCTTGGATCTAGACCTGCGGAGATCTTGTCGATAACTTCCACTTTCCGAGGGAGTTGATCAGGCATTAACAAATGAATGTGATAGCGCAGAGGAGCATTAGGCATAATCCTATTATGGACGAGAGATCTACTCGTGTAAAAAACTTTTTCCCGTCTT
Source organism: uncultured Bacteriovorax sp. (assembly GCA_946481315.1). The sequence goes on from CAMLMH010000002.1 coordinate 354,508, forward strand.
TACAAAAATTAAGGCCGCATTAGCATGGATAGAGTTACTCACTTTAATAAAGCGAAGGATGAATTAATGAAAAACTGGAAGACTCTCTCCCTCGGTGCTCTTTTGATTTTAGGTGAAGCTCAGGCTTATGACGTTGTTAATCGATTCAAAATCATCGATGACAAACTGAAAACCGAGCAGATGCTTCGTCCTTATGGTCACGATTTTCTTTTAGATATCGGAGCCGGAATGAACAAAAATCTTATGGACGTCATCGATGATGTTGATGCTGCCACAAAGTATCAGGGGACTAATGCTCAGAAAATTACAGAAGCTCAAAGAGTCATTGCCAAATATGATAAAACTGAACAAACAGTAAAAATTAACGTGGCCCTGGGGTCCCCGCTTCCTTCCTTTACTGCTTTTGATGTTGGGTTTAAACCTAATCTTCGTGCCTATGTGGACGTTGGTGCAAATATCGGTATTCGTTCTGAAAGAATGACTATTGCCGATGTTCTTGATTATTTCCCGGAAGAAATTCCTGCAGATTTGCGGGCATTTATTCTTTCATTAGGAACGGGAGATGACGTTATTGCAGAATGTACAGGCGCTGCGGGTGCTGGACTTTCTGCTTCAACCAGGGCCTACTGTTCAACTCAGCCAACAGGTCGATACATTATTCCGGACTTGACTCAAAATGTCCCTCAGGTTGAGGTTTTTGGTAAAGCTGATGCCAAAGCAGGATTTTTCAATGACTACTCATATGGTGAGCACTGGTTTGGTCAATTTAACTTGTATGGTATGGGACGCGCGGATTTGTTTCAAATTGTGACTGCTAACCAGATTGCTTCAGGTCAAAGTATCGAAGCTCCTGACAAGATGAACACTGAAATTACATTACAAACTGATTACCGCCTAGGTTATAAGAATTCTAACTACTCTGCATTTTTAGGCGTGGAAGAAATCAAATTAGCCACACTGTCCGATCGTGATGAAGGGTCTAAAGCACAGACATATGGCTATAAAGCTTTAATGCGTGCTCACGCTGATGCTACTTATCGCTGGAATGCTTTATCAATTCAGCCTTTCGTAGGTGTGCATAAGCGTTCAGGTTACAGTATGGGAGATGGCGTATACGGGGGAACGGCCCTGGGAGCTTTCGTATGGGGTGACCGGCTTGGATTACAGCTTCGTGCTATGGCCGATAAACAATATCTGACGATCTCTCCGCGACTTAAGCTATGGTTAATGCAGCTGGAATACTCGCTGAAGAACCCGATGAAGAGTACGGATGGAGACGTGAAACTTTCGGCCATCCACAGTCTGGATTTCCGTCTGTTCTTTTAAGTTAAAGACTTCATAAAATTTCGGTGGTAGAATAACGTTAAGTTTTTTACCACCGTTTTTTTTTATGAGATCATACCATGAGCTTCGATAAGATTTTCTCCCACCCTGGCATTCACAGTTTTTTAAAAGAACATAAAGTCACCGACCCAACTGCTATTCAGCAAAAAGTTATTCCGGATTTTATTCAGGGAAAATCGGTCAATGTCATCGCCAAAACAGGTTCAGGGAAAACTTTCTGTTTCGCCCTTCCGGTATCGGAGCTTTTAAAAAGTGCCGAAGAAGGATCAAGAAGAGCTGGGGACCCGAAATCAACGATGGGAAAACCGAAAGCCGTTATTCTTGCACCAACGCGCGAGCTAGCCCTGCAGTTACAGAAAATATTTAAATCTATTTCTCACCATGTGAAATTACGTGTACGTATGCTGGCCGGTGGTGATGCTGCAAAAAATAATCATCTTCTGGCCCGCGATCAGATTGATGTCCTGATTGCCAGCCCTGGACGATTAAGTAATGCGCTTAAACGCAAAGAACTAAATCTAAAAGAAACAAAATATCTGATCATGGATGAAGCTGATCAGTTGCTGGAAATGGGATTCAGAAAAGATCTGGAAAACATCTATACGTCCTGTGATCCTTCATTGGTTCATATCGGCCTTTTCAGTGCGACTCATTCAACTTCGCTGGATGAATTTTGCAAAACAATTTTTGCAGATGTTGATTTTGAATCGTACAACTCCGAAGACAAAAACAAGCTTACTCAAACGGTACGAACGTTTAATATTTACGTAAAGGACAATGAAAAACAAAAAATGACGGAAGCTTTTGTGAAAAACGAAGCCAAAGGACGCGGAATCATTTTTGTAAACAAACACGATACAGTGGGTAAACTGCATGCAGAGCTGGCGGCAAAATTCCCAAAAATAAAATTTCACGCACTCCATGGTGAAATGGAAGCAAAATCGCGCAAAAAAGCCTACGATCAGTTTCTTAAGGAAAGTGGTATTTTAATTTCCACCGATATCACCGCCCGCGGAATGGATATTGATGACCTCATGTGGGTTATGAATTTTGATCTGCCATTTGAAGCTGTCTATTACATCCACCGTTGCGGGCGTGTAGGAAGAAAACAAAAAGAAGGTTTCGTTTATAATCTTGTAACTCCGAAGGACATCAACATCATCGTTCGGATCAACGAGGCCATTCGTAATCAAACCGCATTGAAACTTACTTCATTTGATGAAAAGAAATTCAAGGCCATTAAAGCGAAAGAAACAAAACCGGTTGAATCAAAACTGGATAAAAAGAAAAAGCAGCTGGAAGATCTGAAGAAAAAAGTCCTCACCAGAAGAAAACCTGAAGAGCGCAGGGGAGTAAAAGTTGTGAAAGGCACTTCTACTCCTCGTTATAAGCGGGCTGCCGGGACGGGACCTAAAAAGAAAACGGCCACTCGCGGTGCTAACCGGGGAAGAAAGTAAACAATGAAAAAAATCGTTGTGTTTTTCATTTGTTCTTTTGTCTTTTTCAACGGCTGTTCAAAAAAACAGACTGATGAAGGTAAAAAATATACCGATGAAGAAATGACGGCACTGATTAATGAATCAGGAGCAACGATTGATAAAAATGTTCCGGCGGTTAATTTTGCAGACTACGTTCCCGGGATCAATAAACTCACGGCCAAAGGCCTCTCCTATGAACGTTTAATTTTTTATGCGCTGGAATTTGAATCCGAACAACTGGCGCGGGCTGAAGCCACCAGGCTCAATCAATACTATGTTCGTAACTGGCTCTTTGACCGGGTAGAAGGTGAACCTATTCTTGAAGACCTGGTGATTTTAAAATTTCATGCCATCAATCCGAAGCGATCGGTGCAGAGAAAACCAGTGCATGTTCCCAAAGGAACTGAAGTACCGGCCGCTCACTGAAACATCTGCGGGTGGGAATTAAAACGCTCTTCAAAAAAAGCTATTCTCCTTTTCCATTCCGTCACGATGAGTTTGATTTCTGCCGCATCTTCGGCGGGTGCATTTTTATCAAATTCATTCTGCATTTCATCCAGAGTCTGATGAAACAGCAGGATCCAGCGACCGAGCTCACCGCGGTTTAAGCGCAGTTGCAGATGGGTAAAAAGAAGCTGAAATCCTTTTTCTAAAGGAGCTCCGCTCATTTTACCCGTCAGCTGCATTTCCCAGAAACTTGTTAGGCGCTCCAGGTGATGGGCCAGCACTTCTGGATCCCGAAATTTTTCAAAATGATAGCCAATCAGCACATCACCGATGACTTTTTTGTAAAAGGTATCAACCACGATATGAATTAATTCACGCATAAACCCTATCTAAACTATTAGAATCAAAATGGCACACTAAATTAGTAAACTTTCTTTCGGATTGTCCGATAGGACCAGTACAGTAATGAAAGGATAATAAAAATGCAGGCCAATAAAGCCCGAAATTTAGTCTTCGCCATAGGCCTTACCCTGAGCTCAGTCTTGGGTCCTGCCGGGGATCTCTGGGCCTCCGAGACACTGGTGACGTCGCTTTCAGAAGGGGCCTGCTGGCTGGAGCAATCAGACTCTTTAAAAATTGTGAGTTTTAATGACCATCAGGCCTTGACAGCTCCTCGGGAAGGACTGGAAGAAACAATTCATGAGCTCATGGGTAAAAAAACCAGAGAAGATATGGACATGATGCTTCATTGTGGAGGTCAGGGAGCTTCGCTGGTTGTGAAAACGGCAGATACCTGCGCTTGGTTTAAACTCTCGGTTGGCAAACTGGCGATCCGTTCACTGGGTGGAATCGAACATACTAAGCGTGGCCTTTGTGATGGTTTTAAAAGAGGAGAGCTGATCGTAGGAGTTGAATCTGATGATGAATTCCAGTTGATTAACAGTCACCCCGCCATTTTAAGTGCATCAAAAGTGACAATGAAAGTTTACAAAGTCTTGTTGAAAAAAGAGTACGCAGGAAGTGAACTAGAGCTTATTAAAGAGATCAAGGCCTCCAGTAAGTTTATCCGTTACGTAGAGCTTAATTCTTTTCAGCATCCTGTTGGTGAATACGTCCGCCTAAAATAAAAAAGGCCCGCAATCGCAGGCCCCTATTCAGTTTTAATTTTTAATTAATTAACGAGTTGTTTCGTGGAGAGCTCGCCCTAAAGATTTAGAGCGTTTCTCGAAAACATTGTTGTTTTCAGCTTGTTCAGCTTCTTCTTTGCAAACGATACAAAGTTCAGCTGTCAGACGGGCATTTAAACGTTCAAAACCAATTTCCCCGTCACATTCTTCGCATAATCCATAGGTGCCACGATTGATAGCATCCAGGGATTTATTTACTTTCTTTAAAAAGAAGTTCTCACGGTTGATGAAACGGATATCGTGAGAAGTTTGTGTATTTACACTGGCTTCATCAAGTGGATCGGAGAGTTCGTTTTTATCTAGTTGATATTTTTCCTGTTCAAGCTTCTTATTGGATATACGTTCTTTCTCTGCAAGCAATTTATCCTTCAAGATAGCGATTTGTTTATCACTGAGGTAAGCATTTTCTCTCTTCATTCTTACTCCTTAAATGTGCAAGCTCCATAATTCTTATGTGTGTGTGTGGAAATCACATTACAGATACGCAAGTATCCTAGTAAATTATTAAAATCTAACAAAGCTTAACATCGCTGAAAGACGATATGAGAAAATTAGCGCGGAGCCTTGGGAAAACTTGCTTCGCAATATGGGCAAAACTGCCAAAATTGCAAATCCAGTTCGCGCTTGCATGATGCACAAGTAATGAGACACTCCAGGTCAACAAAGTCTTCACCGCCCATGAATAATTCTTTTCGCATGGCCCGAATTGTCGTTGGATGCGCACGGAATTTCTTGGGATCGAGTTTATCCGGCACAAACATCGCCGGAGCAATTCCTTTATCCGGAATTATATTGACCTGATGAGTTTCGTGATAATCCGTCTCAAATAAAGGCATGTTGGCGGCATTATTATACGTTTGCAGTTTTTTTAATTGCGACTGGGGATCGTGTTTGTTGTTTAAATATTTTCTGATTTCTTCAGCTTTATCTTTTGTCATAACAAAATCCTACTTTCGTTTTCCACTCAGTCGATTCCATTCGCTCTCGAGCAGATCAATAATCTGAGCGGAAGCTTTTTGATGTTTATTCAGTAAAGAAAGAATTCCAGGCTTAGCTTTTATGACTTCTTCTTTTAATCGCAGACTCATCGGTCCCAATGTTTCAATTGTCCTGAGTGTCCATTCTTTCACTTCAGGATTTTTATTTTCAAGCAGCGATTTCATCGTTTCAAAAAATTCATAGGAAATCATATCCCCGGTTTTCAGTGCATGTTCGATAACATGTTTTCTGGCAGCCCCCAGAGCATAAATGATGAGATCGGAATTTTTTAAGACTTTAAGGGTTCTGATAAACAGTTCATTGAATTCGGCAGTAGATGCATGAGCATTATCCAGCACACAAAAAATCTGCTTCAGTTTTTCGTTGCTTTCAATTGTATCCGTCCCACGGTTGAGGGACTCTTCCCAGATTCGCACGATTTCCGCTTTCATTTCCGGAGTAAGCATGATTCTTGGTCGGATATCATTCTTTAGTTTTTCAATAGTGTCTTGATAGAGGTTTTCCAGTGTCTTCATAGCGATAGTCTACCATCAAATCGACCCCCCATCGGGAAATTTTTACACGATTTCATTGACCGCAAGGCCAGCAGAGGCGTACAAAGAGAGCTTAGGAAAAACAAAAATGTTACAGCAACACTTGATCAATTCTGTTTACCGCGCAACCGAAGGCGAAGGAATCTTCCTTGGTCGTCCGCAAATATTTGTCCGGTATCAGGGCTGTACAGTCGGTTGTCTCAATTGTGATTCCAAAGATACGTGGGAATTTGATCCCCACACGGCCATGGATTTTGAAGAGATCATGGAGCGTGTTCACGCCGAAGGTTTTAACGGAAAAATTAAGAATGTCTCCATTACCGGCGGAGATCCGCTACATCCGTCCCACGTTCCGCACGTGCTTGCTCTCTCCAAAGAACTCAAGGCCCGCGGTTATTACATCAATATTGAAGCTGCCGGGACACGAATTGTTCCGGAAATTTTCGATACTGTGGACTTTATCAGTTTTGATTTAAAAACACCTTCAACTGGTGTTCGCACACCGGTCTCTAACCTGATTAAAATGGCCGAGCTCTATCCGCATAAGACGCAGTTTAAAGCAGTCATCGCCGACAGCAATGATTTTGCCTACGCGCTGGAAGCACGGGCGCAATTAGAGGCAATAAGACCCCTTGGCGTACCTTTCGTCCTTACTCCTTGCTACAATGTGGGCGAAGCCTTTCCTTTGCAACGTTTTCAAAATGTCCTCTCCTGGAATGAAGCAGAGGGCGGTCACTTCCGCGTAATTGGGCAGCAACATAAATGGGTTTTCGGTCCAGACGAAAAACAAGTCTAAAAGAGGAGCCGAAGTCTGGCTTATGGTGGGGCACTCCATCAAAAGTAAGAACATGTGATTTGCCATTCAAATTTATTCCTTCTTCAATTAAAAGAATCAAATTCATTTCAAGGAAGAAAAATGAAAGCGTTGATTCTATCCCTCATGCTCGTCCTCGCATTTCCCTTAATGGCCCGTGACTACAAATTAGGTCTTCTTCCGGAAGATGAACCACGCGGTGATCTCCTCATCGAAGACCGGACAAAGGCCCTCGAAAAATGGGACTGGCGGGACGTCAACGCAACAAACTGGCTGGGCGAAATCATGGACCAGGGAAACTGCGGTTCATGCGTTGCTTTTACGGCAGTGGCCACACTGGAAGCTCAATACAAAATCTCAGCTGGCCTCTCCTGGCTCGATCCCCAGTTTTCAACTCAGCAACTTTTCAATTGTGGTGGTGGCTCTTGCGGCATTGGCTGGCAGTTAAAACTTGCGGCCAATATGCTCAAAAAAAATGGCGTTGTCGATGCCGCCTGCGCTCCTTATGAATCTGGAGTTACCGGACAAAATGTTCAGTGCTCAAAAAATTTCTGTGCTGATCAGTCTCAACGTATTACCCGAATTTATGACTGGCATTCACCGAGTTCCTGGGGGGGCAGCATGCAAAAACTCAAGGATGCCATTAAAAAAGGCCCAGTCATGACCGGTATGACTGTCTACGAAGACTTCATGACGTATTCGGGAGGAATTTATAAAAGCAGCAGTAAAAAACGAATGGGCGGTCATGCTGTCTCCATCGTGGGCTTCAACGATTTCGAGCGGTACTGGATCATTCGCAACAGTTGGGGAAAAGAGTGGGGCGAAGCGGGGTTTGGTCGCATCTCTTACGACGATAAATCAGGTATCGGTGAGAGCACCTTTGGTTTTATTTTAAAAGAAGAAAAAGATTTTCTAGCGGTCACTACACCGGAAAACAGAGAATTTATCAGCGGTAACAAGGCCATTGTTGTTGCGATGGAAACTCCTAAACCGGCAGAAATCATTATTCGGGGAGAAGGCGAGTTCCAGAAGATGAATGTGTGCGATGGTACCGGTTCCCAGTCTTGTCAGCTGACACTGGAGAGTGAAGCTTTGCGCGACGGCCGCTATGAAATTTATGCCTTGTCGGATGGAAAAAAATCACAGGTAAAAGAATTTTTTGTCGCTAATTCTGTTCCTGAAGTGACCATCACATTTACCGGAGGACCAGGAGTTGATTTAAGTGTTCCGCAAAAAGGCAGAATTGAATTTGATCTCGACGTAAAATCAACTTCCGTGATGCCAAAAGAAATGGAACTAATCGTGACTAACGATAAAGGGGAAATCGTTCGCCGAAGCCATGCTCCGGAAGTTTTTCCCAAAATGCGTTTAGGATTACGTACGAACCTCATCCCTAATGGCACATACCGTGTGCAGTTCATCAGCAAAATTCCGGTGACAAATAAGCTCCACGAACATTTTTCAAATAGCGAGAAACTGATTATCTCTAATTAATCTTAAGTTTGGTCTTCAGCATTTTCTTACATTGGCCCTCATCGCCTTGACGGTGGGGGGGGCTCCACTACCGGAACAAAACGTTCAGTGGTCCGTGAATTCGCGATTGTAAATACCGTACCGGAAACAAATATCGATTTCACTGGAGTGGATTTCACAAAACCTCAGCGAGAAAAAATTTTCTTTAATGTGGCCCTTTCTCATCACAAAGTGCTTCCACAAACTCTATCTTTGATTGTTGAAAACGCAAGCGGACAAAAAGTCGTGACGAAAACAACTGATGCAGTCTCGGAAAAGATGAGCATAAGTTTAAGAACACCGGCCCTAGCAAACGGAACATATACAATTTACTTTGAAGGAAAGACTCCCTTTCAAGGAAAAGATGTGGTGAATACATCTGAAAGAAGAAATCTCATGATCAGAAATTAAATTTAGTGGATCTCTCTTCGGAGGTCCATTTAGCTCTTGGTCAAGAAAAGTGTGCTGGAACCTTTTGAAGAAGTAAGACCTGGTTTTATGGAAAGGTTGCGTCCACTGGCCACTCCCGCCTCATTGGCACCGGAATGGTTAAGACCGCCGGAAAGGGAGCTGTGGCCGATGCGAGAGTAGACGACAGAAAGTTTGCGGGCCACGTTTTTTTCAATAACTGAAAGTTCGAAACTCTGCGCGGCCATTTTTTTCTGGGCTTCAATTTTTTCAACATAGCCTTTAGAGACGCCACGGAAAAAAGAATTTTTAGCGGCAACAGATTTCCAGTGTGGATTGGCCTTTTTGGCCGCTTTCCAGAGAACTTCCAGTTCGGTATCTAAAAAGTTGGCCACATAGTCAGCGAGTTCGACTGAGGTTTTGTCACCGATGACTTCCAGATAAAAAATTCCTTTTCCGTGATTGAAAACGGGTGAGACGTAAAACGTTTTTAATATTTCGTAGATCGCCACGTGTTTGGTTTGTTTACGGGTAGCAACCAGTACGCGTTTTACGTAAACAGTTTCTTCTTCCGAGCTCGTATTGCGGGAGAGGTCCAGGTTATGTTCTAAGAGCAACTGATTGGCCTTTAATGTTGCCGCCTCGGATTCATGCACATTGTCCGAAGAAGAAAGGGCCATTAATTTTTTTAGACGAGCGAGAAGTTTTTCGGTTTTTAAGTCACCTTCAACCAAATCATTTTCCAGAGCAATGTTGGCATAGGCAAGTTCAACTTCATCATCCCATTTAAACTTCCGGCAAATGTCTTTAAACTCCATTCCGTGCATGACCCGTCCGCCGTACATGATATGGGCAACGAAGTGAGCAAGCTCATGACGAATGACGTTTTTTAAAACGTGCTCTTTGGCCATATACATGAGTTTTTTAGAAAGACCCATTTCATAGGTGCGGCCGTCGAAATAACCTAAACGGGAGTTGTCTTCGAAGACGACAATATTGAGCGGGTAGTAGTAGCGATTGTAAAGAACGCGGGATTTGGAAATTTGAAGACCCATTTCCGTTTGAACAATCTCGCGTACGAGGGATCGCACGCGAGAGATAAAAACCTTTATGGTGTCCGAATAAAGAAACATTGATTTTTAGCGACGTCCGCGTAGAACACCTTTGAAAACTTCACGGTTCATACGTGCGATGTTTTCAATTTTGATGCCTTTTGGACATTGAGCCTCACATTCAGCTTCATTTGTACAATTTCCGAATCCAAGTTCGTCCATTTTTGCGACCATGGCAGCAGCGCGGGCTTCAGATTCAATTTCTCCTTGAGGAAGTAATGCAAGCTGAGAGATTTTAGCCGAAACGAAAAGCATTGCCGAAGCATTTTTACAGCTGGCCACACAGGCCCCACAACCAATACAGGCAGCAGCGTCCATAGCGAGTTCAGCGTTTTCCTGACCAATTAAAATGGCGTTAGCATCCGGAGCGTTTCCGGTGTTGACGTTAACGAACCCGCCGGCGGCCATGATTTCATCAAAGGCATTACGATCGACCATAAGATCTTTGATAACCGGGAATGCTTTTGCTCTCCAGGGTTCGATGACGATTTCATCACCGTTTTTGAATTTTCTCATATGCAGTTGACACGTTGTCGTGTTGGCCTGTGGTCCGTGTGCCTGACCATTGATCATGAGTGAACACATTCCGCAAATTCCTTCGCGGCAGTCGTGGTCAAAAGCAATCTGATCGCCTTTTTCGCGAACTAGTTTGTTGTTTAAGATATCGAGCATTTCAAGAAAAGACATGTCCGGAGAAACCCCGTCCAGGTTGTAATCAACCATTTGTCCTTTATCGGCCTTATTTTTTTGTCTCCAGATTTTTAGTTTCAGAGACATTGTTTCTGTACTATTGCCACCCATTTGGGACTCCTTACTTATAAGATCTTTGTGTTAGTTTAACGGCTTCAAACTGTAGTTCTTCGATGTGACGAAGCGGAGTCGCGCCATCACCCTGGAATTCCCAGGCAGCTACGTGACAGAAATTTTCGTCATCACGCTTAGCTTCACCTTCTTCAGTTTGTGATTCTTCACGGAAGTGTCCGCCACAAGACTCGCGACGCTCGAGAGCATCGAGGGCCATCAGTTCACCTAGCTCCATGAAATCTGCCACACGACCTGCTTTTTCCAGTTCTGTGTTGACGTCTACGGCAGCACCAGTCACTTTTACATTCTTCCAGAAGTCTTCTCTGATGGCGCGGATCTGATCAATGGCCTTCTTCAGACCTTGTTCATTTCTGGCCATACCAACGTTATCCCACATAACTTTTCCAAGTTCTTTATGGAAGTCATCAACAGTTTTTGTACCGTTAATTGAAAGAAGACGATTGTATTTGTCTTTTGATTCTTTGAAAGCTTTTTCAAACTCCGGATGGTTAACATCGAGTTTGTCGAACTTGTTGCTCGCAAAATAATCACCGATTGTGTACGGAATAACGAAGTATCCGTCAGCAAGACCTTGCATCAGAGCAGAAGCACCCAGACGGTTTGCTCCGTGATCAGAGAAGTTTGCTTCTCCTAAAACAAAGAGTCCCGGAATGTTCGACATAAGGTTATAGTCAACCCATAGACCACCCATCGTGTAGTGGATAGCAGGGTAGATCATCATCGGTACTTTATAAGGATCCTGATCAGTGATCTGTTCGTACATTTCAAACAGGTTTCCATAGCGCGCGCGGATTTTATCTATACCGTCACGTTTAATCGCCGAAGCAAAATCCAGGTAAACGGCAAGACCGGTGTTACCAACACCTTTTCCTTCGTCACACTGATTTTTGGCATTTCGGGAAGCTACGTCACGCGGAACGAGGTTACCAAAAGAAGGATAGATGCGCTCAAGATAATAGTCGCGTTCTTCTTCCGGAATGTCCTGCGGTTTTCTTTTGTCGCCTTTCATTTTCGGAACCCAGACGCGTCCATCATTTCGAAGAGACTCAGACATCAGCGTAAGCTTTGACTGGTGATCTCCGGAAACCGGAATACAGGTCGGGTGAATTTGGGTGAAACAAGGGTTAGCGAAGTAAGCGCCTTTTTTATAAGCGCGGAAAGCCGCTGAAGCATTTGAAGCTTTGGCGTTAGTAGATAGGTAGAAAACGTTTCCGTATCCGCCAGTCGCTAAGATAACAGCATCGGCCATGTGTTTTTCAAATTCACCAGTGACCAGGTTTCTCACGATGATTCCACGAGCTTTTCCATCGACCATAACGAGTTCAACCATCTCCCGACGTGTGAGTGATTTAATTTTTCCGTTATGCACTTCTTTCATCATCGCTGAATAAGCGCCTAATAAAAGCTGCTGACCAGTTTGTCCGCGGGCGTAGAACGTTCTACTAACCTGAGCTCCACCGAAAGAGCGGTTAGAAAGTGTTCCGCCGTATTCACGGGCAAAAGGAACACCCTGGGCCACACACTGATCGATGATGTTGTTAGCTACTTCAGCTAAGCGGTGAACGTTACTTTCGCGGGCGCGGTAGTCGCCCCCTTTAACAGTGTCGTAGAACAGACGATAAACTGAGTCACCGTCGTTAGGATAGTTTTTAGCAGCATTGATCCCGCCCTGAGCAGCAATTGAGTGCGCACGACGTGGAGAATCCTGGATACAAAATGTTGTGACATTGTAGCCAAGTTCAGCAAGTGAAGCAGCCGCAGATGCACCAGCAAGACCTGTTCCAACAATCAAAACAGAGTATTTTCTTTTATTGGCCGGATTGACCAGCTTCATGTTGAATTTGTGATTTTTCCATCTGTCAGACATTGGGCCTGTAGGACATTTCCCGTCTAGTCTTTTAATAGTCGTCATTATAGTTGTCCTCCTTTGATGTAACAGAAGATCGCAAGAGCTGAAAAGCCCAGACCGATCAGGGCCCCGAAAGCGAAAGAAGCTTTTCGGAGGCAAAGATAATATTTTGGATGATTAAAACCCATGGACTGGAAAGCTGACCAGAAACCATGAGAGACGTGCAGCCCTAGTGAAAGAACGGCTACAATATAGAATAAAACATGCAGTGGATCCTGGAAGTATTCCATCGTCGTTTTATAAATATCACGCATGATAATTCCACCTACTTCTGTTTCGTAGTAAGTTCCGAATTTTAATCCGCGGATGTGAACAACGAGGAAGACCAGAGTCAGGATGCCGGTTAAAGGCATTGTTGAGGATGCAAGTGTCGCTCCCCGTCCGGAAGATTTTCTGGGGTAAGCGTAGGGAACTGGACGAGCTGCGCGGTTTTCGATGATCAGTTTCACCGCAAGGCCTACGTGTACCAAAAAGATGGCACCGAGACCAGCTTCCGCTAAATAGATCAGCGGATTGCTGATTAAAGCGTAAGAGTACTTGTTGAACATGTCGGACCCTACAATTAATGTCAGGTTACCAAGCAAATGGGAAAGGGCAAAACCGCACAGTAGAAGACCCGTCAGACCCATGACCTGTTTTTTGGTCACTGAGTTCCAGAACGAGCACGAGCATTTTGACGTCATTGGAAAGCGCTCCTTGAAAGAATGTATCTCATGTTAAAAAAGACTAAAATATTGTTTGAACTTTTCGTCTTGAATCTTAACTCATATCGCACTGTTGGTTAAGCAAAAATAAACTGATAGACGTTAATTCTGACTTTTTAAAATAAGCCTCTTTTTAGCCTTTTTTATCAGCCTTTTCACTTCACAATGGCACAGCTTACGCTTACACTTTTTTCTAAGACTACCAGAGTGGTGCTAAACAGTTGTTGTTGCCACCACTTCCGCCCTCCAGGAAAATAAGAATGAAGGATCTCGTGGACTATGATCTGATCGGTTGGAGTGAAAACGTAAGTTTTCCCGATTTCAAACTCAAAAATCTCAAAGCTAAAATCGACACAGGGGCAAAAACTTCGGCCTTACATGCTGAAGAAATCGAATACGTTCATGAAAAAGGAAAAAAGTGCGTTAAATTTGTCGTAGTCAATGACGAGGGGAAACGTAAAATTATCCGCGCACCGCTCATTGAAGAGCGGGTTGTTAAAAGCTCCACTGGCTATAAAACAACCCGACCAGTAGTGGCCACCACTATAAAACTAGGTCGACATGAATATGAAATTGAAATTACGCTGATTGACCGCAATCTGATGGGATTTAAAATGCTCTTAGGCAGAGAAGCGCTCAAAGGACGTTTCATTATTAACCCGGCGCGCTCGCATTTGTTAAAATAAATACGGAGACTCAATGAAAATAGCGATTCTTTCTCGCAGCTCATCGCTCTACTCCACCCGGAGGCTGGTAGAAGCTGGTCGGGCCCGCGGTCATGAGATTGAAGTGATCGATACATTAAAATGTTACATGGATATCACTTCGACTAAACCTATGGTCCATTATCAAAATCGCGTCCTTGATGATTTCGATGCCATCATTCCGCGTATCGGTGCTTCAATAACTTTTTACGGAACGGCGGTCATCCGTCAGTTTGAAATGATGGGTGTTTTTTCACTGAATGAAAGTGTCGCGATCTCCCGCGCGCGTGACAAGCTTCGCTCGCTACAGCTTTTATCCCGTAAAGGACTGGGACTTCCGATTACTGGTTTTGCTCACAATACAAAAATGACTTCGCAGCTCATAAAGCTCGTCGGCGGAGCTCCTTTAGTGATCAAACTGCTCGAAGGAACACAGGGAAAAGGCGTTGTACTGGCGGAAACAGATTCCGCTGCTGAATCCGTCATCGATGCGTTCAGGGAAATGAACGCCAACATTCTTGTCCAGGAATTTATTAAAGAAGCACGCGGCTCTGACATCCGCTGTTTTGTTGTTGGCGATCAGGTGGTGGCATCAATGATGCGAACAGCGAAAGATGGAGAGTTCAGATCCAATCTGCATCGGGGGGGAACGGCGAAGGTGATCGACATTACTCCTGAAGAAAGACAGGCAGCTCTTGATGCCACAAAAGCCTTGGGCCTCAATCTGGCCGGAGTGGATATGCTTCGCTCAACGCGTGGACCACTCATTATGGAGGTCAATTCATCTCCTGGGCTCAATGGCATTGAAACAGCAACCGGCAAAGATGTTGCAGGTATGATCATAGAATACCTGGAAAAAATGGATAAGAATTCCACTGAGACCAAAGGCAGAGGCTAGAGAATGAACATTCAGGAATTTCCCGCCGAATTTTTTGTGAAACTTGATGGGCAGGACTTTCTCCTGGGAAGACTTTCCATTAATAAGATGAATTCTTCTTTCTGGGTGGAAATCGATATCGTTCAGAAAGAATCAAAGAAAATATTCGCTCACGTGGGCAATCTCTATAACGTGAGCGAATTAGATGAGGCGATTACATCGTCAGTCCAAATGCTATCAAAATACGTTAAGCCTATCTAATTTCTATTTCGAAGTCTGAATAGGTTCAATTAAGTAAGGATGCAATGGCATCAAAGGATTCTTTGTAGTTTCCTTTATTATAACCATCTTTTTCAAACTGTTCGATGAACTGCCGGCGGGAAAATTGCCCTTTGTTGGCAATAAGCTCTTTAGCTACAATTCCGGTTAAGATAAACAAACATGAAAGTGGCCCAGTATGTGTGGCCGACAACATTTTAGGAAAGCCATTTCCATTGGGCATTTCGTGTTGTTCGAGAACAATGCGATCAACATCCGGCGGGACTTCTTTAAATTTTGCGATAAGTTCACTGGCAGCTGCCGGATGGGCCAGGAATTGTTTTTTATCGTCATCACTGAAGCGTTCTTTTTCTGCAAAAAAATGGGCGTAATCTTTTATTTTCAGAAGTTCCAGATTATCCAGCGTGATATCCTGGAGAAATGCGGCCAGTGAGACTTTGATAAAGGTTGCATCACTGTTCCAGTTCAACTTTTTTAAAATAAGTGAAGCCAGCATGACTTGCAGACTGTAGAGCTGGGAAGGATAGTCACCGAGAATGTCCATTCTGTCCCAGAGATCAGAAAGTTTTTCGTTGCTGCTTATAATCTTAGCTGTCTGTTGAATGATTTCCTTTACTGTTTCTTGATGTTCGGAAGTTAATCCTTCCAGTTTAATCATGGCACATATCTGATGATGGGTGAGTGCCAGACGATCAGTCAGCTTAAGATCGGACCCGGTCAAAAATTCACGGATACGTTTTTTTATATTATGAAGGACGATATTTTTTTCACCCTCAGTTTTTAAGTAGAGAGTTCCTACTTCCTTCTGCTTATATTTTTCTTTTTCTTCCTGACTGAAAACAGAGCCTTTATTGAAGCATTTGACCATTTTGCGGTCGGAAAGTTTTATGTAGACATCGGCAGGAACAAATCTGACGAGAGAGAGAAAATCTACTGTCACAGGAATAAATTCTCGTGAATCCAGTTCCAGGTCTTTGGGCAAAAGAGCATGGGAGAGCAGGCCGGTTAATTTTTCTACACCCTGAAAAATATCCGGTTTTTGAATATTGGTAAAAACATGATCCTCCGGGTAGCTGACCGGATCATCGGAGGGAATAACAGTACTGCATAAAACAAACTTAACGTTTAATTTTTGTTCAATAATAAACTTCAGTACCGACGGCCCCATACCATCAGGCATGTTGTGATCACAAATACACAGATCAAACTGCTCTGCCTGCATTTTACTGACGGCTTCCTGGCCACTTCTGGCATGGGAGACTATCCATTGATTGGCAGTCATTTCTTCAATGATAAAAGAAATGATTTCGCGGATTCCGTCTTCATCATCAACTATTAAAACTTTCATAGAGCTTCTATCGACACAATGTTTTTTTATGCTGAGGAGGTTCGGGCCTAATTTTTCGTGAAGAAATTGTCAAAACAGTCCGGTAATGTAAGAAGCAGTAAGAATGCTCTGTCATATTAATGACTTACCTTTTCTGTCTGTTGTCAATTTGATGACTTATGCCATGGACGGCTGGATGAAATATCAGGAGGTTAGGGTGTGATCTTGAGTCTAAAAAGCTTGATCAAACTTGGCACGAACATTGAAATAGTATTAGTGTGTGTGTGGAGAATCTATTAAAAGGATTTTTTTAGACCTCCTGTGAATGTCTCTCAAAAAGCCCATTGCTGAAATACGCTCTGGGCTTTTTTGTTTTTGGGGAGAAAAAATCGCATGAATTCTTTTGAGCAACAAATTTTTCAGTCTTCCGATTCCTCATTACAGTTGCACGTTCCGGCCGAATATAATGAATGCACCTTTAACCATATTGATCTGCAAAGCAGTCGTCTGGGACTTAATCGTTTTATCGACTGTACCTTTAACAATTGCAATTTCAGCAACAGTGATTTTAAGCAGGCGGTGTTTCGCCACTGTCGATTCATTGACTGCAAGTTGATGGGAATTAACTGGACTCTGGCCGATACGCTGGCGACTCCGGAATTCCAGCAATGTTCTCTGGATTATTCCTCTTTTCAGCAACTGAATCTAAAAAAAAGTCGCTTTAAAAATTGTTCATTAAAAGAAGTCGATTATTCGGGAGCCGAATGTCAGCGTAGTGATTTTTCCGGCTGTGTCTGTGCAGGTGCTGTTTTTTCGCGTGCCAATCTTTCTGAGTGTGATTTTCGGGGAGCGTCTGCTTACTCTATTGAGCTCACTTTCACGATTGTGTCCAAAGCTAAATTTTCTGTACCCGAAGTTCTCAATCTGCTTACCCCGTTTGGAGTCGTCATTGAATAAACACCTTTCTTTTGTGATC
This sequence comes from uncultured Bacteriovorax sp., assembly GCA_946481315.1. The sequence continues at coordinate 371,943 of CAMLMH010000002.1, forward strand.
ATCTCTATCACTCTTTCATCATGCGCGATCAACTACAAAATGCCGGACAGTCGTTTCATCACACCGGAATCGAGCGGGGGATTTAAAACATTTTCGCTGGAGACCGGATATGGTCGTGGGAAAAATGTTGTCATCACCGATGACTTCTCTACCGGCCTCGCGAGAAAAAGTGATGTTCGCTTAGAAGATGCTGCCTTTCTTTACGGGCGTGCGGCGATGGGAATTACAGAAGGACTAGACGTTGGTTTGCAGTATTTAACTGATGAAGGCCTGGCCCTTACCGGAAAATATCAGCTCATCGGAAAGCGGGGGCAAACAGGGTTTCAAATGGCCGTTGCCGGACATGCCGGTGGTGGCAGTGAAAATAAAAGCGAAACCGACAACACACCAACACGGGGTGAACTGGATACTTCTTTTATCGGCGGAGATTTCATCATCGGTTATCGTTTTACTCCCGCTTTTCAGATGTACACCAGTGTTTTTTACGACGATGCTGATTATGACTTTAAACAGACCCGCGGAACAAGCAGTGTCTCGTTTAAAGGAGGATCAACCAATCGGGGAGCGACTCTGGGAGCTGGTCTTAATTTTGGAAATGGAGGAAAAATCGGAGTGGAGTTTTCCCGTGCGCGCGGACAAACATCAAAAGAGCGTTTAACCACCAGTTCATTCGGAGCTTTTCTGGCCGTCGGAATTTATTAATTCTTTAATGATCCATCATTTTGTAAATGAGACTGGCAAGCGCTCTGGCCCCTTTTTGAGACAAATTGTCGTAGAGAGGATTGTATTCGTAGATGCCGAAATGTTTAATCCTCAGCACGTCTGTACAATACACCAGTAATTCTTCGACAAAAGCATATGGCAAACCACGATGATTAACTGCGGATACACCTTCCATAATTGAAGACTCCAGGGCATCGGCATCAAGACTTAAGACATAAGTGGCGTCAGCATCGTAGGGAATCATTCTTTCAAATTGTTTCCAGTTGTGAGTGAAATTGTGGGTGAGGTGTTTGAGATCTTCGTAAGTGGCCACAACTTCCCGGGCCTTGCCTAAATCACTCATGGTACTTTTTGAGTTGGCAAAATCATGAATCCCCAGCTGAATGAGTTTGAATTCACCGTCAAACATTTGAGCGAACTGGCGAAAAGGTGTGCCGGAATTATGAAACGAATCAACTCTGGTATCAAGATGAGCATCGATATTGATTACGATGATTTTTTTATTTTTTTCATTCAGGGCCCGCAAAAGAGGGTAGATGTGATCATGACCTCCACCGAGATGAATAAATTTTTTTGCTTTTCGGTAACTACTGAAGGCCACAGTTAGTTTTTCGCCGTACGTTTTCTGTGCTTCTGTAAAGTCTGCTGCTTCCAAATCAGGATCTGCCAGTTCAATGTCCGACCAGGTTTCGTTCATGTGCAAAGCAAATTTTTTGACGACTGAAAGAATGGCCTCCGGAGCATAACAGGAACCGCGACGGCCCATATTCCGGATTGTTCCTATGTCGGAAGATGATTTAAGAAACAAAATATCTGCTTCTGAGGGCAGCGCTCTTTTGGCGATCAGGCGTTCATTGTCTCTGGTACCCGCATTTTCCAAAAGTGGATCAGTTTTCATCTATCATCTCCTTCAGGCAGATTTTGCAATTTACGAAAATTACGATGTGAGTATATCATTAAAGCATAGAATGAAAAAAGAATGGTTCATATTTAAAGGCACCCATCATCATGGGCCCTATACGCTGCAGGAGCTCATCGAGTTTTATCAAACCGGTGAACTCAATGATCAATCATTGGTCTGGAAAGAAGGCACCGAAAAATGGGAAGCTTTTGCCAAGACTGCCGAGTTAACGGCGACCCTTAATTTAAAACCAGTTTCCTCCCCACCTTTGCCGGCCATTCCTGATGATGAGGGACCACCGGCACTCCCGGCCTTTCTGGCCGGAGAAGATGATCTACCGCCGCCAGTACCTCTGGATGCATTGCTTGATCCAAAACGGGAAAGAGATTCATTAAAAGCCGAAATGGTCACACCTTCACCACTAAGAGCAAGATTACGTGTCGCTCTCTGGGTGGTCTTCGTTTTTGTTTTTGCCGGACTTGTTGGCTGGTTTATCAATGAGCAGTTTGTTCCTAAAACACAAGTAAAAATCAAAGGGATTATGCCAGTGTATCTGGAGCGACTGCAGGAAACTGCCCAGATGAAATCCGGAAACCTGATGGTATCCATGGCACTTTCTCTGGATGGAAAAACTATCTGGGTTACAACAAATAAAAGCGGGACAATTCCTGCGACCATAAAACTTTCTAGTCTGCCTAAGCGCGTTTTGGGCAGTCATGAAGTGGCACTGACTGTACGAGGAACAATCCGAAACGGTGTCGGCCGTTTTGAACGAATGCAGCTGACAAAAGGCTCTCAGTTTGTTCCCGGGGAGTATAAGTTCGATTTCAGCGGAAAGAAAATTCATTTTATCAATGAGAAATTTAAGTTTCTTTCGCGCTTTGATGTATTTAAAAAACTAAACTCTGCTTATCATTTTAAGGGCGAAACTCTGATCTATGCCGGAACTCCGAGAGAGTTTGAAAAAAAACTTATGGATCACCATGAAGGAATTCTGAATGAAAAATTAAAACCATATCAGGATAAGCTGGAGCGTCTTTCTACTTTTACTTCTTTGTTAAATCAGGCAGCTGAAAATTATCTACGCACTCTGGAAAAAATTAAAAAAGGTCAGGAGATAGCGCAGTTTGAAAGCAGTTATCAAAAAGAGATTTCTCCAATCATTCAGTCCCTGGTTGTGGCCGCAATTGATATTTCCCGCAATCCGGAATTTAAGGAAGAAGTGCCTAATCCTGTTGCTCCTTACAAACAACAGATCGAGCTGGGTAAACAAATCGGGGAAATGGCCTCGGATATGATTACTGAAACCAGAAAATTTAAAAAACTTACCCAAAAAGATAAGAATGCTCTCAAGTTAAAATTCGAAAACCGCTACCGCAGTATAAAAATCCAGTTGGATATTAATACTAAAAAACTGCAGGATCAGATTCAGAAACTCTCAGTTTAAAATCGCATAAGCTCGACCGTTACTAAACTCTTTTTTGTCGGCACAGACGAATTGTCCCTGTTCATCTTTTTGGACTTTTGCTCCGTAAAATAGCGGGTCATGTTCAAAAATCATGGTCAGATTTTTTTGCGCAATAAAATTTAGGAATTCTTTTTTATCCTGAGTGGTGACTCCCGGAGAAATGTCATAACCCATGACCCACGGAATGTGCACGTGATTGGAAGTGGGAATGAGATCGGCCATGTAAATCATGCGCTCATCATAAGCGTGCAGCAGATAAGGAGTGTGTCCCATTGAACATTTAAATTGCAGGCCAGGAAGAATGTTTCCCTCTAAACCATCAACAAAATGAATTTGTTTGTGATCTTCGTACCACTTAATAACCGGAAGAAAATATTCTTTCTGAAAAGATCCTGTATCTCTGTCAGTCGGGTTCAGAGAATACTCATAATGCTTCTTGTGCAGGTGTACTGTGGCGTTTTTGAAAACAGGAACAAAAGAGTCGGCTTCTTTTTTGGCAATACCACCCACGTGATCAAAGTGCAGATGGGAAATGACGAGGTCTGTTATCTGATCCGGTGTAAGATTTATTTCCGCCAGAGCGACTTCCAGCGGGCCTTTTCCCCCGACAATACCAAAGCGAGAGTCAAATTTATCACCGTGATAATCGCCTATGCCGGTATCGATCAGAATATTTCTCATCTTGTCTCCGGCTTTGTCTTGAATGAGCACTAAACGAAGTGCGAGTTCGATGCGGTTTTGGTCATCGGCCGGATGCACTTTATTCCACAGTGGCTTAGGAATGATGCCGAACATGGCCCCTCCGTCGAGTTTAAATCTCGCAGGTTCAAGGGAATAATATTTTTTCGTTTGCATAGAAACCATCCGGTAAGAAAAAGATTTTTTTATTTTGATTTTTTTCTTCTTAAATTGCAAGATATTGGGCGTTGTTCCTTTATAGGCGAAGCTGCGAGCTTTATTATGAGCGTCGAATATCTTCGTGATCACACATTACCATCACTCATTTGAGGAGAATCTATGAACGTCCATGAGTACCAGGCCAAAGAATTAATGCGTAAATTCGGCATTAAAGTGCTAAACGGCCAAGTCGCAAAAACTGTTGATGAAGCAGTGGAAGGCGCTAAAAAATTAGGCGGAAATGTTTGGGTTGTTAAAGCTCAGATTCACGCCGGAGGAAGAGGAAAAGCTGGTGGGGTAAAACTCGCTAAGTCTCTTGATGAAGTAAAAAAATACGCCGGCGATATCCTGGGGGCGACTCTGGTCACTCATCAGACTGGTCCGGAAGGAAAAAAAGTAAACACTCTTCTTATTGAGGAAGGCTGCAATATCGCAAAAGAATTCTACCTAGGAATCGTGCTGGACCGTAACAACTCCAAAGTGACTTTCATGGCTTCCCGTGAAGGTGGAGTGGAGATTGAAGAAGTCGCTCACAAAAACCCAGAGGCGATTACAAAAGTGGCCGTTGATCCGGCGACCGGATACCAGCCATACATCGGCAGAACATTATCCAATGCTCTTGGATTAGATGCCGCACAATCAAAAGAAGCGGACAAATTCTACCGTGGTCTTTACACCCTTTACATGGAATCTGACTGCTCAATTGCTGAAATCAATCCACTTGTTTTAACTGGTGACAACCAGATGATCGCGCTGGATGCGAAACTTAATTTCGATGAAAATGCTCTTTTTAGACACCCTGATATAGCAGCTTACAGAGACCTGACTGAGGAATCAGCAAAAGAAGTTGAAGCCGGAAAATACGGTCTTTCTTATATCGAACTCGATGGAAATATCGGCTGTCTGGTTAACGGCGCAGGGCTCGCGATGGCGACGTTAGATATCATCAAGCTTCATGGCGGAAACGCAGCGAACTTCCTTGATGTTGGAGGAGGGGCGACGAAAGAAGCTGTTGAACAAGCTTTCAGAATCATCCTTTCTGATCAAAACGTAAAAGCGATTCTCGTTAATATCTTCGGTGGGATCATGAAATGTGACATCATCGCAGAAGGTGTTATCGCAGCGGCAAAAGCTGTTAAACTTTCAGTTCCACTAGTCGTCAGACTTGAAGGAACTAATGTTGAACTAGGAAAGAAAATCTTAAATGAATCAGGTCTTGCTATCACAGCTGCATCTGATCTCGGCGATGCTGCAGCTAAAGTTGTAGCAGCGGCAAAAGGAGCTAAATAATGGCCATCATGATTGATAAAAATACAAGACTTATTACTATCGGGATTACTGGTAAACAGGGAACATTTCACACGCTTCAGTCAGCAGCTTACGGCACAAACGTTGTCGGTGGTGTGACTCCGGGAAAAGGCGGAACCACTCACGAAGGTTATCCTGTATTCAATACTGTTCGCGAAGCCGTTAAAGCAACAAATGCAAACGCCGCCATGGTCTTCGTTCCACCTCCGTTTGCAGCAGATGCCATCTTAGAATGCATCGATGCAAAACTTCCAATCGTGATCTGTATCACGGAAGGAATTCCTATCCTCGATATGGTTAAAGTAAAAGGAGCTCTTGCTCGCTCACCAGAAACACGCTTAGTAGGTCCAAATTGTCCGGGCGTCATTACTCCGGGGCAATGTAAAATCGGAATTATGCCGGGACACATTCACCTTCCAGGACGCATCGGAATTATTTCTCGTTCAGGAACATTGACGTACGAAGCTGTTGGACAATTAACGGCCAAAGGAATCGGTCAATCGACATGTGTAGGAATTGGCGGAGATCCGGTAAATGGAACGAACTTCATTGACGTTTTAGATATGTTTAACAAAGACCCTGATACAGACGCGGTTATTATGATCGGTGAAATCGGTGGATCGGCGGAAACAGATGCTGCACGCTGGATTAAAAAGAACATGAAAAAACCAGTCGTTGGATTTATCGCCGGTGCTGCTGCTCCAAAAGGCAAGCGCATGGGTCATGCCGGAGCACTTATCTCGGGTGAAGATGATACAGCTGCAGCGAAATTTAAAGTGCTTGAAGAATGCGGTATAGCTGTGGCAAAGTCACCAGCAGATCTCGCCAAAACACTAGAAACTGTACTTAAGAAGTAAGTCATATTTTCTTATAAGGAGAAATACAAATGGAAAGAACGTTTTCAATCATTAAGCCAAATGCAGTAGCTGATAACAACATCGGTAACATCATCGCTCGTTTCGAAAAAGAAGGTCTTCGTATCGCGGGCCTAAAACTAACAAAACTTTCTAAAGAAAAAGCAGAAGGTTTCTATATCGAGCACAAAGAGCGTCCGTTCTTCGGATCTCTTGTAGGTTTCATGACTGAAGGTCCAGTGGTTCTTATGGTTCTTGAAGGTGAAAACGCTGTTGAAAAAAATCGTAAAATCATGGGAGCAACAAACCCAGCGAACGCTGAAGAAGGAACTCTTCGTAAGCTTTACGCTAAATCAATCGAAGCTAACGCTGTTCACGGATCTGATTCTCAGGCATCTGCTGATAGAGAGATCAACTATTTCTTCGACAGAAACGAACTTCAAAATCGTTACTAATACGAAAGGCCCGCAGAAATGCGGGCCTTTTTTTTTGCACAAAAGAGGTGATTGATGAAATCAAAAACCAAAGTCATCGCTTACATTTTCAGAAAAAACGCCTCCGAAGTGCTGGTCTTTGATCATCGTCACTATCCCGAAGCAGGAACACAGGTAGTGGGCGGAACGGTTGAAGACGGTGAAGACATTGTTTTGGCCCTTCATCGGGAGATTGCCGAAGAAGCAGGCCTAGATCTCGATCCTGCCTTTTTCATGAAGCTCGGAGAAACCACTTATCACCGACGTGACATACCCGAAATTAATCACCGCTATTATTACGCCATTCACGGCGATGACCTGGCGGAGACCTGGTCTCACATCGTAAAGAGCGAAGGGGCCGACGACGGAATGGTCTTTGATTTTTACTGGCTCACCATTGATGAGGCCCGCGCGATTTTAGTGGGTAATTTTGGAGAACTCTTGCCCTAAATTTCCGACCCTTCGGGGCATAATGCGTCTTCACATTAAGCGACTCTACAAAAAAATCATATCTTAAAGGCCGGCATTGAGGCTGCATTACGCTGCTTGGGCCTTTATCAAAAAAAGACCCAAAAGCAATGCCGACCTGTAGAAATTACAGGGGTTATTGGTTCAGACGCTTCTGTGCGTTATAGTGAAGCCAAGTTTCTCATGTGGAGGTCTAAATGTTTTCAATTGGTGATTATGCAGTCTGTCCCGGACATGGTGTCGGTCAGATTTGTGACATTGAAGAACGGACCATGGGATCTGAAAATAAGCAATTTTATATTATCAAGATCCTCGCTAACGGCATGACTGTTATGGTCCCAACAGACAGTGAAACTGGTGTCCGTGGGCTGGTCGGTGAAGAAGAAGTTCAGACAGTGTTTAATTTGCTGACAGACCATAACGTGAAAGTTGATAACTCAACATGGAATCGAAGATACCGTGAATATTCGGCCAAAATTAAAACGGGTTCAGTGGTAGAAATCGCTGAGGTTCTGCGCCAACTTTTCCTGTTAAAAGAGAAAAAGAGCCTTTCTTTTGGTGAAAAGAAAATGCTCGATCAATGCCGCGAGTTGCTTGCTCAGGAATTTTCACTCACAAAAAAAATCGACAAAAACGCCATCAACGAAAAAATCAATTCTTACTTTCAATAGCCGGTGAAAGAAACAGTCCAGTGGACTGTTTCTACCGGTTTTTTTTGAGTTTCCACGGCTGATTTTAGCCTTTTTATGTTAGACTTGAAGCTTAAACAATGAGCCACAAGGTCTAGCATGGAAATTAAAGTCTTCAACAATCTCACCCGTCAAAAAGAAACCTTTAAACCGGTTCGTCCGGGAGAAGTGCTTTTTTACAGCTGTGGACCAACAACTTACAATTTCCTTCATGTCGGTAACGCCCGAGCTTTAGTTGTCGGAGATCTTTTTCACCGCACCCTCAAAACTCTCGGCATGAAAGTAAAATTCGTCCGCAACTATACTGATGTTGACGATAAGATTTTAGAAGCGGCTAAAGCACGCGGTATTCATCCTAAAGAGCACGCCGATGAGTTTATCCGTGAATGTGCCGCCGATATGGAATGCTTAGGAATGCTTCCTGCTTCAGTTACTCCGACTGTCTCAGAAACCATGCCGGAAATTATTGAAATGATCGAAGATCTGATCAAAAATGATTACGCTTACGTGGTCAACGGCGAAGTGTTTTATCATGTTCCGAATTTTAAAGAGTATGGCAAACTCTCTAAAGTTCAGCTTGAATCACTTCAGCATGGGATTCGCGTAGAAGTAGACGGTACAAAAAAACATCCCTCCGACTTTGTCTTATGGAAACCGGCCAAGCCGGAAGAAGGCTGGAGCTGGGATTCACCCTGGGGAAAAGGTCGTCCGGGGTGGCACATTGAATGTTCGGCCATGGCCCGTAAACATTTAGGTGAAACAATTGATTTACACCACGGTGGTGTCGATCTTTTATTTCCTCATCATGAAAATGAAATTGCCCAGTCTGAAGGCGCAAACGGATGTCCTTTTTGTAATCACTGGGCCCACAATGAATTTTTAAATTTTGGTGCGGAGAAAATGTCAAAATCTCTGGGAAATGTGGTGACCATTCGTCAGTTCACACAAAAATTTTCCGGCGCCATTTTACGCCATATCTTATTGTCGGTTCACTACCGCTCGAAACTGGACTGGACCGAAGAGGCGATTGCAAAAGCAATTACTGAAATCGAACGTATTCACGAATGTGCTCTTTCCCTGGAGCATCCGCTTTACAGCAATGTGGTTGATCATGAAGAACTGGAAAAAGTAATCAAGGCGACAAATCATATTAAAGAAGAGCTGGCCAATGACTTCAACGTTCCGGCCGCCATGGGAACCTTTTTTGGTATTATCAAAGACACCAATCGCCTGATGAAAGCTGGAGTATGCAAAGAATATGTCAACGAAGTACGAAAAGCTTTTGATTTGATGAAACAGGCGACAGGACTGGTGCATGATCATCCGGCAGAAATATTAAAACAACTAAACTCTGCACGTGCGCATCTGTCCGGCACATCTTCGGGCAACGAAGCCGAGATTGAAGCCCTCATTGTTGAGCGAAAAGAAGCTCGTGCCGCAAAAAACTGGACGCGCTCTGATGAAATCAGAAATCGTCTGAATGAACTCGGTGTTGTGGTGAAAGATAATCCGGATGGAACAGCGACGTGGAGTTATAAGTAGGTGAGTGATCAAAAAAATGTCTTCACAGAAATGACTGGAGATTTTTCAGGCAATGAAGAATTTCAAAAGGCCGGTGCAGATTATTATAATCCTTCTGAGTTCAGAAAATGCGTTGAGGCCCGTCGCTCAGTTCGCAAATATACAGCGGAAAAAATTCCAGATGAAGTAGTGAATGATTGTCTGGATCTCGCTTTACTCGCTCCCAATTCCTCCAATCTGCAGACCTGGGAATTTTACCGCATCAAAGATCAGAAAATCTGGGACGAAGTCGTGTATGCCTGTTTTTCTCAGCCTGCCGCAAAGACAGCTGCGGAAATGATCGTTTGTGTGGCACGAGTGGATAACTGGCGGGAGCATTGTAAAGTGATGCTCGAAGAACTCTACAATATGCCAATCAAACCGCCACGCTCAGCAGTTCTTTATTATAAAAAATTAGCGCCCTTCGTTTATACCGTTGGGCCTTTTAATATTCTCACTCCTTTTAAATGGCTGTTTAATTCGCTGGTGGGGCTTTTTAAAGTTGTTCCGCGTAGTCCGATTTCTTCTTTTGGTCTGGATGTCTGGGCGGCTAAATCGTGCGCGCTGGCCTGTGAAAATTTAATGCTTGCTTTTCGTTCTCACGGTTATGACACCTGTCCGATGGAAGGATATGATGAAGTGAAAGTGAAAAAAGCAATGGGACTTCCCCGTGCCGCGAAGCTGGTGATGATCATCAGTGCAGGGAAAAGAGCTGAAGGCGGCATCTATGGACCGCGCATCCGATTTAATCGCGATCGTTTTATCAAAACGCTTTAGGAAATTCTGGAATTTTATGAAATATATAATGGCTTCACTTCTTTTTTCTTTCAGTGCCTTTGCTCAAAAGCCGGCCGAACCGCGATCAGATTTTAAAAGTCTTTGTGAAGCCACTTTTCAGTATAAAAAAGAGAAACTTTCCATTTGTTCTGAAGTTCACACTAAATTTTTCACAAAAAGCAAAGACCGTGACATTGCTCCATTTAGACCTTCTGAGGTTGGAGCAATCGAAACTCCGATTGATGGTAAAGTTGAATTTATCATGTTTAATGATCCTAATTTTGTCCCGGCGATAGCTTACTGTTATTTTGTCTATCGAAACTGGATCAGTCCTGCGACCTTTTCGCCCGATGATATGGCCATGAATGCTTCAGGATTTTCGATTCTCAATGAAGAATTGGGAAGATATCAAACATGGTTAAAGAAAGATGCATCCGGAAAAAAATGTAAAGAGCGTGTTGAAAAAGAAAGTGAGGTGAGTGTTGTTAATCTGGAGGAGACACTAAAGAATAAAGTCGCTCTGATTGGTCTTAATCCTTATGCTTCAATTCATCAGGAAAACCCAAGTGTGGAAACTGTCATGCAGGATTTAAAGCTTACTGTCAATCATGAGCGCATTCACGCTTATCATGTGGCCTGTCCTGAATTCGAAAAATGGTCGATCAAAGAATGGGAAAAACTTCCGGGCAAACAAAAGAATGAGATGACAAAAAAGTACCCAAGCTATAACTGGACAGTGCCTAAAATCGCCGGCCGGGAATATATTGGATTTCTCTATGAAGCGACACCGGAGAAAATCGCTCCGCTTGTGGAAAAGTGTAAAATAAAATAATCAGCGCAACTGCTCTTTGATAATTTTTTGATAAATACCTTCTTTTTTAACAGCGATCAGCTGTTGATTAAAACTCTTTACAATATTTTCCTTTTTTCTGCTTTTATTGAAAGCCACGTATACTGAATTTTCGGCCATTGACCGCGGGAGACGAACAATAGACCCTCTATAGCTCTTCATTACAGCGTCACCAGATTCGCGAATGGCAATGACTACATCAATCCTTCCCATTTTTAATTTTTCAAAATTCTGAGCATCACTTGCAGAAGGCATAGTCGTAAAAAGTCCCTGACGATGGGCCTGATCAAATTCATCACCCAGACTCCAGCCTAATACCACCCCCAGAGTTTTTCCTTTTAAATCTGCCAGGGACTTATAAGCAAAGGCATTTTCTTTTCTGGTGTAAAGGGAGAGGCGTTCAACATAAAGAGCGTCGGTGAAATCATATTTGTTCAATCGATCTTTAGTTTTATAGATTCCGGCCACGGCCGCTTTTCCATCATCCAGCTGTTGCAGGGCCCTTTGCCAGGGCATTCCATAAAGCTTGACCGGGACTTGCATGCGCTTATATATTTCTTTGATCAAAACGGGATAGAGCCCATGGATTTCTTCGTTTTTGACATACATAAACGGTGGATTGGACTCATCGAAAAGCACTGTTTCCTCTGCATAGGCAGCAAAGGAGAGAAATAAATATGTCAGCAAGGATCTCCAGGACAAAGTAAACCTCTAGATTAAATATTCTTTGGCAATATCTCGTTCATTGTAGTGCGAAGCCATTGTATGGCCATAAGCTCCGGCATTATCAATGACCACCACGTCACCACTTTTTAATTTAGGTAATTTTCTTTTGGTCCCGAAGCAATCAGCCGTTTCACAAATTGGTCCTACAATATCAGTGCTTATTAATTTCTTATCTTTCAAGGCCGGCATGACCTCATGGTATGCCTCATATAGGGCGGGGCGAATGAGATCATTCATTCCTGCATCAATAATGGTAAAGTGATTGCGGTCTGACATCTTTGTCCTGACGACACGTGAAACGAGAATGCCCATTTTTCCTACCAGAATCCGGCCGGGCTCGAAAACAATCCGCGGACAATGCTCAGTTTCAGAATAATAAAATTCATTCAGGGCAAGAGAAACAGTTTCCATGTAATGGTCAATGGAAGCAAGTTTCACTTTTTCTTCTTTTGTATAATCAATACCCAGTCCGCCTCCGACATCCAGAAATTCCAGAGGGATTTTTATTTCCAGCGCCAACCGGGCCAGCTCTTTAATGGCCGCGACAGTAGCTTTCATTTCAGTCAATTGACTGCCAATGTGAATAGAAAGGCCAACCAGGGTGGTGTTTGTCCAGAACTCTTTTACAGTAAGGCCTTCAATAATGTCTTCCCGCAGGAGACCAAATTTATGTGTCTTGTTTCCGGTTGAAATATGTTTATGAGTTTTGGCAGCGACTTTAGGATTTAACCTGAAAGCCACTCTGGCAATACGCTTTTCGGCCCGGGCAACTTTGTTGATTAGTTCCAGTTCTTCAATCGATTCTACATTAAAGGAATAAATTCCCTTTGTGCCGGCCTTAATGGCCATTTTGATTTCTGATTCCGTTTTAGCCACACCGGAAAAAACGATTTTTTGCGGATCAATCCCTGCCTGCAGTGCCTTTTTTAGTTCCCCTCCGGAGACCACGTCAGCTCCACTGCCCATTTGCTTCAATGTTTTTAAGACCTCCATATTGGAATTGGCCTTCATGGCATAACAGACCAGTGGTGAAGGGATGTCATAACGACGGGCACTTTCAACAAAATGTCTGTAGTAATGCTTGAGCGTTTTTTTACTATAAAGGTAAAAAGGTGTAGGCCACTTATCGGCTAATAACTGAAGTTTTTTACCGTCGAAGTACAACTGATCATTTCTGTATTCTATAGGACTTGGTAGTATGTTGCCATTTGCTGTTTTGCTTTGTAATTTCATAAGAACATTATAGAAGTTAAAACCATTATGAAGAAAGAAAAAAAAGCAGTATTTAAACTGGAAACTCCATTTCCTCCGGGAGGAGACCAGCCTAAAGCGATTAAGGAACTCGTCGAAGGATTCAAAAGCGGAAAGAAGAAACAAACGCTTTTAGGAGTTACTGGTTCGGGTAAAACATTTACCATGGCCAACGTCATCGAAGCTTTAGGCAAAAAAACTCTTGTTCTCGCCCACAATAAAACACTGGCCGCTCAGTTGTATGCTGAATTTAAGGAATTCTTTCCCCATAATGCAGTTGAATATTTTGTATCTTATTACGATTATTACCAGCCGGAAGCTTATGTCGCCGGTACTGATACTTATATCGAGAAGGATTCTGCTGTTAATGAAGAAATTGAAAAACTTCGTCACTCCGCTACCCGCAGTCTGATTGAACGCGATGACGTTATTGTTGTAGCTTCAGTTTCCTGTATTTATGGTATCGGCTCGAAGGAAGAATATTCATCTATGAAAGCCACGGTCTCCGTTGGTGAGGTCCTTGATCGCGACGAATTTCTGCGAACGTTAGTTGCCATTCAGTATGAGCGTAATGATATTGATTTCTCCCGCGGCTGTTTCCGGGTTCGTGGTGATATTGTTGAAGTTTTTCCGTCCCATGAGGAGAGTAATGTTGTCCGAATTGAGTTTTTTGGCGACGAAGTTGAAAGTATCGCTATGGTTGATCCTTTACGCGGAAAAGTCATTCAGGCACTACAATATGCTGTCATCTTTCCTAAATCTCACTATGTCGTCAGCGAATCCAGACTGAAATCGGCCATTGCCAATATAAAAGTTGAATTACGGGACCGCATTCAGGAACTGCAGACGCAGGAAAAATTACTGGAAAGACAGAGAATAGAGCAACGTACACTGTTCGATCTGGAAATGATGGAAGAGCTTGGCTATTGTTCAGGAATTGAAAATTACTCCCGACATCTTACCGGTGCCATGCCGGGAGATCCTCCGCCCACTTTGATTGACTATTTTGACAAAGATTTTCTTATGATCATTGATGAATCTCATATTTCAATTTCTCAGGTAGGTGGAATGTATCGCGGTGACCGGGCCCGAAAAGAAAATCTTGTCAATTATGGTTTCAGGCTTCCTTCCGCGTTGGATAACCGCCCTTTGAAATTTAACGAATTCGAAGAACGTCAGGATATCGTGATGTACGTTTCGGCAACACCTGCAGAATACGAACTGGAGCAGACGGGGGGCGAATATGTTGAACAAATTATCCGTCCAACCGGGTTACTTGATCCGATCATTGAAGTGCGATCTGCGGAAACTCAGGTAGATGATCTGCTGCAGGAAGTGCGAAAGACTGTGGCCAAAAACTCCCGCGTACTGGTGACAACTCTTACCAAAAAACTTGCTGAAGAGTTAACCAAATATTTTACCAGTAGTGGTGTCCGCGTTCGTTACCTGCACTCTGATATTGATACGCTGGAGAGGATGGAAATTATCCGTGATCTGCGTCTGGGAGAATTTGATGTTTTGGTTGGAATTAACCTCCTTCGCGAAGGTCTTGATATTCCCGAGGTATCACTGGTGGGAATTCTGGACGCAGACAAAGAAGGTTTTCTGCGCTCAGAGCGTTCGTTGATACAGACCATCGGACGCGCGGCCCGAAACGCTGAAGGTAGAGTTATTCTTTACGCTTATCAGACAACTAAGAGTATGGCCAAGGCCATTAGTGAAACTCAAAGGCGCCGTAAACTACAGGAAGAGTACAACCTGGTTAAAGGGATCACACCTAAGACCATCAGCAAAAATGTCAGCGGAGGGGTCATTGAAACTCTGCGCGGGACAAAGAAAGAAAAGGGTCCGAAAAAGAAACAGCTGGTTGAACATTTATCCGCAGAAGGAATTGAAAAACGTATAGAAGAACTAAAAAAGCTTATGAAAGAAGCTTCCCGTGATCTACGCTTTGAAGATGCGGCTAAAATCAGGGATGAAATCAAACAGATGAACGATTTAAGAATTATGTTGTGATATAATTTTTGAAGTAAGTTTAGCAATGCGCACGCGGCAATCAACAGATTCTGCGTGCTCTACCAGAATGTCCTGCAGCTCCTCTCCAAATCCCAGCTGAAAGGCAAAATCATCGGCTTCAATCTGGGCCGTCAGTGTTTCAATTCGGTTTTCAGTATGCTGATAATATATATGGCCCAGTTCATGCGCCAGAACGGCAAGACCATGATAGATACTTGCGGATTTAAGAAGTTGTCGAAGCTCAGGAAAAACCAATATCAGGTGATGATTTTTGGTTCTTCCTATAGCACAGCTCAGATGGGCCTGACAGGGAATCAGATATGTCGGATGCCTGTGAAAAAACTGGATATGCTTGTCCTGCAGTGAATTCAGCAGTTCAATTATGCCCCTGCATATCTCCTTGTCTTCGCGTATCCAGGCATGGTTAGGATCCGAAATAAAATTGCGGATAAAATCCTCACGTGAAACCGATCTGGAAGGCGAAGAAGATGAAAATGCTTTTTTAATTAGTGTTAACATAGTCACGTACTTAATCGGATAATAAGCAAGAAAGACTTAATTGCTCGGGTATGGAACAGTCTAAATTTCCTTTCCCCCATACTGCTGAAATTTTGTTACTATAAAAGTATGCGAAAACTTATTACGGCCATGCTGATGCTATTTTCATTTAATACCAATGCCATTGAATCACTGGAAGGTTTTCTGGTCACGGCCTTTGATGATCGGTTCAAAATAATTTCTCCTACGAAATATAAACCACAAATGGAAGTGATCATTGAGAATAAGACTCTCGTCAGACTAGTGGGAAAAATTCTGATTAATAATCAAAAGAATGCCCAGTTCGTTTCAGTTGATCCTGAAAAATATCAAAAGCTGACTATAAAAATTAAAAAAGGCGACATCCTGCACTTTGTTCCGCTTACTCCTGCTTTTCAGGAAGTCGAATTGATTATTGGTAATAAGACGTATGAAATTCCTCCAAAAAAATAAAGTTAAGAAAACCATTCTTGTTATATCAGATCTGCATCTGGGTGCTGGTATCAACGTCAATAAACGTAAAAATTTTCTGGAAGATTTTCACTATGATAAAGAGTTAATCGAGTTTATTCATTATCATTCCAGTGGCCACTATGCAGAACACGAAGTAGAGCTGATTATCAACGGAGATTTTCTGGATCTGCTGGCGGTTCCTTTTGTCGAATATTTTGACGATGAATTCTGGAGTGAAGCAGCGGCAATGGACAAATTAAAAATGATCATTGAAGCGCATGCAGATGTTTTTGAAGCGCTTAGAGATTTCCTCTCTTATCCCCATAACAAGCTGGTGTACATATTGGGCAACCATGATGCCGAATTGATCTTTGAATCTCTTCGCAATTACTTGCTTGAACTCTTTCCGGAAGAAGACCGGCATAAATTTAAAATTTTACTCAATACCAATGATCTCTATATTCCAGAGCCGGGCATTGTTTTAAAGCACGGTCATGAATATGAAGTCGCTCATCATTATAGTGAGGAAAAATCGATTATCATTGGGTCTGATGGCATACGCTATTTTATCCCTCCCTGGGGATCTTACTATGTGACCCGGGTTATCAATAAATTTAAGGAAGGACGTGACTATATCAACGCCGTCAGACCTGTAAATAAATTCATAATCAACGGAATCATTTATGATTCTCTTTATACTTTGCGTTTTGTCTTTGCCAATTTTTATTATTTCATGATGGTTCGTTTCGTTGAAATTTTTAAGCAAAAGAAAAAAATCACAGAGGTCCTGGAACACGTTCAAAGTGAAATTCAGCTTTTTCAAAACTATGAATCTCTTACAGAAGATTTTGTGACTAAGAACACTGATGTGAAGGCCCTGATCGTGGGTCATACACATGACCCGATTTTCCGGGAATATGATGATGGTTCAATCTTCATCAATACCGGCACCTGGACCAAAATGTATAATCTCGATTTTGGAAAGAATTTTTACGGAGCGAGACTGACATTTGCAAAGGTCGACGTGTTGAATAGAGAAGGGGAGCATTTGCCGGATCCTGATGATCAGTTTGCTCACCTTGAAATTTCATTAAATGAATGGAGAGGGAAGAGTGACTTACCCTTCAGAGAATTCAGGTATTAGATTTTAAGATTCACCTAATGAATAACAAATTTCCATATACATCTGACCTAATGGTGTTTCAAAAGGAATCAAAACGACTGTTGTTCCTGAAGGATAACGAATGTTATGGTCTTTTCCTTCAATCATAGAGGGAATGGCCATATTTGAACTATATCCAAGGGTTTTAAGGTCACGTTTAGCGTTTCCCATAATCATGTTTACAATTTCACCACCCAGGTCGCGAATGTCCGGATGGAATTCAGTATAGGTTTCACCCAGCATGGCCGAAGCAACTCTAAAATAGGTTTCATACGGAAAAGAAATAACCAGCATCGCTTTGTAAGGCTGAGTTTTACCGTTTTTTTCCAGTTCGCCACTGAGTCCAAGAACTGCAGTTACATCACCTTTCGACATGGTGTCTGTTTTTATCGCAGGTTTTGTAGGCTCTATTTTACAGAAGACCATTGTATTAAAAATATTTTTAGCTGCATCGACAAATGGTTTAGAAAATTCAATAAACGAAGAATCACCGGGCATATCATTTCTCCAATTAAAGTCCAAGGCTTTGCATTAAGTCATCAATCGATTGCTGATCAAGATTACCTTCAATTTGACAAGAGGCACGTTCAATGGCCTTGAATTTTTCAGAGAGCCAGTTCAGTCTTGTTGCAAATGCTTTAGTATTAAGCTTGTTCATGTATCTTTCATCACCGGCCTTCAGGGCCTGGGTCATTTTTCTTAACATGTGAAGTGAATCAAAGAGAACGGCAACAACAACTTCAATTAACGGTACATCCTTTATCTGGGATGATTTATATCCGATCACTTTTCCCAGTTCACAAAACGTAGCAATTTCGCTGGCCCCAATAGACTTAGCGGCACCCATAATCCTGTCAATGATCTGACCAAACTTTTCCAGCTCTTTTGTGGCCAGGGGATTACTTTCCAGTATCTCCAGAGAGGTCTCTAGCTGAGCGAATAAATCTTCAGCTTCGTTGCAAAAATCAATGACAATTTCCTTCATTGAAGGATCATTTAGCAGTGACATATGACCTTACTTAAAAATCTTATCAATTTTCTCTTTCAGGACCTGGGCCGAGAAAGGTTTAACAATAAAGTTACTGACACCGGCCTTTACAGCGATGACAACGTTACCTTGTTCAGCTTCAGCGGTAATCATAAGAAATGGAAGTTTTTCAAGTCCTGGAGTAGCTCTCACTTTTTTAAGCAGATCCAGTCCCGACATGAGTGGCATGTTCCAGTCTGAAACAATAAATTCATATGGAGCACCTTCTTTGATCGCATTTTCGATCATCGGCCATGCTGTCGCACCATCATCTGCTTCTGCAATGTTTGTAAACCCAACCTGAGTTAACATATTTTTGATAATTTTCCTCATTGTCGACATATCATCAACAACGAGAATTTTAATGTCGGCCTTTAACGCCATCGTAAACTCCTCTGCCTCTATTCAAAATTTATGCTGCCCGATTAGTTTCGGCTTTTTCCGTATTTATTAAAGTAATAATTGCTTCATAAATCTTCTCACTGAAGTCCATTTCAAGGCCTGGTTGATAAGATTTATTTTTCATACTAAAAATTATAGACTTGAGTGAAGTGTTCCCACTATTAATTTTACCTGATGAGTATTCAAATAAGTGAGCGACAGCACCAATTAACTGAGAAAAACTATCAATTGAATCACCGGACTTCTGGGCCGGATATCCATTGCCGGATGTACGCTCATGGTGATCCACAATAATTTTTTTACAGCGTTCACTGAGTTGAAGATGGCTTTTTTTGATTAAATGCAAACCCAGGATGGTGTGTTTTTGAAAAAGCGACTTCTCTTTATCATGTAGGTTTAAATAAGGCGTTCGGGAAAAGCTAAGAGGGACCTGAGTCAAACCAATGTGTGAAAGATAAGCAGCACAGACAATGTCCGCTAGGGCAGCTTCTTCAATAATGTTTAGTGTGCGCGCCAGTAAATAGGAAACTGCTACTATACGGTTAGTATGGGTGTCACCCGTTAAATATGTCTTGGCCAGGTGAATGGCCAGCGATACAGTCGGTGAGTGGGTAACACTGAAAGTGACAATGTCAACTCTGGCGTGTTCAATGATTTGAGAAAAATCATTTGAAACACAGGCCTGTTCAAAAGCACCTTGCAAAGAAAAGCCTGGATTTTTTTGCAGGAACATTTCTTTTAGTTTCAGGTTCATGATTCTTTCTTTTTCCAGAGGATGCAGTTCGCGCTCCTGTAGGGAAGGAATTTCTGCGGCCGAAGTTTCCTGGGCCACCAGAAATGTTTTTCGTTGTTTCTTTAAAATGGCGAGTTTACCTCCGCGCTCTAAAAGATAGTCTATAAATTCTTCCAGGTCACGAGTGAGGGGACGGTTGCCATTTAAAACAAGACTATGTTTTTTATGAACTGGATTAAAAACGTATAGCTGAAAAGGAAATGTTTTCTTTCCTTTCAGGTGTTCTTTATCAATCAGAAAAAAATCGTATTCAGTCAGCATATTATCCAGCCTTCTTCTTACCAAAGAGTCCGCCAAAAAAATTCAGCACTTTATTTGGTTCATTTTCGCTTGCCGCAGGCCCGTCTTCATCTGTTTGCTCTTCTTTTGTTTTCACTCGCTGAATTGTATCCAGAAACAGAGTGCGCGCCATTTCCAGGGTCGTCAAGATAGCGTGTTCGTCTTCAGCACGTAGTCCTTCATGAAAATTAACTAACGCCAGTCCCATGCGGTCAACACCATCAAAATAGGGGAACGCCAGCTCAACGCGCTTATCGGCCAGTTCCTGCTGTGCCCAGGAAGGAAGTTCGATATCTTCCCACGGAAGATTGCGCTCCAGAATTTCCTGACAGCGCCAGGTACTCATTGAGCGATTTTGAAAATGCCACAGAAGTGTTTCATTCTTTTTATATTCCGGCCACCAAAGCTTAAGTTCATCACTTACCATAGGTGAATGCATTTCCAGGTACGAATTATAAGTTTCGATATGTTTCTTTTCCGCAGCTCTGTATTCCCAAAAAACAGTTGCACCATTATATTTGGTGAGAATATCTTCTGCGATTAAAGTAAAAAGAACTTTAGGCTTGACGTTTTTCTGATAAATCAAATTGAGAAGAGAAATGGAGAGGTCGATTCCTTGAGTATGGAGTTCAATAACCTTAAATGAGCCTTCATCCTCGGGATCTATAGCTGCGCCATTTCGTTTTTCAGAAATTGCAGTGCTTTCTCCAATCTCTCTTCCACTGGAAATAAGATCGAACTCTTCTTTAAGTTTACGATAGTCGATGACGACTTCACCGGCATCATTACGTACATTTTTTGCGATATTAATTTCTGCTTTATGTGACTTTAAGATATTGAGATCAACGTCCTTTTTCTTATCAGTCAGGTTGTCCCAGCTGTGTTCCTGTTTTTTAGCATCCCCACCCCGATAAAAAGTATCTATTTTGTCAACTTTCCCTTCTGTACTGGCAGCACGTTCTTTTTCAATATCGAGCTTCGTATTTGAAAGTGATTTAAGATTTAGATCTTCTTCTTCTACCGTATTTCTGGCAGTCTGTTTTTCGCGTTCTTTATTTTGTGCTTCTTCCAGGACAAGCCCTGAAGATCTGGTCATAAGATTCATTTCTTCATCTTGTTTTAAATCTTCTTTTTCTTGAGAGTCTTCAGCGCCCAGAACATTATCCTGCGAGACTTTCTTCAAAGAGATATCATCAGGGCCTTCAATGTTATCTCCTTTGTTTCTTTTTTCACTATCAGCCGCTTCAAGTGCAGATGAGGACTTCTTTTTAGCTAAAGGATCATCTTTCTCATATTCAGAGGTTTTCTCATCAGTCTTCTCGGCACCTGAAGCATCTGTTAACTGAGATTTTCGCGATGATGTGGTCACACCGTCCATGAAGGTCTCAATATGGTCTGTCGAAGTCGCACCATCCATATTTTCGTCACGAAGTTTATCAACTTCACCTTCATGAGTTTTAGTCGGTGACCCTTCCGACTCTTCCTCCCGGCGCTTTTTGCGGGCAGCAGGGGAGAGATCCAGTTCAGTCGATCTGTTTTTTTCTTTTTGAAGATCGGTATTATCGTAAGCTTCTTTTTCGACTTCTGTTTCTGAGCTTTCATCAAGGTCCATTTTCAGGTTGTTGACTTTTCCTTTGTAGTGACCGCCTAGGTCGTCGACTTGCTCTTTTTCTTTTTTGCTGGCAGCTTCTTCAAGTTCAATATGTTTGAGAGCGGCTTTTTTCTTCATATCCAGTAAGGCAGCCACGTAATCTTCCTGAACTTCTTTTTCTTCTTTACCGGCCTGTAAATCAAGATCAAGACCTTTTTCCCGTTCCTGCAGGTCTATCTCCTCGTCAGCTTTCTGATCGAGTTTTTTGGTCTGCATGAATTCATCCTGGATCATGTCCTGATACTGTGATTTACGTTTTTTCTCCTCAACAGAAACCTCGTAATCTGTTCTTTCTTTTTTTCGATAGTCATCAGCAGCTTCCAGGGGAAGCTCCTCGTTTTTTTTCTTGTTGCGATAATAATTATCAATGTCATCAAAGGAGTCTGTTTTTTTCTTTGTTTCGCCTGATTCAACATCGAGAATTATTTCATCTGTTTTTCGTTTCGATTTCCAGTGAGTCTCAATTAAATCTTCCTGAACCTTCATTTTTCCCTTTAGGGAGCCGCCATAATCAACAACGTTTTCATCAGCGTCAGAATCTTTTTTCTTACGAATTGAAATTTCTTCAATCGCTGTTTCTTCAGAAACTGAACGCTCGCGAATTTTTTCTTCTTCCTGCACTGGTTTTTGTTCAATATTATCTGTCAGAGATTTGACGGCAACGTCTTTTTCTTTGTCAGGTGAAGCTGTTTTGATCGAACGCAACTGCAACTTAATTTTATACAGCAATGTCTTCGGTGGAGAGTTTTCCAGAATAGATTCTGTGAGACCCACTTTCGTGAATTTTACCAGTGTCTTGGCAGGAATTTCTTTCGGTGTAAACAACATGGTTTTCGTATGGTAGCGGGAAATTAAAAATCGGTTTTCCTGAAGAAATGTGGCACATTTTTTTGCATTTGAGCAAAGGATAAGACACTGTCCTGTATTGGCCAGAACCTGGCCTAATTCCTTCAGGTCATCAATCATCGAAATTTCTATATTTTCATCACCCGCAATTCCTTCGAGAACCTCATTGAGTTTCTTTAAGGCCTCAGACATTGGCGGGACAATAATCAATTGTTTTTTACTTTCCATACGCAGCCCACTTTTCGACCTAAAAAGCATAGAAGATAACAATTTTTATCAAAAAAATTCACTATTAAGAGCGGAATATCCCGACTACTTTACTCCGGTGAAAATATTGGAGAAAACACAACATTTTGTTAAAGCTCTGCTCGAATTGTAACGACAAGTTCATCAATCAAAAGCTGAGTCATGGTGACGACGCTTGAAACCACATTCAGTTGAGCAGTATGCTCGTTGATCATCTCGCAAAGAGTGTTCAAGACCAGGGAGGGACGACCGAAACTACAGGGAGGATCTCATGGGTTTACGTATCAACACAAACGTTACATCACTTGCTGCTCAACGCACACTTGGTGCTAACAACGCAGAACAGGCGTCAACTTTAGGTAAGTTGTCTTCTGGTTCACGAATCGTTAAAGCTGCGGACGACGCTGCAGGGTTAGCGATCTCAGAAAAGTTAAGAGCACAAATCAGAGGTGTAAATCAGGCGGAAAGAAACGCTAATGATGGTATCTCGATGATTCAGACAGCAGAAGGTGGTCTGAATGAAGCTTCTAACATCCTTATCAGATTAAGAGAACTAGCAGTTCAATCAGCTTCAGATACAGTAGGTGAGTCTGAAAGAAAATTTACAGACCTTGAATACCAAAACCTTAAGCAAGAGCTTGAGCGTATTTCACAAGTGACTGAGTTCAACGGTAAAAAACTTCTGAACGGTCAAGGTGATTCATACGATTTCCAGATTGGTATCAACAATGATGATTTCCAGGACAGAATTAAGTATGATGCCAAGAGATCAAATGCATCTCTAGACGGATTACAAATTGCTGAACTTTCAGTTCAGTCAAAGGAATCTTCACAAGCTTCACTGGCAAAAATCGATACAGCAATCCAGAACGTATCGGGACAAAGAGCGGAACTTGGTGCGGTTCAAAACCGTCTGACTTCTACGATCAATAACTTGCAGTCATCTAGTGAAAACCTTTCTGCTGCTAACTCTCGTATCCGTGATACAGATTTCGCTGCAGAATCAGCTAAGAACACTAAGATGAACATCCTGACTCAAGCAGGTACTTCGGTACTTTCTCAGGCGAACTCTCAAGGTCAGGCTGCACTAAAGCTTATTGGCTAATTGATTTAAAAAGAATTCTAAGAACGATAAAGAAGGGCTGGCCAGTAGGGCCGGCCCTTTTTTTATGGAAGTTTTTTTTGCTGGCCAGGACGAAGGATACCGAAGTTTTGAACTTTATGCTTCAACCTCGCCAGTTCCAGATCCTGCATCGGAACCTCAATTCCTTCATTGGTTAACTGAAAAGTTCCAAAGTGCATCCCGATACTTTCTTTTGCTTCAAGATCCAGATGGGCAAGTACTGCATCTTCCGGATTCATGTGCATATCTTTCATAAACCAGCGCGGTTCATATGAACCGATAGGTAAAATGGCAATTTGAGGTATACCCAGTCTATTTTTTATTTCCGTGAAATGTGTGCTGTAACCGGTGTCTCCGGCAAAAAAGAGAGAGAGACTTTCGCTTTTAAAGTAAGCTCCACCCCAAAATGATTTGAAACGATCAAATGGAGTACGGCTTGACCAGTGTTGAGCAGGTGTCAGAATGAGAGTGAATTCATCGCTCAGTTTATAGTCCTGCCACCAATCGAGTTCCACAATCTTTTTTGCTCCGAAACTTTTAATCTTTTCTTTATTAGCAAGCGGAACAATGAAGAGTGGATTAAATTTTTCTGCGAGCTTTTCAATCGTTTCGCTGTCCATGTGATCATAATGATTATGCGAGATAAAAACAAAGTCGATGCTGGGAAGATCTTCAAATCTTACTCCCGGATCGTGAACGCGCTTAGGGCCGGCAAAAGCTAATGGGGAAGCCCGTTTGGCCCAAACCGGGTCAGTGAGGATGTTCAGGCCCTTGTGCTGAATGAGATAAGTTGCATGGTTTACAAAAGTGAGAGTCATGCCGTGCTCAACCTTTGCTTCCGGTTTTACAACTGGGTAAGGCGGATAAATTTGATCCGGCCATTTCTCTTTGGTCGTGAAGAGCCACCATTTAAGCAGGTCTTTAAAACCTTTGGCCGCTATGGTTTTGTCCTGATTATAAAAGATGTTACCGTCGTAATGATCACTCAAAGGATAGTCCGTTCTGGCAGATGAGCATGATATTGAAATGAAGGTTATGCATAAAATGAAAATTAATGATTTCATCCAGTGAAGACCCGCGCAGAGATGGCCGCAGGACGTTTCATCAGGCGTTCCATGTATCTTTCCATGACTGGATGGCCTTTGACTAAAAAGTCATGGGCACCGGGAATAATGGATGACATGACAATATCCACGGCCGAAAAACCGCTGGAGAGAAAATAATCTTGCTTAGATAGTATTTGTTCATAAGCAGGCAGCACGATAGCACATTGTTTTTTTACGAATGCGACGTTGTAGTTTTCTTCTTTGTCATCTTCAAAATCCAGAAACATGCGGGCGACAAAGGCTTCGAGTGTCCCGACAGAATGGACCATCCACTGATAATAATCTGCCCGGGCCCTTAGATCGTCTCTATGAGGAGCGAGTTTTCCTTCACCGTATTTGTCAACAAGATACAGACAAATAGCAATGGATTCATGAATGACTGTATCTCCATCAACAATGGTGGGCAATCTGCCCATCGGATTAACAGATCGATAGTCTTTTGTGTCAAGCTCACCCTGGGCCTTTTTGAGCCAGATGTTTTCGTAAGGAAGATTAAGTTCTTCGCACAGCCATCGGACGCGGTCACTGCGATCCTGGTAGTACTGGCAATACAGTTTTATTGGCGCAGACATAGTGCTCCCTTTTACTAACGACAAATGTTTATTGTGTTATTTCCGAATTGATCAAAGTTCGTTTCAACCATTCCGCCGACGTAAGCATCATCATATTTGATTTCGAGGCCCAGGAAAGATTTAAAAAGTATACGAAAACCGCGGTTAAGATCATCGTTCATGCGGATAATGTAAGCGTAATTGGTATCGATGATCTGGTTGCCGTGAGTGCTGAAATGTCCTTCAAACCACTCATCGGCCACCGGACGGTATGAGCAGGCCTGATCACCGGAAGGTAATGTCTGACAGCCCAAAAGCTCCTGCTTTGTTAAACGCAGCCTGAAGGATTCGTCCGCATTGAAAAAGAAAAGGGCACGCAAAAAAAGATTTTGTCCCCTTTCATTAATGGGAATTTTATAAAATTTCATGGCAGAGTAACGAAGGTTATTTGTCTGACAGCTGCCATATTCCCTGGTTATTACTGTATCTAACAGACCCGATGCATTTGCCTGCAGGGCAAATGCGAGGGCCCCGAAAAAAAGTATTATTTTAAAAAATTGCATCAAACCAAACCTTTTTAGCTCGTTCATTACAGTCTGATTCCCACACATGACGGACTTCCAGATAACTCATAATTCCTTCCGGTCCCATTTCTCTGCCGATTCCGGATTCTTTGAAACCGCCAAACGGCATTCCCGGGTTGAGCAGGTGGTACTCATTGATCCATACTGTACCGGCCTCCAGTCTGGAAGCTATATTTTTTGCGCGCGCGTGATCTTTAGACCACACGGCACCGGCCAGCCCGTACTTTGAGTTATTTGCAAGAGCAACAGCTTCGTCTTCTGTTTTAAATTTTGTTACGCCAACTACTGGTCCAAAAATTTCTTCGTGGAAAATTGTATTTTTCGGAGTAATTTCAAATGCGGTTGGTTCAATAAAGTATCCCTTGGAGAAATCACCTTCAGTCAGGCGGTTTCCACCCGAGAGAAGTTTTGCACCTTCTTCTTTTGTTTTATTGATGAAATTCATAATGGTGTTCATTTGTTTTTCACTGACAACCGGACCAAGTCCCGCATTAGGATCAGCTGTAGGTGCAACTTTCACTTCTTTAATTCTTTTTAAAAATTTTTCCATGAATGCCGGGTATATAGATTCCTGAACGAGAAGACGAGTCCCTGAATCGCAGGCCTGGCCGGAGTGATACAAGAATGCGTACAAGGAACCATCGACAGCAATATCGAGATCAGCATCATCCAGAACAATGTTGGCCGATTTTCCGCCTAATTCCATTGTGGCATTAAGAACATGATCGGCAGACGTTTTAAGGATCTCTTTACCGACGGCCGTTGATCCGGTGAATGAAACTTTGTTAATCAGCGGATGGGCAAGAAGGGCCCTTCCTGTTTCAGCTCCGCCGGTAATAATATTCACTACGCCTGCAGGAACACCTGAATCACGCAGGATTTCTGCCAGAAGAGAAGCTGAACAAGGAGTTTCTTCGGCCGTTTTTAGTACGGTCGTGCATCCAGTAGCGAGAACCGGACCGATTTTCCATCCGGCCATGACCAGAGGGAAGTTCCACGGTATAATCTGAGCACAGACACCAATGGGAGTGTATTGACGGGAGTTGATAGAGAATCCTGCTCGAGTGGCCGATTCATCCGGGATCTCCATTTTTAGCTCTTTAGCAACTTTCGCCATAACTTTAAAAAAGGAAGCTGTGTTGTGGACATCTGCTTTGGCTTTTCTGAGAGTTGATCCTGAATCGCGCACTTCGATTTCAACCAGTTCTTTAGAGCGCTCTTTCATTTTTTCTGCGATCTTAAGTAAAATAGTGGCGCGATCATCCTGAGACATATTTTTCCAGGCATCATTGTAAAAAGCCTGATGGGCCGATTTGACGGCCAGGTCAACGTCAGAAGTGGAAGGGACATGATAGCGGGCGACTTCCAGACCGGTAGAGGGGTCATAACTGGTTTTTAGTGCTTTATCGCTGGAGCCGACAAATTCATTGTTAATAAAAAGTTTCACTTCCATCACTGTCTCCTCGTTTAAGGCTTACTTATAGGCTTTTTTTAATTGTTCAATGTGTGTTGGTTTGAGCGATCCGTTTCGCGAACACATCAAATTGTCCACATCGATTTCGTAATAGATCATGGCCTTCTCTTCAGTGTCATAAAACTCCAGGTAACAGTCTTCAAACCCCAGAACGTGTCCGTATTCATGACGAATCGTCCACTCCTGATCTGAGCTGTTGATGGGATATTCAGCTTCCATGGTGATAAGGTTTCCGGCAATCCCGTTAACGTTGGCCGTGGTTCCTTCTTTAAACTGTATGCGTGGAATATCTTTATCTGATGGAGTTTTATAATCAATCAACAAATTGACTGTCAGGTCCTGCCACTGTCCCTGCCATTCATCTTCCACGTTTTTTTTAAGCCAGGTTTTTACATCGTCGCGTTCCGGAAGCTGAAATGGTGAAAACAAAATAGTTCCGGTCTTATTCCAGTGAATCTCTGGCCTCGTCTTTTTGATTGTGTAAAAAAGGTCGTACATGCTTTTGCCGTATTTAGCAAAACGCTGATAAAAACCAAATAAAGAGTTGCGGCCGATATGTTTGCGTAGTTCTGAGTGACAGTCTTTTAAATCGAAGTCTCCGTTGCGGCACAATCCCAACAGCCAGCCTCTGATCTGATTTTGTTCATCAGAAGATAGAGTTGTCCATTCGGCCAATTTGCTTTTTAAGTCCGGTATTTTATTTAGGAAGAGATAGCCACGAACATCAAAGATAGCGCGGTTAATGTACCAGCTAAGCCATTCGAGAGAACTGGAGTGCCGAATGGTGTTTTGATAAATCCGGTCGAGTTTCCGAAGGGCCACTACAAATTCCTGGTCACTGACCGGTGGATTGACCGGAAACTCCATGGTGGAGGTTAATACTTCACTTACACTTTTTGGTGTCACTGTCAGAAAGTCGTTATACTGCTTCACCAGGATCGCTGTCGATGTTTTCATCGGATCAGAGATGGGAACACCACCGGAACTTCCTGCATGGGAGAGATCCAGCTGATTGTCAAAAGAGCGGTGAGCGTTGACTACATTGAGCCAGAGGCTTGCTCTCTTACCAACTGCCAAGAGAAATTGCAGCTGACGATCTTCTTCACTGCTTTTATTCTTTATTTCTTTGGCTTCAATCCTCGCGGCCAGATTTTCTTCTACTTGCCGGATAATATCGTCATTGATTTTCAGACCAACCGGCCCTATATGCGGAGGCATAGGAAGTGCTGCCTTAAGTTGAGTTGAAAGAAGTATAAGTAAAAAAGCTATGTGTAACTTAAGCATTAACAGTTCCTGAAGCTAACGGCAATTCCCTGACCAACACCGATACACATCGTGGCCAGACCTTCCTTTATATTTTTATTTTTTTTCATTTGATGAGCAAGAGTCGTCACAATGCGGGTACCGGAAGATCCAAGAGCATGTCCGATAGCAATAGCACCACCGTTCAGGTTCACTTTGGAAGAATCCATTTCGAGACCTTTAATACAACCCAGAGACTGGGCGGCAAAAGCCTCATTTAGTTCGATAGAATCAAAGTCTGATATTTTCTTTTTGGTTTTCTGGAGCAGGACTTTTACAGCTTCTACCGGTCCAAGTCCCATTGTATTAGGATGCAATCCGCGGACGGCAGCCCCGGTGATTTCCATCATTGGTGTGAGATTGTGCTTTTTTAGAAATTCTTCCGAGACGATCAGCACTCCGCTGGCACCGTCATTCATCGGACTGGAATTTCCGGCAGTCACCGTTCCTTCTTTTCTAAATACTGGTTTTAGTTTTGCCAGTGCTTCCATTGTCGTATCTGCGCGAACGCATTCGTCCCGATTAAAGATATAAGAATCTTTTTTTATTTCCACCGTATATGGAATGACTTCGTCATTAAAATCGCCGCGGTCCCAGGCTGCCGCTGCTTTTTTATGGGAGTTTAGCGCAAACGCATCCTGTTCATCGCGGGAAATTTTATAGAGAGCAGCGACTTCTTCGGCTGTTTCTCCCATCCCCAGAAGCGGAAACATCTTTTCCATTTTAGGATTCACAAAACGCCAGCCAAACGTTGTATCGAACATTTTTTGCTCACGATCAAAAGGCCCTGCAGCTTTTGCCAGCGCATACGGAGCGCGGGTCATGCTTTCAGCACCGCCAACAATAAGACAGTCGGCAATTCCGGACTGAATGCGGGCGTACCCGTCAATCAGGGCATCCAGCGAAGATCCACACAATCGATTGATGGTTGTCCCAGGAACTTCCAGGGGAAATCCTGCCAGAATCAGAGACATACGCGCAAGATTGCGGTTATCTTCACCCGCCTGATTGGCACAACCTACAATCACATCGTCGATCAAGGCCGGATCAAAAGAGAGTGATTGTTTTAGATCAAAAAGAACGTGAGCGAGCAAATCATCCACTCTGACTGGTGAAAGTTTCCCCATTAGTTTACCTATGGCAGTTCTTTTGGCGTTTACGATAAATGTTCTTCTCATATCTTTTCCTGGCAAAATTTATATGTTTTAAAGAGAAAGTTTTAATTGCTTGGAGAGGCGATAACGTGGGTCTTCCGTGATTTCAAAAAGTTCATGCAGAAGTTCTGCCACGTGAATCAGACCGATTTTTTGTCCCCATTCAATGGGACCTAGTGGATAGTTCACACCATTTTTCATGGCCAGGTCGATGGCCTCTGCAGTGGCCAGTTTTTCATCGAGAGCAAAGTAAGCTTCGTTGATGATCATAGCAATAGTGCGGGGATAGTGGAAACCCAATTTTAAGTCCTGATGGAGCACGCCGTGTTTGTTTAGGGAGCGAATGAAAGTCGTGATTAACTCCTCTGCTTTTATATCCGGATTGTATGGATTGAGGGCATATTCAACTGAATCAGTTGGTGAATCAAATAACAGGGAGACGGCCCCGATAACTTGAGGACATTGCTTAAGGACCTTTTCTCCCCAGCATAAAGTGAGGTCAGAGATGATTTTTGCTTTCGTTGTCCGGGCAAGCTCTTTGAGTAAAAAGATTTTTTTCTTAGTCCGTAATAAACTCAAATCTATTATCAGTTCATGTGTCTCGAAACTGGCCAGTGCCTCATCAATGGACTTGGTTTCCCAGGCTTCGCTGATGGCAGCATATTGCGGATGATTTTTTTCGATAATGATCATCGGGTTAAGAATCATATGTGTAAAAACCTTTATTAGATTTGCGGCCGAGACGGTTGGCATTCACCATATCTTTTTGCAGCCGGTGAGGTTTGAAACGAGGCTCATCAAAAAAAGCGCGGTAGACCGACTCGGTGACACTCAGGTTGACATCGATTCCGATCATGTCCATCAGTTCAAACGGACCCATTTTGAAGCCGCCCACTTTTTTCATGACTTCGTCGACTTCTTTTATTTTTTGTAGGTCGTAATGTTCTACTGCGCGGAGAGCTTCACCGTAAAAATTGCGTGCCACGCGATTGACAATAAATCCCGGCGCGTCCGCACAGAGGCATGCAACTTTACCCCGCTGATTAAACCAGCCAAAGAGTTGTTTTGATATGTCGGTATCAGTTTCAATTCCGCTGATAACTTCTACCAGTTTCATAATCGTTGCAGGATTAAAGAAGTGTAGCCCCAGAAAGTTTTTTTTCCTATTTTCTGTAAGATGAGCTGCAAGTTCAGTAATGGGAAAAGATGAAGTATTTGAAGCCATAATTGTATCTGTACCGAGAATTGAATCCAGTTGTGTAAAAAGATCCTGCTTGGCCTTTTTGTCTTCAATAATGGCTTCAATGACCAGATTAGCTTTGGGATTAATGTCTTCTAGTTTTTTTACTGATAGTCTTGGCTTTAGACTTTCAACTGCTTCAGCACTCAGTTTTCCTTTAGTGCAAAGGTTATCCAGAGAAGCAACTATTTTTTCTCTGCTCTTTAGTGCAAATTCATAATTGCTGTCGACCATTTCAACAACAAGGTTTTGTTGCAGGAACCACTGAGCAATTCCTTGCCCCATAGTTCCTGTACCGATAACAACAATATGTTTTAGATCCATGTTTTTCACTTATGCTCGTTTAGCTTCTCGCTGAGGCTGGTCTTCTTCACGGTATACTGGAATAGTGAGACCAACTTCATCGCACATTTCCTGAATTTCTTTGACGAACACTTCACGAATCTCTCCGTTGGTTCTTTGTTTTAATCCCAGGTTTACGTAAAGGTCATTGCTCGCACCTTTCGTTGAGCCAAATACATTCATCACTCGCGGCCACCATAGATTAAGGCGTTCTTGAAGAAATGGTTTTTGCTCCGGATCTTTTGCCAGAATCTTGACCCATTTATCTCCGTGAGCAAGGTGCATGACTTCTTCTTTGTAAATTCCTTCAATGGCCTTTTTCCACGGAGTATAGCTGGAATTAAAGGTATCCTGCAGCTGGTGACCGGCAGCCCGGTCCATCAGGAAATTGAAGAGAATATAATCCGTCCAGTATTTGATATCGTAGTAAAAAATGTTAACCCGGTAGTCGTCTTTGAGTCTTTTGAATCCGATGTTGACCTTATCTTCCTCTAGTTTGTAGCCGAGTTCTTTCGATTCAGTGTGGGATTTGGTATCTTGTCCCAATTCGTCTAATAAACGGTAGATGACCGAAGCGTGGCGCATTTCATCTTTTACCATTTGGGCCACGATGACTTTTTCCTGAACTGTCGGTGCTTTTTCAATCCACGGCATATATCCAAGTGCCCCTGAGTATTCAGAGTCCCCTTGCATCCAGAGAAGATTTAAAAGATGTTTGCGGTAAAATTCCGGTAGCTGATCTTCAGCTTCGAAAGTTCTTCCGTTTTTGATATCTTCAAATAATTTTAGTTCTTCGGCAGAGTAAGTATGAGTTGTCATTGATGACCTCCAGATTTTTTAATTTTTATTGTCCGGTAAATTGTGGTTCTCTTTTTTCTAAGAAAGCACAGAGACCTTCTTTGTAATCTTTGCTGTTACCCAGAAAACGCTGAACATAAGTTTCTCTTTCCATTGACTGATCAAAAGTCGAATCAATTGCTGATTTAATATTCTTTTTAATCATCTCACTTGAAAGAGGCGAGAGTTTATTGATGTTGAGAGCAAAATCAAATGCCTCTTTCATCGGATCGTCGCTGAGTTTATTGATCAGGCCTGAGGTCGCTAATTCATCACTGGTCAGTGCATTTCCCAGCAGAAAAAATTCCATTGTTTTTTGATAACCAAGTGCTCTTGAAAAAATATAAGTTGAACCTGCATCAGGGGCTAAGCCTAATTTAGAGAAAGCACCGACAAACTTTACACCTGGTTTAGACACCAGAAGATCACAGGCAATAGCTACAGAAATACCGGCACCTGCACAAACGCCGTTAATACAGCCGATCACAATTTTTTTGGAATCGCGAATGGCATTAATCAGCGGATTCCATTCTGTCTGCAGCGTGTGTCCCAGATCAACACCGCCATTTGTCGCCTGAATATTGCGGTCATTTAAGTCCTGACCGGTACAGAAAGCTTTTCCTTCACCTGTCAGGATAATGGAATGAACACCCGGACTTTTGTTGGCTTCCCGAATAGCGGAGATGATTTCCATTTTCGCTTCAGCATTGAGGGCGTTGTAAAGTTCCGGACGGTTCATGCTGATAACGGCAGTCCGGTTTTCTTCAGTATATTTAATAAATTTAAACTGTGACATGTTAAAACCTCTTAACCTAATTTCCTTTGTAGTCCGGATTTCTTTTTTCCATGAATGCTTTCATTCCTTCTTTCTGATCAGCGGAAGCAAATGTGAGATAGAAATTACGGCGCTCGAAATCCATGCCGTCTTTCAATGTCATTTCAAAGGATTTGTTGACGGCTTCTTTGGCCAGACGAACGGCCACAGGAGCACGGTCGGCGATGGTTTTAGCAAGTTCAAATGTTTCCTGCAGCAGTGTCGGTGCCGGAACAACTTTCGCCACTAATCCCCAGTCGTAAGCAGTTCTTGCATCAATCATGTCACCGGTAAGAACCATCATCATTGCTTTGGATTTTCCAATTGCACGTGTGAGTCTTTGAGTTCCGCCAGCTCCGGGAATGGTGCCGATTTTTATTTCCGGCTGAGAAAATTTTGCATCATCTCCGGCGATAATCAGATCACAGGACATGGCCAGCTCGCAGCCTCCACCCAACGCGAAACCATTGACTGCAGCGATGATCGGTTTTGTGATCAAACGGAGCATCTCCCAGGTGCGGAAACGCTGATCGTTGATTTGATCCACCGGGGTCGCTGTCACCATCTGTGCGATATCCGCTCCGGCAGCAAACGCCCGCTCATTTCCGGTGAGAATGATGACCCGCACGTCGGGATTTTTATCCAGAGAGAGAAAACATTCTACCAGTTCCTGCATCAGATCAGTTGAAAGTGCATTGAGCACTTTGGGGCGATTGAGAAGCACGAGTGCGATATGAGTATTTTCGCGATAAGGATATTCACAAAGAATATTTTCCATGGTTAGGCCTTAACCACTTCTTCTTCAGCAAAGTGGACCGAAACAATATCTTTGTAATTAGTGAAAGCATCTTTTCCGGCGGCCATGTTTTCGGGACTTGCCATTGCTGCTTTAAAATCTTCTTTGGAAGCAAAACAGAGTTCTGCAATCAAATGCAGGTCACTTGAGCCGCGTGGTCCGCCTGTGACTTTGGTGAAACGAAATTCTTTAACAAGCGGTACTTTACGGGCGATTTCTTTGTGACCTTTGTACCAGTCTTCAAAAGAATTGACATCGGCAGGTGTTTTATAAATCGCAATCATTTTGTACATTTTTATCCTCTCGTTTTAGGGCGTTTTAAAAGATGAAAAAGTGTAACATTAGCTTTTTGCGTTTAGCAAATTATCAGAGCAGATTAGAGGGAAATGCTGCTTGTGGACAACACCGTGTTCCTTCTTTGCGAAGCTTGAATTCTGTGCCATATTTTCTGTTATCACATAATACGCAGTCCATAACCACAGGTAGCACAAAGACAATGACAACTGAAATTTATAATGGCAACGAGCTGATCATTCAGGGGGCCCTGGAAGCAGGATTTCACCTCTACACCGGATATCCCGGCTCTCCGCTCGCTGATTATTTCAATATTCTGCACGAAAGAAAAAAAGAATTTCAGGAAAAAGGAATTCGCGTAGTCATTGCGAACTCTGAAGCCAATGCTGCGGCCATGGCAGGGGGAGCAAAACAGGCCAATCGTCATGCACTGGTAGCAATGAAATCCATGGGACTGCATGTGGCCTCAGATGCTCTTTCTGTAGGAAACTTCGCCAATCCCGGAACAGGTGGAGTCGTGGTTGTTGTCGGAGACGATCCATGGTCAATTTCAACCTCAAGCCCTGCTGATTCCCGCTATCTCTTTAAACATCTGCATATTCCTTTTCTCGATCCATCCACTCCACAAGAGCTGAAGGACTGGATGAAAACAGCTCTGGAGCTCTCAACTGAAACGTCTGTTTATCAGGGCGTTTTGTTGACAACGTTTATGGCCGAAGGCGGAGGAAGAGTGCAGACCGGTCCGGAAAAAATGATCGACAACACCTTGACTGATCTCGATCCGGCGACATTTGATTTATCTAAAAACGTCATGGTTCCGCCCAATTCTCTGAAAGCGGATGTGACCATGATCAAAGACAGATTTCCCAGAGTTTTAGCGGCCCTGAAAGAAAAAAAACTGGACCAGTGTATGGGGTTAGCTCAGGCAAAAATCGGATTTATTTCCAGTGGCGCTGTGTTTGAAATACTAAAGCAAGTACTGGATGAAAATCATGCGCTGGAGCGTTTTTCACTCTATAAAGTAGCAGCACCTTTTCCACTCATCGATGATCTTCTACTGCCTTTTCTGCAAAATCTCGACACACTTATTGTCGTGGAAGAAAAGCGAGGTTTTTTGGAAACGGAACTCGCAGAAGTCATTCACCGTCACGGACTGAAAACAAAAATCCTGGGAAAACGATTTTTACATACTGAAGGCTTTCCTGTGCATGGAGGACTTAATTACGACATCATCGTCGATAAACTATCCGTCGTTATGCAGGAGCTCGGTCTTGGACCCTGTCATACAACGAAGCCGGGTCCGACACTCACTGAAGTCATGCCGCGAAGACTTCCGACATTTTGTCCGGGCTGTCCGCATCGAGAGACACTTTCTCTGTTAAAAGATTTGCGAGCTCACCTGAAAGCCCAGAATATCAATCTCATTTCTCACGGAGACGTTGGTTGCTACTCACTTTCTTTTCTTGAACCTTTTAAAGAAATGCATAACCTGTCGGCCATGGGACAGGGAGGAGCGCTGGGTGCCGGTGTCGATCTCTTTACCACTAATCCTTCTGTTGTTTTAATGGGCGACTCAACGTTTTTCCATTCGGGAATCACCGACATTTCCAATTCTGTTCAGATGGGGCACGATATCACATACATTTTGCTGGATAATGATAATACCGCAATGACCGGTCACCAGATGACTCCGCGAACAGGTATGTCAGTTGAGGGGAAGAAACGCCCGGCCCAGGATATGCTTCAGCTTGTATCGGCCTTAGGTGTGGATGAAGCTCTGGAAGTCAATCCCTCTGATCGCTATTTCTATCAGAACCTGTTGCGCGAAATCGTCATGAAGAAGGGAACGAAAGTCATTATCTCCAATAAAGAATGCGGGCTCACGTTTCACGGACGGAAAAAAGCAACCGAGCGAAAACTCTTTTCTCAGGGGGAAAGTGTTCCCGTACAGACATTTTATCAGATTAACACCGATGCCTGTGAGGACTGCCGCGTCTGTGTGGAAATGACCGGCTGTCCGGGACTTTCTCAGATGCATGATGCTTATGGAACCAAGGTCACTATTGATCCACAAATTTGTGTCTCCGATTCTTATTGTACTAAGATCAAGGCCTGTCCGAGTTTTGAATTAGTTGAAGTGCTAAATTTTCATCCTACCAAATACCGTGAAAAAAGAGCGGCCCTGGCAGCAGAAATTCTCCCGGAACCGGAAAAACGAAAAACTCTGGAGAGCATCGCAAATGGAACCGATTACCGTATGGTCGTCACGGGTGTCGGCGGCTCAGGTGTGACTACGATTTCCCGGGTGATGGCAGAAGCCGCACGCTCCATGGGAGGAAGGGAGGATATCGATTTTAAATTCGTCGATCAAAAAGGTCTTGCCCAGAGAAACGGAAATGTGACGGCCCATCTTGCTCTTTATAAAAAAGGAAAATCTCATGCCCAGGTCACTCCGTTAGGAGGCGCAGATGTTTTGTTGTCACCTGATTTGCTGGATGGCTCTCACCATCTGTCGTTTGTTCATCACCATGGATTGATCATTCTTGACAGTAAGTTTCAGGTCCCACTTTCATTGCTGCTTGATCGTGGTCTTGCGAAGGAGCCGGTCAATCAGCAGGAACTCACGCAAAAGCTAAAAAGCCTGTTAGGAGAACGGCTGAAAATTCTCAGTATGAAAGAAACGGCAGAAGCACATCTGGGAAAAAGCGTTTATGCTTCGGCGATGATACTGGGGGCCGCTTATCAGGCCGGTGTTATTCCATTTTCTTTAACTGATCTTGAAGCTGCTTTTTCGCGCACAATGAAAAAAGAAGAGCTGAGCTTAAATCTGGAAGCTTTCACCCTGGGGCGAAAACTCTATTTAGGTCACAATGTTGTTAAAACACAGACGGTTGTGCATAAAAAAGAATTGCTCGCTCGATCTGTGGCCGAAAGCGCATTGATTAACGGAATACAATTACAACAACGTTTTCTAAAAGATGTCCAAACCATTGCATCCATTATTCCGGTTAACCATAACTTAAATGAAGAGGATATTGCTCAATATGTGCACGATCTTTATCTCTATGATCGCGGGCATAAGATGGAAGATTATAAAAAAGCCGTGATGAGACTCACCGAACTTTATCAGGACGCCGAGCTCTTTAAACTGGCACTACGGACCCTGACAAAAACTTTCTTTATAAAGGATGAAGTTTTTGTGGCCCATCAGATGATTTCTCCGATGCGAAGACTGACCGATCAGCAGCTCTATGGAAAAATGGGAACACACTTTCGCAAAACATTTATCAATCGTCCTGGTTTTGATGTGTGGGGAAGAAAGATTGAATTTGATTTTTCGCCAAGACCCTGGATGCTCAAAACTATGCGCCATGCCCGTTTTTTGAGACCACTTCTGCCACAATGGCATAAACAGGAAAGGGCCATAGCCGAACACATCAGAGAGAAGGTTTTACTCTCAGTCTTGTCTTACCAGGATCTTAAGGTTCTGGAGAACGTTAAAGGATATCGCCAGGTTCGCTATCAGCACCTTTTGCCTGAATAGCCAATTACCAAAAAAAGGCCTGTAGTTTTTACAGGCCTTCCCAATAAATTTTAGTATTCGCTATACTTGCCTGAAATTAACAGGATTTGGCGCGGGCTTTGCTTTGCTCCATCCTCAGGTAAACATCACCAAAATAAAGGACGATTTTGGAGTCATACTAACACCAGTTTGGTGTCAGTAAGGAACTCGCAAAGTCGCTTATTTGTTTTTGGTGTCGTATAGGGAGATTTTATGGAGCGCTTTCAACATCTCTTGCTGCTCTTATCGCTGGCCCTCGGGTCCTTATTTCAGACGATCTCTGCGATCGCGGCCGATATTCCGGGCTATATCGGGATACAGACCTTTAAACTGCATGACGATCCGGATTTAAGTAATCTCAACCGACGTGCAGATGAAGCTAAGGTCGAACTGGCGCGTGCTGAAGAATATCGCGCTCAAATAGATCATCAGGCCGATGTGATTCAAAGAGACATCAATACAATTAAAGGTCGAATGGAGACAATCGCTCGTGAAGTCGAAGGTCTTCAGGCACAAAAGAAACAATCAATGGCCGTTTTGGAAGAACTAAAGAAAAATGAAGCAGCTAACGCTGAAGCCATTAAGACGACTCAAAATATTATCGATGGTCTTCAGGCCCAGATTCAGGAAAAAAATAAGCAGGCCGGAGCGATGAAACTAGAAATTGCTCCATTGACCACCCGTCTTGAGCAGGTTCGGGCCGATGGCGCACTGGCCGCTAGAAGAGCAGAGGATGCCCGTATTCGTCTTGCTAACGCTCAGAGAGCTCAACGTGATTATCGTCAGGAGCTAATATCATCCATTCAATACATCAATCGTGAAGGCGCGCGCGTTGGACAAAACGATGGTGGTAATGACGGCGCAAATCTGGCCCGTAGAATGGGTGGAGAAAAAGGTTCGCGCGATGGCCAGAATGATGGACATAATGAAGGAACGGCCGCAGGACAAGATCGTTACTACAAGCGTGGAGCTGAACAGGGTGAGCGCGATGGTGCGGCCCGGGCACGTTTAGATGGCCAGCGTGACGGAACAGCTGAAGGAACAATCGCCGGAAATACAAATGCCGCTAATCGCGAGGGGCGTGCTGCAGGGATTGCCCGCGCCGATAAATCTGATGCTGCCGCCATAGGTATTGCACAAGGGAAGAAGGCCGGATTTGAAAGAGCTGTAACAACAGGCCAGGTAGATGGCCGCAATATCGGTGAATCTGAAACGACGAAAAAAATGGAAAACAGCACACTTGATCAAAAGCAGCTTAACGGTGCTTTTGCCGGAACTTTTTCCCGTCAGTCACCTGGATACCCGGGAGATTTTAATGGCCCAGCTTACAATCCAAACGTATTTCAGAGCAAAGAAATTTTAAGAAGAGCTTATGCTGACGGATATAACTTCAACTACAGAGAATACACTCGTTATGAATTCTCACGTAGAATTGAGGGGGAGTATAACGCCGCTTACGATTCCAGTTACAATAATGCCTATAACATTGCTGTTAACCGCGAATACCCTGCCCACTACGATCAGGGACGTCGTGAAGCCGATGCTCGCGCTTACGGCCGAGATTACCCGGTGATCAAAGCGGAAGCGTTCCGTATTGCTTTTGAAAGAATGGATTCTAACCCAAACAGAAATTCGGAAGAATTCAAGCGCACTTACCGTCAGTCAGAAGCTAATGCTTATGCTGAAAGATATGAAGATATCCGTTCAGAAAATTTTGACCGTGTTGAACTCGAAACCTTCAAAGGCAACATTGCTGAGCAAACTGAAATTTATCGTCAAAAAAGAATTGCTGAAGTCACTGCAATCTATAATAACAATGCTGTTTTAAAGTTTGTTTCCAGTGACATGCTTGATGCCGGTCTCTCGGGAGTTGCAGCTCTGGATGGTATTTTCCAGCCAGGAGAAAGAACTGTTCACACAATAACTGTTAAAAACTTTGGTTTTAAAGAAGCGCAGAATGTTTCCGTTCAGATTGATGGCGGAGCGCTGGTTAAAGTTCCTGCCATTCCTGCCCGTTCCGAAGTGACAGTAATTGCGGCGGCCGAAGGAAAGGTAAACTCAGGTCTGGGGGCCACTCACCGTACGAATCTTCGTGTTCAGTCAGCTCTTAATACAAAAGATGCAGTAGAAGGCCGTCACTTTGATCGCATTCAAAATGCAACTCTTAAAGAAGCTGATCAAAAAGCAGTGCGCGTAGCTTTCCCGATCGCTCTTGGCGGAATGTCTCTTGAAGGGCAATTATTAAAAGGTCAGAAAAATAAGCTTAAACTGACACTGACAAATAATTCTAAACGCGCTTATAAAGGTAACCTGAAAATTAAACTTGTGACTAACTCTCAGACAGGAATTATTGCAAAAGACTTTAATGATCTTACTGAACTTTCTGGATCAGTTGGTCTAAGTGATGCAGAAGTTCTGGTAACAAGTGAAAACGATGTTTACCGCGATCTGGCCATCAGTGCCTCAATTGAACAAAATGGTGTGAAGATTGGTGAACTTTCATCTGACTTCATCACAATGGCGAAGGCCCAGTTTCTGGATAAAGGTAAACTTCCGGTTCTGGTTGCTAATTCAGACGCTCATTTAAGAGAATTGCTGGATGCACTAAGCGCAGTAGGCGGAACTGAAAAAGTTGCTGTACTGGATTTATCGCTGGCCGCACTAAATGCCGGAACTCTTGCTAATGGTCTTTCCGGAAAAGTGCTTCTGGTTGTTGATGATGTGAACGGATCGAGCCTTAGATCACTTAATGCTTTCATTGGTAAATCAAAATCTTCTACATTCATCATGATTGATGAACATGCTGCCGGTTTAAAAAATGCTCAGTCTCTTGGTTCTTTGAAGGATGCTGCTAAACTTAACCTGGATAAACGCTTGTTGATTTTCACAAATCAGCACCGTGCGGCCGGAGTTTTAAAATCATCAGTTTTCATGCAGTCGAGCCTGCGCAACTTTACTAATGATCTGGAGCTTGCTCAGACTTTGACATTGACTGCTCCGGAAATGCTGGCAGAACTTAAAGCAAAAGTAAGCCCGGCGAGCTTCTCAACTCCAAATCAGACAATCAAGATTTACTCTCTGAAAGCTCTTGCTGAAGTTCTGAACATCAACGTTGCTTATGATGAATCAGGTGGGATCTTTAACCGTGACCGCAAATGGCCTGACATGCTGGAAAAAGACGGCACTCTTTTCATGAACCAGCTGCGTGCGGCATCAAAAGGTGATGTTGTTGAATCAAAACTTCCTTATGTTCTTGCTGCTCTTGCCATGAAAGATACAATTTCAAGTGCAATGGACCGAGGTGATGGCATCTGGAGAGAAATGAAGCTTAAGATCAGAAATACAACAAATGGTGTTCTGAATGATATGGAAGATGATTTCATCAAAAGTTTCAGAAAGAATTTTAAGGATCTGGCATCAAGAGCAAATGCTCAGCTTGAATTACACCGTCCTTTTTATATCGCTCCACCAGCTAACAATGGCAATATCTAATTCAGTCATCAGACCGGTCTTCGGACCGGTCTTTTTTTTAACTATCTTTTTATCTTTTAGCTGTCTGCAATCTGCCGCTGCAGATGAAATAAAATTGGCCATTATCGACAGTGGTTTTTGTCCGGAATCAAGGGCCCCATCTACAAAAGTCAAAATTGATAAACCACTCGATATGACCGGAACCCTCAATTTCAATTGTGCTGCTTATACGAAGAAAGAAAAACAAA
The DNA here is from genome assembly GCA_946481315.1 of uncultured Bacteriovorax sp. Next base: position 413,198 of record CAMLMH010000002.1, read on the forward strand.
CGTCCCGGCGGTTTCACGGCCAATGGGTCCTCGAAACTTTTTTGGGGGCCTTGAAAACGAAACACAGCGTACGAATCGTGCCACTTATTGTTTTTGACAAAGAAGGCAATCAACAGGAAGAGGCCTGGAAAAAATCACTGGATTTTATTAAAAAAGAAGGTATCAACCTAACGATAGCGGCCCTGGGGTTTAACACTCCGAAGGCGATAAATTCCGAACTCAGCGGCATCTGGATGGTGGCATCCGGCAAAGCAGAAGGAAACATCAAAAAAGAGATGACGTTTTTTCCGCATATGCTTGCACCAAAAGAAAATCTTATTTTGATTGGTGATTTTTTTAGTTCCCCGGGCAGATCTGATCTCTACGATCAGAATCTTCTCTATCAGGAATTTATTGATTTTCATTTTGCTGAAGGGGGAGGGCACTTCAAAGGGACTTCCAGAGCAGTTGCTCTTGCAGGGGCCCGTGCCTTAAATATTTGCGCTGAGCAACTGCATTTGCCCGCTCAATTTCGCCAATGTCTGCAGAAAAATGCCAAAAAACATCGTGACCCGTTTCTAAAAAAAGATTTCCTGTCGTTTTAAAACCATCGTGTGTAAGATAGACGCATGAAAGAATCAGTATCGGCCGTCTTTGTCACTGACAGTGAAGTTTATTTTATCAAACGCCAGAACTATCTCCTGGTGTTTCCCGGCTATCATGCAACCCCCGGTGGAAAAGTTGATGCTACCGACAGCACTGTTCCTCTCACACATTCTCTCTGGCCTTCGCATATCCGTCCACAAATCCTGCACGCCCTTATCCGGGAGGTGAAGGAAGAATTAAACTATGACCTGGAAAAAGGTGTAGAAAACGGAGAAGTCGAAAGTATCCATGATATCGGCGTGGCCATTACTCCTGAATTTAATCCTTATCGATTTAAAAACTATTACTTTAAAATAAAACTTAAAGAAAAAAAGAATTTCATCTTCGATCAATCGGAAGTTGAATACGCAGAATGGACAACGGCCACCGATTTACTTGCCCGTTACCATCGAGGTGAAATACTGGCCGTGCCTCCGGCGATAATGCTTCTGAAAGCATTTACTGCAGATCCGGACCTGAAGACTCCGGTCAATATGACATTACCTCATGACCCCGAAACTGAAGTGCCGATGATTGAATCCATTTTTGGAGTCCGTCAGTTTCTTCCGCTCTCCAATACTTTTCCTCCCGCAAACCGGACAAATGCTTTTATCATTGGTGATGAAGGTGAAGTGAAATACTTAATTGATCCAAGTCCGGCAAACAGTGAAGAACTTAAAAAATTTCTGAAGTCTGTGAACAAAATCGGTTTTGACAGAATTTTTATTACTCATCATCATCCGGATCATTATGAATTCTCCCGAGACATTGCTCAAAAATATAATGTCCCGATGGAAATGAGCGAATACACCTATCAAAAAATAGGTGCTGCTTATTTTCAGGATATCAAAGTGACTTTCCGGTATGACCAGGAAGTCCTCACCAAAAGTCTCGGGCAGGAAATAATGATCTATGCAATGCCCGGTCACGATGAAGGCCAGCTCACACTGGCCCCCCGGAACCTGAACTGGTTTTTTGCCGGCGATCTCATTCAGACGATCGGCACTGTGGTCATCGGAGATGAAGAAGGGAACATGCAGAAGTACTTTCAGTCTTTGCAGAAAATTATCGATATGAAACCCAAATGCATTATTCCCAGCCACGGAATCATTATTGGCGGAGTCAATAAACTGGTTGAAACGCTGGAACACCGGAAAAAAAGAGAGTCACAAATAATCTCTCTAATGAAAGACGGGAAAACCAACGAAGAAATACTGGACGTTGTTTATGAAGGACTTAAGCCGGAGCTTAAGCCCTATGCCATGAAACAAATCATTGCTCATCAGATTAAAATTAAGGACGAAAATCTTTTATAATCTTATCCACGCTCTCAGGATTTAGCAGTGTAGAAGTGTCCCCGATATTAGAGAGATCGTTCTCCACAATTTTTCTCAAAATTCTGCGCATAATTTTTCCCGAGCGTGTGCGCGGCAGACCTTCTACCACCTGGATGCGGTCTGGTTTTGCAATTGGCCCGATAATTTTTTGCACACATTCCTTTATACCATTTTCCAGCGCGGCCTGATCAGTAATTTCTTTAGTACAGATCACAAAGGCCATGAGTCCTTGCCCTTTAATGGGATGCGGGAATCCAACAACGGCACTTTCAATGACATCTTCATGTTCGTTAATGGCCTCTTCCACCTCGGCCGTACCTATCCTGTGCCCGGAGACATTGATGACATCATCCACCCGGCCGGTAATGCGGAAATAACCATCTTCATCTCTTCTGGCCCCATCACCGGTGAAATAATAACCCGGATAAGTTGAAAAATAAGTTTGAATAAATCGTTCGTGATCGCCATAAATTGTACGCGCAAGTGATGGCCAGGGAGTCTTCAAACAAAGATTTCCGGTTGCAACCAATTCATCAATCTCAGCACCTTTTTCATCCATCAACACAGGCTCGATTCCATCAAGAGGAAGTGTTGCATGCGCTGGTTTTAATTTTGTAAGCCCGGCCCGCGGGGAAATCATTATTCCGCCTGTCTCCGTCTGCCACCAGGTATCAACAATAGGACAGCGTTCTTTACCAACATGCTTGTAATACCACTGCCAGGCCTCTTCATTAATCGGCTCGCCAACCGACCCCAGCACTTTTAACGACTTCATGGGGAAGCGATCCGGAATTTCGTGTCCAAATTTTTCCAGAGAACGAATGGCCGTTGGTGCAGTGTAAAGATGAGTGATTTGATGCTTTTCGACGACTTCCCAAAAACGGGCAGGCGTCGGGTATGTTGGAGCACCTTCAAACATCACTGTCGTGGCCCCATTTAACAGCGGACCATATGTGAGATAGCTATGGCCGGTTATCCAGCCTATATCTGCTGTACACCAGAAAATATCGTTTTCTTTATACTGAAAAACATCTTTAAAAGTTTTTCCAATATGCACCATATATCCCGCAGTCGTATGCAGCAGTCCCTTAGGCTTTCCGGTTGATCCTGATGTATAAAGAATGAACAATGGATCTTCGGCACCCACTGCTACACTTGGACAATACAAATCAGCGTCTTTTATCAGCACGTCGTAGTAATAATCGCGGCCGGCGCGCATTTCAACTTTTTCTTGTGTCCGCTTTACAACGAGGACGCATTCAACAGAATTTAGTACTTCAATGGCCTCATCCACCATTTTTTTCAGCGGAATAACCTTATCACCCCTCAAGGCCCCATCATGGGTGACAATCACTTTAGCTTTTGAATCTTCCAGACGACCACGCAGTGAAAGCGGGGAGAATCCACCGAAGACAACCGTATGAACAGCACCGATGCGGGCACAGGCCAGAATTCCCATCATCAGTTCCGGAGTCATTCCCATATAAAAACAAACAACATCTCCTTTTTTTACTCCGCGAGACTTGAGCAGATTGGCAAACCGGCAAACCGCCAGATGCAATTCCCCGTAGGTAAAATGCTGAGACGGCATTTTTGGATCGTTTGGTTCAAAGATCAGTGCTTTTTTCTGTCTGCGATTTTCCAGGTGACGATCGAGACAGTTGTCGGTGATGTTTAACTCCGCACCGACAAACCATTGCACATCGACCTTTTTGAAATCTCCCGTGACGACCTGATCCCACTTTCTCTTCCAGACATACGAATGGGCCACTTCACTCCAAAAATTCTTCAGTTCCTCTTTCATGCTTCTTTGTCCCCTTAAGGTTGATCTCCTTAAAGTGTAGTTTACTTTTCACGCAGTTAGAAGCTCATGCCGATTTTTTGAGTCAGAAAAAACTCATCGGCCGGCAAAGCTAATGCCGCAAAACTCAATGTTTATCTGTCATGACGAGCAAAACGCTCAAGTTTTTAGCTGGTTATCCGATACAATAGTCTGAGGAGTTCTTTATGAAGGTAATATCCATTGTTGCGTTGTCACTCTTAATCAGCTTTGATCCTGTATTACTGGCGGCGGATCTTTTTAGTGATAAAAAACTTCCTACCTTAGGCGTTAGCCTGGCTCCGTCATCGACCGGGTTAAAACTTACGAATGATTCCAAACTGCCTCTTCTTATGAGAAAGAATGAAGGACCGGTCTGTTCAAACTTTGATATTTTTAACAGCTTAAGTCCAGTTAATCGGCTTAATTTTAACTGGAATCGAGTGAATAATAAATTTTCTGAGGAATCATGTTTCAATGCCAGAATTTATCTCAATTCGGGTAGATATAATATCAGCCGTTGTACTGATGCTTACTTATGTTCAATGAAAAAGTTAAGTGAAATTTCTGATTCCAAAAAAAGAGATGAAGCAACTTCGTTACTCAGAAATGCATCGGCTAAAGAATTCGCTGCCAATATGCTGAAGAGTAAAACACAGGATATGGAAAATTTCGAACTGCTAAAACGTTTTGCAGCTAAAAAATTTAACACTAAACCAGATGAAAAATGCCAATCTCTCTTTCAAATTAAATCACCAGACCAATGCCAGTTAGGGATTCTGGAAACAGGTTTTAAAGAATATCAGGCAAAATGTAAAGCTGATCAAGTTGGATGCTATACTTATCATACAAGCAAAAAAACAGTTACCTATGGTGATTATGAAAAATCATTCAAAGAAAACGGGAAGTCACCATTAGTGAGTTTCTTTGAAAAAAGAACTGATACTCTTGCAAACCGTTTCGTAGAAAATGATAATCAATACATGGAGCGTTTGACAAATTTCATTACCTCTGAAAAATTTGTAAAAGCATCTTCGGCCGAAAAAGAAGAACTGTTTATTGAGGAATTGAAATCACAGGATCAACATAAGTTCTATCAGTTTAGAGATCCTATAATTGCTTTTGACTTTAACTTAAACGACAAAGGATCAAAAAGTTTCAGAGATCATCCACAATACAAAAAACTAAAAGAAATAATATTAACCAAAAACCTTAGCAAAGAAGGTTTCATCCAGAAATTTGATAATTACCGTAAAAATCGTGCTGGTGAAATTCTGGGAAAAAACGGTTCTTGTCAAAAAGCAACCTCTCTTCAATCGATTTGTCATGCCACTACAAGTATTAATAAAGGGCAACGACTTTATGACAACGTTGATTCGATGGCCCTTGCTCAGATTATGAGCGACAAACATTATGAAGAAGAAGGTGAAGAATACAAAACAATAAAAGGAATCATTGGCGATAGTCTAAAAGACGAAATTGATTTCGATATGTTTTTAGATGCCCAGAGATGTATCGCTATAAACAGAGTAAATCTTAGTGATGATAAAAGAGACGATTCGAATGACCCGGATTACAATAGCCCATTTACAGATGCAGGAACAATTCCGGCCACAAAACTTAGTCGCACAAATAGTCTTGGAATGGAAGATTTAGTAAGTTTCAGCAAGAACGAAGAAGCACCGGAATATGCAATCGTTCGTGAGTCAGATGAAGGTAATCCATTAGATTCTATCGCTGAAGACAGTCAGGCGCAGGAGAGCTATTTCGGCAATAATCAATTCGATCATCAGAATAATGGGTTTAATAACACTTTTAATTCCTTCATTAACAACGAAGATGATGAGGATGAAAAGAACAAGGTAAAACCTGAAGAAAAAATTGAAGAGAAAAAAGAAGAAGTTGTGGCCAGAAATGATATTTCGACTGCCAATGATTCAAAAATTCAGGACCTGATGAAAAAACTCTCGGCCACTGAAGAAAAACTGGAAAAACTGAAATCTTCTACCGAAGCAGCTGAAGAGGCCCGCGTACGTGAAAAGAAAATTCAGGAAGAAAATGCCTTAATTTCGGAGCTTAAATCGCAGATTAATGAACTAAAAACAGCAAACAAGACCCGGGCTGCGCAAGTCAACCAGGCTTCTGCACAACGCAATGATTATAATTCAACACAAACAAATTATCAGCCAAGCTTCGGCGGTGGAGCTTCAATATCGCGTTCTCAGGAAAAACAACATAATATTTCAAATGATATAGTTGAGCCAGTTCGCGCTAAAGAATCGAACACATCCGGTTCAGGATCATCAGGTGGATCGGCATCGCGATCTATTGCCAGTACTCCTACATTATCATCATCTTCATCTGACAACGGATCTACAGACAATTCGTCAGGTCTTGTTCTGACTCAGGTTGAAGGAATGTCAGTCGAGAAGGCCACTGAAACTATAGCTAACAAAATCCTGGAACTAAACGGAATGCCATTTTTGATTAAAGAAGATGGTGTATTCAAAAAAGTTGTCCCGGTCATCGCTAATGGAAAAATTGCCTTCGATGAGAATGGTAAACCTAAGTTCAAAAAAATTGACTGTGGTGAAACTAAGGTTAAGTGCGAAGAAAAAGACCGAAAACCAGCTTTCGTCGCAGTAGCAGACGAAAAACGCAGTGAAGAAGACAAAACCAAGCGTGAGCTTGAACGGGCCCAGTACCGTAAGTTCCTAGAAGCCTCTCAGAAGGCCATGCAGAAAAAGAAATAATCCCAAAGCCCTGGCAGAAGCCGGGGCTTTTTATTTAAATGCCCGACGATGTCACTCGGAGAGTAGGCCATTTTTTTCCTGATCATAGTCACGAGTTCAAAAACTAAAGGTTTCAAGCGGAAGTCCCGAATAGTCGACAGAAACAATTTCTATCGAATGAGGTTTTCTCATGCTTAGGCATTTTGCATCCATCAATTTCATCCTTGTGACAATATTTTCGATCGTCTCTTTCTCCGTTTTTGCTACAGACAAAATCAAAGATAAAGATTGTGTTGAATGTACATATAAAAAAGTTGTCGGTGCACCGGACATAACTCACATTGAAGGTTTAGAAAAAGTCGTTAGAAACAATGTCGTAAAGACAAATTATCAGAGCATCGATTTTGAAGGTTTCCATAAATCTTTCTGCATGAAGTTTGAAAATGTGGGACATGTATACGCATTTAAAAAAGAAATTTTAGAAGCTATGAAAAAATCTGGTTATTCAATGGAGAAGTACTGGACACAAGTTGGATGTGTACCGGGAAAAATTGGAGGAACGACAACTCCTATTTCCCATCTTGTTGCAGAAGATGCAGCAGGAAGGATGCAATTTCTAAAAGCACTACATAAATATCTAATGGATAATAAAGAGGAAAAGACCTGGCATAAAGTTGTAAACGCTCCCAATTCAAGAGGCTTTACAATGCTGGATTATATTGTCTATCTCAATTCATCCAGTCAAATCCGTGAGGAAGAAAGGGCCTCTACAAATGAATTGATTATCTACTTATGCAATAATGGTGGAGTCTTTACTAATTTTAAAAATAATAAATGTCCTTTGAGTATATAAAATGAAATCACTGGCCCTCTTTATAACTTTACTTATCACGTTTGGATCTCAAGCTGACGATAGTAAAGTTCCTTGTTTGAAACAGGATGGAAATCTAGGGTTAAATGTATTTTCAAATTATGATTGTTCGATTATCAAAAAGGTTGTTGAGACACCAGAAATTAAAAATGCCCATAAGTCTAAAGTCGATGAGAAGTTAGCAGAGAGACTTGCTTTTAAAATAGAAAGAAATATAGAAGAAATGGCCATGCTGGATCAATACTTCAATCAATTTAAATTGGGATTGACTGAAGATGAAAGTGTAAAAAGAGAATGTAAAGCTGAGCTTATTGCTAACCCATGTAAGAATCAAGTTAGTGATAAAAAAATAAACGTTTTGCTGAAGAAATTAAATTCTAAAGAAATGAATTTGACAGCCAAGATGCAAAAAATCTTCACGAATAGTTTTGCAAGTGCAGATGTTCAAAATAACACCTGTCCACTAACTGCTCCTGCTGGATATTATACTCTTAATGCTCAGTTTGATGAAAGCGCGGCAAATGATCTTAAAAACTTTTTAAAAACTCAAAGCCGCGGATCTAAAGATTGGATTGAAGCCGCATATAAGAATTTTCCACAGTTGAAGTTGATTAAGCGAGCTACTTTAAATGATCCAAATTTTCAAATTGAGTTTGAGAATTATATTAAAGATTATGACAACAAAATACCCATCAAAGCTTATGTCTTAGGTTTTTTCGCCAAAAAGAGCAATCAAAAGCGATTATCTGCTGGACTAGCTTCAATCTGTACTGACTTAAAAGAAAATATCAAAGGTTACCTATGCAATGATCTTACTTCACTTGCAGTAAGTGAAAATACGGCTAATTATTTGTTTGTCGAGGATGAAGACGTTGAAGAATCTATCGATATTTCAAAGGCATTTTCTTGCGATGTTGAAAACGATCAGGATAAATTGAATATCCCAAATGGAGCTGAAAGGATCTATAATAACTTAGTAGATAACGTTGTTTCACAATTACCTAAAGATGGGAATATTGTTAAATCGGGTGTTAGCTCTTTTTGTGAAAATCTTTTATGCAAGACAGAGAAAATTAAAAAAACACCTTCTTGTTCGCAAAAAGGTGTAGCTTCGGTTGAAGACCTGAAAGCTGCTTATTCATGTAATGGACATATTGAAAGTACGGAACATAAGAACAATGACATGAGTTGTACCCTGAAAGTTCGTCAGTGGATTGCTTACCTGGAATCAAAAGATTTTGAAAAAAAGAAAGAAGAGAATATTCAAATAGCAAAAATTTTAGGTATCGAGCTTGAAAACAACTTGGTGACTACAAAAGAAAAGAAAAGCTATCTTTCAAGCTTCAGCCAAAACTTCCTTGGGGTGGAAGGATCCCTTCTTGCAGAAGGGAAAAAAGTAAATCCTATAACAGTGGCCGAAAAAATCAGAGAGTTTGAAGAACGCAAAATCGAACCAATTCCTTCACAGAACCGAGATGTTATACTTGCTAACAATGAGAATAATAAAGTTTATAACATGATCAAGCAGCATAAAGAGAATGAAGCTCTTGAAGCTCAGGTTCAGACAAACCATCAGGCAATAAATACTTTTGCTCAGTTTGATAAGAATGAAGAACATAAACAAGCCTTTATTGCGAACTCAATTGCGAAATTTTCAAAAACAGATTCGTCTCCGACTTCGAAAAAAGATGTTTTTCAAGCGATGAAAGAGCAGGATCGCCGCGAAGAGATTGCGCGCATGCGTGCAGAACTTGAAAGTGTGATGAAAGGCATGAAAGGAACTGATGAAGATAAACTTGAAACAATTGTGGATAGTAATTTGGGATTTGCCAACAAGGGCGTTTCCAGTGCAGATCCATTCCGCGGAATGGGGAAAGAAGAACGTGAAAGGCTAGATCAATACCGTCAGAGTTTACAGAATTGGGAATCTCGCCTGAGAAGTCGTGAATTTGATCTGGATACAAGAGATTTATCCAGCGGGACTTCACGGGCCGTCGCAAGTGAAAATGAAAAACGCTATGAGGGCCAGGGACAAAAAGGACGCGAAGAAAGCTCTGAATCATTGAACAGTGGCGGGAGTGGGGGCGGCGGAAGCTCGGGCGGAATCAAATTGTCTGAATCTAAAAGCGGATCCAATACAGTTAATGGTGAGCAGGCCAATGCAGAAACTCAGAAGGTGGCCCTTGCCAACGAAGGTGAGGCCCTGGTAACTGCCGAATCACTGGCCACACTTGAAAAGTCGACACTTAAAAAGTTGGGAATTGGGCAGCGAGATTCATTTATCATCAAAGTAAAGTTACTGGAAAAAATCTACGACGTTCCCGTGAAAAGTTTTACTCATAATGGGAAAGCGATGTTTGTTCCGATGCTGACTAAGGAAAATCGCGACCTCGCCAAGCTTCTTTTGGAAAGTCCGCTTTTTGCTGATTACCGCAACTATCAGCTCGAGCGCGAACGATCTTACGCCAGATAGGCAATTTCCTGCTTTTTTCGACACTTTTAAGGTCATTTCTGACTGCTTAAGTCTTGCATCAATCTGCTCTAATCCTTAAACTATACGGACAAGTTTAATGCCCTTTGTTATTAGAGGACTTCATGGACGTTATCGAATCTTCAATAGATGTCAATTCTGCCGAATTTTTTGAGAACAAAAAATATCATCTTGCACTACGATCTGAGCTCATCGAAAAACTATCGATGGTGAAAATGGGCGGTGGTGCTGATCAGGTAAAACGACATCACGAACGTAAAAAATTTCTTCCGCGTGAGCGTATTGAAAAAATTTTGGATGAGGGATCCCCGTTTATTGAACTCTCAAGTTTAGCCGCGTATCAGTTATATGATGAAGATGTTCCTTGTGCAGGAATGGTAACCGGGATTGGCCGCGTTCACGGAGTTGAGTGTCTGTTTGTGGCCAACGATGCAACAGTGAAGGGCGGAACGTATTTTCCGATGACCGTGAAGAAACATCTTCGCGCTCAGGAAATTGCACTGGAAAATAACCTTCCGTGCGTATATCTGGTAGATAGTGGTGGAGCTTTTTTACCTAAGCAGGATGAAGTTTTTCCTGATCGGGATCATTTCGGAAGAATTTTTTACAATCAAGCGCAGATGAGTGCTAAAGGCATTCCGCAAATTGCGGTGGTACTTGGATCTTGTACCGCCGGCGGTGCTTATGTACCGGCGATGAGTGATGAGACTGTCATCGTAAAAGGTAATGGAACTATTTTTCTTGGGGGACCTCCGCTAGTTCAGGCAGCAACTGGTGAAGTCGTGACGGCCGAAGATCTTGGTGGTGCTGATGTGCATACCCGGGTTTCGGGAGTCAGTGATCATTTCGCCAATGATGAAGAAGAAGCATTTATCATTACCCGCAATATTATTGAAAATCTTAATTTCAAATCTCCGGGGAGAATACAGGGACTGCGAGCAGATACAGCACCGGTTAAAGCTCCTCTTTATTCCATGGATGAGATCTATGGAATTATTCCGAAGGATACGCGTAAGCCGTTTGATGTGCGCGAGATTATCGCCCGTCTGGTTGATGGTTCTGAATTTCATGAATTCAAAGAGCGTTACGGTAATACATTAGTGACGGGATTTGCCCGCATTCACGGCCAGCAAATCGGTATCGTGGCTAACAACGGGATTTTATTTTCCGAGTCGGCCCAAAAAGGTGCGCACTTTATTGAACTTTGCGGACAAAGAAAAATTCCTCTCTTGTTTTTACAAAACATCACTGGCTTTATGGTTGGACGACAGTATGAAAATGAAGGAATTGCCAAGCATGGTGCGAAAATGGTGACCGCCGTTTCAACTGTTCAGGTTCCGAAGTTTACCGTGATTATTGGTGGATCTTTTGGAGCCGGCAACTACGGGATGTGCGGACGAGCTTACTCACCAAGATTTTTATGGATGTGGCCTAATGCCCGCATTTCGGTAATGGGTGGTGAGCAAGCTGCGAAGGTTTTATCCACCGTCCGTCAGAATGGATTAAAAGCTTCAGGCAAAAAAGAAATGTCGGATTCTGAAGTTGCAGCTTTTGAAAAACCAATATTGGATAAATATGAAGTTGAAGGAAGTCCATATTATTCCAGTGCAAGATTATGGGATGACGGAGTGATTGATCCGGCCCACACCCGGGACTTGCTTGGTTTAGCCATTGCCGCTTCTTTAAATTCCGGAATTGGTGAAAGTAAATTCGGCGTCTTTAGAATGTAGGAAAATGTTATGATGTATAAATTAGATATTGACCCAAGAGGTGTAGCGACATTGTCGCTCAATCGTCCTGAGCTCCATAATGCTTTTAATGATGAGTTAATTACCGATCTGACAAATTGTCTGGGTGAGCTGGAGCAGAATAAAAATATTCGTTTACTGGTTTTAACCGGTGAAGGAAAATCGTTTTGCGCCGGAGCCGATCTAAACTGGATGAAGCGAATGAAAGATTATTCGCACGAAGAAAACGTTGCGGATTCACAAAAACTTGCCGAGATGTTTGCTAAGCTTAATGCTTTTTCCCGTCCGGTGATTGGAAAAGTTAACGGTAGTGCGCTGGGTGGCGGAGCAGGCCTGGTTGCTTGTTGTGATTATGTTGTGGCCGTTGAAAATGCCATGATTGCTTTTACCGAAGTTCGTCTGGGATTGCTTCCGGCAGTTATTTCACCTTTTGTTATTGCTAAAATCGGAGAGTCACATGCCCGCGCAAGTTTTATGAGTGGAGCAAAGATTCCGATGAGCCGTGCTTTTGTCATGGGGCTGGTCCACCAGGTGACGACTCATGAGAGGCTGGATGAAGAAGTCGAAAAAGTCATCGCGGACTTTTTACTGGCGGGGCCTGAAGCGGCCAGAGATGCTAAACGTTTGGTTAAAAATGTGGTCCGCTTTGAATCGATTGAAGCGGCTAGAGATTATACATGCAACAAAATTGCTAAAGCTCGCGTGTCTCCCGAAGGACAAGAGGGCATGAGTGCACTATTAGAAAAACGCAAAGCGAGCTGGTATTAATTATGAAGATGAAACGAAAACCAATAAAGAAAATTCTGATCGCAAACCGGGGTGAGATAGCTTTAAGAGTTATTCAGACCTGTAAAGAGATGGGAATTGAGACGGCTACACTTTATACTGATGAAGAAATAGATCTTCCGCATAGTTCAGCCGGAGATCAGTCATTTAATCTGGGAACAGGTGCACTTAAGGACACTTATCTGAATCAAGATAAAATCATTGCCATCGCCAAAGACTGTGGTGCTGATGCTATCCATCCCGGTTATGGATTTCTTTCAGAGAAAGCATCTTTTGCCAAAAAAGTGATGGAAGCAGGTCTAATGTTTATCGGACCTTCCCCTGAGGCCATCGATCTGATGGGCGATAAAAAAACCTCAAAAATAAAGATTCAGGAATTAGGAGTTCCTTCGATTCCAGGCTATCACGGCGATAAGCAGGATATGAGTCATCTTATCAGCGAAGCTAAAAAAATCGGTTACCCGGTTTTGATTAAAGCTTCAGCCGGTGGCGGCGGTAAAGGTATGCGTATCGTGCACGAAGAAGGTGAGTTTAAAGAGGCCCTGGAAGGAGCAAAACGCGAAGCGCTCAATGCTTTTGGTGATGAAACCGTTTTGCTGGAAAAATACATTACTTCTCCAAGACATATTGAAATTCAGGTGATGAGTGATTCGCATGGAAATCATTTTCACCTGTTTGAGCGCGAATGTTCTATACAACGCCGTTATCAAAAGATAGTTGAAGAATCTCCCAGTCCGGCCGTTACTCCGGAGTTACGTAAAAAAATGACTGAAGCCGCAGTGAAGATCACTCGGGGGATCAGTTATGAGGGAGCGGGGACAGTGGAACTCATTCTGGATACCGACGGGAGTTTCTACTTTCTCGAAATGAATACGCGTTTACAAGTCGAGCATCCGGTGACGGAAATGGTGACTGGTCTTGATCTTGTTCGTCTGCAGATTATGGTGGCCCAGGGGGACAAACTTCCTTTTACTCAGGAAGACATCAAGCAAAAAGGACACGCTATTGAAGTGCGATTATATGCCGAAGACCCTGATAATGGATTCTTACCAAGTATTGGGACTATCAAAAAAATCGGTAAAACATCACTCAGAGATACGAGACTCGATTGCGGTTACCGCAATGGTAATGCAGTGTCTATTTCTTTTGATCCAATGCTCGCTAAACTCATCTCCTGGGGTGAAAGCCGCTCGATAGCTGCAGAGAAACTTAACCTTGCACTCAATGATATTCTCTTTTTAGGAGTGAAAACAAATCGCGATTACTTAAAGCGCATTTTGACATTACCTGAATATCACGAGGGAAAAACTTATACGCATTTCGTAAAAACATATGAAGATAAATTAAAGGCCCAAACTCCCTCCCAGGAGCAAAAGGCCATGGCACTGGCGGCCTTTCTTTTTAGTCAGATGAGAAGTAATAAGAGGGGGAGTCATGGTGCTTCTTCCAGAGCAGATCACAGCACTAACAGCACCTGTCCATGGTCATCACTCTCAGGCTTCAGGAACATATAAATGAAAAAACAAATCCAGTTAAATGAAGAATTAGTCGATGTAGATGTGATTGAGCAAACTCCCAAGTTTGTTCTTTTTAAACTCGACGGTGTTGAATATGCAGTAGAACTATCAGCTGAACATGATGGGATGATGACAACCAGTTTTGGTGGCCGCAATCACCGGATCTCAAATGTTGAAACGCATTTTGTTGTCGATGGTGTGGAGTTTAATATTGCCGCTCCTAAACGGGGGCGGGGAAAAATGAAGTCCGGATCCGGAATGCATCAGATGACTTCTCCAATGCCGGGAAAAATCCTCAAGGTTTTTGTTGAAGCAGGTGCGGAAGTTGAAGTGGGAACTCCACTTCTTGTCATGGAAGCAATGAAGATGGAACACACGATCAGGTCGAACAAAAAAGGAGTGATCGAAGCCGTTTTATTCAAAGTGGGTGACCAGGTTCATGGCGGCGTTGAACTGGTTAAGATCGGTTAAAAGACAGACCGGGATTAGAATCAGAAGAGGGATAATGTTAAGTAACATTCCAAAAAAAGTTCGAATTGTTGAAGTCGGTCCGCGCGATGGATTGCAGAACGAAAAGACCATCATTTCTCTCGCTGATAAAGTGACCTTTATCAAAATGCTGGCCTCTGCCGGTCTTCGTGAAATTGAAGCGACTAGTTTTGTTCGCGTGGAAAAAATTCCGCAAATGAGTGACGGGTCCGAACTCTTCAAAGAGCTAAGTAAAGACTCTGCATTAAAAGACACAAAACTTATTTCACTGGTTCCCAATCTTAAAGGATTAGAAGCGGCAACGGCAGCTGGCGTGAAGGAAATTGCCATATTCACATCGACTTCCAATACGTTCAATCAAAAAAATATCAATGCGACCATTGAAGAATCAATGGAGCGGATTGAGAGCGTAATGAAAGAAGCCCATAAAAGTGGTTTAAAGGCCCGTGCGTATGTTTCAACGGTGTTTGGCTGTCCTTATGAAGGAAAGACGAGTCTTACGGTTTTAAAAGATCTCATCATTCGTTTGAAGAAAATGGGTGTGTATGAGATTTCTCTTGGAGACACAATCGGAATTGCCAATCCGTTGCAGGTTCGTGAAACAATCGAATTTTTAAAAAAAGATTTTGATCTGGCGTTTTTTGCAATGCACTTTCACGATACCCGCGGCATGGCAGTGGCCAATATTCTGACCAGTCTGGAAATGGGGATGACCTCTTTTGATTCTTCAGCGGGAGGTTTAGGGGGTTGTCCTTATGCCAAAGGAGCTTCAGGGAATGTGGCCACCGAAGATCTCTATTTTCTTTTCTCTTCTATGGGAATTGAGACAGGAATCCATATTGAAAAACTCGCCCAGGCCTCTAGTTTTATTCTGCAAAAGCTGGGAAAAGAATCGGGATCAAAATATCTAAAGGCTTTTCTGGCCGGTAAATAGTTCGTCCACTATCATTTAATCATTCCAATTTTATATTATAAACGGAGAACGAACATGTCGTTTTATTCCCAAACTTTTGCTCACCTTGATGTTCAGGTTAAAAAGACCCATCAACTTTGGGTTACTCTTAATAATCCTGATCAGATGAATGCTATCACTCTGGAAATGATCGATTCTTTAACTCGTGTCTTAAATTATGCAGACGCAGATAAATCAATTCGAGTCGTTGTTTTAACCGGGAACGGTAAGAGCTTCTGTGCCGGTGGCGATATTAAAGCGATGGAAGATAAGTCCGGAATGTTTGCAGGGGAAAGTAATGAACTCCGTAACCGCTATCAGCACGGAATTCAGCGCATTCCTCAGTGTATGGACAATCTGTCTGTGCCGGTTATTGCTCTGGTTAACGGCCCTGCTATTGGAGCAGGTTGCGATTTATCCATGATGTGTGATCTGAGAGTTGGAGGAAGCAGGGCCAGATTCGCTGAAACCTTCACGCGTATGGGCCTTGTTCCTGGTGATGGCGGAACGTTTTTTTTGCAAAGAGTGGTGGGATACGCCAAGGCGATGCAAATGTTTTTGACAGCTGACAGTTTTGAAGGCAAGGCCGCACTTGATTTTGGACTACTTAACTTCTTATTCGAAGATTCCTTACTGATCAGTGAAACTGAAAAACTCGCAGATAAGATTGCAGGACTCTCTCCTGTTGCCCAGTCGCTGACTAAAAAGGCCATGCGTGCTTCTTATTTGCACGACCTTCAGACTTCACTGGATATGCTGGCAAGTTTTCAGGGAATCGCTCAACGAACTCATGATCATTTTGAGGCCATCAAATCATTTAAGGAGAAACGATCTCCTATTTTTTCTGGCGAATAATGATATTGATGTGTTGACATAGCAAAAAGAGCAGAGCGACAATTAATTTACATGAAAAAGTTTTTTCTCATTCTCAGTGTGCTGACATTTTCCGGCTGCTCAAGTTTGGAATTCAACACAAGTGGAAGAGAACCTTTTTATGTAAGCAGTAAAAGTGGCAGTGACAGAATCGTTGAGATTAGGAGAACCAAAGATTTTTATCTTTGGGGAACGATGCCGAGGGTTTTAGATTTTGATCTGCAGGACGAAACAAAAGACGAAGGTTTATACAATCCTTCGTACATCATCCTGGAGCAAGATTTCAGCTGGAAGAATATTTTCTATTCAGTCATCACTCTGGGCATGTATACGCCGGTGGATTATAAGCTTACTCTTTTATCCAGTGGTGAATATAAATGAAGTCAGGACTCACAATTATCCTGCTACTTGTGTTCTCGGGCTGTGCTTCGATCAGAGTCGTTCCGAAAGGATGTAAAACAGATGCTGTGTTTGCACCTAATCCGGAAGCCTCACGGGAAGTGACTTATGATGAGATCGAGAACATGAAACAGGAGATTACTGCGGCAAAATCTTTCACCGTTTTTAGTGATGTCGATGTACGAATAAAAGACCTGCTGGCGAAAGCAGGTGTAAAGTGTGATGAAGTAAAGATGCTGCGAGTGAAAATCAGCACAACGTGGTTTGTCTTCCGGGAAGTACAAATAAAGGCCTTAAGAAAAAATAGCGGCCAGGGACAAGGCGAGTGATTCATTGAAGAGTGAGGGGGCCAAGGATGGCCCTTTTTTTATTCACTTTTTAGTAAATTGTTATAAATTTCAATTTCTTTATATTTCTGTTCCAGGGCTTCTTTCTTACGGGTTAATTCCTGGTTTAGCCCTAGTATTTTGACATTATTGTCTCTGATGACTTTTTTTGACTGGCTAATTTTGTTTTGGGCTTCACTTACATTTGTAACCATGCATTCGTCATAACGGGATTCAATTTTTCCGTCGGATTTTGCCCCTGCGATTTTGTCCTGACAAAGAGTGGTGAGATTTTCACTTCTTACATTCTCATTTTGCAACTCATCTATTTTTGTACGTAAATTTTTAATTTCTTCATTTATCTCATCTGCTTCTTTCATTTTTAATCCAATTTTTTGGCCTGTGAAAAAATCTCTTTCTTTATTTTTGGGACAGGTTGATTTGTATGAATGTCCTCTTCGGGCAAACTCCATTCCTCCGACTTTTGTACATAATGAAAGAAGTGATTGTTGAAATGATTTTTTATATTCTTTTAGCTCTTCATTGCTGGGGTGGAGGGCACATTTGGCCTTTAGTTTCAGATAATCTGCTTCTTCATCACCTCGCAAGGCCATTTCTTCCCCCAATGACTTCCAGCCGGACGTTGGGAATTTTTCACTTCCTGTACAACTAACTTTTGCCTGATGGGCCCTTCCTTTGTGATAGTCAGCAAGAGAAGCAGTGGTAATTTGATCTTCGCAAGTCATCTGCAATGCCTGAATGTAGCTTTCAGCATTTCCAGGATGAGATTTACGGCCTTCTTCAAACCAATTTTTGGTACCGTTACAATTTGACTGGAGTGAAGAGCAACTTCCAAATAAGAGCAAACAGGGGATAAGTACCTTTAGCATAATGTCCTTTGGGTTAAGATATTCTTTTAATCATAACTTGTTTTTCGATTTGAATTAAAAAAGTGGGAAACTTTTTCTCCTACCACCTCTTTTTATTTAACTTTTCAGTGAATCGTATGAACTGTCGACAAGATTAAGGTACCAAAACAGGCATAATAGGGGGCTTTCATGGAAGCAAAAAAAGAGCATTATATTTGGGAGCATTGGAATCTTCCTGTCTCCAGACATTCCACTGAAATCTTAAAAATCATTGATGCCAGGCCCGGGATGAAGGTCATCGATTGTGCTGTCGGAGAAGGGAGATATGCAATGCCCATGGCCCAAAGTGGGGCACAAGTTACAGGAGTCGATAACAGCGATTTTATTATTGGCAGACTCAGAAAAAAACTCACAGAAAATAGACTACAAGTTAATATTGTTAAACAGGATATTCGCGACCGGCTTCCCTTTGAGGACGGACATTTTGACATGGCCGTTTCTTTAGGGACAACGATTCATATAGATCGATATAATGATGTGTGCGAAGAACTCTATCGGGTCACTAAAAAAGGAGGAAAAGTTGTTGTGGAAACTTATAATAAGTTTCACATCACATCCTTCCTGGAAAAGCTTTATCAGTTGTTTGATCTGCGCTTAAGAAAGAAAGAATTCCAGAAACGTATTCCCATTTATCTGCGCGACCAGCAGGAAATCCTGGCACCTTTTAAAAATAAAAATTGCAAAATAAAGATGCATGGATTCTACCCGGTTTTACCCAATGCCTTGCCGGTGATCGGAACAAAAGGGGGAATTAATCAGCTGATTCCAGGATTGTCTTACGGGCTTCGGCATGTGAGCTGGCTGATTCCATTGTCTCAAGTTATTATTCTGGAAATCGAAAAAAACGAAGATTAATCGTCCAGAGAGTCGAGCAGATTGGAGAAGAAGCTCTTTTTATAATCAGTGGCCTCTTCTTCAGTCATGTGTCCGAATGTGGTTCTGTCCTGTTCAACAAAAAGTCCGCCTTTTGTCAGTTCATTGATAAAGCGTGATTTAAAGCGGGGAGTATCCTTGCCGTAAAGCTTACGCTGTTTACAGTAGGTCATAATCAATTTTTCCTGAGCACGTGTAATCCCCACATACGCCAGTCGTCTTTCTTCCGAGATATCTTCACCCATCGTGATTGTTTTCTTGTGCGGAAGAGTTTCTTCTTCCATCCCGATGAGAAAAACTGTCTTAAACTCAAGTCCTTTGGATGAGTGCAGAGTCATAAGCGTGACTTCATTCTTCCTTACGTCCCCATCATCTTCGTCATTAGCATCGTCTTTGTCCTGAGAGTCTTGTAAAAGAAGTCGTTCGACGAAAAGTTTCAGGTCAGCACTTTCTTTATAATAATTAGTGAAACGACCGGCCGATTCTATAAAATGCATAACATCGTTTCGCCGGCGTTCAACTTGTTTTGCATTATCATATTGTTTATCTATGAAGTTTAGATAATCGATTTCTTCAATCAAACTGGTAATTCCTTCAGAGAGCGAGTGCTGTCTGAAAACTGTTTTAAATTTGCGGATGAGTTCGACAAATTTCGTAATTCCTGCCGCTCGCTGAGGGTCAAGATTAGGAAAACGCTCCAGCGCTTCAAAGAGCGGAATTTTTTCCTGTTCACTCTTGGAGAGATATTTTTCCAGTGTCGCATTTCCGATACCCCGATGTGGTATATTGAGGATTCTTCGGATGGCCATCTGGTCGCTGGGATTTAAAATGACAAAGAGATAACTCATCAGATCTTTAACTTCTTTTTTGTCGTAGAATTTCTGACCGCCGATGATTGTATAGGGAACCTGACTCATGCGCAGCTGATCTTCAATCGGCGGTGCCTGGGTATTGCTTCTGTATAAAATAGCGATGTCACCCAGGTGACCGCCATTGCTCTGGTGTTTGACGATTTCTTCCACCACAATTTCGGCTTCATGGTCCGTATCGCCCATGGCCCAGAGAAGGGGAATATGCTGACTTTCTTTCTGACTCCAGAGTGTTTTGTCCCGTCGTTTTTTATTTTCTTTAATGACATTGTTGGCGAGATCCAGAATGCTGGATACTGAGCGGTAATTCTCTTCGAGTTTTACGACTTTGGCCCCGGGAAACGTTTTTTCAAATTCCAGAATATTGGTAATGTCCGCACCCCGGAAAGCGTAGATAGACTGATCGTCATCTCCCACCACGCAGAGATTATCATGGGTACTGGTGAGATGACGGACGAGTTCAAATTGCAATATGTTGGTGTCTTGATACTCATCGATCATGATATACTTGTATTTTTCTGAATAAGCACGGGCCACATCCGGATTTTCCCGGAAGAGCCGAAGAGTCAAAAAGAGAATATCATCAAAATCAATAGCATTAAAAAAACGCAGTTTTTCCTGGTAAAAGCGATAGGTGTATTCCGTGGCATGATCATAGGGATCTTCCGGATTAAAATGAGGAGAATCGGCGAAATCCATTTCGTTGATGCCGGCATTTTTTAAAAAACTGATTTTGGAGAGAACATCTTTGTGATCGAATTTTTTTTCTGCATGATAAAGTTTGAGTGCTTCTCTCACAATACTAAGCTGGTCGGACTGATCATAGATGGAAAAATTTAAGTGATAGCCGAGTTTATCAATTTCCTTTTTCAGGATACGCACACCCAAGGAGTGAAAGGTTAACAAAGACAGGCCCTTGGACTTTCTGGCCCCCAATAAAGTAATAACTCTCTCCCGCATTTCTTTTGCGGCCTTATTGGTAAAACTCACCCCTAAAATGCAGTCGGTTTTAATCCCCAGGTTATCCACCATGTGGGCAATACGATAGGTGATCGTGCGGGTTTTACCCGAGCCTGCACCCGCGAGGATGAGTACCGGACCATTGATGGTCTCAGCAGCTTCGCGCTGTTTGTCATTTAGTCCACTAAGCGAAATCATAAGCGAAAAGACTACTAAACTTAGGTGAGTCTTGCTATTATTTTTCCATTCTTTTTCATTGGCAAAACCTTTCCCAAAACGGAGATTCATATGCTTAAAAAAACAGCTAAAAAAGCGGCGGCTAAACCAAATAAGGCTTCAGCTAAAAAAGCGAAGCTACCGGCCAAAAAAGCGGTCGCTAAAGTCGCCAAAACTCTTCCTAAACCAAAAAGTTTAGCAGTGGCCCGGGCAAAAACCAAAACGGTCGTTAAAGCAAAAACAAAAATTGTCGCAAAAAAGCCAGTTAAACCAGTTGCTGCTAAAAGCAGTGGTGCTTCCTCGTTGAGTGATTCTCTGGTGGAATTAATCCGCGTGACTTCCGCGGTTTTGCCGGATGATGTTCAAAAAGTTATTTTGGAAGCCCTAGAGCGCGAAGAAAAAAATACGACAGCTGAATATGCCATGAATATTATCAAGGCCAACATTGATCTGGCGATTAAGAAATCTCAGCCCCTTTGTCAGGACACCGGCACAGTTCTCTTCTATGTATCTCACCCGCAGAATTTTGATCAGTCGAAATTCACTGACGTTATTCAAAAAGCGGTAGTGAAGGCCACAGAAAAAGGATATCTGAGACAAAACTCAGTTGATTCTTTGACGGGGGAAAATTCCGGTCTCAACATTGGTCCGGGTCACCCAAGCATTCACTATCACCAGCACAAAAAAAAGACTGTAGAAGTTAAGCTGATGCTAAAAGGCGGAGGATGTGAAAACGTCGGTGCTCAATATTCTCTTCCTCACACTGCTTTAGGAGCTGGCCGCGATCTCGATGGAGTTCGCAAAGTGATTCTCGATGCTGTTCATAAAGCTCAGGGAAAAGGATGCGGACCAGGTGTGCTTGGAGTGTGTATCGGTGGAGATCGTGGAGCAGGTTATATCGAATCAAAAGAACAGCTGCTCCGAAAACTAGACGATACAAACGGCAATGCCAGTCTGGCTGATCTTGAAAAAGAAATCGTTGAAACATCCAATAAGCTTGGCATTGGACCAATGGGATTCGGGGGGAAAACAACCCTTTTAGGATGTAAGATTGGTGCTCTAAACCGCTTACCAGCTTCTTTCTTTGTTTCAATTTCTTATATGTGCTGGGCCTACCGTCGCCAGGGCATTGAGCTTTCCGGAAACAACACAATCAAAAAATGGCTTTATTAATCATAGGCTGGGGACTTAAAAAATGAATTCATTAAAACGATTAGAGTATCCTTTTTCACATGAAGCAGTCCGCGATTTAAAAGTGGGCGATATGGTCTTAATTACCGGCAAACTTTTTACCGGACGGGATGCCGTTCACAAAAGACTGCATGATGGCGTGAAGCCACCAGTTGATTTAAATAACCAGATTATCTATCACTGCGGACCGGTTATTCTGCAGGATAAAAAAACCGGAAAATATCAGGTCACAGCTGCAGGACCAACGACATCGATTCGCGAAGAGCCTTACCAGGCCGACGTTATGAAAGATTATGGAATCGTCGGAGTGATCGGAAAGGGAGGCATGGGGCCAAAAACACTTGCCGGCTGTAAAGAATACGGCTGTGTGTATTTCCATGCAGTGGGCGGTGCTGCTCAGGTCCTTGCCGAAAAAATTGATTCAGTTGATGCTGTTCACTGGCTGGATCTGGGGTCTCCTGAGGCAATCTGGGAATTATCCGTTACCGAATTTCCGGTAGTCGTCACAATGGATGCTCACGGAAATTCTCTTCATGCTGAAGTTGAAACTGCTTCTAGCGAAGCGCTGAAAAAAGTCCTTTAGACAGGTAGATGGGAAAATGCAAAACGGGCAAGCTGAATGTTTGTGGTCACCTCCGGCAAAAAGGATTGATGAATCAGTCATTGAAAGATTTCGAAAGTCACTCAATGAAAAATATAAACTTTCACTTGCTCAGTATGCTGATCTCCATTCCTGGAGTATTAAAAATCCCGGAATATTCTGGAGTGAACTTTTTGCTTTTTTCTCTCTCAAATACACTGGTGATCTAAATCCTGCCGTCACCGATCTTTCTTTTAAATCCTACACCTGGTTTAAAAACGTAGAACTCAACTTTGCGGAAAATCTCTTAGGGCAGGGGCGCGATACTGATACAGCTCTATTATCTGTACACGAATCCGGAAGCCACCGCACGATCACATATGGTGAATTGAAAGAACAAACAGGAAGACTTCAGGGCACGATCGGTCAGTGGATAAAAAAAGGGGACGTTCTCGCGGCCTATATGCCCAACATTCCGGAGACAGTTATCGCAATGCTTGCGACAACTGCATGCGGCGGTGTCTTCACTTCAACCAGCTCTGATTTTGGTGTGGCCGGAGTGCTCGATCGCTTCGGACAATCAAATCCGAAAGTAGTGATAGCGGCCATTGGTTATGAATACGGCGGAAAATATTTTGATCTGCATGAGCGTCTGGTGGAAATAGAAAATTCCTTATCAGGTCTGCAACAACTCATCATTGTAGATTTTCTGGGAAGAGGTGTGGATCTCTCCCGTTTTAAAAAAGCAACTCTCTGGAGCGAGGCCCTGAACAATCAGCATGCACTTTCGTTTACCCGTATTGCTTTTTCAAGTCCGCTCTACATTATGTATTCTTCCGGTACCACTGGAAAACCTAAATGCATTGTTCACGGCGTAGGCGGTGTTTTATTACAACACGTAAAAGAACTTGGGCTTCACAGTGATTTAACCCGGGAAAAAACGATTTCTTTTTTTACAACATGTGGATGGATGATGTGGAACTGGCTAGTGAGTTCGCTGGTGTTCGGCTCCAAAATTGTCCTCTACGAAGGCTCACCGGCGCATCCGAGTCCTCAGGTTTTTTTCGAAATCATTAATCGTGAAAAAATCAATATTTTTGGAACGTCTCCTAAATTTCTCAAAGCGATGGAAGATACCAATGCCCGTTTTAGCGAAGGATTTCCCACTCTGGAGACATTGCTGTCGACGGGAGCGCCATTGTTGCCGGAACAATATGATTATGTTTACAGCAAAATTAAAAAAGATCTTTTACTGGCCAGTATATCCGGTGGGACCGATATTCTGGGATGTTTTATGCTGGGAAATCCGGCACTTCCTGTTTATCGCGGTGAAATTCAGTGCCTGGGACTGGGAATGGATGTCGCAGCATTGGATGAGCAAGGAAGAGCGGTTCTGGAACACGAAGGAGAACTGGTTTGTCTGCAAAGTTTTCCCTCCCGTCCTCTGTGCTTTTTAAATGATCCCGATAATCAGCTTATCAATCAGGCCTATTTCAATCAAAATGCCGGAGTGTGGACTCATGGTGATTACATCAAAATTTCAAAACTAAAAACTGTCACTGTCTTCGGCCGCTCTGATGCTACATTAAATCCGGGCGGTGTCCGAATTGGTACAGCAGAGATTTATCGACAAACCGAAACGCTTAGTTTTATCGCTGATTCTCTTTGCGTGGGCAGACCCAACGCCGGTGACGTTGATGTTCTTTTGTTTGTGAAACTAAAAAATAATGAAGCGCTCACTAATGAGAGAAAGAAACTAATTAAAGAACTGATCAAAAAAAATACGACGCCTCGTCATGTGCCGCGGGAAATCTTTGTTGTCACCGATATCCCTTACACCAGATCTGGTAAAAAAGTAGAGCTTGCAGTGACTAAAATTCTCAGCGGAAAACCCGTTAACAATGTCGAAGCTCTTTTAAATCCTGAATGTCTTCGGGAATATGAAACGTTTAAAATTTGAAATTATTTTCTGAAGACCTGATTTTTCAGGGCCTCATAATCTTCGGCAGATGGATCTTCACCATATTCATCCCGATAACGTTTTAGTAGCCGGTTAAACTGTTGCTCCTGAAGTGAAGCTGGCTCAGTATTGACGTTCACTTTTTCTTCCAGAGAATGAATCATTGTTCCGAACTTGTTAAAGAGTTCTCTTTTTTCTTCTGCTTGTTCACCCTGCATTTGTTCATTAAAACGCTGGTTAAATTTCTGGTAGTAAAATAAAAATCCCAGTGAAAAAGCGACCGGTCGGTAAACTTTACGGAATCGCTCATAATGATCAATTTTATTCTGCGATTTTAAGTACTCAATGAGTTCAGCATCATGCCGGTCAAGACCGTCCAGCATAATTTTTTGTAGAAGCTCATCAGGAATTCTCACTCTTTCAATCCAGGGTAGATCATAAGGCAACACCAGATATTTCCAGAATTTCTGCTGAAAGAACTGGGCGATCATATATTTGCCGTTTTCCAGACGGGAATAAGATTCTTTTTCAGGGATCCGCTCCAGCATGCCTCTGAGCCCCATTACCAGCATGTCTTCCTGAAGTATTCGGAATAATCTTTTATTCATCAACTTACTTTTGTCCTTGCTGAAATAATCGAGTAAGGAAACAGGTGGTCCTTTAAGAAGAAGAAACAGATCGGCAGAAAACTCATGCAGTTCTTCCCGGGTTAATTTGGAAGAAAGATCCATTTTTTCCAGGTGATTTGCGAGTTTTTTTAATTTTAATGCACTGGTTTTTTTCAGGTCTTCTTTAAGTGCAGGAACTGAAAATGTATCTGTAATCAAGGCCATCAATGTTTTGGAATTGATCACTTCAATGAGTGCCATTTTCTGTTCAATAGAAATTGGATTCTGAGAGAAGAGTTCGTGTTCTTTATCTCCATAAATTCTTATCCATTTGAAATATTCTGTTTCTTCAAACTGTTCGAATTCGCGGTTTGTGATAATTTTATTCCAGACATTGTTTTTTAACCGAAATAAGGATTTATTCTTTTCTAGTATCATGTTCTCAGAACGAACAAGTTCTTTAACGATTTGATGACAATCGTTAGTGCTGGCGGGAACGCGTAACAATGAATGCGTCTTGACCGGTGGAGCACTCCATAGACTGATAAGTCCTATGCTGAGTGCAATAAATAAATAGGGCAGCATCGTTCTGATTAGGGCCTCCAGTATGGAAACATATCGGATAAAACAGCTCGGGAATTGAGATGAATTAAAAAAATAAAGTTTCTCTTAAATTTCAGCTGTTACCGGGCAATAAATAAGAACAAAAGTAGGTAAGAATAGTGCCAAATTTTTGGGCCGCCTTTTCTTTTTTTCTGATCAGTAAGATAATATAGCTAAGTATATGAAGACTCATAATGAGAGTCGCAGTTTTCCAAATTCATGGAGGATTAAATGAATTTAACTAAGAAAAGTGTTCTGGGTCTGATGCTCACTGGTTTGTTGACTGTAGAGGCCGGTGCGGCCGTATTGGTAGAGCCGCATTTAGGTTATAACCTGAAAGCAACTGGCGACTCTACACGAAGCGGGACAAAATATGAGTACGATTATAGTGGGGCCCAATACGGTCTGCGCCTGGGTGGGCAATACCTCGGTTTTATGGCCGGTCTGGATTACACTCTTTCTAATCCTGAAATTGAAACGAAAACTATTGCCGGAACAAATAAAGATGAAATGAAAACTCGGGAATTAGGATTCTTCGTCGGTTACAACCTTCCTATTTTGATTCGTGCATGGGGAGCTTATTACTTTGATGTAAAATCAGAAGATGATAGTAACGGTGGTGCAACGGCCGCAGGAACAGAATATTCGGGATCAACAAAAGAATTGGGTCTTGGCTTTACCGGACTTCCTTTTGTAAGTTTAAACCTTGTTTATCGCAATGTTGTCCTTGATGAAGTCAAAGCTGGTGCTGTAACAACACAACTCAATGGTGATGCTGAAATTTCGTCCCATGAATTTGTTGTCGGCGTAAGTCTACCGCTTACCTTGTAGTAATATTACTGATACCTGCAGGAGGAAAAGGGATCTTTTCCTTCTGCTTTCCATAACGCTCATGAATGGTTCTGTCCCATGTTGCTTCTACAACACCAGTTTCTGAATCTACCAAAGCTCTGAAACTGCTTTGTTCACCATCTTTCATTAAAAAAGTGACAATGACCTGTTCAAAATATCGTCCTTTCCCTTCAGCGATTTTGATCAACGACATTTCATTTTTAACCAGAACTTTTGTTTCTTCCGGCTGAAAGCGCATTAAGTCTAAACCCAGTTTTTCTTTCCAATCAGAGCTAACTTTGTTGGACATAGGAATGGGGCGATTTGGATCTTCGAATTCTGCATTAAAATCACCAACGATTGCCCTGTTACCGCGAAAATTTAATTCTTTTACAGGAATAATACTGTCCGGGGAACGCGAAGGTCCCTTTACGATTTTTTTTAACCGTGCCTTTTCTAGTTCTTCGTCAGTCGTTTCATAGCTGGCAACTTCTCTTTGTGGCTTTTTAACAAATGTTTTCCATTTCTGGTTGTCCTGCTCTAAAAAAACCATAGACTCACTTTGCCTCTTGATATGCAGAGTGATTCCAACAGCAACAGATAATGAAAAGAAAAATAACCAAAATTTTTTCATAATTAATCAGTAATCGGTATCTGCAAATGTAAAACTTTAAATGGTTTTGGGCCGTTATAATCTACGTCTTTAAAATCATAATTAGCTCTTGAACTGTCGTGAAAACAGTCCTCACAGTTGGTAAAACGCACCCGGATACGGCAGTCTATGACTGTTCCTGGTGGAATATGTTTGGAAACTTCCAGGAAGAATAAGTTACCAAATTCCAGATCAGGGGCAGGGGCCTTTGGATCGGGATTCTGAAATGTTTGTCCCCATGTTTGTTTAGGATTTAACTTAGAGTAATAGGCCAGATCCAGACCCCGGACGGCACGCACAAAGCAATCCTGATCTTTTCCGGCTTCAGGATTCAGACAGAAATTATTGTCGAGAGCAAGTTTTTGACGGAATTCACTTTGTGAAACCCACCTTGTAGAGCTTGCCTCATTGGCCTGAATAAAACAAATCGGAGCAAAGTCAGAAGCTGATGCTGCTACCGTGCTACAGTTAGGAGCAGTGGATCCGCCTTCTGATTCCAGCGGCCAGGTATCGTTACTCATACTGGAAGGAAACTGACACGGACGTCCCTTAGATGTACCTGCAGTAGTATCAGCATGGTCCCAGTCATTGGCCAGAATCTGTATTCCACCCATGGTGGAATTTGAATTGTTATAGAGATTAAGAGCAATGGCCACGACCTCTCCTGGGGAGATTTTTGAATTACCGTTGTTGTAAGGAAGATCGTCTTTAATCTGATCAGAAATTTTAATTGAACTGTCGACCTTTAAAAATTCAGCAAGTGCCGAACGTATCAGTTTCTGATCATCAAAAACAAAGGCCACACTCGCATCGGGAGAAGGATCAAAAATGAGTGCACTCTTCGGGACAAGAACAGATTTCTTTCGGTTAGTGGCAGTCACTGGTGTATTTACTTTTGTTACACCATCAGCAAGATTTCGATGCTGATTATAAGTTTTAAAAAGCAGTAGTCCGTAAGAGTCGAGTAACTGCTCCAGATCATCTTTCTTGTAATAAGTAGTTCCGCAAGAATTTAAACCTGAATTCCCCAGATTAATGACGATATTTTTAGCGAGTGTCTGAATGAAACTGCGGTAGTTAATCGGATTGACAACATCGAACCACAATTTGGAATATGTAGCAGAGAGATTGACTTTTCCGGCCACACCAGCGTTTGTCCCCACTGAAGTCATATCGCCCAGTTCGGCAAGTGTTTCTGTTACCAGATGCATGACGTGGTTGCGGGCCACCTCGTTACTGAGAGAACATTTTGTTTGTAAATCTTCTGTCAATGCCACCAGGAAATGTGAAGCTATCAGTCCGGCCGAGTGAATTTCTTCAACCGGAATACCTGCGTGATTAGGATCGTATGAAATAAAATCCGGATAGGAGAGTCTTTCATCCGGATCCGTTGAAATTCCCGAGGCATGAAGAGGATCGTCTTCGGACATTGGTCTGCTGGCCCCGAGATACCGGCCCGCTGCCCACTCGGCAAAATGCGTACGACCATTCATGAAATAGCTATAATAATCGGACAGCCCCTCACCGATGGCGGCTGCTTCTGAGTAGCCTTTGATATTGCCCAGATTAGGTTTAACAACCACTGAAGCAGGATTGCGCATGTTAAGCTGCATGTCCTGAAAGAAGTGGCCTAATTCATGATAGATAATGGTACTGTCCTGGGCCCATCTCAACGGAACGGTCGGTGTTTTGGTAAATCCCAGACAAATAATACGGTTTGCCGCCTCATAAAAAGCATTATTTTCGGCATCACACGCCGTGATAGTTTGAACAGGGGTAGACATATTCAGCCGGTAAGTTTCGCTTGAGACAATTAGGTTACTTGGCAGAGCAGAGTCATAACGCTGAATTCCGAATGCATCGAAAACCATCGCTGTACTGCTTTTAATACTGCTAAAGAAACTTTTAAAGATTTCATTCAGATGATAGTAAGCATTCACCTGTAAAAATTCTTCGGTGTCAGGAGAATAACCCCATTTACCATTGGTTGTTTGCAGAGCAGCTACTGACGTTTTTTCTTCCAGAACGACGAAACAGTAAGGAACACCATAACAATTTGCAGAGCTTTGTAGAAAATTGTTTCCCGTAATATAAACCGGAGCACTCAAAATAGTAGAAAGATCATTATCTGCAGAGAAAGTGGTTTTTCCTGAAAGTATAATCGGGTTATCGAGCAGGACACGGCCTTCACCTACGGCAAGTTTGGAAGTGTCATAAAGCGATGATTTACCTTTTCCTCCGCCCCGAAGTGAATTTTTTGAAACTGAAGGCTTACATGAAACGGCAAGCGACACTGCTAAGAGTGTCGTTGCTATAGTTCTGAATGATGTTTTTAACATCAGTTTCGTCATTTTGTCTTACCACCTAAGATCGCCTGGTCACGTTTAAATAATTCATCCGATCCCATAAACAGTTTCGGCATTCCATTGTTACTGGCCTGAGCGGTACATGGAATTTCATCAGCTTTTTGTCCAATTCTTTCGAAAGCTTTTTCCTTTAATTCTTCCGTAGAGGTAGTAGGACTTAAGCTTAACAACGCTTTTTTCAACAAATTCTTTTTCTGAGATTTGGACAGAAGTTTTGAGTCTTCATCTTTTTTCTCTGTAAGTTTTGCTAATACTTTTTCCTGTGCGGTTTTCTTGTTTCTTTCGGTCGTCAGGTCCTGATTTATTTTATCCAGTTCTTCTTTCTTTTCAGTTTTTTCTATTTTGGCAATTAATTCTGAAATCTTGCTATCAATTTGTTCTTTCTTGGCCGTTTCTGCTTCAATTTCCTTTGCAATATGCTTCAGATCACTTTGCTTTTCTTTTGTTTCGTCTGCATCTAGTTCATCACCTTCGGCAATTTCAGTAAGCGTCTTGCAGACAGGCGTTTTTCCAAGGTTTTCTTTTCCAACAATGCTTCGAACGCTGGCAAAAAAATCGCCACTCTCAATGTCATCTAATTTTAAAACTTCCGCGATTGTTGTTTTGTTTAGTTTTGATTCATCACTTTTCACTTTCTTGGCAACTGCTTCAATAAATGTTTTGTCATCAGTAGATGAATCTTCACACAAATTGCTCAGTTTAATTTTCGGTGCTTTGGAAGTTTCAGAATCTGAAGCATTGGCCTTTCTCAGGAACGCACGTTCTTTAGCCTTACATACACGATATTTATCAGTGCCTTTTTCATAGTAATCATCGCAGTTTCCGATTTCTTCATCTTTTTCATTATTAAAGCTACTGCATGCCTGGCGATATTCTTTAGTAATGGTTCTCGCGCCACCATTGATCATTGAGGCGATTTTGTCAGCGTCTTCTGCCAGTTTTTTGGCATCATCACATCCGGCCATCGGATTATCTCTAAGATCACTATATTTCGCGCAGAAAGAACCAATTTTCTGATCCATTTCCTGTTGCTGTTTCATTCCGGCAGCATTGGCCTTAGCGATGAAATCTCCCATCGAACCGGCACCACGGCTACAGTCAGAGGCCAGTTTTTCCCATCGGCTTTTTTCGCGGGACATAGCTTCTCTTTGTTTTCCCATGTATTCTTCAATAACGTCGTTGGTTTTTTCTCTTTGGTCTTCGAAAACTTTTTTAAGCAGATCGATTTTTTTAGGAAGTTCGTCCATGAAAGACATATTACCGTCGTTGGCCAGACGAACTCCGGTAGCGTCCAGCTTTTCATCCGGCATACTGATGAACATATCTTTCGGGATTTCAAAATTTGTTCCCGGGAATTTTGCCTGAAGCATTTTTGTAAGATCGAGGACAGCTGCTTTTTGCAGTTCAAATAGACCGCGTGAGCGGTTGATCATATTAGCAACATTATTGTTATAAGTTGCGGCCAGAGTGGTGAGTTTCGTTTCAGCTTCTTTGACATATTTGTCGGCCTGGTCATAACAGCCAATGATTTCATTGGCACATTCACTGGCGTGCTGGATACAGAAACCTTCACTTTTATAGTTAAGAGTTTCGCCAGAGCACTGAGCTCCGTCTTTTTTCGCTTCGCCGTCACAGTTCAGAGCTTTTTCACGAACAGCCTGTCCTAAATTGCTCGCGAAATTTTCATGCAGACCCTGAAGCT
This sequence comes from uncultured Bacteriovorax sp., assembly GCA_946481315.1. The sequence goes on from CAMLMH010000002.1 coordinate 444,502, forward strand.
CGCGAAGCAGAACCTGTCCACGATTTACTTTTTTCTCTTCACTGTAGGTATATTGAGTAGCACACTTCTCAGCTGTTTTCATGAAAGTCTGGTAAGGAGTTTCACTGATCATATTGCTGGAATTGTCACGGTATCTTAACTGCACATTAGGATACTGAGCAGAAAGAGCTTTAAGTTGTTCATCTTTTTCTTCAACCGTTAACGAAGAATTATTAACGATATTTTTGTAAGCCTGACGATAATTGTCCAGGTATCCTTTTCCGACACTTCCTTTAATTGTTGTGGTCATGCTTTCCAGTAATTTTTCCACCGGAATAGCAATCCCTTTATCAGCACCAGTCACACATTCGTTGATGTAACGCTTTTTGAAATAGTCTTTTGAAGAAGAAACAAAATCTTCAAAGTCAGCAGAAAAGTTTTTGTCCAGTTTAGGCGCTTCATACTGATAGTTATTTTTCAGCTCTCCGGCAATGCGGTTATACGCGGCCTGGAATTCCATGACTTTTTTTGTTGCTGAAGTTTTTACGCTTGAGATGTTGGTAAAATCCGGAGTCACTGTCTGCATCCAGTCAGCTAATCCGTTATTTTTGATACCATCCTGCATGCGCTGAATATCGCGCTCAATATCTTGTCTGATTCGGTCCTTGTTGGAGTTAAAATCATTGGCATCTTTAGCTTTTGCAGACATCAGGTCTTTTACTCTGGCAAAACCAACGAAACCTTCTCGCGTTAGAGCATCTTTTCCAATTGCTGTCTGACAGGAAGGAGAAAACAATTTGGAATAATCTTTAGTCGTTTTTCTCAGGTCTTTTTTAGAATTCGTTCCGTTTAATTCATCATTGATCAGGTTAAATTCATCGAGTATTTTGCGATTATTTGAAATAAAGGCTTGCTTATCCTGATTCAAGCGAGTCTGAAGTTCGGTAAGTCTGTTAATGAGTTCTGTTATTTGCGATTCAACGGCTTTCTTTTTATTGTCCAGACAGCGAAGACCAATTGGTTGTGGACCATTGGCGGCTTCGTTCATCATTTGATCGTAATAGTTGATCCAGGTCTGAGAGATATCATCATATGTTCGCATGGCCGACATCTTTGCCAGCGCATCGTTAGGATCTTTTGGTTGTTCATTTGTACAGGCATTGGCCGGCATTGAACTCATTGAAGGAGGTAGCGGACACTCCGGAAAAAACTGAGCGGAAGTTGATTTAGGTTGCAGTTGGGCCCGTAAGGCCATATTTTTCTGCATTTCCATTTCCAGCATACGCTGCTGATGAGTGGCCATTTGATATTGGGCCGCTGTGTTCATCAGCCATTGTGTTCCCTGGAAGAGTGCGTTTTCGCGAATATCAGCTGCCTGAACCTGGTAAGGCATAGAAGTTTGAACTAATGAAAAGATCATCAGATGAACGACAACTGTTTTTGTTAATTCACGCTTTTTCATAGTCAGTATTCCATTAAGTTAAGAGCATTAGCTTCTCGTCTTTTCGGATAAATCAAAAAAACTGTGAGCTTTGATCTTATTTTAATGTCTGATCTATTTAATCATCTTCTTTTTGGGCGAAACCCGTGAAAGCTTTTGGCAGAATCCGGGCAAAGTCCTCATTTTCGGGGACTTAACGGGATTAGTTCCGCCCCCTGGAACAGGGGGGTAGGAAGTGTGAAATGACTACCTTTTGTGGCACTTTTAACGGACTAGTTTTTGAAGAAATAGAAGAACAGACCAAAGAGAATACGGTAAATAGCAAAGGGAGTAAGTGAAAGACGTTTTAAAACAACCAGGAAACCTTTAATACCGATAATAGCGACAATAAAAGAGACGGCAAAACCAACAAACAAGGCAAACAAACCATCTGCAGTAAATTCATGGTAGGACTTGATGAATTCATAAATAGTGATGAGGGCAATAACCGGAACAGAAATAAGGAAAGAGAAATCAGCGGAAGTTTTGACATCAATTTTTCGGCACATTGCTGTCAGCATAGTGGCCCCGGACCGGGAGACACCTGGAATAAGGGCAAAGCATTGCCCTAGACCAATGATCAGAGCATCAAGGTAGGTGATGCGGTCTAGATTGTCTTTTTCAGGTAATGGCTTAATTCGCTCAACAATAATCATCAAAAAGCCAACGATGATTAACGATGCGATTACCGTCTGCGAATTAAAGAGATGTTCTTTAATGAACTTGCGTGAGACAAAACCCACAGCAAGGATTGGTCCGATCGCAAGAGCTATATGAATCAGATTGAGCCGCTGGCCTTCTTTGAAATGCAAATTATTTTTCAGATTTTTGATATTTTGCCAGTTAAAAAAATCAAAAAACCTTTCTTTGTAAAGGAAGACCACCGCGAGAATGGCCCCTAGTTGTATGATGATATTAAAAGAAGCACTGCTATGTTCCAGCAATTCTCCAGCAATAATTAAATGTCCGGTAGAGGAGACGGGAATAAACTCAGTAAGGCCTTCAACTATTCCCAGAATTGCTGCAATAAATAATGCTTCCATTTGTTCTCGTGTGGCTAAAGGAAAATGTTCCACTAGAGATTATGAAAGCATTTAACACTTTTGACAATTAATTACCGCAACTGATGACTGTAAAATCAGCGCTTGATTTACCTTTAAAGCTTGGAGGCAGGCAATAAGCATGAGTGTTAATTTTTAGTCCCGCATTGTAAAGCACCAGCAACTGATTATCATCTTCAAAGTCCGCTTCCGATCCATCGATAAAACGATAAACTTTATTGCCACTAGGTTTTCCGGGAATATGCAGCTGGGTAATCAAAGCACCTGTGCCTACAACACCCGAAGCGCAAAAACTTTTCTGGCAGGCCAGTTGAGCGACATAAACCGGATCTTTTACATATCCGTTGCTGTCAAACAGAGTAACATTAAGCTTTTTGGCCTCACTTGAAACATATTTGTTCGTATAAACGGACAGGTCTACATAATCGAGTAACTGGCAACGGTTGTTTGTTGGATTAATAAAGCCAGTACAGCATAAATTCGGATCATCACCTGTCTTCATCTGTGTACCCGCCCCAAGACAACCGCGAACTTCATCTGGTTTGAAAATGTTTTTCATTGCATTCCAGTTTGAAGGATCTGCAGCAGAATAAAGCTGTTTGGTTCCGTCAGAATATTCAGCATCCGGTGCAGGAAATTTAAAAAGAGCAATTGGGGCCAGATAGTTTGCGGCCGGTGAACCAAAATTTCCCGGATAGGGATTATTCTGTCCCGTAGGATTTGAACGGCAGGAAAGATCAAGCTCTGTTGTTCCTTCATAATAAGCGCCGGTCGGCATATTAATTTGAGGAATACCCATTAACTCCAGCTTGCCCAGGTAATCCATAATTCCTTTAGCTTTTGCACTTCCAGGTAGAGTCTGAACTGCTTTACAGTCTGGATCATCTTCTTCGTTGTCTTCACAGGTATAGTTGTTTATTCCCGGCATCCAGTTAAAACATTTAAAAATAGCAGGCGTAAATTTCTGAAAACGGGAGCTTTCCCAGCGTGTAGAACCGGTGGCAAAGCTTCTGACCCAATCACCGGAACAGCTGGTTCTTTCGGCCATAGCAGAGAAAGTTTTAAACTGATTGGCCAGACCGGTGGTAAGTTCACATCCGCCTGGAGTAGTACACTGGTCCACAACGGCCGCGTTCAGTGGTGGATAGTTGGTAGCATCGGCCTTCATGTCTTTGTAGACTGTGGCAACTCTCGAATAGCGCTGTTTTACATTGAGATCAATATCAATTCCCGGAGCTGCGCTGGTATTGACATCAACACTATTACTTGCAGTCGCAATGGAAATAGTTTTACCCGCTTCTCGGCAACAGCGATTATTTTTTGGATCATATTCAGGATCTGTTTTGGAAGTGGCCTGAGAACAAACAAGTTCTTCCTGCCAGAATTTAACTTCATATTTATTCAGCAGATTTGTAACGGCAAGATCTTCAGCACTGATAGATTTCAATTTATCTGCCAGAGGTTTCGACGGAGCACAATCCATATCCGTGAAACAGGAAGCACCCGGAGCGCGCAGACACCGGTTCTGAGCATAAGATATACCAGTCAGTAATTCATTGTTCCGCTTCAGCATATTGAATGAAATATTTTTTGATTCAAAGATTGATTTGAAAAATAATAAAGCATTGGTTGAGATCGACTGCGTAGCCGAATCATATTTCAACGTGTTGTCAGTTGCATGAGAGGCAGTAGCACTTGAAGCTATATGATGGAAATTTTTTGTCGAATCCATTACTGAACACGACATAAGATATTTGTCATTTTTGGTGTTACCTTCAAAAGTCATTCCCAAACCCAGAACTTTGTCCCCAAGTGAATTGGTTGTGGGCGTGTTGGTGTTTTGCAGAACAAAAGTATCAGCGTTAACATCTCTGCCCGGCACACACATCGCCAGGGCCTTATTACCATTTAAATTGCGAAGCGTTTCAGAGCGGACACTTTCAGAAGCGTTGTAATTGAAGGGTCTTCCCGGAAACCTCACACCATATCCAAAACTGTCAATTGTTGAATCGACTTTGACTTTTCCATATCGAACAATACGGTTGTTAAATTTTGCAACTGCGGCTCCACCGTTCATTATTGGCTGACAATAATTATTGGCCGAACAGGCATGGAAAACTTTTTCAGTTGAAGAATTAAAAGTAGAACTGCTGATTGAATTAAAGTTTGGTGTACACATAGACCCGCGACCGCGATACACGCATCGTTTACCCGGAGAAGAAACTCCTAGTATACTGGTCAGATTGCGGATATCACTGCTAGCTTCGGGAATTTCTTTTGCGTTTTCATCGAACTTTGGCCAGGAGGTAGTGATCTGATTGACCGGAGCACATGCGTAGTCCCATCCCAGTGTTGTGGCACAATCATTGTCAGTTGTACATTGGTGATAACGCTGACATTGGGCCCCGTCTGAGTCAAAATCTTTGGTTACCATGTTGGTTCCATCAGGATTTAAGGCCGCATCGTTGACTGTTACTTCAAACGTTGATTCCAGTGCCAGATCTCCAAAAACACCATTGACTGCGAGGAATAGTTTGTTGGTATCAGCTTTTATCCTTCGGTTAGTTCCGATGGCAAACCATTTTACACCATCGAATGAACCAATAACTGCACCGTAATCAAAACCATACCAGTCATATTGATATCCATTAGCGTAAGCGAAGTGTTGAGCGCGCATACGACCGAGTCGCTGATCTTTAATTTCGGATTCAGGATAATGTGACCATGGTATCATCGTGGCCGGAATAAGACAGGCACGTCCAAAGGCCATTTCTGCTGAGCGGATACTGTTACCTACAATTGTGTTTGTTTGAGACTGTAATGGTTTTAAACCACCACCGTATTCAGTATAGGGAAATATTTTTGTGAGATTTGAAAAATAATCATTTCCACACTGGATACAATTAGAGTAGACACCGCGGTCGACAAAGATATCGTATGTGGTACCCTTCTTTACCCGCACTTCTTTGGCCGGTTTTGCAGAGTTATTAGCGTAAGATAATGAACCGTATATTTCATTAAATCCAATGTAATAATTTGAAGAACTGTTAGTGGTATCTGCAGGAGTATTGATATCCGGCAAGTTGTTTGGATTTAACAGATTTTCTTTGCGATAACTAAAAGCAGTTCCGCCTTCCTGAGGCAAAGTGCTGGATGTCACAGTAGATTGTGAAACACCATTGGAATCAAAAAATCGGACAGGAACGGTTTTTGAGCTAAGGTAAACTTTTTGAGATTGTGCAGGTTCCGGCAGATTTGCTTCCGGGAATACACATGCATAGTCCGTCACAACATTCACTGCATTTTTCACGGGAGTTAATGTGCAGTTGACATCGTTACATCCACATAATGTTTTAATTTCGTTGAGTGCAGCCATTTTGGAAGGCATCAATAGTGATGGAGCGATTGTGGCAAAAAAAGTAATTTTTACTTTTTGATCTTTAAAAACTTTTAGTTGAGTTGTCGGGAGAAATTGAATGGTGTTTGGACTACCGTAGACCAACATCCAGTCGGCACCTTCTTTCTGAATAATACCGTCCACTTCAACAGTAATCGCTTTTGTTGTGCTGGCATAATAAGGGAGTTTAAATATATTAGAGTCAGGGAAGTGATCTGTTACCCGGCCCATACGGTGAAGCTCGACAGTATCACCCTTATTTTCCTGTCCCTGAATATAATATTTTTCACACTTAGCGAGTGTGCTGTTAATGGGATTACAACTAGCATCGGTTTTATATTTGATAACCAGATCTTTTGAGATTGCACCGGCCGGTGTAGTTTTTATTTTTATCGCAGCACCAGTGGCAAGGTCGTCATTATGAATCCCTTCAATCCGCACATTAGCATCTTCATAATTAATCGGAGCTAGGGCAGAGTCAGATTTGGTTGTGTAGTTAAACATCACTACTTCACCATAACTGATTTCTTCAATAGCCGAGAGTGAATCAGCACTCACTGTTAAATGTGTAAATGTATCTTTAAAGCTTCGGTCATCAACTCCGGAATTATAGAAAGTACCAACTGTTGCATTGGAATAAGTCTTTGTACAGAAGCCGTATTCACCTTCAATTTTCGTAGTACAGTTATATAAGCTTTCCAGTTTTTTCAGACGACGACCGGCTTCAATGTTCGGATCAGTAGGATCTGTTGGGGTGGTAGGTGTATTTGTTGGCTGTGAACAGATGAAATAATATTGTGGATATTGATAAATGTTTGCCGGATTATTGAGAATATCCTGAAGTGCCTGATTGTAATCAACTGAAGTTGTATCGACACCCGGTTTTAAGGCCAGGTCTTTCACACACTGACCAAGACTGCAGCAATCGTATCCCTGAGCAGTACACTGTGCACTTTCCGTACAACTTAGACCACTTGGACTTGTAGAAGTGACGATTCCCGCTAATGAAAAATTCAAATTAGAGGTTGTGACCTGAGTAATTTTAGCACCACTGGTACTGAAGAGTTCCAGTTTGTCACTGGTATAAGTAACCAGACAGGAAGTCAGTGTCGGACATAAGTCTACCCATTTATATTTTGGGGAGAGTGTTGGATAAAGTGAGAACAACTGATTAGTCAAACCAGGTTTTTGACAAAAATTCTGATTTGTCGATACATCCGATGGACTGAGGTAGTAATAATATTCGATGGCCTGAGTGGTGAAGTTATAAACAGATTTAGGAACTGCCGCAAGAATAATGATCTTGTTTGCGGAGGGATGCGTGAACTTTGCAGTCAGACAGGTGACGGCCTGAGTTCCTGTTGAACGGATATAACTGTCGATTTGTTTTCCCCGAAGAACAAACGAATCACTGAAAGTAAGATCCATTGATGCACTGGTTGTATAAACCGATGAACCGTTCTGAATAAAATTACTTCCGGTATTAAAGTCGGGAAGTGTTGATGGTGTTTTACTATTATCCGAGGTTGTTGCGCTCTTCAAAACTGAGCGTTTTGATCCCGGTGATTGCATACAGGAAACTAACACGAATAAAGAACAGATAATCATCAAAATAGATGATTGCATACTGCCTGATTTTGAATTCAGTTTCTTCATTAGAGTACTCATCAAATCACTGATCGGAAAAAGACTTTAATCATTGATTTTATTTTAGTTCGTAGGAAAAACTTGCTGCCAGGAAATGCGTGTTCTCTTTATGTTTCAGCTAGTTTAAAACAACGGGGCGAGCACTCCGTTCCTGCGATATGCCCCAAATCTAAGGCACTTTAAATAGAAGGTCTGGGCCAGTTTAGAAAAAGGTCCTCTTTCCTAAACTCTGAAAGATGTGGAAATTATTTAATCCCCAAAACAAGTCCGATAATTCCACTCAAGCAAAGAGAAAGCTGAGACGATAATAACCTGAGTAACCTGCTTAACTAATAGAGGCATAATGAAATCAATTCTCTTAACTTTAACCTTTTTTGTTTATCCGGCCGTGATCAATGCTTCCGAAACAGAAAACACAGAAGTGAAAGATGTAGAATACTTTATCCATGCTTCACGTTTAGAAAAAATACAGGCCGATGCCATGGTCGAGACGATGGTTAAAAGCGGAAGGATAACAAAAGATCATGGTGATAGAGCAAAGCGGGAAATTGCCAGCATTCATGAAGAAAATCTGGAAGAACTTAAAAAAGAAGCGATTGTTCACATCAAGTCCCGCGATTTGGCCAATAAATAATTACTCGCTTTCAATCAGCTCCAATAAGGTTAACAAGGCCCGATCAGAGAACCGGTCTTTTAGCCGTAAACGGTCACCTGGAAACTGAAAAAGTGCTGAGCCGTTTTTATTTGCACCAGCAAAGGCGATCGCTACAGTACCCACAGGTTTTTCTGTCGTTCCTCCTTCCGGCCCGGCTATTCCGGTGATCGCAACGGCATAGTCTACGTTTAATAATGATCTTACTCCAGATGCCATCTCTTCTGCGGTCTGCATACTGACAGCGCCGAAAGATTTAAGCGTTTCTTCTTTTACCTTGAGCACATTTTTTTTAACAGAATTGTCATAGCAAACCACACTTCCCCAAAAAGCGGATGATGCTCCCGGAAGATCTGTTATTTTGGAAGCACAAAGTCCCCCGGTGCAGGATTCAGCGAAGGCAAAAGTTTTTTTCTTCGTCAAAGCTCGCTCCAGCACTCTTTCATTAAGGGGAGAGTTTCCGAATTGCCAGACGTGATCTTTCAAGGGCCCATTGTTTATCAGTTCTGTAATGTCTTTTTGTTTTTTTTGATGATCTTTTTCATCACCATGATAACTGACTACTATGTCCACACCGATGGTGTGGGGAAGTGAACTTACTTTTCCAAAACGTTCAAGTTGTTCCCAAAGTTGCGGACAGAGTTCGAAAAAAATCTTCTCTTCCGGCACTCCGTGTGTTCGGATGACGGTCTGAAAATTGGGGCGGAAACCATCCGCAAAAGTCCGGGCAATGTAAGGAAGAAATTCACTATCGACCATTTCAAAAAATTCTCTGGGCACACCTGGACCGGATAAGAGAAGCTTCTTTTTTTCCGGATCAAAGTAAGCCAGACCAGGGGCAAGTCCTTTTGGATTTTTAAGAGCAATAAAATCTTGAGGAAAAATATGATAATGATTCATTTCTCTATGCCAGCTGCGTCCGAAACGATGGTAGTTTTCGGCCACTATTGCAGCGACTTCGTCACGCTCAATTAGTTTTTTTCCAAAAAAATCGGCAAACGTTTTTTTGGTTTTATCATCCAGAGTAGGGCCAATTCCTCCGGAAGTAATAACAACGTCACTTTCTTCCATGGCCTCGCTGAGAGCGCGGATCATATCCTGCTCCAAATCGCGGATAAATTTAATAGACGACAGTTCTAGTCCCTTTTTAAAAAGGTATTTGGAGAGAAAACTGCCATTGGAATCTATAGTGCGACCATTGAGAATCTCATCGCCGATGACGATCATTGAAACCTTTATTGACTCTGACACTTCTCCTCCTCAACGTCTTTCGAACCTGTGTCTTTCTGTAACAGGCTATCTATTTTCCCATAATTTTGATATTCTTTATACTCGTAAATATCTTTTGCCTCTTGGACTTTCGACATGACAAAAAAAATTCAGTTCACCCTGGACTACAACCAGGATGTCGATGATTTTCTTTCCAAAAACCACGCTGGTTTTACAGACTACCGCATTCTGGGTCAGGCCCTTGATGCCCGTGGTGCCGGCCGGGGAAAAGTTCCGCGTTACACGTATAATGTCGAACTACTTATGCCGGGAGAGAGATTTGAAGCAGCAAAAGAGCAATTCACCAATCTGGGGGAATTTAAAAATCGTCCTATAATCATCGGTGCGGGACCAGCGGGATTATTCTGCGCTCTTCGTCTGGCAGATTTCGGAGTTCCTTCGTTGGTCATAGAACGCGGTGATCGCGCGCACCGGCGCATGCTGCATATTTCGAAATTCTGGCGCTACGGAGAATTCAACCCTGAGAACAATGTTTGTTATGGCGAAGGTGGAGCGGGTTTATTTTCTGACGGAAAACTCATTACCCGTATCAAGTCTCACTACGTTCAGTATGTCATGAATCGTTTTGTTGATTTTGGTGCACCTCCTGAAACAGCGTATATTTCTAACCCGCATTTGGGCTCTAATAAAATCCGGGCACTCATCAATCAGATGACTGATTACCTGCGTAGTAAAAAAAGTGAAGTTCTCTACAACACCCGAGTAGACCGACTTTTGTTTGAAGGAAAAAAAGTCATTGGAGTTGAGCTCTCTGACGGACAGAAAATCTACTCACCCTATGTGGTACTGGCCACCGGACACTCGGCCAGTGAAATGTATCATCACCTCGAAGATAGTGGTGTAGAAATGAAACAAAAAGATTTTGCTGTTGGTGTTCGCATAGAACATCCCCGCGATCTTATCGATGAGATTCAGTATGGAAAATTCCGGGGAGCTGAACTCGGAGCGGCCAGATACCGCTTAAGTTATGAAGATCCTCATAGTAAAAAAGGAACTTACAGCTTTTGTATGTGTCCGGGCGGTTATGTTTTATCTTCCGGAACAGAGGCCAATGGTATCGTTGTAAACGGAATGAGTAACTATGCCCGCAATTCCCGCTGGTCAAATGCTGCCCTGGTCGTGAGTGTGCGTGCTGGTATCGATTTTCCCGGCGATCAGCTCCTGGCCGGTCTGCATTTCCAGCACAAAATTGAACAGAGCGCATATAATCAGTCCAGGGCTCGTGCCTCCGGAAGAGAACTGCCGGCGCAGACGCTCAAAGAATTTATGGATCACAAGTTCAATCCGGACGCAAGCTCAATAAAAACTTCGACTCCCTCAGATATTGTTAAGGCCCCCCTAAGGGAGATATTGCCTGAATTTGTGACTAAACATTTAGAGACGGCCCTGCTAAAATTTGATGAGAACCTGAAAGGATTTGTTTCAGACAAGGCCTTATTGATCGCGCCGGAGACCAGAACATCGGCCCCGGTAACGATAACCAGAAATAAAGAGACAATGGAGTCTACCAGTCATCAGGGCCTTTTCCCTTGTGGTGAAGGGGCCGGACATGCAGGGGGAATCACCAGTGCTGCTGTCGACGGAGTGAAGGTCGCAATGTCTCTACTAAAATTTGAAAAAGGATTTGAACCGTGAAAATTTCAACATGCATTTTATCTCTTTGCCTTTTATTAAATGTCTCAGTGGCCATAGCGGCTTTGCCTGAATACGAAGCTCCTCTTCTGCTGGCCCGAGCTAATATAGAAGACGGTTATAATCTTCCTCCCATGAGTTATTTAAGTAATCCTTCTCCGGTCATTAACACCAGAGGAGATGTCGCCATTAAAATAATGGGTTTTGACGGACAAACTAATCATGGTTTGTGGCTTAAGCCAGAAGATGAGAAAAATGGAAAGATTGTCTATACAGCCCCTGAATCACGTTTTATGACTGATCCATCTTTAAATAATTCCGGCCAGGTTGTTTTTAATCTCTACGAAGAAGGAATCACTGACGGTCTTTTGTTACTGGATACGCAAACTGGAAATGTTGAACAAGTTCTGAATCCCGACGATAAAGATATTGCCTATTACACTTACTCACAGCTGCTTGATGACGGTAAAATCTTTTTTCGCGGAACCAATGGCAATAATGAACGAACGTTTTTTTCTTATATTGATAAACAGCTAAAACCCATTATCACTGAAGGCATGGTGGCGTATGGACAAAAGTCTTCATATCTTTTCAGACCTGTTTTGAATCCAAAAGGTGAAATGGTCTTTAAGCGAAGAATCGGTGAAAAAGGACAATGGGATGAGTCTAATCCGGATGAAATTCTCCTGCTAAAACCAAATCTGGATCAGTCCTTTGATTCAGTTGTCATCGCCCGTGATCGTGATGCTGATCCAGCTTCTTTTTATCTTGGCTTTAATAATACCGCGACAGTTTCTAAAAATGGTCTGGTCGCCTTTACTGCAGTACTGGAGAATTCACAACGAGCTCTCGTTTTATACCGAGACGGAATTTTAAAAAATCTGGCCGTGGAAAAAGCGGATGACATATCAGAAATTGAAATGTTTACACCAAAAGTAAACGACCGGGGACTAGTGGCCTTTCGTGCACGTGATCTGGACGGAAAGCGCGGCATCTACATTGCCACTAACGACGGAATAAAAAAACTCATTAGTGAAGGCGATGAAGTAAAAACGGATCTGGGAATGGCCCGAATTCTATCTAACCCGAACTATCCTGGTTTCAGTGGCGAAATCGACATGAATGAAAATGGTGACATTGTCTTTTCCTGTCTGCTGGTTTCAAGTGCTGATAACAATGAATGGGGAACTGCCCTTTTTAAGATTTCTCCAAAAAAATAAAAAGCTATGTTGTATTCTTCAAAAGATAAAATCACTAAATCCTACGACGTTATTGTTATTGGTTCTGGACTGGCGGGGATGACTCTTGCCAATAAAATGGCCCGTGATGGGCGCTCAGTTCTTTTGCTGGAGTCACACAACAAGCTAGGTGGATTTGCAACCTGGTTTAAGCGCAAAGAAGGTCAGCATATTTTTGATGTATCCCTGCATGGATTTCCGGTTGGTATGATTAAGACCTGTCGCAAATACTGGAGCAAAGAAATTGCAGATCGTATTCATCAACTGAAATCTGTCCGCTACATAAATCCACAATTCAGCGTAGAAACTGATTTCACCAAAGAACACTTTATAGAAGTTCTGGTGAAAAAATTTGGTATTTCCCATGAAACCGTTCAGGCCTTTTTTTTGGAACTGGCCAATATGAATTTCTACGACAACTCCCGCATGACCAATGGTGAGTTGTTTGAAAAATATTTTCCTGGCAGAAATGATGTCACCCGTTTTTTACTGGAGCCAATCGTTTACGCTAACGGCTCTAACCTCGAAGATCCGGCCATCTCCTATGGAATTGTTTTCTCCAATTTTATGAGTAAAGGCGTTTACATTTTTCAGGGCGGGACAGATACCATGATTGGGATGATGAAAGATGAACTTCTAAAAAATGGTGTTGATATCCAGATGCAGGCGAAAGTCGATCAGATTATTATAGAAAACAACCGGGCCGCTGGGGTCATCGTTAAAGGCCATGAAATAAGAAGTAAAAGTGTTGTTTCCAACTCCAATTTAAAAACAACTATTCATAAAATGGTCGGTGACCGATATTTCCGCAAAGAATTTATAGATCAAACCAATGCAGTCCGACTGAATACTTCTTCCTGTCAGGTTTACATGGGACTAAAAAAAGGAGAGTCGATTCCCTTTATTGGCGACCTCATTTTTACCAGCGAAGATGATCATTTTTCCACTGATCTCATCCTTTCGCCTAAAGTCGGCAGTCAGACCTTCTCCGTTTATTATCCTGACTCCAGACCTCATCTTCCCCCTCAATATGCGATCGTTTCTTCTTCTAATGCCCGTTTTGAAGACTGGGCAAATCTTAGTGAAGAAGATTATGAAAAACAAAAAAATTATCTGATTGAAAAGGCCATTAGCGGTCTTCAGAAAATTGTTCCTGATATCCGGGAAAAGCTAGACTTCGTCGATGCGGCCACGCCTTTGACAGTTCAGCGCTATACATTGCACGAAAAAGGAGCAAGCTTCGGAACCAAGTTCGAAGGTCTGGAAGTCTCAATGAATCTGCATAAAGAAATGCCGGGACTTTTCCATGCCGGCTCTGTGGGAATTATTATGTCCGGCTGGCTGGGAGCTGCTAATTACGGAGTTATCCAGGCCCATGAAGTAGATAATTACCTTACACGTCTGGAAAAAGAGCACTCATGAGTGGAGTTCTTTTCTCAAAATAATTTTTGGTGTCTGATCGGTATCGGTGAACGACCCCACAATCTGGAAACCACTATCGATATTTAATTTCAGCATGGCGGGAAATTTATTGCGTGTCCTTGTTTCAATTCGTTTATAGCCTTTTTGTCTGCACCAGTTGTGCTGGTTATGCATTAATTCCCTGGCTATGTTCTTTCGCCGATATGAAGGCAGAACACCTCCCGTCCAGGAATAAAAGAGATCCGGATCCTGACCATAACCGATTTTAAAACCTGCAATTTCACCGTCCCAGTAGGCCATGAGAATTAAAAAATCAAAATGATAGTCAAATTTTCGGAAAAATTTAGCCGCATTAAAACTTTCGAAAATCTGGGGATAAATCTTCGTCAGTTCTGCAGTGATTTGCGGTGTGAGTCTGGTGTGAGTTACGATCGCTAACATAATTGTTTTCCTAAAGTCGTTCCGGGTGGATCCAATGTCTCTTTCAAACAACCTTTCAGTGCCTGAAGGGCCGGACTTCGCCTTAGAGTATCTTCAATCATAAGCTCAAAACCCGGGTAAAGCTTATCCAGGTTACGCACAATAACCAGAGAATTAAAATGATTAACGAATGAGGACGTTTTATGTTTTACACCGTTACTCAGGATGTAGTTCATAACATTTTTAATTTCTTTGTATGTTTTTATTAATCTAAGGTGATAACGATTTTTATAAACATTTCCCTGCAGCTTTTTAAGCTTATTAATTCCTTTGGAAAATGTGATACCGAAAGACTGCATTCCTCTTGAGAGCTGATGATTATTGTCTGCTTCAATCAGCATATGGATGTGATCAAATTCTAAAGTGTAGTGAAGAATTCTTAGACCGGAGAGGCGTGCTTTTTTTATGGCCTTATGTAAGAGGGCCAGGGTCTGCTTGTTTTTTAAGCCCGCCTTTGATTTTTCTAGTTTGACAGTTATGTGCAGATTCGAAGTTTTTTTTAATTGCTCGCGCTCAATATGACGTATCCCTTTGTCATGTTTTGAAGGACGTCCGGCACCTTTACGATTAATAAAAGAAATCTTTTTCATTTCGGCTACTTTAATTTAGGCAGATATGAGAGTCAACAGTTGCTTTACGACATTTTCATCTTTAGAAAAATGTGCATTCTTGATGATGAGACTTCCAGGGCAAATGACACTTCGCAAATACGCGGGAATAGAGTTTTCAGCCTTCTCAGGTAAATCGATCTAAGTTAAACTTTGCTGACTCAAATTAAGCTAAGGAAGAAGCATGAAATTTCAGGACCAGACAGTCATCGTCACAGGAGGAACCCGGGGAATAGGACGGGGAATAGCTGAAGCTTTTTTAAAAGAGGGAGCAATCGTTATTTCCACATATGCCGGAAACGATGAAGCCGCCCAAAAGTTTAAGACGGCGATGAATACGGATAAACTCATTGTGAAAAAATGCGATGTACGAGACGAAAATGCAGTGATTGAATTTTTTAAATATGTTGAAGAGTCTCACCCGAAAATTGAAGTCCTGGTGAATAATTCCGGAATCCGAAGAGATCAGATTACGGCTGCCATGACTCTGCAGGAATGGAATGATGTCATTGCGACGAATCTCACCGGAACTTTTTTGATGAGTAAGCATGCTGTTTTGCAGTTTATGAAAAACCGTTACGGACGTATCGTGAATATGTCATCTATCGGAGGTTCTCTGGGACTGCCTGGACAGGCCAATTACGCTGCCTCAAAAGCAGGGCAGGTGGCGATCTCAAAATCCCTTTCAAAGGAAGTAGCAAAGCGAGGGATCACCGTTAATAACGTGTGTCCCGGGTTCATCGATACCGAACTTCTGGCCGATTTGCCGGAAGAGCAGCGCAAGGAATACATGAAAGAAGTTCCGATGAAACGTTTTGGAAAAGTTGAAGAAGTCGCTGCGGCCGTATTATTTCTTGCCAGTAAAGAGGCGAGTTATATTACAGGGGCCAGCCTGGAAATTTCAGGAGGACTTTAAATGTTTCCGGCAATCACCGATTTAATTCCCCAAAGACCTCCTTTTTTATTTGTCGATAAGATCCTCGATCAGACAGACAAAACGATCAAAACATCATTGAAACTCACCGGTGAAGAAGAGTTTTTCAAAGGTCATTTTCCCGGCAATCCTATTATGCCCGGAGTCCTTTTGCAGGAAGCCCTGTTTCAGACAGGAGCGGCCCTGATGGCCGGACGGACGGGTGGTGGATTGGGAGTTGTGACAAGAGTTCAGAATGCAAAGTTTAAAAATATGGTGAGACCAGGAGATGAACTGGAAATGGAAGTGGAGCTGATGGAAAGTCTCTCCAATGCCCACTACATGAAAGGAACAACAAAGGTCGCGGGAAAAACTGTCCTGGTAATTGAATTTGCAGTAGCGAGTGTATAAATGTCTTTTTTAAAACTAGAAAACAGAACTTATCTTATTACCGGTGTTGCCAACAAAAAGTCTGTGGCCTATTTTACGGCCAAGACCCTGCAGGAAGAAGGTGCTGATCTGATTTTCACCGTACAGAATGAAGAAATAAAAGATAGGGTGATGAAACTTTTTCCGGACAAAAAAATTTTTCTTCTGGATGTTGAGAGTGAAACTGCCATCTTCGAATTTGGCCGGAAGCTTAAATCAGAAAATATTTATCTGCACGGTTTTTTGCACTCCATTGCTTTTGCCAATTACTCGGAGGGAATGAAACCTTTTCATGAAACAAGACTAAAAGACTATCTGCAGGCATCAACTATCTCCTGCTTTTCACTCATTGCTTTGGCCAATGCTTTAGAGGATGTTCTTCATCCTGAAGCCTCTGTAGTGACAATTTCAATTTCCAATACCCGTGCCACCAACTATGGTTACATGGGACCGATAAAGGCTTCCCTGGATTCTGCCGTGGCCTTTCTTGCCAAATCTTTTTCAGAAAGATCCCGGGTACGCTTTAATGCTTTATGTTCTGGTCCGCTTAAGACTTCAGCTTCTGCAGGTATTCCAGGTTATATCGACAATTATCTGTTTGCAGAACAACTAACTCTTCGTCACCAGGCCCTGGAAACGCAGGAAGTGGCCAATACAGCTGCCTTTCTTTTAAGTCCAGCTTCCAGTGGAGTAAATGCCAGCTGTATGCTGGTAGATGCCGGTATGAGTGCTAATTATTTTGATGAATCAGTTGTGCGTGCATTTGCACGGAGGAATGATTAACCTCAGTTCTTTTTCAATATGATCGCCATGGCTATCAGATAGACAACAAAAGATGCAAATACCAGTTTCAGAAAAGTTTCATTATCTTTTTCTCTGGCAAGTCCTTCTTCATAGTAGGCCCGGGAAATGAGTTTCATTTCAGCGCGGATATCCTGCTCTTTGAAATTATGTATGAATTTATCAGTTTGTTTAACACTTTGATGAATATTTTCAATGGTACGGTGATAATTGACTAGCAGTGGATTGGGAGTTGCTGCAAAGTTTACGACTTGAGAAAGAATTTTCATATCTTCCAGAAGTCTTCCTTCATTTTCACGGGAAGAAAAACTCAGATAGATGTAGACGTCCAGCAGACATTCGCGGAAAAAATCCCTTTTATCATTTTTATCCAGTGTGAATTTTAAATTATTGCGGGAGATTTCTCCGTAGAGAGACAGAAATTGATTAACATTTGTCCGCAAGACTTTAAGTGCATTTAGATAGTCTTTACTTTGTTTTTCTTTAGTTTCGAAATGGGCCTTGACTTTACTGATGGTGTTGTTCACTTCCGGCGACTGGACATGCATATCTTTTAAGAGCGAGAGCATTTCTTTAATCCGGGAAGTAGAGTCAAGAAGATCAGAAGGATCGGCATTGATGTTTTTGCGTAAATAAAATGCTTCGGCATTTATCTGCAGATCAAGCGAGCGCAATTCATCAAAATCCAGTTGGGCCGCAGTTCGTGGCGTATCCAGAGAGTGAAGACTTCGGTAGAAAAGTAATCCACAACAGATGGTCAGCATAAGTGCCGTCAAAAGCATGATCTTTAAGCGAATCCCTTTCAATGATCTCTCCTTTCATTCTCAGCTGCCATTTTAACAGTTTACCCCGGACCTGGGGAGTTTTATTGGCAGATTTACCATCTGCACCCAGTGGATAAACCATCGTTACCAAAATGGTCAAGTTTTCTTTAGGGTGGTCCGATAAGAGTCTATACAATGGGCGCTATGGGGATAGGGTTTCTTGTGTCAGTTCAAAAAAGAAAATACCGGATTTTGGAACGGACGATGGCATTCATCGTGACCTGGCTCATATCCTGGTCGGCACTCGGATCAACAACCATCGATGACTTCACTTATCTTAGGGTGAACGATGCTGAGAGGCTTGAAAAAGCTTATGAAGTGGGGGCCGGCAACAGCATTGATCCCATCAGCTCCGGAATTAATCAGAATAATCTCTACCAGCAGATTTTTGATGAACTCAATTTAGAATACGAGTCCATTGGAAAAAGGGAAGCACAGCGAGTTTTAAATAACCGTCTCAGTGTGACAGGCGGTCTAAACAGTATTGGCTTTTCCTACAGACGTCCCTTTATTGATTTCGGTTTGACCATCGACCGCAATCTGGCCCCGGATCTTTTTGACGATAAACGCTGGATCGTGACTGATACTTTCACCGTTCATATTGATGCTTCAAAAATTCTGGGCAATCTGCGCGATCAGCGTGTCATTGACATGAGCCAGGAAAATCTGGCGGCCTTTGCCGGAGTCGTTTTTAACCGGACTTTTACCTGGGTTCATTATGCCAACAGCTATGAAGAAGGATTAATGCGGCATTTTGAAAAATTGTTTATGCCTTTTTCTGCCCTGACTTTCAATCACATCCGGAACATGGGCCCTAATGAAATGATCTTCAAAGAAGATTCTCTATCTTTCCGGGCGGGAGGGCTGGTCAGTGCACCATTATATAGCGGAATCAGCGGCAGTGCCGGTGTGCTGGCGAAATTTGAAAAACTCTCTAAAGTCGAGGTTGTTTCTGCTCCAAAATCTTCAGAGACAACAGAGAATATGGTGAGAATAAATTTTGAAAAATCTAAAGTTGTCTCCGCGGGGGCAGCGCTTGCCATTCAGGCAGACTTCTTAAAAATTCTGAAACTGACACTGCTTTCCTATGATTTCAGTTATGAGCTGGAGTCCAGTTATAAAATTTATCTGAATATTAAACAGCAGGACCTGGGCGAGATGTCGATTCAGCATCCGGTAGCGATGGAAATTCAACAGATCCTCAAAAACCGTGAAGGCGACCTGGAAACTCTTGCACCTTATATCATTAGTGAAGAGAAGAAAAAATCACAGAGTATGGCCCATCGTTATAATTTTCTGCTTTTAGGCGGACAAAAATCCAGCAAAACTCAACAGATTGAAATTACCAAAGAAGGTAGAGTTAAAACATTCTTCCGGCATTACTACGAGAAACTGAAATACACTGAAGACATGCTTTCTCGATTGTTTGCCAGTTTCCTTTATAAGCTGATGGACGTGGATATCGGAGCAATGAAACTTGCCAGTGAAAGTAAAAAGGTCACTATCGAATACGATAGTGATCGAAATCTTCTTGAGTCCCACGAGGATCTTGATATAAAGGGTGCCGGAAGTGGGGAACAAAAACTTTCAATGACTTTTATTACTGATTATCGTACCCAGAAGACCAAGGGAATGCTGGGAAAAAAATATCGTGACCGAGCGAAGTTCATTCTGGAGCGGATGAGCGGTGTTAACCCAATTGCTCTTACAATGATTGAAAATGATCAGCTTCGTGCTCCTTATCAGGTCACTGGAAAATATCAGATTAACGTTGAGGGTATCCGGCATTTTAATTCTCTTGAAATTGGAGTGGCCTTTGACTATTTAGATGGTCTTTGTAATGAATACCCAAAAGCTAAATTTATTAATTTCAGAACTCTCTTTGATAACTGTCGGCGATCGCTGCAAAACGATTATGTCGATTACATGAAAGATTTAAGCCATGATCGGGTAAGTGCTGATGAGATTGATCGTTGCGAGAAAAAGTCTCTGAAGTATATTTTTTCACCTTCAAAGAAACGTGCTTTTGTCAAAAACTGTCTGGCGGCATTAAACCTGAAGACACCGGAACAGTGGACAGATATTCCTCTGTGGAACCTGAAAAATTTTGCCAACAATATGGCAGCGAACTGTCATAGTAAGGTCCATTACTTCAATTTATTTGGTGTGCAGAATGTTTTCTTCTGGGGAACATTTAATGCAAGAACAGAAAACGGTGCTGACTTTACGACAAACTTTCACGAGGGAGCTTTCAAAGGCCTGGGCGCTGTCGATCATTACATGCGAGTGGAAAACCTGCGTTCTCCTTCCAGCATCGTCGTTGATCAATAATCTCCTGCAAACAAACGCTCGAGTCCTTCTTCAATGCTGATCAGCGGAAGATTACCTAAATCCCTTTCAATGTTTTTATGACTAAAATAATGAGAAGTACCTAATTGTAGTGCCACAAAACGAGTCATGGGAGGATTTTCAATTTTTATTCCCAGAAGCAGCAGCAGACGGCAGATAAATTCAATGACGGCCCCGAGATTGTATGCGAGTGAGAGTGGAATTTTTCTTGTCAGTGGCGATATTCCGGCACGTTTTAAAATATTGTTGGTAAAGTCCCAGAGCTTCACCGGTCCTTGTCCGAAAAAATATGCTTTACCTGCAAGTTTTCCACCGGGAGATAATTTTTTTAAGGCCTCTACATGTACCAGAGAAACATTTTCAACATAAGAGACATCAACTAAGTTTTCTCCGTCGCCAATAATTTTAAGCCGACCGCTGCGGGCCCGATCGACAACACGGGGAATGAGATTTTTATCACCCGGACCGAAAATAAGATGCGGGCGAATGGCCATTGTGGCAAGTTCTGCACTGTTAGCTGCAAGCACTTCTTTTTCAGCAATGGCCTTGGTGGCCGCATAGTGGCTTAAGTGATACTGTGGAATAGGAGTTGATTCATCTACTCCGCATAGGTCATGTCGACCAAAAGCGACACTCGGAGTGCTGGTATATATGAGTCTGGAAACATTTTGTTTTTTACAGGCGGAGATGATGTTTCTGGTTCCTTCAACGTTTGTGGAGTAAAAGGCCCTGTAATCTGAACCCATTCCCACCAGGCTTGCGGTGTGGATGACAGCGTCCATTCCCTGGCAGGCCTTTTCAACTTCTATTGGATTGATCAGATTGCCCTGAATCTGAATGACGCCCATTTGCTGCAGTTCCGGGTATGTCCCCCGGGAGAAGCTATAAACTTCAAAAGCGTTTTTCTCTTTTAACAAGTCACGGGCAATATATTTTCCTAAAAAACCACCGGCGCCGGTGATCAGAACTTTAGTTTTCTGCATGCGATTCAATCTCTTCTTTAAGTTTTGTCCGGTCTATTTTTATATTGTGTCGGACATCGACCGGGAAATGACGGGAGAGATAGATGTTGTTAATCTTTGCCGTTAATGGATGTTTACGGGCCATTGTCAGAAGTTCGCTTTCAAAAATCGAACGCTCTTTACCGGAAAGATATTGACCGTCGTTTCGTTCGATCACAATGGCCGGAGTCTGATTACCTAAAGGGCCAATACCCACAAGTGCTGAACGGCGAACAGCGGGATGTTTATTAAAAATAGCTTCACAGGGAATTGGTACCATCATTCCCTCGGCAGTCTCCACGCGGTGAGCTTTACGTCCGACAAACCATAAATTTCCCTGTTCATCAAGAAACCCCAGATCTCCCATACGGTGCCAGAATTTTCCTGTTTTATCAGGGGCGGTGTATATTTTCGCTTCGGCCGTTTTATCCGGTAGATCCAGGTACTCACGGGTGACGGTAGGGCCTGAAACGATAATTTCTCCAATCGTATTTTGCGGAAGTTCTTCAGCTTCAGAGAATTGTTCAATCACGTCGTCAGTTATTGCAATAATTTTTATCTCTGTTTCCGGCACAACTTTTCCAATACAGGTACCTTTTCCGTTTTCAGTGAGGTGAGCGGTATTTTTTAAGATAAATTCTCCACTGATATTACTAACAGGCAATGCCTCAGTAGCTCCATAGGGAGTATAAGTTGTTCCATTAGGAAGTAATTGACGAAATTTTTTATGAATGGAAACTGAAACCGGAGCTCCAAACATGACAAGGTATTTGACTGAAGGTAGCGTCAGGTTTTCCGCAAGACAGTAATCGGCCAGACGCTCCCAGATAGCAGGACTACCAGCTACAAAAGTCGGTTTGTTATCAATGATATTGCGGTATAGTTTTCGGGGATCACTTTTACCGGGTTTACTTGGGTCCATATCTGGAATACAGCTGGTCATTCCCATAGCGACAGTAAAAAGAGAAAAAAGCGGAAACCCCGGCATATCTACGTCATTAGGAGTGAGCTGATACATTTCCTGCAGAAGTGAGGTTTGTTTATCAAAAATAGAATGAGTATAAACGACACCTTTCGGAGTGCCTGTTCCGCCACTGGTAAATAAAATAGCGGCCGTATCACCAGGCCGGAAAGAACTTGGTGTATAAAGAAGTTTTTTTTCTTTCTTCATGGCCTTTAGTGTTTTCGTTTTTCCGAAGGCCACTGACCCGTTGGTCACTTTATATTTAATCGATTTAAAGGTTGAGCGGAAAAATAGACTGATGAGATGAACTTCTTTTTCAGCAATTAATGCGACTGGAGAAGACTCTTTAATACATTTTAGAAGATTCTTTCTTCCCATCCCCGGATCGATAAAAACCGGAATAACCCCGAGTTTAAAAAGGGCAAAAGTCATTGCCGGGAAATCCAGACTCGGACGCAGGAAGAGCAGTGTTTTATCGCCTTTTTTTAGGCCCATGGACTCGAGCTGATTGGCATATTTATTGGAGAGGACATCCAGTTCTTTAAATGTCAGTGACGAATAATCGTAAGTCTTTTTTTTAGAATCAAAAGTCGGAAAAATAACCGCTTTTTTCTCCGGAAACTTTTTGGCGTTTTCAGTCAGTCGGTAGGCAATATTCATAGGGACCTTAATGAGTATTGATAAAGTTTTCTATGGTCGCAATTGTTTCCTGTTTCTTATCTTCCAGCAGATAATGACCGGCATCGGAAAACGTTTTAACGGTGGCATGCGGGAAGAAATCGAGCCAGCGTTTTTGAAAGTTCATGGTGAAACAAAAATCTTTTTCACCCCACATCAGCAATGTCGGTACTTTGAGAGTCTTCAGTTTATCTTCGATTCCCGCCAGTGTTTTATATGTTCTGTGCTCCGGTGTCATCGGAATATCACGAACAAACCTGGCCGTGGCTATTCTTGATTCGAAAGTATCGTAAGGAAGAACGAATCCTTTTTTAACAAGCGGGGAGAGTTTTTTGGTTACGGCCATTGTTGTCGCTGGTCCAGCAAAGCCGTTAAATGTCCGGATGAACCATTCACCAAGTGGATTGCGAAGAATATTAATTCTCAGCGGGATTTCCAGTGAACGAAAAGCGGCCGTATTCATTATCACCAGACGTTTGATTAATTCCGGGCGGGCCGTTGCCACACCCATACCGATGGCCCCACCCCAGTCATGCACAACCAGTGTGATGTTTTTTAGTTTCAGGTCATCAATCAGTGAGAGCGTATTGTCGATATGATTTTGAAGAGTGTAATCATAATCCTGTGGTTTTTCGGAAAGACCACAGCCGATATGATCAGGCACAATGACCCGATAATTTTTGGAAAAATGTTTTGCAAGATTGCGGTAGAAAAAAGACCATGTGGGATTTCCGTGCAACATCAGCATCGGCTCACCCTGACCTTCGTCCACATAGTGTTGCTTCAGGCCTTTCGTCACATGATAGTGGGGAAGAAAGGGATATTCGATTTTTAGTTCTTGTGGGATCGTTACCATTTGACTCCTAACATGATTGAGCTAAGTCCTGAACCGATTCCGAGTAGGGCGACATGCTCGCCTTTTTGAATAAGGTTTTTTTCTGCGGCCATCATCATCGTAATGGGTAGGGCCGAAGAACCAGTATTGCCTAAAAATGGGTATGTTTTAAAAGTTTTTATTGTCGTGAGTTCTAAAGATTCGAGTGAGAGTTTTTCGTGGGCCGATCCCACTTGATGAGTCATGACGAAATCAACATCACTGTTGGTCCATCCCAGTTCTGCCCGGGCCTTCATCCAGGTGGACTGTCCCAGTGCTATTCCATATTTCAGCAATTCTTCTGAATCAGTTTCCATCACAAGTGAGTGAGTATTTCCGTCACCCCGACAAAGATGATTGGCCGATGAATCTGTTTCAACAGCGCCACCGAGGAGTCGCGGAGAATGAGAAGAGAGACTTTCATGGGTGAGCATGATGGCCGTCGCAGCTGAACCAATGGTGAGATTAGCAATATACTTTTTTACGTTTTTGCGATCGATGCCGGGATTATTGAGCAGCTCGTGAATAGTGTTTTCCAGCAGTGGCCCGCCATTTTCACCGGAGACAATCAGTGCATTTTTAATCATGCCTGATTCAATCATCTGCCCGGCCACGACCATGGCGTTGATCACACCTAGGCAGGCGTTTGATAAATCAAAAATCATTGCTTTTTTTGATAGACCAAGATTGGCGTGCACTACTGATGCGGTTGCTGGTTCCAGAAAGTCTCGGCAGACTGAAGCATGAATGAGCAGATCAACGTCTTCCGGAGAAACGACTGATTGTTTTAATACTTTTAAAGCTGCGGCCGTTCCCAGATCGGAGGGTTTAGTTCCCGGGGCCCACATTCTTCGCGCCGTTATTCCGGTCATCAGTTCTAATCTGCCTTCCGGTAATTTGATTCTTTCATATAAGGGAGCGAGCCTGTTTTCAATATCGGCCGATGTGACAATCGTATCAGAAATTTCATAGGCCATGCTTTCAATCACGACGTGTTTAAATTTCATTGTGGATTTCCTTGGAGAACATGAAGATTGGCCATGGAAATCCCGGAGAGCATGCTGCCGACAATTCCCAAAAAGCCCTGATCCGTTCCGATGACAAAAAGACCGTTAATGGGAGTTGTGCCGTTTCTGCTTTTTTCAGTTGAACCATAAACAGTTCCGCCAAAATGCTGAGTGTATTTTTTAATCGTAGTGGGGGTGAAGATGTCTTTAAAGACAATCTGATGATCCGGATTTAATCCACAATCAATCAGCATTTTTTGTGCATTCATCGCCACATCTTCTTTGGCCTTTCGATAAAGGTCTTTTTCAGGATGAAGTTTTAATTCATTCCATAATTCAAAATTGGCAATATTCGTGACCCGAAGAACTCCTTCTGAGTAATCGTCGGCAAAATGATCATATTTAAAATTATTAGGAAAGCAAACAACAGCACTTTCCCGGTCAATAAGAGTTGCTGGTTTTTGATAGAGATATTCAGGCCGGTTGTTAGCAAAAATAATGGTAGCATCAATACCGAGATCGCGTGGTTTTTTATCAGTGATCAGAATACTTTCGCAAAACGAAAGATTGCCAACTGCCGGTTTCGGATTCGCATTCAGTTCTTCTACGGATTGAAATGTTTCAGGCAATCCCATGCTCGATAAAACTTGCGAGCATTCAATAATGTGTGAGTGATTAATTTCCACACCAACAATTTTTTTATCATTGGTCAAAATGCGGGTGACTTCTGATTTGAAGCGAATCTCTCCGCCGACTTCATCTAGTTTTCCGTGCAGCAGATCCAGTATGGTGCGAACGCCGCCTTCCGGTCGGGAAAAGCCTTCGAGAAAAATACTCTTAAACATAATCACGAACTGAGAAAAATCCATGTCATTTTCCCAGGCCGATCCATAGATCAAGAGGGGACAAAAAATCATTTCTACCAACTCTTGTGATTTAATAAAATGACGAACCACCGTTTTGGCCATCACTGTCTCATTATTAAGATTCACTTCATCAAACGCCCGAACCCGTTCCAAAAGACCCAAGAACCCGTCAATTTCCGCAGGAAATTGGCGAGTAATATTCTCTAACAATTCTTCGATGTTATTACTAAACCGCAGCGTGTGATCAGGAAACTTTATCAAACTATAGTTCTGTGGTGACAGCTTGAATTCCGAGTACGGAATTCGAAGCTGTTTTAAAAGTTTATGAAAAGGTTTTCCCTTAGACCCCGGCTCAACGTAATTAGTGAGAGCATGCAATCCCACATCAAACTTTCGCTTTCCCCGTGCGTAATAAGAATTGAGTCCTCCGCTGATGGTGTGTTTCTCAAGAATTAAAACCTTTTTGTCATACATGGCAAGCCGGATGCCGGCCGCGAGCCCTGACATACCGGCACCAATGATGACACAGTCAACTTTTTCAGCATTCATTAAATTTTACTGATTAAATTTTGGAGCAAGGTACTCCACACATGAGGCCATGGTTGCCAGGCGTGGGTAATCTTCCTGTGGAACTTCTATCTTGTGACGCTTTTTTAATTCCATTACGATATCTAAAAAGTCCATTGAATCAAGATCCAGTTGTTCACGAAGGGCCACTTCGTCTTTGATTCCTGTTACATCGTCATCAAGAGCGATATCAGCGATAATGTCTAAAACTTTTGAGCGTACTTCAGCGTTTGATAGCATTTTGTTTTCTCCTTAGAAAAATGCAATTAAGTGTATTTTTTTACAATTAAAGTCGAGTTAATCCCCAACATCCCAAATGAGTTGTTTAAAATAATTTTCACGTCATGAGCGATTTTTTCGCCATTGACGAGATTAGGAATCGCACATTGCGGATCCAGTTTTTCTATTTTTTTGCAGGGATGTACATAGCCGTCAGTGAAAGAGGGGATGTTACCCGCAAGCTCAAGTGCTCCGGCCGCACCCATGGCGTGACCGATAAACCCTTTAGTGGCGTTTACATATGTCGTTTTGCAATCACCGAAAAGTCCGGCCACGGCCTGGCATTCCTGGATGTCTCCCTGCATGGTTCCCGTAGCGTGCATGTTGACGATATCCACTTCGTTGGGCTCAATTCCTGCTTTTTTCATCGCAAACTTCATGCACTCAATTTGTCTTTCCGTATTGGGAAGAACGAAATCTGATGCATCCGAGTTAGAATGATAACCGATGATTTCACCGTAGATTTTTGCCTTTCTTTTTTTAGCGTCACTTAGGCGCTCAAGCACGTAAACGGCGCCGCCTTCAGAGACAACAATTCCGTTACGCTCAAGATCCATCGGACGAGTGGCCAGGGTTGGATCATCGTGGTGGCCTAAGGCCCCCTGAGCTTTAAAAGCAGCAAAAATGCCGAATGTTTCTGTTGATTCTGAAATTCCTCCGGCAAAGGCCACATCAACTTCATCTAAGAGCAGCTGCTGCACACCCTGAATGATTCCTAAATTGCCGGCCGCACAGGCGGCACCAATCGTATAGTGAGGTCCGGTAATTCCTAAAACTAGTGTAACTTCTCCTGCGGGATTGTTGGCCACCGTTCTTGGATTGTGATGGTGCGACCAGAAACTCACATCTTTATTGTGCGTGTTATAGAGATCATGAATTTCGTTTTCGGTTTCCACGTTGCCGTGTTCAGTGATTCCCAGATAAACACCGACACGGTTTCTATCAACAGAATCAAAATCCATTCCCGAATCAACCAAAGCCTCTTTGGTACAGAAAATGGAAATAGCGCCGGCACGGGTTCCGCGTTTTCTCATTTTTTTCGGCTGATGTTTTGCTTCATCGAAATCACATTTGCCAGCGGCCACGACACCCATATGACGAATTTCGGTGTGCTTAATTCCCGAGCGTCCATTTAATAATCCTTCTCTTAATTCAGAGAGATTATTTCCAAGCGGTGAAGTAAGTCCGATACCGGTGATCACAATTCGTTGCTGATCCGTTTTCATAGTAATCCTTTAAAATTGTTTTTAAATTTATCTTTAATTGAAAGAGTCATGTCCGAGAGAGGTCCAGCGGTAGAAGCGATTAAATCGATGGCCTTAGGTATTCTTTTAACCAATGCTTCATACTGGGCATCGACCGTGTCAGAAGTCTTATTCTGAGCAATAGTGATCACAAAATTCATTACTGATTCTGCAATCTCACAAGTTGAGATGATGGATTGCATCCGTCGCTTGCGCTGAGAAAGATCAGGCCCTTCCGACTTATCCAGAATTCTCTGGGCCATTCGTTTAAAATCAGCGACCATTTCTTCTTCACGTTTACGAAACACACTGGCGACAATACTTAAAGAATCTTCTCTGGCCGAATGAAGTTTGGCCTTTGTATCTCCGCGGGCATCGCGGGATTCAATAGCTCCAAAATGGGCGAGTGTTTTAAGAGAAAGCGAGACAGCACTTTGACTTAAATTAAGTGTTGTTTCTATTTCCTCGGAAGTCAGAGGTTTTTGCGCCAGAACCAGCAATCCGTAAACGGAGCCATCGATGCGTTTTAAACCTATCCGGGAAAAAAACATTTCAAAATGCGCAAGCTCAGTTAAAAGCTCTGGTTCACAAACCTGATTCATTACCTTTGACTCCTGTGCAGATAGTTGTCTTAAACAAATGTACTGCAAAGCACGAATATTTCAGTGTTATTACGAAAATATAATATATGAAATAGATGTAATGAACAAAAGCTTTTTGTAAAAAGGATGTGACAATTCTCAGACAAAAGGAGAATGGCAGGATAAATGAGGAAATCGAAAAAATTTAAGTGGGATTAGCCGTCGTATTCTTCTACATCCGACACATCTGCTGAATCACTTTCGTCCATAATGATTGGTTGATTTGATGATTCTCCATTAGGTGCAGGAGGAATAAAGGTTTCGTCTTCAGATTCCGGGATAATAATGTCATCTTCGGCCGAAACGACTTTGCCAGTAACTATGGTGAGTAATGAAAAAATCAGGAGAAACAGCTTCAAAGATTTCACAGGGGCCTCCGCGGGAGCTTACGACATCGGATTTTATTATATCACTAGCGTAGACGGAGAAAAGAAAAATTTTATGACCTAGAACCCTACAGAATTTCTTTATGGCAAAGCGTCTGCTATTGAAAAAGGTGTCAATTATGTGTGGTGTTTCATGACAAAATGGTTGATTTTCTACGTATTCTTCTGAAAGATTTAGGTTATTATAAGAAAAATATAAGCTTCACTAACTAAAAAGGATAACCGCTCATGGGTGGATTTAAAGACGAATTTGACGATTTAGATGACGAACTGGATCTAGATGCTGAAGGCGGCGAAGGCGACGATTTTGCTTTCGACGAAGATGATGAAGAGGGTGGCGGTAAAGGCAGAAAGAAAAACTCTGAATCCGGTGGATTCAACCGTGACAGCTATTACTTCTATAAGGATAAACTGGTCCAGCTTTCCGGAACGATTCGCCCTAAAGAGCGTTCAAAAGAAGGAAAAGTGCTTTCACTGGACTTTAAAACTGAAGATAAAATCTATAGTGTTGTCATGGATGATATGGGTAAAAAGCTGATGAATGCTTGTTACCAGGAATTACTGGTTACCGGACTTGTGAGCAAGGTTTCGGAAAAAGAGTACACAATCTCGATTAAAACTTATATCTAAAAAGTTACATTAAAAGACCGGAAGTCATGGAAGTTGGGCCTTTGATCGTGGTGAGAGAGGGCCCAATAACTAATTTGCCCATTTTTTTCTTTTATCACTGAAGTAATTCCAGCACTCAGTCCTTTATTGGATTTATTCAGAAATCCTGCAGGAAAAATATCTTTTTTAATTTCGGCAATGACCTGAAAAACATCCATGGAATGCAAAATATCCATGTTCACCCGTTCGATGTTCTGCCATTCGGCAAGTGCATCACCTTTTCGTTTAAAGAAAAAACAATTCCATTCAAAAACCGGGGAGAAGTTAAACTCGATATATTCATCACGCTCATTCTTGATAAAAAGCTCAAAACAGGTCTTTTCCCACAGTTTAATGACCCGGGCATGATGGGGCTTCTCTCCCAAATCCAGGTTGGCAATGTCACCCGTTAACCGGTAGCTGACAAAGAAGGCGTCTGCTGAGTCGTGAAGCTTAACCTGAATGGAGATGAGCGGGGCCTTCGTTGGGTTATAGGGAATTAACTGCAGTGACATGAAGTTGTCCTTTTAAGTCGGGATTCTATCTGGTCGATAAGAATTTTGATGAAAAATTTCATTCTCATTATTATGGCCCAGCTTTCTTTTTCCCTCAACGCTGCAGACGGATGGGAAGAAGCTTATAAGCAGCTTAAAGGCAAGAAACTGGCTATTTTGGAGCACAAAAGTGTCCAGGATGAAGCTGCCTGCAGCCACTGCCCAAAATATCAGCAACTGACCAGTCAGGTGAATAAGATTCTTGATGCAGTTAAAAATGAAGCCGAATATGCTGATCTTCCGGTCCAGGTTAATCATCTTAAATTTCAGTACTACATGGTCAAATCGAAAAATGCAGAAGGAGAAATTAATTGTCATCGTTATATGGATGTGACCCCAGATCTTAAGCCCACGCGATTGGATGGTGAAATGCGACTGATTGCAGACCAGGTTTATCGCTTTGAAGGGATTACCACTTTGCAAATACTGGATCCGGCCAAGGAAGAAATCATTTACTACTACCGAGGAACAGGAGCGGAGTCTAACATTCTGGTGCAGGCGGTGCTGACAAAAGAGGGAAGTTTTATTCGCACATTTCGGTATGAAGATACGGAGGAAGCTAATCCCCATCGTTTGCCAGACCTTCATAATAAGAGTTTTTATGAGCAAAAAGAAAAAAGCGTCACTGAAGAATTGATGGATATGGCTGCAGACGTGCCGGACGCTAAAGACGAAACAGGACAAGGCAATACGCAGTTGGGCCTGAAGGTGAAACCCAAACTTAAAGGGCTTAAAATTGCCGAAGGAAATTTGGAACACACATTTGCTGACAGTGGATTAAAAGTCAAAGCTAAATCCGAATTAAGCGCAAAAGGCAATGAAGCTCGCATTCTTTTAGGAAGCGAAGCTGGGCGGGAAATAGTTGAAGTACAATTAAAAACTAAACTAAATGGTGAAACCGAACATAAATTATTACTTCCTTATTCGGTTGAGCTTCCATCATTGGGGGCCCTGAACATAAAAGGTCTATTCACGGAAGAGACAAAGGGGCAGTCCGCAACACTGGCGGTGACAGATCGATATAGCGAATGGTTCAGAGGAGAAATTAAAAGAAATAAAGAACTCAATATAACAACCTATTCAGTAACTAAAGATTTTATGAAGGACGAAGCTGGAAGTGTAAGAGTTTCATTCGGAAAAAATGAGCAGAAGTCTCGTTATATTTCTATCGGTCACACCAAGACACTCAAAGACAATGTAACAATGGTGATGGACATCAAACTCGATGAAAACCGCAAGGCGACTTTTTTTTATCAAATGAAAAAAATTTTCTAAAGCTCTTAAAGATCAATATCCAGTTCAACCGGACAATGGTCTGAACCTAGAATTTCTCTGTAGTGATTGATGTTTTTTATCTTGTCAGAGATGGCCTGATCGACAAAAAAATAATCCAGTCTCCAGCCAACGTTGCGTTCCCGGCAATCGCCCCGCTGTGTCCACCAGGAATAAATGTTTTTTTCTCCGGGTTTTAAAAAACGTAGAGCATCCACATAGCCATTTCTTAGGACTTCATCGATAAAAACCCGCTCGTGCGGTAAAAAGCCAGTGGTTTTCTGATTACTTTTGGGGTTGGCCAGGTCAATTTCAGTGTGCGCCGTATTAATATCTCCACAGATGATCACCGGTTTTTCTCTACGCAATTCACCGGCAAAAGAGAGAACATCACGGGAGAATTTTAATTTATAATCGACGCGGGAGTGATCGGGCTTTCCATTGGGAAAATATCCATTGATCAGAATAAAATTTTTCAATTCCATCCAGATTAGGCGTCCTTCGTCTTCCATGTGATGATCGCCCATTCCGGAAACGGTCCGGATGAGTTCATGACCAATTGCGTTCTTTATGAGTAAAGCCGTTCCGGAATATCCTTTTCTCACGGCCGGATTGAGAAAAATTTTATAGTGGGCACTCCAGTCATCTATTTGTTTGACAACATCGATCTGTTGAGCCTTGATCTCCTGCAGGGCAATAATATCAGGCGAGTGCGTTAAAAACCATTCTTTGAAGCCTTTTTGAGAAACCGAGCGAAGACCATTAATATTCCATGTAACTATGCGCATTGTGTTAACCTGTGAATTTTTTTTTATTTATCGAAATCTTTGTTTAAGTTCACTTTTTTTTTTGTTAAGGTAGTCTAAAGATTCAATCCACAACGGATTATAAATCTATTTCTCATCTCACAAATAAATAGCTTCCTGGAGGAAATATAAAATGAGATCATTTAAAAACATCGCAGCATTAATTCGAACGAAAAGAATTAATCACCCAAAAAATTACTCTCAATCTGACCTGTCCTTACTTCTTGGTTACAAAAACGGACAGTTCATTTCTAACGTTGAGCGTGGTCTTTGTAATGTCCCTTTGAAAATGATGAAGAAGATTTCTGAAGTATTGGATATAACCCCAATTGAAATCAAATCGGCCATTCTTAAAGACCACGAAGAAACGCTGACAAATTATTTTGAAAAAGCGCCAGCTGGCAAAAAGACAGCTGCTCGCGAACTTGAATCAAGCGATTCTCTTTAGTTTTTTATCATCGGGACTAGTGAAGGTTTTTGTAACGCAAATAATCGTCTAAGGTCCCGATGCTTTCTTCTGTATCTTCCTTAAAATCGGCCTGTTTTTGCGACTGAAGAAAATGCGGATCTTCAATTGGCATATCTTCAGGAACAGGATCTCCCTCGACAGGCATCTCGCGGTTAGAAGTATAAGTTCGATCCGGATTTAATCCATTATTTCTTTTTTCAAACAAGTCCCGCACATCCGGGGCCAGGCGATTTTCAAATTCCCGCACATCATTGAGAGTGGAATAAAAATTCTTCTCCAGCTTGGCCTTTTGGGCCGGATCCGCCCGATAAAAAAGGTCGTGATATTTGCGACGAGCAATCAGGTGCTGATCTAAAAGATTTAAATATTTTTCGTAAACTCTATCGAGGTTGAAGCCCCCCTGTTGCTGGCCGCTGTTGCCGCTTTGATTGTCTCGTCTGGGCTGATTATTGTGACGATGGCGATTAGGATGCCTGCGTCGCTGGCCTCCACCTTGTTGACTTGGGCCTTGCCCATGCTGGCCTTCTGGTCTTGGGGCCTGGTTCCCCTGAGCTTCTCTGCCTTCAGCTCGCTGTGGACGATTATTGTTGTGATGACGGCGGCGATTATTGTTACGACGAGGATTTTGTCCTCCACCGCCTTGTCCGCCTGAACTTTGATTTGATCCTGGATTTGGTTGATTCATATATTTCCTGAAAACCCATTTTTATTTTAAGAAAAGGCTATTATTGTGACTTTCGTCATTTAAGTCAATTCGCACAACGAGTAAAATGCGACAAGGTTTAATCCAATATTTACCAAGGGGATCATAAGAGTTATGATTCACAGGTTTTTATTGCATAGAAAATTCGTACCCATAATTTTTATTCATTTTTTATCTACTGAAGGGAGATCTCATGAGTTCAAAAAAACGTGTTAAAGTCGCTGTCACTGGGGCCGCCGGACAAATTGGATATGCTTTGCTTTTTAGAATTGCTTCTGGTCAGATGTTTGGTCCTGAAACTGAGGTCGAACTGCAATTAATTGAACTTGAACAGGCCCTGGGTGCACTTAAAGGTGTGGCAATGGAGCTTGATGATTGTGCTTTCCCACTACTTAAGAAAGTCACTTGTACCAGCGACTATGCTGTTGGTTTTAAAGATGTAAACTGGGCGATCCTGGTTGGATCTGTTCCTCGTAAAGACGGAATGGAGCGCGCGGATCTTTTAAAAATTAACGGGGGTATTTTCACGACTCAAGGTCAGGCGATTGCCGCCAATGCAAACGCTGACGTTCGCGTTTTTGTCGTCGGGAACCCATGTAACACAAATGCTCTGATTTGTATGAACGCTGCTAAAGGAATTCCTGCAGAGCGCTTCTACGCGATGACAACGTTAGATGAAAACCGCGCTAAAACTCAGCTCGCTCAAAAAGCAGGTGTGGATGTGACGGCGATTTCTAATATGACAATCTGGGGAAATCACTCAGCGACTCAGTATCCTGACTTTTTCAATGCAAAAATCAACGGCAAAAATGCTGATTCCGTTATTACTGATCAGGAATGGCTAAAAGGTGCATTCATTGAAACGGTTCAAAAGCGCGGAGCTGCCATCATTAAAGCACGCGGATTATCATCTGCTGCTTCAGCGGCCAATGCAGTTGTTGACGGAATCTACAACCTGACTCATGAATCAAAAGCAGGTGAGACATACTCAATGTGTTTAGCTTCTAACGGCGAGTACGGTGTAGATAAAGGTCTGATCTTCTCTTTCCCGTGCCGAACAGAAAACGGAAAATTAAAAGTCGTTGAGGGAATTAAGCACAATGATTTCGGAACTGAGAAGTTCAACTTAACTTTAAATGAACTTCGTGGAGAAAGAGACGCCGTTCGTGAACTGGGTCTTATTTAATTTAAACAAAAAAAAGGCCCCTAAGGGGCCTTTTTTTTATCTAGTAATTGGTTTCGTTAATTAAACGTTTACCGTGTCTGTATTCTTTTTGAACTTCCGCCCCACTTCTATCATCTGCAACTTCTCTTTTGTTATCACTCGTTGAACAACTTGCAAGAGTAAAGGTCGTTAACAAACAAAGAGCTAGATATTGTATCGATCTCATAAAACCTCCCTGTTAAACCTGAGAAAGAAATTATGGAAAAGTCCTTTTTCCATTTCTTACTAATACTTAATGCGAGTTCCATGCCAATCAAAAACTAACGTTTTAGGTGTTGCTTTGACACCAATAGAGCACCTTAAGACTTATCCTTATAAAGGTCGACCAACTTAAACCAGTGAGTTTGCTCCTGTATACTAAGTGGTTTAATGCCCTCTACATTTTTTTTACGGATACCTTTTGACCTTATCAGTTCGTCACCTTGTCTGATTTTGGACGTCAGTTGCTGACCGAGTGTTTTTAGCCAGGGTGGGCAATGCTTATTCATCTCTTCGGTGGGAATTTTGATAAAGTCACAATCTTCCAGACAAGCGATAGAGGCACTTCGCGGTTCTTCATCAAAAAAGGAGAGTTCGCCGATATATTCTCCGGCTTCCAGATAGGCCACAGGGATAATCTGGGAGCCCTTTTGAACAAACACCATGACTTTGCCTTTTTCAATAATGTAGAGATCGTTCAGGGGGGATCCGGCCGTAAAAAGCAATTCATCTTTTTTTAAACTGACTTTTACCGTTCCTTCTGCTGTGGTCATTTCTCTGTCTCCTTATTCATTAACACTCAATACTTTTTTCAAAATGTCACCGAGTTCTTTAATCATATTCTGATAAAAGAGCCCCTGGGGATAAATGGCGTCCAGAAAAAGTCCTTCGCTGGAGAGACCGGCATTCATCGATTGCTCAAAATCGACAACATTAAAAAGATTTTTCTTTGCTTCTTTTCTGATGATCGCATTGTAAACTGCATTGCCCCTCCAGTTTGCACAATCGTAGACTGAAGCTTTTAAAAGTGCGTCCCGGGCAGTTTTAAGTTCACCAAGACCTAAGGCCGACTTACCGAGAAGATAATAAGTCATAGCGTTTCCATAAGTCTCAGAGGCCAGCTCCATCACCTGAGGATAAACCTCTTTATGTAACCCTTCTTTAAGTTTGGAATTGATTTCCTGCTGCAGTCCAATCAGGTCGGGGTTTGTGGCGTGAGTGCATATCTCCTTTGGTTCCACTTCCAGGTTAATGGGGGTGGTTATAAAGACCAGATGGGATTTGCGGTCTTTTACAAAGCTTGCCAGCTCATGCAGTTCATATTCAAAAAGTTTAAAACCGAGTTCTTTTTCTTCCAATTTCTGAGTGGAAGGAAGGTGATTGGTATAGGGGACTGGATTGCCTACCTCAACATAATTCATCTTTTTGTAAAAATAGCGGGAGAGCCAGGGAAAAGTAATTATCAGTGAAATAATTTCTTCATCGTCGTATTGTTTGAAATTTGCCAGAATTTTTTTCTTATCACTCACATCAAAGCGCCGCTCAAAAAGCTCGGAACTTGCCCCGAAATAAATGATAATCGGAGGAAGACGAGAAAGCGTTTTTAATTTGAAGAGAGTACGGAAGAGTCCTTCATTTTCTTCGGCCCAGTTATAAATAGAAGGAGGATTTTTCAGACTGTCACCGAATGTTTCCTGCAGCGTTTTTTCATAGGGAACAAGGGAGCGGGCCATGCGGTCTCCCATAATCAGAATCTTGGCATTTTGGGCCGCTTTAATTTCTTCGGCCCTTTTAGTGACAAAGCTTTCCTCCCAACTGCGCGTGAATGCGTAGGGATAGGGGGTAATCAGCGTTTTTTTGTCTTTAAAATGCAAAAACAGGTATCCGCAGGCCCCGATCAATAAAATGACTAGAATGGCGAGAAACTTCTTTATCATGCTTTGATTGTAACGCAATTTTTGGTATCTAAAAGACTCGAAAAAAAGAGGCAATTTTTATGACCAACCTTTGGACTCCGGAATTATTATCTCCCGCGGGCAGTTTGGAAAAACTGAAGGTCGCCGTTCTATACGGTGCCGATGCCGTATATCTGGGCGGACAGAAGTTTGGTCTTCGTCAGGCCTCAGATAATTTTACCGCAGAAGAGCTCAGAGAAGGGGTGGAATTCGCTCACGAACGCGGAACCCTGGTGTATGTGGTGCTCAATAGTTTTCTCCACGATAAAGACCTGGAAGAGCTTCCGGAGTTTCTTACCTTATTAGAAGAATTAAAAGTCGATGCCGTCATTGTATCTGATCTGGGAGTTATCACCACGATTCAAAAATATTCTAAGCTGGTCATCCACCTTTCCACACAGGCGAGTTGTTTAAATACAGAATCAGCAAAACTCTGGAAAGAAATGGGCGTGACACGAATCGTGCTCGGCCGGGAAGTAACGATTAAAGAAGCTCGCGCCATTAAAGAGGCCACCGGACTGGAAATTGAAATGTTCGTGCACGGATCAATGTGCATGTCCTATTCCGGAAATTGTGTCATTTCCAACTATACACAAGGGCGCGATTCTAATCGCGGCGGTTGTGCTCACTCCTGCCGTTTTGAGTACAGTATCGATAGTGATGATACGATGGAAAAACGAAAGGCCCATTTCATGAGTTCAAAAGACCTGGAAGGCATTCG
This sequence comes from uncultured Bacteriovorax sp., assembly GCA_946481315.1. The sequence continues at coordinate 481,543 of CAMLMH010000002.1, forward strand.
TCTGCTGCAGGATTTTATTGATGCTGGAATCGATTCGCTAAAAGTTGAAGGCCGCAATAAAAGCCATTATTACGCCGGAACGATCTCTAAAGTTTATTCCGAAGCTCTTCGCCATTATAAAACTCACGGTCATTTTCTTTCTGCTGATCTCGATCGCTGGGAAGAGGAGCTGGCAAAAGTCGCTCACCGCGATTACACCACCGGCAGTCTAGAGGATCATGCCGACGAGACGTCCATTTATAATCAGCGCGAGCATGACGAACAAGAATATGTCGTCTCCGCCGTGGTTTTAGAAGTAAAAGAAAATGTACATACACTGCTTGAAGTGCGTAGTGCTTTTGTTCCGGGTGATGAACTAGAAGTCATGCCGTTTACCGGACCACAAGTGGCCTTTAGAGTTGTTGATTTAAAAACGCTGGGCAATCAGACTCTTTTAAAATCCAAACCAGGCACCGTTGTTAAAGTGCCCTTTGTACCGGGAGCTGAACGATTTAATCTGGTTCGTAAAAAAATCTCGGTCGTGGAGAGTGTTGTTTGAAGCTGATTACCTACGCTGAAAATACAAATCAACTTTCAACGATTGCAGAACAATTTCACTCGTCCGGTCTGACTGACGCAGAAGTGATTGTCAGTTTCCGCAGCATCGGCCGCGTCACACAAACAACCAAATCTGAGCTACTGGAAATGATTGCCCTCAATCAGAAATTAAAATTAAATCTTGTTTTAGAATGGGATGTGCTTAAACAAGATTCGCTCTTTAAAAAAATCTGTAATGAAGTCCAAGACCTTCCACTGCATGAATTTAAGGCGATCCGGGTTCAGGACCCTGGGGCCTTGCATTTTCTTAAAACAAATTTTTCCTGGGTAAAAATTCAGCTTATCTTAGAAAACGGCAATCATAATCTGGAAGGTTTAAAGCGCTGGCAGGATTATCTAGGATCTCAACTCGATCGCCTGGTTCTCTCCAATGAACTTTCTAAAGACCATTTGAAAGCATATGCCGAAAAATTATCTGCACCTCTGGAAATTTTAGCTTACGGACGTATTCTTCTTTTTTATTCGCCACGATCACTGCTAAAACCAGTTCTTAATCCATCGCAATTTGAAGCTTATCAGATTGAAACATTCGGAACTTCAGAAGAAAGTCCGCATGCCGGTTTCCCATTGGTTGAAAACCAGCACGGAACTTTTATGTTCAATGTGAAGGATCTTTTTCTGCTTGATCACCTAAATGAACTGCGCGGGCTGAAAGTAGGAGCGGTAAGAGTTGACTTGCGTTTTGATGAAAATTTTAAAAACCTCTCTGATGTGATTAGCGCCTTTAATAACACCAATGAAAATATCATTACAAATCTCAAGCAACGAAATGTCCGGCCATTCATTAAAGGTTTCTACAATATCAATAAAACCGATGTGTTGTTTTCTAAACTTAAAAATAAACGCATTCAACGCCAGGACGATGCCTATATCGGTGAAGTCGTAGATGTGGAACGCGATTTTAACATGGCCGTTTTAATCAAAAGCAAGCACCAGACACTATCAACAGGAGATTGGATTCGCATTCTTACTCCTGAAGGAAAAACGAAAGAATTTGCTGTCCAGGAAATGACCAACACTCACGGCGATGCCGTCTTTAAAGCTGCGCAAAATGACATCGTCATGTTGCCGTTTGTCCGGGGAATCGTCGGAAAATCTCAGGTCTATCTCATTTCTAAAATATAAAAGACAACGTCGAGTCCGCCATTTTTAAAGGCACGCATGGAGCGAATTCCTGGATGAAAGAAGTCATATTCTTCCGGAATGATAATACCCAGTTTTTTGGGTTTAAGGTTTAAAAGAAGAGCTTCCACTAATTTTTTATAATAGCCGCTGCTGATGTTTTCACCCACTCTGATTCCATAGGGGGGATTAACAATCACCAGACGTTCACTGACGACATTCATCTCTTTTGAAAAAGCATCCGCCTCTAAAATAGTGATTGGTAAATTCTGAATATTTTCCTGGGAGAGTTTCACCACTTTTGAATCCAGCTCCATTCCCTTCAATCCAGCAAACAGTGGTTTGTGTTCAAAGACTAGTTTGGTTTTTAATTGTTTTTTTAATTGTGAATCAATCCAGTCCGGATGAAATTCATAGGCAAAGGGGCGCTCCAGCACCGGTTGCCAGAAGCGGGCAGCTTCAATTAAAAACGTTCCGGATCCGCACATGGGATCGACTAATTCGCGCTCATTCTCGGCAATCACTTCATTACCCAACAAAGAAAGCAGCAGAAGAGTAGCGAGGTTTTCGCGAATAGGCGCATGGCCGGTGAGTGTTTTTTCTCCGCGCTTATGCAGCAGTTCTCCGGTCGTATCCAGACTCAATGTAATGATATCCTGAACATTTCTGAAAAAAATTTTCGGAGCATTTTTTTGATCAGCATTTTCCCAGTAATCCAGATAACGCTTTTTTACAGGCTGTCGACGATAAAATTCATTGATGCCATCGTGAATGGCCTTTTCAATTTTTCGGGAATCAAAGAGTCGTGCTTCATGAGCACTCACCTCAATTGCCGGCAACTGGCCCAGAAGGATTTCCGACCATGGCAGCTTTGACACTTTCTGAAAGAGTTTAGGAAAATCTCTTGCCTTAAATTCAGCAAAACGCAGTAGAATTTTGGTCGGAGTCTTCAGCAGGTTATTGAGCAAAAATCCGTGCAATAAAGAGGTTTCAATTTCAAAACCACCAGGCTCTACTTCTCCAATGGTATAGGGAAGATCTCCAAAGGCCAGAGGCCATTTGTGTTTAAGCTCAATAACGGCGAGTTCAGAAAGCCCCAGGGCCGTGACAACGTAAAATTTTCCGGATTTTTCCATAAGACCTTCCTGGCCTATTCTGCTCCATTTGGCCACTTCCTTTCAAAAGACAGACTCCTTTTTTCATACCCGGCTTTTATATCAGCAGGACTTCCGGTAGGATCGGCCTGGCTATGAATACTCAAAAAATGATTGAAAAACTTTATGCTCACAAGGGAAAAGGCGCGCTTTGTTTAGTGCCGACTCCTCTGTCAGAAGAAGGAAAACTTGATCCGGTGGCCCTGGAGCTGCTTTTGTTTGCGTCCACGGAAAAAAAAGATGAATCACTTTTTGTCATTGAGGATTTGAAGCCGGGTCGTAAACGCTGGCTGCATTTTGGACTTCCCCGCGAATGCGTCGATCATTTTGTTCTCTATAACGAACATACGGCCAGGTCAGTTGCACCTGAATTACTTGCAGCGATCAAAAGCGGGAAAAAAGTCTTTCTCATGAGTGATGGCGGTCTGCCTGCATTTTATGATCCGGGAATGGAGCTCGTTAATCTCTGTCATGAAAACCGCCAGCAGGTCACGTCCACACCCTTAGCAAATTCTGTGGCCCTCGCCCTCGCACTCTCGGGATTTTCCCATAAAAAATTCTGGTTTGAAGGTTTTCTTCCTATGGATCAGGAGGAGCGCAAACAAGTGATCAAAGATCTGCTCAGACAAAAGCATACGGCCATTGTGATGGATACGCCTTATCGTTTAAAGCGTGTGCTGGAAGAATTTCAAGAAGCAATGAGTGGCTCACGAAAAAAAATATTTCTCGCTGTAGATCTCAATACGGAAAGGGAAGAGCTGCTGCGGGGAACGAGTGCTGAAATCACTTCCCGGTTAAGCGACTTTAAACGGGAGTTTGTCCTGATTCTTTCTGAATAAAAACAACAAGATAGCACAAACTTTAAGCATGACGATCGAGAGTATCCGTGGTACTAAAAGACCCTATGCAAGAAACCCGTAAAAGAGACCATATTGAAATGGCAGACAGAGCCCAATTATCCAAAGTGCATCTGGATGGTCGTTTTTATTATGAACCGCTTTTGGCCGCTCATCCCGGCACACAATCTGACTTATTGCTTACGGAGTTTCTGGGAAAAAAACTTAAAGCTCCATTCTGGATCTCCAGTATGACTGGAGGAGTAGGTGAAGCAAGAGTTATCAATCAAAATCTTGCCCGGCTGGCCAGAGAATTTTCACTGGGAATGGCCCTTGGTTCCTGCCGCGTTCTTTTAGAAGAGGACCGCTACTTTGAAGATTTTAACCTGCGGCCGGTATTGGGGTATGATCTTCCGTTTTTTGCCAATCTGGGAATAGCCCAGATTGAACGAAGTGTACTCGCTGGAGAAGAACAAAAAATTTCTTCTATGGTGGAGCGGCTGGAAGCAGATGGACTGATCATTCATATCAATCCGCTGCAGGAATGGTATCAGAGCGAAGGAGACCGTTTCACTTTGTCCCCTTTAGAAACACTAAAGCGTTTTCTTCCCAAGTTTAAACGTAAAGTTTTAGTAAAAGAAGTAGGTCAGGGAATGGGACCTTTGAGTCTCAAAGCTCTTTTGGACCTGCCAATTGACGGAATAGAACTCGCGGGATTTGGTGGCACAAATTTCTCCCGACTGGAAATTCTTAGAAATAAAGAAAAACATCAATCTGCTCTGGTAAAAAATCAGGCACTGGCGTCAGTGGGACACTCAGCACTGGAAATGAGTTTAATGCTCAACTCTCTGCTGCAGTCAAACTCCAATTACGCAAAAAAAGAAATTATTATTTCCGGTGGAATCAGTGATGCCCTGGATGGACATTATCTGCAGGGACAATTGCAGTTTAACTCCGTCATGGGTTTTGCTAAACGGTTTCTAGACCATGCGGAAGATTATCAGCAATTACAAAAATGGACAGCAGATCAAATTGAAACACTTAAAATGGCCCGCGCTTTTTTAAGAGTCAGACCGATCACGGAGAACCAAACATGCAAATAGATAATGCGACAGCATCTGCCGGTGAGAAAAACCCACAAACCAGTGTGAATGCTGAAATCAAACCTGCGATCAATGGTTTTTCTAAACTAAGTAAACTCGAAAAGATCGATATGATTGTTGAGCATTATTTTGCTCACTCTGAATTCGCCAAAGCTGAATTTAAAAAATACTGGCACAGTGATGAGAAGGTTCAGAAAATACTGGACGAGTTCTCTGAAAATACACTGACGAACTATCCTTTTCCGATGGGAGTTGTTCCGAATGTTCTCATTAACAACCGCCTCTTTTGCGTCCCGATGGTCATTGAAGAAAGTTCGGTCGTTGCTGCTTCGGCCAAGGCCGCTAATTTCTGGCTGACTCGCGGTGGCTTTAAAGCAGAAGTGATCAGCACAAAAAAAATCGGTCAGGTTCACTTCATCTGGAATGGCGACAGTGAAAAACTCTTTTCTTTGTTTGCTGCTAAAAAGGCAGAACTGATGGACAGTGTGAAAGCACTAACTAGCAATATGGAAAATCGTGGCGGAGGTCTTTTTGATCTAAAACTCATTGACCGGACAAATGATGAAGCCGGCTATTTTCAGCTCCTGGGTGAATTCGGAACATGTGACGCCATGGGGGCCAATTTTATCAACTCCGTTTTAGAATCATTGGGCAAAACATGGAAAGAGATTGTGATGTCATCAGACTCACTGTCAGAAGATGAAAAAGATGTGCAGATAGTGATGGCGATTCTTTCTAACTACACACCAGAGTGCCGCGTTCGCAGTACGGTTGAATGCAAAATTGAAGACCTTAATGATCCGGGATTAGGAATGGACGCTGCTGAATTTGCCAGCAAATTTGCCCGGGCTATTCGCATTTCAAAAATCGATGTCACTCGTGCGACGACTCACAATAAAGGAATCTTTAACGGGATCGATGCAGTTGTGATTGCAACTGGAAATGATTTTCGTGCAGTCGAGGCCTGTGGTCACGCCTATGCGGCCAGAGATGGTCAGTACCGCGGACTTTCGGATGTAGAAATCAAAGACGGTATGTTCCGTTTTTCTCTGGAAATTCCGCTTTCAGTCGGAACAGTTGGAGGGCTAACCAGCCTGCATCCGATTGCTAAATTATCGCTGGGAATGCTGGGTGAACCGAATGCCCAGGAATTAATGAAAATCATCGCTACGATCGGACTGGCGCAAAATTTTGCAGCCGTTCGTTCTCTGGTGACCAGTGGAATACAAAAAGGTCATATGAAAATGCATCTTATGAATATACTTAATCATCTCGAAGCCAATCACGAAGAGCGTGAAGCCGCTAAGGCCCATTTTGCCAATGAAGTTATTTCTTTTAAGGGTGTACGCGAGTTTATAGCGAAGATGAGACATTACGCTTAAAAAAATAAAGTGACTAACAGGATAGTTATGAATCAGATTAATTTGAATCAGATCAACGATGAGTTAAAAAAGTCCTGCCCGGAAAAAGATCAATATTTTTTCGGTCATGGAAAAGTTTTACTTAGTGGGGAGTATTTTGTCCTGGATGGAGCGCTTTCTCTGGCCCTTCCGACAAAGGTAGGTCAATCGCTGTCAGTAAAATACTCACCTTCATTTTCACCGGTTCTTTCCTGGAAATCATTTGATGTAAACGGCAATTGCTGGTTTGATTCTCAGTTTGAATTCTGGCATTTCAAATGTCTGGATGAAAAGCCTTCTGAAGAGGCTTTATTCCTGCAAAAAATTCTGCAGCAAGTTCGTAAACAGAATCCTCATTTCTTAAGAGATGATGTCGGTGTTCAGGTCGAAACGCGCCTGGGTTTTCCGCTGACATGGGGATTGGGCAGTTCTTCTTCACTCATCTATAACATAGCTCAATGGGCCTATGTTTCGCCGTTTGAACTGCTTTTTAAAACACATGGTGGGTCTGGATATGACATCGCTTGTGCCCAATCAGACGGGCCGATAGGTTATCGTAAAATTTCCAGTGGACCAAACTGGTCACCGGTTTACTTTCATCCGGCCTTTAAAGACAATCTTTTCTTTGTTTATTTAGGCAACAAGAAAAACTCTCGTGAAGCTATAAAAGATTATTCTAAAAAACGTCCTTTTGATCAGGGACTCATTACTAAAATTAGTGAACTGACTCAGGAGTTTTTAGTCGCATCGACATTAAAACAGTTCCAGACATTAATGGTAACTCACGAAGAAATCGTCTCCAGTACGCTGGATCTTCCCAAAGTAAAAGATTCACTTTTTCCGGACTTTCCTGGTGCGATTAAATCCCTGGGAGCTTGGGGTGGGGATTTTGTTTTAGTAGCGACAGAAATGGACCTGGAATACGTGAAAAATTATTTTTCCGGAAAAGGCCTGTCCACACTTTATCGTTACAGCGATCTGATATCTGATCCGATTGAAGCTCACTCCAAAGATTCTGTAAAAATGGGTTTCTCTAATCACCTGTTACACTAGGATCAATTTTGGAAAATCATCATAAATTTTCAACCTCGTGGTCATCGCCGTCTAATATTGCCCTGATAAAATATTGGGGCAAGAAACCTATTCAGCTTCCCGGGAATCCCTCGGTCAGTTTTACACTAAAGCACTCAAAAACAAATATGAGTGTGACAGCGATAAGTAAAACCGAAACGGGAATAGAGGTCGACTTTTCTTTTGAATCTAAACCCAATCAGAAGTTTCAGGATAAAATCGTAAAATTTCTTCAGGGACAGTTAACTACTTTTTCCTGGCTGGAAGAATTTAAGCTGATCATTAATTCCTCTAATACTTTTCCGCATTCATCCGGAATAGCCTCATCGGCTTCGTCTATGTCCGCTTTGTGTCTGTGTCTTTTGTCTTTAGATGAAATGATAGTGGGACGGGGACGAAATGAGTCCATGTTTTTTGAAGAGTCCTCTCGGCTTTCACGTCTGGCTTCCGGATCTGCAAGTAGATCCGTTTACCCTTTTATGGCCAGCTGGGGACTCATAAGTGAAGAGTTTGCTTCACCGGTTGACCGGCACCTGATTCATTCCGATTTTCATCATTTCTGCGATTCTATTTTAATAGTCGATGCGGGTGAGAAAACGGTTTCTTCCCGGGCAGGACATGCCTTGATGGAAAACCACCCTTTCCGTGATTGCCGCTATCAGCGGGCCCATGAAAATATGGAACGATTGATGATTGCAATGAAAAATGGTGATATGCCTCTTTTTATCGAAATCGTGGAAGAGGAAGCGCTCATGCTGCATGCAATGATGATGACTTCCAGTCCAAGTTATATTCTTTTAAGACCCGAATCATTGCTTCTGATTGAAAAAATCAGAAGCTATAGATCCGAGACTCAGCTGCCGGTATGTTTTACAATTGATGCCGGTCCAAATATTCATTTACTTTATCCCGCATCCTGTAAAGATCAGGTTCAAACCTGGGCCAATCAATTACTTCCCAAGATAAAAATTATTCATGATGAAGTAGGTAACGGACCGGAAAGGCACATCATTCATGAATCGTGATACTGAAAAAAAATTTTATTCCAAAGTTCTGTTGTTTGGAGAATACAGTGTCATTCAAAATTCAATGGCCCTCTCAATACCTTACTCATTGTTTGAAGGCAGGCTGACTTTTCGGCGGGATAATACCGCAGTTGTCGATCCAGAGCTCAAGGCCTTCAGTCTTTACCTTAAGCAGTTGATAGAAGCTGAACAGCTCTTGTTCAACTTTGATATTACTTCATTTGAATTTGATATTTCCCAAGGGTTATTTTTTGACTCCACTATTCCACAAGGTTATGGAGTGGGAAGCAGCGGGGCGCTGGTTGCGGCGATTTTTGATCGCTATGAGCAGGAAGTTCATTCATCACTGGACATCTCGAAATTGAAGAAAATTTTTTCGCAAATGGAATCGCATTTTCACGGTGCAAGCTCGGGGGTCGATCCGCTTATAAGTTATCTCAATTCACCGATACTAATAAAGAGTAAAAATGAACTTGGGCCGGTTATGCTTCCCAAGTTTGCCAAAGGAGCGGGAGGAATTTTTCTGCTTAATACCAAGCGATCGCGGAAAACGGAACCGCTGGTAAATCTTTTTCTGGAAAAAACATCCAACGAAAGATTTAGTCAGATTTGTGAAAGTGAGCTCATACCCATAACCAATGCCTGCATTGATAATTTTCTCAAAGCTGATACGGCGATGCTTCTGGACAATTTCAAAAAATTATCTGAGTTTCAACTCGAGCATTTATCGCCGATGATTCCAAAACTTTATCGTGATCTGTGGGGACAGGGGATTACCAGCAATGAGTTTTCTCTTAAACTGTGTGGCGCCGGAGGTGGTGGTTTCCTGATGGGAATTACAGATGACTTCCGGAAAATTAAGCAAACGCTTAAATCACACGAGATCAGATTGTTGCTAAGTTTTTAAGCTTCCAATCCTGCTTCAAGCAGTAGATTTTTAAAGTCCTGCGAACTCATGAATTCTTTTTCTTTGGTGTAGTCCCGGGTAACTGTGACCGCATTAAAGATTTGTTTTTCTTCTTCAATCTTCACGGCCGTCTGATTGAAAGTGTGTCCCAGCAGTCCGCGTTTTGCCTGTATACGGGCGACTGGCGCCTGAGAAAAAATTTGGGCAAGAATAACTTTTTGGATCGTATCAGTCTCACACCATCCACCAAGCGCATTCATCGTTGCCAGATCAAAAGTGCGCCCGGAAAGCAATAAAGAGCGAAGGATGTTTTGGTTAATAAAGGGAGTGAGAAAAGAAAACAGACCACAGGCCGGTGTTAACCCCTGTGCCAGATAATCAAAAGCAAACTGGGCTTCATTTTTAGCAAGCCTAATATCAGCGGCCAGGGCCAGTTCAATACCTACGCCGCGGGCACCGCCTCTCAAGTCCATGATGACTGTCTGAGGAAGACACATTAGCGACTGGGCTATTGTTGAGAGCTTGGCAAATTGTTTACGGATTTTTTCTTCGGTAAAAGTTTTCAATTCTTCAGTATCGAAGCCCTGTATGAAGTGATCACCATAGCAGGTCAGAAAGATTGAGTGAACTTCGTGGTGAGCAGCACTCCAGGCCAGAATGCTTTCCAGTTCAAAAAGCACTTCAGAGTTAATAACATTTGTTCGGAGTTTAATTTCGAGGGATTTTGTATCAGTGAGAAGCGTGGTTGCCATCGTGTTGTAACTGAAGATGGGAATCCGAGTGAGTGCTTTCATTAACCTTCCTTGGTATTAAACACTAATATTAAAATCCATGAACCGAGAGTCTTTGTGAGAGATCCTTTCTCACAGGTTTATTCTTTCAAAATTTGAAAACCAATGTCAAAGAGCTTTTGCAAAAAAATTGAGAAAATTTGATTCTTATGTGATTTTCTTCTCAATTCAATAACTTTTGCTCGTTAGTGGAATGTTTTAGTCAGAATAGTTTTTCAGAAGATGGGGATAGACAGAATAAAGGTATCCAGATTATCTGATAAGTCTTAAAAAATTTTCCGATTCAAAATCAACTGGGTTGTGGAAAACAGCAATGGCTTCACCTTGTTTAAAGACAATTGTTACGGGAATTGTGCTAAATGGAACAGAATCAGCTAGCCTCGTTTCTCTATCTGCTACGTGAAAGAATTCATCAGTAATCTTAAATTTACGGTGCGTTTTCATAAGGTTCAGGAGTTGATTTTCTGTATCAACATTTATACTGATAATAGAGAGATCTTTACGCGGGAATTTCTTTGCTAGTTGTATGAGACCGGGAATTTCCTGCATACATGGCAGGCACCAGGATGCCCAGAAATTAATCAGGACGATACGGGCCTGCAAATCAGCAGGGTAAAATTTTTTTCCTTCCAGAGTCAGATACTCATGCCGCCAAAGTTTTTGCTCGAGATTGATTTTCTCTTCCGGAATTAAGCTTGACGATGAATTTAACGGAGTCTGACAGCCGTATAGGACCGGCCAGAAGATCAAGCAGATAATAAATAAGGGGCAAAAGTTGAGTCGTTTCAAAGAAGACAAAAATGAAATATAATTATGCATACCTGTCTATTATAAGGAGAAGTTATATGAAAGCACTTTTAAAAATCGGTCTTTTTTCTGTTTTAATTTCTTTGGCATCTTGTTCACATATGCGCCACCATGGTTGCAAAAATACTGATAATTGCAAAATGGAAAAAGGATCTAAAGAATGCAAAGAGTGCTGTGAGAAAGGTCAGTGCGAAATGAAACCTGAAGAAAAGAAAGAAGCTGCTAAGTAAACAAACAAAAAAAAAGCACCCGATGGGTGCTTTTTTTTTATTAATCGTTTAGTGATTCAAGGTATCTTTCTGCCCGAATAGCGGCCTGACAGCCAGATCCAGCAGCCGAGATGGCCTGACGGTAATACGGATCCTGAACATCTCCACAAGCAAAAACACCAGGTACAGATGTATCGGGGTGACCACCAGCGGTTTTGATATAGCCGTGTTCATCGAGGGCCAGCTGGCCTTTTAAGAATTTAGTATTTGGTTCATGACCTATTCCCAGAAAGAATCCATCTGTTTTACGGTCATAGACTTCATTTGTTTTGTTGTTCAAAACTTTAAGTCCTGTTACTCCGCCTTCATCAAAAAGAATTTCTTTAACCTCAGTGTTCCAGATCACTTCAATTTTTGGATTGTTGAAAGTGCGCTCCTGCATTGGTTTTGAAGCACGGAAACTGTCACGACGATGAAGCAGATAAACTTTCTCAGCAAAACGAGTCAGAAAATTTGCTTCTTCCAAAGCGGTATCACCACCCCCAACAACGTGAACAACTTTATTGCGATAGAAGAATCCATCACATGTCGCGCAGGCAGAAACACCTTTGCCAATCAAGGCCATTTCGTTTGGTAGCCCCAGGTATTTGGCCGAAGCACCGGTGGATATGATGAGTGTCTCAGCGAGGTAAGCTTCACCGTTTTCGCAGGTAACGGCGAATGGTCTTTTGCTTAGGTCAACGTCTGTGACTTTTGTTGAAAGAAATTGTGTTCCGAAACGGCCGGCCTGCTTGCGCATTTTATCCATGAGTTCCGGGCCCATGACACCTTCTGGAAAGCCTGGGAAGTTTTCTACGTCAGTAGTTGTTGTTAATTGTCCGCCCGGCTCATGTCCTTCTATAACCAAAGGATTGAGTCCAGCACGAGAAGCATATAGGGCCGCAGTATAACCGGCCGGGCCCGAGCCGATAATAATCACTTCTTTTTTAATCATGGTATTTTACTCAGTTAAAGCTTTGAAGGCTTCAGCTGCTTCCTCTTCTTGTTTAACTTTGATTTTTACTTCCAGGGGACGGTCATCCAGCTCCGGGTGCAATTGATAGTAAGCACTAACCGTAGTGAGTTCATCCGGATGTGCTGCTTCTGCCGTCGTTTTGAAAGCTTCACCAGTCATGGTGCATTCGTATTTATAGATTTTTTTAATCTTTTTCTTGCTCATAAAGAGTCCTTACGTTGAATGGAATTACCAGAATAGTTATAGAAAATTATTCGCGGTGAAGCAAGGAATTCCCTCGTATATGCATGGCGTATTATTGTGCTACACTTTTCATTATGAAAACATTTAGTCTACGCTTGATTTTAGGTTTGTCGCTGCTTATTTCTCGCCCCCTTTTTGCCCTTTCTCTGGAAGAGATTAAGGTGGCCGACGTGTCGAGTTCGGGACAAAGCATTCTAGTCGACACTGGGGAGCTTGAATCATTGAAAGAGGGGACTTTTGGGCGTTTTTATGTGCAAACAGGCCCTATTACCCACCCCGTCATTTTTCTTGTCGCTGAAGGAGAGCTGGTAAAAGCTTTTCCCCGTAAATCTTACTGGTTGATGCGAAAAGTTCATTTACCGGAGCAAATCAAAAAATCAGCGAGCATGCTCTTATTAAGCAGTGATGCTGTCTCACAAGGCCGGCCGCTCAAAATCAAAACCCGCACAGTCGTGGCCTCAAGTGAAGATTATCGAGATGTGGACGATTTTCTGGCCCAAAATAAAGAAAATGTTCCCGACCGCCTCATTCGTGAGGCAAATAATTATGAAACCAGCGAAGAAATGTTTGAGGCAGACCCTGTTCCCGAGGCCGATGTGGAAGTGGCCACCTATGAGGGATTCAAGAACAAATCGCAAACCTATTACTCAGAAGAATACGGGGATCTTACGGCCCAGCGATACTTTATTGGTAACACAGAAGTTCGATTGGGAGATATTAAAAAAGCAGAGGATAAAAAGCTTCTGGACTCTATGGGAAAAGGCTACGAGCAACAAGTCGCAAACATGAAATATGGTGTGAAAGATTTCTACCGTAATCAGGAGAAACTTCCGGGTATGCGAGAATTTAATAAATCCATAACCGTAACCTCTACTTATGATCAGGTACGCGAAGAAAAGAAAAGGGAAACGGAAGTATCTCCGCGGGCCCTGGCCAAAAAAGAGCGTGATGGTGAAAACTGGTCTGCTGATCTCGATACACAATCATTGAGAAAATATTTTATCAGTACCGGTCTGGAGCGCGAAGTCCGTCGCCGGGAACTTGCTCTCAATGAGCTCGATGGACACGAAATCATGTTTCATTATTCAGGCTCGGTCATTGATCAATCTTCGGCCAGTGATCCCAATTACCGCGGTCTGGGATATCAACTGGGACTGGGATACGAGTTACATCTTTCACGAACCGGACAGGAATGGAAACAGTGGTCACTGCAATTTATTCTGGAAAGAGGAGTCGTGGATACAGATATAGGGGGAGTCAACGGCCGCAGTGAAGAGGGCTTTTACGGCGGATATCTCAATTACTATTTTCTTAATAATCCGCTGACCCTCAATTCTCTGATCGGTTTAGTCGGAGTTGGTATGAAAATCGGGGCTGCCGATATCTCTTCACCAGACATGAGTAAAGAATACTCTTTCCGCGTCTTGAATTTGCCATCAGTTCAACTTCTCTCCAAATATCGCTTCAGAACGGGAGATCTGGCAGAAGATACTGTTAACATCGGGGCCAGCGCGAATTTTGGAATGCAGCTGGACTTCAAACGTTATACGACAAATGACATTTTAGAAGACAATATTAATGGAAAATTTAGTAACACAGACTTAAAATATTATCTGGGAATGAGTGTTTATTTCTAGGAGTGTGATTTGGTGAAATCAGGAATAATTCTTTCGCTGTTGTTAACTTTTGGTCTGCAGTCAGCGCATGCCTTGGAAATTGATGAAAAACTGACACTTCGTTTTTTGAAAGTCTCCAGCACCAAAAAAACGGTCCTTATTAACCGCGGCGCCGAAGACGGACTGGTTGTCGGTGACCATGCTAAATTTTTTATCACCGCTGGAGTTGTGGCCCGGGGAGTTGCCGAAAAAGTTTCTCCATCTCGTTCAATCTGGTCACTTTACCGTGTTGTAGATCCAAATGAAATAACTGAAGACAAGGTTCTCAATTTGAAAATCGCTTCACCGGTTAAAATTACAGATGACCCGACCAAAAGCATGAAAGAAGAGGAAATTCCCGGCGGTACTGAGAGCATGAATATGGACGCTGACGCTAAATCTTCGGCAGCTGACGAATCATCAACAAAGGAAATTGTCGTCGATGAAGCCGATCAGGCAGAATTAGAAGAAATGGGGATGGAACCTTCTGCTCCGACAAAAAAAACTAATACTAAAACAATGACGGGTAAAACACCTGGGGCGGCCAGTGAGGAGATTTTAGAACTTCCTTCGAAGATGGGCACCAACAGAAGTGATAACTGGGAATTGTGGGGAATGCTCTATATTAATTCTTTGTCCGGCAAGAATGAAACAACCACTACTTCCTCAGATGTTTCCGCTTCGACAATTGATTTTTCCGCGGGATTAGAACGTTACTTTCTAGACTCACCGTCATTCATTAAAGATCTCTCTTTCACGCTTTTTATTCACAAAAGAACAACTGAAAGCGGAAGTGACGTGACCATTACCAATGACTGGACAGAATTTGGGATCGGGGCCAATTATCACTTTTATAACCCCGCTTATGCACTAAATCGCCCAGTTCTATTTGGATCTTTTACTGTCGGAAAGGGGAGCGAATCCAATGAAAGTGCCGTTCCTAATACGACAACGACTCCGGTTACAGAAGAAGGTGACAGTATGTTCTTCTCTCTGGGAATTGGGGCGAAGTATACTCTCAATAACGGCTTTGGTGCACGTGCTGTTCTGGATTATTATTCTTCTAAGGAGACATACAGCTACAGTGATGGCTCTGAAACAGAACGCTCACTGGCCGGTCCTCGACTGCAATTTGGATTGTCTTATAGGTTTTAAACTGCCCCACTTGTGTGGGGCTCACTTTTTTGTAGAATGCAATCATAATTCTT
>CAMLMH010000003.1 GCA_946481315.1 uncultured Bacteriovorax sp.
TTAGAAAACTGATTACATTTTTATAAAAATGAGCCCCACACAAGTGGGGCAGTTTCTAAAGAGCAAAGTCGTAAGTGAGTTGCACGCGATTTTTTTGAGAGACATCCAGAATGCACGTGGCATCTCCACATGGCAGATCATAAGTGCCCTGTGCGCTCTTCTTAACATTTTTCCTGCGCGCATCTTCCAGTGCACCAATCAGCAGCCGCGCATTTCCTTCGTTGTCCGGGGCCTTGTTTAAAAGATGAATGGCCCGGTCAAAGTCTGATTTGCCCTCCACCCCGCGGGTTTGATTAAAAGTGTATGTAAAAGAGTGGTGCGCACATCCTCCGCTGGAGAAATCTAGTTTCACACCATTTTTGAGAACAGCAGTTTGAGTCAGCAAACGACGGGACATATCTTTATTGGCTTTTTCTAAGGATTTGTAAGCAGCAGCTTTGGCATCCAATGGAGACTGGTAGTTAGCGAAATTAAAGACACAATTATCTTCCTGGCCGCGGGCAGTAGCAGAAAACAGAATGAGTAATAGCAGCGGGCGATTGAGCTTCATCATTATATGAGCATCTCCAGAAGCCTACTTTATTGTCAATGGACGACCTTCCTTTCGAATTTGTGCACTTTGTTTACTTTTGATCAAAATGGTTTGCTTTTATTTCTGCTGCTAAATATCTCTCGAAATGGTGATCTTCCTCATGTTTCGTCTTCACTCCCGGCCATAAGCTGATCAGGAAACAAAAAGAGAGGAGAGTTTTTAATGACGCTGAAAAAAATTTCACTTGAGGAACTTAATTTGCAGGATGCACTGGATCTCGCAATCCTGGTTGAGCAGGAAGCGCAGGAACGTTATGAAGAGTTTGCCAGACAAGTTGGCTCAATCCGAGCAGGTGATGCGGGTGAATTTTTCCTGCAAATGGCAAAAAATGAAGCTCAGCATGGAGCTGAATTAAAAAAGAAACGCACTGAACTCTTCGGTGATACTCCCACTCGGATGAGTTTTGAAAAACTATATGAATACCAAAATATTGAAGCGCCGGAATTCGACCGCGCTCAAAGTTTTATGTCGACTAAAAAAGCGCTGAACGTTGCTTTGGATAGTGAAACAAAAGCTTATGAATTTTTTGATCATGCCGCGAAATGTGTGCAGAACGAATCAGTTCGCTCACTCTTTAATGAATTAAAGCAGGAAGAACTTCATCATCAGTCAATGGTGAAAGCGATTATTGATCGCACACTCGACGATGAATCGCCGGAAGTCGACAGCGATAACGTTGATGAGCCATCGGGACTTTAAGATAAATTATTATATAGAGGATAGTTATGAGTGTTCAAACATTAGAAAGCGTCATTATCAGATTTTCCGGTGATTCAGGCGATGGTATGCAGTTAACCGGAACACAGTTTTCCAATACATCAGCTGTCATGGGAAATGACATCTCCACTTTTCCGGATTATCCGTCAGAAATACGAGCTCCTCAGGGAACGATTGCCGGTGTTTCCGGTTTCCAGGTTCACTTTGGATCAACAGAAATTTTCACACCAGGTGACGATGTTGATATGCTGGTGGCGATGAACCCAGCGGCTTTAAAGGCTAACCTTGAGTCTTTAAAACTTGGCGGTCACATTATCGTAAACATCGATGCCTTCAATAAAAACAACCTGGAAAAGGCCGGATACGCTAACAATCCATTAGAAACGGGAGAGTTGGGAAAATACCAGGTTATACCGGTAGCGATTACGACACAGACAATGGGTGCATTAGCCGATATCGCCATTGATAATAAATCCAAAGACCGCTGTAAAAACTTCTACGCTCTGGGGATGTGTTACTTCTTCTATAACCGAAATATCGATACGACCGTTGCGTGGATTGAAGATAAATTTAAAAAGAAACCGGAAATGATTGCTGCCAACATTGCGGCATTAAAAGCTGGACGCAACTTTGCGGAAACGTCAGAAATCATCGTTTCTTCTTATTCAGTTCCGGCGGCGAAAATTGCGCCGGGAACATACCGCCAGATTAACGGAAACCAGGCCACAGCATGGGGTCTGATTAAAGCAGCTGAATCCGCTGGCCTTGATCTCTTCTTAGGAAGCTATCCGATTACACCGGCCACAGATATTCTGCACGAACTTTCCAAACAAAAACACCTGGGTGTTAAAACCTTCCAGGCCGAAGATGAAATTGCCGGGATCTGTTCAGCAATCGGAGCTTCCTGTGCTGGTGACCTCGCTGTCACCACATCATCTGGACCGGGGATTGCGCTTAAGTGCGAAGCCATTGGTCTGGCCGTGAGTTATGAAATACCTCTTGTTATCGTCAACGTTCAGCGCGGAGGTCCTTCAACCGGTCTTCCAACGAAAACAGAGCAGGCGGATCTAAATCAGGCGATGAACGGACGAAATGGGGAAGCTCCAATCGTCGTTATGGCCGCATCCAGCCCGAGTGACTGTTTCCATATGGCCTACGAAGCGTCTCGTATCGCCCTTGAACACATGACTCCAGTTATGCTTTTGACTGACGGATACATTGCTAACGGCAGTGAGCCGTGGAAACTTCCAGATTTGGACAATAACTACCTCAAGATCAACACTTGCATGATTGATCCGTTAAAGGATGATCCGGAAACAACAAAATGGACGCAAAGAAATCCGAAAAATCTTGCCCGTAAATGGATCATTCCGGGCATGAAAGGATTTGAATATCAGATAGGAGGTCTGGAAAAAGACATTGTTAAAGGATGTGTTTCCCACAATCCGCTTAATCACCAGAAGATGAGTGATATGCGTGAAGAAAAAATCGCGATGGTCGCTGAAAACATTCCTCTGCAAAAAGTTGAAGGCGCTGACAGCGGTGACCTGCTGGTCGTCAGCTGGGGCGGAACATATGGGGCCGTTCATATGGCGGTGAAGAAACTGCAGCAGAAAAACCTGAAAGTTTCCCACATGCACCTGCAATACATCAATCCAATGCCGAAGAACATAAAAGACATTCTTCCGAACTTTAAAAAGATCATTGTTCCTGAACTGAACAAAGGTCAGCTGAAGGACCTGTTGAATGCCAAATTCCATGTTCAGGCAACCGGTTACAACAAAATGCAGGGCTTGCCTTTTAAGATTTCTGAACTTGAAACGGCCTTTATTAATGTTTTAGAAGAAGGGAAAATGCTATGAGTGACAATTGTGTAGAATATAAGAAAAAAGATTTCATGAACGACAACGAAGTACGCTGGTGTCCAGGATGTGGAGACTATTCCATCCTCTCTAGTCTTCAGCTTGCTTTAACTAAAGTCGGAAAGAAAAAAGAAGATATCGTCTGTGTATCTGGTATTGGTTGTTCATCCCGTTTCCCTTACTACATGGGCACATACGGTTTTCACACCATTCACGGCCGAGCTCCGGCGATCGCTTCCGGTATCAAACTCGCTAATCCCGATCTGTCTCTTTGGATCATCACGGGGGACGGGGACGGGATGTCGATCGGTGGTAACCACCTGATCCATGCGATGAGAAGAAACATCAACATGAACATCATGTTGTTTAACAACGAAATCTACGGCCTGACCAAAGGCCAGTACTCACCGACAACCGAAAAAGGGACAGTGACAAAATCATCTCCTTACGGCTCAATCGATCGTCCGTTCAACACCGGAAAACTAGCACTTGGTTCAGGGGCAACGTGCCTGATTAAAACAATCGATACCGATCCGAAACACATGATGGAAATGATGGTGAAGGCCGATCAGCACAAAGGGATCTCCTTCCTGGAAATTTACCAGAACTGTGTCATTTTCAACGATAAAGTTCACGACGTATACACAAATCGCGGAACCCGTGATGATAACTGTCTGTACCTGGAACACGGTCAAAAGATGATCTTCGGTAAAGACAAAAATAAAGGGATTCGTCTAAACAACTTCGCTCTGGAAGTTGTGACAATCGGAGAAAACGGCATTACGGAAAATGATATTCTGGTTCACGACAAGCATAACGAAATCCTGGCTTACCAGCTTCTGGACTACAGTAATCCGCCGCACTTCCCGATGGCCATTGGTGAAATTTTCGTCAAGGCCGAAGCGACCACCTACGATGATGACATGGTTGAACAAATTGACAGTGTCCAGGCCAAAAAAGGCAAAGCTACATTCAAGGATTTAATGTACTCGGGAGACATATGGAAAGTAACATAGGTGAACTGATTCAGAAGTTAAATCAGGATCACGAAATTGTTTCAGAAAAAATCTATCAGTTAAACTCGCTGATAAACCTGCCACCGGAAGAGGGATTTCCGCAAATCCTCACGATGCTGCACTTTTTTGAAGAATTTATCTTCAAAGTCCATCATCAAAGAGAAGAGGAACTGCTCTACAAATGGATGGTGAAACAAAATAAAAATTCTGATTCGCAATTGATTGAAAAAATCATCGGTGAACATAATACTTTTCTGGATGAGGGCCGCAGGATTACTGCTGAAATACAGAAATTTCTGCAGAATAAAAAAGATGCCCCGACGCTGGGATCAATCCGCTATGACCTGAGCCATTTCCTGAATCTGTATGTTAGTCATATAGAAAAAGAAGAAACCTTTATTTATCTGATCGCTGAAGGCCTGGCGGCCTCAACCTCTGCCTGAGCCTGAAGTCACGCGCGTAATTCAAAGAGCAATAGCTCTTTGTTCTGCGCGCTGATTTTCGCTCCTTTCTCACGAAACCCCAGTTTCTTTAAGACATGGATAGATACGGCGTTGTCCGGTGTCGTTCGCGCGGATAGAGCACTGAATCCTTCAATCAAAAAAGCATAATCAATAATTTCACTGACAATTTCTGAAGCTAAACCTTGTCCCCAGAATTTCTTCACCAGCATAAAACCGATTTCCGGATGGGGCAGATCGGTATCAATCAACATAAACCAGCCTAAAAAAACACCACTGACCTTTTCTTCTGCGGCCCAGATTCCCGGATGCTCACTATAACGCTTTAACCGCCCGCGCGTTTGCTCCTCGGTCTGGGGAACTTTTGCCGGGGTAAAACGCATAACGTCCGGATCAGAATCCAGCAGGCGAAGATTGTCAAAATCTTCGGAAGTAAAGGGGCGGAGTCGGGTGCGTAGTGTTTCAATCATAAAGTGAATTCTAAAATTAACGGATCGCTTTTTCGATAAAATTTTTTGGAATAGATGTCTTCTTTAAATCGAGATCAAACCAGGCGCGCACATCATCTTCCAGACAAAGCCCATGCATGTAATTATAAAGGGCCTTGCGCAAACCTTCACCTAACAGATCAAGGTCCGACTGAGTGTGATCAATATACTCCACGGTATTTTTAGCAAAGAGACCCGTCTGTGGTATCTCTATCGGAACGAGTTCAATGTTATATTTTTGCGGATTAAGACCTACCGGCGAATGGGCGGTACACATAAAACGGTGCCAGTAAGCTGATTGAATACACTCGTGTAAAAAGAGCTGACGAACCACTTCTAAACTATCCACCGTTTCCGCTATGGTCTGGGTCGGGAAGCCATACATTAAATAGGCGTGCACATAAATGCCGTGACGGGAAAAGGCCTTCGTCACCCGCGCCACCTGCTCCACCGTCGTTCCTTTATCAATCATCTTCAAAATGCGCGGAGACGCTACTTCCAGACCACCCGTCACGGCCACACAACCGGAATCCGCCATCACCTCGGCAATCTGCTCAAACTGTTTATCAAAACGCAAATTTCCCCACCAGGAAATCTTCATCTGCTCACGAATCAGCTCTTCACTCATCGCTTTGACTAAAGCCGGAGGAGCAGCTTCATCCACAAAATGAAATCCTGTCTGCTTCGTCTCTGTCACCAGCCGTTTCATCTGTGCCACAAGTGATTCGGCCTTCATCGGTTCATAACGATTGATATAATCTAAAGTGACATCACAAAACGTACACTTCTTCCAGTAACAACCATGGGCCATAATCATTTTGTTCCAGCGAAAATCACTCCACATCCTATGCATGGGATTAGGCATCTCCAGCATGGGAATGTATCGCTCTAACGGCAGACCATCAAACGTCGGGCCATTTAAAGCACGGTAAGAAAAATCTTTCTGCACTGATGTGGACTTAACAATCTCTCCATCGCGCAAAAACCAGGTGCGCAGCAGAGTGGACTCTGCTTCTGATTCATTTTTGGGACTCTGCAAATATTTTAAAAGCAGCATGAGGGGAGTTTCACCATCATCAAAAAAAAGGTAATCCACAAATTCAAACAGGCGCTTATCCGAGAGTTCCCGCAATTCTGTATTTACAAAACCGCCACCCATCAGGATTTTTTTGGAAGGATGTTTGTCCTTAATAAACTTTGCCGATCGCAGGGCCCCGTAGACATTGCCGGGAAAAGGCACGGTGAATCCCACCACGTCACAATCAATGGACTGCATGTACACCGACAGACACTCCACCAGCATCTGATCAATCAGCGTTTCCTGTTTTAATCCCTGATACAAAAATTCAAAAGAACTTTGTGAAGAAGCGAGGGACTCACCATAGTGAGAAAATCCAAAGCGCTCATCCACACCGGTCTTTATCAAATCCGCCAGGTCATCCAGATACAAGCTGGCGATGTATTTCGCCTTATCCTGCACACCCATCTCGCCAAAGAGAGCGGCGATATCACTTTCAAATTCATCCAGTGGTAAAAAACGCGGCCCTTCTGGTAAAAGCATGCGTTTGGAAATGCGAATAGCTAAACTGGGATCGCGACCCTGAAGAAAATGAATCACCCGTTCAATCGTGGATTCATACTCACTAAAAGCCTGGACAAAAAACGCTTCAAACTCTGACGGCTTCTTTTTACGAGAAATCACATCGCGAACGCGGCGAAGACCTTCTCGGCTAAAAAGTGCGTGAAACAAATCCAGCCCTAAATCACGCTGAGTGACCTCCACATTCTGGTCGCGTAAAAACTGAGTTAAATACGCCGTCGATGGATAGGGCGTATTCACCTGAGTCATAGGTGGGATAATGAGCAATACTTTCATAGCTTTCCTTTTAGCATAAAGGGCGGGGCATAAGGGGAATGTGTAAAAAAGTTATGGCCACCAGGTCGTTACTTGTCCGTCACTTTTCCCTATGATTTTCCTAGGCAAGCTTCTCTAAAAAGGAAAGATTTATGGGATTTCAAACAGAAAAAGTTACTTTTAAAGGTCATCAAGGGCACGAAATGGATGCCCGGCTCGAGCGTCCGGAAGGAGAAATCAAAGCTTTTGCCCTCTTCGCTCATTGCTTTACCTGCTCCAAAGACGTGCACGCCGCCACCCGGATTTCCCGCGCACTAACCAATACCGGAGTGGCCGTTCTGCGCTTTGACTTCACGGGACTCGGCAACTCCGACGGCGATTTTAGTAATACCAATTTCACTACCAACGTGGGCGACCTCACCGCCGCTTACCTGCATTTATCCTATCACTATGAAGCGCCGGAAATATTGATCGGCCATTCATTAGGCGGAGCTGCTGTTTTAGCAGCGGCGAACTCCATGCCCAACGTAAAAATAGTCACCACCATCGGCGCCCCCAGCGACGTCAATCACGTCGAAAAGCTCTTCGGGAAAAACCTGCAGAAGATCGAACAAGATGGCGAAGCAGAAGTGAATCTCGCCGGGCGCACATTCACTATTAAAAAACAATTTCTGGATGACATCCGCAGTATTTCCATCGATCAAAAAATTTCTCAGCTTTCTGCTTCACTGCTCATTTTTCACTCACCGGAAGACAGCATCGTCTCTATTGAAAACGCTTACCAGATTTTTAGTGCAGCCCCCGGCCCTAAGAGCATGATTAGTCTTAATGGCGCATCCCACTTACTGGATAAAAAAGAAGACAGTGAATTTGTCGCAAAAACCATCTCTCTTTGGTGCACCCGCTACTTAAAAGCGCGGCAGGAAGAAAAGAAATATGAAGCTGAAGAAAAGATGCTGGATGAAGCAAGTAAAGAGAGTTTTCCTGCCAGTGACTCGCCCGGCTTTATTTCCCATTCTCATGAGGATCGGGAAAAACACCCGGACGTATAATTTTTATCGGCCGACTGTTGATGCCTTAAAGACGTTCGCTTTCTGATCAAAAATGTATTTTGGTTTTTGCACAGAACGTCCTGAAGAATTAACCTTCTCACTTTGGGTGATCTTTGCTTTATAACACTGTTGAGTCTCGCGCAGAACTTTACACGACTCATGCGGCTTTTGCAGACAGAACTTCATATTGAGTTCAGAGAGCTTATTATAATCACGGGCCAGCTCCTCTGTAGGGTAGGCATCTTCCGTCACTTCCGAGATGCGCTTACACACGTTTTGGGAAGCATCCACAAAATCCTTAAACTGCGGACCACTCAATTCCTGTGTTGCCGATTTTTTAAACCAGAAATAATTTTTCGTCACATAGGCCACGATGATCGCCAGTGCCACACCCAACGCTATCGTTGTCGCTGTCAGCGCATGGGCCTCATTTATAAAAAGACTCATAAATGTCGACTTCACTCCGAGGCGACTTTCAATATAGCGATGAATATCTGTCATCGAAGTCTTTTCATTAAAAGAAGTCGTCTGACCTCTCCAATTAAATTCTACCTGATCATCAGGGCTGAATTTCAAAGAAACCTTTTCACCCATTGCCATAAAATGCAGAGTCTCTCCCGAGGCCACAAAATTCCCAACTTCTAAGGGAAGCTTGTTGCGAGCAAAGAATGATCTAAAATCATGCCAATCCAGTCGACTGTGCTCTATGACCACCTTATGCATTTCCCCCGGTATAAACTTGTGCGTCTCTATTTCTTGAGCAAACGCAGCTACGAGGTCCTGCGATGCCGGCGTCATGGCGTTGGATGTGAGGCTTATAACAAGAACCAAAATTGTAATGATTTTTTTCATGCACACTTATCGGTTATTGTTTAACAAAATCAACGAACTAATTCAGTCAGCTATCCCAAATAACCACTTAACCTTACGTCTTAGACCTGCTAAGATAAGAAGATCTTCAAAATGGGGGTGCCCCGGTTTCGACGGGGAATACAGACGTTTTGTGGGCGTGTCCAGGTTGGTCGGCACGGTCCTGGTAAAAAGTCGACCAAAACATAAATGCTGAATCTAACGATTACGGCTATGCTCTAGCTGCTTAATTAATTTAAGCCTAGACGTTGAGGAGGCCACCTCCAATAAAAACAAGCGTGGCAACAAGTCTGTCTCGACTTAAAGGAGGCAAGCGAGTAGCCGGGAGTGACGCTTAATAATCACCGGGCTTGATGGTTGATGTAACCAAATAGTCTTCGCTTTGAGACGAAAATTCAAAGCTACACACGTAGTCCGCTTTACTGATGATTCTTCGGACGTGGGTTCGATTCCCACCACCTCCACCATCGGATTCCGATGGTGGACACCTCTCTTCCTTAAACATTTTTGAAATCAACTACTTCATTACGGTGACTTGCGTTTTGTTTTTGAAAACAAGCCTGTCTGAAACTGTTTAAAACTGTCTCGGCGTGGCTATTTGTAGCCAACTCTTTGGCTATAGCAGTTTTAGCAAAACTACTCAGTGTAGTTCGCTATCAAAAATGAATCATCAAGTTAGCGTAATTAAAAAACTACTCAGTGTAACGGATGAGCAAACTTTTAAGTCAAAAGGAGGAAAACATGACTTTAAAAAGAAAAAAAACTCGCCGTTGTGACAAGAAAACTGAAACCCCAGAAGGTAATTTGCTAAAGTACCTACGTGAGTCGCGAAAGCTATCAATGAGAAAAGCAGCCGATTTAATCGGGACTTCTTCATCAACTGTTAATCATGTGGAAAACGGAAGAAAAGACATTACAACAGGAGTCATTCTTAAGTTCCTTGATGCCTATGGGTATTCGTTAGAGCAATTTCAGGAAATGCTTAAGGGAAATATTGTATTGTCTCAGCATGTTCGATCTGAGTGCATCGACATCGTAAATCGATTAGATGATCAGAAATTAAAAACTGTTAAGGCTTTTTTAAGCACCTTCTTAGGTCAATAGGGGGGAGCTTATGGGAATAAAATTTGATGAAAAGAAAAATTATTACATAGTTTCTTACCACCGAAGACATCCGGTATCGAGAGCTTCTAAAAATATTAGCAGACGAGGTATTAAAACTAAGGCGGAGGCCGAAAAAATTTACAAAGAATTAATTATTAAGCTAAGCGAAAAGTTTAATGAAAACCTGCATCCATTATGGCCTGAGATTGTAGGTCGATTTTTAGAATACTATGCCAATTGTGGCAACGCTAAGAACACAGTTAAAAATTACAAGCAATGTATCGAAGCAAATACTTTCCCCATATGGAGCAAAAAAAGAATCAATGAATTTTCAACAGGAGAGATTAGAGATTTTATCCAAGAAGATTTGGGAAAATTTTCTGAAGCACATAGAAAAAGTATGCTCAAAATTTTAAGAGCAGTTTTTAGATATGCAGTTGAGCAAAACATAATCCCACGAGATCCATGTCCTAAACTTAAATTTAAAAAGAACGAAAAAATAAAAAAAATGCTTACGGAAGATGAAATTAGGATTCTTTTAAGTAAAGCGAGAGAAGAAAATCACGAATGGTTTTATGTTTGGGCCTTAGCTTGTTATACAGGTCTTAGAAACGGCGAGCTTTACGCTTTGAAGTGGGAGAGCGTAGATCTTAAAAAACGGATTATCTACATCACTCATTCTTGGAATAAGATAAATGGCTTCAAGGAAACAAAATCTGGTGATGATAGAGTCGTGGAAATTGCACCAGGCCTTCTTCCTATTTTGATTGAACTAAAAGAAAAAAGTTCAGGTGAATTTGTTTTACCGCGAATTAGAGATTGGGAAACAGGAACGCAAGCAAAACCATTAAAAGAATTTTTAAAGGCTTTAAATCTTCCTTTGATTCGTTTTCACTATCTAAGAGCTTCATGGGCAACGATTATGCTTTCAAAAGGAATTGAGCCAATCAAAATTATGTCTATGGGAGGCTGGAAAGATTTGAAGACGATGCAAATTTATATACGGAAGTCGGGGATAAATATTCAGGGAATTACTGACAATTTACAGTTTTTTTAATACATAAAATACGACCTTATTATCTGTTCGTTAGGTCGTAGTTTTTATATTTTAAAATATCATATTACTGCTCTATCATCTTACTTAATTTTCGATATAGGAACGAAGAAATTCTTTCTTCTGTTTTTTCTCCTAAGCCTTTTATACTTGCTCCTGTAAATGTAAATACCAGACCTACAAGGATCGAAAGATGTGTGTATTTTTCATAATTAGTACCCTTACCTGCCATATAAGATAAATACCAAATGCCAGCGCTAATACTTAATTGAATAGCAATGCGAATAAAACTAGCGGCTACTTCACAAGCTTTGCCAAGTTTTCCTCTGTAAGCATTGATTACTTCCCCTTGAGATGAAATCGTCGCATCTTTCTTTTGTAAAATTCGTTTTTTTGTTCTATCTACTAATTCAAAAATATGTTCATCATTGAAACTCATTCCATTTGTTACGGAAAGTACTTTTAAAGAATTTTTCAAGTAATGATCTCTTCTCACGAGTTCAAAGTCTTCCTTGGATATTTGTTGAGTGTCACGAAGAGTTTTAAACCTTTTAACAAATTCATTCCAAAACTTATCATCATCAAAGATAATTGCCTGATAGTTTGAAACAATGAGATGTTCTGGCCAATCTGGGAATAGCTTAGGATTCATCATCCAGCACATATTTGTTACCCAAATGTCGTTAGAGATTACAGGTGCAGCATCTTTTGCAAAATCTTTTTTGAAAAATTCATTTACGTTACTTACTAGGAAATTACTTGTGGTAATGAATATAGAAACTTTGTCTTTTAATGTGACTTTATTTTTATGTTCACGAATCTGAACAATTTGTTCAATTGCTTTAATGTCATGTTCTACTGCAGTATAGTCATTGTTTGCCTTTTCTTTTAGGAAGTTTTTTAGTCCTTCACGATCTATTTGATATTGATATTCATACTTGGGATTTGGCAAAATGTTGATGTTTGACTTATTTAAAATATTTATATACCGACTGATAAAATTTTCAAGGAATACATGATCCCAGCCTTTCATTTTTAATAACTGAAGTGTTGAGTCACGAAAGTTTCTTGTGTTGTTGCTTTCCAAATCATTGGCCCATGCCCTTAGAATATTTTCAAGCTCAATTCTTGTACATTCAAATATAGCAAGTTTTGCTTTTAAATTATTGCAAAGTTCAACCATTTCTATAATAACTTTTTGTTTGCTTTCTCCGTTGAAACCTAAAAAACCTAAGATAAGTGGAGTGTCAAGATAGTAGGTTACATTTACCAAGTTGCTTTGATTGTCACGAAGAGGTGTAGACATCATATAATTTTTAAGAAATATACCCTTAACTTGAGCAACAAAACATTTGAAATTTTCTTGGTCATTCTCGTAAGTAAATTTAAGGAAAGAGCTAAAAAGAAAATCGTCATTATTGATAGATTTTCCTTTTACGTCAATCTCTTGCCCTACTTCAAAGTAGTCGATAATTTCGACTTGATATTTGGCTAGATACTTAAAGAGTATTTCCTGTGCATCATCAATTGATAATTCTTTATTGAACTCTGACTTTGAATACGCAATAAATTTTTCTAGAAAACGAGTATTCCTTTTGGTTTGAATATCCTTTTCCTTAATAAATGGGGCAGAGATGTGGGAGATCTGATCCTTGTTAGGAAAAAATATATGATCTTTTTTTGTGAAAGCATCGTATTTTTTTTGAGCTCGGTTTAAAATAAGCTGAACTACGGATAAAGGTAAATTGAAGTTTAACTCTTTTTCGAAAAAATCTTGAGTTTCTTCAATAGTCATCTCTTTATATGAATTGCTTGAAAATATGGAGCTTATGAATAATAAAGCACAATGATCATAAACGTCTCCTTTGTTCTTGAGATGTAAACTCTCGAGTAATGAGTAGTTGATTAAATGATTGTTCATAATGTTTGTCCTAGCTTACCCATTTCTCAGATAGAGTTTCAGCTTGCTTCAATATTAAAGCTATTGCTTCTTCAGTTTTGTCTGGTGGGTATTTATGGACTCGTAGGAGTCGTTTAATTTTAATTCTTATAGTAGCTCGAACACTTTCTCTTTGTGCCCAATCAACAGTTACACTTCCTCTTAGTTCTTTCGTTAACTCGTTCGCAATAATTTTCAAAACTTCATCGCCAAGTTCTCTAACTGCTGATTCATTGTTTGCTAGTGCATCATAGAAAGCCATTTCATCAGGATTTAGACCTAGCTTTTTTCCTTTTTCTAAGTCGTCATTGAAGTCTTTCGCCATTTGTATTAGCTCTTCAATTACTTGAGCTGTCTCAATAGATCTGTTGCGATATTTGTTTAATGCCATAGATAAAAGATCAGAATATTTTTTAGCTTGAATTAGATTAGTAGCAATTCTTGCATTTACTTCACCTTTTAAAAGTCTAGCTAAGAGTTCAACTGCTAGATTTTTGCGTTTCATGTTTTTTACTTCTTCAAGGAACTTATCAGATAAAATTGAGATATCTGGACGATCTAAGCCGGCTGCTTGAAAAATATCTACAACTTTGTCGGAAACTAGTGCATTGGAAACAACTTGCCTCATCGCGTTTTGTACATCTTCATCACTAAGATGCTTTTTTGTTGTTTCTTTTTTTGTAAGAGCAACTTTAATAGCTTGGAAAAAAGCAATTTCTTCCTTCAATGTTTCAGCTTCGGGTAAAGTTCCACAAAGTGAATTTGCTTTTGTCATGGCCAAGACAACATCACAAAAATCTTTCTTTCCATCCTGAAGACCTAAAATATAATCACAGCAATCTGCAATAATCGGAAATAGCTTCTTGGGATTTTTAAATTCAGAATAATCTACTTTTTGAAGCATATCTCTAAGATAATCTAATTTTCCCAAAAGAATTGATAAAGCCTCATACACGTCAATCGTAGGTTTACCTTTTCCTTTACTCTGCGTATATGTTTCGAGAGCGAGTTTTAACTCGTTGGTAATACCTAGATAATCAACAACCAAACCACCATCTTTATCCTTAAAAACACGATTTACACGAGCAATGGCCTGCATAAGATTATGGCCTTTCATCGGTTTATCAATATACATAGTGTTCATCATTGGAGCATCAAATCCAGTGAGCCACATATCCCGAACTATTACAATTTTGAGTTGATCATTTTCGTCTTTGCAACGAGCTTCAAGATCTTTTTTAGATTTTTTGTCATAAATATGATCACGAAGTTCTTTTTTATCAGATGCACTTCCTGTCATAATTACTCGGACAACGCCGTCATCCTTACTTGGTCTGCCATTGCTATCAAGGGTTCCGGCCCACAGAGGACGTAACTTAATTAGTGAGTTGTACATTTGAACGCAAGCTTGTCTTGAAATGCAAACAATCATGGCCTTGCCATCAATTACATCAAGGCGAGCTTCCCAGTGACGAACTAGGTCTTTTGAGATTTGATCAATTCTTGAGTCAGCAGTTACTAATTTTTCAAGTGCTGCCCATTTAACTTTTTGTTCGTTGGCATAAGAGTCAGAAGAATCTTTTGCTTTTTCAACTATGTCTTCAATTTCTTCATCGATTTCATCAGCTTCTTTGTCTAAATGAAGTTCTGCTAGTCTTGATTCGTAATAGATTGGAACAGTCGCTCTATCTTTAACGGCTTGTTCAATGTCAAAGACAGAAATATAATCACCAAAAACACCAACAGTGTCTCTATCTTCTTGTGAAACTGGTGTTCCTGTAAAACCAATGAATCCAGCATTCGGAAGAGCACTTCTCAAATGTTTTGCATATCCATAAGTTATTTTTCCATCTTTCTTAACTTTTGCATTTAATCCATACTGACTTCTATGTGCTTCATCGGAAATTACTACGACATTATTTCTTGTTGTAAGTGCAGGAAAACTGGTTTCACCATCCATAAGTGAAAATTTTTGAATTGTCGTAAATATTATTCCACCAGATGGGCGATTAAGAAGCGATCGAAGTTCTTCACGGGTTTCTGCTTGTTGAGGAATTTCACGCAAAAGCTCTTTTGCATTTCCAAATGTTTCATAAAGTTGTCCGTCAAGATCATTTCTATCTGTAACGATAACTAGTGTTGGGTTATTCATTTTTGGATGACTCATGAGTTTGGCGGCATAGCAAGTCATCGACATTGATTTCCCAGAGCCTTGAGTGTGCCAAACTACGCCGCACTTTCCATCCTTCACTTCTTGTGTTGCTGAAATTGTATGAGCAACTGCTGTGCGAACTGCATGGAATTGATGATATCCTGCA
Source organism: uncultured Bacteriovorax sp. (assembly GCA_946481315.1). The sequence continues at coordinate 15,329 of CAMLMH010000003.1, forward strand.
ATCATTTTTGTAATTTTTTTTCCGTTATCTGCATAAACTACAAAATATCTAAGAAAATCTAAAATAAACTCCCTATTGAAAAATCCCTTGATCATAACTTCAAGTTCAAACTCAAAACTTGGTCGATCTTCTTCGGCTTTAATTGTTCTCCAAAATGCATATCGTTCTTTGCCTGCACTAATGGAAGCTATACGAGCATTAAAGCCATCAGAAATAATACATGCTAAATTGTAAGCGAATAAGTCAGGAATTTCTTCTTTGTAAGTACCAATCTGCTCAAATGCTTTCCATATGTCTGCATCTTCGTCAGCAGGATTCTTTAACTCAAGTACGGTAATTGGAAGACCATTTACAAATGTAATTATATCAGGTCTACGATTTCCATTTTTACCTAGAATTGTAAATTGGCTACATACAAGAAAGTGATTATTTTCAATATTTTCGAAATCGATAATTTTAACAAAGTCTCCCTTAGCCTCACCATTTTTATTGTATTCAACTGGGACGCCTTCAATTATAAAACGGTGAATTTGTCTATTATTTACTTCAAGTACGAGTGAGTCAGGACGAGTTAAACGAGTGGAAACTTCTTCGAGGACAGATTCAGGAATAGAGGGATTTAGCTTTGAAAGTAATTCAAGTAAAATATCTTTTAGTACAACTTCCTGATAGTTTTTCCTAAAAGGCCTTTCTGTATCAGGAGCAATATCGTAACCAAGCTCATAATTCCAGCCAAGTTCTTTAAACCAGTCGATACTCAGTTGTTCTAATTGATCTTCCGTAACCATTTTTACCTACTTATTCCTTTTGTCTTCTGTCTTTTATTTGTGGAACGTTCCGTTCATCTATAAGTTCGATATAGTATGCATTGGCAGAGTGTTTATTTAAAATTTCTTGCTCTAGATATTCCCGATAGAGAGTATAATCTTTTAGTCTTGGATTTTTTTGATGATCAGAAAGAATGCTATCTGTAAGAATGGCATTAAGTTGATTGCCATATTTAGATTTCATGAAAAATGCACTTATAATTTCTTCAATTTCTTTATCACTAAATTCAAGCCCAACTAAATCAAAAAATCTATTTTTTGCGTTGAAGAAACTACCATCTCTTGCAGAAATGAAATTATCGATAAAAATTCTTTTAAACTTTGGATGACCTTGAAAATCTTTTTTTATTCCTTCAATAAGATCAAAAAAACCTTTCTTGAATGCTTGTTGATCGTATTTAAATCCTTTGTGAACAGATCCATCAATGCTATAAAAATAGATTGGTGCCCCTTTCGCGATTGCATACCCAACTTCTTGGTTCGTCCAAACACTCTCATGAAAATCAGACGTAAGGTAACAAATGCATGCATCCATTGTTTGTAATGCTTTCATTATTTCTTTTTTCCAAACACTATTACTTTCAATATTGTCATGAGCTACGAAACCAGATTTCCCATAAGGTGAAAGTTTATTGCTAAACTCCGATGCATTCTTTTTATGAACATCTCTATGTGATATAAAAAATCTAAGTTTTCCCGTCTCCCAAATCGAAGCAACTTCTTCTTCTTCTTTAGGTTTTTGAACTGCCATAGTTTCTCTGTAGCCGTAAATTGTTCCACCTGCGATAGCTCGATCAGGATAAAACTCCCATCCATCAACTTTTAACCAATCATTTGCAATAGTGATAATTCTTTGAGCTTGTTGAGCGTCAGGATGAACTAACGGATGAGCCATGCGAGCAATAAACTTCAGAAACTTTTCATCGTCAGCTAAAAGCTCAAACCTTTCTTCTTCAAATGGAAAGTTTCCTTGGTAATCTCCATGATAAACATGAGTTCCTATATCTTCCTCTGCATTCTTATGTCGAGGATCATAAGAAGGAAGTTTTTTAAGATCATATAATCCTGATAAAAATTTTAATTCCCCCATTCTTCCAGCGAAAAAAAACTGTTCCATGTCAAAGTGATCAAAAATATCCTTCTTGGTTTCTCTTTTAATCAATCTGAACTCCATTTAGATCAATTTCACCAGATAGGAGCTTGGGAAGAAGATAGTCTCTTAACTCCGCAAGTGTATTAATTTCATAAAAATTAGTTTCATATAGCTGTTGTAGAGGCAAAACTAATTTGGAAAATATTTCTGGCAATTCATTGTTAGGCACAACAGTTTTCTTTATTACAAATTCCATCCAGTGTCGTCTATATTCTTGAAAATTCTGTTTTCCCAAGCAAGCATAAAATGTCCAATGCGCAGGGTAGTCGTTCTTCATAAGTGGGATTACATTAGAGGAGATTGAAAATGGTTTAGACCAAAGCTTCATGATGCAGGTATGGTCTCCAAATACAAACATTGGTTCTTTAGAGGTCGCTTTAAAGTCGGCTTCCTCGTCTGTAAATCCTAAAATTATTTTTTCACCTTGTTCAAAGACTATAGTTTTCCCTGCATTTTTAGTATTTTCTTTCGTGTATTTATTCTTTGGTTTTAGCCTAGTTACGATATCGCCGAGATTTTTTATTCCCCATCCTTTTGGAATATATCCAAGTTCACTTTCTTCAAACACACTTGGAAAGAGTGAGGCGGTCGCTTTAAGTTCCTCTGCTTTTTCTTTTCCAATAGAGGCAAGGCGTTCTTCGAGTTTCTTTTCGATTTCTTTTATATTGTCTGCATATTCAGTTGGGGAACAGAGGCCAGCGATAACGGCTATTGCTGAACGTTCAGCTTGAGCTTTTGTTAATCCAGCTTCAAGTGCATTTTTCTTCGCATGAACAGGGTCAAAGTCAACGAACCATGATTTAAAGATTGTTTGAGCGAGTGACTCCAAATGTTGATTGATTTTGTTATTGTTCCGAATCTTATTTGCAATATTATCAGCGATATAAACGAATGCTTTTTGTTCGTCCTTTGAGGGTATCGTAAATTCGTAAAAGGCAATAGAGTCAAAAGTAATTTGAGGGAATGTTCCTGATCGAGAGTCTGCAATAGCTTTAAATGTCTCCTCACATTTATTTTCCGTAAGACAGTAATACAAAAATTTAGAATCAACAATTTCTTCATTAGATTCTATAACCATAAATTTGGTTGAAACAACATAATTATCAAGGTCTTTGTCAATGTAAACGTATCGTTTATTTCCTGGCCTAATTTCGCTATAAAGGATGTCTCCCTTTTTTATTGCTTTCTTCGCTTGGCCAGGCAACTTTACCTTCTTCGTATCAGTAATATTGCTATGAAGAAATTCTCCTTCTAATACATCTCCCGTATTAACAAAAACTACAGACGGATTTTTTCTGTAGTCGAAACTACGAGATGCGTTTTTTGAAATTTCGCTAAGTTTTAGAGTCCTAGAGGTCATATCCTACAGCCTTGAGTGAACTAATAATCTTTTTTTCTAGTTCTTTGCTTTCATTAAACAGTTTGTTTAGATTTATGGTAATTTCATTTATTTTACTAGCGAAAGAAATTCCATCATCCTCTTGCTCAGAAGTTCCAATGTACCGTCCAGGTGTTAGGACATATTCATTGTTTATTATTTCATCTAGTTTTACAGTCTTGCATAGTCCTGATATATCGCTATATTTTCCTTTCTGACTTCTCCATGAATGATAAAGTTTTCCAATCTCCTCTATAGTTGATTCAGAAAAGGCTTTTCTTGTTCTATCGACCATTTCGCCTTTATTTCTAGCATCAATGAAAAGAAATTCTTTCTGTCGTTTACGTTTTCCGTCTTTCCCTGTTTTATCTTTTGCAAGAATCCAGATGCAAGCAGGAATTTGAGTGTTAAAAAATAACTGACCAGGAAGTGCGATCATGCAATCTACTAAATCAGCTTCCAATAGGTTTTTTCTGATTTCACCTTCATTATTAGTGTTTGAAGACATTGAGCCATTTGCTAATACAATTCCAGCATATCCTTTTGGCCCAAGATGATGAATCATGTGCTGAACCCAAGCAAAATTTGCATTTCCTTCGGGAGGGATTCCATATTTCCATCGACGATCTTGAGTTAAAGTAGAGGCACCCCAATCCTTTATGTTAAAAGGTGGGTTTGCCATAATGTAATCAGCTTTGAGATCAGGATGTTGGTTATTGTGAAATGTATCAGCAGGTTCTTTTCCGAAATTAAAATCCATTCCACGAATGGCCATATTCATTGCAGCTAGACGCCATGTTGTTGGGTTTGATTCTTGTCCATACAATGAGATCTTCTTTTTTGCATCGTTAACATGCTCTTTATCAGAATGCATTTCAATGAATTTTTCAGACGAAACAAAGAATCCACCTGAGCCCATTGCGGGGTCATAAACACGTCCCTCGTATGGTTCTAGGCATTCAACAATTAAATTTACAACAGATTTAGGAGTATAGAACTGGCCCCCTTTCTTTCCTTCAGCAGAGGCGAATTGACCAAGGAAGTATTCATACACATGCCCAAGAACATCCTTGGAGTGCATTTCTTTATCGTTAAATCCAATAGTAGAAATTAAATCTACGAGTTCACCAAGGCGAATATTTGGCTGACGTCGAGCGAAGTCTTTTGGAAGAATGTTTTTTAGTTTTGGGTTTTCTTTTTCAATCTCGGCCATTGCATCATCAATAATTGTTCCAATCTTTGTCGATTTAGCCTGATCTTGAATCCCTTTTGCCCCTGATACTTCATTACCAAACCATCTTGAGATTTCCGGAACCCAAAAAACGTTATTAGATGTAAAATAATCTCGGTCTTCTAGTTCTGCTTCTAAGTCTGATTCTTTTGCTCCCTTGAAGTAATTTGGATGTTTAGGGTCTTTGAATTGTGCTTTTAGTTCTGTTCTAAATTCATCAAAACTATCGGAGACATATTTTAAAAATATCAAACCTAGGACTACATGTTTGTACTCAGCTGCATCCATATTTACTCTGAGTTTATCTGCTGCTGCCCAAAGGGTTTTTTCAATATCTGAAAGTGTCTGTTTTTTAGCTGCTGGCCTTGTTACAGATTTTACAGGTTGAGATTTGATTTCTTTTTGAGAGACTTTTTTAGCCATAATATACCTAATTAAACACAAAATAATTTTTGTTAAAATTAGAACACTAAATAGCCATAATTACAAGGGAAACGGTCTATACATAACTAGATTGAATATCCTTAAAAAATATTTTAGATTAAGTTAAGGTTAAAATATGAACAAGTGAGTCATTGTTTGTAATTAACCGTGTGGCAATTGTCTAATTTTATCGTAAAGACTTGTGGTAAAAAGACCAAATACTATTATACCAAGTAACGTCTGAAGGGAGCATAGAACTTTGACCTGACCCCAAAAAACTGGACTATTCAAAATCTCATACTCTGTTAAACTTTAACATGTTTGGGAGAAATTAAATGAAAAAATCAAAGTTCAGCGAAGAAAAAATCGTCGCCATTTTAAAAGAGGCACAGTCTGGCCAGACCAATGTGCAGGAAGTATGTCGAAAGCACGGAATCAGCGGCAATACCTTTTATCTTTGGAAGAAAAAGTACAATGGTATTGAAGTCGCTGAGCTTAAAAAAATGAAAGAGCTTGAAGCAGAAAATGCAAAATTAAAAAGGCTTGTTGCAAATTTGTCTCTCGACGTTTTGATGTTGAAGGATGTTGTTTCAAAAAAGTGGTAGGCCCAAAACAAAAACGAGCAATCGTTGACTATCTACGAGACAGCTATAGGACGAGCTGCTCTAGGGCCTGCAGAGTTCTTGATTTGCAGAAGGCAAGCTTCTACTACAAAAAGATCGTTGATGAGGGTGAAATCAAGCTTAGAAGCCGTTTAAAAGAGCTGGCAGACAAGCACCCTGGCTTTGGTTTAAGAACTTTGCATGAGATTGCTAAAAGAGAGGATCTCGTTATTAATCACAAGCGAACGGAGAGAATTTATAAAGAAGAAAAACTCTCGCTACGTTTGAAAAAGAAAAACAAACGAGCGAGACATTTGAGAGTTGCTCAAGTTCCTCCAGATGCTCCTCTTAAAACGTGGTCGATGGATTTTGTACACGACAGATGTTTTAGCGGAAGAAAAATAAAGTGCCTCACAATCGTTGATCAGTTCTCAAAAGAATGCCCAATGATAAATGTGGGAATTACAATGACAGGAGCTGAAGTAGCTAGAGCACTCGATAGCTTGAAAATAAAAATTGGATTACCTGAAGTAATTTTTGTCGATAATGGGCCAGAGTTCGCGGGGAAAGATTTGGGGTTATGGGCGAACATTGAGCTCTGAATTTTCCGTTGATCGAAGAATGGAGAAAGGAATACAACAACTTCAGACCTCATAGCTCATTGAATGGTCTGACTCCGGAAGAATTTACTAGGCAATTTGAAATGAAAAAGATAAACGGTTTTGATCAAGATGTGAGATTGAAAGTTGTCTAGAGAATGGGGTCAGGTCATCCATCTTCTCTAGATCTACCAGTCGGTGATTTTGGGCCTACCCCATATGAAAATTATATAAATTCTCAAGAGTGATTAATTTTTTAACATTAGAAGTTCTTTAAGATTAAGCATTTCATATAAATTTTTTTTAAAAATAAATTGAACTGTTAAAAAATCTTCTCTGTACTTTGCTTCAGCGAATTCTCCTATTCTGGCCACAAGAGTTTCTGGGCAATTTATATGGTGCTTGCCTAGATCCACACCATTTATCGTAAAGAATAATGAACATTAACTCGAAAAAATTTGCAGTGGAAAATGTCAGTTATAATTCGAGTGGCATTGTTATTTACATAGATTTAAATTTTCTGAAGTATCTTTATGAGAGTCGTACTTTCTTCAATCGTAAGATTAGATCCATAATGTTCCAGAATTAAATCTTTATAAATGGCCCAAATTTTAAGGCGTATTTTTTTTCCTTTTTCAGTAAGAACAGCATATGAGCCACGTTTATCATCTTCACAGGGTAATTTTTCAATAAGACCTTCATAGACAAGCTTATCTACTATTCTGGTTACACTATATTTTTCCAGGTCGACTTTTTCTGCAAGCTCACTCAAGCGTAGTTTGCCATTACCTTCTCTTTCAAGACACCATAGGACATCATACCATTCAAGTGATGGAAGGTTTTTGCTCTTAAGTTCAATTGAAATTTTCTTTATAACTTTATTGTAAGTCTTGAGTAGGATGGCCCAGCTCTCAAGAGTTAAGTCACTTTTTTTCATATAGATCATAATACTTTGATTTTGTTGCAGTTGCAATTATTTTTCTAAAATCTAGTTGAATTTGCAACTAGACCTGTTAGTTTAGTTGCATGTGCAACTATCTGGAGGGAGCTATGCAAATAATAAGCACACAGGAACTTATAAATCAAATGAACGTTGAAAAGGTCACAATTCTTGAGATTCTTCCAATTGGGTATTTTAAACAAGGCCATATACCAGGAGCTATTCAGACAGATGTCGGAGATGTTTTGTTGATTGTAGACAAGCTTGGGTTAAATCAACAATCGCCAATTGTAACCTATTGCGCTTCAGAAACTTGCCAAAATTCTCATCAGGCAGCAAAGGTACTTAGATCAAAAGGATTTGAGAATGTAAAAATCTTAGCGGGTGGAAAAAAAGATTGGTTAGAGTCAGGTTTTAATTTAATTAAATAGGAGATTTTATGAAGTTTCTACTATTATCAACAATTCTTTTTTCGTTTCCGATTTATGGAGCTGAATGGATTTTGGACAAATCGCATTCATCAGTTGATTTTAATATAGATCACCTTATGGTTTCAGAAACGACGGGAACATTTAAAGATTTTTCTATAGAGGTGAAAGCTGATAAACCAGATTTTACCGATGCCCAGTTTAGTGTGACTATCAACACACCTTCCATTGATACAAAAGATGTGAAACGTGATGAACATTTAAAAGGAGAAGATTTCTTTAATGTTAAGAAAAATGGATTAATCACTTTTAATGGAAAGAAATTTGAAAAGCAAAAAAATGGAACTTATAAAGTTTACGGAACATTAATAATGAATGGAATTCAAAAAGATCTGATTCTTAATGGAAAGTTTGGAGGCATAGTAAAAGATCCATGGGGGGGAACTAGAGCAGGCTTAAAAGTTTTTGGTGATATAGACAGATACGATTTTGGTCTCAAATATAATTCACTGCTAGAAACCGGTGGCCTGGCCATTGGTAGAATTGTCCGCATCACTTCGAACATTGAACTTATAAAAAAATAATCTAAAAGTTCCAACACACTTTCCTTGTTGATGAGCGGCAAGGAAAGTATGTTGAGTCTTTTACATTTCACAGTATTTCAAAAATATTACAACCCCGTGGTGGCAATAGCCTCAGGCATTTTTGAAGCATGGCTAAGGTAAACTTGCTGAAGAGAGTTTGGCAAGATGGATGATTAGGATCATTAGCAGATGAGTGGGACGAGAGAAAAAACGAGGATTCCGACAAGTTCCACTCGATTAATGTAATCTGAACTTTTCTATACTTTGAGTGGAGAGACGAAAAAAAATCGGCAGATGAGTTTATCCGTTATAAGTTCCAGCAGACTTTTCTGGACAATATGCAGCCAGAAAGGTGTGTTGAAACCTAATAAGAACCTGATAAAGAAGTGTCTATTTTTTAAACACTATGTAAAATTGGGGTAAAAAACAGGTTATTTTTCAAGTAAGGTCCAGGCCATGAAATACTCATAAAAATTTCAGCAAGGACAACCATATGATTAAGACTAGAATAAAATTTTTATTATCCACAGTGATGATGCTTTCTTTAGCCCCGGCAATCACTTATTCGTCTGATACAACTACAGATAAAGCCGTTCTCAGTATATTTGAGGCCATGAGTTCTCAGGTCAATGTTCTTTTAAATCTTGATTTAAAGAAGTCTCCGGGACCTGTGGTTCTTTTAAAGACTCAAACATTGTTCAAAAGTCCGGTTAACAGAAAAGAAGTAAACACAGCCTTTAGTTACATCGACACCTCGAGATCAACAGTTCGAGTTTGTAGCGGACAAACACTAAAATACGTTAATAATAATATTTATGATTACTGGGGAACAACAAAGCCAACCAAGGCCATGATTGATTATGCCCATGCCAATAAGACATTTATTCAGGCGACGAGTGATGAGTTCTGCTTTAATGACCGAAATCGTTTCTATGAGAATATGAAAAATAAAATTAATCTTGAGAAGCGTCTTGAAATTGTTGAAAATATGTCACTCATTTTTAATCGCGAAAATGCTTTAGAAGTTGCGACATCACTAGATCGCTCTTTGAGTTATCTGGATTCATATGAAATTAAATCTGCAAGTCTTGATGTAATTGGAGTTGCAGATGATGTGTTAACCAATTTGCCCCAAGTTATTTACGAACTGATTATTTTTGTAAAGGGTGACCCAAGAGGTATGCTTGCAAAAGATGAAAACCTTAGATGTAGAGTGAGAATTAAAACCGGGTTAGAAATGTTTCAGTCATCGACGGGAAGATTCGTGACTTCTCCTTTGGTTGAAATTGGAAAAGGCTCAGGTTTTTTAATGTGTTCAAAAATTTATAAATAAATTAAGCACAGACCCTTCCTGATCTTAACCAGGATGGGTCTCAAATTGTTTTGCTGAATCACAAATTTGATACCAGCTCGGTTTTTCCGAAACAAATTCATGGAAAGTTACCGGGATTGGTATTTCGCTATCGATTGTATTAGCGGGAACGGGAAACATCTCATCACTAGAGGCCAATTCCCCCAGAGAAGTTCCACAATGGCTGCAGAAGTTTCGTTTATATTTGTAATTCTCTTCAGGCATGTAAGTCGCGATAAATTCTCTTCCGGAAGTTATCTGCAGTGATTCTTTCTTAATGATAAGAATAGTGCTGGCCCCGACCTTTCTGCATCGGGTGCAATGACATGTGCCCATGACTACCGGGCTGGCATTAATTTCAAAATTTACTTTCTTGCAACAGCAACTACCCTTTAACATTCTTGACTCCTCTTTCGTTTTAACTAACTATAAACTATGACATTGTGTGAAGGTAAAGGGATTTATGAAAATAAATGAAGTGGTAAAGCTGACGAATGTTTCTGCCAGGTCCATCCGGTATTACGAGAGCATGGGACTCATTAAATCCCATCGCTCAAAGAACAACTATCGAGTCTATCGCCCTGAAGACATTAAAATCATAAAGAAGATTCAGCTTTTTATTTCGGCCGGAGTTCCACTAAAAAAGATAAAGTACATTGTTCCATGCACTCTGCATACTGAGCGTGTGTTAATGTGCAAGGACCTTGAAGCTTTGTTTTTTGAAGAAGTAGAAAACCTTGAACAGCGGATAAAGACACTTAAAACCAGCAAAAAAATATTGCTGGAAATTATTAAAAATCGCGAGATTGTCGAGTAAATCTACCTCCAAAATAAGACATCTTTTTTCATTGTTGTTTAACCCTTATGTGGACTAAGTCGAAGTAATCATATTAAATGAATTTGAAGTCTACCTATGAGTGGAATAAGGTTATATAATCTAATAATGGTGAAATTAATCTATAGTTATTTCAAGATTCCAGACAATCTAGCGGAGTTGAAAGATTCTGAAAAAAAGCCTATCTTCTGGTTGCAATAACTTTTGGATTAACTGCTTTATTGTTAAGTATAGTGGTTATAGTTACGGTCATGAAAGCAAAGTCTATACTACTATCTCCACTAGGATTTATTTTATTGGGAAATTTATTTTCTTTCTGCATTTTTTGAAATTAGCAATAAATTTATCTAAGAAAACGAAGTTGTTAAAGGAGTATCGCGACATAGTTGCTTTGAAAAAAGCCTTCTATAAGTCATATGTTATTTTAGTCGGACTGGGTGGGAAAAAAGATTGCTCCCATTGCTCACGCGCATTTTCTTGCTAACTTGTCATCACGCTATCAATATGTGTGGGGAACCATTTACGATAAAAATCTATCCTCTCTCCATACTGCGCTTAGAATGGGGCGAAGGATTGTTGAGACCGAATACTTTTATTGTTTTTCAAAATAATAAACTCAGCTGCTCTAACTGCTCCGGCATCGCTCCACTCGAACCCGATTCAATAGCTTCATCTAATGATTCTTTTGTGGGATAGAGATCGTGTACCGTCACCAGCGTTCCGCCGTTCATTTCTTCGAAAGTCACAGTCGTAATGTTGGCAGCGTCCGGGCCGCCTTCTTCGTTAGTCCAGACTAAGCGGGTAGTGGGAATAACTTCGAGGTACTTGCCGAAAAATTCTGCAGTTTGATCGCCTGCACTGAAGACCAGGCGGTATGTTCCATTGGTTTTAACATTCATCTCACAAGACTTGAGGGTGATGGGAAATGATTTTGGAACCCACCATTTTTTAAAAGTTTCAGCGTCGGTCCATGCTGCAAACACGCGTTGTCCGGGTGCAGGGATGAAGCGGGAAGAGATGAGTTCGCGCTCTGACTTTCTTTCTGCATTTATTTGATTTTTCATGTAAATCCCGCCTTTTTTTGAGAAACCATTAAATAATTCTTGGAAATAAACCGACCAGTTGGTATATTAATTTATATGGCAAGACCAAGAAAAGATCCAGATAAAAATAATAGTAAAAAGCCGTCCAAAGAACTGCTATTGGAAGCAGCGACGGAACTGATTCGCACTCAGGGATATACATCGACGACAGTGGATGAATTGTGTGCCAAAGCAGGAGTGAGTAAAGGGACCTTCTTTCATAATTTTGATTCGAAAGAAGATCTGGCAGTATCCGCCGCGCATCGCTGGTCAGAAGTGACATCGGCTTTTTTTAAGACAGCTCCTTATCATACGAAGAAAGATCCGCTGGAGCGGGTACTGGGTTATATCCGCTTTCGAAAAGAAATTCTGCGCGGAGATTTGCCGGAATTTACCTGTCTGGTGGGAACGATGGCGCAGGAAGTGTACGCCAAACATCCGGAGATTAATCAGGCATGTTTTGATTCCATTTTTCAGCACGCAGAAACGCTGAAGGCCGATATTGAAGAAGCAAAAAAAATGTATGCGCCACGGTCACGCTGGACGGCGCAGAGTTTAGCTCTGCATACGCAGGCCGTGATTCAGGGAGGCTTCGTCATTGCTAAGGCCGGTGGTGATGTGAAGTTTGCCAGTGAAAGTATTGATCACTTGGAAAGATATATTCAGTTACTTTTTGGAAAATAGAAATTTAGTTTGAGGAGAGCGCATGTCGAAGATTCAGTTTAGTTGCCTGACCGATATTCCGGGAATGACCAAGGGATTGGTGCGCGAACTGCGTGTGCGCTGGATGCTGGAAGAACTGGGACTGCCATATGAAGCTGTGGTGTATCCGCATCCGGAAACTAAAAAGCAGCCCTATTTGTCGCTGCAGCCTTACGGACAAGTTCCATATTTTAAGGACGGCGATTTTGTGCTGTTTGAAACAGGGGCTATTCTTGTTCATCTGGCGATGAAATATAACAAATTTCTGCCGAGTGATGAGATTAAACGCGCGCACACATTGCAGTGGTTATTTTCTGCCCTCAATTCTGTAGAGCCATTCTTATTTCATCTTTTCATGCTGAAGTTTGATCAGGAAGCAACTGAAGGCACGAAGGAAAAAGCGCGGCAGATTTGCCGGGAGCGCATTCGCGTTCTCTCGGAACATTTAGGTGAGAAAGAATTTTTCGTAGATGGTTTCAGCATTGCCGACATCGTAATGACCACCGTTTTAAAAACATCGACGCTGAATAATTTTCTGGAGCCGCATCCCAATCTTGCTGATTATCTGCAGAAAATGGAGAGCAGACCAGCTTTTCAGCGCGCTTTAAGCGAACACGTTAAACTTTATAAAGAATAAAATTTTTAAGGAGTAGTAATGACAAAAATTACGATCGAAGCTCTGGTTAAAGCAGATGTTAAAAGAGTGTGGACCAACTGGACAGAACCATCTCACATTACGCAGTGGAATTTTGCTACTCCGGATTGGCAGTGTCCACGCGCCTCAAATGATCTGCGTGTTGGCGGAACTTATGCCGCCCGCATGGAAGCTAAAGACGGAAGCTTCGGTTTTGATTTCGAAGCCACTTATGATGAAGTCCTGCCGGAAAAGAAAATTACTTACACTATGGGGGACGGAAGAAAAGCGACGACAACCTTTGAACCGGCTAATGGCGGAACAAAAGTTGTGACTGTCTTTGATGCAGAAAATACGCATCCGGTGGATATGCAAAAGGACGGCTGGCAGGCGATTCTTAATAACTTTAAAGCGCACACGGAAAAGGAATAATCATTATGGCCAGGTATGTCGATTTTTGTCTCATTCCGTTTCCCAAAAAAGACCTGGCGAAATACAAAAAGACCACCAACAGTGTCGGAAAGTCTTTGAACTAATACCTGATGTGAACTGGAATAAAGGGCAAGCCGTTAATAAGCTATGCAAAGTTTTTGGCCCTTCATGGAAAAGGAATCAGCATAAAAGTCGACTCAGGGATGGCATCCACCCAGGCTGATTATCGTCTCAGAAATCCACGAGAAGATTAAAGATCGACTGCGAAGTTATGGAAATTATCATCGAAAAGAGCTGTCAAAATATTGTGAAACTGGGAATTGGAGGAAACATCTTTACCATTAAACAAGGAAAAGTGCTTAAGTTTCCTCTGAAATCATGCTATGCACCTGGCAGCTTTGAAGAAGTTAGAACTTAATGGATGGGCAACTCGATGACAAAAGTCGTATTCGGACTCCGCTCATTATAGTAAATGCGTCCATGATGTTTTTCGACAATTTTTTTACAAATAGGCAGGCCAAGGCCCGTGCCTTTTCCTATAGGTTTGGTCGTAAAAAAGGGATACATTAATTTTTGTGAAACAGGTTTTGGGATGCCTTTACCGGAATCCATGACGATAATTTTTTGAAGATTATTTTCCTGAACGGTTTTGACATTTACCCATCTTTCTTCAAGATCACTGACAGCATCGAAAGCGTTGTTCACAAGATTTAATATAACCTGACTCATTTCAGATGAGTGACAGAGAATTTTAGCATCAGGGGATGTTTCAAATTGCAGATCGACAGAGTTGGAACGAAAACATTCCGCTGACAGATCGCGAATGTCATCAAAAATTTTTTGAACCGGTACTAATTGCAAAGGATCGGATTCATCATTTCGTGAAATACTTCTCAGGCTCCTGACAATTCTTGAAACCCGGTCAGCATGTTTAACAATTCGGTGAATATCGCTCTTTAATTCTTCACGCTGGTTTTCATCACTCAGATTTAATTTATCGATTTTTCTCATAAGTGATCCGGCCCTGCCGGAAATAACCGTCAGCGGATTATTGATTTCGTGAGCAATACTTCCGGCCATTTCACCAACGGCAGCCATTTTGGCAGCATGGTTTATGAATTCATCGTTAAATTTTGATTCGGTAATATCCTGAGTTGTTCCCATGGCGACTTCCGGATTTCCGTATTTGTCATAGAGTATTTCACATTGTTCGCGAAGATATTTGATTCGGTCTTCGTCCAGTATAATTCTATGAACGATTTGGTAGTGCTCTTTGTTTTTTATCGCATTTCTGAATGACTTGGTTACATTCGGAAAATCTTCGGGATGAACAAATTCATCGAAGAGCTCCATGGTTGGGTGAAAAGTGTCAGGGGAGACCTCAAATATGCGATAGACTTCATCTGACCAGATGAGTTCATCAGCATTGAAATTGTATTGCCAGTAACCAATCTTGGCGATTCGCTGAGAATTATTCAAGTGATGACTGAGATTTTTAAATTTTTCCAGTTCTCGTTCCACAGCTTCAGTCAGATTGAGTGTATAGATGCGATAAAAATTTAAAAATAAGGCAGAGATAAAAAAAGCTCCAATAAAATTTAGCCTTTCAAAAAAGAGTGTATAAGAATCTAATGTGTACTGAAAATTAGGGATAATTGGGAGTAACTGATTGACTGACATCAGCCAAAAGAAAAAAGGCAGTATCGCGCCAATGAACAATTCCTTTTTTTGTTTGCCATCAAACGCCAGGAGTGGAGCAAGCAGTTGGGGGATGAGATAATATTCGATATGAATCGCAGGTTTAATAGTAACGAGGACAGTGCTGACGTAAGCTAACCCTTGGAAGACGAGCGTGAATTTTGCAAACGTGGAGTAACCATATCTGAATGCCTGAATCATCAGGGAATAAAAAATGAAGCTGAGGACGAGCACCACAAGGGCAGTGCCCGGCGCTCCTGCGAAGTAAAACAAAACGGAATAAAAAAGTCCGTAAAGAGAGACAATTCTCCCTAAAAGAATAACGAATTCCTGATTAGATTTTATATTTGTCTTGGTGTCCATTTCGGCGGCCATCTTAGGCCATCTCCGATGCTCAACACAACTTAAATAAAGCTTAAGTCAGTCCAGAGTGATAGGCTTTAACACCTAAAATCGAACGGTTAGAGTTTAGGTGTCAAAGGTCTTTGCTGTCTAACCAAGTTACACCTCTGTTAAAGTTACACATCAACCTACCTTCAAATGAAAATCAGGGTTTTAATAGCCACATGAAAAAGTTGATAGTTCTTATGGTGCTCCTGGTATCTCCCTCTGTTTTTGCCAAACAGAGTGTAGTGCTCGCGCCTATTAGTTTTCAGGTCAGTGCAGAGAGTGCTCTTGCAAAGTTTGAGCAAACGGTCCTATATCCGGAAGGCCTGCTTAAGCGGTTTCAGCCAGTAGGGGCTAAAATCAGCAATAAGCGAGTTTCTCAAAACGTGATCAGCTTTATCGCCACAAAATCTAAATTATTCATCTCCAAGTCTGTCTATGTGAACGGAATACTGGAAACAAATGCTGATAACCGCTCCTGCGGAAAGAATGAAGTCGGATACATTTTAAAAATGCGGTTTGATACTTCTGACCGTCTGGTCACAGACAATGTCGATGGGTTAGAAGCGATTATATGTCTGCAAACGCAATCCGATTCAAAGCTTACGGGTCTTGTGCGCTCCCGGGTGATCACCGGAAGTAATTATTCAAACACATTTGGTCCTATTGCTATCAATCTCATTAAAGAACAGGTTTCTCCCTTACTCAATGCTTTAGCTGAAGAAATCCAATTGCTGCATTGATCACTTTTTTTACAGCATTGAAAGTTTTTCAAAAGCTCTTCAGGATTTTCTGGAAGTCGGTATTCTTAACTTATTAACTATCACCCCCAATTGGTGCCCAATGAAAAAAGTACTCTTTTCTCTTCTTGCAATAAGCCTAACGTCAACATCCTTTGCAACGGACATATACTTCTCAAAAGACCGCATGGGACGATTCGCCTGCCAGGTGGCTCGCTCTATAAAAACGGCCTATCCGGAAAAATCACTGCGCGATTTCCGGGGAGAAATCCTGGATATCCTTCGCACAGAAATCGATCCCTGGGTTGATGCTTATCCAATACCTGCCGGGTTCTCGCTTCCTAAATATGTTCAAAAGCTCACCGGTTTTCCGGGATTCCCGATGGATCGTTCTGAATACTATCTGCAGAACGCTTTTATTCTTTATGGAAATCCTAAGATGGAGCTCAAAGAGCCGGTTGAGAATCACTTTGCTTCTTATATCCATCTGGCCAGGAAACGCCATGTCGCTTATCTAAACGGTGAAGCTAAAAGATTTCAGTTAAGAGAAGAAAATGATCTTCGCCAACAAATTGAAGATCATCTTCCGGCCGTGGCCAATTACGCTTTTCCTTACCATGGAGATGATGGCCTACCCCTCATGCAGAAAAAAGAAGGAGTGAAAGAGAAACATCTTTATAAACTCGCTATCGGGGTGCCGGGGCATCCGCAGTATGATGAGTTTGTTGTCCAATCACAAAAATATAATCATTTTTCTTCACCATTATTTTTATGGCTATTGGAGCAAAAAGATTTTTCAGTTACACCGGAAAATCTTTTCAATAAGGCCCTTGAAATTTATAGTGATCCCATTGTTGCTCTGGGAGTTATTCCATGGATCTTTAGTGGAGATGCATTGACTGTCGATCGTGGAACCTCTTCGGTTGTTTCTTATAAAATGGAAAGACTGGTTGAAGGGGACGATGTTCCGGGATTGCAATATCACTTCTGGGGATACCTCACACAGGGGATCATAGGAAATAAGCTGCGTGTAGGAGCTCTCGCGTACATCTACGAAAAGCTTTATCAAAAAGACATCCAGGACTGGACAGTCGATGCCCTGTCTTTAAAAACGAGTACGCAAATTCGTTCTGCTTTTAAAAATATCGAGAATTGCCACTAAAAAGGTTCCAGCACACTTTTCTTGTTGCTAAGCGACCAGGAAAGTGTGCTGGAACCTTGGCATTCAGCTTGCTCTTAATTCATAGAGGCAAGCTTGAAAAAAAATTTAATTCTTTTACTCTTATTATTCTCATTTTCTCTCTTCGGAGCAGACGTATTTGTCATTGAAATACGCGGTACAATTAATCCAGCGACTTCCCGATATATGACCCGTGCCATAGAAGCTGGTGAGAAATCTCAAGCAGATTTCATCTTAGTTGAGCTTGATACACCGGGTGGATTGCTGACAAGCGTACGGGAAATGGCCCAAAAAATAGATCAATCCAGGATTCCCGTCATCGTCTACACCTCTCCAGCAGGTGCATCAGCAACTTCCGCAGGTGCCATTTTGATGATTTCATCCCATTTGGCAGCAATGGCACCGGGAACAAACATCGGAGCAGCTCACCCGGTCGATCTTCAGGATGAAGATAAGAAAAATGTCAGAGCAGAAAAAGCAGTGAATGATGTTTCCGCATTTGCCAGATCTGTCGCCGAGCTAAGAAAAAGAAATACTACAGCGGCCGGTGAAGTCGTTTCCAAGAGTAATAGCTACACGGCAGAAGAAGCTAAAAATGCAAATCTCATCGAAATCATCGCTACAGACAGAAATGATCTCTGGAAGCAAATCCATAGAAAAAAGATTCAGATGGGACAAAAGACGATTGAACTAAGAACTGATCCTCCTCCTGTTTTAAATTCCATCAAAATGACTTTCGGTGAAAGTGCTCTTAGCTATATTTCACATCCCAATATCGCAGCATTGCTGATGACTTTAGGAATCATGCTCATTTATGCTGAGTTCGCTTCTGCGGGCTTTGGCATTGCAGGAGTTTTGGGTGGATTATGCTTTATAGTCGCCTTTATTGCTTTCCAAATGCTGCCGATTAAAACAGGCGGTCTATTACTTATCGTGACAGGCATTGCATTTATTATCGCAGAAGTATTTATCGGTTCGGGAGGACTGGCCGTTGGCGGCAGTATCGCATTGGTTCTTGGACTTTTGTGGGTTGTGGATCCCAATTTAACAGATCTGAGAATAAGTCCCTGGGTGATAGGCCCTATCGGTTTATTTGTTTTATCTGGAACACTACTCATTACTTATGGGGTGGCAAGAACGAGAAGGCAGTCTGAGGAAACATTTCAGCGCATTGGCGGCGGAGATCTTACCGGACTTAAAGGTTATCATGGCCGCATACAAGATACTTCATCCGACGGGAAAACAGGTCAAGTAATGATTAGGGGAGAGCTGTGGAGCTTTACTGCTTCAGAGCCAATGGCCATCGGCGATAGCGTCGTTGTCACTGCAGCTAGCGGCTTAAAAGTTAAAGTCAGCAAAAATATAAATAAGGAGTAACAAATGGAAGTTTACGGATTATCAATACCTGTCAGTATTTTCTTTATTATAGGTTTGGTGGTGTGGTTTTTCTCGCAAGCTATCCACATTATCCGCGAGTATGAGCGGGCCGTTGTTTTTCGCTTAGGCCGAATCATTGGTGCTAAGGGGCCGGGCTTAGTCATTCTTATTCCAATCCTAGATAGAATGGTGAGGGTGGATTTAAGAACAGTGACTATGGACGTTCCCCCTCAGGATGTTATTACAAAAGATAATGTCACCATGAAAGTAAACGCAGTCGTTTATTTCAGAGTCGTCGAGCCCATTCGATCGGTTATTGAAGTAGAGGAATATCTGACTGCGACTTCCCAATTAGCACAGACCACATTGCGATCGGTACTCGGACAGGTTGAACTAGATACCGTTCTCGGTGAAAGAGAAAGATTAAATAAGACGCTGCAGGAGATTCTTGATACCCAGACAGATCCCTGGGGAGTAAAAGTCGGTCATGTAGAAATTAAAGGTGTCGACATTCCCGCCGAGATGCAAAGAGCAATGGCCAGACAAGCAGAAGCCGAAAGAGAACGCCGAGGCAAAATAATTTCCGCCGAAGCAGAGATGCAGGCCAGTCAGAAAATTTCTGAAGCAGCGGAAGTTCTATCTCAAAACCCAGTTTCATTGCAGTTGCGATATCTTCAATCCATGATTGAAATGTCGAATGAAAGGTCGTCTACGATTATCATTCCATTGCCGATGGATTTTATTAAACCCTTTCTTAAAAAGAATAATGATTAAAATGGAGTGGGAATTACTTTGAGCAAAAAGGGAGGCTACACAAAGAACTATCGGAAAGTTGCTTTATGGCAACTAGTGTATGATGTTATTTTATTTTTGCATTTTTTATCAAAATCAAAATTCAAACTAAATCTGATTTTTTTTCCATCAGTTGTCATGATTTCTGTAAAATCCTTTGGTCCTTTAACCGCGATTACCATTCCTGCTCCCGTTTGAGCATAACCTTTATCTTTTCCAGTGGTGTAAACCATTTTCTGTAGTCCACGGCTTCCAAGAATAATGCTTTCCTGATTAAATTTTTCTCCAAGTCTAATGAATGTGGGTTCTTGTTCGGCCTTAGAGGCGACAAAAAAAGACTCTTCCAGAACGCCGTAGTGACCGGTGACTTTATGAAATTTAACCTTGATCAATTTTAGTTCAGATTCAAGATTTTGAGAGCGCATCTCTAGCTGGGCCTTTGTTAGTCTGGCGTCCGCCGGACTGTTTAGGTTTTTTCCTGCAGAAATAATCGCGTAATCACCTTTTTGCAAAAGAGTGAAAAATTCATCGCTGGAAAAGCGGGCAAACGCCTGGGAAGTCCAAATCAAGACCCCAGTTATGATTATAGCTAATCGGGAAGCCATATCTCAAAGCTCAGCGTCTGATGTAATAGGCATGACAATAACCAACCAGTGCCTGGCAATCGGCCGTCTTTTTAAGCACAGTGTATTTGGAATAGAGATTTTGATCTACTTTCAGCAGATTGTAGATTTGCTGATAAGACTCCTGTGTGATTGGAAGCATGTCGAAATTGGGGATGACTTCGCGTAAATCCACAAAGTGAATAATGGAGTTTTGATCCAGCAATTTTTCATTTGTCGACATGGCAAACGGACGAACATATTCGTAGGGGGGAGTGGCAGTTTCATTGGTAAAAACGGGACTGCTATTTTTTCCACAAGCGGAAATCAAACATAAGAAGAGAACAGAGATAAAATTTTTCATACCAAAATTGTGAAATAATATTTGTTGTCTGTAAAGGTTCCAGCACACTTTTCTGGGCACGAGGCAACAAGGAAAGTGTGCTGGAACCTTTTTCACAATGTTTTTAAATATGATTTTATGTCTTCAAGTTCTCCCTGAGTAAATTTTTCTTTCCAGCCAGGCATATCACCTTTCCAGTTAGAGAAACTCACGAATAAATCAAAATCGGGAACTTCAGTTACAAGCTGTCTCAGATTCGAAGGAGCGATCTTTTGTTGGGATGCGAGCGGACCGTTGCCTTCGCCTTTTGGCCCGTGACAGGAAATGCAATGATTATCATACAGGGTTTTCCCCCGAGACACAGATGCCTCATCAGGTCGGGTTACCATAACAGTAGATCGGGGAACAATTCCATGTCTCAGGTTTTTAAATTCATTGTTTTTCTGTCGGTATCTTTCCTGGGATTCAACATTTATCCTTGAACAACTTGAGAATAATGCAACTGACACTGCCAGCAAAATGACTTTCATGTAACCCCTCCAACGATTGATACCTAATATTAAAGTAGGGAATGCAGTTCGAAAATGTTTTTATTCACTAAGATAAGATAAGATCAAAACAGCGCATATATCAAAGATGACGCCTAAGACACATAACCCTGAGTGTTTTTACATGCAAGCCTATAGCGCAGTAAAGTTTAGGTAGAAGGAGTCATATATGGAGCAAGTCGTCTTAAGTGAAAATAGTTCTATACTTCATGGCTTGCCGATTGAATTTGTATGCGAAGCTGTTTCTGAAGGATTAATGATTTTCAATCTTACCGGTTTTCTTATCATTGCAAACTCCTCAGCAAAACATTTTCTTGAACTTGACCCGGACGATCTCGACAGCGATGCTATCGTTCTTCACAGCGATTGGCTCTATGAAGATGGAATGCCCGCAGATCTCAAGGAACTAAGCTCAGTTTTCCAGGGGCGGATTCTTTGGACGAAACGAAAAATTCAGCTCAAAACAAGGAGTGGAAATCTTCGCTGGCTGTGTATCACTAATTCAATAGCGCAAGAGCAGCTATGTGTTGTTAATATTTCGGACATAACCCAGTTTCAAGAGACACTTGAAAGGAGTCAACGATTCCAGGATGAAATTCAAAAACGTGAATATTTCCTCAAATCATCCCTGAATTCACTTCCGGAGCTTGTAAGCTATATCGATTCAGATTTTATTTATCGTTTTGTTAATGCAACTTATGAAAAGTGGTTTTCGGTTTCCAAAGAAAATATTATCGGACGAAGTGTTGTTGAAATTTTAGGAGAACCAGCATTCCAGATAGTACGCCATTATATGGAAGCCGCTCTGGAAGGGCATGCCCAGAAATTTGAACGGCAAATCCCCTATCATGGAGCTGGAGAGCGTTGGGTAGAAGTTCAATACATTCCAGACTTCAATCCAAAAGGTGTCAACGGTTTCTATGCGATCATCCATGATATCTCAGAAGTCGTTCACTCCCGTGAAGAAACCAAAAAAAAGGAAGAAGAACTCGATCGAATCCTGGATGCTCTGCCAGCTCTCGTAGGTCACTGGGATAAAAATCTGATCAATCTTCATGCTAATCGTTTTTATTTCGATTTCTATGGAATCACACCAGAGAATATTAAGGGAAAGCACATACAGGAACTTCTTGGACCTAAAGTTTACCAGCTTAATCTTCCTTTTATAAAAGAAGTCTTAAAAGGAAAGCCTCAGCGTTTTGAGCGGGAGTTAAAGTTGTTTCAAGGGGGCAAACGTTACGTCATTGCTGATTACTTGCCGGAGATCGAAAACGGTGAGGTGATTGGTTTTTTCGTCATCGTAAATGATGTGACTGCGTTGAAAGAAAGCGAGTTAGAAAAAGTTAATCTGCTGGATCAGGAGCGCAAGACACGAAAAGAGGCGCAACAAGCTACCCGCATGCGAGATGAGATGTTGGCCGTAGTTTCACATGATCTTAGAAATCCGCTTAGCGTAGTGCTTGGAAGTGCAGATTTATTATTAAGAAAGGGCGATCTGGATTCTAAAGTTTCAAGAGCATTGGAAAGAATCAGAAAATCTGTGAGTATTATGCTCTCCATGATCAAAGATTTATTGGATGTTTATAAGATAGAGCAAGGAAGCTTTGCTTTATCTGAACAAAAAACTTTCGTAGACATAGGAGTTTTTCTTCACGATATCCAGGATGCTCAGAGTATGGTTGCGGAAACAAAAAATATTACGATTAATTTATCAGTTGCAGATAAACTTCCTCCTGTACCCATGAGTTATGCCGAAATTGTGCGGGTCTTTCAAAACCTAATCAGTAATGCTGTGAAATTTACACCTGAAGGGGGGCACATTAATTTGAGTGCTGAACTTTCAGGAAATGAAATTATTTTTTGTGTAGAAGATAATGGCAAGGGCATTGATAGCACGCTTCTGCCGCATATTTTTGATCGCTTTGTTCAGGCCGGTGAAACAGCTTCGCTAGGGGTGGGCTTAGGTCTCGCCATTTCTAGGGGAATCATTCAAGCTCATGGAGGAAAAATCTGGGTTGAAAGTGAAGTGGGAAAAGGAAGCAAGTTTTTTATTACATTACCGTTATAGGTTCCAACACACTTTTCTTGTTAAGATGCGACAAGAAAAGTGTGTTGGAACTTATTTAAGGTATTTAAGGATTTTTTGCCATCGTTTCCTGGATCCAGGCGTACCCAGAAGCGACACTTGCATAAAGACCGTAGTATTTTGCTCGAGCACAGCCTTTACCCCAGCTAACAACCCCTGCAAGAACCGGCTTACCATCTGTGCCCTGAATAACAAACGGTCCACCGCTGTCACCCTGGCAAGAATCTTTTCCGCCTTCAGCATATCCAGCAGCGATCATTGTGCTGTCAACTTTGCCATTATAAGATCCCGGAGCATTCGCTGTCTGATTACTGACAATCGGAACATCAACCATTCTCATTAGTGGAGTAACATTTGCCCCCTCTCTCATGGCCCCCCATCCTAAGGTTGTGGCCATTACGCCTTCGTCCAGAGCGCCTGTTCGTACTTGTTCCGGTTCAAGCAATTCGATACTTCTTAGGTTAGTTGCTTCGAAATCGATAGGTGTCTTGAGTTCAAGCAATGCAATGTCGTTAGCAAATGTAGATGGGACATTTTTTGGATGAATATAAGACTTCTTAACTTCCAGAACAATTCGCTCTGAACTGTTGAGGTCTACTGAGCCTGCAGTAACTCTGCTTTTGAATAAAGATTTACAGTGAGCAGCAGTTAAAATCCATTTAGGAGCTATAATGCTTCCGCCACAACCTCTGTCTAAATTGACGATGTATCGTGTTTCTGTGACTGCAGGGTCTACCAGTTCCCCTCCGACAATTTTGTCCGATGAGCTTGCAAGTGCATTAGTTGAGATTAGTGAACTAGTGATAAGCGCGAGCGATAAAAGTTTCATGTACCAATCCTTGTTACATTTTTTAAAGGCCAGATTTTAGGATAACAAGCTCTGGATGAGGATCAATGCAATTAGCATAATGTAATAATTTGTAAGCGATTACCTGACTTAATTGATAAGAGACAGTCCTGAGAAATTTAATAAATCTAGCGGAGTTGAACTTGCAATTTCTTATTTAGGCATCATGCCCTCTAACAAGGAGAATTCAATGAGAAAAGATTTAAATCCCCAACAATCAGCGAATAAAGAACAACGACCGGTACCTCAGCGAAACAGTTTCCTATCTCCATGGTCAAATGATTGGGAGCCTTCTAAATGGTTCGACATGGAACCCTTTCCAAGTTTTAACTGGGACAACAAGTTATTAAGCCCGGCAATCGACATCGAAGAAACTGATAAAGAATATGTAGTTTGTGCAGATATGCCAGGGATAAAAGCAGACGACATTTCCGTGGAATGTTCGGGTGATATGCTGACTATCTCTGCTGAGAGAAAATATGAATCCGGAGGGAAAAAATCAAATCGTCATGAACGATTTTATGGAACTTATCAGAGAAGTTTTACTCTTCCTCAGGACATTGATACTGAAAGCATTGAGGCTAATTATGAAGATGGTGTCCTAGACATTCATATCCCAAAAAGTCAGCAGTCCGAACGCAAAAAAATAACAATAGGAAAAGGCAGATCTCAGAATGTAACCGGACAAAAGAATCAGTCCGAAAAGCATTAAGGTTCAGGTCCACGAAAGTGGACCTATTATCAGCTCATGAGCTTTGCTGAGTATATTAATCAAATTTTTTTTTGATTAATCCACTCGCGGCTGAAAGTGTTATGACAATGACAATTACTTCAATCCAATCATTAAGATGCAGAGGAGATAAACTTAGAAATGGAAAGTAAGGCGAGAAATGAGTAAGTATTGATGCAGAAAGTACAGTGATGATGGATAAAATAAAAGCCATCCTGGATTTTAATCCAGTGAGAGTCAGGCTTATACCTGCACTCCAGAAAGTGAGCATTGCCATCGACTTGGCCCTCGAATATGAAAGTTCTGCACCTTCATTAAGCGATGAAATAAAACTCCATCCCATCAAGATAGATATAATTCCCCCGATGAATATAATGAAAATAATATCATTCTTAGTAAAAAAGGTTTTGTTGCTTGCTTTTTTTTGCTTATCTTTTTCTGCAGACATCTGAAAAGAAAGCAGAGCTGTCGGATGAATGATCAGTTCCAGCCAGACTATGTGTGCCGGGAGAAATACCAGAGGGTAGTTCATTAATGGTATTATCGCAGCTACGATGACCAAAGGTATGTGAATGAGTAATAAATAAAGGAAACTCGAGTGCAGATTTTCAAAAAGCTGCCGACCCTCCTTGATTGCATTGACTATTGTTTTAAAATTATCATCGGCCAGTACGATTGAAGAAACTTCTTTTGCACTTCGTGTGCCTCGTTCTCCCATCGCAATACCTATGTCAGCTGCCTTTAAGGCTGGGACATCATTAACTCCATCTCCCGTAACGGCCACGAGTTCTCCGGAATTTTTAAGTGAATTAACAATATTGAGTTTCTGCAGAGGTGTACAACGGGCAATAACATCCAGATTTTTTAAAAAATTAGGATTAGATGTTAACCACGGAGCCTTCAGCTTATCTTCATTATCCTCAGCTGATAATACACTGGGTGTGTTTAATACCAGACCCGAATCTTTAGCAATAGCTGCTGCAGTGTCAGGATGATCGCCCGTTATCATCAAAACCCGGATGTTGTTTTGCCGACAAAAAACCATCGCCTCTGCTACTTCTGGTCTGGCAGGATCTTCAAATGCAAGCAAACCAAGAAACTGCAATTCATCAACCGGTTCCAAAAAATCGTCTTGACGATGAATTTCTTTCTGTGCGCAAGCTATAACTTTATGGCCTTCTTTGGCCCATGTTTTCACTCTTTGCAGCCAATGATCAGATTCTTCGGAACTGAGCGAAGACATTTTTAAAATGACTTCGGGTGCTCCTTTTATGCAGGCTAAATTTTTAATGAATCCTGTTTCTTTTTTTTTATCTTCTGTAAAAGGAAAAGTTTTCAGTACCTGGACAGACGCAATACTCTTTTCCTTTGCAAATTCACTAATCGCAATGTCTATCGGATCGGATTCAGAACTTGATGCAATCTGAGCAGCCTGAATAATTACTTTTTCACTGATTAATTTATAAGTGTCGACGTGAGTCAGTTTCAATCGACCTATGGTGATCGTACCTGTTTTGTCAGTGCAAATTTGGGTAATCCGGCCAATATTTTCCACGCTCACGGCTTTTCGTACCAAAGCTTGCTTTTTAGCAAGTCTGTAAATACCAACCCCCAAGAAAAAGGTGAAAACAACTGGAAATTCTTCCGGGACGGCTGCAACAGCAAGTGTCGCTGAACTCAATAGAGCATCCAGCCAGCCGTGTCCTTGATACAGACGAATTACTGCCAGTAAAAAGCAAAAAGCTAATGAGATTATAATCAGAAGCCTCACCAGTCTGGTGATCGTTTTTTGTAATGGTGTTAACTCGTGTGGCATTTTGATTACTGACTGAACGATCTCTCCATAAGCCGTCTGCGAGCCGGTTCTTAGTACCCGAAAAAGTCCGCTACCAGTAAGTATGCGGGTACCGGCAAAACCGAGTATTCGTGAATCCAGATAAACTTCACGTTTTTTTTCCATTAAAAGAGGAGGAGCGGATATCTGCTTTTTGGTTATCGGAAAAGCTTCACCGGTAAGGACAGATTCATCTGTCTGAATTTCATTTGCTCTTTCAAAAACACCATCAGCTGGAAGCATTAAGCCCGCGCTAATGACAATTAAATCACCGGGAACAAGCTCTGTAGAATCGAGTATAATTTCTTTATTCTCGCGAATAACTTTAACAGAAGAAGCGAGTTGTCCTTTTAGAGTGGAAGTTGAAGCCTGCGTTCGCCAATGCAGAAATGCATCCATGAACATCAAAGGTAAAATAGCAATAAAGAGGGTTACACCATCGTTAATTTCCCCGATAATTAAAAAAGTACTTCCTATTATTAAAAGAAACCAGATCATCGGATCTTTAAGCGTTTGGAGTAATAATTCGATCCAGGGATTACCAGCAACCTCGACTATATTATTTTTTCCAAAACGCTGTCGTTGCAAGGATACTTCTGACAGGCTCAGACCACCTGTACGCTGCTGGAGATTTTTTAAAGTTTCAAATGAGACGGCTTTCATTTAAATCCATGGTTAACTTACGAATCCCTCTGATGAGAGAGTAACACAATTACTTCTAATCCATAGCCCATTACTGATCACTGCAGTGAAATAAAATGAGATAAGAATGCTTAAATTTAGGATTTCTAAAGGATATACGCTTCAAAGCAACAAGGAAAGTGTGTTGGAACTATGGTATAATGACTGGATGAAAGACCTATTGTCCATCCAGTACAATTTAAATATCACTGCAATCACAGAGCTTGCCCGGCTTGATGCAAGCAATGGCAACAAATTATTTAAGGTAGAAGCGGGCAGGCATAGTTTTTTTCTGAAAGAAATTCCGGAGCATTCCAAGAGTGCCGAACTGGATCATATTTACCATGAACTTCATACCTGTAGACCTCAATCATTCAAAATGATTCTCCCTTTAAAAAACAAAGAAGGTCATTTTCTGCTGAAAACTGGCGACCAGGAGATGATGCTTTATCCATTCGTTGAGCATATGGTACTGGCCGAAGTTAATCTGGAGCTCAAAAGAATTCTGCAAATGTTAAATGAACTTTTTACGGTTATGAAACCATTGGATCTTTGTGCTCACCCTTTTAAAACTTATCAGAACTGGTTTTTAAGAGGACCTGCTCAGTTAGGACAAAAAGTAGGTGATCACCAGATCCTTCATACGCTGAAAAAATTCACTGATAAACGCTTTGAACAGCTACAGTTTAAAAGTGGTAATATTCACGGAGATCTGAATCCCTATAATATCTGGACGAATGAGGAGGGAGAGTTGTTTGTTACTGATATTGATAATGCTCAGAATTCAGCTTTCATGAAAGATATCTTTGACAGCTGCGGAAAATTTCTTAGATTAACGGTGAATGAAGCATCTATTTCTGAGTCCGAACTGGAAGATATTTTTATTTTTGCTCAGGAGTATTGCGCGAATCTGACCAGAGAGGATGTGAAATTTCTCTTAGTCCGTCCCAAACTAGGGGCGCTTTTTGATCCAAATTCTAAGTTCAGCATCAAAGATGTTATTGCTCAATTGAATCATCTCAACACATTCCTTACCTGATTGTTTTACAAGTCTCCGGAAAGCTATAGACTCCGCGTATTGACTCAGAATAAAAGGTAACCGAAGACTGAAGTGTCTTTTAATGAAGATTCTTTCTTAAATTGATCTTAAAATAAATTATAAAAATTTAAAGCTGGCAGAAAGTTCCAAAAATTAAAAGGCTAAATTCTCTTAAGATTGGTTCGTTATTTTAGAAAATAGTTTTCGAATCAGTCTTTGAGTCGTTCTCTATTGATTCAAAATCACTTTGAATTTTTTGGGGCAATAAGACGGGATAAAAATCAGTTCGTGAGGTTGAAGAGTATGTGATTCATCCAAATCAGATAAAAAACTTAAAACTCGGTCAAGCCTCTTTATATTGTTCCAAGGTTGATCGTCATTACGCAATCATGAACATTAAAAAGGCGAATGAATTTGAAGGACGTTATGAGCGAAAGTTCCATAATATAAATCAAAATAAAAATGTAATAAAAACAGGAGAACAAGAGATCAATGAAGTCGCAATGGACAATCTTTTTTAATAAATTTTCATTGCTCGAAAACTCGAGCAATGAAAAATAAAGCGATTAATTTACCTGACAAGTTCCGTTGATTGATTCCGCACTTATTTGGCATGCTCAAGCCATTATCTAAACCTTCTTCGAATTCTCCGGTTTGCCTCAGAGTTAATTATTGATCTGAAAATTCCCGTACAATTGTAAATTTAACCAAAATCCCAAAATCATTGTTTGGATCAGAGTTGTCTGCAAAATAGCAGTCATCAACTGTAAGTTGTAGTTCTTTGGCCCCAGCAGGGACTCTTACTTTTGCAGGTTGACTTGGAATATAAAAATCTTGTGGGATATCAGTCGGATGCCCTTGATTGCAAGTGTTCTGCGACCTAAATGGCCCTACAAAAGGGATTGAGTCTGTAGAAATTTCTTCAAATGTTGTGTCAGGATAGATAAATCCGCCATTTCCATAGAAAACACCAGCAAGTGTTGAATCGGTATCAGTTGAAGGTGGGACAGAAGCTTGATGAGCACCAACTGATTCCAAAATTAAAATATCTCTTGGTTTTAATCTAATATAAGGATCATTCATTAGGGTCTCGATACTGACACTAGATGGTGGGAGTTTAACGTCAGGGTAATTCTTATCATTTGCAATATCCCTCCATCCAACAGTTGTGTCAGTGTAGAGATAGGTTCCATGAACACTTACTTTTATAAAGAAAGAAATTTCACGTGGGGTCATATATAAACTCACGCTTGCACTATCGGAATTTCCCTTACTATCAGAGACTGTTAGAGTGACAATATATGGACCAGGATTTTGATAATGATGTGAGAATGTTTTTGAAGTGGTTTCGATAATTTTACCGTCACCTAAGTTCCAAGTATAAGTAAGACCTTCAATATCTGGGTTTTCAGGATCTGTTGAATCAAAGCTAGCATCTAGATAATTTTTCGTAAAAAGAATATAGGCCTTCAGTGGATTTTGAATTTGAATTTCAGTATCTATGTTTTTTTCAATTCCAAAATCTTGATTGTAATAAGTTACTCTCAAAACAGCTTTTTGAGTCTTTGGTGAAATGAATTTGATATTTAAGTTATTGCTATCTACGAAATAAGAACTCACAGAAGCATTTCCTTCATCAGAACTTATAATTTGAACACTTGTTACGTAGTTTGGACTTAGGATTGTCTTAAATCTTGTTTGCGGAAAACTTAATAATGGTAATGGTTCAATTTGAGATGAGTAACCTAAAAGCGATAGAGTTGAATTTACAGAACCTAACTGAGAGTTAATTTTTCCAAGTTCAAAATTCGCATTATTTTTAGCATTAATTGCTTGTGTAATTAATGGAGAAGCTGGAGCGATTGAATCAAGGGGAACGGCTTGCCCCCATATGCTAAACGAAGAAACTTCACCAGAGTTTATTTGACTAGGAAGTCTTAAATAAAGAGAGTCTGAGTCTACGTTATGGACATCATTGATTTCATCTTGAGCTGCTGATGCTCTAGATGTTAGCAATGCTATGCCTGCTGCAGCAGAAATTAAACCTGCAACATTCCACCAAATGCCAGTTATGTTCTTACTGAATAATGTAAACCCACCAATTGCAAAAAAAGCCGCTCCCAAAAGCTTGGGGCTTACAAGGACAAGTGCTCTCATGCCTTGAATGGAACTGTTTATAAAATTTGAAAGATCGTCCGCATATGCACTCATAATCAATATGCCAAACAATGTTGTAGGTCTTTCTTTAATTTGTTTAAAGCTTGTAACACCCTCTATGTCAGCAAATATGTTTGCTTGTAAATATTCCGCAACCTTTTGCTTATCTGCAGATGAAAGGACAGACAATTTTTCTTTTAATTCTTCTAGTAAATTTCGAATTGATGTTTTGGCATTTTGATATGATTGATTAGTACTATTGCTTGAATCAAGCAAAATATTTAATTGATCAACGTTTTGGCTTATGTATGAGTCAGGATTATTGATGATGGGTAGAGCAACAAGATTAAGGCTTCCTCTATATCCAAATTCAGGAACGGTAATTAACTTATTTCCTGCCGTATCGGCAGGGATTTCGCCAGAATATAACTCTGAATCGTGATCTGACTTAGTCAGAGTAAACTTTTTTAACCCCATTAATGCCGTTACTTTCGATGGACTTCTTTTTAATCCACTAAATTGAAAAATTGCCATTTGTCCTTTATTAAACTTATTAGGGCTTACGTTTTGATAGATTCCAATTTTTCTAAAATAGCCAGATTGATCTACAACAATTGATTCAATTAAATGTCTTCCAGGAAATAGAAAAATTTTATTTGCACTTCTGCCAACATTGACAGCTTCTTGATCAAATCTCCACCTAACTGCCGCGTTCGTTGGGCGGCTCTCTAGTGAGTAGCTTACACTTAAAGAATCTTTAGAGTCGGTTGCTGATGCAATTTTGATATTCGTTGGTAACGGATTTGTTGCACAATTTCCGGTATATTGAAAATTAGGTGAAAACTTTTTGCATGATCTTTCGTGATCTCTATCATCATCATTTTCTCGGTCATCGTAATTTCCTATTTCACAATTTCCTCCGCTTAAAACAATATCAGAAGAGTTTAACGAAGATTCTTTATTGATAATTAAATTTGAAAGGAGTGAGGATTTTTATTTTATCAGACTTTAACATTGAATCTTTAGAAATAAGAATTTCCCCATCAAAAGGATTGAAAAATTTTGATGCAAGTGTAATTTCACCTTTCGTTTGTAAAAATGATCTCCTTAATGTGATGGATTTTCCAGAGCCGATAAAGATGGGTGATTTTTTGTCAGAATATAATTGGTTTTCACCTTTAAAATATACTGAAGCTCCTTTTATGCAAATACCACTTAACAAAGATCTGAACGAAACGCCCCGACTCACCCTAACATCACAATTGGTTGCAATATTAATTTCTTTATCCTTAATATCGAAATTAAGTTCTAAATTTAGAAGTTTTCCGTCTTTAAATTTTCCGTATTGAAGATACTCAGTTAATTGCTTAGAGTTTTTTGGCACAAAGTAATCTGGACTACAAACCCTATTCACTAAATTTGCATCAATGTCACAATTAGCGCTGCTGTGAGGGAAGAAATACTAAATGCCATAATTAAAGATAAATTTTTCAGCATACGCACCACCTTTTTATTGTCAAAAAAACAATTAAAAGAAATGCTAATTCCGATTCGATTATTTCAATTAGGATTTCTTTGAAATCCCACAAAGAACGAGAGAAATCAATGGTTTGTATCGGGAGGGTAAAGTATGTTTTTACATATTTTATCAATCTGAATAGCAAGAAAAATGGGCACTCGGAAAATTTATTTTAATGGTATAATTTTAAAAAATTAAGGGAAAAATATATGGAAAAAATAAAGCCTAATTATAAATTATTTTTTTTAATTTCTCTTTTCGTGTCTTTTCTTACAATGCTTATTTGTTATTTTGTAGGTACATCAAACCAATTGCAAGTAATTGCATTAGTAATATTGCCATTTTTTAGCACGTTTGCTTATAAACACAGTTACGAATCATCTCCCTTTGGATATTTCATTAATGAAAATGAAATTATTTTCAAAGATTCAAAAGGAGAAACATCTACACGCTTGGCTGATGTTGTATTAAAAAAAGGATTTTTTAATACAACACTAGTTTTAAATAACAAGAAAAATATTGACCTTGCTTTTTATAATAGAGCACCTCTCGTAAAACGCTTAGCTAATATTAAACTATAACAAGTGAGCATAATCACTTGTTTTTGCCCACCACGGCCTTTGGCCTTAACATTTCATGCAACTAGTTTTAATTCCTCAATTTCCTGCTTGTATTTATTAAGCTTAATTGTCTGCCTTTTTATAATTTCCCTAAGTTCTATGGGATTTAAGAGCTGATATTTGCGTCTTAAATCTTCCTTTTGGCCCATGGTTAAATGGGGAGAATCCAGCAGGCGTTGATTAGGTGTCTTTGGTTGATCATATTTTTTGACGATCTTGGAACCAACTCTGACTTTTTCAATGAGCTTCAGTTGGGGCACAAAGAAGTTGTAGAGGTTATTCAGATAAAGCTTATAAATGACATTCATGATTTCAACTTGCTCAATTAGATCATATCTTTCATATCCAATATTCTCACGAACGTGCGTCCAGTTCTTCTGTTCTACATGACAATTATCGTTCTTTTTATAGGGACGTGAGCGAGTAAATTCAATTGTCTTTTTTTCAGAAAAATACAGATATAAAGAACGATTTAAAAATTCAGTTCCATTATCAGTATTAAATGACAAAACAGGGAAGGGGAGTTTGAACTGTATATCCATTATCGCTGATAAGACTTCATCTGAATCTTTTCCGTAAGTCGCTCTGTTTTCTGTCCACCCTGAATAAACGTCAGTAAAAGTTAAACTCCAAGCAAATTTTCCAGACATCGAATCACCACAATGAGCGACGGTATCAGCTTCAATGTGCCCAGGTCGATCAATATTGGAATCAAAAGATTTTAATGGAATCACATTTTTAAACATTTTCCCCGGCTTTGTGCCCGTTCTTTTCTTTCGTCCAAGACTCGCCTTATATGATTTTAAATAACGATCAATGCTGGCCGAACTCATAGATAGTAATTCGTCTCGAACTTCATCATCACAATCTGGATCTTCATAATACTTAAGCCACGTTTTAAGGGCCGGAACCATTTTCTTTGAACACATTTCGCCCATGATGACCCACAAGCGCTTTAAATGCTTTACTGAGCGTTCAGAATAAGTTTTTGTTCTACCAGATAGCTTTTTGCCTTCATGATGTTTTATGGCCAAAATACGAATGGCGTATTTGCGGTTATATCCAGCAACAGCACAGAGTTCGTTCAAAATTTTAGTTTTTTCGCTTTTTCTGGCTTGATAGTAGCGCTTGCGAATTGCACTCAAGTATTCAATCTTAAATTTTAAAGTCACGAAATCATCCTTGATTTACTTTTAGTTACATTTTTCTGAGTCAACGATTGATCTAAATTTTTGGAATTTTAAAATTACGGTTACATTTTGGAAAGGCCCATTTAGACTTATACTTATTAAGATTATTATTGGGCGAAGATGATTTCATGAAGGCCTCCAGTGAAGATTGGGATGTTGACTTGAGTCAACGAATCTTCAAAAAAGGCATTTGGGTTACGTTTTTAATGAGTCAACTCGCTCCGTCCTCACACCCCCCCGTTGGAAAAATGGCAGTTTGGTTATTATCATTACAATTTCCTGAATGCTTGACTCTATAATTATAGTTAAAAAGCTATAAGAATGAGTGCAGACAATCTTTCTATTCCCAAAGAAGTCGTTATTGAAGTTACGGCCAGTTGTAATTTCAATTGTCCCGGATGTTTTAATCTGGAGTCTTTCGCGTCCGAAGGACGTTTTGTTTCACTCAAACTTGAAAAGGTTAAGCGGATAATTGATTCAGCAGCTGATATGGGGGTGCCCCTGATTCGTTTTACCGGAGGAGAGGCACTGTTGCATCCGGATCTTTTTTCAATGGCAGCGTATGCCAAAAAAAAGAACGTGCATACACGACTCAATACCAATGCCAGCTTAATTGGCAAAGATATCATTGGAAAAATTGCAAATCTTTTTGACAGCGTACTGGTTTCAGTAAACGGCGCTGATATGGAATCAGATGCTGAATGGACGGG
Source organism: uncultured Bacteriovorax sp. (assembly GCA_946481315.1). The sequence goes on from CAMLMH010000003.1 coordinate 49,610, forward strand.
AGTTTTTGATTCTTTTGACAGTAAATTACATGGACTGAAATTACTCGCTAAAACGGATGTTGAATTGCGCATTGGTACCGTATTGACGAATGAGAACATAGAGAATCTGGAAAAAATATATAAATTGATTGAGCCATTAAAACCAGCACACTGGGAAGTTTACCGGATGGTTACTTCAGAATCCCGCGAAGAAATTGCAGAGAAAATTGAAATTGTACTGACGAAACTGGCCTGCTTGGGCCGGATGTTTGGGCAGGTGATACCGATTGCAAATGCCATTCCTTTTTGTCTGTATGACAAAGAAGTGATGAATAAAATGTGTTCTGGGGCAAGTTTCGATGACGGCCATTCCCGGATCATCGTAGATCCGCGCGGCTTTGCCAAGCCTTCCTATTATATCAATGAAAACATTGGTGATCCGACAGATATTAAGGCCTGTTGGAATCACCCTTTTATGCTGAAGATGCGTTCATTATCAATGCTTCCTGAAGAATGCAAAAGTTGTGAATTTAGTCAACGCTGTAAAGGAGGTTCCAGGTACAAAGCGAAAATAGCCTTTGGTGATTATTTCGCGCGGGATCCTCTGATGCGCACATGGGCGGATATGTGAATGAAGTCCTGAAGGAGATTCAAAAAAATGAGTTGAAAAAAAACTGGCGCTCACGCTGGTTTCACTACGGTTTTGCACTCATTTTTTTTGAGTTATTGACCGGAACCTTCCTGCTGCTGAATACTCAATTGAATTTTATTGCCCAGTTTTTTTTATTATTTCATTTACTGCTGGGTTTTTTGTTAATTGTTTCTCTGGTTGCTTTTATTCAGCGATTTTTTCTTTATAAACGTTTCTGGCAAGATTCTCTTTTTTCCTTTTTGGGCCAGAGTATTATTGCCAGCTTTCTGACTTCCCTTGCATCCGGAACTGTGCTTTTTTTTACTGGAATTACGGGACTAAAATGGCTCTGGTTTGTTCATTTAATTTCTTCTTATGCCTTGACACTTGTGTTGTGCTGTTTTGCACTTTTAGTTGTCAGGCGCACCCAGGCTGAACTGTCTGATAAGATGCGAAGTGCATTTTTAAAAACTGTACGAAAGGTGAGTATTAAAATTGCTATCAGCTCCGCAGTCATAATCTTTATCCCTCTGGTGCTGGGTTTTATCTATGCTGAGCCTGATGTAACGACAAAACCCCGAAATTATAGTTTGCCCTTCGGTCCTAATCCTTTTTTTCCAGGGGCGGTGAAAACTAAAGAGAACCAATTCTATAAAAAAGAAGTTTTTGCCAATTCCCTTTCATGTGGAACAACGGGTTGCCATCAAGGCATCGGCCGGCAATGGGAAGAGTCCACTCATTTCCGCACGCCCAATCCTTTCGTTGATGCTGTTCAGAAACTAATGATTCTGGAAGGGGAAGAGGGGCGTTTGTTTGATCAGATTCAAAATGATCACATTAAAAAACTTAACTCACAAAAATTAGGAAGAGAAACTTTCAGGAAGTGTGCTGCCTGCCATGCTCCCGTGGCCCTGGTTGCAGGTAATATTGATCCATCGATTCCATTTGATACTGATAAGAACTTTGAAGGGGTCTCCTGCACCCTCTGCCACAGTATTGAAAGTGCCGGAACAAAAGGAGGAGGGGATTATGTAGTGAATCCTCAGTCTCAGTATCTCTTCTCTTACTCCCAAAATGCCCTGGGACAATATCTGCACAATGCTCTTATAAAAAATAAACCTCAGCTGCATAAAGAATCCTATTCCAAACCATTTTATAAAGAAACAGGATATTGCATTTCCTGTCATGAAAGATTGCATTTTAAAAGCTGGAATGAAAGTTCCTATAATAACAAAAAACACCCGGAGCAGACGAAACATTGTCAAAGTTGTCATATGCCCCAGGTACATGAAGCTGATGAAATATCCGCTAAGGAAAAAGGGACAATTGCTGATCACCGCTTCTTAAGTGGCGGTCTTTCGATGGCCAGGTATTTTGGAAAACATGAGCAATTTAAGAAAACATCAGAATTTTTAAAAGATAAAAAAATTGATCTTAAGATCATTGCCCCTTCACATATTAAAGCAGGCGAGCTTCAGACAATAATCGTTCGAAATGCCAATGTCGGAATCGGCCACAATTTTCCCGCCGGACCGGAAGCAGACATTGTTGAGGGATGGGTCTATTTAAAAGTACAGGATTCATCAGGGAAGATACATTTTGAATCAGGAAAATTAAAAGCGGATAATCATCTTGACCGTAATTCGACATTCATTTATCACTCGGTCCCTTATGACGGAACAGGTGCAAACATGGGCCTTGGACGTCACCGCTCCTGGCGTTTCGTTGAAGACAGGCATCAGGTCATAAGGCCCAGAATGTTTCATGATATCCAATATCGTTTGATAATTCCTAAATCGGTCACCGGCCAGTTGTTTATTGAGGCTGAGCTGAACTATCGTAAACCGAATCAGGAATTTGCTGACTGGGTGCTGGGAAAAGGTAAATTCCTCGTTCCGCATGTGCAGATGGACACTGATAAAGTGACTGTGCAGATAACTGTTGATTCTCAGAAGGTCGAGAATGCAAAAACAAGTTTTAATCGTGAACTCGCACTCTTAAATTTACCCGGTGACATTAAAAAAATGCAGACTTTTCCGGAGCCTGATTATCAGCTGGACGTTGAAGCCAAGATTGTGCTCTTTGAAGCATACGGATGGCTGAAAAAGAAACAGGTTAAAAAAGCTATTGCCACTATAGAAACATTGGGGGAGTCCGCAAAAAAAACTAAAGCCTATAAAGATTTTTATCAGAGATTAAATTCATTCAGAAAGAGGAAGTTATGAAAAACAAACCCACTCAGATTAAGTCCAAACCGAATCTGCTTCGTGATGTGATTTTTGCAGTCATTTTAGTTCTTGCAGGCGCCGGCTATGTATATTTTAATGAAGTGGAAATTCCGTTTTTAAAAAAGAATCCTACAAAACTCCGCATTTATGTCTTTGTTTCTTCCAGTGCAATAGAGCAACAGGTTGCTCCTAAAGTGGAGACGTTCCGGAAAGACATGGAAGCAAAAGGATTCGATTTAAAATTTTCTTATGCCACTCCAACCTCAGAAAGAAGTCAAGTCGATAACCTAAAATGGGATATAGCACTCGCAAACTCAGTTAATGCTCTGGTAAATATCCGCAAAAATGCCGCATTTACGGTAATAGGAGCAAGAAACAATTGCTCTATTGGAACCCGTTTCATGGTTCCTGAGAGTTCCGGCATAACAGACCTGCAGCAACTAGAAAATAAAAAAGTTTATATCTTCAGCAAAGGGACTATTAACCCTCTATTGCTGAAAACGGCTTCCGAGTTTAAAGATTTACACTTTGAAGTTATCGATGATGAGAATCTAATGGCCGAAAAAATTAAAAATGAACCCGAATTTGTACTGCTGACAAATTATCAGACTTTGGAAAAAAATAATGAACAACAAGGAATGAAGGATTTATTTGTTACACCTTTTAAATTGCCTTGCCGATTTTTACTGGCATCAAACAAAGTCCCTAAGGCCATCGTGACAAAGTTTATGCAAAACGCAGACTTCTCTTCCGAGTCATTATTGAATGGTTATGAGGTCATGGGGCAGGAAAAATTTGACACACTTTTTGCCAGTTTTCCGTGGAAAGATATTAATAAATTAAGAATAGAACTACTCAAGAAACAATGATTTATTCAATCTGGACCGTACCGGCCCTGACATTCGTATTTCTCATATGTGGTCTTTTTTTAAATATTGATCATCGGAAAAAACTTGTTCTTTCTTTGAGTGTTATTTTGCTTTTAATCATCAATGGAATGACAATCAGTCTGTTGTTTTTTTCAATTGCTCTTCTTAATTATCTTTGTGGATTTTTAATCCGATTCAACAACCGGCTAATGACTTTCTCTTTGATCTGCATAAACCTTTCGTTTTTGCTAAGTTATAAATTGATGCCTTTTTTGAATCAAGAATCTGTACTGATTCCGTTAGGCCTGTCTTTGTTTGTTTTTCAACAACTCTCTTATGTCATCGACAGAGAAAATGATCCGGAGTTGAAGAATCTAACGTTTAAAGATTATTTTTTGTACAGTTTTCTTTTTACTAATTTCTTTACCGGTCCCGTCTCCAGAATAAAAAAAATAGCATTGCAATCTTCGCAGTTCATCTTTAAAAAAGATTCTTTAAACCACGGACTCTTATTAATTTTTTGCGGCATATTTCAAAAGCTGGTTATAGCCGATAACATCGCCGTATTAACCAGACCCATGTTTAATCCGGGGCTAAAATCCTACGATTTTGACGTGACCCTTTCATTCTTATTAAATAAATACGAAATTTTTGCTAATTTTAATGGTTATTCTGATATCGCCATAGGAAGTGCCCTGATTCTAGGAATCGATTTGCCGGTTAACTTTAAGAGACCATTTCACGTAAGCAGCTTATCCGAATTTTGGAAACGCTGGCACATGTCCTTAGTCAGCTGGATTCGGGACTATGTTTTTTATCCATTGATTCTCTCTCCGTTAGGCAAGATAGGTGTGCCTTTCTCGATTATGATTACTTTTATCATTTTTGGACTCTGGCACGACATTAAATTGACATTTTTTTTATATGCAATTTTGCAGGTTTTTATAATTTTTAGTGAAAAATATTTTTCTTCAATTTTATCCAAAAAGTTGGTTCCTCCTTTTTTGAAATGGTGCTTTTTCTATGTGGTTTTAATTTCTGTTCCGGGAATATTGTTTCGAGCGGATAGCATCGATCAATTTTTCATCATAATGAACAAACTTAAACAAACATCTTTACATGGATTTTTTAATACTTTGATTTTATACAAAACAACTTTGATTCCTGTTGTTCTTGGTATTGTTTTCTATGAATGGTTAAGCAGCCAGAAACCAGACGTGGTCGTGGATTTTTTTCAGAAAAAGCATTTTATTTCCCGATTTGTCCTTATAACGGCCGTAACTATCTGCCTTTTATTAATTAAAAGTTCCTTAACTGGAAATGGATTTATCTATGCCACCTTTTAGGAGCTTAAATGCAGGAGTAGTTCGTCTTAAGGTATTGGCCATATATCTTGGTCCTTTATTGTTATTATATCTGTTGTATTTTTTTTCAATGCAGTTTTATTTTTATCCTAAGGCCAATCCCCGTGTGGCTCGTGCTCTTGCTTCTTTTGACCATGCCAGATTGTACAGGTATAAATTTGTGGACTACCTTATATTGGGTGATTCAACATCGCTTTATGGAATTATTCCCAAAGCCCTTACGCCTAATAGTTCTTCGTTCAGCATGATTGCTTCAAGTTTGTATAGCACCAGTAAAATTCTTGATCAGGCGACCAGCATAAAAGTCAATAAAGGAATTATACTAACACAGACATTTATCCGGGATCACTATGATCAGGATGTGTGGGGCTTATTTGTCCCAACAAATCTTTATACCTATAATGAGACTCTCTCACTTTTGTGTGACCAATCTCAATGTAAGTGGAACGAAGCCCTTTTGATTAACCTGAAGTATGCTCTGGCCAGGGCCTATTTGTCTGATATGAGCACAGGTTATTTTCGGGAACAAATAGACTATCTCAATTTAAGATATGACAAGCTTTATGATCGTTTTCTGAATGTGCTTAAAGAAAACAATGGTCACTATGTACGCAGAGGTACACTGTTATCCTCCAGAGAAATGTTTTTGCTTCCATACTTCAAACATTTTTCCGGCCCTATGCCATCCATACCTTCCTCTGAATCTCGTAGTCTGACAAATCTGATAAAGTTTGCCCGTGAGCAAAAAGTTAAGATTTATTATGTCATTATGCCCACTGCAGCTGGTGCAATGGGAGTCTCAACTGCAGTGTACCGCCAGAGTGTTAAATCCTATCTCTCCCAATTTAGCGGACCTCACTTTGAAATCGTTGATACTTCCGATTTTGAAAGTCAGTTAACTTTAAACGATTTTTGGGATTTTAGTCATCTTAACAGCTACGGTGCAAGAAAATTCACCCATTATCTCAATGCGAAAATCAAACAAACAGACCAAAGACAGCACTATACAAATATCTCTATTGCAGATTAGGCTTAAGCTTATGAGCAATATAAATACAGCTTCAGATTTTTTAAACATACGCGCCATGATCGGTCTTATCGAAAAGGAATCAGTTAATGAGAACGGAACGTTCTGATGAAAGTAGCGACTTACAACTGCAATTCTGTTCGCAAAAGACTTCCTATTATCCTGGAATGGCTGAAAAAAGAAAAACCTGATTTACTTGCCCTGCAGGAGACAAAAGTACAGGACAAAGACTTTCCCGCAGAAGCATTTCGGGAAGCCGGGTATCATGTTTTTTACCGGGGGATGAAAAGTTATAATGGAGTGGCCACCATCACCCGGGAAATACCTTCAGAAGTTTTATACGGTTTTGAATCCGGACCCGACTCAGAAGATTTTCGGTTAATTCAGACAGTGATAAATGGCATAAGAATCATCAATACCTATGTTCCGCAAGGCTATAGTCCTGAATCAGAAAAGTTCCAGTACAAACTGCAGTGGTTTGCCCGGCTTCGCAAATATTTCGATAAATATCTTAAGAAGAAGGATCCGATTATCTGGCTGGGAGATCTTAACTGTGCACCGGAAGAAATTGATGTGGCTAATCCTGAAAAAAATATAAACGACCCTGATTTTCATATCGATGCCAGAAAGGCCTATAAAAAAACTGTCGCCGGTCGCTTTATTGATGTCTATCGTATGAAATATCCCAAAAAAGTGCAGTACACTTTCTGGGATTTTTTTCGTAATGCTTACGAACATAATCGCGGATGGAGAATCGATCATATTCTGGCCACTCCAGAATTGGCAAAGAAATGTACCAGGGTGGTTGTAGACTTAAAACCCAGGGAAAAGCCCAACCCTTCTGATCACACCTTCGTCTGGGCAAAATTTAAACTCAATTAGCAGGAGTCATTATGCAGTTACAGTCAAACAGTGAAGAAACACTGGCAAAATCGGAAAGTGTGAAGCCAGTCCGGATTAAAGATACGGAAAGAAGTTTTCTCATTACTGAAGAGGGAAAGCGATATATTGACTTTAGTTCCGGCTGGTGTGTTGGAAACTTAGGATGGAAACATCCAAAAATAGAAGAAGCCATACATAACTTTAAGGGCCCAAGTTATGTATCTCTCCATTTTGAGTACGGACCCTGGATAGAGCTGGCAAGTCTCCTGACTGAAATCACTCCGGGCAATCTTGCGAAATGTTTTCGTGCAACCGGAGGAACCGAAGCCGTAGAAATTGCTCTTCAGGCAGCAATGGCCCATACGGGTAGAACAGAATTTATAGCCGTCCATGATGCTTATCATGGCAATTCGATTGCAACAGAAGGATTAGTCTCTGATTCGCCTTATTTTAACTGGAAAAAAATCAAACCACCCTTAAATGCTGATTCATTAAAAGAACTGGAAATTCTGCTCAAAAGCAAAAAAGCCGCTGCATTTATAATGGAGCCAATAAGTATGAACCTGGGGGTGATCGTTCCTGATGCTGAATTTATGGAAGGAATGGAAATACTCTGCCACAAATACGGCACGCTAATCATTATGGACGAAATAGCTTGCGGGTTTGGACGGACTGGAAAACTTTTTGCGACTGAATACTTTAAAATTTCACCGGATATTATGTGTCTGGCGAAAGCTCTCTCCGGCGGAGGTGCACCAATTGGAGCGACGATCATGACTGAAGATGTTGCCGGATCACTTCAGGAAAAACAGTTTCCTTATTCCACATACGGCTGGCATCCATTAAGTGTGGCTGCTTCTATTGCCAATGTTCGCTTCTTTAAAGAAAACTGGACGGCCTTGCAGGAAAATATACAGTTTATGAATGAGTATTTTCAGCAAAGACTCTCGCAGATGAATTTTAAAACTCAGCCCCAAATGAACATCATAGGCTTGGCCATGAAACTGGACTTTGGTGATTCGGATTATGGAAAAAAAATAGCTGATCGTGCCTTTAAAAAAGGGCTCATCGTCGCAGGCGGCGTAACAATGTTTCCAGCATTGGACATTGATTTTGAGACGGCTAAACTTGGATTGGATATTTTAGAACAAAGCCTATAATGGTTCCAGCACACTTTTCTGGTCATGGGGCAACAAGAAAAGTGTGCTGGAACTTTTTATGGAGCCCAGGCGCGGTAGCGTAAGGTTCCGTCAGTCCAACGGACAAAGACAAAAATGCGTGCATTGTTAGCATAAGTCGTTGCACCAGGAGAATAGGTCACTAATCCCCCCAGATTGGTCCATCCGCCCCAGACGCCGTTTATTGAGCGTTTGTGATAAAGGGAATTGTTAGGACCGCGGGAGAAGAGATCCAGGCTGGCATAGTCTCGACTGACGACCTCCGGTGAACCATAAGTCACACCAGGAATTTCCCGGGCCACAGGCTCCCAGATTGTCCCGAATTTAAACTTTTGCCATAGTCTTCCGGATTGATCGCGATAGAACACATCAACGCGGTCAACGTTGGACATGACTGCAGCAGGACTTCCCGAAATTTCTTCCGGCACTAGAATTTCAAAGAGCGATGTCGAACCGTTATAGGTCATTTTTGTGTAAAGGCGGTTATCTGAACCTTTGGCAAATGAATAAATGGGATTGAGATTCCATCCTGCAAGTGCCGTGCTGGATAAAGAGGCAGCAAAGAACCCCGGGGCCTGGGACCATAAACTTAAATAATCTCTGTCTGCAGTTGAAAAAACATAAGTACTCCAGACACGTCTGTCACTACCTACAACTTGTACATAAGCCTGTGCATTCGGTCCTGAAGTTCTGCACACTGCTGAAGGTGCACCGGTAGATTTAATTTCAACGTTACCGTTCATAATATTTGGCATCTGTTTCCATTGATTCCAGATTCCGGTCGGCAGATTGCGCTTTCGAAAATAAATCCGGTTATCTGTTCCACGCGCAAAAACAAAGGTGATATTTCCACCTGTGCATGCCGCAGGATCAGAAGTGAGTGTACCACCTAAATTATCCCAGCCACTCCAACCTGCATTAGCAGACAGTGAGACAATTAATGACATAGCAAAAATTAAAAAATGAACCATGCATCCCTCCCTGAAAGTATTGAGGAGGGGGACTGCAATTATTAAACCAAATAAATGCTGTTGTAGTATCGATGCAATACTGGCAATGAATCAATTACAAATTGTCGGGTCTTGCTCTCTTTTGCAAAGATATTTTTTAAGCAGCTTATTTTCTTTTTCCAGTTGCATAAGCCGGCCGTGAATATCTTCTTTATCGGATTGCCACTCGGAATAAAATTCTTTAATAGCGTTAATGATTATATAAGTGAAGTGTGTGTAGTTAACAGTCTTAACGGGTGTTTCGAATTTATCGTCTTTATTCAGCTTAACGGATCGGGTTCCCACCAGATCACTTGCCACTTCTTCAACTTCCTGAGCAATGAATCCCACGGCCCGTTCATTTTTATCCGGCATCTCTCCTTTGCCGTTAAAAATGTACGTACGCGGTCGAAGGCCTAACAATTCCTGCAGGCCATATTTGTAGTCTTCAACTTCTTCTTTTAATCTCGCATCTGAGGTACAGGTTCCGCCCACTGTTGTAGCGCCCACTCTGAAACAGGTTGAAGTATTGATATCGCCGACAACATCAAGCGGATAGGAGGGGCTGGTGAGAGCAACACCAATGCGGCTTTGAACAATAAGACTGTTGGCCGGGGCAGCTGTTGTATAATAGGCCGTACCTACGGCCATATTTCCACCTAAAGAAAGTGTACTGCCCGGAGAAGACGATCCACCGATGGCTATTTTTCCGCCGGTACCATAAAAATAAGTTACGTTACCTGCAGTGTTTGTTAAAAAATAAGTTTCTTTTTTGACCCGAAAGCCGTAGCCAATAGCAGCAGTGTGATCAACTCCGATTCCTACGTTACCGGAATTATCGATAACAAAAGCGGATGTATCAGTTGTCGCTTCATCTTCAACTACCATGGAGTTTGCCGTTGTGGTGTTAGAGACAGAAAATAATCCGTAAGGAGTTGCAGAACCAACACTGACTTTGCCCGCGGAATAGCTGATATCACTGCCGGATTTCGGCCAGATATTGAGCGCAGATAATTGTGTTTGGATGGCGCTTGTCACACCGGAAAGATAGCCTAGCTCAGTGGAAGTCACTGACGTCGCCACCGGAACACCTGAAGCGTTTGTTGCAACAGCACGGCTGGCAGTCGTGAGATTTAGTCTGGATGGTTCCAGAGTCTGCACACCGGCCGCGGACCAGTCTACAAAAGTGGATGTGTCCAGCTTAGAGTCAATCTGAGTCTGAACAGCACTTGTTACACCGGAAAGATATCCCAATACTGTATCACTAATGGACGTAACGGCGAGAGCTCCACTGGCATTGGTTGCCACAACTCTGTTAGCTGTTCCGGTGAAAGCTCCGGCGCCCGCGTTGTCCGTCACACATGAAAGAGTTGTTCCGTTACCTTTTAAAACTTCACCCGCACCACAGGTGGGTAGTGCCGATTTAGCAAAAGCAGAAACGTTGGGATCAGTTTCACTTCCTGAAACCCAGTTTGTTCCGTCGTATTTGAGAAATTTCCCGGCGACGGGCGGAGTGGTTGTTAAATCAACATCACCCATCCGGGTGAGGATGTAATCTCCCTCTGTTGCTGTAACGGCACCGGTCCGTCCGAAAACTGAAGTGATCAGTGTGGAATTGCTGATCTGATCAAAACTTGATCCGTTGAAAACAATCCAGTCGCCAATGGCATAACTGCCGTTTGCTACGCTGACGATGTAATAATCGCCGGCAGTCGTGGCAGGAGGCAGAGCACCGGTGGCGTCCCAGGCTCCCTGATAACTCAGACCATTTACTGCTCTTGGTTTCCATTTATTGGCAATGGCATCGAAGCTCAGAACTTCTTTATCATTGGGAGTGATGGTGCAATCGATACTCTTTGATCCCAATGTGGAATCGCAAAGTGAAAAATTAATCTGGAAAGTAGCAGCACCATGAGCACTACTCAAAATTAAATCGAAAACTGAACCTGCACTTAAACTGATCTGCCGGACTCCATTGGCCACAATCTGGCTGGCCGATTTTGTTTCGATTGAAAAATTTTCGCTTAAACTCGTGCCCTCGATTTTAACTTCGTTGACGCTGTCCAGATTTGATCCCGCAATGATCAGCTGATGATTGGATAAAGTAACGTTTGAAATAACAGGATTACTTACCGGTCTGCGGATGTTTTTAACTTCAATTTTATTTCCATTAAAAAAACATCCCGATAAAAATAACGGAGCAATAAGAAAAATAAATGGAACAGCACTTTTAAACATCAACTAAAATTATACAGTGCCAAACAAATTTTACGATGAGGAGGAAGGACTTTCTCCAATGACAATGAACAAATCTGACTACATTCATCAGGTAAGGAAGAGTATTCCCTCTAAAAGATTAATATCTTTATCAAAAGAATACTCTTATTCATGCGGGAATAATCTCATTAGACGTCGACAATCGTTTCAAAGCCACCATAGATCATTCTTGAGCCATCAAAGGGCATTTTCTCAAACTGATCCTTCATGTCCGGATCGGCTTCCATTTTCTTCATGGACTCGTCACGAACCTCTTTGGATGGATATTCCACCCAGCTAAAGAGTACATCTTCATTTTCATTGGCCTTAACGGCGCCGTAAAAATCGGTTTTTTTTCCATGCGGAACATCATTCTGCCAGCATTCCACAACACGGGTTGCACCATATTGTTTAAACTTTTCTGCAGCAAATTTAGCCTGCTGCAAATAGAGTTGCTTATTTTCTTTTGGAACCGCAGTGACAAATCCTTCAACGTACATAGGAACCTCCTTGCATGAACAAATCGTATCCTTACTGACATTCTATTTGTAGTGGAAGCTTTATAAAAAAACCTTTAGAGTTTAACTAATACAGTTTTAACCTGAGGATATCTTTTGAAAACCAAACATTGTCTTTCGATGCTCGCGCTCTGTGTTGCTCTGCTGTTATCTGCCTGTACTAAAAACAAAAATATCGGTGAAAGAGTCATTCATGTAACAGCACCTAGCGACATTAAAGGTTTTGATCCAATGATGGCCAGCGATGTGGGATCAGCAGCGCAAATTGCCAAAGTTTATGAAGGACTTCTGACATATCACTGGCTGAAAGTTCCTTACGAACTTATTCCCAATCTGGCCGAAGAAATGCCGGCCATTTCTGATGATGGATTAACCTATACATTCAAAATCCGCAAAGGAGTTCTTTTCCAGGACGATGCTGCTTTTCCTGGTGGAAAGGGAAGAGAGCTAACAGCTGCAGATTTTGTCTATTCTCTTAAAAGACATGCAGACTCAAAAAATCAGTCAACCGGCTGGTGGCTTTATGACGGAAAAATCAAAGGGCTGAATGAATGGCGCAAAAAATATGAAAATCAGCCAGCGGCTAATTATGATGAAGAAGTTGAAGGCTTAAAGGCACTGGATAAATATACACTGCAATTTAAACTGGCAAAAGTTTTCCCGCAATTCCTGTACGCACTGGCCATGCCATTTTCTTATGTCGTGGCAAAAGAAGTTGTCGAAAAATACGGCAAAGAAATCATCAATCACCCGGTGGGAACAGGTCCTTATGTACTTCCGGTTTTCGATCAGGGGAAACGTCTGGTCTTCACCAAGAATCCAACTTATCGGGAAAAACTTTATCCTTCAGAAGCTTCACCGCAGTTCAAACACATGCTCGCTGATGCCGGAAAAAAACTTCCGCTCGTTGATAAGATCGTAGTTGATGTCATCGTTGAATCCCAACCAGCATGGCTTAAATTTAATAAAGGGGAAACGGATTACCTCGGAATTCCCAAAGATAACTTCAACTCGGCTATCGTGAACAATGAACTATCAAAAGAATTGAAAGAAAAAGGAATTAAACTCACAGTCTCACCCAGTCTGGATGTTTACTTTTATGGTTTTAATTTTGATCATAAAATTTTTCAGAATATCGACCTTCGCCGGGCGATGAGCCTGGCCTTTGATCAAAAACAACTCAATGAGCTCTTTTATAACAACACCGGATTTCCGGCAGAGTCAGTTGCACCACCGGGACTAGCAGGACATTCAGAAACTTTTAAAAATCCCTGGAAAGGTCCTAATCTCGAGCTTGCCAGAAAACATCTGGCCCTTGCCGGTTATCCCGAAGGGAAAGGACTTCCGGAGATTACACTCGACACATTCAGCTCAACGTCCGCGCGGCAGAAAGCCGAATTTTTCCAGAAGCAAATGGAGAAAATCGGCATAAAGATTAAAGTCATCACCAATCTTTCACCAGAGTTACAGGCCAAGATTAAAAAGCGTGCAGTGATGATGATCGATTACGGCTGGATCGGAGACTATCCTGATACAGAAAACTTTCTGCAGATCTTCTACGGTCCTAATTCATCTCCGGGAGCAAACAGCTCGAATTATAATAATCCGGTCTTCAATAAGGGATATGAAGAAGTATCAAAAATGCAGAATTCTCCCGAGCGAACCGCACTCTACGAAAAATGGAATCAATACTTAGCTCAGGAAGTAGTGGCCATTTTCACTGTTCACACACAAAGCTATACACTTCAGCAAAAATGGTTAAAAAATTATCACGACAGTGACTTTATTTTTGATTTCCATCAGTACCTGAACAAATAGGTTCCAGCACACTTTCCTGGTTGCGAGGCAACAAGGAAAGTGTGCTGGAACTCATAGCTTAGACTTTTGGATTAGTGTCAAGACCATTTAATTTATTGGCAAAACGGGCAGGTAGAAGATTGATAACCATGTCCATGGAGTTCTTTAAAGCACCCTGAGACTTATATTCGGCCTTTAATTTATCAAAGGCCTTTGAAATCTGAATGGCTTCAGCATCCGAAAAAAGCTTTCTTGCCTGATTAAACACTTTTGTTTCTTCTTCCTGAATGTGATGCTCAAGAGAATCTTTTAATTTTTGAGCGGTTTCTTTCCATTTCAAATTCGTTTTATCTTTGGTCTGCAATAGACGTAAAAAGCCTTCAGCTTCCATGTGTTCCTTAAATGAATGCATGACCACTCCGGAATCAGTATCTGTTGCCCGGATAGAATTGTAGACAGCAGCTTCTTCAGCGCGGGCATGAGGGATTAGTTCTGAAGCAATCTTTTCGATAATAGTATGGCGGTATTCATCGTTTTCATTGAGAGAAAGCAGTTCATTAAGAAGCGATTTTACTTCTTCGTGATCTTTTTTAAGGTTTTGATAGATATCCATTGAGCAACTCCTTATGAGAATGAGTTTCGATTAGATTTCAGAAGATCACAGGAAATGGCCGGATTAAAGGACCGGAGCAATGTTTAGGGTTTTTATTTGCGTCTATTCTGAGTAAAGTGCTCCGGTCGCTACCTTAAGCTCATAATATCTGCTATGCTCTGAGCAAGAGGGAATTATGACAAGAGTAAAAGTTCAATTTGTAAAATACGATATGACCAAAACAAAAAACCGAAAACGCAAAGATATGCTGGTGGATGAGCAAAGTGAAGAAGCGGTAATTAACCAGCTGGAGCGTATTCATAAAGGTGAAAAAGTCATTACTATTCATGAAATTGTCTGGGATGAAAAACAAATTAAAGAAGCCGGCAGGCTGGAAAAAATTCAACAGCGCCTTAAGTTTACCGGGACCGTGAAGTTTTTTGATGTGGAAAAAGGATTTGGTTTTATTCAGCCTGATGAAGAAATGGATGATTTGTTTTTTCACAAGTCCGCATGTACCGACGGCGTTCCCTATGACAAAGACAGAGTAGAATTTAAAATCAGTGAAGGACCAAAAGGACTTTCAGCGATTCACATAAAAGTTATCGATTCATAATAAGCACACTTTTCAGGCTATGCGACAAGAAAAGTGTGCTGGAACCTTTAAGAAATTTTTTGATATTTAGAACCGGGAGCATTACATACCGGGCATTTTTCCGGTGGATTTTTAAATTCCAGATGGCCGCATACAGGACATAACCAGACTTCTGAATCAATATCTTTACCGGCCTTTACTGCCTCCATTGCAACTTTGTAGAGTTCAGCGTGAATGCGTTCGACTTCCATGGCCCATTTGAACATCCGTTTAGCCTTATGTCCTTCTTTTTCCGCCTGCTCATACATTGGAGGATACATTTCATTGTGCTCGTAAGTTTCACCATTAATGGCGTATTCCAGATTTTCCAGTGTTGATTTCACTCCGTCCATCGCCTGGAAATGGGCCAGAGCATGAATCGTTTCCGCTTCAGCTGTTGCCCTAAAAAGCGTGGCCACATTTTTGAAGCCATCTTTTTCTGCCTGCTGAGCAAAGGCCAGATATTTTCGGTTTGCCATGCTTTCCCCGGCAAAGGCTTCTTTTAAATTGTCCTGTGTCGTTTTCATACTTCCTCCTGGTTGAAAAAAATTTTATAAAACAAACTGAATTTATCTTATTCCTTCAGATCGACAATAGCGCTGATAATTGTCAGAGAAATAAGGGAAAAAGATGGTTCTAAATGACATACGTCATATTTTAAGACAAGGGCGTGAAGTAATGTCGGAGAATAAACCAAAATCCAAGTGAGTCCAGCCATGAGTACGACTTTTCCTGAATTCGTAAAAACACTGCCGGAATGGCATCCAGTAAAAACATATTGCAAAGAAAATGAAGCTCTCCGACAGTTGCTGCTTGAGCTTTCCACTGCAGTGGAAGTGAATGATACTCAGCTTTTTTTCAGTTTATTTAATCAGATAAGTGAAGTTGATATTCATTACACGCGTAAAGAAAATCAGCTTTTTCCTTATCTGGAGAAATATGGATGGAATGGACCAAGTCAGGGAATGTGGTCTTTTCATGATGCCAACCGGGATATCTTACGGGGTATGCGAAAGAAGATTGAAGATAAAAATCTGGAAGGGGCCATGAATGATGTACCGATGCTTATCGGTGAACTTCAGCGCATGATGCTGGTTGAAGAAATGCGACTCCTTCCGTATGCCATGGAACTTCTCAATGCTGATGACTGGAAAAAAATGAGCGAAGGCGAAGAAGAAATCGGATGGTGTTTTAATGTCCGTCCAGCTCTTCTTGAAAGTGCACCAAATGAAGTGAAGGCCGCTGCGGAATCAATTCAAAAAAATGCAAAAGGTCTGGGGGGAATACCCATGGAAGAAGGTTTCATGACTGTTGAGCAGATCAACCTCATGCTGAAATTTCTTCCGGTTGATTTGACCTATGTCGATGAAAACGACCGGGTACTATTTTATAATCGTGGTGAAGAAAGGGTATTTCCGCGAAGTGCAGCCGTTATCGGAAGAGAAGTGCGTTTTTGTCATCCGCCAAAGAGTGTCGATACCGTCTTAAAAATTCTGGACGAGTTCAGAAAAGGGACGAAGGACGATGCTGAGTTCTGGATTGATTACCGGGGAAAAAAAGTACACATTCGTTACTTCGCCATTCGCGATGCCGCTCGTAATTATAAGGGCGTAATTGAAGTCTCTCAGGACATCACAGCAATTCAGAAACTAGAAGGTGAGCAGCGGCTTCTGAGCTGGAAATAAAGCTATATTTTATCTTACCTTTTGACATAAAAATATGTTATAAGTGTCAAAAGGATAAGGTGAGAATGATTGAATTACTGGGGACGACTCAACAGCAATTGTTGAAGTTGCTCAATAAGCATAAAGACGGACTGACAATAGCCGAACTCATTGCCATGCTGGATATTTCCCGCAATGCAGTCAAACAGCACATTTCGGTGCTGGAAAAAAGTGAATTGATAACGACAGGTTTATTGCATAAAACGGCCGGACGGCCGACTCAAAGCTATGTTCTTACTGATAAGGGCCGTGAGTATTTTCCCCGTAAATATTCATGGCTGGCCGGTCTTTTAATGGAGCAAATCCGTGAAGAAAAAGACGAAAGAGGATTGCAGAAATTTCTTGATAAATTAGGCACTAATATTTCTTCCCAATACATTCCCCATTTAAAAAAATTATCACTTCCTGAACGTTTGAAGGCGACGGCAAGTATTCTGTCAGAGCTAGGTTATGAAGCGGAAGTGTTACCAGGAAAAAATAAAAACGAATTACGTCTGGAAGTCACCAACTGTGTTTTTCAAAATCTCGTCAGCACTTGTCCGGAAATATGTAGCTTTGATAAAAGTTTAGTGAAAAGCCTGACTGGTCAAAAACTAGAACAACAATCCTGCATCGCTCAGGGAGAAAATGCTTGTTGTTTCGGAGTAAAAAAATGAATGAAGAAAAAACGGTTCAACTTGTACGGGTAAGATTTCCCGGGCAGTCAAAGCCGGGAATTTTCCGGGCCGGAAAAGAACCTCTGGCCCATGGACAGAAAGTTGTTGCTATGTCTGAAAGAGGACTGACGATAGGGTTTATTAATTCTCAGATCTATGAAATTCCTTATAAGAAAGAACTGGGTAAATTACCTGATCTGAAAAAAACAGCAACTGCTGAAGATGAACTTTTTTACAAAAAAGTCTATCAGGAACAAAAAAAGGCCAGGGGGGTTTTTGAACAACTCGTCAGCAAACATAATCTACCGATGAAGCTTGAAGATATTGAATATGTTTCTCAGGGGAAAAAAATCATTTTCAGTTATTTTTCACCTGAAAGAGTTGATTTCAGAAATTTGCTAAAAGATCTCTCCCAGGAATTAAGGTGTAAGATTGAACTTCGGCAAATTTACAATTCTCTTAAAAATTGTAAAATCGGCCCATGTGGTCCGGAGCTATGTCTTTTTATAAATTCACTAATAGATAATCCTGCCAAAAAAGCATGCAATCCCTTTTATTGTTGTCTTGATGGTATAGAGAAGGAAAAAAACGATGAATAATGTATGGGCAATTGGTTTTCGACCATTTTTTTTAACCGGATCAATTGTTTCACTTTTTCTGGTCCTTTACTGGGCGATTGTTTTTTTTATGGGTGCTCTTCCGGATGGTTTTTTCTCTCCTGTTAACTGGCATGCTCATGAAATGGTTTATGGTTTCGCGGTCAGTATTGTTGCAGGTTTTCTGCTGACGGCCTCAGCGAACTGGACTATGACAAAAGCCTTAAATGGTAAAAAATTAGCCATTCTTTTTTTTCTGTGGTTTTTGGGAAGATTGGGAATGACATTATCTCTCTTTAATTTGCCCATTCCACATTTCGTTTATTCAACAATTGATATGTTGTTCATACCTGCCTTAGTAGCAGCGCTGGCCCCTCCCTTAATAAAGGCAAAACAATTAAGAAATATGCAGTTTATTCCGGTTCTACTTCTGCTGGCTGTAGGTAATTTGCTTACACACTTGTCTGCTCTGGAACTCATGGGTAGTGAATATGCCACCCGGGGAATTTATCTGGGGGTAAATATAATTTTGATCATTATGATCATAATCGGTGGAAGGATTGTCCCAGCATTTACTGCAAATGCACTACTGTTAAAAATATCTCCTCGACCATGGCTGGAAAAAGCTGTGCTTATTTCGGTCTGGATTTTTGTGTTCATGGATTTTACCGGACAAACACTTGCAACTGCATGGATTGCCCTGATCGCCGGTGTTTTGAACTGGCTTCGTCTTTCTGGCTGGGGGACGCTGCGAACTTTAAAAAATCCTTTACTCTGGATTCTCCATCTTGGTTATTTCTGGATCGGAGCGGGATTCATTCTCATTTTTATCAGTGAAATTTTGGGATTTCTTCCCCGGAGTGTGGCGATTCATGCATTCACGGCAGGTGCGATGGGAACTTTTATTATTGGAATGATGTCCCGGGTTTCACTGGGGCATTCTGGAAGACCTTTAAAGCTCAAAAAAGGTTTCGTCGTTTCCTATTACCTGATTACATTTGCGGCAACTATTCGGGTAGCCCTTGGCTTTTTTCCGGAAGTCTATGCTCATGGGATTCTTTGTGCAGGAATCTTATGGGCCCTGAGTTTTCTGTGGTTCCTTATTTACTATGCGACTATTTTAATCTCTCCTCGAGCTGACGGTAAACCAGGTTAGATTCTGCGTGCGAAGAATTTTCTTATTTCTTCAACCCATAAAACCAGACTGGCCACTGCTCCGATAGCGAAGAATTGGGAAGTTTCAATTGGTACAGTGTGGAAAAATTGGGCTAATGGCTGCCAATAAATGACTAAGCCGTGAAGAATATTTGCAATAACAATTCCTCCAATCAGCCACGGATTTTTAAAAATGTTTAATGTGAATGCAGATTGCGTTGCCGATCGACAATTTAAAACATTAAACCATTGGCTTACAACTAAGACAGTAAAAGTTTCCGATTGAACCAGGTCGGCAGGAATTCCAAGTTTTGTCCGGTAATAAAACCAACCAAAGGTTGAAACAACCGAAGCAACGACCATAAGAGGCATTCGCTGGAGCAACTTACGGTCCAGGATCGGCTCCTCTGTAGGGATAGGATTTCTTTTCATTTCGTTCCCCTCGGCCGGCTCCATTATGAGATTAATAGTCAATGCACTTTCCGACACGAGATTAATCCAGAGGATCTGAACAGCTGCTAAGGGAGGAGAAAATCCTGTCAAAATCGCCAGGAATAAAACAATCACTTCGTCGATTGAGGTGACGAATAAAAAAAGAATAATCTTCTTTATGTTTTGATAGACCAGCCTTCCTTCAGCCACCGCGGAGACTATAGTCGCAAAGTTGTCGTCGGTGATGATAATTTTAGAAGCCTCTTTAGCGACTTCCGTACCGGTAATCCCCATTGCCACACCGACATTTGACTGGGCCAGGGCGGGAGCATCGTTAACTCCATCTCCGGTCATAGCGACGATATGACCACGCTGCTGCAGAGCTTTTACAATTTTAATTTTTTGAGATGGCTGGACCCGGGCAAAAACCGCAATGTTCTCTAAGCGTCTGTTTAATTCCTCATCCGGCATTTGCTCCAGTTCACGCCCGTCCAGAGCTTCTGAGTGTTCGTCTGCCATACCAAGCGCCCGTGCAATGGCAACCCCTGTCGCTTTATGATCTCCGGTAACCATGACAGGTTTAATGCCAGCTGTGAGACATTCGCTGATAGAAGTTTTTACTTCATCCCTAGGCGGGTCCACTTGACCAACTAAGCCTGTAATGGTGACTTTTCCGTTAAACTGTTCATATCCCCGGGAGTCATCAATACTGATGTCCGATACTTCTCCGACAGCCAGCACTCTAAGAGCGGCATTGGACATGGTTATTGTCGTTGAACTTAATTTAATTTTCTTTTCTTCGGAAAGTGAAGTCAGAGGTAGTAGAGCTTCAACAGCTCCTTTAATATAGATTTTTTTTCGGTCAACAATGAGATGTTCGGTGGCCATCATTTTTGTAACAGAATTAAATGGAAATTCTTTTATTCTAGGAAAAGATTTTCTTAGCTCCGTTGAACTAATCCCCCTCTTTTCACCCAAAACAACCAATGCTCCCTCTGTAGGATCGCCCAAAATTCGCCATTGTTTGTTTTTTGCATCCGGAGAAATTAATTCGGCATCATTGCAAAGAAGACATGCGTTTAACAAAGACAGCAATTCAGGATCATTTTGAATAACTTCTGCATCTCCGGCTTTTATGCTCCCAAGAGGTTCATAACCAACTCCGCTCACATTGAGAGTCCGCTCAGACTCCGGAAGATAAATCGAAACAACAGTCATTTCATTTTTCGTAAGTGTTCCGGTTTTATCAGAACAGATGATCGTTGTAGACCCAAGAGCTTCAACAGCATTTAATCTTCGGACGATAGTTTTTCGTCTTGCCATTCGCTGAACACCAACTGCCAGGGCAACAGTAAGAGCTACCGGCAGTCCTTCCGGTACAAGTGAAACGGTTTGACTGATGGCCACCATAAAAATTTCATTGAATGGAATTCCCCGCAAATAACCTATCAGTAAGACAAGAAGAAAAAGTAAAATGGCGACATAGACAATATATCTGCCAAATTCATGAATCTTCTTTTCCAGTTGAGTCTTTTGATGTTCAGCTGTAGAAGTTAAGTGGGCAATTCTGCCGATTTCATTTTCTTTTCCAGTGGTAACAGCAACAGCAAGAGCTCGGCCATTAGTTGCATATGTGCCGGCGTACACCATGTTCTTTCGATCGGCCAGGGCAGTTTCAGATGGTAGTTCTTCTGTCGATTTATCTATGGGAAGAGATTCGCCTGTCAATGCTGCTTCCGCAGTAGCAAAGGAGGCACTCTCAATAATTCTGCCATCTGTAACGATACTGTCACCAGCGGCGATATGAAAAATATCTCCAGGAACAAGTTCTCTTGCTTCTATTTCCTGATTTTTCCCGTCGCGAATGACTCTTGCCTTAAGTTTGGAGAGTTTTCTCAGGGAAGCCAGGGATTGTTCTGCTTTGCCTTCCTGAATGGCGCCAATAACAGAATTTAACAGCACCACAAAAAAAATAACGAAAGCATCTTTGTGATCATCTAAAGCAAAAGCAATGACAGCCGCTGCTAACAATAAATAAATAAGCGGGCTTTTAAACTGCTGTAAAAAAATGCTAAAAATGGATCGGGTTTCACTTTCCGGAAGTTCATTAAACCCATGCTCACTTCGTAATTCCGAAATTTTTTTTGAAGAAAGCCCGGTATCAGCCGTGACTTTAAATGACTCAAGCGTTTGTTCCTTTGATAGCTGATGCCATGGCTGCATTGTATCTAATCCCCAAAAGTAGACTCGTCTCATTGTATATGAAATAATTTAATTATTAAAGGCAATAACTGGAACATTGCCCCCTTCGCCATTGCGGGATTTTTATGATTTTTATTATTTTTAAATTTTGTCTGTCCGCTTTGGTTATTGTCGGTGCAGGATCTTTTCTTACACGTTTTGCTGATAACATTGCTGAAAAAACTGGCTGGGGAAAAATGTTTGTAGGTGGTTTGCTGCTGGCCGGAGCAACTTCTCTACCAGAATTAATGGTTGATATAAAAGCAGTCAGACTTAATCTTCCTGATCTGGCCGTAGGTGATTTACTGGGAAGTAGTTTATTTAATTTACTCATTCTGGCTACTCTGGATTTTACTTTTCCTTCTGAATTCAGGAGAACCGCTTTTTCTCCAGCTTTCTTACATCATGCTCTGGCCGCTGTTCTTACTATTGTTCTTACTTGTCTTGTGGGTATCGGAATTGCTTCACGACTTGAAACAAGTTTTTGGGGGGTGAGTATTTTTTCCTGGGCTGTTCTGGTCGTTTATCTTTATGGTTTGAGATTAATTTACCTGGAGGGGAGACAGGAAAAAATGCATCCTTTTAAAAATAAATCCAAATCCCTGGCTTTTTCATTATTCGGTTATATTGGTTGTGCCGCTCTTATAGTTGTTGCAGCTCCTTTTTTAGTTAGTGCCGCGGATGAACTCGCCTTACGCTCTGGATTGGGCCATACATTCATTGGAACCACTCTCGTCGCACTGGCCACGTCTTTACCTGAGCTCGTAGCAACACTAGCAGCATTTAAAATAGGCGCGCCGGATCTGGCCCTGGGCAATGTTTTTGGTAGTAACGCTTTTAATATGATTTTGTTTGTTCCGCTTGATTATCTTTTTAAAGGAGACCTGTTTAGCTCCGTTAAGATCGTGCATGCTGTAACAGCAATGTGTGTTGTTGCAGCTATGGGCATCGCAGTTATGGGGCAATTGTACAGAAAAAAACAACGATCAGCTTTTACTGAACCCAGTTCTGAGATCGTGGTGACTGTGATTGTTGCGTTCTTAATATTGCTTTATGCAATTAAGTAAAAATAATTCCAGCACCAAGACGGTGCTGGAACGAAACATAACATTTATTCCAAACGGTGAAGAATAACATCACGTAATTTTGTATCAGGGAAAATGCTTTCTCCACTCCACACATAGTTGAGGCCTTCAAGACGTTTAATGATTCCCTTATCAATTCCGCCTTTAGAAATAAGAAGCGGAAGAATTAAAGGCATACGTCCCTGAGCTTCTGCATTGCTGACGATCTGGCGAAGTTCAAGTGTTGCCCGATTGCGAACCTCATCATCAGCATCATCCCGAAGACTAACAACATGGGCCTTTGCCATAGGGAAGAGATAAGAAATGTCACGATTATAACGTTCACCCATCTTCATCCATTCAATGTTGGCATCATCTTCAACTGGTCCGTGCATAACTAAGACCAACTCCATATTTTTTTGTGCGAATCCTTCTTCTTTTGCCATGTGAACGAGGTGATGGGTACGATTGGCAAGAATCATGGAAATGTGCGGATCGTAATCAAAGGCGTTCATATATGTGATTTTGCCTTCGAAAGTTGTCTGGTGAACATTGGGAATTTCTAGTACACGGTCAGCTCTTTTTTTGAAAATGTATTTTTGCATTTCGATGACACTGCTGTGGCTGGAGATAAAAAGAGGGAAGACAATCAGGTGATCGAGTGTTTTTCCCTGAGCGGCCATTGTGGCCTTCAATTTTTTAATACTCAAATCAAAGCAGTGAGATTCCCACATACCAAAAGAGACTTCATAATTTTTTTTAATTTCCGACTTCATGGAATGAACGGTGTTTAAAACAAAACTTTCCCAGGTAGAAGGTTTAGTCGAACAACCCATCATGTGGTGACCGCCATGGTCTCCGTCATGGTCCCCATTTCCCGGAGTCATGCCCATCGTTCCATGTGCAATAAACAGGATCCCGCTGTCTGCGTATGTGGCAAAACTCGCGAGCATAAAGATGGCGATTAATATTTTTTTCATTTGCTAAAACTCCTTAGAAAAGTGGTCAAATGATAGTGCGAGACCGATCATTTATGAAAAAGTTTGATATGTCAAACTTTTTTTAAAATGACTTTTATTTCGGTCACAAAAGTTCTCCTGGAGACGTATTCTGGACAAGGAGAATTTTATGCAATCAACCAAATCCCTGATGCTCAGTTTAATGCTTTTACTATCGTCATTCGTGGCCGTAGTTGAGGCCAAAACCTCCGGCGTGACTGTTTATGCCTCTAAAACTTGCGGCTGTTGTCATCAGTGGGTGAAACACCTGGAGAGTAATGGATTTAAAGTAAAAACAGAAATGGTGGATGACGTCTCACCGGTCAAAAAGAAATTTCAGATTCCAGCACATATGCAATCCTGCCATACAGCTGTCGTCGATGGTTATTTGATTGAAGGTCACGTTCCGGCCATGGCGATTAAAAAAATGCTCAGTCAGAAACCGGCCATTCGGGGTCTTGCCGTTCCGGGAATGCCTATCGGATCACCGGGAATGGAGCAGGGAAATTACAAAGAAGCATACGATGTCATGAGCTTCACCAAACAAGGCAAGGAAGCAGTTTTCATGAAATTCTAATTGCTCTGAGGAAGTAATAAATCCTCCAGAAAAAAAGCGGAGAGTTCAGATCGTCCGGCGACTCCCGCTTTTGCATAAATGTTCGTCGATTGTGCACGTGCAGTCTTTTCAGAAGTTTTTCTGGCTTCAGCAATTTCTTTCAGGCTAAAACCTTTGAGGAGTAAGAAAGCAACCTCTTTTTCTGAAGCAGTAAGTTTCCAGTTATTCAATTGCTGATCAATAGCTAAGCTTAGACCATCGATGTATTTTTTTGAATGCGCTTTCCAGTTTTCTGCTTCCTGGCGAAGAACTTCATTGGATTTTTTTTGCTCTTCCAGGGAATGCCTGAGAGTAAAGGATCCGCGAATCAGGTAAAACACGCCAACAGCAGAAGCCACTGCCACTATCCCTTCCATAAGAAGATGCCACCAGGAAGCACCTTCCTGGTAGTCAGAGATCATGTCTGCCATAGTAATGATGGTTATGATTAAAAGTACATTGGCCAGAAATTTTCTTTCCTTAGTCTTCATCTTCTGAATCGTCTCCCTCATTTTCATGCAACTCAATTTTGCCCAACACATGAGTTGTACCGAAAACCGATAATTCTTTTTTTATCGGGTCATAATTCTGCCATAAGTGGTTACCGAAAAATACTGTTGCCAGCAAAAGTATCAGCCCCACCGATAAATAGTTTTTTTCAATTCCACTGCTTAGTTTACTCACCATTTTTCTTCCGGTAATCATTGAAAGTCCCACCTGGTCGCGGTGTTTAATGGTGTGAAAGATAATTCCAGCTACGTGCAAAATGGCGGTTATTAAAAATAAATTTGCTAAAATTTCATGAACTTCTTCGAACATTTCATCTTCACCGTTCACCATAAAATGACCGGAGACGGCCAGCCCCAAAGCACAAAGCATCATAACGACTGCTGCCCAACTAGAAGCGGGATTGTGACCTGTATAAACTTTACTATTTTTGTTAAATAAATCCTGAAGGTATTGAAGCAAATCTTTGGGACTTAATTTATAAGAATTAAATCGCGCATACTGCGTTCCGATCAACCCCCAAAAAATCCTTAAGATAACCAAAAAAGCCAGATTAATCCCAAAGAGCATGTGATAGGGAAATTGAGCGGCATCGTCATCGAAATAATTAGCGATAAAAAAGGAAGCGATAAATAAAACGACGAAGGCCCAGTGAAAAATTCTGACCGGCCAGTCGTACACTCTAACATTTGTTTTTTCCATAAAACCTCCGCCTGGAAATATTAATTACAGGCTTCATCCTATATTTTACACCTAAAAGAACAACGGACATATGACCTATATTATGCAATTTGAGAGCCTTACTACATATGTCTAATGGTTTTATTCAGCTTTTTCATTCACTCTCTTGTTATGAAAACAATCTATGGAGGTAGATGATGAAAACGTTACTTGCAATTGTCCTAATGGTCTCTTTTTCAGGCGCAGCTTATGCTAAAAAATCTTGTACTGACCAACCTAAAGAAAAGTGGATGACAGTAGAAGACTTTAAGAAGAAAGCGATTGCCGAGGGTTACAAAATCAATAAGTTTAAAACCCCGGGAACATGTTATGAAATTTATGGCATAGATAAAGAAGGCAAAAAAGTCGAAGTCTACTTCAATCCAGTAGATGGAAGCGTATTTAAAAAATACCTGGATAATTAATTTTCACGACCAGATGTTTAATGGTTAAAGGGTCACTGTCTTGCGGTGGCCTTTAACTTACCAGAGAGTGATGGTATACTGGACAGAACTTATACCGGAGCTTTCATGAAAGTAGCATTTTTTGACACTAATCCTTTTGAGAAAGAAGCTTTCGATAAAGCCGCTAAAAATTATCATCATGAAATACATTATCTGGAACCACGACTGATAGAATCTTCAGTCCAACTGGCCGGTGGTTTTCCCTGCGTTTGTTGCTTCGTCAATGATCGTCTGAATGCACAGAATCTGGCCGCTTTAAAGGCCGGAGGAACACAACTACTGGCATTGCGCTCAGCTGGTTTTAATCATGTTGATGTGGCCGCAGCTAAAAAACTGCATATAAAAGTAGTACGTGTTCCGGAATATTCACCTTATGCTGTCGCTGAGCATGTCGTGGCCATGATCCAGACGCTAAACAGAAAAACTCATCGCGCTTACAATCGGGTTCGTGAAGGAAACTTTTCACTCAATGGTCTAGTGGGGTTTGATCTGTATGGAAAAACAGTCGGAATTATCGGTGCTGGCAGAATAGGAAAAGTTCTCGCCCGAATCATGTCAGGTTTTGGCTGCCGGGTTTTATTGCATGATTTGCATACTGATGCAGAATTAATAAAAGAGATTCATTGTTCCTATACAAGCGTCGATGACGTTTTAGAACAGGCAGATATTGTTTCGTTACATGTTCCGCTCACACCGGACACCCACCATTTTATCAATGCTCAGACACTGGCAAAAATGAAGAATGGTGTAATGATCATTAACACAGGTAGGGGCGCCCTGATTGACAGCAAGGCGCTGATCGATGCACTCAAATCAGGTCATGTTGGCAGTGCCGGTCTGGATGTCTATGAGGAAGAGGCAGGAATTTTCTTTAAAGATTTATCAGGACAGATTATCAGTGATGATATTCTCGCTCGATTGATGACGTTTCCCAATGTTCTCATCACCAGTCATCAGGGATTTTTGACTCACGAAGCTCTGGACAATATCGCTAAGACTACTTTGCAAAACATCGATGAGTTTGAAAAAAACAAGCCGCTGACCAACGAAGTCTAGGTTCCACCACACTTCTTTGTAAACACAGCAGCACGAAAAGTGTGGTGGAACCTTGTGCTTATTTGCTTTTTGGTTTATCGAGAATACCTTCACTGATAATATTGATCGTTACTTCATCGCCGACAACGGGACCTGATTCAATCATTTCGTTGTAATTGATGTTAAAATCTTTGCGGTTGATTTTTCCCGTTGCCTGGACAGCGGCCCTGATCTGATTCCATGAATCCTTAACAGAACCAGTGTAGGATCCTGTCAGCACCACTTCTTTAGTTACATCTTTAATCATTAAATCACCAGTGACTTTGAAATTTTGTAACGAACCTTTGAAAGATTTACTTTTAAATGTCATCGTCGGATATTTTTTTGCATCCAAAAAATCTGCACTCTTTAAGTGATCGTCACGTTTTTTTACTGCTGTATCGATTGAATCAATTGGAACACTGACATCCACGCGGGATTTTGTGATGTCTTCATTAAGAACAAATTCTCCTTTTACATCATTAAATCGTCCCTCGACTTGAGAAATAACAAAATGAGGAATGATAAATGATACTCGCGTGTGGGCCGGATCTACATTATATTTTCCGGCAACAAATTCAAATTCCGCCAATGCTGAAAAAGATGCCATTAAGAAAGCTGTCATGATAAATATTTTTTTCATTTTTTGTCCTCCCGGAGATATAAACTAAACTAACAGAGACTCTACAAGCGTGTCTTGGCTTAGGGTGATGGCAGGATGCAGTCTCCGGGAAGAAACATTGAATCAAATGCCATTTTTGTCAAAATGATTTGAGTTAATTCAAACCGAAACTCACACATCGCATGGAAATGGATGCGTTCTGAATTTCTTCATATTCAAATTTCATTTCATCACTACTGGAAGAAGCTCCCAGAATGTATAACAATGGATAGTAATGATCCGGTGTCGGAATGGATAATCTTCCTGCTTCAGATTTTCCAGTATCAAACTGCAGAGCTTTGAAATCTCTCTTAATGAGTTTCTCTTTGGCCCATTCGTCAAATTCAATGGCCCACTCGTGTGGTTTTGCCTGCTCGTCCCAGTTTAGTTTGCGCAAATTGTGAACAATGTTTCCGCTTCCGATAATTAAGATTCCTTGCTCTCTTAGCTTCGCCAGATCCTGTCCGGTTTTAAAATGATACTCTGCCGGTCTCTCCATATAAAGACTCAGTTGCAGCAGGGGAATGTCGGCTTCCGGGTACATATGTTTAAGCACTGACCACGTTCCGTGATCATAGCCCCACATCTCATTATCAAGATGAATTTTTGACGGAAGGATGCTGGACTGAATTTTTTTTGCCAGCTCCGGATCTCCGTGTGCAGGATACTGGACATCAAAAAGGGGCTGAGGAAATCCGTAAAAATCGTGGATGGTTCGCGGATTTTCCGTTCCGGTAACCCATGTCCCTTCTGACATCCAGTGTGCAGATACACAAAGGATGGCCTTGGGTCTTGGAATTTTTTTTCCCAATTGTTTCAGTGTTCTGGTGAATTCATTGTCGGCCAGAGCATTCATCGGTGATCCGTGACCTAAAAATAATACCGGCATTTGAGATTTTTCCATAAGCTCTCCAGTCATGATTAGCTCATGTGTGGTTTTATTGTTCAAGAGATATGTATTTAATATTTTTTACTCGGTATGTAGTTTAAAATGCTGCGAAATAATGTAAATTATATTTTGTCTTAGAGACAGGAGCCCAATGTGAATCATCTTCCCCTCATGATAACTGACCTGGCCATAATCCTTGCCGCAGCAGCTATCAGTATCCTGGTTTTCAGCAGATTTAAACAACCTGTTGTCCTGGGGTATTTGATTGCAGGATTTGCCGTCGGACCGCATTTTAAAATATGGCCAACGGTAGTGGATACAGAAGGAGTAAAACTCTGGGCAGAAATTGGAGTGATCTTTCTGCTCTTTGGTCTTGGTTTGGAATTCAGTTTCAAAAAACTGGCAAAAGTAGGAAAGAGTGCTTCCATTGCAGCTGGTTGTGAAGTCGTAACCATGATGGGGGCAGGGTATCTTCTCGGGCGTGCTTTTGGCTGGACTGGGATGGACAGTATTTATCTGGGAGCCATTTTATCAATGTCATCGACAACAATTATTATCCGCGCCTTTGGAGAAGCAGGTCTCAAAGGGAAAGGATTTGTCGGTTTGGTTTTCGGAATACTTATTGTTGAAGATTTGCTGGCTATTTTGCTAATGGTCTTTTTAACAGAAATTAGCGGATCAGGAAATTTTTCAGCGGGTAATATATTATATCTTACTGCGCGACTTGGTTTTTTTCTGCTGATTTGGTTTTTAGTCGGAATATACCTGCTGCCTTCATTACTTAAAAAATTCCGCAATCTGCTTTCAGGTGAAATCATGCTGATCTTGTCCATCAGCCTGTGTTTTCTAATGGTCGTGCTTGCCTCTAAGGCCGGTTTTTCTGCGGCCTTGGGAGCCTTTATTATGGGCTCGATTCTCGCCGAGACACAGGAAGGTGAGCGGATTGAACATCTAATCGTCGGTGTAAAAGATCTTTTTGCCGCAGTTTTTTTTGTATCGGTTGGAATGCTGATCGACCTGGAAGTTCTGCGGGAAAATTTTGGAGTCGTCCTAATAATTACGGTTGTGACTATTGTGGGTAAACTAATCGGTTCTGGCATTGGTGCAATTCTTTCCGGACAGAGTCTGAAAAAGTCTGTTCAGGCCGGCATGAGTTTGGCGCAAATCGGAGAGTTTTCATTTATCATCGCAACACTGGGGATGACTCTGAAAGTGACCAGTCCTTTTTTATATCCCATCGTCATTGCTGTTTCTGCTGTTACAACATTTACCACACCCTACATGATCAGGTTATCTGAACCTTTTTATAACTGGTTTGAAAAAAAGCTACCTGAAAGAGTACTGAGAAATTTTGAAAAGTACGAACAGGTTATGGCAGCCAACTCACAGCTGAGTACATTTAGTCTTTTCTGGAGAATGTACGGACTGGTCATTCTCTTAAATGCTGTCGTGGTCATCGCCATATCTTTGGGGACAGTGAAGTATATTCAACCATTTTTATTCTCCACTTTTGGTGACACTCTCGTGGTCCGCGCTCTTGCCAGTATACTTGCGCTTATTGCTTCAGCTCCTTTTCTGGGAGCACTCATATTAAAAGCGCCAAAGAATCTATCCGAAGAGGAGGCGAGTACCTTGTCGCGACTCAGAAGCCTGCAGTTTGGTGTAATCGTAATGCGTGTGCTGATTGCTTTTGGCCTGATTATTTTTCTTTTTAAACAATTCAGTACCACTGAAAATCTATTCCTGGTTATAGCTATTTTAGTGTCTGTCCTTATTTTTTCCATCCGCAAATTCTTAAAACCTATATATATTGCAGTTGAAAAGCACTTCATTGAAAACCTCAATGCAAAGGAGCTGGCAGAAATGGAAAAAATGATAAATCTACCGGAACTCGCCCCGTGGGACGCGACGCTAGTAGATTTCACTTTGTCGTCTGATTCTGCCCTGGCCGGAATAACGCTGGAGGAGTCGCGTTTTCGAACTGTAACCGGAGCCACAATCGCGATGATTGAACGCGGTCGTCGTCGTATACTAGCGCCCAGCCGATCAGAAAGACTGCTGCCTAATGATCAGATTTATCTGATTGGAACAGATGAACAGCTAAGCGCAGCTCAGGCATTGATTGAAGTTGAATATAAGGAATACTTTGCGCGTGATAACGATTTATTTAATCTGGAAACGGTTTATATAAGTGAAAAATCAGTTTTTGCCAATAAATCAATCCGCGACATCGGTATTGGTCAGCATCTGGGTGTTTTGATTGTTGGAATCGAGCGAAAAAAGGAAAGAATTCTCAATCCTGAATCTTATACGCTGATCCTGCCCGGTGATATGCTGTGGGTGTTTGGCAATAGTGATCATATTAAACTCTTGAAGGAATCTTGAGATTCCAAACTGCATCTGCATCGTGCTTAACTGTAGTTGTTCAAAGTATATATTTCCTAGGCAGAAGGAGATGTTATGGATCAATCAGTCCAGTATTCAACTGATAATGAACTGCAGAAGCTAAAAAATGTTCTTAGTGAATTGCCTCAGGCAATTGAAATTAAGCTAAAGGTCGGAGAAGTTTTTAATTCCATTCATCACAGAATGATTCAGGGACAAGATTACGAAGTCATTCTGGATAGTGTTTTTAATTCCCTGGACAATGTCATTCCTTTTGATCGCATTGGAATAGCCCTGCTGGAAAATAATGATAAGATCATGGCCAATAAATGGGTAAGATCCAAACTTCCTATTCGGGAGATTGATAAAAAATATAAAGCAGATATTAGTAGAAGCAGCCTGAAAAGTGTCATTGAAAACAAGCGTCCTCGGATAATTTCTGATTTGCAGAAATATCTGGATGAACATCCTGAATCTCAATCGACCAGGCTCATTTTGAAAGACGGTATTCGCTCCAGTTTAACCTGTCCTTTAATTCATAACGATGAAGCCATTGGCTGCATTTTCTTTTCCAGCAGTAAACCCAATACCTATAGCAATGTCCATGTTGAGATTTTCATGGAAATCTCTTTGAGCTTATCACTTATCATTGAACAGGCTTTGATGAAAAAAAGTCTTGCCGAAAATCAATTTAAAGAAAAAATCTTTCGCTCTACAATCCATGATCTTAATAATCCCTTAGCCGTTATAAAGGCTACGCTCGAATTGTTAATAAAGAAAGAATGGTTCAATGATTTGAATGACAACCTTAAAAAATCTTTTCTCACTCTAAAGCGTAATTCGGAAGCAATGATCAATATGGTTAACGAAATCGCTGAAGTGAATAAGTTAATATCACCTACCACCAAAATAAAAATCAGGAGAGTTAAACTTTCAGATTTTCTCCTGTTAATTCACAGCGATAGTACCAAACTAGGAAGTCAGAAAAATATAAAAGTGCGAATGCATAAAAGTGAACATCTCCCGGAAGAGGCGAGTTTCGACGCTCTTTATATAAAAAGGGCGATGGAAAATTTAATTTCTAATTCTATTAAATATTCCCGGCCTCACACGACTATCCTGATAAAGATAGATGTTGATGACAATCGTTTAATTTTTTCTGTCATTGATGAAGGACTGGGAATTCCGTCAGATGAACATTGTAAACTTTTTAAAGAATTTGGGAAAACCAGTGTTCGGCCAACATCGGGTGAATCTTCCAGTGGATTAGGTCTGGCCAGCGTGAAAAGAATTATAGAAGCTCATCATGGTGATATTTCCGTGCAAAGTGAAGTCGACGTTGGCTCGACCTTTAGTTTCTGGATTCCTGTCCATCCTCTCCATTAAAGGCTCAAAAAGAGGGCAATAATTGGCCTTCAGGACGCATTTAAGTGGCTGAAAATAAATGAATAAAAACTCATCAATTGTTCCGTACTCACTTTCATGTTCTAATATGCTGGAATGAAAAGAGTTTTAATCTTCTGCGTTTTTCTCCTTTGTTTTAAAGTTCTGGCGACAGAAAAAAAAGGCCCTTCTGGGTGCCGGGAATTTGCTCTACCTGAAGATACTAAGCTTGATCAATTCATCAATAATTCGGCTAAAGTGACCGGTGCACTCTGTAATCAGGAAGTCACCCGTTACGCTCTTTTAAAATTAACTAATGCTCATCTCTGCCGAGACCTGGCCCTGGATCCATCGCTAAAAAGTAAAGTGAAGCGGCGATTGAACTGTGAAAAATTGCTGAGTCCTATAAAAACACCTGCAGAATGTCTTCCCCATCTGGATGACGAAGCAAAAAATCTGCTAAAGATCCACGCCCGACTTTCCCGGCTGGAACCTGATAGTTCTCCGGATCAGTTGCATAATGAATTGCTGACAATTTATATGAATCGCCTGGTTACTAACGGTGAACGAGCACCGGGAAGAGGGAACCTTCGGGCCTATGTCACTAACAATTTACCTGCCATCGCTTTCGGTGTACTCAAAGAAAATGCAGATCTTAGTCTTTCCGACAAATCAGACTATCTGGTGTGTGTAGAACAAACTTATCGCTTCCTGGATTCATCGACACCCGAGTCTGCTTACCTGCGCTTTAAAGGTTACACGCTGGACTTTTACGATGAGACTTCCAAAAAGGATAAAGGTGATCAAGTCGCCCACGCCTTCACCCAGCTAACCTCTCCAGATGGTAAGCTTTATGTTTTCGATTCCTGGAGAGGCGAATCTAAGCCGTTTGACTCTTCTGTTACAGGAAAAGATTCGCGCGGAGCTAATCGCAAAGAATTTCGTCAGAAGCCTCTAAATAGTCTCTAATGGTTCCAACACACTTTTCTTGTTGCGATGTGACCAGATAAGTGTGTTGGAACCTTTTAAGGCAGACCGAAACAGCATCGGC
Organism: uncultured Bacteriovorax sp.; assembly: GCA_946481315.1. The sequence goes on from CAMLMH010000003.1 coordinate 83,149, forward strand.
CCAGCTCACCATTTCTGAAGTCCAGTAGGAGAAGTTTGTAAACGCGCTCGAAATCTATTTCGCCTTTGTGCTGGATACAGCCGCGAACTTTGGCAATTTTTTTCAGAATGGTTTCAGTATCATCTTCCAGATTTTCCAGCTTGTAGCGGTTCATAAATGTTTTAGACTGCTCTGCTTTGAAATAGTCCACCAAATAGCGGGCCGGTTTTTCTATGCCCACAACATCATCCGGAATAGCGTTAATTGCACTTAACCACAGCCCGTGTTCTTCACGTGCTATTTTCGGAGGCATCACACCAGGGGTATCCATTAACTCACAATGCTTGTCCACGACAATCCATTGCTGAGTCTGAGTGTGGCCGGGTTTATCAGCAGTTTTCACTACATTTTTTCCGGCAAGTTGATTAATAATTGTGGATTTTCCGGTATTAGGTAATCCCAGGAGCATGATCCTGATTTTGGATTTTACCGGAGCAGCGGGATTTGCCAGATTTCTTTTTTGCTGGACGAGCTGGCGTGCTTCTTTCATCACTTTTTTCATGGCCGCTTTATCAAAACAGTCGATGAAGACAAAATTGTATCCAGAAGATTTAAACCAGTCTTCCCATAGATGAAGTTTTTTAGGATCGGCAAGATTAGATTTGTTAAGTAAAATCAAACGCGGCTTTTGCCGGAGTAATTCATCCAGTGTGTTGTTACCAGAAGCTAGCGGTGCTCTTGCATCGCGGATTTCAAAGACGATGTCGACGAGATGTAGTTTTTCCTTAATTTCTTTAATGGCACGGGCCATATGCCCGGGATACCAGTTAATAGGGGAAGGCTGTAGATGCTCCAGACCGTCATCTGGTTTCAATTTTTTCTTCTCCAGATTTCCTGATCGGATATGCGGATACTTTCCATTTCACCTTCACCTTCAAGATGTGTAAGCGCCACAAAGGTGCAAGTAACAGCAGGAATTTCATCCGGCCAATTTATCCAGTAAGTGTGAATGCCAATGACTGTATCAGCAGCATGTGGACGTTCCACCAGGTAATTGCGGATAGACCTAATCGCATATTGAATATCATTCATCTGACAGCTTAAAGCTGCGGTTGAAAATCCAAATACACTCAGGATGAGAAGCTGTTTTAATTTTTTCACTAAAATTCCTGTCCGAGAAATGCGCGAATAGGATAGTGATCATTTATACGTATTTCGACTTTATAGGAACCCAGATAAATACCGTTAGCTAAAAATAAATTTTCCGTTACAAAATTAGATTCGGGAGCAATGGCCACAATCATTGCATTAGTTCTACCCAGGGCCAGATAATGAATTTCAACAACGTTTCCTTTGGCATCGACCAGCTGGTCATTAATAACCAGGTCCTTGGCACGTTTCAGAACACCCGACTGAGTTAAAACTGGTTGATCAAGAGTCATAATAAGAGACTGATTCTCACCAAAATTTAAATAGACGACGTTCTGTTCAATCCGATCGGCACTAGAGAACATTAATTTCTGATTTTTTGGTTTTATATTATAGGGTGCTGATCCTTCCGCTACAGAAATAATCAGGTCTCCCCGAATAAGCTGTTCAATCGCAATTTGGCCATCCGGCGTTCCAATAAGCGTGTCGCCCGTGACAGAAGCAGAAGCTGAATAGTTAAGCATGAGAGTTAAGGCAGTGATAAAGAAAAATTTCATAGTCATCCTGCAAGGAAAAAGGTTAAAACTTGTGGCCAATTTACACTAACAAATTCAGTACGGCAGGCCAATTCTTAGGTGTGTATTTTCTATAGTGACCCATTCTCAAAGACTTGTGCTATAGTGGTGCTATGAAAATGAAACCGCAACTCATCTGGATCGACGCAGACGCCTGCCCTAAAGCTGTAAAAGAGGTCGTCTTCAAAACCAGCGGCAGATTAAAAATTCCTCTAAAATTAGTCGCGAATTCCTATCAAAACATACCTCACTCAGAGTTAGTTCGGCTCATTATTGTCGAGAAAGGAGATGATGTAGCAGATAAATATATCGTGGATCATGTGGGCAAGGGTGATTTGGTCATTACTGCTGACATTCCTCTGGCTGCCCAGGTTGTAGAAAGAGAGGCCATTGCCATTAATCCGCGCGGAGAGATTTATACGGAAGAAAATATTGGGGAAGCTTTATCTATGCGCAATTTTATGAAAGAGCTGCGCGATGGAGGTGGCTTAACGGGAGGCCCTGCTGCATTTAGTGCAAGGGATGTATCGGAATTTGCTAATTCACTTAATAAACTGCTGAGTTAACTCAATAAAGGAATTTTTCATTTAACCCAAAGATGCTCAGTAAAATATTAACTGAGCACCTGAGGGGATTGACCGGACCTTTATAGATTCGGGCAGTAAGTTTCTTTCTTACCAATCACGGCAACTTCGCAGGCATTGTAAGCCTCTGGTCCATGGCTGAAATGTTCACAAAGGTTAAAGTTATAACCAAATTCTGGATCAGCACACGTTTCATATTTTTCAATTCCAAAGTTAGCACTTCTGCATGAATTATATTCCGCCACACCATGCTCTCTATGTTCGCAAGTCTTGTAAGATTCAGGTCCACAGCCTGATGTACGGCAACGCTTTCTCGAGCCATCCCAGTTTTTTCCACAGTCGCGGTGATGACATTGTTTGTAGCGAAGAACGCCACACAAATTACTGGCCTTTGCAATATAAGTTTTTACTCCGCATTCTGCTGCTTTACCTTCTTTATAGAGAACACCGCAGACTGGACCCGTTCCGGTTTTTGGACTGGACACTCCACAGTACGCCGATTCTTTTTCTTTATAATTTTTGACACCACAAAGTGCACTTGGCTTAACTTCACAACTAACTTTGAGAGGCTTTTTTCTTTCCCATAGTTTCTTCTTTGGAAGTATTACTTCCGGCATTGAAAAAAGAATGTCTGCATTAACATCTTCTGTGAAACTAAATGCACTTTCTTTAAATCTTTTTAACTTCCAGATATAAGTTTCCAGCTCTTCTAGTTGATTTTCCAGCAAGTCTTTCTTAAATCCCAGCATGACAAAATCATTGCTGTTGTTGATAACATATAATCCATTGGCAAATAATGTTCGCGCTTCGCCTAGTTTGATTTCTGCAGTATTGATCATATCCTGACGTTCCTTAACTTCAGGCGAGTTCGGATCTAAAACCGTATTGCTGATTGTAGAGTAGTCGCGGGTATTACTTCCTATAGCAACAGGATGAGCATCAGTCAGTTCTTCTATCTGAGCTGTGAGTTTTAAGAGACCTTCTTCATTCTGTGGAACCTCAACTGTTTTACCACCGATATGCATATAAGATAGATTCACACGATATTTCTCCCTTAACTTTTCAATTATTCTTTTGTAGTCTGAAGATCCCTTGACGCTTCCTCCGCCAAATCCGCCTCCCCCTTCAACCGCAATTTCCAGTGACTGTTTTTCCTGAAAACTTTCTGTTTTAACTTCCAGAACACCAAAGATTTCACCACCCATTTCAATTTCTGTTATAATTTTATCTCCACAAACTTCAGAAAACAAAAAGCGTGAGTCCAGCATTAAGTTGCGTGCATTTCTTGTCAAAAGTAAATTATCCTTGGCAATTTTTAATTTATTGGTAATTCTCGAAGTTCGGATCCACAGATAGACACTGTTATAGTTCCATTTTTGCTCTTTCATAAAGTTAACTTTTGCGCTGGCACTAAAAGAATAATATGAGCCTTCACCTTTAGAAGATGATGTAATTTTGTCATATAGCTCTTCTTTTGACTTAACCAACTCCAGAACATAGTTTGTTTTACGGACATCATTAACTGTCAGATCATCTTGTCTTAGTTCAATACAACGGTCTTTAATACCAGCGCGCAAATCATAACTTAATACTCCACGCCCCAAATCTGTAGTGACCGTCGAAGCCTGCAAGTTTAAAGCAGCCATGAAGGCCATGCTTAAAAAACTTCCGGCAAAAAATTTCTTTGCTTTCATAATTTCCCCTCGTTTTGCGGAACAATTTTTTTGCTCCGATATTTTTTTTGCACCTTAATGCAGGTGAAATTTTTTTATAAGAGGGGATAAGGGGTTTCTGGTTGAAATCCGTCCAAAACCGACAAATTGGTAAAAAACGCCATTCGGCTGGTTTTTTTTTGCCAGGGAGTTTGAAATATTAACAACTTATGGTGGTCTAAAGCTATAGTTTTTACAATGTCTGGCAAATACTTTCAGGGCCTTGGTATGCTAGTAGCATGAATAAATTAAGTGAAAAAATTAAAGAAGAAGTTGAAATTTATTTCCGCCGCAATCCCAGAATCAGTGAACGACAGCTCGCAACCCTATCGGGCACTTCCCGTTATTTTGTCCGCACAGTACTTAATGGAATAAATTTTAATAAAAAATTTGATCTCTTCAAGCTGAATAAATTGTTGCAGATTACTTCTCCTAACTCAGTGGTAGAAATTATTAATCAGATCGATCCGTCTTTTTATCGTAAAACAGGAATCGATCCTAAAGCAGTCATCGGGCAGCTCAGTATGCGCCGGCCAGTCACTTCCGGAACGAATGACCTGTATGAAATTATTAATGATGACGTGGAAGCAGTAATTGCTATCTTGTCAGCTAACACCGGAGGTGTTTCGGAAAAGACCTTGCAGAAAATTTTCGGAGAACGTTACAAAATGTCTGTAGAAAGACTGATGCGGGAAAATGTACTTTTACCTAAAGGTAAAACGTATCACATGAATTTTAAATCTTTTCCCAATTTATCAATTCGCTTCATCAAGAGATTTATACCAGCGTTGCTGGGCTATTATCGTATCGGCAGACCGGTGAGGGGACGAAATTATATTACAATTTCCACAGGAATTCTGAATATAGAAGGGATGATGGAAATGCAGAAAGCTTATGAGCGCTTTCGAAAAGAATTGTCTTTAATTTCTAATGATGAAAAGTACAGGGGAGATATTCCTTATTTTTCGTTTGGTGTTTTCGATAGCTTTCTGGATTTATATGAATAATTAGTCAATTATTTTTACCCGGCTGGCAAGGAAGACAAAAACCAGTGTCATAAAAATAGAAAGATATCCAACGATATTAAAATGCATGATCTCACCGTTTTCATTATAACGAATAATGAAGCCAGCCAGAACACTGGCCAGTCCCATGGACATCTGCTGTAAACTGGAAGTTATCCCCATAAAGGCACCGCGATTGGCTTTACTCACACTGCCGGTAATAATTGCCATGACCGGAACAAATCGTCCGGATATAAGAATAAAAAATGAAGTATTAATCATTAAAACGAGCGGCAAAGGTAATACGCTCATATTTGTGACCAAAAAAATTGGAATAAGGGAAAGCGGGGCCAGAATATAGACCATGAAATGCTTGCCATAACGATCGGCCAGAGATCCAATAAGTCGCGATGTAAACAGGGTGAATATTCCGCCGAAAAAATAAATCAGCGATAAGTTTTTTTCATCCAGTTTTACATTTTTGACCAGATACTGACTGATAAATGGAATGACCAGAAAGCCGGAAATGATATAAGCGGAAGATAAGATAAAAGACCGTCGGCAATTTTGATCCCGGAAAAGATTGAGAATTTTCTGTAACTCCTCACTCTTCTTGTAACGCTGTAATTTAATATGACCGATGATGGGCGGCATCTTTAATACAGTAATAGCAATAACAATTAAACTCAGCACCGAAATCAGCCAAAAGGGTGAATGCCAGTCAAAATGATCCGCCAGATAGAGCCCCAGTGGAATACCAACGACTGAAGCCGTTCCAAAAGCCGACATAACTGCACCTGTCGCTTTTCCTCTGCGCATCTCCGGTACGACATCTCCGATAATGGAGAAAGTTAATCCGGAGAGCACTCCTCCAAAGCCACCTGCAAGAATGCGCGAAAATACCAGCATGAAATAATTAACCGATAGGGCGCAGAAAATGTTGGCAAATAAAAATCCTGTATAGAAAAAGATCAGAACTCTCTTACGGTCATAATTATCGATAAAAAAAGACGACAAAATCCCCATGGCTGCTGCAGCAAAAGCATAGGAAGAAATAACATAGGAAAATTGATTGGGAGTGAGAGCAAAAGCGCGGACCAGTTTCGGACCCAGTGGCATCATAACGACAAAATCCACCATGTGCGTAAACTGCACAAAAAACAAAATGGTTATTATAAGTTTTTCATTAAGATCAAAAGTATTAATTACAGAATTTTTCATGTCGGGATTTTAACACTCTGAGAGCATATGAGCCAGAAACAATTCCGACAGTACCAGCATAGTAACCAGGTTACTCTTTTAATTTTCTGGCTTCTATTGTGCTTCTTAATTTGCAGAGAGGGCTTGTGTCCAGTTTGTTTATGAATAAGAGGTTAATAAATGGTATCCCAATGGGAAATAGAAGATATAAACGGTGAGGTTGTGAGTATTTTTGGTGTATCTCGTGATCAGTCCTATGTTCTGGCCCGGTTGGATGACAATCAATTAATCAATGTTCCTATTCAGCTTTTAGAAGTTCAGAACTCGCAACGTTACTATCTACCGCGACGTTTTCGGGATTTTCAGGAAACGACAACAACGCAATCCTCTGAAAAAGTTTTTCCGGTTATTGAGGAAAAACCACTCATCAGTAAAAAGAAAGTTGATACAGCGGAAATTAAAATAAAAAAACAAGTCAGCCAAAGAGAAGAAGTAGTGGAGCAGTCACTTGCACGAGAAGAAATTAATATTGATCGAATTCCCAAAAATGATGTGTTTGAAAGACCAGCCCAAATGCGGGTTGAGGGAGATTGCACCTATATTCCAGTACAGGAAGAGATACTGGTAGTTGAAAAACGTTATCTGGTCCGGGAAGAAATTTGCATTAAAAAGATTCGTACTGAACATAATGAAAAAGTTATCGTGAAATTAAAAAAAGAGGATCTGAATATTGAAAGGAAAAAAATGAATTAAGCCGATCCGGCTTAAGTGAAAGCAGGAGATTTAAAATGATGAAGACAATAGTAGGGTATTTTGATGATTGGCCACAGGTCGAAATGGCCAAGTCAGAACTGCAAGGTATTGGTATTATGAACAGTGATATTGAGACCTATTCTGCAAGAGGAAAAGAAGGGCGTGATGAAAAAAACTTTCTGACAAGAATTAAAAAATTTTTTTCCAATTTAGGGAATGATTATGACACAGATTACTACGCAGAAGGTATCCGAAGGGGTGGTACTGCTCTGTGTGTAACTTGTGATGAATCTCGTATTGATGAAGTTGCTGACTGTATGAACAGATGCGGAGCTGTTGATACTGACCGCAAAGCTCAGTATTTTAAAGAGCGCGGTTTTTCTAAATATGACTGGAACGCAAAACCCTTAACTGATGATGAAGCCTGGGAAGAACGCCAGGAATATACAGTTTGGGAAAAGAGCCGATTTGCCGGTGACAAAGAAGAAGTTATTCCGGTCATTGAAGAGTCGGTCAGTGTTAACAAGCGTGCTGTTAATAAAGGCAACGTGCGAATTTACACCAGGGTTACTGAAACTCCGGTAGAGGAAGAAATTAATCTTCGCAATGAAAGAGTTGAGATTGAACGCAATGCTGTCAATCGCCCGGTCAATGCTTCGGACATGAGTGCTTTTCAGGAAGGAGAAATAAATCTACGTGAAACTTCCGAAGAACCAGTCATCAACAAAGAAGCTAGAGTGGTGGAAGAAGTGCGGGTCAGAAAAACAGCGGATGAAAGAACTGAAAAAGTTCATGATACCGCTAGAAAAACGAATGTAGAAGTTGACCGAACCGACGATCTGACCCGCTAGTCAGAATTTTATTTCACAGGAAGGGAGGAATACCTCCCTTTTTTATCCCCCATGCTTTAGATGTCCAGTGACACTTTTTTGGGGCACTAAACCTGCTTTATTTCCCCACAACCCCTTCTATCCGGCCGGTTTTTCATAGACCAAGCTGAGCGGCATATACTGTTTAGTATACAGAAGGTGTAAAAGATGAAAATTTTAATTGTCGATGATGAAGAAAAAATACGTGAGTTATACAGTGACTTTTTACATTTAAGACCTGAAGAGAAAGTGGTTTCATATTCTTCTGACGGAAGGGAAGCATTACTTAAATGTCTGGCCGAAAAATTTGATGTTATTTTTCTGGACTATAAAATGCCCCTTATGAATGGACTTGACCTGCTGACTGTGTTGCGCGGTAGCAGTTTAAATAAACACACACCAGTTATTATGATCTCCGGCGAAATGAACTCTGTTGACGTAGCACCGGAACTAATGACAGAGACATATTTTCTATCCAAGCCCGTCAATTTTAAAACGCTGGGCGAAGTGATGACCTCGATTAAGCACTAAACTCCTGACCGTGTCCGTTGTCATACCTCACCAAAATGACTTTTACTGGTCTATCATCTTTGATTATGTTTAAGTAAATTGGCATGAAAAAAGATGTCCAAAACCTGGCCTTACTCGATTCAATTTCTCATATCGTCTGGGTAACCAATGGTGATGCCAGTGAGGTTTATTATTACAATTCTTACTGGTGGAAATACACCGGTATCGATCCTGCTTTCTATGTTCACGCCGATGCTGCCGATCAAGTTCATCCGGAAGATCTTCCTCCACTGATAAAATTAACGGCCCAAGCCGTTTTCAAGCAGGAAGGTTTTGAAACTCAATATCGTCTCCGGTCTGCCAATGGATATTATTTCTGGCATCTGGTGCGTTTTTCACCTTTGACAAAAAATGCAGAAGGAAAAATTGAAAAATGGATTGGTACAGCAACCAATATTGATGAACTCATAGAAGCCAAAAGCAGGTTTAGTGCTTTTTTTGAGCAATCATCTTTGCCAATGGAGATTTATGATCTGCAGGGATATCCATTAAAAGTTAATAATGCCTGGGTTAAATTATTCGATACAAACCTGGATCAGTTAAAAAGCTATAATGTCCTGACCGATCCTCAAAGCATTGAACGGGGACTTGATGTATTCATCAATAAGGCCATCAGGGGAGAAGCTGTCGAGGTTCCCGCTTTTTATTACGATCCTGCAGCAATTGGAAAAATCGGCAGACCCCGTTTCCTGGAAGCAAGTTTTTTTCCGGTTAAAGATCAGAATGAAAATGTTCGAGAACTGGCCATGATTTTGAAAGATGTCACTGATAAAGAAATGATTCAGACCCAACTGAAAGATGCAGTCGAAGCGCGACAGGAAATTTTGAATATTTGCAGTCACGAACTCAAAACACCGTTGACCAGTTTGCATTTACAGGCACAGATGACCAAAAGAAGAATTGCCAAAGGCGATCCTTCTGCATTTGCACCAGAGCGGATGGAAAAACTCATTCAGGTTTTCGACGAACAAATCGAAAGACTCATTCATCTGGTTGATGACATGCTGGATATCACTCGTTTAAACAGTGGAAGAATGTTGCTTATAAAAGAAAAAGTTGTTCTGGCAAAAGTAGTAGAAGATGTCTTGTATCGTTTCAGTGATCAGCTCTCAGCCGCAGGTTGTACGGTTTCAACTCAGCTGGATGTCACGGTCATCGGTGAATGGGACAAGTTTCGAATTGAGCAGGTATTGGTTAACCTGTTAACCAATGCATTTAAATATGGGGCCGGTAAACCAATTCACGTTACCATTCATCAATCAGCAGATAAAAAATTTGCCATTCTCACTGTTACGGACCAGGGACAGGGAATTTCACCTGCTGATCTGCAAAGAATTTTTGATCGCTTTGAAAGGGCTTCCAAAGATACCGCTGTTAGCGGCCTTGGGCTGGGTCTTTATATTACCAGAGAAATCGTTGAACTTCATGGCGGTAAAATTCATGTTCAGAGTGAATTAAGAAAAGGTTCAAAGTTTATTGTCGAACTCCCGCTAACTTAAAAAGTCTGCTGGCACCCCATGGTGGTGCGATGCAAACAAATGTAAGAGTTTAAGGGGGAGACATTTCGTCATTTTTGACGAAAAATATCTCTATGTATAACTGGCTTTTTAGTTTGCTTTTGTCGCTGACAATGTCGCACGTCGTTTTGGCGGGTGAACAAGGTATTGCGATACTGGAAAACAGCAATTTTACGAATCGCGAACTGGAAGAAATTTTTGCGCTCTATCCGGAGCTTATTTATTTGCCCATCGCCGCCCATTCTTCCAGCTCCAGCGACAGTGACTCTTCTGACTTGACGCTCAAACTGTATACTGAAGCAACGAATGAAGTTTACACCATTGAAAAAAAATCTGAACAAGTGCATGTATCCAAAAATTACGTTCCTTTTCAGGTGATGACAAAAAATCTTCAGGGAGAAATTGCCGGTTCATTGTACGAAACTCTGAAAGCTGATTCTGGCAGTGAAAGAATCTCCCGACAAATTGCTGAGGCATTTTCAGAAGAGTTTAATTCAACGAAAGGACTGCGGGTTCAGGCCGCTTATTCTGTCGATATATTAGCCTACTACGATGATGATCAGTTCATCAAATACGGTGATGTTTTGAAAGTCAGGCTGGTTGTAGGAAAAGCTATTTCAGAAAAAGTTCTGATTCAGGATTTGCAAACTCTTAGTTGGTCACTGAAAACACGTGAGCTGGAAAAGGAAGAAAAACCTTTTTATTCTCCGGTAAAAATCAGCCGTGTTTCGAGCTTATTCAATCTTGCCCGTAGGCATCCGGTGAAACGGACAATTCAGCCACACAATGGAATTGATTATGTTGCCAAAAGCGGAACTCCCGTTTATCCCGCTCTCGATGGTGTGATTACCGTCATCGGCCGCACACGTGCCAAAGGAAAATTTATTATCATCGAACATGATAATGGTTACCAGACGACATATGATCATTTGCGCATGTTCAAAAAGGGGCTGCGTGTGGGGGACAGGGTCAACCTGGATGATCAGATAGGGGAAGTTGGCCGCACAGGATATGCAACCGGCCCCCATCTGCATTTTGGAGTCATGAAAGACGGCTTCTATGTTGATCCACTTTTTCTGGTTAAAGAATATACCTATGACCAGCGCGATTTGTTCGAAGCCTTCGATATTTCATTCGAGGAAAATCTCGCAAATGAAACTGAAACAGAGATCGAATAATTACTGCTTCAGAGTTTTGATTCTTTTTTCCATCTCTTCTGCTGAAACGTCCTCTATATGTGTTCCGATAGACCAGACATGTCCGTAAGGGTCCTTCAGTGTACCCATTCTGTCCCCGTAAAATTCATTTTTCACTTCCCGGACAACTGTGGCCCCCGCGTCCAGAGCGCGCTTAAAGACCTCATCCACGTTTTCGACATAGAGAAGAATACTGACGGAAGTCCCGCCCAGCTTGTCGGGCCCTTTATGATTCCATTCCAGGTTTTCATCACTCATCATTAAAACTGAGTCACCAATTTTAATTTCCGCATGCATGATGCTGTTATTTGGGCCATCTATCCTTGTTGTTTCTTTTGCCCCAAACGCTTTTTTATAAAACTCAATGGCCTCAGCACAGTTGCGAATTGTCATGTACGGTGTGACTGTGTGATATCCTGAGGGGATAGGCTGAACCAGTGGCATTTGTACCTCACTTTTAAATTGTTAATATTTATTGAATGCGGGAGAACTTCATTGCACAAAGTTCTGACCAGTGCTTTTCATCAGATGAGAATTGCCAGTCGACTTCAAAGTCATTTTCTTTGAATTCAAACTGCGCTTTTTGGAGTCTTCCATTATAAAGCATGAACTTATCATCCAGAGTAATTTCGTAATTCACAAAATGTCCGGCATTATCAAACATAGAGGAGAAATAATTTCCTAACAAAGAGTTGTAGCCAATAATTTCTTTACCGGAAAAATCCATTCCACCCATATCCCAGTGCCAGGAATGCATAATAAAAAAATGGCCATTTAACCACTCATAAATATCTTTTCCTGTAACAACCTTTCCCTGGCTTTCACCATCACCATGCCATTCACCAATAATGAATTGCAGTTTTTGCATAGCTCTGGTCGTTACTTCAATTTGTTCTTTAGTTTGATTTTGTATTTCTGGCGTAAGAATCATTGCAGATCTCCACGAGTATTTGGCCAACAATAAAATGTTAAGCTCACGTTCCCGTGAGTTAAATCTGCATTATGTTTATTTCTGTGCGTTCTGATCCAGCATGGCCTCGAGATTTGAGTAGTTGATCATATTGTTTTTATAAATACAGGTATATCTATTATGTATTTTTTATATATATAGATGCGTCTTATAATAAAGTCTGCCGACAACCAGGAGGTCACCGTATGCAGCAGGAGAATGAAAACTTCTCAATAGGGCGCTACCTGAAATACAATCGGGAACAAAAAAACTTAAGCATTACTAAACTGTCTCAAATGACCAGAATTACGCCAGAGGTTCTGGAAAATTTAGAACGTGAAAATTTCTCCAAATTACCTGCCCGGACATATCTAATAGGTTTTATAAAAACAATTTGTACCGTCACCCATGCAGACCTGGACTACGCACTACGCTTGCTTAATAACGCTGATACTCGAATTGCACAATCCAAAACAGCCACCCAAATAACGAAAAGAATCAGCACCTGGCGAATGAAGGAAGAAAAAAAAGTTTATTACACAGCTTTTTTATTCTTTGCGCTTCTGGCCGGTCTTTATGCGATTGATAGATATCAGGGCACAGATAAAGCACAGGTTTCTATCGTCTCGTCACCGCCATTAAAATCAAATGGACCGACTATAAAAAAAATGACGTTAGATGAATCCATTGAAAAAAACGATGAAATTCTCATTAGCGCAATCAAGGGAGATTCATGGATAGCCTTTAAAGTAGATCAAAAGCCAGTCGTACGCTTTATTCTTAAGAAAGGTAATCAATTGAAACTCGATGGAAGTAAAATTCGCTTAACGATCGGTAACGCCACAGCTGTCGATGTAAAAAAAAATGGATTTCATGTTGAGCTTTCCGGATTTCTTAAAGGCTCAACGGCCTATTTGATTTACCCGGAAAAGCTTCGTGAAATCTATAAACCTCCTTTTTTTGTTTTCGATGAAAAAGAAGGAACTGCTTTTACACAAAAGCAGTTTCAGGAACTGAACAAAGATATTTGATCTTCATTGAGACATTCATAACAATTCCGGAGATGCATGCGTTTATCTTTAAGATTTATTTTACCTCTAATAATTATTCTAGGCTTGATGGCTTATTCGCTCGTTCCGCTTGTAGATAAATTAACCTTGCAATGGTTTAAGCGGGATCTTGATCTACGGGGGGAGTTAATAGCTCGTTCATTAGCAGAGCCTCTGCAATCGCGACTGGAGATAAAAAATAAAAAAGAAATCATTAATCTTCTGGAGGGCTTTACCAAAGATGAGCGGCTACTGGCCATAGGCTATTGTAACAGCGAAAATAGGCTGGAATACAGGACGACTTCTTTCCCTCCGGAAATCGATTGTTCAACATCAATTCAAAACAATCCATTGATTGAATTGCGTACCGGCTTTGTTCATTTTCATTCAAAACTCCTCGATTCACCAGCAGCATCTGCTTCCTTATATATGGGGAGAATAATAATTTTGCACGATATGAGCTTTGTTCAGCGAAGAAGTGAATCTACTCGTAAATATATTCTGATCTTCTTTATAATTCTTACTATTGTCATCTCCTTTATTACTGTTGTTATAGCGCAAATGAGTTTACGGGGCTGGATAAATGCAATCCGGGCCTTAATGAAAGGCGATAATATTTTTGCCCAGAAGAATACGTTTAAAGATCCGGAAATCCGGCCGATAGCTAAAGATTTACGAATTCTTGTCCGTGATCTGGAACGGGAAAGAAAAGTTCGTGATCAACTCAATCTTTCATGGAACCCGGCTTCACTGAGGGAATTATTGCAAAAGGAACTGGCCGGTGATGAAGTTCTTATCCTGTCAAACCGAGAGCCTTACATTCATAACATCAAAGATGATAATATTGTTGTTCAAGTGCCTGCCAGTGGTCTGGTAACAGCTCTAGAGCCAGTCATGAGAGCTTGTTCCGGTACATGGATAGCACATGGTAGTGGCACTGCAGATAAGCTAACTGTAGATAAAAAAGATCATGTTCTTGTTCCACCGGATAATCCCAGCTATAAAATCAGAAGAGTCTGGCTTTCAAAAGAAGAAGAAGAAGGTTACTATTATGGATTTTCAAACGAAGCCATGTGGCCTCTTTGTCATATAGCTCACACACGTCCCATCTTCCGCACAAAAGATTGGACAACTTATCGAAACGTAAATCAAAAATTTGCAAATGCAGTTGTTGAAGAAGCTAAAACCGAAAACCCCGTTATTCTGATTCAGGATTATCATTTTGCCCTGGCCCCTAAAATGATCAGGGAGAAATTACCTAAAGCGACTATTATCACATTCTGGCATATTCCCTGGCCGAATGCAGAGTCATTTGGCATTTGTCCCTGGAGAGAAGAAATTCTGGAAGGGATGTTGGGAAGCAGTATCCTGGGGTTTCATACACGTGCTCATTGTAATAATTTTCTCGAATCGGTTGAACGCCATCTCGAATGCAGAGTGGACAGAGATATGTCGACTATTTCTTTCCAGAAAATGATCTCTGCCGTAAATGCTTATCCCATTTCGATTGAATGGCCTCCAAGGCTGATCGATCAGATGTTAAGCATAAGCGAATGTCGGAAAAGAATTCGCGTGCAAAATGAAATTTTGCAAAATGTTCGTGTCGGCATAGGTGTTGATCGGCTCGATTATACTAAAGGTATCCTGGAACGGTTTATGACCGTAGAGCGCTTGCTTGAATTATATCCGGAAAATATTGGAACATTTACCTTCGTTCAGATTGCGGCACCAACCAGGACGACGATTTCTCAGTATCAGCACTTCCACAGTGATGTCTGTGAACTGGCAACAAAGATCAATAAACGATTTGGTAATGAAAATTATAAACCTATAATTCTGCTGGCTGAACATCATGACCCCAAAGAAGTTTTCGAATATTTTCGTGGTGCCGATCTATGTTTTGTGAGCAGCCTGCATGACGGTATGAATCTCGTTGCTAAAGAATTCATTGCTGCCAGAAATGATGAAGCAGGAGTTCTCATTTTAAGTCAGTTTACCGGAGCTGCAAAAGAGCTGCATGAAGCACTTATTGTGAACCCCTACAATATTGATCAATGTGCAAATGCACTGGAAATAGCTCTTAATATGCCTGAATCTGAACAAAAAGAACGCATGCGCAATATGCGTGCTCAGGTTCAGGAATATAATGTTTTTCGCTGGGCGGGCAATATGCTGATCGATGCGGCCCGAATGCGCCAGAGAAACCGGGTCGAAAACCTCCTCAAGAGAGACTAATGATGGATAAATTTTTCTCCCAGGATGCGCAATCCAGACTGGCCCAAATTAAAAGAAGCCATACTATCTACTGTTTTGATTTCGATGGAACACTATGTCCGATTGTCGATAAGATTTCTGAAGTAAAAATAGAAAAGAAAGTAGAGGAGTGCTTGGAGGCCCTTGCACTTCGATCACCAATGGCCGTTATCAGCGGAAGAAGCGTTTTGGATTTGCAGAAATATATCCATTTTAAACCACGGTATCTCATCGGAAATCATGGAATGGAAGAAAATCAGCTCCCATTGCAACTGTCTGAAGAAAAAATTTTAAATTTTAGTAAGTGTAAAATCATAATCGAAGAAACCTTAAAACATGATTGCCAAAAACTAGGAATTGTAATTGAAGATAAAAAATATTCTTTATCCATTCATTTCCGGCAAAGTCATAATCCTTTCTTTGCTGAAGAAAGAATAATAGATAGTTTAAAAAATCTGGATGTAGAAATAATTCGTGGAAAAATGGTAATCAATGTTCTTCCGAAAAATTCCCGGACAAAAGGTGGTGCCATCCTTGATCTGCTTAAACGCGAGCAGGCGGAATTTGCTTTTTTCATCGGTGATGACGATACCGATGAAACCATTTTCAAACTCAATTTACCGGAAATCTTCACTGTGCGCGTAGGACAGTCGCACTCATCAAAAGCTGCCTATTATATTGATTCACAACATGAAATCCTGAACCTACTTCAAAACCTCCTTTCCTAATTTCCCTTACAGGTTCCAGCACACTTTTAATGGCGCACCGCTGTGCCAAAAGGTAGGTGGCACCTGTAAGGGTACCTGTAAGATTGTGCTTATTTCGATTGGAATACGCGTGTCTGTTATGTCAGTATAATGCTAGTAGGTAATTATGAAAGCATATATTGCAGCCTTTGCAGTTCAACTCCGTCATCATCGTGAAGCATCAGGGCTGAGTCAGCATGATGTGGCCGAGCGATTAAAAATCGGTCACAGAACTTATCAGCGAATCGAAACAGGTGAGTCGAGTCCATCGCTTGATTTAATTTTTCAATTAGCAAAAGTCTTAAACTTTAATCTTGATGAAATCTTTGCTCCGGATAAGAAAATTTTAGAATTTGATAATCTTAAAATTTTCACTAAAGACAATGAAAAAGAATTTATCAACGACCCGGCTATTCAAAATTCACGCATTCTAGAACTAACGAAGCTCGATATTTCCAAAGGGGAAGGAGTCATTATCAATCATCCCCTTTTTAAGGATTCAGAGTATTATATGGGGGTGACTAATTTTAGAAATGTAATCATGAACCCCGCTCTACAAAAACGACTTGGTTTTAAGCAAAACATAATGGTGACTGCAGCAGCAACACAGCAGGTTCGGGAGCAAGGCGTTCTTTGGGCCTATCTTATAAAAACACAGACAAAATATGTGATAGAAAACCGAATAAATCCATTTCCTATAGGATTGACAAATGTTGTTTTAAAGCGATGTTTTATCTATCAAAATGATCAGTATTTAATCGTAAGCCTTGCGGAAATATTAGAAAATCCCTCTTAAAGTAATTCTCTTTACGTCAAATGCGACGTATGAAAAAAAGCACATTTTAATAAAATCATCTTAGAAAGTACTGATTCAGGATGAAACATTAAATGCAAAAAGCAGCTTCTACTTTTAGTTATAAAACAATCATAGAAAAATCATTCTGCATCACCCTTTTGGAAGGGGAGCTGACTAATAAATCTCAGACCGATTTTAATTCACTCTTAAAGGAATTAGAATCCCTAAAATGCGCCACCTACATTTTTAAATTAAACGGAATCAAAAAAATGGATCGCTCGGCTCATCGAATGCTGATTAAAATGCAGCTCACAATTAGAGAAGACTTAAACAGCTCTGTTCGCTTTTGTGAACTTCGTCAAACATATAAAACAGAACTTCTGGATTTCGGAATCATCAAAGCCACCGAATATTATAATTCTCTAAAAGAAGCTCTGATTGGTGGGAAAGAGCATGTTAAATAAGCATTGGAAATTGAATCTAGCATTATTAACTTATCTTCCTTTTGCACTTACATATGAGATGAGCACCACCAATGAACAGACACTCTTCAAAGTGGTAAGAGGTAAAAATGAAAAAGTTTTTATTACTAACCAGCACAATCAAAAGGTGAATTATGAACACACAATTATTGAAAAGGAAAATTCGAATGAACACACTTTCAATGTTCCCGTTAAGGAAGAGGCCCAAACAGAAGATCAATACATAAAACTCAATATTATTCAAAATTAACTTAGCGCGCCACTGTAAGTGTCCTGGAACCTTTTGCAGTCTTTTGAGCTGGCACCTTTAAAAACATTTGATTAGAATGTTTTTATGAATAAACCACAATTTACACCCCCACAAAATGTTTCAGAAGTCCTCGCTCGCCTGCCACGACCTAAGTCGATCGTTGTCACGGGAGGAATGCCCTATGCTAATGGTCCCTTACACCTCGGTCACCTGGCCGGTGCTATGGTCCCTCCGGATATCATGGCCCGCTATGCACGTATGCTCGTTGGGAAACAAAATGTTTTGTTCGTCAGCGGAAATGATGATCACGGTTCAACGTCGGAAGTCGCAGCTTTAAAAGCAGGAATGCCGGTTCGTGAATTCATTGATCAAATTCACAATAAACAAGTTCAAACAACGAACCGCTATGGAATTTCTTACGATATTTTTTCCGGAACTTCGCAGCCTGATTGTTATCCAACTCACAAGGAAGTGTGCCAGGATTTCATGCGAAGACTTTGGAAAAATAAAATGCTCGACAAGAAAGTCACGAAGCAATGGTACGATCCAACGATTGATCGTTTCTTACAAGACCGAAATGTCACGGGAAAATGTCCGAATCCAAATTGCAGCAACGAAACGGCTTACAGCGACTCATGTGAAGTCTGTGGAATGCAATACGATCCTTCTCAGCTTATTAATCCAAAATCTTCTCTCTCTGAAGCCACTCCTGTGCTCAAAGATACAGCTCATTTATGGCTGGATATGTGGAAAGTCTCCGATCAGCTTACGGAATGGATTAAAACCAAACAAAACAAATGGCGAAAAGGCGTAGTGAATGAAGTTATTGAGACAGTTCAGCCGGCCTTTCAATTCGACAACACCCACGAAGCGGCTTATAAAGAAATGAAAGCATCGCTGCCAAAGCATAAGTCGCGATACGCACCCGGAAAAAAAGTGGTGGTGCAATTTGAAAGCCTCTCTGACTTTTCATCCGGAAAAAGAGCAATGGAAGCTAAAAATATTCCTTGCGAAACACTTGATGGATGGGCCCACCGTTCGATAACTCGCGATGTGAGCTGGGGGATCCCTGTGCCGGAAGAGATTGATCCGGAAATGAAAGGCAAAACTTTATACGTCTGGCCTGATTCACTGATAGCGCCTATTTCTTTTACAAAAGTTGCTCTGGCCAAGCAGGGACGCGATATTAAGGAATGGGAAAGATTCTGGAAAGATCCGGAGGCAAAAGTTTATCAGTTCCTAGGAATTGATAACGTATACTTTTATGTACTCATGCAGGGAGCGATGTGGCTTGGAGTGCGTGGAGCAGACACTCAGGATTACGTTATGACTGATGTCTATTCAGTCTTCCATTTGATGGTTAACGGAGAAAAGATGTCCAAATCCCGTGGAAATTTCTACAGTGGTGATCAGCTCACTGAAGAGATGGGTTATCATCCGGATCAGATTCGCTATTTCCTATCAACGCTTTCACTTGCTGAAAAACAATCAAACTTTGATTTTGAAACTTTCAACGAGCGCAATAAATTTTTAGCAGGTCCGATGAATGCGGCCATTGAAAAACCTCTATCAGCGGCACTTTCAAAATTTGGCGGTGTTGTTCCTGAAGGAAAGTTGCTGGAAAAAGCCGAAAAAGAAACAATGAAGATCGTACAACTTTATGTGAAAAACATGGAGAAGGCTGATCACATTACACTACTAGGCCAGATCGAAAATTATGCCCGTCTGATTAACAGTTTCTTCGTACAATACAAGCCCCATGATGACCGTCATGATGAGACAGAAAGAAAAGATGCGCTTTATACCTCATTTTATATTTTGAAAAATCTGATGATCATGCTGCATCCTTTTGTCCCGCAAACAATGGAAAAAGTGCGACAGTCACTCAATTTGCCTGAATCCGTTTTCTCGATTGATGAATTGGGGAAACCGCTGCCGCCGGGACATAAGATTGGTGAGAAGCTCACTTATTTCCCGGCCGTCGAAGGAAACGTCGAATAGGTTCCATTCCCCTCAATTGTGGTGGAACCTTTCGGCTTTGAATTCAGATAGCGAGATCAACGTAAAGAGCAACCTCTGGATACGCTGCTTTTTTAGATAGACCATCACGCCCGTCGCGGGCATGTGCCAGCTCACTTCCAATTTCAAATGTAACTGAATTTTTCTGGGTAAAGGCATATGTTACGCCTGTATAGTGTTCCCAGAAATCGTCCTTGGCCTGAAAAGCACGGGAAAATCCTTCGATGTGATAGTATTTAAGCTGGTAATAAGTAGAAATTTTATCACTCCATGCATAGGTGATATAAGCCGCATTCATTTCATGGGTAATGGCCGTTTCACTATCCACTAATTCTGCGTTCTTCGCGGTATTAAGAACGATGTCGTCATTCCATAAGTAAGAAAGATTATCTGTGATCTGGACATTGATAGTAGGTAGAAGTTCCGCACTATGCTTCCAGGTATTTTTCGTTGTTTTTTTATAATCGTTATGCAGATACTGAGCAAAAAGCGAAGAACTTACTTTGCCGAATGATTTAGAGAGTGTCGCGAATGCCCGGTTGTTTCCGTATGAGGGCAGAGCATATTCACCGTCCATTTGTTGCTTGGCCCCTGTGCTGAACTGGCGTCGTCCGATCCCCAGGTCAAGCTTTACTCCGTTTTCTTTTTCCGTCAGAATATTTTTTCTGGTTAGTGTCAAGAGTCCGCGATAAAACGCGTTTGGATAGGCTGCACCGGAAACTTCAGAAGGCTGATCGCTGAATTTAAATTCAGCTGTTGTTAAAAGTTGCCAGTTATCCGTTGGTTTATAGACCAGCGTCGGGTTATGCATGATTTTAAAGTCTTTAATGTTGCGCTCGCTGGAGTTGTTGCTTTCAGTATTACGGCGAACACCATAAATTTCTCCGTGATAGGAAGCAGTGAAATGTTTCGCCAGGTAATCTATAATTTTATCATCCAGACCCAAGGACGTTTCCAGCGTTGCCTGGGCCATGAGATTAGTTGAAAGTATGAATGTTGAAGTCGCAAGCAATAGAGTTTTTGTTCTCATTATTCCCCCTTTTTGAAAACAGAAGTTTTAAGTATCCTGTCTGAACGAAGAAAAACAGAGCAGGACTATCCGGCAATCCAAAAATAGGCTGATTGTAAGAAAGATTTGGAAATTACAAATTTTCTACAGAAATAATTGATCAAAACGCGACCAGGGACAATTTGGCCCTTTCTGTGCATTTGTTTGAACTGAGGTTTTTATGGAAACAGAAACCAGTCAGGTCAGCGCCAACAACAGCAATATTAATTGCTCATTAGTTTTATCTCGCTTCTTTGAGTCCGCTCCATTGATGATGGGAGTAGCTGATCTGGAAGGAAACGACATCCGACACATCATCCATAATCAAACAACGGCCGAGTTTTTCCATTTTGATATTAATGGAATGAAAGGCAAACTGGCTTCAGAAGCGGGAGTTCCACACGATCTTATTGCTAAGTGGGTGGGGCATTATCGGGAAGCTCAAGAAACGAGAAAACCGGTTCGCTTTGAATATGTGCATAATGGAATCGATCTTTTTGTTACTGTCGATTTTATAGAAATGGCCGATTCAGGTTTTCCCCGTTTTTCCTATTTTGTTCAGGATGTCACTCATCAACGCAGAAATGAAAAGGCCCTGGCGGATGAACAGGAGTTTAAAATTCTCGCCAATAAGCTTCCACAGATCATCTGGACAGCTGATGCGGACTTTACAATCGACTGGTATAACGACCGTTGGTTTGAATTCACCGGAGCTTCTAAGGGAGCAGACTGGAATGATCAGTACTTTCATTATCTTCATCCGGAAGATGCAAAAGAGACCCGCGACTATCTTGAAGGGATTTTAAAAGAGGATAAGGCCCACTTTGAAATGGAGTTAAGAATTAAGCGCGGACACGATGGCGAATATCGCTGGCATCTGGTTCGTGGTGTATCCATTCGGGATAGCCTAGGAAATATCCTGAGATGGGTCGGAGCAAATACTGACATACACGATCACAAGAAATCTCTTCGAGAGCTGGAAGAAGAAAGAGAAGTCCGGCATCGTTTCGTGACAACGTTAACTCACGATCTAAGAACCCCCTTAACCGCTTCCAAAATCGGAGCTCAAATCATTGCACGAAAGGCCAGTAGCGACCCGATCATTCTCAAAACGACTCAAAGAATTGTGGAAAACATGGACCGGGCCGATAATATGATTCGCGATCTGCTGGATGCCAGTTATTTGTCTGCCGGTCAGGTACTGGCACTCAAATACGAGAAACTATCACTCAATCAGCTCGTACGTGAAATTCTGGAAGAGCAGGCCATCATGTATGGCGATCGTTTTGAATTAATTGAATGGAAAGAAGCCGAAGGCATGTGGGATAAGTCAGCACTACGGCGTATTCTGGAAAATCTTCTGAGTAATGCTATTAAATATGGTGAACCATTTGCTCCAATCACTATCACTTTGACAGCACAGGAAAATGCAGCCCAGTTGGCCGTACATAATCATGGCAAGCCTCTGTCTGAAGTGGATCAAAAAAGGCTCTTCCGAAATTTTAGCCGCACAGATTCAGCCAAATCATCATTACAGCCCGGATGGGGGATAGGTCTCACTCTGGTCAGAGGACTGACTGTTTCCATGCGAGGTCAAGTTTCACTACATAGTACTGAGTTTGAAGGAACCACCTTTACCGTCACTCTTCCTCTTAATGGAGTGGGTTGATATTCCTGAAATTGTTTAATAAAAAGGAACAAAAAGTCTGCTGGCACCTGTAAGGATTGATGTAAGACTGACAAAAAATTCTGTCGATTTTTTAAATGGAAAATTTTGCTAACAAGCTGAATTTTAGTTTAGTTGAATTGCGTGCGAGTTTCCTTCACACTGACACAACACCAAGAAGATGATGTTCATCGTTCAAGTTGCAGTATGGGGGCAATCGTGAAAAAGAAAATCTCTTACCTTCTCCTTTCTCTTTTAGTCAGCTGTAAACCACCAGTCGCTCAGGATCCGGTCGGTGCCATTAATGGTCTCGTCAAGGAGTATGGCTACATAGGTTTTCAAAATCCTTTGCAGGAAGCTCGCACTGGAACTTTGCTGGCGGGACGACCGACAGCTTTATCCTTTGTCGCCAATCACCGCGAGTGTTTTCCTGCCGAATCAGTTGAGCGCTTTGAAGATTTTTCCAACATAGAAAAAAAATATACCTATACATTTCAGGGCGGGCTGGGATTTCTTTCTCAGGGGAACCCGGTCGTGAGCGGAGGAATCAATCTGAAGAGTAATGTCTTCGTTGATATAGAACTTAATGGAATTGTCATTGAGTATATGAGTAGCATAGCCATCACAGAATGGTATAACAACGGAATGAGTGAAACCTGTAAAAGTTATCTCAATGATGTGGGATTTATCATCCAGTCACTTCTGGCCGAAAAAATGACGATTTCTTTGCGTGATGAAAGTGGTGTGGCCATTGGCCTGGATGCCAATAATGTCCAGAAGTTTTTGAAGTTCAATCTGGGCGTTAACTGGCACATTGTAGATTCGTATAAAGTTGTCATCGATTCACCTAAATATGTGGGGTACCAGCTCGGGCGCCTTCGTCTGGAAGACAACGGCAGAACACTTTACCGAGCTTCAAAAGTGGTGGATGACAAATTTGTATTCGAATCCATCGGAATCTTTAAAGAAGAGTCATTGTTAAAAGTTAAGAGCAAACAATTTACAGCTCCGTCGATTTAATTCGAAAGAGTCTGACAATTAAGTTTAACTTTCACATCTGTTTTAGCTGATACATCGAGAACACCATTTAAAGTAATGGTGTTCTCTAAATAATCGACGGCTACGCGGCCTTTAAAAGTTGAGCGTGCATTTTTCAAAATGACTGAACCAGTATCACCTTCCGTATTGTCGAATGTTCCGGTTAAAGTATGTCCACCAAAAATCATGGTCAGTTCAGTGGCCCGGCCCAGACCATTTCGGTGTTCATAGACATTGACGACCAGTTTGTGATCTTCCATGAATAAAACCGCGTCTCCGATACACAAATTCCAGAGGCTGTCTCTGGCAGAAGCACTCAAAGAAAAGAGCAAAATTGTGGCGGCGATAGTTTTTTTCATGATCATTTCCCTCGCCGGAACCCATATCACAGCTTTATAATTTGAGCATGAAATATTTATTTTTTTTCATTCTCTTGTGCAATATGTCCGCTTTAGTGGCAAAGGAAGTGGCCCTCACTTTTGATGATGCACCAATGCCTGACAGCAAATATTTTAGCAGTGCTGAAAGAACCCGCACACTTATTGCCAAGTTAAAAAAATTGGGCATTCCGCGGGCCATGATTTTTGCCAATCCCTGCAAAGGAAATCCCCGAGAAGCCCTTACCCAGTTAGCTCTTTACAAGGATGCTGGCCATTTGATTGCCAATCATACTTGTCATCACCTGCGACTAGATGATGTCGGCGCGAAAGAATTTATCAAAGATGCAGAGCTCGCGGAAGGTCATCTGAAAAATCTTTTTTCCGGCCAGAAATATTTCCGTTTCCCTTATCTGCATGAGGGGAAAACAACGCCACTTAGGGATGAAATCCGGACCTGGATGCAAAAAAATGATTATAGAAATGGCATGGTTAGCATTGATAACGACGATTATATTTTTTCTTTTAAAATCAATCAGGCAAAAGAAAAGGGGCTCAAGGTCGACGATGTCCGAGTAAAAAAACTTTTTATGAATCATCTTACCGTTGCCGTGGATTTTTATGATGAGCTGGCCGTTAAAACTCTAGGTCGCTCTCCAAAGCATGTTCTTCTTTTGCACGAGATGGACGCCACGGTTTTATATCTGGAAGATCTGGTAGCGGAACTTAGAAAAAGAGGCTGGACAATCATCGGTGCGGACGAGGCCTTTGCCGATCCTCTCTATAAAGAAAAACCGAAGAATACCTATGCCAACAACGGGATTATTGCTCAGATGGCTTTCGAAAAGACTGGAAAAAAGGAGGCTTACGATACTTTTAATCAGGTCAAAGCTGCTCTTAACTCCATACTAAAAATTAAGTGAACTGGATAAAGACAGAAGGATAGTTTTCCGCTAAGATGGCGCCCTTGGAGAAAGCAAAGACGTGAACACTACTTTTAATATCATTCAGCACTATCAGGCCTTAGACCAGATTTTTGCCAATTCTCCGGCGTTCATTGCATTGATCAGTTTGCCAGACTTTCGTTTTGAGGTCGTTAACAATGAATACCTGCGCATACTGGAAAAAAAAGAACTGATCGGAAGAACAATTTTTGAAGTATTTCCGGAATTACAAAGCCAGGAAATTTTTAATTTATTTTCTACAGTTGTTACGACAGGTGAACCATTTGTCGGTAAAGAAATGGAAGTGCAGATAAAGTCCGAAGTACCCGGTGAAATGAAAAAACTGTTTCTCGATTTTGTTTACCAACCGATGAAAAATTCACAAAATACTATCTACGCTATAGCTGTCCAGGGGTACGACGTAACTGAAAAAGTGTTATCCCGCAAAGCGGTTGAGAACGAGCGGGAAAATTTCCGCAGGCTCTTTAAGCAAACACCGGAGATGGTGTGCATTCTGCGTGGACCAGAACATATTTTTGAGTTTGTTAATGATGCCCATATCAAAGCACTGGGATTCGATGCAACCGGATTAGCGGTTCGAACCGCTCAGCCGGAATCAGTAGAAGTACACGGAATTTTAGATAACGTTTATCGCACAGGAATTACGGCTGAACTCCATGAAATTGCAGTCACTGTTACAGACCGCCTTCGTTATTTTAACCTGACGTATGCTGCTCGCCGGGACGATGCCGGTACTATCAACGGAATTATGATTCTGGGAGTGGAAGTAACAGCTGAAGTGATAAATCGTCAGGCGATTGAAAAAGCTGAACGTGATCTTGCTCAGGCCCTGAAAGTAAGAGATGAATTTTTATCAATTGCTTCTCATGAATTGAAAACTCCGGTGACTTCACTCAAGCTACAGTTGCAAATGGCCCAGCGAAGGCTACACACGAAAGAAATGGCCTCTCCGGATGTCATTGAGCGGACATCAAAGGCCATTCACACTTCACTTTCTCAAGTGGAAAAATTAACTGAACTGATTGATGATTTGCTGGATATTTCGCGCATTGCTAATGGTCGCCTGACTTTTGACTTCGAACAGGTTGATTTATCTGATCTTCTGCAGGAAGCGACAGAGCGATTCAGTGTGCATTTTGAAGAGGCAAAGTGCCCGGTGGATATGGAGATAAGTGATGACTTGTTAACCGTTACAGCAGACAGGTTCAGAATCGATCAGGTCATTACTAATCTTTTTACCAATGTCACTAAATATGGTAGCGGAAAACCGGTCGGTATAAAACTCTTCCGCAAGGGGCGCAGTGTTTTTATGCAGGTTCAGGATCAGGGAAGAGGCATAGATAAAACGTTACAGAAAAAAATCTTCAATCGTTTTGAGAGGGGAGATGTCAGTTTTAATATCAGTGGACTGGGTCTGGGATTGTTCATCTCCCGGATTATCGTTGAAGCCCATGGTGGAAATATAAATGTGGAAAGTGAGATTGGAAAAGGTTCTACCTTTACTGTAGAACTTCCGGTTTAGTTAAGGAAAGAGAGCTGCCAAATGAAAAGTACAGTTTTTTTAAAACCTCTGGAATTTAATTTAGAAGCAATGGGAGAGCGCTGGCATCAAGGCGATAAAATCAAAGGAACTTTAAAAGTAAAAAATCACGGTGGTGATAGATGTGAACTCCCTTTCCTGAAGGTTGTCCTGATGGAAGGTTTATATAAAAAAATAAAGGCCCGCGATGCCAAAGCCTGGGTTGCCGTTCAAGAACAGATCCTGGCCGAAAATCTTAGCATTACCCAACAGGAAGAGGAATTTGCATTTGAATTTAAGCTGGCTGAAAACGCTCAGATAACGGATAAAAACGGATCGCTTTATCTTGCTTTTTTCGATAAGGATGAAGCACACCCTGCTGGGCATATTGAGCTGGTAATTGAACCAAAGCCGGTCATTAAAAACATTCTGCAAGTAATTGAAAATTTCCTGCGTTTCAAAGTCAAAGAAATCAAAAATACAAAAGGAAAAATTGAAGTTAAACTCATTCCTCCTGCTTCAAGGGAGCTGAGTAATGTTGATTCGCTCATTATGACTTTTGCTGAGGTCGAAAAACGATTGCAGCTGACTTATCTTTTCCATCTTCGCTCTATTGATGCCGGTGCCCTGACCATGACGACAGTGAAAAAGACGAAGGAATTTGAACAGGATTTCACAGCGAAGCAGTACCTTATTTATGGAGACTCCTTAAATCAAGACTTTATTCTGGAATCCATGAATGCTGTACTGACGGACGTTCGTCCTAAACTGCTATAATTAAGATATCTTTAAGTCACTCTTTGGCATCACTACTGGTAGGATAGACGTATGTATTCACGTCCATCGCTTATTACTGATTCCGAAACACTGCAAACGCAGGAGGAGCTTCGTAAGATCCGTGTGATTCTTATATCGGCTGCCGTCAGTTATCCGATCTGGTGGATCCTTATGCGCTTTCTTTCTCCGGAAGCTTATGATCCGCTCTGGCAACGTTTGATTTTTTCTTCAATCTCACTGACATTTTTTGCAATCAGCTTTACATGGAGAGATTTTGATAAATACGTGAAGTATTTCTATTTGACTGCCTGGTTATACTCTTACCATTTGCTTTTTTTATACTGGAAAAATGCCGATAACGTCTTTTACATTATCTGCAACATTATTCAATATCCCTATCTCATCCTGTCTTTTCCCACCTGGCGAATGGCCCAGGTTTATGCTCTTGCTAAAATCGCTGTTGTTTTCATCATGTCTTTTTTTATTCCTCACGAACTGATCAATCCCTGGTTTGTTGTTCTTGCTTTCGTGACCACTGGACATTATCTGCTGGTCTCCACTAAAAACCACTTCAATGTGCTAAACGGACTTAAGCGCAGCAATGAGACCATTGGTCTGACCCTATCGAATATGTTAGAGGGAGTCGTGGTCCTGGACGAAAAAGGCCAGATCATGGCCTATAATCCGATGGCAGAACACTTATTGGGATTTAATGGTTCCGAACAAATTGGTAAATCATTCAGGGAAACTTCATTATTTCAAAATACAAGAAAGGAAAATCTGCTTCCATATAAAGAAGAACAGCATCCCATTGTACAGGCCTATAAAGAAAAGAGTTCCTGTAAAAATAAAGTTATGGGGCTCACTCTGGAAAATCAGACTCATCGCTGGTTGCAGCTAAATCTTCAGCCTATTGACATGGGGGGCTTCACACATCTTCTGGTTTCTTTTGCTGATCTGAGTGTTATCAAGGAAAAGCAACATGCTCAATCCGTCGAACAGGCGAACATGGCGATGAATGCCCGGCTCTCTTCGCTGTTTGCTATATCTGGTGGAATCTCGCATGAAATTAACAATCCACTGGTCATTATTAAGGCCAATGTGCATTCACTCAAGCGCAAACTGGAAACAGCTCCTTTTGATCATGCTGCAGTCAAAGAAGTTGTCGAAAAAATCAATCGCGCCGTAAAGCGCATGACCACAATTGTTGAAGGCTTAAAGACGCTTTCCCGCTCCGGCGAGGAGACATTGACTGAAGTCGTGAGTCTTAACGAAATCATTCAGAACACTCTGGAATTAACTCAGGAAAACATCAAACAGCAGAAAATTGAATTCGTCATTGACGCTGTTCCAGAGGTAAAAATTGACTGCCGTCCGCAACAGATCATGCTGGTTTTATATAACCTGCTGATGAATGCCACTGATGCTGTCAACGGTCAGTCGCTCAAATGGATACGCATACGATTTGAAACGGTAGGTAAACGCGTGCTTATAAAAATTATCGACAGCGGTCCGGCCATGAGTGAAGAAGTAAAGCTACGGATGATGGAACCTTTTTTTACCACTAAAGAAGTGGGGAAAGGAACTGGACTGGGGTTGTCGGTTTCCAAAGCTATTGTCGAAGATCACGGCGGTGAATTGTATCGCGATGATAAGGCGGCGCATACCACCATGGTGGTGGCCTTAAGCTTTTTTCCAATGATATAGTTTTAAACATCAACGGAGGACTTATGAAAATTCTATTAGCCCTTGCGGCATTATCATTGTCTTATTCAACATTGGCCGCTGTTAATTGTACTGAAGAAGACAAAAGTAAATGGCAAGACGAAAAGAAATTCCAGGAAAATCTGGTTAAAGAAGGCTACAAAATTAAGAAGTGGAAAGTGACGACTGGAAACTGCTATGAAATCTATGGTTGGGATAAGGCGGGAAAAAAAGTTGAAATTTACTTCAATCCTGTTACCGGCGAAAAGGTTAAAGAAAAATAAGAGTCATTAATCCTTAAGGTAATGAATACGAACTCACAAAAAATCACCTGGCCACTGTCGATCCGAATTATCCATTGGGTAGTGGCAGTGATTTTTTTAATTAATGCCTTTATTCTCGATGACGGCGATACAGTCCATGTCTATATAGGTTATCTCGCCTTTGCCCTGGTCTTCATCCGCATTGTCATGGGGTTCACTTGCAGCGGTCACGTGGCTTTTAAAAATTTTCCGCTAAGCTTTAACCAGCTTATAACTTTTCTTCCCCAACACTTAAAACGACAAGTGCATTATGAAGGTCATAATCCATTTGCAGCTCTGGTGTATATTTTCATCTGGCTGGGGTTTATTGGCCTCACGATAAGTGGCTACATGCTGGGACTCGATGCTTATTGGGGTGATGAAACAGTTGAATCAATCCACAGTCTGATTAACGATGGTCTGATTATTCTGGTCGTTTTGCATATTGCAGGAATTGCGCTCGACAGTCTCCTGTACAAGCGCAAATCCTGGATGGGAATGATTAAATGACTTCTACCTAAAGCGGATTTTTTCTGCTGCCTAAAATCTGAAACTTTTCTGCTTCAATCTCAGCTTTGGTCCGCAATCCAAACTTGCGAAGATACTTATTAACCCGCTCTTTTTTCATTATACGGTTCAGGAAGAAAAAAGGCAGAGAAGCAAAAGGAGCAAACAACCAGAAACGGCGGCGTTTACGGCCATAAAGGAAATTGGTGAAAGCAATACCAACACCCAAAATCTTAGCTGCACCCTCAAGTGAAAGTTCACGGTTGAGTTTCCTTAAACGATATTGTTCAGCTGCTTTCATGCTTCCTCCTTATTTACGTGACGGTGCTGCTGCACCAATAGTGTCTGCCATGGTGGCATTTCGTTGCCCCATTGGTTTAGGTTTTCCGATCGTAGTATCTTTTTTAGTCTGATGTTCTAATTCCGCATTGACTTCCGCTCCGAGAAGAATGACGAAACTCGAGATGTATAACCACATGAGCAGTACGACGAATGCCCCCAGTGTTCCGTAGGTTTTATTAAAGTTACCAAACTCAGATGCGTACCAGGAAAAGAGTAGTGAAGCCGCGGCCCACATAACAGAAGCGATCATTGCTCCCCAGGAAACCCAGCGCCATTTAGGTTTTTTGCGACAGGGAGCAAATCGATAGACGACTGAAAGATAAACGGAAAAAACAGTTAACAAGATGACCCAGCCGGCGATTCCGGTTATCGCTTCAATTGTCTCACCAAAGTTAAAAGCTCCCATGACTGCCGGAAGACCGATGACAACAACAATTGCTACCACACTAAAAATGATACCCACAAAGGTCAGTCCGATGGCCACAAGATTGCGTTTGATGAAGCCACGCTCTTCTTTTTCTTCGTGGACCATATTCATCGCTTCCATAATCGCACTGGCGGCCTTAGAAGCGGAATAGAGAGCGAGTAACAGCGCTACAATGGTCGAGATCCCTAATGTTGAATCGGCCTTAGCAGAAAGCGACGTCAACTGCTCAGTTAGAATTTTTTGAAAATCATTGGGAATGAATGATCCAATTTTAGAAATGTGCTGAACAATTTCTCCCGGATCCGATATCCATGCATACATTAAAACAATAGCTGATATAGCGGGAACAAAGGCCAGGAAGGCATAATAAGACATGGCCGCAGAAACGAGACTCAACTTATCATGATCAATTTCGTTTTTAATGCGGACTAAAGTGTCCTTCCATCCTTTGGCGGGAATTTGTGAAGGTTTATCCGCGTTTCTTCCCCGGTCATTGCCACCATCTCTATGAAATGCTTTTTCTTTGCCCCAAGTTGAAGTTGCCATTTTAATACCTCCACTTTCGAAGCTGCCAAAAAGGTGCCACCACCCTTTTGGTCGTGCGATACATTAAAATAACCTTAATTTAGGGTGCATTCGCTGGAAAATCCGGAGCAGTTTTGATAGAAGCCAACCCAGTTAACCGACGAGGAGATGAACCATGAAAATGTTTTTAGCCACGCTATTGATCGTTACCTTTTTCCCAATGGCCGCTCACTCTAAACTGCAGGTTTTTACCACTGAAGATGCTGCCAGGTATGTTCTTACAAATGCTGACGTCCTTGCCCTGGCCAAAAAATCTTCCGGCGCCCATACGTTTGTGGGTCTGACTGTCGAGCCATCAGATCGTCATGAATTTGATGTCATCCTGGAATTTGAAAAAGTGGATTTTAGGTGTTTTGTAAACGTGAGTCTTACTTCTCGTCCGGAAGTTGTCGTGCTTCCTTCCGGTGGGCGCATTACTCTTAATAAACTTACTGTCTTATCAGTTAATACTGAACGCTGTATTAATTAAAGTTGGTGCCGGGCTACCGGCACCTTTTTTTTAGTTTTTAATTAACTTCCAGAATTCTGATTGTTCTGGTTTTACCATCAGGAAACATCCACCTTATTTCCTGACCTTCACGCAAACCTATCAATGCTGAGCCAAGAGAAGCGAGGATTGAAACTTTCCCCGCGGAGACATCCGCTTCTGCGGGATAGACCAGAGTCAGTTCCATGACTTTATTATCTTCTACCTTAAGGAATTTTACCCGGGAATTCATTCGCACTAATCCATTGGGGAGGTCGTCATCGGAAATGATTCTTGCTCTGTCGAGTTCAACTTCCAGGTCTTCGAAATCATCAGCACTTTGATGATCAAGAATCTGGCGCAAACGAAAATAGTCTTTCTCTGAAATAATTATGGAGTTATCACTCATAAAAAATCCTTATGTTGTGGGTTAACGATAATAAAATAGGGGATTAAAGGCCGGGATAACCCAGCTTAATTGAGTGCGATAGTCTTACGAGATGAAATAATGAAGAGGCCATGAATTCTGATCATAGATTAAATTTAGAATTAAAATAACCACCGGTCAATGGTGTTACTTCTTTCCTAAGCAATATTACGGGCTTAAATACTGTGATTTATTCATTAAGCCTGGATGTAATTTCCTCAATTCGTTCATCGATAAAATTCATTGCTTCCAGAGTATCCGGTGACTCATTACCTTCGAGTCGCTTGCGGGAAGCACGGTAGTAAGGAAGAGCTTCCTGATATTTTTTCATATCAAAAAGAGTATTAGCGTAATTGAGATCCGGAACCGCGGGAGCATTGGGATCTTTTTTATGCAAGACGGCCACTTTTTTATAAAGCTCCGCTGACTTTTCTAGATCGCGGGCAAAATAGTAAAAATCTGCCAGCTTTAGATCTTCAATATCTGCAGGGTAAAAATCTTTAATCATCACAGCGATAGATTCGCGGTGTTTATCCCGGAATGATGGTGTCTCCAGCACAAAACGTCTCAGCAACGTGAAGTACGATTCGATTTCATCCGGATTGGTTTCTTTGAGCTTTTTGTAAATGGCCCACGGATTTTCAATTGTACAATTGTGATGCACAAAACATTCCGGTAATTCTTTGGCGAAATTGTCTGCATTGATTTTAACAGCAAGAGCTCTGTTAGTGGCCGGATGTTCTCCAGCAGGGGATAGACTTATTTTTTCCGTTTTATGATCAGTCAGTTTACCGGAAGTCTGAATCACTTCTGTCATAACTTGTTTTTTGTCTTTTTGATTTGAAGTCGCATTTTCTTCTTTTTGCGTATCCACTTGAACATCAGGCGGCATTTCAACTTTTATAAGAAAAAAAGCAGTCGCACATAAACCTAGAAAGACAAACAGACTAAAAAGATTTTTCATAATTCCTTACTAAGTTCTGAGAGCAGTTCAAAAGAATAAAGCCGGGCATCGTTATCATAGACTGACGTTACCACCATTAATTCATCAACACCTGTTCTACGCAGAAGTTGGCGTAACCCTTCTTTTACTGTCAATTTGCTGCCGATGAGAGAGCAGCTGAGCATTTGGGAAGCTATCATTTCTTCATCCGGACTCCAGTAGCGATTGATATCATCAATCGGAGGCGGAAAAGTCCCGCGTTTATTCCGGGTCATATTAACAAAAGATTGCTGAACACTGGTAAAAAGTCTGCGGGCTTCAGCATCGGTGTCCGCCACAATGATATTGACACCGATCATAGCATAAGATTTTTCCAGCTGTTTAGACGGTTTAAAATGGCTGCGGTAATAAGAGAGCGCATCGTAAAGAGCATCCGGAGCAAAATGCGAAGCAAAGGCGTAAGGCAATCCCATACTCGCTGCGAGCTGCGATCCAAACAAACTGGAGCCCAAAATCCACAACGGAACTTTAAGTCCCATACCTGGAATCGCTTTTATCTGCTGATCATCGGAAGGCTCATCAAAATATTTCTGCAACTCCAGAACGTCCTGAGGAAATGTCTGTGCGCTTAAATTTTCTCTGCGAAGTGCGCGCATTGTTTTTTGATCAGTCCCAGGAGCGCGCCCTAATCCCAGTTCAATTCTTCCGGGATAAAGTGTCGCCAGAGTACCGAATTGTTCGGCTATAACTAAAGGAGAATGATTGGGCAACATGATGCCACCAGCTCCCAGTTTAATCTTTTTGGTATGACCCGCGAGATGGCCAATCACGACGGCTGTCGCAGCACTGGCAATGGCCGGCATATTGTGATGTTCAGCAATCCACAGTCGATTAAAGCCCAGGTCATCAACTTTTTGCGCTAATTGCACAGAGTTTTTAAAAGCTTCTGTCGGTGAGCTTCCCTGATTTACGAACACGAGATCCAGGACAGAAAGAGGAAAAGAATTAAACGTCATTAGAAAATTTTAGGCCCAAGAGGTGAGGTTGTAAAATGCAGCTGCGCATTTTGTTGCGCTGTAAATCACCAAAAGTGTCCTGGAACCTTTTGAAGAACCTTTTGAACCTTTTGCTTTTTTATCTTTTCGAGTAGACTTTAAAGGCCAAGGAGAAACACATGGATTTAACGGTTGATGAATACACTAGCATATCCCCTAAAACAATTTCCCTGAATGCTGAGCTGAAAGACGCGTATCAGCTGATGAAAGATAAAGGGATACGGCACCTGCCGGTGATGGACGGAAAAGATGTCGTGGGAATCGTTTCAGAACGCGATATCCTGGCCAATTACGGAAAGCCATGGAGCGAGTACATGCGGGTAAAAAGTGTGATGAGCACTTCCATTCTCTTTGCTCATGCTAATGATCCGTTGGGTGACGTGGCCTTTCGTTTATCCAGCGAGAAAAAGGGATCGGCGATTATTCTGAATGAAAAAGAAGAGCTCTACGGAATATTCACGACAACAGATGCACTGAATGCCCTCGTAGAGCTGCTTTTACCTAAGAGATAATTTTACTATTTAATGCTGACGAAGATCCCGCCATCTTTCACTGCCAGTGTTTGCGCGAGAGATTTGCGCACAATCTGAGTCAGCTGCTCTTTTGATTCGCAAATCTTTATGTCATTTACCCACGCCAGTGATTTACTGCCGCGAATCGGACGACCGTCCGAGCTAGTAGCATCAATGGTCAGGTTCACTTTACACGAGCTGAATCTGTTTCCTAATTTAGTTGAAGATAATTCAGTTGTTCCTTCATGAACAAGAGTGATGGTTTTTCCATCAGCACTTTCACTGGTAATAACCGGAAGTTGCTGTTTTGAACTAGGCCCACCGGCACAGGTTGTTCCCCAGAAATTACAGTATTGATGGACAATTTCTACGCCGATATCTCTAACGTCCATTTGCTCTGATTCGATTGTTAATTTTCCTTTAAAAAGTCCCACGCTGGTCTGAACGGAATCAGCAAAGGCCGAGGTTGAAAGAGTCAGTGCTGCTAACATTAAAAGATTTTTCATATGTTTTCCTTGCAAAAAAATGTTGTGTTGATTCAGGCTAACACGGCTTTTTTTTCTGCGGGAAAAGTGTGAAATTATTACATGCAAAAGCGAAACCAGATTTCATTTTTTCGAACAGTAGGAAGGACAAAGGGGCCATCATACTGGGCAACGATCATTTCTCCATCAATGTCAAATTCGGGATGCAAAGAAAGCCAGAGCAGAAACTTTTGAACCGACTCATTAATATGAGCAATATCGTTTACTCCGGAATAAGTAAAAGCGACGACTGTAAGAGGTTCGAGATCCCGCAGAGAAATAGCGGCCGTCGGTGGGCGCCGGACGTTATTGAGATCATATTTTTTAGGCAGGATAAAAGACATAGTCCAGCCGTCACCTGATTTTTCCATTAATATTGGTGCGGTCATTGGCATATACTCACCACTCATTGGATCTTCAGAAAAAAAATATTCGGCGAGAATTTCAAAAGCCGTGTGGCGAAAGTCCTTATAACTCACACCGCTCAGTGTGACAGAAGCCAGAGTGAGTTGACCATATTGGCGTACTTCTACATCGTCATAACGTTCGATAATTTTGTATTCAGGTTGTTCATTGATTCTCATCCCGAAGAATTCTGGTATTGCTTTAAGTTTTTCTGTGAGTGGTATATGCATAATCTTTCTCCTTTTTATTTAGTTTCAATTACAGTGCCATTGTTATTCCGGTGATAATTCCGTTTTTGTTCCGATGGTGGAAAAAAATTCCAAAAATTCCCAATGAAATAGAGCAATCCGGCTTTCCTCCCGACTCATGTATAATCATTTATGACATCGGTCATATTTACGAGGAACTATGAACAGAATCGACAGCACTAATCAAGATGACATTGAACAACTGAGGATCATGTACATGCTCTCTGACGATATTATGTGTGTCGCCGGAGTCGATGGACATTTCAAAAGAGTCAACCCGTGTTTTGTTAATTTGATGGAATATAGCTGTGAGGAATTACTTTCAAGTCCCATCGATCATTTTATTGTTGAAGAAGACAAAGAAAAACTCAGCCTAGTCATAGAAAAACTGGCAGAAGGTGAAACTGTTAACAATCACCAGAATACTTATCGCAGTAAAAGCGGCAAGCACATTCATATTTCCTGGAATGCCAAAGTGGCCAATGGCCTAATCTATGCCGTGGGCCGGGATATAACGGCGATAAAACGGGCAGAAAAAGAACTGCAAGAGCGACATCAAAAAATTCTTACTGATTCGGCTCGTCTTTGTTCAGTGGGAGAAATGGCCCTGGGGATAGGGCACGAAATAAAAAATCCAGTCTCTATTATTCATCTAATCACATCACGCCTTTATAAATTATCCTATAATCCGGTGATTGATGCCGGAACGTTAAAAAAACTGGCCGAACAAATAGATCGAGCGGCCATGCGGATAGATAAAATCGTACGCGGACTCAAAACTCTGGCCAGCGGCGGAGAAGGGGATCCGATGGAAGAAATGGACATACAGGAAGTGGTTGAGGAGATGCGGGAAGTCTCTGTCGATTCACTAAAAAAATACGATATCAGTCTGGATATGCAAGATTTTGTCAATTTCCGGGTGGAAGGAAGAAGCTCGCAAATTGCTCAGGTTGTATTGAATTTAATCATTAACAGCTGTGATGCCATTAAGGAAAGAGAGGAGCGCTGGATTAAAATTCACTCCTCAGAAGATTCCCAGTTTTATTATCTGCATTTTACCGACAGCGGAAAAGGTATTTCAGAAGAAGTCCGAAAGAATATCTGGAACAGTTTTTATACGACTAAAGGTGCTCAGGGAACAGGATTAGGTCTGCCTATTTCCCGCAAAATTGCCGAGGCCCATGGTGGAAAACTGTACATTGATGAAAAATGTGCCAATACCCGATTTGTCCTGGCCCTACCGAAAAAACAAAGTTATGTCCGTGCAGCTTAAATCAGTCATTTGATTTTTCTTTCTGCGCCTCCAGGTCCAGTTGTCGCTGTTCTTCCGGTGTAATGGAGGCCGGTGCGCGTTCAATTCTTTTAGAATGTGGTTTTTCATCCCGTGAACATCCACTGCCAGCAATGAGGATTGATAAGAGTAACAGGACTTGAGTGAGAATTTGCATAAAAGTTCTCCTTGTCAGACTTCCTGCATGGGGTGATCTGGTTTGGAAACCGGTTTCCGGATTTGATTATCGTGTGGCAAATAGACGGTAAATTTTGAACCTTTACCCAGCTCACTTTCCACAATAAGTTTTCCGTCATGAGCATCGATAATTTTTTTTGAAATGTACAGACCGAGTCCCAGGCCGCTGACTTCATGATGATTTATGGCCCGTTCAAACTGTTTAAAGATTCGTTCCTGATCAGCAGGAGCGATTCCTATCCCCTGATCAATGACAGTGATAAAGGCCCAATTGATATCTTTTCCTACGATAACTTTGATTGGTTTTTTCTTTCCATACCTGGCGGCATTGCTGAGCAGATTGAGAACGACCTGTTCTAATCGCTGAGTATCCCAAATACCTATGATCTTTTCTCTACATTCAATATCGACCTCTGTTCCGAATTTATCCAGTAATAAGCGGGTATTATCTACTGCTCTTTTCACCAGTTCGCAGAGTTCAGTTTCATCGGCATTGTATTGGAGGCGACCGGTATTGATGCGGGAGATATCCAGCATGTCATTGACCAGTCTTTCCAGATTATCGATCTGTCTTACTTCGCCTTCGGCCAGGAGCCGTGTTTTTTCCCGATCGATGATCTGATTTTTTTCCAGTTGCCTTAAAAACATCTGCATTTTAAGTTTCATACTGGTGAGCGGAGTTTTTAATTCATGAGAGGCGATGGATAGAAAACGGTCCCGTGTTTCAATTGCTGCTTTCAGTGACTCTTCGGTTTTTTTTCGGTGAGTAATGTCGTTGCGGATAGCGATATATTCCTGTGGTTTGCCAAATTCGTCCATCAGCGGAGTGATCACTGTATCGACCCAGTAGAGGCTTCCGTCTTTTGCCCGGTTGAGAATTTCACCTTTCCAAACCTGACCTGAAGAAATGGTTTTCCATAACCGCTCAAAAAATTCCGGAGGATGAAAGCCGGAGTTTATAATCCGGTGGGTTTTTCCCAGTAGTTCTTCCTCAGTGTATTTGGATATCTGACAGAACTGATCATTCACATACTTAATCACGCCTTTGTTATCGGTGATGGCCACAATGGAAGAAGAGTCGATAGCGTATTCTACATTTTCCAGGCGGCGCAAAGTTGAGTTAAGATCTGTGTTGATCCTGTTTCCTCTGGCTATCAAGATGCAGATCATCGCACCACTGGCAATGAAAACGGCAAGTCTTAAAAACTCCGCATGATCCAGATATCCCAGGGGAGTAAACGTAGAAAACAAAAAAATGAATGAGAGACAGGAAAGAAAAAGAGCGAAGAGACTGGCAGGCAAAGGCAGAAAATAAGCGGATAACATGATTGCGGGGTAAAGCAGAATGAAGGCAATTTGTTCAACGTGGGGTTTAAGAAAAATCTGCAGTGCCGTCGCAGCAACAACGATCAGTGTGGCCAGGAAAAAAGCGCCAAATTTCTGCCAACGAGTTTTAGTCTGAATCACGTTTCCCTCATGGGAAAACGCTATCTTTTCACTCGTATGACTTCAAGGTGCATCGGCTGAAAACTAAGGGCGACAAGTTCGCTCATTTGGGGCACCCTGACATTGTTCATAAGGTCCTTTTGCCTGTTCTAAGTCCAATAGTTTAGGCTCAGCCGGATTAATAGAGGCCGGTGTGCGTTCAACGCGTTCTGCGTGTGAAGCATCCCGGGAACAGCTACTTATGGTCACAAAGCAAATCATGAAGGGTAAAAAGAGCATTGTTTTCATTGGAAATTGTCCTCCTTCTCATTAAGAAAGATTCAAGATGCAGACCAACAACCTCTCTTTTTTAGAACCCTGTCATCTTTTTATTGTTTGTTCCCAAATCTTAAATCTCTGGTAAAAAGGCTCAACTAAATTTACAGGAGTGCTCCATGAAAATGCTTATGCTTCTCTCTTTAATGCTTTTATCAACTCAGGGGATGGCGGGCGAAACATTGCGTGCCTGCACGTCAGACGAAATCAAAGAATTAATTTATGATCAGAATAAAGATATGCAGAGCAAATATATGCATAACCAAAAGGGTGAAATCGTAGGCGTTTATTCATGGGAAGACGGAGATGTTTATGCCGAAGTTTGTGAATATATCAATGCTGACATGACGGTAGCTAATGAATGGTATTACTGGCAAAATGACGACGACAACTCAGCACCATCAAGCTGGAAAAAAGGGGACACGCTGGTTATTGCTCAGGATGAGGGGCTGGCCAATATTCATGTTCTAAAATCCTCTAAAAACGGAAACGTCACTTTTCGTTTTGAGATCATTGGATGGGATGATGAAGGCGAGCAGCATATCCTAAAAAGTGAAGACTTGAATCTTAAATAAATAGTGTCAGGCCACTCATTGAGTGGCCATGGCGCTCAATCAAGCAGCTCTTCGCCTGTTTTGCTTCTGGTAGTATTCAGCATACTGACTGTCCACTCCCAGGATGTGCGACAGAAGCCACTTTTGCACAAAACGGACAAACTTAAACGAATCAAAGGCCGGTGTTCCATAAGCTCCGCGGTATTCCGTTAACTGCGCCAGCAGACTTTCGTGAATTCTTTTATGGGAAGCAAAGTCCGGATAATTGATTTCCTTCAGGAAATTTTCTTCATCCCTAAAATGGTTGATGGCGATCTTTGCCAGTGCATCGATTCCTTTTGCCACATCGGATTCTCTTTCATCGTTGATAGCAATGACCAGTGAGTTAATGCTGTCGACGATTTGTTTATGTTCTTCATCCATTGACTGAATATTAAGCGTAAACTTCTCACTCCATTCCAAAGAGGCCAGCTGAACTTTCTGAGTAGCAGCTTTAGTGTTGGTGATAAATTCCATCATGTCGTTAATCGTAGTTGCCAGCTGTTTGTTTTCTGAATCAACCAGGTTCGCCGCCTGTTCAGCCTGTTGACCTAGTAAAGCGTTTTGCTGAACACAATCCACCAGACCACGCATCGTTGAATTTAATTGCTCGAAACTTTCTTTTTGTCTGCCTGAGGAAGAAATGATGGCCTCGACATTTCTGTCTAAGTTATGCGTTTCCTCAGCTATGCGGACAAAAAGAGTTGAACACAGCTTAACCTGTTCATCCGCGACACTGATATTCTTTAGCATACTGGCGGAAGCTGTTTCAATGGAGCGGGTCGTGTCTTTAATGATGTTTTCCACTGCCTGGCGATTCTCATTGACGATTTTGGTGATTTCCAGGGCCGCTTCCTGAGTCATGGTAGCAAGTTTGCCAACTTCCTCAGCGACAACGGCGAACCCTTTCCCGGCATCACCGGCACGCGCGGCTTCGACAGAAGCATTGAATGAAAGCAGCTTGGTTTGAAAAACAATATCGTTAATAACGGCCGTCTTCTGGCCGATTTCCTGGACCATAGAGGCAATTTTCTGCTGATCTTTTTGGCTGCGCTGGAAAGTTTCCATCAGATTACTGTTTCCGGACTGAATGGAGTCGAATGAACTATTGAGGTTATTAATTGTCTCCTTTCCATTTTCCGCAATTCGCACGAACTCCTGCGTTTTTTCTTTTACCCCCAGTGCATTTTGGACATTTTCCACTGCCAGATCAGAGGCATTGGAAAGAACTCCCCGTGCGTGATCCAGACCGCCTCGTTGCTCCTGCACACCTTCCGAGATAAAGTGGGCAGTGCTAGAAATTTGATCGGAAGAAGCATTGAGCGAATCCACCCGCGATGTCAGTGAATAGGCCACTTTCAACAGAGGATTGTTAAGTAAATATTTTATGCAGAAAAAGACCGCTACTGATATTATCAGAAAAAAGAAAGTACATGCCATCACCGTATTGCGGACTTCCTGTTGCAGATAGGTCTGCACATCCTCCAGATAAATCCCGGTTCCGATTACCCACTGCCATGGTTTGAATGAGCGCACGTAAGACTTTTTTGGAGATGTCTGGTCTTTGTCATGTTTGGAGTACCAGACGTAGTCGACATGGCCCGCTCCGTTTTCCCGCGCGACCTTTACAAATTCCACAAAAAGTTTTTTTCCATTCACATCTTTGTATTCGGATAGGTTCTTGCCCAGCAGATCTGCCTTGGGATGATACAGAAGGACCGGCTGATAATCGTTCACCCAGAGATAATCCTCACCATTTTCTCCGTAGCGCATACTGGAAATTGCCTGAAGAGCTGCTTTTTTAGCCTCCTCTTCGGTCATTTTACCTTCTTTAAAATTCTGATAATAACGATCTGTTATGCCGTAAGCAGAATCAATCAACGAACTTAAATTCTGCTCTTTCTGAGTCATGATTTCTTTCTTTTTACTTTGAAAACTTTGAATGCCTAAAAAAATGGAAAGCAGTAAGCTGGGCATGATGGCCAGGCCCAAAACTTTTACAAACATCGACTGTTTCATTAAATTTATTTTCATTCCTTCTGCCTTGTTAGATTCTGTTCACGGCCAACTTATCGTTTCCCCCGGTTGAAATCTTTCGTCGCTAAAAAATGATTATGATCAGCCCTAAAAAACGGATCAAAAACGGAGAAGTACCGCGGTGCCGGTATCAAAAGGTAGGTGGAACCTGTAAGATAGAATAAAAAAAAAGCGAGACTAAAATGACTCAAAATTTATGCTCTTGTCAGAAAGAGCATCATTTAATGACCAAAAGAATTGTGATTACCGGTGGACCTGGGGCGGGCAAAACGGCGGTGCTGGAAATGGCACGAAAAAATTTCTGCCAGCATATCGCTATCATTCCTGAAGCAGCTTCCATTATTTTTAGCGGTGGCTTCTGGAGAAAACAATCTCTGCCCGGACGAAAGGCTGCTCAGCGGGCCATCTATCATGTGCAAAGAGAACTCGAACAGATGGTCGAAGACGAAAAGATTGCTTCTATCTCCATTTGTGATCGCGGAACAATTGATACACTGGCCTACTGGCCGGATAGTGAAGCCACTTTCTGGAGTGAAGTGCGCTCGGAAAAGTCTATTGAAATGGCCCGTTATGCAGCAGTCATTCATTTGCGAACTCCGCCCTTACATCACGGTTATAATCACGAAAATCCCAACCGTATCGAAAATGCCGAAGAAGCAGCAAAGATTGATCAGCTTATCCTGGAAGCGTGGAAAGATCACCCTCATCGCTATATTATCGACAGTGAAGCCGACTTTATCAGCAAAACGATCAAGGTCATCGACATGATCTACAATGAACTTCCGGTTTGCTGTCAGGCCCATAAAAAAAATAATAACAACGGAGTTCAATCATGATGAACGCACTCATCGGAGGCATGATCATCGGCGTGGCCGTGAGCCTCA
The DNA here is from genome assembly GCA_946481315.1 of uncultured Bacteriovorax sp. The sequence goes on from CAMLMH010000003.1 coordinate 125,381, forward strand.
TGTTGCTTTTTTTAGGCCGGGTCACCGGCATCAGTGGAATAATCGGAGGGGCCCTTAATCCGCGGGCACAGGACCTAGGATGGCGTTTTGCTTTTGTCGGTGGTCTGTTTGCGGGCGGTGTGCTTATTCGTCTCTACGATCCAACCCTTATCAGCACCCATACTAATCTGATGAAAACGGATTATGCCATCGCCGGACTTTTAGTTGGAGTCGGCACACTCATCGGCAGCGGATGCACGTCCGGCCATGGTGTTTGTGGACTTTCTCGTTTTTGTTTGCGCTCTCTGGTGGCCACAATCACATTCATTGCTTTTGGGGTCCTGAGCGTGATCCTCTTTAAAATGTATCGGGGGGCCCTATGAAAAATGCAGTCAGCTTTCTGGTCGGCTTAATTTTTGCCATCGGTCTGGGAATAGGGGGGATGACTCAAACGCATATCGTGCGCGGCTTTTTAGATTTTACCGGAGAGTGGAATTATACTTTGATCGGAGTGATGGCCGGGGCCATTGCCGTTCACGCTGTAACCTACCGGCTTATTCGCAAACGTCGTTCGCCTTTACTAGATACTCAGTTTCATGTTCCTAGTAAAGAATCACTCGACCGCAAACTCCTCTTAGGTGCTGCCCTTTTTGGTCTGGGCTGGGGATGGGCCGGCATTTGTCCAGGGCCAGGGATTGTTTCCCTCGCCAGCGGCAATATCAATATCGTCATTTTTGTAGCGACGATGATTGTGGGAATGATGCTGGTGAAGTTCATTGAAAATTCCCGTTAGGTGCCAGGCGACTTTTGGTTACTTATTCTTGGTATCGTAAAACGTCCGCTCGCGCTCAAGTGCTCCATCGAGAATGGTCGCTTTCATTTCACGCTTAGAATTGCTAACAGCGCCGCTGCAGTCAGCGACCTGAGTTTTTTCTAACTTCCCTAAAGCCGCTCCCTGAATTAATGAATCCAGACGCACACGGGAGCGGTTACACACCATCAGACAGGCCGTATCCGCATTGAGCTTTTTAGTGTTCTCGCCAAAGAGTGGCTTTTTATAATGAATTCCGGAAAACTTCTGACAGGCGCTGGAACATTCGTTGTGATGCACTTTCTGAATCCGCTCCAGCGTAATGCCGTTTTCTTTACAAAGATTTTTCATCTTATTCATTAGCTCTAATCTCGTCTGTTCAATGAAAGCAACACCGGTCTTATTACCGAGGCCCATCTGCTCAAAGATCGGCCAATTACCGGAAGTATCCGGTGAAAAATCAACGATGCTTGAATCAATGGCGATTTCCTCGCACTTATCCTGGGGAATGGTCGTATCCGCTGAAGCCAGGGATGTCGTGAAGCTGGCAACACTAAAACTAAGAATGAAAAGTGCAGTTTTCATGGGAACTCCGTTGAAAGTATATAATTCTTGTCGGATACTATCCGTAATCTCTTTAGATGCTGTAATAACCTGAACTTAATTGGAATTAATATGTTCATCGGACACTTCGCTGCGGGCCTGGCCGCTAAAAAACTGGCCCCAAAAACATCATTGGGTACACTTTTCATGGCCAGTCAGTTTATCGATTTGCTCTGGCCGCTTTTGCTGATTGCCGGTCTGGAGCGCGCCGAAATTAATCCTGCTCACAAGGTAACCCCGATAGATTTCACTCATTATCCCTTCAGCCATTCGCTGCTCTTTGTATTTCTCTGGGCCGTGCTCTTTGGTGGGCTTCACTATTTTTTTAGGCGCGAAAAAAGAAGTGCGCTGGTTTTAGGGGGATTGGTTTTATCCCACTGGTTTTTAGATCTCATCGTTCATCGGCCTGACCTGGGTCTTCTTCCGCAAGGTCCTTTTGTGGGACTTGGACTTTGGGAATCGCTTGTGGCTACGATGTTTGTTGAATCCTTGCTCTTTTTCGCGGGTGTTTTTTTGTACTACAAAGTGACCAGTCCGATAAACAAGAAAGGTAGCTACGCTACGGCCTTCCTGATTTTTTTACTGATAAGCATTCATGTGGGCAATATGTTCGGTCCTCCACCGCCATCGATCATGATGGTGGCCTATGCGGGTAACCTCACCTGGTTGTTCGTCTGGCTGGCTTATTTCGCTGATAAAAACCGTCATTAGGAAATGAAAGAATGTACACACCACCAAAATTTAATGTGACAGATATTGAAATGATCGCGCAATTGGTGCGGGAGAATTCCTTTGCGACGGTGATTTCCTATCCGGATGATATTTTCATCAATCATTTGCCGCTGATTTATGAAGCGGGGAGTGCGGATGTGCTCATCGGTCACATGTCCCGCAAAAATCCGCAATGGGAACATTTTCAGAAAAATCCTAAGGCCACAGTAATTATTCATGGCCCGCACGCTTACATCAGTCCGTCGTGGTATCGCTCCGGCCGCGATGTTCCCACCTGGAACTACGCTGTCGTTCACCTGCAGGGACGGGTGGAAATCGTCGAAGACTTTCGCGGACAAGTGAAAATACTTAAAGCGGCGAGTGAATATTTTGAACAGGATTTTGAAAATTCGTGGCGCTTTAGTTTACCGGATGATTTAAAAACGGACGCTGATCTCACGGCGGCCATTGTGTCTTTTCGTTTTGTGATTGAAAAAACGGAAGCGAAATTTAAGCTGTCCCAAAATAGAGGCGTTGAAGATCAAGAAGGTGTGCGGGAAGGCCTGGCCGAAAGAGGCGATGAGCAGAGTCTCAAGGTTCGGGAGTTGATGAAAGGCACCACCTAAAGGTAGGTGGCACCTGTAAGAAATAGTGTAAGATTAACGGCAAGTGAAGAGAACTGTTCCGCCGATATGGTCGCCGGCCTGGAAAATATAGTGAGCATCGAACTTCGGTTGGCGCGACTCAAGGTCGATTACCAATGATCCCCACATACCTGATTCCTGTCCAGCGGTGTGAGCAGCATCGAAGTTTTTAAATTGTGTGTGGCCTTTGTATTTAAGCGGACGGTAGTTCGGGTTGTGCGCAAGTTTAGCGAAGCTAAAAAAGCCCATGTATGATTCTTCCGTGTTGATTTCTTCGCTTTCAGCATAAATCGCCTGAACGAAGATATGTCCTTTAACGTTAGAAATTGTTTTCGTCTTACGGTTTAATTCAAAAGAAATTTCTGCATCGGCCTTTCCGTGTTCACCCGAAGTGACAAACGTATCAGCGTGGCAAGTGACTCTTTCCGCGAAAGCCTGAGTTGAGAGGATCAAAGCAGTCAGGGCGATAAATGATTTCATTGAAAACTCCTGGTCTGGGTTAAGTTTTAAAGTTGCTGCTTTATAGGCCAATAAGGGCATCCTGAGCAATGAGAATGAATCGAATTCATCTATCTAATTTTTAGCAACTTGATAAAAAGGCAATAAGGGCCCATAATTTTAATACACTTACGGAGAAGATATTATGTTTATGAAAAAAATGTTAATCGGAGCCTCATTAATCGCAACGTCAGCTTTCTCCCAGGAGGTGCCGGTTGCCGAAGAAACAGTAGAAGAAAAAGCCCCGGCTGAAAAAGAAAATTATAAAAAATTTCAAATTGGTATAGTGGCTGGATTTAGTCATAGCAATCAATGGAGTGTTGAAGCTCTTCCAGGAATAAACACCGGCGAAACAACGGCCAAATACGATGCCGTTCCTTCGGTTGCTCTGGAAGTGCGTGCCATGGCACCGGACTCATTTGGTTTTCAGGCGGGAATCAATTACGATTTCGAAAGCACCAGCAAAAGCGATACTGCCCTCAGTGGAACTAATTTCTATTTTCCGCAAAAAATTCAAACCACAACTCTTTACGTCAACCTGAACTATCAATGGACCAACTTCTATCTGCCTTTTGGTATTAATTATTCCCGTCTGGAGTTCAAACATGCTCCGGGACGTAGCAATACCGAAACAGACAACGGCTACGGAATACAGTTAGGTGCAGGATGGGCGTTTAATCGTAATCTTTCAGCAGAATTGATGACTCGTTCACTCCCTGGAAAACTGACTGCCATTGGTACGAATGGATCCAGAATTTCTGCAAACGGCTCCATCTCCAGTATTCACTGGGCACTAAAATATTATTTTTAAAAATATGGTGATTAAAGAATATGTTACCCCGTTAGATTTTTTGCATGCGGCGGAAAATTTTCTTCTGCAAGACGAGTGTTTCTACAACCTGAAGCTGGGAATCCCGCAGTCAGTGATAGAAGGAAAAATCGAATCTAAGAATCCTTTATTCCTGAGCATTCATGATGACCAGGGTGAGCTCGTGGGTTGCGCGCTCAATTCGCATAGCGATTTTCCCGTTCCCATCACTAAGATGTCAACAGAAGCGCTGAAGGCCCTTGCCGATCACCTGGCAAAAAAAGACTTTGCCCTTAAAGGTGTAGTAGGAGAAATTGCCACGGTCGAAACCTTTGCCCGCATTTGGTGCAGTAAAAAAAGTGTGCAAAAAAAGCTGGCGATGCATATGGGACTCTACGAAGCCCATCAGGTGATTATTCCTCCTCATCACGGAAAATTTCTCGTAGTTCAAGTCGAGTATCGGGACGTGCTTAAAACATTCCTCGAAGGATTTATGCTGGATTGTTTTCCGGACAAACCTCTCAATCCCGAAACAATTGAAAAACAATGTGAGCGGCATCTTAAAAACAAGACCATTTACATGTACCAAAACGAAGCAGGCGAGATTGTGTCGATGGCCGCCAATTCCCGCAACTCTGCTAACGGCGGGACGATTTCTCTCGTCTATACGCCGGTTCAATTTCGCGGAAGAGGTTACGGCAGTATTGTGACCGCGCTGGTAACACAGGAAATTTTAAAGACTAAGAAGTTTGCCAATCTCTTTACTGATCTGACTAATCCGACTTCTAATTCCATTTATCAGAAGATTGGATTTCGGAAGATTGGGGAGAATTTGCATCTTGAGTTTGTGTAATATTACGAAATAATAAGCCGGAAGAGAGGACGGTGAATTCCTCATGGCCATAGCCGCAGCACACCTTTCTGACTTTCCTTCCGGCCGTGTATCGGGACCATAATGCCGTGGCAATCTTATTCCTAAGAACGTGAGAGCCTCTATGGAGGGTACAACGCCTAATACATTATGATCTTACTTTGCAATCTATCTCTTAAAGCAATTTGCTTCAACAGTTCGATATTTTAAAAAGCCAGAAAATCCCTTATTTCTCAATTTTTGAGACAGATTATGGCAAAGATCAATCTACTAGCTGGCGTTAACTTGTCTCATAAATTGAGAAACTTCGACTTTTTAATGCCAAAAATATTTGGAACAGCTGAAAAAAAGTGTATTATCGCTTTGGAGCTGGTCCCCTTCCCTGAATCGGGGACTTTTCATGTCACAAGTCCAATCTTCTTCATTGAATCTTTTTATCAATCATTTACAATTATTCCTTACACCACTGAAAAGTCTGCTGGCACCTGTAAGGAATGCTGTAAGAAATGAAAATTAACGTTATTGGGACGAGTGGCTCGGGGAAATCAACTTTTTCGAAAGAGATTGCGAGCACGCTGAAAATTCCCTACATCGAAATGGATAAACTTTTCTGGGGACCGAATTGGTACTGGCCCTCAGACGCCGAATTTTTTCCGCGCGTGGAAGAGGCGTGCAAGCAGCCGTCGTGGGTGCTGGATGGCAATTACACGCGCACGATTCCGATTAAGTGGCAAGAAATTGATCTGGTCATCTGGCTTGATTATTCGTTTCCTACGACATTATGGCAGGCGATTAAGCGCGCGACCGTGCGGGCGTGGACTCAGCAGGAGTTATGGGAAGGAACGGGCAATCGCGAATCGTTTCGAAATAGTTTTTTCTCCAAAAAAAGCATCATCTGGTGGACGATTACGCAGCATGGGCCGGTCAGACGAAAGTATGAACTTATGATGGAGACAGGAAAGTACGAGCACATAAAGTTTGTGCGGATCAGAAGTCATAAAGAGGCGCGGGAATTTTTGAGGAAATTAGCGAATGATTACAAAGTTAAATAGAGAAGACCGCGGGATGCTGGAGCAGATGATTCGCGTGCAGAGAGCGGCGTACGAAGTTGAGGCGGGTTTGATTGGGACGCGGATGATTCCGCCCTTGAATGAGACGATTGAAGAACTGGCTGTCGTCACTGATGAAGATTTTTTTGGATTCGTGATGGATGGAGAGTTAATGGGTTTTGTGGCGACGATGGATGAGAGTCCGTATTTGAGGATTAGCAGAATGGTTGTTGATCCTAGGTTTTTTAAAAATGGGATTGGGAAGGCGTTGGTGCTGTATGTTCTAAATCATCGCAAGCCTGGACAGCCAGTGATTGTATCGACTGGTGAGAAGAATGAGCCGGCGAGACGGTTGTATGAGAGGTTTGGGTTTCAACTCCAGAGGACGTTTGTGGTGGAGGATGGGACGGGGGTTGTGGAGTACAAAAAATAAAAACATTTTTTAAATTTAATCAAAAATTAATCAACAACACCTTAAATATGGAAGTTCTTCAAAATTTCTCATAATCGATCTAATTTGTGACTAGATTGAATGACTTCGATTTTGGTTATAATTGACCAAATTCTAGTCTTTATACCTGTCTCAAATTCAAATTATTAACGCTTATGAGAGGAGGATATATGAAAGTGTGTTATGCCAGAGTATTAACCTCTGGCCAAGATATTTTTCATAAAGAGGTAAGTGGGTCCAATAGCTTAAAGAGCTAGGATAAGAAGAATAGGTGGATGGCTTGAGAAGTTTAGTGAAAGTAAATGCGATATGTTGAGGAACTTATACAAAAGCAATGATTCTCAATCCTGGAACTTTGTCACTATTTTGGTGTCTCAATGGCGACATTAATATCAATTAATTGAATGATCAATATTGGGCTAAAACATTTGGTCCAATTACTTAGAGAAGACAATTACGGGGTAGGTTCTGAGATTAGCTGGGGCCAGTACTGAGATTATTTGAAGCCAGATGGAGTAGTGAAAGTGCTTCAAGAATGAAATAACAATAAAAATTAAAAGCGAAGTTATTACTTTTTATCAAATTTATTTTATATCTTTTTTGATGGCCTGAAAGCTTTAACTGGAATTTTTCCAATCTATTTTTAATTATTCATTTTTACGAGTTAAATTTTGTAGTGGTTAAAACAATTAAACCAATTTCTTATTTAATAGAATTCAAACTGAAAATATTAAGAAAAAATCTTCTTAAAAGTTCATTGCCAAAGAGCTTAGAGATACGTCATGATTTTAAAAACACAAAATCACGAGGTGCGCGTGCCAGAACAGCTGTTGGTTAATTTTATTGACCAGGGTTTTGCTAGTATTAATGATCTTGCTTTAAAGAACCGGCATCCAGATGATTTAAAGAGTCTTGGTGCCACGTTCACTCCGGAATACATCACGGACTTCATTGTAGATGAAGCCTTAAATATATGGAGCAAATTAAATCCAAAGAGTTCAAAGAAAGTAACCGCAACCGATCTTTGTTGTGGTAGTGGGGCTTTTATATGGTCTTTGAGTCGACGACTACCAAAAACTTCTTTAATTCAAGGGTACGAAATTGATCACGGATTTTGCAGTGTGGCGAACCGGTTCTTTAAGAATAATAAAAACATCTCGATTGAGCAGTCAGACTCGTTATTGGAGTTAGACTCTCAAAATGAATCATTTGATGTTGTAGTTGGTAATCCCCCTTATGTTCGCTGTCAGAATCTTCAAGCAGATTATATACAAAAATTGCGTTTAAAATATCCTGAATATACTGTTGGAAATTTTGATCTAGCGATACCTTTCATCATTAAAATGTTTCACTCTTTAAATGAAGGGGGAGTTGCTGGCGTTATTGTTTCAAATAAATTTCTTAAATCTAAATATGGTAAAAGTTTATGCAATTTTCTTTATGAGAACTCGTCAGTCTACAACATTATAGACTTTGGAGATAATCAACTTTTTAAAGGCAAGACAACTTATACGAGTATTTTATTTTTTGGGAAAAAGAAACTTAATAATTCCTTTAAGTATACTCATTTTGATACCGGAACCTTTACCCCTGACATATTAAACAAGAGAGGCTTTGATTCAATCATTCTAGAAAATAGCAAACTCAATTCCCACCCTTGGTATTTTAAAGGCCAAGATCATAACATAATAATGGAGACTATAAAGTTAAATGGAGTGGCTTTAGAAAAAGTTTTTAAAGTCATTCAAGGTGTCCGAACTGGAGCAAATGAGGCTTTTATCCAGAAGCCTACTAATACTGAAAGGGATGTTAGGCGAAAATTTATCAATGGTCAGCATATATTAAAAGGCAAATTCAAAGAAACTGTATTGGAAATAATTTATCCCTATGAAATACTGGGAAATAAATCCCGGATTTTTTCCGAGTTAGAATTAAAGAAAAATTTCCCAGAAACATATTCTCACCTTTCAAGTCAACGGACAGCTTTATCAGAGCGCTCGATTGATGGTGATGCATCTTGGTTTGCATTCTCACGCTCTCAAAACATAAATCAAGCATGCTTACCTAAAATTATTGCCAAAGAACTCATGCCAGAGGCAATTTTTGCTGCTGACATGAAAGGGGAATATGTCTTTTCTTCTGGCTATGGCTTGATAAATCAGAATCTAACAGAAGAAGAATTAAATGTTTATGCACACATACTCTGCACAGATGCGATTGAGTTTCAGCTCAGGAAAGCATGTGTTCAGATTAAAGATGGCTGGTTTCGTATTCTGAAACACCACTTTGAACACATTTATCTTCCTGTCCTGTCCCATGAAGATATTGAGAAATGTTCTTCAATAATTAAACAAGATGAATTTTGGCCTAATCTCAATAATTTTATAAATAAACTATTTAAACTGGACTCTCGCATGGAACAATTACTTAAAGAAAATTTAAAAAAAGCTCCTCAAAAGAATAAATTTAAAAATAAAACTGTTCGTCCTGAATATCTCTCTCATTTAACTTCAATTGATTTCGAAAAATACATACCGATTGAATTGCCAGAATTTTATTCTTTCCATGTAGATCGATACGATATGGCTTCAGAGGTAACTTTCAAAAAATGCAAAGGCCAACATCGATATGGGTGGTACAAATACACTCAAGGTTATGCTCCAGAGCTTGTTAAAGAGCTTATGACATATATGAATGTTAAAAAGAATGAAACTGTGTTTGACCCTTTTGTTGGTAGCGGAACTACTGTACTAGCTGCAAAAGAAGAAGGTGTTTCTGCAATCGGTTATGAGATCTCGCCATTAATGGCATGGGTTGGAAACCAGAAGCTTAGAGATTGGAACATTACATTACTTAGAGAAGGAATAAAAAAATTAAAATTAGCTATTTTGCCAAAAGGTGATTCTCTCTTATTTTCTAGCTATCTAAAGAAGGCGTATGCTCCACAAATTTTAAAGCAGATTGAGTCAATTTCTCAATGGCTTGAAGTTTCTACAACATTAAAAGATCAGCAACGTGATTTTTTAAAACTTGCTTTGATGAGTTGCTTAGAGGAAATTAGTCAGATTAGGAAACATGGTTCTCATTATCGTTTTTTAGATAAAGATAACGTGGGAGTTAATAAGTTAAACATTAAACTCATCAATGTGAACACTGACGTAAGAGATTATCTAATTGAGCGTGCAAGTGAAATGATTCTTGATATTGTTGATTCACCGATTGATACAAAGACAACTTCTTTAATTATCAATGACAATGCTAAAAATTTACCTGATTTCAAATTTGATCATGTAATTACCTCGCCTCCTTACTTAAATCGCAACAATTACCTGGCTCAACAAAAGGCGGAGTTTTCGGTCATGAAAATTCTAAGCGACGAAAAACATTTTAAATCTCTTGTGCAATCAACCTTTCGGTCACATGTTGAAGCGACATTGTCAAAGCAAGCTATTTCTAGTGTTCCAGAAGTAAATGAAATAATCAAAAAAATCACACTTACGGAGAATAATAACGCCAAGATTCCTCATATGGTTGCAGGCTATTTTGATGACTTTGATATAGTTTTGAAAAATATATATAAGAAACTCCAAAGTGGAGGGAAAGCAGCCTTCGTATTAGGATGTACTCGTTGGGGGGGAGTTGTAGTTCCAGTGGATCATTTGGTTGCACTAATTGGGATCAGGGCTGGTTTTGAAGTAGATAGTATATGGGTGACTCGTCTAAAAGGTAACAGTCCTCAGCAGATGAAAAAGTTTGGCAAGATTCCTTTAAGAGAATCAATTGTTATTTTGAAGAAACCTTAGGCTTTCTTCTTTTTAACCATGCAGTCCACTTTTCGTTAAGTTTAGCGAGATCTGTTTCGCAATCGTAATGTGCGATAATAGTTTTTAGAAGGTTGTTTTCTTTATATTGATTGTTTTTATTTAACATCGAATCTGCTGGTATTAAGTGGTCATATCCTGCCCATGCCAACATGTGTAGATATTTCAATGGAGTAGATTTAGTTACTCCCCAATCACCATCTAAAACTCCAATCCAAACGAAGTCTTTTTTTCTTAAACAAATATTTCCTCTATATAAAAAGCCTCTATAAAACATGCTCCGAGCTATTTGCTCCTTAGTTCTGTTTTGAATATTTTTTCCATGATTAGTTACTCCTCCTCCGGAGGATTTTGACTGAATAAAAATGGGACAATTTTTAGCATTGGAATAAAGGATAAAGTCTTCTGATACCTTAGTATTCTGAACTTCTTTTCCGCCAAACTGATGAATCAACGAGGGGACTGCAACGTCTTTAGCTATTCCTCCAAGAAAAGCAATTTTTTGGGAAGTAAGGGTCAAGTGAATCGCAGCTTCACCTGGATTAAAGAAAGAACGAGACTGTTGAATTAAATCCCATTTTTTTGCTAAGAAATTATTCCATTCCAGACCTTTCTTTTTGAATGCTTCCTCCATACAAAGTTTTAGAACTTTGTTTTTTATATCTGAAGGACGTTTAATTTCCTTTTCCTTCTTGGCTTCCCCAAAAATTGTCTGTCTGATGCTTGACTTTATAGGTGTAATATGTGCATTAATGTCTGCAGCATTAAATTCGTCAGCAAGGCTTTTCCATAGTTGTGAATGTTTTAATTTAACTGATAAAGGGTCAAGCTTTATTCTTTCTAACTTAGAAATATCGCTTTCTTCCCAAGCAAAAATAACTTCGTCATAAAATACATTAAATACGTGGAGAACGTATGGTAGCCAAGCATCCTTAAAGCCTTCGATTACGATGATCGCTCTTATTTCTGGATAAGCAGCCTTTAATAAAATAAGTTCACCCAACTTAAGTTGAAGTTTGTTTTCATTGCTATGGCCACGTATGTCAGCATCACAACAGGTTACAGAAACAAAAGCTTCAGGCGTTTTGTCATTTGGCCAATATGCATCTACCTGCATCTTGTAGGTGTATTTATCGCAAGCATGATAGCAAATCTTTCCACCGTTCCAGCCTAAATGCTCTCGAATTGCTAATTCGTACTTACGGGTTTTGACTTGGATTAAACTCAGGGATTTTGATTGTTTTTTATATGACATCAATAGATTATACCGAACAGAATGATTTTTTGAGATTAAAAAAAATTTGTGAAGAAATTAAATGCAATAGTTGTTTGACCAGGATTTGCATCGATACCTCTTTTAAATCAAATAATTGATTCAAAAGCCTTTTAGTAAGTGGCTAATTATACGTTTTATATCCCGACCTAATCTTGACTGTTTTTGTTTGAATCCATTTTTCATCATATCCTTCACGTTCGCAGGGATTTTAATCTAATGGTTTTGTTTGAGAATGTTTTGAGCTTTGCGCTTAAAGGCATCAATCAATATAAAATCAGAGATAATTTTTAAATCTTGGCCATAGATAAAAAGAAATCCCATAAACTCTTCAATATTAGTGTAGATACATTCATAATCATCAAAATCTATCCCCGAATTAATTAATTTTGAATTAAAAAAACTCTTCTCACTCAAGATCAATCGCGATTCATTATAAACTCTGAATCTCGCTTTCTTCTCTGGTCCAACAACAATTCCAGAGCTTTTTATAAAATATTCTTTCGGATCCCGCTTCGAAGCTGGAGGATATCGAAATCCTTCCTTTGATTCAATGATCTCTCTTATTCGCGAAACTTTGAAGTGGCGGATGCAATCCTCGCGCATTTCTTGCTTGTATGCAACGAGGTAGAGGTCATCGCGATATTGAACAAGCGTGAGTGGGTAAATTTCAATAGCGCGGTTGTGAGTTTCTTTGTCTTTGCCATTGTATTTGATGAAGAGCTTGCGCCTTCCAACGAGCGCTTTAATGATCATCTCGACTCGAGGTGATTTCATTGATTCGCTTTCTTTTGCTTTAGCCTGGTAGAGATAGTGGTAGCGGCGATCGATATTTTTTGAATGGACCGAAACACCTTCGACATCAATTTTAGGGAAGAGGTGTCCCATCTCTTTGTAGGATTTGAGGATGAAATGGATTTCGCTTGATCCTTCCAGGTAATGAACCCACTCGCATTCATTTAATTGGAAAGTAATGTTTCCTTCTTCGTCTTTCTTTTTAAGAAGGATGGCTTTTCTTGCATTCACATCGCTTGTGAGTTCATTGATGAGTTTGTGGTATTGAGCTCGCGACGGATTTCCCAGGATATCTTTCACTTTTGCTTCCGAGAGCGTGAGTCTCGGAGCTTTACAAATTGTTTGTATAAGAAGGAGGAACCGGTCTGTTTTCGTGTAATCTTGCATGAATTGAGTTTCGACAATTCACAAAATTACTTTAGCCCGAAGTCTCATTTTTTGAGAAAGGAAGATTCCCTATACGATTGCCTTCAGGGTTATAGTCCCAGATGTAGGTTTCGCATTTTCCGGTTCGGTTTTTTACGACGTTGCATTCTAATGTGTCGTCCGGAATGTCTTTGTTGTAAAAGCCGTCGCGATAAATGAAAGCGAGGCAATCAGAAGCTTCAGCTAATAGAGAACAGGGCCTCATATCTTCTAAGATTGGCCTTTTGTCATCTCGATGTTCTGGTCCGCGGTTAAGCTGACTCAAAATAATGACCGGACAATTTATTTTATTCGCTAGTTCTTTAATCTCCTCAACCAATGCTTTTATGCTCTCCATTTCATCGTCTCTAACGGGATATTTTAGCAGTTGAAGATAATCAATGATGATAAGATCCACTTTCTGCAATGATGCGTGCTGAGCATATGATTCAAAAATTTCCGGAATGGAGTAGGCATCCTGGTCGTTAACAAAGATAGGGTATTTCGAGATTTCAACCATTGTATCGATAAGGCTTTTATCGATTTCAGTAATCTGCTTTTTCTTGAAGTAATTAAACTTGTTCCTCGTGATGTTGTTTAAGATGCGCCAGCTCACTTCCGTAGCTGGCATCTCCATTGAGTAGTAGAGGACGGTCTTATCTTTTTGAGCTTCGTTAATCGCGATTTGAAGAGCTAGTGCTGTTTTGCCCATAGCAGGTCTTCCGGCAATGGTAATGAGCTTATTTGAGCCGTTCAAGATTTCAGATAGGCCAATTAGTTCTGCTTTCATACTGGTGTCTCCTTATATGCACCTAAGTCTGCCAAACCCATGTCTCAAAAACCGAGACAGTGGAGTGTTTTAGAAAGATATTTCCCGGAGATTCCTGCCCGAGTCTCACTATTTGAGAACTTAAAAGGCTAGGCTTGTAAAAAAGAATTATAGATTTAGTTTAAAGTCCGAAAGGAATCTAAACAAGCAAAGGAATGGAAATGATCATAAAGAGGCCAGCAGTAAAAGTCCGACAGGGAAAACTCGTTTATTATGCAACTTCGTTCAAGGTAAAACATCTACTCGAACAAAACTTCTATCGGGTCGATAAGCTAGACGCTAGTGATAGTAGTTCAGGCTTCCAAAGGGTTTTAGACGAAAGTCGTGCTAAGAAGTTAGCAACTTTTATAGAAGAAGGAATTGATGAAGGTGATGTTTTTTTACCGACCTCAGTGTTTCTTGCCACAGATAAAGTGCTTCCATACGACGAAGAAAAAAATGAAATTACTATTGCTGTTAATGAAATTGGTTCCTTTAACGTTGTAGATGGGCAGCATAGAATCGAAGGATTGAAACGAGCAGCAGCTAATAATTCGAAAATTTTGGATTTTGAAATTTCAGCAAATATCGCTGTACAGTTAGATGATGTTGCACAAATGTGTCATTTCTTAATCGTGAACACTACACAAAAATCCGTTGATAAATCCGTCGAACAACATATCGTAGCTCGTCTAACTTCCATGGTTGATATTAAAGACATTCCTTCGCTTCCAAGATGGATAAAACGACAAGTAATGAGAGGAGAAGATAAAGTAGCATTGAGTATTGCCAATTATCTTAATACAGAAAAAGACTCACCTTGGTTCTCCAAGATTCGAATGGCCAACGAACCTAAAGATCAAACCTCCATTGATCAGAAAAGTTTTGTTAATAATATTAAAATGTACATACTTTCTTCCTCTAACCCTCTTAATAACATTCCTGATCTTGAAAAAAGAAACCTTATCTTGAAAAACTATTGGAAGGCAATTGCAGATCTTCTGACTATTCAAGGACAAGAAACTGTAATTTTTAAAACTATTGGATTGGAAGTTTTTAGCATCGTTTCGATCACTGTATTTCATAAACTATTACGTAACGGGAACTTTAAAGTTGAAACCATTAAAGATGAACTTCAAAATGCATTTGAAAGATTGCCAAGTGAATTTCATCAAATGAAGCATGCAGAATTCTGGGCCAGCGGTAGCGGGGCATCAGATATGAATAAATCTGCTGCTCGTAAATTTGCAAATGAATTAAATAGAGCTCTCAATTCTGATCAAGTGGATAAGTTTGTAGTATGAAAATCGATAAACTAAGGCCAATTCCACTAAAGAAAGTGGACTTTCAATATTTGTCTTTGAAAATGCTTCCACAGAAAAAAGGTTGTTATGTTTTAACATCTTTTGATTCGCAAATAATATATTTAGGATTATCGATAAACTTGAAAAGTAGGCTGCTAACTCATTTTGAAAGTTCTAAACAAGAAGCTATAACGGAATTAGGGCGTATATTTTTTGCATATTATATTGAGTTTGAGAATGATGTCGAGCTCAATCAAACAGAAAGGGGATGGTTACATCAATATGAACTCGAGTATGGAAAACTTCCTCCTTTAAATAAGGTTCGATCCCCGCTTTTGTAAATTAAGTAGTTAGGCCGAGGTAAATTTGAAACTATTAACTTCCGGATATGAAATTGAAAAAGAAATAAAGAGGCTATTTGTTAAAGCAAAAAGGGTGAATGTTGCAGTTGCTTGGGCGTCAGTCGGCTTTGAATCATTTGAGATATTGCTAAGGAATATTCATAAAATAGAAAAATTTGTATGCGGAATTCATTTCTATCAAACTCACCCTGATTTCATTAAGGCCTGTTATAAAAATAGCTCATTCCGTTTTGTATTGCAGGCAAATGGTACTTTTCATCCAAAAGTTTATTTTTTTGAAACTGATGAAGAATGGGAGTGTATCATTGGTAGCTGTAACTTTACTGCAGGTGGGATAAAGCACAATGAAGAAATAGCATTTTTAATAACCTCAAAAGAGAATACACAAAAAGATTTTCTGAAAAAACTCGAGGAAACCTTCGAATCTTATTGGAGCATGGGAAGACCTATGAATGAACGCGAAGTTAATAATTATTCAAAGGTCTGGGAGGCAAAAAAGGTAAAAATTAAAGGGCTGAGTGATGATTATGATTCAAATATTAATTCAAACAATGAAAAAAGAAAAAAGAAAAAAATTGCAAAAGCTTTTATTGATAGTGAAATTCTCACAATGTCATGGGAGGACTTATTAAAGAAACTAAGACCAAATGCGAATACTCTAAAAGACAGACTCAAAGTATTAGCTGCCTCAAGAAATGCATTTACTAAACATCAGAGAATGGAAGATATGGAAGAATCCTTAATAAAAGGGATTGCTGGTTTTATCAATGGGGATGTTGAAGAGGTTGCTTGGAAGTGGTTTGGAAGTATGCACGGAGCTGGGATTTACAAAAATGTTATTAATGAGAATACCACCGCTATATCTGAAGCGTTAAGCCATATACCCATAGGTGGAACAATTACGCGATCACATTATAATCAGTTTATTAATGCATTTGTAAAATCATTTCCTAATGGAAAAGGGGCAGGTTTAGCAACCGCGACCAGATTGCTCGCGATGAAGAGGCCAGATTATTTCATATGTGTGGATGACAAAAATTTAACGAAATTGTGCAAAGATTTTGGATTAGTTAAAAGTCATATTAATCTGGAGACATATTGGGATGCAATTATTGAAAGAATAATAGATTCTGCTTGGTGGTCCGTTGCAATGCCAAAGAATGCAGAAGAACAACAAATATGGAAAGGCAGAGTAGCTCTTCTTGATGCTATTTATTATGACGATTAATATTTATTAAAGAAATTTGACAGCAGGGGCTAGTTAAGAAAAAATCTGGAATAATAGCTCTCCACCTTTTAACCTTAAAGATGAATGAAATTAGTGCGCTTAAGATTAGATCTTTTAGTTCCTAACCAAGATTTTTTGAGCCTTTTCTTTAAAAGCTTTTTTCAAAGTAGTGTCGGATAGAATTTCAATATCCTGCCCATAAATAAACAGAAATCCCATAAACTCCTCAATCTTAGTGTATGTACATTCGTACTCATCATAGTCTTTTGTGCTGCTGACGAGCTGGGAATTATAGAAACTTTTTTCACCCAAAATGAGTCGCGATTCATTGTAAACTTTGAAACGAGCTTTCTTCTCAGGGCCAACGAATATACCTGAACTATTTTTAAAATATTCTTTCGGATCCCATTTCGCGGAAGTCGGGTAGCGAAATTTTTCTTTTGATTCCATTATTTCAGTTATGCGTGAAACTTTATAATGGCGAATGTTCTCACTGCTAAAGGATTCTTTGCAAGCTACTAAATATAAATCGTCCCGGTATTGAACAAGCGTTAAAGGAAAGATCTCAATTAGGTGTTTGTGCCTTTCTTCATCCTTTCCGTTGTATTTGATTAAAAGGCGTCTACTGCCAACTAAGGCCTTGATGATTTTTTCAAGTAATAGGGAGTTGCCGGATTCGGTTTCTTTAGCTTTAACTTTGCAAAGATAGTGAAAGCGTCTGTCGATGTTTTTTGAATGAACTGAAATGCCTTCCCCATCTATTTTTGGGAGAAGATGTCCCATTTCACGGTAAGATTTAAGAATAAATTGAATCTCATTCGTACCTTCTAGGTAGTTTACCCAATCACATTCATTGAGCTGAAAAACAATATTTCCATTTTCGTCTTTTCTCTTGAGTAAGATAGCTTTTCTTTCACCATTGTCTGTTATGAGTTCGCTAATTTGTCTGTGGTATTGTGGACGTGAGACATCCAAGATTTCTTTTACTTTGGCTTCTGTTAAAGTGAGGCGGGGTGCTTTGCAGATTGTCTGGATCAGCAGTAAGACCCGGTCAGTTTTGTTGTAATCTTTTGTCATGTTAGATTCTCACTGTTTTAGCATAGCTCATAAGCGCACACCAAAAGTTTAAAAGCGGCATTTTCTTAATTGAGTTTGTTCGCATTTGTTTAAGGGCGGGTGAGCCCACAACATAAACCAGGCTCTGGGCGCGAGAAAGGGCCACATTCAGCCGGTTAATCGAGAAAAGGAATTCAACCCCCCGGCTGCCAACAACTTCAGCGGAACTTGTACACATTGAAAGAATAACTACAGGACGTTCCTGACCCTGAAATTTATCAACAGAGCCAACATGAGCATCTGGACCAAGGGCTTCTTGTAGAAGTTTGACCTGGTGGTTGTAGGGAGCTACAAAGAGGATATCTTCCAATGTCAGTGGTCCCTCGGCTTGGCCATCTTTATTAGTTTTCATCCGACCAATGAGCTCATCTTTTAGTCTAAGGATGGCTTCGACTTCTTCAGTCGAGCATTGAGTGTTGTCAGCATGTTCGACAGGTAGAAAGTAGATGCCTGCTTCCGGATCGCTTTTATCTTTACGAGAAAAAAGTATTCTGTTTTTGCAATGATCAGCTGGTTTCAACCTAGATTCGTAAACTTGCACTGAAATCAAATTACAAATTGATGGGTGCATGCGGAATGTGTTCGGTAAAAAAATACCCATATCTTTAGGAATTGTTCTCATGTCACCAATGTAATACTCAAGAATGGATTTTCCACTTTCAAGCGGGTGCTGACCTTGTGTCGGCTGACCAAGCTGCATTTGATCACCCATAATGACAATGTTTTTAGCCCCTGAAGCGATAGACATAATATTGGCAGAAGCAACCTGGCTGGCTTCATCTACGAAAACATAGTCAAAAGCAGATGAAGAAAAGCGGGCCATGGCCCAAGCAGTACCTGCGACGATCTGGAACTTTGAAAGATCGAGATCGCCGAATTCACCTTCTTCAATTTGTGGGTGGTTAAGTTGATTGTTTCTATCGCTTGTCACTTTATAGCCTTTTACTTTTTTATTGTTTTTTTCTATGACGAGAATAGACTCCAGTAGAAGATGATTAATGGCCTTATGGCTATTAGATGTGATGGCAACTTTTTTTCCATTAGAGATTAAGTGAGCAATTACATGGCTTGCTGTATAGGTTTTGCCCGCCCCCGGAGGACCCTGAATGCAAAGTGTGGTGTTGTCCATATTGGTTACGACGTTTTTGCATTCTTCTAGAAAATCATGGGATTCATTTATAAGCTGACCGGTCAGACCGTTTAATCTCGGTTTCGCTTTTGTCAGGAAGTCCCAGATAGGGCATTTGATTGTTTCTTTATTCTGAATTGAAGTGCAGATTTTTAAGAAGTATCCATTTACACACTTTCTTAAAGACTCATCATTGATAAAATCATGTGACATGAGAGAAATGTTTTTTGGAATAACAGAAATCTTGTTTTTGGGAACTGTCAGGATAATTTCTTCTTTGGCCGGATCAATTTCATGAATTGAGACTTTTATTTTTTCCAGGATTGTAGCGCACTTTGAATCTTTTCCCAGCTTCGTTTCTTCAGTCGAGTTATAAGAATAGGTGAATTTGTTTTTATCTGAGGAAATAAAATTTAGGTCTGAGAGACATTCTAAATCTTCTTCAATTTCTTCCTGAGTCATGTTGACGCTGTCAAAGTAGCGCCACCAGAAAGGTTTTTTGCTCCGGCGATGAAAGTTTGTCATATGGAAGAGATTCTGGAGTGCCAGCGATTCTTTTTCCGACAAGTGTGGCGGTATGGTAAAAGAAACCTCCTCATCACCAGTCGAGTCTTTATCATTGTCTACATTTTCAGCTGAGCCGGCCGGATCGGCTTTTGTGAGTGCTTCATCGCTGGAGTAGGGTCTTAACCACTCAACAAGTTCTAGCGTTGAAACACAATCGTCTTCGTTGTAATCTCGGATGGACTTGAGGAGGGGTGATTCTCGCCAGTCAATTGATTCTCCGGATTCGGCCCATCGGGAATAAGCCACAACAGAATCACCAGCATTCGTAACCGTACTTTCCCGCTTTCCACGATAGAGAAGCTCAACGGACTTAATTGAATAGCTGGGAGTACCAATCATGAAGGATTTCTTTATAACTTTGTAAAGATCGACGAAAACCCCCAATTTTAGAAATTCGTCGACTTCATCTTCGCGAGTTCCATATTTGGTGGATAGTTTTCGCATGGCCGCAACTTCGTAGTTGGCATAATGATAAATGTGCATTGAGGGATCATGCATATAGCGGTCAACACAGTAATCAATAAACTCTTCAAAAGCTTTTTTCTCTTCAGCGTGATTGTGGGCCCAAAAATCGACAAAATTAACCGTATCTTCATCTTTCACACACATGCCAAAAAGATATTCAAGTCCATCATCGTAAAGCGGATATCCCTCCATATCAAAAAAGACATCCATAGGGGATGGTGCTGGGAGAGTGAAAGGGCAGACTATTTCAAACTTAGGTTTTTCAGAACCTAAAGATTCAATCTGTAGTTTGTTTTGTTTTTTCAGCTTCGCCAGGACTTCGGGCTTCATTCCTTTAATTTTTTCTGGATTAATTCGGAGCAGATCTTCTGTAGAATGAATGCCCGTTGCATTTAGTTTTGAGATTTGTTTTCTTGAAATATTGGCAATTAGCGAAAGGTGTTTTTTCTCATCCAGGAGTTTTTGAGCGTAATCACTCCAGTCACCATGATCCGAGAAATCTTCCGGTTTCGGTGGATTGTTAATATCAAAATTTTTCTGGAATTCTAAGAAATCTGATTCCACGCTTTTAAAATAGGCATAATAATCGGCCAGCTTCAACTTATGATGGACACCATCTCCTGTGATGACTTTAAAACATGAAGGTAGTTTTCCAAGGGCATTGCCGATAGCTTCAGAATAAATACAAAGCTGAAAAATCATATAAGGAACGACACTCTTTTTTAATTTAGTGTCCATGACTATGTATTCATCACCTTCTTTGACAATGAAGTCAGCGATGCCGCGGAAATTATCTGTTTCCAGACGGGCCTGGAAGAGAAGCTCCGTCCCGTTTTTGAGATGCTGAACAGTTTCTTCAAAGGTTGCTGTGTCTCTTTTTATCGATTTAAATTCTTTCTCAAGATTTTGGAAGACCTCATTTTCATGGGCGAGTCCTTTATCTCGAAGCACCGCGAGCATTTCATCTTCTGGATTTTTTAATTCTGAACAAATTTCAGGAAACTCTCTTTCCGCCCGGTCGTACCAGGCAGCAAAGCGGGAGTTGACGAAAGTGATTAACTGACTTGGAGTGTACGTTATTTTCTTATTCATGTAATTTCCTATCGGAATTCAGTCAACTTTATAGAGCATTTATTTACAAATTTTTGGATTCCTGAATTTAATTTATCTTATTGAAGTCTCATTAATTGAGACAGCAATTGGATAGACTCAAAATCATCAGGAGCGTGCAAAATGATTTGTGAACAAGTTGGACTTCCCAGGGAATACTGGTCCCTTAAAATTAGCCGTTTAACCGGCGCCTCCGGGCCAAGTTTTCTTCTGCGCTATGAACACCAATTTCCCTTCCCGGTTAGTGTTGAGGATGCCCTCAATTTCAACCTTGAGAAATATAAGTCAATCAAAGGTTTGAGCTTATACTCAGAAGAACGCAAGATCTGGCTTATCTTTGTTTTAGGCCAATTTTTAGAAGTCAGAAATGACGATGCCGAGGTTAAGTCTAAAATTGCAGATATTGACGTCAGTTTCAAGCATACCGAGACTAAAACATTACTTCAGAGACAAGGTGCGATTCTTGAGATAATAGCTTGCCCTCAGGGGGCTGAATGCACAACGGGCTGTCCGCAAAGGCAGGCGCAGGAATTGAGAAATAAAGGGTTCACTTCACTTGAGCTCGTTGAAGCCAGAAGATTGATGGTCAGAGAAAAAATCGAAATAGATCATAATTATCTAGATGTCGTATTTTCTCACCTGGAAGCGCTAGAACTGTCTAGTTTGGACTCGGAATTGAGGAATGTTCTCGATGAATTTGAAAGAGGCTTAGCGGAAATCGAACTGGATTTAGCTCCAAAATATATAGATCAACGAGAATTTGAAAAACGGGTGCGAAAATTTTCGACTAAAAAGTTAACAGCTGCTCAAGTACATTTATTACATGCCGATGGCGAACGGATCTCTTATTTTGATTTTTTAGCTGCGACCGATTTTAAACCAATTGTTGAAATGGATTTATGCTTTTTCTTAAAAAATCCACTTGAGATGAATTTGGACGAATTCCGGTATTTCCTTATGTATTCAAGTGGCGATTTCAAATTTGCGCAGGCTTTTCGAAGAAAAAATTTCCAAGACTACCCTGAATTACACAGGATTTATGAGTTTGTACATGCTGGAGTAATGATTAGCAATTATGCAGAACTAAAACCACTCCTTGATAAGTTCCACATAGAATTAACTGAAACTGAGCATTATCAACTTCAGGATTTGTAACTCAGATTTTCAAAACTGGTATAGGCGCCAACCCAAGCGAGTTTTGCTGTTCCGGCTTCACCACTTCGGTTTTTGGTAACAATGATTTCGGCGACTCCAGGTTCTTTAGTGTCTTTGTTATAATAATCGTCACGGTAAATAAGCATGATGGCATCGGCATCCTGTTCAATTGCCCCGGATTCCCGGAGATTATTTGAAGTAGGACGCCTGTTACCACCTTTTGCGACGAGGCCGGATTCAGATTCACGATTCAGCTGAGAGAGCGTTATAACCGGACAGCTCAAGTCTTTAGCAAGTGCCTTTAAGCCACGGGAAATTTCTGAAATTTGTTGTTCACGAGGAATAGATTTGTTTGTGCCCATAAGCTGGAGATAATCTATCACAACCATTCCCAGGCCTTCTTCAGCCTTCTTTTTCCTGCAAATACTGATAATTTCCATCAATGAAATCGAACTAGTCTCATCTATAAAAAATGGAAGTCTCGACACTTCTTGTGTTGCTCTTGCCAGACTACGAAGATCAGTATCAAAGAAATTTTTTGTCTTCACTCTTTTGTTATCAACCTTTGCTACACTTGTGAGTAATCGCATAGAAAGTTCTTTACCTGTCATCTCTAGCGAAAAAAAGATCACTGGCAGATTTGATTGTTTGCAGGCATTATAAGCAAGGTTTAAGGCCAGTGCAGATTTCCCCATCCCGGGTCTGGCACCAATGACATATAGGCGTCCCTCCTGAATTCCCATTAGGATTTTATCGAGTTCATTGAAGCCAGAACTAAACCCTTCAATTTCGCCAGGTTTCCGAGTTGTGTTTTCAAGATCTTTTATGTTTTCCTTAACAAGACTAAAAACTGAATTTATTTTGCTAATTTTATTTTGCGCTGTTATTCGAAAATATTTGGTCTCAACTTCGCTGACATAATCTTTAACTGAACCTTCAAGAGCAAAACCATCCTGAGCAATTTGCAACGATGTCGTGATGATACTCCGGAGAGTAGACTGTTCCTTCACGATGGTTGCGTATCCATAAGCATTGGCATCAGTCATATGGTCATCAATCAACTGTACGAGAAACTCATTACCACCAATTTCTTCAAGTCTGGACGAAGTATTCAATCTCGATGAAACAGTCACAAAATCCACTGGCATGTTGGTTTTTTGCATCTCTACAATTGCGTCAAAGATGATTCCGAATCTTTTGTCGAAAAAATCATCCGCAGATATCCTGGTTTCACTTATTTCATCAAAAACCCGTCCATTGAGGATTAGAGAAGCAATTAATGCTTTTTCAGCATTATAGTCGTGGGGAAGTTCGCGTTTCACAATGTATCCTTTCTAAATTGTGAAAGTAAATTATCCCAGCACGTTCTCTTAAACTGAGACATTTTTAGCCTGTAAGATGTTGTAAGCTTGATGATTTTTCTGAGATTCAAAAAAGCTGAAGAATCAGAACCATTGTCTCATTTTTTGAGAACTGTCTTGAGCATAATGACCTCGGAGGTTCCATGATTAATGAACTTAACACTCTTTTTTTTGAATTCAATAAAATTGCCAAAGAAAATGCGATTTTGTCCGGGATCGTTGGGTTATGGGGATTGGGGATTCTAACTTATGTCCTTAAAGATATCCCCAAAAATGTTGGCAGTTTTTTTGTGAAGCATTTCACTATCCAACTCGATCTGCAGTGTAAGAACTCCGAATTCTATGACTTCATCGATTGGTATGAAAACCAAAAGTTTCGAAAATATTCACGAACATATTTAATCACAAAAAAAACTAATCCTTTACTTCAGAAAACTCACTCTGATTTAGGGGCTGGTTTTGGCGAGCATTTTTTCTTCTTTGAAGGGCGTCCTTTTTTTTTCAAGCGGTCCAAAGAACAACTTGGTTCTCATAACGACATTCGCGAACAAATCGCACTAAAGACAATTGGGAGGAGCCTGGATATCTTTAAACGTTTATTGAAGGAGATTACTCCGGAGAACAACAGCTCGCAAATTACGGAAATTTACAAATTTAATGAGAGCTATTGGGAGTATTCTCATGATCAGGAAGTTCGCAATCTTGACAGTGTCATTATGAATGAAGGTAATCGCTTAAAAACTTTTCAGCATTTGGATAACTTCAAAAATAGTCAGGACTGGTATCTGAAACATGGGATTCCTTACAGAACGGGAATTTGCTTATATGGTCCTCCAGGAACTGGAAAAACATCATTAGTAAGAGCAATATGTGGACGCGAAAAAAGGAATCTTTTTATTCTGAATTTAAATGGACTATCCGACAGTTCATTAAGTGAAGCATTAGATACGGTTGAAAAAGATTCAATCATTCTCATTGAAGATATAGATAGCTATTCTTTTGCACTCTCAAGAGATTTCACCAAACCAGTACATGAGCTTCTGACAACGAAGGTAACATTATCCGGACTTTTAAACGCTATTGACGGAGTTAGTTCTTCCGCTGGCAGGATATTGATTATTACCACCAATCATCCTTACGTTTTAGATGAAGCACTCCTTAGGCCCGGAAGAATTGATTTGAAACTGGAACTCACGTATATGGATGAAGATATGATCCGCTATGCATTCAGCCGATTTTTTCCTGAATACAAGTTGGTAGATATCAGCTTTCGCAATGACATCACTCCAGCTAAATTCCAAAATTTGGCTTCAAGATATCGGCATTCGCCTGAAATAGTTTTAAAGCTCATTAATTATACGGAAGGAGAGGTAGATTCCACTTTTGAAGACGTTGCCACTTACTCACATGATAAACGTATTTGATCTAAGATTTTTTGCTTATTAGGATTGAACTCGTGATCCAGAATATCGCGAATTTCAATCCCCTGGGTAATTTCAAATAAATCGAGATTATCTGCTCTAATGATGTTTACAACCGTGTTGGTATCATGAGCATACAGGGCCATTTCGCGGTCGTTTATCTTATAGATCGATTGGTTTAAATGTTTGTCGAAGTAGACCAACTTGTAACGATCAATATATTTCTTGAAATTAGCATTTAAATTTTCATGAACGACAGTTTCCCGCATTAGATCCATATCGAATTCATGCACGATAGTTCCGCGAGCATTGAAGAATTTCTTCATCATCGCTTTTGTATAAAACGTCCTGATTCTTCCTTCACCGCTATAAGAAATCGTATAGATCTTCTGCTTTTTAAACCAACATGTATGGAGTTGAGCTTTATCAGGCGAAATAGCCAGCAATTCCATGTTTCCGAGAAGAAGCCTTATATTGAGGACCTCGTACTCATAATTACTCAAAGGCCTTCCGTAGCGTTCTTCAAAGCGTTCTCGAGCATGTAGAGAGCACTTTAATTTCTTGAAAAAGCGCCTTGGGAAAAAGATGTGCAATAGGGCCCGCCAAATAAGCCCGCGTTTACTAACTTTTTTTCGTCTTTTAATGCCCATGTATTCTCCTAAAAAGGCTTTTATCCGGGCAAAGTCTCAAAAAAGGAGAATATGAAAGAGTATAAATTTATTATAGGATGCAATATGCTTAGGAAAATTAATGAGGCGCTGTTTGCTATTAATTTAGGCTTGATAATTGGATTACCGATCTTAATGGCGGTTAAATTTCTTTTTTATTGAATCAAAGTGAATATTTAAGCTGAATGAGCCCTTTCTCAAACTTCCGCGCATCCTTCGCCTCCAGCTTAATCATTTCTTTAAGCCCAGGCATCTCATCAAACAAACGAATTCCACTTCCCAGAATGACCGGGATAATGGAAATGGTCATCTCGCGAATAAGATTTTCCTGAAGGGCCGCACGAATCGTCTGGCCACCATCAACATAAATACGTTTTGCACCTTCGGCACCCAGACGCGCGAAAACCTCTTGCATCGAACCGCTGACCTGGAATTCATCTGCCATCGGCTTGGTAATCGGGGAGCGAGTATACACGGCGACCTTCAGGCCTTCATAAAACCACTTATCGAATTTGGAAACGACATTGTAGGTGTTTCGTCCCATGAGAATAACGTCGATTGTTTTGGTGAATTCGGCGTAGCCGTAATCTTCGCCATCCTGATCGACCATATGGAGCCAGTCAAGGCCGTTCTCTTTAGTTGCAATGTAGCCGTCGAGGCTCATCGCTATGAATACGCATCCGGTTGGTAGAGTTGGTGTGTTCATCTTACTTCATTTCTTACAGGTGCCAGCAGACTTATCAATTTTCTGTGGATTTGTATTTTTTTTGTCAGCCTTTGCAGTGTGTTGACCGAGCTCAAGTTTAATTTTACGTTTGTCGTCTTTATATTCAAGCTTAAAAAAACCTTTAAACCGATTAAATATCAAGAATTTCAGCACCCAACTTATAAATGAATCTTCCATATGTTCTCCTTTTCACTATGATTATAGATTTAGTATTAAACTTCATCCCTTAACTGAATATTCGCTCATGCTTTGGACTTTCGAAGTGACTCATCGAAAGATGACATTGCGTTAATCCTATATAGAATCAAACAGGGGTGCCCCTTAGTATAAATCAAGACCATTTTTTTAATATCTTTGCACCTAATCTCATTTTGGTTGTGACGTTATAAGGTTACAAAAAATTTTCGTTGTAACGGAAGTCTTAGGTACACATCTCAAAAGTATTTTTTTTCTAATAATCATTATTCCTTCTTGCGAATATGCTCGTTCTCGACCAGCTCAAATGCCACCAAAAGCTGCCATCCCCGGGAGGAGTCACAGAAGCTAAACAATGAATTTCTGAACCCCCTCCGGAAATTTGATTTCGCTTTTAAAGCCTTTAAAATATCTGATTATGGATACGATCGATAAACTAAGCATGACCCATGTGTTAGTTTTCGCGGGTCTTGTTTTTGTCTTTTTAAACATCATTCATCTCAACCTCCAGGGAAAGGGGAGAAAGCGTCTTCTCTTTGTCAGTGAGTGCGTGCGGCTAACTCTTATGTCTGTGGTGTTACTAGGCGCAGTCCTCGGGGCCAGGTCTTTCGTCGCTGAAGAAAAACACGATCAGATGAGTAAGCGTCTGGCAGCTTCCTATGCTCAACTTAAAGAAGGCACCCACTTCGAAAAAAAAATCATCTGTAGTTACAGGCCATCAAAACGAGGTCCCGCCGAAGACATGACCAAAATGAAAATGACCTGCAAAATGCTGGATGCGTTTGCTACGAAAGTGGCAACGGCCAGTTTTTTTGATCTCAAGGCTGAATGGGATGAATTGATTTTTCCCGAAGACTGTTCGCTCTGCACGCAGGCCCGTGATCGCATTGGCATTGAACTCAATATTGTTGGTGAAAAACAGACGGAAATCGCCAGACTTGAGCGACTCATTTTCAGCGAGGATGCGATAAAACGATTGCTTGCCTTTGGCCCATGGCTTTTAGCACTGGTCGTGAGTCTTAGTTTCTTTAGATTGACGGCGGATTTTTTTCGCTAAAATAGGATTTTTTTAAAATTATTTTTTACTTAGGTTTTCAAATTCCTCACGGTCCAGGCGATCTTGTTCGCAGTCGATGGCCGCATAAATAGGATGGATATTTTTAAATTTTTCCTGAGGCAAAGTCTGGGAAGGAACGCCGGCCGGTGGAGGGCACCCCTCAGAGGCCCTTTCCTGCAGTTTGAAAGTGACGAGCCCTTTTTCAATCTTCTGGATATAGATCGCTCCGTGCGATTCGGTCATGAAGCTTTGATTGGCCTTTAAGGTGACTTTGGAAGCATTGTTTTTGGGAGCGGCCTCAATGACTGCCGGAGCGGCCAGGATGAGTGCAAAAATTAATGTTTTCATCCGGATATTTTATCACTTCCTGGCCATGCCCTTTTTTTTGAGCTCTAGAAAATCATAAACTGGCAGATTTGTGAGATTGTTGAACTTATAAATTGCCCATTCAAAGTGGCAGTAGTGTTGCGGTGCCGGTACCAAAAGTCTCCTGGCACCTTTATGATTGAGGCATGAAAATACTTTTTATCCTTTTGATCAGCAGTGCTTTTGCCGGGAGACCGGTTTTCCATGAAATGACGAGAAATGAACTTCTCGCTGCAAGCGATTTCGTTTTTCTGGGATGGCCGAGCCCACGGCCAGCGACTATTGCCAACTGTCCGGCGGAGGTGGGACGCTGGCAAATCCATCGTGTGTTTAAAGGCGATAAATCGCTCGAAGGAAAAATTGTTTCGATTGCAGAGCATCGCTATTCGATGATGAAAGAGGTAAGCGGGCAAAGTAAGGGGCCAAGTTACGCCGCTCAAACCTATAAAGGGGGAACTGCACTTTCTTTTGAAGCAACGTCCTCGATTCTGTTTACGAATAAGCGTGATGACGGATGTTTTGAACTGGCGGCCAATGGAGCGCAGGAACATCACTTCAAAGAAGCGGAAATTGATGCTTTGACGGCTGAAGCGGAAGACTGTGAAAAGGCTTCTCGAGGTTTTGAAAGCCGACTAGGAACGCTTCCACGCGATTGTCAGAAGGGAAGTGACTGCAAAATTTTCAATGTGAATCCCAATCCATGGCAAGGGCCATTGGTACTATCAAAAAAAGCACAAAGTGGTGTCGAAGATGAAGAATTCAAAACGCTGCAAGCGAAGATGAAATCCAGTTGTGCCAAATCATGGGGCCAGCAACCTCCGCTTTATGCCGCAGATTTCCCTTTTCGTTGTGTGAAGAATGTTTGCCAGAAGGGAATGGATGTGACTTTGTTGAAAAAAAATCCAGTCGTCTTTTCAAAGGGATCGATTGGAGATGGATGTGCTCCCCATGATGCTCCTTCCAAAATGATTACGCTTTCAACGGATAAAGGAAATTATCCCATGCTCGTAATTAATTGGTGGGGCGAGAAAGGGAAAGTTGTCACCGACAACAAGCATGCCTATGAAAGGGGTATGCTGATTCAATATTGTCATGCCAAGAGAGTGTGCCCGACCATCAAGCGCATCGAACTTGAGCTTAACAAGGACAATGTCCTCGATTTTCACCTAAAAACTGAAGATGGTGAAAACCTGCGTGGAAAATTACAACTCAATGTCATCCAGTATATCCGCCCGGTGATTTGCGGTTAACTCTACAGGTTCTTACAGGTTCCAGGACACTTTTGGTGGTGCGGTGCCGGACGAAAAGGTAGGTGGAACCTTTTAGGAACCTTTTAGGAACCTTTTAGCGTTTGCGTTTTTTAATGGAATCCATCCAGGTATAGCGCCATGGCCTCATTGCAAAGAGCATTCCGTAACTTTCTAGTTCAGGATTTTCCTGATCTTCAAATTCCATCTCTTCTCGGATTTCCTCAAGACATTTATCAATTCTGTTTTTAACTTTATTCAAAGTCTGCAAAGACATATTGCCCATCTGAAAGCGGACATGTTCGTTGGGTTGTTTGAAGTCGGCCTGTAAGAAATTAATCTTAGTTTGTTCAAAGAGTAGTTTTCCCATGGCCCCTTCTTTTCTAAAACGGCGATCACGCAAAGAAGTAAGTTTGATTCGATTTTTGGGATGAAGTTCAATGAGTCCTAAGCGGTCAAGCTGAAGCAGTAGTTTCTGCAATTCCGTGGAGGAGATTTCATAATTTTTTTCTATTTTTTGAAAATTTAAACCTTCTTCAATTAAGAGCTGCAAATGAAAGAGGCGAGGATTATGAGCAAATGCTTTTTCCTGATCTTCAGAGTAAAAGGCATTTTCTTGTTCTTCAAAGAAAAGTGTTTGTTCTATAATCTCGCTGAACTTAATATCACACAACCGGCAAATTTCTTCGAGTCTCGTCAGCGTCAGGCTTTTGCTGCTTAAAATTCGCTTCACGCTGGATTCTGAAATGTCGAGCTTCTGGGCAAGCTCGCGATAGACGATGTTTTTTTTCTTTAGCAATTTTTTGAGTCCATCTAGGAACTGATCTATTTGTGACATAGGATTCTCCCTTAAACCTCATGGTATCACTATTTAATACTTCGGTAAATAGTATTGAATAGAGTCCGAGAGTAGGCGATAACCAGAGTACAGGAGGTGCTCATGAAGACATTCATACAGTCACTGATAAATGGTTCCGGTCGGAAATTTTTCTACCATGATGAAGAAGCAGCTTATACTGAAAATATGTCCCGCTCTAAATTATGGCAGTTTAAAATAACAGCGGTCCGCTACCATATCTAGAAGCTCATCAATCACTTTCAAGATAGCACTGAGGAGCGATTAATGTTACAATTTCTTTAACTCTTATTTAGCGGACTTAAAGAATGCGCATCCTGCTTTTGTTTATTGCTTCAATCTTCAGCTATGCCAGTTGGGCTCAGGGGGGGAATTTTCAGTATACCTTTATTCCAAGAGTTACCGGATTTAGTATTGAGTTGTCGGAGTTCACCAGGCACTTTGAAGAAAAAAAATTTCATCGGATGAGTGCTTCTCCTTTGGGGAATCTTCCTCTCGTAAATGCTGATGAGGTTTTTTCTTCGCCTTATCATGCAGGCACTATTTTTATAAAATTAGGCTTAATTGCACCGGAGAAATTACGCTATAAAGTTATCAGCGAAAAAAATCTGACGCTCTATCATACGGATTCGGCCAGTATCGCTTTTTTTGATTTTAACGTTCACGAAGTGCATGCCCTTGTCAAAAACCTGCCGGGTAATAGTTTCGTTTCACGACAGAGTGAGCGTTTTTTAAATCTTCTGATTCCTGAGGCCATGGCAGCTGACAGTGATCTCATTCATTGCCGGGGAGATTTATCATCGAGCTTAGAATTATCAGCGTTGGAATCAATTGACAGAGAAATTTTTCAAGCATTGTTGATCAGAAAAATCGGAGAATGCGGAGTTCATGCTCTTCGGGGAATAACAGAACAGGTAGATTCGGTAAAAGATTTTTTTCAGACACTGAAAGATAATCCTGTAAAGTTGTGGCAGGATATGAAATCTAATTATGAGCAGATGAAGAATCTCATTACAAATCTCTCGGCAGAGCTTAGAAGCTTTTATGAAGCAGCGGCTGGACTTACTGTTGATGAAAAACTGGAAATTGGCTGTAAGCTAATTGGGGAAGTCGTGACGAATGCTGCTTTCGTTGTCACAGGTGCCGGGGCAACAATTGGTATCGGCAAATTAGCAATGATCACTCTGCCTAAGTTGCAGCGTTTAAAAACAATGCTTGAATTAAGTAAAGGCCATAAAATATCCAAAAAAATGGCGATGGAGTCATTAAGCTGTGCGATTTAAACTTTTAATAACGTCTTTATTAATTTGCTATGAAGCAAGTGCTATCGATTGCAACTTAATGAAGTATTTAACTCATCCAGCATTGAGTGATAAAGTTCAGTTTTGGGAAGATTATGGCAAGCTGTCTCATTCAGGTAAACTTTCAGATCGTACATTGGGTGATCTTCTTAAAAAGTATGGAGTGGAGGCTAAAGCTGAAGTTCCGGTTCAACCAAAGATCATTCGGGAGCCGATTAATTATTCTACGGCCAGAAAAGCAGATAAAGATATCTCTACTCTTTCACCAGGATTACGTAAAAATTATGAAGAGTTTATGACATTGATGTCGGATAAATCCGGGATTAAGGAACTTTACGCAAATCCAGGACGCTGGCACATGGAAAAGATAAAACGATTTAACGACGTTTATTCAGTGAGGCTCAATGGTGGAGTACGTGTTCTTTTTAAACTGGAAAAGAATGATTTGACGGTAATGGAAGTCAACGCAGCTAAAGTGCATGATATATAGGTTGAAATACTCTGATGGCATTCAAAAAAATTAAAATTTTTCTTAACAAACTAAGGGAATATGAAAGTCTAAAACAGTACGGTGTTCTGGCCAATAAAAAAACTTCGCTGG
This sequence comes from uncultured Bacteriovorax sp., assembly GCA_946481315.1. Next base: position 157,144 of record CAMLMH010000003.1, read on the forward strand.
AGCTTTATCTGTTGTCGTTTAAAGATCCGACATCCCTGGAAGAAAAGATCGAAGTCATTGTCACTATAGTTCAATGGATTTTTAGAACAGAGTTGCTGGATCCTGAACCGGAAAAAGTCCCATCTATTAAAATCAAACAACTTTTTTCAATTCTTGATAAAAATTTAGTTCTTAAATCTAGGATTCAAAAAGTTTTTTCAAGTGCGTTGCAAGAACTACACTCTACAGAGTTTTTCTGTGAAGTCGGACTTCCTTCAAACTTAGGGCTGATAGGAGAGCTTACTGAAAAACTTACCAGCAAGATTCTCCCGGGAAAGCCAATTGGCAATCAGCTTAGCGAACTAATGATGGTCATTTTTCCTTCTGAAGAGAGCCCGGGAGGATTGAGGGGCTTGGATGAAGAATGCTTGAGACGACTTCCGGAGCTCTTTGCCGAAGGGGAATACAGCAAACTGCAAAATGATATAGATGATTCATTGATCTATCTCATTTCCCAAATCACGGCCATTGGAATGAGTCCGGCCATTAGAAAGAGAATCCCGCATAAAAAAATGAAGGCCCTTCCTTTTTATTCACTTCCCTCAAAGCTTAATTTGTATCTCAAATCTAAAAACGAAAATGCACTGGAGCTTAATCAGGTCGTTTTAGTGGAGTTTTACGATTTATTGCTTGAAAGTGGTCAGGCCATTGATGATGTTTATCATCATCTTAACACATACGGAGTAAGCACTCAGATAGTTTTCCAGCTCGAAAAGATGAAGCTATTTTTAAAGCGCGTCCACTCACTGCTGGAGCTTACTAATTCAAAAAATTTAAATCCGGGAAAAATTACCAAATTAATCGCTGAACTTGTTGAACAGAATTTACATCAGCGAAATGCGTTGAGTGTTTTTTCTGACAATGCCACTTTGCTGGCCCAGAAGATCATTGAAAATAATTCTCAAACCGGTGAGCACTATATTGCTAAAGATCGTTTTGAACACTGGATGATGATCAAAAGTGCAATTGGTGGTGGAACCCTTACAGCATTGACCGTCTATCTGAAAAATTTTCTTGTTCATCTAAAACTGACACCACTTCTCTACGGTACTTTGTCATCTGTTAACTATGCGGGAAGTTTTCTGCTTATACAATTTTCCGGTTTTACACTGGCCACCAAGCAGCCCGCAGCGACTGCATCCGTCCTGGCACAAAAACTGGAGAAGATTGGGGATCGGGATGATGTAGAGCTGGTGACTGACGAGATTGTCCATATTACCCGAACACAACTGGCAGCGGTTTTTGGCAATTTACTTTCTGTTATCCCGGCGGTGATTCTCCTGAATTATTTGTGGTTTAATTACTCCGGTCGCTGGATTTTCTCCAGCGCAGTTGCAGAAAGTACGCTCTACTCAACGGATATTCTGGGACCAAGTGCGCTTTATGCCGTCTTTACCGGTTTTCTTCTCTGGTTTTCCAGTGTTCTCTCCGGATGGGCCATGAACTGGTATTCTTTTCACCAGCTTAGTTATCTGCTTTCGGAAAATAAGAAACTTAATTATATTTTCGGAAGGGAAGGTGCTCATAAAATTACTCATCATCTTGAGCATGCCATAACAGGAATTGTCGGCAGTGTTTCGCTGGGAGTTTTCCTAGGGCTAATACCCGTGATATTAAAGACCTTGGGGATTCCACTGGATGTTCGTCACGTCACCCTTTCCACCGGGGCCCTGGCAGCGTCTATCCCTACATTGGGAGTAGAAACTCTGATGACTGTTGAGTTCCTCAGGGCCGCTCTAGGAATCTTACTGATCGGCACACTTAATCTCAGTGTAAGCTTTTCACTTGCTTTATTAGTCGCTTTTCGGGCAAAGAGAATTTCATCGCACAAGAAATTTCTGATCTATCGGTCTTTTTTGAGTCGAGTTTTTAAAAAACCACACAGCTTCTTCATTCCATAATGTTTTAAATTATCGTGTAAAGATTACCATCAACCCTCCAAAAAATTACGCCTTCGGGGCATAGTGGCTTATGCGTATTTTGACCATGCTTCTAGCATTTTTCATTCTCGTTACGACTACTTTTGCCTATGAAAGCGGAGCCGAGTTTTGCGCCAAAAATCCTATTGGCGAAAGGGGGGAAAGTCGGCTGCATCGGGTGAGTGAAAAGCAAATGGTTCATAGTTACACGCTGAAAGCTTTCAATCGATTGCATCCTACCGTTTTGTTTTTTACCGGAGGACCAGGATCGTCTCCACGAAGCAGCGAATTTGATCTCGAAGGAATAAACGTCATTTTTTTTGAACAGCGGGGGATGGGGTGTTCGCGCGCTGATGATGTTCAGACATTCTTAAATCCCAAAAATTATTCCAGCGAGCTGAGCGTGTCTGATGCTGCAATCGTTTTGCGGAGCTATGGAATTGATCAGGTGGTGGTTTACGGGCACTCTTACGGAACAGTTCTCGCGACGATGTTTGCTCATCGCCATCCGGATCTCGTGTCGAAGGTTATTTTGGAAGGAGTGATTTTTCGCGGAGATCTTTCCATCTGGAAATCCGAAATCAGGCGAGCGAATCTGCAGAAAGTTTTTGATTCACTTGAAATCGATTTGCAGGAGCGGATATTAAGCTTGAGTAAGAAAGGCATTCTTCCGGTGCAGTGGTTTTCGGTTGTCGGCAGCATGATGATGTATCTGGATAACGGTGGGAGTGTTTATAAAAACTTTCTGGAAAATATTTTGCAGATGGAAGATACGGCCCTGCAGTCTTTTATCGGGAATTTTTTTTCAGCGCGCGGATTTTTAACAGTTTCTCCGGAAGAAAGCTCTGACGGAGAAGTGACGTTTGGCATGATTACTTGTCAGGAATTGTCCGGCAGGAATCCGGAGGCTTCGTTCAATCTGATTTTTGATGAGACAAAAAAACTGATCTGGAAAAATGATAATTCGGTTGAGGCCAGTTATTGCCGTCCTCTGGGGATTGAGTCTGAGACAGGATTTGTTGATCTGGAGAAGTTTTCTCTGCAGGTGCCGGTGATTTATCTGGTGGGGGAAGACGACGGGGCCACGGACCGGCTGGGCGCTTTAAATCATCGATCCAGTGTGGCAGGCGGAAAGGGGGAGTTTTATCTTTTAAAAGGCGGAGGGCATTTACCTAATCTTGGACCGCTTAAAGACTTAGATCGCGCTCAGAAAGCCTTTTTTCGCGCTCTCGTGCTGGGGGAGGAAGTGCCTCTACCGACGCCGGACTGGATGATGCTATAATGGTCCTAAGGAGCATTTATGGCATTTTTTCTTTTAACCAAAGGTCATCTTCATTCATACAAATTTAAGTATCTCGAAGGCACCTTTGAAAAGGCGAGGCTTGAGCGCACCGAAATTCATTCGGACGAGCGTCCGCTTGTCTCGACCTTGCCGGAAAACAAGCAGGACTTTTTTGCTATCGATGTGATGAATAAACCGGTTCATTCGCTGCCGGATACAGCATTACTTTCGGACGTGCAGAATGAAATGAAAAAGCATCAGATTCGCCACATCCCGATTGTGCACGAACATAAAATACTTGGCATTATTTCCGACCGGGACTTACTGAAGGTAGAAGTGAGCGGAACATTTTATTTTTTGAAAGCGCGCGATGTGATGACCACTGTTCTGGTTGTGGCGCACGAAGAAACACCGCTGGCGCATATTGCGCGCGTTTTACTGGAAGAAAAAATCAGTGCATTACCCATCATAAACGATCAACATCACCTGGTGGGAATGATTTCCCGCTCAGACATTCTGCGAGCAGTGGTTTACAACCGTTTAATCCTGAAATAGTGGCCTTCAGACCTGTCTATTAACATCCCTTTATCTGAGTTAGATCATGTCGAAAAATCGGGAAGAGGACGATACTGATATTGAGAAAGGAACCTAGGAGGTAAAATGAGAATGAGATTCTTCAGAAGCTTATTCTCGAGGGCTAGGACGAAGACCTCAGGAATAGTAAACGTAGCAGCTGATTTTTTCGTCGTCACCTGAATGTTAACACTCTCACGCTCGCTATGAGCAACACTGAACAACTTTGAGAGATTAGTTCTTCGGGCTTAATTTACTGGAGTTCATCTTTTCTTTACATTCAAGATTTTTATAGAGCATAGGCCCCACGGTTTGGGGCCTTTTCTAATTTTTGGCGTTTTGTTCTAGTTTGGTTCGTTGACGAATAACATGAAGTCCGCACGGTTACCGTATTTTGGATCAGTGTAGACGTTTTCAATCTCGAGTGCGGTGTAATCGGCTGCATCGATAATTTCCACATTCAGAATTTTGGCAAAGGGATCACGCTCTTTTAAACGGGCCACGACACCGTCGTTGTATTGTGAGTGAAAAGCGCCGATGATCAGGAATTTAAGTGAAGCTTTGGAGTCATTTAGTACGTGATATGCACTGACATCATCGACCAGCGATTGAGCGGCAAAATAATTTTTTATCTGTTCAGGAGTCGCATGGCCCTGCATAGTTTCGGTAAAACGTTCCAGATAATGAGCTCCGCCTAATTCAAAATCAGGAGGAAGTAGTTTGGGGTCGAGTGCTTCTAATCCGCCTTTAGTCACCGGCGCTTTTTCATCCCGGGAGAGATTCACACCGAAAAGCTGACCGACGTTTTTAACGGTGGCGTCGATAACCGGAGCATAGACACCGGCCTTTGTCGTGCCTTGAGTTTTATAAAGAAAATCGTCAATAGTAATTTCTTTAGTGAAGATCTGTTCAAAAAGAGTTCTGGTTTCTTTTTGAGAAGAAGCATTTAAAAATTCCCATGACACGGAAAAATCCTGTTTTTTGCCGGAGAAAGTAACAAGATCATTGATTAGTTTACCTTCTTCCAGCTGAACTTCTTTCGTATAGTGTTTCTCACCAATCACAATAATGCTGGCGTTAGATAATTCCTTCATCAGCCCTTCACGGGTGAGCGTCTGATTTTTTGTCACGTCGACAACTTTCCCGTTCCATGCTGCACACGCAGTGGTTGTGATGATGGAGAGAGTGGTAAGACTAAAGAGGATTGTTTTTTTCATATTAAAATCTGGTTTCCAGGCGCATGTAAATTGTTCTTTCATTCGTACTACCATTTGTGATGTTCATTCCGATTGAGCCACTGATAGATAGATCTTTACTCTTCTTGAGCGTTTTGGAAAGGGAGATATCGTAAACGTCTTTTTTGGTGTGACTCATCGATTCGTTGGCACGGCTGTAAGAAAATACACCCCTGGTATCTTTGGCCACGGCGATACTGGAACTCACCACCAGCAAGTCGAGGTCCATAAAGCTGGCCTTACTTGTATGTTTCATGACAAAAAATTGCGGCGCATATTTTCCGCCCATCATATAGACGGCGCCCAGACTGTTGGAAGTTACCCCACGAGTGTTATCGCGATCCGGGGTTTTGTGAATGAAAAATGCCTGCAGGTTGCGCCCGTGCGAGAGATAAAGCGCATAGGAAGTCATATTGGCTTCGCCCAGCGAGCGGGTATTGAGTTCTGATTCGCTTCCTGCTTTGTAGCGGACAATATCGATGCGATTGATTTTGAAATTATTTTTGCTCAACCAGTCCTGAATAAGCGGAATTTTTTCCGGACGAATCGACAGGCGCATTCCCATGACACCGCCTAGTTTTTTCGGGTCATCCTGATCGGTTTTCACCCCTGTAGGCATTTTTCCCACCGATAAAAGCAGGACAGCGTCTTCCGTATCGATTTTATAATTGACACTCATTTCTTTAACAAATTTTCCCAGTTCAAAATCGCGTGAATCGATATCGTCAATTTTCTCATCCAGCGAAGCACGAAAGTTTCCGCTCAGACCGTTTTTATGAGAAGCTCCTAAGGTGAGACCTGTATTATAAACCGAAATGGAATCATCGCTGCTTTCGGAATGTGATTCATATTCAAAGGCCGATGTAAATTCGTGATCAATACGCCAGTCTTTTTCCTCGTAAGAATTTAAAAAGTCTTCATCTGATGCCTGAGCAAGAAGCGCCAGAGGTGTACTCGCTAAGGAAAGAGTTAACAGGGCATGAGTGAAGGATGTTGCGATTTTCTTTTTCATACCCATCAATTTATCATCCGCTCTTTCGCATTTCTTGTAGGAGAGTAGGAAATACAATGGGGCCGTCAAAAGTTTAGACATTTTCTTACAGGTTCCACTATACTTTTGGTGGTGCGGTGCCTGATTTAAAGGAGTAGGGAGTCCGTGACAAATTTGACCCTTTTTAAAATCCGCTCGTTCTTGTCTGGATTTTCTTTTTCCCTCTCATCCTGCCGGCTGCTCACAAACATTAAACTTTCTGAGCTGGATCATGTTGGATTTCTCCCAATGGGACGATACTGATTATGAAGGAAAACAGGAGGTAAAGAGAATGAGAATCTTTAGAAGCTTATTCTCGAGGACTAGGACGAATGCCTCAGAAACAGTAAGTGAAAATAATTTCGTCGCCTGAAAGTCAACACTCTCACGCTCGCTATGAGCAACAAAAAATGATTGGAGAGAGCTTGTTCTTCAGGGCTTTATTGGATCGGGAGTTAAAGTCGTTTCTCACATTCAAGAACTATAAGAGCATAGGCCCCACCGGTTTGGGGCCTTTTCTTTTTATGCTTTTAGATGGCTTCGCACGCCACATTCGTTACAGAGAAAATTCCCCAGTCACGTGCTTCGTGATCGTAAGCGTCTGCGTACTCCGATTTCACTGTCACCTGGTATTGATCGAAAATATTCTGATCTAATCTTTTCAATCCCACAAACAGTGATTCAAATTTCTTGTCAGTAATCCCGTTGTCTACGCGAATTTCTTCAACGTCAGTTTTCACTTCCACCAGGTTATAAACGCCGCAATTTTTAGCAATAGCTTCTTCGATGAGGCTGGCGTGACGCTGCTCCAGAGTTGTGTTTAAAATTTCTGCCTGAGTATTTACGCTGATAAACAAAGCGAAAAGGGTAAAAGCTTTTTTCATTTTTATTCTCCACTGAGGTTAGTCTTAACTTTATCGTCCTCGTTCTACCTGAAAATAGCTAAATGACAAAGTCAGTTTTCTGTCAGATTCTTATTGTTGCACTGCCGGTACCAAAAGGGTGGTGGAACCTGTTAGAATGAGGGCATGAAAAATAAAACAATCCTTATTCACAACCCGCGCTGTTCGAAATCGCGGGAAGCAAAAGAACTATTAACAACGAAAGGTCTAGACTTTGAAGTGATCGATTATCTAAAAGATGGATTCAAAGAAAAGATGCTGGAACATTTGCCGGAGCTTTTAGGCCTTTCTTATCCTGAGATGATCCGGACAAAGGAAGACATCTACAAAGAGCTTCAGCTGAAAGATAAAAAGCTCTCCGACAAAGAATGGATTGATGTTTTAATAAAGCATCCCGTTCTTTTAGAGCGTCCCATTCTTATTCATAATAACCGCGCAGTGATTGGCAGACCTACTGAACGGCTGCTAGACATTTTATGATTAGCCATTTCATATTGTTTGTTTCTGATCAGGATGCGAGCACAGCTTTTTATTCAGCTGTACTGGAACAAAAACCTATTTTGCATGTTCCGGGTATGACCGAATTTCAGCTAGGAGCGAGTGCGGTTCTGGGTCTGATGCCCAATACTGGAATCAAGCGTCTCTTAGGAGACACAATTCAAAACCCGGGAGATTTTCCGAAAGTTTCGCGTTCGGAAATTTATCTGCGGGTCAAAGATGTTCACCATTCTTTTCAGCTGGCACTCGATCACGGAGCCGAATTGCTTTCGCCGGTCAGTACCCGCAACTGGGGATCTCTCGCCGGCTATGTAAAAGATCCGGACGGACACATCGTCGCTTTTTCCGATTAATTTTTTAGCGGACAAGTCTGTAAATCATCACAAAATGCAAAATAGCACCGATAGATACCATGATATGAAAAAATTCATGATAACCAAAAATATTTGGTCTGAAGACAGGTTTTTTTAGTCCGTACGCAATGGCCCCTATGACATAGGCTACGCCACCGGCAATCAGCAGCGAAACGTTGAGTGCTCCCAGGCCAGGTATTAAAAGAGAAAGATAGGGAAGAATCAGAAAACCCATTCCGATATAGAGAAGGGCACTGACCATTTTTGGGAGATTCACAAAAAAAATGGACTGCAGAATTCCAAAGATGGCTATGATCCAGATAAACAGTAATAAATTCTTTCCCGTTTCTTCCTGCAGAACCAATAAACATACCGGAGTAAAAGAACCAGCGATCATAATGTAAATACCGGCGTGGTCGAAGCGCTTCATCAGCTGACGCTGCTCGGGTGTCCAGGTAATGCGATGATAAATGGTACTGATGCCGAACATAATCAGCACAGCGAGCGAATAAACAATCATTGAGACCAGTTCAAGATTATTCTTACTGAGCGTTATCAAAACAGCGCATGCGCCAAGAGAAATAAAAAACATTCCCTGATGAAAATGACCGCGAAGAACGGGTTTTACCTTATCCACAATCCACCTGTTGCTAATGGTATTTCCTTAGTCTTGCACGAACGATAGCCTTTCGGGAAGAGGTTTTATGCAACAAGATTATGACAAAGAGACTTCAATCAAACATAAAAATTATTCCCGCAAACAGATCCAGAACCTGGAGTATGAGATTTCGCATCTGCAGGAAAATGAAGAACGCTGCCGGATGCTGGTCACTGGGATTATGGACTATGCCGTTTTTACCGTCGATCCTGAAGGTTATGTTGAGACATGGAACCCTGGTGCGGAACTCATGAAGCAATACAAGGCCAAAGAAATTATCGGTGAACATTTTAGTGTTTTGTATCCTTTGGATGCTCGAAATCGAAATGAACCGATGGACCATTTGCGTGAGGCGCTGGAAAAAGGCTTTTATCACGGTGAAGGGTATCGGCGTAAAAAGAATGGCGATTTGTTCCTTGCCGACGTTTATATCCGGCCAATTTTTAAAGACGATGTGCATTTGGGATTTGCCAAAGTTGTTTCTAATCTCGATGAAGATAAACGCAATGAAGAAATCATCGAACAAAGAAATGACGAAATCGTTCAGCTCAAAGATGAACGGGCCATGAGAGAAAATTTCGTTTCAACACTCTCGCATGATCTGCGTTCACCACTGACAGCAGCTAAACTCAACGCCACACTGATTATCAACCGGGTCAATCAGCTGTTGGGGAATCTCGACCGCATCGACAACATGATCCGCGACCTCTTGGATGTCAATCGGCTGCATGCCGGTGAGAAAATGAAACTTGACCGAACTGAATGTGATCTGGTTCAGGTCCTGCGTAAGTATATCCGAGATTCAAAAGTCATGCATAAGGCCCGCTTAAAGCTCATCTCTCCCGAATCGGTCATAGGTCAATGGGATACCAATGCACTACTTCGCGTTTTTGAAAATCTTATCAGCAACGCTATCAAATACGGAGATAAAGAAAAAAATATCACCATTAGCATTGAAGAAAAATCCAGATTAGTCGAAATAACTGTTAACAACGAAGGGGATGTCATTCCAGACGCTGATTTGGAAGGAATCTTTGAACAGTATCATCGCCTTGAACATCACCGCGATATCGTTGGATGGGGCCTTGGGCTTGCGCTGGTTAAGGGGATAATCAATCAGCATGGCGGTGAAGTGGCCGTTCAATCGAATTCAAAAGAAGGAACGACCTTTACCATCACACTGCCGAAAGCCGCAAATTAACTTTGAGCCGCTGCCGTTAACTTGGCAATATCAAATTTTTTCATTTGTAACATGGCCGCCATGGCCTTCTCTTTATTTTTCCCATTCATCATCCTCTCAATTCCCTCCGGAACGATCTGCCACGAGAGTCCGAATTTATCTTTTAGCCAGCCACATTGTGATTCAGCTCCTCCGTTTTTCGTCATCTCATTCCAGTAATAATCAATTTCATTCTGATCTTTGCAGGCAACAGTCATCGAAAACGATTCATTAAAGCCCGCATTGCCATGCTCACCCGGCCCTTCCATCAAAACAAATCGCTTGTTATTAAGTTTGAATGAAGCATACATAATCTTATTGTCTTCGGGATTGCGATAGATCGTCTCAATTTGAGAATAAGGAAAAAGTCCGGTGTAATAATTGATGGCCACTTCACCTTTTCCATACATCTCATTGGTAAATAACATCGCCGGAAAAATACCTTCCTCACCCTCCGGATCAAACATTAACTGCCACTCAATTCCATAACGGTCTTTGATCCAGCCATATTTTTCCGACCAATCATACTTATTAAGTTCCATGCGCACTTCACCATTTTGCGAAAGGGCCTTCCACAATTTTTCCACTTCGCTGGCATTTTTAAGTGAGACAAAATTGGAATACGCTGAAGTATGTTGAAAATGAGGGCCACCATTTAAGTTTAAAAATTCGGAGTCCATGAGTTTGTAATACACCACCATGACAGAACCGGGCGCCCCTCCAGTAATTTCCTGACCGGTTTCACCATAATTCGTCACGATCTCAATTTTTGAATTTCTAAAAAGAGAGACATAAAATTCTGCCGCTGATAGACCATCCTTATCGAACCACAGACAAGTTGAAAATGTTTTCATTGCTAACCCCCCGGAAAGAACCTTTATTCATGTTTTTTAAAGCGCATCGCGAATACTTGTGGACTTAATTGCTTTTTAGGTAGTGTAAACTGTAAAGGTGTGAGAAATGAATGCTCACAACGCCGTCAAGGAGACATCTCATGGCCAAAGGACAAGACAAAAACAAGACTAGCGACAAAGACAAAAACAAGGTGAAACTCACCACCAAGGAAAAACAGGACCGCAAAAAAGAAAAAGGCAAGAAGTCATACGATTAATCTTACAGGTTCCAGGACACTTTCGGTGGTGCACCGCCGGACAAAAAGTCTCCTGGAACCTTTTTTTGGCACAAATAGCTGACCAAATTATTCGCCATCGAACTAAAAAATTTTCTTGCTTGAGAACAAATTCACTTCTGCGATATATTTGTCTCCCGTCATTACATTGGGAGAATCATGAAGATTATCACCGACCTGCACGAGCTTAAAAAAGGCGACACAGTCATCATTAAGAACGCTGATATTCTAAAAAAGCGTGGACTCGCCAGAATCACTGGCGACATCTTCAACATCGACGCCACAAAACCAGAATTCACCATCAAATGCGTTGAAACCAGTGAAATTGAAAAAGTAAATTTTTACGATGCAAAAGTGTTCCTGATCGACGGCCACTAACTATTGCACTGCCGGTACCCAATCTTCAGTATCACCTTTACCATTTAAAGGTATGCAAAAAATCATTCTCACTATCATTGTTTCCTGGTCACTGCTCACGACAACTTCATCTTACGCGCGGGAGAGTGTGCTCGTTACGCAATCTTCTGTCATTCCCGCAGGCGCGATGCAAGTTTCGCCAGAAGACTTTCGCATTCTAGTGGCCCAGGCAGAGGCCGAGAAACCGGCTTCATCAAAAGATCCTGTTCTTTCTGAAGAAGAAAAGAAAAAAGCTGAAGAAGAAAAGAAGAAAGCTGAAGAAAAAAAACCTGAACCTCAACCTCAACAAGGCGACATCATCGTCCCCAATATCTGGGTAGGCGCGAGCGGAAGCGGGGACAACGAAATGGCCATTCTTATTTTTGCAATCATCGGCACAGTCGTCGTCCTCGCCTGGATTCCCTATATGGTTGTCTATTTGTACAAAGGCCTCAAGCACCCCGAAGACTTTCGCTACCGCTCAATGCTCAACGTTCAAGGCACATATTTTGTCGACACCGACGAAATCACCCGTCGAGGAAACCTCAGCGGACTTAAATACACGACCTTCATTGAAGAGAAAAAATTGCAGGAAGCTAATATTGAGCAAAACCGCTACTACGGGCTCAACGTCGAAGTCGGCAAATATCACTTCCGCGACGAAGTCCGCTTCACCGGAGCACGCATCGGATATGATTCCGCTTACTGGCTCGTTGGCCCATCATTTCTCTTTGGAAACCTCAATCGTAAAAAAGATTCCTGGCTTTTCAAACTCGACTTGCTCGGCGGAACATCTTTCTCCCGCGACGTCGATCTCATGCTTCGTGCAGAATTTTCCATCAACCACAAATTCGATCCAGGTATCATCCTCGGCGTCGGCTACGGCGGCAATTACCTCAGTGGCCAGAGTGGCAAGGGGTTAGTGTCCTATGCGAATGATTTGAGCGGGCATTGGTTGGTGAATCTGGGATTTTTATTTTAAAGATTATTTCCAGGGCGGCGTCTTACCAATTACGCCTTTTAAAAATGTCAGATGTTTGAAGTGCTCATCATGATATCCGGAAGCCATATAGATATTTTCAAATCCTTTGGAACTTAATTCGCTGGCGATGTCTTCACCTTTCAAATCATTTCCCAGGTCCGAATCAATATAGAAGTTTGTCTGCTTTGAAAAATGTTGCAATTTACCTGCAATCTCATCCAGTGAACGCGCCGTCATTAGTCGTATATTCTTCTTCTTGGCAGACGATGTCCAGGTAAGCCTTACCAGTTCATCGTCGTCGATTAAAACGTTTTCTTCTGAGACTGTCTTCGTTGCCGGAAAAGCCAAATTAATCACAGTTCCTTTATTTATCTCTGATTGAATCGTCAACTCGCCATTAGATCGAGTAACCATTTCTTTACAATGCTTAAGTCCAATTCCATTTCCACCAGCTTTTGTCGTGAATTCTTCATTTCCGAGCTTCTCAAGAATATCTGCCGAAATTCCTTTGCCGTTATCTCTTATCTGTATAATATTTCGCCCGAGCTCTTCAATGGTTTTAATTTTTATTTCAATGGCCCCGTTTCCTCGCGCATCGATGGCGTTATTTATCAAATTCGAAAGGATTCGTCGGAAATCTGTCGAAGATAGTTTTATAGCAAAATCGTTAGTACTTTCCGAAAAGGAAATTTTTAAATTAGGCAGAGAACCAAATTCCTGCATTTTTTCAGCTACAATCTCTTCTACAATTGAATTCACATTTGTTTCAGATGCGGTTTCTTCCGGGCTGAAGTAACGGGAACTGTCCAGCAGTGAATCGGCTATAGAGTGTATGCGATTCGCGGACTTTCGTAGCAAATCCATATCTTCCTTAGGAATAGTTTTAATATTATCAAGGATCGTATTGAAAGTTGCGAGTGGTGACCGAATGTCATGAGACATTTGTCTGGCCAGTTTATTTATTCGAATTTCATTTTCACGCTTCTCTTCTTCATTTCTTCTGGTGGAAGTTATCAGTGCAAAAATTAATATAGTCTGTAATCCTAAAAAAAGCAGAAACAATTGTTCTACCTCTTTCGGTAGTCTGATCGTAAATTCAAGCTTGATGTTATTCGCTTCTGGAACTAGTAACTTTTTTCGATGTTGGAATATCCCAGTTTCACACTCACCACGTTCCATTTTATAAAATGAACGTCCATCCACGCTCCCTTCCATACAGACCCAGTTGATTACCGACGATAGGGCATTCATTCTCGAAGCTAATTTTAAAGTATCCATTGAATAGATTTCTCGGAAGTTCTGATTCTTAAACTCCCTCAACATCTGATCCGAATTTATTGCCAAATAGTATCTTAAAAAGACACTAACTATCAGTAATGACAGCACTGAGATGGGCAGTGGTTTTGTCAGGGCCAGTAGTTTTTTCATGGAACTTAGTCTTAAGTTGTAAACTGTTCTGTAGCCTGTATCTTATTCCATATTAAATAAAAAAGGAGTCACCGTGAAAAAATCACTTATGGCTGTTCTTGTTATTCTCCTCTCGAGTATGGGATTGAATGCACTTGCTTCAATTGTAGACATTGAAGTTAAAAAGGTAGTTACAGACACAACAGATGGCTCAGGCGGGGGAAATGGAAGTAGTAATGGTGGCGGTGGACGAAACCAAGTCACCAGAGAAAAATGAAAGTTAGATTTCTGCTAATTTTATTAGTTGTATGCTTAATCATCGGGTTCTTTATGATTAGAGACAATCAATTCGAGAAACAATTGGTTTTTGGAACCTATACTATACCGTTCTCAAGCGATCCTATGGATTATGATGCCTATGTTCATCATCATGCTTTTACTTCTGTTTTATACGGATTGGTATCCTCTAATAAACAGGGCGAAATTGTTCCATTAATTGCTAAAAGTTGGACCACTAGTGAAAACTTTAGTATATGGAAATTTTTATTGCGCGATGATTTAACCTTTTCAAATGGTGATAAAATTCATTCGAAAGACGTTTTAATAAACTTCAAAAGGATCGCATTCCTTAAAAGAGCTAACAATTCTCAATCTGGTGTTTTTGAATTTCTTCGTGGAAATGAATTATTTTCAAAGATTAGCGATGACCATCCAGGCATTACATTAAATGGAAACGAGATTATTCTTAAATTTAATAAACCTATGCCCGATTTACTGGAAAGAATTTCTTTCGGATTTTACAGCATCGCTCATCCTTCACAGTTTGACAGTAATTCCGGTGTTTGGATAAATAAACGTAAGGTGATAGCATCTGGCTCATATGAAGTTTCAGAGTGGACTGAAGACTCTTTTAAGTTAAAAAGTAGGGACGAGTTAGTTTTTGGCGGTGGTAAAGCCTATTTTAAAGAAGTACTCTTCAAGGTATTCACGAAAGAAAAAACGAAAGAAGATATTGAGAAGTATGATTTAATTATTGCTGACAAAGCAAGTTTAATGATTAGTGATGCTTTTGAGTTCTTAGGACCTGAAAACAATCTTAAAATAGGATACATGAAAGTATATTCATGGAATAAAAAAAACAGCATCCTCTCAAAACTGGAAATAAGAAAATGGCTTAGACAAAAGTTCTATGAAGGTATGGAAAAAGCAGGATTTAAACCTGCTGAAAGTTTTTTTCCATTAACCTTAAGAGATGTAAAGGTTGTTGATAGAGGAGAGCTGGTTGCAGCGCCATCAGTTAATTCTTCAACCTTGATAACGCATACTACTCTTGCTTCAGGTAAAATTGATATAAATTCTTCGAAGAAAAGTATTCCCGAGGTTTTTCAATCCGGCTTTGATAATCTTGTTCTAAACTCTGGTTTTAAGATTGTACAAGTGGAAGATGATAATGATCTTGATTTCGGAATTGAAGGGTCTGGTATTGAGTTTGATAATTATATTGATACTGTGAAGTTTATGTTTCTATCTAAAGAAGGTATTCAATTACCAGATGGTAGTGGAAAAATAATTCAGGAACTCAGGAAAGACTCCCCTGATATCAATTTTATAAATCAAGAAATTTGGAATCAGGCTATAATATGGCCAATTAGACATTACAGTAGTGGATTCTGGTTTAATAAAACTTCGAAAATTGATTATAGCAGCTTGAATTACAATTCTGCTTCAATTGATTTTTTATTTTTAAAAAAATAATTATGGTATTTAATCTTGCACCTTGGTTCTATAGGGATTGGCTAAAGCCTGATTCAGGATTGAAGTTAGAATGCTATAAAGTCGAACTTATAGATGGACAGAGTCTATATGAATCAAATGCAACCTTTGCATCACGTCCTGATTGGGTTAGTGCCTCAAAGATATACAACAATTGTGATGGTACTGGTACGGATAAGTATAAAAATGTATCTGTCTATAAAGCTATTTCAGAAGCTTTAGAAAGATTAGCCTTTTATGATTCCTTTGATAGTGGTTATTATGAATATTTATTTGATATAAATCCAACAACAACAGGAATGGCTGCTTTTCCTCATGTACTGAAAAAATACTCGAGACAAAATGCCCGTAATGAAGCTGTTGAGAGATGGGCAATACATGAATTCAATAGACATAATCTACAAGTTTTATATCATAGAACAATTGTTAATGGATTAAGTGTTTACGAATTAGTTGTCCCATTTTCAGATGTTAAAGTATGTTTACTTTCTTTAAACAAAGATAACATACATACATATGGATTTGCCGGAGGTTCTAATTTTGGATCTGCTTATAATCGAGCTTTAGTAGAATTAAACCGTAATTTTACTGTTCTAAAAAAAATAAAAAATCACAATTTTAATGATTTTCTAGATTCAATAGATCGGACTCTTGTTTTCTTCTCAACAAGTGAAGGATATCTTAATTTTCTCGAAAAAATTAGAATGTCTCCAGCTCGCTTTACAAAACCTTTACCCAAAGTTATATGTGATAAGGAAATGATTGGAGAATGGTCAAAGTATTCGGTTGTCTGGCGATATCTCCTTGAAGATTCCTATTTTGACTGCTCACAAGATCACACGTTTTTCATGTTTTAAGCTTGCGATTAATTCACTCAACTTCCGGCAAGATCTGCATCCTACCTTCATCGGCCCAAAATGATACGATTCGCTCACAGCAATTGTCCCTGATCTGAAGTGGAGAGTCCGAATCAATGAATAATTTTATGAGCACGCTTGATGAAATTAATGACTGGATGAACGCGAAAACGGCTGAATTGATCAGCAATATTAATTCGCGCGATCGTGAAATTAGGGCTGCGTATGATGCTTACTGGAAGAGCGATGATTATGAATCGGATTTGGATTCGCTGATGGCGAGTTTCGAATGCAAGAGTTTCAAAGCGATGAGTTTTGATCAACTGAGTGACCGGACAGAAAGAGTGAAGGCGAAAGAAGCAGCATTAAATCGAAAATTGATGTTGTATATTGCTGAAGGCGGAAAAAAAGGATTTGCGCTTTCGTTTTCGTTAAAAAATCCTTCGATGATTTTGAAGGGGACTTTAGGGATGGCGGGTGTTCACGCCAGTCACGTGGGAGTGAAAGCGGCACAGATTCTTATCAGAAGGGTGCTTTTGAAGCAATAAATTCGGCATTCCGAGAGCTGTTTACAAACATGTAGATGACTGATGTAAGTCATGCAGTTCTTTGGGGATTTGATCGATACTATATATGAGAAAGGAACCAGGGAGGTAAAATGAGAATGAGATTTTTCAGAAGCTTATTCTCGAGGTCTAGGACGAAAACCTCAGGAATAAGGGATCTAGGTTTTACTGCCTGAAAGCGAACACTCTCACGCTCGCGATGAGCACCAAAAAATAAATTAAGAGAGTCTGTTCTGGAAGGCGCTATTGCTACGGAGTATTTCTCAATTTTCAAAATTCACGAACTTTAAGATTATAGGCCCCATCGGTTTGGGGCCTTTTCTTTTTATCCATATCAGATTATGGATTGTAAAAAACGAACAGCTTCATTTTCAACTTCTTTCTTCATGACTTCTGCATAGGAATCATCGCGGACAACGATCACAAAATCGATATCTGAAAATTTGATCCATATTGTTGTTGATCATCGATCCAGCACCCAAAAGGGCAAGCACGCGATCATCTTTTTTAAATAGACTAATGCTTTGATCGATGAGCGGTTTATGCGTTGACGGAACCATGGGACAGCTCCTTTGCATAAGATTCCAGCATGGAAATTTCGCGTTCATAAACTGGTGTCAGCATTTTGCGGGTCATGTACGCGAACAAAAAATTCGCTTCTCCTTCTGTTTTGATGGTGACGGCAGTTTTGTTGGCACCAACCTCGTCGAAAAGATAGGTGGTAATTGTTCCGTCATCAATTGTTTCCCGAATGATTTTTCCCTCTTCCGGGACGGTAACGGTCGCCCGAAAAGTCGTGAGCTTTCCTAGGAATTTGATGTCGCATTCTATGCGGGTTCCGTGACCGAATCCGCCTTCCAACACTTTTAGAGCGACAAATGGTGGTTTCGGTAAAATGGCCTGATGACCGTTGTGGTAATCGGCGACAATGTTAAAGAGAATTTCGGAGTGGGCATTGATGGTTTTGGTGACTGAGAGAATTGTTTTCATGCGGTTTATTGTACTCTGCATCTTCAAAAGGTTCCAGCAGACTTTTTGGGGGGCGTAGCAATATTAAAAGTGTGGTGGAACCTATAAGAAAATGGGTAAGATTAAAACATGAAAGCGAAAACAGCGGATGAAGCAAAAAAACTTGAAGATATTCCCAATATTGGAAAGGCCGTGGCCGAAGACTTACGCATCTTGGGGATTAACAGGCCCTCCGAACTAAAAGGGAAGGATGGTCTTAAACTTTACCTTCGGCTTAATAAGATAACGGGAGTTCGTCATGATCCCTGCATGTGTGATACTTTTATGGCAGCCGTTGATTTCATGAATGGTGGAAAAACAAAGCCCTGGTGGGAATTCACAGCACTCAGAAAAAAGTTACTCAAAGATTAATAATTTTTTCAGGGGCGTTTTTCAAGTTGTCATATTAGCAGCTTGAAGTTTGGTGGGGTTCAAACTCATTGATTGAGCCCTTGTTATGCCAAGAAAAAACCTCATCCGCTGTAGTAATCTTCCTTATCACGTGACTTCCCGGTCGAACAATCAAGAATGGTTTCGCCTACCGATGAGTGAAGTTTGGAAAATCTGTATGGATAGTTTGCGGGAAGCAAATGACTTGCATAAAGTCGAAGTCATTTCATTTGTGCTGATGAATAATCATTACCATTTACTCGTGCGGACACCGGATTCTAATCTTGATTCCTTTATGTATGAGTTTAATAAAAGACTTGCCCTTTCTTTGAAATCTTCATCGGGCAATATCAATCATATACTGGGTGGGCGATATAAATGGTGTCTCATTCAGTCACAAAAATATTTTATGAATTGTTACCGTTACATCTTTCAGAATCCATTGCGTGCAATGATTTGCAATCGCTGTGAGGATTATCCTTTTAGCAGTCTTCACTATGCTGTTTTTAATAAGCCTTTTGTTGTTCCTTTGCATGACTCTTTTGGATTTATGGATCCGCACACACTGAACTGGATAAATGAAACGATTGATAAGGATGAAGTCGCATTCCTTAAACGCAAATTAAAACGAAGCGAATTAAAAACTATTAAGCTCAGTGGGAGTCGCAAAGCTTGCAGTTTTCCTTACAGGTTCCCTTACAGGTTCCAGGATACTTCTCGTATTGCGCTGCCAGATCAGAAGGTAGGTGGAACCTGTTAGATTTTGTAGTTTTTAATAATGTAATTCCAGTTGGTCTGTAATTGATTGAGTGTCACCTGCAATTCCTGACTCTTTTCAATACGGTCTTGTCCCTCGGCCTTTTTAACTTCTTCAAGCTGAATCACTGAACGGTTATAAGTTTTGCGTAAATTATCAAATTGCTGACGCAACTTTACCCGTTCTTTTTCGTCTTTAATTGAAGCAAGCTTTTTATTGATATTGATGCGTTCGATTCTCTTTTTGAAATCGCTAATGAGGCGTGCTTCATCGGAAAATTGACCTATGGAACTAGGGGCACGCTCAAGTGTTCGCAGTTCCGGTGTTTCGCCCCGGTCACAAGCACTTAAAGACAGGCACATTAACATAGCTAGGCCAATTGAGTTTAAAGGATACTTTTTCATGTGGTCCTCCTCGGGTGAAGAACCTTCCAGAAAGGTGCCAGGATACTTTTTGTCGTGCATCGCTGCACTTAAAGTCTGCTGGCACCTGTAAGAAATGAGGTAAGAAATTACATGCGGCCAAGAACGTGTGAAATAGTCTGGAAATTTTGATTCACACACATCACGAAAAAACCATCAAGAGTAGCGCGATTATAGTTGGTGCATGTTTGAAGGTAAACGCTTCCACGCAACTGGCGCTCGACTTCACGAAAATTAGTATTAATACAGTTAGTGTAAAAATAATCCACTTCATTGCCGTAGTTCACACACATCGGCATGAATCCTCCAATTACTCTTGAAATTGAGGAGAAGTTGGAATTTACGCAGCTTTGATAGCCGTAATTCACACCTTGACCGTAGTTCTGACAATATTGCAGATAAATGGGAATCCCTTTTTCTATATCTTCCATACCTAAAGAAACTTGCTCTTCTGAAGCATGGGTGAATGTCATAAGTCCAAAAGAGAGGAATAGGGCGGTGATGAGATTTTTCATTAATGTCTCCTGATAAACATGATCCCCTTTAGATTAAAGGGTACGTATCCATCCGGCAAGTTCAGGAGCTTAAGATTGCAAGTGAAAAGTCAACGCTTGTCTGATATTTGGCGGTATTGGAGTAGATTTTTGTGCTTGATAATCAAAATGCACCAGCACAGATCGCGTGCGACATATCGGAGTATTATTTTGAAGGGCTTCCTGCACGAGAGTAAAAGAGGAGGTGCCGATTTTCTCCACCCAGGTGTGAATAGTGGCGGGGAGTTGGTATTGCCCCTGGGCAAGAAAGTCAGTTTCGGCGCGGGCTATGATGAGGTTCCATTTTTTAGGATCGAGATCCGGAACAAACAAGGCGAAGATCGGACGGCGGGCCTCTTCAAACCAGGTCAGATAAGTGGCGTTGTTAATATGCCCTAAGGCATCAGTGTCATTAAAGCGTGGTGTGAGTTGATGGGTGAGCATGCGTCTATTCTAACATTTTTTCTTACAGGTGCCAGCAGACTTTTAGTATTGCACTGCCTGACAAGAAGTGTGGTGGAACCTGTTAGAAGAACCTGTTAGAACCTGTTAGATTTCGTAATTAGCGACAATAAACTCGTAACTCATCTGCATATCATCGATCGATTGATTGAGCTCCTGGTGTTTGGTCTCTAGTTCCACGCCCGAAGCCTGTTCCGCAGCTTCCAGCATAAGCAGCGACTGCGAATAAAGGCCGTTGAGATTATCCAGTAAGAGGCGGAGCCTTTCTTTTTCTTCTCGGTTTGAAATTCTCGCCATGGCCCCTTCAACATCAAGAGAGTTTATTTTTTGAGCGAGGCTGCGAATCAACTTGGCCTCTTCATCGGTGGTCGCTAGAGTTACGAAAGTCGCAGGTCCACGACCAATGGAGGAACGCGCGGGCTCGCGTCGGATGCGGTTTTCGTCGGGCTCTTTTTCCGACAGGCAGGATGTTAAACTCAGAGCAGTCAACAGGTGTATAGCAATTAAGATATGAAAAGCTTTAAACATGACGAACTCCCTATTAGAGACACAGGGAAGAGTTCAAGAAAGGTGCCGCAATTGCAGATTATTTGTTAGCCACTGCAACACTAAAAGGTAGGTGGAACCTGAAAGGAACCTGAAAGAGAACATGAAAGAAAAAAGAATCTACACGCTTGGACATTCTACTCACACCACCCGCGAGCTGATGAAAATGCTTAAGTCATTTTCTATTGAAGTGCTGGTGGATATTCGTCATTATCCGGGATCGCGCCATTGTCCGCAATTTGGAAAAGCGCGATTGAAAAGAAGTCTGGAGCGAAATGGTCTGGAGTACGTGCATATGGTGGAGTTAGGTGGACGTCGCCGCCCGGATAAGGAATCAGAGGAAAATGGAGGCTGGCGTAGTCCGCAGTTTAAAGGTTATGCCGATTATATGCAGACCAAAGAATTTAAGTCGGCGCTTAAAGAGCTGATGAAGCTCGCCAAAAAAAAGACAGTGGCGATCATGTGTTCGGAAGCCGTACCGTGGCGCTGCCATCGTTCACTAGTGGGAGACGCGCTTTTAGCTTATGACTTTGAAGTGTTAGATATCTTTGCTCCAAAAAAAGCAAAGGCACATAAGCCGATTCCCTTTGCGCACTTTTATGGCAATGAAGTGACCTATCCTCCTTATGAAGAAAATGCTTAATTAAAGTTTTCCGCCGCTCAGGCAGGTATCAATCGCCGCAGGAGAAGTGAGAGCGGCACAGGTTTGGATTTCCTGCACTGTCTGCAGATTGCCCTCCAGGCAGGGTTTGATATGTGTGCGGGGAAGATCATTGCAGGCATTGATGGCGGCAGGAGAGCGACGTTCTCCGTTTAAACAATACATGGTGAAGTCGGAATGCAGTGAATAGCAGGCGCGAATAGATTCAACATTGTTATGCAGACTATTTAAACAAACGGTGCGATAGGGAGCTGCGAGCGTCTCACACTCGCGGATGACCCCAACAGGTTTGTGATCGGCAGAAAGACAAAGCAGAGCCTGATCAGCCGGAAGAGAAAAACATGCGCTGATACTTGCCGGAGAATCAAGCCATCCCCGCAGACAGGCTTCATCATAGGGAGAAAGTAGTCCGCGACAGGCATTGATAGATTCAGTTTTTTTTCTTCCGCCTTCCAGACAAAGATTTATCAGTGCACTCGGTAGAGCAGCACAGGCCGCAATACTCTTTGGATCAGATTGGTTTCCTTTAAGACAGCTGGTTAGATTTTCTTCCGGCAGCGCTGAACATGAGCGGATCTGTCTTGCATTGGCATTTCCGCTTTGAGCGAAAAGCTGTAATGCCGGACAGAGATAAAAACATAACAACAAGATGACACCTTTTTTCATGAACAAAGTTTTTGCGATCTTTTTAATCGTGTAAAGATGAACTGTGACAATTGGCACTCATGGTCTTTTGGAAGGGCCATCAGCAGCGCTAGGATGAAATTGATCAGTCCCTTGTTACCCGAGGAGAAAGTCATGAAAAAACAATTTAAAAAAAATCTGCTGGCACTTAGTGTATTGCTGATTGCCGGAAATTTATCTGCACAGGAAGGAACAGCATCATCGGCTGATGAATTCCGCAAACTGCAACAGCTGCAGGATAAAAACGTGCCTGTTGAACAAAATACAATAACCGTGTCGAATTCGCCAACCCAGATTCGTCCGGCCGAGTCTGTAAACCTTCCGCAAAATGCAGCCCGTGGGATTTCACCGCAGGATCTGAAAAAATTGCAGCTGAAATATGACCAGGAAAATGCTCGTATGAACATGGATCATATTAAAAAAATGCGACAGAAAGCGATCAATAACGCCGCAAAAGTTTTTGATACAATGCTGGCCCGCCAGCAGGAACTTCAAAAAATGAGCCGCAATAATATTTTAAATAACAAAGACGGTACGGAAGTTATGCAGCGGGCTCAGGAAATACAAAAAGAAATTGCTGATCTCTCCGCCAGTCTGAATAAGGCCATGGAGCAGGAATCGATTGCCTTCCAGAAAATGATGCAACAACGGACTGTACAACTGGCCACTGAAACAGCGGCCATTTCAGTTCAGCCGGTTAACCGCTCAGAGCCAAGTAGACCGTTGGACCCTCGCGGGCCGGCCAGCACTTCTGTAGTTCGCCAGCCTGCCTCAGATGACGCCCAATCAGCTGATCAGACGACAGAACAGAAGAAAAACAAACCCGAGCAAGGCACTCGGAAATAGATTTGTTTTAGCTAAGTTCATTTTATCCCGAATAGCCTGCTAGCTATGCTACAGGCAATTGATAATATCGGAAAACAAGCAATCGATTCATGTAAGACCATCAAAGCGATGGTCTTATTTGTCTATTTATCACTGCGATCAACTCTTAGTGATTATCACCGTCGCAATATCCGGCCGGTGTTATCCATCATGCTTTCTCAGATTTATTTTACCGGCTATCAGGCGCTGCCGCTTATTACATTCATTGCTCTGGCCACAGGTAGTATCATTGTCCTGCAATCCACAGCACAGCTCTCATTGTTTGGGTCACAGGAAATGATGGGTAAGATTCTGGTTGTGACAATTATACGTGAGCTCGGCCCCATGCTGACAGCTTTGATTGTCATTGCCCGATCCGGAACGGCCGTTGCCACGGAACTAGGTTCAATGCAGGTTAATAAAGAAATTGAAGCCCTTCGGATGATGAGTATAGAGCCTCTCGGTTATGTTGTTTTTCCTCGTTTAGTTGGAGGAATTATCAGTCTTATATGTCTTGCATTTTATTTTAACTGCATTGCTTTACTGGGCGGATATTTAGTGAGCAATATGGTGAGCGAATTATCGTTTAGTTTTTATCTGGATGTTCTGGCCCAGGCACTTTCAGCTGATGATTTCATTTTGAATGTTTTAAAGAATGCGATTTCCGGTCTGATTATTTTCAGCATTGCCACTTATCGGGGAATGAATATCAAAGGAGCTCCCCATGAAGTTCCGATTGCTACAACCAAAGCAGTCGTCCAGAGCATAATTTGTGTTGTTGCTTTTAATCTTTCAATGACAATTATACTTTTTGCCCGGGCGTTTCTATGAACAGAGCACAGTTGCATGACATTGAGTTGCGTTCTGTGGATTTTGCTTACGCAGACGGAGAGAAAATTTTCAATCAGGTTTCTTTTCGCTTTGATCAGCAGGAAGTTTATTACCTGCAGGGACCGCGCGGATCTGGAAAAACCACTCTGATGAAGATATTGCTGGGATTAAATCAACCGGCTTCCGGAGAGTATTTGATCAACGAGCGCAATGTCGGTGATTTTAGCTTCAGCGATTTTGATGTATACCGACTCAATATGGGATACGCTTTTGATGTTGGCGGACTGATTAATAATCTTACTCTTTACGAAAATTTTAAACTGGTGCTGGATTATCATCAATATCTCCCTGCTGCTGAAAGATACGAATACATCATTAACATGATGAACCGTTTTGATCTCGATCAGCAAAAGCATCTTCGTCCCGCTCACGTCTCCGGCAGTTCCCGTAAAGCTGCTAATTTGCTGCGAGCTTTTTTATTACATCCCCAGATGCTGATTCTCAATGATCCTACGCAGGGACTAAGCCCGGAACACATACCTCTATTGACTGCCATGATCAGTGAATATCGGGCAAAATATGCTTTGAAATACGTCATCATCTCCAGCGATGATCTGAACTTAAAACAGCTTTTGCCGGGGATTACAATCAATGTAACCAGCAATGGTCTGATAAAAATGGAAAATATTCTCTCAAGCAAGCGAGCAGCCTGATGAAATACAAATTTAATCCTTATGAACGTGCAGTTGGTTTTTTTATTGTTACGGCCCTCACCGGATCAGTTATGATCGGCTCGGCCCTGGCGATCAGAAAAAACTGGTTTGAAGAAAAAAAAATGTACGTTACCTATACTGATAATGCCGCAAATTTACGGGAAGGAAGTGCCGTCCTGATGACAGGACTGAAAGTCGGTAAAGTCGAAAAAATAGAACTGGATACTTCCTCCAGAATAAAAGTTACTTTTTCCGTTGCCGGAAATTATGTTCATTTCCTCACCGCCGGAACGGTCGTACAGTTTATCCGTCCGTATATCATTGGTGAGCGCTCGCTGATTTTGCTGCAGGGCCCGGTTGATGCTCCTAGGCTTGCCTTTGGTGAAACATTACCTGTCCGGCAGGGACTTGACCTTATGGAAATACTAAACGGTCAAAAGCTGGAAAGTATGCTGGTTAAAGTGGACCGCATTCTGAACAATCTCGATGCAACCATGGAATCAGGGCGGGATATAGCCCAGCTGATGAATAATAAAAAGCAGATTAAAAAAACAATGGATGACTTATCCTTTACCCTGGCCGAACTTCGCAAAGTCATGCCCCATGTCTCTTCACGAACTCCGGCTTCGGCTGAACATCTTGCCAGAACTATTGAAAATCTGGACCATCTAACCAGCACCATTCGCGACCTGCGACCGGAAGGTGCCAAAACTATTGAACTCTTAAATGAATCACTGATTACTCTGCGGGCCATGCAAAAATCATTCTTTATGAAAGGTAACGTCGAAGAGGTAAAGCAGGAAATGGCCACGACCGGGAAAAAATAACAGACCCCTTCATACTCTTTTTACTTAGGACCCCTAGTAGGATATTGTTTGTTCAACAAATTATCTGGGAGTTCTTATGAATATGACTTTTAAAAAAATTTCGCTGATTTTATCCGTTTTTCTTTTAACATTCACTTCACAAGCTGCAACTCAGAAAAATGCAGCTCAGAAAACAGGTGCTAAATCAACAATTGCTGATGCTAAGCAAGTTGTTGATGAAAAAACGAAAAATGAGAATCTTAAATTCAATCAGGAAAACGCAAAATTAACTCAGCAACACATTGAGAAAATGCGCAATCTTAGTCTTAAGAATACTAATCTGATTTATAACCGTATAGCCGAAAACCAAAAGATGCTGGAAAAGCTTGGTCGTGAATCAATCCTTAGCGGTAAAGACAATTCAGAGTTCGAGGCCAGAAGCAAACAGGCGGAAAAAGAAATTGCAAAATATAGCGAAGAATTAACTTCTCAAATCAAAACGGAAGAAGTTAAGTTTGCTGAAATGATGAAAAAACGTGTCACTGATATGCAGGCCCGTTTAAACTCAAAGACAAATCAACAAGTAAAAAAATAGTTTTTTAGTATGCTCATCTGCGCGGGACTTTTTGCCCGCGCTTTTTTTTTGTCTTCTTTTTAATATATATTCTTCAACCCATAATCAGTACATTATCCGTTTTAGATCTGGCATAGGATCTGCAATTTATACTTTCAGAGAGAAACGAAGTAGAAGCTATTGAAGTCTATTTCGAACAAGGAAACGAAGAGGTAAAATTTTTCGAATCTTTGGTCTCAAGTCAATAAGAAGCCACCTTCGGGTGGCTTTTTTAGTTTCTGGCCCTTACACTTCTATTCCAACTATCTCTCTCGGGTATTTCGGCAATAAATGCATATTCGACGGGCGAAGCAGCCTCTGTGAAAATAAATAAAGATTAATGGGAGATCTTTATGCATTTTTCACTTCTCTTGCTTATCACTCTTTCTGCTGCTTTTGCAGAGGAGAGCACTGACAATCCTCCATACCGCAAGACCTCTAAGGCAGGACACGAAATGCGGATTGTGAATTCCGGCACGGCATCGCTGTATGCACGTCTCGATATGATAAGACGAGCAGAGAAATCCATCGAAATGGAAACTTTTATACTCAACCCGGATACTTCCGGACGTTTGGTTATGAAAGAGCTTGCTGCTGCGGCTAAACGTGGTGTTAAAGTTCGCGTACTGGTTGATAAATCAGCAGCTGTATTTAAAATGGATGAGCACTACGCTCGCGAATTAAAAGAGGCGGGAGTAGAAATGCGTTACTATAATCCGGCCCCGCTGCTCAAATTATCTTCAGTGCAGTTTCGCAATCACCGCAAGCTGATGGTGCGTGATGGAGTTGAGGCCATTGCCGGGGGAAGAAATATTGGTGATGAGTATTACGACCTGTCAGATAAATTCAATTTTCTGGACCGGGATGCGACTGTGGAAGGCGAAATTGTCGGTACGATGAAAGAAAGTTTCGATAAATTCTGGACTTCGGACATTGTGGAGATTCCAAAAGAAGTCAAAGAGCCTGCTCAGCCAACCCCTCATGAACAGATAGAAGGAAATACCTTCCAGTATGAATCGGCGATGATTGCCTACAAAGAAAAACAAAAAAAGGCCAGAGAGCTTCTGGCTCCGAACAAAGAAGATGAAAAGATAAAAAAGTTCATCATGGAAAAAGGCAAAGAAGCTTTTGAACAAAATAAAAAATACAACTGTCCGGAAGTGGCCTTTGCTTCAGATAAAGAGGGCGGAGCTTTTGCTGAGCGGTTAAAGTCAACTGAATATCATGATCAGTATCGATTGCTGCGAAAAGAAATCGGCAAATGGATGGATACCAGAATCAAAGATGAAGTCATTGTTGATTCTCCATATTTTCTCAACAATCAGCTTAGTGAGGATATTGCAGCTAATTTAATCAAAGAAAAGAAACGCATTAAGATTTTAACCAACAGTCTGGCATCCACTGATGCGATCTATGTTTCAACTGTCTTTAATGAAACTGTAAAAAAGTATACTCCTAACGAAAATTTCGAAGCGCACATATATAAAGGAAAATTTTCGGGAGAAAACGAACTGTATAATGACAAAATCAAGAACTCCGTGTGGGGAACTCACTCTAAAACGATGGTCTTCAACGACGAAGCCTTTATGGTAGGAACTTTTAATATAGATAACCGTTCCAGCTTTTACAATACCGAGCTGGCCCTTTTCTGCAATGGCAGTAAAGAGCTCACTCAAGACGTCAAAAGCAACATTGAAAAGCGAATGCAAAACAGTTACCGCCTGAATGCTGAGGGGGTTCCGGATGATTGTTCTGATCTTTTAGGAGATGTTTCAGGGGCAAAGAAAGCGCTCTATTATCTGCTAAAGCTTCCAAGTCACATATTGCAGTTTTTGCTATAAAAAAACCGGTCGCAATGACCGGTTCTTTATATTTATATTTTTAATGCTACTTACGAAATTTAGTGTCTCGGTCCTGAGTATGCTCTAGTTTATCTCCGGCATTAGAGATGGCACTTCCCAGACGACCAGCACCTTTTTCCGAAATTTTTTCACCAGCTCTTTCCAGTTTATCGCCTGCTTTTTTGGTGAATGTTTCGTTTTTATCTACATTTTTTTTATTAAAATCAACCATACTTTTCTCCTTAAGTAAGAAACTATTGCTCTACTAATTTAAGGTTCAAGTTGGATGCCAAATTAAAATAAGAAGCAAAGTTCTTTTATTAGTCTGCTTTGGCTTCGGGAAGAGGAATTGGTTTTAGTGTTGTTTTAAGGTTGGGATCAGCGTACTTAGCGTATTCCGGAATTCTCTCCAAGAATTGATTTAGTGTCTGGGCTTCACTTCGAGTGAGTCCCTTGGTCTTTAAAGCATCAATTCCTCCGGCTTCTTCAATGGCCTTAACTAAGCGCTGAGCGTGGTGCAATTCCCGCTGATAACCGGAACCGGGAGCATAACTCAGCATGGTCCGCAATTCCTTTACATTGACGGAAACCCCCTGTGGCAGAACTTTGGCAAAGACTTTTTCCGCTTCTTTGTTGGTCGATGGGGCCTTAAATTCTATTCCGGCGATACGGTTATCATCCGTTATGCCTAATTCCAATGCCTGCTGTGATCGCTGCTTATCGCTCATGGAGCGGGAATAGTGACCGTCACGCTCGTTGATGTAAGCGATTTTAGAAGATGCAGATGATTTTGTTTTCTCTGCTGCCGCCGCTGCCACCTCATCTACTTTAGGTAACTCTTTCGGTGCCGGAAGCTGAGAAAGAGGTGAATCTTTTTTTACTGCTTCAGTTACTTTCGGTTCATCGGCTACGACGATCTTTTTTTCCAGAGGTTCAAAGCGGCTCTTCACTGAAGGATCAGAGTATTTAGCATAAAGTGGTAACCGCTCCGTCAGATAATTCAGATTATCAATCTGAGTATTATTTAGACCAAGTGATTTTAAATATTCTGTTCCACCTTTTTTCTCAATCAGTTCAACAAATTTTTTAGCCTGAGCAAATTCTCCGGGAGTGACAAAACCATTTTCCGGCGCATGGGCCAGCATGCGGCGAATATCTCCAACATCAATCCCGTCGGCCTTTGTAAAGACTTTACTTAATACATCATCCAGCTCGCGGGCCGAGCGATTGACAGTATAGTCCTGTGCGTGCAGGCGATTATCATTGGTAATTCCCAAATTTCTTGCCTGATCCGCACGCTGCTTATCATTCATACGGAAATTTTCATACCCCGCCTTCTGGTTGAGATGATGAATTTGATTGGCAGGATCAGCTGGAAGTGCTGATGCTGGCCTTACCGGAGCGGGTCTGAGCGGAGCGGGCTTTTCCGGAGCACTGGTTAACTTTATCGAATCAACTTTTGGAGTTTCAACTTTCGGAGTTTCAACTTTCGGCAGATCGGCTTCAGGACTTTTTTCACTGTAACTTAATTTGAGAGGCTCAGGTTTATTCGGCAATACCGGCCGATCTTTGATTAAATTCACTCGTGGCGTTTCGCTGATGATTACAGCATCCTCAACATCGGCTTTTTTTACTGCTTTCGGCATAGGTTCAAAATCATCGGCCGGAGGGAGAATTTCTTCTGCCTGTCTTTTTTGTGTCGTTGGAACAAGGTTGGCCTTTTCCCCTTTATAGAAACGATCGTACTGCCGGTGCAAATCATCTTTAGCGATTACTTTGCGGGCCAGTTCTTTGTCTGATGTCTCAAATGTCGTAACGTAACTGGTGCTGCCGTCAGCATTTTTAAATTCACTGGCAATCTGTCCCTTCGAGAAAGAGCCGTCACTGCGGGGAACGACGATTTCTTCACTCGGCTCAAATTTATAGCTTTGATGATCACGTGATCCTGGAACAGGCCCATCGCTATCTGTCGATTTTTTTGGCAGGTCTGGGACCAGGCTATCTAGCTTTGGCGTAACAGTTGGCCGCACTGGAAGATTGGCCTTCTCACCTTTATAAAATCGATCGTATTGTTCATGCAGATCATCTTTGCTGATAATTTTTCGTCCCAGATCTCCATCAGGTGTTTCAAACTGCGTGACATATTTTTTCACGCCCTGGTCATCTACTATTTCACTGGTGATTTTTCCTTTAGTAAAAGAGCCGTCATTGCGGGGAATGGCCACATCTTCGCCCACTTCAAATTGATGACTGCTGTGATCTCGCGATCCCGGAAGAGTGGTCGGTTCCGATCCGGCAATGCGTGGTGGAGGTTCTACTTTGAGTTCAACTTTGAGTTCAACTTTGGTTTCAACTTTTGTAGCGACTTTAGAAATCACCGGAACTTCCGTCTTAGGTTTACGTAATTCTGAGCGAAGTGCAAAATCAAAAGAGATATCTTTGGCAAGCATTTGCGCAGCTAATGTATAGGCACGGGTGTCTTTGGCCAGTTGCTGGACAACTTTATCCGCAGCATCTTTCGCTACGGTTTTAGCTTTGCCCGCTGTTGAAGCTGTAAAATCTTCAGCTTTTTTAAGTGAATCAAGAACAGCAGCACCTTTTGGAGACTTGCGAAGAAAATCGGAAATTTCTCCGGCAGCTTTTCCGGTGCGGATAATTTTATAAAGTTTTGCCACGGCCCCGATGTCCACCATTGCGCCAATTACACTGCCGGTGACTTCACAGATATACATACTTTGTTCGTACTGATTGAGACATTGATTGAAAGTAACACCGCGGGAATTCAGAAACTCCTTAATTGTTTTTTGCAGATTATTGACAAATTGCTCACGGGCATCTTTGTTTGTGATAAGTTCTTTCATCGTAGACATCATTCCTGAGAATTCAGAAATCGAGTTCCACAATCCTTTTATGGAATCCCAGATAGTCTTAACTGCTTCTGCTACGATGTTAGCCGAACACATGGCCAGACCTTTAGCTGTTGCAATTTCTTCATTTGTTTCTTTAATCTTGGCCAGGCATTGATTGAAGTTGATTCCACTGTAAACGGCGCGGACTGCACCGGAATTATCACCAGGAGAGCCACAGCACAAGTTAGTCCGTGCTTCTTCTGCGGTTTTAAATAATTCAGCGACCGGCTCTTTCTTCATAGGCTTTGAAGGAGCGCAAGCAGGATTAATTTCTTTTCCTTTTGAAACAGCAGCGGCCAGAGGTTGCAGGTCTTTTTTTAATTCTTCCTGTAGTCCTTTTAAGTACTGGCGGCTTTTGCGAAACTCTTTCCAGGTTGATTCAGAACAGCTCTCTGGCCTGGTCGGAGGAATCTTGTCTCCCCGGAAGCAACCTTCGGATGCTCCACGGTTTGCCCAGTATCTCGAAGAATCTGCAATGCCTTTAGTGAAGAGTTCATGCATACACATGATTTTCTTATCGTCGATTTTATCAGCAGAAATCATTTGCTCTTTAAGGTCTTTGCGCAGCTTTTCGAAATTATAAAGTTTATTTGCGGGAGTCCCAGAATCTGCCGACCCTTTATGCATATAGGATTGACGGTTGATTTTCTGATCGCACCCTGAAGTATTCGCTTGCACCGAAAAAGAGGCGCACAGGACGTAAATAAATAGGGTGCAAATCAGTTTATTCATTGTTTGACTGTCACCACTACATTTTCAAAATCTTTACGGGCCGACTCTACCAGCGAAGAGTTCTTGCCGGTATAACGAAATGAAGAGATCAGAACTTTTCTGGGCATGATATGAAATTTTTCAGTGAGTCTAAATGTTTTGTTATTTGTGCTGTATTCGATGGTCATTTCCAGAATGGAAAAATGCTTAGCGGTTATTAGCCGGCTTCCGGTCAAACGGGCATTATCTGCGCCGATCATATCGAACATGGTGTTCTTTCCGCGCATGATTCCGGCCACAACTTCTTTTTCCCCCTTGGTCTTTAATTCGGAATAGAGGTCCTGATTGAAATAGGTAAAATTCATGACAATATCTTTATTGTTGCTGAGTTCATAATTGGTAATTTTGTCACTCCAGGTGTCGAGATCACTTTCTTCCCATTGCAACGAAGGATTGAGCGAATAGGTGAAGTAAGCCCCGGCTCCGGGAGCGTTTCCATAAACCAAAGCTGCACAAATAGAGGTCAGGACGAGAAAACACCCGGCCAGAATAAACTTCTTCATAACCACCTTTTTCGGTCAATTATAAGGTAATCCTTAAAAAAATTGTGGATGATGCCGCTTTTTTGAGTAACTAATGAGGGCTCAAAGAAAGAGTGATGCCCATAATAAATGGCAGTTCTTCAGCTGCGGGGAAGATTTCGGACGGAAAGTTTAAAAAGGTTTAGTAATTCTTCCATTCCGCTTTTTTCCAGGGCATCGCCAGAATAGTATAAATGCATTGTGTGAACCCAGAATCCTCCAGGTGGCATCAAATAAGCAACACGGCCATCCTTTAGATCTTTGGCCACATAAATAAGCGGCATAAATCCAATACCCAGACCTTCACTGATTGCACGGACATTGGCGGCCAGATTACTGGTTTCAAAAACAATGTTGAGATTAATATCGTTCATCGAGCAGAATAAATCAGTTTCCGTTCGCAGTTTAAAATTCTCCACTGGTGCAACGATCCCTTCGTTATATCTGCGCAAAAAAGAAATGATTTTTTGCTTGGATTCACCACTGGCATTCAGGTATTTTTTCTGTCCCACGAGGGCGACAGGAATGTCGAGTGAGATGTGTTCTAGTCCTTTACTACTTTGAATATCATGACTGATCAGCAAATCCAGCTTGCCTAGACGCATACGCGTAAACATCTCCTGCAAATCGAGAGATTCCATACGCATCTTGGGCATATCTTTTTTGGGACGAAATTTTTTGATAAGTTCGCCGATAATATCGGCAATAAATGGACGTTCAATTTGTTCAGAAACCCCAATGCTGATAGTCGGCGTTTCAACCAGCGATTTAGTCTGCAGATATTTCGCAATATTTTCTGTTTCGGCAAACATCTTTTCACAGAAACTGAAGATGATTTTTCCGCTTTCTGACATTTCCAGATTTCGCCCATTTCGCTCAAACAGCGTCACACCCAGTTGAGCTTCCAGTGTTTTAATCTGGATACTTAGCGAGGGCTGGGATGTTTTTAGATAAAGGGCACCTTTGCTGATACTTTTGAAGTGAGCGCAGGTATAAAAATAATAGAGATGATTGTAGTTAAACATATATTTAAATTCTGTATATGAGAATTAATAATATATATTTTCTAAAAGTGCAAGCAACCTTTATACTGCTAATCACCAGGCTTGTTATTCTCCAATACGTTTTTTGGGGTTTAGTGAAAGCTAAACCTCATTATTCAATTTCAAAAGCATGAGTATTATGCAAAGGACATTAAGGTGAAAGAATTTTTTAAAGAAGGTGGTAAACACGTCTTTGAAAACTTAAAGAAGAAGAAATTTTTACTTGCCTTTGATTTCGATGGAACACTCGTAGAATTAAAAAAATATCCGGCCACAACTGCCTTGAATGGACCAGTTCTGGACCATCTAAAAAAACTCAGCCAGCTCTTTTCCGTAGCGATTGTTTCTGAGCGATCAGTGACTGAGTTGAGGAAACTGCTTAATTTTGAGCCTGCTTACCTGATCGGAAATCACGGAATGGAAGGCGTAAGAAGTTTGCATAATGAATCCAGTCTGGAAGAGCAGTGTCAAAAAATAAAAATCTTTATTATGAGCTTTTTGTCCAACAAAGAACATCTTTTTTGGGTTGAAGATAAAAAACTATCTCTTGATTTGCATTTGCAGACAGACAGATTTGAGCTGGAACTGCTGGAGAGTCTCCAT
Source organism: uncultured Bacteriovorax sp. (assembly GCA_946481315.1). The sequence goes on from CAMLMH010000003.1 coordinate 190,940, forward strand.
GCTATCAAACAAAGTTTTCCCGATGTACGTTTTATCGAAGGAAAGAATGTTATCCATGTACTCCCGGTTTTCAACATTGATAAAGGTTTTGTTCTTACCGAATTAATGAAACAATACAACTATGAGCAAGCGCTGTTTGTGGGCGATGATCAGTCTGATGAAGACGTTTTCAGACATACTCAAAATAGCATATTGTCCATCAGAGTCGGCTACCACAGTCTGTCAAAGGCCATGTATTATCTGAAAAGTCAGTCGGAAGTCGAACCCTTGTTGCAGGAACTGCTGCTGGCCTGAAATAAACAGCTCGTGTCTTAAAATCCTTTTAACATCATTCATTATAGGCGCCAGCTTTGCATCTCTCATCCCAGAGGGATTTTATGGAATACGAAAAATTGGCGGCCATCGGTAATGACGTTGTCAGGCAATTGACGCCGGATTTTATTAATCGATATCTCGACCGGAAAACCGAGGAACGTCTGCTTGCTATAGAATCTATGGGAGCTGATGCTGTCTGGAAGCGACTCGAAGAATTAGAACACGAAATTCCCCTAAATCATGCATCCAGTATCCTACTGCGCTTTGTGGGCAGAAGAACCACTGTTGAAATTGAAGCGGAGAAGGAAGCGCTCCTGCGTTTCCTGAAACATTAATGACCAGAAAAAAAACGGCCATTCTTTTTGACTGCGACGGGACGATTGTCGATTCAATTGAACAGGCCCTTGAATCTTTTCATTACGCCATTTTTATGGTGACCAATAAGAAAATGGAGAAGGCCTATATAAAGAAGTTTTTCGGTCCTTCCGGCGACATCATCTTAAGAAAATTAATCGATAATCCTGTGCAGGCAGAAAAAGCTTTTGAAATTTATCTGCAACATCAGCGGGAAATGGCAAAATCCACTAAACTTTTTCCCGGAATAAAGGAAATCCTCGATCGACTCGCCCAATGGGAAATTCCAATGGGTATTGTCACCGGCAGACATGAACTGGATCTGGACATACTTATTAAGCCTCACGGTATCGAGCACTACTTCTCGGCAAAAATTACCGACAATATGCTCGATGAATCCAAGCCGCATCCGGAAGGAATCCGGAAAGCCTTGCAGCAGCTGGGAGGAGATTTTGAAACAGTTTATTACGTGGGCGATTCACCCAGCGATCTGCGTGCAGCTCATGCTGCCGACTGCAAAGCAATAGCTGCTCTTTGGGATGGGAAAAGCGATTGTCTTAAAGAGCCATCATCATGCAAAAAAGAAAATCCGGAATTTCTCTTTAATTTGCCTGAAGATATATTAAGATTATTTGAATGAAAACGAACATTACTTTATACGCTATTCTTGCCGTCTTAATTGGGCTCGTTGTGGGGATAGGCTCATTCACCTTTATCTATGGTAAAGGTTACGCTTATCTTTCTGATGATCCGAAAACTTGTATGAACTGTCACATTATGCGGGATCAGTATGAGTCGTGGAGCAGAGGAAGTCACCACGCTGTAGCGACTTGTAATTCCTGTCATACCCCGGAAAATTTCTTCCTGAAGTATTTTAACAAAATGGAAAACGGATTTAACCATTCTCTTAAATTCACTCTGGAGAATTATAAAGATCCGATTAGAATCAGAGGACATAATTTTGATATCGCAATGAAGTCCTGCTTGAAGTGCCACTCAGGACTAATGAGCAGCACACTTCATGCAGAAGGAATGTCAGCAGGAAGATCATGTGTCCAATGTCATCGTGACGTTGGTCACGGCCACTAAGGTGAGGAGTATATGAAAGGAAAAGGAAAATTAATCGGATTAATTGCATTGACCGCAGTTTTTGCTGCGATCATAACGTATGTGCTGGTCACGATGACCGAAAAGAAGGTTGAGGCAAAAAACGTCTTCTTTAGAGTGGTGGACATCGGTGACATGGAAGACGATCCGGCCGTCTGGGGTAAAAATTTTCCTCATCAATATGATATGTATAAAAAAACAGTTGATCAGGAAAGGACTCGTTACGGCGGATCTGAGGCCATTCCTCGTGTTCCTGACAATGCTGATCCCCGCAGTGTCGTCGCCCAGTCGCGAATTGAAGAAGATCCTCAGTTGAAAAGAATGTGGTCTGGCTATGCTTTTGGTCACGATTTCAGAGAAGAGCGCGGACATGCATATATGTTAATTGATCAGGAGTTTACTAAACGTCAGGAGTTCGCAAAACAACCTGGAGCCTGTATCAACTGTCACGCTTCAACTTATGTTCCGATGATGAAGGCAGGCAATGGCGATTTGATGGCCGGCTTTCATGCACTTAATAAAGTTCCTTATATGGATGCCCGCAAACAAGTAAAGCATCCGGTGAGTTGTATTGATTGTCACAACCCTGACAATATGGAACTGCGAATTACCAGACCGGCCTTTATGATTGGTATTGCTGAATACAAAAAGTCTCAGGGCGTAGAGAAGTATGATGTTAATAAGCAGGCAACTAAGCAGGAAATGCGCACGTTTGTCTGTGCTCAATGTCACGTCGAGTACTTTTTTAAAGGTGAAGGAAAAACTTTAACCTTTCCATGGTCAAAGGGTATTAAAGGAGATGAAATTCTCAGTTATTATCGCGAGAACGGTCATAAAGACTGGGTCCATAAAGAGACTCAGGCACCGGTATTAAAAGCTCAGCATCCGGAATTCGAATTGTTCATGCAAGGAACTCACGCCAAGGCCGGAGTTTCCTGTACTGACTGTCACATGCCTTATGAACGTGTAGGGGCGATGAAAATTACCAATCACCATGTTCGTTCACCTATGCTCAATATTAATAAGTCATGTCAGACTTGCCATCACGCTAAAGAAGAAGATCTGATGGATCGTGTGCAAACGATTCAGGAGAGACATCTGGAAATGCGCAAGAAGGCGATGGATGCATTGATGGTTTTCATGGATAACATTAAAGCAGCTCAGGCCAGTAATTTTGATAAAACTAAAATTGAAAAGGCCCAGATAGCCCAGCGTGAAGCGCAGTTTCTGATTGACTTCATTGAAGCTGAAAACTCAAGTGGCTTCCACGCACCACAGGAAGCTGCACGTCTGATTGTTCTGGCAATGGATAAAATACGAGAAGGCGAAATTTTTCTGAGAAAATAATGATGAAGGGAGGGCAGCTGTTAAGCTGCCTTCCTTGTCGTTTTCTTTCTTCCCGAAGCTGATCTTCCGGATGTTGTTTTTTTTCTTGTTGAAGTTTTTTTCGTTGTTCTTGAACTTGCTTTTCTTGTTGTCTTTTTGCGTCCTCCTGCAACTTTCTTGGCCGTTTTTTTGCTCCCAACTGCTCCACCGTCTTGTTTGTTGACTGTTGCCCAACCAATTCGTGCAGCTGTTTTAGGTGAACCACCACGCTCTTTAACACTCTCTTCAATGTGAGCTGCTTTTCTCTTTTGTTTGTTTGAATAACTGGCTTTACTTCCCTGAGGCATTATCAATCTCCTTGTTAAGTTGATAGGACGAGAGGATCGTAGAATCAGAATGACTTTTTTGGAAAGACTCTATTGGTCGTATTTTTTTATCAGAAGAGTTGTAAAGAAAAGTGAAAGAAGCACATAACCTAGAAACAAATAGAACCCGGGCTGTAGATTAGTCCCGTTGGTCGTCATGATCATCAGTTCTTCCGAAGCTGAACGCAAATGTCCAAGCTGCGAATTAATCACACCACTAAAACCGATGTATGACATGAAAATAGCAATGACAAGAACATCGGCCATAGACCATTTGCCTGCTTTTAAAACGAAAAAACTTATGAGCTTATTGTCTTTAGCGTCGGACTTAAAATAATAGAGAAAGGAACTGATCATTTTTAAGAGTGGAAAGACCAGGCTGAAATTCACCAGCAAGAGCCCGGTAAATTTCATTTTTAATTCAGCGTGACGAATCATGAGCCAGAAAACATCCATTATACTCTTTGACTGAAAAAACAAAACCTGATCCTTAAATTCGATTGGATTATCCATTAAAATGAAACGCATTTTTGAAATTCGTGCTTCAAGATCTATCATTGGGGTGGTGATACCTGCTGCCAGTAACGTTAAAAGTAATAGGCCCAGACAGACTACGTGAATCGGAGAAAGACTGATTTTAAAAATAAACGGCAACAAAAAGGCAATGACCATTGTGAGCAGCAGTATTAAAGATTGTTTTTTTATTTCTTCAAAACGATAACCAATTTCATAGGCCAGTTTAATTTTTGCTCCCTGAATGGTTTCGCTTTCAGTCCGGTCGATAATTGCTGAAAGTTTAGATGTATTCTGTGGATCATAAGACTGATCAAGATAATACAGCATTTTTTTCTTAAGAATATCCTTTAATTTTCCTTTATTCCTGGGTTTCTTAATTTCCTGAATAATGGCATCTGCATAGGAAGGTATACCTTCTTTAATTTTTTCTACTTTAACGAAAGTATCCAGCAATCGCTGTTTGATATATCCGGTCAGGGTGCCTTTATTGATTTCCCGCATGCGCTCATTAACTTTCTCTATCAAAACATGCAGCTGAGCTTCAATGATATTTTTTAATTGACGCTGATGAGTTGTAGTCAGATCAATTTTATCTATTTCTTCCAGCAGAATATCGGTTATTTGCTCCTTCCAGGAGTCAACGCTGAACAGACCATATCGGATGTGGTTTAGCTCCGCCAGGTCCATTTTATTTTTCTGATTAATTTTAGCGTGAGTGATAACTTCGTAAGAAAGTCCAAGAGAAAAAATAACAACAAGAAGCAGAAAAATGGAATAGACCTTTTTCATCCTCTCATCTTAGAAGTTGCACTCTGCGTTTTGCAACCTACAGTTTAACTAATGTGAGTCCATTGGAGAGTGGCATTTTAAGATAGGCAACACCATTGTTTTCAGGTCTTGGTAAATGACCACCATCAATATTGACCTGGATCGAAGGAAGCAATAGGCGCGGTGCTTTGAGCGTTTTATCGCGCGCTTCACGGAATCGAATAAACTCTTCTTCGCTTGTATCAAATTTAAGCTGAATATTGCTCTGCTTGCTTTCACCAATAGTCGTCTGATACAACATTTCTCTTCCATTAGGAGCATAGTCATGACCGACATAGACTTTCGTTTCATCTGGCAAAGAGTACAGATTGCGGGCCACTGAATGATAAAGATCGCGGGCACTACCTCGTGGAAAATCACAGCGTCCGGTACCTGAATCAGGCATGAAGAGAGAATCACCAGTAAAAACGTGACCTTTAAAATAATAACTCATGCAGGCAGGAGTATGACCTGGAGTAGGAATTGCCCGGAAAGTAAGCGAGCCTAATGTTACATCTTCGAAATCTTTTAACAGACGGTCAAATTGCGATCCATCTGCAGGCATTTCCTGCAGATTAAAAACTTTTTTAAATGTCTCCTGGACAATCTTAATTCTCTCGCTGATGCATATTAAAGCTGAAGGAAAAAGTTTTTTTAACATCTGTGATGAGGAGATATGGTCAGCATGAGCATGTGTTTCCAGAATAGCTTTTGGCCGCAACTTCATGGCTGCAATATAATCGACAATGATCTTTAAACTTCGGTCTTCAATTCTTCCGCTGGCGGGATCGTAGTCCAGAACCGGATCTATTATAATGGCGTCTTTAGTCTGCTCATCGCTGACAACATAACTGTGAGTAGCTGTTTCTGTATCGTAAAAATGCTTTATCTTCATGCTCTCTCCACGCATCCTTCGCCTGAAATGCTATTTTAGCGAGATTAGACTTTATTTGTCGAGAGAGCAGGGAAAACTAAATATGAGGTTTAATGAATTGCCCGACCTGGGCTGCGCTCATTGCACCCGCCTGACGGGCCACTTCCTTTCCATTTTTAATGACAATTGTACAGGGAATTCCTCTGATGCCAAATTGTGCGGCAAGGGCCTGTTCTGTTTCAGTGCTCACCTTCAGAAAAATGGCCTGTTGGTTTTCTTTAGAAGCTTTCTCGTATTCAGGACCGTACATGCGACACGGTCCGCACCAGGTGGCCCAGAAGTCAACAATGACTGGGCCTTCTGCCATGGATAGGATTTTTTGAAAGTTATCTGTATTTACTTCTGCCACTAATCCATGCATTGCGAGTGATGAACCACATTTACCGCAGACAGGCGCACTTTCCAGCGCTTTTGCGGGGTTGATTTTATTTAAAGTCTGGCAGCTTTGACATTGTCCGAAAGTAGCAGTCATTTTAATCCTCCCATGAAGGCCTTTGATCATTACATGTTCTTAGTTTACCTGAAGTTTCTGGACTTGTTTATTGATTCCTTCTATTGCTTGATAGGGACAATTTATCGTACTAAGATAGGGCCCATGCAAAATTCCAAAATACCCCAGCGTTATGTCATTCTCATACTGGGCTGTCTAACTGCCTTATCGCCATTTTCCATAGACATGTATTTGTCGGCGTTTCCCATAATGGCCGGCTATTTTAATTCCACAGTCGCAGAAGTTTCCATTACACTTTCGAGCTATTTTATAGGCATGGCTTCCGGACAACTTTTTTATGGTCCACTTATGGACCGCTTTGGACGAAAGAAGCCACTGGCCGCAGGACTCTGTATATACATATCGGCGAGTATCGGTTGTGTTTTTTCGTCTTCTGTTGAAATGCTGATGATACTGCGTTTTCTGCAAGCACTAGGCGGATGTGCTGCGAGCATAGGTGCTTTTGCAACTGTCCGTGATTTTTTTTCTCCGGCACAAAGTGCTCGCGTTTTATCCACGCTCATTCTTATCCTTGGAGTTTCACCTCTGCTGGCACCGACAATCGGAGGTTACCTGGCGGTTTATTTTGGATGGACCTCCATTTTTTACACACTGGCCGCTGGTGCAACCCTGCTGTTATTTGTTGTGATGAAATATCTACCGGAGAGTCACCGCGGAGATAAGGCCCATATTCTGAGACCTCTGCCAATTCTCAAAAATTATCTCGCTATTGTAAAAGAGCCGAGTTTTTACACTTATGCTGTTTCCGGCGCCCTGGCCTTTTCAAGCCTCTTTGTTTATCTCGCTTCATCGCCAACTATTTTCATGAGTTTTTTTAAAGTAGGTGAGCAGGTCTATGGATGGATATTTGCTTTTATCGCAATGGGACTGGTGGGAATGAGTCAGCTCAATGTTTTTTTAATGAAAAGATTGAGCAGCGAATCTATTTTAAAAGGCGCATTGCTGATCATGAATATGATCACAATATTGTTTTTCATCAGTGCTTATACCGGGTGGTATAATATATACACTGTGGTCTTTACCATTTTTTGCATGATGGGATGTATGGGGTTAACAAATCCCAACGCTACAGCGCTGGCCATGGCCCCATTTGGATCACGCGCAGGAAGTGCTTCTTCCATGATTGGTTTTACTCAGATGGGCATGGGGGCGCTTGCTTCGATGATCGTCGGATTGTTGCATGCTAAAGAGCTTTATCCGCTGACGGCTATTTTCGTAGGAACTTCTTCACTGGCAGTCATTGTTCTATTTTTAGGCAGAAGATCTTTTGGTCGCTAATTAATTTTTTTCATGAGATCGTGTAGGGTTTTTTTTGCCAGATAAGACTGAGTTGCCGATTCTATTCCACACACGATTTCTTCCAGTACCTGTTCAATATTGCAGCTGACTTTGCAGTTTTTTACTACTGGCTTACAGTGAATGTTGACCAGTCTTTTTTCATTGGTCGCGGCAACATAAATATCTTTCAGATTAATTTCCTGAGGTCTTCGTGCAAGCTGAATTCCTCCGCCTTTTCCGCGAAAACTATTTAATAGTTCAGCTTCCACCAGTCGTGAGACTATTTTTCGGATGAAGGTTGGATTTGTTTTTAATACGGTGGCCAGTAACTCAGAATTCACCATCTCATCCTGGTGAATAGCAACGGTCATCATAATCTGAACTGAAACTGAAAATCTGGTATCAATCATGTGCCTATAGTAACACATGAATTTTAGAAAAAAAAAGAAAAATGTGCTTTTTATTGTTGCATTTAATTTGATCCGGCATTAATGTATCAATCACGGATGCATTAAACTATGGAGATGTGCCCGAGTGTTAAAGGCAACAGATTGCAACCCTGTTGAACGGTGGTTAAAGTCCATCCATCTCCTCCAAAAATTTAAAGAGAGTTTCATTATGAGTTCAATTCTGTTTACTGAACTAAAAATTGGTGCCTTAACAATTCCTAACCGGATTATCATGGCCCCACTAACCCGCGCACGCGCAGCTAATCCTGGTCGGATACCCAATGATCTGATGGCCGAATATTATGAGCAGCGGGCATCGGCCGGGCTCATTATTTCTGAAGCCACATCTGTCACTCCAATGGGTGTCGGTTATGCCAATACACCCGGGATCTGGTCCAGCGAGCAGGTTCAGGGATGGAAAAAAATTACTCAGGCAGTTCATGCAAAAGGTGGGAAAATCTTTATTCAATTATGGCATGTCGGAAGAATTTCCGACCCGATATTTTTGAACGGAGAATCACCGGTTGCTCCCTCTGCTATCAGACCAAAGGGGCATGTTTCTCTGGTTCGTCCTCAAAAAGAATATGTCACGCCCCGGGCCTTAATGACAGCTGAAATTCCAACTGTCATAGCTGCCTATAAACAAGCGGCCATCAATGCCAAGGAAGCTGGTTTTGATGGAGCAGAAATACACGGGGCTAACGGTTATTTACTGGATCAGTTCTTACAAGACGGAACAAATAAACGAACTGATCAATATGGCGGCAATATCGAAAACAGAGCGAGGCTTATGCTGGAAGTCACAGACGCAGTCATTAGCGTGTTTGGTGCTGACAGGGTAGGGATGCATCTGGCCCCGCGAGGTGACTCTCATGATATGTCTGATAGTAATCCAAGGGAGACATTTGGTTACGTGGCCCGGGAATTAGGAAAAAGAAAAATCGCTTTTATCTTCACTCGTGAATATCTTGGTCCGGATAGCATTTCATCCGAACTAAAAGAGCAGTTTGGTGGAGTTTTAATCGCTAATGAGAAGCTGACTCGTGAGAGCGCGGAAGAACTGATCATGAGCGGAAAAGCGGATGCTGTCTCATTTGGTATCCCATTTATCTCCAATCCTGATTTACCAAAACGCTTTCTGGAAAATGCGTCTTTGAATATAACTAACTTTGACAAACTTTACGGAACAGGAACGGAAGGTTATACCGATTACCCTTCTCTCTAGAGGGAAAATCCCTTTGTTTGTAAAAAATGTCACTTTTGGCTAAACTTCTTTTGTCTTAGTTTTTCAAATAGAATACTGTAGACTGAATAAGGATATGCACATAATAACCAGTAAAAAAACAAAATATCTTCAGGACATTCAGAAGAGTATCAGCTCTTTTGATATGGACACTGCTTTAAAAAATTTGCTTCGTCATCAAAGTCTTTTCCGTTTTAAATCAGGTGATGAAGAATCAATTGATTTTTATCTTACTCTCATCAATATGGGTTCTTATAAATTACTTAACAAACTCATGCTGGCCAAGCTGGATGCAACGGTTTTGGAAAGAGAATCACTGGACAATGAAACAATTATTAAAATGATTGTTTTTGCCCGGGTACTGGCCGCTCAGGGACTCAATCAATCGAGCAAAGAAATTCTTAAACATTTAAAAAAATTTACCATTAAACTATCCAGTCCATGTGAATCACAGCTTTATTATAAATCTCTTTTTTATGTGCATTTTCACAATATGGACATTGAACAGTGTCAGGAAGTATTGGAGCAGTATAAAGCTGTGGCTGAAAATAAAGCGGAAAAACTTTATTTTTATCATTCCTCACGTCTAAGTATTTTCTTTATCCAGAAAAACATTACAGCTGCAGAAACAGAGTTTAAGGCCCTGCAGGAATTAATTCCAGTTTTAACCCGTCCATATCACCAGACCTATCACAAAGTTTATCAATTCATGATTAATATTTTGCATAATGAACTGGATGAATCTGGTTACATTGCAACTGAAGAAATTTCTTCCAAACTGGTCGGTGAAGTCGATAAACTTTTTATTATGTATATCCAGCTTCGCTATTTAATCAGGCTGGATGATCATGCACGTTTACTGGAGCACGTAGAAAAAATCTATCACTATAAAGAACTCGACGGCTCAGCTTGCGGTTATTTAAGAAAAGACATGCAGGAAGAGTTTAAAAAGAGCTTCTACTTACACGCAGCAGTTAGGCATACCCGGCTTAGACTGGAAATTCTGCGCCAGCATAATGCCCGTAATGAAGTTGTAGAGCTAACCAGCAGTAAAGGGCTTAATGTAGTTTCTTATTTCGAATTACCTTTTCATTCCAATCAGCTCGATCTGCGGGCCGGAGTCATCGTTCGTAACGGGAAACTGGAACCTTTAACTGAACTACAACGCTGCTTTCTTTATCATGTCATGACGGCAGGAGATAACGGTATAAAATGGATCATGCTCGCTGAAGCGATCCATGGACCAGGTCTTCGCTTTGATCTGCACTTTGAATCTCTTCGTAAAATGGCCGCTAAACTGCGCAGCCTGGGAATTAATATCACATATAAAGACGAACGCTATCGATTCGTCACAGATCTCGAATCTACAATCTTTGCTTTGCATTTCATCCCCGGCAATCTGGTTTTATATATTGCTCGTCACTTCAAACAGAAATCATTCACCGCCGATGAAATTTCCTCTGTCTTAGGATTTAAAAAATCTCGCACCGGTGAGTACATACTGGACTGGCTAGAGAGCAAAAAAATCAGCCAGCTTGCAGTCAAAGGAAAACAAAAACATTACATCATCAACTACGCGAAGGTGAATCCTTTAAATCTTCCGTCAGAAGCTGCACAAAATGAGTAAATCCGGATCAGTTCCGCTTTTTTTATAATTAACATAACTTTATTTAATCAAAGGGCAGGGCTTACGTGTTACTAAAAACCTGCAACACAAAGTTTTGGCCATCCTAAAGACAAGATTTTTTTAACTTTCAGAAATGAGTTCTGGAATAGACTGATGCAAATCTTATTTCTCAATCATAAAAAAAATTTAACCGAATATTATTCAAGTTTATCAAAGAAAGAAACCAACCGAGGATATTACATGAAGAATACTAGTCTGCGTTTTAAACTTTTCACGCTCTCTGCATTCCTGCTGGCCGTTGCTTTAATTGTTGGTGGTGTGGGTTACTGGTCATCCAGTAATATCGTTAAAAATTTCAGTAAAGTTACGGATTGGAATTTACCAAATACCCGCTATGTGTACGACATGATCATGCATAGTAGACAGGCACGTATCTATGCTTTTCAACTTGCCATGCCTGGTCTTGATTCTGCTCGTGGCGATAAGCTAGTTGAGGAAGTAGAAGAACTATTTAAAAAATTTGATAACTCTCGGAGCATTTATCTGAAAGAAGAATTTGGTCCGGGAGAAGAGGACATCTGGAAGCGCATTGATAAACCTTTACAGGATATCAAAAATAGTACATTGAAGGTCGTCGATCTTTATAAGAAGAAACCGTCAGCAGATTCTCCGGAAATGAAAGAGATGGTTCGATTGATAACACATGAAATTGATCAGGCCAATGAAATTGTAAAACCTTCCGTTGTTGAATTAATTAACTATCATCTTAACGATTCTATGAAGAGTACAGAGCTAGCAAAAGAAGCAGCTAATAAAGGAACTCTTTATACAATTCTGGCGATCTTAATTGGTTCAATTGCCGGATCATTATTTGCGATCTCTTTTTCTAATAATTTAGTGAACACTTTAAGTGCCATCAGCCGTTCGCTTTCTGATGCCAGTGCCAATGTTGGTTCGGGGTCTACGCAAATTGCTTCTGCTTCTCAGGAACTTTCACAAGCGACAACAGAGCAGGCAGCTTCTCTGCAACAAACTGCTTCTTCAATTGAAGAAATGAACAGTATGATCAGCAGAAACACTGATAATGCCAAAAAATCTTCGGAATACTCGCTGATCAGTCAATCGAATGCGCAAAAAGGTAAGGCCACTGTAGAACAAATGATTTTATCAATTGATGAAATCAATAATGCCAACACCAAAATCAAAGAGCAAGTTGACCATAGTAATGCTCAGATGCAGGAAATCGTAAAGGTCATTGGTGAAATTGGTAACAAGACAAAAGTTATTAACGATATCGTGTTTCAGACAAAGCTTCTTTCTTTCAATGCTTCAGTTGAAGCGGCCAGAGCAGGAGATCACGGTAAAGGGTTTGCGGTAGTTGCAGAAGAAGTTGGTAACCTGGCAAGCATGAGTGGTAGTGCCGCTCAGGAAATTTCTCAAATGCTGGATGACAGTATTAAAAAAGTTGAAGGCATTGTTAACGATACAAAACTCAATGTTGGGCGACTGGTTGATGAATCAAAAGTTAAGGTTGAATCCGGAACAAAAATTGCTCATGATTGCGGTCAAGTTCTGGAGGAAATCGTTTCAAGTATTTCAAACGTAGCTTCAATGACTCAAGAGATCTCAGTGGCCAGTACAGAACAGGCCCAAGGTATGACAGAAATTACCCGTGCCATGAACTCGCTGGATCAAGTAACTCAGCAAAACTCAGCTGTTTCTGAACAAGCAGCAAGTGCTGCGGAAGAATTATCCGGTCAGGCAATGTCGTTAAATGATCTGGTAGCGACTCTTGTTCGCACCGTTAATGGCGGTGACGTCCCGCTTAAGCACCAGAACGTTATGGCCCGCCCGGCCCCGGTAAGAAAAGAGAACGTAGTGGCACTGCAACCAAAGAAAAAAGTTGCAACCAACGATGCACCAGCTCCTAAAATGAAAGCAACTGCAGACCAGCCACCTGTCTATGATGATTCTCGTTTTTCTGATGTTTAAAAAATAATGAACTCCTGTAGAATAGTTATAAATTCTACAGGAGTTTTCTTTGCAACCTCTTTTAACACTCTTTTTAATCAGTCATCTTTGTTACAATGCTTTTGCAGCGGATTCTTTTCGCGATCGCTTACGGGAAAAAGTTAAAGAGCGATGGCAAAAAAGATCCCAGGCTGCCCTCCCGCCAAAAGTTCACACGTCTTCCGGAAAAATCAGTTCCGGCAGATATACTTTTTCTCTGACAGTGAATAATCTGAATCGCTATTACATCCTTCACGTTCCTAAAAATTATGATGAAAAAAAAGCCACCCCTTTAATAATCTTCATGCATGGAGGAGGGGGGAATATGTTTTATAAGTCGAATGATCAGAAGTTTAATATTATTTCAAAATCCGAGGAAGCAGGTTTCATCGCATTAATTCCCAATGGCTATAGTACCAATGCTTCGGGCAAAACGGCATTCTGGAATGCCGGACACTGTTGTTCAGATTCCCGAGACCATAAAGTGGACGACGTTGCTTTTATCCGCGCCGTAATCAATGATGCCAAAACAAAAGTCGCTGTGGATAACGAGCGCATATTTGCAAGCGGAATGTCCAACGGAGCAATGATGGCCTATCGTCTTGCCTGTGAAATGAGCGATGTAATAAAAGGAATTGCCGCTGTGGCCGGAACAGATAATACTATTGAGTGCAAACCAGAAAGAGGTGTATCTATTCTGCATATTCACGCAAAAAATGATGATCACGTTCAGTTTAACGGAGGCATAGGCCCCGGTACTCCCGTGGATAAGTCCAGGGTCACAGATTATGTCTCGGTTCCTAAGACAATAGAGAAATGGATAGGACTTAATCACTGCTCGCCAAAGCCAACGCGAGTCCTGGAGCAAGCAGGAGCTTATTGCGATCTCTATCAGGGATGTAAGGATCATTCACGAGTCAAACTCTGTGTGACAAAAACCGGAGGACACTCCTGGCCCGGTGGAAAAAAGCGCGGTAAATACACAACTTCATCTCTGTCGGCCGTGGATACTCTCTGGGAATTTTTTAGCGGCAAATAAAGACTGATTTAAATCCACAGTTATTTTTTTTCAGCACAGTGAACCATGGTCAGCACTTTGCATCTTCCTCTTATGAATAAGACTTCAAGGAGGAAGTTGTATGATTACTGATTCATTGTGGAACAAATACTCGCTAATGACCGATTTCCCTACCCTGAGCTCAGATATCCAGGTCGACGTGGCCATTGTCGGAGCAGGTATTACCGGACTAACCTGCGCTCAATTATTGTCCAGTCAGGGATTATCTGTTGCTTTGCTGGAAGCAGGCAAAGTAGGAGAGAGTAACACCGGCCACAGTACGGGAAACATTTACAGTGCTTACGGGGAATTATTAAATAATATCGAGCCAAAGTTTGGAATAAAGGCCACTGAACAAATCTTGCAATCACGGCGGGAGGCCATGGATTTTATCGCTCAAAACATCGATGAATTAAATATCGATTGCGATTTCCAGCGTGTCCCCTGGATGTATTTTTCCATGAAAGAAGACATGAACACACATATTGCGAAGGCACGTCTGCACGCTAATAAACTGAATGTACAATTTGATGAAGCTGATTTCAGCGGAACTCCATTTAATGCACTGGACGGGATTAAAATTAGTGACCAGGCACAAATGAATCCACTGCGCTATGCTCAGGGGATGGCCCTCGCTATTTCTTGTCAGGATTGTCTTATTTTCGAAAAAACGCGAGTCACAAAAATTGAAGATCATCGTCACCACTCAGTGGTTCATACTCCTCAGGGAAAGGTAAGCGCAACTTATGTTATCCATGCCACTCATACACCTAAAGGTTTAATGTCATATCACACAACACTTGGCCCTTACCGGGAGTATGGTCTTGCCTGCAAGGTAAGGGAGCTAAAACTACAACCGGGAATTTATTTTGGTTATATTGAAGGTAATGAAGTCACTTCCTTCAGGACTTACGAACGAGAGGGAGATGAATATATTATTCTTGTGGGGAAACCACATAAAGTTGGACAGGGTGACAGTGAAGGTCACATGCGAGACTTAGAAAAAATCGCCAGAAGTTATTTTGATGTTAAGGAGATTGCATTTCGCTGGGGAGGTCAGAATTATAAACCGGCAGATGAAGTTCCTTATATTGGGCGGAAAATGAAAGGCACCAACACTTTCATCGCCACAGGATTTTCAACTCATGGTCTCACTTACGGAACAGTCGCAGGGAAAATAATCAGTGACCTTATTACCAATCAGTCAAATGAGTTTGCAGATGTGTATGATCCGGGTCGTTTCACGCCTGTTAAGGCAGCACCAAAATTTATAAAAGAAAATGTGAATGTCTTTTTTCAATATCTGAAAGACTACACTAAAGAAAACCCTAAGCTTTTTGCTGATGTTTCTGCCGGTGAAGGAAAAGTCATCGAGCACGATGGTGAGAAACTGGCAGTCCATCGGGATAATGAGAACAAACTGCAGGTATGTTCTGCAATATGTACTCATCTGGGTTGTGTTGTTCACTGGAACAATGCTGAATCCAGCTGGGATTGCCCTTGCCATGGAAGCCGTTTTGACCTTCAGGGTGAGGTTCTGGAGGGGCCGGCGCTTTCTCCTTTAAAACAAATAGAAATTTCTGATGATAAAACCAGGGAAGAAAAGCGGAAAGAGGATGATAGAAATCAGGAAACTGAGCATCGAGTTTAAAAGAAACTTAATTTTTCATTCGGGACTTAACTTTTTTCTGCGATATCTCGAAGGGAAGAAAAAAGGAAGGAGTCCCGATGCCATTCAATAAAAAAAATAGAATTCTACTCTTAACTTCAGATGCGGATTTAATATCATCTATGAACGTTATGACTCGTGAGTTTTCTTTACTCCTAGATGCAGTTCCTAACCCGGCTGACTTTGAACAAAAATGTCTTAAAGAGAACTACTGTGCCTTCTTTATATCTCGATTCGCTGAAACTAAAATTGTAATCAAGTTCATGGAGCGAATTCGCTCACACAAATCCTTTCGCTCTATACCTCTTTATTTGATTCAGGACATGAGCAATCCACTCAGCACTGATCTTGCCTATCTGAATGCCCAGATTATCGATCCAGAAAGGGATAATGTATCGGATCTAATAAGCAAACTCTCGGCTTCAACAGAAGTATATGCACCGAAACTGGATATTCTGGTCGTTGAAGATAATCACGAAATACAGAATTTAATCCGGAAATATCTAAACGATATGGATCAGCATTTCGTTTTTACAGCTGCTACGGTGGCCCAAAGTAAAAGTCTCATTAAGGAGAAACGTTTTGATGTTTATCTGCTCGACTGGAATCTGGGAGATGGGACCTGTATTGACATCGTGGAATTTACGAAGAGTGTGCGCCCAAAAGATAATCCACTTCAGATCGTCATTACAGCACGAAATGAGATGGAGGACATTATGCTTTTACTGGAGCACAAAATAACAGACATTATCATCAAACCTTTTGACTTTGAAGAATTCCGGGAGAAAGTCACCTATGCATTCAGTAAGCGTAAGGCTTCTGCTCAACAAGCTGTTTTTCCTGTATCTAAAGCGAAATAGTTCTTAAGGTTGTATTACTTTTCCCATTCTCATTAGATTATTGACATAAAATTCATAAAATATTTAGGAAATATAAATCATATTTATTCTGTTCTTCTCGATAAGGACAGAATGAACGACACAACCTCTGATGCTCATATAGACCAGGAAACACTCTCTGCCGCGATTGAGCTAATTCATCGTTTTACTGGTATCACCATGACAGAACAAAAAAGAACGCTGATCATGGGACGTCTAAAAAAACGTTTACGGGCATTGAATCTTGAAAGCTATCAACTCTATATTACTTACCTGAAAAACCATAGAGAAGAACAGGAATACTTCATCAACGTTGTAACAACGAATGAAACTTATTTTTTCCGCACACAGAGAGTTTGGGATTATTTTTGCAAAGACTATTTACCCAATTGGTATGCTAAGCACCCCGGACAAACACTGCATCTGTGGTCAGCGGCCTCTTCCACAGGAGAAGAAGCTTATTCAATGGCCATTTGCTGTGAAGAATTCGCTAATCGCAATCCGTTATTTCAGTATCGGATAGTGGCCAGTGATATATCGACTGATGTTTTAAAGGAAGCTACTGAAGGATATTATGAAGGACGCTCTGTCGATTCATTTCGCCAGCAATATCCTGCCTGGTTCGCGCAGTATCTTCTCGCTGCCGGAAGCGGATTCAAGGTAATTGAAAAATTACAGAAAAAAGTAGAGTTTCGAAAGCATAATCTTTTTGAAAGTCCATTCCTTCAGTCCAGATTTGACCTTGTTTTCCTGCGCAATGTCCTTATTTACTTCAATGCCGCTGATCAGACAAAAGTTTTAAAACTGCTTGCCCGGTCTTTAGTTAAAGATGGTGAACTTATTGTTGGAGAGTCAGATTCACTGACTGCACTGGATACTGAATTTCATTTTTTAAAACCTGGTCTTTACAAGCTGGGGGGCATATGAATTATGTCCATGTAAAAATCGCTGAAGTCCGGGCCGGATTTTCCGGAGAAATCCTCAAAGCAACATTGGGTTCCTGCGTGGGAATAGCTTTTTACTGGAGAAAAAAGAACTGTGGAGGACTTGCTCATTGTCTTTTACCGGAAGGGGAAATGAGTAATGAAATCTCGGCCCGCTATGTGAATCAGGCCATACCTGCTTTGATGCATCTGCTGGGTATTGGTCAATCGGACATTTCTCAGATTGAAGTCAGTGTTGCAGGCGGGGCTAACATGATGACTCAGCTGACACGTGATAATTCCAGTCAGGTCGGTCACATGAATGTAGAGAGCTTAAGAAAAAATCTGAAGAAATTTGGTTTTGTCATTCAACAGGAAGATCTGATGAAAGACTATGGCCGGCAAATAATACTGGATTGTCAAAACGGTAACGTTACATTTATAAACCTCAGTGAGAGTTGTGAGATCAAATTATGAAAAATTTAAGTCATCAAAAAATCTATTCAACTTTTTTTCTGGATAATACTGAACTGGCCATGGAAGTAGCATCTGTGCAGGAAGTGGTGAATTTCCCCGAAAAAGTTTTTTCAATGCCCCTGGCCCCGGATTATATGGTTGGTTTATTCAACTTGCGCGGGACGGTTATACCGGTAATTAACACCAGAGTGCTGCTAAATTTTGAAAATGCAGAAATTAACCCTGAACATAAAGTGGCAATTGTTCTTTTCCAGGGAGCCAAAATAGGACTGCTTTTTGATCGCACCAGCGAAATATTACGTATTAATGAAGAAGCGCATTGTCCTTTTAATTACGCCAATGACCGGCATCAAATTGTCAGTGGTGCTTTGAAAATGGACGAAGGAAAAAGAATTATACAGATAATAGATCCATCAGCGCTGGTCAAAATAGAAAACATCCCACAGGTGCTCGATCAACAGAAATATTCAAACCATGATCAGTTAAGTAAACGGGCCATTAAATTAAAAAAATGCATTTCGTTCCTTGCGGACCAGTGCAAAATGGCTTTCGAAATAAATGGCATCCATGAAATTTGTAAAGTTCCGGAAATTAAACATTCAGCTCTTCAGAATGAAAACTTTCTGGGTATTATCAATTTGCGGGGACTGATAGTTCCGGTTGTAAATTTTGCCAGACTGTTGAAACAAAAACCTGCAACGGACAGCAATGTTGAGGATCATCGGATTATTATTCTGAAAATCGGTACTGAGCTGATTGGTCTTCAGGTTGAAGAAGTTCAAAGTATCAATGCTTACAATGATGAACATTTAATGCCAATTCCCGTTCTTTCTGGCGAGAGACTTAATATGTTTAAAGGTTGTCTGCAGCTGGCCGACGCCGAAGTTCTTTTGCTTAATCATGATGCAGTATTTGAAAACAAGGAAATACTGGAACTGACTCAGGGACACAGCAAAATGTACCGTCAGGAAAATAATGAAACAGATAAAAAGAAAAGTGGGATACGTCAGACTTACATTTCATTCCGGCTTCAGCATTTATTCGGTGTTGGGATAAAAGAAGTCAGAGAAATAATTGAATACAGCAATGATCTGATCAAAGCTCCGGGGCTGCCTGAATTTGTAGATGGAATGTTAAATCTTAGAGGAAAACTGATAACAGTGATTGATACCAAAAAACTTTATAAAATGAATATTACTTCATTAAGTAATGACAAAAAAATTCTGGTTTTTGAGCGAACAGGTGAACTCTTTGGTCTTGTCGTCGACTCGGTTGAAAATATTGTAACCATCGATTCAGAAAAAAATATGAAAGTTCCCGAATTGCTGGTGAAGCAGGTCAAGTCTCAGTTTGAAAGTGACATAAAAGAAATCGTGGCCATTCCCAATGAAAAAGAATCTGAAACCGCATTGATAATCCTCAATATCGATCCAGTTACAGAAAGAATAAAAATGCAAAAAAGTGCATAATTACAGTGATAAGATAAATTCTCTGATTCTGTTGAAGGGTTCCAGGTAATCTTTTTTCAATGTATCCAGAGAAAGTGACTGTTTTTCCTGTCTTGCCAGTCTGACAGCCGATGAAAGCGCAGTCATGGGATTAACCAGTTTATCGAAGAGGACATATTTGCTGATTTGTTTTTGGGGAGAAAAGAGATGCTCGTCGATTTTATGCTGTAGTCCTATAAAAAAATGAGCCTCGCTTTCTTTAAAAGGTATCAAAACAATTCTGTTGTAAAATTTTTCACCATATTTATCGTAATTGATTAAATCCTGAAATGAAGGGACAAATTCCTGAATGTGTTCCCGAATACTCCTGACTGATGACCCGTCACTTTCAGCTCCTTGCAGGAAACGACAGTTTTTTCCGATAACTTCATCTGCATTATACTTGCACATATCCAGAAAAGCCTGATTCACATATAAGAGAGGCTGGTCCGGTAATTGAATATTCACAAGACTGATTGGGTGGTCGTAGGCATTACCGTACTGCTGAATAAAATCTGAAAATTTCATCGATACTTCTCCACATGCTCCTCGTAGCCTTTTTTCAGGAATTGGTCTGTCACAGCAACAAGTCCTTCAATATCCGGCTTAACCACAAAAGTTGTCCGGTCATACTTTAATACTTCTTCTCTTAACTCAGTGACAGCATAAGCTGTAAAAAAAATAAATGGGACTGAGTTTCCGTTCTGGCGTGTCATTTTAATTACATCAATACCGGTTACATCCGGCATAAAAATATCACAAATCACACAATGAACGGGCTCGTGCTGAAGGATATGCATTCCCCGCGTACCATCATTGGCGACATATACGTTGTCTGCTCTGGTCTCCAGAAGCCTTGCCAGGTTTTGGGCCAGTAAATATTCGTCTTCGATAATTAAAAGGTTTCCTTTTTTCATTTAACTCCCGAGCTTCAGATTAACTAATATTTATGGGAGTCGCGATACGCGTGGAATTTAGAGTCTATTGGTTAAAAACGAACAGGTGCGGATCATTTTTGTCTTAACGGCTAACTTATAATTTGCTGCATCGGCAAGCGAAGAAATTTTATCATTTTTTAAGTGGGGTTCTGGGGAGAAATCGATTACCGGTCTCAATTCTCAGTGGAGTCTTCAATGGAGAAATCATCGCAGGTGTTGACTATAATCTTTTTTTGTTTTAATTTAAGCTTATCAATTAACGATCAAAGGAGGTCTGTATGAGAAAAGTTATCATTGCATTGAGCCTCTCTTTGAATCTGGTCTGATTTAAATTCCATTTTCAGTTTATTTTCAGTTCTCCTGGTTTCAAAGAGCAGCTCTTAAGTTTTAAGAATTTTTATTAATTTTACATAAGGAGTTTACATGACAAGTTCCCAAGAGGAATTTAGGACTCATTTTGGCTGGAGAAAGTATTTTGCAGAACAATTGCCGTTAATGGATGAGGATTTGCGGAAACTTGAAATCGCCAGAGTCGTGGGTGAAGAGAGAAATCTTTACCGGCTGCAGTTTAACTGCAGCGAAATTTTGTCCGCCGTGATAACCGGAAAAATGCAGTTTAAGGCCCTAAGGCGAGAGGATTATCCCGCCGTCGGTGACTGGGTGCTGGCCGAAAAAAATAGCAGCGGACAGTCGGTTATCCGGCATATTTTGAAACGTCAGTCTGTTTTGCTGAGAAAACAAGTCGGAACTGTTAGTGATGTTCAGGTACTGGCGGCGAACGTCGATACGATTTTTATCACATCTTCGCTAAACGGAGATCTGAATATGGGACGACTGGAGCGTTACCTGACTTTTGCATGGGAGTCCGGGGCCCGGCCGGTCATCCTGCTGACAAAAGCAGATTTATGCGCTGACGTGGACCACTTCATACTGGAAGTGAATAGTCGCTTTCTTGGCGTTGATGTGTATTCTTTGTCGAGTGATAACTATGCTGAAGCTCAGTTTTTGCAGCACTATTTAACTACTGGATCAACCAGCGTGCTGGTGGGGTCATCAGGGGTAGGAAAATCAACCCTGATTAATTATCTGATCGGCAGTGACTTGATAAAAACCAATGATGTCCGGGAAGGTGATGATAAAGGCAGGCACACCACGACATCCCGTTCACTGTATCGCTCACGTTTCGGTGGTCTTGTGATTGATACTCCCGGTATGCGGGAGTTGCAGTTTGCCAATCATGAAGAAGGATTCCATCAGCAGTATGCTGATATTGAAGAGCTTATATTGCATTGTCGTTACACCAACTGCACCCACGGCAGCGAGCCTGACTGTGCAATCAACTCAGCGATCGCGGATGGGACTCTTGATCCGGAAAGATATAAGAGTTTCAAAAAAATTCAGGGTGAAATCAGACATTCACTAAGACGAATGGATAAAGTTCTTATGGCAGAAGACCGCAAGCAGTGGAAGAAGCGATCACTAGAAGCGCGACAACGGATAAAAGGTTATTAATGTTACCGAAGCTCCCCTCATAATGAGGGGAGTTTTATTTACTGACGCATTTCTGCTTTTTGTTTTTCCGCAGAATGATAATTCATGTAGGCGAGTTCGCCGAAGCTCATCAATTCACCGAATAATTGTTGAATGGACTCCGGAAAATGCTCAATTGAAAGTCCTTCAAGCTCGAGTTGTTTAAGTTTTTTCTGAAGTTTTTTCAGGGCCTGTTCAATTTCATTAAATTCCCGTGCATGAGGAAGTTGTGATGTCACTTTCATGGCATGGTCGATACCTTCAGTTTTGGCAACTTTTACGAATTTCTTTATCTCCCGGACCGGGAGAGTTTTGACGTGTTCAATTGATCTTTTTTGTTCTTCTTTATTTAACTTTACGATCTCGTTAGTCTGA
Organism: uncultured Bacteriovorax sp.; assembly: GCA_946481315.1. The sequence continues at coordinate 213,116 of CAMLMH010000003.1, forward strand.
CTTATCGATAGTTCGCCTTTTTTGCGGGCCTCTCGGACAACGTTTGAAGCTTTTTCATCCCGATTTATGGCCTCATGGATTTGTTTAGGAGAAAGACCAGTTTTTTCAGAAACAATATGCAAAAATTTTTCAGCAGGAAGAACTTCTTTCTTACTGATTTTTAGTTCTTCCTGTTCTTCTAATTCTTCTTCAGTCTCAGGGCGCTCAAAAGTTTGTTCTTCAAGTGGAGTGATGGCCTGATAAATTTCTTTGGCCCGACGAAGATGACCTTCCAGTTCAATTTTCGACAAATCTTTTCTGACAAGATTTTCATCAATGGAAACAAGTTCACGCTCGAGTTCCCCCTTGTCGACAACGATGACCGGCACTTCACTATAACCCAGATTAAGCAGGGCCTGATACCTGCGCGCTCCCGCCAGGATTACATTGTCTGTAGAAATGACCAGTGGGGCTATCAAACCCAGTGTGGAAATGGATTTTTCCAGGTCACTGACGTCTGTTCCCAAACGTAGATAAGCATTGGTTGCTTTTAAATCGTTAAGGCGGCGAACTTCTGTTTGCGTCTGCATTGTGCGCTTTCTCCAGTGAAAGTGAAAGTGAATGTGTGGACAGGTAGAATGGCGATAGCAGGGCCCGTTGTCAGTCCTTTTATGCTTAAAAAATATGACATTTTATATCCCGGGCCGGAAATACGGAATATTTACAGGTTCCTAAACAAATATTCAGGGTTCTAAAGCTGCATCTGAGATGAATTTTTACTTTTTGTTTTTGACTTTTTCTGTTGCCCCTTTTTCGGGATAACAAGTTCCTTTAGAGTTAATGCATTAAAGGCAGCATAACCTGATTGATCGTTATCAAAAAATACATAAACATCTCTTCCTTCTTTTTGCCAGTTCTGACATCGTCGGGCCCATTTTTTAAGTTCTGCCTTTGAATAATATCCCTGATATTTATCGCCAGGTCCATGGAGTCTGATATACACAAAATCGGCAGTCACATGTAATGGTGACAGATGATGTTCAAGTTCATAGATACAAAATGCAATGTTATGCCTGGTCAATAGTTCAATGACGGATTCGTCATACCAGCTATGATTTCTGAATTCGAATGTGTAGCGATGTTTGTCGGGAAGGGCCTTGACAAAATTTTCCAGTCTTTCAAAATTTAGTTTCCAGGAAGGAGGAAGCTGAAAAAGAACCGGGCCCAGCTTCTCTTTGAGTTTAGCCGCCCTTTTTAAAAAAGTTTCCAGGCCAGCATCATCATTTTTTAATTTTTTCATATGAGTTATGTATCGGGAAGCCTTAACAGCAAAAGTAAAATCCTCAGCCGTTTCTTTACGCCAGTTGGTAAAAGTTTTTTCCAGAGGTAAATGGTAAAATGAATTGTTTATTTCCACTGTGTTAAAATACTTCTGATAAAATTCAAATTCCTGATTGTCTCTTATTGTCGCTGGATAAAAGGCTCCCTTCCAGTGCTTGTAACTCCAGCCTGAGGTTCCGATAATAATTTTTGCTTCACTCATAACAGTAATTCCATTAAAATTCGACTATGGATAATGTAAGTAAAGTTCTCATAATCGCCGGTGTTATTTTTATTGTCTCAGGATTGCTTTGGCATTTTACCGGAGGCAGGATTCCCCTTGGACGTCTGCCAGGGGATATCCGGATAGAGTCTGAAAATGCCAGATTCTATTTTCCTCTAACAACCGGCCTGCTTATCAGTGCTCTTCTTTCTCTGATTGCCTGGATTGTCCGGATGTTTAAATAATATTTTAATAGTATCGGCCTTCCCGCATCATGAATGATTCATATAGACGTTGGCGGGTATCATTATCTTGAATGGGGGCAATAATCTGCTGGGCCTTATCCAGTGAAGACAAGCTCAGCTCCATTCTTTTCTTTTCCAGCTTTCGTAAATCCTTTCTGAGAATAGACATTTTCTTTCGGTCAATTTTGGGCTCCATTAAATGTTTAACCATAACCATTTTGATCTGTGTGATTTGCTCATTGGTTGACTGCAGTTCGCTGGAGGTTTTTTCATGAAGTGCAGTGAGGCTCTCTTTTTGTTTTTCGTTCAGTTTATTACTGCTGGAAATATAGGCTTTGATATTTTGAGACAGATCTTTCCGGCTGGTGACCTTCTCTTCTTTAATTTCCTGCTGAACTTCTGCTTTTTTTTCACGGCTGCTGCATGCGGAAAATAAAATGAGTATTGAGAACATTATCCATTTATTCATAATTATCTCCTGTTGGATATTTAATGCTTTCAGCTTAACCCGAGCAGAGGGCTGCATGCACCCTGCATAGAATTCATTGCCTAAAGCCAATGTTGACTGTCATGCTTTTTGTTTTTTTATTGCCCGGAGTGCAGGGAATTGCAGACAACTTAATGTTAGCTTTATTAAAACATCTGCAAGGAGAGCATATGATTCGTCTGTATACATGGAAAACACCAAACGGAAGGAAGCCGGCCATCATGCTTGAAGAACTCGATGTTCCCTATGAAGTTATCGGAATTGATATTAATAAAGACCAGCAAATGCTTCCTGAATTTCTTAAGATTTCGCCCAATAATAAAATACCAGCTATTACAGATGATGAAATGAAACATAATGGTGAGCCCATTTCAATTTTTGAATCAGGAGCAATCCTTGTTTATCTGGCAGAAAAATATCATCAGTTCTTACCTAAGGAAGGTCCTGTAAGATATAAGGCCCTGGAATGGACCTTCTGGCAGGTCGGAGGGACTGGACCTATGCTGGGTCAATTGGGTTATTTTGCGGTCAAAGCGAATGAAAAAGTCCCTCATGCGATTAATCGTTTCCAGAGAGAATGTGAACGCTTATTGGGAGTAATGGAAAAACATCTGCAGCAAAATCCCTATCTGGCAGGTAAAGACTATACCATTGCAGATATAATGAATTATCCATGGATCATGGGAGCATCAACAATGCTTAAAGACCAATTGGACGTATCCTTTAAAGAAATGTCATCACTAAGGCGGTGGCTTGATTTGGTGGGAAACCGTCCGGCCGTCATGCGGGGAATGAAAATTCTGGAATAATAGTGAAGAGGTAACTATGGCATATCTAAAATTAAGTGATGATATGGGGAATGAGGATGTTTATCTTTATTATGAAGATTATGGTTCAGGAAGGCCGGTTGTACTTCTTCATGGCTGGCCTCTTTCACACCGGGCCTGGGAAGCCCAAATATCAATTTTAGTCAGTAGCGGCTATCGAGTGGTTATCTATGATCGCCGGGGATTTGGTGAATCATCCCGGCCATGGAACGGATATCATTATGATCAGTTTGCTTCTGATCTTAATGAAATTATGGAGCATCTTGACCTGGTGAATGCTACGCTTGTTGGTTATTCCATGGGGGGAGGAGAGGTTGTGCGTTACCTGAGTGAGTACGGATCAGAAAGGGTGGCCAGTATAGTTCTGGCAGCGGCCATACCTCCTTATTTATATAAAAATGAAGCACATCCCGAAGGGGGCATTGATGAAAAAACGATCATTAATTTCGAGGAAAGTCTTCTAAAAGACAGACCTGCATTTATTGATGAATTTATAAAAGACTTTTTTAGTGCCAGTGTTATGGGGGAAAAAGTAAGTGATGCTCAGCATGTTTATCATCGGGAAATTGCTTTATTTGCATCTCCTAAAGCAACACTGGATTGTATCAGGGCATTCAGCAAAACTGATTTTCGGGATGATATCAGTCGCATAAATGTTCCTGTGCTGCTCATTCATGGAGATTCCGATTCGATCGTTCCTTATGAAAAAAGTGCTGAAGTCGTCCTTTCCATGCTTCCTCAAGCTGAACTAACCTTGATCAAAGGAGGACCTCATGGAATCAATCTCACCCATAAAGATGAATTCAATCAGGGGCTGCTAAGATTTCTGGGAACTTCAATAGGAGCGAACCGTCCAGATCCATTTAATAATGCTGCCCCCCCTTTAGCATGAAAGCCTGATAAAGTTTTTTTCGGGTTTGAATATCTTTAAGCGGAGTAATAATCTGCTGAGCCTGATCGTAAGTCTGTAGCGTTTTTTCAGTTTTTAATTTTTCCAGGCGCTTTATTTCTTTTCGTACCATCCCTGCAATTTTAGTATCTACTTTTGGTTCAAGCAGAGTTTTAATCAGGATTAGTTTTGTACGAGTCAGATCCTGTTCAAGTTCGTTGCTTTCAACAGCATTTTTTTCATGCAGCTTTAAAAGTTTATTTTTTTGTTTCGGGCTCAGGGACTTACACTGACCAATTATTTTTTTTCCTGCTTCAATTTCTTTCTGGGTTTCCTTAGTGCTTGCCTGATAAAGATGGACTTCATCCATATGCTGGTCAGGACTAATCCGGGCACATCCAGCGGCAAGCAGGATTGAAAAAATAAGAACGCAAACTTTTAGCATGGCAGATTCTCCAGAGAAAAGAGATCTCCATTCTAAAAACGAAAGAAAAAACTATGCAACGAGAAGGAATAAAGAAAATTATTCCGGAGAAAAATAATTTATTTCATTCTCACATTGCTGAGATTATTAAACCTAAAAAGGAGAGATCCGGATTGAGTTGAACGGTTAATTCCCTCTTCGAAACGAAAGCTTCATTCACACACTGCACTTGTAACCAGGCCCTAAATACCAGACGATGTTCTGCTGTAAACTGAAAATGTCCGTTTGAGAGTTCTGCAGAGACTGTTTGCTTAGGGGGACAATCAAAACCGGCCCACACGGCACTGGATAGATTATGAACTTTTTCATTTTTCCAGTTTAAAAACAAAATGGGCATTTTGTTTTGTTGGGTACTGAAGTTAGTGATTGAAAATATGGCGTGGTTTTCTTTTTCTTTATACTGATAGTGATGAGTCTGTACATCCAGATAGGAGGCAATGTCGGCCCCAATGCTGTCGAGCAGTTGATGATTTAACTCACCGGTCTGGTGGCCCACTTCATGAAAAACCAGTGAGACAATTTGTTTAAACGTAAGAGCAGGTTTCTTATCTTTATACAACAGATCTGAATTTATATATATAACATCACCCGGACGATCTCCGGTCTTGGCAATTCTGCTTAATTCGGAAAGCCCGGTATCGAAAAAACCAGGATGCATGGACTCCGATAAAAAACGGAACCGATCCCGATTATGTAGATTGTCCTGAATGATCCTATGGATTTTTTGCAGCAGGATTTTTTCAGATTCTGAATTAACTTCTGAATTTTCATTATAGGCGGGGATCAGCTGGTCGAGTACCTGATAAGCATGCTGAAAGTTGGCCTCTACAACTCCTGCTCCATTTCCGACAATTACACCTCCACCCGTTTCTTTGGCAATTACACTCTGAAGGATGAATAAACATAAAAGGATAGTTACAGCAACATTTAGTCTTTTCATTGAAGTTTCTCCCTCGGTATAGCAGAAGTAGTATGTTCAAAAAGCTGAACATTGAGCTGGAAAATGTCTTCTGATTCTTCCTGGTAATAAGTTTCATTAAATTGCCGAACAAAATTCAAGATTGCTGCTTTGGCTTCACCTTTTTTTTGTTTGTTAAATTTTAATGTCAGCGAATTAAAATGACGTTCATCCACACTTTGCTCATCCAGTGCCTCTAGTGCCCGACAAAGCATTCCCCGGTGGTGTTCTCGAATGGCTTCAGAAGGTATATCGTGACTGGTTTCTTCTGTGTGGTGAGTGCGGAGCAGCTTATGACTGCTCTCATCCCGTTGTATAAGCCGGGTTGACAGCAGTGTTTCTATTCCTTTCTTTAATTTTGCCGGTGATATTTTTTTTCTCAGCCTGAGGCTGATCCATTCGGTGTCCTCTTTAAATGAAGGCGTAGTGATCAATTGCTGGAGGACAAGATGATGCCATTCACTGACAGCATTAAATTGCTCCAGATTAATCAGGCGAAAAGTTTGCTGTCTATCCAGTTTTGCCAGTTTTAGAATGAGATTTTTAACAGGTTTATCTTTTTTTTGCCGTCGTTCTATTTCAATCTTTGTCCGGATAATTTCTCTAAGGGCATAATCGACATTCCATTCTTCAAATAAAGCTTCCAGTATTTCCGGAGTTGGCAGCCGTTTACCTTTAGCGATCATGGAAAGCAAAGAAGGCGAACTATATCCCAGGCGACGGGCGAGACTTTGCAGAGACAGAATTTTCTGACCATTAGAGTTTAAAGTGTGACGTTTGAGATAGTATTCAAAAAAGTCACTGAATTTATCAAAGGAGTAATCCTGATTCATAATTCCCAAAAAAAAGGCCAGGAATGAATCCTGGCCCTAGATCTAGTTAATGGTTGATTATTCGCAAGCCGGGAAAGTGTGAGTTGTGCGAACTTCTCTTGTTGTTTCACCTTGTGGGTAAACTTTAATAACTTTAATTGTCTTTGGAAGGAAGTCATCTTTTGTTCCCCACTCAAGACACTCGCCGTGTGAAGCTTCTGTAACAGGTGCGTTTCTTAAACATACAGTTCTCTCGAAAGCTCTTGGGGCTGAAAGGTCCATCGTTTCCCAGTTAACACAGACCCAGTCAGTCACAGAACCAATTTCACCTCCGTGATTTGTTGTACGTGCTTCAAGCTCAGTACAAACTGTTTGTGGATTGATTGAACGCACTTCTGAATCTGTCACACATGCATTTTTAAGTTTGATTTGTCCTAATACCTGCATGTAGTCGTGGATTGGCTCATAACCAGCGAAAGATGCTGTTGAAGTAAGTAAAAGTGCTGCTGCAATAAATGACTTCATGAAAACTCCCTATAGTTTTTGAGCAGAAAGTGTTCTGCTCTTGTTTAGTCGAGCAGAGTTCTAGGATTCTAAAAATTTCATGTCAACAGACTTTTTCACAAGAAAAGATTTTCAGTTTCACAAAATGTTATGGTGAATTTGCAGCAAGATAATAGAAGTAAAGCTTTCAATGCAGAGAGCATGATATGAAAAAAAAATTTTCCTTAAGAGTTTTTTAAATTGAACGTGCTTAGTCAAATTCCACTTTCGCCTCATGACAATTGATCATTTCGTGAGGTTGATTTGTATTTTCACCTGGATAAAATTGGCACCACCCGTGCTTATCAATACATCAAGGAGTAAAGATAAGGGGAAAAAGTATTGAAGAACCTTATCGCAAGCGAGAACGTAAGTTGAGAATATGTGTGCTACCAATGCTGAACGCTGGTAGGGATCACTACAGAACGGATAGAGACATCCGCTCAAGATTATCAACTGAAATATCGAATGTTCCGACAAAATCAATAAGAAGCCACTCTATCTGAGAGTGGCTTTTTTATTCAAATTGTTTGGTGAATGATTTAATTATTATAAATCAACAGTTCCCAGAAGAGGAAGCTTCAAGGTGAAAACAGAGCCTTGATTGAGAACACTTTGGACATCAATTGTTCCTCCATGAGCTATGGCAATCTGTTTACTGATGTAAAGGCCCAGTCCCAGGCCGCTAATATTGCCGGACGGGGTGGCCCTTTCGTATCGTTCAAAAATTTTATCTAGAAGATCTGCCGGAATTCCCAGACCCTGGTCTTCTATCAGAATATGGGCTTCTTTGCCCATTTCTTTTAAACAAACAGTCACAGGCTTTCCCTTTCCGTACTTAATCGCATTGCTGATCAGGTTAGATAGAACCTGTTCCAGTCTGTAGCGATCAGCAGTAACAAATAGACTATCAGGGCCTCTTTTTAGGTGTGTTTCAATTCCCAGCGTTTCAAATTGTTCTTTAAAGCGATCCAGGACTTCTATGACCAGAGAATTAAGTTCAACTTTTTCCCAATGATAGGGCATTTTTGACAGAGATATGCGCGAAGTATCCAGCATATCTTCAATTAATGAATTCATGCGATCAAGTTGTTTAATGGCCTTCTTAACTCTTTGTTCTACTCCTTTTGGCTCGTAGGCCTTGGGGTTTTGCTCCCTGATCATTTTTTCCGCAATTTGAAACTGCAGTTTAAGGGATGTGATAGGAGTTTTTAATTCATGAGACGCCACACTCAAGAATTCATCACGGGTTTTAATTGCAGTCTGTGCTTTCTGATAGAGTTCTTCGAGTTCGGATGCGCGCTCTTTATCCTTGATTGTCTGCAATTGATATCGCCATAAAATAACAAAGATCAGCACGCTGACAGCGAATCCTAAAAGTAATGTTAGCAGTGGAAAAAGGCTGGAGGTTTCATAGTCAAATTTAGCATTGGAGTGAACATCCACGGTGAAAAAATTCTGGGCCATTTCAATCTTCAACGTTTTACGGAATTTATCAGTACCTTTGTCAATGCTGCTGATTTGATAAAGGAGTGTGTCCTCATGCATATCTCCGAGATATATTTTAACATCTACCGGAAGCGTTTGACGGATATATTGAAAGGTTTGATCGAAAAGATCTTTGGCGCGAAAGGCGCTATAGATAAAACCCTGAAGATTTTTCAGCCGGCTTTCTGCCAGGGGGGCCAGTGGGGTATTGTAGAGTGGAACGTAAATGAGAAAACCTTTTTGCTTACCGACCTTTGTTTCCTGAACCAGTTCAACTATATGACTCATGGCCGGTTCCCCGGTTTTCCATGCAGTGATCATGGCTGTTTGGCGAATGGGATCAGAATACATGTCGTAGCCGAGAGCACGCTGATTGCGCCAGTCTAATGGCTCTATCAATACAATGGAAAAATAGAGCTCGCGAATACCAGGAGGCCAGACTTTAAAGTTCTTTAGACCTTCGCTGCGAAGGTCTTTTTCATGCTGATTTAGTTCTTCAGGCATAACTTTTTTAGTGAAAGCTATTCCCTGCACACCCGGGTATTCTTCCAGAATGTTGAGGCCCTGAATGTAATTATGAAACTCTTTACGATCTACTTCCCGGGTTACATGGTACATGCTTTTTGTCTGCACCAGGGCATTTACATAAGTGTCCATCCGGGAAATCACTTCATTGCGAATTTCCTGAGCATAATGATTAAAACGTTCTTGATTACGCAAATTCACACTGCGCTGGATGAAATACCAGGCAATTAAAGTCAAGGCCAGTGTGACAATGGCAAAGAACAAGGGAAAACGCAGGGAATGTATTTTATGCCAGACCTTCATCTGATTAGTCTAGATAAAGGTCTATTCGATGTCATGACGAATAACCTACAGCAGACTTCGCACGTCAGAGACAAGTTCCTCTATATCAAAGGGCTTTCTTAAAAATTTATTCCACTGATGCGCGCTCTTTTCAGGTTCACGCGAAGCACTGGTTAATAAAATAGGGATTTGAGTAAAGCGCTTATCTTCACGTAGCGTCTTAACCATATCCGTGCCTTTTACAAAAGGCATCATGACATCAAGAATGATCAGGTCAGGAATGACCTTGGCCAGTTCATCCATGCCGGCCTTCGCTGAAGCAACGGCCCGTGCTGAATAACCTTCCGATTCAAGCAGTGCGGCCATGGATTCTGCCAAGTCCAGCTCGTCATCAATAATCAAAATGCGCTTCATTTTAACCTGCTTTTGGATGGCAGACGTTTTTTTCGAGTTGGTGCTTTTTTCTTCGTGACTGTTTTTTTGGATTTGGTTGATTTTCTGACTGCTGTTTTTTCTGGCCGTCCACCGGCAGCTATTCGCGCATGTCCGGTCAAAATCCCCTCAGCACCGATAAATGCCTTATCAATAACCACTCCGGAAGAGGTAATGCGGTATTCGCGGATGTCCGGTTCATAAGAACTTTCCCTCATTTTAAGAATTGAGATCATCCGGTGCATTCGCGATGATATTTCAGTGTAGCGAAGGAATAGAACATTATCCACTACGGAACCTAATTCGCGGTTGGGAAGCTCAGGCTCTGAACTAAAAAAGTCCGTTTCTTCAGAAAATAAGGTTGTGGCCCCAATTGTACGCAATTCATTGCTAAAGGCTGCCAGAAAAGAGCCGAATCTTTCCGGGTAGGCCATGGATCTTCGAAAGCCGGACATTCCGTCAATGAAAACCCGGATTTTATCCTCACCTTTGTCTCTTATTCTCTCCAGTAACCTCTCTGCCAGCGCATCGGTTAGATTTTCGACAGCGGCTTGCCACTGAATTTCTATTAGACCTTGATCAACATATTTTTGAATGTCTAGTCCCAGAGATTTAGCTTTTTCAATCAAGCGGGGAGGAGTTTCATAAAATCCAAAGTATACTCCATGTTCCCCTCTTTTTGCTCCCTCCACCAGAAAGGAGAGACCGAGAGTCGTCTTGCCGGTACCTGGAGTGCCATACATTGTGGTTAGAGAACCTGATAACAATCCTCCGTGTAGCATACGATCGAATTCTAAAATTCCAAACCCCATGCGCGTTCTTTTTTCTTCATAACTGCCCACACTAGGTTTCCCGAATTGAACTTCAGTGCGCGGATGGATAATAAAACCATCTGCCGTGATATCAATTTCATGTCCACCTTTTAAGTAATGACTTCCGCGGAATTTTAAAATCTGAATTTCCCTGACAGAGCGAGCTCCGCTGCGCCATTCACGGATATCGATGACTCCGTCGGTAAGTGCATGTTCCATGCAGGCTTGTTCAGTTTCTTTTCCCGTCGGCATAAGCAATAAGACAGTACACTTCATCAGTGTAGCCTGAGCTGACAGTGCATGTAAGAATTCGCGATATTGAGTATCCGATTCGGCGGCACCACTCAGGATATCTAGACCGTCAACGACAAGCAACTGGGCCTTATATTCTTTTATCAGCTGTGATAAAAAAGTTTTAAAACCACTAAAGCCATGCTCTTTGAGCTCTTGATATCCATTAACATAATGAACACTGTTATTTACTGCGGATTGATCAACAAAATTTAGGTTGGAAAGATAGCTGATCATTCTGCCGGTTGATTCGGCCAGCAAAGAAATATAAACTGCTGTTTCTTTATTTTGGGCCCGGAAAAAACAACACTGATTTGCCAGAATCGTTTTTCCCATTCCTGGCTGACCCTGGATGATGTAGAGTCCGCCTTCAAAAAATCCACCATTTAATAAGTAGTCAAGTCTGGGCACGCCCGTTGGCACGCGACGAATTGGCTTTGACATATCTGTACCTTTCTCTCAGAAATAATTTTTTTATTCATTAAATCATCCGGTAAGGGAAATCGTCAAAGCCAAAACAGCTTATTTTTCGCCAAAAATCATTTTATCTAAAGCATATCGTCCGGGGCCGACCGCGAGAAACAGTAAGGAAATGGCCAGATATCCCAATGCCGGTTCATACGAAGATCCGCCGGTCATGTTCACGAATGGATCTTTGAAGATGAATGCATGAAAATAAAAAGCAACAAGCATTGTGAAGGCCATCCCCAGAGAAGCCAATGGCATAATTATTCCCAGAATAAAGGCGATCCCTCCGCCAAACTCCGAAAGGGCTGCCAGGAACTGAAAAAAACCAGGAATGGAGACAGGAGCACCGGAGGGCATCCATGAAAAAGGAGTCTGAATTTTTCCCCAACCATGCAGAATAAAAGCCACTCCCACAACTAGCCTTAAAAACAATAATGCCAGTGAAGACCACTGGTCGAGTGATTTAACCTGGAAACATTTTCTCAAATTCATCTGTTCTCCTTTATAAAAATTAATCGACTCTTTCAGTATAAGGTTCATTTGCTTTACACACAAACACTTTACGGGGAGAATAGGGAATTATGAATTGGTTACTTCTGTGTTGCCTGCTGATATTCAGCAGCTCTTGTGCCCGCAAACAAATAAGGACTCCACAGGAAGCCATGCGGCCCCTGTCCGGCGAAGCACCTGCTTTGGTCGATTCGCTTTCTGCGGAAAGTTTTTTTCAGACATTAAACTCACATATAACTGTCATGCAAAACTCAAAAATAGTAAAAGATCCAATGATCTTTGGAGAGACGAAAATTGCTAAGGCTGATTATATAAAGGCACTGGAAAAAATCTTTGACCATCAGGAAGACTGGCTTACTTATATCAAAGAAAATTTCACTTTTTTTGAAGTGTATGGTCGTGAAAAATGGCAGGAAGCTCTGACTACAGGATATTATGAACCGATTGTTAGGGGAGCATTGCGGCCCAGTGATAAATTCTCGCGGGCGGTATACATGACTCCACCAGATCTGGTGAGCATAAATCTCAAGGCATTCAGCTACAAATTTTCCCGGGAGCCGGAGCATAAAACACTTACCGGAAGACTGGAAGGGAATCAGGTAACACCATATTACGTACGGGCGGAAATTGACGGACAAAATAAACTGGCAGGAAAATTTCTGGAGCTGGCATGGCTGGATCCGATCGATGCTTTTTTTATTCAGATTCAAGGATCTGGATATATTGAACTGGCAGAAGGGGGAGGTATGCGTATCGGTTATGCTGACCAAAACGGACATCCTTATGTCGCCCTGGGAAAACATCTCACACACGTTATCCCTAAAGATGAGATGAGTATGCAAAGTATCCGCTCCTATCTGCTCGGTCTGCCTAAAGAAGAGCGGCAGAAAATATTAAACCTCAATCCTAGTTATGTTTTTTTTAAAAAATTAGAATCTCAGGCCATCACTTATGCCGGAATGGAAGTCAGTGACGGCCGAAGTATCGCTACTGATAAGGAGCTTATGCCGAAAGGAGCCTTGGCCTTTCTGGATATCGAAGAGCCTGTTTTTGAAACTGCTTCAAGCAATAAACCTGTTGCATGGTTAAAACTACCCAGGCTGGTGTTTGATCAGGATACTGGTGGCGCTATAAAAGGGCCTGGACGGGTCGATTTATTTTTCGGCCGTGGAGAATCTGCAGAACAAAAAGCTGGGGTCATGCGCAGAATGGGAAAACTTTATTATCTGGTCCCAAAACAGCATCTAAAAGCTGAGGGCAGAAAATGAATGTACAACTTTTTCGGCTTATTCCGGAAATACCATTTCCGGATTATGCTTTTTTACCCGGAAGAGACATCCATCCCAATAAACCCGGTGGTCATGCTTTTAATAATCAAGAAAAAATTGCACCGGCCGTCTCACTAACTCATCCGGAAGAAAGTCGCGAATTGAAATATGGACTTGATCTGCTCAACTACGGATTCTACTGGGAGAGTCACGTTCAGTTTGAAGCTCTCTGGAATGCTCATGGCAGAGACTCAAATGAAGCCCGTTTTTTTAAAGCCCTGATAAAAATCGGTGCTGCCGGTTTGAAGGCCAATCTGGGCCAGAATGCTGCCAGTGCTGGTCACCTGGAACGTGCTCACCAGATTTTAAGCTCTTTGGCAGCATCAAACAAAAACATATTGGGCTTTGATCTGGCCATATTGTCTGCTGCTACTGAAGTGGCCCGCCACCAAGGTTTAAAATTCCTGCTGCCGATCTATCCACTTTGGGCATAATCACCTATAGTACACACATGACGACAATCAATACGAATGACTATGACCGCTTATTGCAGGAAAAAAAACAGCGTCTGCAGGAACTGTTTCATCCTTATACCGACTTGGTTCCGGAAATCTTCGCATCCGAAAAAGAGCACTATCGTATGCGAGCAGAATTCCGGATTTGGCATGAAGGAGACGATTTATATTTTTACATGTTTGATAAAGAAACCAATGAACGAATCCGCACTGATCAGTTTCTTCCGGCCGGAAGACTGATAAATCAAATGATGCTTGTCCTGATTGAAAAGCTGAAATTCAACCAGGTTTTGCGACATAAACTTTTCCAGGTGGATTTTCTTTCAACCTTGTCCGGAGAAATTCTGGTGAGTCTGCTCTATCACCGAAAGCTTGATGAACAGTGGATCGCAGAGGCACATAAACTCAAAGATTCTCTCGCTGAAAATTTTAAGGTCGATCTGGTTGGGCGGGCCCGCAAACAAAAAATTATGATTGACCGCGATTACGTCATTGAAATTCTGCCGGTAGGAAACCGGCAGCTGCAGTACAAACAAATTGAAAATAGCTTCACGCAGCCCAACGCTCATGTCGCGGTTAAAATGCTGGAATGGGCACTGGATTGCACCCGAGACAGCAGTGGTGACCTGTTGGAGCTTTATTGTGGAAATGGAAATTTTTCTCTGGCATTAGCTCCTCATTTTCGTAGAGTTCTGGCAACCGAGCTGGCCGCACCATCCGTGCTCGCAGCTCAGGATAATATTGCGTTCAATGCAATCACTAATGTGACGATCATCCGCATGTCTGCAGAAGATTTTTCCAATGCAATGAAAGGGACGCGGGAGTTCAACCGCCTTCGCGGTATTGATTTAAAAAGTTTCGATTGTCAGACAATCCTGGTCGATCCGCCCAGGGCGGGTCTCGATCCCTTAACCATAGAACTCGTTACGCAATACAATCGTATTCTTTACATATCATGTAATCCTGTCACCCTTATTGAAAACATGGCCACTCTCAGTTCGACCCATACAATTAAACGCTTCGCTTTGTTTGATCAGTTTCCCTATACCAGTCATATGGAATGTGGAATACTGCTGGAGAAAAAAGCGAAGGAGTGAATGATGAAATTTCTGCATACGATGTTGAGGGTTAGGGATCTGGATCGTGCTCTTGATTTCTTTGTCAATAAACTTGGCCTTGTGGAGATCAGACGCAAAGAAAATCCTGCTGGAAAATTCACCTTAGTTTTTCTTGCTACCGCTCCGGGTGAACCTGAGATTGAATTGACGTATAACTGGGACGAACCCGCCGATTACACTTCGGGCAGAAATTTTGGTCACCTGGCATTCGAAGTAGATGACATCTACGCTACCTGCGACCGACTGATGAAAGCAGGTATGGTCATTAACCGTCCCCCGCGCGATGGATATATGGCCTTTATTCGTTCTCCGGATAATCAGTCGGTGGAACTGCTGCAAAAAGGCTCTCCTAAACCTCCACAATCACCATGGCTTGAAATGCCCAACCAGGGAATATGGTAAATTTTTCTTTGGCACTCGCTGTGCATTTTTAGTTTATGTCACTGAAAAACAAAAGGGAGTCGACATGAATGTTAAAACCAGAAAAGATGCCGCCCGAAAAAAAACAATGATGTCCAGAAAGTCTTCACAGGATTTCGCACCGGGGAAATATCAGGGCCTTTCTAAAAAAGACATGAAAAATAAGGGCCGTGGCTTAGGCCAGAGAACCAAACACGAAGACAATTCGTTTTAACTCAGGCAGCTTTGAGCTGCCTGACATTTTGATGATGAATGCTCTTAATGAATACTCGGGTGAGTGGAATCCTGAATATTATCTGCACGGGAAACATGACTTCTGCTGGCGTCAGGTCTTAACTGCACCATGGCTTCAGACCATCTTATGACCTGATCAAAAACAGAATTTAGAGATTTCACATGATGGGCACCAGGTCTGAACACGCTGAAGTTTTCAAAGTCATTAAACAGTGACAAAGCAACCTGAGCTCGCACAGTGGCTACCTGGCATTCCGCCATTATGAGGCGGAGATGTTCTACTGCTCTGGTTCCCCCTGCACTTCCATAGGCAACAAAACCTGCAACTTTATCATTCCATTCTTTGTAGATGAAATCGATCGCATTTTTCAGGGCACCCGATGTACTGTGATTATATTCAGGAGTTACAAAAATGAAGGCATCAAAACCAGCAATCGTTTCTGCCCAGCGCTTGGTATGATCTTTGGAGTATTGCCCCATGGAAGGTGGAATTGCCTCATCGAGCAATGGCAGGTTGAAGTCCCGCAAATCGATCAATTCAAAATGAGCATCTTTTCTTTTTTGTGCTTCTGTAAACACCCATTGCGCGACACTTTCCCCAACCCGGTTCGGTCTTGTACTTCCAATTATAATAGCTATGTTAATCATATTTTCCTCCAGAAAGAAAAAGCATTCCGGTGATCGTCTCAGGGGAATTGGTTGGCTGTAAAGGTGACAAGCTTCTTCTGCATTGTATCCTGTCTTTTGACGTAGGCATTAACTTAATTGACTCATCTTATGATTTGAAGGAATCAATTTTGTTTTCTAGTTTTAAAGAAGCCAATCTTTTTGAGGAGTATAAAATGATGAAAAAATTAATATTGATCACTTCGATAACTGCCATGTTAGCAAGCTGTTCATCCATGAAAGAAAACAAACGAGCTTATACCGGCGCAGGTGTGGGGGCGGCTGTCGGGGCCGGTGCAGGAGCTATCCTGGGTAAGAAAAAAGGAGCCGTAATCGGAGCTGTTGCCGGCGGGGCCATTGGTTCAGTAATTGGTCATCGTATGGATAAACAGGCAAAGGAACTCGAAAAAGTTGCTGAAACCAAGAGAACCGACGAAGGTTTAATTGCTAAAATGAAAAGTGATATTTTATTTGATACCGGAAAGGCTCAGCTTAAGCCGGAAGCAAAAGATAATATCAAAGAGATGGCGGCCATTATGAAAAAATATCCCGAAAACGTGCTGACCATCAATGGTTACACAGATATCACCGGCCCTTCAAAACTGAATGAAGAGTTGTCGGAACAAAGAGCGCAAGCAGTTAAGAAACA
This sequence comes from uncultured Bacteriovorax sp., assembly GCA_946481315.1. Next base: position 229,561 of record CAMLMH010000003.1, read on the forward strand.
ACTTGTAGAAGCAGGACTTCCTGAAAATGTCATTTCAACAAACGGTCTTGGACCGCAAAATCCTGTGGCAGATAACGATACCGCTGAAGGACGCAAAAAAAATCGTCGCGTAGAAATTGAAGTGACAGTTGATGAATCAAAAGTGCCTAAAGACGCTAAGGCCGGTGGCAAGTCTTAATCGTACTTGAGAACCGGATTTTTAAGTTTGTTAAGCTCGGTAAGCAAAACAGTCAGGCGATCGTAAGTCTCGATCGGATATAGTTTCCAGACTTCACTCTCTGATAAAAGCTGTTTACCGGGTGTAACAATCTGACCATTAATTAATTTAAGTTTTGCTTTCTTTTTGTTTTTGAGCCTGAATTCAATCTGAGCATTCATCATTCTGCGCATATTTTGCACCCGCAGATAGGCCATACCCGCTCGGATAAAATGACGTTTGAATTTTGCAGCGATATTTTCGGCAGTCACTATTTCATCCGTTTCATTGTCTTCGTTTTCATCAGCATCAGTATCACTCTGCGTTTCCATTTCACTTTCTGTTTCAGTCGATTTCAGCAACTGGCGGTACCAGATTAATCCCATGGCAATAACTGGACGCATATTATTTAAGCAGACTGGATCCAGTCGATGATCGCTGCAAAATTGGTGGAACCCTTCGCGGATTAAAACTGGATCCATTTCTTCATAAAACATTGTTGCGGGAGGAAGACTGTCCGGCCCCTCAGTCCGAATCCATTCCGTCAGACACATTAACGAATCAAAAACCATCGAATTAGAAAAAGGGCCGATGGTATGAATTTCATCGCGGGCATGAGCCGTGGAAGAAAAAGTGCGGTCGAAAAAAGCGAGTGTTCTTTTACCTTCCTTTAGAGCGATGTTGTAATAAGGATTTAATCTTTTTATCTCATCCGTCTCCAGCAAGGCCGCATGCAGAGGGGATTCGCAGACAGTTATTTCAAGGTCCATTACCTGAGAAAGCATCTCCAGCTTAAAAGAGTCGCGTCCCTTCTGACCGCGGAAATAGCTGTTGACCCGATGATGCAGCGAAGTTGCTTTTCCTACATAAAGAACTTTGCGGTCCTTGTTAAGCATTCGATAAACCCCCGGACTATCCGGTAGGGCCAGTCTTTTTTCTTTGGGGAGAGGATATTCATATTTTGATTTTTTGGCCTTAGGTGTGGATAGCAGCCAGTTTTTCAGCTCAGGTAAAGTTGCGAGTCCTCTTTTTTGCAGTTCTTCAGCGATGGCCTGCCAGATAATTACTGTGGCCTGTACATGTCCTGCGGATCTTTTGAAATCGCCTGAGTCATGTCCGAAATAGCCTGCCATAGCTTTTATTCCGCGGCTGGGAAGATTGGGATAAAGTCTTTTAGCGATTTCATTTGTACAGATAATTTCAAAGGGCCATGAAGTCTCGAGAGTTGCAAATGCTGCCTCCAGAAATGGTCTTTCAAACTGTGCATAATGAATGACAACAATTGAGCCCGCCGGAATAAAATCCTTTAGTCTTTTTATGGCCGCGGGAAATGAAATTGCATTTTGCATATCGCTCTCTTCTATACCGGTGACCATCTGTATACGCGGATGAAGAATTGTTTCGGGAGGAAGTTCCACCAAAAAAGAATCTTCTCTTCCACTGCAATGAGCGAAGGCCATTTCTAAAATAAAAGCTTCTCCCGCTCTGGCGCCTGTTGTCTGCAAATCTATGAAATAAACATCCAGGTTTTTCATGCCTGCTCCCAGAAATTCTGAATATCTTTTATGATCTGAGTGGAGACTAGTTCTTCAATGGATTCAATATACCAGCCCTGTGGCATTGACTCTGTATAGTTTGTCTCTTTAAAACGCGAATCCAGCAAAATAATGAGGCCTTTGTCGTTTTCTGTACGGATGACTCTGCCGGCGGACTGAACGGCGCGGGCCATGGCCGGATAGACGTAGGCATAATCGAATGCCTTTTCTTCTCCAAAACGCTGTTGATAATATTGCCTGATTTGTTCCCGCTCAAAATCAAAATGAGGCAAGGCCGGACCGATGATAAAAGCTCCGATTAGCATATCGCCGGGATAATCAACTCCCTCAGTAAAGACACCACCCTGGACTGCCAGAAGCAGAGCAGGGCCGGACGTTTTTAAAGTTTCCAAAATTTCATTGGTCTGCCGAGATTTTATTTCTTTGGGCTGAACAATGAGCCGGTAATCATCCGAAGGAGTTAAGTTCCGGGAGACCATGTTCATAAATTCAAAACTGGGAAACACGGCCATGTAATTGCCCGAGCGTATGGCCATAATTTTTTCAATGACAGAACATATTTTCGGAACATTATTTTGGCGGTCATTGTAGCGGGTAGAGACCTGGGGAATCAGCATGACTTTGCGGTTTTCCCGGGCAAAAGGACTTTCAAATTCCAGTGCCTGTGCTTCTTTAAGACCCAGAAGACCACTATAGTAGTCGAAGGGTTTTAATGTTGCCGAAAAGGCAATCGTGCTGTGGAATTCTTTATAAGCCCGGGCCAGGACTGTGGAAGCATCACAACAGGTAATTTTCAGCCATTCTTCTTCTCTGGCCGACTGATAGCTGTGAAAAAACTCCTCACCTTCCCAGGAAAGCGCTGTGGTGAAATCATTAAACAGATTGGAAAAAGCAATAACAGGATCGCGGGATTCAATTGGTCCATCGCTATCGAGATAGTCCATCGTCAGGTCTTTTATTTTTTGATTGAGTTCAATAAAAGGGGCGGGATCAATCCGGATCAGACGATTTGCTCCCTTGTATGTCCTCAGTAAATTTAATGCTTCGGTTGCACCCGGTATTTGTTTTTCAATAAAGGGCAACAGTGTGCGGGAATGCAGGGTTGCTGAAAAATAATCTTGTGACCGGGAGGGAAGATTGTGGGCTTCGTCGATGACCAGATTGGGTTTTTCTCTCCGGTCAAAAAAAGGTTCACTTAACCTGCCGATTAAACTGCGTGGTGAAAAGACGTAGTTATAATCAGCAATCACAACATCAGCTGTTTCAATGGCTTCAAGTGATAGTTCAAATGGACAGACTTTATACTCCTGGCCCATTTTAATTAATGCCTTTGCCGTTAAACGTTTCTTTTTACGTATACTTTCAATGAGAGAATGTTCCGCAACTTTTGTATAGTGATCACGGGCGTACTCGCAATAATTTGGCTGGCAAATCTGCTCCTCTTTCAGACACATTTTACTTTTTGCCGTCAGAGTAAAACTTTTTATTTTAATATCCTGCTGCTGCATAAGACTGACAGCTTCTTCGGCAACCAAATGCTGTGAATTTTTAGGGGTGACATAAATGACTTTCTGTCCTCTGCTCAGGGCATTTTTCAGGGCAGGAAATAAAACACCGGCCGTTTTTCCCAAACCTGTCGGTGCCTGAATAAGCAGCGGATCTCCGCTATCACAATGCGTGGTAACCGCCTTCATCAATTCCATTTGTCCCCGGCGGGGAGATGAAAAAGGAAAAAGCATTTTTTTTGAACATTTTAAGCGTTTGTGGAAATGTTTTTCGCGAGCCCGGGTTAAAGCTTCCAGTTCTTTTAAACGAATTTCAACATATTGTTCAAATTCTTCCGGATCAAAATCTACTATGAGTGTACGGCTTTTAAGATTGCGGGCGGAAACCAGACATAATTGCAAAAGAGGGATCTGATTTTTTTCCCGGAAATAAAAATAACCGTAAGTTTTGAGTTGCAGAAAATAGGGATGAGCAGGAGTGGATAATAATTTTTCGGACAACGCTTCAATGTCAAATGCGGATTTAATTTCTTCGATGACTGATCCGTCTGCATTTTCAATTAGACCGTCTACTCTGCCACTTACCACAAACTGATAATGATCTGTACTGAAAGAATGTGAAAGTTTTTTTTCAATCTGGTAATCAGTCTTTTCTTTTTGTCTTTTTCGCTGAATGATCTGATGAATTTCCTGTCCGTCCAGTGGAGGAGCTCCAAAACCGGAATGAGTTTCAATACTCCCGGTTGTTGGTACAGGCAGCGCAAATTGCCGGACATCAATTAAAATTTTTTTCATTGGAAAAAAGCATAGCAATTTCCCAATGAAAAAACTTCAAAAATTAACAGAATAAAAATTATTGCGCCACTGAAGACATTGATCGACAGCTTTCAGCGCACTTACGGCATGCTTGTACACATTCTTCCATTTGGTCGAGTTCTTCACAACTTTGCGCGCAGGCATCACAAACGTCGGCGCAGACTCCACACAAATCCATACTAAATTTACTCTCAATGGTCTGAACATTGGCACAAGCAAGACAAATTTCCGCACATGTTATCATCAGCTTAAAATGTTCAGGTTCAGTATGTTTTCCACCTGTTTTCAGACAATGATTCATGGCCATATCCAGACAGACCTGATGACAATTTCTGCAATTATCAATGCATTCCTGATTTGGACCTGCACTCCGGTTCATTTTTTTCTCTGACTGATTAGTTGTAACTTCCATTTTTTTCTCCTTATAAACTGTTTACAGAGACCTCTGTGAAGATAGAGCTGCAAATGACAGTCCGGCATAAGTTATGCATTTTAGAAAAGGAGGGAAGTTAGACTTTAGAAGAAAGGAGATTGTTATGATTAATTATCCAGATAAACCAATTGCTCCGGATGTTGAAGGTACTGATTTCGAAGGACAAGGTGATGGACAACCTTCGGAAATTAATCCGGGAGAAGTGGGAAATAATACTGAAGTAGATTTGGATACTCGAAAAATCCAAAATTACCCCAATCAAAACCCGAACGAGTTCGACGATCAACAGCCATTTGAGTAGGAGATTATAATGGTTTTTTTTAATAATAACCGGATGAAGAGAAGACAGAGAAACAAAGACATGGACGAAGCCACTAATCGCGGTCAGATGAAAGGTCGTAAAGACCAGCAGGAAAAGAAGACCACGAAGACACGGCATATGCCTCAGTAAAATTCGCGGTGGTCAAACCACCGCTTTTTTTGTTTTAGAGTTGATAATCTGTCACGAAAGTTACACCTTTCCATTCTTCCAGATCCATTTCCAGCATTGAGATTTTGGCCCGGACAGAATCATAGGAGTCGGCACCGAGAAAGAGATGGAGGGGCGGAGAAGGGGCCTGGGCCACTTCAATTAAGCTTAGCGCGACCATTTCCGGATTGCCGGGTTCATGCGAATGCAGAGCGTGTTTATAAATTTCCTGAGCAATCCGGGCGTCTGTATATTCCGGCATGGGATTAATCGGCGTTCGAAATGAGCCGTCACCTAAAAAATCAGTCCGCAGTAAACCTGGATAAACAACTGTGACTTTGATTCCGAAAGGTTTAAGATCAACCGCCAGAGCTTCTGAAAGCCCTGCTACCGCAAATTTTGTAGCACTATAGACTCCCCAACCGGAAGTGCTGCTCACAAAACCACCAATTGAAGACAGATTAAAAATGTGACCTGAATGGGCCAGTCGCATGTAGGGAAGAACGTTACGAATAACATTCAGCATTCCGAATACATTCACATCAAAATTTTCTCTTGTTTCTTTGTCGCTTAATTCTTCGATCGTTCCAAACTGTCCAAATCCGGCATTGTTGACAACAACATCTATGCGGCCGAAACGCTCAATCGTTTTCTGGAGCGCAAGTTTTACGCTGGCTTCATTTTTAATATCAACTTCCAGAGGGAAAAAATTTTCTGAGACCTCATCCACTTCTTTTTTTAGCACTGGTAAAAAACGGGTCGTGGCCGCCACTGTGTGACCGCGCGCCAGCAATTTTCTTACCAGTGATAATCCTAATCCCTTCGACGCTCCGGTTACAAACCACACCTTATGCATGCAGGCCTCCACTTAAAAGAATCGTATCTTCATTCTTTCAGAGTGAGTAGGTCCAATGAGTTGTTTATAATGCACACCATTTGCATGGAGAGTTAATAGCAGAGCACTAATAAATTTTATCTTAAGAAGAATAATTTTGCTTTGAACTGGTTGTCGTTTGTTATATGACTCACGCCGGTTTTAGCTTTGCAAATAAATGCAAGCATCAATAGGGAGTATTCATGAAAGCACTTTTACTATCTGCTCTAACATTCCTTTCTGTGTCAGCTTCTGCTTCACAACTTGTGGGGGATTTTCCAAAAGTTCAGTTTGGTTCAGTTTTTGTTTCAGTCGAAGAAGTCTGTGTTGATGGCGACATGGTGAAAACACAATTTGCTGTTCCTGTTTGTGTAAAATGGGGCGGAGGCGAAGCCAGCACTTGCTTAAAAGAAGTAAAAAAACATTTAAGCACTCCGGTAAATTTTTCTAAAGAAGTACCAATGGGTGAAGGATCTTTCCAGACAGTTGAGATGTCTATTCCACTTCACTACAACATTCCTTTCGGATACTGGACAGAGGCAGGTATTCAGCCGGTCTATACTGAGCATTACTCAATTCCTGGCTGCGAAATGTAAAAGCCTTAGTCCCGGCTCTGTCCGGGACTTTTTTTTAGGCATAGTCTCTGCAACTTCTCAATGAAAGGAGGACAGGTTATGCCAAAGATATTTCACTTCTTCAGTTCATTACTGCATACAATTGACCGAACTATGGAGCAGGATACTCGTCATCGATGGACTGACCATGTAGATGAACGAAAGCATATGGCCAATCAGCCCTATGAAAAAAATCAGGAAAACACTTCGGATCATACCAATGAATCAAAGAAAGAATCCGGACGATAAGTCCGGATTTTATTTTTTAATGATGATGGGATAAACGTTGTTTACGATAAACAACTCTTTCCACTACCGGTATTGTCAGTGCAGAAAATAAGGTGATGAGTGCTCCGGTTATTACAGAGTTCCATAACAGCGGATTACTGTCGTTATAAAATACATACCAAGGGGAATTGTCTTCATACAGAAGGAACCATGGTGAGAAGAATAACCAGATTCCGGCGATGAGATTTAGCCATTCAGCATAAGGGGATGCTTTTCTGAGGGCCAGAATAGACATAACCATAACTACAGCACCAACGATAACGAAGTTCCAGGAAACGACATTAACCTGAAAAGGTGCAAATCCATATCCCGCGGTCCAGGGGAGGGATACAACCCATGCGCCTAAAATAAGGTTAATCCAGTTTTCCCAATCGGCTCTTTTTGTCCAGCTTTTTACAGCGGCGGAATTATTTTTAAAGGTTGAAGTTTTTTTCATGTAGCGCCCTCCTGGTAAAAATAGTTTACACCTTCTTACAGGAGGCTTACAGAAGCCTCATCTTACAAAAAAACAAAGAAGCTTATCAGTAAAAGCATTTTTAACTGAACATAAGAAATCTGATACAGAACATGGCGATGACACTAAGGCAGAATTTCATGAAGAATTTAATCAGACTTTCAAATTGCATAAAATCAAGCAGCCCATCACAGGATTTTCTGAGGGCTGCTTTATCGTATGCTTAAAGCAAAGCTTTAGTAAAAAAGAAAAAAATCAGACTTTTTTGACAGCTTTCACATTATAACCAGCATCTTCGATTGTTTCCGTTACGGCCGAAGCCTCTTTATCTGTCTGAATAGTAATTATTTGGTTACCTAAATCAACCTGAACATTGGCCTGGGCATCCAGCTCTTTTAAAGCGTTGGTTACACTACGGACACATCCCTGACAGGTCATTCCGCTTACTTTTACTTCTAACATATAAAACTCCTTTGAAATGCGATTTTTGAGTCATCAGCTGACTCACTCATAATACTCTAAAGCTTACCATCATGGGAAGGTCAAGAACGAATTTAATTTGACCTTCCCATCTTTGGAAGGTTTAGCATATACTAAAGCAAACCAAGGATTAGAATATGGAAACAAAAATTAGTATAGACGGAATGACCTGCGCCAGCTGCGTCTCCAGAATTGAGAAAAAATTGGAGAAAGTAGCGGGATTAACCTCTGCCAGTGTTTCTCTGCCGACCGAAAGTGCGAAACTTGTAATGGAAAATCCTGCCGTTTTAGAGCAGGCCGTGCAGGCCATTGAAAAAACCGGTTACTCTGTCCCGGTCCAGACGACAGAACTCTCAATTGAAGGAATGACCTGTGCCAGTTGTGTTGGAAGGGTAGAAAAAGCGCTTAGTAAGGTTCCTGGAGTAAAAAAAGCATCGGTCAATCTCGCAACAGAAAAGGCACAAGTTGAATTTTATACCGGAAGCGTTGAGCTGGAACAACTACTCTCTGCAGTTTTGAAATCCGGCTACAAGGCAACGCCAGTAAAAAATGAGCAAACAGGCGATGCTGATGAGAAAAAACTTCAACAACTATCACTGGAAAAAAAGAAGCTGATTCTTTCGGCCATTCTTTCAGCTCCGCTGATTATTCCTATGCTGTTTGAGCCGTTTGGAATTGAGGCCATGCTACCAGGATGGATCCAGCTGCTGCTAACTCTACCGGTGCAGTTTATACTTGGGGCACGCTTTTACATTGCAGCCTGGAAAGCAGTCAAAGCTAAATCCGGTAATATGGATTTGCTTGTGGCCTTAGGAACTACAGCCGCATTCATACTTTCTCTTTATCACCTCATTCGTTTTGGTGAACATGCCGGACACGGAAATGCTCCGCTATATTTTGAAAGTGCAGCTGTCATCATTACCCTTGTCCTTTTAGGAAAATACCTGGAAGCCCGGGCCAAAATGCAGACAACGGCAGCAATAAAAGCATTGCAGGCGTTGAAACCAGAAACGGCCAGAGTTAAACACGGTGATGCTGAAACCATTGTCCCAATGGCCCAGGTAAAATTAAAAGATATTGTCGTTGTCCTGCCGGGAGAAAAAATTCCTGTTGATGCTGATATTGTCAAAGGAGAAACTCAGGTCGATGAATCTTTTATTACCGGAGAAAGTTTACCAGTCCAGAAGGCTCCTGGTGATAAAGTGACTGGTGGGTCTATTAATGGTGAAGGAAGGATAGAAATCGAAACTCTTGCTTTAGGAGCAGAATCCACTCTGGCCCGTATAATTCGTCTGGTAGAAAATGCACAGTCTGCTAAAGCACCTATTCAAAGACTGGTTGATAAAGTCAGTGCCGTTTTTGTACCGGTTGTTCTGGTTATCGCCCTTTTGACTATCTTTGCATGGGGATTAACCAATGGTGACTGGGAAACAGCACTAATCAACGGGGTGGCAGTTCTGGTCATTGCCTGTCCGTGTGCTCTGGGGCTTGCAACTCCAACATCTATTATGGTGGGAACGGGGCTGGGGGCAAAAGCAGGAATCCTTATCAAAGATGCTGAAGCTCTGGAGATCACCCATTCTGTATCGCTGGTGGCCTTTGATAAAACCGGAACATTGACTGAAGGAAAACCTGCACTCAAAAAGATTTATGCACAGGGTGTATCCGAAGATCGCTTATTAAGTATTACGGAAGCAATTCAAAAAGGGAGTGAGCATCCCCTGGCGCGTGCCGTGATTGAAAAATTTAAAGAGTCAGGCAAGTCCACTATAGAGGCCGTGGGCATTAAGGCCATCAGCGGTAAAGGCGTTGAAGGAGAAGTGGAAGGCAAACGCTACATTATTGGTACAGCTAGACTCATTACTGAGCGCTCATTAAACACCGGTGATTTTATCATGAAAGCAAAAGAATGGGAAAATAGCGGTCATACCGTTTCTTATGTTGCTGATGAAAGAGCGGTAATCGGCTTGCTGGGTTTTAAAGATCAGATTAAATCGGTTGCCCGTCAGACAATAGCCGAACTCAATGCCCTCAATGTAAAAAGTGTCATGCTGACAGGTGATAATCTGGGAGCTGCTGAGGCAGTGGCGACTGAACTGGGTATCAGCAGTTTTCGCGCCAATGTTTTGCCAGCAGACAAAGCAAAAATTATTGAAGACTTTAAAAAAGATGGTGAGATTGTGGCCATGATTGGTGATGGAATAAATGATGCTCCAGCACTGGCCGCGGCCCATGTGGGAATGGCGATGGCCACAGGAACAGATGTGGCCATGCATACGGCAGGTATCACTCTGATGCGGGGAAATCCATTATTGATTGCTGATGCTATTCATATTTCCCGTCTTACATATCGAAAGATACGTCAGAATTTATTCTGGGCCTTTATTTATAATGTCATCGGGATTCCACTTGCTGCAATGGGATTTCTCAATCCGGTCATTGCCGGAGCGGCCATGGCCATGAGTAGTGTGAGTGTTGTTTCTAATGCACTTTTATTAAAGCGCTGGAAACCTGCTTCGAGATAACAATCCACAAGGAGACTATATGAATATTGGAGAAGTCGCTAAAGCATCTGGTGTTAATGCCAAACTGATCAGGCATTATGAATCTATCGGCATAATTCCCAAAGCTTCACGCACGGATGCTGGTTATCGCATTTATAAAGAGACGGATGTGCATATTCTCGCTTTCGTTAAACGCGCGCGATCGCTGGGATTTTCAATGAAAGAAATTAAAAAGCTCGTCAGTCTGTGGAAAAATAAATCCCGCGCCAGCAGTGACGTAAAGGCCCTGGCCGCTACTCATATCCGGCAACTGGAACAAAAAATTAATGAGCTGCAGTCGATGGTAGATACACTCAAGCATCTTTCCAGAAATTGTCATGGCGATCATCGTCCCGATTGTCCTATTCTTGACGGACTGGAACATCATTAGTTAGCCTTAAACAGAAAGAATAAGAGAGGAGATGCAAGTGAAAAAAATGTTCGTTTTTGCCGTTTTGATGATGTCTGCTCACGCTGGAGCTAAAGAGGTTTCATGCATGATCAGCCAGAACCTGGAACCTGTTTCTCAAATGACAATCTTCAGTGAGCCAGGTAAAAAAATGGCCATCGATCGTGTGGAAGAAATTTCAGCCTACATCACGGAAAAAGACAATAATCTTTTTATCCTGGAAGCCTATCTTCTTGATTATGACGTACGAGGATACAGTGAAGGTCATCTTCATCATCCCTCAGATAAACTGACCTTTGCTCTTTGGGGCAGAGACAGTGTTGTCGAAATTGCGTGTTCGCTCGCACAATAAGCACAGCTCTTATCAGGTTAGTTTTTTGCATGTAAGAACGGGAGACTCACTGCTGTGGAGGACCTATGCGCATGTTTAAAATGATCACCTTCTTTTTTACACTCTTTAATGCAGCTTTTTTAGCGGCCAGTACAATTGGCGAAGCGGAATTACTGGATCGAATGGAGCGTCAGGGAAAAGACGCCGTTCAGATGTCTCAGATTGCCGAGTTAAAAAGCCAGAATGATAAAGTAAAAAAACTTGCTCGTTCCATTATCGCTTTTCACCAGCGCAACCAGAAAAAAATTACTCTTTATCAATACCGCTGGTATAGCAAAATCAAAGTGCCTACGCGGCAGATTGCATCACTGGATACATCTGGATTCGCTGATCTTAGCGGTAGTGAATTTGATCGCGCCTATTTGAAGGCCATGGCCGAGCATAACAAAAAAGGTATAGAAGCAATGGGCTTAATGATGCCCAATGTGGACAAAAGGGCCGTGCACCATCTCGCTATAAAAACAGTGAAAAGAATGGGTAATGATTTAACCCGTATGGAGAGGATGACCAGCGCTTTAGATTAGTCTTATATACTGGCATCACAACTGCTTCTTACTTATTCATGGAATAAAAATAAGGAGAATGACATGGCCGAACAAAACAACACTCAGGAAAAAAAGGATCTAAAAAAAGATCATTTACCACCGGCAGACGAATCATTCGCTGACGTTGAATATGGTGATGGTTTTCCTCAGGATGATACCGGAGAAACCGGAGATATTAATCTGAGTGATATTTCTCGTCCCTATGATTCGGGACTTCCCCGTAAAAAGGCGCCGCTTACAGGAGGCAGCAATGAAAAACACTGATACAAACAATGAAAATAAGCCCATCAAAGATCCCAAAGAAAGTGGTGAATCGGCACCTATAAGAGAACCTCAAGACCCTGGAGGTGGAAGAACTCGCCTAGGCAGTTAAAGTGGGCACTTTTATGAGGAGTTTCATTGGTAAATGGATTTAGTTCATAAACTTAAACACAATTAATCATTGAGAAAAAAAATGAAAACCTCAAGCTGCTTAAATGTTGGTACGATGAGAAGAACATGGAAATAAAAAAAACTTCACAGCCTGTTGGCGATGTTCTCATTGTTGATGATGATGCAAGTATTTGCGAAGTCATTAAACAGTACTGTATTAATCTTGGTTGCTTCCGGCATATTGTAATAGCTCACGACGGAGCTCTTGCTTCGGCTAAACTACGCAACCAAAAATTTAAAGTTATTTTTCTGGACATGAAAATGCCCAAGAAGGCCGGACTGGATGTCATCCGTGAATTCGATGATAAAAGCATGAACTCCAAAACTTCAATCATCGTTGTATCCGGTAATATCGACCGAACTGTCCTGGAAAAGGCAATCAGTCTGGGAGTCAAGAATTTTATCATGAAGCCTTTTACTGAAGAAGAATTTCAGGAAAGAGTTTTAAAAGTTCTGAAATAACTCCGGCCAGCTTTATTGCTCGCGTTTACGCACCGGCTTGCCATGACCGGAACCAAGAAGAAGGGGACGGGGTTTCATTCCAAAGAGATGGATAAACTCTGAAAAAGTTTTTTTCGCCAGCGTTTCTGCGTGAGCGATGTAATGCTCAGTATCCTGTCTGATCTCATCCATTGATTTAGGCACGGCCTGAAATAGGTCTGCCTGATTTCGGGGATTATCCATCCAGCGATGAATCATGGGAGAATCTGCTTCCAGATGAAACTGAAGTCCATAAACTTTGTCACCGTAACGAAAAGCCTGGCCGGGGCAGACAGAGGAATAGGCGAGATGAATTGCTGAGAGGGGAATGTCAAAAGTGTCGCCATGTAACTGAAAAATTTTTTCTGTTTTTTTAAAATGCTTAAGAAGTGGGTCATGTGATCCTTTGTCAGTGAGATGAACATCACACCAGCCGACTTCTTTTTCGGTATGTTTTCTTACAGGGGCACCCAGAACATGAGCGAGCAATTGGGCTCCGAAACAGATTCCCAGTATTGGGATCTCTTTTTTCAAAGCTTCTTCCACCAGTTTAATTTCAGTTTTTATATGATGATATTTATCTGCCTCGTAGACTCCCATGTGGCCGCCGAGAATGATGAGGCCATTATACCTTTCAACTGAAGGGGCAGCATGAGGATCACGCTCAAAATTTATATAGCGCATGCGCATCCCATAATCTTTTAGCGTTGGATTCAGAGTTCCAAGAATTTTGTGGGCCACGTGCTGAAAGACAAGGACTTTACGCATATGGTGACTATTATAATCCAACTTTTATAGCTATGATTCTTTTTATGAGAAAAAAGAAATATTTTAGCCATAAAACTTTACGCAGGATGCTTCCTGAGCGACCTGCCCAAGGTCATAAAGGTGATGGCGGAAAAGTTCTTATCATTGGAGGAGGAACAGGCTTTTATGGGGCCGGACTGCTTTCGGCCCTGGCTGCGACCAGGTGTGGAGCCGGTTATACTCATTTGATGACAGATCTGTCTAAGTTTCCGTGGTTAAAATTTCCGGATTTCATTGTTCACGAAATGAAAGCTTTCGAATTAAAAAAATTCAATCCAGAGGAAATCGTGGTCGGATTCGGACCCGGAGCCGGCGTTAATCAAAAGTCCGGAAGAATTTTGCAGATACTAATTAAAAAATACCCCAGAGTGATACTGGATGCAGATGCTCTTACCATACTCGCCCAAAAGCCCTGTGCTCTGCCTGCAGACTGGATTGTGACTCCTCATGAGGGGGAACTGGCGCGTCTTATGCAAACATCTTCAAAAGCTATTCATGCTGATCGCCTGGAGTGGACAAAAAAAGCCCAGGAAAGATTTGGTTGTGTCGTTTTGCTCAAGGGAGCTGAAACTATTATGGCCGGCCCAAAACAACTGACCTCCATTAAAGCGGGAACACCGGCCCTGGCCAAAGCAGGAACTGGCGATGTTTTATTGGGAATGATTGCTGCATTTTATGCTCAGGGCTTAAGTCCGCTAGAAGCTGCAGTCTTAGGAGCTTACGTCCATGGACAGGCCGCCCGAAGATGGGAGAAGGCAAAACGCGATCATCTTTCGCTGCGGCCACTGGACCTGATCGAAATTTTACCCCAAACACTCTGTAAATTACGCCAGGGATCTAGTTTTTAATCCGGTATTTTGATAGACAGCCCACTGAAGTCTTATAAATACGGGAGATACAATGAAAACAATTATCACGTTACTGGCATTATCGGCCCAGGCCTTTGCCGGAGATCTTGTTCCTTCGTCACCAAAAACAGAATGGAGAAGTGTCTATACAGACCTAAACAGTGATTGTGTTGTGATTTCTGTTGCAACTGAAGAGGCTCCGATTGATTTCTATCAGGCGGAATGCAAATCCTTCGGTGGATTTCAGCTTTTTATCGAAGGTGGAGATCTTCGCTACGGACCTGAGCTGCGGTTTGGAAAAACAGGTATCGATCTTGAGCGGCCAATGTCTTTCCATGATATGGGATCGGACAAAGTAGAGTGGGTCTATCATAGTACAATAGACAACGAAGGTGTTGGATCCATTGAATGGAAAGGTCTCATTTATCGTTTATCAGAAGCTTCAGAAGACGGAGAACGAGATGTTTCAATTCTTTATGCTGTTCGATTAAGTGGTGAAAAGAGTTGTGTTTTAGGAAAAGTGCTGACTAATGAAGCGGCCCGTGAACTCGTTTATTCTGATAAGACCTGCCATTAAACATATTAAAAAGAGAAGGCCCCGCTGACCGGGGCCTTATTTGTTAAAGAGAGTTCTAATAAACATTATGTGCGTAAATGAGAGCTCCGCCTTTTATTAAACCAATAACCTCTGCATTAAATCGCTGCTCCAACGCCGGACATCCCCAGCTGCGTCCCATTTTCTCTCCCGGAGTCACATAGTCTGCACCATGAATGACGATAGCTCTTGAGCGCGCATTGGAGTTTGTGGATGAAAGACCGTCAAGCTTAAGCGAAAAGCCGTTTGATCCATAATATGTCTCGGCCGTAAGGTAGTACCCAACCGAACTGGCATTTGAGCCGGATTGATTTGAAAAGACTGTTGCGTAACCATCATGATCCTCGTCTGATCCTCTTCCATGGGCCATAAGATAGGATTCCACGTGTCCTGTTTGCATATCGACCAGGTAAAATCTTTCTTTGGAGCTGTGCTTTTTAAAATCAATGACAACGATATAGTTTTTATTTTTAATCTTAGTTTTGTTCTGATCAAAGTAATTGATGGCCTTGGTTAGCATTGATTTGGGAATCATGCCGTCGGGATCAAGATGAGAATAAGCGCTGCTGCCACCCGGAACCGAAGTGCCAGGATCGTTTGTAACGGGGCCATCAGGCTCATTAACCGTGGGCTCGGTGTCGGCCGGTAGATCGGTAACCACGGGAGTGTCGGATTCAAGGTCAGGCCTTTTAGCGCCGGAAGCGTAGATATTGGTTGAATGGAAAAAGGAAAGAAGAAAAAAGAAAATAAAAAACAATCTTAACGTCGGTGTTCGCCTCATCCTGAAGCTCCTTTTGTTAATGGTTGGTATCCTTTCTATGGAATTTTCAGCAGTGCTAAAGCTGTGCCATTTCAAAGAATGAAATAACGAATTGAAAGTGGGAAGAAGGTCGGTTAATACTTGTCACCAAAACAATTAAATCGGTGACATTATCTTGGCCCTTTAACGTCAAATTAATGTCGGGGTAATTTATTTTTCCAGATCTTTAGGTAAACGAATATTTTTAAGCTGAGATGTGATTTTTTGAATGATCAAAGGATCGAGACTTTTTTTGATACATAAGACAGCTTCATAGTCTGACTCAAATTGATCAGTATAAAGTTTAATCAATTCAATTTTAGAATTATTCTTTTTTAGATAATGATTGATAACTGGTGGGAGACCACAGAGTCCGTCTAAGCGTCCACTTTTCATGAGATCAGCCGCTGCCTGCATGGTGGTAAGATCTACCATCTCCAGCTCCCGGTACTTGCTGGCAAAAGCACTGCAAGTAGAAATGAGGCGACCTATCTTTGGTTTTTTTTCTGCTTTCTTGGCAACATTAATGAAAACGGTCGGATGATTTTGATAAAGTCCCGGACTGGAAATAAACAGCTCTGAAGACTTCTTACAAATCAATCGGGTTGTAATGGCCAGATCCATGCTGTCTTTTTCCAGGAAGTGATTAATCCGCGCATGAGGGAGAAGGCTGTAGTGAAACTTAATGCCTGTGAGTTTTTCTAGTTCAGCGAATATTTCCATATGATAACCGATCATTTTTTCATTCTGCATATAAGCAAAAGGAGCAACATCGGAGAGGGCCACCTGTAATGATCCAGCAGAAGCAAGCTGAACAAAATAGAAGCACAATAGCACAAATAATTTAATCATGATTCATCATTTTAATGCATCAATATAGATAGGCAATAGAATTAGAGCAGAAATTGAGCGGAAGAAATTTGGTATTCTTTTCGTTATAGGTCTCATTTTCTCTTCTAGAGGAGAGAGGTATATGAATTGCAAGTTTCAGCTTTATTAAGAGAATTGTTCTTAAGGGAGGAATGATGAAAAATATAATGACGATGGCCTTAAGTTTATTCATCAGTCATGCGCTATACGCTCAGTCTTCGACCGTTAATCCCGGCACATCGCCTTCAAATTCCACAACGACCACGACTGATGTAGCCACTGATAATCGCGCCCCTGATACCGCTTCGGCCAATGTGAATGGCGACAAAACAATTAAACAAACGCTGATCGAGAAAAAAAATAATGTCAAACGTGCTATTAAAAAAGGGGCCCACCAAATCCAGGAAATGGCCTGTCAAAAAGATGATGTGAAATGTCAGCAGTTGGCAAAAAAGCACCGTGCTCAGGAAGCAGCAGAATATCATAACGATAAACTGACTGAGGCAGAAAACCTGATTCAGACAACAACTGAAACTGACACAACACCTTAACTTATCCGCATTAAACGCGTTTATTTCAGTCTGCTATTGGCACTGGAATTGCTCACCTCCCGTTGAAATGTACGACACGTGACATTTAACGGGAGGAATAATGAAACATTTTAAAAATAAGAAACGAGCTTTTGGCGCCGCTCATTTTGCATGGCTCATGAGTGCAACGTTCTTAGTCACGGCCTGTGGTAATAAAGAAAATATTGCCGCACATGTAACTAGTCCATCAATGCCAGTAAAGACTGTTGAAGTGACCAGTGGTCCCTCACTTGATGAAAAAGCAGGAAAGGAAGTTTTCCGCCATGAAACATTTGGCAATGAAGGTTTCTGGACTGATGCTGCCCGTTTGCCTCAAGGTCTCATCAGCTCAAAACTTACTCCAGTGCAGGCGTTAAAACTGGGACTTAGTATTAACAGTGAAGCCTTAACACCTGAGCTGCAAAAAGCAATGACGAAAGAATTATTCAAAGAAGGACTAGAAGGAAAGTTATTCAATGATCCGGCAGTTACCACTCAGTTATTGAATAATAATGCTTTTATTGGGCTTGTTGTAAAAGACACAAATAATGACGGCAAAAAAGATATTCAGAGTGGAGATAAGATGGGTGTCAGTTGCGTCCTTTGCCACGGAGTGACTGACAAAGCTGTTTTTGAATTACCAAATGGAGGCTCTATCGGCAGACCGGTAGATGGACCGGCCGTGCACCGACTAAACCTCGGGGCAATTATGGCAAAAGCCTCTAACACACGGGCATTTTTTCCCATGGCCCAGTTAAAAGACGAAGATGGAAAATCCATCGGTCGTGCTCCGGCCGAACGTGGACTGGATAAAGATTCAACAGAAGCCGAATTCGATGCTTATTTTGCCAACACTCAATATTATCCTGTCGGTTCCTTCGATGACACCCTGGACGGTTTTGGAAATCCGATGAGAAACGGAGTTGCTTTCCGTCCTGATCTTGCTTCTCCTTTCGGCAGCGCCGGTGAGTTTGAGCGATTTGATCAATATGCTAACCATCTCTATTCCACAGTCATGGATCCTACCAACATTCTTACCCGTGAAGGTCGTCAGTTTATGGAGAGAATTTCCGGATCACTCGGAGTGCGAATCACATCCGATTATGCTGAAGTTTTAGAAAAGACGGATGTAAAAAATTATCCATATGTTAAAGGATTAGAAAAAGCAGTCGGATCATCCATTAATGCTCTGGTTGGAGTCCGGGTCGAAGATGACAAACTTCGCAGCCTGAAATCATATTTATCTTCTCTGCGCTCTTCCCGTGGAGTTGTCTTTGAAAAGGCCAGTCTATCAAGAGGGGAAGAAATTTTCAAAAGTTCAAAGACTGGTTGTACGGCTTGCCACAATGTGGATCAGACACAACCTGTAAGTAAAGACATCGTCAATATGAACGTCATCTTTAAAGGAGATAATCCTGTAGCAGTTCGTAAGCGTGATAATTTAATTCATCCGCTTCAGGATACGACTGAATCAACTTTCGACGATAAAATGATCGTTATCAATGCGAGTATGCGTGGATTAAACCGTGGAGTTGCAATGCCATTACTACTGGATCTGGGGAAAAAACCGGCTTTCCTGCATGATGGTTCAGTTCCTTCACTTTATCGACTGCTTGATCCTGCTCGCGGTGATTCGGCCCCGCACGCTTTCTATATCGGCAATGTCAGTGACCGTAATGATGTTGTTTTTTATCTGAAGAGTCTGGATGATTCGGGTACAAAAAAATAAGCAAGGAACGATTGCGTGCTTAAACTATTTTTTCTGGCGATAAATTTTCTGCTTTTGTCTGCTCATGCTTCTGTCTGGGAGGACACAAGGGAGTGGAGTGCAGAAGCAGAACTTGAATTTGCAGCCTGGATGAGATCCGAAGCCGTCCATGAATATATGTTTACTAAACCGACTTCACCATATTATGGCATCAGCGTAGACTGCGCTGATGCCTCTTATGCTTTGAGGGCCATCTTTGCTTTTCATCATCAATTGCCTTTTGTCATTGTAAATCCCAGCGGCTCAAGAGGCACTAACCCTACACTTAATAACCGAATGAACAACTGGGATCATACAGCACCAGGAATTCCGCGTTTAATAGCAATGATTAATGAAATAGCAATGAGTGTGGGAACAGATAATCTGGCCTATCTGGATTCATATCCTATCATGCTGAAAAATATTCGTCCGGGCACAGTTTTTGTTTCAAGAAAAAAAATTGCTGAAGATTATTCTGTTAAACACGCCTTTAACATCAAAGCAGTAAATCCTGGAGGTACTTTTGATGTTATTTATTCTTCAGAGGCAATCCAGGCAGGCAAAATGCCTATGCAGAGAAGAAAGGACCGGGAAATGGATGTATTGCCATCAGATCCTTATGGCTTCCGTCAGTTTCGCTGGCCTGCTCACTTAAATAGGAAAATAAAAGATCTTCCTTTAGAGCTAAACGCATCCTTTGAACAATTTGAACTGGCAGCCAGACTGAACATTCATCAATTTAACAAGGTCGTCAGACAAAGACTGGCCACCATTAAAGAATCGGATAATGAACGGCTGGAACGAATGCTTAAAGCCGTTTGTCAGGAAGCCCAGAGCAGGATAGCAGTCATTAATCTGGGTGAACTCCGCCGGAAGGCCCTGAGAGGGGAGTGTATGAATTTTCAGGATTACGATATCTATTCAACACCGGCAAGAGATGCCTCTTTAAAAGAAGCTTTCATGACTCTGGAAAAAAATTATCTCGAAATCAAAGACACTGAGGGAGTCGATCATCTGGATCCAAGAACAGTGGAATTTGCCGAGATTATCCTTATGGATCGATTTAAATTTGATGAAGAACTCAAAAAATGGTGCCCAATAGAATATCTGCCCGGGACCACCATCGATTTGGCCGAGCTTTGGAAGCGGGTTTATTTCTCACGTCTTTCCAGTCATCCAAACGATATTGTGGCCACTCGCTGGGGAGAAGAGGCCACTGAACGGACGACTTGCAAGCGGTGGTACTAAAGGCCTATAATTTCTAGGCGTGAAACTTTTATTTTTTTTATTCTCAGTTTTCTTTTATTCAGAAGCATTGCTGGCCGAAGATTTGTGCGAATTTTTCATGTATTGCCCGGGAGCCAATTCGCGAAGTGGTGGTAAATCACTTCCATCTGCTATTATCTCCGGTTCACTTAATCCGGGAACACTTAGTAAGATTAAAGGGATTGGATTAGAGGGTGTCGTTCAGCCCAAAAACAAACCACTTTACGGAGTGGTAACCGGGACAGGAAAAATTGGAGCCCTGGTTTCTTCTTCACAGGAGAATTCATTTTTCGGAAATCGCTCCATTGAATTACCATCAGAAATTTATCGGCGCTATCACGAAAGTAAGCGCTATCAAAACAATAAAGTGACACTGGCCGGAGGAGTGGGAATTGTTAATAAGCAAAATTTCGCTCTGGATTTCGGGGCCATCGTCCGCAGAAACTCTGACACGCAAAAAATACTACCGGGTATAGGTTTATCCGGTAACCTCTGGTTTCTAACCTTTGGTTACAGTGTTTATCGTGACGATATAAAACTGCAGCTTAACGATGAGTATGCACCGGAATATGGTACCACATACGCCGACCATTATAACAGTCCGACCTATCAGGAAACTTTCACTGCAGGCGCATTAACACTGGGAACGAGAGTTGATAATTTTTTCTTTGAATACAGTGCTATTGCAACCAAATATAAATTTTATCAGGAAGATACTCTGATCCGGATCTTTTCTGCGGCTTATAACCGGAAGAAGTGGCTTTTTAATCTGGCCTTCAGAACGGAAGATTCACCAAATTATAAATACGTTGATGATAGAGTGATTGCTGAAAGAAAGAAGAAGAGTACATATCTGGGGATTCAGTATTCGACCGGCAGGCATCTGTTATTAGGTGTGGCCTATAACCGATTCCTGCTGGACGATCTGTCTGCGTCGTTGACGCTTTCTTTTTAACTAGAGAACTTTTTTTGTCGTTGATGTAGCGGATTTTTTACTCGACTTATTTTTAACCGCTCCGGATTTAACGGCCGTGTTGGTTGCACTTTTAGACTTCGATTCCATTTTAGGTGAACTTGGAAGATAGTAAGAGTGACCGGTTGTAGGTCCGGATTCGGCCTTAGGATCCAGAAAAGCAGGTGCAGATTGTTTCGTCGATTTTGACTGACCTTTTGTCGGTGTTTTCCATTTATCAAATTGGGAACATGAGGCAAGAGCAGTACAAATGGTAAGCAGGGCAAGACACTTTTTCATCGAATTCTCCTCTATGACGATTAACTGCCCCATCATAGAGATACGGCCCATAATTGGCCAGATTTTATTCAGTTGCTCCTGGGAATGACAGGCCCTTTAGCGCTAACTCTTCTAAATTATGTTCTTCCTGACAGGCACCGTGGTTGCAGAAATCACATCATCATGAAAGTCCTTAAATATCTTTTTTTGCTCTTTGCCCTTCAGCCGGCTTTTGGTTATGAAACGGATCAATATACAACTCCGGAACGTCCGCTGGCAGAAGTGGGAACTGATTTTACTGAGTTTATTAAAAAGGAAATTTCATCGGTCATTAAAATAGTTAATCATCGGGATGATTTGCTGGTTCAGCTGAAACAGCTGGAAGCAAGAATCACATACCCCAGTCCGCATGATACCGAAGTGCAGATTGCTGAACGTAACCGGCTCAGTAAAGAAAAAGAAAAAATAGAACAAACCTACCAGATGACCCGCTCCAAAGATGGAATCCGTAAACTGATTTATGAAAAAATTGGTGGAGAACTATTCTGGCAGGATCAGCGCGATGGTGTCTTTGGAATCGGACTATCAATTTTTCCATATGAGGATAATGATAAAGAAGGGGAGCCTGTCCTTTTTCTTCCCGGGCGACTGAACACTATATATAGCTTTTCCGGTTTTCATCGCATTCTATCATCCAGCTATTTTGTTTTTTGCTCAACCATGCGAGCGTATGGTGTTTATTTTGGTGTTGATAAACTCGGGCATATGTTCAATCAGGGGTATCAGTATTATGAGCTTTATGCTGAAGCCCGCTCTAACGGTAAAGACCATGAAGCTGCTCTTAAAAAAGCTGTCGATTTTGGAGTTGATCTGGAATTTAAAATATTCGGAAAACTGGTAGATGGAATCTATTCCAATGCAGATCTGGCCGCCAATATGGCAGGTTTTTATTTCTATCGCAATTTATTTGATGAAGTAACCATGAACGGCAAAGTCTATGCACCGCTGTTAGAATGGAAGGAAGATTTACTGAGTGTTAATCCGCAGACAAAAAAACGTGAGCATGAATTCATGCAGAAGTTTTTTACTGACCATCTCAATGAGGCCCTCAATCCTTCACATACCGAATCGATGCAGATTAAGCCTATCACTAAAGCTGTAAAGAAACGCTGTTCTGCTTTGCTTAATTTTTACGGGATCCACTCCAGAGATGAAGCAACCCGGCTCCTTGATTCTATGAGCTCACTTTTTGGACATGCATACGGGCATAATCCCGAAGCCAATATCCGGATCGACGCTGTTTGTTTTTAACATTTTTTAAAAAGAGGGGGGAGCATTGCTCCCCGTTTTATTAACGTACAACTCTTTGATCAAAAATTGTCGGTCCTGTCGGTGCCTGGGCCATATTTCCCATTTCTGGAGTAACGATGACTCGAAAATCTTTATAGGGTACAGTCGTTTTATGCGTTCCTTCCAGGTCTTCATTCACTCTTAAAGCCCCCACGTTCTGGAAAGTGTCAGCGCCTGCCGGCTGAATCCAGACTACATAATTCGTTGCCCCCGGATAAACTCTGTCTGCCGGCGCAAGATGCTCTACTTTAACAGTCACTTCACTGTTATTGTTGTCATCAGAATCTACTTTTACCTGACCGCGCGCTGCTGGAACGACGTTGCTGGCAACCATATCTTCTTTCGAAGCACAACCTGCAAGCAGAGCAACTGACAGAAAACTTCCGAGCAATAATTTGTTCAATTTCATATTCACTCCTTGGAATAGGACTTATGGGTCCGACTTTGACATTGATAGAAGAGGCAAGCAAAGTGCCAGCTTCAGTTTTTATTCTCTGCCTTTAACTCGCACACATATGTAAGAGTTTTTTTGGGACTCTCTTCCCCGAATGGTTTTGAGTCAAGTATTGGTAAGGAGAAGAAATGACAATGGCATATTCTGTGCTCAATAAGAAAACATCAAAACAAGCGATAAACATGCTTGTCTTAAAAAGGAGTTTCATCATGGCTAATCAAAACAACCAGCAAAACAATCAATCTCAACAAGGTGGAATGGGACAAGGCTCACAACAAGGTGGTCTGGGACAACAAAGCGGCCAGAAGCAACAAAATCAAAATCCAAATCAAAATAATCAAAGCCAAAGACAAAATAAATAAATTGCTTTAGCTGAGAGGGGCCCGGTTTTCCGGGCCTTTTTTTTACGGGGGAATGATGTTTGATGAAAATGAATTAAGACATAACTGGCAATTCTTAAAAACAGAGGTTTTGAAAAAATGGAACCGTCTGGCTGAAGCTGATGTTGAAAATGCTCATGGCAATCTGCAGGCCCTGAATAAACTTATTGATAAAGAATATGGTGAGAATTCAAATTTTAAAGAAGAGATAGAATCTATTTATCGTAATTTGCAAACTATTCATTACGAAAAAAAGACACGCCCTACAAATGCCGGGCAGCGCGACAATTCACCGGAGCGACGGCTTAATGAAAACTATTCCCGTATTAACTCACCTGAAGAGGTTGCTGAAGGTAAAACCAATACACCGACGATTCATGAAGAAAACAGCACTCGACATTAAGCTTTGAAGCAAAAAAAATTAATGTTAAGCTATTTCCCATGATAGCCGTAATTGCCGGAGCGACAGGTTTGATCGGTCAGCTCTTATTAATGAAATTGATTCACGATCAATCGATCGATCACGTTATAGCTGTTTCCCGTCGTCCCATCCCTTTTAAGCATACCAAACTGGAAGTTCTCCAGATCCCCAACCTGATCCAGCTGGAACAATTCAGAGATAAATTAAAAGGTGATCTTTATTTCTGTTGTCTGGGAACCACAATTAAAGATGCAGGTTCGCAGGAAGAATTCAGAAAAATAGATCAGCACGCAGTGATAAGTTTCGGGCAAATTGCCAGATTTCATCAGGCACAGGCATTCGTCACTCTTTCCGCAGCAGGCGCAAGTGAGCACTCCCTGGCCTTTTATAACCGGGTGAAAGGCCAAACAGAAGTACAACTGGCCAGGCTTCAGCTACAGAGACTGGTGATCTTTCGTCCGGGATTGCTTATAGGAGAGCGGGCAAAAAAACGACCTCTGGAAGAAATGGCCATACGTTTCTACCTTGCCCTCGCTCCTTTATTGGGAAAAAATATAAAAAAGAAAATTGCAACAGATAGTGAATACCTGGCCGGACAAATGCTGGTAGAAGCCAAAAAGAGAACTGCCGGCACGTTTATCATTGAGGCCATTAACATTTAATCATAAACATAGGGAGAGAAATGATTGAACTGACAAACGAAACAATTATTGCACTGGTTACATTGACGGCAATGGAAATTGTCCTGGGCATTGATAACATCATCTTTATTGCCATCCTGGTAGCCAAGCTCCCTGTTAATCAACAGGATAAAATTCGTAATATCGGAATTGGTCTAGCGCTGGGAATCCGTATACTGCTGCTTTTTTCAATCAGCTGGATCATGACCTTAAAAGAGCCTCTTTTTGCAGTTATGGGCAAAGAATTTTCCGGACGGGATTTGATCTTACTGGGAGGGGGATTGTTTCTGATCGCTAAATCGACTTTTGAAATTCACCATAAAATTGAAGGTGATCCACAACATGCGATTTCAGATGCCAATAAGAAAAAAGCAAATGCTGGCATGATGCTGATGCAGATTCTGGTACTCGATATTGTCTTCTCCCTTGATTCCGTTATTACTGCGGTAGGAATGGTTACTCAGGTTTCTATTATGGTTATAGCGATGGTTCTCTCCATGGTCGTGATGTTGCTTTCTGCCGGAAAGATCAGTAGCTTTGTTGAACGTCACCCGACTGTTAAAATTCTTGCTCTTTCATTTTTATTACTCATCGGAGTTATGCTGGTGGCAGAATCTATGGGCCAGCATGTTTCAAAAGGGTATATTTATTTTGCTATGGCCTTCTCACTGGCCGTGGAAGTTCTCAATATTCGCTACCGGACTAAAAACAAGATTCAGCAAAAAGCAGTGTAGGATAAATGACTCGATTAAAAAGCCCCACTTGTGTGGGGCTTTTTTTTAATGATTTTTAAAAAATTGTGTATGTTTAAGGCCGGTGATTTTCGTTAACTGGACAATGAAATACCAGAACACACCGGATAAAAAAGTTATAGAAGGAAGCATAATAACTACAAACGACCAGCTGGTCATCTGGGCAATCTGTTCATTGAGAATTTGTTCAGCATGGATATTGGATGGATCTATTGGGCGGAAAATATATTGGGCAAGACCGAAATTGAGGACAGCACTTAAGGCAAATGAAAGTGAAAGCAGGATTGTGGAATTTTTAATCAACCTTTGCATTTCTTCTTCTTTCTGAGCTTCCTGAACTTTTGCTTGGATTAAATCCACATAGACAAACTGTTCATTCAAAAACATGGTTTTTATAAAAGGACGTGCACTAAAGGCCGACCCCAGGACAAAAAGCCCGATCAGGGCGGGAAAAGCGGCCTCTTTTACGGCAAACCAGCCTCCACCTAATCCGCTAAGCGCCAGTCCCCCGGTTAAAGCGACATTTAAAAGCCCTAGTAGACTGATGAAATTTGTTTTACGCCTCTGGAACCAGTCGTAGAGTCCATAAGTAATGGGAAAGGCCAGAGCGATCATCAAAGCGCCTTTAGTTCCCAGATAAGCAGATCCTTTATTTAGCAAAAGAACTGGAATGATGATGTTAAACAGTAAGCTTTGAAACTGACTTTCAGGTTTGATTTGATTTTTTTTAATTTCATTCATGCTGGCCATTATTCCACGGCCTGCACAAAAAAGCTAAGATGACTTAAGTTTTGCTGTAAGAAATGTGCAGAAAGTACGCCAAAAGAACGCATACTCCATGCGCATGTAGTAATGCCGGGGCAATTTGCTATTGACAGGCCTGGTATAAGGATTGCAGCTCTGAAAGTAGGACAAAGGAGAGTTGAATATGAATCATGTAAGTGAAATAATGATTAAGGATCCCATTTTGTGTACGCATGAGACAAGAATCGCACAAATTAAATACTTGATGCAAAAGTATAATTATAATGAGATTTTTGTAGTCGACTCTGATGAGAATAAAAGGCCAATCGGCATTATTCACGAGGAAGATCTGGAAAGCAAAACTGTTGAGGAATGCCCGATTCCTTCAGATGTAAGTGCAGATCAGTGTATGAAGCACATTCCAGCAGTAGTGAATGAGTATCAGACAGTCGATGAGTGCTTAAAGATTATGGATATAAATCACATGGACAGAATTCCGGTGATTGATGGCTCCGGCCACTGTTGCGGAATTGTAGATAAACATGAGGTACTGAAAAAAGTCCCTCACAGCTGGTAAGAGTATTAGAAATGAAGTTCTTTTTTACATTTGATCCCTTTGAAGAAAATAAATGGAACCGCAACCAGATGAAGAGTCTGGTTACGGTTCTTTCTGATTCCGGCGATAAGCTCAGCGCTGTTTATGTCGCCACAAAAGCAGCCACGCAGCTCACCACCGCCTATGATGTACCAGAAAAAGAACGTTTTTCTGAATACCCGAAAACGCTGATGGGAAAAGAGCTAAACAAGCTTGGTCTCGCAAGTGTTGAACCTAAAGTTGTCACTGAACTTTCTCTTTCACAGTCTACGGCCGTGGAAAAACTCAATGCGCTGGCAAAAAAAGAGAAAGCAGACATGATCATCATATCCACCAATGCCAAGTCACTTTTGCCCCGTCTGATTTTCGGCTCATTTGCTGAGACACTTGTTCATAAGGCCAAATGTGATTTAATGGTCTATCACCAAAAGACAAAAGTTGGCTCTAGTCGCCCAAAAATCTTTCTCTATGCGCATGATCTCACTGCCAAAGGTGACGCTGGCCTTGAGCGTGCAATTGTTTATGCAGAGAAATGGCAGGCAAAGCTGATCGTTCTTCACGTCAGCCCTGAGGATGTAATTGCCAAGGCAGAAACTAAAATGAAAAAGCTGGAAAAGATGCTGGCACAAAAAAATATAAAATTTGAAATGAATCTTCTGCCTTATGAAGATGATATAGCTACTACAGTAATGGAACTAGCAGCATCAATCCGTGCAAATTTTATTGCGGTCGCCGCAGGCAGTGATGCTGAACCGTTACTAGGAGGAAGTGTTGTCCGCAACATTCTTCGTCAGTCAAAAATTCCAACGTTGGTATTAAAAATTTAATTTATGAATAAAAATCAGGAAATCATTAATCAGAAAAATGCCGAAGTAGAGGCCCAGGTTCATCAGCATGATTTTATTCCCGGCTATATTTTACACACGCTGAATAATTTTGCTTACCGCTATTTTGATAATGCGAAGGAATCAGAAATGCTGACGCCTGAGATTTTTCGCGTCCAGGCCGTTGAAAAAGGAATTAAAGAAGCGATTAAGATAAAAAGCGATATTCTTCGTGCGGGATTGGGCGAACTGGTAAAACAGTTCAGTAAAGAAGCAGGCCCTACTGTTGTTCGTGAACTAAGTGTGGCCATGCCCAAAGGATTTCATGACCGTCACCTGGGAGAAGCTATAATATTGGCACGAATCAGCTGGGGGCACCCGGAGCATACTTTTCATCCCGGAAGTTTTATCGAAAAGAGAAGTGTGCTGACC
Organism: uncultured Bacteriovorax sp.; assembly: GCA_946481315.1. Next base: position 257,410 of record CAMLMH010000003.1, read on the forward strand.
TATAATGATGAACTGCAATTTCGCAATACACTTGCAAGACACCTAGAAGAGGTTGCTGAACTTTTCGGCTAAGTCCTACTTCAGTCCCGAAGTAACAAAATACTTTATTAAGGCTTCCTTTTCTTTAAGTGCATTTGCTGTCCCTGTTTGTTTTCTGCCTTTCTGGGAAACAAGAGTGGACTGATACTTAACCGACCAATACTTCGCCAGCTCTTTTTCTTTATCAAAATCAGCAATAAATGTTGTAAAGCCATTCATTTCACCTGCAGCTTCCAGCTCGGTTAGAGCTTTTTTCATGGCCACACAATTCGGACACCAGTCGACATGAAAATAAAGAAGTATTTTTTCATCGTTTTGCTGAGCTTTTTCATAGGCTTCTTTAGTATAGGGGGTGAGGGCAAACGCCTGAGAGAATAAACCTAAAGAGAAAACTGCGGCCATAAACCATTTGGGCATAAAGTCTCCTTGGATAAGAAAAATATAATTTCTGTTGTCGGTCAATACTGGCAGAACTTAAAAATTATTTATTACCCGACACAAAACCACCGGAACTCTCACTTGCAATATTCCTCTTAGAGAGTCTTCAAAGGAGGTATCTATGCAGACAGTATCCAGTTTGGGACTTAAGAACGTTGTTTGTTGCACGGTTTTGACCCGCATTGATGAAATACAGCGACTGATGAAAGAAAACAATTTAAATGAAATGGCCATAGTTGATAATATGTTAGAAAAACACCTTTTGGGTGTTGTGACTCAGGAAAATATCCAAAAACAAGCTGCGCTCTTAGGTGCTTCACCATCCCAGCTTTCTACTGAACAAGTCATTACCAGAATCCCGGCCGTGAAAGAGTCCTCTAGCTGGGGCGAGGTCAAAGAACTATTCACACCTCTCAAATTAAACAACGTACCGGTCATGGACCGGGAAGGGAGATTTTGCGGAGTTGTTGATATAAATAATAGTGTTCAGTAGTGAATATTGCGGTAAGTGAGATTGATTCTGGGTTCCATGGGTTTTGTTTCTTTGCTTATTCGATGCAACCATTTTTTCTGCATACCACCTCGCATGATGACCATCGACCCAGGATGCAAAAGGATTGTTTGTACCGGCAGCCGGGAATCATCTCGGTGTTTCACCTGAAAGCGGCGTGCTTCACCAAAGGACAATGAGACAATGATGTCCGTATCACCAGGATGATTCTCCCGATCAGCATGCCATGAAACGTGATCGTTTTGATCGCGATACAAATTCAGATAAACTGTATTAAAAGAAAGTTTTGTGTGTCTTTCGACATCGAGCTGCATACGTTTTAAAACAGACAGCCATTTATCCTGGGGGCCATAGTGCGCAGTCAAACGAGGAAGTAATACGACTCGATCATACATCAGCATGTCCTGTTGTTCCCAGCTTATGGTATCTATTAATGAATTGAAAATTAACTGGGACTCTTTCGCAGAATAAAAAGGATAAACGTATTCCAGAACACCTTCTTTAGGTAAAAGATTTTTTTCATTGATATCAAGAAAGCCTGGAAGATGCATGGCCTTATGATAAGGCCATGATTCGCTTTAATCCAAATTTATTGAGTGATAGGAATAAATGAAATTGCGATAAAGTTCAATATCGATTGTGCTCATCATGGGCCGGAGAGTTCGCTCAATCTGTTGAAATGTTTTCGTTAATTCTGAGCGGTTGGTATAAACTTCCATCGTCGCTGCCCGCTGATACATAAGTTCCACGAATAAAGTTCTTTTTTCCTGAGAGGATTGTTGCATGAATCGGTCAAAAAAGAGTCCGAAAAAAATCTTGCGTTGTTCAAGAGCTTTCGTATCTAGAACTTCTTTTTCAAAAGGTTCTAAATTCTCCGGATCATAATAATCAGTTAAAGAACGAACGATCCGTGGTAGAACCCTCCCTAAATGTGTTTTAAAAGCTTCCGTGAGATCCAGCTGAGACTTCAGACTTTCCTGGGCAGCAAAAGGCAGAATAAGCTGGCACAAATCGTTTAGAGCGTAGTGGGCCAGCTCCAGGTCACTGGTCGAGAAATCCAGCAGTTCAACCGGAAGCTCATCACTAAATGACAAACCCTCTAAGCGATAAGGACGATTCTCACGAGACCTGATTCCGCAGATCTTTGCTTCATCTTTACGGCTTTTAATCAGTTCTTCCAGTTGATGCTCAGTTGTAATGTGATAGATCCGCATTTCTTCAGCAACATACACCAGCAGGTCACAGGGATAATCCGGTTTAGCAGAATAACATTCGGGTGACCAGACAGTGAATTCCAATGATTGCATTAACCCTGGTAATTGATTTTCTTTTAGAGTCATGAGAGAAGTGAAGCAGTGTCCGGCTTCTAGTCTGAGCGTTGTCTTAAATCCTTCTAGCGTTTCCAATTATCTCTCCTTTTATTTACATGATCAGGAAAACTAAATTTTAAGAAGAGCAACAGACAATGACCAACAAAGAGTACTTTAAAATTTTTTTCAGATAGTTCTAATTTTTCATTAAGAAAACTTAAGTTTTGGATGTAATATAAATAACAAATTGTTAATCACCTTAAGGGAAAAGTAATGTCGACAGAAAATAAAAACAAAATTCATACTGAGCAGGAAAACACAACGGAAAATGGACACGAAGCCGTGCACGTTCATGGTCCGCACTGTAATCATGGTCACCATCACGATCTAAAACCGGTAGTAAGATCTGCTCCTAAAATCGGGCGAAACGATCCTTGTTCATGCGGGAGCGGGAAAAAATATAAAAAGTGCTGCGGTCAATAGTCCTTTTTAGCTGGTTCTAAAGTTGCATCTCCTTAATGCATAAGCTCATTAAGGAGGCCAGTCATGAAACAGAATGCTACTGCAAAAGCCATTGAAACCCGGGCCCGTCCCTTTCAAAGCACCGATGATTTAGGGCACCTGATCGATAAAATTAAAGAAAAGAAAATTGTTATGCTGGGTGAATCCTCTCACGGCACCAGTGATTTTTATAAATGGCGAATGGAGATATCCAAAGAGTTGATTGAAAATCATGGCTTTAATTTTATTGCAGTGGAAGGGGACTGGCCGCCATGTCAGGAAATAAACCGGTTTATTCATAAAACGAATCTGCATTCCGATCCCCTGGAAGTTCTAAAAAATTTTTCACGCTGGCCGACATGGATGTGGGCTAACTATGAAATTTTAAATCTGATGGAATGGTTAAGCGAATTTAATCAGAATAGTTTTAACGAGGATTTAAAAGTTGGGTTTCACGGACTAGATGTTTATTCATTATTCGAATCTATCTCGGCCATAGAAACCCACCTGGAGAGATTAGATCCGGATCTCGCATCCAAAGTAATGCGCTATTATTCATGTTTTGAACCTTATATGCATGATGAAAAAGCTTATACCAGATCGTTGTACAAATTTCCTGACGGATGCGAGACACAGGTCGCTGAAGCTCTTTTTGAAATGCTTAAACACAACGTTAGAGATATGGATATCCTTCAGAATGCAAAAATTATACAGCAGGCAGAGAGATACTACCGGACAATTATTTCCGGAGAAGATGCATGGAACGTTCGCGACCGGCATATGATGAACACACTAGATGAACTGCTTCATTATTATGGCAGTGAATCCAAGGCCATTGTCTGGGCCCATAATACACATATTGGAGATTACCGGGGTACTGATATGGTTTTTCAGGGGGAAGTTAATATAGGCGGACTAGCGCGTGAAAAATGGGGAGAGTCTAAAGTGGCCCTGATTGGTTTTTCGACATATACAGGCAATGTTATTGCTTCACATGCCTGGGATGGTCCGATTGAAGTCATGGCCGTTCCTAAAGCACGACCGGGAAGCCTAGAGGATATTCTTCATCAATGTGTACCAAAACTGGGAAAACAGTTTGCTTTTATGCTGGATGAAATTGAATCTGATTCTCCACTCAATGATTTTTACGGCCATCGTGCCATTGGAGTGGTTTATCATCCTCAGTTTGAATCACGGGGAAATTATGTTCCAACCGTTCTGACTAAGCGTTATGATGGCATGGTTTTTATAGATGAAACGATAGCCCTCACACCGCTGGCCGTTGATATGAATCACGAAAAAATTCCTGAAACATGGCCTTTCGGAGCGAGGGTATAGAATCATAACGAGGAGGACTCGTCGTCCTCCTCATCGTATAAATCATCAAAGAGAGAATCATCCTCATCTTCATCTTCGTCAAAATCTGCGGAGAGTTCGTATTCAAATTCATCTTCAATTTCGCGCAGACGCTGATGATCGTAACCATTAATTGTAAATCCCAGAAAATTTACGTGATCAGTATTTAATTTCCCTGCTTTCATGTTTACCTCAAAATCCAGATTAATTAATTTCGTGGTTTGGTATCAATTCCCTGCATAGATGCAGCAGCATCTTCCGGAACTATTTTTGCCAATTTTGTCTGTATTTTATTTTTTAAACCAACGACAACATGATCCCGTCCTTTCATTAATGCTGTATAAGCCTCTTGTGCAACTTTGGCCGGATCGTCTTTTTTACCCTGGCCGGCCTTTGTATTCGTCATGCCGGCTTTTTCAAAGAATGGCGTATCAGTTGGCCCTGGTTGCAGTGAAGTAATAGTCAACCCAGATCCTTCCATTTCTTTATGGAGTGCTTCGGCAAAAGACTGCACGAAGGCTTTTGAAGCTCCGTAGACTGCAAGCCAGGGGGCCGGCATATCTGCAGCCACGGAGCTGGTGAATAATATTCTGCCTTCATTACGTGCCTGCATGTCCGGCAGGATTAGTTTTGTTAAATGCACGATAGAAATAACATTCAGATGAATCATTTTTAATTCGTCCGCCAGACTGGTCATGGAGAAATCTCCCGAGACACCGAAGCCGGCATTCAGACAGATCGTATCTAGGGGAGCTGGCATGGTCTCAATTTTCTGGGCCAGCTCTTCAACTCCTTCATAGGTGGCAAGATCAACCTGAATGGACTCAACGTCAGTTCCATAATTTCTGAGTTCAGCAGCCGCTGCATGAATATCTTTAGTGTGTGAGGCAATCAGCAAATCAAAACCATTTTTAGCAAACACTCGTGCCAGTTCAAGTCCTATACCGGATGAAGCTCCGGTAATACAAGCGAGTTTGCTTGCGTCTGTGTCGTTTTTCATTTATCAACTCCTGTGTTGCTGTTCATATTTTTTATTACGGGAATCAGCACTTAAATCACCTTCAAAATCTTCGGGCTCGCTATATCCCTCGTCCTGCTCATCAAAATCAAATCCTTCCTCATCTTCAGAGAGTTCATGTGCTAGTTCCTGCTCATAATCATCGTCATTATCGTCCAGATCTTCGCCGCGTTCATATTCAATATCTTCATCCAGAGCATCTTCATCATCACTTTCCGTATCGAAGTCATACTCCATACCCATCAGCGTTTCTTCTGCAGGATTATTGTTTTCGTCATCCGGTATGGGATCAAGCGCCGGCGGATCGTGATGAAAATCAGTGTGATCAATAATTTTATTAAATTCGTCATAGGAGATAACGTTGGTTTTATCTTGTCTTTTTATTCCCATTGTCTCTGCTCCGGTTAAGCTTAAGCGAAAAAAAGTCTCAATAGAGACTCTTGCGTGATGATCATTTAATAAAAGAGCAATCCCTGAGCCAAGCTTTGCTGCGAGAATGCCTGCATTAAATTGCGACAGCGCGTGCGCCGGCACCTTGATCTGTAATAGCGAGTCACACTTTTTCCTTAGGATGTTATAGACGACCAAGTAGAAGCGTCTTATATTTTTTCTGGATTCGTTCACTACCCAGGGAGGGTTCATGTACAGACGGTTAGTATTTCAATTTCTTTTGCAATCAGCTTTGTTTGTTCCGCTTGCATTTTCCCAGGAAAATTTCCTGGAAAGCAGGGAAATAACCGTGGGTAATAATCACTCCTGTGCTTTGACATCTCAGGGGGTAAAATGCTGGGGAGAAGCTGAGCAGGATACGCTCAAAGCTCCTTTCGATCTCGCTACGAATCCTCGGAATCTGGCCGCCGGTAATCGTTTCTCCTGCATGATCATTGATGAGGGGATTCGTTGCTGGGGTGAAATTCCGGAGACAAATAAAAATGATGTTCTTTTTGGTCAGTCAGAATTGAATCTCCCTAAACTTCTTTCCGTAGGACATAATCACGGTTGTGCCGTTTCAACAGACAATCATATAAAATGCTGGGGAGAAAATTTATTCGGTGAGACCAATCCTCCTCAGGGCATTGGAAACATCAGCGAAATATCTTCTGGTATGAACAATACCTGTGCGATTGCGGATGGACGTGTTCACTGCTGGGGGCTTAACACAACCGGGTCGCTGGACGTTCCGGATGGGCTTCGCAATCCCCGAAATCTTACCTCGGGTTGGTGGCACCATTGTGTAGCGACTGATGATGGAATTGCTTGCTGGGGGAATCCTTATAAGAAATATACTGTTCCGGAAGAAGTAAAAAACCTGACTCAGTTTACTTCAGGAGATTTCTACAACTGTGCCATTGCTCCTGAAGGAGTGAAGTGCTGGGATCATAAAGGAAGAGTTAAACTAGTTGAAGAAAGTACAGGCGCCACTAAAGTATCTGTTGGCTCTGCCATCGGTTGTGCAATATCACCGGCCAAAGGTGTTTTTTGCTGGAAGCTCTACGGAGAAAATGCCTATAAACTAACGAAGTCATATGTACCATCAGGTGGAATAAAAGAAATTACTCATCTGGAAGCCGGGTATAATTCTACCTGTGCTTATGGCGATGGAGGAAAGCTTAAATGTTGGGGCGCTAACCCGTATGGCTCGTTAACAGTTCCAGAGACACTGACCGGAAGAATCACCAGGATTTCTCACGGTTCAAAAAGAACGTGTGCAGTTTCCAATGCGAAAGTTTCCTGTTGGGGAGACACCGATAAATATTATGATGTCCCGGAAAATATCGGAAATATTTCATACGTCGCAGTAGGTGGTTACCATGTTTGTGCAGCTTCTCCGGAAAAGGCCCGTTGCTGGGGAGAAAATGAAGGCGGAGTGATGGAAGTGCCAAGGTCTGTCACGAACATTTCGAAACTGGTGGCCGGTAATTTTCATGCCTGTGCTGAAGCCAATTATGAAGTTGTCTGTTGGGGAGGGAAGACCTTCGTTAGCGGTGTCAACCCTTCTGAAAAAATTCAGTATCCACGAGCGATGTGTGCCGGTTCAACCTTTAGTTGTGCAATAACAGTAGATGGTCATGTAAAATGCTGGGGACGAAAAGAAGTTCCAAATGAACCACCACCTCCGACAGAAACAGAAACACCGCCGACGCCTCCGCAAACATTTCGTGGAAGTAATTTCGCTCAGGGGTTTAATTACACCCCCAGTTCACTAAAAAATGCGACGGAAATTGCCTGTGGAAATTCACATGCCTGTGCGGTGGTGGAAAATCAGGTGAAATGCTGGGATACAGATGGATCAATTTTAAAAGTTCCAGAGATGATCAATCCGAGAAAACTTACAGCAGGAGCAAATCATACATGTGCGCTGACCGATGCAGGTCTTAAATGCTGGGGAGGAATGCTTAACATGGAAATGCCGGATTATTCACTGACAAAATAAATAAGTTAGGCCGCGCTTGCGGCCTTTTTTAATGCACCAATTTGATTTTAATTTTTTGATAGGCCCAGAAAGAAAGCAGAGCACTTTGCAGACAAAGTATTCCTCCACTAATGAGCAAAGCTTCAGGAATTCCTTTGTTCCAGAACATGGCCTGCGCCAGCCGAACTCCATGAATCAGCGGAAAAAGTTCAGCCACCCAGCGCACTACCGGGTGCATCTGGGCGATCGGAAAAAAGATTCCTGAAAGAAAATAAAGCGGAGCGATTAGAAAAGAATAAACACTCTGGAATTGATTGATGTTGTTTACCATCGCTGTCGCCAGCAGACCAATAGCTCCACAGGGTAAAGCAACCAGGAAACCTACGATGGAAAGCAGAGGAATCAGCCAGGGATTTGCCATGAGACCGAACAATGCAAGCACTAATGCCACTCCTACTGCCATGACAGCTCCTTTTAAACCGACCCATATCATTTCACCGACTACGACTTCTCTAACTCCAATGGGGGTCGTCAGCATGGCCTTAAAAACGTTTTCATAAGTCATGCGAACATAAAAGCCATAGCTGCTTTCAAAAAAAGAGGTAAAAAGTGCCGTCGCCACAGTTAATCCCGGTGCGAGATATTGCATATAGCTCATACCTTCAACATCGGTGATAAACGCGCCTAGACCCAGACCTAGAGAAACCATAACCAGTGCCGGATCGGCCACGGTTGGTGAAATGTTGGCGATCAGATCTTTTTTGTAAACAGTCCAGTTGCGAAGAGTAATGTGCATACTGAGTTTAAGTGAATCAAGCATCGGCGGATAACTCCTGTCCTGTAAGTTTTAAAAATACATCTTCCAGATTCGAAGGGCGGATTTGTAGTGGATTTAAACCGTATTGCGAGTGCAGCAGAGTCAAATCATGCAGCTTTGATGTCCGCAGATAAAAACCGGCACTGTCTTCGAATACATTGTAAGTCGTGCTTTTATTCTTCAGTTCTTCAATGATCAGTTTGTCGTCTTTAGAAAAAATCCCCACAAATCCTGGTGTGTGCTCATCAATCATTTGTTTGGGTGAACCTTCTGCAGCAATAACACCATGATTCATAATCGCCAGACGATCACAGAGAACTTCTGCTTCGTGCATATAGTGAGTGGTTAAAACAATCGTAGTGCCGTTATTGTGGAGCTCTTTAACTTTTCCCCATAAGAGATGGCGAACTGCCGGATCAAGGCCGGTGGTGGGTTCATCGAGAATGAGGAGTTCCGGTCTGCCCAGCAGAGCACGAACAAAAACCAGTCTTCGCTTCATTCCGCCGGAGAGTGTTTGGATGAGCGCATCTTTTTTGTGGCCCAAATTCATATACTCCAGCAGCTTCATGATTCGTTTACTGCGCTCGGGACGAGGCATTCCGATAAAAGCACAATAGATCATCATGTTTTCAAAAACGGTGAGACTTTCATCCAGAGCATTGTCCTGGGTGACAACCCCTAAGCGTTTTTTGATCTCCCGCCCGTCGTTCATCGGATCAAGACCAAAAACTTTAAGGGAGCCGGAAGAAGGAATAACAGTTCCGTAAGTCATGCTGATAAAAGTGGATTTTCCCGCGCCATTTGGGCCCAGAAGTCCGAAACATTCACCGCGAGTGATATTTAGATTGAGTCCGTTGACTGCAGTAAAATCACCAAAAGTTTTTTTCAAGTGTTGAGCGACAATCATAATCTTTTCCGGTTGTGTTTAAGAGCTGGCACTGCTGTAAAATTTCAGAGCAAATCTCCAGAAACGATGAGTACAATAAATAAGAACGGGGGCCAGAAGTATCGGCCAGATGATAAAAAAAGCATCGGGGGGATTCAGTAAGGCCCGTGCTGGAACACTAATGATCACACCGACTGGAACTACGGTCAAAAGAACCCATTTCATCACCGGACTATACATAGAATCAGGACGCATTCCCAGTCGATAAATTTGCCACCACAAAAACTGCAGATTCTCAGATCGGGTAAAAATCACGGCCGTTGCTGAAATAAAAAAGCGCATCGAGTAGATGACGACCAGACTACAAGGGACGAGTATTAGAAGCCATAATAAACGGAAGAAATCAAAATCGGGTAAGCCCATCAGTGAATAAACGAGCCAGGCCCCACCGATGATCAGATTACCAAACAACGCAGTATTGGCCTTCTGAAGTGTAATCATAAACTGAGAGTTAACCGGCTTTGCCAGTAATAAGTCCAGGTCACCCTTACGCACTTTCTCGGATATATTGTCCAGATTTTCATGAATCAAAATCATGTAAAAAGCATCTATGACAAAGAGAAGACCTAAAAACACACGCATCTGATGGACATTCCAGTCTCCGATTTTTTCCGTATGCTGATAGAGAACTTCAAACGTTAATATCTGGGCTGCATACCAGAAAATATCGGTCAGAATACGCGAGAAAAAATTTGCACGATACTCCAGGTCAGCAATGAAGCTTGCTTTAAACATAGAAGCATAGAGCGCAGCATATTTTTTTAAAGTTGTGATCATGCTCCGGTCCCCGCATAAGTTTCAAGACCACGCTTCCACATATATGCACCGATAATATTTAATACGACTAATCCTAAAGTGACGGACATAAATCCCTGCATCACAGTCTCAAAACCAATCCGGCCGGTGATATAACCAACCGGCACAAAAACTCCACTGGAAAAAGGAAGAGCAATGATGAGACTTTTCCATGGTTCCGGCAGCAGATCCAGAGGAAAAAGTTCTCCCATCAAAATCCACATGAAGAGATTTTTTGCAACTGTTAAAGATGAGATTTTGGTGTAGTGAAAGGCTACACAGGAAACAATGAAGCTGATAGAATGCACGAGTATCAGATAATAAAAACAAAGCAGGATACTTATAGGGATTCGGGAATAAATAGTCGGAAGATCAAACAGGAAAACAGCGATAACCGGAATAATCATTGAGATAATAGTCGTCACCAACTTGTAGCCCAGAAGCTGGGAGAGATAATATTCGTAAAAACTCATCGGCCGGACTACGATGCTGTTGAGAGATCCGGAACTCACTTCTTCCACCATGCGAAACTCATACATCCAGCTGGTGGCGATGCGGGCGAAAAAAGCCGACCAGAGAGCATAGCTGAGATAATATTCTTTGGGAAATCCGGCAATCGTAGACGTCTGAGCACCGGCGAAGACAGCAATCCACAACAGGATCTCAATACCGGTCGTCAGTGACGGCTGAACAATGGCATCGATCGCATAATTGAGGCGATACTCCAGATTGGAGACTATGGCCAGATTAGCGAATGCGAGATTCCGTTTCCAGAAAACGGCGAATGACTTCTTCAAAATCTACCTTCTCATCGTGAGCTTGTTCACTGTTACTCTTGGCCACAAATTCATCAACAGTTCCCTGATAAACGATGTTTCCCTTGGAAATGAGGAGGAGTTTATCGGCAAGTGTAGCGATATCATCCATATAATGGCTGGTAAGAATCACAGTGGGTTCTTTTTCTTTTACGTAGGCACTTAAAAAATTCCGGATGTTTTCCTGAGCAACGATGTCCAGACCAATTGTAGGTTCATCCAGAAACAGAATTTTGGGTTCATGTAGAAGAGCCCCGATGATTTCCATTTTCATCCGCTCCCCCAGACTGAGTCTTCTGAGCTGTGTGTGCAATACATGTGAGCACTGAAGCATTTCAGCTAAATTGGCTACTCTTTTACGGGCATAAGCTATATCCAGGTCATAGATTCGTGCCAGCAGAGCATATGAATCAGAAGGGGAGATATCCCACCACAACTGATTTTTTTGTCCTAACAAAATACTGATCTGACGGAGATATTCATTTTTTCGTTCCCAGGGACGAAATCCCAGGACGAGAGCTTCACCACTACTGGGAGTGACAAGGCCAGAGAGGATTTTTAACAAAGTTGTTTTGCCGGCACCATTGGCCCCGACAAGGCCAATGATTTTTCCCGACTCAATCTGCAGCGTTGTGGGGGCCAGAGCAACCTTTGTATCGTACTTACGCTCCCAGATACCGCGAATGGAATTTCGCAGGCCTTCCGGTTTCTGATAGCTTTTATAAACTCGGCTTAACTCTTTGGTTTCGATAACAATACTCATAATACCCATAAGCTTAAAGGTGAAGAATTCCGATGTAAAGAAAGGTTCTCTGCAGAGAACTTACCTTTTTTTAAGATTATGTTAAAATGGTCAGAAAAAAGTAAGGAGTTTTTCATGGTATCTCTGATCTGGATCCTGATGGCAGCACAAACCCTTTTGGCTTCCGATGATGTTTGTTTAAAAAATAAAATCCAGCTGGAAAGAGAAGCACGGAATGCTTTTTTAAAAATCATCAAAACCGAAGCGGTGAAAACGGTCACTGCTCATTATCAGAAAAATAATCTTGCACCTGTGAAGCATATTGAAGTGATTCCTCAAACAGAGGCATTACTGCTCAAGGTGAATGCAGGGAAAGACAGTGTCCTTTTGAAAGCAAAATGGAAAGAAAAAATCAAAGTCACAATCTGGCCGGAAGATAAAAAAGAAGTGGATGCCCTCGGACGCCCTTTAATGAAAGGACAAAAATGTCTGGCTCGCGCCTATGCTTTCTCTACGGATAAAGAAAAATTGTTCGTAGATGTCGTCAATGCGGAAAGTGCTGCTGTTGTCACAGGCTTCTCCGTCACTAATCTGGCTGAGATATCTCAAACTGCCCCACGATAGTGGTGACAACTTTTTTTCAGATCGTCTCATTTTTTTAGTAGTGACTCT
>CAMLMH010000004.1 GCA_946481315.1 uncultured Bacteriovorax sp.
GTTTGAAGTAATATTCTTTTTTTTGAATCAGCCCCACTCAAGTGGGGCAGTTTTAGAAATTTTTGATGTCTTCTCTCGTGATGACTAAATAACGTGAGAGAAGCTCAAAATGCTCTGAAAAATAATCATCAAAATCAACTAAAGTTTTTTCCTTCCAAATACTTCTGCTGGCAACACCCAGCCTGCGAACGACCAGATCAGTGAATGTCTTGGGTAGTTCGTTTTGGCAGATGATTTCCAGTTCTCTTGCGCTTGGAAGTTTCCATTCAAATGGCAGGATTATTGAAGTCTGGCGCAGGCGGGATTCGGTCTTGTCCGGATTGTAACCTTTACCAAAACGATGACAAATTCTCTGGGTGATTTTCTGGCCCATTACCCGAAATGTTGTATATTTTCCGCCTGCGATGACAAATGTATTGGAGGCCGGCTGATAGATTTTGTGTTCCCGTGATGTTTTTCCCAAATCACCTGATTCATCCGAACGCACGAGAGGCCGGATGCCGGCAAAACTTCCAAGGATATGTTTTCTGGATAAATTCAGTGTCGGGAAATAGAGATTTAAATTTTTAAGTAAGTAATCAATTTCATCTTCGTCGGGGTGAACATTAAAGAAATCACCACTCACTTTAACCTCAGTTGTACCCACCAGGATTTTTTCACCATGAGGGACAACGAAGATGACCCTGTCACCCTTTTCATCACTCGGAGTCATGACAATTGGATGAGTGAGAGGAAGCTCGCGGGCACTAATCCAAATATGCGATCCTTTCGACGGGAGCAGAACATCTTTCCAGTTATAAAATGAGAACTTCTTTAAAAAAGAATCAGTGAAGGGGCCCAGAGCGTAGACCAGCTGATCGCAGCTTATTTTTTCTTCTTTTCCTGTCAGCCTATTTTTTATAGTGAGGATATTTTTTTTGGAAATTCTGGCCACATCAGTTACGGCGGTGTGATTGCGGGCCTCAGCATGTTTTTCCATTAGGGCATCGTAAATCACTTCCAGGGTCATTTTTGCATCGTCCATGACGCCGTCATAATAAACACCTGCACCACTTAATCCTTCCGGACTGAGAATAGGTATATCCCGCAGGCATTCCTTTTTATTTTTCACCGAGAATGGCGAATTTTTAAACTGCGATAGAAAGTCGTACAAGAACAATCCTATGCGTATCATCCACAATGGACGTTTGGAATTTTTATAAACCGGAAGGTAGAATGCCTCTTCATGGGCCAGGTGAGGCGTGATTTTTAACCAAAGATTTTTTTCATGAAGTGCTTCGAAAACAAGGGGAAAATCCATATTTTCCAGATAACGGATTCCACCATGAAGCATTTTTGAACTTCGTTCGCTGGTTTGTGATGAGAAATCTCCAGCATCCACCAAGAGAGCAGGAACTCCATTCAGACTGAGGTCCCGGAAAATTCCCGCACCTACAATTCCACCACCAACGACTACTGCTTTGTAGTGCTTCAGGATTCCTCCTTCATCACCCGAACGAGCGTAGCACTACAGGTTATCTGATAGGCATTGATATTTTTCCCATGGCGATCGAAGTGTAGGGGACTCAGCTGATAAGTCAGGCCTATAAGGGCATTGGCCTTTTCCTTAAAAGCTTTTTGTTTTAACTCATCGGCCAGGTTTTCATAGAGAGCAGCGTAGTTTTGTTTAAATTTCTGATAAGCCGACTGTGAACTCATTTCACTCATTTCAGAAGATGGAGTCATGTCATAAACCTCTGACTGTGTCCTCTCAGATGCAGCGACAAAGGAGAGTTTTTCAAGCTCATCTTCCTCTACAATTGTAAGTGCTGTCTGCACTCCTAGATGTTTGATTATCCGGTAACCTTCAAGCGCTGAAGCTGTAGTCACCAGCACATCATTAATTTGAATATCGTGATCTTTGAAATTTAAAGATTCAGTTCGATTTTGTTTCAGGCTTTCTTTCTTCACAAGTCCGCGTGGATTTATTTCGCCAGATCTAGAAGGATGAATCTCATCTGATAACCCGACTTCCATGTCGAGATCAAAACGGCGGAATTTATGAGCAAGCACGATAGCGCAGTATTCACTTATCTGCGGAATAAGCAGTACACCGAGTTGAATGGCCTTGATAGTTTCAGCTTCGTTCGTTTTAGTGACGATGCCGAACTCCCGCAATAAAGTCAAAATATCTTCTGCATCATCTTTGTATTTTATATTGCGGACAATAATTGAGTAAGGAGGGTTCCCCCCACCGGTTGCTTTTCCATATGAAAAGTTCTGAGCAAAAGATTTGACGTCTAAAAACTGTTCTGGTGGAAGCTGAGGGCGATCTTCATCTGCTGGTTGCTCGATATTGTGTTGTGGCTTGAGATTTTCAAATTGTGATGTTTCTTCGAGGTCCTCTTCCACTGGAGGAGGTGTCTCCTCCATGTTCCAGGCGGGAGCTTCTTCTGCGACAAAAGATATTTCTGAATCTTCATTATAGGTATTTTCTTCTGCAGGTATATCATCGGCAACAGAATCGAAAATGGTTTCAGCAAAAGAGTCTTCGCTGGTTTCATCGACCAATCCATCATCAGCATCCAGAGGAAGATCGGGTGGTAACTGATCCTCCTCCGGTAGAGTTTCGGTTTCGCCGAACTCTGGTGTGGAGTCATTGAAATTATCATCCAGAGCATCGAGATTCACTCCAGTGGATGTTGGCTCCGGGCGATTGAAGACGCCAAACTGATTGTCCAGTTCAGGATCCTCCTGATGTAAAAATTCTGACAAGTCCTCAATGCGGGTCAGATCCTTGCGATCATCATCGTCATCGTTATTGCCTTTTTTTCCGCCCGGGTGACTCATTAGGCTTCTACTCCGTGACAGTGCTTATACTTTTTCCCTGAGCCACAAGGACAGGCGTCATTGCGTCCAACTTTGGGATTAGAGCGACGGATAAGTTTTGCTTCTTCCTTCATTGTCTCCGCTTCCAGAGACTTGCGGTGAGCTTCCAGCTGAGCTTCCAGCTCTTCCTGGTGTCGACGTTGCAACTCTTCAATCTCTTCCTTAGTGTACAGTCGAACAGTGAAGAGGTTATTGACGATGGCCCGTTTAACTTCACCTTTCATTTTTTCAAAAAGGGCGAAAGATTCTTTTTTATATTCAGTCAGCGGATCTTTCTGAGCATAGGCGCGCAGGTTAATACCTTCTTTAACATGGTCCATTTGCAGTAAATGTTCTTTCCAGTGCTGGTCAAATGTAGACAATAAAATTTCACGGAAGGCGTATTTAACCTGTTCCTGCTCATATTTTGACAGCTTTTCTTTAAGCACTGCCTTGGCCGTTTCAGCAAAATATTTTTCAATTTCGCCGTCAGCTGTTTTCACGCATTCATCATAGCTGATTTCATGGTCCGTATTGAAGGTGGACTTGAAACCTTTTTTCATTTCACTCCAGTCCCAGTTCATAATTTCAGTTTTCTTTTCCGGACGATAAACATCCAGAAGTTCAACTGCAACGTCTTCAATCATCTCAGCAACGAATCCTTCGTTATCCTGATCATTTAAAATATCCCGGCGAATTTTATAAATAGTTCGTCGTTGCTCGTTCATTACGTTATCGTATTCGAGCAAGTGTTTACGGATATCGAAGTTATGCGCTTCAACTTTTTTCTGTGCCTTGGCAATTGCATTGGAAATCATTTTATGTTCGATTGGTTCGTCTTCTTTCATTCCCAATGTGTTCATCAAGCCTGAAATTTTGTCAGAACCAAAAATTCTCATAAGGTCATCTTCCAGCGAAAGGAAGAACTTTGAATTACCCGGATCACCCTGTCGTCCGGAACGCCCGCGCAACTGGTTATCAATACGGCGGGATTCATGTCTTTCAGTGCCCAGGATGTAAAGACCGCCCAGTCTTTTTGTTTCTTCTGTCAGCTTGATATCCGTTCCACGACCGGCCATGTTTGTAGCAATAGTCACAGCACCTTTTTGACCGGCGAGTTTAATAATTTCCGCTTCACGCTCATGTTGTTTCGCATTTAATACTTCATGAGGAACTCCTGCCTGGCGCAGATAATTGGAAATGAGCTCAGAAGTCTCAATGGCGATCGTACCAACCAGAACCGGCTGACCTTTTTGGTGAAGGGTTTTGATTAGTTCCGCCACTGCTTTATATTTAGCAGCTTTGTTCTTATAAATAATATCAGCTTCATCAATTCTCTGCATTGGCAGGTTTGTCGGAATAACGACAACATCCAGGTTGTAGATTTTCATGAATTCTTCTGCTTCAGTATCCGCAGTACCAGTCATACCCGCAAGCTTACTGTAAAGCTTGAAGTAATTCTGGAAAGTAATTGAAGCAAGCGTCTGATTTTCAGATTTAATTTTTACGCCTTCTTTTGCTTCAACAGACTGGTGCAGACCATCTGACCAGCGCGAGCCTTCTTTTAAACGTCCGGTGAATTCATCAACGATGATGATTTGACCATCGCGGTTTACATAGTCTACATCAAGTTTAAAAAGACTATGGGCCTTTAATGCCTGATTTAAATGGTGAAGCAGGTTAGAGTGCTCAACGTTGTATAAGTTTTCAATCTTCAGAATTTCCTGAACTTTGATCACCCCATCTTCAGTAAACATGGCCGATCGTGCTTTTTCGTCTACTGTGTAATGGACATCTTTTTTCAGTTGCGGAATGATATCGTTGGCCACGTAGTAGAGTGAAGGGTCACCTTCACTTGGTCCCGAAATGAGCAGCGGAGTTCGCGCTTCATCGATCAAAATCGAGTCAACCTCGTCCACGATACAAAAGTGGTGATCGCGCTGAACATATTCTTCCAGTGAAAATTTCATGTTGTCGCGGAGATAATCAAAAGCAAATTCGTTATTTGTTCCGTAGGTAATGTCGCAAGCGTAAGCAGTTTGTCTTTCATCATCCGACATTTGAGAGAGGATGCAGCCTACTGAAAGTCCGAGCCAGTTATAGAGCACTCCCATCTCAGTAGCATCGCGTTTAGCAAGATAATCGTTAACTGTAACAACGTGAGCTCCTTTACCTTCAAGAGCAACTAGATATAGAGGTAATGTTGCTGTAAGCGTTTTACCTTCACCGGTTTTCATTTCGGCGATGGCTCCGCTATAAAGTGCCGCTCCCCCCATTATTTGTACATCAAAATGTCGCATGCCCAGAACGCGTTTTGATGCTTCTCGAATAGTCGCAAAGGCTTCAGGTAATAGATCATTGAGTGATTTTCCGCTTTTAATTTGTTCGCGAAGTTTAGGTGTCTGGGCCTTTAATTCTTCATCGGATTTTTTTGCCATCTCGGCTTCAAGAGCATTAACCGCCAAAACTATTGGTCTCAACTTTTTTAAATCGCGATCGTATTTCGTTCCAAAAATCATTTGTAGTGGATTAAACATTTCAAAGTCTCCTGAGTATCTTAAAAATAGTAAAATTTAAATTTAATTAAGGGCGTAGTAGAGGGGGTCAACGGGTGTGCCGTTGACACGAACCTCGTAGTGGACATGAGGTCCTGTTGAATAACCGGTGTTTCCAACTGTTGCAATTCTGTCACCGCGAACAACCTGCTGTCCTTTCTTTACCGATAAAGTAGCGGCGTGACCATAAATGGTTTCTACCCCATAACCATGGTCAATCTGAACGAAATTCCCGAATCCGGGTTTAGCTCCCGAAAAGGTCACGATTCCGTCGGCCGGAGCAATAATTGGTGTTCCCACCGGAGCTCCGATATCAATACCTTCGTGCATTTTAATTCTTCCCGCATAAGGAGACATCCTTGGACCATAAGGAGATGTAAAATGTCCGGTTGCGGGCATGAGTGTTGGTGTCGACTTAAGAAAAGATTCTTTGTCCAGTAAATGCTGATCAAGCTGATGGACGCGAACTTCAATTTCTTTCAGATAATTAGTGACAACTTCATACTTATAATCAAATTCAGAAAAGAGCTGGGCCATTCCTAAACTCTGTCTGGTCAGCATGGTCCATTCTTTTGAGTAGGCTGCATCAGAGCTATCTACCACATAAGCATTGGCAATTTTTTCTTCATAATGTTTTTTGAGTTCTCTGTACTTTTTGTCTTCTTCAAACAATTCCAGCTTCTGGGCAGTTCTTGTGGGTTCTGTTTTGAAGATGCGAATCATTGAGTTGGCGGAAAATTCACGGTCAGGTTCAATAATTGTGGTCTGTGTTTGTTGTGCCGGAGCTGCAGAGCCAGCATCAACTGTCACCGGTCTGATGGCCTCTAGTCCTGTAATGGAGCGCAGTTTTCTTTCGAAGACATTTATCCGTTCCAGATCTTCAGTGATAGTGTTGAGTTTCATCTGAAACAACTGAACCTGTTCTTTAAGCTGACGATTTTCTACCAGCAGATGTTTATTTTCATAAACCTGAGAAAGAACGTTCCAGTAATCGTAAGTCAAAATTCCCAGCAACACGACAAAAGTGATGAATAGAAAAACCAAACTTTTGAATAAAAGCCGGGGTATTTTTATAGACCTTACATCTTTGTTTTTTTCCGGAATAATCATTAAGGTGTAATAGCGATCCAAATGAAGCTCCATTTAATTGGAAAAAGACGATAATTATTGAACCCCTAAATTGTAAAATTCATTCGGGATGATGGCAATAAATTATTGAGCAATGACAAGAATTGCCGTGATATTGTCCTGACCGCCATTTTCATTGGCCTGATCAATGAGAGCCTTAATAAGATTGTCGGCCGCTTCCTGTGTGGCCCGGCCAGGGTCAGGCAGGAAGCGATTAATGAGAAAGAGCATGTCTTCATCACTGACTTTTCCATGAAGGCCATCTGAACAGCATAGAAAAATATCGTTGCGAATTACTTTATAGACAAAAACGTCCACATCGACGTCATCCTCAAACCCGACTGTTCTTACCAGAACATTTTTTTGGGGGTCAAGGGCCGCCTGTTCGCGGGTATAAACGCCGTAATTAAGTTTTTCCTGAACCAGAGAATGGTCGCGGGTGAGCTGATAGATTCTTTTATTGTTGATCAGATAAGCACGGGAATCTCCCACGTTGCCGATATAAATATTCTGACCGCGAAAGAAAAAGCTCACAATAGTTGTTCCCATACCCACTAGTTCGGGATGAGTTTCACCATAATGCTTAATGGCCCGGTTTGATTCTTTTATGGATCCGGCCAGGAGCAGCGTGGGCTCCATTCCACTATTATCCTGAACATATTGTGGCAAAACTTTCACTGCCATCTGCGAAGCGATATCTCCGCCATTATGGCCACCCATACCGTCAGCTACAACAAAAAGTTTTTTATCTAGGCCCACAAAAAATGCGTCCTGATTCGTTTTTCTTTTGCGTCCAATGTCAGTCTGACCAGCAGCTATGAGACCCATATTTTTCAACGTCCAAAATTTTATTATCTGTCATTAATTGTCGGAGGCACTCGGATTTTTGTCAAATTTAAAAAAATAGAAGAGCACGATGCTCGGTCTTATAAACTTAGGAAATTTTTTCAAACTATGCCATAATTGATAGTGGAATGACTAAGAATAATCAGGGGGATCAATGACGAAAATAGATATCAATAGATTCATGGATGAGAATTATAAAATTTCTGATTTTTCTCATCTGCACTGGAGCGGTACTTTTCAGGAGTATCTCGACTTAGTGGCGGAAAATCCACGTGTCACCAGAAATGCTTTCCAGCGCGTGCATGACATGATTATCTCTTATGGTTCGACGACTTACACTGAATATAAAAAGGAAGTTGTTCGTTATCATTTCTTCGATGATCCGATCCAAAATGGAAAAGATGCTGTTTTTGGAATTGATGTTCACCTGATGAAACTGGTGAACTTCTTCAAATCTGCCGCAGCCGGATACGGAACTGAAAAACGTGTTCTGCTTCTGCATGGACCAGTTGGTTCAGCAAAGTCCTCTATCTCACGCATGATTAAAAAAGGCCTTGAGCATTATTCAAGAACGGACGCAGGGGCCCTGTATACTTTTGAGTGGTTTGACGAAACGGAGTCGGACATTTTAGGTGGACAAAAAATCTTTCCAAGTCCAATGCATGAAGAACCACTAAAACTTTTACCGGTAGAAGTTCGCAAACAATTTTTAGAAGAAGTGAATAAAGGAAAAAAAGAAGGAAAAATTAATATCAAAGGTGAGGTGTGTCCTGCTGACCGCTACATCCTTGGGGCTTACTTAAAAAAATATAATGGTGACTGGAAAAAAGTTTTAAGTCACGTTCGCGTGAAGCGTTTATTACTGTCTGAAAAAGATCGTATCGGGATTGGTACATTCCAGCCAAAAGATGAGAAGAACCAGGATTCAACAGAATTAACAGGTGATATTAACTACAGAAAAATTGCTCAATACGGGTCTGATTCTGATCCGCGTGCCTTTAATTTTGATGGTGAATTCAACATCGCCAACCGTGGTATTGTCGAATTTATCGAGATGTTAAAGCTCGATGTTGCGTTTTTATACGACCTTCTGGGTGCTTCACAAGAGCAGTCAATTAAACCGAAAAAATTCGCTCAGACAGATATCGATGAAGTTATTTTAGGCCACACCAACGAGCCGGAATTCAGAAAATTGCAGTCCAATGAGTTCATGGAAGCTCTTCGCGACCGTACAGTAAAAATCGATGTTCCGTACATCACCCGTCTGGATCAGGAGGTTAAAATTTATCAAAAAGATTTTAACGCTGAGAAGATTCCTCACGTTCATATTGCCCCACACACGATCGAGATGGCCGCGACATGGTCAATCCTGACCCGTTTAGAGGAACCGAAAAAATCAGATCTGACAAAACTGCAAAAACTTAAACTGTATAACGGAAAAACTCTTCCGGGATACAACGAAGACAACGTTAAAGAATTGCGTAAAGAAGCTATCCGCGAAGGTCTCGAAGGGATTTCTCCTCGATACATTCAGGATAAACTTTCAAACTCACTGGTTAAAAATGGTCATGTTGGCTGTTTAAATCCATTCATGGTTTTCAATGAACTCGAAAGTGGTCTTAAACACCATGGTTTGATTAATTCGGCCGAGCAGCTGGAGCACTACCGTGAAATGCTCGCTATCGCCCGTCAGGAATATGAAGACATCGTGAAAAATGATGTCCAGAAAGCGATTTCAGTGGATGAATCGGCCATTCAGACTCTTTGTGCAAACTACATTGACAACGTTAAGGCCTACACTCAAAAAGAAAAAATCAGAAACAAATATTCCAATAAACTCGAAGATGCTGATGAGCGTTTCATGAGAAGTATCGAAGAAAAAATTGATATTCCGGAATCACGTAAAGATGATTTCCGTCGTGAAATCATGAATTATATCGGTGCTCTTGCTATTGAAGGAAAAGTTTTTGATTACAAAATGAATGAGCGTCTGCACAGAGCTCTTGAACTAAAGCTCTTTGAAGATCAGAAAGATTCCATTAAATTGACAACGATCATCTCGAAAGTTGTTGATAAAGAAACCCAGGAGAAAATCGACGTTGTTAAATCTCGTCTGATTAAGAACCATGGATATTGTGAAATTTGTGCTACTGATGCACTTAATTTCGTGGCATCGATTTTTGCAAAAGGTGACTCAGCAAAATCGTAAGCAAC
Source organism: uncultured Bacteriovorax sp. (assembly GCA_946481315.1). The sequence goes on from CAMLMH010000004.1 coordinate 9,591, forward strand.
TTAAAAAAAGGTTTTGATAATGGATCATCCAATTAAAAGAGACCATGCACGTTTCCGGAAGATTGTTAAAGGAAGAATCCGCGATAATCTCCGGAAATATGTATCTAAAGGCGAAATGCCTGCTCCTAAAGGTGACGGAACTTTTAAAATTCCGATGCCTTCCATTGATACTCCCCGCTTTAAGTTTGGTGATAAAAACCAGGGCGGAATGGGCCAGGGAAATGGTGAAGCTGGGGATCCGGTTGATGGACAGGAAGGGGATCAACCGGGGCAAGGCCAGGAAGTTGGTAATCAGGCCGGTAACAAAGAATTAGAAGTCGATCTTTCTCTGGAAGAGCTAGCTTCAATTCTTGGTGAAGAACTTGAGCTTCCGCGTATTGAACCCAAAGGAAAGAAGGCCATGCCTTCAGTGACGAATAAATATACGTCAATCGGGATGACCGGACCAAATTCGCTGAAACATTTTAAACGTACTTACCGTGAAGCGATGAAGCGCCAGATTGCTTCAGGCTCCTATGACTTTGAAGATCCACGGGTCATTCCGGTAAAACGCGATTTCCGCTACCGTGCCAGTGACGCTAAAGTTGAATTTGAAAATTCAGCCGTCGTCATTTACATGATGGACGTTTCCGGATCGATGGGTGATGAACAAAAAGAAATTGTGCGCACGGAAAGTTTCTGGATCAATCTGTGGCTGAAAAGTCAGTATAAAGATATTGAAGTCCGCTACATCATTCACGATGCCACAGCAAAAGAAGTGGATGAAGAAACATTTTTCAAGACGCGCGAATCAGGCGGAACACTGATTTCATCTGCACTGAAATTGTGTAAAGAAATCATTGAAGCCGATTACGATCCGAGTGAATGGAACATCTATCCCTTTCATTTTTCTGATGGTGATAACTGGTCGGCGGACGACACAAAGCTTTGTCTGGAAATCCTGGATAATGATCTTCTTCCGGCCTCCAATGTTTTTTGCTACGGACAAGTTGAAAGCCGTTATGGCTCTGGGCAATTTTATAAAGATCTGGCCGGGCGATACGGAGAGGATGATGAAAAAGTTATTCTTTCAAAAATTAAAAATAAAGATGCCATTCTCGATTCCATCAAAGATTTCTTGGGCAAAGGTAAATAGAGGATTGTAAGGATGTCGACCAGAACTAAACCGCTTGAAGGTGAACTTTTAAGAATTCGTGATGAAATTCATTCCTATGCCATGGAATTTGGTCTGGATTTTCATCCTGTTATTTTTGAAGTCTGCGACTACGATACTATCAATATTCTCGCTGCTCAGGGAGGATTTCCCAATCGTTATCCTCACTGGCGTTTCGGAATGGATTACGATCAGCTCTCTAAAGGATACGCTTACGGACTTCAAAAAATTTATGAGATGGTCATCAACACCAATCCCTGTTATGCCTATTTGTTAAATGCCAATCATCTTGTGGACCAGAAAATCGTTATGGCCCACGTTTACGGACACGCTGATTTCTTTAAAAACAATGCCTGGTTTGCCAATACGGATCGTAACATGATGGCGGTGATGGCCAATCATGGGACAAAAATCCGCCGCTATATGGAACGCTATGGTCAGAATCGGGTTGAAGAATTTATCGACAGAGTCAATTCAATTGAAAACCTGATTGATGTCGGAACACTTTTTGAAACTCAGGATTCTAAACGCCAAAGTGAAGAGCGAATGAAAAAAGCGCGGGAAGAAATCGCCAATATGGAAGATGAACGTTCCAATGCCCTTAAGTCTTTCATGCGCTCTAAAGAGCGTGCCGGTCTGGGCAAGGGTGAGGAAAAAGAAAAAGAGGTTGTCGATCTTCGCGATAAAAAAATTGAATCTGCCCGCGATGTCATGCTTTATCTTCTCGCCAACGCGCCACTGGAAGAATGGGAAGCAGATATTTTAGGAATTCTTAGAGATGAAGCTTACTATTTTCTCCCTCAACGATTAACCAAAATTATGAACGAAGGGTGGGCGAGTTACTGGCATTCCCACATTATGACTACAAGGGCACTGAAAGCATCGGAAATTGTTGACTACGCTGATCACCACGCCGGTGTAATGGCCATGAGCCGGCAAAATATCAATCCGTATAAAATCGGAATAGAGCTCTATCGTGACATTGAGTATCGCTGGAATACCGGAAAGTTTGGTAAAGACTATAATGAGTGTGAAGATATGCACACTAAGCTTAACTGGAATAAAAATCTGGGTCTGGGGAGACAAAAAATCTTTGAAGTGAGAAAAACTCATAACGACGTCAGCTTTATTGATGAATTTTTTACTCAGGAATTTTGCGAGCGACAGCAATTATTCACCTATAAATTTAATCCTCGTACCGGCCGGAATGAAATTGAATCACGCGATTTCCATGAAATTAAAAACAAATTACTTTCTCAGCTTTCCAATTTTGGTTCGCCGGTAATTGAAGTGGAAAGCGGCAATTACCAGAATCGGGGCGAGTTACTTCTGCGCCATATCCACCGGGGCGTTGATCTGGATATTAATTATGCCTCCGATACGCTAAAAAATCTCTATGCCCTATGGAAGCGGCCAGTGAATCTGATCTCCCGTCAGGAGGATCAGAACGTAACACTTTCATACGATGGTAAAGAATTCAGGCAAACCAAATAAACTTTGGCATTGGCGAATCATTAAGAACGAGAGTAAAATAATTTAAACTCGTTTAATTGGAATGGATGCCATGAAAAAGATTTTTCTGCTAACTGCAATTTCCTGCTTATTTTCTCTACACGCTTTTGCAGCCAAAAAGCCTATTGCCGAGGTCATTAAAATCCGTGGCTCGGCCACTAAACTTTTACCCGGAGCTCTGGAAGCCTCGAAAATTGAACTGGGTGATCAGCTGGTGGAAGATACATCTGTTCTTACTGCGGCAAAAAGTTTTATTAAAATTCGCTTTATCGATAAATCTGAAGTCAGTCTTGGACCAGAGTCTAAAATTGTCATTTCCCAGATGGCCAGTTCAGCTCCCGGAATTATTTCGCTTTTAAAAGGCCGCATACGAGCGGAAGTTCAGAAAGAACAGGAAAAAGAATCAAACGATAATAAGTTTTATGTGCGGACCCGTACGGCAGCACTTGGAATCAGAGGAACAGATTTTCAGACAATCTATAATCCCGATAACCGTATGACCTCACTTTTAACATTTAAAGGTGCTGTGGCCATGGCACGTGTCGATGAAACCACTCATCAAAAACTGGAAAGCCAGAGCGGAACACAACAAAAAGTTGTTGAAAGAATCGATATGAAAGACACACCGGAAGTTAAAACGATTCCGGGGAAGGCAATCAATGAGCAGGAGGAATTGCAAAAAATCCTGGCCAATAATCAGACTGTCGTTGTTCCTCCGGGACAAAACGCTTTTTCTTCTCAGTCGCTGAAAAATGCTTCTTTGCCGGTAAAAATCAATCCCGTTCAGCTCAACGCCCTCTACAAAAACCGAGATTTTGAAGAAAAAAATATTGTAAACCTGAAATCAGGAATCGGAGTGGACGACAGTAAATTAACTGTTACCCAGGCTCCGCAAAAAGCACCGGCCGAAGGTTTGTATGATCCTAAAAGTGGTGCCTTTGCTCCTAAGGCCGGGGGATTTATTGATCTTAACACCGGGTTGTATGTGGCCCCTGGCCCGGATGCTGTTCTGGATACTGAAAAAGGCATTTATAAATCAAAAGCCGCCGGTGATATTGATGCAGATACCGGAGATTATTTTGCCCCGAAAGGATTAATTCTGGATGCCAAAAAAGGTTTCATTGTTGACCAGAACGCCGGTGACAAGCCTGAACTCCTTGCGCTTAAAGACGACCTGAATAAGGCCATCGCCCGTGATGTTGTTGTAGGTGAACTGGATGCTGAAAATAAAATCGCATTTAATATTAAAGAAAAGTTTATTCGTAACCGTCTGGCGATAACCATCGGGATGGGTGATGAGGAACAAACGGTTAATGAGGACAGTAATCACCAGTTTAATTTCAAATTGCAGGCCCCGGACAGCCTGAGGGTGAAGCTTGACTGGGACATGGCCTCAACCGGTCGCTGGACAACCTTTTTTGGAATGAGTTACCAAAATGCTGAATACGAAAATCTGGCTGCCCAAAATATGACTCAGGATTCACCTGCTCTGTTTGGATTAAGTGGGGGGCTCATGTACGCACTTAATCGTGAAATCGATCTGCGAACTCAGCTTAAATTACATCAGTCGCACTTCGCTTCTCAAAACAGCAGCAATAGTTTCATATTAAAACGGATTGTTTCCACCCGTGCGTCTTTCGGTGCCAGAGGGGTATTTTTTGAAAAAGGGCGCTTTTCGTTCCTGACTGAAGCCGATCTCAATATCATTTTCCGCAAGCGGTTTAATGACATTGTTATTGAACCTGGTGCCGGATTCAATCTTAAATTAATGCCTCGCTGGTCTATTAATGAGCGCGGCCGGATTGGGATTGGTCTTTCTCTCATGAAGGAGAAAGAGAAAGTTAAAAGCTCCATTGCTTCTCATCACATAAGAAAAATTTATTCGGGTCTGGAAGCCCTTTATTCGCTAGATTTCTAAAAGCTGATCACTGGAGGTGAGACCGTTTTCTATTTCACTTTGAATCAGTTACGGGAATAGTGATGGTGTTACTGTCGAGTTCTTCAATGTCGGACTGGTCAACACTGACTGTTTCTTTAAGTGGTGAGATCACCACCTTCTCTTTTAGTGAATCAATCGTAAGAGATTTATCTGTATAAATAAATTCATCCCTGGTTATTGTTTTGCCCAGGTTTTCCCATTGAATAAACTGCAAAGCAATCCAGCAGTTGTAAGCATCGTATGATTTACAGGCATCTTCGGCCGAGTCTTCAATTTTTCTGCGGTCAATTTTTTTATGACCACCACTTAAAATCAGCTGAACATAAGTTTCCATGACTTTGACTTCAAACGGTGGGTTGTTCTTAAAATCCAGTCGAAGTAGGTTCAGCTGGCGCCAGGCCTCTTCAAATTTTTTCTGACGGATCATGAAAGCGATTTCAATGGCCTTACGGTTTCGCTGATCAACTGAGCGGTTAGCGGAACTGCGAACCATTTGTAGACCATCATCCCACTGGCGCAGAATCCAGGCAAGAGGAATGGCGCGCTCCAGAGCATTGGCAGAATCCTGCTTTTTTTGCAGGGCCAGTTTAAAATGTCCAAAGGCCAGCTCAAATTCCCTGCGGAAAAGATTATAAGTTCCTTTGATGTTTTCTGAATTGGCCGAGTCGATATCGTCAACAAAACTTAGGGCCTTATCATAAATACCTTTTCTGAGATAAAGAAAGCCCACAATTTCGCGTAAACGTTTTGACTGATAGGAGGATTCAGGCAGTACTCCCAGCATAAATAACAAATCATCTTCACGATTAAGATATAAACCACTCTTCATCCAGATACGCGACATTTCATCTGAGCTCAGAGTTCCCTGAAGATCAAGGAGCATATTACGTTTAAGGCCGATTTGATCTCGGGTTTTCAGCTTGACCATGGTGTCCAGCCAGAACTGATCGTTGCGGGAATACTCATCCGTCTGCACCATGCAACCAGTGCTTTCGGCCTTAACCCCACTCACGTCATTGAGTGCCATGAAATTGATGAGTTTAAGCAGGCACACCTGCTTATAAAATGAGCTTGTTTGCAGAACCGGAGACTTAAGCCGGGAGAGAGAATCTGCATATTTTCCTTCGATAAAGTCAATGGTTGCGAGGTAGCGAAGCTTAACCGGTAAGAGGGGGGCATTTTTATCGCTAATCCGTCCCAGAAGAAAACGGGCGGTTTTCAAGTCACCATTGATCAGTTTGAATTTTGCCTTCTGTAAATTATAAACATCGATCCTGCGATTATTGCCTTCCTTTACCTGAGTCATGTAAGTCAAGGCCTCTGTATCCATTGCTTCTTCGGGAAAGACAATTTCTTTCAAGGCTTCGTCTTCAGAAAAAGGTTTAAATTCTTCCTGGGCCATACCGACGGAATGCCCCAGTAATAGACTCAGGAATAAAAGGACACATGACTGCTTCATGATTAATATTTCGTCTTTAATGCCCGATAACTTAAGTACCTATGAAAACTTCTGTAATCGGCATAATTCTCCTTTTCTGTTTAAGCTCGCCTGCATTTGCTTTGCGTCCGGTGGAGTCTCTTGTGCTGGGAAATTTTAGTGAGGACTACAGCGATTCCACTGATCCGCTCAATTACGTTTTTAATCGCGACGAAAATTTAAAAAGTGAAGCCGTCAGAAACAAGAGTGAAATTGCTCTTTATCGGGGTTTTTACGAAGAAGGTAAAAATCTCACAAACTACTGTAAAGAAAAAAGATCCATCCGCTACACTACTGAGTGGGAAAAAGTGCAGGTTAAACGTTCAGTGATGGGTCTAGCTCAGTATATCGGGCTCGATCTACTAAGCAGGGCCATTCCGAAATATGCCAGGATTCTGGAATTTTCTCGAGAAGAGTACGCCAACATGGTAGAAGGGCTGGTGGGCAATTATTGTTCGAATAACCTCACAGTCATCAGTAAACGTGAATTGCTGAATAATCTTTTTCTCAAGTTTGATAAAGAAAATATTTTCAGTATTCCAGGAACTAATCTAAATCCACTTTTTCCGGGAAATACCGGAGAAATCAATGATCCCAAGATCAGTTTACGTAATGAATTTCTCTACAGTGTAAAACTCTTTCAGAGTTTATGCTCCTGGAATGGCAACCCCAATACTCCCGGATTGCTGACACCGATATTGCGTCACAGTGGGCTGATGGCCTTTTTCATCCGGCAGATGAATGGACAAAGCATAGGATGGAAAGAAAAAGAAAACACACTCTTTTTAAAAGAAGATCCAAATACAGTAAAAGTCTGGTGTGAAAATCTGATCTGTCGCCGGGTTTCCCATTCCGCTCTTGCCGAGAAGGTCATTCTCTCTGTTGGTGGTACTTCCATTGGTGAAGATCTCCGCCGCCTTTATTGCGAAGAAATCCGCGATGCCAGTTATACGCCTGAAGATTATGATCCGCGGATTGGAAAGATGATGAAGGGCATAAGCTTTGACGAAGAAAATTTTATCAATTCTCAGTTTATTGCTTTGATCACAGTAATTCCGGACTTTCTGTTGCGGGCAGAAAAATTTACCAACGGAGAAGACATTTTCAGAGCGAGTGTCGATCATGTCTGGACAAAGTGGGCAAACAAAATGAGTGATAATTATGCCCGGGATCTTTTCTTTGAAGAGCCGCTAACAATGGAATTAGTTGACCGTAAACTGGTTACAGATTTCAGGAAGCCGGACCTGCGCGTTGGGTTTGATGTTAATCTGGGAGAATTCGATCGCATCAATCAGCAGCTGGGAAAAGCGAAAATCAGTTTTACCATATCAATTCCCAAGTCCTTTTTAAAATATTACCGCCGGTCAATGATAGAGTTTAATTACGGCGAGGGAACTGCGGCCGATAAAGAAAGATTAAAGAATCGATTCAAACTGCATCTGATCAAAGATGTTAAAGATGCACGCGACAAATTTATTATTCCACCTTGGCGCGGAGATTTAGAGGGGCTGCTGACCGAAGAATTGACGGCGCAGATCCTGGAAAAGCCGGAAAAAATTCTGACCTTCGAAGGGGCCGGTGATCAATTGGTAACTGTTGAGGTAAGTTATGGCCTATTTGCCCTTAAATACATCAATCATCAACTCAACGTTCAAAAAAGCACCGAAGCAGCAAAGAGCGAAGCTTTGAAATGACAATTCCGGGGATATTGCGTATCATCTGATTCGCCATGGATAAAAAAACAAAGCCGACTAAAACAGTAGTTCCCTTAATCGTTGACGATGAAAAGAGTTCAAAGAGCTTAGTCGTTAAAGAAATTTTGGGTCATAATTTACCCGATAAACTTCCGGTCGGTTTAGATCCGCTTACAACTTATGCGCGTGAAATAGCCCGATATAAATTGCTCACTCCCGAAGAGGAAGAAGGATTACTTAAGGAGCTGCAGGAAACCGGTGATATCGAAGTCGCTAAAAAACTGGTTCTGGCCAATCTGCGACTGGTAGTAAAAATAGCCCTTGAGTATCGTTCGGCCTGGCAAAATGTCATGGATCTTATTCAGGAAGGAAATATCGGTCTCATGAAGGCCGTTTCAAAATACGATGCCAGCAAGGGAGCAAAGCTTTCTTATTATGCCTCCTGGTGGATCCGGTCGTATATCCTGAAGTTTATCTTAGATAACTTCAGGCTGGTAAAAATCGGCACAACCAATGAGCAAAAGAAACTCTTCTTTAATCTGATGAAGGAAAAAGAGCGTCTGCTGGCATTGGGTTTTAATCCGGACACTAAAATGCTCTCTGAGAATCTGGGCGTATCTGAAAGGGCCGTCGAAGTCATGGACCGCAGGCTTTCTCATGGCGCCACCGAACTTTCGCTGGAAGCGCGCGTGGATGAGTCTGGTCCTGCTCTGTCCGATGTTCTGGTTGATACCAATGAGCTGCCCATTGATGATCGCCTGGCCGATTTACAGGGTATCGAAATCCTGAAAGATCAACTACATAACTACTTGAAAGGATTAAAGGAGCGTGACCGGGAAATTTTCGAAAAACGCCTCTTGTCCGAGGTTCCTGCTTCACTGCAAAGTATTGCTGATCAGTACGGCGTCTCCCGCGAGCGCATTCGTCAGATTGAAGAGCGTCTGATCAACAATTTAAAGGTTTACATGTCGGAATTTATCCGCTAAAACGTGAGAACTATTAACTGACACCTTGCTCTCGGTTGGAATGGAAGATTCCCACTTGGACATAGGCATGGAGAAAAACATGATCACTTTAGAAGATTCAAAAAAAATCGTAGCTGAGTTCGGGAAAGAATTTGGTTCAGGCGAGAAAGATTCTGGTTGTACAGCAGTTCAGGTTGCTTTAATCACAACTCGCATCAACAATCTTGCTCCACACTTTGCAAAACACAAGCATGACTACTCTGGAAACCGCGGGCTACTTAAGCTTATCGGTCAAAGAAAAAGACTTCTGTCTTACTTACAGATGACAGATGCAGATAAATACCAGGCACTGATTAAGAAGCTTGGTCTGAGAAAATAAAAAAAGACGACAAATTGGGAACCTTCGGGTTCCCTTTTTGTTTTAAAAAGTTAAAATATTATACGGAAAGTCCTTTTAGAAGTTGTTGATGTGGAATAGGGGATATTTGAACGTAGTGCTTCCCTGCCACTGCCTTGAACTATCTTTTAATCCAATCAAAAAATTCAAAAAAGCCTTTCCATGTTAGTGGCATCAATGGTGATGCCGGATATGGAGAATTTATGAACGAAAACAAAAAAGAGTACAAGATTAACTATGGTGGCAAAGAAGTCACTATCGAAACCGGACGTCTCGCGAAGCAAGCTGACGGTGCGGTTTTAGTAAGCTGTAACGGCACACAGGTTTTAGTAGCTGTGTGTTCAGCAAGAGAACTCAAAGACGGTCAGGATTTCTTTCCGCTTTTAGTTGAATATCAGGAAAAGTTTTATGCTGCCGGAAAATTTCTTGGCGGCTTCATGAAGAGAGAAAACCGTCCGTCGACAGCTGAAATTTTAGCTTGCCGTCTGATTGATAGACCACTTCGTCCGATGTTCCCGGGCGACTACATGTTCGACACTGTTGTGACTTGTAGTGTTCTTTCGTACAACGAAACTGGAGATCCGGAAGTTCTTGCAGCTCTTGGAGCATCAGCAGCGATCGCGATTTCAGACATTCCTTTTGCAGCACCAATTGGTTTTGCCAAAGTTGGCCGCATTAACGGTCAATTAACCATTAACCCAAATCATGCGGACTGGGCAAACTCAGACCTTGAAATCGCAGTAGCGGGATCTAAAGACGCCATCCTTATGGTTGAAGGGGAAGCTAAAGTTATTCCGGAAAAAGAAGTTCTGGAAGCGATCAACTTTGGTCACGCACAAATTAAACAATACTGTGACCTGGTAGCAAAAATTCAAAAAGAAATTGGTAAGCCAAAACGCGCTTATGTTTCAGCTGAAGCCAATAAAACATTAAGCACGAAAGTTGCGACTGATTATACTAACAATGCTCGCGCTGCCCTTGCTATCAGCGATAAAATGCAACGTCAGGAAGCCATCAGAAATTTAACAAAGACAGTTGCGGAAGCTATTAAAGCTGATCCAGCTGCTTTTGGTATGAAAGATGATAAAGGTGCTTCGAAAGAAGCTTTCAAAGCGGTTGACGGTTTATTATACGACATGATGAGAGCGGACATCTTAAATGAAGGCAAACGTATTGCCGGAAGACGCTTAGATGAAGTTCGTAAAATCGAAACTGAAGTTAATATCCTGAATGCTCCACACGGCTCTTCGCTTTTTACTCGTGGTGAAACGCAAGTTATGGCCACAGTCACGATTGGTGGATCACTTGGAGATCAGATGTTAGACCGTATCACTGGTCTTTCTTATGACAAATTCTACCTTCACTATAACTTCCCGGGATTTTCTGTTGGGGAAGCAAAGGGATCTCGCGGAGCTGGTAGACGTGAATTAGGTCACGGAAATCTTGCTGAGCGAGCACTTAAGGCCGTTATGCCACCACAGGATAAATTTTCTTACACAACTCGTGTTGTGTGTGAGGTTTTAGAATCAAACGGATCAAGTTCTATGGGATCTGTGTGTTCTGGTTCAATGGCCCTTATGGACGCTGGTGTTCCCATTGTTAATCCGGTTGCAGGTATTGCGATGGGGTTAGTGACAGACGGCGCTCGTTATAAAGTTTTAACGGACATCTTAGGTGATGAAGATCATCTTGGAGATCTAGACTTTAAGGTTGCCGGAACAAAAGATGGTGTGACAGCTATCCAGATGGATATCAAGATCACAGGTCTTACTCCGCAAATCATCGAAGATGCTATCGGACAAGCTTATAAAGGAAGAATGCATATCTTAGGCGAAATGGAAAAAACCATCAAAGCTCCTCGTGAAGGCTTCAAGCCGGGTGTTCCAACCATCATGACAGTCATGATTCCGACAGATAAAATCGGAGCCTTAATTGGTCCAGGTGGAAAAAACATTAAGAAACTTCAGGAAGATTTCAAAGTCACAATCGAAATCACAGAAGAAGGAATGGTTAAAGTTCTGGGCTCTGATGTTGAAGTTTTAAAAACGGCGATTACAACAATTAATATGCAAATTAACGGTCCGGAAATCGGAGCTGTCTACGAAGCGCGTGTTGACTCAATTAAAGAATATGGTGCATTCGTGGATATCGGATCAGGTGTTTCTGGTCTGGTACACGTCTCTGAACTATCAGATGAACGCGTGCAGAATGTTAACGACTATATCAATGAAGGTCAGACGATCAAAGTTAAGGTTCTTGAAATCGATAAGATGGGAAGAATCAAGCTTTCAGCGAAGGCCGTAGAATCTGTTAAGAAAAAAGAAGGAAAATAAGTGATTAACGTAAAAGTTAAGAAGCTCTCGCATTATGACGAGAGCTTCGCTCTTCCATCCTATGAAACAACTGGAGCAGCTGGCGCAGACATTCGGGCCAGTTTAGGGCCTGACGAAAAAATGGTCATCAGACCTGGCGAGCGTGTCCTGGTGCCGACCGGTCTTTCAATGGAAATTCCCGAAGGTTTCGAAATCCAGGTGCGCCCACGCTCAGGACTTTCTTTCAAGACTGGTCTCATGGTGCTTAATTCACCTGGTACTATTGATTCAGATTACCGGGGTGAAGTAAAAATTATCCTGGGAAATATGGGTAAAAATGATGAGATCATCAGTCACGGCGACCGTGTGGCCCAGTTAGTACTGGCACCGGTTGTTCAGGCCCGTTATGTTGTGACAACTGAAGAGTTGTCAGCGACAGATCGTGGTGTCGGTGGATTTGGATCAACGGGGAGAAGCTAGGATGGGGCTAAAAATTAACTACACGAAAGCGACTGATGCCGACGATGCTTACGGTAAAGCACGTGCACTGATTACGCCGGAATACATTGAAAAATTTCAGGTTAAAGCTGATCTAAAATATGATGATGCCGAAAAGAAAGTTACAGCAAAGGGCAGTGGCTTCACGCTGGTTTTGACATTTTTGCAGGACCACTGTGACCTGGATCTCGATCTATCTTTTCTTCTGAAGCCGCTGAAGGGCAAAATCATGGAAAAGCTCGAAGGGCAGATTAAAAAAAATCTCTAATTTGAGAATTAAAGGAAACGAATGAAACATAAAGTTACACTTAAACCTTCTGGCAATGTTGTTGAAGTTGAAGAAGGTCAGAATCTTCTGGCAGCTTTGCGCGAGAATGATACCTATATCAAATCAAGCTGTGGCGGTCATGCGACTTGTACAGACTGTATTATAAAGATTGTCAGTGGTGAAGATAATGTGACTCCGCCGCCGTTTGAAGAACTTAAACTTCTCGGAAACGTGTTTCACATCACGAAAGAACGTCTGGCCTGTCAGACAAAATGTACTGGTGACATTACGATTGATATCAGTAAACACGACAAGGCCACTGACGAAGAAAAGCTAAAAAACAAAACATCTAATTTTTCTAAAAAAAAATTGCAGACGCGCGTAAGAAAAGAAACTGAGATTGAGAAAATCAAAAATGAGCGTGAGAATGAACGCGCTCAATTTGATCAGGAACAACGCCAAAAGCAAGACGAATGGAAAAAGCACTGGGAAAAGGACAAGACGGACAATGCGCCCAAAAGGCTTGCCGGCGGAAAGCGTCCGAAATTTTTTGACACAGACAAAGTTGATTACGAAAAGCGTGATTTCACAAGACCTCTCTCAGCTGAAAAACAAAAGCTTAAAGACGAAAGGCTAAAAAACGAGCTAATTGAAAAACGAATTAAAGATAAAGAAAAAAATATTCCGGATAGTAATAAAGATTTCAAAAAATTCAGAGGTTAATTTTTTATTGGAGAGTTCTATGAAAAATCTCATTCTCTCAATGCTTTTATCTGCTTTTTGTTTTCCCTTTGCTTCTTTTGCCATCAGTGAGTCCAATTACGAAACAGAATACCGCGAGAAGGTTTTACCTCTGCTTTATTCTATGAAGACTGGTTTCTTCGACGGAACTGAAAAAATTAAAATTCACTACGCTACTTATTCAACTAATGCTCAGTCTAAAAATTGTGTGATCATTTTACCTGGCCGGTCTGAACCACTTTTAAAATACGCTGAAGTCGTGCATTCACTGGAAGAGAAAAATCCCGGTAAGTTCGCTTTCTTTTTGATGGATCATCGTGGACAGGGATCATCTCAGCGCATGCTCACAAATAACGGTGACTATGAAAAAGGTCACGCTGACCGCTTTGCTCATTACGTGAGCGACCTGGAAATATTTATGAACACTATTGTGCAGGCACATGGTTGTGATCATAAAAATTTACTCGCTCATTCATTAGGAGCAGGAATAGCTACGGCCTACATGATTGAGCATCCGGAAGTTTTTGACCGGGCCGCCATTTCTTCTCCTATGTTAAAGATCCAGACAAAGCCCTATAAGTATTCCGTGGCCCGTACCATCGTGGCCGCACAGATCTTAATTGGTAATAAAGGAAAATTTGCTATCGGGCAGAAACTCTTTAATCCGGATTTAAAATTTGAAGACAACAACTTTACAACTTCCAGAGCACGTTTTGATATGACAATGGAGACATTCAAGACTTTTCCAGAAACACGCCTAGGCGGGGTGACTAATGGATGGCTGAATGAAATCATGAAAGGCACCCGCAAAATTCGCAAACACTATCAGGATATAAAAATACCGATACGTATGTTTTATGCCGGCATTGAAAATTATTCTGAAACCAGCGAGATGATTCGCTTTTGTCAGGAAGCCCCTTATTGCACCAGTGTTCTGCTTAATTCAGCTAAACATGAAGTCTTGATGGATCGCGATTCCAATCGGGATGTGGTAATTGATGAAATCTCTCAGCTTTTCCGTTAAGTTGCCAGCTTTATTGGCACCTTTTTTTCCGCCTTTCACTTTAAGAAAGGCGGTCAAGCTATTGAATAGACTAACAGTTCCTGTCTGAATACAATTTCTTTTTCCCCTAAAATGAAGCTCTCCATTAGAATTATTGTTATGAAAAATTTAAATAACAAAATTCGTTCACTTATTATGACTCCTTTTGTCTGCCTCTCGCTTCTGACAGGTGGGATAAGTCCGCTGTATGCCAGCGCTCTGACCGTTGTTGATGGTGGAGGGACTTGTACAATCTATCCTGTTGCCAGCTATCCTAATTGCCACGGTGGTTGTGGTCCTTGTGCTGCTGAAGGAAACTATCCCGCCCGCGAATCAAGCTGGGTTTTTACCGGACAAGGAACTTCTGGAGGCTGTAATCCTGGATACAATGCAGTTGTCACTTCAGCTGTAGGTGAGCCTTTAACTGCTTTTCGTTGTGAAAAAAATATGGATCTCGATCCATTCTCAGCACCACTAGATGCTATCGGTGGTCCATTTCATAGAAATTATAATGGTGTCGAATTAAATGTTCCCGGTGATTTTGCTTACGCAGAAGATAAATATCTTGCCCAGTCTCTGGAACTAACCAGTTTTATCTGGGGGATTTCAGAAGTTGGAGAAAAGCTTTGTAAACCTGTAGGGACCAGCCATCCTGTTTCACTAGTCGAATGGTGGAAAGTAATCAAAGACTATGTGGCCGCAGAAAAAATGCGTGATGCCCTTCTTCGTGATCGAGTAACTCTCATGAACGAAAAAATGAGTGCCCTCATTTCTGATAAAGAAAAAAATGCAGATTTGCAGTTAAAGGCCATTCAGTTACAAATCGAAAGTTTAAATATATCGCTCGATTCAATGACCGGATCAACCTTATTTTCAATGGATGATAAAGCGGGTCTAGTTCGTGCCACTGCCAGAATTCCGCAAAGAGAAAAATTATTGGTTGCTGCTGCTAAAAGTGCTGAGGATAACAACCGCGAAAACTCCGATAACGTCAAAGTTTACAATGCCTGTATGCAAGGTGTGGACAGCAGTATCGCTGTTGCTACTAATGCCTGTGCCCGCAAGAAAAAAGTAACAGAATGCTCAACAGATGCTCAGGGGAATGAAACTTGTGTCGAAAGAGAAGTCCCGGATCCGGTTCCGGGATCATGTGAAATGGCTCAATCATTTCTTCCTATGCTGAAAAAAGGTGCACTTAAAGATATGGCGACACTTTATCTGATAGTCCCTATTCCTTCCAAACAAGTTAACGAACGCTTAGTTCGGATCGGGGATTATATCGATAAACAAGTTAACATGTATCCAAAATCGAATGATTCTAAATACGACTGGTCCACTCCGATTGAGAAATGTACGATCCCAAAAATGATGGTGACGATTAAAAATAACGGGATCATTTGTCCGGCCGATGCTCCGGATTCATCTTACGATAAAGCAAAAGTAGAACCATTAGGGGCCAGCAACGATCCGATTATGCAATTAGGTCGTTATACACTTGGTGTGCAAATGAACCAGGTAGAGTACGAATACGGAAAACGTATGTACGATGATTTTAAAGCAAAAGGAATGACAGATTTCGAAGCAGAAGCTGCGCTGAATGACTGGGTTATTAAAACAGAAAGAGGCAAAGCTTTCGCTACTGACGGAACATACGACACAGCTGCTGACCGCGCTTATCATGATCAGCTTGCCAAAGAATACAATAAAGAAGTTGTACCATGTACTTCAACAACATGTACCGGATTTAAAGGTGAACGTCAGCCGGAACCAGATTATCAATTACCACCGGTCACGGCCGTTTCAGATAGTGCTAAATCGTTTTTATCAACGATGGGGATTTACGAACCAACTCTGGCAGAAGCGACCAAGAAATTTCAGGATCAATGGAACCTGACAGATCTTTATTTAGGACAACCGGTTGATAGAGTTCTTTATTTCCAGTACGTCCAGGGCCTTATTAATGAGCTTATCGAAGTAGATAAACAAAAGGCCAAAACGCTTCTGGAGAGAAGAGCAAAACTGATAGTGCTTTATGAAGAAACTAAAAAACTTATGCAGGCCGGACAAAATAACGGTTCAGGTTCTGGCAATACTCCAGTCTACCGCCCTTCATTAGGTAGTATGAATCCTGGCGGACAATCGGCCGTGGCGGCCAACCAAAACGCTTCATTCAGTTCAGGTACGGCGACAGGATCTTCTACTCAGACAGCTAACCGTGCAGTGACTACCGGAGACTCTCAGGGATCAGTAACGACGAATGTTGGTTCTGCTTCAACAGGATCCTCTTCCTCACTCGGGGTAGGAAGCAATGCGACTGGGGTGAGCTCTTCACGCAGAAGTTCTGGATCTTTTACGGCCAGAAATTTTGCTGTCTCCAATGCCGCAAAAAAGAAACTGGATGCTATTAAAAAAGCTACGGACAAAAATCCAGTCCAGTACGGTCATATGACCCGGGCGGCCGGTTCGAATGCCATTAAAAATGAAAGCAGCATTGTTGCAAATCTCTCTAAGAAAATGAGTGAAAACTTAGGAACAGGCTTTGTGCAAAAACACGGTGGAAGTTTCAGTAAAGCAATGGATGGTCTTTATAATCCAGACACTGCTCAGTCGGCCATAAGCGGAATAAAAAAGGGAACCACGACTTCAACATCTGAATCAGGATCAAGTTACTCCCGTGGTGGTTCTTATTCTTCATATGGAAGCGGCAGTAGCAGCAACAGTCGCAGCTATACAACAGCTTCCTCTAATAATGTCAGATCTGGTGGTCAGGACGGGCGGGCCTATAATCAGATGAATCATTCATCCGGCCCAGCAGAATACCGAAAAATTCCAAAGCCGGATTTATTTAAGAAAATTACTAATCGCTACAATTCTTCCCGCAGTCGTCTAGGCCTGGAAGAAGTTAAAGAAGATGAACAATAAGAAATAATCAGCAAGTTAGTAACGTGCCAGCAGATCTCTCATTTTGATGAGATCTGCTTTTCTGGCATGGCGGTCAATGGATTTTTTTCCTTTCACCGTTTCAGCAATCAGCTCAAAGTAACCCTTATTTTCAAAATGTTTCAAGGCTTCTTTATTTTCTGCATATTGATTACGGATCTTGGCCATATTGGGTGAATCAATGAAATGGTTTACAACTAAGGCATCGGCCGATTTAAGCTCTAATTTTGTCTGCCAGAAGGGGATAAAGAAAACACGATAGACGAGAGTAAGCTTGTTTTTATTTTTGATCATGACTTTCTCATAAAAGAAAAATCCCAGCAGAACAACAGGAGTGAGAATCAAAGACCATTTCACAAGTAATCCTAAAAAGATCATGGATGGATCATCATAGCTTAAGAGTTTTTCAATTACAGCGCGGGCCGCAAGCCACATCAGCAATAAAACAGCAAAAGCAGCAACGAGATAACCCCAGAAAATCATCGGCAGACCGTAGGTTTTGAGAACCAGCTCTTTGTCAGCATCCTGGCCTTTAACTTCTACGCGATCATCTTCAAGATTTGGATCATCCGTTACCGGAAAAATATACATTAAACCCATTGTTCAAAATTCCTTTAGTTAGCTTTTTGGGGAAGCCTCGAAACAGGCCACCCATCTGTTTTGTTTCATTTCTAATTCCGGAATCCTCGTTTTGCAACCAGGAACTACCATCGGGCAGCGAGAACTAAATGGACAGCCGGCAGGAATATGCAGCGGGCTGGGCATTTCTCCGAATACCGGAACATCCTCTTTGATTAAAATCTCATTTTGCAGGTGCGGAGCACTTTCCAAAAGAATTTTTGTATAGGGATGCTGGGGATTTTTGAATACTTCCTCACGACTGCCATATTCAACGATTTTACCTAAATACATGACCATGATCCGGTCTGATACGTGACCGATGACAGAGAGATCGTGCGAGATAAAAAGGTAGGCCAGTTTAAATTCACGTTGCAATTCAATCAGCAGATTAAGAACTTGTGCCTGAATGGAAACATCCAGCGCGGAAACCGGCTCATCCAGAATGAGAACTTTGGGCCGCAACATCAGTGCCCGGGCAATTCCTAGTCGCTGGCGCTGGCCTCCGGAGAATTGATGAGGATAGCGTTCGGCAAACTCTTCGCGCAGACCGACTTTTTTCATCATTTGAAGCACGAGTTCGCGAATTTCTTTTTCTTTTATATCCGTATTGATACGCAAAGGGTCAGCGATGATATCAAATGCTTTTTTTCGCGGGTTAAGTGATTGGTAAGGATCCTGAAAGACCATCTGGATCGAGGAATGAAATTCATCACCTTTTTGGTCACGATAATTTTTTCCATTAAGTAGCAGCTCTCCGGATGAAGGCGACTCCAGCATGGTTAAGACACGGGCCAGCGTGCTTTTTCCGCAACCCGATTCTCCGACAATTCCCAATGTTTCTTCAACATTGAGATGAAAATTAATTTTTGTTAAGGCCTTCAGCTCCAGTGGCCTGGAGAAAAGTTTTTTTAAAGGGAAAATTTTGGATAGGTCTCGGACCTCTAAAACAGGGTTCATCTTTCACCATCCTTTCGGGGATGAATGCAGCGATAGTCGTGATCGCTGTGCAGAAGCGGAATAGGAGAGACTGTGCAATCAGTTTCTCTGGCCGGACAACGGGGATTAAACTGACATCCGGATGGTCTTTCGTGAAAAGCAGGAACGATTCCCGGTATAGAAGGTAATGAACTTTTAGCTTCACGGGTAATGGCCCCAGGTCGGGACTCTAGGAGACCTCTGGTATAGTGATGACGTGGATGAGTGAGAACCTGAGAGGTCAATCCACTTTCGACAATTTCACCAGCATACATTACCTGAATACGGTCACTGTATTCGGAAACCAGACCCAGATCATGGGTGACCAGGATGATTGCCATGTTATTTTTTTTCTGCAGCGTCTTTAGCAGTGAGAGAATTTGCTTTTGGATTGTGACATCCAGTGCTGTCGTCGGTTCATCAGCAATCAGAATCTGGGGATTGCAGGAAATGGCCATCGCTATCATCACTCTCTGGGCCATCCCACCGGATAATTCAAACGGATAGGCCCGAAGCCGTTCTTTGGGGGAGGGTATACCGACAATTGTCAGCAGTTCCAACGCGCGCTCTCTGGCCGTTTTTTTCGAAATATTTTCGTGTTCCAGAATCGTTTCTACCAGCTGAAATTCAACGGTGAGGAAGGGATTTAATGCCGTCATGGGATCCTGAAAGATCATCGACATTTGTTTTCCACGAATGGCCCTTTTTTCTTTTTCCGGTAGTGGTAAAAGTTCTTTTCCATTGATGGTGAGAGTTTTAGCACTGACGATGGCGTTATCAGGAAGAATTCCCATGAGGGCGAGATTCGTAATACTTTTTCCCGAGCCTGATTCTCCTACAACTCCCAGCATTTCTCCAGTCTGCAGATAAAAACTCAAATCGCGAACAGCGTGAACTGGTTCAGCTCGACGGTCTGTTTTGAAATGGATATTGAGATTTTCTATATTGAGTAATGCCTGCATATTAACTCTGCTTCTTCAGTTTAGGGTCCAGTGCATCCCGCAATCCGTCACCTAACAGGTTGAAGGACAAAACAATAATAAGAATACAAAGACCGGGTAAAGTCACCATCCAGGGAGAACTCTCTATAAAACTTCGGGCATCGGAAAGCATCGTTCCCCATTCGGCCATGGGGGCCTGGGCCCCTAGTCCCAGAAAGCCCAGAGCGGCACAATTAAGAATACCGTCGCTAAAACCAAGAGTGGCCTGAACAATAAGTGGTGCCATACAGTTGGGAAGGATCTCTATAAACATCAGCCGGAAATTTCCCGCCCCGTAAAGTTTAGCAGCGGCAACGTATTGTTTACTTTTTTCTACCATGACCTGGGCCCGGATAATCCGAACGAAGTTGGGTATCGCTACGATACTGACAGCAATAATAGCATTGGAAATTCCAGGTCCTAAAATGGCGACAATAACAATAGCAAACAAAATACTGGGTAAGGACATAATCATGTCAGTCAGGCGCATAATACTTTTATCAATGAAGCCACCATAAAATCCGGCAATGACTCCCAGGAGGGTTCCGATAAAAAGAGAGATGATAACGACCATAAAGCCCACGGCCAGGGAAATTCGGGAACCAAAAATCAAACGCGACAGAAGGTCCCGGCCCAGATCATCAGTTCCCAGGACAAACTGCGCTTGTCCTCCTTCGGCAAAACGGGGAGGTAAACGAAGGGCCTCAGAATAAACATTGCTCGGATCATGAGGAGCGAGAATGGGAGCGGCGAGGGCGATGATCGTCGCCATGATAATTATGAATATACCGATCATCGCACCCCGATTTTTTCTGATCTCAAAAAAAAGTTCTTTTAAAAATATTTTCATTTTCTAGCTCTTCATCCTTGGATTAAGAAAATAGTAGAGGATGTCCACCAGAATATTTGTCAGAACAATGATAAAAGAAATGATCAGTACACCGCCCTGAATGACAGGATAATCACGCGAAGATATACTCTGGACAATCCACTTGCCAATACCCGGCCAGCTGAAAATAGTTTCAGTTAATATGGCCCCCGTGATAATTGATCCAAACAAGAGAGCAAGGGTTGTAACAATCGGAACGAGAGCATTTCTTAAAGCATGAATAAAAATAATTCTTTTGCGGCTTAATCCTTTGGCCCGTGCCGTGCGAATATAATCTTCTCCCAGAACTTCCAGCATTGAAGACCTTGTCATACGGGCAATAACCGCCAGAGGAATAGTTCCCAGCACAGTGGCCGGAAGAATGAGGTGACGAAGAGCGCTTAAAAATGCTTTAAATCCTTCAGCTTCCCGGACAGAAGTTTGAAGTGTGTCTAACAGATAAAATCCACTCCAAAGTGGAACATCATAGAGAAAATCAATCCGGCCGGAGACAGGAGTTAAGCCTAGTTTGACTGAAAAAATCAAAATGAGTACCAGACCCCACCAAAAAATGGGCATTGAATAGCCGACCAGTGATGCACTCATCAGCATGTAATCAAAAAAACTATTTCGTTTCACGGCCGCAAATATACCCAATGGGATTCCGAGTAGGGTCGCCAGAATCAGCGCAATCATCCCTAGCTCCAGCGTAGCAGGAAATCGCTCAATGAATTCACTCCAGACAGAATTGTTGGAGATAATTGAAACTCCAAATTCACCCCGTCCAAGGTTTTGCAGATAGATCCAGTATTGTTCTAAGATGGGTCGATCAAGACCCAATGCTTTTTTCATTTCAAGGTAGCGGGTCGGATCTGAACCACGTTCACCGATCAGATTTAAAACCGGATCTCCCGGTATGAGTCTGATGAGAAAAAAGCAAATCAAAGAGATCCCCAGCAAAGTGGGGATCATGTCTAAGATTTTTTTACCTATGAATTTCATTCTTATTCGACACTAACCTCGGCGAGATAGTCCTGGCCTAATGGATCGATTTTGTAATTTTTGACTTTTTTAGACATCACCCGGAAAACTTTTGAGTGGGCCAGAGTTACCCACGGAGCTTCTTCCTTGGCAATTTTTTGTGCATCCATATAAAGTTTCGTTCGTTTCTTAATCTCAGATGTTGTTTTGGCATCATTGATCAGTTTATCAAATGGTTCATGACACCACCGGGAGTAATTACTTCCCGATTTCACACTGGCACATCCTAGAAGTACGTTTAAGAAATTGTCCGGATCTCCGTTATCTCCAGTCCATCCCATCTGCAGCATCTGATGTGTTCCAACCTTAGACTTTTCCAGATAAGTGGGCCAGTCATAGCTGACAAGCTTAGCTTTAATTCCAATTTTAGCTAAATCGGCCTGCATAAGTTCACCCATCTTTTTTCCATTGGGATTGTAGGGACGAGCTACTGGTAGTGTCCAGATTTCCGTTTCAAATCCGTTAGGATAGCCTGCCTTCTTTAACAACTCTTGCGCTTTTGCCGGATTGTAATCGTAATCTGTCACGGAATTGTTATACGACCAGATGGTCGGTGGCAACGGATTCTTGGCCACTGTGGCATTTCCCATATAGATGGCATTGATGTAGGAAGAGCGATTGAGTGCATGGTTAATGGCCCTTCTGACCATGACATTATCAAAGGGCTTTTTAGTGACGTTCATAGCAAGGTAACCAACATTGAGTCCGGCCGCTTCCATCACAGTCAGTGTTCCATTTTTCATCAGATCCTGAACGTCTGCCGGTGCCGGCTCATTCACAAAATGACATTCACCTGTTTTTAATTTCTGAGTACGAACGTTTGCATCAGGAGTAATTGCAAAAATCAATTTGTCGATGTTGCCGCGTTTTCCCCAGTAATTTTTGTGAGCTTCATAACGAATCACACTGTCTTTGGCATAGGAAGAAAAAACAAATGGTCCCGTTCCCACCGGCTGATTATCTATATCAGCAAGTTTTCCGGATTTTTTTAATTGTTCTGCATATTCACCAGAAAGAATGCTCATAAAGCTCATTGCCAGGTTGGCCAGAAAAGGGGCTTCCGGTTGGGCCAGTGTAATTTGCACCTTCATGGGAGAGAGTGCTTTCACATCGGTAATGAGTGTTCCCATTTCCATGCCGTCGAAATATTCATATTTACCACCGCCAACATTGTGAAAGGGATGACTTTTACTTCTTTGTCTTTCAATGGAGAAAACCACATCATCAGCATTTAGATCGCGGGTTGGTTTAAAATACTTTGTCGTATGAAATTTAACACCTGGACGAAGCGTGAAGGTATAAACTTTCTTATCTTTGGAGATTTCCCACGACGACGCGAGACCCGGAACGATTTTAGTTCCACCTCTTTCAAATTCCACCAGTCGGTTGTAGAGGGTTGCTGATGTCGCGTTAACAGATGTCCCGTCCGTGACTAACTGGGGGTTAAATGAGCTGGGAGAACCTTCTGAGCAGTAAACAAAAGTGGCAGATTCAGCACTGATTGCAAGCGTAGACCCCAGCGCGAGGGCCAGAATGGGTTTCATCACGATCAACTCCTTTTAAAAGATGTGAAATTAAATAATTGTTTAATATTTGACCGCATCTGACAACCTTTAAAAGTAAAGTTTGCCCAATGCAATATGGCCCAATAAAAATACTAAGGAACAGAAACGGAAATTCCGATATCAATTCAAGATGAAATCCTTCACTAAATTAGGACTCGCTCAAAGACTTACGCTATCCACCTTTTTCATGATGGCGGGTGGTCTCATCTTTTTAACGGCCCTGGTCTATTTTTCAGTGATCACTTTTGGACAGGAGTTTTTAATTGAAGAGCTTGATGAGCGAACCAGCATCATTGAACGCACCATCACCGAACCCTTGTGGAATTACGACCGCACACAACTCGTAGAAATGGGCCACTCTTTGTTATTAGAGGGAAAATATATCTATGTAACCGGACTCAAAGTGCAGTATCCCAACGGAGAAGTGTTATTTGAAAAAGGCCCAGGTCGTGTTGCTATCGATTTTAATCAGGTAAAAGATGCGTCTTATACTAAAAGTAGAGTGAGCCAAATTTATCGTGAAGGACAGCTCATCGGAATTGTGAGTGTCGCAGTTACCAATCAAGGCTTCGTTACCACTTTTAGTCATCAACTCTTAAAAGTTCTGGCTTTTTCGCTGGGGCTTCTGGTCTTCGTCAGCTTGATGTTGCGTTTTTATTTTAACCGGGCCTTAACGATTCCCCTTAACCGCGTTCTCAATCAGATTCACATGTTTGAAACTAACCAGTTTGACCAGGGTGATATAAGTGATCTTCCGGAAGAATTTGAAGTGATTTCCAATGCTCTCTCCAGTGCGTGGAAGCTGGTCAAACAGCGCAATGATGATCTGCTCGTCTATGCCGATGATCTGGAGAAAGTTGTTAAAGAAAGAACCTCTGAACTAGAAGGACAAATTGCTAAAAACGTCAATGCAGCAAGGTTAGTGGCCGCCGGTGAAATGGCTGCAGATGTCGCTCATGAAATTAATAATCCCTTAACGATTATTGACTTACATGTAGCAAAAATTAAAAAGCTAGGAATGGATGAAGGAAAAACTATTTCCCATCACGAGATTCGTCAGTCGGTAGATAAAATTCAATCCATGGTTGTACGGATTACAAAAATTATCAAAGGTCTCAAATCAATTGCCCGTGATGGAAATACCGATCCGATGATTCCTTTTAATGTGCAAAATATGCTGGAAGAAGTAAAGGCCCTGGTTGAAATGAAAATTAAAGGGCAGGACATAAAATTCAAAGTCACCCTGAATGATTCAGAGGCCATGGTCATAGGACGGGAAGTTCAGATTTCACAGGTACTGGTTAACCTGATTAATAATTCAGTCGATGCCATCGCCCAGCTTCCGGAAAAATGGGTCACGCTGGATATCCGGGTAAGTGATAAGATGATTCGTTTTATCCTGACTGACAGCGGACAGGGGATTCCGGAAGATCTGCAGGAAAAAATCATGCGTCCTTTTTTCACTACCAAGGCCGCCAATAAAGGAACCGGACTCGGTCTTTCAATTTCCAAAAATATTATTCAGGAACATGAAGGACAGTTTCTTTATAACTGCAGTTCACCAAACACACAGTTTATTTTTACTCTAAGACGATATGCTAATCAGTATAAAATGAGCGCATAATGAAAAACTTTTTTTTCTGTCTCTCGTTGCTTTTTCCCCTTTCTTCCGTCAATGCCGAAGAGATCAAGATAGTATCGGACTTATGGTGTCCATATGCCTGTGAACCTGGTGAGCGGCCAGGCTTTATGGTTGAAATCTCAACTGAAATATTTAAAGAACATGGCATCAGCATAAAATACGATTTAATGAACTGGTCACGGGCCATTAAAGAAACCCGCTCTGGAAATTACACGGCCCTGGTTGGGGCAAGTCGTGGTGATGTTCCAGACTTTATTATTCCCCGCGAACCTGCAGGACAGCTGATTAATTATTATTTCACTCTGCAGTCAGATTCCTGGTTTTACCGCAATGAAAGTTCGCTTAAAAACAGAAAAATGGCAGTGATTAATGATTATTCCTATGGGACAGAGGTTGATTCGCTGGTTGCCAAAAAGCATAAATCGCTAAAAGTTATCTCCGGCAACGATGCGCTAAAGAGAATTATTCAGATGACAGAATCTAAACGTCTGCATGGTTTTGTTGAAAATCCTGCTGTGCTTGATTACACCCTGATGCAGATGAAACTCGACAAATACGCTTTCAAAGTTTCAAGCCATAATCTTGCCAATGATCCGGACCTCTTCGTGGCCTTCTCGCCAGTGCATGCAAAGAGTAAGCAATATGTGAAAATAATGGATGATGGGATTAAAGAACTTCGAAAAAACGGAAAACTAAAATCAATTCTGCAAAAATACGGACTCGAAGACTGGAAGAAATAGAAATAAAAAAGGCCTCTTTCGAGGCCTTTTTTTTATTTAAGTGCTTCTCTGATTTTTGAAGAGGCCCAGTCCATTGTCCAGACAATAGCTGCGATGAGAATAACCAGCATTCCCACTTCATTCCAGCGAGCCTGACCCTGGTATTGCATCAACAGGTTACCAATACCACCGCCGCCGACAAGACCGATGACGGTCGCCATACGGACGTTGATGTCCCAACGATAAATTGTATAAGATAAATAAGGAAGAACGATTTGCGGTACGACACCAAACCATACGATCTGAATCGGATGAGCACCAGTGGCCGTAATCGCTTCAATCGGACCGTCATCGATGGATTCAATTTGCTCTGAGTATTGTTTTGTTAAAGACGCAATGGAGTGAATGCAAAGAGCAAGCATCCCTGAAAAAGGTCCGATACCAACCCAGACAGAGAAAATAATCGCCCAGACCAGTGGCTCAATCGAGCGAGAGATATTTAAAACTGCTCTAAGAGCGTTATAGACAAAGAAGGCGACAGGATTGTTGCTCATGAGGTTTCTGGCAGCAAAAAATCCTAAAAGAAACGCAATCGGAATAGCTACGGCCGTTGCAATAAAGGCCATATAAATGGTTTCAATGGCGGCAAACAGGCCTTCCTGGAAAATGCCCCAGTTAGGATGAAAAAGAGCAGTAAAGATTCGCTTTGCTCCCTCAAGACCTGCTTCACTCAAAAACTCTTTAAGTGAAATCTGAGAGACGTAGAAGCCTGTAATAAAAGTTAAAAGTATAACCAGGTATCCTAACCATGCAAATGGCTGAGACGTTGCAGTTTCATTTTCATCGTACTTAATGAGCCCGAAAAGTCCTCTTCCCAGTGAAAATTTAGTGAAGAATAAGACGGCGGCAATCGCCAGGCCCAGATAAAGAGCGTACATCGGCTGGTTCCAGTTAAATTCCGGATAGCGCTCATCAATGATCATTTTTTCGTAAATGATCTTATAACTGATCAGGGCCAGATAGGCCCACGATAGTGAATCCAGAACAAACGCTTTAAACGTCTGAACATATTTATTAGGTTTTGTTTTATATTGTTTTTGCATATTTCTTTATCTCTGGAAAAAATTAGTTAATGGTCACTTCAACAGCATCTTCGCCGTAGATTGTCTTGAACCACTCTTCGTTAATCTCTAGTGGTTTTCCGTCATAGATTTTTTGTCCCGCTTTTAAAGCAACAACTCTATGCGCGTACTGACGAACAAGAGAGAGGAAGTGAAGGTTGCAGACTACTGTTACACCCAGCTCTTCATTAACTTTTTTCAGGTATTGCATAACAGAGTGAGAGGTGGCCGGATCGAGAGAGGCAACCGGTTCATCGGCCAGAAGAATTTTAGGGTTTTGCATAAGTGCTCTGGCGATAGCGACACGTTGTTGTTGTCCACCCGAAAGGTTGTCTGCACGATTTTTTTCTTTGCCCTTGAGACCTACAATTTCGATGTATTTCATCGCCCGTGCTTTGTCTTCAGCAGTGTAAATACCGAGAATAGATTTTAAAATTCCTGTCCGGGAAAGATTTCCCGTCAAAACGTTTTCAAGAACTGTTTTACGAGGAATGAGGTTGAAATGCTGGAAAATCATCCCAATGTTAGCGCGCATTTCACGAAGGGCACGCCCTTTGAGTTTTGTCGTATCAACACCGTTGAAAACGATTTCTCCGCTGGTCGTATCATGCAGACGGTTTACACATCTGAGCATTGTCGATTTTCCTGAACCGGATAATCCGATAATGACCAGGAATTCTCCTTGGGGAACGGTGAAACTTACGTCTTTCAGCGCATGCAGACCGTTAGGGTAGTACTTATTAACATTTTTAATTTCTAGCATATCAACTCATTCCTTCAATAGTTGTAACTTATTTAACTAGAGCAGCAGCATCGGTACCTGTTGACTTAAGGACAGCTCTTAATGAGTTGTAGTCTTTGTCGGTTGCAGGGATAACGCCGTCAACAGCGTAGATGTTTTTAAAAGTTGTTTTTCCTTCCGGAGTCGCAAGATACTTCTTGAGACCATCGATGAATTTTTTGGTAACAGCTGGATCCATCCCTTTTCTGAAAACAAACGGATCGTTAGGGATTTTATCTGTAATCTTTAGAACTTTAACTTTCTTTTCTACGTCCGGGAATTGAGTCAGAACTCTTTCGCGGGCATCTTTAATCTGGCCATCAAAAGCGTCTGAATAGAAAGCCGCTCCGGCATCAACCTGACCTTGATAAATCATCGTGATAACGTTGTCGTGTTTAATGGCAAAAGTCTGATTGCCTAGTTTTACCTTGGCATCATTCAAGATTTTAAGCGGGAAAAGGTAACCTGATGTTGAAGAAGCGTCGGTGAACGCAAACTTCTTGCCGTTAAGATCTTTTAGCGTTTTAATTCCTGATTTTTCAGAAGCGTAGATTGCGCCTGCATAGTAGTCTTTTCCGTGACGAAGTGTTTTTAATTTTGCTTCAGCACCGAATTTTGAGTTCGCAAGCAAGTATCCGAAAGAATTCATAACGGCGATATCAGCACGGTTTGATCCGAAGGCCTCAACAACCGCGATATAGTTTGAAGGGATACCAGACTTGAAATAGAGTCCTGTTTCTTTTTCCATGAATTTTAAAAAATGGTCTGAGTTTGTCGCGATAGCATTAGCATCTACAGACGGTGTGAAGTAGATCTTTACAGGATTGTCGCGCGTGCCGAGTTTATCTTCAGCAAAAGCACATACAGACACAGCAAGCATCAAAAGGCCAAGAACCGGTCTTTTCAAGTTCATCATGGAAAACTCCTTAGATAAAAGAATTCAACAGTTTATATTAAAAAAATTGTTCCGGAAAAATAACACAGATAATCCGAATTGGTTAGTCAGGAATTGATTTTGTTCACCAAAAAAGCGTAAAAGATGGTAATTTTTTTAGAGTGAGTGCTCTTTCTGAGGAGATTTACGCAGTGAAGAAATTCTCTTTGGCCATTTCTTTCTTATTTATCCCGACTCTGACCAGTGCTGTTGAAGTCTATAAAGTCACCGAAAATACCGGACTCAATAAACTTGAACGCATTGATTCGATGGAAACGTACCTGGTTTCATTATCTGCCGGTATCAAGAACATGGAAGGGAGAATGGAAGAGCAAAACAAGAAGCTGGAGGCCATGCAAAAAACCATTGCAAAACTTGAAGATAACGACGCCAAAAGAGTGAAGGCAGCTTTAGGCGGAGCAGTGACTGACCTGGAAGGGGCCACCGGTGAAATAGAAAGACTGCGCAAAGATTTCACCGCCATCAAAAACGACGATATCGAAAAACTTAAAAAAGATATTATGACCCTGCAGGAGCGCCTGCAGGATCTGCGCGAACGCGTTCAGTAACTACTCGAGTGTCACGACTCCCACCAGTTCCGAAACGAGGACGTCTTCATTGCCAATTTTTAGTTGAGTGACGTCAGCTACTAGCGGATCTTGACGATGACTTTCCGTTTTTACCTTGATCACGCTGCAAGCACTTTTTTTAATGATTCCTTCCGGATGAATAAAACTGTGGACGCGGGAAAGCGACATCTTTCCTCCGGCACCAGTGAGTTCTCCCATGCGGACAACGAGTCCCTGACGTTTTAAGGCTTCTAGCTCTTTGTTTAAGTCAGGAGACTCAGCATAAGCGATGAGTGGTATAAGAGATAAGAAGAAAATTCTGATGATGGCCTTCATTGCAGGACTCCTTGAGCATCCGACTGAGGTGTTGCACCGATCACATCTGATAAAACGACAGCAAAGTATGGAATCTCTCCCTGCCATTTTTCATCATTCATGATTTCAAATATTTTTTTAACTGCATCTTTTTCGATTTCTTTTATTTTTTTAATCCCGTCTGCATTCATTCCTTCTGACAGCGAATAAAAAAGACTGAAACCTGCACCAACATCAGCTGGCTTATACTGATCGAGGAGTGCATGGGTGAGTTGGTGGGCAAGGGCAAGATCGACGGAAAAATTTTTTTCAGCGGCATGCAACTTTCCGCAGCTGTCGACCTTTATGTGACCTGCTTCCATCAGCATATTTAAATTTTTCAGACCATGCAGACCAAAACAGTTTTTAATTTCTTCGACAGACGTGCCGCAGACATTGGCCGCCAGTTTATAAATCAGGTAACTCGTTTTATCTTTAAAACACTGATTGAGGCCGGGATCGATTTTGTGGTCTGATTCCTCATCAAAAATGAACTGATCAAAAGAGCGACTGAGAAAGTCGGCGACGGGACCGGTGAGCTTTTTTAAAAGATGAGAAATTTTTTTTTCCCGCAGGATATAAGAGACGAGGGCAAGAACAGTGTGCGGAGCGATTTCTCCCCTCGGTTCAAGGGCAGCTTCCGTTTGCATGAGCCGGCGTAACGTTGTGGCCGGGACTCCTGAGCGGGTAGCAAGCGCATTGAGGGTGAGTGTAGGGTGGTTTTGCAGATAGAGCGCCGTCATGTGACGGAGTTGGTGATTGACGGAATGAAAAGAAGATTGTTCATCTTTATTGCTATCCATAGTTTTGTTTTAACGTAAGAAAAATCTGATCAAAAGAAAAAATCATCTGAGGCCAGAAAGAGTTAGAGCTTCGGGGCCAAAAAGACCCCAAAAAAGACTAACGACAGACCTGGACAGTGCGACCACCAACGACCACTATGCGACAATTTCTTCCACCACCACCGCTTCCCGGAGGCGTTCCTGCTATTGGCCTGCAATTGGAAACCAATGCGCTTAATTTTAGTCCTCCGCGAAGGTCAGAAGAATCCATGACCACCAGGCCCTGAGCACGATTTTCAAATCCGGAAAGTATTTGTGCCGTCAGCGAATTTTGCAACCTTAGGGTCACGACATCTGAAACCTGTCCCATGGCACATGCACTGGCAAGGGGCAGACGTTTGCTGGTGCTGATGATGAAATCATCATCCTGAAGGGCGCCGGTTTGATTCCAGCTTTTTTCCGTGAGCAGTTCCGGCGATCGCGAATGCAAAATACCCAGACCATTTTTTTCAACCAGCGTACTTTTAAAATTTCCTCTTACTCCGGGATCAAGTGTGGTCAGCCCGCGCATATCATAGTGAAGATCCAGTGCCTCAAGTTTCAACCCCTGAGGAAGTTTAACATCCACAAAAATATTACAATTGATGATGGCGATGTTGGGATTAACCTTTGGTGACGTCACTGTCTGCGGAACACGCGCTTCAAACTGGCCGAAGATAATGCTGGCGCTGCTTTGATCAGGTGCTAAAACAATCTGAGTTGTCTCACTCGGACAACCCAGACCGCCAACTCGAATGTTTTGAAACTGCACACTCTCAGCGGCCATAACCTGAGTCATCAGTGATGTCGCTATCAGAAGTGCTACGGACCATAAATGTTTTTGCATAAAACCTCCCCTCATCTTCAGATTTAAGGCGTTAAGTTTTTTTTGGAAAGATGAAACTGCAGATGAAAAAAGATTGTCCGCCATATGGTGATCTATAAAAACCACCTGGCGATCAAACTGCTGAAGCTTACATTTAGGTCTTTTCAGGCAGACGGATCACATTTAAAAAAAGATTAACAGGCGAATAAAAAGTTATCCTGCCTGAAATTTTAAATGTGAGGGGAAATATGGAAATGAAAACTCTAAGTAAAAAAATGCTCGCCGCTATCATGGGAACAATTATGAGTGCATCAGTTGCTCATGCTGATTTAAATGATATTCAGCTTGGAACTCCAGGCTACGGAGGAAATGGTTGTCCTGCCAACTCAGCTTCAGTGACTCTTTCTCCGGATGCTAAATCTCTCTCGATTATTTTCGATCAGTTTATTGTTGAAGCGGGAGGAATGTTTCGTTCAACCGAACGAAAAACATGTAACATCGCCATTCCGGTTCACGTCCCACAAGGGATGTCTGTCTCAGTTATTGATGTCGACTACCGTGGATACGTTGCTCTTCCGGCCGGGGCGCAGGCACGTCTGACTGCAGAATACTTTCTTGCCGGTTATTTAGGACCTCGTTTTGATAAACAATTTATCGGAAGAACTGATACAGATTACCAGTTTTCAAATGCTATCGGAGTTCAGGCACAAGTCTGGTCACCATGTGGAGCAGATACCATTTTAAGAGTGAACGCCGCCATGCTGGTCAGAACAAATCGTTATAACGATGAAGCGATGGCCACCGTTGACTCTGCTGACTTTAAGGCCGGCATTCTCTACAAGCTTCAGTGGAGAAGATGCACTCTATAAAATTTAAAGAGGCCGGTTTTCACCGGCCTTTTTTGTTTTATTTGGTGTAAAGATAGATGATGTCGAGAATGTCCATGCGGGGAAGAATGACATTTTTAGTAGTGAGGTGAAAAAGGGCCCGCGGGATTTTTTGTTCCAGCCGGTATATTTCCCGCAGCTTTAAATTTTTTATCCGGTCTTCTTCAAAAGGATGATCATCCATTTTCAAAACGCGTTCCAGACGGGTAATAAAAAGCAGACAATGATCATTGAGATACTCAGGTAATCGATCTTCAAATTCTTTAAATTCGCTTAGCAAACCGGCCAGTACTTTGGGATGAGTTTCATACATATACTGAGCAACCAGAAAGTAGAATTGGACGATTCTTTTCTCAGCATAATGCTCCAGGTGATCAATTGCCATCTGCAGATGGTGATAGACTCGAATTGAGTCACGATGATCAAGACCTTTTTGTGCTTCCATTATGTCATGCATACCTTCAAAATAGTCTTCCGGAGTGACTTGATTTTTTTTAACTGTCACTTTAGTCTGTTCGATTCGGGAAAAACACTGATCCAGACGAACCACACAATCGCGAAACACTTTTGGCGCAGATCCAGTCAGATAGAAGGACCTGGCCTCAGTTGGATTTAGAGTCATGACCGATAAACTAGATGGAGTAATATTATCCAGTTTAAAATCCTGCATGTTCATATCCGGGGATTGATTTCGGGGTGTAGACATGAGCTGCAGAAGTTCCAGATCTTCCGGGGGAGTCTTCCGTTTCTTTTGGAAAGCAGCGATCTTCAGAGCTGCCGATTCTTCCCGCATAATATTGTAGTGATCAAACCCAAGCGGTAAAAAATCTTTCTGGACCATCGTTTTATCTTCCAGATGATTACAGAAATAAAGAATACCTTTATCCGGGATAGGCGGGAAATGAATATAACTTGAAGGTCCCATCACATCCGCAGCCAGAACGTCGCCATTTTTAAAAGTCATATACAAACACCAGGTCGTAATCGTCTGGCGGGATTTAATAAATTGCGCGGCTGATTCTTTGTCCCGGCAGCATTTAATCAGATCAAAAACATATTCAAAGATCGATTGTCCTTCAGGATTAAACACGTTGGTAAATTTTTGATGGAGGGCCAGGGTAATACCGTCTTCGGTCATAAGCGTGATGGATGGATAGGGAATACCGGCCGAGCCAAAGCCCAGCATTTTAGGAATGCCTTTTAAATCATAAATGACCGCTCGTTCATAGTGATCATATGATCCCTGCAGAGGAAAATCGAGAATCCGCCCGTGCACAACACTGCCTGCGCTGTTTCTGGTGATAAAACTGGAGCAGCCCAAGTTCCCCTTCATTAGCCCTGGGGCCCACTTGCTCATGGAGCTCACCAGTTCGGGAATCAGCATGACGTAAGCCGTTTCTTCCAATGGCTGGCCCAGGCCTTCACTATAAGCCTTAAGGTGACTAAAATGTTCAGTCTTTTTCAGCAGTGAGTTTTTTATCACCACCTTAGCGACTTCCTCCAGAACGATATTGACCTTCTCCCAGGGAGTGCGAAGCATATTTTTGACATCGGCATGGACCATTTTTCCGTGCTGTTTGTCTTTTAATCCTAACTGGTAAAAGTTCTCGTCAGCATCGCCGATAAGGGTAATGAGATCCATGATCTTTAATCCTTGAGACAAAAGGTGGCATATGTTTGATATTGTAGAGGCAATCGGTGGTTCAAGCAATCAATGGTTGAATGTCTTTTTACTGG
Organism: uncultured Bacteriovorax sp.; assembly: GCA_946481315.1. The sequence goes on from CAMLMH010000004.1 coordinate 42,970, forward strand.
CAGTTGCAATGCTGCGGGTATATCTGGAAATCATTAATTTCGATTTCTCTGCACTGCCTCTGACGAAAGGTATGTTCCGGGAGCAGGAGCAAGCGCGTGCTTTTCACCGTCAGGGCTTTTATCTGTCATTGGGTTATATATTGCTGTCAGCACCCTTTACGCTTTTTTCCTGAAGCTCCATCATCTTTTCAAATTCATCCTGGTATAGGCCATCGTACATTTCGATCAGCTCCAGCAGCCTTTTTTGTTTTTCGAAAATTGCCGGAGCGATAAGTTCATCATTTGGTGTGCGTTTACGGATAAAAATCTTTATCGAAATCCTGCGCGTTTTGGCTTCACGACGCTTGCGGGAGAGTAAATTATCCAGCTGATAAATTTTATTGAGAAGCTGAGAGTTCTGTTTTTTCTTAAGCTGGAAAATGTCCTGTTCTTTAATCTCATTCCATGTTACCCAGGGATCTACATCTTCCCTTAAAATTTTAGCAAGGGTGAGATAAATGGCCGGATCTGACTCAAAATTATCGCCCATCAAAATGAGTTCATCCGGAATTCCGGTCATGAGTAAAATATCCAGCAGATGATTGAGTTTATAGAGTCCCTGAAGCTTCAGATCTTTGGTAGTTAACTCACCATCAAGAAAAGAAAAGAAATGACGGTAGTCTTTAAGAAAAATTCCCGCAGAAAAAATACTGTTTTTATAGAGCCAGTCACGGATGGAATCTTCATAGAAATGCGGTGAAGCCGAAAGGATAAAAGGGTGATGACCACGCCTGATATACCGGTGGAGAATTTCCACACTACTGGCCACCGTCGGATTATTGCCGATGGGTTTGGTAAGTGAGAAATACACTTCTTTTGTTGTGGAATATTTTGTGTCCACAAGAGTTTTATCAAAATCACAGATAATAATCTTTTTAGGAGAAAAGATGCGCAGGGGGATGTAAGTGCCCAGGTGCAGCTCCAGACCTGGTTTTTTGCTCGTCTCATAGATTTGCAGAATCTCAATGGACTCACGGTCTTTGGTCAGTGGAATCTTAAAATTAAAATTTCCAAATGAGTCAGATTCAAAAGATTTTCGGTAAATCTCTTTTTGTTCCTTGGAGAGTCCTATTATTCGCATGGTGAACTGGTACGCATTCAGGAGTCGCAGGGCCTGGATAGGAAATTTAGGTGTAGGTATATCCAGATCTAGATTCTGGGCAATGAGATTTTCTTTCAGCGTAATAGACGCCTTGATATTAATTGAATCATCCGTGATGATTGCCAGAAAATGGACGAGGTGAGGTCTTTTCATTTTAGTTGAGATATTCTTCCTGTCTTGTCGCTTGCACTCTCTGGTCAAGTGTAGCAGAATTAAAGGATGTCACAAAAGGTTTTTGTAAGGGTAACGAACGGCTAAAAATGCAGACAGTCTATATTGAACATTTGGGTGAAGTTGAACTTTATTTTGGCCTGGGGCTACAGATTCTGACCGGTCTGCTGCTAGGTGGTCTCGTGGGTTATGACCGTGAACAGAAAATGAAAAATGCCGGGATCAAAACTAATATCCTGATCTGTATTGGAGCAACACTCTATACGGCCATTTCCATTGTAGTCCAGCGGCATTATGCCGACAACTCCGTAGATCCGACCCGTATTGTCGCACAGATCGTCTCAGGGATTGGCTTCCTGGGTGCCGGTGCCATTATGCAGGATAAGGGAAATATAATCGGATTGACGACTGCAGCCACGATTTGGGTTGTGGCCGCCATTGGAGTGACCATTGGATTTGGTTATCCGGTCATCGCAAGTATTTTTACTCTGACAATCCTTTCGGTTCTCAGATTGTTAGGACCTATTTACCAGGGTTTTGAATCGACTAAAAATCATAAATACTACCATATCGAAATCCTCTCTCATGGTGATATCAAAAATCTTGTCAAAGAAATTGTATTCAATACAACTGATAGAATCGATGAGTTACATGAACAAATTGTGGATAAAGAAACCAACAAACGGCATATCGATTTCTATGTGTATCTGCATCCAAAAAAAATGCGCGTGTTAGGTGATGAATTGCGCGATATTGTTCAGGCAGACCGAGTCCATTATCATCAAATCGAAAGCAAAACAGTCAACGTCGACGATTAATAATCAGTTTTCAATCAGGCCTTTAAAATACGGTAGGTAAGTACACCCTGGTCATAGCGTTGAGTGATTTTATTGGAATTTAAAATATCTTTAACGCCAACTTCTTTAGAGAAAAGTTCACTGCGGGTTGATTTATCAACAGAACCATCCGGGGCCGTAATAGAATTGGCGTATTTGCGGGATAAAGTCATCTTAATATTTCTTCCCTGGGCCGAGAGATGGAAATTTTCCTTTTCGTGTTCTGGTAATTCGATGGAAACTTCAACGGCTTCAGGAAGTTCAGTAACAACAGGATTGAGTTTTTCAACCTGATAGAAGCGATCATCCAGGCGTTTAGCATAGAGGGCCTTATCCGTTGCTGATTTCTCCACCATTTTTTTCATGTCCAGGGCCAGCTGTGACTCCAGTTCTTTAATTATAGTGTCATGTTCTTTTACTATTTTTTCATAGCGGAAGCGGAAATCATCGGTTTTTTGCTTGATAATGTTCTGGTGGTGTTTATCGGAAAAAAGAAGCTGATCGTGCTGAATGCGGTTTTTTTCGTCGCCCATTCTTTTCATTCGTGTTGTTTCTTCCAGCAAGTTGTCTTTTAATTCCTGCTGTTCACGCTCGGCCAGCATTTTTTGTTTCTTTTGTTCATTCTCCAGTCTTGCCCGAAAGGTAGATTCATTATTTTTAATTTTCTGATCAAATCCGCTGGCAAGGGTGGAAATTTCAAATTGAGCATGACGCTCTATCTTATCTTTTTCGTTTTTTGCATTGGCGGCTATTTCTCCAATCGCCGTCTGGGTATTAAACTCTATGGCCTGCTGTTCACTTAGTGCAGACTGGTATTTGTCTTCAAAATTCGCAGCGAGGTTTTTTTTGATTCCTTCTAATTTTTGGGCCTCAGTCGTTTTGAGATTATGCTCTTCACGCTGTACCAGCTGCTGAGTATCGGCAAGACGGGCGCGATAAGCTTCAATTTTATTTTCAAAGTCTTTACTGGCACCTACCACTCTCTGAGCATTACGGTCCAGGGCACGGGCATATTGTTCTTCGCCTTCTAACAAGGCCATGTCTTCTTTTTTGTCATAAAGTTCATTGATCTTATTAAGTTCTTCTTCTCGGGCTCGAATTTTTTTCTCAATGGTTTGATTGAGTTTTTTTAACTGACTTTCATTTTCTGTGAGTCTGGCCTGCTGTTCTGAGGTAATTTTCATTCTATATAGCCCTCACTCAGTTCTTTACCTTCACTGATCGTGCAGGGTGCTTTTTTAGAAGTATTGCCAAAACAGATCCAGCTGCGCAGAAGATTTACTTCTACAGAATTCACTCCGCCGTTATAGGCAGCATAGCTCAACGGATCCAGTGTAGAAGTTACCAGTGTGGCATTGGCAGGATTTATATTGGCCACTTTTGACCGGACATAATATTGATAGACCCGGTATTCTGCCTGAGCAGAAACCGTAAGGGCCAAGAAGATACTGACGCTTAAAAATTTATTCAATGCAGCTCCGGGCACTGATCAAGGATTTTTCCTTCAACCAGTTTGAAAAATGCTTTCATAAACAGTCTGCGGTCTTCATCATTCATAGAAAGCAGAACGGTTTTTTTGTGTTCCAGCTGGCGGTGAGTGGAAACTTGTTTGAATAATTTTTTTGCACGTGCTCTTTCCAGCCCCGTGATTTTCTGAAAACGCTTCTCTTTTAAGTCCGGATCTTTCATCCAGCATTCCTGGAACAAAGGGTAGTGGCCCATAGTTCCCATTTTAATAAGTGCCTTCATTGATTCTTCAGGACGATAAAGCATGTTCAAAGAAATCCTCCACGATTCAAAAACCCAGCTCACACATTAATCTTACTGGACTAAAGGGCCTTTGCTCGAGAGGGTAAGTATTACCAAGATGATTAGCCGACATGAAACATCGGATAAATTTTCCTGTTAAGAGTGTTGTTGGTCATTTTTTTAATTGGCCCTATAATGAATAGGAAAGGTCCCGGCAAAAGGGCAGTTAAACCAGGAAGGTTATTATGAAAGGCTTAAAATCATTATCTCTATCATTAGCAGTTCTAACTTCGCTAGAGGCCCGGGCACTGGTTGACTATACAGAATCCTCAAACAGCGAACCGGCAAGATCTACCTCCCGTCCGCAATCTGTTCAGAGAGTTGACGGCAATTCTTCAAGGAGTCTTACCTGGAAAGCTGATTATTCTTTGATTACCAATTATGAGGCCATGGAAATTAGTGGCAATAAAGTGGGAGTAATGAATGTCGCTGCCCACGTTCAGACCCCGTTTAATATTTATCTGGAAGGATCTTACTGGCACGCCAATACAGAAAATGGCTCTCAGGCAGGTAATCCAAAATTTATCCTGGGATTTAACTGGCTACGTTTTGGTTCTCCTTCAGAAGAGGCCCGGCTCAACCTTTATGGTGGAATGAGGCTTTCAGCAAAAGATGAGTTAGCAACCAGCCGTACTGATAAAATTTTTGGTGCTGAAACAACAAAAAGATTCGGAACTTTTGGACTGGGACTTGGTTATGATTTAACAATGACCGGAACTAAAAAACGCTCCGATGAAATGCAGGTGGGAAATATTCATCGCATTGTTGCGAGCGCAGGATGGATGGTTTCAAACGACATTCAGTTTGAGATTGAAGCGGAAAATTTCAAAGTATCACCCAGCACAAAAGGTGCCGGTCTGAGCGAAGCTGCAAATTTTTCAACTCTATCTCCAAAACTTAACCTTGGACTAGCTCCGGCAGTAAACCTGGAATTAGGAGCACGTTTTCGCATGAAGAAAGCAAAAGAAAGTTTAAATCTGGCCAGTGCCGGATTATTTGACCTGCATGGTGTTCAATCGAATTCACTCTTTGCCGGTCTGAATCTAAGTATATAAATGATTTTTAAAAAGCCTCTATATTACTGCAATGAATGCAAGAGCATAATCAACAATGAAGATTCAATGCTTTTCATTGACGATCATTCAATGAAAGGCTTTTGCTCAGAATCCTGTATTGAAGATTTTTATCTTCCGATCGTAAAACATTTTGAAAAAGAATTCAGTGGACTGCTGGAATCGCATGGACTGAAAGAAACTCCATCCGAATTAAAGATCGATCACGACCTGATTAACACAGTCTTCAAATCTCCTGATGAGATTTATAGATTCTCCAATCATTTTGGTGAAAGCTTCTATCATTTTTTTAAAAAATTCGGACTGGAAACAGTGGTTGTTGTGGCCTCTGTTTTTCGACACGAACCATCCTTTATCTTTGGTGCAACGGTTTGTGCCTCCGGTGTTTTTTTAAACGAATACAGGCAAGGCGAGATGCTGTCCGTATCTGAATGGACAAAAAAGCGAATCCCTCCCGGACAGACTAAAAACATCGACGATAACCGCGACACCCCGGAAGATAAAATTGAAATCAGCGAAGATGATGCTCAGTTCATTCAGCTGCTGGAAAGTAAGAAATCAAAACTACTGGCGCAAGTACTGCTAAAACGCAAAGAAAGCGATATTGGCATAGAGGCCTTTGGTGACTATGAATCCTGCTTTCAGGAAACTCTGGAACATCCTGATGAGGTATTCGAACATAAAGACAATGAAGGTGACACTTTTTTTAATTATATAAAAAACTATAATCTGGGAAAACGGAAAGAAGATAATTTTTTCTATATAGTTTCTTGCTTAAAGAAACAGACCAATCAGTCAACTGAGACAATGGTTTATCCGGTTTTAGGAATGCCCACGAATGACATGGAAATGGTCCTGGAATTCAGTTTGGGAAAACAACTCTCAGGACCACTCAAAAATTAACTAAAATGACTGGTAAACGTACTGGCCAACTGATTTGAAAGCATCACAGTAGGCCGAGTTTCCATAAGCAAGCATATTCATACACCCCTGATATGCTGCAAGAGTCATCATGACCCGGTTAAAAACCGGATAAAAGTAACTTGTGTCTTTAAAGAAAATAACCCCATTGATGGATGCATTTGTGTAAGAAGAATACTTTACAAAAGTAACTTTTTTAACTGATTTTGGATCAGGAAAAGATCCGCACATCGGGTTACCTACGTAAATGGAATTGCTTCCGCTGGAAGTTGTAGGAATGAAGCAAACATTGACATCACCATTGCTTCCAACTGGCGGAGTTTTAATCTGAAAGTAAAAAGTATTTCCATCAGTGCTGGATTTACATAGCGTATGCGGGCCTAAGTGAGTGCTGTTAGAAGCAAAACCATTTACACCGTCAGTAGAGAACTTACAGTGTTTGGCATCTTCGGGCACAGCCGAAGCGGAGCCTCCCGTTCCAGTACCTGTTCCGGTTCCCGTCTCTGTCCCTGTTCCTGTGCCGGTCCCTGTCCCGGAACCTGATCCGGTATTTGACCCCAGATTAACTCCTATAGGACTTGTAGATGTTCCTTTTAATGCTCGTTGAGAACGAGGTGAATCACAGGCGGAAAGAAGGAAGAGTAAACTCATCCCGAGAACGACAGAAACTTTATTTTTCTTCTTCATATCAATGCCTTTTGCAAAGAGGACACTTTTAGTCCTTTGGCTTATCGGCAAAGTTGAGTAAACATTTAGCAACAAATCAGAAATTAAGCATAAACGCCCATTATGACGATGAGATGTTATGCTGAAAAAGACCATATACCTGACTATTGCTCTGGCCTTGTTGCTTGTTTTCGGGGCCTTGCTCTGGATAGCGCCTTATCACATCTATACACTTTCACTTACGGAAGGTGTAAACACTACTTTCCTGGTTATGAAACCGGCCAGAGATGTTCTTTATAACGGTCATGAAATTAACATTAACCATCCGGCTGAAATGACTGATGAAGCTCTTTATCAGACCTTTCATTTTGCTCATTTTGAAATGCCTATGCCCTTTAACCATCCCGGATTTTCTATGATTCCAACTATAAAATTAGAAGGAGCAGGTCCGCGGTTAGGGGCAAGCTTTATGAACGGCAAAGACTATGAGCTTTTTTCTTTTATGCTGGAGAGAACCTACAAACTAAACACGACTTTAGGCGATCAGAAACTTTTCATTCTACCCGTATTTAAAAATTACATGGCCCGCAAGAATCAGGAGGATGTCTGGCGTGATCTGTATGAAAAAAAATTATCGCTGCCGTCTAATCAGGGAGAAAGCTTCTGGGCATCACTGGATAAACTCAAAAAAGTCAGCTACTACGATCTGGTCTATAACCTGTTTATCCTGTACAACCGGCATTTTTTGATTCCGCAGGAAGTTTTGCATATAGGATTTTTAAAAGGCCAGAATATGGGACTGGTGGAACTTCCTTCGGATGATCATCGCTACAAAAAGGAAAGACTATATCTGATGGAAAATGGAATTGTTTATCCTCTAACAATACGTACACGATTATTTAACAAAACTGCTTTAAATTTTCGGGCAAAACTATTGAGCGAAATTAAAATTAAAAGCAACAGTACTGATGCCGCAATACCTATATATGCCCAGTATAAAAGACTTCCCTATGGTCAAAGAGTGGATCAGCAGGGGATGACCTATCTTTACTCGGCATGGTCTCATGATCTGAACAATAAAGACTTTATCCGTGTCATTATTCTTTTTCTGGAGCGGGGAAAACTAAACCTGAAATTCCTGAAGCCCTTTTATGAATATGCCTATAAAAAATTCGGCTCTACACTTTCTTCCGACAGTGAACTGCTTTCAGAGACTGCAGAAGAGAAATTAAAAAGGAAAATGGATGATGAACTCTCGGCCGAAGTCAGTATAGAAAAAGACAAGATAACGCCGACTTTTGAAGGTCAGTTCTCAAGTGACGAAGAAAAAGTAAAATACTTTCTGCAAAAAGCAAAAGACCAGAAATTTAATTCTGACGAGAAAGAAAAAGTTCTGTCGATTGAATAGCTAAGACTGCCCTTGGGACCTAAAGTTCAATACCCACTCCCAGGAAAAAATTCATACCGATAAGATGGGTAAATCCACTGATGGTATTGTCGTTTTTATCTGTGAGTTGCTCGATTTCCATGACCCGGTAACGCTTGAGTCCCATACCGGCTTCGATATGATATTTATTTTCCGGAAAAAAAACCAGACGGGTTGAAATCTGTGGGCCCCATACAAATCCACCGGATTCATTTTCATAATTATTTTTTACATCAGTGAATGTCGTGACAGAAAAATCCAGTGAACCGTAAACATCGAGTAAAAAAAGGGGATTGCGCATGAGAGTCATACCCAGCGTGGGATTAATCATAAAGTATCCAAAACTGAACCCGTCTGATGAAATAAAAGAATAATCAAAACCTGCACCCCAGAAATAGCGGGAAAACTCTTTCCGGTGAATAAACTGTGCCCTAAGTCCCAGCATTGAGCTTTTTTCTTCACCGTCTATTGACTGAAAAACTGATTTCAGTTCATCTCCGGTAAAAAAATTATTTATGGACAAATAGGCTGAGTTGTTCTCAGAGAGTTTTTCATCAGGTGGTTTTATAACGATATCCACATCGTGTTCTTTTGGCGCCCCGTTTTTAGCAGTAATGAGTTCACCTTCATCCGTCTCGTACCGAATGTCTTTTATCTGTATAAAGGCCAGCCGTCCATGGACCACCAGTGGTACAAGCTCGCGGTTAAGCTTACGCGGGTTTCCGACAATGATAAGTTTACCGTTGCTGATGAATCCCAGGGGGGAATTCATATTTTCATCAGCATAAACAATGGCCTTGGGTGTAGCAATGCGGGCGGGATATGTATTTCCCAGTTTTTGCTGAACATCATCGGCTGCATTTGTGGATTTATCATCGGCCAGAGCATCCGCCCCCGTATATATCGTGACGAATGATGAAAGAAGCCCTAGAATGAGCGAAATCTTTTTTAACTTATGCATCTTTAAAAAATTATAAGGGGCATTCCTTGAAATTTCCAGGTAAAAGAAAAAGCAAACATTACTTCCCTGTCACCGAATCAGGTCGTATTCCTTTCGATCCTGATTTTTCCGAACGCGGATCAGTTTACATCGTGGGCGTTGATCAGCTGATTGTCGATATCGAAGCGAATGTCAGCTATGAGTTTCTGGAAAAGTATCAGATCCAAAAAGGGGAGTCCGTTGTCTTCCCCGACAGAATAGTTGAAGAAATTTATCAGGAGTTAAAAGCACAAGGCCTGATCCTCGGAGAATACGCCGGAGGAGCAATCGGAAACACCCTTCACAATTACAGCGTGCTGAGTGCTTCAAGATCAGTCGCCTTAGGTGCGATCTCCAAAAATATATCGGTAGGTGATTATGCTTTTAAATACATCTGCACCACCAATTCCTTCGTTGATTTTTCTTACTTAAAACCGGTGGAAGGACCCATGGGCAGAGCTCTTTGTCTGCTGACTCCCGACCGGGAGCGCTCATTTTTAATCGGAAAAGGAATCATGAATGAGCTTTCTTCTGACTTCGTCCCGGAAGAGCTGATCAAAGGATCATCCATCGTGCTGGTCTCTGCCTATTCCCTGCGCGATGAAAGCTCAAAAATGTTTAAGGCCAACCTGCGCGCCTGTGAACTGGCAAAAAAACATCAGGTGCCGGTTGTTTTGTCACTCGGAACCAGTTCACTGATTAAATCCAAAAAAGATTTCTTCCTCAACTTCATCAAAGACTATGTCAATGTCTGTGCCATGAATGAAGAAGAAGCTCAGGCCCTGGTGGATGAAACCGATCCATTGCAGTCCTGCCAGAAAATCCTGGAACTGACCGACCTCGTTCTTTTGACTGTCGGTCCAAGAGGTCTGTATCTCGCCTCACATGTCGATGATGATTTTAAGCGCGAAACAAAAGACATGATTCATTCCAAATCCATTGCGGAATACAATAAATTTGAATATTCGCGGGCAATGCTTAAGATCAACTGCAAAAATCCGCTCAAAATTTTCACTCACATCAACCCTTACATGGGGGGGCCGGGCGTGATTAAAAACACCAATGGCGCAGGCGACGCGGCCCTTGCTGCGCTTTTACACGATATCGTCTCCAACACTTATCACCGTCAGGTTTCTCCACAATCTCCAAAACATAACGCTCAGTACTTAACTTATTCATCCATTCACCAGGTGAGTAAATACTGTAACCGCGCCAGTTTTGAAGTTTTAAAGCAGAATTCACCGAGACTGATTAAAGGACTGCCCAATCGCGAAGAAAGTCTTGAAGATGCCTATTGGGACATGTAACATTTTTTATCGGATCATACTTTAATCATCAAGGAAGAGAGAAATTTATGAAAAAGCTGTTACTCGTTCTCGCTACGATCATAAGCACTACGGCCTCGGCCATCGACTTCGGTTGTGTGACCGAAATCCCGACGACAACTTTTGTTGCCCAGACAGAAGATGATTTTGTACAAATTCAGCTCTTTCACCATAACGGCGTCAAATACGCTCCGGTGTGGAATAACCTCATCACCATGAATGACCTTCCGGTCATCACTGAAAGAGCAAAACTTCTGGCCGAATTAGGCGAGCATCTTAAATTTTCAATGCCTTCTAAAAACTGCCAGATCAATGGCAATCTTCTTAACTGCTTTGGTTTTCAGCCATCCATTGAAATAAACGGTCATCAGGTTTCCCTATGGTCAGTCTATACTGTGGCCTCAACGGAAGTCAGCCATGCCGGCGAGTTCAATTACATCGAAGCTAATTTAGCACTGGATATTGACGGACAGACGGTTTTTGTTCCGATGAAATATTCAGACTGGGAATGCTTTAATAATTTTAAGAAAAAAGGACATCTGAAGAAGCCGCTTTTATAAAACAAAGGCCTCGATTGAGGCCTTTTTTATTTTTAGTTTTTTATATCTTTTAAATCCACAATTCGCTTCTGCAGATCAAAGGCCTTCGTCAGCGATCGACCCATCACCAGATAATCAGCTCCTAAAGCGAATGCTTCTTGTGGAGTTGCTACTCGTTTTTGATCCTGAACATTCACTCCGCTGATTTCGTCAGCGAAGCGGATTCCGGGGGTCACGGCCAAGAGATTTTTAAACTGTTCTTTGACCATTTTAGCTTCAAGGGGGGAACAGATGACTCCGTCAATTCCGGAAGTCTCTGCGAGCTTAAAAAGGCGTTTGAACGCAATTTCCGGGTCTGTGATGCCATAGATATGATAAAGGTCAGAAGCTTCCAGAGAAGTGAGGAAACTCACACCTAAGATTTTGCAGCGGGGGATACTGTTTCGCGCTTCCCGGAGGGTTTCTTCCAGCATTTTTTCTCCTCCGCCTAAATGCACAGTCAGCATATCAATCGGAAGATTTTTTAGCGAATGAACGGCGCGGGAGACAGTGACTGGTATATCGTGCAGTTTCAGGTCCAGAAAAATTTTTTTCTTATAATCGTTGTGGATTTTGTGAATCAGGTCTGGTCCGTATTTAACAAAAAGTTCCAGTCCGACTTTGACAAAAGTGAAGGGATTATCCTCTCTTTTTAGAAAAGTATCAATGTCATCGAGACTCATCTGATCGAGGGCAACGATAATCCTGTCCATCTTTTTTTACCTCATATCCTGCAGGGCCATCGGTGTAATGACTTCACCGTTTGTTCCTAAAATGGCCTCGATCACCGCCTTAATATTTTCCGGACGGGTAAAACACGGGATCGCATATTGAATCGCCGAGTTCCTGATATGCTCACCATCGTTCTGTGATTGGCCCTGGTTTTGAGGCGTATTGAAAACCATTTTCATTTTTTCATCTTTTAGCACTTCTAAAATAGTCAGGCCCTCTTCATTGATTTTTTTCACCGTTTCGCAGGGGACACCTTGTTTTTTGATGTAATCACTTGTTCCGGCGGTGGCAACAAATGAAAAGCCCGCCCGGTGCAGGGCCTTCAGATAAGGAAGAATCATTTCTTTTGTCTGATCTGCCAGACTGAGCAGGATTTTTCCTTTGTCTCCAAGATTTGGATAATTGCCCTGATAAGATTTTAAAATGGCCGCTTCTTTGTCGCGGTCAATTCCCATCGTCTCACCAGTGGAGCGCATTTTGGGTCCCAGGAGAATATTATCCTGAACAAAGCGGTCAAACGGGAAAGTGGATTGTTTTACACTAAAAAATCCGGTTTCACTCTGGTCTTGGGCCTTAATGGTTTCTCCCAGCATGGCATCGGTCGCTATTTTAGGAAGCGAGAGATTATAGGCCTTGCTTAAAAAAGGAAGTGTGCGTGACCCACGCGGATTAGCTTCAATACAATAAATTTTTCCTTCTTTAACGGCGAACTGGAAATTAATCGGGCCTGTGATATCGAGTTCAGCGGCCAGTTCAATGGAGATCGCTTTTAATTCATCATAATTCTTTTTAGTGAGAATAACCGGAGGAGTGATCATTCCCGAGTCGCCGGAGTGAACACCGGCGTGTTCGATGTGTTCACAGACGGTGAAGACGCAGTTGCCCCTTTGATCGCGGATTAAATCCACATCGTATTCAATGGCGTTTTCCAGGTAATTTTCCACCAGGAAGGTCGCCGTTCCTGATTGCAGCTGGTCTTTAAAAGATTTCGGAAGTTCATTTAAATCATCGAGACTGGTGAAGATATACATCGATTCACCACCGATAACGAAACTTGGTCTGACGATCACCGGAACACCGATATCCACCATGGCATTGACCAGTTCTTTATGTCCGGAAACTTCTCTGGACTGAGTGCGGGCCAGTTTGGTTTTTTTGGTGATTTCGCTAAACTGTTTTCTGTCTTCAGTGAGTTCCAGAATTTTCCAGGTCGGGCCCAGGAAATTCATCGGCAGGAATTCATTTCTAAAAGAGCATTCAAGATGCTCGCGCAGCTGAATGCCGGTTTGTCCGCTGAAAGAGGCGATAATGCCGAAAGGTTTTTCATTGTGAAGAATATCAAAAATGTCTTCGGAATAAAGAGCTGATAAGTAGAGTCGATCAGAGCTGTCGTAATCCGTTGAGACTGTCTCCGGGTTAGAGTTAATCATGATGGAAGCAATCTTCTTTTCTCTTAAGCGCTCACATGATTTAACACAGGAGTAGTCAAATTCAATTCCCTGGCCGATGCGGTTAGGGCCGGAGCCTAATATGGCCACTGATTTTTGTTTCTGGGCAAGTGAGATCGCTTCATTAGTTTCAGCATAAGTTGAATAGAAGTATGGTGTCTCGGCATGAAATTCACCGGAGCAGGTATCAACTGCTTTATACACCGGAAAGATGTTGTGTTTAAAACGGTACTCTAAAATTGCTTTTTGCGAGCGGTTTAATATAAGAGCTAAGTGCTTGTCGGAGAAGCCCAGTTTTTTATAATTTAAAAATTCCTGGGGTAAAACCGGAAGCTCTTTAAGTGCGGAGTGGGCCTGAGCTTCGTGTTTCAGGTTTTTTTCCGCTTCGACAATTTCTTGCATCTGTTCGATAAACCACGGAGTGATTTTGGAAAGTTCATAAATTTCTTTCACTGTCATTCCGATCCTTAACGCTTCCATAACTGTTAAGAGCGAAAGCTCATTAGCTGTTTGAAGTCGCTCGCGCAAATACTCACGATCAAGTTCTGAAGGCGTGCTTTTTAACTGAGATAAAGAAGGAACCTCTAAGCCCATTTCCAGCGAGCGCAATGCTTTTAAGAAAGCTTCTTTAAAATTCCCGCCTAGTGCGAGAACTTCACCTACCGAGCGCATCTGCGGGCCCAGTGTTTTGCTGGAACTCGGAAATTTGCTGAAAGGAAAAATAGGTATTTTAAGCGCGACATAGTCGAGTGTCGGCTCAAAAGAAACCGGTGAAGCCTTAGTGATATCGTTTAAGATTTCCGGAAGGGTGTAACCGATAGCAAGAAGTGCTGAAATTTTAGCTATCGGATAACCGGTTGCTTTGGAAGCAAGCGCACTTGATCGCGAGACCCGGGGATTCATTTCAATAACCGTGATATCGTCTTCATCCAGCGGATTGATGGCAAACTGCACGTTAGCTCCACCGGCGACAACTCCCATGTGTTTGGCGATGGTCAGAGTCATGGTGCGAAGCTGTTGCATACAGCGATCGGAAATGGTCAGCGCCGGAGCAACAGTAATTGAGTCACCCGTGTGAATTCCGCAGGGATCAACGTTTTCAATGGAACAGATGATGACACCGTTTCTTTCCCGGTCAACCATCACTTCCAGTTCAATTTCTTTCTGGCCAACGAGGGATTTTTCCATCGTTACCGGGAATTTTATGTCAGATGTAAATACTTCTTTTAATTCTTCAGTGTTCCAGACAAGGGCCGCTCCTTTTCCACCAAGAGCGAAATCGCGGCGGATGATCAGCGGAAAATGCACGACTTCTGCAGCCATTTTAAGGGCTTCAGCTTCACTGTGGGCCGTGTAGCGTTTACCGGTCTGATAGCCCAGTTTATCGAGCTCTTTAGCAAAGAGAGCACGGTCTTCGGTTTTTTTGATGGTATCGACATTAGCGCCTAAAAGGGCGACGTTATGTTCTTTAAGAAAATTTTCTTCTTCTAATTCCACACAAAGATTCAAGGCCGTCTGACCACCCATGGTGGATAAAACTGCATCAACTTTTTCCTGCAGAATAATTTTTTTAATCGTCTCTTTGGTAATGGGTTCAATATATGTCCGCGCACACATTTCCGGATCGGTCATGATCGTAGCGGGATTGGAATTTAAGAGAACAACTTCAATGCCTTCTTCTTTTAGCGATTTCAGCGCCTGTGTACCGGAATAATCAAACTCAGAGGCCTGACCGATTTTAATCGGACCGGAACCAATGAGCAGAATTTTTTTGTATGGTGTTTCTTTTTTTAATCGTTTTTCTAATTTCTGAAAGGGATAAAGTTTTTTTGTATCTACCGGGATAGTGATTTTTCCATCGAGAAAATCTTTAATCTCAGCAAAGTAGGCAAAAGAATCATGTGGTCCGGGATTTGCTTCCGGGTGAAACTGCACACATTTTATCCGGTGATCAGTGCTGGCAAATCCTTCAATGGATCCGTCAAAGAGGGAAGTGTGCTGAACAAAAAATTCCACGCCAAGGAAATTATCTTTTTTTCTCGCTTCAAAAGATTCATTTTCAACTGAGTAGCCGTGGTTTTGAGAAGTGATTAATATTTTGTTGCTGACATGATCAATCACCGGATGATTGGCCCCGCGCTGACCAAAAGGTAATTTAAAAGTTTTAATTCCCAGGGCCAGAGCTATCAGCTGGTGCCCCAGACAAATTCCGCGCACCGGAACATTTAATTTCAGGATATCTTTGACGACTTCAATTTCTTCTTTAAATGTCTGCGGATCACCCGGACCATTGGTTAAAAAAATCAGGCGCGGGTTATATTTTTTTATCTCGTCAATTTTAGCATTGTAGGGAAGAGAGACCATCGGATGACCGAGATCAAACAGCTGATCGATGATCGCCTGTTTTTGTCCGTAGTTAATGACGACAATAGGTTTTTCACCTGTGCGGTGAATGATGGCCTGATCCTGAGAGACCAGTTTAAGTTCATCGGTTTTTAGTTTTGCCTTTTTAAATGTTTCCCGATCCGGACAATCCGGACTGAAAGTGAGAACCGATTTATGTGAAGTCGCCTTTTTTGTTGTGAGATATTTTACCAGTGAGCGGGTGTCGACATCGGAAAAAAGAGGAACACCTAAGTTCTCCAGAAAAGTATTGGGAGAAAATTCCCGGGCAATGATACAGGTGGAATGTGTTTTCTTTGCCTGCATTACCCGTTCATCCGGAGCATAATTTCCTACGTGCGGAGTGGTGAAAATAATATGCTGACCTAAAAATGAAGCATCAGTGATGGTTTCCTGATAGCCGCTCATTCCCGTGGTGAAAGCAGCTTCCCCCCAGATTCCCTGAATCAGTTCAGGATCATCATTTTTGCGGTTTACGAATCCTTTAAAAGTTTTTCCGTCTTCAAAATGAAGATAGGCAGTGGTCTTCTTCGGGGCAGATTTAAAACTTCTCTCCATTAATTTTTCCAATATTAGTGTCCCCGTTATTGAGCATGGCCTCGATGATGGCCATTCGAACCGGGACAGAGTTTTCAACTTGCAGGTAGCCTTTATAAAGAGATGATTTAATCAGCGAATGGCTTATTTCCACGCCAATATTAGCTGGTCCAGGGTGTAAAACAGGAATTAATCTATTTAAACTTTTTAGTAATTCCAGGCTCACTCCATATTCGTCAAGATAGTTTTCATGAAGAGAAGATCCGCTGGCATGTCTTTCCTTCTGCATTCTGAGCAGATAGAGAAAATCACTTTTTTGAATGACTTTTTCCCGCGACTGATCAGCGAATTTTTCCGGAACAAGTTCTCTGGGACCAAAGAGATTTACGTTCATTCCAAATTGCGGAAGTAATTTCATCAGTGAATGACCGACGCGCGAATGATTGACATCGCCCATAATAGTAATTGTTTTATTTTTCAGATCTGGAGAGAGTTCCAGCAGGGTAAATAAATCGAGCAGGGCCTGAGTTGGATGTTCATTTGTTCCGTCGCCACCATTGACCATTTTTACCGGGGGATTATCTTTAAACTGTGCCATCTGGTGCGAAACACTGGTACGAAACACACATAAATCTACTCCCTGATGAAAAAGAGTCAGAAAGGTCTCTTCAAGGCTTTCTCCTTTTTTCAGGCTGGAGGTTTCAGCATTAAAATCGATATATCGTCCACCGAGGCGTTCAATGGCAACAGCGAAGGAGAGTTTAGTGCGGGTTGAGTTTTCAAGAAAAGAGGTGGCGATAAGAGGTTTGGGATAAACAGAATGGAAAGGGGGCTCATTTTGGGGACAGTTTTTGAAGTGCCGTGCCCGGGCAAAAAGCTGGATGATCTGGTCAATACTTAAATCATCGATACTTTCTAACAGCGAAGGAAATGAAGTCATTTTCTTCCTAAATGGTCCTTGCTATGCTTAAACATAACAAAAAGACTGCTAAAGTTTTTGTTAGTCTATGCAAAGCTTTACTCTTTGAAAAGTAACTTTTAAGGAAAAATGAAAATAACCGACCGAAACAATCTGACACAACGAGAAGCTCTCTTAAACGAGTGTAAAGGGAATCTCTTTGAGTTTCTGGTCGCGCAGAATCTCTCCCGTCATTATGGGAGGGAAGATTCCTTTTTGCTGGGACTTTCCCGGGATTTCAGAAACCGCCTCAGAATTTACGAAGAAACTATCCGGGCAGCCGATGAGACATTGTTGCTGGCCTTACCTGTTTTGGCACGTTCCGTGAGTGCAGATTTATTGAAGCAACCCATGTTCGCCGATAATACAAACAGCTTCGAGTTTATGGTCATAGGGAAAATGGTGGCCGTCAATGACAATGAAACCTGGAATGAAACAGATATTGTGGCCTTGGAGCAACTTTCTCTAGATCACTCAAAAAAACATTTTCTAAGCCTGAAGCTAACTAAGGACCATAGCTATACCAATACTAAAAGTGCCGGTGTTAAGAGCTTTATCACTAAATATTTTTCGGCCTTTCCGAAGGCCGGTCTTTATCAGCAATTGCTGAATCAGGAAGTTGACGAGTCGTTCAACTCAATGGGACATGCTTTGTATGAAGAAGAGGATCTGGAGTGGAAAGGTTCTTTTGTTCAACACTGGCCGCATAGTGAATTACCAGGAGAACTTCCAGATAATTTACGTAAAATTGTTCACCAGAATTATTATCGGGTGGCTTCAAGATTATATAGTTTTCTGGCCGAAATGAACGAAACTAATTCCTTACTTTTCAAAACCTCACTGGAAGCTTTATGTGGTTTTGGTCACCAGGATATTTTGCAGGTTCACTGTTTTCATAAAGAAGCTCAGCTAAAAAACATCGTTATTAAAACATATCATGATTTTTTTAAACAGGATGAAGCTATAGTCTTAACTGCTCCAGGGCCGGATAGTTCTTCCTTTGATGTGCAGTTTTCCAAATTTCAATTACAAATCAGAGTGAAGCCAATGAATAAATTTACAACAGCTGCGTACAAAATTAATTGTTCGATTAAAATGGCGCAAGATAAAACTGATACCGGGAACAATAATGAATAGAGCTTTATTTCTCGACCGTGATGGCGTGCTTAATCAGGATAAAGGATATGTCTTTCGCTTTGATGAAATCGTCTGGATTCCGGAAACTCTTGAAATGATCAGGATGGCCAATCAGAAAAATTGCAAAGTGATAGTTCTGACTAATCAGTCAGGAGTCGACAGAGGAATGTATAAAACTGAAGACGTTGAATTATTACACAAGCAAATGGCAGAGGCTTTAGTAAAACATGGATGTATTGTTGATGACTGGTTTTATTGTACAGAAATGCAAAGTGATTTTCGCAAACCACGTCCGGGAATGCTTTATGCTGCTCAAAAAAAATATGATATTAATCTGGAAGCCTCATTCATGGTGGGTGATAAATCCTCTGATGTTTTTTTAACTGAAAACGAGAAAAAACGTCCTTTTACTTTCATTGTTAAAGGAAACTACTCTCTTGATAATCTGACTGAATCAGAAAATGTCATTGTCATGGACTCACATCAGGCCGTTTTAGAGGAATTAAAAAAGCGATTGTGATTTAAGCAATGTCTAAAGTTTAGACAGTCCTGCCGTCATTAACTGTTCCTTTTTAAAGGCCTTGCCGTTGGCATACCATCTGCATAAAAGAAATCATTTATAGACTTATTTGTGAGTTTTCTTTGGAGCCGCTATGAAAATCTGGGCCGTCTTATTTCTGCTGGCACCTTTACTCAAAAGTTACGCTGGTGAATTGCCGATAAGGTTCGATTCATCGGTTAAAGAACAGGACAGAAAAACACTGACTCGGGTTTTTAAAGATGCATCGGCCCGCTTGCCGCAAAAATTTCTGGAAGGACTTCCAAAAGATATCACCATTAGAGTTCAAAAAATTACTGATCACAATGTGATTCCGGCAAATATCTGTCTGGAAAAAGCGGAAACGGAAGAGGAAGAGAAAAAAGGCTTTGTGTACGGCCATTACTTACAGGACCAAAACGTGCTGACGTTACATTCGGCCGTTATAACTGAGCTTGAAAAAGGCAAAGAACTCTCTAAGAAAATTAAATGTCAGCATAAGTCCCTTTATGATCAGGCCATGGCGACAATTATCCATGAACTTACTCACGCTTATGACATGAATAATGGTCATATTTCTCATTCGATGGAATACATCCGTCGCGCCGGATTCAAGAAAGGACTGCTCAAAGTTAAAAATAAAAATATTGAGGCCATGCGCCCGGCCGATCCCTATGAGTTGACCAGTATTACAGAATCCTTTGCAGTTAATATGGAATACTTTGCGATGGATCCGGAGTTCATGTGCCGAAAGCCATCGCTGTTTGATTTTTATCAGCGGCACTTTGGTGAAGACCCGTTTCCGGAAAGAGCTTGTCGTCCGAATAATATTGTCATGATGTCGAGTATGCAGGGATATATACCGGTGGAGTTAAATCCATCGAGAGTTTTCAGGATTGATTATCTCCTTGCTTCTGCCGGTAAAGGAATTCAGTCTGGATTTGGTCATTCTATGTTCCGAATTGTCATGTGTGCACCTGAAAGGCAGGATCCGATCAGCGGAAAAACTATTCCCGCTACACCATATGGAAAGAAATGTCTGGATGATAAACTTTATCATCTGGTTGTGAGTTACCGGGCCAATGTTGAAGATGCAACTTTAAACTATTTAAAAGGTCTGACTGGCGGTTATCCTTCCATGCTTTTCATTTTGAATTTCAGCGATGTTCTGGAAGAATATAATCGTGATGAGCTTCGTGATGTTATCGCTTATCCATTAACTCTTTCTAACCGTGAAAAAGACGAATTTGTTTTTAAAGTCATAGAGGAACACTGGAATTATCGCGGATCCTATAAATTCATTAATAATAACTGTGCAGTTGAATCTTATGATCTGCTTCGCGGGGCCTTAAACCGTCCCCAGCTGGATCAAAACAAATCTTTGACACCTAATGGAGTGCTGGAGGACCTGGACCGCTTACAGTTTACTTCACTGACCCATCAACAAAAAGAACTGTATAAGGCCAAAACAGAACAACTCATCCTGGCCTACCGGACAGCTTATGGTGTGAAACTCTCAGGCAGCGAAAAATCACAAAAGGATGCCGTCTTAAAATTTATGGAAAAATCTCAGACATCAACACGAATGAAGCGCTTTTTGGATTTTCAGAAATCAAAAGTGGAGTCTTTTTCTTTAAATGAGGAAATCATTAAGCTGAAAGAAAGGATGATTGCGGCTTCTTCTTTTTCAGTGATGGAACAGCAGATTCTGCGCACTCTGGCGCTCAGTTTTCGCAAGAAAGCAGCAGACAAGTTTATGAATACGACGGACGAAAATATTAAAAAAATGATTGAAGAAACAGGCGCTGCTTTTGCTCAGCCTTTTCCCACTCTTTTTAAAACCGGATACGGAATTCCTTTTGCAGATGAAATGACCTCACGGGAAGCACTGGAGAGAAAACGGGAAAACGGAACTGAAGCTCTTAAAAAAGCAGATTCTTTCTTAAGAGAAATCATGCCAGTCGAATACGCGACGCTGGAAGAGATTGCCGAAAGTATCAAAATTTATAACAATTACAGTTTGCAGGTCCGCAAAGAATTCCGCAGCAAACTCGACAATTACATCGTTCAGGTACTGAAAAATATGGCCATGGAAGATAATTCCCGCTCTCTACTGGTAAGTGCAGCTGAAGGAAACAATGATAGTCTCAAACTGGTGCGCAAGCATCTGGGAGAAGATCTGGTGACGGAAAGAGAAATTTTAGATATTAAATTAAGAAAAATACTTTCTGAAATAATCAATGGATAAAAAACAACTACTTTTAACTTGGGGTAAATGGTTTCAGCGCTTCATGATGCTGATCTGGCTTTGTATGCTGGCCATAGTTATCAGTTATTCATACCCTTTTTTTAGTTCAATGCACGGGATTACCCGCATTCCCGAAACCTATTTCCAGATTACTTACGACAAAAATTCAGGTGTCCATTATAAACAGGTGAATGACAGGCCAGCAGACTGGGTTTCACTAAAAGACATCAGTAAACGAGTTCAGGGGGCCATCATTTCCAGCGAAGACGGGAAATTTTATCAGCATCCTGGTTATGACGTAGAAGAATTAACTGATGCAATTGACAAGGGACTTGTTAAAAAAAGAAAGAAAAAACTACGCGGGGCCTCAACCATTACTCAGCAGTTAGTCAAAAATCTTTATTTTGGTAATGACCGAAGTTTCTGGCGAAAAACGAAAGAGATGGCCCTCACCCTCTGGATGGAAGATCACGTGGATAAGAAAAAGATTCTGGAAGCTTATCTTAACGTTATTGAGTACGGTGAAGGAATTTATGGAATCCGACAGGCCAGCCGGCATTATTTTAAAAAAGAGCCTAAATACCTGAGTGCCAGAGAGAGTGCTTTTTTGGCGATGCTTTTGCCAAGTCCTAAAAAATACGCCATTTCCTATAAACGCCGGTCGCTCACGTCTTTTGCTCAAAGAAGTATCCACTCCATCCTTTTTAAAATGCTTCAGGGAGGGTATATTGGTCAGGAAGAGTATTTGACCAACCTTACGACACCGTTTTCTTGGGAGCGATATGCAGAAGCCAGCTTTACGAGTGATGATATCCGAAACCTTTGATCCGTGGTTTAACATTGCCACTGAAGACTGGATCTTCAGGGATATGGATCCCAATGTTAAAATTCTTTATCTATGGCGCAATGATAAAACAGTAGTTATAGGTCGTTTTCAAAATCCCTGGTCAGAATGCAACACGCAGAAAATGGAAGAAGATGGTATAAAACTG
This sequence comes from uncultured Bacteriovorax sp., assembly GCA_946481315.1. The sequence continues at coordinate 64,888 of CAMLMH010000004.1, forward strand.
GCGCGCAGACAAAGCGGAGGCGGTGCTGTTTTCCATGATCTGGGCAATACCAATTTTACCTTTCTTTCCAGCAAAGAAACGTTTGATAAGACAGTTAATAACAAAATTATTACCAACGCACTTAATTCATTTGGTATCAGCACATTTCCATCCGGCCGCAATGACATTCTGGTTATGACGGAAGAAGGAGAAAAAAAAATCTCTGGAAGCGCATTTAAAGAAGCCCGCGACCGCTCTTTTCATCATGGAACACTGCTGATCAATGCAGATATGACGAAATTAGGAACTTATCTAAATCCCAATGTAAAAAAGTTGCAGTCAAAGGGAATCACCTCTGTTCGAGCACGGGTGACGAACCTGCAGGAACTCAATAAAGATATAACTCACGATGCTCTTTGTGGCCGCATCATCCAGGAATTTTTTGATCACTACCAGGCCGAGTGTCCGATTGAGATTTTAGATCATAATTATTTAAAAACAATTCCGGCGCTCAATCAGCATTTCGAAAAGATGAGTGATTGGAACTGGCGATTCGGAGAAGCTCCGCAATTTAACCATCAAATGACAGAGCGGTTCGCTTGGGGATTGATGGAAGTTCATCTTGATGTTCACCGTGCGCATGTGGATAAAGCGCAGATTTTTTCTGACTCGCTTCATCCGGAAATGATAGAGCACCTCATGGCCTCTTTAGAGAATATTCCCTATACTAAAGAAGCTTTTCAGAAGGCCATTAAAAATGTGTCGGATGAATTGCCGATGATCAGTGAATATCTCAAAGAGTTTGAAGACTGGATCATCAAAGAAATCAGTTAACTGTTAACTCCCTCTTAAAAAGAAAAGTTATATGAGAAACATGAAGTTTCATGAACATGCTGTATTGATATGGAAGTCTTTTCTTAAAGATCGCTGGCCTCTTTATACTCTGGGTGCCGTAGCGGTTTTACTCACCAATCTGATGCAGATTCTTGCTCCGAAAAATATCGGATGGATTGTCGATTTTTTCGCCGAAAAGCCCGTGCCTGACATATTGGTCTCCGCAGATAGAACGCAAACATTTTTGAATCTCTTTCTCGTGCTTGCTGTCTCCCGTGTGCTGATAAATATTTTTCGGTTCATGTGGAGAATTACACTTGGCCGGCAAACGCACTATGCTTGCGGCATGCTTCGCCGGGATGTCTGGGATCACGTCCGTTATTTTAAAAAGGAAGACCTGGAAAGGAAATTTACCAAAGGTATTCTGATGAACGCTGAAGCTTCAGATACCAACAGCGCCCGTTTTATTTTCGGTTTTACTCTGGTTGCAATCTTTGATGTTTTTTTTCTGGGAGTCGCGACTTTTGTCACCATGGGCATGATTCATTTACCGATGGCCGCACTTTCTTTTTGTGTTCTTTTGTTTGTCCCTTTGATTGTGCGTAAACTGTCCATGCGGGAAGTAGAGCAGTTTCGGCTGATTCAGGATACGCTGTCTCATTTCAACGACCTTTCATCTCAGGCCGTCTCAACGATTAAACTGCAGCGTCTTACTCAGACAGGTCCTTTCTGGGAGAGAAGACTGATGAACGTGGCGGAAAATCACCGCTCGCAGAGATTAAAAGGTATCGGCCTTTCATTACTTTACATTCCAGTGATGGGAGCGGCTTCAATTCTTTCCTATGTTGTGCTTTTTGCTTTAGGTATTACTTTTACGTTTAACGGCCACATGACGGTCGGTGAATTTATTTCTATGCAAGGACTTATTTTTCTTCTGCATGATCCGCTAATGTCTCTGGGCTTTATTATCTCTGAATGGAAGAAGGGAATGACGGCCCTGGAACGGCTGGCAGAAATTTTTCAGCATGAAAAAGATCATCATCTATTAAATCCCGGAGTTCCGATCGTTGAGCAGACAGAAGTCTTAAAAGTTGAAAATTTAAGCTACACTTTTCATCATCCACACGCCCCGCTACAGGACGTCCCGCTTTTTTCCAATTTGTCGTTTTCTCTGAAAAAAGGTGAACGCCTGGGAATCACCGGTCCGATTGGGGCAGGTAAAAGCACGCTGCTTTCTATTCTCACCGGACTTGAACGAAAAGTTTCCGGGCAAATTGAATTTTACGGAAAAAGTTTTGTGCATTATTCACACGAAGATTTGCGTCGGCATATCGGTTTGGTTCATCAGAAACCTTTTCTTTTTGCCGATTCCATCCGCACCAACGTGTCAATGGACTCCGATCTCTCCGATGAAGAAATCTGGAAATATCTGGAAATAGCCGGTCTTAAAGAAGATGTGCTTAATTTCCCGGATCAGCTCAATACGCAGCTTGGAGAGTGGGGGATTAATTTATCCGGCGGACAAAAGCAGCGACTGACTCTGGCGCGTGCTCTGGCCAGAAAACCTAAATTGCTGTTTCTGGATGATTGCCTGAGTGCAGTCGATACAATAACCGAAGAAAAAATTCTTAAAAATCTCGATGAACATTTAAAAGATGTAACGCTCGTATGGGTTGCCCATCGACAGTCGACCCTTAAATACTGTGATCACACCTTTGAACTTAAGGTCACTAACGGGGGTGTTCATCAATGAAGAAGTTACGTTTTCGTTTCTCAGCAAAAAGCAGTTCACTTACCCGGGCCATTACCGATCAGGCCGAAGAAAAGAATTATCACAACCCTTATTTACTGGCCGATGATCAGGATGAATCCCGCCTGGGTGAAAAAGCTCTGGGTGATTTTAAATCATTTAAGGTTTTGCTCGGCTATGCTCTTCCCTATAAATGGACAATTTTAGGGGCCCTTACACTGATCTTTTGCAGTTCACTTTCGGCCATTTATTCTTCCAAACTGATGGGGGACTTGCTGGAGAAAGGTTTGATGGCGCGCGATCAGCGCTTATCACTGCTCTATGCGGGATCCATTTTATTTCTGGAAATAGCCAGTATTGCTCTCATCTGGAGTGGACGCCGTATCCTCTCCGTGGCCGCTTCCAAAGTTATCTTCAGTGTACGCAGACATTTATTTGCTAAACTTCAGGACCTTCCACTGCAGTATTATGACCGACAACCTCAGGGAAGAATTGTCACCCGAATCACTCACGACGTAGAAGGGATTGAAGAATTTTTTACCTCCGGTCTGGGCAATCTTATTTCGGCAACGATGATGACTTTCCTGGCGATTGCCGCCATGATTGTTTCTGATCTAAAGCTGGGAACGGTGATGTGTCTGTCCATCATTCCTTCGCTCATCTTGATGGTTAAAACCAAAGATTTTCTCCGTCATTCCAATCGACGAGTCTCTAAATTTTCATCTGCTATTAACTCCCGGCTATCGGAATACTTAAACGGTATTGATGTGATCCGTGCTTATGGACTGGAGAAATGGTCGATGAAAAAATTTGATCATTCTGTCGATGATTATTTGTTTGCTCAATTAAAAGGAAATTTATTATTTGCCTGGAGTATGCCGATGGTCAGCTTCTGCGCGACCATTCCGCTGATTGGTCTTGTCTGGTACGGCGGTCATGGCGTTATTGAAGGCGTTTTCAGTGTGGGGCTGTTTGTTTCATTTGTCCGTTATTACGAAAGATTTTTTAATCCGATGATGATTTTGTCCCGGGAAATTCACGTCGTTCAGCAGGCCTTTACCAGTACTGAAAGAGTCATGAGCTTTTTAAACGAAGAGGATGAAGAAAAGGTTCTGACCAATAATGGTCACATGAAAACGCAACGACTCATCGGCGACATTAAATTCGAGCAGGTCTATATGCAATATGGTGCCGGCAGCTGGGTGCTTAAAGACCTCTCATTTCATATTAAACCAGGTGAAAAAATAGGTCTGGTAGGAAAGACCGGTTGCGGGAAGAGTTCCACCGTGGCCCTTCTTTCCCGACTTTATGAATTTCAACTGGGTGATGTGAAAATTGACGATATCCCGATTCGCAATTATGACCGGCATGATCTTCGGGATAAAATCGGATTCGTGGCCCAAGACGCGATTATCTTCAAAGGTTCATTGCGCGAGAATTTATCATGCAATGAAGGTGTTACAGACCAGGAGCTCATTGATGCGGCCAGAACCACAGGTCTCGTCAGGGCACTTTCTAAGGAAGGCTTTAATCTGGAAATGGACGTTCTGGAAGGCGGAACAAACCTTTCCGTCGGTCAGCGCCAGCTGGTCAGTCTGACCCGCGTGTTGCTTAAAAACCCCAGCATTCTGATTCTGGACGAAGCTACGGCCAATATTGACCCTTTCTATGAAGAAATCATTCACGAAGCAGTAATGAAAATGATGGATGGCCGAACCTGTCTGATGATCGCCCATCGTCTGGAGACACTTAAGCAGTGTGACCGTATTTTGGTTTTTAATCAGGGCGAACTGGTTGAGCAGGGATCTCTTCCCGAGTTAATTGCTCAGGGAAATTATTTTTATCGTCTGCACAATGCTCAGTCTGTTCATTAATAAATATTTATCCATTTTTTTCCATTCGCGGTTAAAATAATCAGTATGAATTATAAAAATGCTGAAATCATAGCACTCGCGGGAAAAAAGTTATCATCTGATGAAATGCTTTCAGCATTGGATGAATTGCTCACAAGTAAAGAAATCGAAAAACAAAAACTACAGGAAGAATATGATCGTTTAAGTGTGATTATCGATCTCATTCCCAATACCATTTCCTGGGTTAATCGGGATATGACTTATTTTGGAGTGAATAAAGCTTTGGCCAGCACCGTGGGAGTGAGCACTCAGGACTTTATCGGTAAAACGATCGGCTTTCACACTAAAGAGCGCTTTTTTTACGAATTTGTGACGGAGCTTTTCAGGTCTTCTCAAGACACGATTTACCGGGAACTCGAGGCCCGTATCAGCGGACGCGATCACGTCTATCTGGTCAGTGGAACCAAATTGCAGGATAAAGATAAGGCGGTCGTGATCGGTGTTGATATCACCGAGCTTACTAAACTCAAAGGTCATGTCTCTTTCACAGAAAAACTGGCCACTCTTGGAGAAATGTTTGCGGGGATCATTCACGATATCAACAACCCACTCATGATGATTGAGGCCAATGCCAAAAGAATTAAAAAGCGAACCAACGATGAAGAGGTTCACGAGCTGCTTGGCAAAATTGATATGAGTGCCAAAAAAATCGAAAAGATTGTACACGGTATAAAAGTCTTTATCCGTCAGGATGGTGAAGCCCCTTATAAAAAAGAAAAGCTTCAGGAAATCATCGATGATTCACTGGTGATTTGTGAACATAAACTAAAAGAGAGCCTGGTGTTTGTGCGATTGGATCAAGCACTCGCAAAAATCGAAGTTAACTGCAATTTTACTCAGCTTTTCCAGGTTTTTGTCAATCTGCTGACAAATTCTATCGATGCTCTTGGACAGTCACAGGAAAAGTGGATTGAAATTACACTGAGAAAAGAAACAGCTTCTGAAGTTCAGGTGGCCTTTACGGATGCAGGAGCTGGGATTTCCTCTGATCAGCAGGACAAAATATTCAATGCTTTCTATACAACTAAAGATCGCGGCGTAGGATCAGGCTTAGGACTCTCACTTTGTAAAAAAATCATTGAAGCTCATGGCGGGGCATTGGAAATTGATCAGACAGCGGCCAATACCTGTTTTTTAATAACTCTGAAAAAATATCATCCTTAGAAATTAAACTTCGCGATAAACGAATGCTTTTTTTCGGACCTGTGTGACGACTTCAGTTGAAGTACGTCCTTTAGTGGCCGATTTTTTGACTGATTTTTCAGCAAACATGGCAACAATGGAGCGACCAATGGCCTTACCTAGTAATGGGGGAACGGCATTTCCTATTTGGCGCCATTGTGCTGACAATGGGCCTTTGAAAATGAAATCATTAGGAAAACTCTGCAAGGCAGCAGCTTCTCTTTGAGTAAGATAGCGAGGCTCTACCGGATGAAAATAATTATGCCTGTGGGTCATAATCGTCGGACTGGGTTTTTTTCTGTCCAGGCGCTGGTATTTGGTCTGGCGAAACCGGTTTTCTCTCAGCTCTTTCCAGTTCACATTAAGTTTCAGTTTTTTCGGCAAATATTGTTTTTCATCATGTTCGTAACGGATGCCACGGCCTTCAGGAATACACTTAATTCTTTCCAGATCCAGCTTGGATTTAATCATTGCAGCTTCTACATCATGGTTATAAATCTTTCCGTCTGAAGCTTTCAGGCGCGCCAGTGCTTCACCTACCGTCACCGCAGGAATCATTGATTTACCGACAACAGTGTTCGTAATTGCCTTAGGAAAGGTGATAGCGGAATTTATGCGCGAGCCGATGATAATTGTCCGGCGACGTCGCTCCGGCACTCCGTAGTTTTCAGCGGACATGACCTGGATGTCCAGCGTATATCCCATTTTAGCGAAGATAGAGAAAATGGCCTTTATCGTTTTTTCATTCTTTTTGGCCAGTAACCCTGTTACATTTTCAATGACCACGTAATACGGATTGGCCAGTTTCACAATACGGATAAATTCTTTGAAAAGAAAATTCCGCTGATCGTTGGGGTCACCCAGACCCACTGTTGAAAAACCCTGACAAGGAGGACCGCCGACTACTGCATGAATCGTTTGTCCACGGGTCAATTCTTTTAATTTTTTATCGTTAATTTCGGTGACGGATCCACAAAAGCTGGCCGCATATTTATGATTGGCCTCGAACGTTTCAATGGCATTTTTATCCTGATCAATTCCCAAAATACATTTCATGCCTGCCAGTTCCAGTCCACATGAAAGTCCGCCCGCGCCCGAAAATAAATCGATGAAATTTAAAGTAGTTTTTTTTGTCATACCTTATTATCTCGATGGCCTTGCAGAATTGTCAATTATTAAGCGGCAGAACTTTTTCTTTGTTTGCTGGCAGGAATTTTAAAAAACAGAGTTTCTCTGGTTGACAGTGTGGAGGGGATTTCTCTCGAGCGGTAGAAATCTTCCCGTTCTGTTGTCCAGGAGTGTTTCGTACTCTCAATCTGCGAGACAGAAAAAGAGAAATCTTTCGTTCTCTCTACCAGGCAATGTGCGTGAGGAAGCCAGAAGGAGATGTCTTTGGAATAGAGAAAGACATTCAGCGGTCGCAATTTCATCTGAGATTTTAAGGCCTCAATAAAAACATTAAGTGTCTGGGGGTCAAGGTCTTCTTCCGGGCCCTCCAAAAAAAGGAACTGACCTTCAAATAAAAGAGATTTCAGTAAAGAACAGACTTTATTCATCTGCGCATCAGACTGCCCGGGATATTCATTGGGCAGGATGATTGTGTCGTAAAGCTTTTCTAAGGCGCGGTTGTCCTGGTGTTTGAGAAAGTCCTGGAACTGTCCCACTTTAGATTCTGTCAGTGAGTTGGCGGTGAAATCAATGAGTATGTTCTCATTCAGGGTCATTTCCGGAATAAGCGAAGCAGTGGAGCTTACAAATGAGAATTTATAGGGAAGCTGAACTTTGTTGAATTTGAGAAAGGACAAAAATTCATTGAGCTTAGACGATGGACCGCAATCATTTCCATAATTGAAAAGATAGATATTGAATGTCTCATCAAAATTGATACGGGCCATATGTCCTCTTCGACCTTAAAGGGCAGCTGCTTAAAGAAATAATTATCCGCCCAGGAAGCTCGGATATGAGAAATTTTCACCGCTTAAATTGTTATCAAAAAAAAGAGCAACAAGATATAATAGTTTGGTGAAGGAAAAAACGTTCACTAAGACTGTTCTTGTTGCGATGACTGGTGGATTGGAATCCACGGTTGCCGCCTATCTGTTAAAAAAACAGGGCTATCGCTGTATAGGCATCGGTTTGCAGTTCTTTGCCTCTGATGACAATCCCGGACCTTTTGTGGAAGTCATCGTCAATGACCTGACCAAAGTTAAGAGCATCTGTAATTACCTGGATATCCCTTTTTATGCAGTTAATGCTGCTGAAGTTTTCGCCGATTTCGTACTCGATCCGCTGGTAGGAAGAATTCTTTCAGGCCAGACTTTTGAACCTCTCACTCACATTAATCAGGTACTCTTTAAGGTGCTCGCTGAAAAGGCACCTAAATTTCAGACGTCGTTGATTGCCACCGGTCATTACGCCAAAGTCCTGAAGAATCAGAAAACCGGGGCCTTCGAATTGATGGTTGCCAATGACCTGGAACATGACCAGTCTTATCTCCTTTCCAAGGTTGACCAGTTTCACCTGGAAAATCTTATTCTTCCGCTGGCCGAAATCCGGAAAAAAGAAGTCGAAAAAATCGGTGAGCTGATTAAAGTTGATTTTATTAAAAGACCTAAGGATAAGTCTTACCAGTTGATGCACGACCCGCGCATGGTTGAGCTGGTCGAAGAGCGCTCACCGGAGGATTTACGACGTACCGGAAGCATTTACGATTATAGCCTGGAGAGCTCCATCTGCGAACACGATGGCATTCATCGCTATTATGTCGGACGCAAAAACCTGCCGGGCAAAGGAGAGATAGAAATTGATCCGGAGAAAATGGTCATTTCAATCGTGCCATACAAAGGAAATATATTTGTTGATTATCCACACCGGCTTAAACATCAACAAGTTTTAGTGAATAGTTTTACACCATCTATGCATCTGGATATGTCGCTGCCTCTTTCGGCCTATGCCAAGCTCGGCCCGCAAAGCGAAAAAATTCCATGTAAAGTTCTTTTTAAAAATAACAATATGGCCTTGGTGGAATTTGAACAGGAACGACCCGGATTACTTGTCCCCGGGCAGTTTTTGGTCTTATACAATCGGCAGGGCGACCGTGGTAAGATTCTGGGATCTGCAACCGTTGAAGTGGCCGGAATCTTTGATGACTACGGATATAATACACTTCCAAAGATAAAAGAGGATCCTGATGAACCCGAAGTTCCGGTTCGTGAAAACGATATTCTGCGTTTCTAGTTTTTTGCTCACATCATCATTCGCATCTGCTTTTGAAATAAAAGATTATGAAAAGAAAATTAAAAATGGCTACGCCATTCGCAACGTTGTGGATAAGCTTTCACGGAAAAAATTAGAAGACAATCTTCGTAATTTTTTGATGACAGGAAGACCGTCACGTATACCAGGCACTCCAGGCCACACAAAGGCCCAGGTCTTTATTGAGGAGAAGTTAAAGGAATTCACCAAAGACGGATCATCTGTCTACTCGCGGGAAGAATTTGCTGTAGGTGAAGCTGCTCAGAATATCAAAGGCACCAATTTTATCTGGGAAAAAAAAGGATCAACATTTCCGCTGGAAGTGATAATTTTGGGAGCGCATTTTGATACATCCGTATCTGCTGAACAAAAAAATAAAAAGATGGAATTACCGGGTGCAGACAATAATGCTTCCGGAACAGTTGCCCTATTATCGATGATTGAAATTTTATCCAGATTAGATCTTCCAAAAACTGTCAGAGTTGTTTTCTTCGATGCTGAAGGTGCAGAACAACTTGGTTCAAAACATTACCTGGAAAAATTTATACCCGCTATCGGCAATCAGCGCATATTGGGATTTATCGAAGTGAAAATGATAGGGCACGATTCAAAACGGGAAGATAAAACTGGAAAACTGGGCAATATGAAATTCTATACCCGAACTAAAAATGACAAGGGAATTGAGCTCGATGAGGCCCTTGCCGTATTGATGCAAGAACGGGGAAAGAAACACTACCCACTTATCGATATGGGAATTGAAGCCCTTCCGGCAACAAAAGTTATCGATTCCGCACCCGCATTCTGGCAACTGGGCATTCCGGGCATTATTGTCTCGGGAGACAGACAAAATGATTTTAATCCCCGCTATCAGACCAGCAATGATTTTTTTGAGACTCTCAATCTCATGACTTACAACAATGTTTTCAGGTTCCTTACCACTGCCGTACTGGCATGGAATTATGACATAGTTAAATAGCCAAAAACGAAAAGTGCTGGTAAAACCATGGTCATGCGCGCTCCTAATGAAAATTCAGGCAAAACAGTTGTCGTCGGTATGTCCGGCGGTGTGGATTCCTCTGTCTGCGCGGCCCTTTTGAAAGAGCAAGGTTATCACGTTATCGGACTCTTCATGAAAAACTGGGAAGAGCTCGATGAACACGGCGTCTGTCAGTCTTCCAAAGAATATGCCGATGTCGTCGCTGTCTGTGAAAAACTGGACATTCCCTATTACTCAGTGGATTTTATCGAAGAGTATCGCAGCCAGGTGTTTGCTCATTTTGTGGAAGAGTACAAGTTAGGTTTTACTCCGAATCCCGATATTCTTTGTAACCGTGAAATTAAATTTAAAGTTTTTTTTGATAAGGCAATGGAGATGGGCGCCGATTACCTGGCCACCGGACACTACTGTCAAAATGATTTTGACGGTGTTAATCACCACTTGAAAAAAGGTGCTGATCCGCTCAAAGATCAGAGTTATTTTCTTTATACAATAAAAAAAGAAACCCTCTCCAAAGTTCTGTTTCCCATAGGACATTTGCCAAAAGCAGAAGTCAGAAAAATTGCCGCTCAGTATGAACTCTCGACCAGCGAGAAAAAAGATTCAACGGGAATTTGTTTTATAGGTGAGAGAAATTTTAAAAATTTTCTTTCAAACTATGTGACGTTTACACCTGGAAATTTTGAAACTCTTGATGGAACCATCGTAGGAACTCACACCGGTGCTGTTTATTACACGATCGGACAACGTAAAGGTCTAGGACTCGGTGGACAGGGAGAACCCTGGTTTGTTGTCGGGAAAGATATGAGCAGAAACGTCGTTTTGGTGGAAAGAGGTGAGATTCACCCCCATCTCTATTCTGACTCTCTGACAGCAACTGATCTCTCCTTCGTGGCAGGTGAGTGGAATCACCCTCTGCCTTATCATTGCAAGGCCAAAATCAGGTACCGGCAAAAAGACCAGGAATGTATGATTACCAAGATTGAAGGCGATACCCTGCATGTCACCTTTAAAACGCCTCAGCGGGCGATTACACCCCGGCAATCAGTTGTTTTCTATGATGGGGATATCTGTCTGGGAGGAGCGATGATTAAAGCGGCCGGACCGACTTATTTTGAACTAAATAAAGAACTGCCTACCAGTATTTCGGGTCATTAAAATCTTTTTTACCCCCCTCATCATCACTGTCTTTTTTGACCTTTTCAGCAAAGGAAGTGCACTCAGAACCAGTCGACTGTTTAACCAGAACATGGGGCATAACTGCTGATTTAAACTGGAAAAGCTTGCACCCGCGCGGGGCATTTGGGTCAAAAGTGACTTGGTAGTGTATACATCTCATACATTGCGGAGGTTGTTTGCCGGTCATATCGTGAAATTCCTATCTGTCACAAATTAAGACATTCTTTATAAATTCTACATAAGCCCTGAACTTTTTCAAAGTGCCCAATATGGACATGTTAGGATGCCTGAGAGAAAACTTTAACTGTGATTTTTTGGACCAAGAAGAACCAGCATGAAAAACACGACGACTTTAGAAACCGACAACTTAGTGCTCTTTCCTTCAGCTAAAAACTTTTCGGTAGAAGCTGACCTTTCTGATCTTTCTGACCCTATGATGGATCTTTTAAATGAATTTTCCCACCTCTCAGATGATGAATTTCCTGACTACCTTGATGATCGTTTTGCAATCGATGACGATGTATCACTTCAAGAAGAAGACGGTTCAGAAGCATACAGCTCTCTTGAAGCTTTCATGAACCGCCATAAAAATGAATCGATGAGTTTGTCTCCGGATGAAAAACTGGCCGCAAAAATCAACGAACAGTTTGAGGCCATTTTAGAAGCGAGAGCGAAAATCAAATTTTACCTCGACGAAATTGATATGTTCTTACCTAAACGCAGATAATCTTCGGCGCGATAATTGAAAGTTATCTCCTTGAGTGACTTATTCAAGGAGATTATATGATCAAGTCAGATAAAATATTCAGCAGTTTTTCAGTCAACGATCTCGACGCAGCTAAAGAATTCTACGCAGGAAAATTAGGTCTAAAATTATGTGAGATCAAAGACAGCAAATGCGGAAGAATGTTGGAAATTCGAGTCGGAGATAATCAGAAAATATTAATTTATCCTAAAGAAAATCACCGGCCTGCGGACTTCACTATTCTTAATTTGGCAGTTGACGACATTGAGGAGAGTGTGGACGAATTACGCCGGCGAGGTATTAAGTTTGAACACTTTGATGGCAATGATGAAAAAGAAATTAATCACAATGGCGGTCCAGAAATAGCATGGTTTAAAGATCCCGCAGGAAATTATCTTTCTGTTTTAAAAGAATCACCACTTGAATCAATTAAAGAGGTCAATATGAACATGAATCTAGATGAAATGATCGACAGTCGATTGGAGAAAAAACTTTTTATTCCTGAAAGTAAAAGAGAAGTCTTTCGCTATTTTGTAACACCAGAATTGCTTGAAAAATGGTCAGCACCCGATGGAATGACTCTGGAAGTTCCGCAAATGGAAGCCAATGTCGGAGGACGCTATCGCTACATTCATAAAAGCGATGAAGGAATCTGGACGTGCAGCGGACAATTTACCAACTTTGTTCCGGAAGAATATTTTACTTCAGTTGAAACTGTGGTCGGTCCTGACGGATCTACACTTTTTAAAGATCTTAGTTGCCGTACAGAATTCCGCGATGTCGCCGGAGGTTGCGAAGTCCAGATTGTTCAGTCTGGCTTTGAAACAAAAGAGGCGCGCGACGAATGTGAGCAGGGTTGGGATCAGTGTTTAAATAAACTGAAATCCCTCATTTCCGGAGATCTTGAGGGACGTAGTACCGGCTTTACCCACCCAGAAGGTGATGATTTGACCAAATTTTACTAGAAACGGCTGAAATTAAAGAAACTTCTTGCCAAAAAAAACCTGGGTCACTAAGATCGACCCTACCTGATAATGTGCCCAGGTGGCGAAATTGGTAGACGCACTACCTTGAGGTGGTAGCGCCGTAACTGGCATGCTGGTTCGAGTCCAGTCTTGGGCACCATTTTTTTAAATATCCATTCAATTTTATTCTCTTCTTATGGCCCGTAATGTCATTACTCGGACTTGGTAATGGACTAAGATATTACAGTGGCGCCAAAAGTGGCGCAAATGTCAATGTCCATCAAGGTTCAATCTCATGGAGAGTACTCAAAAACCTCCCCAGTTTTTTAATAAGGATTTGTCCATAAACTCCTTTTTAGAAAATGCTACAGACGCGATTATCCTGATAAATGATCAGGGTTTAATCGTTTTTGGTAATCGGCCTGCACTCAATCTTTTTGGATATGAGTCCAATGATTTGCTCAATAACAGTGTTGATATTTTGGCCCCTGATCTTTTGAAAAATACTCGCACAGAGACAGCTTCATTACGCACTTTCTCCGGCCAGAAAAAAGATGGTACTTCAATTCAATTGCAAATTGGCCAAAGTAAGCTCAAATCCAATGAAGAGATATTGGATCTTTTTATCATCAGAGAACTGAGCGATCGACAGAAAGAAGAACTGAAATTTAGGGGGTTCCTGGAATCGGCACCTGATGCCGTCGTTGTCATTAACAACAAGGGCGATATCGTCATCGTAAATTCTCTAGCAGAGAAAATGTTTGGTTATCAGCACCAGGAATTACTTGGTCAAAAAATAGAAATTTTAGTTCCGGACAGATATGCAAAAAATCATGTTCATCAGCGTGATGGCTATTTTAAAGAACTGAAAACCAGGCCCATGGGTGAAGGAAAACCGCTCATGGGGAAAAGAAAGGACGGTTCAGAATTTCCTGTTGAAATAAGCCTAAGCCCTCTGGTGAGCGAACAAGAAACACTTGTCACAAGTATTATCAGAGATATTAGTCCTCGCCTGAAATTAGAAGCTAAGTTTAAAGGATTACTGGAATCAGCTCCGGATGGAATCGTTGTCGTTGATTCTGAAGGAAAAATTGCAATAGTTAATTCTCAGACGGAACGCTTATTTGATTACAAACGAGATGAATTAATTGGAAAGCCTATTGAGATACTTGTTCCTGAACGCTACCGAAAAAACCATATCGATTATAGAAACACTTACATCAGTCATCCCCAGACAAGACCCATGGGCGCCGGCAGAAGATTAACAGGCAGGAAAAAAGATGGTTCAGAATTTCCTGTTGAAATCAGTCTAAGTCCTCTACGTCTTGATAATGAAATTCTGGTCACCAGTATTATCAGAGATATTACGGAACGCAGGCAGATTGAAGAGCACATGCAGGCCTCACTGAGAGAAAAGGAAGCCCTTTTAAAAGAGATTCATCACAGAGTGAAGAATAATCTTCAGGTAACATCCAGCCTGTTAAGGCTTCAGTCCAATTACATTGAAGACCAAAAATCGCGTGATCTTTTTTCCGAAAGCCAAAACCGCATTAAATCCATGGCCCTGGTTCATGAGAAACTTTATCAATCCAAAGAACTCTCAAAAATCAACTTCCCTGAATACATTGAATCTCTTTCAGTATTACTTTTTCGGGCCTATGGCGTGGATCGTGATCAAATAGAATTAGAAGTTAAAGGTAGAGAAGTATTCCTGTCGGTTGAAACTGCAGTTCCGTGCGGTCTCATGATCAATGAACTTGTTTCGAATTGTTTAAAACATGCATTTCCCAAGGGGCGAAAAGGAAAAATCACTGTCAGTATTAAGCATGATTTCAATGAAAATCATTACTCGCTTGAGGTTTCAGATAACGGTATCGGACTACCTCCGGAACTGGACATTGAGAAAACTGATTCGTTAGGGCTACAGCTCGTGAGAACGCTCACCAGTCAATTAAATGGTAAATTTCAAGCCCGCTCTGCTCATCCTGGAACTATTATTGAAATTGATTTTTCTGAGCTAAAGGTCGTGGATCATGAGCAAAATTAAAGTAATGGTTGTCGAAGATGAAAATATTGTAGCTATGGACATTAAGTTAAGTCTGGAAAGGCTTGGTTACGATGTACCTGCAGTGCTTAGCAATGGTCATGATGCTATTATGAATGCTCAACGATTTTTACCTGACCTTATTTTAATGGACATCAAAATAAAGGGAAATATAGACGGTATCGAAACAGCTCGGGAAATTTGGAAGACATTAAGAATTCCAGTTATTTTTCTTACTGCTTACGCTGATGAAAAAACACTGGAACGGGCCAAGCTCGCTGAGCCTTTTGGCTATATCCTGAAACCTTTTGAAGAAAAGGAGCTGCATACCGCGATAGAAGTCATTCTGAGAAAACATCGGAGTGTTCAGGCCAGAGAAACTTATCATATGGAAGCCTTGAATGCCAGTGAGGAAAAATTCAAATTATTAGTAGAGTCTATCCAGGACTATGCAATTTATATGCTCGATCCCAAAGGTTATGTTGAGAGCTGGAACATAGGTGCGGAAAGGATTTTAGGTTACAAAATAGATGAAATAATCGGGAAACATTTTTCAGTTTTTTATTTGCCAGATGATATTGAAAAAAAACACTATCAATTCATTTTAAGTGAAGCTATGGCCAATTGTCGGTATCAGGAAGAAGGATGGCGAATTAGAAAAAATGGTTCAACTTTCATTGCCAATATTAACGTTACTCCGTTGTATGACAGATACAGCAAGTTAAGAGGATATGCTATTGTCACCCGTGACGTAACTCAACTTCGTCAAAGTGAAATTGAACTTAAATCCACAAAAGACCTTTTGCAGTCAATCATAGACTTTGCCCCGGTTGTTATCTATGTGAAAGACATGGATGGACGTTTTATGCTGGTGAACCAGAGTTTTTCCGAACTAGTAAGTGTTCCAGTAGACCAGATTATAGGCAAAAAAGATGTGGATTTTTTTCCCAGTGAGATCGCAAAGATTTTTCGGGATAATGATGATCAGGTTTTACGGGAGCGCAAAGATTTAAAAAAAGAGGAGACTGTTGTTGTCAATGCTAAAGAATATACTTACATGTCTGTTAAATTTCCTTTAATTGATTTCAAAGGAAAACCTTATGCCATATGTGGAATTTCTAATAACATTACCGAAAGAAAAGAAGCTGAGGTTCAAAAAGTAAAACTATTAAAGGAACTTCAGGTTGCATTAAAATCACGCGAAGATTTTATGTCTATAGCCTCTCATGAGTTAAAAACACCTCTGACTACATTAAAATTACGCATTCAAATGCAAAAGAAGCTTGCTGAAGACAGTGATCCTAAGGCCTTCGATTCGACGAGAATTAATCTTAACACGGAAATTACTCTAAAGTTGCTGGATCGACTGGAAAGACTTGTGGATGATATGCTGGATATTTCCCGTATTCGTACTGGCAAGCTCTCAATCAAACCAGAGAAGTCCGATTTAAGTGAAGTTCTGGAAAATTGTATTAACAGAATGCAGTCGCAGTTTGAAATGACAACAGGGGTTCAGATAAAATTCGCCAGAGATAAAAAATACATCTTGTGGTTCGATCCAATAAGAATTGAGCAGGTTTTTACAAATTTGCTGCAAAATGCATTGAAATATGGCAACGGAAAACCAGTGGAAGTTTTCCTGCAGGACAAAAAAGACAGTGTAGTCGTTCAAGTCAAGGATCAGGGAATAGGAATTTCTAAAGAAAATTTGAGCAAGATTTTTGACCGGTTCGAACGCGCAGTGAGTGCTAATGAAGTTAGTGGTCTGGGACTGGGGCTTTTTATTGGACGCCAAATTATCGAGGCCCACAAGGGCAGAATTTGGGTAGAAAGTAAGCTCGGTAGTGGTTCTTCCTTTTATTTTGAATTACCTAAATCAAACATAGCGGGCTGACTTAGGTGAGAGGCCGTGCTACGTTCATTTAACTTTTTTGTTGTCTAATATGGGAGGAAATATGATCGAAACTTTATTAGGCCTTGCGGTCGTTGCTCAATGTTCAACTTACAGCGTGGCCTGTCAGTGTGGTCCATCTATCCCGTTTGAGGGATTTCAAATGTATGTGGTAGAAAAATGTGATGGACAGGAAACCTGGCACACTGATTATGGTTTGCAGCAGTACGATTCTAAAGAATCCTGCACAGAGGCCATCAAGAGTGAGCCAGTTTGTCAGAATCTATAAATCGTGACTGCCGTATTCAATGCCGGCGTAGTCTGAAGTAAGTGTATCGATCAAGTTCCACTTCAAGACCCCGCGTTGGTAAATTTTAACGGTGACTTGGCCATCGAGAGCTTCGTAATCGTGAAAGACCTCTCCTTCGGGAGTGATAAATTTTAAATCCATAAATTTTTCCGGCGGAGCATAGGCACTGACGGTGACTTTGTACTTATTATTTTCTCCGCTCATTTCCCATTTTCCCATGGAGATATCCGTTTTGATGCTGTCGAGATCATTAGGGCGAAAATGATATTCCTTTCCCTTATGTTTAAGACCAATAGAGACACCTTTTAACGGAAAATCTGTTCCGTAGTAGCGGGGGAAACCTCCGCCCACAGCCAGAGCTGACTCTGGATTTTCTTTGAACTGATTAGAGACAATCCACGTCCACCATTTTGGAAAGGCCTTACCCCAGTTCCTGTCCTGATAGCAGGGAGCATCGGTGAACTGACGCAGCTGATTTTTCGAAATAATAGTACCGGAACATCTGGCGCTGGCCTGTGCCGGGTACCATTCGATATCGGTGATACCTTTTCCTAAGGCCCAACTGACCGGATTGTAACTCCACTCTTTGCGGATGGAGACATCCCAGGAAAACTGTTCATCGTTTGTTTGTTCAAGATTACCGCTGAAGTTAGTATCCGTGGCCTGATTGTTTTTAATTTGTACCAGTGTCTGTGTTTTGCTGGCGAAAAAATCCTGCACATCAAATTTATCTTCAACAATAATCTTGTTTTTGAAATCTCCCATACTCACATAAGAGCGGGTTCCTTTCATTGTATTGTTTTTATCCCAGGGATTGATGACTCCGTAGATAAAATAAAAAGATTCTCCGGTATCAGGAAGAACAACTTTGTAATACCACCATTCAAACCACGGTGTATTTTTTTTCTCCTGATATCGATAAGTGTTGAAGGGATCAACCTCTGCCAGAGCATTAACTTGAAGACAGAGAACACAAAGTAGGAGAAGTATTTTTTTCATGCAAAGATTATTCTTCTTTTAAAAAAAGACGTCAAAGTCTTGTGCTTGCCAATTCTGGCATTTTACTGACAGAGTTTGTTGAGATCGCGCGATGCCCGGTCAAATTCTTTTTTATTTTTAAAGAATTCTTCCACAAAGGCATCATTTTGATTTCTTTCGACTCGGGCGGTGTAGGATTTTATGCGGGCCTGATAGGCCTGGCTGGAGCGAAGATCACAGTAGACTTCAGCAAGTGCCGGTTTAATATCCTTCCAGATGCGCTCTTTCCAGAAGGCGAATTGAAAAGATTCATCCATTTTGGGATTGATATAATTTCTAATATCAAAAGAGCGCAGGGGATTTTTTTTCCATTCATTCTTTTCGCGGATGAGATAAGGATTTTCACCAGCGCACAAAGAGCGTGCAAACATCATTCCCTGGTAGTTGGCCTCCAGATCGCCAAAAGAGAGAACACCACCCAGAGTATAACCGAGAAGGTGGACTTCTTGTTTTATTCCTTTCATGACAGACTGTTTGATGGCCTCTGTTTCAGAAAGTCCTTCAGATTTAAGTTTCAGGTATCTCCGGAAATAGTTGCGACCGATGAGAGCAAAATGTCCCAGTTTGTCTGTTCCGATGTAGACTCCGCCGACATTGATTGTTTTGGAGAGAACACCAAAGAGCAAAAAGGGAAAGCCGGCATCCCGGTAAATCGATTGATTGACGTATTCCTGCATACCAACGGTGTCATCAGGGTAGCGTTCAATATCCGGTGATGTTTTAGCAAAAGTACTGATGGCACTTATTTCATAACGGCCAACGATTTCCGTCATGACTTCATCACTTAATTTTTCGCAGGTGAGACTTTTTCTTTTTTGATTGGCCCGATCCAGGGCCTTTTGTATTTTGGTCGTGACATAATTGTTAAGAGCAGGCGAGGCATCTTGTAAAATGGTTGTGGCCGCATGAAACTGGTCTGTCTCCAGCGCCAGAGCACTAAGAGGAAGAAAAGAGATAAGCAATACAGATAAATAGTTTTTTATTTGGTGCATAGGTAGAGCATCCTAGCACGAGTTGTTTTTACCAGCGTAAATCTGAAAAAATTACAGATCAGCTAAGGAAGTAAAAGGCGGCATGGAAAAGCCCGAATAAGGCCAGGGAGTAGGGCGGGTAACGTTTTTCAGCTTTGTCTTTTCCGTGCATTCTGGAGGCGAGGAAAAAGCCCATGGCACCAGCACAGGCACCGAAAATTCCGCTCAATAATACTTTGTCCATAGAGACCTCGCAGTTGAAAACCAGTTATAAGCATATCGGTTTCAAAAAAAGTTTCTAGAGGGATCTTACTGTGTAAAAAGCTCACACCTCTTTCTTCTAAGCTATACAAAAATGGTTTTTGCGGGCATTAATCTTTTCATGAATAAATCCATTGTATTGCCCCTGAGTTTAAGTCTCTCTTTTCTTTTTTCCTCTCACGTTTACGCTGATGTAAGCGGCAAGGTTTTCTCTGTTCACGACGGAGATACGATTGTGATGGTGGAGACAATAACCGGCAAAAAAAATAAGGTCAGACTTTTAGGGGTGGATACTCCGGAAGTGGATTTTATGGGAGCAACTCAAGGAGAGACGGCGATTCTGGCCCGCGATCATCTGCGCTCCCTGCTGCCTCTCAATGCTGACATTGTGGTGAAACCTCAGGACAACAGCATGGACTCTAACGGCCGTCTGCTGGGTCAGATTTTTTATAAAGGTCAGGACATCAATCTCCTCATGCTTCGTGCCGGATGGGGTGCGATGTACTTCATTTATCCGTTTGATAAAAAACTTGTCAGTGACTACACACGAGTTTCGGAGGAAGCTGTGATCAATAAACGCGGAATTTTTGCGCCGGTTTTTGCCGATGGACAAGTGCCTTATGTCTTCCGGCAGGACATAAAAGGACTTCCGGGAACAAATCTGGTGGGCGATTTTCAGACGAAATTGCTTAAAAATTCAGTGGATGAGGTTCCGGTTTATAGACGGGTTTTCTTTAATTCCGAAACGATTGCCCGCTCTCAGGGATATCGCTACTAGTCTAAAAGATTCTTACTTTTGACTTACAGTCACTATTCAAACAGCAACTTTATCTCCTAGGATGTCTGGACTTAGTTTTCATCAAAGGATTGGTTTATGAAATGTTTAATGAGTTGTCTGTTTCTGCTCTTCACCTTTTCTGCCAATGCGGCCGGAACTTTTCCCCTTAAAGAAGTGAAATTTGAATTGAAAACGTCTGATGTCGTCGCAAAGACAGAAAGATCTCTAGCAGACCCAGAACCAATTTTGATTGAATATCAACCGGTGGATGCGGTTATCACCAACAAAGAAGTGCGGGGAAATATCATTGAGTTTGATGCGACAAAAAGTATACTGGGGATCAAAAAAACGGCCCATGTTTATGGCATTGTCACCATCACCCGAAACGATACGCTTTGTCCGAAAAAAACAATGGGCTATGATTTAATTATGGATCTTATGCAGTCGAGTGATCTGGTTTCAAAAAATATTGAAAAGCTGACTGCTACTTTATGTTTTGATCAAAAAGGAGACACAGTCCTGGCCGGGCATTCAACTGGTCTGATGTACAAGAGCGATGATTACAACCGTATTGAAGGCGGAATCATCCGCACGTTTATCGATAATCAGGTTGAACCAATCATTAAGGCACTTAAGACTGTTGTCGAGCGCGAATAACCATCTCGTGATAGTGAAGCTGTTCGGATGTATACTGATGATCAGTGGCAACCGGACAGCTTAGTCTTTTTTCTGTAAATGTTCCCTCTTTTTTCAGACACCACTTTTCCGCACATTGATCACAAGGAGAAATAAAGGAATTAAGAGAGATTTCCGGCAAAGTTTCAAGCGGGAGACTCACCAGTGCGCGAAAAGCAAACCACAGTCCAAACTCAGGATGAATATCAATGAAAAGTGGGGAAGGAGCACAAAGATTAAGATCGCGTCCCAACTGTTGCAGTGGATAGTTTTCTTTCCCATGGGGAAAAAGAATGGAGCTGGTCAGATCCAGCTGCAATTTATTTTTCCCAAAAAGGAGAACTTCAGAAGTCGTATAATCGTCTATTGGATTTTCCCCGGAAAGAGGATGCGAAAGTGTATTCCAGAAGTGCTTTCCCCCCGTGGCCAGCAGTAAAAGTTGTTTGTCGGGAAAGTTTTTGACCAACACGATATTAAAACCGCGATCAGACCAATATGATTTTATTTCACTCATCTCCACGATTAAGCAGGAAGATAATAGCGCGATTTAAGTTCACCAAGATCCAGTCGCTCCAGGATTTCAATCAGAGCGTTTGCGGCCTTTTTACGATTCACATCATTATTCTTTTTAGCAATAATAATTTCGTTTTTCATAGAATGCTCCCAGCCGATGAGTTCAGTGGCCGTAACCTGATAACCATGGGCCTCAAGCTGCAGGCAACGAAGAACGTTGGTGAGATGTGAGCCGAATTCCCGGGTGTGCAGTGGGTGGCGCCAGATTTCAGACAGAGAATCTTTCATCTGATTTTTTTTCTGACGAAGCAGCGAGGCTATCTCCGCCTGACAGCATGGGACAATGACAATGTAGCGGGCCCCTTTTTTGAGCGCGAAATCAATAGCATCATCCGTGGCCGTATTGCAGGCGTGCAGAGCGGTAACCATTTCCACTTTTTCCGGCAAAAGTTGTGAAGTTGTCGATTCTGCCACACTCAGGTTAAAAAAATGCATTCGCAAAAATTTGCAGGCACAGGCCAGTTCGACAGATTTTCTGATCAGGTCTTCGCGCGTTTCGATCCCGTAAACGGATCCATAATTTTCATGCTTAAAAAATAGATCATAAAGCATAAAACCCAGATAAGATTTTCCGGCCCCGTGATCAACAACACTAAAAGGTTTTTGCTCCGCTGAGAGCTCATCAAGCATTGGTTTTATGAAATTAAAAAGATGCTGAACTTGTTTGAGTTTTCGTCGACTGTCCTGATTGAGTTTCCCCTCGCGGGTGAGAATGTGCAGTTCCTTCAACAGGTGCACGGATTGGTTGGATAATTCGTCTTGCATAATAAAAGAAAGTATAACAGGTAAAAAGAAGAAGGGAATACTGTGAAAGGTTGGAGGGACATTTTTTCAAGTATTCCCTGGAAACTTCACCGAAAATGATCCGGCAAAGAGATCTTCTTCATTTCTTTTTTAGGTGGCGATTGTTAAAATCATGGCAACGACAACCATCATAAGACCGGATAGGGCCACAGAAATCACTTCTTTTTTCAAATCGATGGCCAAGAGAGTAGTTTTTTTCATAATCCTCCATGGATGTTTGGAAGGACTTACTTTTCCTTCTATGACTAATTGGGATACTTTATTTTGCACTGAGTTTAAGTATTAACCTATTCGAAAAAATCAATAGGATCATTCACAAAATAAATGGATAAGTTTACACTCAAGTATCGAGGTTTTTATGTTTAGTGAAAAATTACCAGTGTATTTTCCTATCGAACGTGGACTCTACGAAGTGGGGCCCGGGTTACGAAGCCTAGACCATGATTTTGGCAATCCCGAATTCGACGGAAAAATCTTTCATATTACAAAAAATTTTCCTCTGTATCGCCAGAATAAACTGGAAGCGCGACAAGAGAGGCTGGAGAAATACTACTGTAAAAAAAATCTTTCAGCTACCCGCGAATCAACGCTCGCTTCATTTTTAATCTCCCGCTTTTGTCTGGAATATCCTCAGCTTTTTGAGCTGCAGGAGAACGTGCTCTTTTGTCGTCATACCGGTGATAAGATCAGTTTTAATTCAAACTATTCTCTGACTAATTTTAAAAGCAATCTCGCAGAGATCAGACCTCAAGTAAACGACATTATCGATGCTCTGGCCTTACAGGTAGAAGAGGACATTGCCCTGGTCTGCCGGGAGATGAGCGAGTCATCTTCCCGGGATCATTTGGGACTTTTACATCTTTGCAGTCCCAGTCATTGGGCAGCGGAAGATAAAATAGGGATGAATTTTTTTGATATTCACGTAGACATTCCAGGTATTGAAAAAGTCAACCGCGTGGCCGATAAGCTGGTTGATACCATGATTACCAAGGGTCCCTATGTCCGTTTTATCTGGAGTTTTGTCACTGATCAACGTCTGAATCATCATCCAGTTGCTCCGGAAGGAATTGATCCGGTAATGTGGAAAGGCAGAAGTTTTAATGAAATGGCCGAGATCCCATTTTATTTCCGGATTGAGCGTCAAGTGACCTGGGGATTTCCAGAAATCGATTCTTCGCTTTTTACAATCGGAGTGACTTTCATGCCCGGAACGGCGGTAAAAAACAATCCTTTGTATCGGGATCAACTAATCAGTGCTCTTCATTCAATGTCTCCCGAAAGCCGGGTCTATAAGGGTGTGGCCAATTGTTTTGATCAACTCATCAACTGGTTGCAAAACTAAATTCACCCGATCATTTTTGCCCGCTGGATCGGATCAAGGGTGCTCACGTAAAATGAAACCATGTTACATGGTTTTTCAAAGTTTGCTTTCATTGCAACATTCTTTTTTATGTCACGTCTTCTGGCCGGAGACTTTTCCCATTTAGATCCGCAAAAACTTGTTCCGCCTGCTCACCTTAAGTCAGCACTAGAAACCTATCTAAAATGGCAGGACAAAATAAAGAACAAAGCAGTCATGACGATTATCGATTATCGACAGCACAATAGTCGGGAGCGTTTTTATCTGATCGATATGGAATCCGGACACGTGGAAACCTATCTGGCAGCTCATGGCAGAAATTCCGATCCGGACTTTGATGGATATGCCACAAAATTTTCTAATATTATTGATTCAAAACAAACTTCACTTGGATATTTTCTGACAGCTGAAACTTATTACGGTGAAAATGGTTATTCACTTCGTCTAGATGGAAAGTCGCAAACCAATTCCAATGCCCGGGTGCGCGCGATTGTTATCCATGGGGCGCCTTATGTTGCTCCCGGAGATAAAATCGGCAGAAGTTATGGATGTCCGGCCCTGGAGATGCGTTATCATCAGGAAGTGATCGATAAAATAAAAGGCGGAAGCCTGGTCTATGCTGTGTATTAAAGAACTCTTTCTTTTCTAAGGGCGACGAAATTTCCACTCAGACAAAATAGAATTCCCAAGATAAACAGTGGGGTTATGGCCAGTGATTCAAAAAGGACCGAGACAATAACTGCGATCATCGGTGAGAGAATAGAGGTGTATGCCGCCCGGTCCGCGCCCATTTCTCCCACCAGGGTCTGATAGGCCCAAAAAGCGATCACTGTTCCAAAAAAACTCAGATAAAGCAGTGATGAAGTAAATGAGAAACTGTGTGGAAGCGTAAATGTTTCTCCCATCAAAAGGCCAATAATGAAACTTAAAATGGTTCCATAAAACATGCCATAAGCATTAAACGTCATGACCGGGATTTTCTGGCGATGATTGTAAAAAGCAACCATATTTCCCAGCGAAGCGCAGAATGTAGCGACGATGCCGATAATAATTCCCAGCAGTCCCCGCCCGCTGGCTTCAGTATTGACCACTTCGCCGTAAAAAAGACAGATTATCCCTACCAGTCCCAGCAGTGCTCCGGTAAACACATTTTTTGAAATCCGGATTTTAAAAATTAAATGCAGCAGCACCATGTTGAAGTAAATGAGCAATGTAAAGGTGACAGCGACCATCCCGGAAGAAACGTATTTTTCTGAAATATAGGTGAGAATATAATTCAGGCAAAAATTAAACAGGCCATGCAGGATAAAGAAAAAATGGTTGCGTAGTGGAAAGACAAAATTTTTCCGGATGAAAATTAAATTAATTCCCATCATCAGAATAGTTGCCAGTAAAAAGCGGAAAAAGACTCCAACAATCGGAGTGACCGAATCAATCTGAAATTTGATGACCAGCCAGGTAGTTCCCCAGATAATTGAGCAGAGGAGAAATAAAAAAAGATTTCTTTGGTTCATTTTGAGGGAAACTCATTGTAAAATTAGTTGGTGTTTCAATAAAGTTACCCAAATCTCTGAGTGGAGTAAACATTCGATATGAAAACGGCCATTATTCTTTTTAACTTTCTTTTTTTCCATGATGTCTTTGCTTTTGAAAAAACGTTCACTGCAGGAAGCCTCAATAAAATTTCCGTAACAAACACCAAAGGGCCTACACTGATAACGTCCACCCGGGAAACTACAGTCAAGGTCTCAATCGAGAAAATCAAATTCGAAGAGAAGTGTTCAATGAATGCTCAGTTAACCGGCCAGACATTAGAAGTGGAAGTGGCCAGTCAGAATAAACTTTTTAATACCGCTCATTGTGAAGCCAGGGTAAAAATTGAAGTACCCGAAAAATCCCTTTATGAATTTGATCTATCTTCCGGAACAGGAGATCAGCGTATTGAAAAAATCAGCGGTCACTTTGATTTGCAGACGGCCACCGGGGCCATTGATATTGAAGCTGAATCCCTGAAGAATCTGGCCATCAAATCTGCGTCCGGACCGGTACGGGCCACTTTCCGCGCTTGTCAGGGGCGAGGGGATGTCAGCGTTCTTTCTGCTGCTTCAGATGTTACACTCACTCTTCCGGAGACTTGTAAAATCCGTGTTTCCCACAAAAGTGCAACCGGGGATCTCTTTAATGAACTAGGCGAAAGTGCTGACTATCAGGTGATGATTAGCAGTAAAAGCGCCAGCGGAAAGCTGATGATCAAAAAAAGAGCACGTTGAAAGCTTTGTCTAAACGGCGTCTGATGCAGAATTAAATCAGCCTCTGCTATAATAATCTTCATGAAAAGCATGTTTAAGTCAGATATCAACATCCTTGTCCTGCGTTCATCCGCAGTTGTTCAGCTACTCCTGGGCATTTTGCTCTGGCTATCTCCGGGGATATCCTCCCTAAGCAGTTCCCTCACTCTGCAGCCAATCGTCCTTTTCTTGCTGGGCTCATTTGCTTTTTCATTAGGGATTGGATTTTTTATCGCCAGTTATGATCCCTATCAGCACTGGTTGACGGTTTTGGTCGGTCTCGTCAGTAAACTCTTTACCGTGGCCTTATTCATCGGACCCGCTGCCGAAGGAGAAATTCCCCTGACGATGACTTTAGTTCTACTTGTCACGGAAGTTTTGTGGATCGTCCCTTTCTTTTTTATCCTGCAAAATGCCTTCCTGGTTCACACCCAAGAAGAGAGCTCGCCTAAGAAATTTTCTGACCTCATCTCTCACATTCGAACAAACGAAGGTAAAACGTTGTTAGAGCATTCTCAAGAAAAGCGGGTATTGCTGGTTTTTATCCGGCAATTTGGCTGTATTTTCTGCCGTGAAAATATGCGTGAACTTTCCCGTTTAAAACTAATGAATGATCAAAAAGGGCTAAAACTTATTTTCGTTCATATGAGTGACCCTGCTTTTGCCGACGACTTTTTTGCCAAATATTTTCAGGAAAAGATCACCCATGTTTCTGATCCCTGCCGTGTGCTTTACAAAGCAATGGGCTTAAAACGCGGAACTTTTTTCCAGCTCTTCGGTCCTGCGACCTGGCTGCGCGGGGGTCTGGTTATGCTGAGTAAAGGTATCATCCAGGGAAAAACCGAAGGTGATCCGTTGCAACTCGGTGGAATATTTATTCTGCATCAAGGCCAGATCACTTTTGAGCAAAAAACGGCCCGGGCCTCCTCGCTCTTTGAAATATCCTCTCTACCTGAATCCTAAAGTAATGATACAATCCTTAAGTGATTTTATCGGTCACCAAAAGGAGTATTAAAATTTATGTGTGGATTTGTGGTCTTTGATGGAGTTTCCCCTGAAGAAGTCTCTTCCCAGCACAAAGAGGCCATGAACCGGCTGACTCACCGGGGTCCAGATGATCACCAGATCATTCATTTTAAGGGCGGAACCCTGGCCTTTCATCGTCTGGCAATTATGGATTTATCATCATCGGGAGCACAACCCTTTATAAGTAATAACCAAAACTATCTGGTGTGTAATGGTGAAATCTATAACTATTCTGCTCTCAAGCAAAGTCTGATCGATACCAATTCTCATCAGTTTCATTCTCATTCCGACTGTGAGGTTTTGCTTCCGCTTTATGAACGTGACGGTATCAAAAAACTGGTCGAAGCACTGGATGCCGAATACGCCCTGGTTATCTGGGATGATAAAAAACAAAAATTCCTGGCCGCCCGCGATCCAATGGGAATCAGACCGCTTTTTTATGGAAGACTTAAATCAAACAATAAAATGGCCTTTGCCTCTGAAGTAAAAGCATTGACCGATCTGTGTCTGGATGTTCATCCGTTTCCGCCAGGACATTTCTATGA
Organism: uncultured Bacteriovorax sp.; assembly: GCA_946481315.1. The sequence continues at coordinate 92,251 of CAMLMH010000004.1, forward strand.
TGGTGATCATTTCGAGTGTTATCTCGATCTCTCCAAAGTTGAGAGACAACACAACTTGGAGAGACCTGAAATTTTAAAGGGGATACGTGACCGCTTAAGTTTTGCCGTGGAAAAACGCCTGCAGTCCGATGCGGAAATCGGTTTTTTGCTCTCCGGAGGACTGGACTCTTCTCTTGTCTGTGCCCTGGCCCAAAGAATGAATCCAGATAAACCTATCCGGACATTCTCCGTCGGGATGACCGACGATGCGATTGACTCCAAATATGCCGCCGACGTGGCACGCTTTATTAAATCCGATCACACCAACGTCACCATGACGCTGGAAGAAGTCCTAAGCGCTCTGGAGAAAGTCATCTATCACCTGGAGACATGGGATATCACTACTATCCGTGCCAGCATCGGGATGTTTCTGGTGTGTAAATACATACGAGAAAAAACAAATATTAAAGTACTGATGACAGGTGAAGTGTCGGATGAGCTCTTCGGATATAAGTATACCGACTTTGCACCAGATAAAGCTGAATTTCAAAAAGAAGCGTCCAAACGAGTTCATGAACTTTATTTATACGATGTTCTGCGCGCAGACCGTTGCCTGTCTGCTCATTCACTCGAGGCCCGGGTTCCGTTTTCTGATCAGGATTTTGTAAAATTCGTCATGGCCGTAGATCCCGCCCTAAAAATGAATACCAACGGCATTGGCAAGTTTTTGCTTCGGGACGCTTTTGCTCAGGATGGTTTGTTACCTGAACATATTTTATGGAGGGAGAAGGCCGCCTTCTCCGATGCCGTCGGACACTCCATGGTTGATGAGCTAAAACTTTTTGCCGAGAAAACCTATAGCGACGATGAATTCAACAAACGAATCAAGACCTATGACTATTGCCCCCCCTTTACCAAAGAATCACTTCTTTACCGTGAGATCTTTGAGCGCTTCTATCCCGGACGGGCCAGACTCATTAAAGATTATTGGATGCCAAACAGTTCCTGGCAAAACTGCCAGGTCACTGATCCCAGCGCCCGCGTTTTGCCTAACTACGGGGCATCGGGAAAATGAGTTACAAAGAAATTTTTCGAAACCAGCATTTTGTCGTAGTGGATAAGGCGGCCGGAATCCTGAGTGTCCCTGGCAGAGATCAGTCGGATGGAAGGCCTGTTCTGGGAAAAATTCTCGAATCCGATTATCAGCAACAAATCTTTCCGGTCCACCGCCTGGACCTGGAAGTGCAGGGCCTCATCATGTACGCCTTTACGATGGAAGCCCACCGGAGCGCCAACGCCTGGTTTGAAAAAAAAGAAATACAAAAAACCTACAGTGCTCTTACTTTTCCGGTCGACAATGAACATATGAGGGCCCGCGAAGAATTGCCTACTGGCGAAAAGTTCAGCTGGAAGTGTAAGCTGCTTAGAGGTAAAAAACGGGCCTACGAATCCCCGGCGGGAAAGGAATCCTTAACGCTGGCGGAGATCGTAAAAGTAGAAAACGGAATTTTTCATTGGGAACTAAACCCTGTTACCGGAAGATCTCATCAGCTGCGCTATGAACTTTTCCGGCACGGTCATCCGATTCTGAGAGATTTTTTATATGGAGCAGATCATGAAGCTTCAGAAAAATTCAAAGAAGAGGGAATCGCACTTCGGGCGTTTCGACTGGATTTCAGAAAGGCTCCCCGCGCCCGCGATTTTCAGTTGCCGGAGTTGATCGAAACATCTGTTCTATCCATCTGAGCTTCTGACAATCTGAAAAAAAAAATTTGCCACCGTGATTACGATTTCTTTATACTGAATTTATAATTTTCTTTTTTTTACTATGAGGGTGAAAAAATGGTCGCAATTTTTAAATCTATTCTCGTGTCATCTGTCCTGTTAACTTCAGTGAATACTCTGGCCAGTGAAGGATCGTTAGGTTCACAACTCGTAAACTTAAACCTGCACATTAAATCAAAACATACAAATTCCAAATCATCTCTTGCTATGCCGTTTTATCAGACCGCCGAGCTGGAGCGAAAAATCGATAATAAGAACGTTTTAATCGAACTCAATCCAAAACACGGCAAAAGACCAGATGAAGTGGCCATCGAAATGAAGTTTTACAAAGCCTCTGGCTCCAAGGCCTTCTACAAAAAAGAAATCATCGCTAAACTCAATCAGGAAGCGAAAGTTTCCTACCGCGGAACGACTGTCAGAGTGACGCCGGTTTTGAATTAATTTTTAATTGAAGTAATCAAAGACATGTTTTGCGAGCGGGATCATCTCAATTGAAATGAGAATGATGATGATCAGCTCGAGCATGTGCGAGCGTTTGGAATTGATATTATCCAGAAGAAGTTTGCATAGCTCGGCCAGGTTATCCAGCTTGTTGTCGATGGAATTTTGCCAGTCCGTAAAACGAAACTTTTGCGAAGCTGCCCGAAACACAGCAGAGTGATATACATCCCCGATGACTTTCAGCGAGTTTTCCACCGACTCAACGATCTCGGCAATTTCAATATAGCGCTGACCCGCCTCCAGAGCGAGATCTGTATACTTCGACGAAAAAATACTCATATCCTTTAATTCAACGGCCGAATAAATTTCGCGTAACTTGCGGTCGAGCAGATCGTCATAATAGCGCATCTCCAAGAGCTGGTTGAGGGCAAACTCAATCACGTCCGGCACATCCATGGAGCCTGACGGCTCAACAATAAAGGCCGAATTCCAGTCAATGAGGGCCAGATCGGTTTTATAATACTGCAGTTTGGATGAATAAATTCTCTGGGCGACCTGAGAAGAAAGAACACCTTTTTCTTCATTAAGTACCAGTGAAGCGATGTCTTCTTCATCCAATAAACGGAAAGCATCCTCATATTCATGTTCGAAGCTTTCGATGAAATAGAGGATGTAATCTTCGTTAACGATCCATTCGTTACTTTTTCCCATGGAAGGGAGAATCTGCTGAGTGAGGTCACGCGCACGAAGACGGGCATAAACTTCGAGCTCTTCATAATTCTGGATTTTATCTGATATCCGGCCTAGTTCATCGAGGGTCGTTCCTGGCGGAATGATAAACTCAAAAGTCAGCGACAGTGTCCCGAATTCCCAGAGTTTACCGCTTATCTCAAAAGTAAATTCCTCTGCCTCAGAGCGCAGAGTAAAATTCCCCAGCGCAATAGAGAGAGGATCATTGGAAACAATAACCGCCTGCCGGTTAATGTTTTTTAAGCGGAATTTAGAGCGGGTCGTGGCCTGCTCAATGATCTTTTCCGCCTTTTCCAGGTCAATTTCCTCCCCGATATCGTATACGCGATAGAGGAGAATCCGGCCTTTTTTAATGGAGTTTTTACCCATAGATGCAGTCATTCAATTATTCTACCACAGGCCCCGGAAAAGGCCCTAATTCTGCTTAAAATAAGGGAAAAACCGTGCTAAAACTGACAGCAAAGGTAGGGTAAATGCCATGATTAATGATCGCATCGAAAAACTCGTAACAGAGTTTACACAATTTAAAGACTGGGAAGACCGCTATCGGCATCTGATCGAAATCGGAAAATCGCTGCCGGCAATGAACGAAGCTCATCGCCTGGAGCAAAACAAAGTCAAAGGCTGTCAGTCACAAGTCTGGCTGCATGCCGAACTCCAAAACGGAAAAATCCTTTTTGAAGCGGACTCCGATGCGGCCATTGTTAAAGGTATTGTCGCTCTTTTAGTGCAGGTGTATTCGGGATCCACGCCGGATGAAATTCTCTCCACTAAACCAACATTTTTAGAAGACCTGGGACTCAGGGAACACTTATCCATGAGCCGCGCCAATGGGCTTACGGCCATGATGAAACAGATTTCTTTCTATGCCATGGCCTTTAAGGCCAAAATGCAAATGGGACAACAAGGATAAAATTATGCTGAATATATCAAGACCAAGAAGAAACAGAAAAAATGAAGCGATCAGAAGACTCGTTCGCGAAACGCAACTGACAAGCCACGATCTGATTGCCCCCTTATTCGTGAAAGAAGGAAACAATCTGCGTGAGCCGATCGCCAGTATGCCAGGTGTCTTCAGACTTTCCATCGATAACCTGGTGACTGAATGTAAAGAACTCTACCAGCTGGGCATTCCGTGTGTGTCTCTATTTCCGGCGATCAACGATTCACTAAAAGATTCAAAGGCAAGTGAAGCTTATAATCCAAATGGTCTCTATCAAAATGCTATCAAGGCCGTAAAAAATGCGGTTCCTGAACTGCTCATCATGACCGATGTTGCTCTTGACCCATACTCATCTGATGGACACGATGGTCTGGTTGATCCAAAGACCGGAGAAATCCTCAATGATGAAACTCTGGAAGTGCTGGCAAAGATGGCCATCGTGCAGGTGAAGTCCGGCTCAGACATCTTAGGACCTTCCGACATGATGGATGGACGCGTGGGCTACATCAGAGACGCTCTGGATGACGAAAACCACATCAATGCGGCGATCATGTCTTATGCTGTTAAATATGCTTCGGCTTTCTATGGACCATTTAGAGATGCACTCAATTCCGCTCCAAAAAAGGGCGACAAAAAAACATATCAGATGGATTACGCCAACGTTCGCGAGGCCCTGCGTGAAGCTTACCTCGATGAATCAGAAGGTGCCGACATCCTCATGGTTAAGCCAGGACTTCCTTACCTCGACGTCATCAAATCACTTCGAGAGAATACAACACTTCCAATTGCTGCTTACAACGTGTCCGGAGAGTATGCGATGGTGAAGGCCGCTGCGGAAAAAGGCTGGATCGATGGCGACAAAGTGATGATCGAAATGCTCTGGAGCTTCAAGCGCGCAGGCTCAGATATGATCCTCACTTACTTTGCCAAAGAGGCGGCGAGAATCCTTAATCAATAGGGAACTGCAAACTTTCTAATGCACATTCTTTGTCTAATTTTAACAGGTCAGTAAATTTCCACCCGAAAGGGTGGATACTATAATAGCAGGCACTTAGGGTGCTGTTCGATCTTTTATCTAAAATTCCGATTTTAATTCTCAAGCTTGTTTTAGACTCAACCGTTAAAAGTTTAATAAATAAATTTTTGGCGTTTTATTTGGCCTAATAGGGGTACAGTCATGACAACAGCGTTCGCATTATTAAGGCTTGCAATGTTATTTGTGAGCACATTACTGATGGACGGTTCACCTCGATACTTTGATGTTTCACCTAAAGAGGGCAATGCTGAGCTGGTAGTCACATTAGATGCCCAGGCCCTATATGATTCCGGTAAAGCTAATACATTCATTTGGACCTTAGGTAATGGTGAAACTCTCACAACTACCCATCCAATTTTCAAATATACCTATAATCAGCCTGGAACTTTCACTGTCAATCTTGATTACCAATATGTGGAGATTGATAAGAAAGGCAGAGTTAAAATCAAGCATCAAAAAGATGGTGGAAGTGTAAAGATTGTTGTTCATCCAAAACCAAATGTGGCTCCGATTGCGATGCTTGATTGCTTCGCCCCAGATTTTTTAAAGCTCACGTGTAATCCAGAAGGCTCAAAAGATTCAGACGGAACAATTGTTAGTTTTAAGTATGAATGGGGTGATGATACTCATTCTATAAATTCAGATAACTCATCTGCAACTCATATCTATCAAACATCTGGTGAAAAATTAATTCGTCTTACTGTAACAGATAATGATGGAGCTACTCACTCTGTAGAAAAATCATTTTTTATTAAAGAAAATTCAAAACCTGCTGCTAGTTTCGAATGCGTGAAAGCGGGATTCCTCTCAATATCTTGTAATAGCACTTCAACGGATCCAGATGAGGAATTATCGCAATTCGAATGGACTCTAGATGACGGGACAACTTATTCAACAAAGTCATTTTCGCATACTTTTAACAAACGTCCAGGCGACGTAGCTCTTACCAGCCACAATGTGAGCTTAAAAGTAACAGATTCTTTAGGCTTAACCGATTCTACAGCGAAAGATGTCGAAGTCGATCTTGAACCAATCAAAGAAGCGCCAAGAGGATACTTCAAGGCCTTCATTGACGGCACACACCTAAATCTCAGAGCCTTTATTGCAAAAACACAATTCAATACTAAAAAAGCATTTTATCAGATTTTCGATAGTCAAAATAATCTTCTACACACTTTACCGCTTTCGGAGTTTTACCAAAACACATTGGCCCGTGTGAATTTAGAAAACTATGCTAACTATAGAGTTGTTTTAACTATCATCGATTATCGTGACCAAGTAGCGTCAACCACTAGACAAGTTCAGCTTGTGGAAGACACAAGTTCATTGCAACCGTTTGTAAACTTCAGAGCTATCCAATCTAATATCAGAACTGTTTATCTGAACTTAAATCAATCATTCGACTATGATGAAAATTACTCAATTAATGAATTCATCATCAATCTAGGAAATGGTGAAGTTAAATCACTTAAGACTGATACTTTTTTAACTTACACTTATGCTGAAGCTGGAACTTATGATATTTCAGTAACAGCAAAAACTAATCATGGTACAGAAAAAACAATCACACAGGCTATTACAGTTACCGATGAACAAGTGGCACCGATTAAGCCAGACCCAACGTTTGCATACCGAATCTATTCTTTCGCTCAGAACGTGTCCTTTTATAATGAAAAGTCCGGAACACCTAACGGAGAAATTATTTCATATCTTTGGGATTTTGGTGATGGGACAAGTGCTTATGGTGAAACACAGGCACATTTCTATTTGCCTGGGGAGTATATTGTAACTCTCACGGTTGTGGATACTGCTGGCTATTCAAATACTCAAACACAAAAAGTAACTATAATAAACACTGGCGATGACATAGTTGCCAATATTGACTGTAACCAGAGACAACCTTACTTAGATATAACTCAGATGTGTAAGGTCAATGCGCTTGATAAGTACAATGAAGTTAGCCGTGTGCGAGTAGTATGGGGAGATGGAACTGTTTTTACTCTTGCAGCACCGTTTGACCAGCGACAAGGAATTTACTATCCACAAAAAAAATATGCAGCAGAAGGAACTTATCCAATACGCCTGATCGTTAATACCTTGAGAGGTGATTTTAAAACTCACGATATCTCAAGAACGATTATCGCACGAAGACCAGTGGCCAATATACAGTGTTCAGTAAACAATCTCTTGGTTTTTTGTGATGGTCTGGGTAGTTATGACCCTAAAGGTCTAGCATTGACTTATACCTTTAATTTTGGAGATGGACATATAGTAACGAATACAACTGGCGTGATTAGCTATTCGTATCCTCAAGCTGGTTTATATAATGTCACATTGAAAATCGAAGATCCAACAGGCCTTTCTGCTCAAAGTTCATTTCAAGTTCAGCCTGTTGAACCACCTAATCAATTACCAGTGGCAAAATTTAATTGCGATTCTCCTGAACCAAACACTGTCTATTGTTGGGATGATGGTAGCTATGACCCGGACGGTAGCTTAAGTATAAGCAAGTTAGCTTTTGACGATGGAGGTTTTGATTTCTTAAATAAAGAAAATCCCACACGCCATCAATTCATCTCAGGTGGGCAACACGAAATCACATTAACTGTTGTTGATGATGATGGGGGATCTACCTCTTTGACAAAAAAGTTTGAAGTTAAATCTAACAATGAACCTGTAGCTTCATTTGAATGTGACTCACCCTCATCGCACAGACTAAATTGCTGGACCCAATCTTATGATTCAGATGTAAATGATATGATAACAAGTTATTCATGGAAAGTGACTTTCAATGATACAGAAGAGTTGAAACTGGAAGGAAATCTACAGGCAGGTTTTGATCATACTTTTAATCATGATGGAGATGTCTTAGTTGAGCATTCTGTCTCTGATAAGTATGGTGCAACTCAGTTGGTAACTAAAGTTGTAACATTAAAAAAGAACAATAATCCTATTTCAAATATTAATTGCTTTTTAACAAATGGAAGAACTTATCAATGTAATTCTAATGCCTCTGACCCAGATGGACATTCATTAAACTTCGAATGGATGGTTGAGGGATCGAAATTCACAGGAGAGAATCTACTATATAATTTTACAGATGGCGGACAAAAAACCATCAACTTAAAGGTTATTGATACATTTGGTGCCGAATTTACTGCAAGCACAACAATTAGCATTGAAGGACCAGCAATAGGATTAATATGTTCAGTAACAGGCCCTTTGAATATCCATTGTGATGCTAGCGAAACAGAAACTCTTAATCAATACAAAATTACCTATTATCGTTTTGAGTTTGATCAAGACGATCTGGTTGAAAACAAAGTCGTTGATTATGAATTTAAGACACTTGGGCAACACAAAGTAAAACTCCTAGTAGGAACAGAATTTGGAGAAGTGGTCACTCGTGAGCAGGAGTTTAATTTTACATCTCAATATTTAGCACCAAAAGCAGATTTTAAATATGAACCAGGACTGTCATTTAGAACCATCTTTGATTCATCAATTTCGCTTTCTCAGGAAAGAAAAGTTAACAAATATTCATGGAATTTTGGTGATGGATCTGAACTATCTACATCGAGCAGTCCAACCCATACATTCCCAGGTGAAGGATACTATAACGTAATTCTGGTAGTTGAAGATGAAACAGGGGCGACAGATTCTATTACTAGAAGAATCTATATTCCAAATATTGAAGTTCCAGATCCCGGACCAGCTGTTGATGACACACTATTAGGAATTGATACTGACATGAATGGTGTTAGAGATGATGTACAGAATTGGATTTTACTTGAGGCAAAAGACAATGCAAATCTTAAGAGTCTGATGATGAAAATGGCAAAGTATTATCAGTCAAATTTCACGAATGTAAACGATGAATTAAAAATTCGTGAAACTGCTAAGAAGCAAGAATATGCGAGTATTTGCTTGAGTTCACTTGTTGAAGAATCAAAAGTTGTAGAAATAGAATCGTCATTTAAATTATTTCATTTTAATACAGAGGAAAGAGTAAAGGCATTAACTCCTATATTGCAAGCTCAGGCGGGGATGCTTTCAGAATCTAGTGCAGATATGGTCAATCCACAAGATTACTGTTTGAGGGTAGATTAATGAGAGATTTGTTTTTGAGCTTTGCTAAGAAGATTGGACTTTTATCAGGTATGGTGGTTTTACTTTGCGGCTGCACCGAAAATGATGAAGAACGTATTTATAACGAACTTATGAATAAAGCTCTAGCTGAGAAAAATGCACATCCTGAAGCTAAGATTTTTGATGGTGAAGTTGAACCAGAGATGCCGGATCGAAAGGTGAATGACTCCACGTTGTTCGGTGTAGATGCCAATAGAAACGAATTAAGGGATGATGTTGAGATTTGGATAAATCGGACATTTAAGGACCCAAATATTAGAATGGCATTTAAAAATAAACATAAAGCATTTCAAAGAATTATGAAAGCCAAGGTGGGGAATTCTGAAGTCTCGAATAGATTGATCTTGGACGAAGCTTACGCTGTTGGATGTGCGATGACATTTTTTAGTGAATATAGAGACTTTGATAACCATAATACTAATTTAAATAAACTATCTCGCAACATAAATGATCGAGCTTTTTATTATAACAGAATAGTATCTTATATAACAGAACCTATTGGCGGACCAGGTTATCGAGATATAAATGAGAAGAGAAATATATATTGTAAGTTTCATGTGATTATGAAGGATTAATATGAAAAAAGTTTTGATTATGGCACTGCTTTTATTTTCTCTAGGTGCTAAGACGGAAGAACTAAAATGCTCCTTAAAGGGTACGAAGATATATACCGTAAATGGTGTTCAAAACAGTTCCGATGATGCAGTAAAGATGTTTGCAGCAATCGATGGCAAGATTATCCGAGCTCAAATTGATAAGAGCCCTGAAAATGTAGAAGTTCAAAAAATATACAATCCATCACATGGTCTGACTAATGATATGCTCGAATTGATCGCACAGGATCTTAAAGCAAGAGGTATTGTTGAAGATCCTTGGAAGTATATTGGTTTTGCCCTATTAGGTATGAAATTCTCTACACCAAGATTAGATTCAATAAGATCTAAGATTAATAAAAAAACATTGTTTGATATAAAGGAAGAAGTCAATAAAGCCATGTATTCACCTGAGCAACTACAAAAAGCGGATGAATCAGTAGTAAATAGTTTAAAGAATGCTGTGAAAAATTCCTTAGATGTAAAAAAGAAGATTATTGTCGTTGCTCACTCTCAAGGGAATAGTGTCACAAATTTGGCAATGACTCATCTTAAGAACGATTCAAAATTTAATAAAGATTATATGCCATATCTTGGAGTACTTCACGTTGCTTCACCTGTTAACTGGCGCGCAATCGACAATAGTCAATTGATAAAGCTTTCGAGTGACTTAATAGTATGGAATATATTTATGCAACCATTTTCTGAATCAGCTAATTATCAACTTGTTGGCTATAAAGACTATTCGCCTGTCTCTAATACTCTCTTAAGGCTTCTTTTCAGCAATGATAAAGATTACGCTCATCATGTTCGAGGATCTTACATAGTTCAGTTCATGCAATTTAAATCTTCAAGCCTTTTGTTTAGGAGCTGACTAATGATTAATTTAATTAAAAAAATAATACTAATGAATAGTATAAGTCCTTATAAAAAATTCGGCTTGCTAATTGTTTTACTTGTTTCTAATTATCGTTGCACGGGGAATGAAGATGAGCGCATATATAACGAACTCATGAGTAAAGCTCTGATTGAAAAAAGTACTCATCCAGAGATAAAGATTTTTGATGGCGATGTTGAACCAGACATGCCGGATCGAAAGGTAAATGACTCCACGTTGTATGGTGTAGATGCCAATAGAAACGAATTAAGGGATGATGTTGAGATTTGGATTAATCGCACATACAAGGATCAGAATATCAGAATGGCGTTTAAGCAGAAACATAAAGTATTTCAAAGAATCATGAAAGCAAAAATAGGAGATTCTTCAACTTCAAATAAACTAATTCAAGAAGAGTATGAAGCAGTTCAATGTGCTGTTACCTACTTTAAAACCATTGAGGATTTTGACAAGCATGACTTGAAAGCAATTATACTTACCCGTAATAATTCCAGCCGAAATTTGCACTACAGCAACGTCGTTTATCATGTAAACGTCCCCATAGGTGGACCAGGTCTTGATAATGGAGAACAAAGAAAAAGGTATTGTAATTATCTTCAATTGCCAAAGGAATAATTATGAAAATGATAATGATACTAATAGGTTTTTTTCTCCCTGTTTTGGCGGAATCTGCTGAGCTGGCATGTTCTCTTAAAGGAGCAAAAATTTATACTATTAATGGAGTTAATAACAATCTTAAGAACGCTACTAAATTTGTTTCAACAGTTGAAGCAAAAGTTATTAGATCTCAAATTGATAAAAATCCACAACTAGTAGATTTTCAGAGTATATTTAACCCTTCTCATGGTCTGGCAAATGATGCTCTCGAATTACTTGCTCAGGATCTCCGAGCGCGAGGAATTACCGATAATCCTTGGAAATACATAGGTGCAGCTTTAACCGGAGTTCAATCAGGTTTACCTGCAATTGGATTGCAGAGATTGACAATTAATGCTGTAACTTTAGCTGGAATGAATGAAGAAATTAACAGAATTATGTATTCACCTGAACAATTAAGTAAAGCTGATGAAAAAGTTGTTCAGGAGTTAAAGGGAGCCGTTAAAGGGTCTTTAGATTTAAAAAAGAAAGTTATTGTCGTAGCTCACTCTCAGGGGAATAGTGTCACGAATTTAGCTATGACACACCTGAAGAATGATACAAAATTCATCAAAGACTATAAGCCATATTTAGGTGTTCTTCACGTTGCTACACCTGTGAACTGGCGTGCAATCGACAATAGTCAGCTGATTAAACTTTCGAGCGACTTAATAGTCTGGAATATATTGATGCAACCATTTTCTGAATCAGCTAATTATCAACTTGTAGGTTATAAAGACTATTCACCTGTCTCTAATACTCTTTTACGGCTTCTTTTCAGTAATGACAAAGATTATGCTCATCATGGAATGGTTGAAACATATTTAAATGATCAATATGATGCTTATCCAATCGGACAAAATATAGCTCCTAAAAATATGGTCCAAATATTTAATGAGAATATGCGTCAAATTGCACTAAAACTTGAAGATAATTGCGAAGTTCCAAACATTAAAATAAGATCACCTTTAATAGAGCCAGATTTTGTAACTGGTTTTAATAAAATTAACACTTATGCTGGTTCACTAGTCCAATTATTGATTGTCGATGATAATGAAAATTACGATGCAACTAAAACGACTTTTAATTGGCAAATTAGAAAAGTAGGGCACGAAGTAAAGTTCCCTAATGTAAATGGTGCAACTTCAATTATCCCAATGAGCATGCCTTATAATGATTTTGTTTATGAAGTTACAGTTACAGCAACAAATATTAAAGAGAAAAAATCAACCGCTGTCTTTAACTTTACAGTAAAAAACAATAGGCCACCGACCTTGTCTGCAGGTGGTGTATCTTGTAGTTGGAGTGATACTTCTCAGTATGCTGATGGAACAGGAACTTCAATAGTAACAGTAAGAGATGATTCCTATTCATTGGATGGTTATCAATTTTCTGTTGGAGTGCCATACAAGGCGACAGATCATCCTGTTTCGATTACAGATAATTTCGGAGAGGTCGGAACTACGACAATAGCAAATTCTTGCGAAAGAACACCTTTGACATATGAAGTGTGGGGTATGTGTCAACTTGGTGGTCCCCCAGGAATAGATTGTTACTTTTCTCCTAGAGATCCTAAGTGCGACAAATCCTATCAAACTGGAGTGCAATTTAATGAATTAAGAATTTATACTCCTGGTAGCACATCATGGTACAGAGGACTATTGTCACATGGTTACGAAGGAGGACCGGCCACAGAATTCTTTACAGATCCAAATGATCCTACTGTGTTAATTTCTTATCCCCCAGGAGATTTATGTACGGCCGGAGCAGAGGCCTATGAGAACCCTTGGATTAGAATTCAATAATTTCTTGAAGGAGAAAAGATTTTTTAGATTCCCGGAATCTGATTTATCCGCATCACCTTCTCATACGTTTCTAAATGATGATCAGAAAGTCTTCTGGAGTGCATGCACTCGCGTGCTGAATCGTAGACGAAATCGTCTGCTCCCTGAATGAGAATGCCTTCGACTTTGCGGGTTTTGGCATTGAAGACTGGAGAGCCGGAATTGCCGCCGTATGAATCGAGGTTTGCTGTGAAGTAATCTTTGCGCAAAAACCACGATTTGAGTTTGGTTTCGCGCTCAACACTGTTCATGCGGGAAACGACTCCGCCGGAAGTTGCTTTCATTGGAAGACCGAGTGGGTGACCGATAACGATAAGTGGTGTACCGAGATTTACTTTGCCGAATTTTCTGAGTTTAAGTGGTTTGTAGTTGACGACGTCACGATCGAGTTCGATGACGGCGTAATCGGCCACTTCAGTGCTACTGTAGTTGTAGCGCTGTTTGATGATTTTTTTGCAGCTGTAAACGAGTTCTTTACTAAAGTCGGATACACCGTCTTTGAAGCCGAATACCCAGCGGTTGTTTTCACAGTCTTTTTCATTGAGCATACAGTGACCGGCCGTCACCAGTGTTTTTGGACCGGCGAGGAATCCACTACAAGTTCCGAGCGAGTATTGGTTAATGAAGCGCTCTTCTTTACATAGCTGAGGCATTGCTTTTTCCAGTGTGATGAATGGAAAGAGAATGCGATCAGGATTCGTGCGATCGGGAATGAGTCTGCGTTTAGAAATTTTTACAGCAATTGATTGGGAGAGATCGACTAGTTCCGAATCGTTTAAGTGATCAATTTCCACACGATCGTCTTTGCCGTAGATGAGGTCTGTGCCTGACTGGCCGAGATCGAAGTCAAAGGCATTCGTATTAAGCGTGAAAAAAAGACAGACAAGGCCTGTCAATCTGTGAACAGATTTATTCATAGTTGGCCCCCCAAGGCCTTTGGAAAAATACACGTGGTGTAAATATGACTCCAGACAGAGCATGACAAGGGAGCTGGTAAATTCTTCATAGGAACAAAAAAAGGGAAGCTTAAAGCTTCCCCTTCATTCGTGAAATTGGATATTTTTTAGAACCAGAAAGATACAGTAGAGGCCAGTTTAAAGGCTTCAGAATTAGCGTTGTAGACGCCGCGGATGAAAGTCAGGTCTTTGACTCCATTTCTCTCAGCAAGTTTGCGCTCATAAAGACCACCAAAGGTCAGGTGAGAGGATTTTGTCAGCTTATATTTAACACCCGCTTCGATTTTTCCGGTGAATGTTTTTACAGTGGCATTACTGCGTGCCGCTTGATCACTTGTCGGAGCGTAGCTTGTTCCATTTTCGGTAAAGGCCGCGTAGGTATGGGCCAGGTCTTTAACGTATAGATATTCGTTGTTAACGAGAGCACTCCATTTTTCATCCAGATAATATTCAGCCCCTACTTGCAGGAAGTATTCGTTTTTAGCTTTCGTGGTGAAAGATTCGTATGGAAGGCGGTGAGTGAAGCCATAGAGAGCATCAATCCATAATTCCATTGAAGAAGTTTCGTAGTTTGCGCCAAGATCCAGACCCCATGTAGGTCTGTCCGCGAATTCGTTTTTGTAGAAAAGTTGTCCGAAAGAGAATTTCCAGTCTTCCTTGGCAAAGAGTTCTAGTTTGTTAGCAAGGCCCAGTTGCTTGCTGGTGTTAAATGCGGTGACTTGTTCAGTTCTATAGCCGCTAATCTGGCTAACACGATTGGCGCCACTACCGGATGAAGTTGTAATATATTGAAGTTTTCCGTCCTGAGTATAGTCGAATTCATCACTGTCACCGAAGAAGGTGAACTGGTTAATGAAGCCTTGTGAGCGGCCGCCATAAGAGACAGCAATAAAAGCTTTACGGGAGATTTTGCGGAAAGAATTCTCGGTGGAGATGACAGTTCCCCCGTCCTGATAAGAGTTTTCAATAACACCCCAGTGCAGGTTTTGAAAACGGACAACACCTTTACCCAGTGAGATTCGCCAGTTTTTGATCCCTTTATAAGTAGCGTAAGCTTCTTCAAAAATGTTGTTTTCTTTTTCCAGTTTTCCGTCGAGGTCGAGTTTGATGGCCGCTGTGACATCGTCTTGTTCAGCAAAAATTTTCAGATCAAGAACACCGATACCAATGACGGCAGCTCCGGTTTCGCGATGAATTTTTTCGTAGTTTAGAGCATCGAGGGCAATAAATCCTCTAAGTGAGGTTTCAAGAGCGTGCGATTGTGTCGGCGCAAACGTTGACAGCAGGAAAAGCGTGAAAAGAGCCTTTTTCATTGATCCCCCAATACATGAATGTAGATGGGGGATTGTGTATCATTATTAACGCTCTTTTTCTATACACTTTTCAACAGAATCAAAATAAGAATGATACTCACCCTTAACATGTTCTGCACAATCGGAGCTTGCCACACTTCGCCCTTCTACCGGACGGTGTGAACATGACACCAAGGTAGTCGCAAATGTAAGGAACAGGCCAAACGAGATGATAGATTTTTTCATGACTCCTCCTGCCTTTATTTTACTCCCGATAAGCGTGGTGGAGAAGGTAAAAAATATTGCCGAGCAGAGTGTTTCCCTAGTGGTTGATTAAAGCGATCGGTGCAGGTGTTAGTCCGTGATATTCCATTGGGCGACAACGGGAAGCCAGAAAATGCAGGCAAGGTATCTGATCCGGATGTTCAAACGTGCTGGAAATCACACAGCGCTGTTCGGGAAATTGGTCCATTAAACGAAAAAGGGATGACAGACCAAAAAGTGAAGGTTTGAAAACCCAGATGAAATCGCTGATTTTACCGAGAAGGCCTGCCTGATAAAAAGGTAAGACGGATTCATCAAGGGCCACGGGAAGTTTGCCTTCCGCCTGTAAGTGATAGTGATCAGCAAATTCTTGCAATGGCTCTTCGAAATAATCTATAGAGGAGCGCAAGTCCTCCGCCAGGTGGTCCATGCATTTTAAAAAGGTATTGATCTGGGCAGTACTGAACTGTCGGTTGCCGTCCAGACGAAAGCGCATTTCTGGATTAATAAGTTTTAATTCCATCATGGCCGAGAGAATCTTTTCATGCTCCATGGAAGGAGTGATTTTTATTTTCAAACAGTCGAATTTTTTTGCATCTGACTGATGATCATTGCTGATGATGCCGTTGCATTTAGCATGAGGAATATTGGTTTTATATTTTTTAAGCCAGTGATTGAGAAGTAAGGTTTCAATATGAAAAAGCATTTCACCGGAGTAAGTTGTGTCGGAACTGGTGAACTTAAAAAAAGTTTCATGAAAGTCCGGATGATTAAAGGTGAAAGTGTTCTCTTTGAAAAATTGCTGCAGCTTAAATTTGGCAGTCAGTTTTTCTTCCTGATGCAGGCCTTTTAAAAAATTCAGCGGAAGCTTTGACTGAAAACCATCATCATCAGTGAGTTCGCAAAGTAAGAAAACACTGCTGGAGAGTTTTTTCCCTCTGACGGGAATAGGGTGGCCATAGTGGAGAGTTAAATCGGATGTTTTAAGTGTAAGTTTCATATAAAATAAAATTTTTTCATGGCCACCAGGGCCGCTCCGATGAGCAAACAGTAAAAGAGGTTATATTGGGCCGTTTTGGCCAGAGCAAAGTTGAGTTTTTCATCAACCGGGCCACGCATTATTTGCTGCCAGGTGCGGAAGTAAAAAAGCGGAAGCAGGGCAACCGGTGTTAGCCATTTCAAGGAGAAAAAGATGGCAGTGAAGAGGACGACAGTGGAAGACATGACGATGCACCAGAGGCAAAATGATCTCTGGAATCTCTCTCCCATTCGCACGGCCAGTGTTCGTTTTTTTGTTTCTTCATCGCTTCTGATATCTCTTAAATTATTAATGGCAAGAATACAGGCAGAAATAAATCCTGGCCCCATGGCCAGCAGAAGTCCCAAGGAGTTAAATGATTTCATTTGCAGATATATTGTTCCGGTGACAGCAATGATGCCGAAAAAAAGAAAGGCGGCAACTTCACCAAGTCCCAGATAGGAAAGCGGCAATGGCCCTCCGGTGTAGCCGTAGGCGAAATAAAGACTGAGAAGCCCCATGACCATGATGACCGGACCACCTGTCCACATGAGAAAAAGACCTGTCAGGAAGGCCAGCGTGAGACATAACCATAGTGCCCGGCGCATGGAATCAGCTGAAATAAGGCCGGCGCTGGTCACTCTGACCGGGCCTAGACGGTTTTCTGTATCAATTCCTTTAGAGTAATCAAGATAATCATTGGCCAGGTTACTGGCAATTTGCAGGAGAAGTGCACAGATCAGAGTCAGAGCAAAAAGCGTCCAGGAAATAAACTGCTGATAAAAATAGGCCACAGATGTTCCCAGGACAACCGGTGCCAGGGATGCAAATAATGTTTTAGGTCGGATTGCCAGGAGCCAGTTCTTCATAATTTTATAGTTCTCAGTTGATCGTAAACTTTTTTGTTCGTGTCGTGATCAATTACGACTTCCAGTATTGTGCTTTTGTGACTTCCGAAAAGTGTTTCCAGAGATGACTGTAGTTCTTGCACAGTGGTTGCTTTCTGGTAATTGATGCCAAATGCGCGGGTTATATCAGCAAAGTGCATCCCGTGCGGAGAGGTGATGAAATCGAGGACCTTTTTTTCTTTGTGAATTGGCAGCAGTGTAAAGATGCCGCCGCCATCGTTATTAACAACGATGATCTTCAGAGCAAAAGGAAGATCGCGCATGAAAAGCAGTGAGTTCATGTCGTGGATGAAAGCCACATCACCGAGAACGAGATAAACATCTTCTTGTTTTCCGTCCATGAATCCCGCAGCAGTTGCAATGAACCCTTCAATTCCGCTTGCGCCCCGGTTAGTGGCCACAGTAATGGTCTTGCGGTTGTGATAAGAAAAATAAGCATCAAACGAGCGAACTACGGTGCTGTTGCCTATATAGAGCAGACTGTTGTTTGGTATATTATCAATCAGCATTTTACTGATCACCGGATAGGAAAGTTCTGCGTGTTCAATCAGTTCAATTTTCTTTTGCGTGAAATTTTTCAGATTTAAATTTAAAACCTGTTCAGAATTGGCCGTTTTTAGATGCGGTAATATTCGGGCCAGTGTGGGATTAATGCTGGCATTGATTCTGAGTTTTGTGTGATGGGAAGGATCTTCTTTTTCCCGGTTAAGACTCAGGGTAATCAGGTTGATTCCCGGCAACTGTTTTAAGAAAGAATAATAGTGTTTACTTGTTAGTCTTCCTCCAATGTGAAAAACGGTATCAGGTGGATTATTGATGAGGGCATCCTGAACTTCAGGATGGTCAAAAGTAGGAAGTGCTCCGTCTTCGAGATTCATGGAATATTTCAAAGAGCTCGATACATCGTAGTAAGTTGTCCAGTTAAGCTTTTTGGCAAAAGTCTCTACCAGCTCTGCACTTTCATGCGGATTGAGGCTGCCGATAATTAAAAGTCCTCGTCTGGAGTCATTTAAATGGCCGGCGATTTTTTTGATATCATCTTCACTAGGAGATGTTTCCAGAGAAACATACTGTGTGGAAGGGCCAGTGCGGTCGATTTGCTTACGGGCCAGTTCCAGATACTGTGCGGATACGGGCACGATCGTATCTTCCAGCGGTTCACGAAAAGCACAGTTTAGATGAACCGGGCCTTTTTGCGGAAAAAGTGATTTATGAATTAAGTTGGAAAGGCTGCTCGTTAGGACCAGCGGTGAGATTTCCTCCGTCGGAGCTCCCAGGCCCATTTCACCCTGGATATAGTCACCAAAAAATTTAATCTGATCAATCGTCTGATTGTCATCACAAAAAGTGAGTTCTGAAGGACGATCAGCGGATAGAGCTATCAGGGCGATATTGGATTTTTTTGCTTCCACCATGGCCGGCATATAATTGGCAAGTGCACTGCCGGATGTACACAACATGACCGAAGGTTTTCCGGTGGCCTTAGAATATCCCAAAGCGCGGTAAGCGGCGGCCCTTTCATCCATGCAGATGAAAAGTTTAAGTTCGGGATGAAACTGCTGAAAATGCGCAAGTGCTGCGATAAGCGGAGCATTTCGCATTCCTGGCGACAGGTAAAAATGAGTGATTTTATTTTTTAAAAATTCATCAATGATCAGAGATGACCAGAGACGATTGATGTTTTGAACGAGAATTTTTTCCATTTCATTTCACCTAAAGGCCCGTACTGAGAACCTTTAAAAAAGGTTGCATTTTAGTTCCAGTCTCCTGCCATTCATATTCCGGATCAGCACCGCTGACGATCCCTGCCCCGCCATAGACAGTCAGAACATGATTGTCGATAACAGCACTCCTGATGCCAACGGCCACTTCTGAAAATTCCCGGGAGAGAATTCCAAAAGGAGCGGCATAAAAACCGCGTTTAGATTGTTCGATTTCTGCTATGGCCTCCATGGCCTGAAGCCGGGGAGAACCACCCACCGCCGGAGTAGGATGCATTTTTTCAATGAGCGTAAGCGCAGAGAGATTTTCTTTCAGCGTTCCGGTAATGTCCCGCTGACGATGAATGATGTAGGGAAGTTTCATCACGCGCAGTTCACCGACAGTCAGTACTGAGCAGAGCGGAGTGAGTGTGTTGATCAGTTCTTCTGTCACAGCATCCTGCTCGGCCGTGAGATGACCGGAAGAGGATAGTTCACGGGTGAGTTCTGCTTCTTCTTCTGCCGTTTTTCCTCGGGGAACACTGCCGGCCAGAGAAATTGTTTCAAGCTTTCGGTTTTCTACGGTGAAAAGTTTCTCTGGTGTGAAACTGATAAAGACAGTTGTGGCATTGACCTGATGAAACCATGAAAAGTGCGAGCTGTTTTGATTGGCCTTATATAACTCAATAAATAATTTTAAGGCATCTACCGGGTCGTCGTAGGTAAAAATTTTTTTTCGGGAGAGCACGATTTTAGAGAGTTCTTTATCATCAAAACGGGCCTGTGCCTTCGCCATCATGAGATTCCACTCATCATGCTCGGGGGACTCTTCATATTCTTTCCAGGGAGAAACAAAAGAATCCCAGATATCAGGATAAAAAAAGTGTGATGACGGGTGATACTTTGTTTCGCCATAGGGAGCTATCTGCAGTTTTTTGGAAGTGCCGTCATCAATAAGTGTCCATTCTGGCAGGATGATTTCACCTTCAGCATTCGTGTCTTCAAACTTCCCCTGATAAAAAAGCAGGACTTCTGGATTGTTATCAATAAAAATCGAAGCACTTTGTTTATCGAATCGCCGGGATTGTCCCAGCCCCAGGTAGCGCTTTTTGTGATCTTTGGATTCAAAGAAAAAACATTTTTCATGAATGGCGTGTTTTAGACATTCCAGTAAATCGAGGGCCGGATGCAGAGTGATTTGCAACAGGCCTTTGGTCCCTTCAGAGAGGGAAGCAATCAGGGCGTCACATTTTTTAAGTTCATCCTGCAAAGGAGAGACGTCCATAGGGCTTCTTTCCTTAAGCTTCTTTGCTGTTTTTATCGCCGACATCACCTATATAAAGTGTGGCGATTCCGAATGTCAGTGGAAGCATCTTCAGGTTTTTAAATCCGGCGTTTTGCATTAGTTTTAAAAAATCATTTCCATAAGGGAAATCTTCCACACTTTTGTTGAGGTATGTATAGGCATCTTTATGTTTGGAGACAAGATTACCCACAAAAGGCAGGAGATGGCGAAAGTAAAAAAAGTACACTGCGCGAACGAGTGCATTGGTCGGTATGGAAAATTCCATGATCATAAGGCGACCGTCTTTTTTAAGAACGCGATAAATATCAAATAAGGATTTCTGCGGATCCGAGAAATTGCGGATACCAAAAGAGATCGTCGTCAGGTCAAAAACATTATCTCCACTTGGAATGTTAACTCCGTCACCCAGAGTAAGAATGATTTTCTTATCCAGGCCTTTTTTCTTCACCTTAATTTTGCCCAGCTCGATCATTCCTTTGGAAAGATCAATTCCTGTAACTTTTCTTATGCGATGGTCTTTAACCAGCGTAAGAGCAACATCGCCGGTTCCCGTCGCCAGATCAAGAGCGTTGATCGATTCTTTATCAGGCAGATGTTTGAGCAGTTTGTTGCGCCAGTAAATATCAATACCTAAAGAAAGTGTGTGATTTAAAACATCATAGGTCGAAGCAATTTCATCGAAAATTTTATAAGATTCTTTTTTACGCTCGCGGATATTATCAGTCATGTAAGAGGCCTATCGTTTTGAGTTTGGGAATTTTAGACCCCTTTTTACCTTAAACTTCATAGACATAGCAAGATTTGGATTTACATTAATCGTAATGCTTGTTAGGTTCAGATTCGCTTTTAGACTCGTCCCTACCGCAGGATTTGAAATGATCTCAGATTTTCTCGAATCAATGCCTAAAGAGGCCTTGCTTCGGTCTCAGCATTTAAACCTCAATATTCGTTCTGTGAACGCTCACGACTGTATTGACCAGGTTCTCTCCAAAACTGTTTTAAGGGGGGGAAAACGCCTAAGACCGCTCCTGACTTACCTGATGGCCAATTTTCTTCGTACTGATTTTGACCGGATAGATCCTTTTGCCCGCGCTTCGGAACTCGTTCATGCAGCTTCACTTTCTCATGATGATGTTATTGATAACGCCACGCTCAGAAGAGGTGCACCCTCTATAAATATTGTTGCATCCAATAAAAAGGCCGTGCTTGCCGGCGATTATCTGCTTTCTTCGGTCATCGTCGATCTTGTGGCCTCGGGAAATCTGGAATTAGTTCGGGAAATGTCTCTGGTCATCAAAGATCTCTCCGAAGGGGAGTGGCTACAGCTGGATCTTATCGACAATCGTGATTATACCCGGGATCTAATCCGGGAAGTAGCGATGAAGAAGACTTCGTCGGTCATGAGTTACTGTGTGATTGCTCCAGCGATTTTAAATAATGAGACAGAAGATGTCGTCCATCTGTGCCGAGAATTCGGAAGACGTCTGGGACTGGCCTTTCAGCTGATTGACGATACGCTGGATTATAGTGCTTATTCTCAAAAAGACCGGGATCTCGATTTGCAAAACGGGATCGTCAATGCCGTTGTCTTTGAATTGCTCGAGAGAAGTCCGGAAATACTTTCACGTTTTAAAAATGGTGAAGGTCTCTACGATTTACTAAAAGGTCAGGACTTCACTCCTTTCGTAGAAATGATCACTACTGAAGCCCATGAACATCTTTCTGTGGCAAAGATGATGCTGGAAAAACTTGAAGTGAAAATGAAAAACAATGAAATGAAGGCCTCAGCTTATTATGCTGAAAATCCGGATGCGCTTAAGCAAAATCTGGAAGCTCTGGAGTTAATTTTAAGTTACATGGTTCTACGCCAGCACTAATAAAAAAAGGCCCTCACGACGAGGGCCTTATTATTTGTTTTGATCAATTATTCAATTAACGAACATTACAGAACTGCCGACCTCTTAATTCTCTTGAGCAGTAGTTAAGAGCAATACGACAAGCTTCCCCGCGCACATCTGAATGAATCGGACCTGTATGAGACGCATGGTAGTTTTCTATCGCAATCCCTTGTGGGTCAAAGCGTGTGGCCGTACAGCTTTCAGTTTTTGTTCTTGGAGGAAGCGGGCCTGGGTTTCCACGACCACGAGTGACACATCTTCTTCCACGAGAATCTCCCCGCGAAAGTTCATAACGACAGAATTCATCCGACTGAGCACAAGCTTCCCATTCAGATCTGCCTGTTCCGGTAAAACTTCTGACAATTGAGCCGTAATAATCAACCAGGTCTGTTGTACACATTACATCTCTTGTCGGTGGATAGGTCGGTTCCCATTTCTCTTCACAGTGAGCATCGTAATAGCGCCCATAACGTTGCCCATAGGCAATGGCCTCACGACAGGCAAACTCCGCGTCTGCACAGGCAGCAGGACGTGAATAAGAAGTGCGAGTGATGGTTTCATATTCAAATCCATACGGATCTTTAATTGCAAAAGTACAGGTATCGGCCGCAAACGCGAAGTTTGCGATCATCATTAAAGCTAGTGCCAGTAGTGTTTTCATTTTTATCCCCCTCTTGGATAAACGATTCCGTTGTTATTCTTTTGTATTAGCGTGGCCAGCGAGGTGGTCTCGGTGGTTTTGGATCACGCGGCTCTCGCGGTTCTCTTGGATCTCGCGGGTAACGAGGTTCACGTGGTTCTCGCGGATATCTTGGTTCACGCGGACGATCCGGGTATGTCGGGTACGACGGGTAACTTGGATACGATGGATAACTTGGATAGCTTGGATATGATGGGTAACTTGGATAATTTGGATAAGACGGTGGATAAGGATAGGGAGACGATGGTGGGATGGGGGGCGGATACGATGGTGGCGTATTGGTATCGCTCACATGCGTAATTTCACAACGCGAACCCTGATGGTGACCTCTGGACTGATACTCTGATAAAGTCAAAGAGCAGTCATAAGTAGCATCGCTACAAGCTGCGTTTACAGAATATGAAGTTCTCGTAAAACGGTCGAACTCATAGTTGTAGCGATCTTTTATCGTCACTGTACACATATCGGCCATGGCAGCGCTTGCTCCCAACGACATGAAAAAGAAAAAAGCGAATTTTGCTTTCATCATCTTTTATTCTCCTAAAGAAAGATTACTCTCTTTTGGTTTATCGAAGATTGTTGTGCTTTGCAAACCGCAGATGAAAAAAGAATAAAAAAAGGGCCATCTTCGGCCCCTTTGTAAGTATTTTTTTCACAGTGAAAGGATAAAATCAGTCCTTGGGATCTTTATGACACTAGCAATTTCAGGACGCGATCTCTTCCGATCGTGCGGATGAAGCCGGCGAGCTTTGGTCCTTTTTCCAGATTGATAAGTTTTCTATAAAGAAGCGTAAAGACGGCCATTGGCTCTAATTCGTGGGCGTGAATCATTTCATACATCTTTTCATGCAGGGCCTTATCGTCGCTGATAGTGTCCCATTCTTTACTTAAGAAAGTAGAGAGGGCAGAGATAAAGTCCGCTTCTTTGCCGGAAAGATCCATTTTCAGAGGTTCTTTGTTCAAAGAAAATTTAAACTCCTCCGGAGCAGAGTTCTCAATCCAGTATGCTGCTCGCTGTGCCCGTTCGAGGAAACGGCGCTCATCACGTTCGTTCTTGATTTCGTTGTTATAGAAGCCGCGCGCCCGCTTAATATCCAGGTCATTAATTTGCAGAACGTTACACAGGTGACGGAAGGCCGGCTGAAAAGGCATTTCTTTTGGTGCTTCACCAATTTGAGAAAGTTCATAGACTCTTTTGGCCATGGCGATCTTTTTTTCGTTTCCGGCCTCAAGACCATAGGCCATGCGCTCTAAGCGGTCGAAGTCTTCGTAATTTTTAATAACGTCCAGGTCAAATGACAGACCGAAATCAATATTGGTCTTATAAGAAGCAAAAATCCAGCGGACCATTTCCGGTTCATAAACTTCCAGTACATCATTTACGGTCACGAGATTTCCTTTGGAAGAGCTCATCTTACCGCCCATCCCTTTGATGGAGACGAAGTCGTATTGCAAGTACATCGGTGGCTTCCAGTCGTAGACAGCACTGACGATTTCTTTGGCCGTCGTAAAAGATCCTCCCTGAGACGAGTGGTCTTTTCCACCTGGCTCGAAATCAACTTTTTCAAACGCCCAACGCATCGGCCAGTCCATTCTCCAGGGAAGCTTCACTCTGTCGGTAGTATCCAGATTGATCGAAGAGTGATTTTTACATTCTTCGAATTCACAAACATAAGTGATGGTGTGGTCACCGTCATAGTTGGTAACTGCCGTTTTATCACGGTTACATTTTTCGCAATAAACTGAAACGGGCCACCAGTTTTCTTCTAAGGGGGAAGATCGCCATTTATTGAGAATGTCGGCGATGACTTGCTTGTTTTTAAGTGTCTTTTTTATTTGTTCTTTATAGACACCAGCGCGGTATTTTTTAGCCTGATAAATTGGTTCGAGTTCGATTCCCATTTTTTTTAGCTGGGCCTCGAAATTTTTCTCGTGGTGAGCAGCGTAGGACTCGTGCTCGCCAAACGGATCCGGAGTGTCGACGATGGGTTGAAAAAGATATTTCGCCAGTTCGTCTTGTTTAGGAAGATTGGCCGGAACTTTTCTGAATGTATCAAAATCATCCCAGGAGAATATGAAGCGGACCTTTTTTCCTCGTTTTTTTAATCCCCGGGCCACCAGTTCAGTGGTCATTACTTCGCGGAAGTTTCCAAAATGCACGACACCGGAGGGAGTGATACCCGAGGCCAGAGTGTAAGTTTCTTTATCTTCCTGACGAATCAGTTTATCAGCAGTGAGATCGGCCCAGTGAACCGCATCGTTGAGTGCTTGAGACATAGGTGTGTCCTTTTAAAGTAGTTTTCGAAAAAGAGGATATATTAATCAATTCCAAGACGAGATTTTAATTCATCTTCAGTTATAGAGCCTTTCTGCACTTCCAGACGAGTCACTATCAACGCATCCTGAAAGCGTGGCCGGTCAGGAGCAATACAAAGCGAAAGGTCGATATGTTTTTGGTCTTTAACTTCAGAATATTTTACAGCGCGTTTTAAAAGTGTGATGGCTTCATCTAAAGACATGTTTTGTGTCATGCTATTGTCCTTTTGGTTCTAACTACCCAGATAGGCCTTTTTGATTTCAGGGTTAGATAATAGTTCAGCCGAAGGTCCTTGCAAAGTGATTTCCCCGTTGGTGAGAACATACGCCCGATGGGAGACTTTAAGGGCCAGGTTTGCATTTTGCTCCACCAATAATATGGTCATTCCCTGCTGATTAATCTCGCTAATGGCCTTAAAAATGGTTCCAACCAGAATCGGCGCAATTCCCAGCGAAGGTTCATCTAATAAAAGAAGTTTAGGTTTACACATATAAGCTCGGGCCATGGCCAGCATTTGCTGTTCACCACCGGAGAGCGTTTGGGCCAGCTGGGATTTTCGCTCTAAAAGTTTAGGAAACAAATGAAAGACGAATTCTAAATCTTTTTTTATCTCGGTTTTATCCGAGCGAAGATAGGCGCCCATATCCAGGTTTTCTTTAATGGTGAGATTGGCAAAAATCTGGCGCCCTTCCGGAGATTGTGCGAGCCCCAGGGCCGTAATTTTATGTGCCGGAAGTTTGCCGATACTCTGGTTATCAAAATTAATTTCACCGGAGCTCGGCCTGAGCAGTCCGGAAATTGTATGCAATGTCGTCGTTTTACCGGCACCGTTAGAGCCCAGTAGTGTTACGATTTCGCCGCGATCAATCTGCAGACTGATGTTTTTAACAGCGTGGATGGCCCCGTAATAGGTATTGACGTCTTTTAGTTCCAGGATTGTTTTCATATCTATATTTCCGCTCCCAGATAGGCTTCAATAACTTTTTTATCATTCTGAATCTCGGCAGGGGAGCCACTGGCAATCAGGTTGCCGTAATCGAGAACATAAATCTTCTCGGCAATTTCCATCACCAGGTTCATGTCGTGCTCGATGAGAATGATGGCGATATTGAAATGCTCGCGGATAAAACGAATGAGTTCTGAGAGTTCTTTCGTTTCAGTCGGATTCATTCCGGCTGCCGGCTCGTCTAATAAAAGCAGCTTTGGTTTAGTCGCCAGAGCGCGGGCCATTTCTAATTTCCGCTGGGCCCCATAGGGTAGATTGCGCGCAAGCAGATCTTTTTTTTCTTCCAGATTAAAAAGACGCAGAAGTTTGAGTGATTCATCTTCAATCATCTTTTCTTCTTCGCGATATCTTTTCGTTTTAAACAGCCCGGAAAAAAGTCCGTACTCAATTCGTGTATGTCGGGCGATTTTAATATTGTCTAAAACGGAGAGATTATTAAAAAGACGGATGTTTTGAAAGGTGCGGGCAATTCCCATCGTCGTGATGTCACTTGCTGACTTCGCACTGATCGTGACTCCATCCAGACAGACTTTTCCTTCTGTGGGAGTGTAGATGCCGGTGATGGTGTTAAAAAGCGTGGTTTTCCCCGCGCCATTTGGTCCAATCACCGCTACCAGATCGCCGGTATTTACTTTAAAGCACACATCGCGAACGGCAGTTAAACCGCCAAAGCGCATCGTTACGTGTTCAATATCCAGTAAAGGTTTAAGCGGTGAAGAAGCAGCTGCAGCTGAATTCATTTTACGCTCTCCCTTTTTCTAATTTTTTATTTTCAAAGAGCTCATGTGGACCAAAAATCCCCTGGGGACGCGTGAGCATCAGGATGATCATAAGTGCGGAGTAAATGGAAACTCGCCAGGTGGCGATATCGGAACCGATCATTTTTAAAACTTCCGGTAATATCGTAAGAATCGTGGCCCCCACAATGGAGCCGGTCACTGATCCCAGACCACCGAGAATAATCATAACCAGAATGACAACTGACCACATAAAGTTAAAGTTATTCGGGTGAAGAAACTGCTGATCATGGGCCACCAGCGCTCCGGCAATTCCCGCGATACCCGCCCCCACGACAAACGCAAAAAGTTTATAACGGAAAAGATTAATACCCATGGTTTCGGCGGCTATGTCATCTTCACGGATGGATATGATGGCGCGTCCGGTGCGTGAGCGTTTAAGATTAATCATGAATACTGTTGTGAGAAGTGCGACACCCCAGACCCACCAGGACGTTGTCCAGCGGGGGATATTAGTAAAGCCGCGCGGGCCGCCGATACTTTCGGTGTTCATAATAATAATTCGTAAAATTTCGGAAAACCCAATGGTCGCGATGGCCAGGTAGTCGCCTTTTAGGCGCAGACAGGGAATACCGACTAACAGTCCGCATAGCGCACTTGCCAGAAAACCCACGACTATGGCGATAAACATGTTGAGGGAATTCACCACCGGTAGAGCAAAATAAAAGCTGTAAACTGCGGAGGCGTAAGCACCTACTCCCCAAAAACCAGCATGACCCAGCGAAAACTGGCCGCAATAACCATTAATGAGGTTTAAGCTCAAGGCGAGCGTAATAAAAATACCGACGTTCATGAGAATCTGAAGATAATAATCCATTACACTTTTTCCTTCACATTCTTACCCAGAATTCCTCCGGGCTTTATGAGTAAAATGACGATCAGGATGAAGAAAGAAACGCCATCACGAAAACTTGATTTATAAAGACCGGCGACCATATTTTCAGCAATCCCTAAAATATAACCTCCAAGAGCAGCACCGGGAATGACTCCGATTCCACCAACCACGGCAGCGACGAAGGCCTTAAGACCTAAGCTCATCCCCATCATTGGTTCGACTGACATCGTGTAGCCCATCAGCATGCCGGCCAGCCCGGCCAGACTGGCCCCTAAGAAAAAAGTAAAAGCGATAATTTTGTTGGTGTTTATTCCCATCAGTTCGGCAGCTTTTAAATTAAAGCTGGTCGCCCGCATGGCCACTCCGATTTTGGTGAAGTGGGTGAGCCACCAGAGAAAAACGAGAATCATGATGGTGACAAATAAAATAAAAATCTGAATGTTCGATACGTTTACTTCACCGAAAGTGTAAATCACTTCAGTGAAGACCGGCGGGATTGTTTTTGGGTCAGCCCCGAATACGAGTTGACCGGTGTACTGGAAAAAAAGTGAAGCTCCAATGGCAGTGATCAGGGCGGGGATGCGGCCTTCACTTCTGATTGGACGATAGATCGTCCGTTCAACAATAAGGGCCACAACACCCGCACCAATCATCGAAGCGAGAATCGCTACCGGCATCGGAAGATTAAAACGAAGAGCATAGAAACCACAGAAGGCCCCCAACATGAGAAATTCACCGTGAGCAAAATTCACCAGGCGAATAATCCCGTAGACCATCGTGTAGCCCAGGGCCACGATCGCGTAGAGCGAGCCCTGAGCTATTCCGTTGATCAGATATTGAAGACAATCCCAGAGGAAATAAATAGTATCCTGGCTCATCTGTTTTTATCCTTCAAAAGTCCTTACGGGTTTACACGGCTGTGGAAAACATATCCGGAAGGTGTTGCTTCAAGAACAACAGCTGACTTCGTAGGATTTCTGTCTTTATCAAAAGAGATTGAACCAGTGATCCCCTGATAATTTTTGGTTGCTACCAGAGCGTCTCTGATATCAGATGGTTTTGTTGATTTTGCCCGTTTAATAGCATCTGCAACGATTCCTAGAGAGTCATACCCAAGAGCAGCGAATGATCCTGGTTTAACTCCGTAAGCTTTTTCGTAATCTTTTACGAAGGCCTGAACTGTAGGCGATTTATCATCCGGAGCAAAGTGGTTAGAGATGTATGAACCTTTAACAGCTTCACCGGCAATCTCAAAAAGTTTTGGAGAATCCCAACCGTCACCACCTAGGAATGGAACATTGATCCCTAAAGCGCGGGCCTGCTTTAACATCAGACCTACTTCAACGTAGTAACCAGGAACGAAAACGAAATCCGGATTAGCACGACGAACTTTTCTCAAAAGCGACTGGAAGTCAGTATCTTTTGCTGCGTACGTGAGCTCTTCAGTAGATGCCATCGTGCCGCCCAGGCGTTTGAATTCATCACCAAAAGATTTGGCAAGTCCCTTAGAGTAATCAGAAGTGTTCTCCACCAAGATCAGACCTTTTTTCTTTTTCAGCGTGTTGACCGCGAATTTCGCCATAACAACGCCCTGGAAATCATCAGTGAAACAAGCGCGTGTGATATAGTCACCAACTTGTGTGACCTTTACATTTGTTGCTGTTGGAGT
Source organism: uncultured Bacteriovorax sp. (assembly GCA_946481315.1). Next base: position 121,971 of record CAMLMH010000004.1, read on the forward strand.
AATGAAAGGAATTTTTGCTTCCTGAACGATAGGAGCAGAGGCCAGGGCCAGAGATGAAGTCGGAGCACCGATCATGACTGAAACTTTATCAACATTAAGAAGCTTGCGGGTAGCGTTTGTCGATTCGATCGCTTCAGATTTATCATCCTCAATGATCAGATCAAATTTTGCGCCCTTTCCTTTTTTCAGTTTTTCGTAGGCGAGTTTAATCCCGTTTGCGTTTTCCTGTCCGAACGTGGCCGTGGCCCCGGTGATTGGAGAGACAACCCCGATTTTTAAATCGGCGGCCCACGAGGCTGAACTTAGAGTCACCAAAGTCAGGGAAAGTGCCAAGAATTTGTGTGGCAGATGCGAAATTTTCATGAGTTCACTCCTTAATAAAATAAGCCTGATAGAAATCCTTTAATCAGGAAATAATTGTAAATACGGTAACATACAGGCACGACCTGTAAAGAAAATACCATTCATTTCATTTAGGTGACATAAATTGTTAGAAAGACGGGGAAAAGCTCATTATCTTTGGCCTGCTCGCTGATCCCCCTATACTCATCATGTGACTTTCAAGTTTAGCGAGATTTCTTTTTCTAATATGAGGTGACCATGACTAAGGACGACTTTAAACAAACGTTAATCCGCCAGTATTCCGAAGTTATTGATGAAATGATTGTGGAGAGTGAGTCAGTCTATCGAAGTCATCTCAATTATGAAGAACTTGATTTTAAAATGCGTACCTTAATCAGTGCAGCAAGAGTCGACGGGCTTGAAGAAAAGGTGATCTGGGATTTGCTGGAGCGCAGAGTTCCTAATTTCAAAAAATCTGTTCAAAGGGCCGCTTAAAGCGGCCATTTAGTCCTTTGCAATAATTTTAGTAAGTCGATCTGGCGACCATTACCGTTAAGTAAAAAAGGGTTGCAACCCACAGCAAGGTCGTAAATAAAACACTTGCACTTAAAATCTCAAAGCGGGTTTTTTGGGTCAGATGTCCATCAGGTGACTGGACTCGTCGACCCAGACCCGTTAATTCGTTGTATTCGGATCTGGCCTTTTTAGTGTTTACCATGGAACACCTCCTGCAATGTTAGATGGTGCAGGCCTGTTGCCCGTATGCATGACAAGACTTTTATGAAGTAAAAAATTCAGGGAATCAGTAGAAAGAAAAAAATTATGTTATTTTACTTTCATGAAAAAAACCATTTTAGTTCTTGCGACAATTATTCCCGTTTTCTCTTTTGCTTCCACTCTGGTTAAGACATTTGATGGCGGAATTGCCACATGCCGGGAAGGAGCTGATGTCGGTCAGAGGGCCTATCGTTTAGCCTTGATCGATGAAAAAACTTCAAAGACCCACCGTGAGTTCACTTTCTCGGTAAATCTGTTGGTCTGTTCTTCCAGGATGAAATTTGAAAAAATCGGACTTTACTCAAAAGTCGCACAACCAATATTAGATCACCGGACCAATGAATTGACAGCGGTCATCACGAGCTTAGAAGAAACCAGACTTGTAGTCTTCAGTGAAACGGGAGAAGTTTTCGCCAGTAATCTCTTGTCTCATGCTGCCGATGGGGCCATTTCAACTAAAGTCCGCATCCCGCATTGGAAAATGCCAAAACAAATGATTCTTGATCTTGAATCAGTTTACAGCGTTCACTCCCTCGGCGGAGAAGAGTTAATGAAAGAAAGAAGTGTTGCAAAAACATTTCTGCTGAATATCAACTAATAGAGCAGAATATTTTCTCTTTGATTGAGAAATGTCTGATGACCTTTCTCTTCAATCTTTTTGAGTTCAGCATAAGTGCCCAAGTTATTCACCCAGTGACGGACTTCATCCGTACCGTTGATTAAGTCGATGGCCAGCTTATGGAATTCGTACTCGTAAGGTTTGTTGTGAAATTCGAATGCATCACCTAATTCACGTTTAAATTCCCGGCAAAGAAGCTGAGAGACGGCCCAAGATTTAAACTTGGCATTCAATGTCGGGTGAATATGGACACCTCCACAATTTTTTCCCTGATGCTTTTGAAAAGTCGGGAGAAAAATAATCGGGCGCAGGTTAAATCCTTCTGAAAGACCTTCATCATGCATCCGTTTCATGACGCGTTCGCAGAAAGAAAACGATTCAATTCCCGGGTAACCGGCAATTTCCAAAGCACGAGTTGTCCCGCGTCCTTCACTGATATTTGTTCCTTCAAAAAGCACTGTACCGGCAAAGGTAATGGCCCCTTCCGGTGTGGGAAGATTCGGGGAAGGAAGGACCCATGGCAGTCCTGTATCCGTCCAGTACATTGAACGTTTCCAGTTTTTCATGGTGATGACTTCAATATTGCAGTCAGTATTTAAAACTTTTTTTCCAAACATTCCCACTTCACCCATCGTCAGCGAGTGACGCTGAGGAATCGGGTAACGTCCGACGAAAGATTCATAACCTGGCCGCAGGATTGTTCCTTCGATCATTTCTCCGGCCACCGGATTAGGGCGGTCAAGCACGACAATTTTTATATCTCTGCCGACAACTTTTTCCATGATGAGAGAAAGTGTTGAGATGTATGTATAGACGCGAGTACCGACATCTTGCAAATCAACGATCAGAGTATCTAATCCTTCCAGCATTTCATCAGTCGGAGTTCTTGTTTCAGAGTAAAGAGAATAGACCGGAATTTTAAAATAAGGATGAACGTAGTGAGATGTTTCCACCATGTTGTCTTGAACATCTGTCACAAATCCATGCTGAGGTCCAAATAATTTTTTTAAACGGGACCCAAAGAGTTTTTGCAGCAATTGAACCCCAGTATTAAACTGGGAATCAATCGAAGCACTATGACAGAGGTAACCAATATGACCTTTGATTTGGTCCTGAATAGATTTCTCAGCTATTAAACGCTCAAGTCCGGTTACAACTTTTGTCATATTACTTCCTAGATTCCTTTCTGTGGTAGTTTTTAACTCCCTTTAATTTTGAGAGCAGCTGGAATTTTTGTAAAGGTAAAAGAAATTACAAGAGTGAAGTTCTCAATGGCAGTCAAAAATAGTTGCACTTTAGACGTTGTAAAGGTCTCATCAGAAAAGCTAAAATCGATAAGGCACACACACAATTTCAAAAAAGCTCTGGAGAGACAATTATGAAACAATATCACCAGCTCATGCAGCATGTTCTAGATCACGGGACAAAAAAAGAAGACCGTACAGGTACGGGAACACTTTCGGTTTTTGGTTATCAGGCGCGCTACAACTTAACAGAGGGCTTTCCTTTGGTGACGACCAAAAAATTGCACTTAAAATCTATCATTCATGAGCTTCTGTGGTTTCTTCAGGGTGAAACCAATATCAAGTATCTTAAAGATAACGGTGTTTCGATCTGGGATGAATGGGCAGATGAAGAAGGTAATCTGGGACCGGTCTACGGATCTCAGTGGCGTTCATGGCAGGGGGCTAACGGTGAGACCATTGATCAGATAGAAAGTGTCGTTAATCAGATTAAAAAAAATCCGGATTCCCGTCGTTTAATTGTGTCAGCCTGGAATGTGGCAGAAATTGAAAAAATGGCCCTCCCTCCTTGTCACGCATTTTTTCAGTTTTATGTGGCCGATGGAAAATTATCCTGCCAGCTTTATCAGAGATCTGCTGATATTTTTCTGGGCGTGCCATTTAATATTGCTTCATATGCCCTTTTAACAATGATGATGGCACAGGTGACGGGACTTAAACCGGGGGATTTCGTTCACACGATGGGCGATGCTCACTTATATTTAAATCACATTGAACAAACTAAGCTGCAATTGTCGCGTGAGTGTCGTCCGTTACCGCAAATGAAAATGAATCCGGAAGTAAAAAGTATTTTTGATTTCAAATTCGAGGATTTTGAACTGGTAGGATACGATCCGCATCCTCACATTAAAGCACCAGTGGCGGTATAAAATGCAAGTCTCAATGGTAGTGGCCATCGGTCCCAAGGGCGAATTAGGTAAAGACAATAAATTGCTCTGGCACATTCCCGATGATTTAAAAAATTTTAAAAAACTGACGACTGGCAAAGTTGTCGTCATGGGTCGCAAAACTTATGAATCTATAGGAAAACCGCTTCCCAATCGCACGAATGTGGTCATTACTCGCGATGAATCCTATAAACCAGAGGGGGTCATTGTCTGCCATGACCCGATGATGGTTTTTGACGTGGCCCTGGAATTAGACGAAAACGATGACAGCGAATTAATGGTGATTGGAGGCGCAGATATTTTTAATATCTTTATGCCCTATACTCAGCGCATTTATCTCTCAATGATACCCTATGAAGGCCCGGCCGATGTTTATTTTCCGGAACTGATCAAAGAAGAATGGCAGGAGCTCGAAAGCGAAGAGAGGAATGGGTTTACTTATAAAGTTCTTGAGCGAATTTAAGCGCGCTTATGCCCTGTTCATTTTTCATCAATGCTCCTGGAGTCACGATGAAAAAAGTATGGGCGTATGTTTTTTTCATCCATACATGCACATTTGAATAAGATTCGGCAATGGCCGGAAGGCCTTGATCACTTAATATAAGCCGTTCCTGATGTCCTGGCCGAATATTTCCGTAACCAACCGACATAACGATGTCTCTGGTAGGAAGAAGCACACCGATTTTCCAGTTACGATACAAATGAAATAAAGCTGCCATATCTTTGGCCACCAGTCCATCGTTGTAATCAATTTTCAAATCCACTTGAGAAAAAGCACGTTGAAAAGAGGCAAAAGAAGATGCTGAGAATTTTTGCCAGAACTTTTTGCCGTAATGCAATCCAGGAGAGTCAATAATCATCGTTTTTTTGGCCGTAGGTTTTGTGGCCGCTTCAATATTTTTAGCATGAAGGAGCGTGCCAATGGCCCCGGCCGAAGCTCCCCAGACAGTGACATCATCATATTGAGCGAGATTAAGATTTTTTTTTCTAGTCAGTAAGTTAAAGGCAGCCGTCACATTTTTGAAGCCAACATGATGAACAGTTTTTCCCTGATAATTTTCAATATGATCTCCGGCATGCACATCACCGGTACAATAAGGAAAATAAATCATCGTGTGATTTTTAAACGGATTATAGTCGACATCGGCCGTAAAGACGCTAAAACTGTTGATTTTGGGGATGGGATAAATCCAGGCCCGGGGAATGACCGAAGCGCAGGAGAGGCGATCCCAGCAAACACCTCCGCCCATGAATTCAATCAGGAGCTTTTGTTCATGACCTTTTTTCATGAAGACGTAATATTGTGAACCATCTCCACATCTGGCCCCGGGAATCTTAATTTTTTCAAAACTCGCGGCCCATACATTTGTAAAAAGAAATGAAGTGCAGAAAAAAAGTATGGACGAAGCAAAGCTTTGCTTAGTGAACATTTTTCATTTCTTCCAGGTCTAATTCATAATCACGATCCCACTGATCAGCAGTCGTTTTGCTTTTTAAAGAGAGACCACAAAAAGTTTTTCCGACCGAGAGAAGGCGTTCTTCTTCTCGGGTAAACCCCAGGTAAGGAACAAAGTTGCCATATCCTTTGATGAAAAAACTTGTGTCGCCAAATTTATAAGAATAATTCTGACATTGTTTGGGAGAGTTGCTGTCCACAAAACCAACTTCATATCCTGCGGCCATCTTTCTAAGTCCCATGACAAGCCATGAATGCGAAGTAATCCCTTTTATCTGGAGTTTTTGATAGGCAATTTTTTGTTTGGTTTCGACATAGTCAAAAAGCACGTCCAGAGAAGATTTTAATTTTTCCGGATCTGTTATAGTGTCTCCCTGGATGCCGTCAATCCACGCTCCTAAAATTCCATCAGAGAGTTGCCAGTCTTCAAGTTCGGCCTGAATTTCTCTGGAGTAATGTGTGGAGAATTCTTCTACATCGTAAAAGCCGGGAATAGTGATGACATTTTGTCCTTTGCGGATGTCACGAATAATATTTCTGACTAATCTTTTTTCTGGTTTAGGCAAATCAGGTCTAAAAATGGCCAGATAAAGAAGATTGCGCTGAAAACGTGAATGCCACCAGCAGACACCGCCGTTAAAGAGTCCGCCATCATTTTTAAAACTTAAAAGATTGGCCGCCTCCTGTGAGAAAATACGAACACTTTCCTGGTTACTAAAACGCGAGCAGTAGTCATTTTTATTCTGCGGTAAAAGAGATGCCTGAGCGAAGCTTGCGGTCATAAAAAAAAGGAAAACAAAACACCATTTTGACTTTTTCATTTCAGTTACATCCTTATTCGATTATCAGATCGTTCTTTAGTTCATTTGCTCTTCCCGTTTCTTTATGCGGGAAATGATATTCAAGAACATTTGCTGTCGCTTCAATCGTTTCTTTTAAAGCGTGAGCAAGGTCTTGTTTATGGACCTTGTCCGTAAATTGCACAATTATTTCGTCCCAGATTTTTTGGTCAATTTTGGCCCTGACTCCCACATCTGTTACAATCCGGATCTTTCTCTCTAAAAGTGAGATGAAAATCAAGACGCCAATGTGATCGCGGGTTAAATGCAGCTCGTGTTCAAAAAAAGCTTCATAAGCGCGTTGGCGGGTTTCAAATTCCATTTCATTTTTTGTGACGAGAAAACGCTGGAAAAGAGGCATGCGACCCAGCATGTAGCCAATGAACAATCCTGGGATCTGAATCCACAGAAAATAGATGGGATTAACGATTGAAAGAGGTGAGAAATAGAGCGCGAGTGAAAAAAGAAAAGAGACAATGATGGCCATCCGAAAATGCGCGGCCGGATAAATATCTGAGCGCTCAACAATCATCGGAACAACTTCGCTGTGACTCTTTTTTTCGGCCAGGGCGATTTGCTCGCGAATTTCTTTTTTAGCTTTTTCTGAAATCATGATGGTATCCTCAGTCTATTTTTTCTTTGTGTTGTGCTTACCACGATCCACTAGAGCCACCGCCGGAGAAACCTCCGCCGCCTCCGCCCCAGGAACCCCCTCCTCCGAAGCCGCCTCCGAAGCCTCCGCCACCACCGCCACTCCAGCCGCCGAAGCCACCGTGAATCATGCCACGTCTTCCGCGGCGGGTGAAAATCTGCATGATGGAAATAAATATAAAGAGGACGATGATGATAAACATTGAACTTGGTTTTCGTTCATGACGAGGCCGCACGGCCTTTTTATCAAAATTAAGTTCACTTCCCGCTGCACGGGCCATAAGGGCAAGTCCCAGGGCCACGCCGTTGTCAAAATCTTCTTTTTTAAAAAATGGTTTTACTTCTTCGATAATCCGGCGGGAAGTGAGATCGGTGATTTCTCCTTCGAGACCCCGGCCTACTTCTATACGCATTTTGCGGTCTTGCAAAGAGATAAGAAAAAGAGCGGCCTTATCTTCGCCTTTTTTTCCTAACTTCCATTCATCGACTACTTTAATGCTGTAAGTTTCAATAGTTTCATCAACGAGTTTATCAATAATCAAAACCTGAAACTGAATTCCTTCGCGTTGATTGAGATCATGAAGAGCAGCGGCGATTGCACTGCTTGCTCCGCGAGAGAGAAACTGCGCTTCATCCACAACAGGACCGGATAAGACCGGAACTTCCAATGCCCGCGCTGAAAAGAGCGCGAGCATCATCGATAAAAGGGTAAGTGTGAATAGCGAGAGTCTATGCGTTTTCAAAATTAAAACTGCACCTGTGGAGCGTCCTGAACTTTTTCAAGATTTCCGACTTCAAACTGCGGCTTTTTTGAATGCTTGAGTAAAAGTGAATTGGTCCACGATGTCGGTGGAACAGTAATTAGGTTATTGTACGATTTAATCGCTTCAATATAGCGGTTACGAGCGACCGTAATTCGGTTCTCAGTGCCTTCTAATTGCGCTTGCAGATCACGAAAATTCTCATTGGCCTTAAGGTCCGGATACTTTTCGACCGTTACCATTAAACGAGATAAAGCAGAACTCAAACCCGCCTGGGCCTGTTGGAATTTCTGCATATTTGCTTCTGTGAGCTGATCAGCGGTAAAGTTAACAGATGTTGCTTTGGCCCGCGCTTCAATAACTCCTGTAAGTGTTTCTTTTTCGTGACCGGCATAACCTTTAACTGTGTTGACCAGGTTAGGAACGAGATCAGCGCGGCGTTTGTATTGGTTTTGTACTTCGGCCCATGTGGCCTCAACTTCGTTAAGTGCCGTAGGGATACTTTGAATCCCGCAGGAACTAAGAGTTAAAGTCATTAAAGAGAGAAGGAAAAGCGTGACGAATGAGCGAAAATATTTCATAAAGATCTCCAAAGATTTAAACGTTTAAGAGCTTATGATAAACAATCGAAAAAGTGAACTTTTGTTACCGGTCGGAAACATGGCCATGTGCGAAGCGGCCATTCATAATGGGGCCGATGCCATTTATGTCGGTATGCCGCATTTTAATGCCCGGGGAAGAACAACTGATTTTAGCGTCTCACAGTTAAAGGAGATGATTGACCTCTGCCACCTCTATGGCGTGCGGGTGAATCTCGCTTTTAATGTCGTTATTTTTGAACCTGAACTCCCGGAAGTGATTGCCCTTTTAAAAGAGGTTCTTCCCCTGGGACCTGACGCGCTGATTGTTCAGGACATAGGCCTTGCTAAATTGGTTCGTGAGCTGGCGCCGGAGCAGGTTATTCATGGTTCTACGCAGATGACTGTCACCAATCACGAGGCCATGCAGCTCCTGGCCGATTTAAAAATTAAGCGATTTGTTTTAGGGCGGGAAGTTTCTCTTCCTGAAATGAAGGCCATCAAAGAAAAGAGTGACTGTGAACTGGAGGTTTTTGTTCATGGCGCTCTTTGTGTTGCCTATTCAGGACAGTGTTTTACCAGCGAGAGTATTGGCGGACGCAGTGCCAATCGTGGTCAGTGCGCGCAAAGCTGCCGCCTGGAATACGAAATGATTGTTGACGGCAAAAAGCGAGACCTAGGTGCACTTAAATATCTTGTTTCTCCGAAGGATCTTTGCGGAATTGCCGAGATTCCTGAGCTTTTAAAATTAGGAATTGAAAGCTTCAAAGTAGAAGGGCGATTAAAAACACCGGAATACGTGGCAGCAGCTGCCCGCCATTACCGAGAGGCCATTGATCACTTCGGGCTCAAAAAAGAAGCCGAGAAAAAGGCTAGGGAAGAACTGGGTCTCACTTACAGCCGCGGCTTTTTTTCCGGCTGGCTTCACGGGGTGGATCATCAACAGCTTGTCGATGGGACCTATGGAGCTCACCGCGGAAATCTCATCGGTCACGTAGTAAAAGTCACTCCTAAATCAGTGATCGTAAAAATTACTAAAAGCAATCTGAAAAAAGGTGACGGCATTCTTCTGGCCGGAAGTCATAACGGGAAAAAAACCGAAGTGGGCGGCATGCTCTTTGATCTGAAAAAAATCAGCAGCGATCAGTCAGAGTCAACAGTGGAATTCTTTTTTGCCCGTGAGTTTGATCTGAAAAAAGTGCAGCCGGATTTCAAAGTTTTTTTTAATCATGACGCCCAGTTAGAAAAAAAGCTCTCGCAGTCTTATCAGGATAAAAATCAAAAAAAGCGCCTTCCGATCTCAGTGAAAGCAATTGCCAAAACCGGCCAGCCTCTTTCTGTTATGGTCAGTGACGGTGAACATACAGTCTCTGTGAAGAGCGAAGATCTTGTGCAAACGGCGCACGATCGTCCTGTGACAGCTGAAGATTTAAAAGCGGAACTGGGGGCCTTAGGGGCCAGCTGTTTTATCCTGCACGAGTTTGATCTGGAATCAGAGGGAGATTTCTTTATTCATCAAAAAGCGCTGAAAAACCTGCGCCGCCAGTTTACAGAAGAGTTGATGATGAAGAGGGTAGCAAGAGCACCTGTGTCTTTTCGTCCTTATGAATTGCATACCGGTGTGAAAAACTCCGCACATGGTTTAACGAAACTGAACATTCTTTTGCGCGAGATCGAACAGGTGCGCGACTTTCTCACCTTCGGTGATGAAGTCCGTGATGTAATCAATTCGGTCATTCTGGATTATGAATTCGGAAAAGGATTTGCTGAAAGTGTGGATCTTCTTCGTGCAGCGAATTTTAAAGTGGCCATTGCGACCACCAGAATCTTAAAGCCTAATGAATATTACAATTTCAAAATCATTGAGCGCGCTAATCCGGATGCAATTTTAATCCGCAATCTGGGTGCTTTACACTACTTTAATCAGTTGGATAAAAAGTTTGAATTGCTGGGCGATTTTTCTCTCAATGTAACTAATTCAATTTCAGCAGAGTATTTCCTGCAGAAAGGATTGTCTTCTATAACCGCCAGTTATGATCTTAATTCATCTCAATTAAAACAGCTTATCTCCAATAGTAAAGCTGATCATTTTGAAGTAACGATTCATCAGTATATGCCTTCATTTCATATGGAACACTGTGTGTTTGCTGCTTTCATGAGTAAAGGATCAAGTTTTAAAGACTGTGGTAAACCCTGTGAAAAGCATCGCCTGGAATTAAAAGATCAGTTTGGTAATCACCACCAGATTAAGGCCGATCAGGAATGCCGAAATACAATGTTCAATGCGACTGCTCAATCAGCGGCAAAAATGATTCCTGAATTTAAACATCTCGGTGTGGGTCTTGTTCGCTTTGAGGCCCTCTACGAAAGAGGGGAGACACTCAAAAAGAAAATCACTGCTTATCGCCAGGTTGTTTTAAGTGATAATTTGCAGGAGATTGAATCAATCATTGCCGGCATTGGTGTTGAAGAAAAATACGGTCTATCAGATGGATCGCACAAAGAACGCGAATATAAAGACCGTAAAAAAAATAATTAATGAATTTTATTTTTCTTTTGTTGAGAGCGGTGTTGGCGCAGGCAGTGACTGCCCGCTATTATCAATGGCCTTAATTTCGTTTCTGGAGCCATTGAAAACTTTCGGGTCATTGAGATCATTTGCCGGAGTCTGTGTCTCCAGTGCACAAGTCAGGCGCGTAGTCCAGCTAGAACGGTTTCCTACTGGTCCACTGAGAGTATAAAGGGATAAAGAAAGGTCTTTGCCCAAATCTTCATAACCAAAAGTCTTTTTCATACCATCAAACTTTAAATAGGAAACGTCAGAAAAAGGATTAATGCTGCTGTTGTTTTTATTTTCAGCATAAACTGTGCCGTCTTCTTTGGAGATTTTTAATTTGCTTCGAAACTTTAAAACTTCTTTTTCACCATTTGCTTTTTCGACTTTGACTGCAGATGAAAAACTGTTACCGATTTCTTTATCAAAGGTGATATCAACTTTTTTATAGCCCATTCCACTTGAAAACTGACAGCTATAATTTTTAATTTCTTCCTTTGCACATAGAGGAGAAGTCATTAACAGCAGGGGAACTATAAACTTTAAATTTTTCATAAAGACCTTATCGGTCAGTCCAGCTAATTTATTTAATGGCCTAAATTACAAAGACTTAGGGGGAGAAAAAGACAAATTTAGAGAATATCTCTTCTTTCGACAAATCTCCACTCGCCAGCTTTTAAATCACCTAAGACGAGCTTGCCGACTTTCATGCGAATCAGCCGAAGCGTAGGAAAACCCACTGCGGCCGTCATGCGTCTTACCTGACGATTTTTTCCTTCACTTATCGTGATTTCTATCCAGCAGGTGGGAATACTTTTTCGCTCTCTGATGGGAGGGGTTCGAGGGGTAACTTCAGGTTGCGGAGTGAGTATTGTAACGATGGCAGGTTTAGTTTTGTAATCCTGAATTTGCACTCCGGAGCGAAGTTTATTAAGGGCCTCTTCTGTTGGAATATTTTCCACCTGCACCCAATAGGTTTTTTCCTTGTCATATTTAGGAGACAAAAGAGTATCGATGAATGTTCCGTCATCACTTAAGACCAACAGGCCTTCTGAATCCTTATCGAGTCGGCCGACAGCATACACATCTTTTGGAAGCCCGAATGCACTCAGAGTTTCTGCCGGATTTTCACCAGTAAACTGACTGGTTACGCCATAGGGTTTATGAAAGGCAATGTATTGATGACCACCGGAAGAACGCAGATTACTTACCTTGATACAAAAAAATAGTTGAGGCGATTGTGCTATGAAGCTTGCCACTGTGTAAAGAGTCATGAAAAATAGATGAATCTCATTTAAGGAAGAAAAGATGAAATATTACCGAAGCTTAATGCTGATCGTAACAAGTTTCTTTTTGCTATTTTCGCCACTTGTGGAAGCAAAAAGCAAAAAGAATAAAAACCGTGCCCATGTGTCGCGAAGCTATAAAAAAGGAAAGTCAAAAAATAAAACAAAATTTAAAAAGACGAGTCGAAACAAAAAAGTTAAAAGATCGGGTAATGGTCCAGATTTGAAGACCTTAACAACAACCTCACCATTTACGGAAAACCCGGACAATGGTGTGAATTCGATTGAAACCAAACCGGGATTACCAGGAATTTAAGGGATAAACATCATGAAACAAATCTTTTTTGCTGCATTAGTCTCTCTCTTCGTAAATGCTTCGGCACAGGCCGGAATCATTACTTTTAAATGTGTTTCAGTTGAAGCTGCTGGTGTTCACAAGTTTGATGCTCAGGGTGCTGTGACAGTTGATGATTTCAACCAGGTCGAAGGCATTATGACCATTGTCACTCAAAAGGCACAGGCCGAGCAATCCGCCCAAACTTTTGAACAGGTAAAAGTCTTTGGTCGTCTTCGCCATTTTAATGCCGGAGAAATTTCTGATGAAGATTTCGAACAACTTATCCTTAAAGCAGATAATGGTTATATTAAATCGCTTAATCTTCTTTTAAATTTCGAACCAAAAATCGCTTCGCGAATCGTGACGATTGATAATTTTTCGTATCGATCAAACTGCAAGATCGTAGAAAATTTCAGAAGACCTTTCTAATTTAAAATCATCTAAAGACATTAAGCCCGCATTAGGCGGGCTTTTTTCTTGTCTATTTATTTTCAAAAGCTGTGCGGCCGCGGATAGTTCGCTCTACCATCACATCAAAGACGGGTTCCATTTTTGAAAGAATATTCTGATCGTTTTCAATGATGGCCAGAGCATGCATGATGGCCTCATAAGTACACACGCTGTTTTCTCTGTCGGATGATTTGCGTAATCTATAATTTCCTTTGATTCCAGCCGGGAGTTTCACACACTGAATATGAGAAAGGCTCGATTCACGACGATAAGTTTTGACGGCCTGAGACCATGTGCCGTCCGGGACAATTAAATGAACTGGTTTGTCTAATGTTGAAACAAATTCCGATGTGAGTTCAATGGCCCCTTCATGAGGAAAGAGATACAGCGGTGTTTCGTCTTCACTGATTGTAAGCTCATTGATGTCGAAGAGTTTTCCGGGAAGACCCCGCAGAATGATCTGACATTTTTCCAGTACCAGTTTGGTGAGAATAGCGGTGTTACTGGTCAGGTGTTTTTCCCGGTGATGCATAATTATGGATACACTGGATTTTGTTTTAAAGGGATGAATGCAGTCGCAGAAACATAAAGTCTCATTGATGCGACAGCGGGGACAACGTTTGTGTGCGGATGCTCTCCGCTTATTCATGCATATCCGGATGGTCCAAAAGCTCCTGATCAAGCTGATCAATGGCCTCTTTCATCATGTGCTGGATTTTGTCTTTTAATTCATTGGCATTTTCCACACTCAAACCTTTCGTTTCTACTCCGGGTAGAATATCAATTAAAATGGTGCCCGCATGCCAGCGATTGAGGTTAAGATTTTTAATGTAACTGCTCATACACACCGGTACAACGGGAACCTGAGCTTTAATTGCCGTTATAAAAGGACCTTTTTTAAAAGGGAGCAATCCGCGTCCTCTTGAGCGGGTGCCTTCCGGCATAATCCATACCGAAATTTTTTGTTCGCAAATAGCGCGGGCAGCGATGTCCATTGTTTCAAAAGCGCTTTTTTTATTCTTTCGGTTAATGAGAATATTTCCCGAGAGCCAGTAGAAAAGACCAAAAAAAGGAATCCAGATAATGGATTTTTTTCCGATGGTCACTGTTCGGTGCGGGATTGTTGTCGTCCCGGGAAAAATGTCCAGATTGTCCTGATGATTACTGACAATAATACAGGGATGATGTTTAGCGAATTCTTCGCGGTTTCTGACAATGATTCGAATACCCAGAATTTTTCGACCTAGTGAAATAAGTCTTCCGGTTACATGAATGTTGTCCGGATTAAAAGGGCGAACGAGAGAGACGAGAATTCCCAGGAGAGCTGAAACAGCAATCCATGGAAGTATAAGAATAAGTCGTATAATTAGCAGCATAAGTTCTTTGTCCTTAGTGAAAGCGCTTCATTTTAAGGTTAAGCGTTGCCTTGTCAATGTATGTTTGTGTAACTTTGGCATCCCGGTGGTTTAAGTAATCGCGAACATAAAGTAAATCTTTGGATTTTATATAGAGATAGGTCGCGCAGGCCTTACGGAAGCTATGAGGTGTAATTCCACTTCCTGAAAGACCTGCTCTTTCCAGCATTTTCATAATTTTATTGTAAAAGGCCTTTAATGAATAAGGCCTACCCTCTTTATTCTGGAATAAAAACTGACTTTGAAAGGTTTCGTTTTCCAGAAAATATTTTAAGTTTTTAAAAACCAGTTCTTCTTTTTGTATCACCAGGGTGTGAATGGAGCCGCCTTTGCGGACAAATGTCAGCGTCCTGGACTGAAAATCAAAATCGGAGATTTTCAAGTAACAGAGTTCACTTAGGCGAAGGCCACCATAAAAAAGCAGATACAGCATCAACCTTTCTTCCGTACGGTATGATTTTTCTTCAATCAGCTTAAATTGCTCGCTGGTTAACATTTTTGTGCTTTCAACATCGATGTCTTTTAGAGTGATGGCATGGATTTTACTTTTTACCGGATTCTTTGAAAAAATCTCCGACGTGTCTTCGTGGCTTTCTTTTAAATATTGAAAGAAATTTTTGAGACTAGACAAATGTCTGCGCCTCGAACCGACCGATAAGGGCGACTGATAAAACAACAAGGATCTTTCGATGCGTTTTTTAAAAAATGTGCGGGCAATGATCAGTTGAAACCATAAAAAAAGAGCGGCCCTGGGATTTCTCATGGTTTCTTTATATACATCACCACCAGAACTCAAAAATTCTTTATAGCGCCCAATCGTTTCGCCGTTTACTTTTTCTACCGGCATTTTTTCAACGTGATCGAGCCAGTAGAAAAATTTCTGCAAATCAGCTCTATAGTTTTTGATTGTATGATCCGATTTATTCAGTCGATGCAGGTTTTCGAGATACTGATTAATGTACCGGTGATTCTTCTCAATAATCACAGGGGATTTATCTTCCACTTTTTAATCCTTTAAAAATGGTGTCCTAAAACACAATAATAACTACAGATAATTTATATTATATGTAGTTTTTGACTAATAAGTCACTGGTATAGTTAACTTTTTAAAAAATGGGCAATTTGAGGCCCTAATGGGTCACAGGGGATAGCAGGAGTGGGGGGATAAGTTGAATGCACTAATTACACTGATGATTCTGGCCTTCTTTAGGGTTACCCTCAGAATCCCATTGCGCCTGCTGATACCATCGAAAGTAGCATGCCTTATCAACTGTAACTCGGGTTTGCATGTTTAGAATTGTCCCGCCTGGTATGCTCAAGAAGTTTAAATAAAGCCATCCCCCTGACTGGATTGGTGCTACTTTTTCTACGCCCGAATTAAGCAGCATGATCCCTCCAGATCTTGGTGGCGCATAAAAGTGAATTTCTTCACCCCTTTCTAGAAGTGCAGACTGCAGAGCTTTTCCAGAGTATTGAGTGTTGCTACTAATGTGGCCGGCTGAAGCCCGGGGAACATTTTTAAAGGAGACAGCAACCTTTCCTTCTTCATCGGCCAGATAAGCAGAAGAAGAAATGCCAACCTGAACGGTACCGGGGGGAACGAAAATTCTAATTCGCGTGAGCCCGGTTGCATTAGTCGTTCCGGTGGCCGTTCCGATTAAAACTGTATTTCCATCCACGTAAACACTGTCAGGGGAATAAGAATTTCTGAAATTGGCACCTTGAACATTGGAATTAAGAGCAAAGTAACCAGAGTTCACAGCTTGGTTGACTGGCGACGACGGGGCAGGGGCCGGAGCAGGTGCCGGGGGGGACGGTTCCGGAATTGGTGCCACTTCAAGTGTCCCGGCCTTAGCCAGGCCGACCAGGTGTTGAAAAACTCTATAGGTTTCATTATAGGTGCTGTCAGGTTCAATATCGCGGGAATATTCTCTGGTAAATTGATTAATAAAACCCGGCGTTCCATCAGGACCAAATTCGCTGGCCCCCTGAGCACATCTTGCTATGCCATTTTCAATTTTTAGCTCTGATGAATTAAAACATAATCGCTGATCTACCCATTCATTCCATGAATTAAAAATGATTAGTTTTGATTTTCGGGAAACTGCTGTTTCCAACTGTCTCATCAGAGTTCTTGTCCCAAACCGGGGTGCCGCTGTCTTTTTGTCCGTTATATACGTTTCCTGATACGATGAAGAAACAGATGTCATTTCTGGAGTTCCATACTGAAGACAATGAGTATTACCGGATAATTTTATAAAATCGCCCTTACAAGGCTCCATAAATGACCAGACATCATTTCCATAGGATTCAAGCGCGTTCTTCCCGAACATTCCCCACATTTTTCTTATTTTAAACTGAGATTTTAAGGACTTTATTTTTTCTTCAACTGTGTGAAAGTTTCGCTCTTTTATCCAGCTGGCTATCAGGAGCGGAGCCCCTTCATGCTGATAGTTTGTTGAAGGGTATTGTCTCATTTTTTCGACAACATAATCTACTAATGAACCTTTAAAAGGTACCCAAAAAACAATCTTAGGTGCTCCGGGTGTGGATGCAGCTTTTTCCATTAATAAATCGATATTTTTCTTTGTATCACTGTCGATACTTAAACATCCCTCTATCGATTCATTTTTTTCCGGTAAAGAACAGAAAAATGGAAGGTTAATAACAAGAAAATCCACCCTGGCCTTTTTTAATTGATCGAGGTGAAGATTTAATAATGCAGGATTACGATTTAAACAGTAATTTTCAACTGGCGAACTTTGAGGCACATCTCTCCAGTGGAGAGCGCCTAATGGACCCCATTTTTTAGTTGTCAGAGATTGCGTGATAACTGTGTTATTGGGAGCGCTGTTGGCCATACAGTGCCAGAGAGAATAAATCATTCCAATTTGTGGACGATAGCTGTTACTGGAATTTGTTTGCGAGAATACATTCAGACTTGAAAGAGTACACAGTAACAAAATGATGTACTTAAATTTTAATGCTCTCATCAAATCTCCGGTTTAATCTATGTTAACTTAGATGAAGTCAGCGCTCTAAGTTCAGATCAGCTATCTTTATTGGCCGTTATAATTATAGGTGTCTGGCCACTGTTTTTACGGTCAAAAGAGCCGAGCTTTCTGCCTCAAATCCATGGCAATTAATTACATCGATGTAAAATTCCCTCTGTTGGATTTCCAGTCTGATCCCAGACTGCAGACTGATACCATTTCTGATAACAGGCCTTATCAACAGTGACTCTGGTCTGAATGTTGTAGATTGTTCCACCCGGGATGCTTAAAAAATTTAAATACAACCATCCACCGCTAAGTAGAGGATTCACTTTTTCAGATCCGGGATTGATGAGCATTATTCCACCTGAACGCGCTGGTGCATAGAAATGAAGTTCCTCATTTTTTTCTAAAAGTGCAGATAGTAAAGCACCACCAGAATAACTAGTATTAGTAGTCACATCGTTATAAGTTGCTCGAGGGAGAGCTTTAAATGAAACAGCAACTCTTCCGTCTTCGTCTGAGAGATAAGCAGAAGTCGTGATCCCGACTTGAATTGTTCCGGGTGGAATGAAGAGTCTGATCTGAGACAGGCCGACTGCGTTTGCTGTCCCTAAGGCCGCTTGTAAAAGAGCTAGATTGCCATCGTAATAGACTTTATCAAGTGAGTAAGCAGTTTTAAAATCAAGACCGCGGACATTGGAATTCAAAGCATAATAATTTGAATTCGTCACACTTCCCGGATCATTACCTGAAGGAGGTGCAGGAGTTTTGACCACAAGATTTCTGTGACTGGGATTACAGGCCACACTTGTGCCGTCTGCTTTTAGACCTCGAAAGTACATCAGATAATTTCCTGCAGGAAAGGAATTGGCAGGGAATTGGAGAATTCCAGTTGTTTTGGCCAGGTCTACATAATCAAGACTAGGTTCAATTCGCACTTGCAGTTTGGCAATCTGGTTAGACGACAGGGTGGCCTGAAGCTCTTGATTTGTAAAAAGCGACGAAGGCAGATCAACTGTACAAGATGCAACTGTGTTATCCGGATTGGTCTCGGGTGTTTGTGTGTTTAAAATTGTCACAACTGAACGTGCAGGATTACAGCTAATGACGGAACCATCTGCCTTTATTCCGCGAAAATGAAGCGAATAAGCATTTGCTTCAAATGTATTGCCGGGCCACACCAGTACACCGTTAGTTGTTTCAAGATCAGCAAATTCCATTGAAGGCTCAGCTGCGACTTGAATTTTGCTGATTTGATAAGATGAGATCGTGGCCTGTAGTTCTTGATGTTTATAGATTACAGTTGGTACAGAAACCGAGCATTTCTCCTGCAAAAAAGATGATTTTTGCTGAGGGGTGCTCACTAAGAGATTTTGATTTTTTGCTATAAGCTGCGTGTCTGTTAGATTTTTTTTATTCTCCTGAGGAGAAAATCCGCAGGATGAAATGCATCCTATTAAAGAAAGAGAAACGAGTATTTTTATATACCGTGAAAGTGACATGGATTATTCCTGCGAAAATTAATAAACTGTCTATCGACAGACTTTAGATAATTTTAACACAGTAGGCCCTGACCTCTCTTAACTCGGGACAGTATATTAACCGTTCCCCTAATATTATAAACGACTTTTTCGGTTATTAAGATCATTACAAGAAGAGCTTGCCACTTTCTAGGAGTTCATCAACTTCCTGATGAAGTGTAAGACACTCGGCCTGATATTCAGGATTGATAGTGATGGCCTTCTTGGCGAATTCGTCGCAGTGGTTGCAGGCATCGCAGTTAACATTTCTGCAGCCAACAGATTTAAAGCGAACGATAAAATCATCCAATTTGCGGTTATCAATGTAGATAGGGGCCGTGCCATTTAAGGGGGATAGCATCCCTCTTTTTTGGGCCAGATTGATGAGTGGAGTGAGCTTAGTGACGTTGACTTTAAAAGGGTTCAGTAAGAAAGCAAAGCGGAACATGGAAGCCAGTTTTTCTCTTTTGCTGGGATTATAATCGGCCTGACCATAAGGCTGGATGAGATCAAGCAAATTCCCGTCAAAGCGTCTGTCATGATAGGCCTTCACTCTTTGAATCATTAAAGGAGTCGGCAGGTTTCTCTCCACAATTTTAAATAAATGAAAACCCATGGCTTCATAGTGATGCAGATCTTCGGGGCGAATCCAGTCCGATTTCAGGTAGTTTTGAGGATCTTTGACTTTATTTTTTGAGCACTCCAGTACACAGTGATCAATGACGAAGCCGCCGGAACTGTGATTTTTTTGTGAGCTATGAGCGAGCAAATTCATATGGCAATTAGAAATTGCACAGGACTGAATACAGTTATTGTTAACGAGGAGTTCAAGATTGCAGCTTAAATTATTGCGTAAACTCTTTAGAGTCTGAAACTCCCGGTTCACAGTTAGTGAATCAAGACAGATGGTATCTGCTCCGAGATCATCCCAGTATCTGGCCTTTTGAACATGATCGACGTTATTAAAAACGGATACGCGAATTTTCAGTTCAGGATAATTTTTTTTGATAATTTTAAAGAGGAGAATGTTACTGACGGTGACGGACTGAATTTTGTTATCAGTAATCCAGTCGAGCAGCCCTCTGATTTGCTTTTGTCCGGACCTTGATGTTTCTATGTTGTCCAGACAGGCAGCATTTAAGAGATAGTTAAAACCAATGCCGTTCTTACGGGCAAGTTCCACATGATCGATGAGTTTTTTGCGGGAAATTTTACTGATCAAGTAACTGGATCTTCCGCCACCAACGATATCGGAATTTAATTTCCCATAGAGTTCTTTAACCGGATAATCTTTTAATCCTTCTATGAGATCATCTTTAAAATTTGTGGCCACGGAAAACGTGGTTTTTGTTTTCATGCTATAAGAGTTACTCAGTCTTAGCAAATTGTCTCTAGTACCGGCAGGACTAGCATCCCATTGTGCCTTTTGACTGAATTCCTAATATATTAAGTCTTCGTCCTGGTCACCTATGCCTTTTTCGGCCATTGAATGATCTTCCGGAGTTACCCGCAAGTCGTATGAACGATTGGAAAGTCGCGATTGGGCCTCGTTTAATTCGTTATATAGGGCCCGGTAATTAAGACGTCCAAATTCATAAGAGATCGGGCGAAGATCACGAGCAAGCATTTCAAGCTTGATATAAATGAGATTCTCGAGCTCTGTCTTTGGCAATAATGAAATTAAAAAACCCACTCCGATTTTATCGAAAATTCCATGTTCATTAAGCTTCACCAGCTTCTTGAGCATGATTTCAGAATTATTTTCGCTGTTTCTCAGGGCCTCATAAAGATTATCACCAAGTTCGCGCACCTGCTGATCTTTTATGTATTTTGAAAGGAAGAGGAAATCACGCAATGTCTGCCAAGGTGTCTCGGAATGATCCAGAACTCTTAATTTTTTCTTTTCGATAACGTAGGCGATCAGACGTTTTTTAAGTTCTTCACGGGAGTAATTTTTCAGGTAATCAAAACCCTGGGCCTTTAAGACGAGCTGGAAAAAGATTCTCGAGTCGCGTTTTTCAGCTCCGCTTTTCCATTGATCAAGGTTGATGGCCGACCCAACCAGAGTTGGAATCTGGCCCAGCATAAATTTTTGAACTGCACGCTGCTCAACTTCAGAGAAAATCTTGTCTTTACGTTCAAAAGTCAGCCCGAGATCCGGTGCTCGAAGTGAAGAATCCTCAGAGTTCCAGCGCGGAATCAGACCGAAGTTGTTGACGAAACTCTGGTCTTTAAGTTCAAAGAACCATTTGCCCAGTTTTGTTTCCATGTATTTGGAGTATGTCGGATAGAAGAACTCCATCTGGTTTTCATTTTTATCCACATAAGTAATTTTATTTTCGGTGTATGTTCTGTCATTCACAAAACTCGTCAGCAACAGGGCAAGTTTTAAATGGTTGGTATGTCCTTTATAGTTGTTAAAACCTTTAAAGATTCGGGAAACACGACGGTCTTTAGGGTCGAGTTCTTTATCTTCTTCAAATACCTTTTCGGCTTCTTCAAAAGAAGAAATCAGGCGGTCTTTTAATTCTCCCGCATCTCCTAACTGATTGAGCATGACGAGGTCTTTAAATTTAAGCGTTGAATTTAAAATCTGGTTATAGGCACCGGCCGCTTTTTCATCTTTAAGATTGAAAACATAGTCAACGATAAACTGGGCACCCGGATTAACACTCAAACCAAGCTGAACTAGATCGCGGTCAAATAAACGGTCAATCTGGCGATCGAGAATACGAAGTCCAAAAAATTTGAATGAAGCACCGGCACTGGCCTGCACCCCAGATTGTTGACCGCGCTTAGAGATCATTTTTAAGCGCACGTGAGAGTCGTCAATTTTAAACACCTGAATCACGAACTCTCCGCTGACAATATAGTAGACGCTGGCACGGGCGTCTAAGACTACCGGAGCGGCCATCGTTGTACTGCCTCCTGCTGATACAGCAATGTTCAAATTGGCCGGAAGGGCCACGAAATCACCGGTCTTAAGTTCGGTCAGTGCCCGTTTAGCGGTGAGGGGAAGTTTTTTTGGTGTGTAAGGAGTAGAGGAGAGTGCTTCAACTTTATTTTTAAACTGGCGAACAAAAAAGATACTGTTGTTACGGGCCACTGAAAAAGTAAAAGGAGAATCAACTATATTATTGATGACGTCCCCGACGTTGATATTAGTGTTGACGTCCCATTTATCAATGCGGGTGAAGTAAGAGTTTTGATAAGAAGGTTCAACTTCGTAACGGTATTTAGCCGATAGATTAATTCCCTGGACAATATCGATATCACCGAGATCAGCACTAAAATTTATATCGAGATCGGCAATCTCTTCTTTTATCTCGGTCTTGATTTTGGCCTTATCTAAAAACTGCTGCAGCTCTGCGTGTGCTGATGTCGTAAAGACAGAAGTCATCAGAACTGACGCCAGGAAGACTGAGCGAATCATGGATACTTTCATAAGTAGTCTCTTTTATAGGGTTAACTTTGAATTCATCTTAAGTGAAGCTGGCGCACGTTGCCATGACTGTCTTAAATCCCTGTATTTTTTACTAGGTAGCGTCTATTTCTTTTGCTAAACTTACTCGCAGCTTATGGAATTTCTAGACCCTATATTAAAGATCGCTACTGATCCCCTGGCCTTTTTCCAGTTCTTTGGTTACTGGGGACTTGCGGCCATATTGTTTGCAGAAGTAGGCCTATTTGGCTTTTTCCTACCCGGTGATTCTCTGCTTTTAACCCTGGGCCTTATTTCGGCCAGAGGGGATATAGATATAAAAATCCTCATTCCATCTTTACTGGTGGCGACTATTCTGGGTGATCACCTCAGTTATTTTCTGGGCCGGAAATTTTCGGACTGGGTAAAAGGAAATATGCGAAGGGTATTCCTGGAAGAAAAACATTTGCAGTACGCTCATGATTTTTATGACAAACATGGGGGGAAAACGATCCTCTTTTGTAAATTTATCGCTTTTGTCCGCACCTTTGCTCCTTTTGTGGCAGGGACTTCTAAAATGGATTACCTGCGTTTTACTCTTTATGAGATCGCCGGGGCCGTATTATGGGTTGTGGGTATCGTGGGCGGTGCGCATTGGTTGGGTACAAAGGTCAACTTTGACATTTACGAGTATTTCCATTATTTCGTAATCCTTTTAGTAGTTTTGCTCATTTCACCTTTTTTCTTAAAAATTTTCAAAAAAAAGGGATAATAGAGGGACTACAAACCTTATTCTCTAATAATACTTTAGGCCACGAGCTAAGGACGTGTTCATGATTAATGACAAATTACGCTTAACTTTAAAAGATGGAGCTCACCGTGAGTTCAGAACGGATGATTTTTGGAAGAGCATTCCTGCCTGGAAGGATGTGACCCGCGAAGAATTCTCCGATCATATGTGGCAGCTTAAAAACTCCGTGGTGAAAGTCGATAAAGTCAAGGCCTTGCTAGGCGACTTATGTACTGAAGAGTTTTATCAGGACATGCTCGATGGTCAGCACAAGACTCCGATGAACATCCGGATTACCCCTTACATCTTCGCCCTGATGGACTGGAGAGATCCTGTTCATTGTCCGCTACGTAAACAATTTCTTCCGATTGGGTCTCAATTTTTAGAAGATCATCCTTATTATGAAGCGGACTCACTTCATGAAGATGTCGACTCTCCTGTGCCGACGATCACTCACCGTTATTATGACAAAGTTCTCTTCTTACCGACAACCATTTGTCCGGTGTACTGTTCCTATTGTACCCGTTCGCGTCTGATCGGAGGATCAACGGAAGCAGTCGAAAAAGAAACCTATGGAGTCAATCAGGCACGGATGGACGTGGCCTTTGATTACATCCGTTCGCATGAACAGATTGAAGACGTGGTTATTTCCGGTGGAGACGCATTTATGCTGACCCCGAAACAAATTGCGTTCATTGGTGAAAATCTGCTGAATATCCCCCACATCAGAAGACTGCGATTTGCGACTAAAGGGATCGCTATTTTCCCGCAAAAAATCATCTCTGATCATGAATGGTTTAATGCCCTCAACGATGTTCATAAGAAAGCTCGGGCCATGGGCAAATCGGTTGTGATTCACACTCACTTTTCTTCCCCGAAAGAAATCACCATTTTTTCTAAAATGGCGATGGATCGTCTGTTTGCTGAAGGAATCATCGTCCGCAACCAGGCCGTGCTTCAGGAAGGGGTTAACGATACAATCAACGATATGGTGCTGCTGATTCGTCAACTCAGCTACATGAATATTCAGCCTTACTATGTCTATATTCATGATATGGTTCCTGGATGCGAGCATTTCCGGACGACAATTGCCGAAAGTGAAGCGCTGGAAAAAGCGGTACGCGGGACAACGGCCGGCTTTAATACTCCGACATTCGTTTGTGATGCTCCGGGAGGCGGAGGCAAACGTCACGTGGCCTCTTATGAGTATTATGACCGGGAAAACGGTATTTCTGTCTGGACAGCTCCAAACGTAAAACCGGGTGAAGTCTTCTTCTATTTTGATCCGATCAGAAAATTATCTCCGGAAGCTCAGAAACGCTGGGCGGATAAGGCCACTCGTGAGGCCATGATAGCCGATGCCCGTAAAAAGGCCGGATTCTAAGCTTCAAACGAGAAAACAGACAATTTCTTAAGTCCAAATGCAGCTTCGGCTGCATTTTTTTATTCGTTTTTTCCGAACTATTTATTCAGAATAATATCATTTTTTTAAAGACAATATTTGTTACCCTAGACAAGAATGAAATTAATCCCATCTTTTAGGTGCAACTTAATTAATTAAACTTACGTTCTTAAGGAGAACAAACTTTATGCTCAAGCGTATTATGATTTTCTTTGCGGTATCGCTTCTTATCTCGATCACGATTTCTGCAATTATGTCCATGCTGGGAATTGGAGGCTACATCGCCAATGGTTCTCTTCAGTACGGCAGTTTATTTGTGTTTTGTTTACTGTGGGGTATGATCGGTTCTTTCATCTCACTGATGCTCTCAAAAATGATGGCAAAGTGGTTTATGGGGGTACAGATTATTACTGAAAATGGCCCGCATGCCGAATTGGTCCGTACTGTTCATCGTTTGAGCAGACGCGCCGGTCTCTCCAAAATGCCGGAAGTGGGAATTTTTCAGTCTGATGAGGTCAACGCTTTTGCCACAGGTCCATCCCGCAATAACTCCCTGGTTGCTGTTTCAACCGGTCTTCTTTCACGAATGGATGATGCTGAAACAGAAGGTGTTCTGGCCCATGAAGTGGCCCACATCGCTAACGGCGATATGGTGACTATGACTCTCGTTCAGGGCGTAGTAAACGCTTTCGTTATGTTCTTTGCCCGAATTGCCGCGTTTGCTATTTCTCAGGCCATGAGAAGTGATGATGACGATGCTCCGGTGAATCCATGGGTAAATGGTATGATTGTTTTTGCCCTGGATATTATCTTTGGTATTCTCGCGGCCCCTATTGTCGCCTGGTTCTCAAGATATCGCGAATTCCGTGCGGATAAAGGAGGAGCCGACCTGGCCGGCAGAGAAAAGATGATTGCGGCCCTTCAGAGTTTACAGCGTGCGTATCCGCAATTGCAGGAAGCGCGGACAGAGGCCAACCCTAATTTCCGGGCCATGCAGATTTCTTCTAAAACTTCTGTCATGCGATTGTTTTCTTCCCATCCACCTTTAGAGGAGCGCATCGCTGCTCTAAAGCGAGCATTGTAAACTAAAATTATAACTGACCTGGTAATTTTAGAAGAGCTTGTTCATAACCAAAAACAAGCTCTTCCATCACTTCTTGAACGGTCTTAATTTCTTTGATCATGGAAACTCCCTGACCAACTTCCAGCTCACCATGCTCAATGTCTCCTTCCAGCATTCCTTTTTTCGCCCGGCCTTTTCCGAGATGTTCAGTGAGCTTCCTAATGAGTTCTTCTCCCTGATATTTTTGCTCGAGTTCGAAAATTTCCTGCGCAAACTGATTGATCAGCAAACGAACAGGAACAACACTTTTCATAGTCAGTTTAGTAGATCCGGCCGAGGCCTTTAGGGCATAGTGTTTGAAGGCCTCATGAGCACTTGATTCCTGAGTCATCATGAAACGAGTTCCCATTTGTACGCCATCAGCACCGAGAGCGAAAGCAGCAGCGATACCCGCACCGGAAACAATTCCACCCGCGGCAATAACCGGAATATTGACTGCAGCACGTACCTGAGGAATAAGTGTAAAGGTGGTGATTTCATCACGGCCGTTGTGGCCTCCGGCCTCAAATCCCTCGGCCACTACTGCATCGACTCCTGCATCAGCACACTTTTTTGCCAGCTCAGGCGAACTGGTTACATGAACAACTTTGGCCCCGTTGTCTTTTAGATAACGGGTAAATGTTTTTGGCGAACCGGCAGAGGTAAAAAATATTTTTATACCGGCATTCAGGGCCGTATCGATCTGAACTTGTGCTTTTTCGTAGAGGAGAGGGACATTGACTCCGAGTGGATTTCCTGTCAGTGATTGGGCCTTTTTAATGTGTTCTAAGAGCAAGTCCGGTTTCATTGAACCGGCGCCGATTAGACCCAAACCACCGTGTTCTGAGACGGCAGCGGCCAGACGACCACCGGACACCCAGACCATTCCGCCCTGGATGATGGGATAACGAATTCCAAAGAGAGTGCTTATTGATTGATTCATACGAATCATCATCCCAAATTTATACTGAGGGAGCAATAGTCGAAGGCAAGCTCAGCCGAACTATCATGCCCGAAGAGTCCATGCGGGGAACCCACTGTGCCGTGCCTCCCATCTTGCGCATATTTTCCTGAATGATCTGTTTGCCCATACCGTGAGGAATACAGGACTGATCCTGCACTGGTTTTCGCTCAGTCGTTATACCATTACCGTTGTCAATCATCTCGATGGTAATCATTCGGTCTGCTTCATAGAGCTGTATATAGATTTTGCTGGAATTAGCTTTGATTGCATTATCGATGGCGTTTTCCAGGGCCTGTGACAATAGATGAATGTTCATATTTACATTTTTTGCGTCTTGAATAACTGCTTTGGCAATCTGATTTTTAAATTCAACCGCGTAGGAGAGTGCCAATGCTTCGATCAGCAAGTCGAGCTGATTGACAAAATCCATTACAGAGACACACTGAAGTTCATCTTGTTTTTTTTCAATACTGTTTTGATAAGCTTCGTTGATCAGATCGTTAATACGAATAAGATTTGTTTTGATCATCATGAATTCTTCATCGTTATATTTTCTGTGAAGACGAGAAGTGTGTGCCGTCACCACGGCCAGTTTATTGCGAATATCGTGGAGATAATTAAGCATAAAAATCCTCTTGAAAAGAATTTAATATTCAAGAAGGAATACGTCAATTGGTCCTTTTTTCCTCCGCCAACTGAGTCGTCAGTGTTGGCGTAATTTTGGCAAAAAGGAGGATTGATTAGGGCTTGAGTTTAATAACTTTTCCATCAATCGGTCGTGTGGCGGTAATCATATATTTTGTTGTCCACATTACATTATTTGGATCATGCATTTCTTCGAGGTACATTTCTGCAAACTGATCGTATGCTAAAAGAGAGGTAAAATAGGAACTTAGATGGGCACGTGCCTGTTCTAGTCGCATACGGGCGTTTTCAATTTCCATCTCCATCCTTTCGTTCTGGAAGAAATAAGTCTGTGCTTCCCATTGAATGTCTTTCATTCCCAGAGCTGAGAGCATCTGCGGAAGCTTTCGGCCGATTTCAAAGTCCTGAGGCAAATTGGCCTTAAGGTTTTTTAATTCATTGTTAAAGCGTTCATTTTTTGTGTGAAAACCAAAAAAAACATCATCCAGATTGATAATATGCATTTTCCCATGGGGTTTTAACACACGCTGAAGTTCCCATAAAATTTCTTTAACGTTGGTTACGTGTTCAAAGATATAGCGGCAAATAACTCTGTCATAGGTGCTATCGGGAAGTTCTGTATGATCTAACGAGCGCTCAAAAAAGGTAACATCACTAAAGTCTTTAAAGCGTTTTTTTGCTTCAGTTATCCTGTCGGAACTAAGGTCAATGCCATGGATTTTGTTTACACCTAGTTGTAAAAGTGCCTCAATTACGTTGCCGTTTCCACATCCGGCGTCCAGATAGTGCAGCCCTTTTTCAGGATATATAAAGCGCAATTCCTGGCCTAAAGAATAAACATCAATCTTATTTTGATAATTTAGACGATCCTTTTCCTGGGGGCTGTCGATTAAATAATTTTTCATCAAAATCCTCGGTTATAATCATTCTACCTTAAAAATTCTTTATTACTATCGGAATGATTCTCCCGGAGGTTTAATGATTTTTGATTTAAAAAGGTATCAATTAGTCGTTATCGATTATCCCGTTTTTGCCTGGGATGATGGACTTTGCCAGCAGCTTCTAGGGGAGGCCATCAAGCTAAAAATAGAAGGCTATCACAGTACGTATTCAGACCGGGTCATGCCGTTTGATAAGGCCGATTTTTTTGGGACCCATCTTATCTTTTGTGAAGAAGTTAAAGATAAACTGGTTCCCATTTTTTTCTACAAGTCAGCTCCCTATGATCGATGTCTTAAACATAATTTTGAATTTCCTGCCTTTACCTGTGTTAAGACCGACGGTCATCCCAGTCTGGTGACGGATCTTAATAAACTCATAAAAAATGTTAATGCCCCGGAAAAAATTTCATTTGATTCATCCTGGGCCCAGAATATTAATTA
This sequence comes from uncultured Bacteriovorax sp., assembly GCA_946481315.1. The sequence goes on from CAMLMH010000004.1 coordinate 150,449, forward strand.
TCGCTTCTCTGGTGATCAGGGAATGAAAGAACGGCTTAGAGAAATAATGATGATGGTCATTGTTCAGCATCACCGGGAATTTAATTTGCCACATATGTTGTGCACCGGAGTCGTAAAAGTAAAAACGGATCAGTTTTTTCTGAGAATCGGAATGCAAAAGCTCAATGAGCACGCCCATCATAATGAATATTTCATGGATGGAACGGAGATGGTCATATTTTATGCCAGGGATTTTTCTCCCGAGGCCCTCATCGCGGCGGAAAAGTATAAATACCTGTGGGATAAAAAATTATTGATAGATGGGCTTAAACTGCAGGATGTCCGCAGAAGGAGCGCTGCTTAGTTTTTTAAATGGGGCAATGTCCATCAGGTATTTGTTGGAACTGTCGCCATCATACATAGAATTAAGTTTCTCAATCCGGGAATACCGGCGGTATTTGAAATATGTCATGGAGGAAATGCATCCCATTTTCGTGAGACACACTTGTTCATTACCAAAGTTTTCCGGACGAACTTCGAGTTCTTCCAGGACTTCTTTTTTAGGTATGGCCTCAATAATGGCGAAGTCATTAACGATATCACTGATGCGGTAATCACAGTTTTTATCGAAGACCTGGGCACATTCATCAAAGAACACATCCAGAATGCTGAAGATGTCTTTTTGATCGCCCAGTTTGTCTTTTAAAAGTGTTTCTTTGAATGAAAAAGGTGTCCGTTGACCCATGGCCACGAATTCGCGTTCAGTAAAGTGATAGGTCTCGGAGAGGTATTTAACAACATCGGCCAGTAAATGAGCGTTGGCCGTGTTGGTTTCATCCTGAATGTATTCTTCATTCAGCTGAAACTTGCGGAGCAGATTGGTTTTGGCCCGGGTACCACGGGTTGTTTCCAGGTAAGATAAAATATTCTTTGTCGGACCGGTTTTAGCATAAGCAGCGCGACTGTAGCGATCAGGGAGGATCTTCTGTTCCATACCTGATGGAAGATAGTTTAAGTGAAAATCAGTTTTTAGTAGATCTGTGAAGTGAAAGTTTAATTTCTCGGCCAGGTCGTAGATACAGGCCATCGGTAAAAAGGCGTTGCTGTTTTTACATTTTGAGTAAAGCGCCTGACCTACACCTATATATTTGGCGAAATCAGACTCAGAAAGCAGCATCGTCTCTCTTATTTTGTCGAGGTTATACCAGAATATCTGCCGCTCATTGGGCATATTGAACCTGCCATTCCTGGTTGTGCTTCATTTCCTGAATGGATGGAAGAGAAGCTTTAAGGTTTTGAGTCGATTTCATGACGTGATAAGGATAAAGCAGATTGTAGTTCACAATAACATCGGCCTTTTTCATGGCATGCAGAGGAAGATTAGCATTCTGATTTAAGTGAATACTGTATTCGCCCTTATTAGATCCCATTTTGTATTCGAACAGATTATCGCGGTCGCTGTTGATAATATTAAAGAAATCTTCAGCCGAGCCCGACTGAAGTAAATGGTCCATGTGTCTTCCCAGAGCGCTGTTAAAATTCAGGTCCAGGAGCGCCAGGGATTTTTCATTAATTTTGATTTCATCCAACAGGCCAAAAAAGGCATCGACAAAATCATATGGCAGCGGGTGATTAAGAATATAAAAAATCTCGCGGGAGATTTTATTGTCTTTTAAAAAAGTATCGAATGTCTTCTGGTGATTTTTTACCATGAAGTCATAAAGAGGACGGATTTTGTTCACTGTAAAAATATACGGGCCATCTTTGAAATTAAATTTTGGAGCTAAAACCGATCCTTCAGTTTTAAGTTGTTTGAAGGCACTTTCGTTAAATTCTACACCGGCGTAGGTAAAGCAGTAAGGATCAAGAATATTGAATGCTTTTAGAAACCTAAACCACAGACCCAGCTCCGGACTCATCAGGGCCGACTCAATTTTAGAAATCGTTCCCTGAGTCACACCTAAAATGGCCGAAAATTCTGTCTGATGAAGTTTGTGAAACTTGCGGGTCGACTTAAAAAGAGCGGCAATGTTGAGTGTAGCTTCTTTACTGATCATGGTTTTATCTCTCACTATGTGAGGGGCACTCCTGCTGGATTGTCCCGGTTTAATGGCAATTTGTCTGCAGCATTGGTAAAAACGTTATCTGCAAATGCTAATAGTCTTGCATTAAACTCCTCGGCATTCATCGAATGAGGGACGTGACCGGCATTAATTGTGGTTGAACACAAACTCATGCCCAGGTCATTTAAGGCAAGACTAATGTATTCATTATTAACTAATTTCTCGTTTTCGGAAACTAAAACTAAACTTTTACCTGTGAAGTTTTTTAGAAGATTGAATTCATCCTGGTATTCTCCCGCGACAACAGACTGAAGAATACTTGTTCTGGCCTGCGGATCTGTCCTTAAGAAATCTGTTCTGGCCACATCTCTTTGTGGACCTGTGTATTCAAGTTCTGTGAGGAGATTTTCAATTTCTTCCAATGAAGAAGACTCTTTTGAGAGCGCAGCCGCTTTTTCATTGGGAAGAAAGATACTGAAGTCGATAGGTTTTTTCAGCATGGGTGTCCCGTAAATCATCAAACCCGCAATTTTCGCCTTTCCCGTTGTCTGTAGAGCAATATGTCCACCGAGAGAGTGTCCGACCAGCAGGGCCTTTTTTATATTAAGTACACCTAACAATCCGGCAACGATATCGCTGTAGAGATTCAGCGAATATCCCGATGCCCGGTCAGAATCACCGTGACCCGGGAGGTCCATAGCGATCAGACGATACTGTTCAAACAGACCATCTTGGTATTGAGCACGGAAAGAATTTTTAGAGTGAGAGTTTCCATGAATGAAGAGGAGAGTTTGTTCTTTGTCGGAATTGAGATCAAGATAAGAGATGGTCAGGCCCGAAAGTGTAATTTCATTCACGCATTTTTCTCCGTTGGGCCATTATTCAGGCCATTCCGGAATGAATTTACAGCACTTTGGAGTATTATGCTAGTGGCCTTGAAAATTCTATAGTCACTGCAGCATTAATGAGGATTCAGTCTTTTATTTCTTTTTCTTAAGGGTTTTCTCAAGAGCATGAATAATAACTGCAACCTCCGGGGCAGGGTAGCGCTTAAAAAGCTCTTCAGTGATTGGCCGCGGCTCACCGCCTGTCTCTTTGAATTTGACTAATTCCAGGACAAAATGATGGGCAATGATAAAGACCTTGGAGAGATCGGGAAGTTTTTCAATACTGTTGGAAAATCCTTTGCCGTTAAAGGCCCCGTGATGATGGCGAATGATTTCGTCGGCCCCTGTTGGAGCATCCGGGTGGTTTTTTACCAGCAAAGCAGCTTCGTGGGCGTGATTAAAGACCAGGTCCCAGGTTTCTTCGGGAAGCTCTGCTTTTTCCAGTTCCTCAAAAGAATTAATCTTCGTCAGTTCATCGTGATCACTCAAAGTGATGTCGTGAAAAAAAGCAGCAAAGGCTAGTTTGTCATGAGCTTCCCGGTCGGTGATTTTGAGATTTTTTACCACTTCAGAAGCAACAACGGAGATCATGTGGCTGGTCTGATAGAGGAGTCCGGTTTTAGAGTTGATAACCTTGTGAAGCAGTCCGGACATTTCGGGATTGCGCTCAAAGTTTTTTATCATGTTCTGAATAATAGAGTCGGTTAACTGAACTGTTTCGGAATTAAAGCCCAGCTTGATAATTTCTTTGATAGCTATGTCGTAGGATTCACCCATAAGCTGAATCTTTTGAGTAATGTCCATGGTGGGAGAGTCGATTTTTTCTACCAGTCGGTTAGAAAGCATAATCGCAAAACTTTTATAATGGTCTTTGGCGATATGGAAATGCTCCAGACCCTGCTCCAGGTAATGTTTAATAGACTCTTTGGAAAAATTATCACCGTTATGAATGCGTTTTACAAACTGATACTCTGTCGGTGATTTCTTGATGCGGATAAAAACATCACAATTAACGACATCGAGATTCAGGAAATATCGAACTGGTACCGGTACATAATCAGGAACGGCTTTCTTGGCCAGTATAGCTTCATTGATACCGAGAATTTTAGCTGACGAATGAATGACTTTTTCCCAGTCTTTGTCACTGGAGATAGACACAGCATTTTCATTTTTTTGTTTCAGGGATCCGCCTAATGTAATGAGCGGAATCTCCAGCTGATTGCTGAGCAGATAAGCGTTGATATCGTTAGCGGTATCCTCAGCATCCACTTTTACTTTAGTTATGATCAGATCAATGCTGGGTAAGATGGCCAGAAGATTCAATGCCTCTTGTGCATTTTTACGATGAATGAGATCAACCCCCAGATAAGTCGTCAGGTTGACGGAAAGGAGATCATTCATTGTTTTGTTGTCTTCAATCAGGATGACTTGGGCCATAGAAATAAGTCCTGTTAAAAAAGTGTTTAACAGTCTTAAGTGTAAATCAATTATCAACTATTTCAAGTATGGGAGAATTCTTCAGTTGCTCAGTTAAAGCTTTGTCAGTTTCGGAAAGTAAATTTGCTTTAGTCATTGATCGTTTTTTACCAAAACCCCGGGCATTTTCAATTGACCATCCGGCCTTAAGCATGGACTTGCGAATGCTGATGGAAGAACTATAGGTGGCCATTTTGACGGCCGGACTTGAGACCGCCCTCAAAAAACGAAACCACTCCACACTCCAGAGCGCAGGATTTTTTTTGGGAGAAAAGGGATCTTGAAAGATAGCGGTGAAAGGAGGCAGGGCGAGGGAATTGTCTTTTAGTGTTTTTCTTCCATCACCTACAAAAAGGGTCACACTCACTCCGCGGTAGCATCCTTTGTAAATGACCCCGCGGTCATCTTCGGTCCTGCTAAAAGCTTCGGCATTTCCCAGGGTATGCTTCAGGGACCAGCAAAGAAGCCCTTCATCCAGCTCAATTGAGGTATAGGTAACAGGAGCAGTTGGAAGATGAGTATCCAGGAATTCAGCAAGCACAAAAAGACCGAGTCCAATTCCAAAACCTACATCCAGAACATGCAGAGGAAGATCCGAATTCACCTGAGCTGAGATTTCACAGCCAGCAATATAATTGTGAAGAGTTTCTTCCCGGGCACCAGATAAGTTATGGCAGGCTTCATCAAAGTATTCCGACCACACGGTTAAGGTATTATCCTCGGTGGGAATAATTTTATACTGTCCCAGTTGACCTTTAAACTCCATTATCTTTTCCTAAAAATTTCTGCCAAAGCGCCGATAGCTTAAACCATGGGCCAAGCTTTGACCAACATCTTAATCTTTTCTTCTTTAATCGTCACCCTCACAGGTTGCGGTAACGGTACAGGTAAGGGGAAATCCATTACCAGCACCGATATTTCTGGTGTGCAGACTTTGGAAGAAGGACCCATCAGCAATGCCGAAAGGGCCATCGCGACCCGGATTTGTTACGCCTATCAGTCAAAAGCTTCAACCTTTCGCCTGACACCTTTTATAGGTGCCAAATATAATTTCCGTATCAACAACACAAATTGCTCAAATCAGCAGGAAGAATATACGGTTACGCCGACTCTTCGCTATGACCTGAACAATAATCTGGAATTTTTTGAAGCCGATACATCTAAACTTTATGCCAAAGTCGTGCAGACTGATTCTACAGGTTTTATTTCTCAGCTTTGTACCCGGATCAAAAACAATGAGGCCATCAGCAATACAACCATTATTGACAATGTGCTGACGCAGATCCAGTTTTTTCGTGACAATCTGGATGCCTATACCATCCGAACTTTTCTTCAGGATGCAACTGGCTCCAAGATTCAAAGTGCCGATACTTTTTACGTCCGTACGCAGTTTAATATCTCAAGCAGTGAACAAATTCTGGGAATGGATGAGCGCTTTATCCGGCAAAAAATCTGCCCGGGTGTTCAGACGGCCGGAGTCCCTAAATTTTCGGAATTCAATCAGGTCTTTGATAAGATTATTAAGCCATAAAACAAATTTTTATTTTTTATCTTCTTGTTTGGGCTGAACTTTATATCTGATGACTTCGTTAATCTCTCTGACATTAAACTGAGTCGTATTGCTGTCTTTTTTCAGATCGGCTTTTTTCAGGCTATCCAGCATTCTGTTTTTGTCCTGTTGATTTTCCATACTTTCTACTTCGGCGAAAACCGAAGCAGTGTTTCGGGAAGTCACTTTTTTACCGTCTTTTTCACCGTCAACTTCCAGGTACCCGGAAACAATATTGGTAAACTGGACCAGCTGTCCTAACTCTTTGGTTCTTTCTGAAAATTCTTTTTTAATTGAACTCAGCTTGGAGATATTGGCGTTAGGATCTTTAGGATCATTAACCGTTTTATCCAGAATTTTCTTGCTCATGCTTTTTATAATGGCTTCTTTTTCGGCAGCAAAACGTTCCTTAATTTCTTCGCGGACTTTAGTGATGTTATCTTTGCTGGTCATTTCTTCAATTTGCTTTTTATCATAACCTTCTTCTTCCAGATAAGCGGCAACATTTTTATCATCTTTTAGTTTTTCATCCAGCATTTCCGCCTGAATTTCCTGTCCCAGACCGAATTCAGCTACGGCCTTTTCATTTTCTTCCTTCTTCTCACTTAAAAACTTTTTACATTTTTCAGGATCCTTAATGCCGCTGTTGCCAAGACATTCTTCAGCTTCTTTTTTGAGCGCCTCATTTGTGTCTGCAATTTTCCCTTTAGTGATATCAGCAGAAGTGATGGAAGTCAGGTTGTCGGCTGCTCTTTTGTTCTCATCGGCCACGACCATATTACTCACAACGGCCGTCACGCCATTGGCAGTATCTTTTCGTAACTGATCATAAAATTCTTTCTGCTTATCGGCGATAATGATATTTTTACGGGCCGACTTTACAAAATCCATGACCAGACAGGCCTGATATTTAGATTCAGAATCATTGGCCGCATTTTCATAACAAACTTTAGGAATCCCTCCGATACAGGCCTTCCATCTTTCCTTGGAACTGTCATCACCCAGGTTCATTGTTTTGAGGGAGGCAATATTGGCGGCCTTATTGTCTTCGTCATATTTGCAAATCCCTTTTGTCCTGCAATCCATATCGGAATCATCAGTTCCCAGACAATAAGAGGTGAGGACGTTAACAATGGATTTACCCAGTTCTGATTTATAGAGCTTGATATAATCTTCGTGATCCACGGATTTGATTTTTTTGTCTTTTAATTCTGCGTCTGTTGTCTGAAAGACTTCTGCCAGCTTAGTTCCAAAGAAATCAGAAAGCGCTTTAACGGTCGGATCGGAATTATAGTCTTTACCGACATTCACTCTCCGGCCTGTCAGCGATTCTTTTTTATCAGTGCTGGCCGGTGCACGTCCTGCGCCGGAAGCGTCCTTTTTCTTGGCAGATTCAGCATAGATTGTTTCAACCTGTTTTTTTAAGGCAGAATCGGCCTTCACTTTTTCCCACAGACATCCAGGAATTTTTTCTTTCTGGGTTAAGAAATCCTTATCACACTCTTTATAAAATTTTTCCACTGCTGGTATTTCCAGCATCTTCTGAAGAGTTTCATCCTGACGGACATCACCGTAAACTTCACTTTTAGAAGCTTCTTTGCTTACTTCTGCGGCAAAAGTCACAGGGCCCGCAGTCAGGGTGGCCAGAATGAGAGTGAAAAACGAGAGGTTCATACCTGATATCATATCATTCTTATCGGATAATCCGGTAAGAACTAAAGCCTCGCCCATAAGCAGGGCATCGGGGCGCCTCAATTAGTTGGCAGTTATTCTTTCTTATTCAGAAAGCCCAGACCAAAGACCGGACTGTCGGAGAGTTTCTGGCGGCGTTTGTTATACTCTTCAGTCGTTTTAACGGAAGCATGACCGACATCTTTTGAGACTTTATACAGATCCACTCCCGCTTCCAGAGCTGAGCCGATGTAACTAGCACGTGCTGAATGGGGTGAAATACGGTGATGAATGCCCGCTTTTTTACACCAGGTTTTGATAATGTAATCGATAGATTTAGGATTAAGAGGCTTCACAATATGGGCAGGATCCAGCGGATTTTTAGAAGGCCTGAAAATCCAGTCCTCGGGATGAATCTTTTCACCATCGCGTTCAATGAAACTGATATATTCATTGATAATCTCGGCGCATTTGGGATGCACAACTTTAGTCAGCTGCTTTCCGCCCTTAGCGCGCACTTCGATGATGTGGTGAGCGTCTTTGACCATATAGTTCTTACGGCGCAAATTGATGAGTTCCGCTTTACGAATACCTGTCGTAAATAGGGTGTAAATAACTGCTTTATGTAACAAACCCGCCCCGGTTAATTCATCCACCATAGATAACAAGACAGAGATATCATCATCTTTTAAATCATTGGTCGGTTTTATCACTTCCTGGCGCGGGCGTTTGATTGATGAACATGGATTGAATTCAATCAGGCCTTTTTCAACGAGAAAATCAAAAAAACTGGAGTTAGCGGCCAGTTTGCGGTTGATGGTTTTAGGGGCAAAAGAGTTATCGGTAAGCCAGTTCCTGAAGGCCACGACATGAACCCGTTCGATTTGTGAATAAGATTTCACATCACTAAAGTGTTCACTTAAGAATTCAAAGAACTGGGAGATATCATTGCGATATGATTTGCGTGTATGTGGAGACTCGAAGTTGCTGAAGAATTCATACTCAAGCTTGGCGTTGAAACTTTGATGAGTTCCGGTGATTAAAGCATGATTGTTGGTCTTTCTGACAGGCATATTCATAGTATGATCCAGATCAGTTCTGTTTAAATGTGATTAACTCTATTGTACATCAGACGATAAGGAGCAAAAGAGGAAAAAAGATCAATAGGGAAGGATCGTAAAAAAGAGGGTAGAGCTGTGGAGGAAGAATATGTTTTTGCGATTTGTTTTAACCAGGACGAAAAGGCGAGAGCTCTCGCTGAAAAATTGTCCCGCAAATTTCCCGGGTCAACGTTTATTATCAATGCCTGTTTTGACTCCTTTTTAAAAGAACTCTCATCGCATCCCAGGATTGATTGTTTTATTACGGAAGAATTTCTGGAAAGTTGTTCGTCAATTGAACTGATTCGGAAAATTAAAAGGTCACGCAAATATAAACGTACTGTAACTTTGATGAACGTACTGGATTTAAAATCGATAAAATCAGCACTCACCGCTTTAAAATGTCATTTTCTTTATGATGATCATTCAGATTTAAAACCCATTTTGGATCAGCTCGCTAAAACGCTGCAAAAAAGCCGCAAACCTGCCATTCCGGAACATTTCAATATTCTCATCGTCGATAACCAGGAAGATTTTCTGGAAATGATCTCTATGTATCTCGGGGCCCTGGATCACCATCGGTTCGATCTGTGTATGTCCAAAAAAAGCGCGCTGGAGATGCTCCAGAGAAATCATTACGACATACTTATGCTGGACTGGAATCTAGATGATGGTACATGCCTGGAAATCATGGAATTTTTAGGAAATGATCCTCATTCCAAGCAGCTTAAAAACGATCAGGCCTTAACAATCGTCATCACCGGTCGCGATGGAGTCGAAGACATCATGACCTTACTGCAATATGGCGTCAAAGATCACATCATTAAGCCGTTTGATTTTTATGAATTTGAAGATAAAGTCATGTACGCGCTAGAAAAACACCGTCTTGGAACCTGATCTCCAGAAGTTCCACTCCGGCCATTATGCCCGATAACTTCCATTATCGGGTAGAGATTCTAGGGCCGAAAGAGCATGGAAAACACCAGAAAAACGGCACAATTTTCTCCCCTGAAATACATCATCATGTTGATGATGATGACTTGTCTTTATTTTTTTCTGGCCCACGGATCGATTTTATTTGCCCGTTTGCCCGACAATGTTTCAGTATTTTGGATTCCTACTGGTTTTTCAATTGCTTTGCTCATTCATTTTGGTCTGGGATTTTCGCCGGCCTTAATTCTGGGAAAATTGCTGTATGAATTATCCCTTGGCCGGAAGCTGGATTTAATTCTTTTAAGCACACTGGCCAGTTTCACAGAAGCTTATGTTGGGTATTTTCTGTTTCATTCTTTTAAAAAAAATATCGAGGACTTTTTTGAATATCAATCCAACCTTGTATTGATGGCCACAGTGGCATTTTTATCGCCCGTGATTTCGGCCATGATCGGTGTTTCTAGTTTATTGTATTTTAAAATTATTCCCGAGGATCAGTATTTCAGTAACTGGATTTCCTGGTATGCGGGCGATGCTCTTGGGGCCTTTATTTTTTTGCCGGCCTTTGCTTATTCCCATCTGGCCCATGATGATGGGGAAAATAATAAATTCTCTCTGCGAGATCTGGTGGCACCGGTCATTGCTGTTTTCGTTACAGGCCTGTTTAGTTTTCCGGTCTTAACTCCGTATATTTTTCTGCTTTTTGGTGTTTTACTGTTACCGATATGGATTGGCACTGAACGCAGTTTATATTTTACGTTAATGGCCGTTGCCCTGATGCTGAATATTTTTCAGTTCCGGCATATAGGACCTTTTTCTGCCGGAACCTATCAGGAAAATCTTACTTCCATGCAGTTTTTTCTCTTTGCTCTTGGATTTACTGCCCTGGCCCTGGTGGGTTTTAAACGAACAAAACTTTTTAGCAGTGCTTTGTTTCCGCTCATCACTTTCTGGATTTTAACAGGCAGTGTGTATTTTTATTATCACACCCAAAAAGACATGAATGATGAAAAGAATCTGGATGCGACTATTGCGGAATTTAACAGTCGTTTAAGTGAAAAACTGCATTTTTTGAAAAGCACGATTCAAGGCGTGGCCGGGTTTGTAACAGCATCTTCTGAAATAACAGAGGACGAATGGAATGAATATATCGGCTCTTTATCGCTCGTATCATATCGCGACGGTGTTCGCTCCATTAATCTGATTTATCCGGAAGCACAAAAAAAATTGAACCGTTATTATCAGATGAGTGTCATTTCTTCGGATTTAAGACTTGATCTGCCTTCTAATCGAAAGAAAGCACAACTTCACTCAGCAATGAACGATTCTCTTATCTATGGTCAGCTGAAAATGACGGAGCCGGAACGCATTGTGATTGACCGGGGTTATACCGCTGTCTCCTATCTGGTCATGCCTGTTTTCAGGAATGAAGATTTTGTGGGACATATTGTTGTGACGATGGAGATCAACCGTATTTTGCAGACAATGATTGAAAATGGTTTTCAGAATGCTGACATTGATGTTTATGCCGGCGAAAAACTAAATGCAAAAAATCTCATATATCGCAACGTTGTCGATCCTCGCTTCCGTAACAATCGAATAGATCCGGAAAAAATAAGTATCATAGAGATGGCGGGAGTTCCTGTAAGTGTTTATTGGAATGAAACATCCCGTTTTATATCTCTGCATAATAGTCAGAACTCTTTTTTTGTATTGATCGGTGCCATATTTTCTTTGGTTGTAACTGGTTTTTATCTTCACTTGCGGCTATTAAACTTCAAAGCTCAGAAGCTGGCCGATAAAAAAACCCGCGAGCTCACAGAATCAGAAGCAAGATTCAGAGCACTGTTTAATAATTCCAGTGATGCCGTCATTCTCTTCAATGAACAGCGAATCATGGACTGCAATCCCAAGGCCCTGGAACTCTTTGATAAACAAACTAAAAGTGAAATGCTCGCCACTCACCTTCCCTCTCTTTTTTACAGCGAAGAAGACCCGGGATTTTTCAGAAACAAAATGCAGGAAGTTAAGGATGAACAGATGCTTACTTTTGAAGCAAATTGTCTGCGTAGCACTGAAAAATTTATCGGTGAAGTCCATCTCCATTATCTGGTTGTCAAAGAACGCACGCTCTATCAGGCCGTTGTCCGGGACATTACTGACCGGAAAAATATTGAGGCCAATCTCATTCGCTCTAAAGATCTCGCAGAAGAGGCAGCCCGGACAAAGTCACAATTTCTCTCGACAATGAGTCACGAAATCAGAACACCTCTTAACGGTGTAATCGGAATGATTGATGTGATTCTCGATGAGTACCCGGATCTTCCAATTCAGGATGATCTCAATACAATTAAATATTCGGCTGATAACTTATTGCACGTTTTAAATAAAGTTCTCGACTTCAGTAAAATTGAAGCAGGTAAAATGGTACTGGAGAAAAAAGCCTTTTCACTTGTCCGCATGTGCAGCAACCTTGTCAAAGTTTATCGCTCTAAAGCTGCTTCAAAAGGAATTAAATTAGATCTGCATATTGATTCTGCCTGTCCGGAATGGATTGTCGGCGATGAAGTCAGAAACACACAGGTTTTGCATAACCTTTTAAGTAACGCAGTTAAGTTCACCAATCAGGGTGAAATTTCTTTAGATGTATCAGTCCTTACGCTTAAGAAGGATTATGTAGAACTCCGTTTCAGTGTACACGACACCGGAATAGGCATTGATGAAGACAAGAAAAAAGCAGTTTTTGATGAATTCACCCAGGCCGAGAGCGACCATACCCGCAAATTTGGCGGAACAGGACTGGGCCTGGCCATCAGTAAAAGACTAATCGAAATTCAAAAAGGACAACTTGAACTAAAGAGTACTCCCGGAAAAGGGACGACGTTTACGTATGCGCTGACATTTACTCTCCCCGATTCAAACTTTGCCACAGGATCGCCCAGGGAGATTCCGGAAAAGATCTGCTTTAACGGACAGAAAGTATTATTGGTGGAAGACAATGAAATCAACGTTCAGGTCACACGTAAATTTCTGGAACGCTGGGGACTTGTGGTGGATATAGCCGTTAACGGACGCGAAGCCGTGGAACGCGCACGCCAGACGGAGTATGATCTCATTCTCATGGATCTGCATATGCCGGTTATGGGTGGACTCGAGGCCACTACCCTCATCCGCACTTTCAATTCAGTGATACCAATCATCGGACTTTCGGCCGACGTTATGGCCGATTTTAATCAGCATCAGCCCACTCATCTTATGAATGATTTTGTGACAAAACCTTTTATCCCTGAAGAATTTCTGCAAAAACTTCATCGTTATTTGTCACTGTCCTAGTTTTTTTTAAAAAAAATAATGGCTCAGGAATCTACGATGCTCTTAAATTAAGCTTTAGAAATATGCGCTAGATCATAAAATAATTGACAGAATTACGCCCTTCCATTTGAATCAAAGTACTTACTCATTTTCCCCCTTTGTGGGTCGTAGACCGGAGGTCATGATGGATTTAGCCTTATTTTCAAATTCTGGAGCAGAGATGCTCTTTCGTTGGGGCCACTACTTCGCTGGAGTTGTGTGGATTGGCATGCTTTACTACTTTAACTTCGTTCAGGGTGAATGGTTCAAAGAACTAGATGCTGACGAAAAAATTAAATCATCCCGTGGTGTAGCAGTGAGAACCCTGGTTCCTCGCGCGCTAAAATGGTTCCGCTTTGGTGCCCTTTTCACTTTTTTAACTGGTGTTGTTCTACTAGGACTAAAGGGACATGCTTTTGGATCAGAGATGTTCAATACATCATGGTGGGCCTTTATCGCTACAGGCGCAACACTTGGAACGTTGATGTTCTTAAACGTCTGGCTAATTATCTGGCCTAAGCAAAAAATTGTTATCGCTTCAGCTCAACAGGTTGCAGCTGGCGGGGCAGCTCTGCCAGAAGCAGCAGCGGCCGGCGCACGTGCAGGAGTAGCATCAAGAACAAACACATTGTTTTCAATTCCCATGTTATTTTTCATGGGGGCCGCTTCTCACCTTCCAGCACAAGTCAATCCAGACTACAACGGCAAAGTCCTGACACTGGTTCTTGCCGTGATTATTGGTCTCCTGGAACTAAACGCGATTAAAGGTAAAAATGAATACGTAAAAATGACTTCCATTTTAGGAGTGACTCACATGGGGATGCTTCTGACGGTCATTCTTTACGTTGTTATCGAGATGTTGATTAAGGCGTGATAACCCCGCATCCCAGCTTTATGAAAATGCACAACAAATTATCGTTCAAAAAAATGAAAAATCAGGGAGCACTCATCGTAGTGCTCCTTTCTCTATTTGCTTGCCAGAAGAAAGAGGAAACACCATCGGCCCCTCTAAGCGATCTCGCGAAACGAGGAAGGGCCGTTTATCTGGCCAACTGTATTGCTTGTCACAATCCGGATCCTCGACTGGCCGGAAGTATCGGGCCGGATATTGCGGGATCTTCTCTGGAGTTAGTTCAGGCGCGTGTTTTAACCCGAGGCTATCCGCCAGGATATAAACCTAAGCGCACATCCTCCCAGATGCCGGATTTTCCTCAGTTAAAAGAAGACATTCCGGGTCTGCACGCTTATCTCAATAGCTTTAATAAATAAGACGAAACCTTAAGTTTTAAGGTTCTCGATAATTTCTTCTATCGAAATGATAGGAATGGACCATTTTTTTGAAAATGCGATGAGATCATCACCTTTAAGAGGTTCTCCCTCAGCACTTAAGGTCTCACATAAAACTGCAACGTCTTTAAGCCCCGCTTGCTCCATTAAATAGACAGAGGCCTCTGTATGACCTGCTCTTTTTTTGAGTCCTTCGGGATGGGCAATAAGAGGAAACACGTGTCCTGGGGCCGCAAAATCAGCTCTTGTGGCCATATCATCACTTAATAGTTTTATAGTTTGAGCACGATCGCGGGATGAAATGCCTGAGCGAGTACCGAGGATTGCATCCACGGATATGGTGAAGGCCGTCTCAAGACTTCCTTCGTTTTCTTTAACCATTAGCGGGAGATTTAATCTACGGGCCCGAGCTGCACTCATAGGAACACAGATAAGACCGCGCCCTTCATTGATCATAAAATTAACATGTGAGGAATCTACGAATTCAGCAGGCATAATAAGATCTGCTTCATCCTCACGAGTCTCAGCATCACAAACGAGAATAAAACTTCCTTCCTGCAAGGCCCTGATCGCCTCATCCAATTGCTTGCTCATGAGCTATGCTCTTCCTCTTTAAGGGTGAAAATACTGATGGAAAGCGGGTTTCTGAACGTCCTGCCCCTTTTTCCAGCGCTTCCACAATTCACTGTCTTTTTTCCAAAACGCGTCGACAGTATCATAGATTTCTTTGGGAGTCATTGGACGATTGTACTCGAGTGACTGGACTTCCACTTCTTTAAAAATGGATTCACCAACTTTATCAAGCACCATGAAAATCTGCATCTGAGTCGGATTCATATTCAGTGGAAATTTGGCCTCCAGAAATTTTTTCACCAGAGGAGTTCTTCTTAAGAGCCACAAACCTTTTGTTTCCACATCCATTTTTAACGATGGGTCAAAACGATAATTATCCCGGTCCATTTTTTCGAAGATTTTAGTCAAAATAAAGTCTTTTGTTCGCGACTCTTCCATTTTCTTAGGATTTCTCCATTCGGCGACTAATTCAAATCGCGGGTCAAACTGAATATCTCCCGGTGAAAAAGTCTCGAGTGTGTCAATGTTCTCTGGCGTGGCCTTAATTCCAATATCCTGAAGAAAAGGAATAATTCCGCTGGTAAAACGGGATTTGTGGGCCGGAATGGATTCCATGGTTTTATCCGTCGACACCATCTTAAATCCGGTGGAAATAACCTCTGAACAAAAGAGTCTGCGGTCATCTTTTAAATCCATTCCAAAATCGTATTCGATCGTTTTACCGGTCTGCTGTTCTTTTAAAACACGCTCATAAATGGCCTTGGAAGCCTTATGGGCCAGATCCGGATCATGATGGCGAAAGACTACTTCTCTGGCGTTTTTATCACTTAAATGCTGAGAGATCGGGTTGGTGACACTTCCGATTTCAATATGCGCTTCAGTTGTAAACATCTCTCGAGTTGATTCATCACCATAGACAAAACTTAAATGAGAAAACTGGTAATCATTGCGGCCGATACGGGCAATGGCCGCTGAAGAATAAGCATTTCCGCGGGAGAGTAAGACATCTCCAGATTTCAGATCACTGGCACTTTTAAACTCACCGGCAAACTTGGGATTAACCAGCAGGTAAGGAAACTCTCCTTTTAACGATGCATATTCTTCCGGAGTCGCCCCGGATCGTTCCATACGAATTTCAATCAGGTAATCTTCCACATAGCGAAGTCCACGCAGAACATCGGAAGCACTTTTTAAACAGGCCTCATCTTTTTTAGATTTAACAACAAATGGACCAAACACATCTTTCATTTCTAAACGGGCAAGAAAGGACGCTTCAATATCCTGATCAATCGCTGCGATGTTATTGAGGTCCTGATAAGCTGAATCACCGGAAAGATGATAAAGATTCTGATAAATATTTGTGTAATGGCTTTCGCATTTAGTGAAGTCACGGGCCACTTCAAGATTGGCCGCATGCATGTCAGAAAGAACATCTTTAAGGGTAACAACTTCACCATCTCCGGCAGGTTTTCTGATTTTGTGACTGGAACAGCCAATTGTTACAAGCAAACAAGACAAAAGCCCGATCTGGGTTTTTAAAGTTGATTTCATCCTGAAATATCCCAAAAAAAAGGAGTCCGTAATGGACTCCTTCTTATTCTAAACTGGAAAGGGCATGAGACTCAAGCGTGATGATCAAGCAGAATATGCAGCATCCGGCGAAGTGGCTCGGCAGCTCCCCAGAGCAGCTGATCTCCTACTGTAAAAGCATTGAGATATTCATCGCCCAGGTTCATTTTGCGAAGTCGTCCGACTGGAATGGTCAGTTTTCCACTGGCAAATTCCGGCGTAAGATAATTAAGTGTCTCTTCTTTAGTATTGGCCACCACTTTCACCCACGGGTTGTGCTCGGCCAGCATTATTTCGACTTCTTTAACCGGGATATCTTTTTTAAGTTTTATTGTGAGCCCCTGTGCATGACAGCGCATGCTCGAAACACGTACACAGGTTCCATCAATCGGAATACGGGACTTGGTCTGCAGTATCTTATTGCCCTCTACTCCCCCTTTCCACTCTTCCTTACTTTGTCCATGCTCCCATTCAGCATCGATCCATGGAAGCAGGTTACAGGCCAGTGGATGGCCAAACTGCGCTTTTGGAAAGTGCGGGTCTTTCATGGAATGAGTGATATCTTTTTCAACAGCAAGAATGCGCTCAGAAAGAGAAGCTTCATGGTGAGGCATCACTTTATCTGTTACATACTTCATCTGAGAAAGAAGCTCGTGCATGTGGCGAGCACCACCACCGCTGGCCGCCTGATAGGTCATCGACGAAATCCATTCGATGGCCTCTGCTTTAAACAGTCCTCCCAGGGCCAGCAACATCAGGGAGACCGTGCAGTTTCCGCCAATAAATTCTTTTTTGCCGTTTTTAAGGGCGTCTTTAATCACATGCAGATTGACCGGATCAAGAATGATCGTTGCCTCTTCTTTCATGCGAAGAGTGCTGGCAGCATCGATCCAGTATCCTTTAAACCCCTCGTCTCTCAGGGATTGGTGAACTTTTTTTGTGTAATCTCCGCCCTGACAGGTGAGAATAACATCCATATTTTTTAATTCTTCGAGGTTATAAGCGTCTTTTAAGACAGGATCAATCTTTTTAGCAGAGTCTTTATAGGGATGAGAGCCGCCGGCATTAGATGTGGAAAAAAACGTGGTTTCAAACAGTGATAAATCGCCTTCTGAAAGCATCCGGTCCATGAGTACCTGACCTACCATTCCTCGCCAGCCGATAATTCCTAATTTCATCTTTTTCCTCACTGCAATTGTTTAATGTTGTCTTTTATTAGTTTTCACCCAATTTTTTATCTTTTAGAATGCTTTGACAAAGAGAATTCATCAATATTTTTCTAGAAAAGGATGTCTATGTCTGATCTCAAAAACTTAGTGGTTGCAAAGTTCGGTGGCACCTCAATGGGCGACGCTGCCTGTATGTTAAGAAGTGCCGAAGTCACACTCAAAAGACAGGCCCGTTTCGTTGTTGTCTCAGCAACTTCCGGAACAACCAACGACCTTATCGAACTTGCCCGGACGAGCGAAAAAAGCTCGTGGGAAAGCTCAACTTTAATTATCAAAAAAATTCACGATAAACATCACAAAATCGCCCAGGAACTTTTTTTAAGCGAAAATCGTTTGCATGAGTTGAGTCTAATGCTCTCGGAACTTGAAAGTATGGCCCGTGGAATTCATTTGTTGCGTGATTGCTCCCTGAAGGCCATGGACAATATGCTCTCCTACGGGGAGCGTTTATCATCACTTCTTTTTACGCAGGCAATGGAAAATGTCTTAAAAATTCATAATCTCAAAATGGAAGCTCAGTTACTTGACGCCCGAGAAGTTCTGATCACAGATAATCAATTTTCCAAAGCAAGACCACTGACAAATGAAATTATCGATCGTTGTGAAAAAAAACTTGGCGCAATCAGACACGGAAACAAAATCTTTATTACTCAAGGCTTTATCGGGGCAACGATTGACGGCATGACCACGACTTTAGGTCGCGGCGGCAGTGATTATTCAGCGGCCATTTTCGCTGAAGGTCTTCGCGCCGAGATTCTGGAAATCTGGACTGATGTCGCTGGAATTGCAACCACGGATCCGCGCATTTGTCCGGACGCCCGGGCCATTGCTGAAATCTCCTTTAAGGAAGCCTCAGAACTGGCGACATTCGGGGCCAAAATTCTTCACCCTGCGACTTTGATGCCGGCCATCCGGGCGCATATCCCGGTTTTTGTGGGAAGTAGTTTTGATCCGGACGGTGGCGGAACGTGGATAAAAAAAGACGTGGAAGACGCTCCGCTTGTGCGCGCTATGGCCATCCGAAAAAACCAGGTCCTGGTCACCTTGTCCACTCCGGAAATGCTTTATTCTCACGGATTCCTGTATCAGATATTTAAAATCTTTAATAACCATAAAGTCAGTATTGACGCAATCACCACGTCGGAAATTTCCGTTTCCATGACGCTGGATGATTCGACATTGCTCAACCGAGAGCTTATCAAGGACCTCGAAGAACTTGCAGTGGTGCAGGTTGAAGAAAATCTCTCACTGGTGTCGCTGATCGGAAACAATATCAATCACACTCCGGGACTCGGCAAAAAAATCTTTGAGGTTATTTCCGATATCAATGTGCGCATGATTTGTCTGGGAGCAAGCAAACATAACTTCTGTTTTATTGTCGACAACAATCAGGGTCATGAGGCCATTAAAAGACTGCATAAGGCATTCATTCACTAGAGGAACTCTGCAATGAAAGTGGCGCTTTTAGGAAAGGGAAAAACCGGCGGAAAAGTTCTTGAACTTTTAGTTGAACAAAACATACCGCACACCGTTTTTGACTCAAAAAATATTCCGACGTCAGAAAAATTAAAAGGTCACGACGTGATCATTTCTTTTTTCTCCGGCGAGGTTTTTCATGAATATATGCCCATGCTGATGGAAACAAAAATTCCTGTCGTCACGGGAAGCACAGGAATCAGCTGGCCTTCCGATCTGCACGAGCAGCTAAAAAAGATTGGGGTGAGCTGGATTCATGCCACCAATTTTTCTCTGGGAATGAATCTCGTGCAACAAATGATTTTTATTATGCGGGAAGCTTCCAAAATTCTCAGCGATTATGAATTCTCAATGCACGAAGTTCATCACACCAAAAAACTCGACGCTCCATCGGGAACGGCCCTGTCCTGGAAACAATGGTCGGGCCACGAGTTCCCGATTACCAGCGAACGCACCGGAGATGTGATTGGTCTCCACGAAATCTCACTCAAAACTAAAACGGAAGAGATCACACTCAAACACAATGCTCTCGACCGCAAAATCTTTGCTGAAGGCGCCTTGTTTGCAGCGAAAAAAATTTTAGAAAATAAAAAGATTGGTCCCGGCCTTCACCTGTTTCAGGACATCGTAAAAAAAGAACTTTTTAACTCATAAGGAATGGTTGTTTATGTCAAAAAATCTCAATGAATTCCCTCTCTGGACGGCAATTGTTACACCGATGAATACAGATTCAACGGTCGACTTCGAATCATTCGAAAAAATTTTAAAGGAGCAGGAAGCGGCAAAAAACGGTGTGGTGATTTTAGGTTCAACAGGCGAAGCCTTGAACCTCTCTAAAGAAGAGTGCAAAAAAATATTAGAATTCGGTCTGAGCTTAAAACTCAGTGTTCCGGTAATGACCGGAATCGGTGGATTCAATCAAAAAGAAACTCTGGATTACGTGAAATACCTAAACACTCTCCCGCTGGATGCTTACCTGGTGGTCACTCCGCTTTACGCAAAACCCGGAGAGTTTGGTCAGACTGAATGGTTTAAATCCATTCTCGATCTGGCGACAAAACCTTGCATGCTCTACAACGTTCCGGGAAGAACCGGCGTAAAAATGAATTTCAAGGCAATTGAAAATTTAAAAGATCACAAAAACTTTTGGGCAATCAAAGAAGCTTCCGGCTCTCCGGAAGATTTTGCCAAATATCACGCTGCTGCTCCAAAAGCACGCATGTACAGCGGTGATGACGGAATGGTTCCTGATTTTAAACCACACGGATGTGTGGGATTAGTTTCCGTGGCCTCTAACTCCTGGCCGGTTGAGACTCGTGCTTATGTTGTAAAAACACTGGAAGGTAAACTAACCGAATCAGAAGCTCAGTTGTGGAAAAAAGCTTGTGATACACTTTTTATCGCCGCGAACCCTGTGCCGGTGAAAAACCTAATGCATGCGATGGGATTAATTAAAACAAATGTTCTGCGCTCACCACTCGACTTTCGTGATCTCGCAGACAACACACCGGTACTTGAAGCCGATAAAAAAGTTAAACAGTGGTACAAGGAGAATCTTTAATGAGCTGGGAACAAGTTTTAAACGATCTTGAAAGCGGAAAAGTCCGTTCGGCCAATTTTATTGACGGAAAATGGGTGGCCAATACAGAAGTTAAACAATTCATCCTGGAAGCTTTTAAGGCAGGCCAGCTGGCCGAAGAAAACGGCTTTGTCGATAAACACAACCTCATGCCACAGAAGTTTAATGTGGAAAGAGGTGTACGCATTGTTCCCGGCGGGACATCTGTTCGTCGTGGATCTTATGTCGCTAAAGGTGTCATTATCATGCCTCCTTCCTATATTAACGTCGGTGCTTTCGTTGATGAAGGCACAATGGTTGATTCCCACGTATTAGTTGGCTCGTGCGCACAGATTGGAAAAAAAGTTCATCTATCAACAGCTGTCCAAATTGGAGGTGTGCTGGAACCAGTTGGTGCTGCTCCAGTAATCATCGAAGATGAATGCTTTATCGGGGCCGGTGCGATTATCGTCGAAGGGATTCAGGTTAAGCGTCGTGCGGTGATTGCTCCAGGGGTGATTCTCTCCAAAGGAATTCCGGTTTACGATGCGGTTAAAGGCCGCATACTGGATAAAGGCGAGCCAATACCTGAGAACGCCATTGTTGTTCCTGGTAACCGACCTGTGAAAGCGGAAAATTCCTGGGCCCATGATCTGGGACTCACTCTTCAATGTGCTATTATCGTGAAATACCGGGACGAAAAAAGCGAAGCTTCGCTGGTTCTGGAGGATTTTCTCCGTTAATTCATCCGTTTAAACCTCTGGGGTCGATATTGTGACAATTGTTTTACAAAACCGACTTCCTCTTCCGGCTATCCTTAAAACAAATCAAACGCGCGCCCGGGCCTTCTCCGGGCGTTTTTGTTTATTAGTTTTAGGAGAGCTACTATGGCACTGGCCAAAATCTGGATTAAACGCCTCGATTGGATCAATACTTTTTTTCTTATTCTTACTCCAATCTTCGCTTTTGGTCTTTCTTACATGTACTTCAGCGAGCGCGGCCTGGAATGGAGTCAGATCCTTCTTGCTTTTCTTTTTTATATCATTACGGGTATGTCGATCACTGGTGGTTATCACCGACTCTTTTCTCACAAAACCTACAAGGCCAATAACTTTGTAAAACTCTTTTATCTCCTCTTTGGTGCAGCGGCCTTTCAAAATTCGGCCCTCAAGTGGTCGGCCGATCACCGCATTCACCATCGCCATGTGGACCACGAAGAAGATCCTTACAATATCAATAAAGGATTTTTCTACGCGCATATCGGATGGATTTTTTTCAAAGAAGAAGAACGTGCGATGGAAGTCTCTTTTCCCAAGGATCTGACCACTGACAAATTAGTGATGTGGCAGCACCGTCACTATATGAAAATTGCACTTTTCATGGGTCTCATCCTTCCGGCCATCATCGGGCATTTTCTAGGATCTTGGTTAGGTGGACTTGCTCTATCCGGAGTCGCTCGTTTAGTGATCGTTCACCACTGTACATTCTTTATTAATTCCCTTTGCCATGTAGTGGGATCACGTCCCTACACCGACAGCAACACCGCCCGCGACAGTGCTTTAATGGCGCTCTTTACTTACGGTGAAGGCTACCATAACTATCACCACTATTTTCCTACCGATTATAGAAACGGCATTAAGTGGTACCACTTCGATCCGACAAAATGGATGATTAAAGTCATGAGCTGGATTGGATGGGCCTCTGACTTGAAACTCGTCCCGCAAAAATTAATTGATAAAGCGAAGGCCGAGATGCGCTCCAAACAGGTTCCAGCACACTTTTCTTGATGCATACACCAAAAAAAAGGGCGCTCACTGCGCCCTTTCTTTTTTCAAATGTTATTTTTAAATTTTAGAACGATCCCTTACAGTTGTTCATTTTCTTTTGAACATCGAGAAGGTAGTTCAACTCAGTTTCATAAAGCAGAGTTTTTGCTTTTGAAATTGTATACAACTCTTCAGTTGCGTTTTTACTCTTACTTCCTAAAGTCAGACCATCCATTAAGCGTGAGTAATCGAGGTCAACTTCTTTGCGGAGTTGTTCAAGATGATCATGACCTTTGTCGAAATCATTTTGAATTGAAAGGAAAAGGCGTCTTGCTTCTCTTTCTGAGCGAGCATCAGAGTTCCAGTGTCTGTATGTTTCAACGAATGGTTCAATATAAGAGATGTAGGCCAGACCGGTCATAGCTGCATAAGCGGAGGCCATATAGGCCTTATAATAAAGAACGCTTCCGACAGCTTCTGATGCCGTATTAGGAAGTGGAATTAATCGTGCGACAACGGCGTTTCCTTTTACCCACGCCTTAGAAATAATAGATTCAGGAACCACGTGCTGAATGCCCGGAAGTTTTCTGATGAGGATAACGGCCGAGACTCCAAAGAGTGCTTTTGAGATGTTGGAGGTCATCGCAGCGTCGTCTTTGAGTTCTTTTAACATTTCGTCATGTTCTTTATTGTATTTGATGGAGAGTTTTAAATATTGTATGCGTTTTGAAAGGTAATCACTGCCTTCTAAAAACTGCAAAACCTTTGGGCTGTTTTGTTCACATTTGGCACTAACAACTTCCCGCACATCCTGAAATTTCTCAGTACTCAGATCAATATCCTGAGCGAATGACTGAAAAGAAAATGTAGCAGCTAAAGAAAGAGCGACAATTTTCGGGATCATAAAATTTCCTTGTTAAAAGAAAAGTCACTAAACAATTTGATTTAGCTTAAGCAAACAAAATGCCAATGAAAGATCCTCTCTTTACAGAAATTTAGCTGCAGTCATATTTACAAAGGAATGAGCGGCCGTCAAAAGTTTAGACACTGAAAATTCCCGGCCAGAAAATCATCCGGCCGTGAACATAGAATGAGTTTTTAGAGTGAAAGTTTGTAGCCTTTATCTTTTATTAAACTGATATCCAAAGTTTCAGATTCTAGCCTTTTTAATTTCTCTTTTAAGGTGCTCATCAGGGCACCGGCAGAGTCTTTGTAGAAACGCCCTTCGCTTTCGATGAGGTAGGCGATTTTTCGGGGATCAATCACCTGCCCGCTTTTCTTTGCCAGCATCATCATGATGTCGAGTTCGAGAGTAGAGAGCTGCAGTAGTTTCTCTCCGTAGACAAGAAGTTTTTGGCGGGTATCGATTTCAAGATTTCCAAGTGTGAAGTTTTGATCTGTATCTTTGTTTTGTCGCAGAAATTGGTTAACTTTCATCTTTAGTGTGCGGTAGCGGAGTGGTTTTAAGAGATAATCGTAATTTTCTTTTGAAAGATTTTTCAACATCAATTTATCGAAATTTCCCTCTCCCATCATCATCACCGGTATATTGTTACCCAACTGACGAAGTGTTTTGTACAAAGAAAGTCCTGACTCACCTTTTAAATTGGTGTCGATCATCACAAATTCAAATTTAGTTCCAACTAGAGCGTTCCAGGCCTGTTTTGATTCATCGACTGCAGTCACCAGAATGTTGTTAAAAGTGAGAGTTTTCTCAATTGTTTTCTGGGCCGCTTGATCATTGGTAACGAGGAGAATTTTTTTCATCTGATAGACCTCCTTGACGTGTTATTTATGCGCAGGGGGTCTAACAATGTCACACATTAAAATTTTTTGAAACAGGGAGGAAAGCCATTCCGGCACAAACTTTTTGAGTCTAAAAAAGATGCCATTGGCTAATACCGAGTCTTTTACTTGCACAAAATCAAGGAAAATTTTAAGAAAATTTGCATGAGTTACACAACATATACGATACTATTCTGGGCCGGTCCTACTATATATTGTGGTGGATGTAGCGATGTTTAAATAAAATGTACATGAGATCCATCTCGAATTATAGATGATAGTTAAAATTAGACCGTAAAATTTAGATTGATAGGACCAGTTTAGTCACTTTTAACTCTTGATTATGACAAGACTTCCATGCATCTGCGAAAAATGTTAAAATCTTAGTAGCAGCTCGCGCAAAAGCAGACCCTAGGAATTAACTATTTTGAAACGTTCAGCTTCTTGATATCTTTTAGACATAAAGTCATCCATTTCAATTTTACGCGCCCTTGAAGAAGCACAAATGACCAACTCAGGGGTGGGATAAAAAGAAGGAGATACTTTATCACACACACAACGAGACTAAGACATTCAGGAGACACAAAATGGTAAAGGATGCCAAATCAGCAATTCTAGCGCCTAACGACGATCGCTTCGTGCTATTTCCAATTAAGTATCACCAGGTATGGGAGATGTACAAAAAACACATGGCGGTGTTCTGGACAGCTGAAGAGCTGGACCTTGTTCCGGATCTTAACGACTGGGAAACAAAACTTAACAAAGACGAAAAACATTTCATCTCGCACGTGCTTGCGTTTTTTGCGGCCAGTGATGGAATCGTCAATGAAAATCTTGCTATTCGTTTTATGAAAGATGTGCAAATTCCTGAAGCTCGCTGCTTCTACGGATTTCAGATCGCAATGGAAAACATCCATAGCGAAACTTATTCCCTGCTGATTGATACATACATCAAAGACGCTAAAGAAAAAGATAAACTCTTCCACGCAACAGAGACTCTCCCATGCGTGAAGAAAAAAGCCGACTGGGCCATGAACTGGATTTCTTCTAAGAAATCATTTGCTCACCGTTTGATTGCTTTTGCTGCGATTGAAGGCATTTTCTTCTCCGGATCATTCTGTTCAATCTACTGGTTAAAAAAACGCGGACTCATGTCAGGACTGTGTACATCTAACGAATTCATCTCCCGAGATGAAGGACTTCACTGCCAGTTTGCTGTTCTTATGCACTCGCTGCTGGATAAAGAAGAGCAAATCGACGCTGAAACCATTACCAGCATCATTACTGAAGCTGTGAGCATTGAAAAAGAATTCATCCTTGAGGCCCTTCCGGTCTCGCTTATCGGGATGAACAAAGAGAGCATGTCTCAGTATATTGAATTCGTCGCTGATCACTGGCTGCAACAGCTGGGAGCTCCTGCTTATTACAAGACCAAAAATCCATTTGAATGGATGGAACTTATTTCACTAGAAGGAAAAACAAACTTTTTTGAAAAACGAGTTTCTGAATATCAAAGACCAGGGGTTCTTGGAGAGAAGAATTCACACACATTCACACTAGACGCGGAGTTTTAAGATGTACGTAATCACAAGAAGTGGCGAAAAAGAGCCGATTAAATTCGACAAAATCACGGAGAGAATTGAACAACTGTGTTTTGATCTTGATCGATCATTCATTGATCCGATGAAAATTGCCAAAAAAGTTATCGAAGGCATTTACGACGGAATCACAACGAAAGAACTCGATCAGTTGGCAGCTGAAACGGCAGCTTATCTCTCAACTCAGCACCCTCAGTACGCGACTTTGGCGGGTCGTATTGCTGTGTCTAACCTGCATAAGGAAACACGCGGATGTTTTTCTGAAAATATCAAGCAAATGTACCACTATGTTAATCCGGTAACCGGAGAGCCTTCACCTTTGGTCTCAACTGAGCTTTACGAAGCGGTGATGAAAAACGCCCAATTGCTGGATAAATCAGTGATCGACAAGCGCGACTATAACTATGACTACTTCGGATACAAAACACTAGAGAAGTCATACCTGCTGCGCATGAATAACAAAATCGTTGAACGTCCGGGACAGATGCTTATGCGCGTGTCTTTGGGGATTCACACGAATGACATCGATTCAGCGATTAAAACCTACAACCTGATGAGTGAGAAATATTTCACTCACGCGTCTCCTACTCTGTTTAACTCGGGAACAAACAAAGCTCAGCTTTCTTCCTGTTTCCTTCTGACGATGAAAGATGATTCCATCGACGGAATTTACGAGACACTTAAACAAACGGCCCTTATTTCTCAATCTGCAGGAGGAATCGGTCTTTCTATTCACAACATCCGCGCAAAAGGCTCTTTCATCAAGGGAACTAACGGAACTTCGAACGGAATCGTTCCAATGCTCAAAGTTTTCAACGATACGGCCCGCTACGTAGATCAGGGCGGTGGAAAACGTAAAGGCGCCTTCGCAGTTTATCTTGAGCCATGGCATGCCGACGTATTCGACTTCCTGGAAATGAAAAAGAACACCGGTAAAGAAGAACAACGTGCCCGCGATCTTTTCTATGCTCTGTGGATTCCGGATCTGTTCATGAAGCGTGTTGAAGAAGACGGAATGTGGTCACTTTTTTGTCCACATGAAGCTCCGGGACTTGCTGATTGTTATGGCCAGAAATTCGAAGAACTTTATAAATCATATGAAGAAAAAGGCCTCGCTAAACGAGTCGTGCGCGCTCAGGATCTTTGGTTTGCTGTCCTTGAATCACAAATCGAAACTGGTTCTCCTTACATGCTCTACAAAGATGCTGCTAACGAGAAATCAAACCAAAAAAACCTGGGAACTATTAAATCATCTAACCTGTGTACAGAAATTTTGGAATACACAGCTCCGGATGAAGTAGCAGTTTGTAACCTGGCCTCTGTGGCCCTTAACCGTTTCGTGGAAAATGGAAAGTATGACCACAAGAAACTGTATGATGTCGTTTATCAAATGACGGTTAACCTAAACCGCATCATCGACATTAACTACTACCCTGTTCCAGAGGCCCAAAACTCCAATATGCGCCACCGTCCGATTGGTCTGGGTGTTCAGGGACTAGCTGATGCTTTCTTTGAAATGCGCATTCCTTTTGAATCCAAAGCGGCACTTAAACTCAATAACGAAATTTTTGAGACCATTTATTTTGCAGCGATGACCGCTTCAAAAGACCTGGCAAAACGTGATGGTGCTTACCAGACATACGCTGGCTCCCCTGTTTCTCAGGGCATTTTCCAGTTCGATATGTGGGGTGTAACTCCGGATTCAGGAAACTGGGACTGGGCCGCCCTAAAAGCAGAAGTGGCGAAATTTGGAGTGAGAAACTCGCTTCTTGTAGCACCAATGCCAACAGCTTCAACATCGCAAATTCTAGGTAACAACGAGTGTTTCGAGCCGATCACATCAAACATTTATGTTCGTCGTGTATTATCCGGTGAGTTCGCAGTCGTTAACCGATACCTCGTTAACGATTTGATTAAACTTGGATTGTGGAATGATAAAATGAGAAACGAAATCATTGCCAACAATGGTTCAGTTCAAAATATCAACTCAATCCCGGAAGAAATCAAAGCGCTTTATAAGACGATCTGGGAAATCAAACAAAAAGCAGTGATCGATATGTCAGCTGGTCGCGGACCTTACATCGATCAGGGCCAGTCACTGAACGTTTTCATGGAAGATCCAAACTTCGGAAAACTATCGAGTATGCATTTCTACGCCTGGAAGGCCGGTCTAAAAACTGGTATGTATTATCTTCGCTCTCGTGCTGCTGTTAATGCTGTTCAATTCACCGTTAAAAACGATGAGCCGGTCAGAAAGACAAAAGAAGAAGAAATGGCAGCAATGGTTTGTTCAATCGACAATCCAGAAGATTGCGTTATGTGTGGATCTTAATAAGAAAAAATTCTGACCGAATTTTTTATAATCAGGCCTGCGAAAGCAGGCCTTTTTTTTATTCTCATCAATGATGCTTCAATTGCATTAGCCTTGGATATTTATCCCCTTCACTAAATTCCCATACCGGAGCATTGGCCGGTGGAGTGGTCCCATTCATCAGCGCCAGATAGTAATCTACCATTCGCTGATGCCCCTTATCGTTAAGCGGGTTATTGGCCGTGAAAGTGATATCAAATTGAGTTGAATCATTACAAACTTCCCCACCAGCAGGACCAGAAAACCCTGCTGCACAATAGGTGTTAAGATTTGCAATTTGAGTGCGTGTTTTACTGCCTGTTGGAACTACTGGCGAATAGGCCTTAAAAAAGCTTAACTGGGTATTATCTGCATAAGCTTCACCACTATAAGAAAATGAATCTGTAGCATAAGCAGTCAAATCGATAAAACCTAGAGAATCTACTCCCCCACCAAAGGATGGAACAAAAAGATCTGCCGTATTGGCAGTCGCAGGAAAGGCCCCCCATGAAGGTGATCCTGAAACAACAACGTTCATTGAAGGAGCTGTCCCTGTAAACGTTGTCGTGGCACTATCCCCTAATTTTGAAACAGCTGTTTTTTCTAAAAAATAGGATTGGGCCATTGAACCTGAGTCCGAACCAATAAGCGGGCTGAAATCCGAAGATCCTGGGGCCAGAGAGCCGGAATTATCAAAAACAAGTTTTCCCACCATAAGAGATTTAGAAACTGTCCCGGAATTTCCACCAACAATTCCTCCGGCCATTGAAACGTTCCGTACACGAATTGTCGCATGGGCGCCTGTTAGTGCATTTGATACCACAGATGATGCGCCAAAATTATTGCCGGTAATACCGCCTACTTTTATATAGGTTGCCGTACTGTTGCCGATATCAATTTCACCATCAAAGCTCACCTGATCTAATGTACCCTGATTTTCTCCGGCGATTCCACCAAAAGTGTTGAAGCTTGAAGGTGATATCATATTTGTGATTTTCGCTCTCGAAGAGACTCGCTTAATTGTTCCACCGTTATTTAGACCTACAACTCCTCCCACACTGAAGTAACCGCGGATTTCTCCGCCTTCTATATGGATATCAGTCATTTTTGAAGCAGAACCTTGATTGATCCCTGCGAGAATTCCTGTTTGTTGTTGAGCATCCAGTTTCGAGTGATAAATTTCAATATCCGAGAGAATGTTATTATTTTTACCGACCAGAATACCCACTCCGTATTCAGATTCGGAACTAATCACTTCGTTACGGTAGAGTTTTAAATTTTTAATTGTTCCATTATTAATTTTGATCATACCCCAATACTGCTGAACACTATCGCTTGGAATCGAAGTATTCATTCCATAAAGTGCATGGCCATTTCCATTGAGTGTTCCGGAAAATGTCGAAATAAAGTCGACATCCATAAAAGTAGATAAATTAATATCTTCGCCTAAGACAAAATTGTGATTAGAGTCAGGAATACTTTTTAACTGGGCCGGAGTACAAATAACTACCGGAGGATTAGGCGATGTACCTCTCCCACTTGTTATTTGGTTTGCAATCGTATCCATATTGGAAGGTTGCGTACAGAGTCTGCTCTCCCATGCCAGGCGAGGAAGGGCTCCGCTGGCAATAGTCCATTTCGCAGTTGCAAGTGGGGCAAATGTGGAAGCATCTCTAAAAGCAGCTTCATTTGTATTAGGAGTACAGCCTGTTCCTGCTATTCCATCATTAGACCAACATCGACTTGCTGATGATGATCCACTTGCATAAATTCCTGCCAGGCTAGGTGTAGTACCACCAAAATGATTTAAGTTTCCAAAGAAATAAGCGTCGTGAATGCTGGCAGTCGATGTAGATCCTGCGATCCCTCCAACTGTGGCGTTGGAGTTCTGAGTGCGGGAAACCAAAGACATTGTCGAATAGACGTTGGATAGTGTTCCATTAGCATGTCCGGCAATTCCGCCTAATGATAATGCAGTTGCGTGTAGAAGTCCTTCTGAAAAAGATTCTTCAACTGAACTTGAAGACTGAAGAAAACCAACAAGACCACCTACGTAATTTCCGTTAGCATGATGATCGAGATGTCCACTGAAAGAAGATTTTGAAAGTTTCCCCATAAAATCTCCACCAATGCCACCGAGATAAGAATCCCCGCGAACATTAGCGTCTTTAACTACAATCCCAAGAAGCATGTTTGTGGTGGCCGAAACTTTACCGGCAACTCCGCCAATATAGTCCGCTCCTGTATTGTCTTTACCTTCAACATCGAGACCTTTAATGGTGATATTTCTTAAAAGCGAATTTCCTTCAACATAACCGGCAACACCCCCAACATAATCCATTCCTCTCGATTCCAGATTTTTAAATTGAAGATTGCGAATTTCTCCATACCCTCCAAGTTTACGTACGAAAGCAACCATTGAGCTGTTTTCAGTACTGATTCGGGCATTAGAAATTGTTTTGCCATTACCATTAAAAATCCCGGTATAGGCCGGCGGTGAAGTCACAAGGGACGCACAAGTTATCATGGCCGGTGGAAATGAATTGAGATTATGATGGCGATCAAAATTAGTGTTAACTCCAGCACATTGTGGCCGGGAATATGGCCCCATGTCGGCCTTGTTCATGTCCAGGTCATTCATAAGCGTAAAGCTTGCGGCCGTGTAATCAGCAGCTCCCACTTCACCTATTTGATTTAACTGCCATTCAGTACAGATTTTATAAGGACGTTCGATGGATCCGTTCCCTCCGGCAAAAGGATGGGATGTTCCAATTTGTGTCGATTGATTAAGATACTTGTCACAAACAACAGGCTTTGGAATGGAAATAAGATGTTTGATGGCCGGAGCATGATCTACCAATGCGGTAGAACATAAGATTCCTGGAGCAAATCTTGTAATTGTTGAACGAATGTTGGTACATGAGCTTCCCGTCCAGTCTCCCAAATACGATTCACAACGCATTTTCTTTTCTTCATTCAGGATGCCCAGTGCTGATCCTGTAATTGAACTACACAATTTTGTTGATTCAACTACCTTAGAATTTAGAGATCCGGCCGCTGCTCCCATTCCCCCTTCAAAAACAACGCGGTGGAATCCTTTTGCTTCATTAGGATCGCAAGTTGTAGATCCTAAAAACATTTCAACCATTCCGACGAAGGGAGTTGTTCCGTTTCCTGATGGAAAATTTACATCCAGCCCTTTTTCCAGCAGATCAGTTCCGCTGGCATTGTCCACTACCTTGCACGTTCCCTGAATCGACTCTGGTCCAAATATAAAAGGTGTTGATGGACCTTTTTTGAAATTGTGAAAACGGAAACGATATGAGACTGCACTACCTTGATTATCGGCCCCGCAATACCATAATGTTGTTGCATTAACATCGTTACATTCTTCAACAAACAAATCAGCAAACCTTACAAATGTTGAAGCGAGGTATTTACGACCGTTCGAAAATTCAGGATCATTACAGTTATTATTATTCAGCTGAAAGTTAAGAACGACATCTGTTCCGTTAAGTGATGCCGGAACTTTTCCACAATGGACTTTTCCGTTCATCATTGTGGAAGATGAATCCCACATAAACGCATAAAAGACCCAGTCACCATTAGGGAGATCAAGATTTTCTTCAGTCGATGAAACGACCTTTCCGAATAATTCACCTTTAGTTGAACGCCCAAAAAGAAGAGCGCCCCCACTGCCGATGCCGGTTGCTATGTTAACAATTCCAGAGAGCGACAACTTCATTTTAGCTGTTGTTTTTCCCGGAGCTTTAGAACAAGCATTGATCAGCAAAGTAGCAAACAATAGAATGAAGATTTGTTTTTTCATAGGGTTCACATTGCCTAAGGTTTAAGCATCACAACTAGTGACTATTCTAGCGACTTATCGGGAATTTATTGAATGAGATGAGATTATCAATACCTGACATGCTTGCCAGGTATTGATTTATGAAATTTTGCCCATTTTGGTTGGCATTTTAATCTACGATAAATAGTCTTGGGTAACCGTCATCTCCTAATGTCCATTTTGGATAGGAAGCAGGAGGCTGGTTAGTTGATACCCAGCTTTTATATGCGTTTAACATACGATTAAAGCCTCGGCCATTCACTACGTCCTGAACTATATCAAAATCAGAGGAAGCGCACTGAAAGTTAACGTCTGTTGAACTAATGCCACTTGGACAGAACTCGTCAATATCTTTAAATTGCCGAGGAAGATAAACATGTGACGATGGAAAATTTCCAAAATTTGTGACAGCATGAAGTGTTTTTCCCGGATCAAATCCATCACTACCACAAGGAATGGTAAAATCTCCATTGCCGGAAGTAATAGTGGCCGAAGAACCATCGACATGAGAGCCGGTAATCCGGGAAGAGATACTGCTTCCGTAATGAAAATTACTTAACCAGAAACCGTCATTGAATCCACCTTTTGAAAAGGTACTGATCAAATCATAAGTGTAAGTGCTGGTTCCATCAAAGGAGCACGAGTTAGTTGCAGGGAGTGCAGTG
Source organism: uncultured Bacteriovorax sp. (assembly GCA_946481315.1). The sequence continues at coordinate 183,161 of CAMLMH010000004.1, forward strand.
GGGTTGTATTTAAAAACCGCATTGGCAAGAGTTTTGATATTCTCAAAGGTTCCGCCGGCGTTTTCTCCTGTCGTGTGATAAACATTGACATGGGCAAGCCCGTTGTCGAGAGGCACTTCGTTAGCGGCAACAATTCTGCGGTTAACTGAAGAGCTTCCTGTATAACCGAAGATATGACCCATGCGGGGTGATATCTTTTCAAGTCTCATTCTCGCATACGGACGAAGAAGAATATCTTCGGCAACTCCAGTTTGATAACCTATCAATGCTCCTAACCTGCTGGCACTTAAATTATTACCATTTGTTGAATCGTTGATAAGTTCAACGCTGGAGTCCACTTCCTTAATTGTTCCGCTATTTGTTCCGGCCACTCCACCGGCATAGACAGTATTCGCATTGTCGATAACTTTATGTCTTCCTTCGGCACGAACACCCTTTATTTCACCTGTCCCGGAATTAATCCCGGCAACCATACCAGTATTTGGTGCAGCTGCTTCTAGAATAGAATTAACATATGAAAAAAGAATTTTTCCATTATTGGTTCCGCTGATAACACCGGCCTGTGACGCCGATCCCATAACCTTAACTGAATCAAATTCAACTTGCGAAACTTCACCAGTACTATTTATCACCGCAAAGATACCAATGTTTGAGGACGTATTTCCGGAAATATATCCGGCAACAAAATGAACGTCCTTAATTTTTCCGTTAAGACTCTTAAAGAGACCACCATTTACTGATGCTCCTGCTTCGATATAAAATCCGGATACGATATGACCTTTTCCATCTATAGTGCCGGTAAAACTATCCGGTGAATCTGCAATAGTTAGACCAGAAAGCGTGAGATTATCATAAAGAACATAGTGTTTATCATTATAAAATTTAATATTTTTCCACTGATCTTCATTGCACAAGACAACTGGATTAGTAACTGTTCCTCTGCCAGAGGCAACTTGTGAAGCAATGGAAGAATTATTCAATGACAGACTGCAGGCCGAATTCTCCCAGGCCAGACGAGGCATCGGCCCACCTGTATTGCTATAACCATTTGAAGTCAAACTTGACAAATAAGTGGTGTTCTTAATATCTGCTTCCGTCGTCTCCTGAGTAAAAACAAAATCAGAAATAGCACTATTGAGCATTACGCCTTTTGTTCCCGGCTGAGATGAGGGAACTGAATTCCCCAGCAGAACATTAGTAGCACTCCGGCAGTGAGTGGTTGTTCCTTCAAAACAAGGGTGCATAATAGAACCGTAATAATAAGCATAATTCAAATCAACATTAGATCCGCTTCTTCCCCCTACCAATCCACCAAGATTGGCCGCTCCTAAGGCCATCTGATTACTGTTAGGGCCAATACTCATACGGGAATAACTTCTATGAACTACTGTTGCACCATTATTCCATCCAATAAGACCGCCCGCAGAAGCAGAAGCCGTGCCGCTAGAAAGTAGTGCTCCTGTGGTATAGGAATCTTCAATGGTAAAAGTTCCACCACCGCTTACGTAGCCGATAATTCCACCAATGCTTTCCGCACTTGAGTAGGACTTGATTATTCCTTCAAAAGAAGACTGCCGGACAATTATACCGGCCGAGTTTGTATCTCCGAGAATTCCCCCTGCTCTACCACCCGTGCTATTATCCAGATCAATAATGGCCTGTTTAACATGAACGTTTTTTAGTGGATTTGCCATAGTATCAAATATCCCGGCAATTCCACCTATCTTGTCTCTTCCTCTAATGTCAGCATTTTTTACTGTTACATTTTCGATTTTCTGGGCACCAGAACCAGAAACTGCACCTACATTCTGAGCTCCTTCCATTTCAACATTCTCGAGTATCAGGTTTGTTATCGTTCCACCCTGACGGACAAATCCAGTATCAGTAGATTTTGACCTGACTCTTATATTTTTTATTGTGTAGTTATTCCCGTTAAATTTACCACTGAAAGAATTTACAGCTCCTTCCAAACAAGCACCATCATAATTAGAGCCTATTGGTAAGTATGTGACCCCTGGATCATTGGCACATAAAGGAGAGGGTTGTCCGTCTGTTCCCAATGCGGAAGTCATATTCATGTCCAGATTCGCATTTAAAGAAAAATGAGATGTATTATAAGATGCAGTTTTTCCAATTTCGTTTAACTGCCATTCACGACAAATCGTATAAGGAGACTGCAAGGATCCATCTCCTGAGGCAAAAGGATGTGGCGATGTACTGGAAAGTGATAAACGTGAAGAAGAGCAAAGTTCGAAATCTGGAATGGTAGTAATCAATCCAATGCGTTTATCGATAGCACTAACAGTGTATGTTTTTCCCAAGGAATCACATTTGGCCTTTGAAATATCAAATTCTGCGCCGGCCGGAAGTGAACATATGGAACTCCAGCTGCCTCCTAGTTCCAGACACTGGGCCTGGGTAATACCAGTAGTATTACAACTTCCTTCATTGACCATTTTAAGCGTATCCAAGCGGGCCGTGCCATAAAAACCCAATTCATAAACGGCTATCTTTTTTCCTTTAGGATCATTATCATCACAGGTAGAACTGCTGAAATAAGACTCTAGTGTTGTATAGATTGGCAAAATTCCATTCCCCCCCGGGATCTCTTCCGAGGTTAAGGTCTGGTGAGATGCCATACATTCAGATTCCAATTTTTGCCCATCAAGAGAAAGAACTCCGTCTTTACCTTTTTTAAACCCGTGAAGAAAAAATCTCTTGCGAACAGACTTAGCACCGACATTCAGGCCGCATCCTCTTCCTTTGTGATCAGTAAGGTTATTGCACTCAAATTGTGAAACTTTGGGAAAACGATAGATTCCTCCACTTACGTTGACAGTGGGTGAAAAATCTCCCAGGGCGCAGGTAGAATTGTTTAAGCTAAGATTAATCTGGGCATCAGTTCCATTTAAGGAAACAGAGTTTTTAGCACAGCGAACCGTGCCCACTAGTTTTTTGGGAGTACCGTTGCCTTGCCACGCCACTGCCCAGAACGTCCAGTTACCGTTGTTGAGAGTTAATTCCAGAGGAGAAGAAGGTGTGATAACAGAACCAAACATTTCTCCAGAATCTGATCTTCCCCAGAGCATAGCTCCACCTGCACCGACATTTGTTATGTCGACAAGAGCAGCGATACCCATTCTAAATTTCGTATCAGTTTTTCCCGGTGCTTTTGAACATCCGGTAAACATCACGGCTAAAAAAAGAAGAGAAGCGATCAGACTATTTTTCATTATATACCTGCTGAAATAACAGATTTTGACTAAATCTATACTAAACTCTTATCGGTAAACTGATGATTTTGATGAAAAATAAAGAACTTTAGACTAGAAAAATTCAAAGGCCATCATAAAGATGGCCTGAAATTTTGGCGCTTTTTGGGGTCTTAAAAGATCACTCTTAAGATTCGTAGCGGTAGACCTTGATATTATACATCTGCACTTTTTCCTGTTTAATGAGGTCGCGGTATTCATCCGTAATTTCGGTATATCCATTAAGATTGCACTCAGACGTTCTGAGATAATACCTGACAACAACGATCGCTCCGGGATTAAGACCTGGTTTAATCATTTGCATATAGTTTTTTTCTACTTCACCGGAAAAATAGGATGGCACATCACTAAGCGAAGCGAAATCAAACTTCTTATCTCCACGGGACAAGGCCTTGATGAAATCTTCCTGGATGTAATCTATTGTTGTTTTTGCCTTCTGGATGCGAAAATGGGCTTCACTCTGCGCCTCGATGGGTACACCTTCTAGAGAATTTATTTTTCCATAAAAACACAGGTTCAAAAAGAAACTTTTCTGAGCAAGATCAGTAGTAAAGAGCCGTTCGAATGCCTGGTAGTAATAATCAAAATGTGAAAGCGGAGAATTTTTCTGGATAAAGTCACCTTTATATAAGAGAGCATTAAACATCGTCTTATTGCCCAGAATGTGTAATAAGGCCTTCCAGCGATTCATGGGAAACTGGTTGTGATAAAAATAGACCTGGTCTTCAAGTTTATCAAAACGCATTATGCGGTCATGATCAGGGGCAAGCATGACTGTATTAATTTTGGAGAAGATAAAAAATGTTCTCTCCCACTTCCCCAGATAAAGAAGAGAGTTAAATCCTGTCTCATGAAAAACCTGAGAGAAAAATGCATAGGCTGAATCACTTAACTTTAAGCTGGTGAATAGATCTCTGCGTTTACCGTTATGATTATCATCACTATAAGGAAAGTAGCCCCAAAAAAGTGAAAAATCGGAAAAAGAAAGCTCGCGATAAGTGGCCAGCCGAAGTTCTGCCAGCATTAATTGTTCTTTAGAAAGATCTGAAAGTGAAAGAGATTCACAATCATCATGCATCAAGGGTAAAGACCTGCCTCCGCTTCCGCAGATGGAAAAAACTTTTTTGGGTTTTAGTTTTTTCATCATTTCGATTTCAACAGTCGTGTCTTCATTGCCCAAAGTGTAATTTAGTCCTTTAAAATATTTATTACTCATTGCTCACCTTTTTTATTTTTTGTAACGCATGTTCACGACACAGATTAAATTCTTCATCACTAATAAAGCCATTATGTCCCATGATCTGCGACAATCTAACTCCATGCTCTTTGGCCATTTTGTCAATTTGCAGAACTTTCTCGTAATTAATATTCCGGGACAAAGTAAAGGATTCAAATTTTCCGTCCATGGCCAGAAGTGCAGTTTCCGCCAGGCAAGCGTAGACAATTTTACCTTCTAGACCTAAATCCGCGCCAATATGAACTTCTCCGGGAAGTGTAACTTCTCCGCTGGCAATCACCAGAACATCTGGTCGTTTGACTGCTTCTTCTTCTTTTATATCAAATGGCCTGGAGACATCACAGATAACACACCCAGGTTTTACTTTCATGATGTCCAAAACCGTTTTTCCCTGTCCGGATGTTGTCGTAATAATGAGATCACACTGGTCTGAGAAATTATCTGCATTGGTTGAAATTTCAATTTGTGCTTTTGGATTGATATTTAATATTTCATCTCGCAACTCAATGAGCTTATATGCTCGAGGAGCAGCTATAATGATTTTGTCCCAGGTAAGAGAGAGAATTTTTGCCGAAACTGCACCAATACTTCCGGTTGCTCCAACAACCATGACTGTGCCTTTAAATTGATTTCCATCTTTTTTAACAAAGCCCAGCTTTTCTACAGCTAATTTGGCCGCCCAAAGAGTAGAGGCCGCGGATAATGAGTTTCCAGTTGTTACCGGGATGGGAGAAAGTCGATCTATTGTCACACCAGCATCACCGACTATTTTAGTGTAGGCGCCCAGTCCGATGATTTTGGATCCTTCTTCTGCGGCATTTTCACAAAGTTTAAGAATTTTTTTGTAAACCACATCGGGTTTACTTTCCATTAATTTTTTTGGAGTTTCAGTGACAGTATAGATGAGCCCTTTAACTTTTTTTCCATTTTTTTCAGATACAACTCCGTCGATTTTACCGTAGTAAAACCCTGGTATGTAAGTCATTGCTTCTTCTGCAAATTTCTCCAGCGGTTTGGAATGGTCTTTCAGGAATTTTAAATAGGGATGTTTAAAAATATGTTTAGCAGAAAGAGGATGAATAATGAAGGCAAATTTAACTTCATCATCTCTGTCGTCATTAAATATTCTGAGTTCAGGCATCAATTTCATCGATTCAACCATACGGATGACATCGTCCTGAGTAACGAAGTCCCCTGCTTTTTTCTTCATTTGGATAATACCTTCCAGAATGGAGTAATTGAGCTTGGGATTTTCAGTAAATTGTGGAAGACATACCAGTGCTTCTTTAAGACCTGATTGACGTAATTTTTTTTCAAATTGAGGTGATACTATATCTATGATCAGTGATTTATTTTTTAAGTGTGCAAGATCCAGAAAATTAATATTGGCTTCATTCCCTACCATGATATCACATGACAAAAACTCATCCAGTGCGCGATTGATTTTTCTGTTTCGCTCAGAAAATTCGGGGACTACACTCTTTTGAACTTTCATCATTTTCAAAACCGGTGCAAGTGTTTTGAGAAAAGTTTCAAGGGAGTTTTGCCGGTGTAACATGAAAGGGAGTTTAAGAAGAAAGAATGGATCGGCCATCACTACATTCTGTCCCACTAATTCAAACAGGGGTTCAACAAAACTAATCTGTAATCCGGCAGAATACATTCCAACTTTTTTCTTGGTAAAAAACTGGGGATTCTTAAGATGAAACATTCGCAGGGCATAGGGAATATAAACATCTTTAATAATCTGGCCATCAACTAAAGGTGTGTGACGGGCAGCGGTCTTCAGCCTGTAGGTATCAGGATGAATAAAATAACCTTTCTTAAATTTAATTTTTTGGGGGATTCCAGAAATACAAATGACGTCACAATGGCCGTCATATTTTCTGATTAGCTCTTCTGTAAGGCTCACATCAAAGTTAGTTGAGTATTGAATGACTCTGTATTTCTCACCAAAGAATGTTACTTCTTCATCATAGTTGAATTGATCCTGGGCAAAGGCCAGTGACAAAATAGTTTTCATAACGATCTCTTTTTAAGTAAGTGAGTTTACTTTAATAAGATTTGTTTGAACTGAGCATAAGAGCTCTCTTCTAGTTCAGGTAAATCTTCTAAAGTACTCGTCTTATCGTAAGAGAGCCGGGAAAACATAAATGATTCCACTTCTTTGGGAATACCTAACTTTTCCAGAAGGACTTTATTGAATCGATTTTTACCTATTGGTAAGTAATGAGTTTTTAAACCAAACCGTTGATTTAAGTCCTGAAGGAACTCAGCTATGGTTGGTGAATCCGGAGTGATGAGATGATAAGTTTTTAAAACACGATCCCGTTTATCTTTTTCAATCAAAGTGGCCATCAAATGAGCGCAATGATTGACTGGAATAATCGGCATTTTACTTCGTGGATTGTAGGGAAACGTAATAAAGGGAACATTCTTTAGTAAATGTCCAAATCTCTTATAGGCTTCAATAAAATAATAAGGCCCGTCTGTTTTAGGCATCTCACCTGTGTCAGTATCGGCCACGATTATTGCTGGACGTATAATACGTGTCACATAACGCTCATTAACTTGTTCCCGCACGCAGAGTTCGGCCAGGTATTTGGTTTCTGAATAATAATCCGGAAATTTATCCCGCTTAGGAAAGACATCTTCTTCAAGGAAAAACTGTTCCGGATCACCTACTGCAATAGTGGAAACATAATAAAATGCTTTAAGCGATTTTAAGGATCGCAGAAAATAAATAATATTCTGAGTTCCAACCACGTTTTGCAGAAAACATTCCGAGTGAGAAGCGGACAAATCGTATAAGGCAGCAGCATGAATCACGACTTCAATTTCATCGATAATTTTTGTCTTATCATTTTCGTTACTGATAATTTCCAGTGCCGTCAGGTCTCCCTGAACAAAATGGATATTTGACAGTCCCTGAAACAAAGGACGCAGGCGGAAATCCGGCTGACGGGAATGTATATAGAGCTCATGCCCTGACTGGACCAATTGAGTTACCAGATGTTTTCCTAAGAATCCAGTTGCACCGGTTATAAATATTTTCATGTCAATGATACTTGAATGTCTAAACCTTCAAGATCTTCTTTTTGATCTTTAGGTGAATAGAGATTTAAAAACTGAGCATAACATTTGATTTTCCATGAATGACATTCTTCAAATGTTTCGCCATCGCCAAAAAAATTAAGTCCTGTTTCTTCATCCAGCAGATCGATCTGCGCTTCTTTAGTTTCAAATGTTACAAAATCCGGATCATTGACCGGATAATTTCCGCTCAGCAATTTAATGAAACAGGAAATGAGCTCCAGTCGGTTTGAATGTTTCAGAATCGTTACGTTGAATGTACCATCCTGATGATTGGTATTAGGGGCCACCTCAAATGATCCGCCAACCATAGGCTGATTATTAATCAAAATTAAGGGTGAATAGAGAGTTTCAGAAAATTCTTCGGCCTCTATTTTGAATTTATAACTTTTTAGATCTCGGTCCAGAAGTTTCTTCGCCACAAAGGCCGAATAGATATTTTTACCGGAAAATTGCATCAACTTCTTGAACTGCGGATACTGACTTCTTAGATCATTAATTTCATGGGCCACTTCGGCCGCAAATCCCAGACCACCATTTGTGGCCATAAAACGGCCGTTAATATTAATGAGGTCAATTTTCTTTTTTGTATTGTTTCTGATTGTTTTTGTAATGTTCTTAATATTTTTATCGCTACCAATAGCACCCGCCAGGTCATTGGCAGTACCACCGGGAACTACTAATAATCCGATATCAGTTCCGGCAAGTTTTTGAATAATAGTATGAACTGTTCCATCTCCTCCAACTGAAATCAATGCATCTACTGAACGTTTAATATCTTCGTCCAAAACGTCATAAAGCTCATCAAGATTAGACGGAGACTTATAATCGATTTGACTCCGAAAAAGCGCCGAATTGATCTGTCCCTGCCAGTTGTGGGAAGAGTTCGATGCTTTCTTGTTCAGATAAACCGATATGTTCTGCATACAAATCCTCGTGAGAGTTTAGTGACAATGATGCTGAAATTTTACTCTCAAACCGGGAGGTCATTGCTCCCCTTTGAAAATTTTACAGATCACGTTTAAACTATTTACAGTTAAACAAAAAGGTGAATAAAGCATGAAAATCTTGCTAGTTACGAGTGAAGTCACGTTCGTTCCGGAGAATTACAACCTTTTCCTTGAGAGTTTCTTCAGAGAGACAAAAGCTGTTCCCGGCCTGGATATCCGGCTTGCTTTATTCAAAAATAATTCCCCTGCCTTAACCTTAAGGGGCCTTGCCCTGATGGCCATGGGAGCGAGAAACATTGGCTTTCATCTCATTGCCAATTCTTTTAAGGCACGACTTAAAGACCGGGAACCAATCGCCCAAAAGTACGGCATTCCCATAGTAGAATTTTCTGGTCCCAATACACCGGAATTCATCAGCTACGTTAAATCACAGGGAATAGACCTGGTGGTCAATGCCCGCACCAGGTTCATTTATAAGTCGCGCGCACTGAGGGCCCCAAAGATGGGTTGCCTCAACATCCATCATGGATTGCTTCCGGATTATAGAGGAACCATGTGTGATTTATGGGCCCTGTATGAGGGAAGACCGACGGGTTTCACAATTCATTTTATGGAAAAGAAAATCGATAATGGCCGCCTCATCCGAGTAAAAGAGACAACTTCTAGAATCAAGGAAGTTATTGATCACTATCCAGAAATTCTTAAAGCTTCTTCAGAAAAAGAAGGTCTGGAACTGGCCGACTTGATTTTAGAGATAAATAAAACCGGAACAATTCCGATAGGTCAGGACAACATTTCCACACAAGCAACGTATACAAAAAATCCTGATTTTTTCACGATCAGGAAGATGTTGCAAAAAGGTATCAGACTATGAAGCAATTAAAGACCGTTATCTGCCTTCACCACGGATCTCCCGGATCGGCCCGAGATTTTTTCCATCTTGGACTTCTGCTTCCGGATTGTCATCTGGAAGTCTATGACAGAGTAGAAAAAAATTATACTGATGAACATAAAAAGGCACTGATTCAACTGGGCTATTCATTCGGATGCGTAGAGGCCCTTAATACGGCAGTAGAAAACGAAAATACCCGTTACGTTATTCTCATTGCACCTTTTTTGTTTCCGCAGAAAAAACCAGGCGTAGTGATGAAATCACTTCTTAATATCAGTCTTTTCAATAAAAAAGTTCTTCCCAGAATTGCCAAAAAAAGTATTCATTCCATGCTGGTTAAAAGCAGCTACCCCGAGACAGTCCCTGATCATTATAAAGACGATGCAAAAGCTTATGTCGATCCCCGACGGCTCAAGCACTCCATCATGGAAAAGGATTTTGCTCATCACGAGATTTATCACAAATTTCAAAAACTCGAAGATCGGGGTGTAAAAGTCTTTATCATTCTGGGCGAACAGGATTTAACCTCTTCCAGAGAAATTCAGATTGATCCGCTAAAAAGATTTAAAAATATAACACTGCAGATGATTCCCAAAGCAGGGCATGCCCTATTGTGGACACATACAGATGCGCTGGCACGGAAAATAAAGGAAGTTATGAAAGATCATCAAAAAAATCACGCTGAAGAAAAATTGGGCTACTATCACGGTGTGGATGAGCGCAATAATGTGGCCAGTTTTCTTAAGGCCCATCTTGAAAGTTTTCCCAATAAGAAAATTCTCAGCTGGGTAGACCCAAAAGAAATTGAAAAACTCAAAAACTGGCAGGGTGAACTAAATCTGGAGATTAAGCATCAGTCAGTCACTGTGGCGGAACTCGATCACCTTGTGGGTATTCTTTGCCATGAATTTAAAAAAATTGGAATTCAAAATGGAGACAGAGTTATCCTTTTTATTCCTATGTCGCTTTATATGTATGCATCTATGTTCGCACTCCAAAAAATGGGCGCTATTCCGACGTTTCTTGACTCCTGGGCCAGACGCGATCAGATGGGCGTTTCTGCCCAGGTGGCCAATCCTCGCGCCATGATCAGTTCTGACCGAGCCTTTGGTTACCTTATGGCCGTTGATGAAATTAAAAACATTCCTATCAAAGTGGTGGCCGGGCCAGTTGCTTCCGACATTACCTATAATGCAAAACTTGAAGAACTGCTCGCCGGAAAAACAAAAGATCCGATTACGCCGGTTGAAAAAGAACACACTGCTTTGATCACATTTACGACTGGTTCTTCCGGTACACCTAAGGGCGCAGACCGCTCTCACCGCTTTCTGGCCGCTCAACACTATGCTCTTAACCGTCATCTGCCTTATGATCAAAAAGATAAAGACCTTCCGGTTTTTCCGATTTTTTCATTAAATAATCTAGCTGCAGGTGTAGAGACAATTATTCCGGCAATCGACGTTGGAGCTCCGACTCCACATGACGGAGGATTGCTCTTCTTACAGATGAAATCCATAGGAGTAACTTGTACGACTTTGTCTCCTTCACTTTTTAATGCTCTATCCTCATTTTGCTTGAAAAACAATTTGAAGGTAGACTTTTTAAAACGTGTTGTTACCGGTGGAGCACCGATATCTAAAGACGATGTTAAACGCATGCGTGAAGTTGCCCCTAATGCCGAAATTCTCGTCCTCTATGGATCTACCGAAGTGGAACCAATGGCCCATATCGAAGCGCATGAAATGCTGGCCGAAGTGGCAGAAAGTGACCCTGAAATTGTTGAACCGGGAGTCAATGTAGGCAGACTTGATAGTGGGCTCAAAGTAAAGTTTATTAAGATTGATAAAGAACCTGTTTATGTGAATTCAGCAAAAGACTGGGAAAAAGTAGAAGTACCATCTGCTACTGTGGGAGAACTCATTGTTGCCGGTGAACATGTCTGCGAAAAATATTTTAATAATGAAGAGGCCTTTTTTCGGGCAAAGATCCGTGACCATGACGGTATAGTCTGGCATCGTACCGGTGACCTTGGATTTCTGGACCAAAATCAGAACCTCTGGATTGTTGGACGAGTTCATAATGCCATTAGACGTGGAAATGATTATTTCTTTCCAGTTAAGGCCGAAATTATCCTTAAGCGTTTTCCTTTCGTGAAGAAGGCTGCATTCCTGGGAATGGAAGATAAAAAACTAGGTGAAAAAACATTCGCCGTCTTTTCAACAACTGATTTCAATCTGGATTTAAGTGCTGCAAAAAAAGAAATCAGACGTGTTCTGGAAAAAAATAAATTTGTCGTTGATGAAGTTATTCATGTTGATGATATACCAATGGATCCTCGTCATCATAGCAAAGTTGAGTACGGACTTCTCAAAAAGAAGATAACGGAAAACGTATGACAAAAGCTTCAAAATGGTGGCAGTTTACTAAAGAACGCTTTGAACCGGTATCTCACTTGCTGATGATTGCCATGTTTGTCCTGACTCATGTGCTGATCACTAAACGAACCTTTAACGCAATTTTCCCTCTGGAAGTGGGAATCGTCTTATTCATTGCCGTTGTCGCTTTTTATTTTAAACTCCGCCTTTATGATGAAATCAAAGATTATGAGCTCGATTGTGAAATCAATCCGCATCGTCCGCTTCCCCGAGGTCTGCTCACCCGCCGGGACATGTATAACGGAATGGGATTGTGTATCATGGTGGAAGCCTTTTTGTTTGCGAGCAAAGGTCTTAATCCTTTTGTTAGCATGACAATTGCCATTTTCTACTCACTCATCATGTATAAAGAATTTTTTATCCGGGAAAAAATAAGACCACATCTGACAACTTATGCTCTTGTTCACACCGTTGTTACTATTCTTCTGAGCCTTGCGATTTTCAGCTTTATAACGAACTTATCATTTTCGACAGTTTTAAAAGATAAAACCATGCAGTCATTTGCTCTGTGCAACTGGTTTCTTTTTAATCTCTTTGAGTTTGGAAGAAAATCTTTTGCTCCCGAAGAAGAAAGAAGCGGGGTCGATACTTACTCTTCTTTATTTGGAAAAAGTGGCGCTGTGGCCCTCTCAACGTTTCAGACGGTTGCCGCTCATTATTTTGCCTTCCGAATGAACGGATACAATGAGAAACTTCTCGCTTTTTCTCAGGGTACGATTTTTGTCTTTTTTATTGTTATTGCGCTCAATTATCTTTTAAACAGCAGAGTCTATGCGGCCAAACTTTTCCGTAAGATTTCTTCTGTTTATATCATTCTTTTTTACTTAACCCTTATCGCCTCTTTTACTTTTTAAGGACCAATAGGAAGCTTACATGAAAACCAATCCTCTGCTTATTGTAACGAAAGAAAGTACTCCGCACTTTGCGAAGCTAGAAAGTGGCGGGAAAGGACATAATTTATTCTTATTGCAAAACGCCGGTATCAGAGTTCCTTCTTTTATCACGCTTCCTCCACATTTTTTTGAATCCTTTAAAGAACAAAAGGGAATCAATACCGCTATCAACGACATGTTGACTGACGACAATGCTGATCTTTTAAAAGTTTCTGAACGCATCCACCAAAAAATTATGGCGACAGATCTTCCGCAGGATGTTCGTGAAGCGATTAAAATAGCTTATGAAAAAGTGACCAAAGAAGGAAATACATCACTCGTTTCAGTTCGCTCCAGTGCTCATGATGAAGACTCGGCCCTGCACTCATTTGCCGGTCAGCTAAGTAGTTTTCTCTATCTCAACGATCTTGAAAATGTTCTGAAGTCCGTTAAAGAATGCTGGGCCTCTGCTTATTCAGAGCGCTCCCTCCATTACAGAAAAATCAATAAACTGCAAATCGTCAATATTAAAGTCTCAGTTATCATTCAGCAAATGATCGATCCGGATACCAGCGGTGTTTTTTTCACCTGTAATCCTATCAACGGTAAAAATGATCAGATCGTCATTAACTCAGTTTACGGTGTCGGAGAAGGTTTAGTGTCAGGCCTGCTTGATGCCGATACCTATGTGCTGGATAAAAAAAATGGATTGACCCTCGAACAAAACATCGTCGAAAAACCTAAAAAACTCGTGCGCGATGCCGCTCTCCAAAAATGTGCCGAAGTTGAAGTTCCTGCCGCTCAGGTAAATATCTCAACACTGACTGATAAGGAACTTAAAGAACTAAGTGCAATGGCCTTGAGAATCGAAAAATTTTACGGACGGCCTCAAGACGTTGAATGGGCCATCCAGAATGGAACACTTTATATTCTGCAATCACGTCCGGTGACAACTGATGTAGAAAACAATAACGGTATTCTTTATGTCTGGGACAACTCTAATATTGTTGAAAGTTATGGTGGACTCACGATGCCGCTCACTTTTGGTTTTGCTCATTACGTTTATCATCAGGTTTACGTTCAGTTTTGTGAGATCCTTCTTGTTCCCAAAGATCGAATTAAAGAGATGGATTACTTTTTAAAAAACATGCTTGGTCTCTTCTATGGACGTGTGTATTACAATCTGCTTAACTGGTATAAACTCACCAGTATTCTTCCGGGTTATAAATACAATCGTCAGTTCATGGAAACGATGATGGGAACCAATGAGGCCCTGCAGGATGAAATCGCTGAACGGGTAAAGCCCCCAGAATTTCACCATGGTATCGGTTCAAAGTTCCGCCAATTTGTTACCGGCTGCAAATTTTTCTGGTTTCATTTAACCATTCAGTCTGTGGTCGATAATTTTCTGAAAGAGTTTCATACAGTTTATAACAAGTTCAGAAGAATTCCTTACCACCAACTGCCGAGTGATAAAATTTACGAATACTACCAGCTGCTTGAAAAAGAGATGCTCTGGAAATGGCATGCACCGATTATAAACGATTATCTGTGTATGGTTCACTACGGTCTCTTTAAAACCCTGACCAAAAAATGGCTTGGACATCTGGGGGATTCTTTCCACAACGATTTACTGGCCGGAAACGGAAATCTGGAATCGGCAGAACCGACAAAACGCCTGATCGTTATGTCGGGATATGTTTCAAAAAATCAAAAACTCAAAGAACTCATTCTGGAAACACCAAACGTTTTAGTCCTTGAAGCTCTAAATCAAAGCGAACATCAGGAATTCTACAAAATGGTTCTGGATTACATCGATCGTTATGGCTTCCGCTGTATGAGTGAAATGAAACTCGAACAAAAAGACCTGCACCAGGATCCTTCCCTCTTTTTCGTCTTCTTAAAAAACCTTATCAACTGTGGACAAACCGACCTGCATGAATACGAGCGCAGAGAAAAAGAAATCAGGACGAATGCTGAGTCTCTGTTAAATAAAAATCTCGGCGGAATCAAAAAGATAATTTATTCATGGTCTCTGCATCACGCCCGTAAAGCGGTCATGAACCGCGAGAACACGCGTTTTTGCCGTACCCGCATCTATGGTGTTGTCCGTGCCATGTTCTATGCCATGGGAGAAGATTTCACCAAACGCAATATCATCGACAAAAAAGAAGATATTTTCTTTTTATCACTCGATGAACTTAAAGGTGCTTTTGAAGGAACAAACAGTATTCAAAATCTCAGAAAATCAATCGAAGTCCGAAAAGCTGAATACGAATTTTATAAGGACAATGAGCCTTCTGCTCGTTTTGCAACCCGAGGTCCAGTCTACTGGAACAATGCTCATTTTCCCAAAGAGGAAGTCCAGACGATTGATGAATCGACTCTTGCCGCAAACCAGATGGCCGGTATCCCTTGTTCACCAGGTGATGTTATTGGAATCGTCAAGGTGATCATGGGCCCTGAAGACGACATGACGTTAAACGGAGAAATTCTTGTCACCGACCGGACAGACCCGGGATGGATTCCCCTTTATCCTTCATTATCGGGACTGCTGGTAGAACGAGGCGGTCTACTCTCCCATTCCGCCATTGTAGCAAGAGAAATGGGACTTCCAACCATTGTCGGAATCAAAGGACTCACTAAAAAAATGAAATCGGGAATGAAAATCCGGATGAATGGTGAGACGGGATTAATAGAAATACTTGAAGAGTAGAAAAACAGACAAAAAAAGGCCCTCTTTCGAGGGCCTTTTCAATTGATTTATTTTACTGAAATTAAGCTTGGTAGAGGCAGAATAAGTTCACGAGGAACCTGGTGAAAGCGAGGACCTCTCAGTTTTTCGTTCATCGTTTTTGGAAGAACATCAAACTTCGACTGAGCGATAGCTTTTGTCAGGTCCATAGACTTAGATAGTTCTGCTGCTCGTAGCGCGCGCTCTTTGTTTACAAGACCAGATGTTTTTACTTTTCCTTTTAGCCAGTCTTTTACATCAACGGTTTCCATAATGATTCGTTTCATTTCACGAGCACCCAGTTTTGGGTTTACGTCTTTAATCGCTCCGGCCACACCAGCAACAAAAGGAGCTGCTTGTGATGTTCCTGAAACAGCAAGTGTGCCGTCCATCGGGATTTGAGAGATGATTCCTACTCCAGGAGCGGCAACTTCAACATTTTTTTCACCGTAGTTTGAAAACGATGCCAGGGCCTGTTCGCCAAGAGTAGCTGCAACTGAAATTTTATTTTCTCCTACAACGTTAGTTGGAGAAGTTGGAACGACGTCATTGTTTGATCCATCGTTACCTGCAGCAAAGACGAAAAGGGTATTGGGAGCTGTTTTCAGGAAAACTTTTGCTTCTTCAATAGCAACTGTGAAGAAATGATCTGTATAAGTCTTGATCTCAGCTTCACTGGCAGGTTTTCTGAAGATAGTTTCATAAAGCATGCCGATGACACCTTTTATTTGCTCGTAGCCCGTTCCAAAAGAGCCGTTCATAACATCGGCCTTATGCCCGTTGATATAAGCGCCAATCTCTCCGTAAACAACTGACTGTTGTTTGGCCAGCTGCCCAATCGCTGCTTTTAAAAGAGTATCTTTTAGACCTTTGTCTGTTTTCATCGTTACAACTTTTGATCCCGTTGTGAACGTGAGTGTATTTGATTTTTGCCCAGGTAGTTTGACTTCTGTTGGAATGAGTTTTACACCGAGAAGCTTAGCCTCAGCAGATGCCTTGGCGGCGATCCCGCCCACGTGAGTGCCGTGCATCCAGTTTCCGAAAACTGAAATTTCACGAATAAATTTTTCATCTTTAAGTTTAGCGTTTGCCCATTCGCGGTCTTCCTGAGTCAGAGTTCCTAAGAAAGACTTTAACTGAATATCGAAAAAGCGACGTACGTCAGCTGTGTTTGACCATGAGTATTGGTAATCAATCAGCATGTTGTTACTTTCGGCAAAGTTCCACCCGTGCATATCGTCCGGGTAGCCGTTTTTATCTTCATCGCGGTCGTTGGCCTCAATTTCAACCATGTTAGTCCATGCTTTGTGAGCGAGGTCTTTATGCTTCATATCGTTTCCGGAATCGACGATAGCAATTGTGGCCGCCTGAGAATTTAAGCTTAGTGCTAATGCAGCGAGAGTTAGTCCGTGAGATAATTTCATCTCAATCTCCTTAAAGAAGGGTTATCACAATAGATAATTATGACCCTCTAAGGACCAAAAAGGATAAAGAATGTTTCTGACACTTTCTGACTGCTAAAATGAAAAAGGCGCTTCTTTCGAAGCGCCTCATGATATTATGCAGGATTTCTACGAACTTAATTATTTTTTGATCAACAGGCTCGGACGAACTGGTTTAAATTTAAGGGCCGGGCCTAGAAGACGTTTGTTGAATGATTTTGTCACTGCAACATCAGCAATTTCTGCACGAGCTTTGGAGATAGCTAGTTCAACGTTCATTGTCTTAGAAAGTTCAGCAGCGCGAAGAACGCGGGCCTTATTGACGATTCCTGAAGTCACTACCTTTCCTTTCAACCATGGTTTTACGTCAACAGTCTTAAGGATGATGTTTTTTAGATCAGCAGTTTTAAGAGCTGGGTTAACATCCTTGGCCAGCGAGATGGCGTTTGTGACAAACGGAGCGGCCTGAGAAGTTCCACTCATTGGCAGGTAAGTTCCCGTTGGTGCCGTAGAATTGATCGCCACTCCTGGAGCAGCAACATCAACTTTCGTTGCACCGAAGTTCGAGAATTCGGCCAGAGATGAGTAACCTTTAGTTGCAGCAACAACGATTTTGTTGTCGGCCTCTATATCTGCCGGGTAATCCGGAAGAGCATCGTTATCAGAGTTGTCGTTTCCGGCAGCGATAACAAAAAGTGTATTAGGAGCAGCATCGAACATAACTTTACCGTTAGCTCTCATTGTTCCGAAATAAGCGATGATCAAATCAACTAGTTCTTCCTCAGTTGGAGTGCGTTTTACCGCTTCAATGAATCCTGACTGAATAAAAGATACGGCCTGAGCAAAACCGATTCCGTAAGACTGGTTAACAACGTCGACTTTATGGAAGTTCAGGTAGCCGTGAAGTGGTACCATTTCTTCGATCTGGGCAAGAGCTGTTTTGATCACTTCTTCTTTAAATTCTTCGACAGACATGCCTGGAGCAAAGTCGAATTCCAGCTGAACTGGTTCTTTTTCTTTATTGTTTTTTTCCGGGGCCAGTTCCTGGTAAACCGTCGGAAGGATTTTAAGCGACATCACTTGTGCTTTAGCGTTATTAAGAACAGCTATTCCGCCTACGTGTGTTCCATGTGCGTAGCCACCTACGAAATTCACCTGATTCATCAGGGGTTTATTTTCAACAGCAGTACGTAACCACCCCATTTCCATCTGAGAAATAGTTCCGAGTTCATATTTACCAAAAAGATTGTAGAATCTTTTTACATCCTCAGTGACCAGGTAATTGTATTTATCATTAAAAACTTTTGCAGAATTTTCTGTGAAGTCCCATCCATTGATGTCCCCTGGAAGACCTGAACCATCTAGATCTGTCGTACTTCCTTCTTTTTCATTTTTATTGACCCATGCTTTTGGAGCGATATCTTTATGAGAGATGTCAGTTCCGGTATCCATAACGGCTACAACCGAGGCAGAAGCAGTTCCAAGCTGGATAAGTGTGGCAATAGAGATTAATTTTTTCACTCGTGCTCCTTTGCAAGGTGGTGTCGTAGGTGTAAGAACGCATGGTGTCCTACGGAAGTCGGGGCAAAATAGCACTTTTGGGGAGAATTTCCTAATAAAATATTGACTATGCTAAATTTTATAGACCAAATAATAATCACTTAGTCGCATTGTAAGAATATTTTAGGAATTCCTCATGCCCTCAACATCTTATAAAGTCCTCGTCTCTGCTCAAATCCCGGATACTGGCCCCTCTTTCCTGAGAAAAAAGGGGTGCATCGTGGATGTTCTCTCGCCAGGCCAGAAACTGGAATCACAGGCCTCCCATTATGATGCCCTGATCACCATGCTCACAGATAAAATCGACAGTCATTTTTTAAAGGCCCATTCAAAACTCAAAGTGATCAGTAACTTTGCCGTGGGGACAAACAACATCGATCTGTCTGAGGCCACTTCTTTAAATATTTTAATTGGAAACACACCTCTTGTCTTGACTGAGGCCACAGCGGAAGCTGCCCTGGGACTCATGATCGCGACGGCGCGGAATTTTTCAGCAGCGATGGAAAACGCGGCAAGCGGAGAATGGAAAAAATGGGAGCCATTAGGTTTTCTCGGCCATGGTTTAAGAGGAAAAACTCTGGGAATTATAGGTAGTGGCAGAATCGGATCAAGATTAGCTGAAATGGCCAGTTTAGCTTTTGACATGAAAATTATTTCCGTCAACAGTAAAGCTGAACGCTTTCATCTTGAAGCACTCCTAAGAGAAAGTGACTTTATCAGTTTGCACACGCCTCTTCGTCCGGATACCCGACACCTCTTAAGTACAGCGGAGTTTGCTCTCATGAAAAAAGAAGCTGTCGTCATCAACACTTCCCGGGGTGAAGTGATCGACCAGGAGGCCCTCTTCGAAGCTCTTTTTCATAAAAGGATTTTCGGAGCTGGACTCGACGTCACTGATCCGGAGCCACTTCCACCTACGCATAAGCTTTACTCATTAAAAAATATTTTGATCCTTCCTCATATTGCTTCAGCGACCTTTGAAGCACGATCGGCCATGTCTATGCAGGCAGCAAAAAATGTCTGGGCGGGACTAAATGGTCATACTGATGAAGGGTGTTTCGTGAATAAAAAAACCTCCATCCTTGAAGGTCTATAGAGAGACTCTAAGAACCAACAAAAAAGGCCCGACATGCGGGCCTTTTTGTTGAACTTATTTCAGCAGATCTTTAATGATGTTAATTCTTGTTACGTCTTCACCACGTCCACCGTCTTGAGGGCGGTAAACAGAAACCATACAGCCTTCACTTGAGCGTGAGTAATCTGTATCACCTCTAACCAGAATCCCTTCCACAACACCTGTTCTTGAATCGACAACTGCTGATCCAGAGTTTCCACCGTATGTATCAGCGTTAGTAACGAAGAAGATTGGATTTGTGTTACTTCTCATATCAGCTGCTGCTGTGATTTTTGTCGGTAGTCCAGTTGGGTGACCGATAACCGTCATAACTGCATCATTAGCAGGCTTTCCTTCTTTTCTGTATTTCAGCGGAGTACGTCCTTCTACCGGGCGGTCTAGCTTTAAAACTGCGTAGTCGGCCATCGTTCGTGAATCTTTTTGTCTTTCGATGATCTTTGTACACTTGTAAACTTGAGACTTATTCATTTTGAATTCTGATTTTTCTTCTGTCGTATTGGCGTAATCAAAAACCCATGAATGAGAAGCACAGTCGAATTCGCTGTTTAAGCAATGACCGGCAGTCACTAGTTTATCCGGAGCTACTAAGAAACCTGAACAGTTTCCGGCCGCCGGTTGCTGCGAGAATCGCTCACTTTTACAGATTCCTGACTCTTCCAGAGTTTCTGCTTTAATCGTGATGACGTCGCCTTCAACGACAAGGTTTCTGTCCATGATCTGGGCCGCTGTAGAAAGAGCAAGTTCTTTCATCAGATTGTCTGAGCTCTCGTAAACATCCATTCTGTCATCAATTCCATAGATAACTTTTGGAGTCACAGGAACTTTAGCCGCAAATGCTGAAAGGCTTGTGAAAGTGATTGTTGTGATGAGAAGGGCCTTTAAAGTCATGAAAAACATCCTTGTAGGAAGAAGATTTATCGCCACAAAGATTAAAGTACAGTGCATGTAAATTGCACACTTACAAAAACTTACTTCCTGATCATTAATCTCAACTTTAGACTGACTTTTTCTTACCGCCAATAAAAACTGCTGCTACACTTCCCGGAAATGTCACACCGAGAAAGGGCGACCAGCGGGCCTTGGTTTGCAGTTTTTCCCGGGTAATTGTGATGGGCCTCTTGAGGTTTAAAACGGTGAAAGATGCTGAATAACCCGTCTCTAAATGCCCAAAACCATTTCCAAAACGGACGAAATACGGGTCTTGTTTTTTGAGCTCCTGAAGAAAGTGATTGGTGAAATGAGCGGGATTTTCAACGCAAACTTTTGCAATGATGACCGGGTCAATTTTTTGCTCGAGTAAAAGCCATGTGACAAACGCTCCGTAAGTGTCGAGACCAGGCAGACCGCTCATTCCCCGGGCCTTTTCTTCCGGTGAATGCGGAGCATGATCAGTGGCCAGATAGTCGATTTCTCCCGAGCGCAGGGCCTCGAGCAAGGCCTCTTTATCAGCTTCCCCCCGAATGGGCGGATTCATCTGGAAATAAACCTGCTCGTTAGCCGGGATCTCTTTTTGGATTTTCTCGCTGGAGAAATAGAGATGCTGAGGAGTGACTTCCGTCGTTACACAAAGCCCTCTGGCCCGTGCTGATCTTATTTTTGATAGCCCATCTTTAGCGCTGTAATGGCAGAGTTTCCCTTTAAGATTATATTTTTCAATCAATGCTAATGCCACATCAGTCGCCATCAATTCAGCACTTAAAGGCCTTCTGGTTTCATGTGTCGCCTCATCTTTATGGGCCTCGAGAATTTCCGGATCTTCACAATGAAAACTCACATAACAATCACGATAATGCTGAAGAACTTCATCGAGTTCATGATTGGTTTTAAAGTAGAGCTCTCCGATAGAAGGACCCATATAAACTTTGTAAGGAACAGTAAAGGTAAGCGGTCGGGTCGAAGGCCCTATTCCCGCGTAAAGCAGGATAGGCAAAGGGTGTTGTTTGGTAAGGGCTAACTTATCCAGATAGGTTTCATCATTTACCGGGGCCACGGGATTATTAGGCATGTCCGCAACAAGCACGACACCACCATTGATGGCCGCGCAGCAGGTGGAATGAAAATCTTCTTTGTAAGTATTTTTACCGGTGATGTCTTCACGGGCGTGGATGTGAATGTCCCCCATTCCGCCCAGAAGCAAATGATCATCATCAAAATAAAAATCGACATTTTCTTTTGCTGATTTGGACGGTTCAACTTTTTCAATCAGCCCGCTTTGATCATTGAAAGTAATATCCATTCGCTCCTGATAAGCGGAGGTCAAAACCCGGGCCTGGATAATTTTAGAAGTCATGGGGGATCCGTGCAGGAAGATCAAATTGCCAGGTACGGCCGTCAAAATCGACAATCCGGAGTGAACGATCACTCTGTGTTTCCACAAAACTAAGACGCTCGTGGTTGGGATCCTGTGCCTTACGATAAAGAAAAAATTTAAACTTGTTTTGAATTTCTTTAATTTGATCAGGGGCCTTCAGCAAAAAAGCGAAAGTAACTCCGCTGGAAGATGGCGCGAGAGCGTCCTGTGCTTCAACGATTTTAAGTGAAAGATTGCCTTTGGTGATTATGTCCGTTTCAGTATCCACATCAAATTCAAAAACGTCGGAAAGAAAATCCAACATGCGAACTTTATCCTGACTGGATAGAATGACTGGTCCCAAAGCATAGTCCATAGGATTATGGTAAGTTTCAATCGAAAAAAAGACAATCAGATTTTAGGAATCAATTTGAGCGGAAGCACAGTTGAGCGCTGGATAACTTCTCCGCGACATTCATCCTTTTCACAGCGCTTCGGTCGCTGGCAGAGACTGTCGAGATTGAGTTCAAAATCATCTTCGCCTCGAATCAGAAGCCCTTCAACGACTTTCGAGTCAAAACCGATGACAGGAGATCCGGAGTTTCCGGAGAATGTATCTGTGTTGGTTTTAAAGGTATAGGTCAGAGAATTATCCCGGATTTCTGCAAAATCTGAGATGAGTTTAGGCATACCTAATGGATGCCCGATGACTGTCAGAATTTCATCATTTTTAATTTTTCCCTGGCGGCGCAAAGGAAGTGGCCTGACATTGCTGACGGCTCGATCCAGACGAATGAGGGCATAATCGAGTTTGGGATTATTTGACCAGCTCACCAGCTCTGCGCACTGAAAGGCCTTACTGCGTGGAAAACTGACTGTTCCCGAAGGTGCTGTAAACTCTCCGCCATCGTTAAAGTCCAGAACCCATGTCTGCTTTTTACATTCATATTTATCTTTGATGCAATGACCGGCCGTAAGAATGAGATTCGGGGCCACCAAAAAGGCAGTACAGCTCGAAACAAGAGGAGCATCACTAAAGCGCTCTTCGGCACAGACATTAAGACCTGTTTTAAGATCTTTTGTCGTCACCCGGATAAAGTCCTTATCGGTCTGATCTATTCTCCAGGAAGGGATCTGGGCCAAAACTGCATCGGCTGCCTGGACTGTTTCCGGCTCAATGGAGGCATCGAGATCAGCGTAAGTCAGTCGGTTGTCCTCACCGTAAATAACTTTTATGTCAAAGTCATAGGCACGGGCCGCGTTCATCAGACACAAAAAGGCCAGCAGCATAAGCATGGGTAAGAGTGAAAATTTCATAGGCCCAATAAATGCCTGAATTAGTCTTCTCTGCCCAGTGGTCATGCAATAATTACAGGTGGAAATTACGGGCCAGCTCGACAATTCCCGGATCATGGACCCTAAAAAGTAAGGATGGATACTGAATTTTTTGGGCGAGACCCATTAAATCTACTAAGCATTTAAAATGCAGGTGCTCACTTTCGCTGAATGAATCGGTCTTCAAGGCCTTTCGTAAAAAGGATTTTTTGGACAAACCCACCAGCACCGGATTTCTGATTCCAGCACACATCAGCCCGTTTAAAACCTGCTCAAAAGAATTTAAAAGCTCCCAGTTTTGCTCATAACTTTTAGAAAAACCAAATCCCGGATCGAGGATGAGCCGGTCTTGCCTGCCGATTTCTTTAAAAACAGCATACGCCTTTTTAAAACTTTTTAAACAGGCCTCGATAACATCTTCCTGAGTTCTAAAAGTCATGTGGTTTAGAGTCTGGTCACGGGAAGGAATATGCGAAAAAGTGTAGATATAAAAAAGTCGATCCGAGTTTCCACTGTCCTTTAAGGCCCGAAGCAATTGCTCATCCAGGCTGCCGGAAACATCATTAAAAAAAACTGTGCGCTGACCGAAAGTCTTTAAGAAAGTCTCACGCATACGCAGGAAATTATCCACTCTATAAGTATCAAACGAAACCGGCCGGTCCTTAAAATCCATTCCCTGAGTGAGTTTTAAAAATTGTTCGAAACGACTCCATTCCTCCTCGGCGGTAATGGCATTGTTCATCGGAGCAGTCGACTCAAAACCAATGTCAGGAATAACCAGGGGGCGGCTTAAATAATCCTGTAACTGCTGTCGTAAAACTGAACTCTCCAGAGATTTTCCCTGGTCCGAAAATGAATTGGGAGTCATGTTAATGACTCCCAATGTATGAAACGGTAAATTGTCGATCATATTTTTATCGATAAATAAAAGACCTAGGCCATAACAGGATTCATTCCGTTATCTTTTTTAGACTGGTCTTCCTCCGTAGGTCCGCGTTTATCTGATTTCAACGGAAGACCAATATCAATGCCGGCCACAACATCTTTGACTTGTTGAAAGTCAATCGTTTCCCATGCCATTAATGCCTGGGCCAGTCGATCTAGTCCATCACGGTTTGATTTTAAAATATTCAGCGCCTGACGATAATTCTTTTCAACAATCCGGTTGATTTCAGAATCAATTTCCTGTGACGTCTTTTCAGAGTAATCAACATTTTCACCCATGCCGGTAAATGCTGATTGTCCTGATTTGTGATAATTAATAGGGCCCATTTTCTCACTCATTCCCCATTTACAAACCATATTGCGGGCCAGAGATGTCGCGCGCTCAATATCGTTTGAAGCTCCGGAAGTCATTTGTCCGTAAACGATTTCTTCAGCACAACGACCACCCATTAAGAATGAAATGAAGTTTTCTGCGCGGTCATTTGTAAGCGATAGCATATCTTCATTCGGAAGTGTCTGAGTAACTCCCAGCGCTCCTCCCCGCGGCATAATGGAAACCTTGTGAATAGGATCAGTGTACGGAAGGTTCATCCCGACGATCGTGTGACCGGCTTCATGGTAGGCCGTCATCAGCTTTTCTTTGTCAGAGATCACAAGAGATTTTCTCTCAGGTCCCATGAGAACTTTATCTTTTGCTTGTTCGAAATCTTCATTCGAGAGCTTTTTCTTATTGTAACGGGCAGCATTTAGCGCCGCTTCGTTCACCAGGTTCGCAAGATCTGCTCCCGTAAAGCCAGGTGTTCCTTTGGCAATAATTTCCAGGTCCACATTGTCTTCCAGCGGAGTTTTCTTCGTGTGAACTTTTAAAATTCCCAGGCGTCCACGCACATCCGGAGGTCCGACCATCACTCTTCTATCAAATCGACCTGGACGCAAGAGGGCCGGATCGAGAACATCAATTCTGTTAGTCGCTGCAATTAAGATAACGCCTTCGTTGGATTCAAAGCCATCCATCTCCACCAGGAGCTGGTTAAGTGTCTGCTCACGTTCATCGTGACCACCACCTAATCCCTGACCACGGTGGCGACCAACGGCATCGATTTCATCAATAAAGATGATACATGGAGCGTGCTTTTTTCCCTGTTCAAATAAGTCGCGAACTCGCGAAGCACCAACACCCACGAACATTTCGACGAAGTCCGATCCTGAAATAGAAAAGAACGGGACATCGGCTTCACCGGCCACAGCGCGGGCAAGTAAAGTTTTACCAGTTCCCGGAGGACCGACAAGAATAACTCCTTTAGGAATTTTACCACCTAGAGAAGTGTATTTTTTTGGATCTTTTAAGAAGTCGACGACTTCTTCAAGTTCTTCTTTTGCTTCCTGAACACCGGAGACATCGGCAAAAGTAATTTTCTTTTCATGGGGAGAGAGCATTTTTGCTTTGGATTTTCCAAAGCTCATGGCCTTTCCGCCACCGGCCTGAATCTGGCGCAGGAAGAAATAAAAAATGACGATCAGAAGAATCATCGGTCCCCAGTTAAGAAGAAGCGACGTGAAGAAAGTTTGCTTTTCTTCTTCTTCATAAGTCGGAACAATTCCGTTTTCGCGAAGAATATTAAATGTCGCGTCCCCGGTATTTCCGGTCAGTGTAAAGCGAGCGCCATTTTCGTATCCAGGCTTAAACTTACCCATGATGGTGTCTTTACCTTTGAAAATAACTTCATCAACATTTTTTTCCTGAACGGCACGAACAAAGGCCGGGTATTTAATCGTCTTGATATCCCCTGATTTTACGGTAGCGAGTTTCGCGACCAGTGCCATCAGTAAAATGACGACAATCCATAATGTAAGAGTCTTTTGTTGCGGTTTCATCAAATCTATTTCCTTTTAGCAAACGATTATAGTGTTTTGTTAAATCAGAGTTTCTTCCCTCTTTAAAAACAACCTTGATCTATTCTAAAGACCCAAGTCAGAAGAGGCAAGTATGACAGCACTGTGATCGATCATTTGTCTGATCTTTGGTGAGAGTACCGGAGCAAAGGTGTACGAAATCTTTCTGTCTTTCAAGTACTGACACGTCAGAGGAAGTAAGGGATGCAGAAGTAAGTTACTCTTTTTAACCAACTCCTTTGCACCTATCACCAGCTGGGGAAAAGCGTCAGTTCGACAGAAAGGAATCTGCGTAAACTTCTGCAGCGATTCACAGAGGTTTTGATCAAGCTTTTGGTAAAAATTTTTTTCCTTACTGCCCATAATGAACAAATGATCCTGACATAAATGCACTTCCACACCGCCGCTAAAATACATCGGGCCCTTAATGCGCGGACTTTTGGGTTCTTGCTGAATATTGTGATGGGCAAGAATCAGTTTATCAATTTCCGTATCGAGCTCTCCGCGTTTTTTTTGGGAGAAATGGACGATCCATTTTTTGATTTCGCTTTTATGTTCGCGCATTGATGACGACATCAATATCCTTCCACCCGAAATGTCTTTTTTGACGATCAATTCACTCTGGGTTTTTAAAACATGAACTCCAAGCTTCATGGCCAGAGCATTTTTCTGGGCCACATAATGCCGCAGGTACTGAGGGTATTTTTGCTTTAAAGGCACGCAGATTTTCTTACGGATATAGTTTCTCTCAAAACTGATATTTTCATTACTGCTGTCTTCGATCCACCTTAAATCTGCTGCTCTTGCATAACGGAGAATATGTGCCTTGGAGACTCCCATAAAAGGGCGCGCCAGCCACGGACCTTTCACCGGAATTCCCAGCGTCGCTTCAAGGGATCCTTGCTTTGCTGATTGCATGAGAGACCATTCAAACGAATCATCGAGATGGTGGGCCGTGACGATCGTTTTCTTCTCTTCTTGAAATGTGCGATAGACTTCACTTCGCCACTGCCGGGCCTTAAACTCGAAATTACTTTGGGTAATATCGAAATTTTCCCGCGCCACATGAACCGCCACCTGGTAGTTCTTTGCCAGTTGGTGAATCAGACTCTCTTCGGCTTCATTTTCCGGGCGGGTGCCGTGATGAAAATGCAACATGGAAAAAGGAATGTTGAGACGAAAGAGAACATGGGCCAGGACCACTGAATCCACACCACCAGAAACTGAAACGACCAACTGACCCTTTTCTGGGAATAAATTGAATTGTTTGATCAGGTCCAGGACGTGACGATCGAACCTGCGAGTATATGCAAAATCGGGTCTATTCATATCGGAAATCATAGACCTAAACAGCATTTAAAGAAAGACAATGCTATGAAAATCTTGACAGTTGGGTGTGGCTTCATTAGGATGAGTCAAACTTTTTATGGCTTGGTAGCTCAGTTGGTTAGAGCGATGGATTCATAACCCATAGGTGGGCAGTTCGATTCTGCCCCAAGCCACCATTCTTCCCTCTCCCTCATTCATCTGTTAAACTCTCTTCCATGAAAAAAATAATCTTCACTGCCTATATCTTTTCTTTATTATCTTCCTGCTCTGCTCAAACGCCGAAAACGGATGTCAGCGAACAAAAAAAAGAAAGCACAACCATTCCTGCTCCATCAAAGCTCGATGAAGTCATGAAGAAAAAGGCCAAAGACTGCGTTTGCGTTCAGCTGTATATGCCGGTGTGTGGTTCGGATCAGAAAACCTACAGCAATTCCTGCATGGCCCAATGTGCTGGTGTCGAATACACCCAGGGCGAGTGTCGGCCAAAAAAATAATCAGCTTTTCTCTGCAGTTATGGGCCCTAAGAGTTCTGACATTTTTTGAGCGGCCAGAAAACTCAGGGTGAAACCGTTTTTATAAAAACCATTAATCATAAAAACATGAGGACTATCCCCGACAGATCCTGCGATGAATTTGCGCCGGGGCCCTTTGTGGCGAAGACCTGTCACCACCTTAAAATCCTCAAATTTCCCCGGATCAAAATTGAGAACACTCCGACACTTTTCATAGAGCAAGCGCAATTCCGATAGATCCGGAGCAAGCATTGGCCCATTGCTGGTGACGGAGCCAATCTGCAAAATTTTATCATGGGAGCGGTAGAGAACTTTTTGCATATCAATAATCAGTAACTGTGACTTCTCTCCTAAATCAATGGTGCGCTCCAGATAAGTTCCCGCTTTAATCACACATTTCTCATCCGCCTCTTGAACCTGAAACTCCGAAAAAAAATGGCCGAAAATTTTAGAATAAGCTCCCAGACAAAGCACAACTTTTCTGGCCTTTAATTTCTGATGGTTTTCCAGAGACAATTCAACATAACCCGCTTCACTTCTATGCATGTCTTTTAAGAAAAAAGGAAATTCAAAGAGAGATTGTCCAAGATTTTTTGCATTAAAACTTTGAAACCAGCGCAGGTATCTCTCGGGCCCTATCATATACGTGATCAGCTCCACTCCCTCGCGGGAATCCTTTAACCAGGGATGAGTAATCATATTTAAAGTTTTAAATCGTCTGATCATCTTCTGATGATCTTTTTCATTGGTATAAATCACACCCTGCCTTACAGGTTCTGCTCCCTCCGGGTTGTACTTATAGATAAAATCACTGAAACGCTGATAACCGGCCAGCAAATCCTGACCTAATCCCGGCGCATTTTCCTCCACCCCATTTTGCGAAACGGTGGCCACGGACCTAAGAGAACAGGAGGGAGCTATTTTTTCATTGTGAATATGAGCAACAGAAAAATTCTGACTTTTCTTTACTAATGCGGAATTTTCACTGAGATTCCATAAAAAAGTTTGTGCCGCTATGCCATTGCCGACGACGGCCAGATCATAAATCATATTTTTTCCTTTAGTGTCCCGATTCACAGTCTACCAAAAGCGAGTATTCATTTGCCAAGTTTTTTTAAGTTGTTTATCGTTTTATCTTTTTACACACACAATAATGACTAAAACGAAGAATTAAAAGGAGAACTGATCCATGTCACTTGAACAAAGCGCTGTTGTCTTTGCCGCTCAGGAAACAAACATCAATGCGCGCTCAGTTTTAAGCGTACTGAACTTATTAATTACTGAACAATCCACTGTTCCGTTTATCGCCCGCTATCGTAAAGAAGTGACCGGCGGATTAGATGAAGTGCAGATTCGTGCCATTTTTGAATCCTATGAAAATTACCTTGAACGTGAAAAACGCCGCGAATACGTTCTGGACGCCATCAAAAAGATGGAAGCTCTCACTCCGGAACTAGAAAAACAAATTAAGGCCGCCACCACCATTAATCAGTTAGAAGATTTATACGCTCCTTATAAAGCGAAGAAAAAATCCAAAGGGATGATCGCCAAAGAAGCGGGCCTGGAACCACTGGCCCAAATCATTTTGACCACACCAAAGACAAAAGAAGAATTAAAGGCCGAATTTGGCGACAAATTTAATAAACCGGAATTCAAAATTACTAAATTCGAAGAAGCTTATGCAGGCGCATTCGACATTATCATCGAAATGATGGCCCACGATCCGGCCACTAAAGAAACACTTCGTAAAGATTATTGGGCCGATGCTGTCATCAAATCAACTAAAAGAGACAAGGCCGAAGAAGAAGACAAAGACTGGATGAAATACAAAGACTACTTTGAATTTTCTCAGAAAGCGTCGGAACTCAAAGAACCGAAGGCCTCTCACCGCTTCCTCGCCATGAGAAGAGGAATGACTTCCAAAACACTTAAAGTCGACGTCGTCTTCCCGGAAGAAGTGGCCACCGGTCTTCTCAGAAAGAATTTCTTTGATAAAGGAAACCTCGGCTGCTTAAACGATCTGGAAACCGCCGCGAAAAAAGCGTACCTGAACTACATTCACCCGTCTCTTGATCTGGAAGTTAAATCAGAACTAAAACGCATTTCCGATGAAACGGCGATCAACGTTTTTGGTATCAACTTAAAAAACCTGCTGCTGCAACCATACTTAGGATCAAAATCCGTCATCGGTGTTGATCCGGGAGTGCGTACGGGATGTAAAGTTGTTATCGTCGATAATACCGGAAAGCTTCTCGGTGACTGTGTTATCTATCCGCATGAGCCGCGTATGCAGGTCAAAGAATCGGCCACGGTTCTTCAGGCCATCATCGAACAATTTAATGTTCACCATATCGCCATCGGTTCCGGAACCTACGGACGCGAAACGCTGCAATTCATTCAGGAAAATGTTCCGCATGTAAAAAACGGCAAAACAAACGCGACCCTTATTTCTGAGGCGGGTGCCTCCGTTTACTCAGCTTCTGAAATTGCGGCCAGCGAATTTCCGGATAAAGACGTCACCGTAAGAGGTGCCGTCTCTATCGCCCGCCGTTTCCAGGATCCTCTGGCCGAACTGGTAAAAATCGACCCGAAATCAATCGGCGTTGGTCAGTATCAGCACGACGTCAATCAGGCGCGCCTCAAAAAATCTTTAGAAGGTGTCGTCGAATCATGTGTTAACTATGTTGGCGTGGATATCAACACAGCATCTGCTCCTCTTCTCTCCTATGTATCAGGAATTGGTCCAACACTTGCCACCAACGTAATCAAATTCCGTGAAACAAACGGCGGATTCAAAAACCGAAAAGAAATTTTAAAAGTTCCGCGCTTTTCCGCCAAAGTTTTCGAACAGGCCGCGGGATTCCTTCGCATCTATAACGGCGAAGAACCTCTGGATGGAACATTCATTCACCCTGAGCGCTATGACATTCTTTCAACATGGGCAAAGAAAAACGGCACAGACGTAAAATCCCTTTTAGCAGACAAAGAACTCATCGCTAAATTAGAACGCGATCATGGTCTTAAAGCAGAAATCGGAGAGTTTACGTTCAACGATATCGTCAAGGCCCTCAAAGCTCCTTCTCAGGATCCGCGTACCGAATTTAAATCATTCGAATACCGAAAAGAGGTATCCAAAATCACGGATCTTAAAATCGGTGAATGGTACCCGGGACTCGTGACCAACATCACTCAGTTCGGCGCCTTCGTCGATATCGGTATCAAGGAAAACGGTCTGCTTCACGTGTCGCAAATTTCCGACAACTACGTCGACGATGCCATGACTGCCCTTAAAGTCGGTCAGGAAATTAAAGTGCAGGTTTTGGATATCGATTACGACCGCGGCAGAATCTCACTGACAGCTAAACAAGGTGCTCAAGTAAATCGTTCCGCTCAAGCCGGTGCAGCTTCCGCCAGCGGAAACCGCCCGCAAAAAGGCGGAGGAAAAACTCCGGCGCTTCCGGCGCAGCAGGAAATTAAGAACAAGGCGTTCGCCGGATTAAAAAACCTTAAACTCTAAATGACTTAAGGCCTCGAAAGAGGCCTTAAGTCATTTCACCAAAACATGCTAAATTTTTTAAAAATCTAAAAGCGGAATATATATTAAATCACTTATCGCTCTTACTACATTACTTTTTTCTGTGAATGCATTTTGTTGCAAGCTGCTACGCAAATTAAAGGTGAATCGCTTTTTATCTCAAGTGTACTGAATAAGCTTTCAAATACAGATCAATTTAAAGACTTCGAAATAAAAAGCATCACTAAATTACAAAATCAATATTCTGCAAAATTAATGAATGCGCAAAACAAGAAATGCACTGAAGTTATCCTTCAAGCGAATGGAACTGGTTCATGCGATGGGTTTACGGCGAATATAATTACAAAGAAAGAATTAACGATAGAATCATGTTTATAAATTTATAATACTAATTTCCCATATTAGATATTTCTTCACTGCCTTCAGTAAGTCGGTATTATGGCACTAATCAATCGGTGTTACCCGATAAGGTTAATTATTGGGCAGAATAAATTTTTTTCGTCTTCATCAAAAGGAACTGAATAAAGTAATCAATCCTAAAAAAAGAAATACCATCCCCCACGGAACTTCAATTACCATTTCTCTAAATAGCAGCAACAACCTAGAAGAACCCGAAATCTCATTTTTATATATTTCTTTAAAAGATATAAAATCTTTTCTAATTTTATAAATCCCAATGAAAATTAAAACACAGCCGATTACAAAATAATTTAATTTCAAAAGCCCTCACTTTGATCATTTACCCACGTAAGCTGGCCCTGTACCACCTGCATTTACGTCAATAGTAGGAGTATATGGAACTACAGTAGGAGTTGGTTAATGAGCCAATGGCTACATTTTTTTACTGAATCATTATTTTTTTGAATTTTGCGCTCGAGTCTTTCTTTATCAAAAAATGATTAACGAAACACTCCAGCCCCGGAAAAAATAAACAAAAATCCGCCTCCAATAAATAGCAAAGCGAGGCCATAGTTTGTGCCCCCAAGTAAGGCACTAGAAAAATCAATTATCTTTTTAAGATCTTTTTTAGGCTGATTTTTTCTAGCTTCTTTTACCGCTATAAAAATTCCAATTGCAACCAAAACGAATCCAACTACTAAGTATTTAAAGTCCATCTATGCGTCCTTATGATTCTCAACAAATGGAAGACTACTTAAACCTCTCTAGAGTCTTTACCCTTAATTTTGAAATCTATGCCTTAAATATTTTGCGAAGGTTTTGTATTAAACTTTACATAGATTCCAAAAAACAAGATGACTATTATCACAAGTATTTTTAACCAATTGTCTTTTATTTTTTTCTCAGTTTCATGCAGTTAAGACACTTAAGTTAATCTACATTTGTTTCTCAACAACCGTATGAATAAAGATCATATATCTTCCTTTAAATCTTGTTCTCTTTCCTCATTTTAGAATCTTGATATATACAAATACCAAGCAATGTGAAACCTAAAATATTAAATAAATGAGGAGCTAGAATATCATATTTGTTTTTAAAGCTTGACAATTCTGAGATTAATGTAAGAGGCAGAGATATCATTAAAGAAAGAGCTAGTAATCTGAAAGTTATAGGCACTATTAAACATACAATTTTCTTAATGAATTCGTTATCATTATTTTTTCTATAGATCCAATATACAGTTAGATAACCAATAATTTGCTCCCCAACTAGAATTAGTAATACATTACTATTTTTTGATGCAAACAACGGAAGAGCGCATAAAAATAAATATGCAAAAAAACCATATAAAAATTCATTAACAGCTCTTTGTTCGTAAAAGGAACTAAGCAACTTATTAATATTCCAGAACCAAAAGTTACCAAGTGCATTTCGCATGCAATTCTCCTTTATATTGGGCACTGCTGTTTGGGTTCTTCTTTAGGCTTGCAGGTACCAAATAATTCACATAGTTCTTGATTTATTTTTTTCCAAAGCAACTTTAAATTTTCTATAGGCACCCACCAAAACTTACCTGTAGGATCTATGAAGTTTATAGGATCTTGTAAAACATAACCATACAAGTTAGGGTCCTCACCATCAAATCGAATTGGATCTTTTAAAATCCATCTTCCTACTTCTGGATCATAATCTCTAGCTCCGAACCACTCCATTTCCCCCCAAATTACCATTCGTCGGACCATCTCTAAAAGGACTCGAGATACAACCCATTTAAATAACTACTTCTGAGAATTTATTTTTTTAATTGCGTCTTGGTAGCTTTGAAGACAGTTAAATCTTTCATTAAATGCGACAGTTATGCCTTGTGTATAATCTACAATTTCCTTATTAACTTTGCCTGTATTGATAGCTTCCAAAGATTCATTTTGTTTTTTTAATATTTTAACGAAACGTTTTTCACTGGTTTTTTCTAGTAATGACTCCATTGCACTGACGCCATTGTTCCATCTGTTATAGAATGTGTTCATTGTTAACAAGTTGAACAATAAGATTGTTCCTAACAATATCCATAAAACAGAAATTGAATAAAGTGAGTTAGGTGCAATCATGCTAGAATTACTAACAACTTTAGGCAGTATTTTTTTATTATAAAAATATAATAGTAATGCATAAATCAGCACCAAAAATAAATTTGAGATTATCAAATAATGAATCTGTCCGCTGCCTTCATGAATTTTAAAACCTAGTTTCGAAAATTCAAACAGAGTATTAATTCCACATGCCGGGAACAATATATATAAATTTGCTAGTACTTCTTTTAAGCGTGATCTTTTGATCGCATTTTCCATTGGCCCCTTCTCCGTTATCCTTTTCTGGTTCAGTGAATTTTTTTATACTTTCTTCTGCATCTTCAATAATTCGATCGCCCCAATCCTTTATCCTCTCCAGATTGTCTTCGACGTTCTCTTTTCCTTCTTTTATTGCTTCCTTGGCAGCATCATAAGCATTTTTCAGCGCTTCTTTAACATCCTCTTCGTCAAATTCTAGCCCGCGGGTATCCTTTAAGTTAATCGGATCAGATAAAACATATCTGTACAAATTAGTATCACCACCATTGAACCTAATGGGATCTTTTGTTATCCATCGCCCGACTTCTGGATCATAATCTCTTGCTCCAAATCTAACTAACTTAGTGTCTGGATCATAAAGCCCACCAGCAAAACCAAATGGCTGGAACCCTGGATTTGAGTCTTCCAGGACCTCTCCCATATCGGAATATCTTATTTTCTGAATTATACCACCAGTCTCACTGTCCACAACCATGTTAATTGATCCTCGGTGGTCTTTAACGAATAGATACTTCCTTCCGTTTTTAACCATGTACTCAGGAGAATTTATGCCTTCTGCGTAGACAAATCTGGATTTAACGTTGTTATTTTGGTCAAGTTCGGCAACGATTCGCAGCTGATCTTGCCAAACGTAGCGACTCACAAAGTTGCCATCTACCATTTTGACTGATCGTCTGTGCTTTGGATCAATGTGGTACTGTACATTTTTTCCGGGCATGTAGACAGCAGTTAGGTTGCCAAGGGTATCGTAAGCGTAAAAAGTCGTTTGACCATTTGTTGTTTTGGATTGAAGGTCACCATTAGGGTTGTATTCATATGATGTGTCGTTAAATTTGATTAAGCGATCATGATCGTCATACTGGGCTGTGAATTTTTTGTCGCCTTCAAATCCACGGATGCGATTTCCGTTTTTGTCGTAGGTGTAGCTTGAAAGAATGATATTTGCATTTTTATAAGCTCTTCCTGTAAGACGTCCGGACTGGTCATAAAAAATCGTCTGCGGTCCAGATCCATCATTCTCTTCGACAATTCTGCCGAGGCGATCTCTCTTGAATTCGCGGACGAATTTAGAAACGTTATTGAATGTAAAATTGATGCCAGAAAGTTCGCCATAATTTTGATCGTAAGTGTATTTTACTTTTGCCTTATAAAGCTGAAGTTGGTCTTGGTATCCTAATTGATTTCTCGTAATGAGCAGCTCTCCAGCTTTTGTTAAGTAGTTATCGCGATCATAGGAATATGTGACTGGATAATTTGCGGCCTCTGTTCCGTCTTTGAGATAAATACGACTTAATCTAAAACGATCATCATAATCAAAATGAATCTTATGCCAATAAGTTCCTCCTTCTTCTGCAGGCCCAAGAGTTTCAGAAGAAATCTTATCAACGTTATAGGTATAACTAAGCCTAGAATTATGATCAGAGTTGTGTTTTGTAATGCTGGAGATGAATTGATTAGGAATATTTAGACCTCCATATCCGTAGAAGAATTGTCCTTCTTGAGTCCCGATTCTGTAGATACGGGTTTCTCCAGGTCTATACTCGTAATCGATTTCTTTTGAGTCTGCCTTGATAATTTTGGTCAACTGTTTATCCAAGTTGTATTGGTAGGTCGTTGGCACTGGACCAATCGATAATGGTGGCGGATTGTAGGACGCCAAAAGCTCATGTTCGTTGTAAGTAAAATTGTGTTCTTTACCTGTGGGAGTAGTGAGTTTCGTTAAACGTCCATTGAGGTCATAATTAAATTTCGTCTTTCTGTTATCAAAGGTGCTGGATTGTAGGGTTCGTCCCATTGAATCTTTGACTGAGGATTGAACTCTTCCTAGAGGATCAACAATTTTTGAAAGGTATCCTTTAAGATCATAATATAAGTTTATGACTCTGTCCCCTTGAGAAATCTTCGATAATTTTCCATCGACATTGTAATGATATTTTACTGGTAGAAGTGTGCCTCTGCTTTCTTCAATGATTCTTTCTAGCCCGTCTCTTCTGCTTTTGGACATGCGTCCCTCTGCGGAAATGGAATTCCATTCGCGAGTTGTCCCGTTATAATTGGAGACGGCCACATTGGGTCCGGCGGTGGTTTTATACGTCATATTGACAACTGAGTACGGATTACTCGGATCGCTCAAGACCGCAGCTCTGTCAAAACTGGCAGTTTTGAATGATTTCGTTACCAGGGGGATGAAAAGAATAAAAAGAAGGGATTAACTCACCGACCGGACATGATCGAGCAGATTGTGTTCGCGCTGAAATTGTTTCAATGAAAAAGAAATGAAGATACTCGAGATGATAAAAGGCACGAGGAATGAAACGGACAGGCCTTTTAGCGTGATGAGTATCGGGATTTTGCGATCGACGAATACATCCGGCATAACTTCCGGGGCGAAATGGTCGAAGACGAATAAGAAACAAAGACCAAAGATGATGCCGGCCGCGATGGCCATGAAACTCATGAGGTGAAGGAAGATGCGTGTTGAGCGGTCAATCTGCGATAAAGAGGCACCCAGGATCCAGAAACTAGAAAGATCATTTTTAATTTTGTTGAAAAAAATGAGAAGGCCCGAAGAAATGCAAAATGAAACAAGAAGACTCATGGCCGCAAACAGAAAAACCATCATCGTGCTTTCGAGATTGAGGGCCCACACCAGCGTCGCGTTTTCTTCTTCCCACGTTTTAAGCATAGCTCCCGGAGGAAGAGTTTTTTTGAGGGCCTTAAAATCCATGTTGTCATAAATGCGGATGCGGTTGATGAGGCGTTCTCTGATCAGGTTTTGTACCAGCGGAAGTCGCACCCAGATGTGGTAGAGATCAATTTCCGGCACATCAGTCGTGATGACTCTTTCGACTTTAATGGTTTGAGAGCGCGGGATCTCCCCCATCAAGTCATCCACGTGAGCAGGAGATATGATTTGCAGATTTTCCGGCGGCGCCACACCCACTTTGTAGGCCAGACCACTGGTCATAATGGAGTCGACTTTTTTGCCATTGCCATTACTTTGCAAATCATTGCGAAGGAGATCGGGAACAAAACCGTTTTGATCTACACCGTGAACAATGACCGGTGTGATGAAGGTTTGATAGCGAAGCAGAAGTTCGATTTCATATTCTTTGCTGTATTTGATTTTTTGCTGATCTAATTTCTGAGTGAAGGCCAGTAAGTTTTGGTCTGAGGCCTCTCCGCGGTAAAAAAGTGTTGCTCGTCCCAGAATGTTTTTGGATCTCTCCATCAGATTGTTTTGCAGCCCGCCCATCGTGCTTTGCAGGACAATCAGCGCAAAGGATGAAATAAAAAGACCAACGACGGCCATGATCAGCAGTCGTTGGCGATTTCGTGCTTTCAGAATAAAAATCAGAAAATATTTTAAATAGGCCTTAAACACTTTTTTTTATCGCGCTTTTTCGTAGAAAGTCATTTTCGCTTCCACCAGTTCTTCTAAGTATGAACTAGGAGCATAGCGATCAGCATTAACCGTGTCACGGTAATTTTTTAGGGCGCCTAAAATCTTTTCTAGTCCTTCGCTATCAGCGTAGCGCAGGAGCCCTCCGCGAAATGGAGGAAAGCCGATTCCGAAGATGAGACCCAGGTCAACATCAGCAGCAGTGTTTACGATTCCGTCTTTTAAAATGGCCGCCGCTTCGTTAATCATCGGAAGGAAGAGACGCATCTGAATGTCAGCTTCGCTCATCTTTTTCTTTTCTGTCGGCAGAAGCGGTTCAACTTCCGGGTTTGGACCTGTGACTTTTCCTTTTTCATCGTAGAGGTAGAAGCCTTTGGAGTTTTTCTTTCCTAAGAAGTTTTTCTCTGCGAGTTTATGGGAAAATTTTGACGGATAAGCGCGGGCACCTAATCCATCGTGCATAACTTTAGCAACTTTTACAGCAACGTCGATTCCGACTTCGTCTAAAAGCCTCGCCGGCCCCATCGGCATCCCGAAATTAAGTGCGGCCTGATCCAGGTCCTTAATGGAGACTCCTTCTTCCAGCAGGTATCCTGCTTCGTTCAGGTACGGCATCAGGATGCGGTTAACCAGAAATCCCGGTCCGTCTTTGACGATAACCGGAGTCTTTTTGACTCGTAAAACCCATTTGTGAAGAGCTTCCACTGTTTCCGGAGCAACTTTGTCGTGAACGATGATTTCCACTAATGGCATGAGGTGAACCGGATTAAAGAAGTGAAGGCCTGCAAAACGCTCAGGACGCTCCAGGGCCGTGGACATTTCCTGAACTGAAAGTGAAGAAGTGTTGGAGGTTAAGATGCAGTCGTCGTGAACGTGTTTTTCCACTTCGGCGAAAACTTTTTTCTTGATGTCCATGTTCTCCACAACGGCTTCAATCACAAGATCGACTTTTTTAAAGCCGCTGTAATCTAGTTGGGCGGTAATAGAGCGTTGTTTGCGTTCAAATTCATCCGGAGTAATTTTTTTGCGTTTAAGGGCACCGGAGAAGTTTTGCGAGGATTGTTTAAGACCAAGGTTTAAAGCTTCAGTCGTTAAGTCTTTCATGATGGGATACATACCGGCATCGGCCATCAGCCAGGCGATACCACCACCCATTGTTCCGGCGCCTAGAGCTGCTCCTCTTTCTAGTGTTGGAATGGCCTTTGTTCCTTTTGGTCCGGTGTATTTCTTAATAGCTTCGGACATGAAGTAGATGTGCTGCAGATTTTTACTTTGTTCCGAAATGGCCAGTTCTCCGAAGGCCTGTGCTTCACCGGCCAGATAACTCGTGCGCCCTTTCATCATGCCGGAATCCATGACGTCCAGAATTTTTAGTGGGGCCTGATAAAAGCCATTTGTTTTTTTAAGAACGGATTCGCGGACTTTCTGGAAGATAATTTTTCGGGTGACGAAGTTATCCATTGCCACTTCTTTCATCGAAACTTTCAGCGACTTTGGTTTTGGTTTCCATCCAAAGAAGGAAGGGGCCATCTTCAGCATGTTTTCTTTCGGGAAAACTTCTGCCACCAGTCCCATCTTGCGGGCCTTATCGGCGCGCAGGGTTTTTCCAGTTAAAATCATATCCAGCGCATTAGGAAGTCCCACGCGTTTTGGCAGACGGTAGGTTCCTCCGAAGCCCGGGATGATTCCCAGCTTAACTTCCGGAAGTCCCAGGGACGTTTTTGGTGAATTGGACGCTAAGATGACTTTGCACGATAGAGCAAGTTCCAGACCGCCACCTAAACACACACCGTCCACACAAGCTATGGTAGGAATAGATAAGTCTTCAATTCGGTTCATAATGTTCTGGCCTTGTTCAGACCCATCGGCCGCTTCTGATTCAGTAGATAGAGAAGCAATCAGATTGATGTCGGCACCGGCGAGAAAACAATTTTCTTTGTGGGAGAAAAAAATCAATCCATTAAGTTCTGCTTGTCTGGAGTGAATATGTTCAATGTGATCATTGAGTTCCAGCAATGTTTCCCGGTCAAGTGTGGTCATGCTTTTGGTCGAGTTGTAACCAAAGCCGAGGTAAGCTATTTTGTCATTGATTTCAAAACTAATTTTTTTTTGTGTCATATACTTTCTCTTTTTATTCTTTTTGGTAACTGGTTAGCGTACTAAATTCTCTACAACGACAGCACCACCTTGTCCGCCGCCGATGCACAATGAAGCCAGACCATATTTTCCTTTTCTTCTTCGTAGTTCATGAATCAATGTGACAACTAAGCGCGAACCGGTTGAGCCTACCGGGTGGCCAAGAGCGATACCACCGCCGTTAACATTGACTTTACTCCAGTCCAACTCTCCCCAGGCCTTGTCTAATCCAAAGCGCGCAGCGACTTCTTTATCTTTCAGCCCAATGCCTACAGCGAGAATCTGGGCCGCAAAAGCTTCGTTTAGTTCAAAAAGATCGAAATCTGAAAGAGTGAGATTTGTTCTTCTCATCACTCCGTCCATCGCCAGAAGCGGGCCCATCCCCATTCTCTCCGGCTCTAGTCCATGGAAATGATAATCAGTTAATTTGGCCATTGGTTTTAAGTTGTATTTTTTGACCGCTTCTTCAGAAACAAATAAAAGGGCCGAGCCTCCGTCAGTGATCGGACAGCTGTTACCAACAGTGACCGTTCCGGATTTTTTGTCGAAGTATGGCTTCATTTTACCTAAACCTTCAACAGTCGAATTATCTCGAGGACCAACATCATTGGTTAAAAGTTTTGTTAATCCTCCGCCGATGGCAATCGGAAGAATTTCATCTTTAAATCTTCCTTCTTTTGTCGCTGCCACAGCTTTTGCGTGAGAGTTATTGGCGTAGGTGTCCTGCATTTCGCGGGTGATTTTTAATTCACGTGCAAGTAGCTCTGCCGTCTGTCCCATGTTGAGACCGCAGAAAGGATCAGTTAATCCTTGTTCAATAGCGATAATCGGAGTGAGGTAATTGGGACGGAAAGAACTAAGTGCTGTTAGTTTTTCACCCATCGTTTTTGCTTTCATGAGTTTTGCAAAAAGTTCCGTCATGTCTTTGCCGTACATAAGTGGCATTTGCGACATGGATTCCACACCACCGGCAACGATGACATCACTTCTGCCACTGGCAATTTTTAAATAGGCCTGCGAAACGGCTTCCATTCCTGAAGCACAGTTTCGGTGAACAGAAAAACCGGATGTTTTTTTATGCAGTCCCGCCTCAAGAGCGATGACTCGTCCGACGTTTGGATACTTCGCCGGTGTGCCGGTGTTTCCAAAAATCACTTCATCCACCTGATCGGTCGGAATGTCGGTGTTATCGATAAGATGTTTAACCAGGTAAGCGCCCAGATATGGTGCCTGAACATCTTTTAAATCTAAACCGGCCTTGGCCTGGGGAGTGCGTTTTCCGTCGACAATGTAGACATCTCTCATGGGATTTTCCTTCCTTCTAATCTTGGTGAGAATTAATATCTTTAAATTTTACGGGAGAAAGAGAAATTAAGGAAGGACTAGATACATTTGATTTTTGTCATACCGGACTAAAAAAAACGGGCTTCAAAATGAAGCCCGTCGACAGATTGTTTATTGTTAAAAATTTTCTTAGAAGCGAACCACAAGACCTGCAGCAATGGCAGTTGTATCTGCATCTTCGATGGCCTTCGTGATGTTTTCTAAGCGTTGCTGATCAGGGTTAATGTTTGTTGTATCCGCATTTTTTGCAATCCCTGAAGTAATATTTTTTGTATACGAAATATCCAGGTTGAAACCAATTGTGTCAGAGAAGTCTACTTCCGCCCCTAACTTCGCAGTTCCGGCCAGGGTTGAAGAAGAATAACCCTCTGAACCATAGCTGATTCCGTTGGCCGAATACATGCCGCCATCTTCGTACTTCAGATTAGAGCGGTTATAACTAAGCCCACCACCAACGAATGGTTTAATTTTCGAATCTTCGGTGAAGAAGAATTTCGAATTCGCTTCAATCGAGACTTTTCCTAAAGACATTTTTCTGCCTTGTCCATAAACATTCTGGTAACCAGTTGTCGGATATGGGTTGTACACACCGATGTTGACGAAGTCATTTGAAACATCCGTGATGTCCAGTGATGTATAACCAATTCCCAGACCTACAGCAACTTGTGGCATCACCATTGTTTCAAGATTAACGGCCAGGTTCAGGTTCGATTCAAAATCGATTCTGTCTCCTTTAATTGTACTTGCTCCAAGCGAAGGAATTATTTTTGATTTCTTTTCTTCTTTTTTCGGTTCAACCGGAACTTCAACAATTCTTGTCTCAACCACCGGGGCCGGAGCAACAACTGGCTGAGGAGCAACTGCTACCGGAGCGGCCTGAGTCACTTGTACCTTATCTTCATTGAGGTTGTTTAAGCTTTTTCCGAAAGCATCCTGAAGTTTATTGGTTAAAGCAATTTCCTGCTTCACGCGAATATCTTCAATTTTCTTTTCAACCATAATTTTGTTTCTTTCTTCAAGTCGCTCTCTTCTTTTACGAAGCAGCTCTGAAGGAGAAAGCTTACCTTCTATTTCGATGTCATCCATCTGAAGAGCATCCGAACTTCCTAATGCTTCTTCAGCATCGTCCAGACTGTAATCT
Source organism: uncultured Bacteriovorax sp. (assembly GCA_946481315.1). Next base: position 225,393 of record CAMLMH010000004.1, read on the forward strand.
TCCTGAGCGTGAAGCGCTCCGGCCTGGGCCATGATCGCTGTTGCTAAGAACAAAGTCATGAAAGATAATCTTCTGTTGTTCAGTGAAAGTTTCATAAAGTCTCCTCATATAACACTCGATAGTCTTGAGGTTAACTCACCCATCGAGGCCTAATCTTATAAAGCCACTAATCGCAATTCTTCTGCAGTTTAGCAGACTGAGAATTATTCACATTATTAAATGAGAGGACGTGAAAATATTTCAGGAGGGTGTCTATTTTTTAAACGGATAGTACTTAAATCGCTTCTCAGTGCCGTTTTTTGGCTGCATGAAACTATTGATAGTACACAGAAGTTTGCCCCGGTTCTGGGCCTTATCACATTCAAGAGCATTGCCTAGGTAGCGATTTTTTAAATAGGCAGTGAGGGATGTTATCAGGGCCGCAACCATGGCCAGCATGAGGATGTACTCAATGGCTGTTTGACCTTTTTCCCCAAGATTACGAAGGGTTAGCCTCATAATGTTTCCCCCCATTTTTTGATTTCGACCAAAGAAGAGAAGGTGCCCAGGGCATCTTCATTATAAGGGCCGAAATAAAGAACATTTTTAAGCCGGGAAAGCAGCATGGGTGCTGATTCGTCGAGAACATCGGTGATTTTTCTGACCAGGCCGGTGTCCACTTTTTTATGGGCCTCGTAATCTTTGTCCTGAATAAAAACATCCAGCGTGTAATGCATGGAAGAGTTCTTAAGCGAGAAAGTATATTCAGGAAAAAGATATTTTAAATCTTCAATGAGGAGTGTGAGAATACGTTCAGAAATAAATTCAACTTTACTGCCTTCTCTTCGCACCATGATGACATTGAAGCGGGCATCATTTTCGCCAAAAGAAACTTCCCAGAAAGGACGATCAGTTCCCATCTTGAGAGCTGAAGTAAAAAGGACTTTTTTATTCTTAAGAAGCTCCGGAACAGAATCGTTAAACTCCATCTTTACGGCAAGACAGTTATAGGAGGTGGAATTGGTTTTTAGTTTGATGGGAAGACCAACCGGATAACCACCGATGAAGGCCATCTTCTGCGGTTTCACCGCGCCTTCAAAACTGTCGAGTTCAAAACTTTTAACAATCCCTCTATGCAATTTGAGATCAGAAAGATTGAGTTTTCTCCACTCCCCGCCTTTTTCCAGATGCGCTTTTTTAAGATCTGCGATGAGCGCTTCATGGTCGAGTTTATAATAGGGAGAAATGAGAGAAAAAAACAGGTGCATGATTTCAGAGCGGCTTCCGGTGGAAGCGAGCCGGTTTTGGAAAAACCCTCTGGTCATAAAAACCAGGGCCTTAAATTCAGCGCGCTCTTGATCCAGGGCCACGGTCAAGTCGTTAAAGTGATCAAACAGAAAATTAAAACGTGCGTTTAAGTCACCTGGCAAAGACTGCTCAAAGATCTGGGAGAGATTTTTTTTCTTCGGTTCATGAAAAAGAGCATCAGTTATTTTCTGGGCAAATTCATAATACTGAGAGTTAAACTCCTGGGTGGCCCTTTCATCATCAAACAGGGTTAAATCCTGTTTTTGATTAAAGAAGAGATGAGCATACTTTCGACAGAGCTCGCGGTAATTTTCTGAAGGTCTTCCTCCTAGGACGACCTGTTTTTTGCCCACAAAAAAAGTAAACGATTCTGGACGAATATAATCGTCGAGCTTTTTAAGCGGAGCGAGATTACTTCTGGTTCCCCAGGCCTTTAAAAACTGCACATCCAGGGCCGTAAGCGAATTGGTAAAAAACTCACCATAGTTAAACCGATCATCATCCAGGATCAGGACTTTTTTTCCACGATCCAGCAATCCTAATGATAATAAAAAGGTGATGAAGTTGTGCCCTACCAGAGCAAAATCAACATTGGTGTTAAGCATGTTGTGCCGAAATTCCTACAGCTCAGTGATCTTGTTAATGATTTTTTGCATGCCTTCCTGACCCCAGATGCGGATATGCGCTCGACTTTGTCCGTTCGGTGGCCGCTGCAAAAGATCTTTATAAACAGTATAGAAGGAAAGTGGATTTTTTAGAACTGCAATTTCGTCCGCTGCCTGATCATGGATCAGGTCATACTCGGCCGAACGATAGACTTTCGGTCCGGTAATGACCCGGGCTTCGGATAAGAATGGTTCTAAAACCGAGTGTATTGATCGCTCATATCCTCCGCCGACATAGGCCACAGGAAAAATCCCGTACAATTCGCACAGGATTCCGGTTTTATCCAAAATGGTGACTGCTGGATATTGACCGGCCGATGCTTGTGACAGAAGGCCTGTAGAGTGATGACCAAAAAGTTTTTGCAGCTCTTCTTTTAGGCGGGTTAATTCAGAAGAGTTAATCTTGTGAGGAACGACACATAAATGCAGTTCATGCTTTTGCACCTCTTTGATTAACTGAGGATCAGTAAGAATGCTCAGATCTGAAGCCCAGGCACTTCCCAGGATAAGTTTTTGATCTCTCCGGAGGGATTGGAGGTATTTAAAATAATCACTGATTTGTTTGTCGTGATGATCTTTAAGTGTGCGCTCGTAATGATCGTGACGATCCAGAATACGCGGAATGCGCATGTCACAGAAATAAACTTCCTTATCAGTGAGTTGCTGAAAGCTGCGAGCTTCATTGGGAGTGACAGCACCGACAACTGAGAATAGACCCAGGGCCTGTTGTTTATACCAGTTCCATTTTTTTGTGGCAGCTGACAAAAGCACAAGCTTCTTTTTAAAACCAGAGAGCATCAGCAATTCAGGGAAAAAGTCATAACGGCAAAAAAGAACAGTAGGTGCAGTTACCCACCACCAGAAATTCTGAAAATAAAGAAAGGGTACAGGTGAAAAGGACAGTAAGGGCAAGCGAAAAATCCGCACCTGCATCGGATGAGCTTCCGAGAGCTTCAGGAGTTTTGTCTCAACTGAAGGCGAAGAAAAAAGAATTTCCAGTTTTTTGTCTGCTTTTAAAAAAAGATCAATGAGTGGGCGCACTTGTTCAAGCTCGCCTTCACTGGAGACTTCAAAACAGTAATCAGCTTTAAGCTGATCCTCTGCAAAAGAGCGACTGTGCTCAGAAAGCAGATTTCTCCTTTCAAAATCCAGCCGTCTATTAAAAAAAGGCACCAGTCCTTTTAACAAGATGGGAATTAAAGATAGTGGCAGTCTTAAGATGCACGCAGCAATCAGAAGACTTTTAAACAGTGTCGACATTCTTTGTCAGAATCTCATTAGCAGGGTCAGCTTGTCACTTAAAAAGCCAGGATCACTTTTCGCATATTCTTTTGCTGATTCGCTTTTCTTACTTTGTCTTACTCGTCCTCTCTTTTTCATGACAACTATTTAAAAGAGCATTGTAATCCTGAGTAAAATACATAAGAATAAAATCTTAATTTCTAAGAAATGCTAAATAAATTTTTCCAAGTACGCAACGAACGTTTTAATAACTATACCGGAGTAGAATTCATGTTTCCTAAATTTCTCCTTATCATGGCCATGCTTTTAAGTGCTCACATGGCCCTAGCAGAAGACAAAAAGACTGAAGAAAAGAAGGAAGCCCCTACTGATCTCAGTAACCAAAACTTTGCCTACACTGCTTTTGATTACCTAAAAAAAACCATCACTCTTAGCTATCACGGTGAATACTACTTTACTCGTCCGGATGTAACGAGCACTGTTCCTGATGACTATATGATTTCAGATATGCGTATCATGCATAACCCGACAATCATCTATAAGCCGATTGAAAACTGGAAATTACTTGCGACTTCTGAATTCAAATATACGGATGCATTGGTTAAAGGAACTTTTCCCAATCGTCATTTCCGCTCACTTGTTCAATTATCCCGCAGTAACCTGATCAGTGAAAAGGAATCTGGATTTGGCCTTTCTGCAGCTCTAACCAGACGTATTTTTGATCGTGTCGCTGCTGGTGCCAATTATGGGAACTCACGGGCCAGTGTCACATTAAGCAAAACATGGGCGCAGAAACATTCTTCATCTTTGATGATTCAATATTTATTAAATGATCCTGCCCGTAAAGGTCCAAATACATGGAAGCACGGCTTTAACCTCCTTCCTACGATTACCTTCCAGCTCACGGATAAAATCTCGTGGCTCTTCAACGATGATTTTATCATTTATACTCCATGGGATGACAGCGCGGCCCAGGATTATATGATCGCCCATGACATGAACATCGGCTACATTACCTACGCATGGGATGATAAGAACAGTTCTTATTTTCAATTGAAGTACATTCATGGTGATACTTTTGCCCAGGCAAATGACTCATCAGATACTTTTGATTATTACATTGGTCACTCTTATTCATTCACTCCGAAGCTTACCCTTACTGGAGAGATTGGATCGAACTTGTATACTTCCTCAGATGGAAAAAGCTTTTTCTCCAGAAATGTCAGTTTTCCTGAACTGGCCTTCTACCTGGACTGGTCACTTTAATCAAAAAACAAACCAAAGAGGTCGGCTTTATGCCGGCCTTTTTTTTGCCCTTTTTGCTCCACTACGGAAGGCCCTTAGGCCCTAACTTTTTTTTCTTTTTCTTCCGATAAACAGGACTGAAAGAGAAGCCTCACCCATTTAAAGGCTTCTATAAATTTGTTCAAGGATAAAGAGCGATGACAGCACAAAAAGCATTGGAGCAAATTGCATTAACTGATTATGTGGTCAGCCAGGCTGAGATGCTGATAGCTGATAACTCTCCTGAACATATCTTTGAACTTAAAAAAGAGCACGAATCTTTGGGCTATATTTCACTCTACGATCTCAAGATGATTTGTACCAAAGATGCAGAACAATTACAGGATTGTCAGATCAGGAATATGGATAGTGCCGAATGGACTTCCCTTTTTGAACATCCCTATTTTCAGCGTCGCAAACCGCAACTGGTACCTACGTCTGACCTTCAGCAAGAAGATGATACGACCTATTATCTCCTGCGAATGGGACAAAAATGCGGTCCTTATGAAAAACATGAACTCTCAACAATGCTGGAAGAAAAAGAAATTCTGCTCACTGATATGGTTTCAACCAATGCCGGACACAGCTGGATGAAACTCTATCAGGTAGATGGATTTGACCGCCGAACTCTCAAAAGTTCCGACCAGCTTCCAGGGCTGCCGTTTGATGGAGTCTTTGAAAAAATATCCACCTCACCCTATAGTCCGGATCCTGAAACAGACGCTCTTTCCGGGCTGGCCTATCTGGGAAATGTGAAACGCGGAAAAGTCATCGAACGGGAACGTTCACAGCATTTTGAAGAAGAAATGACTAAGAAAACAGGTGGCGGATCCATTTACAAATATCTGCTTGCTCTCTCTGTCGTAGGGATCGGCTACTTTCTCTACAACATCAAGGGTCAGCTTAATTCTCCGTTGGAACCTGGTAAATCCCCTGTCGGTGAACAGGCCGAAATGCTCACACCAGTCGAATCCTTTTCCGGCAATACGATGATTGGAGAAAAACCCTCTCCGGACATGCAACCTGTCAATCAATTCAACCAGGGCCGAAGATCGGGCAAGTTTGAAAGCCGAACACTCGAACCGATCCGTCCAAATCAGCGCAAGTCATTCATGGAATCTAATAAATACATGGAAATTAAAAACTCGGATACGCCAGAAGACGATGCCAATTATTTTTATGAAAATACTGCTCCTATGGAGCTCGATCCGGTCCGTACCCAGGTTTCCAAAGAGACCTATGAAGGCCCGGTAGGAGAACCTGCGCCCCTTGAAGGTGGTGATCCACTGTTTGAAGAAGAAATTTCACGCTAATTTCCCCTCTGAATTCTTCATTTCTTGTTGAAGCATTACTTCTTTGTTAGCATTAGGCTCGAGCATGAGCACCCGGCCTTATGCCAGAACATTAATTTGCACAAAGAAGCTGCCAAAAATGAAAGAAGTTACTCAAGAATTACTCAATAATTTTCGCGCTCCCGCTTTCCCGGGATCCTATTTTCTTAGTTTTGAAGGTATAGAAGGTGCGGGTAAATCCACACAAATTACCCGGCTTAAAACGTACCTGGAACAAAAAAACCTAAGAGTCCTTGTTTTACGCGAACCGGGCGGAACACCTTTTGGTGAGAAAATGCGTCAGGCGATTCTGGAAACCAAGACGGAAATTACTCCACTGGCCGAAGCCCATCTGTTTGCTTCTTCCCGCGCTCAGCTTCTTTCCGAAGTCATTTTAAAAGAACTAGCTGAACCTAATACCGTTATCATTTGTGACCGTTATATCGACAGCTCTCTCGTCTATCAAGGCCATGCCCGCGGTCTGGGATTTGCGGAAGTGCTCAATATCCATAATGCTTTTCCCCTTAATATAGTTCCGCATCTGACATTCTATCTAAGGATTAATGTCGATATGTCTGAACGTCGCCAGAAAATCCGCAATGCTCCTAAAGATTATTTTGAAGCGCGTGGAATAGAGTTTTATAAAAAACTCGTCGTGGGATACGACACTGTTGCAGAATATTTTCCGAATCGTATTGTAAAACTCGACGCCGACTCAAGCGTAGATGAAGTCAGTTCCCGTATTTATGCTATTGCAGACAAACTCATCAGCAGATCAGAAAGAGAAAACGAAGAAGAACTTTAAAAGAATGACAGATCTTATTCCTATTCTTAAAAAAAAATACGACTCAGGCCAGCTGGCCCAGGTTTATCTGGCCTATTATCTTCCTGAAGCCTCCCCTCTGTATTGGGTCAATGATTTTTTAAAAACAATCACGAAAGTCGAAGATCATCCCGATGTTCTTTGGGTCACCCGCAATGAAAAAGAAACTCTTTATAAAGTCGACTCTCAATCCATCAAAGAGATGCTCAGATTTTTGAATTTCCGTCCCATCGAACTTAAGCGCCGTTTTATTTTCATCGCCGATGCGCACCTCATCTCCGATATTGTCGCCAATAAACTTCTCAAAGTTCTGGAAGAATTGCCGGAAGCTTTCTGCCTGTTTCTCTTTGCCCCTAACGGTGAGATCCTTTTGCCGACAATTGAAAGTCGTGCACTCAAATTAAAACTTCCCAGACCGATGAATGTGGATGAATTCGAGCTTCCCCCGTTCGACAACGTCCAGGACCTGATCACTTTTTTAAAAACTTCACCCGAACCGCAAATTTTGGAAAAAAAATTTATTGAACGCTCTCTTTCACTCAGGCTTTCAAAAGACCCAAACTACGAACAATTAGACGAACTCTTGTCCTCTTTAAAGCACTTTAGCGAAAGTTTAGAGTACAACAATGCCCGTGCCTCTCGCCTTTCTTTATTATTTCCCTAGAAAACCCTAGGAAAATCGTTTTGACATAGTGCCATGAGCAGTGACAAATCATGCACTTTGCGCAACAATTTCATAATAAATTAGTTCAAAGATTTAGGTATATATATATGGATCCTTTTGCTCAAGACGAGTCTCAACCGACTCCTGCTGATATTTCTGACACCCCGATCATTATCGAAGACAATGACACGGAAAAATCTGAACAGATTCGTCGTGAAGAACACGATGAGGCCGTGGCCGCCGCTGACGAAAAAGAAAATTCTCGCTTCAAAGAAGGCGAAGTTCTCACCATGATTCGTGTGCGTTTTCCGGGCAATGCTCGTTCATTTCCGTTCCTGGTGGGTAAACGTCGCTTTGCTTATGGCCAGAAGGTTGTGGCAATGTCCGACCGCGGGATGACCGTTGGTTATATCAATTCATTTCCCTACGAAGTGAGCTTTAATAAACAAATGCTTCCCATCCGCTCCATTGCCAAAGTGGCCTCGGCAGAAGATATCAAAGCTCAAATTGAATTCCGGGACTCAGAAAAAAAAGCTGAAGTTATCTGCCTGAATCTGATTGAAAAATATAAGCTGGACATGGTCCTCACTCACGTTGAGTTTACCCAGTTTGGAAAAAAAGCAGTCTTTTATTTCAATGCTCCGGCCCGTGTTGATTTTCGTGATCTGGTCAAGGACCTCGTCTACGAACTAAAAATGCGTATTGAACTCCGCCAGATTTCCGTGCGAGATCGAGCTGCGGCCATTGGAGCTATTGGCGCCTGCGGACTGCAGACTTGTTGTTCATCGTTTTTGAAAAACTATGGCAACGTCTCAATCAAAATGGCCAAAAATCAAAACCTGGCGTTGATTCCGACCAAACTCAATGGTGTCTGTGGTCAGATTAAATGTTGTATCAAATACGAAGACGACGTTTATTCCGACAAAAGGAAAAATCTTCCGCGTGAAGGCTCATTTATAAAAGTGGCCAACGGCGATCGCGGAAAAGTGACGAAATTACATATCTTAGTTGAGCAATTTGAAATGCTCACAGATACAGGGATACGCAGAACCTATTCGGTCAATCAGTACAACGCTAAAGAAGCAGATTTGCCAACAGATTATCGCTTCCCGGATACCTTTGACCATATTACCAACGAAACAAATACCGTCATTGGTCTTTCTCTGGAAGAAAAATTAAAGGCCGATCAGTTCATGGAACACACTCCAATCCGCACTTTTGAACAAAACCTTGAAGGGGATGAACTGGAAGTGGCCGCTCACAATGATGAATTCGAAGAATTCGTCGACGATGACAGCTCAGAAAATTTCGTGGCCCCAGTCGTAGCGGAAAAACCAAAATCACATCCTCCACGCGAAGCTCGTCCACACCGACCACAACATCAGCACAACAATCAAAACCGTCCACCTCGTGAAGCAAGCAGTGCTGGTGGCGAAAATCGCGAAGGACAACCACGTCCCAACCGCAACCGCAATCGTAACCGCAACCGTAACCGCAACCGCAACAACCAGGGCGGAGGTCAGGGGCAAGGACAACCTGGCGGCGGACAAAAACCACCACAAGCTTAAAAAAAAAGGCCCTCACTGAGGGCCTTCTCCTTTTTTAGAAATCACAATTTTTTGGAGTTCGTGGAAATGGAATGACGTCACGGATGTTGTTCATACCAGTGATATACATGAGTGCGCGCTCAAATCCCAAACCAAAACCGGCGTGAGGAACAGAACCAAAGCGGCGAAGATCCAGGTACCACCACAACGGATCTTTTTGCATATTCATTTCATCCATACGCTTCGTTAATTTTTCCAGATTATCTTCACGCTGAGATCCACCGATAATTTCTCCGATACCAGGAACGAGAATATCCATCGCTCTAACCGTTCGTTGATCTTCGTTAAGCTTCATGTAAAAGGCCTTAAATTCTTTCGGGTAATCAGTGACGATAACCGGCATTTTAAAGTGAACTTCGGCGAGGTAACGCTCATGTTCAGTTTGAAGTTCTGATCCCCAGCTCGTCGGGTATTCGAATTTTTTTGTCGCCGGATCTACTTTGGAGAGAATTTCCATTGCCCGCGTATAAGTAATACGAACGAAATCCGAATCGCGAACGTGCTTTAAAACGTCCATGTGCCCTTTATCGACTGTTGCATCTTCACGCGAATATAAGAACTCCAGTTCTTTAGGGGCATGTTCCAGGGCATAGCTGATGAGGTATTTTATGTAGTCAGTAGCAAGACCGGCGATTTCATCAAGATCAGCAAAGGCCACTTCCGGTTCTATCATCCAGAACTCCGACAAGTGTCTTGTCGTGTTGGAATTTTCTGATCGGAAAGTCGGACCAAAGGTATAAACAGCACCGAGTCCCATTGCATAACACTCACCTTCGAGCTGACCTGTTACCGCAAGAAAAGTTTCTTTACCAAAGTAGTCTTTTGAAAAATCCAGTTTTCCGTCTTTGGTTTTAGGTGCTTTCGTAATGTCGGTAGCAAGAGTTGAAATGGTAAACATTTCTCCCGCCCCTTCAGCATCTACACCGGAGATAATCGGTGAATTCAGATAGAAAAATCCGCGGTCGGCGAAAAATTTATGAGTGGCCATCGCCAGGTGGTGACGAACGCGCATGATCGCACCAAACGTCTGCGTCCGGATACGCAGATGGGCCTGTTCTCTTAAAAATTCCAGTGATGTTGCTTTCTTTTGAAGTGGATAAGATTCATCAACCCGTCCGATAATTTCAACCGACCTGGCCTGCATTTCAATGGCCGGAACTTTCCCACCACCCATAACCAGTTTTCCCGTAATAGCTACAGCAGAACCGGTCAACAGGGCCGCCACATCAGCATAATTAGGAAGAATCTCATCGACGATAATTTGCAGAGAATCCTGGCAGGAGCCATCATTTAAAACCACAAAGGAAAACTTTTTTGAATTACGAACTGAACGGATCCATCCTTTAACAGTGGCTTCCTGATCAATGATTTTTTCAGTATGAATCTTTTTAATACTTAAACGGCTCATGCACTAATCCTATTTCAATAAAATATTTTTGATTCCTGTCACTTGTTCTTTGCGTAGACGAGCTCCAAACTGAGTGACAAGTGTGGAAGAAGAAAGACATCCCATTTTTGCAGATTCAGCGTAGGAGAGCCCCTGGGTGATACCATAAAGCATGGCGCCGGCAAAAAGGTCACCCGCTCCGTTTGTATCAATGGCCTCAACCGGCATCGTCACGATATGAATTTCTTTATTTCCATCAAACACCAGCGCACCTTTTGGCCCGAGTGTAATGGCAAAACTTTTGGCTATTTTTTTCAAAGCTGTTGCTGCTTCTTCAATATTAGGGGCACGGGTAAAGGCCATGGCCTCTGCTTCATTACAAAACAGCAGATCAACACCATTGCCGAGCATTTCTTTCATTCCGTCAGCAAAGTAGTTAATCATGTTTACATCAGAGAACGTCAGCGCCGTTTTCACTCCGGCATTTTCGGCAATCTGCCGGGCCTTGATCGCTGCTTCTTTCCCTGTAGGGCTCGCAACCAGGTAGCCTTCGATGTAGAGATATGTTGAATTTTTTATATGCTCTTCAACTAATTCTTTGGTTGAGAAATTCTGAGTAATCCCCAGAAATGTATTCATTGTTCGGTCTGCATCAGGTGTAATCAACACGATACATTTTCCGGTAATACCGCTTTCAAGTGTCGCATTAGAAAGGTTAGTCTCTACTCCGTTATCCATCAGGTCTTTAAAATAAAAATCCCCTGTTTCATCTCCGGCCACTTTACAGGAATAAAAACTTTTTCCGCCAAATTGGGAAACAGCTATCATCGTATTGGCCGCAGAACCACCACATGAACGTTTGTGCTGAATTCCATGCAGAGTATTGATGATATCGTTCTGACGATCTTCATCAACCAGAGTCATCAAGCCCTTTTCAATCTTCGCCTGATTTAAGAAAGCAGTTTCCACTTCAAATTCCATGTCAACCAATGCATTCCCGATTCCGTAGACGTCAAATTTCTTTGCCATAACCTAATGTGTCCTTTTAAAATAAAAACGAATAAAAGAGATTCAATTAGTCTAATGAAAAAGGCCCGAAAATGAAACAAAATAAACCATCCAAAGCCAATGAAAAAAGCAGCGAAACAAGACTCGTCTACAGCAGTGATGGCTCTCATCTGAAACTCTGTAAAAAATGCGGAGAAGAGCCCTGTCTTTGCACCGATTCTGTTCAAAATATTAGACCCATCATTGCCGAAAAAGTGACCCTGAAATTAAAACTGGAGAAAAATCAACGCGGCGGAAAAATCGTCACCGTCATTCATGAACTTCCGTTTAACCCGCCTTACTTTGAAGACCTGGCAAAAAAATTAAAAAATCATTGCGGGACAGGCGGCACCTACAAAAGTGAAGGCAAGCCGCAAATCGAATTGCAGGGAGATCAGCGGGAAAAGGCCATCGCTTTTCTGGAAAAAATGGGATTTAAAACTAAAAAAAGCGGCGGCTAAAAAATTTTATACATGTCATAGCGGGTGCTCTTTCCACTATAGCTCGCCGATGGCTGGGCCTTAATGGGCAAAGCTTCACTTGGCCTTTTAACAACTACTCTTTGTGTCGCCTGGCCAAGGGCCCATTCCAGAAAGTCACCGGAGTCCGGATCATCTCCGACAACGTCTTTGAAGATGCGCATTTCCTTGCGGGGAAGCGCACTTTTTTTCTTGGCGGGATACATCGGATCATAATAAATCACGTCCGGCCTTTGTGCATTTACTGCTGTGGCAAAGTCGCGGGCATCTCCAAAGTTCAGCTCGAAATTCACCGGGTGCCGACGAAGGGCATCCCGCAATAATAAATAAACAACGGGATTTCTTTCGAAAGCGACGATTCTGGCACCGAAGTGGGCAATCAGAACGCTGTCTTTACCTGTTCCGCAAGTCGCATCCCAAATCAGAAGTTTCTTTTGCTGATCGTCTTTGTGGCCTTTAATCCCCAGAGCGCGGGCCAGAGGCTCTTTGGAAACAGCGTAGTTCTGGCGCTGATGGTAGCGGCATTGTTCTTCGAAATCAAAGTGCATATCACCGAGCAGGGAGGAGTGATAAGACAAATTCCCCTCTGAAAAATGCAGGTAATCGCACATTTCACCCAGCTTACGCTCTGGTTCAATTTCCAGAGTAAAGAGCTTTGTCTCCCCGGAAGCTTGCACGAGAAAGTCCGGCCAGAGGGAATGGTCTTTATCGCTCATTTTTATCTTTATTAACTCTTTCATTCTTGGCTATTATAGGCATAAAAATCTGGCTTTTAAAAGGAATGGTATTACCCGATGAATACTGCGAATACGACTATGAAAAACTTTAAGAAACTTCCCTTCGATCCGACTAAACTAAAAAGAGAGTTAACGAAATATTATATTTCTTCAACGGAAGCTGAGCAGCGGGAAATGCTAAAGGCAGTTGGCCTCAAGGATCTCAAAGATCTCTACTCTCACATTCCGGCCGACGTGCAGTTTGACCGCGCTCCGTTTGTGACAGAAGAGCTCGCTTACGATGATCTGATTGCTCACATGGAAACTCTCGCCGCTAAAAATAAAGTGAAGACATCTTTCATCGGCGATGGTCTGAAAAATTATAAAGTGCAGGACATTGTTCCCTATGTCTGCGATCTGCGCGGACTGACAACGGCCTACACTCCTTACCAGCCGGAGCGCTCTCAGGGAACTCTGCAGACGCTGTGGATTTATTCTTCCACACTTTCTATGCTGACAGGATTTGAGGCGATCAATGCTTCTTTCTATGACCGCTCGACAACGCTTTATGAAGCCATCATGACCGCAACGAGAATTGTTAAAAATACAAAAACCGCTCTGGTCTGTGAATCCCTTTATCCGGGCGACATTGAAGTGTTAAAAACTCAGGCCATGGGAACGGGGTATAAAATCATCACGATTCCAACAGACAAAGAAACCGGAATCACGGACATCAACCTCGCCCGCAAAATGGCCCAGGAAATTGGGTCAGATCTTGCGTGTATCGCTTTCCCGCAAGTCAACAACTACGGAAACCTCGAAGACGTTCACTCACTTACAGACCTGTGTTCTGAATTAAAAATTCAGTCCATTGCGATTATCGACCCGATCCTTTTAGCGACTGAAGGACTTATTCCTCCGGTCGAATACGGCTCTAATCAGCAAGGCTGTAATATGATCGTGGGCGAAGGACAACACCTGGCCATTGGACCAAATTTTGGAGGTCCTGGTCTGGGAATTTTCGGAATTCGCTTCAACGACAAAAACAAAATGGATATTCGTCAAACAGCAGGTCGTTTTGTCGGTCGTGCTAAAGACATTAACGGCAAAGACGCTCTATGCATGGTTTTATCAACCAGAGAACAACATATCAGAAGAGAAAAAGCGACTTCGAACATCTGTTCTAACCAGTCCTTCATCGCTTCTGCGGCCGGAGCAGCTATCTTGGCCCGCGGTGAAGAAGGAATGACGGAAGCGGCCCTGGCCGGACGTGACTATGCTCTGCAAATGGCCCAGGTTCTGACTCAGTTTAAAGGTGTGAAACTCGCCTTCCCTTCAACGCCTTTCTACAATGAATTTGTGCTTGAACTTCCCATGAAAGTTTCTGAACTGCAAAAGAAAGCCCAAGCGGCCAACATTCAGCTGGGTATTGATGTGAGTGACCGTCTAAAAGACGGCCGCAACTTATTGCTGCTTTCTTTCTTTGACGTGCATACAGATGAAGACCTGGAAAAACTGGAGACCTTTTTCACCAGTAACTTTGAAGCACTGGAAAACGACGACTTCCTTCCGGAAATTCCTGAAAATTTCCTGCGCAAAACTCCAGTTGGACTTCCGTCATTTGATTCTACAGAATTAAAGTCATTTTATAAACGCCTGGCCGATCTGAACGTTTCTCCAGACGACAATATCTACCCTCTTGGTTCATGTACGATGAAGTACAATCCCTACATCAACGACTGGGCCGCTGGACTTCGCGGTTTCACTGATGTGCATCCGCAGGCACCAGTAGAAGACGTTCAGGGTTCACTGGAAGTTCTCTACAACATTCAGGAAATGTTTAAATCCATCACCGGCCTTCCGGCCGTCACCACTCAGCCGGTTGCAGGTGCTCAGGGTGAATTAGTTGGTCTTAAACTCTTCCAGGGCTATCACCGTGACCGCGGAGAAGAGGCCACTCGTGATATCGTTCTTATTCCGCGTTCAGCTCACGGAACAAATCCAGCGACAGCTACAATGGCCGGCTTTGAAACGAAAATGGTTGACGGTGTTCAATACGGAATTGTCATTATCGAAGCAGACAATCACGGACACATTGATTTCAATCAGCTTAAACATGAAATCGAAAAATACAATAAACGTATTGCCGGTGTGATGGTGACAAATCCCAACACCTCCGGTCTTTTTGAAGAGCGCTTTAAAGAAATGAGTGATCTAATCCACGGTGTGGGCGGTCTGGTCTATATGGACGGGGCGAACATGAATGCGATTGCCGGATGGATTGATCTCAATAAAATGGGTGTCGATGCCGTTCACAATAACCTGCATAAGACCTGGACAATTCCGCATGGTGGTGGTGGACCAGGTGACGGAATCGTGGCCGTTTCTCATCGTCTGGTTGATTATCTGCCGGGCATTCAGGTGGTAAAAAATGGCGAAAAATTTGATGTGGAGAGAGCTCCGAAATCAATCGGTTCGTTTCATCGCCATATGGGGAACTTTGCCCATAAAGTCCGTGCCTACACTTACATTAAAGCATTAGGCGGAAACGGAACTCGTCAGATGTCAGCAGTTGCTGTTTTATCTGCACGCTACTTATATGAAAAATGTAAAACAATATATCCATCTCTTCCGGAAAACTGTGAAGACGTGCCTCGTATGCACGAATTTATTCTGACAATTTCCAAAGACACATTTGATCGCATTGAAAAAGGCGGAACTCCTAAGGCCCAGGCGATTGCAAAAATCGGAAAACTCTTCTTAGATTTCGGTCTCCACGCTCCGACAGTTGCTTTCCCGGAAATTTACGGACTCATGATTGAGCCGACTGAATCTTATAGCTTGGCCGAACTCGATCGTTTCGTAGAAGTCGTTAAGGCCATCCATTCACTGATCAACGAAACTCCGCATGTGTTGACAACGGCCCCTCACTTCACTCCGGTTAAAAAAGTTGATGAAGTTGAGGCCAATAAAAATCTGACGTTCATGGAAGTGCTCAAAACTCTTCCGGGCCTCTACGAGAATAAAATCGATCCGATTAAACTCTCAACGATGAATATTGCCGATGTATGCAGTGAAATTCAAAAAGCGCATGCTCTAAGTAAAGCTTAATAAAAAAAGGCCTTCGTCTATTTTTTTGGACGAAGGCCTTTTTGTTTCGTTTTACTCCAGCGTGTATTCAGGAAAGTAAAACGAATGATTCTCTTCGGAAATTTTACGGAATGCTCTTGTGTCATTGCGCAACTTTTCTTCCAATGTCTGCCAAATTTTGTGTTCGGTTCTTTTTGGATCCCGAAGAATTATTTTTGTTTTCGGTGATATTTCTATCGCTCCTCTGACAATTCCTTCAGTGAAAGCCACTTTGTATTCCTTGAAAGGATTAATTTTTTTGCCGTTGATTCGGGCGGAAGCGACCTTAGATCCAAACGGAGTGCGGATCCAGTCAATAGTCATACCGGAAAACGAAAGTGGCTGGCCAAAATGTGCCAGTGTTTCACACACTGTTTTAAGTAATGAACCACTGACTTTTGTTGTATAAATATTCCAGCCGTAAACATCGCTTAGTTCAAAAGCGCGGGGAATAGAGTTAATCAGATCGCGACGGGTAATATCCCCGATCGGATAATTTTCACCATTCATACTCGAGACGTGCATGGCCACATCAGAATTCGTTTTCTCACGGAGAGCATCCGCGATGAAATAGGCCCATTTACGTGATCCTGACTTATCGTCTTCTTCCAGTTCGGACTCTGCAATCTTTTCTTCCAGCCATTCCTGACCGTAGAGATCGTTGAGTTCTTCGTCAGCAATACGAACCATTTCTTTAATTTGCGGGTCTTCGGCCTGATAACGGACCGGAACTAATTCGTAAGAGACAACTTTGAGCGGTTTTCCTTTTTCCAGATCCACAATGATGCGACCGAGGAATTTTCCGTGGAACCCCGCCTGGACTACCGGAACATCGACTTTGCGGCGGTTTTGTTCATACACAGGTTCATGCAAGGCCGTGTGCGAATGTCCACCGACAATAAGATCGATATGATTTGTTTTGGAAGCCAGTTTAAGATCGCGATTGACTCCGATATGAGTGACGGCAAAGATGAAATCATTATTGCGATTTTTCAAAATACGTTCATAATTTTGTGCGGATTTTATTGGATTTGTAATGCGGCTTCCTTCCAGAGTCCAGCTATAGAAGAAATCGCTGGTCGTAAGACCTAAAATAGCGATTTTCATCCCGTCGATAGATAGTTCTTTATACGGCTTCAGACTTTTACGGATATTTTCATTGGCGTAGGACGGTTTAATGTTGGCACCTAAGAGAGCAAAGTTGAGATCAATGCGACCTAAAACTTCATCTAGTCCACGGGCCCCCATCAGGTAGTCATGGTTTCCTAAAACGACAGCATCGTATCCCATACTATTGTGGACTTCGAAACTTTTGAGTCCTTTGTCGGCCATGTAATAAATATTTCCTTCAAGGAAATCTCCGCCATCCAGAGTAATAGTCTTAATACCATCGCTTGCTGCTTTTTCTCGGTAATAATCCATCAGACCTTTCATTCTGGATGAACCGCCCTCATTTTTATTGTGATGAGTACTATCTAAGAAAGAGTGGGTATCGTTGGTATGCAGGATTTGCACAAGTTTTGCCTGCGCACTGCCGGCCAGGAGAGACAATAAGAGGAGCATTCCCTTTATGCTTACGCTTTTAAACATCGAAAACCTCTGGTTAGGTAATGGGTAAGATTGCCTGACCTTTCGACATTATCGGGAGTTGATTAAACTAATTGGGGCAAGATTAAATCTGAGAGGATTAAACGGGAAAAAAATGCTGTTTTTTGGCCCGAGTCATGGTAAAAAAAACGCAATTTTCATTATTTTCGGCGATTCATTATTCAGGGCCCTCAGCACATGTTAGAAACACAAAATCAGCGTTGTACTTTTGCTATTATTTCCCATCCCGATGCGGGTAAGACAACCATGACCGAAAAGCTCCTTTGGTTTGGTCAGGTAATCAGAGAAACCGGAAAGGTTAAGGCCAAAGACGGAAATTATGCCAAGTCCGACTGGATGGAAATTGAAAAGGAGCGTGGGATTTCTATTTCGTCCTCTGTGATGAGTTTTCCTTACAACCAAAGGGCCATGCATTTACTCGATACTCCGGGCCACAAAGATTTCTCGGAGGACACGTATCGCACACTGACCGCAGTTGAATCCGTTCTTATGATGATCGACTCCGCTAAAGGGGTTGAAGCTCAGACGATAAAACTAATGGAAGTCTGTCGCATGCGCGACACCCCGATAGTAACGTTCATGAATAAATATGACCGTGAGGCCATGGATCCATTTGCGCTTTTAGAAAACGTAGAAAAAATTCTTAATATTCAATGCGTGCCGATGACCTGGCCGATTGGATCCGGTGTGGACTTTAAGGGTGTCTATGATTTGCGAACTAAACAAATCATGAGCTTTAAAGATGCTAAAGATCCTTTTAACCCGACAATTATCGATGCGACTGATCTGGATTCTCCAGCTGTTAAAAATTTTATTGGAGAGCGTTTATTAGAAACTTTAAAAGAAGAACTCGAACTCGTTGGCGCCATGATCAGCGATTTTTCGAAGGAAGAATTTCTGCACGGAATTCAGTCTCCGGTTTTCTTTGGATCCGCTCTTAATAATTTCGGTGTTAAAGAAACTCTGGATATGATTTCCGGCAACTCTCCGGGTCCTAAGCCTCGGGAAGTAAAACTTGCTCCTTTTGAGTCTGATTCCAAAACACTTATGGTTGATCCGGAAACAACTTCCGAATTTACCGGCTTTATTTTTAAGATACAGGCCAACATGGATAAAAAACACCGCGACCGTATCGCCTTCTTGCGTGTGTGTTCCGGAAAGTTTGTCCGCAACCAGAAAATCTATCATGTTCGTTCGGACAAAGAATTAAAGATCGCTACTCCCCTTATGTTTCAGGCCCAGGACCGGGAGATTACCGAAGAAGCTTATCCTGGGGATATCATCGGATTACATGATAACGGAAAATTTCAAATTGGTGATACCTTCACTGAAAAATCCAAATTCATGTTTACCGGAATTCCAAACTTTGCTCCCGAAATTTTCAATAAAGTTGTTTTAAAAGATCCAATGAAAGCAAAACAGCTTGAAAAAGGTCTGCAGCAGCTCTCGGAAGAAGGAACGGTTCAGCTTTTCACCCGTCACAGTACCGGTGAGAAAATTTTGGGCGCAGTAGGGGCCCTGCAGTTTGAAGTCGTCAAATACCGCCTGGAAGATGAATACAACGTTAATGCCGATTATGAAGGCTACAATTTTGTCGGCGTTCGCTGGCTGAAGTTTGAAAATGAAAAAGAACAGGACAAATTCCTTGCAAGTAACAGCTCCAACATCTGTTACGACCATAAAAAGAGAATGTGCTTTTCCGTTCGTTCGGAATGGGACCTGAAGCTCGTTATGGAAAAAAATCCCAAAGTAGAATTTTTCAAAAACTCTGATTACCGCTAAGAGGACAAAGATGACAGCAGAACTTGCTCTCAAAGATATCATTGGTTGCCCACAGGCCTTCCTCACTGATTTATTTCAGCGCCTGGAGGACATTGAACTTAATCTGGAAAAGTACCCACTCGATCATATCTGTTACCGGGTTGAATCTCTTGAAGAATATGAAACCAAAAAAAATCAGCTTAAAGCGTTTGGTGAAATGCTGATTGAAAGTGCGGTCAACGGTCGTCCGATTGCCACTTTTAAACTGAAAAGTCCGATCGAATTTAAAAACCGCAAGATTGATCTTATCGAGCTTCCGGCCCCGAAACCAGGTCATGCCTATAAAAGCGGACTCGAGCACGCAGAATTTGTGACCAAAGAACCGCTGCAGAAAATTGTCGAAAAATATCCTCAATATGCTTTTGAAGTTTTTGGTATACATAAAAAAGTTAATGCCGACATTACCCTTAAATTGGGTGATTACTGCATTCGCTTTCATAATCAGCCATTAGATGAAGTCATTAAACTTGAAAAACAAATGAACCGGAAAAAATAATGGCCGATCTCGCTACCATTCAAAACCGACTGGAAAAAAACTATAAACACAGATTGAAATGGGCACGACGGGAAAATCTGGAAGCTTTTCGTCTGTATGAAAAAGACATTCCTGAATTTCCTTTCATCGTAGATGTCTATAAAGACTATGCGGTCATTTACGAAAAACGGGACGAAGAAATTGATGCAGAAAAATTCAGTCATTTTGAATTTATCATTTCAGCTGTCAAAAATGTCCTGAAACTGCCGGAAGAAAAAGTCGTCATCAAATCCCGCTTTCGCCAAAAAGGTTCCACCCAATACACAAAGCTGGAAGAAAAAAACGAATTTTTCCCGGTCAAAGAATATGCGGCCAGTTTTCTGATTAATCTGCATGACTATCTGGACACCGGCCTGTTTCTCGATCATCGCCCCCTTCGTCAGATTGTCTATAAATCTTCTCCTGATAAAAAAGTCCTTAACCTCTTTTCATATACCGGCTCAATCAGCGTCATGGCCGCACTGGGCGGAGCTTCGAAAGTTACTTCCGTGGATATGTCACAAACCTATCAGGACTGGGCGAGACGGAATTTTGAGCTCAATCAGATCCCGCTGGATAAACATCTCTTTATTACGGAAAGTGCGCTGGACTGGCTTCCTAAGGCCTCTCAGCGTTTCGACCTGATCATCCTGGACCCACCGACGTTTTCCAACTCTAAAAAAATGGATGAAGATTTTGAAGTTGAAAAGGATCAGGTTTTCCTCGTTAAAGAATGCCTGCGCTTACTTGCTCCCGACGGAGTACTGTATTTTTCCAATAATAAACGTAAATTTAAAATTGATCCGGAGATTGAAACAGGGGCCATTGTCACAGACATAACTCAAAAAACAATTCCGGAAGATTACCGGGATACGAAAATTCATCATTGCTTTAAAATCACTCATAAGGAGAAAAAATGAAATTCCATGAGTCGATTGAAAAGTCTCTGGCAGAAATGAAAATCACTTCCTGGACAAAGATTCAGGAACTCGCTATCCCACCGGTGCTGGAAGGCCGGGATGTGATTGCCCTATCAGAAACAGGCAGTGGAAAAACGCTCGCCTATCTTTTGCCGCTTTTAAACAGCATCATCGGCAAACCTAAAAGACCGACTCGCCTTTTGATTATCACTCCGACAAAAGAACTCGCTGAACAGATTGTCTCTGTCGCCAAAAAAGCGGCCCGCCATACAACTCTACTTTCAATGAGTCTCTACGGCGGAAAAAGTCATAGTGAACAAGTCAGAGACCTGAAAAATGGGGTTCATCTGATCGTCGCCTGCCCCGGGCGTCTCGTTGACCATATTGAAAAAGAGACCATAGACCTCTCCGGAATTGAAACTGTTGTGCTGGATGAAGCAGACCAGCTGATGGACATGGGATTTCTTCCGCATATTGAAAAGGCCATGGCCGCTACCAGTGAAAGAAAACAGACTCTGCTTTTTTCCGCAACGATGAGTGATGAAGTCAAAGACCTTGCCTCCCAGTTTCTGCGTGATCCGATGACCGTTTTTCATGAGGCCAATCAGACAAAGGCCACTATTGTTGAACTCTTTTGTCCTGTTGCAAAAGAGCTTCGCTATTCTTTTTTGCGTTTTCTGCTGAAGCATTACAAAATCAAATCCTGCATTATCTTCACGAAAACCAAAGAAGAAGCACGTGAATTAAATCAGGCCCTACTTGCCGACAAGTATAAGGCCGCGGTGCTGGAAGGTGATATGACCACCCACCAACGCAAAAAATCACTGATGGGATTGAAAGAAAAAACCATCAACATTCTGGTGGCCACAGATATTGCTTCCCGCGGACTGGATGTTCCTCACGTCTCTCACGTGATCAACTTCAATCCTCCGTTAGACAGTGAAGCGTACGTTCACCGCATCGGACGCACGGCCAGACATGATCAAAACGGACTGGCCATTAGTCTATATTTGCCTGATGAAAAAGAAGATCTGGAAGAAATTCTCCATAAATTAGGCAAAAAACTGGTTCCAAAAAAAGAAAAAGAATTCAATTACGCTTTAAAAATCAACAAGAAAACTACCCGAGTCCTTTAGTCAAAAAAAGTAAGGATTTATCTTTTTATAAAGGGCCTCTCTCACCCATTTTAAAATGTGCTATACTTTTTTTAATGAGAACGTTGCTCCTCGACTGCAACTATTTTCCCGTTAAAATTATCAGCTGGCAAAAGGCCATGATCCTCTTATTGACCGGAAGGGCCGAGGTCATAGACGAGTACCAGGACAAACTTATCCGCACCGTCTCCACCGCTTATCGACTCCCTAAAGTTCTGCGCCTTTTCCAAAAACATCAACTCTCACTCAATGTTAAGTTCACCCGCATGAATGTTTTTTTTCGCGATCAGTTTCAATGCCAGTATTGCTCTATAAAATTGCCAGTGTGTGAACTGACTTTTGATCACGTTGTTCCCGTCTCCTGTAATGGGGCCACGAGCTGGGAAAATGTCGTTACCTGCTGCAAACCCTGCAACTTCAAAAAAGGATCTCAAAGCCTGAAGGCCTCAGGCATGAAGCTGCTGCGTCCTCCCCGAAAACCACGCTGGTCACCGGAACTTTGTCTGCGCCTGACTGATGACGATCCGATTGAATGGTGGGATTTTTTTCCTAAAAAACTTGCTTCCTGAGGCCTAAATTCCCCCAACTGCCTCTAATATCTGACACTTAAATTTAATTTCGTCTCAGATGCCATGAGTGGTGCTCTGGTAAAGATTCAATATTTCTCATTTTAATTATATCTTTTTTTTGTTTATGGATTACCATTTAAAATAGGTCCATGAACATTGATAACAAATTTCCCTTATTCAGAAGTTTCCTGGCCGATCCCAAATTGAATCTGGGACAGTCAAAAACATCGCTGGGACATGCGGCCGTCACATCGACTGAACAAAAATCGGTGAACCTCGACCTGCTGCTAGCAGAAGAAAAAAAATTGCTGAAGAAAGACAGCAAAGATGAAAAGAAAAAAAAGAAAGACACGAATGAGAAAACAAAAACCAATAACAATTCCGGTCCTTCAGTGAACGATAAAAACAGTGAACAAAAGCAAATTTTGAAACTTCTGAATTTGATATGACAAGGATTCGTCATGAACTCTAAAACCATCAAAACATTTTTAACTTATCTTTTCATCTTCTCCTTCCCGCTCATGACCACATCGGCAGAAACGATTGTTTTAAAAGCTGACCGCTGGTGCCCTTTTAACTGTGAACCAACCGAAAAGGGAAAACAGGAAAATGGTTACATGATCGATGTCGCCCGAATGATTTTTGAAAGGAAAGGGCATAATGTTGTCTATCAGGTCGACAGCTGGAGTAATGCCATTAGAAGTGTTCGTGAAGGTAAAGCGACAGGCCTTGTCGCCACGACAATCGCCGATGCACCAGACTTCATCTATTCTGAAAAACACATGGGGACAAACAAGGAATGTTTCTACGTAAAGAAAGCCGATGCGTGGGAATTTCTGAGTACGGAAAACCTAAAAGGAAGAAAATTGGGCACAGTCGACTCTTATGCCTATTCTGCGGAAGTTACCGCTTTCATCCTGGAAAATCCAAAGATGATCACTAAAGTTGCCGGAGATAATCCCCTGGAAAAAAATCTCGCCCTTTTAGACAAAGGAGACATTGACACCATCGTGGAAAATCCTTTTGTCTTCAATTACTTCACTGAGAAGAAGAAAATCCGCGACCAGTATGCTGATGCAGGCTGCACGACCGGCGATGATTTGTATATAGCCTTCTCTCCCAAGAATCCCCGCTCCAAAGAATTTGCGAAAATGCTCAGTGACGGCATTCTTCAATTGAGAAAGGACGGAAGTCTCGATAAGATCATCAACAAATATTCGCTGAAAGAATGGAGCCCCTGACATTTTATGAATTACTGGTTGATGAAAAGTGAACCCGATGTTTTTTCCATTGATGATCTGAAAAAGAAAAAAAAATCCGGATGGGATGGAGTCCGCAACTACCAGGCCCGCAATTACATGCGCGATAATATGCAAGTTGGCGACCTCGTCCTGTTTTACCACAGCAGCTGTGAAGTTCCAGGCATTGCGGGACTTGCCCGTGTCTCCAAAGAAAGTCATCCTGACCCGTCACAATTCGATGCCAAAAGCGAATATTACGACCCTAAAGCAACTAAAGAAAACCCCCGCTGGTTTATGGTCGAAGTAGAGTTTGTGGAAAAATTTAACAAGGTCTTCACACTCTCCGAAATAAAAGCAACCAAAGGGCTCGAGAAAATGCCGCTTGTTCAAAAGGGTTCTCGTCTATCAATCAATCCGGTCACTCCGGAAGAATTCAAAATCATTCAAACTGCCCTACGATAGTGGTGACAACTTTTTTTCAGATCGTCTCATTTTTTTAGTAGTGACTCT
>CAMLMH010000005.1 GCA_946481315.1 uncultured Bacteriovorax sp.
AACCAACATCGCCCATGAAAATTTGAGCCGGATACGAGTTATACCACAAAAAGCCGATTCCTGCACCAATAATAGCCGCACTTAGCACCAGCAGCTCTCCCATGCCCTCGAAGTAGGGAATGAAAAGGTACTGTGAAATTTCCTTGTGACCCATAACGTAAGTAATTAGTCCCAGCGTGCCTGCACTCACAATTATAGGTCCAATGGCCAGTCCATCCAGTCCATCAGTTAGATTAACTGCGTTACTAAAGCCCACAATCACTATGGAACCAAAGACGATGTAGCCGCCCATGCCCAGATCAACAATCGGATTTTTAACGAAAGGAATGTATAAATCGGTCGAGATGATATTTTGACTGATCATGATATAAAGCGCGAGGGCAGCAGTAGCAAATTGCCAAACCAGCTTTCCCTTGGCCGAGACCCCTTTTGTGTCTTTTTTAAGAACTTTAAGATAATCATCGTAAAAGCCCAGAAGAAAATAAGAAAACGTTACGCCCAGAGTAATAAGCATGGGAGCTGAAAAATAATTTCCACAAAGCAGGGCTGTCAAAAAGAAACTTCCCAACATAAAAACGCCACCCATTGTTGGAGTTCCTTTCTTTTTAAAATGAGATTCCGGACCGTCATCGCGGATGATTTGTCCAAACTGCTTACGCTTCATAAAAGCGATGAAATATTTACCCCAGATAATGGAGACTAGTGCCGCTACCAGGAAGGCCACAAAGGACCTGAAAGTAATATACTTGAAAATGTTAAGAATCGGGCCCTGATTAGAAAGCAAATGATAAAGCATGAAGACCTGCCATGGTATTAGATAAAGTTATTCTTAATTATAAAAGAACACTGACTTAAATCAATCTTAATCTATCGTCATCAGTGTTTCTAATTTAAGCGAACGGCTGGCCTTGATAAAAATATATTTGTAGCTATTTCTGATTTGCGACCATTCTTTATGAAAGTCTTCTTTGTTTTGATGACTGCTTTTTGGATGCGGATAACCTTCAAGATAAAAGTCCTTATATCGTCCAATAAAACTCACATTTTTAATGCCCAGACTGCTGACATGTTTAGCAATATCTTTATGCATTTCGCGGGCGAAGTCGCCCAGTTCATTCATATCTCCCAGAACGAAATAACAGTCATCCAGGCTTACATTTTTGTTTTTCATAACGGTGACGAAAGAATCCAGCGATACACGCATTGAGCTCGGATTCGCATTATAGGCATCCAGAAAAATATTACCAACCCATTGCGAGCGGTTCATTGAAGGCTGCTGATAAGTAGAAGCAAAACGAGCGATCTCATCTTCATGCCCTGGAAATAACTTCATGGCGAAGATGGAAGTGCCGGCCAGGTTTTTGAGGTTATGGTGTTCGGATATATTTTGGTTGTTAATCAACATTTTCTTTCCTGCCATGTTGAAAACAATTTCACCGCCATTAATTTGTATTTTCACATCGCCGTTTTTTTCACCATAGGTAGTAAGTCCTTCTGATTTTTCCAGCCTGACCAAATATTCATCGTCGGCGTTCACTACGAAAATACCTTTACCTTTAGAATTCTTACGGACGTTTTCATAAAGTGCCCCTTTTTCCCTGGCGATGTTTTCCATACTTTTCAGGAATTCGATGTGTGCAGCACCAATATTGGTAATCATTCCGTGTTCTGGCCTGGCGATATCACAAAGCACCTGAATTTCACCTGCATGATTCATCCCCATCTCAATGATCGCGATGTCATGATCCTCAGTAACATCAAAGATAGTTTTAGGAACTCCGATGTGATTGTTCAGATTGCCTTTAGTGGCCATGACTTTGCCGGGAAACAGAGAACTTAGCAGATAAGAGATCATTTCTTTATGAGTTGTTTTACCGTTGGAGCCAGTTATGCCAATAATTTTTCTTTCGACTTTTCGGGATCGCCATTCCTGCAGGTAAACCATGGCCAGCTCCTGCAAAAATTCCAGAGTGTCTGTCACTTCAACAAAAACCAGATCAGGATATTTTTCAGTCAGAGCGAAAACGACAGCTTCACGATCCGCTTTAGAATGATAAACAATAGCTTTGGGATTTTTTTCGATAACTGAAGGAACGTAATCAAATCCATCAAAATTTTCGCCAACTAATCCTACAAAGGTCTCACCTGAAGCGAAAGTGCGCGAATCAGTATTAATTTTAAGATCGAATACATGATCATTTTTTATAGACTTAATAGACTTAAGCTGTTTGAAAAGAGATGAGTTGAGCATTATTTTATCCGCGTTTAAATTGAGAAACGATATTGAAGTCACTGAAAGGATATTTGATCCCTTTGATTTCCTGATATTCTTCATGGCCCTTTCCGGCAATCAGAACAATTTCATTATCCACCATGCTTTCTAGGGCATGCAAAATAGCCTTTTCCCGGTCCACCATGGCTTCGTAACTACCGCTGATGCCATGGATAATATCCATGATGATATCTTCCGGTGCCTCATCTCTGGGATTGTCGCTGGTAACAACAATTTTATCAGCAAAGCTCATGACGGCTTTTCCCATAAGAGGACGTTTTGTTTTATCTCTGTTACCGCCGCAGCCGAAGACCACTGTTAATGAATGCTTTGGAAAAGCCTTTTTAATGGCACTGCCAATATTTAACAGAGCGTCCGGTGTATGAGCATAATCCACAATGGCCAGTTTGTTTTCTTCAATTTCGATTAAAGAAAATCGTCCCAGCGGTGTGGAAATATTTTTAAGGTCAACTGTAGAGAGTTTATCTTCACCGAAAAGTTCGGCATTTAACTGCATAGCAATCTCAACATTGCTCTGATTATAGCTTGAATGATAAAACAGAGGCTTCTCTTTTATTCCTCTTTCTTCAAGAGTCCGGGCTACCTTCAGACGAACAGCCGGGTGCATCTGTCGTATTTTTTCTATCAGTTCTTTTTCCAGACGGGGAACAATGAGAGTACGTTCTGGCTTTAGAAACTTTTTTTCGATCAAAAGTTTTGCTTCAAAATATTCTTCCATCGTCTTGTGATAATCCAGGTGATCCTGAGAAAAACTAGTCCAGGCTGCACCTTCTAGACGTAAGTCATACAAACGGTTTTGCACAAGTGAATGGGAACTTACTTCAATGAAACAGACTTCGTATTTATCCTGAAACTTATGAATTAGCTTTCTTAACTCTACATAAGAAGGTGTTGTGGATTCCAGATCATCATAGACTGAACCTTTTGCATCCTGTACACCGATAGTTCCCACTGAAATAGCCGGATGACCAAGCATAGTGCTGATTTGCATCGCCAGGTTAACTGTCGTCGTTTTTCCGTTTGTTCCGGTCACACCGACAATTTTCATCTTGCCACTTGCGGGAAAAAGTCGATCCATCAAAGTCTTTTGAATTTCCAAAAACTGTTTGTGCTCAACAAACACCGTATTGGCATCAGTAAATGCAGCTGCTTCTTCATTGAGAATCAGCAATCCTGGCCTGGCCTTGCTTAAGCGTAGTTTAAAGTTTTCCCAGGATTTGGCATCGTTATTAATATTGTAAAAGACAACATCACTTTCTTCTGCCTTTTGCAGATTGGTGGTCACGTTGGCCAGCAGCTGAGCTTCATTGGTTAAAACATTTAGTTTTTTTATAAAGGGCTTAAGAATGTTTAGAATTTCTGATTTATTCATATCGAGGAGGTGAGTACTCCAATTTAACAACGATGTCATCGCTTAAGGCAGTGCCAGGCGCAGGAGTCTGGGAAGTCACAACTCCCATTCCGCGGTGGACTAGAGCAACGTTTAATTTATTGCCGATTGTCGTTGTTGAAACTTTGTCCAGACCAATGAAATTAGGAACGACACTGGGGTCTAACGCTCGCGTCGCAGCCTCTCTTAACTGAACAGTATCGGTGCTTGCTTTGATAGTTTTCAGATCATAGTCATCATCATGCGAAGCAATTTTGCTGATATCTTTATTTTTATAAAGCATATATTCAGCAATGTTGCGGAAGACAGGAGCAGCCGCTGCGTTACCGTAATAGCCATTCGTTTTCGGATTATCGATATAAACGACAATGACAAATCGGCGATCAACATTTACCGGGAATCCGACAAACCCTGAAACATAACCTTTGTATCCACCATTTCTATCTACTCTTTGAGCTGTAGCCGTTTT
Source organism: uncultured Bacteriovorax sp. (assembly GCA_946481315.1). Next base: position 4,153 of record CAMLMH010000005.1, read on the forward strand.
ACCAGCTATTTTAAATTGCGGAATGATCGCGTTGGATCCAGTCCCTTTCTCTACCGCTAATGTCAGGGCCTCGGTTAATTCTTTAGCTGTCTTTTCTGAGAAGACACGCTTGGTATCATTTAATTGATTTTCATTTTCCGGCTCAACCTTTGCCAGATCGTTGTTCAGTTCTTTTTTTATTAATGTTGGGCGAACGTAAACACCGTTATTAGCAATTGCACCATAGGCAGCCAGCATTTGAATACCGGTCACCGCAATTCCCTGTCCAAAACTCATGTTACTTAAAGAGAGAGGAGTAACATTTTCGGCTTCTGTAAATATCCCTCTCGATTCCCCCGGCACTTCTACACCCGTTTTGTTTCCAAAGTTTAGGGATTTTAAAGTTTGTTTGAACCGGGGAAAAGTCAGGTCGAAAGCAACTTTGGTCGTCCCAACGTTAGATGAAAAGCGAATGATATCTGCAACCGTTATCCACTCAAATTTTTCATGACTTTCGGCTTCTTTAATCCAATGATTGTCGACTCGCATGCGACCTTGTTCGCAATAATATTGAGAATCGATTTTTGTGACTTTGTTTTCAATGGCCGAACCAATCGTAAAAATTTTAAAAGATGATCCAGGCTCAAACGGATCAATTGCAAAACTAAGTTTGCGGTGTTCTGGAGCAGAAGCCCTCACATTATTGGGGTCAAAGGTCGGGTAATTTGCGACAGCCAGAATTTCTCCGGTCGTAGCATCCATAACTCCAACTCCGCCTTTGTCTGCGCTATGTTTTAATACTGCTTCTTTCAGATATTTTTCGGCCATGCCCTGAATATCTTTATCAATCGTCAGATAGATGTCTTTGGCCTGAGCTGTGACGGAGTGATGACTTTCGAACTTGATCGGACGACCTTTGTTGTCGATCGTATATTTTAAAGTAACCGGATTACCTTTTAACTCTTTGTCATACATATACTCAAGACCTGATAGACCTGAGTTATCAAGACCAACAAACCCGATGACCTGAGCAAGCAATTCATGGTTGGGATAAGTTCTCTCCGGAACACCTTCAATAAAAACACCTTTCAGTTCTTTAACTTTATCAACTTGATTTTTGGTCAGACGAAGTTTACGACCAAGCCAGGTGAAACGCTTTCGCTTTTTAACAGTCGAAATCATTTCATTGTAAGAAAGTTCGGGAACTATCTTTGCCAGTTTTTTATAAACATTTTTATCACTGCCATTTGTTTTAGGAATCGTAAAAATACTGTAGGTTTGAACATTGAGGGCCAGTGGGTGCCCCTCACGATCATATATATTTCCGCGCTTGGGATAAACTGTAACCTGTCTCAGAAACTGGGAATTAGCTCGAACAATTAATTCATCCGCATCAATCAGCTGAACCTTAAAGGCTTTCCCCAGCACTAATAAAAAGAACAGGCAAAAGCATGTGAAGACAAAGATAATTCTATTTTTCTCAACTCTGTTCATTTCGATTCTACACCTAAGGGATAACGATTACCTGATCTTGTTTTGGTTGATCTAAATTATGAACGGATGCTAATTTACGTAATTTTTCAGATGAAAGCATGCGAGCTTTTTTAGCTTTGAGTTCTTTGTTGTCCAGAAGAACTTTCTCAATGTCTTTATTCGCCTTGGTGATTTTGTAATCCATCTCTACGTTCTTCATGCGAAAAAGAACAAACAAAATGGCAAGCGTAGTAAAGGAAAGGAAGAGAGGAAAGCCCTGAGAGCTAAAAATGATTTCTTTTAATTTAGTACCCAACTGAAATTTTTCAGCCGATTTTCTCGTCGCCATAATCACTCCTTGACTGGCTTAACCAGCGAAGGATTTGTATTTATTCTTTTCCTTCCTGGCTTCGATTCTTTCCAACACCCTTAGTTTAGCACTTCTTGATCGGGAATTGTTCAAAATTTCTTGCTCGGTCGGAAGAATTGGCTTTTTGGTCAGAACTTCGGCCGGTAACTCATTCAGCGAGGCCCAGTCGCGGAAGGCATTCTTCACAATCCGATCTTCCAGAGAATGAAAACTGATGATGCCCAGGCGTCCGCCTATTTTGAGCAGAGGAATAAGTTGAGTGATGACGTCGGTTAAAACTTCAAGCTCGCGATTTACTTCTAATCGCAATGCCTGAAATACCCGAGTAGAGGGATTGGTTTTTCCGTAACGATGTTCCTTGGGATAACAATGGAAAACCAGATTCTCGAGATCTTTGGTCGTTTTCAAAGGTTTAGTTTTTCTTTCTTCACAAATTTTTGCGGCAATTTTTCTGGCGTTTTTTTCTTCACCATAATCTTCAAAAATTCTACGTAGATCTTCCTCGCGATAAGTGTTCACCACTTCTTCGGCCGTCATGAATTCACCTGAAGTATAATTCATGCGCATATCGAGTGGGGCATCAAAGCGAAAAGAAAAACCTCGAGAGCCTTCATCAAAATGATGGGAAGAGACACCCAGGTCAAGCAAGATGCCCTGAAAACCACCGTGTTCGCTGAAAATCTCAGGCCGTTCTTTTTTGATCAGTTCAGGGAAATGAACAAAGTTAGTATTGAAAAGCTGTATACGATTGAGCATTTGTTCTTTTTCAATCCGTTCGTATCCATTTTTGAGTGCATCCGGATCCTGATCTGTAGAACAGACATGAAAGAGTGGGTTGCGGTAAAGAAATTCAAAGGAATGCCCACCGCCTCCGAAAGTCAGATCTGCAAAATGTGCAATCGTGCCTGCTGGCGCATTTTCACTCAGCAGATCGATGCATTCTTTTTTTAAAACGGTGTAGTGATCTGTGTAGGTCATTATCTCATCAGCACTTCTAACATTTCAGACTGCTCTGCTGTCATCTTTTCAGGCTTGGTTAATACCGCATAAGTGTTTTCTTTCTGAAACTTAACCGGGTTCTTCGTCAGATCTGGAATTAATCTTTTAATTACTGCGTGAGCCTGAAGATTGTTGGTCGCCATGACTTTCATAATTTCTTCCAGCGTACAGTGTTCTTCTTTCCAGCAGTCATAATCTGTCACCATAGCGATTGTTGCATAAGCCATACCTGCCTCTTTTGCCAGATAAGCTTCAGGAACATTGGTCATCCCTATAACACTGGCTCCAAAAGAACGATAAATATTCGACTCCGCTTTTGTGGAAAATTGCGGTCCCTCAATACAAATATAAGAGCCCCCAACTCCGTATTTAATATTTTCTTGTTTGCAGGCAGCGATCATTCTTTCCTGCAGGCCCTTTTCAATCGGATTAGCTACAGAGACGTGACCAACAAATCCATTATTGAAGAAAGTGCGTTCGCGTTTCCCTTTCGTCCAGTCAATAAATTGATCTACCAGTACGAAAGTTGTTGGTGGATATTCTTCTTTCAGTGAACCAACTGCTGAAACTGAAATAATTGTATCAACACCTAATTTTTTTAAAGCAAATATGTTTGCTCTATAGTTGACCTCACTGGGAGTGAAAGTGTGATGTTTACCGTGACGAGGAAGAAAATAAAAAGAATCCTGTCCTAATTTTGCCTCAATGATTTCAGAGCTTGGATCACCAAAAGGAGTTGTAACCTTATGTTCTTTAACAACTTCGATGCCCTCGATTTTGTACACACCGCTCCCACCAATAATACCTATTTTAATTGGGTTCATTTCCACCTCGATTTGACGTTTAAAACTGCACTATGCCACAATCATACTCTTAACTCCTCCCTGTGGAAATGGTAAAAAGTAAAGGATGAATGCCTTGAATAACCTGTCGAAATCTTTCTCGCATTATGTGTCGCGTATTCAGAAGAATACAGCGACTCTCAATTACGCCAAAGAGACGACGATGGCGGAATTCATATTCAACATTCAGCAGATAAAATCGCTGAGGGCCAAAAGGGAAATACTTAAAGCCTTCATTTCCATAACTAATTCGAGTATCTGGCTTTCCCGTTCCGCTTTTTCTGTTCTTAAATCCTTTTTCGATATCAGCACCCTGGAAAACGTAAACTTAAAAAGTGAAGAAGCTCAGGAAATCATTTCCGGAGTCGTGAACAAGCGAACTATCGAAGCTTCTGATCATGATATTTTTAAAACGATTTACCATGAACTTGTGCACGCTCATTTAGTCCGTGATTATGTAACACCACTGCGGGTGCCTAAAGTTAACGTGACGATCGTTCTGGTTTCTGGGGTATTCAATGAAATCTTTTCCACACCTGCTTTCAAACGGGGTGCTGAAGCCCTTTTAGATGAATGCGGGATCAAACATATTGCACCAGTCGTAGATGGAAAAAAAGGCTCCAGAGAAAATTCACTATTGCTGAAAAAACAAATTGATGAATATCTCGAAAACAATCCGGAAGAGCGCTTGTGGTTTGTCTGTTTTTCAAAAGGCGGAATTGATACACTTCATTATCTGCGGGGTAAGGGAGACAAACTTTCACCTCACATTGTCGGAATATCTTTGATCGCCACTCCTATTATGGGTACAGATCATATCAACAATCGGTTGCTTCAGCTGGCCAATACCATTGGCAGTATTCCTGAAAATGTATCCAAAAAATTACTGGGCAGAGAAATAGATATTATTGCTAAAGAACTGCAGAAGTCTTTGTCTAAAAATTACCGTGAGAGCTGGTTTAAGAAAAATCATTCGCAGTTGCCCAAAAACCCTTTCTATACGGCCATTGCTTTTGAATCAAAATGGCATAATTCCCATGTCTGGATGATGTTAACCAAAGCTATCTTTCGAAGTCAGAAGTCAAATGACGGAGTTGTGGATGTAGAAAACGCGCAATTTCCATTTTATTTTAAAGGAATTAATCTGGGCGTACTAGAGGGTCATCACTTGGTTGGAAGCCGTTCAAGCTTTTATGATCAGGAAGCTCTAATGAAGGCACATCTAATTTTTCTTAATTACAAAAAACTTCTCTGATAGAAACAATTTCTATTCCAGTCCACCTTTCAGATTCATTAATACCAGCTTAGAAATCATTTTCAGCGTATCAAATACACCTGTTCCTTTTACTGCGACAGCTTCAAACTCCGGAACGTTCCACTTATTAAGGGCCGCTCGCAAATCAGCAACAGCTGTTGTGTTGGGAAGATCGCGTTTATTCCACTGCATAACCAGCGGAATCTTAGCCACATCGTAGCCTTGTTCGGTCAGATTTTTTTCCAGCGACTTAAGTGACTCAATGTTTGCTTCCATTCGCTCTACCTGCGAGTCGGCAACAAAAACGACTCCATCTACCCCACGTAGAATGAGTTTGCGGGAAGCTTCATAAAAAACCTGTCCAGGAACTGTATAAAGATGAAATCGTGTTTTGAAGCCGCGTATTTCCCCCAGATCCAAAGGAAGAAAATCAAAGAACAGGGTTCGTTCGTTTTCAGTATTAAGAGAAATAATATTCCCTTTACTGTCGCCACTGGTTTTCTGATACACGTACTGAATATTTGTTGTCTTACCACCCAGGCCCGGGCCGTAATAAACAATTTTACAGTTAACTTCTTTAGTAACGTAATTTACAAATGACATTCTTAAACCTTCTTATTTTCCTGCAAAAGCAAACAGCCTGTCCATTTCAGCATCTGAAATGTCTCCGAAAAGAAACTCCGCAGAGCTCTTTGCTGTTTGTGCTGTTACCTTCTGCTTTTCGTGATCCTGCATTTCGTGATTCAAATACTCACTAAAACTACCGGCTATTTCACGCATTTTGCTTTTGATAAATCCTGGATTAACTTCATCGTGATAGATCAATCCCAGGTAAAGTTCTTCATGTTCACACTCAATCGGGACAATATAGATACCCTGCTCAGAAGTATCAAAGCTGAGTCGATATCCTTCATTGCGTTTTTCTTTTGGGATAAAATCAGCAAGAGCTTTAGCAGCTTGCCATACACCGCCTAACAATGCTCCGATGGAAGATTTGGAAAGGCTGTTACCCATATTGTTGTTGTGATAAAGAACAACACCATCATAACGTATCATGAAAAACGAAAAGCGATTGATCTTGGCATCGATTTCACATGACTGAAAAAAACTTTCTACGTATTTAGGTATCTTGGAAGAATTACTCATCTAACCTCTTATAAGTGTCTGCGATTTTCCAGGGCCTTGGTGATTGTAAGGGAATCAACAAACTCCAGACTTCCCCCCATGGGTATACCGAATCCAATTCTGTCGACTCTGATTTCAGAAGGTACTGATTGCTTTATATATGCGCACGTAGCATCTCCCTCAACTGAAGGATTAACGGCTAAAATAATTTCTTCAATATTTTCCAATTTGATTCGCTCAAAAAGAAAATCGAGTTTAAGTTCATCGGGTCCGATTCCCAGCAGAGGGTTGAGTACGCCAAACAAGATATGAAATTTACCTTTGAAGTGCCCGCTGCGCTCTATGGCCAGGCAATCTGTTACAGATTCTACTACGCATAGAGTTTTTGCATGACTGCGAACTTGATCGGTACATACTTTACAACGTCGTTCATCACAGTACATGCCACACTTTTCACAGTGATTTAATTCGGCCAGGGACTTAACGGCTTCCGCGAATTCGACCAGATCAGCTTTATTCCACTTGGTCATTATCAGTGACTGGCGTAATGCCGTTTTCTCACCCACACCTGGCAGACGGGAAAACTGCTTTACTACTTTGAGCAATTTTTCAGGTAATTCCATTTTTTAGAACATACCCGGAATGTTAATACCACCTGTGATTTTTGACATCGCTCCGGAAACCATATCTTGTGATTCTTTAATCGCCTGATTAACTGCTGTTTTTACCAGATCTTCCAGACCGGCTACATCGTTTGGATCAACACATTCTTTATTAATTGTCAGAGAAACGATTTGTTGTTTCCCGGTGATTTTGATTTTAATCATTCCACCACCTGAAGATGTTTCAATCTCACGGCTTTCGAGCTCTTTTTGAAGCGTAGCCATTTTCTGTTGCATTTGTTGCGCCTGTTTCATCAGGTTTTGCATTCCTTTCATATAAACCCCTTTATTTTTTGTTGTCTAAGATGACTTTATCGACTTTGGCATTAAAAATTTTTTCTGCCTCTTTTAGCAGTGGATTATTCTTAAATTGTTCAACTTTGTCTTTCATGGTGCTTTGCTCTTCCTGCTCGCGGATATCAGCCGTGGAGACAAAATTTTCACTGGAACCAACTTCTTTTAGTTCCAGCTGAATATTCTTTTTATCGACTTCAAAATATTCGCTCAGGTTTTTCAGTAATTTTTCAAAAACACTTTCTTCGCGGAGATATTCCAGGAAAACCATTCCTGAATAACTAAATCCCAACTCAATATTTAGTCTCCCGTTTTCCAGCTTAAGAGGTGAGAGGGTATTACCCTGCTCCAGATTGGAAGCGGATGCTGGCGATTTAGCCGACAGATAATTGAGAAATCCTACCCAGCTCAGATCTTTTTTTTCCGTCTTTTCAACACCAGAACCAGGCGGCTGATTACTTGCTTCCGGTGCAACCGGAACAGGTCTGCTTTGAATTTCCTGAGCGGCTTCGGCCATGAGATGCTTTAGTTTTTCGCCGACACTTTCCGGCTGAGCTTGTGCTGCTGTTTGTGTTTGTGAACTTTGGCCGCTGATTTTTTGATTAAAAAAACTTCGGCGAAGGGCCACTTTGTACAACAGAACTTCAAAAGCTTTTTCCGGTGTAATGGAGTCGAAAAGCCATGTTGTTTCTTTCGCTATGGTCTCATAAATCCAGATTATCTCAGCTCGTGAGAGATCTTGAGGAAGCTGTACCAGCTTCAGATCTGCATAAACTTCATCCAGCAGCGAGGAAGAAATATTTTTCACCGGAACATTTTCTTCCAGCAGTTTATTATAAAGTCTTGATAGCGGTTCGGTGTCTCCGTTATAGAGAGCTGAAATCATTTTGCGAACTGATTTTGGTCCTGCCACCCCGAGTGACATGGTGAAGGTATCTTCTTTAATGAAATTTTCTTCAGAAAATGTCAGTACCTGATCCAGTAGTGATTGCGTATCTCGAACTGAACCTCTTCCTAAAACGGCAAGCTGATGAATAAGTTCTTCATTTTCAAACTTAATACCTTCAGCTGCAGAAATCATTTTTATATTTTCGATAAGTTTCGTCACGCTCACATGGCGAAGATCGAAACGTTGACAACGGGACAGTACCGTCCCTAAAAGTTTTTGCACCTCTGTTGTGGCAAAGATAAACACAACGTGAGCTGGTGGTTCTTCCAGGGTTTTCAAAAGTGCATTGAATGCATTTGTTGAAAGCATATGCACTTCATCGATAATATAAACTTTAAATCTTCCGGAAGTCGGCAGATAGTGAACATTGCTGATGAGTTCACGAATATTGTCGACACTGTTATTTGATGCCCCGTCGATCTCTATAACGTTCATCGAAGTTTCAGTATCAAAATCCAGACAGGCCCTACAAATACCGCAGGCATTTATATCACTGGTGAGGTTTTCACAGCGAATGGCCTTAGCAAAAATGCGGGCAATTGAAGTCTTTCCTACGCCTCGGGTGCCTACCAACATGTAAGCATGACCAATCTTATCTTTGGCAATTGCGTTTTGCAGAGAACGGGTGACGTGTTCCTGGCCTATGACGTCTTGAAATTTTTTGGGGCGCCACTTACGGGCTATTACCTGATAAGACATTTAATCCCTTGAAAAATCTGAACTTTTATTCAGCTTAAAAGGTAATGAATTTTAGGGGATTAGTAAATGTTTTAGGGGAGCTTAATAAGAAGTAGCTAGGAAAACAGCACAAAGCAGTAACAGACACCGTTGCTTCCTTCCGGACCTGGCGGGGTTCACCGAACATACCTTTGCCGCTCCCTAACTACCGAGAGCATACTATTTTAAGCTTACTTAGAGGTCAAGGCTTAACGTGCGCTTTAACGCTCTTTGCTTGGCCAATTTTTTCTTCTCCGATCTGGGTAATCGAGTCTCCGCCAAAAATGTAAACCGCAGCAAGAAGGTTAAGATCATTCTGAACAAAATCTATATGCTCAGGAGAGAAACTCTTTACCGGAAGACGGAAATAAGTGGTCTGGTTCTGGTCAAAAGTCACCATAAGTTCATCGACAAAATTATTTGTTTGTAAATAAGCAACCTTGCCGCTTCCAACGTATACGCAAAGTGTGGCTTCACTACGGGTAAGGAGCTTAAAGGTTTCGCTGTATAATTCTGTTGGTTGCATTCTTTCCCAAGCAAGCTTAAGCAGAAGATCGTTTTCTATAACATCATTTAGTTCCGCTTTTTCCACACTTTGGATTTCTACCGCAATTTCCGATGGACACTGTGAAGTATCTACTCGCCCGTAAACTGATAATGGCACCAGTAGAGCTGTTAAAATCGTGAACATGGTCTTCATAAAAACTTCCTTTTGAAACTGCATTCAGATGAAAAAAATGGCGGAGAACATGGGATTCGAACCCACGATACCCTTTTGAGGTATACTCCCTTTCCAAGGGAGCGCCTTCGACCACTCGGCCAATTCTCCGTATATGAGCGACAGAAGTTCTATCATGGCCAGAAGGATTGATCTAGCCCTTATTATAAGACGTTCGTTTCTCTTTAAAAAAAGTAGAAAGCAGGCGAGAGCATTCGAAGTGCCGAAGACCGCCCGAAACAGCAAAAGAGTGATTTAGCTTTTTATCTTTATAGAAATTGTAATTTAGGCTGAGAGCTCCACCTTTGGCATCATAGGCACCGAAAAAAAGTTTCCCAATTCTCGCCTGAACCATGGCACTCAGACACATTGGACATGGTTCCAGGGTGACATAGAGGGCACAATTGGTTAGTCGCCAGTTGTTCAACTTACGGGACGCTTCCATGATCGCCAGAATCTCTGCGTGTCCGCAGGGATTATTGACTTTTTCTTTTTCATTGTGCGCCCGGGCAAGAATATTCCCTTTTTCATCAACAATGACTGCCCCTATAGGAACTTCATCTTCCCGATAAGCCTTTTGCGCTTCCTTAAGCGCCTCGTCCATCAGCCACAATTGATCAGTAAGTGAGTCATGCATTGGCGAACTTCATTTTTTTCTTGGAGTACTTTTGCTTTTTCCATAAAGATTCCAGTAGTCCATAACGTTTTTTATTACTACGGCTATCGAACTTAAACTGCACCCCATAAATCAATGGACGTCCGATAAGATCACGGCGTTTACTCATAATCTGGCCTCTTAATAAAACAGATTCTTTATCCAGATTGGCCGAAATCACAATCTCCTGGCCAAGTTTTAATTCTTTAAACATGGCTACACAGCCGGCCTGACGTCGTAAATCTGTTAGGCGAGCTGGAAATTCCTGTTCATCTGACTTAACGGAAATTTTTAAATCATCCCGATAACGAAAATCGTATTCCCACCAGCTGACCTGGGGGTAATAGATGGGAGATGAAAGAATATACATTTTCAAAATGAGAATCAGCAAAGCCGATAAATAAAGAAAACCGATGTGGGGGTGAGGGTGGATAAAATATTGTTCGTATGCCTTATAAAGAAGATGGAAAAAAATCAGGAAGGAAAATGTCCAGTAGGTATAGTAGCGATGCTTAATCGTTTTGTAATATGGTTTGGCCAGCCAGAGGAAGAGCACCAGACGCAATCCCAAACGAAAGCGGGGATTGTCTACAATCTCCGTCATAATAGCCAGGTGAATAAGAAAAAAAAGTGTTCTTAACAAAAACTTGATCGTTTTAGTTTCAGTTCTAAAATTCTGCTCGATATTTTCCATGATCTAAGTATAACTCATACCTGATAAAAATCTCTAAATCTTCACACAAAAATGTTTAACACTTTTCGAAAAACTTGATTAGACTGGTATGTACATTAATAACTTTTTTTTAAGGATGGAAAATGAAAAAGGTACTTGCGATTACATCGCTCGCAGTTTTATCAACAACTGCATCTGCATTTGATTACAAATTTAGCTTAGAAGGCCGTACAGATTTCGTTAACGGAAACGTTAAGACAACAACTGGAGCTACTCCAACTACAACAACAGAGAAATTTAATAACTTCTCTGCTGGTCTTATTCGTTTAAACATGATGGGTAATGTAAATGAAAATCTTACTTACCGTCTTCGTTACCGTTTTGTTAATGCTGCTCACAACCCAACTTCTGGCGTAAGAGAAACTGTTCCACCACCAAATGGACTAGATTACCTTTACGTTGACCACAAAAATCAGTGGTTCACAACTCGTTTCGGTAAACAAAACTGGGTAGACGCTTACGGACGCGAGTCTTACTTTTCAGGAACTGACGTATTTCTAGTTTCTGGAGCAGCTACAAACTATAAAACAGCTTTCGGATCAGACTACCGTTACGGTGTTTCTGCTATTATGAAACTTGCCGAAACAAACATTGTAACTCTGGCTGTTTCTAACCCTAACGTAACAATGACTGATACAACTGGAACAGAAGAGAAGAACACTGGCCTGGCAATGGGAGCTTACTATAATGGTAACTTCGCTGATAAAATGTTCCAACCAACTCTTGGTTATACAACTGCTAAGCAAAATGGCGACAAAGATGCTGCAGCAGCTGCTCAGACTAAAGACTCAGATAACTCAATCTGGAACGCTGGTTTCAGATCAGAAGTTGCTGGCTTCACAATTGATGCTGACTACAAGGTAAATGAAGTAGAAAACAGAAATGCAGGAACAAACACTGCGGCTGCAAACCTAAAATCTGAAACTAAGTCTATCTATACTATGGTTTCTTATAACGCTGGTGAATTCACTCCAATTGCTTTCTACATCAATGATAAGCATGATGCAGAAACAGCAGCGCTAGATTATAAGCGTAACGCATTTGCTGTAGGTACATTCTGGAAGCCAATGGCAGACGTTAACTTCCGTTACCACGCAATGTTCTCAAATGACGTTAAGAAATTTGATACTGCTGCTTCTGGTAAAGTGACTGATAAGAGATTCTGGTTAGGTTTCAAAGCTGATATCTAATCATCGCGTCTGATATTCTTGAAGTGGGGGGCCAAAAGCCCCCTTTTTTTTTGACTCAATCCTGACATTACTTTTCAAGAAAATATTCTTATCATTCTAAAAATGTAATCTTTTCCATGTGAGGTTAATTGTGCTCAAAAATTTATTGATGTTTCTCGTACTGTCTTTGTCTTTTAGCATTTCTGCTGCTCAAAAGATTAACGGTGCAGGCGCTACATTTCCTTATCCAATCTACTCAAAGTGGTTTGCGGAATATAGAAAAATTAAAGGTGACGTGGAATTTAATTACCAGTCAATCGGAAGCGGAGGAGGAATCAAACAAGTCCTCGCCCAGACAGTAGACTTCGGTGCTACCGATGCAGCAATGACTGACGCTGAATTAAAGCAGGCAAAATACCCAATAACCCACATCCCAACCGTTATAGGTGCTGTGACTGTTGCATATAATGCTTCAGGTGTTCCTGCCAATTTAATGCTGGACGGACAAACAATCGCGGCAATTTTCCAGGGCAAAATCAGCAAATGGAATGATCCAGTGATTGCCAAATTAAACCCAAAAGCAAAACTTCCTGCGACTGATATTCTCGTTGTACGCAGAGCTGATGGGTCGGGAACAACAGCTGTTTTCACTGAATTTCTGGCAGCTGTTTCACCAGAATGGAAATCAGCTGTAGGTTCTGGTAAAAACATCAACTGGCCTGCCGGAATCGGAGCCAAAGGCAATGAAGGTGTTACTGCCATGATTGCTCAGACTGACGGTGCTATCGGATACGTCGAACTGGCCTATGCGATCAATAATAAGCTCAACATGGCTTCGGTTAAGAATGCAAAGGGTGAGTTTATTTCACCATCTGTGAAATCAATTACTGCTGCTGGGAATGCTGTAAAAGAAGTTAAAGAAGACATGCGGATTTCAATCATCAATTCGCAGGAAAAAGGTGCGTATCCAATTTCTGCATTTACTTATATTTTATTACCTCAGGATCCGAAATCAGCCGCTATTAAAGAAACCAAAATGTTTTTACAGTGGGCACTGACTAAAGGTCAAAGCTATGCAGCTAATCTGCACTATGCTCCTTTACCTAAAAAGGTTGCAGATAAACTCAGCTCAACTCTAAAGTAAAACATTAAGGCCGGTTATCCGGCCTTTTTTATTCGAACCAAATTAGTTTTACCATCAACAGACAAACTATAAAAATCAGCATTGGTCTGACAATTTTCTCAGCTGCTCGGCTGGCATAACTGGCTCCGACGTAAGAACCGATGGCCATGCCAATGGCCATAACTAGTCCGATAGTCCAGTGCACATAACCATTTAACGAGTAAGTGATGAGAGCTGTACCGGCAGAAAAAGTGTTCGCTAGTTTTGAAATTGCAATTGCTGGCAACAGGGGGAGGCCTGTTCCAATAAAGAGACTAAGAAACATGAAAGTTCCACCGCCCGGACCAAAAAATCCATCATAAAAACCACTGCAAATGCCCCAAATGAAAAAAACTATGTAATGGGGTTTTTTGAAATTGTCCGGCTGTTTAAAAAATTTTTCTTTATTCCAGACAATCCATAAAATTACCGGACACATCACCAGCATGAGATAGCGAAAGAAAGTTTTATCCACTAACGGAGCAGCCGAACTTCCAAGGAATGATCCTGCAGAACAAAAAAGACAAAAGGCTATTCCATCTTTCCAGCGTAAATGGCCGTTACGGGTATAAACAATCAAGGCTATAAGTGCCCCTGTTACACCCACGATCTTATTAGTTCCGATAGCATCTGCGCCTGGTGAAATAACAATGGAAAGTGTTGGCAACGAAATTAGTCCACCTCCTCCAACAACTGAGTCAATCAATCCGGTAAGAAATCCCATTAGGGCAACAATTAATTTTTCCATCATATAATATTCTCATTCCTTTAACTGTTGAGTTTATATGAATCAAATCATGCAGTCTTTTATTAATTCCTCCCAGCAATCCATTCTGGGAAAAGATCGCGAAGTCAAGCTGGCACTCTGTTGCTTTTTGAGCGAGGGGCATCTGTTAATTGAAGATGTTCCGGGTATGGGTAAAACAACATTCGCTAAAACAATGGCCCGATTGCTGAATTTAAGTTTTGCCAGGATTCAATTTACAAATGATTTAATGCCGGCTGATTTGCTGGGATTACAGATTTTCGACCAGGAAAGCAAAGGTTTCAGACTTATTCCTGGTCCTATTTTCAATCAATTTATTCTGGCAGATGAACTTAATCGTGGAACACCAAAAACACAAAGCGCGCTGCTTGAAGCGATGGAGGAGAGACAAGTCACACTCGATGGTAAAACCATGGAACTTCCGCGTCCATTTTTTGTAGTGGCTACTCAAAACCCTCGTCATCAAGTGGGAACTCATCCATTACCAGAATCACAACTTGATCGTTTTATGATGAAAATGAAAATTGGTTATCCTGAAAAGCACCTGGAGAGAATTATTATTTCGACTGGTCAACAACTGGATGGCTTTAATGCTTTAACTCCTCTTTTAACCGGAGCTCAGCTTACTCAAATAAAGGAGGAAATTAAACTTATTAAAGTTTCTGACAGGCTACTGGACTACGTTATGGCGATTTTACAATTAAGTCGTACAGATTCAAATTATCAGCCATTGAGCCCAAGAGCAGGAAGGGACCTGGTGAATGCTGCAAAAGCATGGGCCTACATTCACGGCCGTCAGTTTGTTCTTCCAGATGATATTCAGTCTGTTCTCCCGAACGTTCTTTCACATCGATTGTCACCTTTTGTTCAACTCAGTTCCGAGCAAGAACTTTCTCTTTGCAAACAACTAATGGAACAAGTCAGGGTTGATCAGCCTGAATGAGAAGAATTAAGAACTACTTTTTTAATAAGCTTGCAAAAAAAGATGGGACTCATCCACTCTATATTATTCCCACACTGGACGGACTTAAAGTATTGAGCCTTAATTTTTTACTGCTGATTATCGGTCTGGTTTATGCCAATAACTTTGTACTGCTCTTCAACTTTATTTTGTTTTGTCTATGCATAAGCTCGATGTTTTATACACATTTTAATCTGTCACAATTGCAACTGGAACAAATGAGCCTTGACTCACTATTTGCCAACGAAGAAGGCGTATTGAGATTCAGCTTTAAAACATCTCCTCATGGTCATCACTTTCTTCGTTTTCGCATAATTGCCGATGGACTGGAGACCTTAAACAATCAATTCAACTTGCATGATCAATATGTGACCATTGCTGTGCCGGTAAAACCGCAATACAGAGGACGAATTCAAATAAAGTCACTATATGTTGAAACCGTTTTTCCTCTCAACTTTTTTAAATGTTTCACATTTCTCCATTGTTCCAAAGAACTTATTGTATATCCAGAGCGACAGGCCATTAACGGATATTGGGAAATTAAAGAAGGTTCTTTATTAAACGATGAAACAGCAGACTTTCATTATCGCGAATACAATGCCGGAGAATCCATGCAACGGATGGACTGGAAACGCTTCGCCAAAAACGGGGAAATGTATCTTCGTCAGTGGAATTACAATGATCAGCAATCAATATTGCTTGGGTTAAGAAAGGATTTTCCGGCCGAGGAAGCACTCAAGGCTATTTGTTTTAAACTTTTTGAAATACAAAATGCATCTGTTCGTTATGGACTTCAACTGAGTGATACAAAGATCATTCTTCCGGGTTCGGGCAGAAAACATTTAATCAATTGTCTGGAGCAGCTGGCCCTATATGAAAGTTAAGCTGATAACCTTTCTTATTATCGCCGCCAATCTTTTGCTCTTATCGCCGGAGATGCCCTCGCAGGTATTGCTGTTTGCATTCGGAGCTTTGGTGCTATCCTGGCCCCGTTATATTGGCTGGATTAGAAATAGTCTTAAAGTAATTTTGCTTTTTGGCTCACTCGTTTTTATTAAGCTTTATTTTCCCAGGTTAATCAGCACTGAATCTGCCGTGTCCTTTTTACTTATCCTGTCAGCACTCAAGGCCTGGGAACTTGACGAGGACAGTGATCACTTCAATATGTTTTTCATTCTCGCTCTATGTGAATGTGGAATTTATTTGCTTGTACCTTCTTTTACCATCTTTGCCTTTGGTCTGCTGAAGATGATCTTTTATTTTTACTACATCATGAGCATAAGGAATTATGATGTACGTGTTCTTAATTTTAAACGAGTTCTGCTGCTGACTCTTCCGGCAATTCTTTTTTCGCTTCTTCTCTTCTTCACTTTCCCCCGTTTTACTCAGGGATTTGTTAATACCGGTGATTTACAGGCTGCTTATTCTGGTGCCAGCACTTCTTTTGACTTTCGCAATTTGGGTGCGCTTAATCCTTCATCGGAGCAAGTCTTCCGTATCTATGGTTTGGAGAATGGTGGAATTAACCCCAACCTCGTCTATTGGCGATCACACATTCTCTGGGAATTTAAAAATCAAGAATGGAAGGGGGGGTATCACAACTTAAGATCATCGCGACCGGAATTAAAAGTTTTTCGTCAGGAGTATAAGGTTGAGATGCTCCAGCGCTTTAAAGAGTTTTTACCCACACTGGACGGGACAAGTGCCGTGTTGTCACCTATGCCCACAAACTATTTTTTCGAAGGGACTTATCGTTTAAAAGTCCCGACTCGCTCTGATCTGACTTATGAAGTAAAAGGTATTTACGGCGAACGTCAACAGGCAATGAACGATTTGATGTTTAAAAAAGGCTTAAAGATAAACAGTGAAAAGATTGATCTGATTAAAGCCCGATTCTTTAAGGGAAACCCGGAAGAAATGGATCAGAATACTAAGCTAAAATATTTAGTTCAGAGCTTTAAAGCCCGTCATTTTAAATACAGTCTTAATCCACCCCTTTATTCATCCCTGGAAGATTTCATGCTCAAGGGGGAAGAGGGGTATTGTACCCATTTTGCTGCTGCCTTTGCACTCCTTGCCAGATCAATTCAAATGCCCAGCCGTATTGTTATTGGTTATCTGGGCGGTGAAGTTAATCCCTATGATGGAAGTGTGATTGTCCGCGAACAGGATGCTCATGCATGGACGGAAGTTTATTTAAGCGACCGGGGATGGGTACGAATCGATCCAACCGGCTTAGTCGTGCCGATGCGCCTACAAATGAATGCCCGTGATTTTTTTCGAAATCTGAATCCTTACCTGGAATTTTTTAATATTCGCATTCAGCGTTCTATCTTTGAATCTGACCTGCTCCGAAAGGGCGGGTTCTTATTAGATACGCTTAACAGTAAATTTGCGGCGAATTTATTTAACCTGGACAGAGATGAACAAGCAGCAATACTTCGAAGAATAAATCCGCTGGGATTAAAGACTGGCTGGTTTTTCACTGCCGGCCTTATATTGTTTTTGATCGGAACTTTTCTTCTCTACCATTACATTTCATCATCAGGCTTAAATAGAGCTGATCAACGCTATAAAAAATTTATCCGGACAATGAAGCGCAGAGGCGTTATAAAACAAGCCGGAGAAACAGCAACTCAATTTCAGGAAAAATGCCTTTCCAATTTGCCAGATAAAAAGGACTATATCCTGAGAGAAACAGCAATTTATAATCAAGAGATGTATGAAAACTAATTTGCAGGACTGGTTTTTTCTTTTTCTTGCCGGGGCATTTGAAGTTGTCTGGGCTTATTTCTTAAAAGCCAGTAAGAGCTTCACCATACCTTCATCTACCTTATTGTTTTTTGTTACTTTGGGTCTGAGCATGTGGTTGCTGGCCTTGTCGCTTCGATCCGTACCTCTGAGTATTGCCTATCCCGTTTGGACGGGAATTGGTGCTATCGGAACGGTTTTTGTCGCTGCTGCTTTTTTTAAAGAACCACTGAGTTTACTGAAGATTTTATTTTTAATCATGATCCTGGCCGGAATTATTGGATTAAAGTTTATTTCCAGGGAAGTTTAAGTCCCTCTTTAAACAAGGGAGTCGTTTTATATTCTTCCAGACCGATATTGATCTCTTTATAGTCCTTCCATTTGTACGTTCCAAACAATTTATCCCATAAAGATAAAACAGTGGAATAATTTGAATTCGTTTCATTAACTAACTCTGAATGATGAATGTGATGATAGCGTGGTGTGACCACAAGATATGAGATAGCTTTGTCTAATCGCTCGCCGAAATTCAGGCTGGTGTGATGAAAAAATGCCGAGGCAGTTACCAGCAATTCAAACAACGCAAATTCCGACACCGTTACGCCGAAGAGAAAAATGATCATAAACTTAAAACAATTACTAAAGAAAAACTCACCCACATGAAAGCGCAAAGCGGTTGTAACGTCCATCTCTCGGTCAGCGTGATGGACTTTATGGAAACGCCAAAGAAAAGGAATTTCATGATTCATTCTGTGCCAGAAATAAATCCACATATCCAGCATTAAAAATACCACCAGAAGTCTTCCGGAAAAATCAACTTTCCCAACTAATGGATTAAAACGAGAACTCCAGATTACAATGGCCCACATCCACAATTTATTAAAGAGAGATCCTATAATGAAATAGCCACCATTAATTAATGTATGCCGAGTTTTATTTGCAGGAGGATGACGAAAATGAATAAACATTTCCAGCACAAAAAGAACAATAAACCATACTGCCAAAGCTAGCCATGGAACTAGTGAGACCATAGTTCATCCAGTCTTTTATCCCGACCACAATTGTGGCGGTAAAACTTATAGCGTAGAGGATTTTTAATATAATAATCCTGATGATAATCTTCCGCCGGCCAAAAAGCCGTTACCGGTAGAATTTTAGTTTTTATTTTGCCCTTAACTTTTAACTTTTTTGAGACTATTTGTTTTGAACGTTCAATAATTTTCTTTTCCTCACTATTGTGGAAATAAACTGCGCTTTGATATTGCTCACCTCGATCACAAAACTGCCCATCTCCATCTAGTGGATCTATATTGATCCAGAATATCTCCAGCAATCTGTCCAAGCTAATCTTTTGTGGATCGTACTGGACTTCAACAACTTCTCTATGGCCGCTTTTTCCTGCAGAAACTTCTTCATAGGTTGGATTCGCCTTTGCTCCTCCGGTATAACCCGATGTTACCTTTATGACTCCCTCTTGTTTCAGAGCTTCATATGGTGGCTCCATACACCAAAAGCATCCTCCGGCGAACATCGCTTTATTTATAGTTTTTGCAAAGCCGACAGGAATTAGAAGTGTAAAGAAAACAAAAATATGAAATACTCTCATAATTACCTCCTGGAAATTGTACAATGAGAGCTTCTGACAAACAAATCCGACACATCAAGCTGACTCTTGGGATTTTAATAACAATCACAGCTTTGTTGATTTATTTAAACATTCCTTCTCATTATTTTTCTATAAAATTTCTGCAAGCTTCATTGGGAGATCTGCGCCATTTCTTTCTGCTTAATCCATCTCTGTCCATTACATTATACTTACTCTCGTACGTTACCATTTGTGTCTTTTCATTACCGCTCGCTGCTATTCTCACTCTCTTGGCAGGAGCAGTCTTCGGATTAAAAATTGGCTTCCTTTGCGCCCTAAGCGGAAGCACTTTGGGCTCCACTGTCACATTAATACTGTCTCGATTTATTTTTCATGATTATATTCGTGAACGCTTTCCGGATAAGTCAGCCGCTTTTGACCGGGAGTTTGAGCGCAACGGAAATGCTTATCTGCTGAGCTTGAGATTGATTCCCGTTTTCCCATTCTTCATCACAAATTTGTTAATGGGGCTCACCAATATTAAAATCAGGGACTACGTTTTCGTCAGTGCCGTTGGAATGGCTCCCGCACTTTTTGCCTTCACCTATGCTGGAGTTAATATTGCCCAAATTGATTCTCTAGCCTCTGTTCTTAGCAAAGAGGTGCTTCTTAGCATGGCCTTGATTGGCCTTTTACCCCTAATTTCTAAATTATTGCTTCCGCTGCTTCGTCGTACCAGAGCAAAATAAAAGGAAACAATTTCAGTTTGTTCTCCCAAGCTAGGGAAATTGCAGAAAAATGGAACTTAATGGAAGCTTAAGAAACAAATCATAGAAGGCATTAATTGATGCTCCTTAGAAAGTAGCCAATTTTCTTGAATAATGATAGTCTTTCTAAAGGCGCTCATGTAGGGTGCCATTGTTAATGTTCGTCGCCTTTAAGATTAGTGGTCAATAGTTCGTCCCTCCTCTTTAGCGGCCCCAGCCTTAAGGAGGTAATATGGGTAGAAAACTTTATGTAGGAAATCTTCCTTACTCAGCAAACGATGCTTCACTCAGAGAAAAATTCGAAGAAGTTGGAACTGTAGACTCTTCTAAAGTTATCACAGATCGTGAAACTGGAAGAAGCAAAGGTTTCGGATTCATTGAAATGTCATCTGATGAAGAAGCAGAAGAAGCAATCAGCAAATTCCATGGAACTGAATTCAATGGAAGAGCTATGACTGTTTCTGAAGCTAAGCCAATGACTCCAAACGATAACCGTGGTGGATCACGTGGTGGCTTCGGTGGCGGCGGAAGAAACCGTTACTAATTTTTCACCAAAAAAAGTAAAAAATTAAATGGGGCCGAAGTTATTCGGCCCTTTTTTTTTGCTCAAAATGAGGGATAAGATCAATTATGGAAATAAAATGTCTTTATTGCTTTCAAAATATCCCGCTCGAAATTTATGTCGAAGAAGGTGAGAAGCAGGATTTCATTGTCGACTGTGAAGTATGCTGTCATCCGTTGCACATCATTGCGGAATGGAATGAAGAGGAAGAGTGCTTTGAAGCAGAAGTAGAACCAGCTTAGCTTTTAGTTAGCTAAAATGTATTTTCCAGATATCTTCCCAATGGGAGAATACGTGCCCGATAAAGTTCGTTAAAACCCAGCAACTCTAAATTCCATTTCCTCACAATCTCTCCATCTTTATCAATTTCAATAATGCTTGGATTTTTTCCTCTGATCCATCTGGAACTTGATTCCAGCGAAACCTTATCAGTAAATACCGTATGGCCATTTTTAAGTCGCTGCACACTTCCCAGCATTGGATTGAAAAAGTTTAAGTTTTTATCATCCGGCCATGACCACACAACTTCACGGGATCGGGGATCATATTCCTGCAGATAAGATTTTTTTTCGTTCAGATGTTTTACATTAACATAATGAAGAATATTTCCATTTGATAACACCTGAGCATCATGTGTACCACATGCCTGATCATAGTTTCCGTAACTAATTGTTTTAATAATTTTATTTAAATCCTGATCCAGAATGAAAAAAAGATTTAAACAATTAACACCTATTATGTAATTACCTGGCTGAAACCAGGGTAACTGGCCATAAGATTCATTAGGGGGAATTTCTTTAAAAGAGTTTATATGAGTGAACTCATAATGGTCGGGGAATGGTATCGACGTTTTGATATCCAAATAGAGTAACTCTCTTTTCCAATGTGCCATTTCTTTTTTTATTTCAGAAAAGTGATCTTTTGTACTCCAGCGTTTGATAATATTTCCATTCAAATCAGAAACGTTCATTACATCAAAACGAATTTTTCTTCCATCGGCTTCACCTGATTCAGATGAAATAAATGTCAAATGCTGCTTATCCGGAGTAAGACTCAGTTCATGATGCACATCCAGATTTTTTTGCCAAACAATCTGGTTTGTTTTTGAATAACGGGTGATTTTTCCCTGCACGTAGCCTGTCTTATCAACCGTTGATGCTTTCAGACTATACCTGCTGCCGTCATCCATGAACAAACATAAATAGTCAGAAAATTTCTTTTCAAGTGTTCCTTCCAGTGTATAGATAGCGCAGTCAACCTGCAGGTATAGCTTTTCTTGCTTAAAATAAAACAACAATGTCAGGCCAGTCGTTAACGCCACGGCAGAAATGAGAATGGCTTTAAAGCTCTTCATGGAATTGTTTCTCAAAATATATTCTTTAAATATTTACCCAACTTTAACTTTCTGGCACGATAAACTGTATCGTTATTTCTCAAATTCATCTTCCAGACTCTTATAATAGTACCTTCTGCATTAATTTCCTTAATTTCTGCAACTCCACCTATCTGTTCTATTTTATCTGTGAATAAATATCCTCCATTATCCAGAGGCTGAATACTACCCCTTAGAGAATTGTAAAATTTAGTCTGAGGATCTTTAGGCCAGATCGTTATCGCTTTATTTTGAGATGGATCAAAAAGCTCAAGCCGTGAAGCTGGTCGGTCTTTTGAATCATGATTCATATAGTGAAGAATTTTGCCCGAACTCAGGACTTGTGCATCGTGAGTACCGCACATTTGATCATTGCTGGAATAATTAAGAACCTTTTCAATTCGGGTCAAAGCTTTATTCATAATAAAAAAGAGGTTGTAACAATTGACTCCAACAATGTAATTTCCTGGCTTCATATAATCAAGCTGGGGATACAGATCGTTTGGAGGAATTTCTTTAAATGAATTAACATGGGTAAATTCCTGATGACCTGGAAATAATGTTCGTGGTGGAGTTAAAACAAAGAAGTTCTTCTTATGTTGAGACAAAATTTTTTTAAATTCCTCAACATGATCACGAAAACTCCAGCTTGAAATTTCGTTTCCCTTTAAATCATATATCTTCAGAGTATCAAATCTTGTCTTTACACCATCCAATTGACCTGTTTCCGAAGCAAGTATAAGAATTTTGTAATCCCGGGTAATAAATAATTCATGATGAGCGCTGACATTCTTTTCCCAAATAGTACTATTGTTGGAATTATAGAGTCCAAATTTATGGTTTAGATACTTAAGTCCCAACCAGCTTCCGTCTGCAAAGAAGTGGCACAGAAAGACATTCTTGCGCTCAACAATATCGCCCTTGTGGTCATAAATCTCACAGTCGACCTGCAGGAAGTAATCATTGTAAGCGATATCACTTCCTGAAATAAAAAATAGAATCAAACTGAAAAAGAGATATTTCATAGTCTAAATTGAAATTCGTTGTTCAATAAAGTCTTTAATCTCGTCTAAGTGGTGTGTAATAAAAATGACAGTTAAATTATGCTTTTTCCATTGTGGATATATTTCGCTTAAAATGTCGCGAATCATTCCTTTATCCAGTGAGCCCATTGTCTCATCAAGGATCAGCACTTTGGGTTTTAACAGTAATGCCCTGATCAGAGCAAGCCGCTTTTTCATCCCACCGGACAATTCATTTGGATATAAATAAAGACTATCACCAAGCTTTACGATCTTTAACATTTCATGAATTTCATTTTCAGAAGCTCCCGTAAACTTGAGCTGGTCATAGACGCTTAGCCATGGAAACAGATCATTTTCCTGATGAACAATAAAAATTTCCCGGCATGGTTCTTCAATTTTGGTATCACCCAGGAGAATTTCCCCCTCCACTGGCCGAAGATGACCGGCCATAAGATGAGCCAGAGTAGATTTACCCACTCCCGATTCTCCTGTTAGTGCATAAACTTTACCCAGCTCCAGATGGAGGTTAAAGTCTTTAAAGATTATTTTGGTTTCTTCGTCTTTATCTGCTTTATAAAAAAATGTTAGATTTTTAACAATCAAGGCTTCCATTTTATGATCCTTGACTGAAGAAAAAGCATACTTTGATTAATCATGAAACCAATTACTGAAATAAGAATCATATCAATGATCATTTTATCATGTTGAAGATTTATTCTGTTTAACTGAATTGAATAACCCAGACCTGCGTCTCCACTAATCATTTCCGCTGCAATAATAGACATCCATCCCATGGCCAACCCTATGCGGAGACCGGTAAACACCTGAGGAAGTATGGCCGGAAAATAAATTTTCAACAGCATATCTGACCAGTTAAGCTCCATTGAACGAGCGGTACGGAGAACTTCTACTTTAATGCCGGATAAAGCTTCATAGGTATTAATAAAAACAGCAGGAAACACTCCGATAAAAACTATCGCCCAAGCTGCTTTATAACCTATTCCAAAATAGAGAATAACAAAAGGTATCCAGGCTATGGGCGGTGGAAATCGAGGTGCATCAAGAATAAAATTGAAAATAAAATTTTTTTTCAGAAAATCGGGGAGACTATATCTGACCAAGCCCAGAAAAACACCGGCAAACAGAGCAAGGCTTCCTCCGCATATAACCCGAAAGAAGCTTGCCCAGCAGTTAGTTATGATTTCATTGAAGTAAAGCACCTGAACATTATTTCACATAATCGTTGGAAAGGTAATCCTTTATGTTTATGCTTTTACCAGTTGCCTTTGAAACGAAGTCTGCACCTTTTTGAGCAATTTCGTAATCCTCTTTCCCAAATTTTAAACTGATCGCTTTTTTGTTTTTAACTTTCATATTTGGCTCAAGAGAAACAGCCAGGGCCAGTGCTTTTGCATCAGCACCTTCCAACTTAGCTTCGGCCATAAACCATTCATCGGCTTGCTTTGTATTTGTGCGATAGTAATCGTAAGCATCAATTAATGCTGCCTGAAGTTTTTTAGCAGCGTCTTTATTTTTTGCCAGCAATTCTTTGTTCATAAGAACCATCGCCACAACTTTTCCGGTATCAATTGTTCTTACCAACCCCTGAGCTTCCAGGACTGCCGGAATTGGGTCAAATCCACTAAGGGCATCGAATTGATCCCACTTTTCTTTTCCTGTTTCTTTTTTAATTAATGGTGCATGCTCAGTCATACCCAGGTTAATAAATTTAACTTCGGACGTATCCACTTTATTTTTTTGTAAACTCTCTACAATAATTCTTTGAGCAGCAGCTCCAAATGGCACACCGACAGTTTTTCCTTTCAAATCGGCTACAGATTTTATCGGTGAAGCCACTGGTACATAAGTCGTTGTACGGTTATACATTAAACGAGACACGCCAACCCAGCCCTTATCTTTAAGAAATAAAGCAGCCGCTGGCTGATCAGCTGTCAAAACAACATCAATGGCGCCGGCAAGCGCGATTTCGTTAAGTTCAGGTCCGAAAGTTTTTCCCACAAATTCTGCCTGGATATTATGTTTTTTCAAAATATCAGTGTGTTTTAACACCTGAACAAGCTGTCCCTGCACCGCCCAAGGAATTTGCCAGCCTATCCTTAGTTTCAGGGGTTCTTCTGCTGCCATTAATCCTTGCGATAAAAATACCAAAATGACGAAAAATTTAGCCAAAA
This sequence comes from uncultured Bacteriovorax sp., assembly GCA_946481315.1. The sequence goes on from CAMLMH010000005.1 coordinate 29,236, forward strand.
ATTTCATTTTAAACTCCTCAATATATTTAGAATAAGTCTCATGCATAATACTAATTGCTGCAACTACTTTTTCTTTGATAATATTTTTGGATGAAAAATCTGAATCTTTTATTACTGCTGATAACCATGGCAGGGTGTTCAAAAAATATCAATCTCAGTGAAAAATATAAAAACTTGAGTTGGTCTGATCGGCTGACAAAAAATGATATAACTCTTGAAAAAGAAATTCAGGAAGGTGATCTGTTTGCAAGCAAATTTAAATTTTCCGAAGATTCTTCTTTTAAACTTCTCTCTGTTGAAACTTTAAAAAATGTAGATGAGGCACGCGCAAAAAAACTTATAATTGCGAAAAACATATTGGTTCGTGAAATCTATGAGACACAGGCAACACCATACAGCGGGAGCGTTACCAAGGAAGCAAGCTGCTTTGAAGGCATTCAATTAGTACCTACTCAGCTTGAAAATGATAATCAAATCTCATTTCATTTTAACCTTAAGGCCACGGAACGTTTTGTGACTGGAGTTTGTATAGAAGAACAGAATGTTTATAAAAATCATGTCCTTCACCTATATTGTAAAAAAAGCAAAGAGTTCTACGACATTAAATTGTTCTATTTAAAAAACAGTCCTACTCTTAGTACTTCTGCTGCACATTGCCTGTAAGTTAAAAATAATAATAAAGTGAAGATTTGAACTTTTTGCGATCAGCACCCACGCCTATACTTAAAGAGCGGCCGAGAGAGGAACGGAATTCCAGTTCAAGATTTTCATAAGCCGGCAGTTTGTTAGCGTGCATTTTCTCAAACGTCAGATGAAGTGCATGCGCATCACTAAATCTTTTTAAGAAGCCGAGCTGATAACCTGCAGAGACATATCCATATTGCTTGTTTTTGGTTTTCGAGGCATGTCCCAGATCGACTTTTGCCATGGCATACAAAACGGTAGGGCGATTGAATAAATTTAAATCATAAGCATATCCAAACTGGGCTTCGATTCCACTGCTGTAAAAACTACTAACGTTTGAATTCCAGTAATCCATGCGGCGTGAACCTACCTTTAATCCCCAGGACAACTTTTTTTCAAAGAAATTAACGGGATTAAGATTAAGGACTTTAAAGAGATTAAAATTTTCCAGCTTCACGCTATTTTTATTGGCCAGAAAATTAAAATTAAAAAACTCTAGTTGGGAATTAGAGGGCATTCCCACAGTGTTGTCCAGTAGGTCGTGAAGAGCAAAACGATAACCAAAAAATACACTTTTGTTGTAATGATGATAACCGACGAGAAATCGAGACGATCCATGAGACTTATCCGGGCGCTCATTTTCACCTACCTGAATATCGACCGGACTGGATACATAATTGATACCAGCTCTGGCTTCCAGTAGTTTCTCTTTCACCCGGTAGACTTTGGCATTGTTGTCTCTGTTTAGATCGGGATGTCGAAGACTGATTAAGTCTAAGGAGGTGTCCAGATATCGGGCATACTGTTCGTCGGTTAATTCTCCCTGCTTATCCAGCAACTCATAATTGGCGGCGAACTTTTTAAGTACCTTTTGGGTTTCTGTATCCAGCTCGGAATAGCGTTTTATGAAAACCCGCCGCAAACTGGGACGAAATGTAACGTTATTAACCAGGGCGTTTTCTTCAAAGAGGGTTTTCATTGAATCGGCAGGAATCACATACCAGAAAGGGACATGATCAATCAGAGATAAGCGCGGTGCCGCTGCTTCCAATAATGTGAGCATATGAAAAGCACAGTTTTGCGTAAAAAAATAATAGGTATAAGTATGGGAGCCAATTTCCCACAAATGCAGGGACAGCATTTCAACTTCATCTTTGGTCAGATTCAAATCATAAGACCATAAGTCTCTTGCTTCATAATCATTATATTCACGAACTTTGTAATAGTAGGGGAGATTAGTCCAGACGCCATCAAATCCACCGACAATACCCATCAGTGCATAAAGAATGGGATTGTCGACGCTCACCTGGGCAGCGTATCCGACACCATAATCCAGAAGTTCCTGACGATCGACATTCGCTTTTCGATTAATGCGAAAAAAAGTATGTCCAAACGCGGAACCCGGACTGTCTGAATAATAAGATGAAAAAACAAAACTTACTGACTTCGCATCAACAGCTTCAAGAAAGATCTTTTGAAAAACACAGTTCACTGCTGGCAGGCTATTCCAGAAATCATGATGCTCGCTTAAATTTTCTTTCAGATATTTCAGACGAGCGGGATATTTACAAACAGCATGCGTGCTATGATCAATGACTTTTTCTTTTTTGTTGTTCAACACCGTCCGGGCAAAAGAATCGGGCGGAAGTATAAAGGCCCTGAGAGTAGCTTCCAGTTCTGCCCTGGCATCAGCTTTTTTGGGATTGAGAAAAAAAGACGGATCCGTAACCTGGGTTCCCTTGATGCCAATCCAGTTAGGTTCAATGTGTAGCAGCTTTTTCCAGGCACGGGTTGAAGACAATGATTTTTGAGTCGCAGAGTGAATCAAGGATTCAACTGTCGTTGCTGATTGAGAAAGAGCATTTTCACTATGAAAAATGACAAAAAAAAGAGCCGCAAGAATTTTCATTGCCTGCGACTCTATGTGAGAAATTAGCTAAAATCAATACGGTTTTACTAACTAAATTCTTAAACTATCCAACAATGTTCTGACATTTTGTTGAAAGTTCCGGATTGCTTAAAATCACATTGATGATTGAATCTGTAATTTCGTTAGCGTATTTCGTAGAGAAAATTGTCGAGTAATTAGCTTTAAGCGATTGCCCGATTTCTCCGGAAGCCTGAGAACAACCCAGAAATGAGCTAAGAGCAGAAATTGTTTCTCCATTTCCTCTGGCAATATCCCCTTGAAGCTGAGACTGGTTTACAATAATAAATTGATCCATTCTTTGAGCTACTTCAGCTGTTGCAGAATCAAGACAGTTTAGTGTTCCAGCAGTAATACCAAATGTCTGATTAGAAAGTGTTCCGTTAGTTGTTGCAGCTGAAACTTGTCCACCTTGCTTACCCATAACCACTGAACCTAAACCACATCCAGCCATGCCGTATTGTCTTTCAAACTTTGAAGATTTAGCAGCTCTGGTTGGCTTCACTTCTTCTGTTGCTTCTGGCTCAGACGCAGTTGTCGTAGTTGTTGTTTTTTTAGTGCTTTTTTTAGTTTGTGCAGAAGCTGATGTAACAGTTAATGCAAGTGCAAGAATTGCGATAATATATTTCATGATTTACTCCAATTATCCTAAGATTGTACAAGACTTAGCGACTGCTTCGTTGTTCTTGATTGCTTTGAAAATTTCCTGAGTGTCTTCAGAATTAAAAATTGTTTTATAGTTATTTTTAATTTCCATTTTCACAGCGTTTACTTCTTTACAGCCCATCATAGTCATTAAGCCATCAAGAGTTTCGCCATTTCCGCGAGCAATGTCTGATTTAAGAGCAACTTTGTTTGTGTCGATGTAATTCACTTGAGCTTGTGAGCCGTGAGTATCATAACATCCAGAAGTCCCCGAGGTAATTGCTGAAGTTTGAGGAGAAATAATGTTATTTAAAGTTGCAGCAACAATTTGAGTTGTTCCTGGTTGATCTTTAAAAACAAGTGAACCAACACCACATCCGGCCATGCCGTAGTGATAAGCATGTGCTTGTGACGCCACAAAAAGCACAACGAGCAAAGATAGTTTCTTTAACACAAATACCTCCATCTAATTTAATGCATTAAATTAGATACTGAAGGCTGAAATTAAGCAACGAAATAAGCCAATTTTAACTCTTACTTTTTCTTAATTTGGTTTAGAATGTGGGAGATTCTATAGGACCACTTCTGGAGAAACCCAAAATGAAACCTCTATTGCTATTAAGCTTGCTCGTGTTTTCTAATTCTTTTGCAGCCGATACAAAAAATAAAGCCACAGCTGCCCCGGTCGCAATAGAGACTGAAGCCGCTGAAGTCGTTTATCCGGAATCAGCCGATATTCGCTGTGAGAAACTCACTGGTCACACACTTAGCGATTTTAAAAAGAAACTGGTTGAAACTTGTGATCTAAATAAACCTTTCAGTTCTTCACTCAATAGAATCTTAAACGACGACACCTATTTGTATTGTTGTCATCTGAGAAAATAGACCACTGCGCCACTGATTCATTTTAAAGATCATTATTCTTTTTTGAATGATTAGAATGACAAAATGCTCCACCCCGGGGGGGTTGAACTTGTTTGAAGAGTTCTTGAAACCTTATTTTTCTCTTAAGAAAAAATCCCAATCCTGCGAATAGTCTGCCAATTGATATAATTTGGGGATCAAAAATGGATTTTGTTTTGAAATGGCGAAGTGGCTTAAGAGCAAATCTTTTACTAGTGGGTTTTGTACCTTTAATACTGCTTATTTTTATTGCTGTATTTGCGATCGGCCAGTTGAAAACACTTCAGACAACCGTGCTGAATAATTTCGAGACCCGTACTGAAATCATTCGGCAGGGCGGGCAGATGAATTCATCACTGAATGCGATGGCCAGATGGTTGTGGCTTGCTTATGCCGTACAGGGAGATCCGTTAAAACAAAAAACCTTCCTCGCTAATGTTAACAATGAAATTAAAAAGTTTGATGAAGCTGTTGAGGCCTTTTCTAAATTACAGCGTTCATCGGATGTCACTGTGAGCTTTCTGGATGTACAGGACAGGTGGAAAAAAGCAAAGGAAGGTGTTTTAATCGGTGCAGAACATTTTGCCAAAGGAGAAGCTGAGAACTTTGAAGCTGGTAAAAGACATGTTCTGACGAATGCCACTCCCCATTTAATTCCTATCACTACTCAATTGCAAAACATTGAAAAACTCATCAAAGAGCAAACCGCTGCAGAAACAATCACACTGAAAGAAAAAACAAAAAGGGATGTGACTATTCTTACTGTGGTAAGTTTCCTGGCTTCTCTCTGGATTGTAGTATTCACCATCTATCTCGCAACTAAAATGATCAAAACCTTTGCCCAATTTTCAACTTCGCTCACTCACTCGAGCGATGATTTGGGAACAACATCGGCCCATATGTCTTCTATCTCATTTGAATTATCACAAACAGCAACTTCGCAGGCGGCAGCTTTGAGCCAGATAAGTTCTTCACTGGAAGAAGTAACTGCGATGGTAGGGAAAAATGCAGACAACTCAAAAGTAAGTGCAGAAGAATCTTCCATGGCAGCACAACGCGCTTCTTCTGGACAGGAAATTGCTTTAAAGCTGGTGGATTCAATAGAAGAAATTAATTCCAGCAATAAAGAAATCATGGAAAAAGTCACAGAGGGCAACGAGCGCTTCTCAGACATCATCAACGTTATCAAAGAAATTGAATCTAAAACAAAAGTGATTAACGATATCGTATTCCAAACCAAACTTTTATCTTTCAATGCTTCTGTTGAAGCTGCCAGAGCAGGTGAGCACGGTAATGGATTTGCGGTGGTTGCTGAAGAAGTCGGAAAGCTCGCTGAGATGAGTGGAAGATCGGCAACTGAAATTTCACACTTACTTACTCAGAGTATCGGAAGAGTTGAGAGCATTGTCCAGGATACACAACACAGTGTCAGCATGTGTATTAATGAAGGAAATGCTAAAGTCCAGTCGGGAATAAAAATTGCCAATGAGTGCAGACTTGTTTTATCTGAAGTCAGTGAGACAATTCAAAAAGCTTCAGTTGTTGCCCGTGAAATATCCGTGGCGAGTGATGAACAAAAAATTGGTGTTACTGAAATTTTAAAAGCAGTAAATCAGTTAGACTCCATCACTCACCGCAACTCTCAGATGTCTAATGAAGCTGCTCAGTCAGCTAAAGAGCTCGAAGGCCATGCTGATGTTGTTACAAAAAGTGTTAACTCTTTCATGTACGTCCTGGATGGTAGTGCTTTAAAGATCACACGCTTTCCATGGTCAGACAAACTGGTCCTGAATGTCGAAGAAATGGATAATCAGCATAAAGTACTGGTCGAAAAAATGGATCATTTCTTTCATTGCCTGGACAATGAGCCTCTTCATGAAACCCAAAAAGCTTTCAAGGCCCTCGCCGATGCTACAGTTTTCCATTTTAGAGAAGAAGAAAAATTCCTGGCTTCAATTAACTATCCTAATCTGGCATCCCATAAGAAAATTCACCAGGATCTGGTCAACACTGTATTAAAACACGGCGAAGAACTCGATCATGGGAAGATTAATAAATATGCTGTATCTGATTTTCTGAAAAACTGGTTGAGTGTGCATATCATGGGACAAGACCAGCACTATTCGCGTTTTTATCACAAAACTTATTAATGAATCTGGGTTTTAATGTTGGGGATTTAATAAGAATGGCGCAAACGGCAGGAGTCGAACCTGCGACCACTTGATTCGTAGTCAAGTACTCTATCCAGCTGAGCTACGTCTGCGCAATCTGAGAGGCAAATATAAATCCCTGCACCAATTGTGTCAATCTTAAACCGGGGCATAGACACGAGGTCGCTTTGATTTTTTTGATCGAGCCTTGCCCTTTTCACCGATTCTTTTTAGTACCAAAACTTTTGAAAATTCATAACTTACCAGCAGCGTCAGGGCGGTGTAATAAACCCAGGCCAAGAAGGCCACCAGTGAACCTGCCGCTCCATATGCAGAACCCACACTGGCCTTACCCAAATAAATTCCTATCAGAGTCTTCCCGCTCAGATAAAAAGCAGTACTTATAAAACCGGAAACAAAGCATGTTTTCCATCGCATGTTTTGAGAAGGAATAAAGCGGTAAATTAACGTGAAGACTGCACCAAAAGTGACGAAGTTCACAACAAATGAAAAAGTTTTTAGCAGAAAACCTTCCCCGCCGGGAAAAAGAGCGGCCAGCATTGAGGAAATAATCAGCGATACAACGGAAAGAAAAGCAAAACCAAAGACTAACCCTATACTAAAAATACGATCCTTCACAAAGCCCTTAAAACCCGCCTGGCGCTTAGCAATTTCATTGTCATTAATTTTATCCAGCGCAACTCTTAACTGGTAAAAAATTGCCGAGGCGGAGATGACCAGAACCAAAAACCCAACAATACTGGAAATCCCGGACAAGGATGGATGTTCTTTTGTATTCGCCACAATATTGATGACTGCTTCACCAGCGTGTGGTCCCACTGTCTGTGCCATACTCTGATAGAGTTTCTCCTGCATCATAGGACCCAGCAACGATGCTACTGACAATAGAATCAGAATGAATGGGGCGAGCGCTAGCGCTGTTGTATAGGCAATAGATGCAGCCAGCATGAAAATTTCGTGACGTTCTAAATCTGACAGGAAATCGTTGAAATGGTTTTTTATAATAGAAGAATTTACCCGCATTATCTTTTCCTTAATATGAAATAGCTTCCCCGTTAAAAAGTGCAAAGATAATGCCCGATAAATTAAATTTTTATGATGAAAAAAAGATGATCAGCAATATGCATTTCAGACAATTGCAGATCATGCCTACTTTTTACAAATTTCAATCTCAATTAAACTTAGTTTTTATCAACTTTTTTATGAATGTATTTTTCCAGGAGCTTAAATGAGTACGTTTAAAAAATTTACATTTTTTCTTTTAATGTCTCTAACCGTTTCAGTACTAACAGGATGCGGATCGGACGACGCTGCGACGACGGCTGCCGGAACTTCAACTGTAACTATCCAGGGAAGCGGAAGCGCAAACTAATGAGGGAAAAAATGAAAAAATTATTACCAATCGCTTGTTTATTTTTATCTATGAATTCTTATGCTTTAGTAAATCCGACGGAACTTAAAATTAAAGTCTATCAGGTAGCTGTTTCACTAAGTTCAGATTGCTCTGACCCTCAGACTATTTTTATTTCCACTGCGGGTGTAGAAACCGACTTCCTTTCCAGCCCGTCACTAGGATCAGGATCAATTGCCAATGGCACATATAATTGTGTCATGATTACGATGGAAGATGGAATTTCATTTAAGCCTGCTGCTAACGACGGTGGATCTTGCGTTGCTAATACTGAATATTCAATTGATCTTTGCCGGATCAATGGAAGTGGACAGGCCGATCAGGATTACCAGTCTTATACTGATTTATTAGAAGGGACGACGACCACAAACACTGCTTGTCAGGGAACTAGTCAGATTATAACTGGTGGAGCCGGAGGGATTTCTAATAAAGTTACTTTGTATTTAAGAACGACCGGTCTGGATACTGCGCATACCGATGCTCCTTTTGTTACCGCATGGAAAAAAGGAACTGCAACGGCATTATCTAATGACGAAGATGGAATGGGATCAATGGGTCCTTCAGTCGACAGACCTCATGGTTTGCAACTTACTAGTCCATTTGTTGTATCAGGTTCAAAAACAGGAATCTTCTACGTTGATGCTACTGGAAAGGTCGATGGTTCAGGCGGAAATTGTGAATTACAACCACCGGTTTTTGGTTTTAGATAAATAAATGACTAAGGTTTGTTAAATGGCGGAGACGGTGAGATTCGAACTCACGGTACCCCTTGCGGGGTACGACGCCTTAGCAAGGCGCTGGATTAGACCACTCTCCCACATCTCCAAAAATCGAGGTCTTCGAAGGGAACTAAAAAGATGGCGGAGGACACAGGATTCGAACCTGCGGAACCTTTCGGTTCAACGGTTTTCAAAACCGCCGCAATCGACCACTCTGCCAATCCTCCGCTTACCGTAGGAGCCATATTAAGGGTTTTAAGCAAAAAAGACAAGCATGAACTATTGGAGATTTCTGATTAAAGATTCAATTTGATCTTTATCCGGAGCCACTGGATTCAATTTGAGGTAGTCCTCGTACTTTTCTTTGGCCAACGCCCTTTGTCCAGCAGAGCGATAAGCGTCACCCATCTGTTTATGAATGGCCGGATTTGTCGGATCCTCTTTTAAGGCGCGATTAAAAAGCTCAATGGCTTCATTGGCATAGTTCTGATTCAGTCGAATCCACCCTAAAGACATGAGAGCATCAGTGGACTTAGGATTCAAACTAATCGCCTTTTCGTACTTCTGAATGGCTTCACGATATTCTTTATTGAGTCGATGAACTTCACCGACAATAAAATAGGCCGTATCCATCGATGGATTGAGTTTCAGTTCTTTTTGCGCCATCTCTCCGGCCTTTTCCATATCACCTTTTTCCAGATATACCTTTGCGAGAAGATAGTGGACCTTAGGGTAGGATTCCAATCGCTCCTTTACTTCTGTAAATTCATCGACTGCGTCGTTATATTTTTTTTCATCCAGATAAAATTCACCAAGATTCATACGAACCCGCAAATTACCCGGATTGAGCTTTAGCAATTCCCGACTGTAAGTTACGTATTCGTCTTTTCGTCCTTCAAGTTTTGCCGCCGAAATAAGAAACTCATAGAGACGTTCATCTTTCTTGGGAAGCTCCTGAACTTTTTTGTAATAAGCCTGAAATTCTTTTATCTGTCCGCTTTTGTAATATGTGGATGCGATAGCCGAGACCAAGACAGGATCTTCACCAAACTCAGAAATAATATCTCGCAAGTATCCAATGGCAGTATCAGTTCCGTCTTGTTCGTACATAATTTCTGCGTTTAATGAAAGATAATCGACGTTCTTCGGATCAAGTACAATCGCTTTAGAAATCCATTCACGGGCAAGATTGAATTTATTTGTTTTTAAAAAGATTTTAGCAATCCGATACATATCCTTATCATTAAGCGGATCTCTCTTTAGTGATTCGTTATACCACTTGAGTGCCATATTAGTTAAACGTCTGGCTTCAGCGTATTGACCCATCAATGATGCGTAATCAGCGGTGCCGGAAAACTTAGTTTGTCCGATCATTCCCAAAGCTTTTTCGGCATCTTCCAGCTTGTATGCTTTAAGATAAACTTCAACCAGCATTTTTTTAAGTTGACCGTTTTGCGGATTTTCTGCGATTGCCCGGTCAAGAGCGACAATCGATGAATCAAATAATCCACGTTCTGTGTTCAATTGAACCTGAAAAAGCAGGGCCGGAACGTAATTGGGGAGAGCATCCACTGCCTCGATCGCAAAAGCGAATGCGCCGTCCAGATTACGGTTTTTATACTCGTTTTTAGCTTTTTCCAGAAGTTCGATAACTTTACTTTCCATAATTAAAGTTTGAGAAAGTTTATCTCCTGCCACTTCCAGACGGGCAAGTGTCATACGCAAATCTTCTGACTCTTTTAACTCCAGTGACTTTTTAAAAAAAGCTGCCGCTGCTTTATTGTCTTCTTTTAAAGCATGTAAGAAACCCATGTGTTTTAAAAATTGTGCCAGGTAAGCAGGTGATCCCTCTGCTTCAATCGCTTTTACTTTTGCCAGGACCGCTTCATATTCTTTTATCGCCTGTTCCTTAAGCAAGATGTCAGCCATTGCAAGCAACAACAATGCACTTTGTGGATAAAATTTTAAACCTTCAGAAAGAATTTTTTTGGCTTCGCCCGGCTGATCGTCCAGTAATTGAAAAGCTGCAAGCTCTTTATAGGTTTCAAAAGGCTTCTTAGGTATTTTTATCAAAGCATTGTAAACTTCGCGTGCTTCGATTAATTCATCCGCATCACAGAGAAGTCGTAAATATACTGTCAACATTTTGGGTGTTGGCTTATTACCATCAGTTCTCAGGTAATTTTTTATTGTATAAATACCGGTCTGATTTTTTCCGATAGAACCAAAAAAATTCGCCGTACCAGTTGCCGTATAATGATCAGAAAGCATTTTGCTTTCTGAAAGCTGAATATATTTATATAGTGTGTTTGCCGCCTGAGATTTATCCTTGGTGTTTTCCAGAAGTTCAGAATAAGTCATCAGTAATTCGCCCATCGCTTCATTGCCGGAAAATTTATGCTGAAGAGAAGCTAAATACATTCCGCTGGCAAGAGAGCGGTTCACATAAGTACCTTTAGCGTATAACGATCTTGCTTCAACAAGGCTTTTATTGGCCTCTACATCATTAACCGGACCGGCAATGGGAAATTTAACATCCACGTATAACGGTCCGCTCACTTTCGGTTTTTCATCCGGAGACATCAGCATATAGAAAAGAGCAAGGAAAGCAATCGCAACAATCAACGACATACCCCGGCGCTTTTTCTTAACGACAATTTTCTGATCATCGCCGTCCTGAACAACTTCGACTTCCATCTCCTCGTCTTCGTCTTCGGATTCAGCTTCCGCTGCCTGACGAAGAAGTTGCTCCTGTAATTCCTTTTGTCGCCGTCTTTCCTGGTTTTCTTCGATCTTGGCCTGTTTGTCGAATTCAACTTCGGAGACACTTAATTGTGCATTGATTGTTGGCAGAACGTGCTTGAGGTTAATGAATTCTGTTTTTTCATTAACTAATTCTTCCAATGTAGGTGCTGGCACTGGCGGAGTTTCCGGCATTTTCTGCATCATCGATGGTTTAGGATCTTCCGAGGCAGCTTTAATTTCAGCGGGACGAACAACAACAGTCTTATCAAGCTCGGCTGGTTTTACCGGACTTTTTCGAAGAACAACTGTTTTTTCTAACTCGCGCTTTGAGTGATATTCTGGATTCTCATCCTTAAATTTTTTTTCCAGTTCATCATAATTCACGTCAATTTTAACATTCTTTCCGAATTTAAATTCGTGAAAGGATTTAATACCTGATTGCGTGTGATCTTTTGCTTTAGAAAGAGAAGATTCAGTGGTCACGGCCGTTTGCGACACCTTCTGCTTAGGCGACTGAGCCTTGGTTACAGTAGGGTCTTTTAAGTTTTTGGATTCAAGTTTAGCGATAAGTTCTTTGAGCGCGGGGAAGGACTGTAATGAACGCCAGTCGCCAATGGGAAATTGCTGGCACGGCTCGTTCCCCTCAATATGTCCTTTGAGGTATAGCTCGCCAATTTCCTCACTAGAAAATGGTCCTACGACCCGCTCATTCTGAAGCCGGATCCTGTACTTTAAACTCATTAAATCCTGTGTCTATTACTTCAAACCTAAAAAGAGTGACGGAGCAATTCCAATCGTGAAGATAGACACTAAAATGATAACATGAACTAAGGATTCGCTAAAACGTGTTTTTAAAACCGGAAGCTTTAGCATTTCTTCGTCTTCACTGAAAAGGTCACTGACAAAACGGATATAGTAAGCAAACCCGATAATCGTACTGATGAAGATTGAAACAGCCTCAATGGTAAAGCCTTCGCGGAAAAAGTTAGTGAAGAGCATGTACTTCATTGAGAAACCAGAAGTCAGCGGGATCCCGGCCAAACTAAGCACAAAGATAACCAACATTGCCGATAAGGCTTTGTTGCGATAAAAGCCTGCTTTTAAAATACCCCTGCCATCTTTGTTTCTGTTTAGTTCAGCAAATTGGTTCAGTATTAATACAATTCCCGTAGCCGTCATTGAGTAAAGAACAAGGTAGCTGATCAGCTGGATTTCGTAAGCTTCATCTGGATTTAAACAAATCATCATCAGCATGTAGCCAGTATGAGCTACTGAAGAGTAAGCAATGATTCTTTTGAACTGGCCTTGAACCAGGGCCATGATATTTCCGTAAAAAGCCGACATCACTGCCAGAACCTGCACGATACGGATGAGGATGTCCTGAAACTGCGGATCGCACTCCAGGAGTAAGGCTTGAATCATAACGATAAACTTAAAACCTATAATAATCTTGGAGATAAAAAAGTTCGTGGCAAGATTACCGCGGGTCACGTTGGAATAAACATCAGCAATCCAGGCGTGAAAAGGAAACGCTCCCAGTTTAAAACAAGCGGTCAGAATGAAGATTCCCAGAGCAATAGCGTATAGCTCCTGATTTACAACCTGAGGTGAAACAAGAGTAACAGAATTCGTTGCTCCCAGATAAAATGCTACACCCAACAGGAAAATCACAGTAATTACCGAACCCTGAATCAGATATTTAATAGCTGCTTCACGGGAAAATTCAAGATCAGAAGTAGCAACCAACGCGTAACCAACCAAAGCGATCGCTTCCATTGCTACATAAAAAGTCATCAGTTCATTTGCGCCCAATAAGAACACTGCGCCCACAAACATGAAACTCATCAAAACGGTGTTACGGACTTTTGCAAGATTGTCATAACCGTTTATAAGAATCATCAGGATATTAAGAATAGAGACAACTTTTAGCAGTAGAATCTCATTTCCTTCCAGGCTGAAAGACTCACTGAGAGTAAATGAATCATTTCCAAAGAGCATATAAAGGAAAACAAACCCAGACAGCAATGTACTGGCAAAGGAAATATATTTTCCGTTGTTTTTCACATTGAGGGTTAATAATGCAAAGGCATTCAATGCCAGGTAAATGAGTATGTTTTGGACGAAGCTTAAGTTTTCCATTCTTATAAACCTGAGTTAGAGAAGAAATTTACAGTTCCATCATAAAGAGAAGTTACCAGCCTTGGATAAAGTCCCAGAACGATTGTTAAAATTGAAAGAACAATCATTGGTGTAGCTTCCAGGAAAGAAATGTCCTTCAGCGATTTGTTCTCTTCATGTTTAAGTTCACCCAACGCTGTCAGGTGATACATTTTTAACAAATAAATCGGAGAAAGGATGATACCTGTTGCGGCCAGTGCGGCGACGACAGGATTTACTTCATAAGTACCCATAATGATCATGAATTCACCTACGAAACCACAAGTCATTGGCACTGCCATTGAACCAGCAGTGATAATGAAAAACAACACTGCAAACTTAGGCATAACAGCGGCGAGTCCACCAAATTGGTCCATTTTTTTTGTATGGCGACGAGTATACAGGTAATGAACACCAATGAAGAGCCCTGGTGTAGAAATACCGTGAGCGATCATTTGGAAAATGGCTCCTTTAACCGCAAAAGCGTTTTGCGAAAAGATTCCCATGATAATGTAACCCATGTGTGAAATAGAAGAGAATGCAACCAGCTTCTTTATATCCTTCTGTACCCAGGCCGTTAAGGCGCCGTAGATAACACCAATTGCTCCAAGATAAAGAACAATGTCCCGGTTAGCATCAACCGCTTCGGGATAAAACGGAATAACAAATCTCAAAAATCCATAGATACCAAGCTTAAGCAGGATACCGGCAAGAATGATAGAACCTGCAGTCGGTGCTTCAACGTGAGCATCTGGCAACCATGAATGAAATGGAAAAACCGGTACCTTCAGGAAAAAAGCAATGGCAAATGACCAGAACACCAGTGATTGAGGTGAAAGGAAACCATCATATTTCAATCCAAGTGATTTAATAATTTCATAATTCAGATCATACGAACCGTTAATTTTGTAAGCCAGTGCTGACATATAACACATCGAAGCCAGCATCAAGATAGACCCAGCTGCTGTCATCATGAAAAATTTGAAGCTCGCGTATCTTCTGTTTTCTCCGCCAAAAATACCGACGAGAATGAAAAGAGGTATCAGCATCACTTCCCAGAAAATATAGAACCCATACAGCGAGGTTGCCAAAAGTGACCCATTAACCGCCCATCCCAGAGTGAAAATAAGAAAGTAATACAATCTAAGCTTGTCGGTTTTGATATCCCAGGTAGCTACAACAACCACCATCATCAAAAAAGCATTCAACAATAGTAACAGTCCACTTAGTCCATCAATTGCAAATGTGTAGCTCATGTTGAAGAAAAGTGGCATGTCAAATTTGTAAAGAGTCGTCAAAACTCCGGCATCCGGCATTTCAAAGAACATCTTTACGGCATAAGACAAAGTCACAATTGATCCAATCAAAGCATAAAGCTTTACCGAACGGTCATTGTTCTTTGGGGCAAACATGAATCCAATGGCCCAGAGAAGTGGAATGAGAAATTTTACTAGAAAGAGCTGATCCATTTTATATCCAAATGTTTATCTAAAAATAAAAGCGTTAAAAATTGCAGTTACAATAATGGTTAATCCAATCACGATGTAAAGAATTCCCATTTCCAGTTTTTCAGGCTTGTTTTCTTCCAGAAAAGCACCACCATCAACTGTTACTTTAGAGACGATTTTCACCACGCCATTGATGACATGAGTTTCAATGATGTCCACCAGGAAGTGACCGACATTATAAAGAGGTTTAATAATCGATAATTCGTAGAATTCATCAACCTTAAATTTCTCATGGCTGATAGACCATAACGTTTTAAATTTCTCTTTAAGTGAATCACGCATTTTGCGATGGTCGTTTTTAACATAAATATAATAAGCAAGTCCCATGGAGCTTAGGATTAACAGAGTCGTCACTACCATCATGATAATTTCTGTTTGGGCACTTAAGTGGGCGTGTCCTTCCGGCTTCGCTACAAATCGCTCCAGAAAATTTTGAAATAGGCGAGAATGATCATGGCTCATTAGGTGTGGAAGTCCGACGTATCCGGCTCCAAAGCTAAACAGAGCAAGAAGGACCAGAGGAATAGTCATCACACTTGGTGATTCATGAATTTCATGATGACCGTGATCATCCTGATGTTTGTCGTGATGCGGATCATGTGGCTTGACCGGAGCAGGCTCTACAATAAATACCAGGACCAGCATACGCATCATATAGAATGCAGTTAAAAGAGCAGTAATCAGAGCAACTGAATAAAGCATAACTCCGTTACCTGGATTCGTTAATGCCATCACCAGGATTTCATCTTTGGAGAAAAACCCTGAAAAGCCTGGAATGCCCGCAATTGCAAAAAGACCAATCAGACAGGTCCAGAAGGTCACTGGCATTTTCTTTTTAAGACCACCCATTCTGAAAATGTTTTGTTCGTGGTGACAGCCATAGATAACAGATGCTGCACACAAGAAGAGTAGGGCCTTAAAAAAAGCGTGTGTAAAAACATGAAATAATCCCGTAGAAAATGCTCCTACTCCACAGGCTAAAACCATGTATCCCAACTGAGAAACAGTTGAGTAGGCGAGAATTTTTTTAATATCTGTCTGAGTAATGGCAATAAGAGCGGCCAGCAATGCAGTTAAGGCTCCAATCCAGGCAATGACATCTAAGACTACTGAAAAATGAACGATAACATTAGATACGCGACAAAGCAGGAAGATACCAGCAGTAACCATGGTTGCTGCGTGCATTAAGGCAGAAACTGGAGTAGGACCCATCATTGCATCTGGCAACCAGACAAAAAGCGGGATTTGAGCAGATTTTCCGCAAGCCCCCAGCACAAGCAGCAAACTCGAAACAATCAAGAGTTCTTTATTTTGGGCAATTAATGTTAGGTCAGGGTTTTGCAGATCGCGGAAAGAGATCGTGTTGAAAACAAGAGCGAATCCGATCATTCCTAATACCAGACCAAAGTCACCCACGCGGTTGGCGATGAAGGCTTTTTTTCCGGCATTTCCATTTTTAGTATGCGTGTACCAAAAACCAATTAATAGATATGAAGCAAGACCGACTCCTTCCCAGCCCATAAACAGAACTAAGAAGTTTTCACCGATAACTAATAACAACATTGAAAAGGCAAAAAGTGCGAAGAAACCGAAGAACTTTCCGACTTTTTCCTCATGGTCCATATAACCAATTGAGAAAAAAGCGATGGCACTTCCGATTCCTGTAACCATTGTACATAGAACAACCGACAGCTCATCCATAATGAAATGAATGTCGAATTTTATATTGCCATAACTCATCCATTCCCAAAGACGAACATTGACCGGGCCGTTCTGAAAAACGTGAGCGGCGGTCATCATTACCAGAATGAAGGAAATAAAAAGCCCCAGAAAGGTAATTAATCCGGCCTGCACATTATTGAGTTTATTCTTGATCAAAGCAGAGTTGAGCAGAAACGCCAGTAGTGGAAAAAAAGGAATAAGTGCCAGATAATTTTCGTACATATTCGTTACTCGGTAATGATTTTAATTTCTTCTGTGTAAATTGTTTGTTTCTTTTTATAGAGCGAGATGATTAAGCTTAGTCCGATAGCGACTTCGCAGGCAGAAACGATAATCATGAAGAAAACCAAAAGTTGTGAATCTATAAAGCCTGTCGATCGGGAAAATAAAATAACCAGAATTCCCACTCCGCCCATCATCAATTCCAGACAAAGCAAAATAGAAATCAGGTCTTTTTTAAAAATCGTCCCTAACAAACCGAGGCAAAAAAGAAAAGCGGCTAAATAATAATATATACTGGTCATTTCTCTTCTCCTGAATCCACATGCCTTTCTCTTTCCTGTGCCGTAATGACGATACAGGCTACCAGGGCTGCCAATAAAAGAACTGTGGCAAGCTCGAATGGCAGGTAGTAAACATCAAACAATTTCTGGAAAAGAACATTCATTGAATTATCCGAAATGTTCATGGCCGTCAGTTGTTCAATGTTGTTATGGAAAATTAAACCAAAAACTCCAAGCGCAACCAGTACTGTAAAAGCAGAGAGCACCAGCTTTACTTTGCCTTTTTCCCGATTGTTATGGAATTGCTCCAGATTAATTAACATCATGACGAACACGAAAAGAATCGCGATGGCACCTGCATTCACCAGAACCTGAATGGCTGAAAGAAAAACTGTTCCAAGCTGGAAGTAAATCATTCCAATTGAAACAAGGGTCATAAGAAGTGCGAAAGCCGCAACAACCGTTTTCTTTGAGAAAACAACCATAAGAGCAAAGGCCACCGTAATGATGGTTAAAAAGATATCGGCTATCATAATTATTGGTTCCTGTAATAAACGTATAGAACTGTAACAATAAGATTAGCAATTCCGAGAGGCAGCAAACGCTCCCATCCTAAGTTCATTAATTGATCATAACGGAATCTTGGGAATGTCCAGCGAACCCAGACGAAAAACCAGATCATCAAGGCAATTTTAATAATTAAAGATGTGACCTGTAGAAGTGGTGTAATGGTCGGTGCATTCTGTGCCACAAGATCCAGTCCTGGCAGTAAACTGTAACCACCAAAGAACATAATGATAAACAAAGCAGATAGAGCAATCATGTGAATGTATTCTGCCATGAAAAACAGCGCGAATTTCATTGACGAATACTCCAGGTGATAACCAGCAACAATTTCTGATTCACCTTCGGCTAAGTCGAATGGGAGTCGATTTGATTCTGCAAAAATTCCTACCAGAAACAGCATGGCGGCTACCGGCTGAATAAAAAATCCCCATTTCGGTAAAAAGCCAAACCAGTAACCTGTTTGAGCATCTACCATCGCATGGATGTCGTTTGTACCAAATACGAAAATCATCGCCACAACTGCTGTAGAAAGAGATAATTCATAGGAAATCATCTGTGCACAAGCGCGTAGTGCACCCAACATCGAATACTTGTTATTTGATGCCCATCCGGCCAACAAGATTCCATAAGAACCTAAAGCCGAAACAGCAAAAGCAAAAAAGATCCCCATGTCTGTTCTGAAAACTTCCGGAAAAATTGTTCTTCCTAAAGCTTCAAATGGACCTGCTACAGGAATACAAGCAAGCGGGAGAATGGCAACGACTAAGGCGATTAATGGAGCTGCAGTATAAAAGAAAGGTCGAACGTGCGATGGATGAACCTCTTCTTTGAACATAAACTTGGCAACATCGGCTAGAGGCTGAAGTAAACCAAAAGGTCCAACACGATTTGGCCCTAAACGTTTTTGAATAAAAGCAGCACCTCTTCTTTCCACGTGAATAATGAGCGGAAGAGATCCCAATGGAAGGGCAAGAATAACTGCAGTTTTAATGATAATTTCTAAAATCGATTCGAGCATATTATTCTTCCCATCTCAGTGCTTTAGAATTGATGACGAAAATATAGCCAACAATTAAAACCACCATAAAGAATATGAAACTTGCTACCATGAAACCTGAATTGGTGGTGTTTTTGTAGTTCAAGGCCCACGGAAGTAAAAAGACAATTTCCACATCAAATAACAAAAAAAGGATCGCCGTCAGATAAAACTTAATATCGTACTGTCTGGTAGCACTTCCAACCGGGTTAACACCAGATTCGTAAATATCGTTTGTTCGGGTTAATTTTCTCTTTTGTCCCAACAAAGTTGAAATAATCAAAAGAACTGCACCCAGCGCTGTCGCGATTATTAAAAAGATAATGAATGATAAAAATTCCATTTAATTTTTCCTTTAAGCTCTCATTACTGAATGAAAAGCTTTGCCCCGCCAGCAACAGTCATAATTGTGTCCCAGAAAATCCCCAGGATAAGAACTGGTGCTGTCATGGTGAAAATGACCAACTGGTTAATGAAACTGAAACCCTCAATATGTTCTGTGGAATCGGCACTCTTAAGTGTCATCAAACGCACTATCTTTAAATAGTAGTAGGCAGAGACTACTGAGTTTAAGACCAGAACAACAGCCAGTGAGTAAAACTTAGCACTCACTAATGCTGTAAGAATGTTGTACTTTGCAACGAAACCAGCCAGAGGCGGAAGACCTGTCAGTGAGAACATAATGACTGACATAATGATCGCCATATATGGATAGCGATAAGCTAATCCAGTAAAACGATCAAAATGATCATTGCCGTATTTATCCTGAACAATGCTGGTGATATAGAAAGCGACCAGAGTCATAAATAAATAAGTGATCATATAGAACACAACCGACTTAACGCCGATGTCATTAATCATTACCATACCGGCCATCATGATCCCTGCATGAGAAATCGATGAATAAGCGAGCATTCTTTTTACAGACTTCTGGCCAATAGCAGTCACGTTACCGACAGTCATGGTCAGGGCAGCAATTACCATTAACAAACCAATCCAACCAACCCTAAGTGGAGAAGCTACTGTAAAGAAAATAGCCGTTACACGAATTAAAGCGGCAATACCGGCTATCTTAGGAACAACTGCGAAGAATGTTGTTACTGGAGTTGGAGATCCTTCGTAAACATCTGGAGACCACATGTGAAAAGGAACACAGGCGATCTTGTATCCAATCCCTACGAAGAAAAGAGCAAATGAAGGAAGAAGAACGTACATCTGCTGAGTTGTTAACTTCGGCAACAAATCAGCCATGCCTGTAAACTGAATAG
This sequence comes from uncultured Bacteriovorax sp., assembly GCA_946481315.1. Next base: position 49,202 of record CAMLMH010000005.1, read on the forward strand.
TTCCCAGTACACCAAAAATGTGACTCATCCCGAAAAGCATTAAGCCTGTAGAGATACCACCATAAAGGGCATACTTTAAACCTGCTTCACTTGAGCGCTCATCGTTCTTTTTTAGAGCTGCCATAACATAAGATAAAATCGAAAGAGTTTCGATCCCAATATATAGCATCAGCATGTTGTTGGCAGAAGCGAGTAGAAATCCTCCGATGAGAATACCTACCGACATGATGGCAAATTCAGTTTTTAGCGTTTCATAGATATCATTTGAAAAACGGCTCAGATAAATTGCAGCCAAAGTTCCGATCGTCATTAATAGTTTTAAAAGCGTACTAAAGTGATCGACGATATATGATTTGCTAAAAATCGCTTCTGGCTTTGCGCCCATGTTTACCAGTAAAGCGGCGAATGTCGCCACCAAACCAATAACTGCAGTGACGAAAATATATGTTCTGTTCTTTTCATCACCCTTATAAGTTGTTTCGATGATAATTAAACCTACCATCAAAATAACCAGAATGATTTCCGGAACAAAGCGACCAATATTAGCTAAATAATTTAAATGCATTGCTAATTCCTAGAATCTTGTTAGAAAGTTGCTAGTAACGATACAAGTTGTCCGACAGAAGCTTTCATAATGTCCAGAATTGGCGATGGCCAGATACCGAACAAGATAACCGCTACACACAGAGGTGCCATGTAAAGCACTTCTAGTTTTGTCATATCTTCGTATTCTTTTACTTCTGGATTTACGTCTCCAAAGAACATTCTCTTGAACATCCACAGAAGGTAAGCTGCACCAATCAACAGACCAAACAGAGCAAGGACTGTGATTGTTGTGAACTTCTGATAGATACCAAGGAAGATAAGTGCTTCAGAAATAAATCCTGAAAGCCCAGGTAACCCCATAGAGGCAAACATACCAATGATGAAGATAATCGAGTAAACCGGAAGCTGAGTATAAAGACCGCCGTATCCGCGTGAACCATCTGGTTTAACAATCCATCTGTGGTGAGAGCGCTCGTAAATGATACCAATCATAAAGAACATCATAGCTGTTGAAGTTCCATGGTTGAACATTTGCAGAACTGCACCGTTCACACCCTGAACCGTCATGGCCGCAAGACCTAGCATAACGAAACCCATGTGAGATACAGATGAGTATGCGATAAGTTTTTTAACGTCAGTTTGGGCCATAGCACATAGAGCACCATAGATAACGTTAATCAGACCAAGCCAGGCGATAGCTGTTGAGAAATATTTTGCTGATTCCGGGAAAATTGGGAACGCAATTCTTAAGAATCCGTATGTACCCATCTTAAGTAGAACACCGGCCAGGATAACTGAGATCGCCGTTGGCGCCTGAACGTGAGCGTGGGGTAACCATGTATGGAAAGGGAAAACCGGAACTTTTACTGCGAATCCTACGAACATAAACAAGAAGAAAAGCTTGCTGAAGGAAACTGATGTTCCGAAAATGTTAACTGTTAGCTGAGAGAATTTTCCGCCGGATAAAGCCAGGATGTTAAATGAATCAACACTTGCATTTGTGGCAAAATAAAGAGCAACGATACCTACAAGCATTAGGATCGAACCGAAGAACGTATAAAGGAAGAACTTAACAGCAGCATATTCTCTGTTTTCACCACCCCAAACACCGATAAGGAAGAACATTGGGATAAGCATGACTTCCCAGTAAACGTAGAATAGGAAGAAATCCATTGCGAAGAAAACACCGAAAACTGTACTTTGCAGAAGAAGGAGTAGGGCAAAGTAAGCTTTGATTGATTTCTTGATTTGCGTCCATGAACTCAGGATACAAAGCATGAATAACAAGCCGGTCAAAATAACCATAGGCAATGAAATACCGTCTATTCCTAATGAATAGAAAATATTGAATTGCGAAATCCATGGTATTTTCACATTGAATGCAGTCTGCATTCCCGCCTGAGTAATATCGAATTTCTTATACAGAACCAAGGTCAACACAAATGTGATGATGGTATTGATAAGCGCCCATGTCTTAATCAGTTTTTCATTATTCTTTGGAAGAATTAAAACCCCGATCATTCCAATAATAGGCATCCACAAAATCCAACTTAACAAATCTAAACCGGCCACCGGTTAACTCCTTCAAAAAGTTACTATTTTTTAACTACTAAAAATTTAATGTCCAAACATAAGAGCCAAGCACGACAATCAACACGACAAAGTACAGTTGAATGCGTCCCGACTGAACGGTTCTCAAAACAACGTTCATCAAACGAACACTTGCTCCGGTACCATCAACCATTCCGCTATCGATAATATTGTTATCGAACCAGCGTGAAATGGCATAAGCGTAACGATTAACAGTTGCCCATCCATCGACAAGGTATTTGTCATGGAAGCCCATATCAAATCGTGCCAGGAGATTATTAAAAGGAAGCAGTCCCTTCTGAATAATTTTTCCAATATAAAGTTCATCAAAATAATATTTATTCTTCAGTGCAGTTCTCCATCCGGAGAATGTGTTAGCCCACCAGTCAGGGCTCCATGTTTTGCGTACAAACATCTGGAACGCAACAAAAATACCAAAAAAGGCAATGAAAATTGAAAGTGTTGCACCAATCATATGCGCTTGGTGAACATGGTGAGCTTCATCTTTAGTCATGCCGTGGTCAGCATCATAATGTGCTTTTTCCAGGCCGCCCTTTTCGCGTGTATCAACACTGCCGAAGTCTTCACGTTTATAATGAGCAAAATGATCCAGATGTTTTACTTCCGGCTTATGAATGAGTGTTGAAAACCATTCATATCTCGAACCAAACAGGTTTACTTCTCCCTGCCCAGTGAATGATCCCGAGTAGAATAGACCCAACGTGAAAACTGAAAGAATCAAAAGAGGAATGTTGGCATTCCAGCTAATGTGTTCATCATGAGCGTGATCGTAAATATGATGGTCGCGAGGCTCACCCATGAAAGTTAAAAACAGCATTCTGAACATATAGAAAGCAGTTAGAAGAGCTCCACCAAATCCAAGAAGGGCCACTGGAATAAAGGTTGGATTGTTCATCGCCTGAAGAAGTGCATCACCTAAGATACGGTCTTTAGATACAAATCCAGAGAAGAACGGAACACCGGCAATGGCAAAACAACAAAGCAGCATTGCAAAAAATGTGTATGGCATTTTCTTACGAAGACCACCCATTGATGGCATTTCATTAGTATGAACCGTGTGAATGACGGCACCGGCTGAAAGAAAGAGGCAAGCTTTGAAAACAGCGTGAGTTATAAGATGCATGAAAGAAGCATTGTATGATCCAACACCAATCCCGATAACCATGTATCCCAGCTGAGAGATTGTTGAGTAAGCAAGAACCGCTTTGATATCTGTCTGGATAAGTGCAATGGTTGCTGCACCAAAAGCCGTGATCGCACCTACGTAAGCGATGAATGTTGTTAAATGTCCAAGCTCCATTAAAGGATACATTCTGAGAGATAAATAAACACCTGCAGCAACCATCGTTGCAGCATGGATCAGTGCCGAACATGGAGTCGGACCCCACATTGCGTCTGGTAACCAGACTTGTAATGGAACCTGAGCTGATTTACCCATTGTTCCCATGAAGATTGAGAAACCGGCAACAGTCGCAAAGGGAAGACCAAGGATCATCAGATCATTTAATTTACCTGATCCAATGGCTGCATAAATATCAACAAATGATGTGCTTCCTACAACAGTCCAGATTGCCAGGATTCCAAGCAGGAAAAACACGTCTCCCACTCGAGTCGTCATAAATGCTTTCATCGAAGCATTTCCGGCACCTTCTTTTTCGTAGTAAAAACCAATGAGTGAGTATGAACAAAAACCCATTAACTCCCAGAACATGAAGAAAGAAAGCAGGTTGTCTGAAAGAACAAGTCCGAGCATAGCCGATGTAAAGAGTGACAGGTAAACAAAGAAACGGCCAAAACGAGCGTCGTCATGCATATACCATGTTGAGAAAACATGGATCAATGTGGCAACACCTGTAACCATTAAAAGCATTACTGCTGTCATGTTATCAATATAGATACCAAGGTTAACCTTAAAAAGATGTCCACCGGCACTTAAATCAAACCAATTGAAAACTTTGTGGATATGGTAGTTAACCGCATAGACATCCATGAAGTCCGCAAAGATTCTGAAAGCGAAAATGAAAGAACCAAAAATCGCTAATGTACTAAGCGCTACTGCAATATTCGTAAAACGTTTAACAATGAAAACGTTAATGACGAATGCAAAAAACGGCAGCAGAACGATAGGGGCGACAGTCGAAAGTGTATAATCCATAGTCTCTATATCCTTATCAAGTCCTAATTCTGTAAAGTTGAAGCGTCATCAATATGAATACTTTCACGTAATTGAAAGAATCTGATGACAATCGCTAATCCTACGGCAGCTTCAGTAGCAGCAACGACGATAATGAAAAGACTCATTATATGTCCGTCGAGATTGTTATTCAGAAACTTGGTATAAGCGACGAAATTTAAAGCCGAAGCGTTAAGGATTAATTCAATCCCTAAAAGCATGGCAATAATATTTTTACGGGCCACCATAACGAGGACGCCGCAAATAAACAATGCGAATGAAATTCCCAGATAAGACGCTAAACTAATCATGTACTTCTTTCCTTGGACGAGAAATGATTGCGGCTCCAATTAATGCTCCCAACAGAAGAACGGACGAGATCTCGAATGCCAGAATATGATCTGTTGCGAGGATAGTTCCGATTCTTTCAACTGTCGGCTGGTTTTCTGTTAATGGAAGCTGATTTACTTTAACAGCGTTTAAAATGATTTTTGCCAGAATAAGTGCTGTCACAACAGCTGCGAATCCTGCGATAAAAAACGTTTTTCTGTTACCCATGGAAGGAATTTTTTCCAGGCCATAACGGTTTATTTTATTGCTGGCTCCACCGGTTAACATAATGGCAAACAACATAAGGATAACAACACCGCCGGCGTAAACAACTAGCTGAGTTGCAGCCAGGAAATCTGCTCCTATACACACGTATAATCCGGCAACACCAAAAAGTGAGGCGAGTAGATAAATACAGGCATGCATAAGATTTTTACTGTAAACAACAGCAAAAGCTCCGCCTAATGTTAAAACTGCAGAAAGCAAAAAGAGTGTATTCGTGAACACTTAAAATTCCCCTTCCTTATTAGTGTCCGCCGCCAGTAGTGCTGGCTGCGTGAAAAATAAGACTGAATAATGATTTTCCGTCAAAGGCGTACATCCAGACTGCGCAACCGATCAGGTTGAATAATGCAATCGGAGTTAAGTATTTCCAGCAAAGAGTCATGAGTTGATCAACGCGAAGACGTGGAAGCGTCCAGCGAACCCAAATAACAACATAATAAAGGATAAGAGTTTTAGTAAAAAATGAACCCAGCTCCAGAACTTGACCGATATTTTGAGCAAGCATTCCGTCTAGACCAAGCTCCATCAGGAATTTTCCTGAACCAAGATCAAAAGGAACCTTATATCCGCCAAGGAAAAGAGCAACGGCAACAGCGCAAACAACAAATACTTCAATATATTCAGCAAGAGCAAAGAACCCAAACTTCATCCCCGAATATTCTGTATGATAACCAGAAACAAGCTCTGATTCCGCTTCCGGTAAGTCGAAAGGTGCACGGTTTGTTTCGGCCAGTGCTGAAATGAAGTAAACGAAGAAGCCGATAAATGCGAATGGATTATGAAGAATAAACCACTCGTGCGGCGCTCCGCCCTGACCACTAATTAAAGTTTTCATGGATAATCCACCGGCCAGTAAAACGATGGAAATAATCGTGATTGTTGCTGGGATCTCGTACGAGATGATTTGCGAAGCTCCGCGCATTCCACCAAGCATTGACCATTTTGAGTTCGAGGCATACCCACCCAGAAAAACACCCACACCAACCAGTGAAGCCATACCTACGAGGTAGAAAATACCAACATTCAGATCCGATAGCATAAATCCACTGGAATATGGAACAACGGCAAGGGTTGCAAAAACACCGACGAGACAGATGACCGGAGCGAGGTTAAATACCAGTTTGTCAGCTCCGCCAGTGATAATATCTTCTTTTAAAATCATCTTCACCCCATCGGCCAGGAATTGAAGAAGACCAAATGGACCTACACGGTTTGGACCGATACGCGCCTGAAGATCGGCTGAAATTTTTCTTTCAGCGTATGTTCCCAAACCACCAATAGTCGCCATAACGGCAACGATGATTAGAGCAACGATGGCAAAAATGACAAAAGCTAAAAGTGAAGAAGCATCAAAACCCAATACTTTTGAAAGCCAGGCAGCTGTATTTTGAAATTCATTTGACTGGGCAAAATAAGAAACGACTGTGGAATTCATCACTAATCCTTTTTACCAATGTTTGTGTGAGTAGAATGGAAACTTTTAACCCAGTCCAGATCGCCTTTTTTCCAGCAATAAACCAGACCAGAAACAAGAACTAAAACGAACGCTAGAACTGACATCAACAGCGTTCCGCCCATTCCAATTTCATTAAAACGCTTAAAGACCGCTGCAACCGGGAACATAAGCGCACTTTCAACATCAAAAATGATGAAGATAAGGGCCACAACGTAGAAACGGACGTTAAAGTTAGCCCAAGCTGTACCAACTGGTTCTTCACCACACTCGTAAGCTGTTTCCTTCAACTTGTTCGGGTTGTGAGGACGAATAAAACTTCCCAAAAGTAATGAACCACCTGCCACTAAAATGGCGAGTGCAATCAAAATAACAATGGGCATGTAGACGTCTAGATTTAATGTCGACATCTTGATCTCCGAGAATAAAAAATCCACTTTTTTAGTTTCCTTAGATTACACGAAAATATAATATCTTGGAAATAGTTTGTTTCGTTTAAAGACAATCATATGACACACTTCAATTCACTGCTCCAAAAAATTTTGAACTGGGATGGAAGTGCTTCATCACCGCTCTATCTCTACGGTGCCAACACCCAACAATGGTCGTTTATTCTCAACACATTTTTGAATGAGCACTCTAAACAGTTTTTGCAAAAATCTCACGTCATTGTCACAGCGAGTAATGACGAAGCCGAAGACTTCCATGCTTCGCTGCACTTGGCCCACGGCAACAATTCAATAGAACTACTTTTTTATCCGGGACTTGAAGCGTCGCCATATTCAGGCGTTCTTTCATCTGAAAAATGTTTTTATGAACGCCTGGAAGTACTCAGCAAACTGCATCGATTTTCAACAACAAAAACAAAATTTATTCTTGTGACTTCGTTTGAGGCACTTTCACTAAAAACTCCGCCAAAATCTTTTTTCAATCAATTTAGTTTTGACCTGAAAATTGATGACATCATCTCGCCAACTGATCTGGCCCGTAAATTAGTGACGCTGGGTTATTCGTCAGCAACTTCGGTTGAAGAGCCGGGAACCTTTATTCAAAAAGGGCAAATTTTTGATATTTATCCCGTTGGTTCAGGACCTGTGCGCTTATCCTATTTTGACGATTTAATTGAATCCATTCATTCCATTGATCTGGATACACAGAAAACGCTTCGTGATCAGTCTTATCAACAAATACCAGTTGCCCCAGCAGCCCGCATTCTGGCGCAACATGATTTTCCAGTTACGTTAAGAGAAAACATTCCTAACTTTGGCCCTGCTTTTAAAAACAAGTTTGAATATAGAAAAAATGTTTTTGCCCGGTTAAGTGATGGTCAGCTTTTTGAAAATTATCCTGCCTATTTTCCGCTTTTTTTTAAAGATGCAATTAGCCTTGTTGATTATCTGGATCGCGATCAAACCATGTTTTTATATATGGGTGCCAGTGAAATTCAGCGCTCCCATCTGGATATGATTGAGAGTTTCCGTGTTGAATTTGAACAGTCTCAGGAGGATCCTGCCAATGAAAGTATATTGCCTGATCCAGCCCGACTGTATGATTTTACCCTGGTTAGTAATTTAACCGATGATAAAAATCTTCTCGTCGATCAAATCAATCTCACGATGACAGTTGGTGAGGTTGCCGACTCGGTTGATCTGCGGCTTATCAGTACAAAAACTTTCTTTAATCAAAATATCAATCCCGCTCTTCCTAAACCGGACTATATTGTGGCGGCACTGCAGTTTCTGAAAAAGCAGTTTCAGTTTCGGGGAAAAATTTATTTTTCATCTTATAGTGAGGCTTCGAAAAAAGAAATCCAGCATTTAATCGAAATGCAGGATTACACCGAAGACTTGAAACGAAGAATTGAATTCCTGAATTTCAGAGTGAGTGAAGGATTTTACTACGAAGGTGAAAACTTCCTGATAATTACTGATGGCGATTTGTTTGCCGCTAAAAAAACCAAAGCACAGAAACAGAAAAAAGTTGATCTCGATTTATTTGCTGAGCAACTTGCGACTCTAAAAGCCGGTGACTTCGTTGTTCACAGTGAGTACGGAGTAGGTGAATACCTGGGCATGGAAGCACTCGACATCGGTGGCGATAAGAGTGATTTTCTGGTTTTAAAATATGCCGAAAACGACAAGGTTTATGTTCCTGTTTACAAGCTTAACTTAATTCAAAAACACGCTGATTCAGCGGCAGGATTAAAGACCGACAGCTTACGCACGAACAAGTTTGCCCTTCTAAAAGCTCGTGCCCGTAATTCGGCAAAAACCCTGGCTTTTGATTTACTTAAACTGCAGGCGGAAAGACAGTCATCTGTTGCTTACGCATTCTCTCCCCCGGATCATCTTTACCGAGAGTTCGAACTGGCCTTTCCATTTGATGAAACTCCCGATCAGGCCCGGGCCATTGAAGAAGTTCTTGAATGCATGCAAAAACCAGTTCCAATGGATTACCTGGTCTGTGGTGATGTCGGGTTCGGAAAAACCGAAGTCGCGATGCGAGCTGCTTTTAAAGCAGTGGAAGATAAAAAACAAGTTGCCGTTTTAGTTCCCACTACAATTCTGGCACTCCAGCATTACAACTCATTCACAAAACGATTTAAAGATTTCCCCATCCGGATTGAATTTATCTCGCGTTTTAAATCAGCTAAGGAATCTAAAGAAATTCTGGAAAAAGCTGAAAAAGGTGAGATCGACATTCTCATCGGAACTCATAAGTTACTGTCGGACAAACTGAAATTTTCCGATCTGGGTCTGGTGATTGTCGATGAAGAACAACGTTTTGGAGTCGGTCATAAGGAAAAGCTGAAACTGATGAAAGCGTCGGTTGATTTTTTAACCCTTACTGCTACCCCTATTCCGCGAACGTTGCAGATGGCCTTCCTGGGTCTGCGCGATTTATCGCTTATTAAAACGGCTCCCCCGCGCAGACAATCTATCAAAACCTATGTCATTAAAGAAGACGACCTGACGATTCAGATGGCCATTCAAAAAGAGCTTCAGCGTGGCGGTCAAGTCTTCGTTGTTCACAACAAAGTTAACGATATTGAAGAATACGCCGGTTATATTCGCGAACTTGTTCCGGAAGCAAAAATTGTTTTTGCTCACGGACAGATGAGCGAAAAAGAACTGGAAGATAAAATTAATGCCTTTTATAACGGCACTTATCAGGTCTTAATAGCTACGACGATCATTGAATCGGGAATTGATATTCCTAACGCCAACACCATGATCATCGATCGCGCCGATACCTATGGACTTTCACAATTACATCAGTTGCGGGGAAGGATTGGCCGCTCCGATAAAAAGGCTTACGCCTACTTTGTTGTTCCGCGATTACGTGAGATTTCAACTATTGCGCAAAAGCGTCTGCATGCCCTGCAAACATATGCAGACATGGGTGCCGGCTTTAACATTGCTTCAGTTGATTTAGAAATCAGAGGAGCAGGGGACATACTGGGCGCAACTCAATCCGGACATGTCGAAGCTGTGGGTCTTGAACTTTACATGGAACTTTTAAAAGATGCGATCAATGAAATTCGCGGCGAAAAGAAGATGCTGAAAAAAGATATCGAAATTGTTACTCCATTTCCGGCATTTATTCCAAATCATTACATCAGCGATCCAAGTGAGCGCTTAAAACAGTACAAGCGTTTATCAAATTGCGAAACGCTGTCTTTGCTTGAAAACATCCGCGATGAATTTCAGGATGTGTATGGACTCTTTAGTGAGGAACTTTCAAACTTATTTGTTGTCCTGGAAACCAGAATTCATCTGCAAACTCTGGGGTTAAAGTCAGTACAAGTGGGTGGTACAGCGATCACACTCAAATTTGACCGGCAGTTTCTGGAGGATAACACTATCCTACGGGACAAGGTTGTGAACTTCTTCATCTCCAGACCAAAAATCTATCAATTTACTCCGGATTACCGGGTGATTTACACCCATAAATCCGCCGTCACTCAGACTGATTTACTCAAGTTCTCCAGAGAGATCAGTGGACATTTAGTTCCTTAATAGCGATTTTGCGCCACATTTTTAAATTTCTGTTATCATTAAAATCAATGATCACAACTGTTTGAATTTTAGAACACCATTTCTGAGGATATTAGTGATGAAAACATCCGTATTTTTAATTCTCTCAATGCTTTTTTCATTTGCTGCCGTCGCACAAAATAAAGCGGCCAATGCAGGAGCTGTTGTCGCAACAGTGAACGGCGTAGAAATTACCAAGGGACAACTGGATCAGGCTTTCGAACAAAACCTGATGTATGTATCCGATAAAGTAGTTACAAAAGAGAAAGTACTAAACGACATCATCAACCGCGAAATTGGAATTAAAAAGGCCAAAGAAGCAAAACTGCAGGATGATCCGATAGTTAAATCCAAAATGGAAGACGTTCTCTACCACGCTCAAATTTCAAAAGATCTGGAAAAGAAACTTCAGGGTATTACTGTGACTGATAAAGAAGCACAGGACTACTATCAGAGAAATAAAGAATATCGTACGGCGCATATCCTTTTCCGCATCCGCGTATCACCTGACAAAGAAGAGGTAGAAGAGGCGACTAAAAAAGCACTGGAAGTTTATAAACAACTCCAGGCTAAACCTCAAATGTGGCCGGAACTTGCTAACAAATATTCACAATCCTCAACTGCTCCGGCAGCTGGTGACATGGGTTACTTACCGGCAATTAAGTATGCTCCGGAATATTTCAAGGCCATCAACGGAAAAGCTAATGGTTACATCTCTCCACCAGTCAGAACTCAGTTTGGTCTGCATATCATAAAGGTTTTGGGCGTAAAGGAGTGGAAGGAAGTTGACCCGGCCCTCTATAAAAAGATCGTTTATGATCAAAAGCGTGACAAGATTCTTGAAGAATATTTCGCTGAAGGGCGCAAAGCTGCCCAGATCAAGATCAATAAGGAATTTTTGAAGTAATTTTTGAACTCTTTGCGACTTGCGTAGTAGAGTCGGATATTTTACTCTTAGGGGCTGATAAGGCCCTTTTAAAAGTAGGATACTGATGAAGTTCGCAAGTCGCTTTTTTTTTCTTTTTCTCCTGATTTCTTTTACAACCGCACAAGCCAAACTGCTGGATAAAATTGTTGCTGTCGTTGACGACAACATAATTACTCTTTCTCAAATTCAAAGACTTTCCAAAATATTACCTATTAAAAAGAATGTAGCCGGAATTGTGTATTCCCAAAATTCATATTCAACTGAAGAATTAGTAAATATCTCAGTGAATAAATATCTTATCCGCTCCAAACTAGCTGAACTAGGCTACACCATCACAGATGATCAGGTAGAAGCTCAGATTAAAAGCAATGAGCAAAGGCTGGGGGTAGATCGTCAGGCGCTGAAAAATTTCCTTCGTCAGCAAAATACTACTTATGATGAGTACTTCGAAACATTGAGAGAAGCTATCGAATTTAGCTATTTCGTCAGTCGAGTTGTAGCGCCGCTAATATCAATATCTGAACAGGATATAAAAAACTCTTTTTATAAGACTAATGCTCGCGATATGAGAATGAATTTTAAGTACAATCTTGTAGATTATTCAATCTCCCGCGATGTCATTCCAACATTGGCGAAAAATCAATTTGAAGAAGTCGTAAAGCAATATAGAGTGAGTTCTGTTTTGCCAGAACAATTCTCAACAATGACTGTTTCCAATCTGGATGATATTACTGAAGAAGGGCTTGCACCTGAATTAATTACACTCTTAAAAGCCACAGATGAAGGCGCACTCTCATCAGCAATTGTACTCAACAACCAACATCATGTTTTTTATATTGCTAAAAAAGATCTGGTAGAAACAGAAGCCTTTGCTTCGCAAAAAGATAAAATCAAAGATCAGTTGTATGAAAAGGCTGTCAAAGCTGAAACAGCAATCTGGTTTGAGCGCGAACGCAACAAGCACTATATTAAAATTTCTCTTTAAAACGTATGATCTATGTAACCCAGGGACATGAAAAAGGCATTGGATTAGAAATTTTTCTAAAAGCCTTTCTCATGCTGGGTTCAGAAGAAAAAAAGAACTTCACACTAATAGCTGACAAAGAAACCCTGAAAGAAACTTTGAAGCTTTCAAGCTTAAAAGCTTCTTATTTTTCTAAGCTCCATTGCATTCATCCCTCCCCGCAGTCCTTGCCGCAATCCACGACAACGCTTCTGGAAGCACTTCATCTGCTGAATGCAAAAGATATCCTCGTTACTCTTCCCACATCCAAAGATCAGCTCATTCATCAAACCAGGCCCTGTGCTGGTTATACTGAATTTTTCCGCTCCTATTTTGGAAGGTCAGATATTGCGATGACATTCAAAGGCGTTGGTCAGGATGTCATGCTGATAACCGATCACGTCGCACTGAAAGAGGTTACTCAGGTTATTAATGAACAGCTAATTGTCGCAAAAGTAGATACGACATTGGAATTTTTCCAAAAATATTTCTATAATTTCGATGAAGTCATTTTTTCCGGAATTAATCCCCATGTTGGCGAAAACGGCATCCTGGGTTCTGAAGATGAATGTATCAAACGTGCTATTATTACTTTAGAGAAAAAGCACAACGTTTTTTTTCGGGGGCCCTATTCGGGAGACACGTTACACATTCATTCCAAAGAAGGAATAAGACAATTATTCGTTTATATGTTTCACGATCAGGGCCTGGCACCTTTTAAATCGCGCTTTGGATTCGTTGGAATTAATATGAGTATGGGTCTTCCATTTCTTCGTCTAAGTGTTGATCATGGCACTGCCTTCGATCAATATGGTAAAAACAAAGGTGACATCACAGGAATTCTCTATCTTTTGAAGATAGCTCTAGAGGTAAATCAAAATGTCCATCAACGAAATCAAAATCGTCAAAGCAGCCGTCCATAACTTAAAAGACGTCACTATAAGTATTCCCAAAAATACCTTAACTGTTGTCACCGGTCCTTCTGGATCCGGCAAATCTTCACTGGCGTTCGATACAATTTACGTTGAAGGACAGCGACGCTATATAGAATCTCTTTCTAGTTATGCCCGACAGTTTCTGGGTCAGTATCAGCCTCCTGAAGTCGAATCAATTTCTGGTCTTTCTCCGTCCATTGCTATTGATCAGAAAACCTCCAGCAAAAACCCCCGTTCGACTGTAGGAACTACTACTGAAATATATGATTATCTCCGCGTATTATATGCACGCATCGGAACATTATATGATCCTGACACTGGAATAGAAGTTCGCAAGTACACACCAACACAAATTGTACGCGAAATCACGAAGCTGCCTGAAAAATCTAAACTGCAGATCATGGCGCCCATTGCTTACAATGAAAAAATTAAATTCAAGGAATTACTTTCCAAATTCCTGACTATGGGTTTTTCCCGCGCCCGAATGGATGGTGAATTCATTCAACTGGACGATTCTCTAAAAGCACCGAAGGGAAAATACCAGCTCGAAATCATTGTCGACAGAATAGTAATCAAAGACGATATCGAAAAGCGTCTGGCTGACTCAGTCGAGTACGCACTCAAGCTTGCCGGCGGCAACGTGCTTATTCTGGTTAACGACAATAAAGAATTAACTTTCTCTGAACACAACAAATCAACTAACGGTAAAGTCATATATCCTGAACTGGAGCCAAGATTATTTTCATTCAATTCTCCAATTGGTGCCTGCGAAGTCTGCAATGGTCTGGGCGAGACTAAAACATTTGATCTGGATCTCATGATTTTTGATGAAAGCCTGCCACTTTTAGAAGGTGCCATCACGCCACTTTCTAAGAGAAATTCATTCCTCTATAAAATGGTTGAAAGTATTGCTGATGAAGAGGGTGTGGATGTTTCTGTACCTTTCAAAAAATTACCCAAAAAGTTTAAAGACATTCTCTTTAATGGTTCAGATAAAATTTACCGTTATTCTTTTACTTCTGAAAACTCACACTTTGAATTCTCCAAAGCTTTTCCGGGCTTAACCGCCTGGCTGGAGAAAAAATTTCTGGAGTCCGGTTCAGATAAGGTTCGGATCGAACTTGAAAAATACATGAACATCAAAACTTGCCCATCCTGTAAGGGCCTGCGATTAAACCGGGTTGCTCTTTCTACCAAGATTGGCGAAAAGCACATCATGGATCTCTGTACACTATCCATTGCTGAATGCCATTCCTATCTCACATCTATAAAACTCGATGGTGAAAAGAAAATTATTGCTGAAAAGCTACTGAAGGAAATTGTTTCCAGGTTAAGATTTCTCTTGGACGTGGGGCTTAGTTATCTCAACTTAAACAGGGGAGCCATGACTTTATCCGGAGGGGAATCCCAACGCATTCGTCTGGCCACACAAATTGGATCGGCTTTATCTGGTGTTTTATATGTTCTGGACGAACCAAGTATTGGTCTGCACCAGCGGGACAATGACCGGCTTATCAATACGCTGAAGGCATTACGAGACATCGGCAATACTGTTTTAGTCGTTGAACATGATGAAGACACGATGAAAGAAAGTGATTACATTATCGACATGGGCCCGGGAGCAGGTATTCACGGCGGTGAAATTGTATCTCATGGTCCTCTGGAAAAAATACTCAAAGACAAAAAATCGCTTACCGCCAGATTTCTCAATGGGACTGACAGAATTCAGGTGCCAGAAACGAGAAAGAAGTTCAGCAAGTTTTTAAAGCTTCAGGGCGCTAATGAACACAACATTAAAAACCTGGACGTGACAATTCCTTTAGGTGGTTTGGTTTGTATTAGTGGCGTGAGTGGATCCGGAAAGTCGACTTTAATTCATAAAGTTTTGGTTCCGGCGGTAAAAACTTTTTTAACAAACACTCATAAAACGCTGTACCACAAAACAAATTATAATTCGCTCACCGGAATGCAGGAAATAAAGACTGTTATCGAACTGGATCAGTCACCGATCGGGCGCACGCCTCATTCGAACCCTGCAACCTATACAGGATTATTCGATGAAATCCGTGACATTTTTGCATCCACCAATGAATCCCAGATCCGTGGTTATAAGACCGGAAGATTCAGTTTTAATGTTAAGGGTGGTCGTTGTGAGGAGTGTGAAGGTAACGGTGTAAAGAAAATCGAAATGCACTTCCTGCCTGATGTTTATATTACCTGTACCGAATGTAAAGGAACCCGATACAACGCTGAAACACTTTCAGTTTTATACAAAGGTAAAAACATTGCTGAAGTTCTAGATATGTCGATTGAAGAAGCTGATGAGTTTTTCAAGAATCATACTAAAATGAATCGCGTATTATCTACTCTTAATTCCGTTGGACTGGGCTATATGAAATTGGGCCAGCCCGCCACGACTCTGTCGGGTGGAGAAGCTCAACGCTTAAAATTATCCCGCGAATTATCTAAGCGAACAAAAGGACACTGCCTTTATGTTTTAGATGAGCCGACAACTGGTCTGCACTTTCAGGATATAAAAATTCTGCTGGGTGCACTTCAACAGCTGGTGGAACAAGGACACACACTATTAATCATTGAGCACAATCTGGACGTTATCAAAACCGCCGATTGGGTTATTGATCTGGGACCGGAAGGCGGATCGGGTGGCGGTCAGATTGTCGCTGCCGGAACACCGGAAGAAGTTGCCCGCAATCCAAAATCGCAGACGGGTAAGTATCTGAAGAAGCTTCTAAGGGCCTAACCATTTCGGTTGGGCTTATTTTAACAACCTAAAATTTTTTAATATGTTATCCTCTAAATAATTATCAGGAGGATTTTTATGAAGCATTGTCTGGCATTGCTATTAATTTTACCTACTCTTTGTTTTGCTCACCCATTGCAAAATGAAAAAGGAAGTGTGTATGAAGCAATTGAAAATAATTTCGAAAGATCACAAAAATGGGAAGTCTCTGCATTGGAAAAAACGGCAATAGCTGGGCGCTGTTTTTCTTCCGGCTCATCAATACCCTGGGGAGCTGTGTTGCTGGTAAATTCAATCGTTGTAGATAGCGGCCCAATTTTAGGTTCAAAAAGAGTAGCTAGTGGACTAGTTGCGGCTTCATTCACGACTAATAAATTCGATAATCAGTCTTATGATGTTTTAATGAGTACTTTAGATCAGACAGAAATTGACAGAGTCGAAGAATTTCGTGAAAGCGATGAATATGGACTGGTCAGTTGGAATAATATGAAATTTAAATACAATCCTATTGATGGTTATGTATATGGTATGGCTCAAAATTACGGGTATGGCTGTTATTTTTTCCAATATAATTAATGAACGCAATCCTTGAAAGCTCTGATTCCCGCATTGCTGAGTTTATCACGATGCGGGATCATGTCCTGAACAACCGTAATCTTTTTATTGCGGAAACAGAAAAAGTTTTTCTCCAATATCGGGCGAGTAAAAGACCTATTCACAAAATCCTGGCCACCCGGGAATTTCTGGAAAGGCATGGTCTATCAGGGGAAAATATTTTTTATGCGGATTCTTCTGTACTGGAACAAGTAGCGGGCTTTAAGATTTATTTCGAAGTTCTTTTCCTGGCCGAAATCCCTGCCGATGTTCCACTTAATAAGCTTGATAATAAAATTATTGTTTTAAATGGATTGAGCTCTCCGGAGAATGTAGGCAGCATTGTCCGATCCGCTGCCGCATTTGAAATAAATTCAATCATTACGGATGAACGCACCTGTTCGCCATTTTTACGTCGTTGCATCCGCGTCTCAACCGGCAATGTCTTTGCGATGAAAACTTTTCACGCTGCAGATATAAAATCAGATTTAAGAAAACTCAGCCAATTGGGTTATAAAATCTACTCAACGGCTAACATTGCCGGCGCGATTGATCTGCAGCAATTCACTTTCCCGGAGAAATACGTTGTTATTATTGGAAGTGAAGGCCACGGTGTAGATCCAGACATTCTTCAAATGTCCGATCAAGTTTTGAAAATCCGCATTAACGCTCAAGTAGCACACCTGAATGCATCAAACGCCGCCAGCATTTTTCTATCCCGCATGAGTAATCTATAGGGCCAGCTTGATACTGGTCCCATAACTAAGTCTATCAATGACTGTCAGTTCATTGGATTTTTTGTCATTTAGCCTTATTCTTAGAGCATATTACTTCATGATGGAGCTGTTTATGAAATGGTTATTTCTTCTTTTAATTTCTCTTAATATTGTTGCTGCTGAGAAATCACCCAATGAGCTTGCCGGTGAATTTTATTTGCAGAAACTTGCCGGAGTGATGGACAAACATTCAGATGATCAATGTTACCCTCAACCGGACAGAGGATCTTGTGTTAAAGAATTTTGTGCGCGCATGCCTTCTTATAAATGCGATGAGGTTTCCGAAATTCAGGAAGTCACCCGATCATGTAGCGGAAATTTTGGTGGCGCTTGTCTTTCACGGGCTTGTGATCAGCTACCATCCTTCCAGCGTGACGATTTTGATGAATTAAGTGAAATCAGTACCGCCTGCAGAAATGTCTACGGCCAGGAGTGTTTTGATTTTTATGCTTCTAAAATTCCTCGTTTTCAGCTGGATGACCGTAACGAAGTTGTCAATGTCGTTACCCAGTGTAAAAGTGTCTCTAATGAAGTTTTAGAATGTGCAAAATACACTTGTAGTAAGCTGGGATCTTTTCAATGTGATGAAGCTACAGAAATTGCCGGTGTTTTAAAGTCTTGCGGACGATAATCCAGTTTAAGGCACTGAATGCAATATTCAGTGCCTTCATAAGTTTAACTCTTTAACAACTTTGACTCGCAATTTTTCAATTGTTCCATCTGAAGCCATTTTCTCCAGAGTTTTTTCTAACCTTTTCCCCAGCTGTTCATGTCGCTTATTAAGATAAACATATAAAGGAATATTTTCTTTGATTGTTCTGTAGACACGGAATTTAGCAGCTTGTTCTTTTGTAAGCTTCATTGCATGAAAGGCATTCAGAACATTGAGATCTATATCGCAATACAGGTCGAGACGTTTGTTTAAAAGTTTTTGCAGCCCTTGTTCAGTTAAAGTATTACTTCCTACCTGGTAATTGGGAAAATAACTTTTTAGAAAATCTTCACAAATCTTCACTCCGCGCAGTGACTCAATAATGATTTGCTTTTTTTGTAAGTCTTCTATCTTCTGCCCAACTAGACTTTCATCGGCGGTATAAAAACTGAATGTGAAATTCATTCCCAGCTTTCCGGCCCTTACTAAATAAGGCCTGCTGTCTCCATATTCAAAGACCCTGGTTTCTCCATCAATGTCCTGATCTTTAACTAAAAGTTCAATCCGATTGAGTGGATAAACCGGCATGCTAAAAGGTACCTTCATTCTTGCAAATGCTTCATGCAAAACATATGAAGCCCATCTTCCCGAATAAGTTTCAACTCCAACAGAGCCTGCAATTTTGATTTCTGCATTTGCAGATTGAAATGAAACGAAAGAAATCAATATAAGAAGAAAACTGATAATTAGTGCTTTAATTAGGCTCATTAATCTATCATAAGAGGCTTTATTAAGATTGCACTTGAATTTTTGGTTAACAAAGAGGGAATCAGAACGGAATGTGTATAAAAAAAGGGAGCCCGGAAGCTCCCTTTCTTTTTATTTTTAATTCTTGCGAATAAAAAATTATACAAGGAATGTAGAGATAAGTGCGAAAATTACAAGTGATTCCATAAGTGCTAGACCAAGAATCATTGGAGTTTGGATCTTATCAGCAGCAGCTGGGTTACGAGCAATTCCTTCTAGAGCAACTGAAGCTGCTTTAGATTGAGCTTGTGTACCACCGAATACAGCGATACCAAGAGCGAAGAAGTAAGAGATGTACTTGATAGCTACATCAGACATACCTGTAGAAGCAGTTCCACCTTGAGCAAATGCTTGAGATGCTACAAGAGAGAAGAAAAGTACGAAAGCGAGAATTACTGGAAGTTTCTTAGCCATTGTTGTCTCCTTAGACAAAAAAGTTAGTAGTCGGTTTTTCTTAGTGGTGCGCGTGATCCCCATGATCGTGGTGAGCAGTTGCTAGACTAATATAAACCATTGATAACATCGTAAATACGTAAGCCTGGATAAACGAAACAAGAATTCCTAGAACCATGAATACGATTGGAACTAGAAGTGGTGCCAGGTTAGAGAATGTTCCAAGAACCATGTGGTCCCCATACATGTTTCCGTAAAGACGTAGAGCCAGAGAGATTGGACGAATACATGTTGAGATAATTTCGATAGGGAAAATCAAAATCGCCATATACCAAAGAGGTCCTGCGAAATGCTTAAGGTAATTAAGCGTTCCGAGTTCTTTGCATCCTTTATAGTTAAAATAAAGAAATGAAAATAAACCAACTGCAAGTGTTGTGTTGATAGATTCTGTTGGCGGAAGAAATCCAGGGATTAATCCGATCATGTTTGAAATGAAGATAACGATAAACATCGTCGCTACGAATGAATAATATTTCGGAGCATCTTTTTCTCCCAAAACTGCTCGGGCCTGAGTGTAGATGAATGATCCATAAAGTTCGATGAAGTTTCTGTAAGTGATTCCGCGATCTGGAACAACTGCTGCTTCAGCGTTTGCTGTTTTTGCACGATAGTAAAGACCAGTTAAAACTAATCCAACTAAAACAATGATGAATGTTAAGATATGATCGTAATGAAGATGCTGATCTCCAACATGAAAAAGATTTTCAATTCCTGTTGCTTTCCCGAATTGAGTAACCCAGGTAAATCCACCAGCCGCGTGTGCGTTTGAAGTTAATAATGCAAGAAGTGTGACGAGTGAAAATTTTCTCATTAATTAGTCCCTTGCTCAGCTTCAGTTTTTTTCATACTGAAGGTGAGAACAGCTATTTGTAATACATAAATAAGCACTGGAATTATTATCCTTTTTCCCATTATTTGTACACCGAAAGTTAGTGCGACAATGAGCACAATTGCTTTACCTGCAAATAAGCTCATCAAGCCTAATTTATCAGTAGGTTCCTTGCCGACCGCCGAATTGGTCATCTTTAATACACCTTTCACCAATAGAAATTGGTTAAGGCACGCTGCCAAAAAAACAGTTCCCATTACTTTGAATTCGGCTGGGTTTTTTGCGAGAAAATAGGTTAGGGCCAGAAGGGGAGCGGAGAGAATAAAATATTTTTTGAGATTAACTCTTTCGCTTATATGCATAATAAACCATCAAGAAGAGAATATTTCCAATTATGGCCAAGAATAAAAGTACGGCTTGGGTCCTTGTTAATATCCCTAAATCGGCTAAATGCATAGCCCCCCAGACAGCAATAAATATCGTTGATGGCAAGCTCAGAGCTAGCCCCATGATTTGAATCCATTTTTTATTCATTTAGAGTTCCGGGTTTAGTTTTAGATCTAGATCTTCCCAAATAAAGCATTGTTCAGTCATTTGAATGCCAGCTATCTCTGCTTTTTTGGTGTGACCGAGATGCACCCCACCAGCTTTTAGATAAAAAGCAATGCTAGGGTTATCTTTTAAAACCCAAAGATAAGCTTTTTTAAAGCCCTTTTTTTTCATTTCTTCGAAATAAGCCTGCATTAATCTGAGTCCTAATCCTTGCTTTTGATACTTGGCCAAAATGTAGAGGCAGTAGACTTCAGCATGATCAGCAAAACTTTTATCACGGGCGGCGCTGCCATTGATAAATCCGATAACTCCGTTTTCCGGACATTCGGCTACAAATGTTTTATTAGAGTTATCTACTGTTACTTTTTTCCATAAACGCAAACGATTGCGAAAGTAGAGTGGTCGATCGTCCAGAAATTCCTGTGGCATTAAATTTTTATAGGCTTCTCTCCAGGAATTAATATGCACATTTGCTATTTCCGCAGCATCTTCCTGAGTAGCTTTTCTGATAATAACATTTGTCATAAATTAACGCCTTCTTGAAACCCGACGTGTGTAGAGCGAGTTCAAACGATTTTGGATAACATCCGGGTTAGGATAATCATTGGCGATAGAATAATAAATATCATAAGCCAATTTTAGATTTTCAGTGGATTCGTAGGCGTTAGCCACCATGAATTTTGCCTGAACTATGGCCTCTTTCTTTGTTTCTCTTTTCAGGTATTCTGACCAGACATAGAGGGCTTTATTGAAATCTTTTTGTTCATAATAAATTAAACCAACATAATAAAACGAACGGATAAAGAATTCATGCTCGGGATTTGATTGAATAATCGTCAACTGTTGCAGGGCTTTGTCTTTTTCATTGAGAAAATAATGAGCCAGTGCAATCTGCAACTGAAAAAAATCAAAATTTTTTAATTTTGGAGTAAACTCTGATAAGCGTGTGTAATTTTTAATGGCATCACGATAATTCTTCAGATAATTGAAATTAACATCTGCCAATTTTTCTTCAGTCTTAATCAGCCAAAGTGGATCTTCCGTAAGTAATTTGACTTCATTATAATAGTGAGCCGCTTTCTTGTAATTGCCCAGATATATGGAATAAAGTTCACCAAGCTGATAACAGATTTTGAGTCGTAAATCAGGTGAAGGATTACTGCGTAAGATGTCTTCGTATAAATAAGCAGAACGATCGTACTTTTGTTCAGTGATATAATTTTGAGCATCAATAATTTTGCGATTAATCGGTGGTGTGAAGTCGCAGGAAATCAGGGTCGAGGCACTTATGATAAGTGCCATGACCATGGATTTAAAAAATAAATTATTCAGATTTTGGTGTATCAGCTTGTGCGCCCTCAGGGATATTGTCGATATCATCATCCGGATCAACAATTTTTTCAACAGCTACAACTGTTTCCCCGTCTTTTAGTTTAATCAGACGAACACCTTGAGTAGTTCTTCCCATTAAAGATATTCCCGAAATCTTAGTTCTGATGACCTGACCTTTATCGGAGATAATCATCAGATCGTCTTTGTCAGTAACTGGTTTTATATCGATGATGTCACCGTTTTTATCGGTTAATCTCATCGCTAAAATTCCTTTACCGCCACGGGTTTGTTTGCGGTACTCAGATACTGATGTACGTTTACCGTAACCGTTAGCTGTCACAGATAAAATTTCAACAGAATCATCGATAATTTCCATACCGATAATCTTCTCATCATCAGAAAGCTCGATTCCTTTTACCCCTTGAGATACACGACCCAGCGGACGAGCATCTGTTTCGGCAAAACGAATAATTTTTCCGGAAGACGAGCACAGAAGAACATCTTTTGAGCCATCAGTAATTCGGACTGATAACAAATTGTCGCCTTCGATGATTTTGATAGCAGTTAAACCTGACTGACGAATATTTTTGTATTCTGAAAGCTCAGACTTTTTAACAATTCCTTTTTCAGTTGCAATCATCAGATACTTACCTTCGATTGAATCTGGCAGACAAAGTATCTTCTTAACCGTTTCCCCAGGAGGAACAGCGATCAGGTTGACAATATTTCGTCCTTTTGTCGTACGATTTCCTTCCGGAATGTTGTAAACCTTAATCGAGAACACTTGTCCTTTATTGGTGAAGATAAACAAAGTGGAGTGAGTGTTGGCAGTAAAGATAGACGTGTAAAAGTCATCGTCAGCTCCGTCAGCACCTTTTACTCCTGTTCCGCCACGCTTTTGTGTGCGGTAAGTATCCATGGCCATGCGTTTTACATAACCTTTGTGGGTAATGGTTACGATGACATCTTCTTGTTTGACGAGATCTTCCATCTGAATCTCATCAGCTTTCGCTACGATTTCAGTGCGACGTTTGTCACCGAAATTTTCCAGAATTTCACGGAATTCATCGCGGATGATTCCTGTGATTAGTTCATCACTTTGAAGAATACTTTCTAAGCGGGCGATCTCTTTCATGATGTCGTTATAATCTTTAATAATTTTATCACGCTCAAGACCAGTTAGGCGCTGAAGTCTCATGTCGAGAATAGCCTGTGCCTGGAGTTCAGATAATGAGTATGTACCCATTAGCTGAGTTTTTGCCTGGACCGGACCTTCGGCTTTTTTTACCAGGTCAACGATTGCATCGATATTCTCAACTGCAATTTTTAATCCTTCTAAAATGTGAGCACGTTCTTTTGCTTTTTTCAGTTCGTAAACTGTACGGCGGATAACGATTTCACGACGGTGATCAATAAAGAACAACAGCTGCTCTTTTAGATTAAGGATGCGAGGAGAACCGTTAACAATTGATAAGAAAATAATACCAAATGATGTTTGTAACGGAGTCGCTTTATATAGTTTGTTGATAATAACTGTCGCGATTTCTCCTTTTTTAAGGTCAATCACAATGCGAATACCTTCGCGGGAAGATTCGTCCCGGATATCAGAAATACCAGTCAGTTCTTTCTCATTAACTAGTTCAGCAATTCTTTCGATTAGCTTAGCTTTGTTAACCTGGTAAGGAAGTTCAGTGATAATTATGCTATCGCGGTCTTTTTTAGAATTATGTTCAACATCGATTTTAGCACGAATTTGCAGAACGCCTTTACCGGTATGATAAGCTGAACGAATTCCTTCCGTACCATGGATGGCACCAGCAGTAGGGAAGTCCGGACCAGGAATAACTTTCATCAGATCATCAATACTAGTTCCGTTTGGATTATCCAGAAGCAGAAGAAGACCGTTCATCACTTCGCTTAAGTTATGCGGAGGAATGTTGGTTGCCATACCAACTGCAATACCTGAAGAACCATTAATTAAAAGATTCGGAACTTTTGTAGGAAGAACTTTTGGCTCCACTAGAGAGTCGTCATAGTTTGGTTGCCAGTCAACGGTCTCTTTATCGAGATCTGCCAGCATCTCTTCCGAAAGTTTTTTCATTCTGATTTCGGTATATCGCATAGCCGCGGCATTATCGCCATCGATTGAACCGAAGTTTCCTTGTCCATCCACCAGCGGATATCTCATTGAGAAATCCTGAGCGAGACGAACAATAGCTCCGTAAACAGCAGAGTCTCCATGTGGGTGATACTTACCGATAATATCACCAACAACTCTCGCTGATTTCAGAAATGGTTTGTTGTGATAGTTATTCAGTGTATCCATTGCATAGAGAACGCGCCGGTGAACAGGCTTCATCCCGTCACGAACATCAGGAAGAGCACGACCAACAATTACTGACATTGCGTAATCGAGGTAACAGTTTTTCATCTCGTCCTGAATAACTACCGGAGAGATGTTGCCATGATTTGTGTTGTTTGCTTCAGACATTTTATTTTTACCTTTAAATTAATTCTTAAATATCTAGGTTTCTTGCGTTCAGTGCGTTTTCTTCAACGAATTTTCTGCGTGGTTCAACCTGATCGCCCATCAATACAGTAAAGACTTGATCTGCTTCCAGCGTATCTTCGATTTTTACCTGAAGAAGTGTCCGGTTAGCCGGGTTCATTGTTGTTTCCCAGAGTTGTTCTGGGTTCATTTCTCCAAGACCCTTATAACGTTGAATGTATGCGCCTTGCTTTCCATCCTGAATAACAAATTCAGCAAATGCAGTTAATGAATCAAACTCGCGCGTATCTTTTTCGCGCTCAATTTTGAATTTTGCTTTGTTATATTTTTTAATACCATCAAAGCTGTTAATCAGGTCTGCGTATTCCGGAGAACGCATAAATGCCTGAGAAATCTTAAATTTCTTCGTTCGGGAAGCTGTTTTAATTACAAGACGCATAGAAATGGCTTTTGTATCAACGTCCTCTTCAACTTTGATTGAATAGTGTTTTAACGTTTGCGTTTCCAACGGCTTAAAATAATCCAGTAACTTTTTCGCTTCTGCTTCAACTTTGGATAAGTCACTCATGTCGTCGGGTCTAAGAGTTCCGTCCTCAACGAGTTTTTTCAAAAGATCTGTATCGTAGTGCGTGTCATAGTAGGACAAAGTTTTACGATAATTGCTTTCTTTATTAATTAACTGCTTTGCCACATCTCCGGTAATGGATTCGCCATTGATACTAATTTTTGAATCATCAGTAGCATTGTTAACCAGATATTCTTCCAGACGTTTATCGTCTTTCAGATACGTTTCCATTTTCCCTTTCTTATATTTATAAAGAGGTGGCTGAGCGATATAGATATAACCTTGCTCAATCAATTCCGGGAACTGGCGGTAGAGCAGAGTAAGAAGAAGCGTACGAATGTGCGATCCATCGACGTCCGCATCGGTCATAATTACGATTTTATGATAGCGCAATTTTGCGATATTAAATTGATCTTTACCGACACCTGTTCCTAACGCCTGAATCAGGTTTTTGATTTCTTCAGAAGCCAGCATTTTTTCGTAACGTGCTTTTTCAACGTTTAGGATTTTACCTTTAAGCGGAAGTACGGCCTGAACTCGGCGATCACGTCCTTGTTTTGCTGATCCACCCGCGGAATCTCCCTCTACGATATATAATTCACACTGAGCTGGATCCGATTCCTGACAATCTGCCATCTTCCCTGGTAATCCAGAGAATTCTAAAACGTTTTTACGACGGGTAAGTTCACGGGCACGTCGGGCTGCTTCGCGAGCTGCAGCAGCATCCACTGATTTCTTAATAACTAGTTTTCCGATTTCCGGATTTTCTTCCAGATAAGTTTTAAGCGACTCACCAACTAGTGAGTTAACAATCCCTTCAACTTCTGAGTTACCAAGTTTTGATTTGGTCTGGCCTTCAAACTGAGGTTCTTTTAGTTTTACCGAAACAACCGCTGTTAGACCTTCACGCATATCATCGCCGGTAAGAGCGATTTTGATGTTTTTCAAAAGATTGTTGTCTTTTGCGTAGTTATTCAGAACACGGGTAAGTGCTGTTTTAAAACCTGATACGTGAGTTCCACCCTCAGGAGTAGAGATATTGTTAGCGTAAGATGTGATCACTTCATTGTATGAATCTGACCATTGCATAGCCACTTCAGCTTCGTAGTCATCTTTGGTCTGAACGAAGTAGATTACTTTTTTATGAATCGGAGTTTTTGCGCGATTTAAGTAATTAACAAATTCAGAAATCCCGCCCTCGTAGTGAAATGTATCTACTTTTTCTGATCGTTCGTCAGTTAAAACAATTTTAAGTCCACGGTTAAGAAAAGCCATTTCGCGAAAACGGTTAGCTAGAGTATCGTAGTTGAATTCATGAAATTCAAAAATTTCGTTATCTGGTTTGAATGTTACTTTTGTTCCAGTTTCTTTTGGATTAGGAAGATCACCGATAACTTTTAGCGGAGCTGTCGCTTTACCGTGATCAAAAGTTAATTCATGGAGCTTGCCGCTTTTTTTGATTTCAAGCTTTACCCATTTTGAAAGAGCGTTAACTACTGATGCACCTACACCGTGAAGACCACCTGAAACTTTGTAAGCTCCACCTTCTTCATTGAACTTACCGCCCGCATGTAGCTTGGTATATACCAGTTCTGCTCCGGAGACTTTTTCAGTAGGGTGCAGGTCAACCGGAATACCGCGACCGTTATCCGTAACTGAAACAGAGTTGTCGATGTGAATAACGACGTTAATGTCTGTACAGTAGCCGGCAAGGGCCTCATCAACAGCATTGTCGACAATTTCATACACACAGTGGTGTAAACCACGCACACCAGTGTCACCGATGTACATACCTGGACGTTTTCTTACTGCATCCAGACCCTCAAGAACTTTAATTTGTCCCGAGCCGTATTCGGTGTTAACTTTTGAGATTGATTCAGGTTGATTGTTTTCCAAGACGGATACTCCTCATTTGTTTGAAACACTTTTTGCGCTGAGAAGTTTTAGCGAATGACGGAGCCACTCCTGACATGGATTTGATGGGCACCGCTGATTCTTTCTAATTCTTCCTTAAATTTTTCGTTGGCTGTAGTTATCAGAACCTGAAATTCGCGTTCTTCTAAATACTCAACTAGCCTTCGCCATCGATGCTGATCTAGCTCGCCAGAGACGTCGTCAATGAGCACTATGGGATAGGACATATATTTATACCGAAAAAGCTCTATATAGGCAAATAAGAGGCTTAAATAACTCATTTTTTGCTGGCCTAAAGAACAGAAATCGAAAGAATTTAATCCGTCAAAAAGAAGCACATAGTCATCTTTATGAGGACCGTATGAAGTATGACCTCTCTCCACATCTGTTTCTAGGTTGTTGGCGAATACTTTTTGGATTTGTTCGGGAGTAAGCCCAATAATGCGGGAATCAAGATTAATTTGCAGCGTATGTTTCTCAGAAAAAAGGGCCTGAAACGTTTCCCCAATGATTGGCTCTATAGCTTCCAGAAATTCAACTCGCTTATTAGTCAGGTAATGAGACATCTGAGCGAGTTCAAAATCACCAGCGAGAACCTGTTCTTTAAACTTGGAAGGCTTTTTGGATAAAAGCGTATTCCTAAAGCGCAAAGCCAGGGTGTATTTTGAAAGTGTTTTCTTATAGCCAACATCCAGCTGACCTAGAAAATAATCAATCCAATCCCTGCGATCACTGGCAATATTATGAAATCCGTAAGAATCAAAAGGGTTGATAAAAACAACTTTAATATCCAGTCTTTTTTTGACCGGACCACCATTCACAAACCAGAGAATGGATTCATTAGTCATTTTAGAAGTGTAACTGACAACTTCATTTTCGCTATTGTTGAAAACTGAAGAAAATATTATTTCCGGTTTCCCACCATCAATACTTAAAAATTGTGGAAAACCTGTATTTTTACGAAATGATTTTTTAGTTGCAAGGACATTGATGGCTTCCAGAATATTGGTCTTACCATTTCCATTTTCTCCCAGGATACAATTGATTCCTGGTGAAAAGGAAATAACATCCGGATTCAAATTTCTAAAGTTTGTGACTTGTAGCTTAGAAATTTTATAACTGATCATCTTATAATTTTAACGGCATGATGATGCAGAGATAGTTTTGGTTTTTGGATGATTTGATAGCTACAGGTGATAATTCATTGTTAAATTCCATACGGATCTCTTCATCACCAAAGATAGAGAGCGTATCCATTAAGAATTTAGCATTAAAGCCGATTTCAAATTCTTTACCAGAGTAACTGATAGGAAATTTTTCAAAGGCATCACCGAGAGAAGGGTGATTGGCTGCTACAGTCATCTCATTTTCTTTTAAAATGAGTTTAACGCCGTTTGATCGCTCATTGGCCATAATCTTGATACGTCTTACGGCGTGAGCAAAAGCATTCTTTTCAATATCAGCATAAAAGTTTGTCTTTTTTGGAATGACGGCTTGATATTTTAAATACTCTTTAGCAATTAAACGAATTGCGAGCAGGTAGTTATTATTGGCGTTTAGATAAATGAAGGATTCATCAACTGAAATACTGATTGGATGATCAGGATATGTTTCGGCTATTTTTTTTAATTCAGAAACACCTTTTTTAGGAATAATAATTCCGTTAATCAGAGCTTCAATTTTATTATTTGTTAATTCTGTTTCAACCAAAGAAAGTCTGTAACCGTCAGTAGCAACTGATCTTAACTTGCCATCAACTTCCTGCAGGTAAATTCCGTTTAAGAATAAACGTGTTTCATCATTTGAAATAGCATGTGAAGTCTTATTGATGATTTCCAGGATTTGATTTGAATTTAATTTAAAATCATTTCCTGTAGTGCCGAATTGCAAGTGAGGGAATTCTTCTGAAGTATAAATTAACAAGGTAAAATTGATATTGTCACAAGTGAGCTTCAGGCTATTGGATCCATCTGGAAGTTCAATTGTTAATTCTTTTTCCGGAAGTTCTTTGACGATATCAAATATATTTTTGGCATTTACACAAAAGGTACCTGGTTTTTCCACAGTACAGTGGGTAGTTACCTTTGCCGATACTTCGAGATCAGTTGCCGACATTTCAATTTTGTTATGACTTGCATGAATCTGAACAAAATTTAGTATTAATCGCGTATTTTTTTTATCGACCACACTTAAAATTTTATTAAGCGTCTCTTTCAATTCAACAACTGAAATCTTAATCAACATAGTTCAACTTCCAAATTTTTTTTAATGCTACGTTTTAGCAATTAAGCAGGAAAGTTACAAGCTTCGCTGGTCCATCAGTTTTCTCACAATTCCGGATCTGCTTTTTGTCTTATATTATTTAATATTATTAATACTTCTTATTATTAGGTGTGGATAAGTGGAAAATATATAAAAGATTAATTATTTCCATCATTTAATCTTTTACATAGGCTGAATAACTCCGAATAACTTTTCACATTTTCTATTTTTTAGCCGTATATTCTTTTATTACACCCTTATTTTTCTTTTTTATTAACAGCTTTCCCACACTGTATTCACATTACTTCTTAGATTGCCCTTTAAAGGCACTTTTCATTTAGATCTGAAGAGGGTTTTCAACAATTTTATCAACATTGTGGAAAACTTTTTGTGGATAACTGCTTATGCGCAATTATCTTATTCACTGCAAATTCTCCATGCGCCAATTTTGTACAGTTCCATCTGTTTAATGTGAATAACTATGTGAATAAGATGTGGAAACTGTGTGGAAAATATTCTTTTATATTGTGGAAAAGAATGTGCAAAACCTCCCGGCTTCAATTTCTTGAAACCGATAAGAGGTGAATAGTTTTTACGTTAATTACAGATTTGTTTCAATTGCGTTGATGTCTTTTGATAAAGAAGCATCAACTTTCACTTTTTCAGTGATGGCATTAACTGCATGGATAACTGAAGAGTGATCGCGTCCTCCAAAGAAGGCACCAATCTCTTGTTGTTTGGCATTGACCACTTTACGGGCCAGATACATGGCTATGTGACGGGCTTTGGTAATGTCCTGGCTTCTGCCTTTAGATTTTAAATCAGCTAGTGGTAAACGGAAATATTGAGCTGTAGCCTTAGCTACGGCTTCAATCGTTACTTCTTTTTCATCTTCGCCAGTGTTGAAGTTCAATTGTTCTTTAACAAGATCAACTTCAATTTCAACGTTCATTAGTTCACTGACTGCTTTCAAACGTACCAATGAACCTTCAAGTTCACGGATGTTTGTTTTAATTCTCGAAGCAATTAACGTTAGAACATCTTCAGTGATGTAAATATCGAGAGCCTCCATTTTTCGTCTTAAAATGGCCAAACGAGTTTCTAAATCTGGTGGCTGGATATCAACAACCAGTCCCCATTGCAGACGGCTCTTAATACGCTCTGAGATCCCGTCGATTTCTTTAGGTCGTTTATCGGATGTAAAGATTAGCTGCTTTCCCTTATTATGCATTTCATTGAATACATGGAAAAACTGATCCTGAGTCGCTTCTTTATTTTTTAGTTCGTGAATGTCATCAATCATTAAAATGTCGATTCGTTCAGTATATTTGCGCACGAATTCTGTAATTTTATTAGTCTTTAAAAGAGAGATCATCTCTTCCATGAAATCACGGGCTGTCGTCAGGCAAATAGTGTATTCAGGGTGGCGATCAGCAATTTCATTGGCCACAGCATGCAGAAGGTGAGTTTTGCCCAGCCCCGAATTGCTGTGAATATAAAGAGAAGGATATTTTCCCTCTTTGCCTGGTGTAAGAGCTACAGCTTTAGCCGCAGCCTGAGCGATATTGTTATTTGGTCCCACAATAAAGTTATCAAAAGTCTTAGCGCGATCAACGCGAATTCCGGTTTTATTAGGGTTCATGTGCTGAATGTATTCGGCTTCAGCTTTAGATTTTAAATCATCGCGAGTAGGGGTTAAATCCAGCTTAAAAGTCATGTTACTCACAGACTTCGGCTTAATTTCCTCTTTATTCATGTTAAAAATGGTTTGCGGCTTATGACCATCATTTTGATCTTTTGCGTTAATTTGGATATTGTATTCAGTTCCTAAAACATTATAAAGAGCTCGCGACATCTCTTCTTTATACAGTTCCGCCGACTTCTTTATAAAAGATGTCTTCACTTCAAAGATTGCCGTTTGTCCTTCTATTGATAAAAGTTCTAAACCTTGTTCGAAATAAGTTTTGAAATTAAGTTCAGGAACGATTGTCTTTAGGTGGTTTAAAACTTCGGAATTAATAGATTTTAGTTCTTCTTTGTAAGCCTGATCAGCGCTGGCACCTAGAGTGGAGGACGCTATCATTGGAGGAAGTTGTGAAGTTAAGTTGTCAGAACTTGATGTTTTTGCATTTAATTTGAGAAAGTGCTCAAACGGGAAGTCTTGGGCCATTATTAACCTCGAAAAGTCCTAAAAAAATGTGAGACAAAGATGTAGCACGGCCCAAAAGTTAATAGCAACAAAACACTATTTCACATTTTCTTACAAGTGACGCGGCCTGTTTATGATTGACCTTTCACGAAAGAAAATATAACTCTATCACTTCCAAATATTTAATGTGTTTTAAAGGGATAGCTGTATGAGCAAAAGAACGTGGCAACCAAAAAAATTAAAAAGACTTAGAGTTCATGGATTTCTAAAGAGAATGGCTAGTCCAGGCGGAAAAAACGTTATTAAGGCGAGAAGAGCTAAGGGCAGAGCTCGTTTAACGGTATCTTCTAGTACTAAGTAATAGGCATTAATGGCCGATTGTCGGTTTGAAAAAAAATTTCGCTTACTTTCGGCCAGTGATTTTTCTGACTTAAAAGTCGATTCTCTCTCTTTTAAGAAACCCTCAGTAATCATCTACTTTAAAAAGAATTCTTTCAATTTAACAAGAATCGGAATTAGTGTGCCTAAACGGTTAGGGAAGGCTCATGATCGTAATCGCCTGAAGCGATTAATCCGGGAGTTTTATCGCCAGTCTCCTTATAGGTTTTTAGGATTCGACATTCTGTTTGTTGTTTCCTGGAATCATTCTTTATCTTTGAAAAGCACAGAAGAAAAAGAAGCCACTCTGCTTAAGAATATGGAAGATTTTTTTGTGCATGTGACGAAAATAAATGAAAAGGAGAAGCAGTGAAATTCATCGCGGTTTCTCTTATAAAATTTTACCAATATTTTATTTCACCTCTCTTGGGACCAAAGTGCAGGTTCTATCCAACGTGCTCCCATTATTCAAAAGAATGCTTTGAGAAGTTTCCCTTTGGGCGCGCCTTGTGGTATTCATTCCGTCGTATAATTAAGTGTCATCCATTTTGTGAAGGCGGGGTTGATCCCGTCCCAAAAGAATAATTTCTCCGGAGACTTTTTTCATGTTTAATGCTGATCAAAAACGCGCTTTCATCGCAGTTGTATTGTCTGGTTTAGTCCTCTTTGGCTGGCAATATTTTTACGCTTCAAAATTCCAGGCAAAAAATCCTGAACAAAAAA
Source organism: uncultured Bacteriovorax sp. (assembly GCA_946481315.1). The sequence continues at coordinate 81,759 of CAMLMH010000005.1, forward strand.
CAGTAGCACCAGCCGATCAAAAACCAGGTACTCCTGCAGTTCCTGCGACTCAACCACAACTGGCTGCTCCAACAGATACAGCGGCTGCGCAAGTTCCTGCGGCAACATCCCTTCAGTCTTACGAATTAAAGCGCGATAAATTCGCACTAAAAATCAACAATGACTTAACAGTTGTTGATATGGAAAATCCAACTTCGGTTTTCGATTTCAAAGCTCTTTCTGACTCTGCAGCACCTCTAAAAATTCAGGTGGTGACTGAGTACGGTCCAACTGATCTTCTCTTTGAAACTGAAAATAGAGGGGATAGTCTTGTGGGAACCAATCAGAATTTTGGAGTTTCCTATACTGCATTTATTAAAGAGAATGGACGAGTCCAGGTAAATTTGAAATCTGAAAAACCATATAAATATCGACTTGTTTTTCAGGCTAAAGAAAGAAAATTAGATAATGGACAAATTCGTCATTTTACTTACTTTACGAATGAGACGAACACTGTAGCAGTAGCTGACGACGATGAAGGCGACGGTTCTATGCAATGGGCAGGAATTGATTTTAATTATCATTTATTTGCAGCTATTTTTCCTAAGGCAACACCGGCTCGTTTCAAAATAACTGAAAAGGGTGAAATGTTTGTTGATATCCCTGATGCAACTAAAGAGTTCACAACCGACCTTCTTTTCACAAAGAAAAACTATGATGATCTGATTGCTTTAGGTGATAACCTTCACCAATCAGTAGATTTTGGTTTTTTTGCTATCATTGCCGTTCCCACTCTTAGAGTTCTGCAATGGATTTATAAATTCATTCCAAACTATGGTCTGGCCATTATTCTCGTTACTATTCTTATTCGTCTCATTACTTATCCTCTTCAGTACAAATCATTTAAAAGTATGAAGAAAATGCAGCTCATTCAGCCAGAACTGACAAAAATTAAAGAAAAGTACAAAGAAGATCCGCAAAGAATGCAAAAAGAAACAATGGAGCTCTTCAAGAAAGCCGGAGCAAATCCGCTTTCTGGGTGTCTTCCTTTACTTCTGCAAATGCCATTTTTCTTTGCCATTTATAAAGTTCTTTATTCGGCAGTCGAACTCGTTGGTGCTCCTTTTTACGGCTGGATTCATGATCTAAGTGTTCATGATCCATACTACGTGCTACCTGTTCTGATGGGTCTATCAATGTTTGCTCAGCAAAAGCTCACACCTCAAACAACAATGGATCCGACTCAGCAAAAAGTTATGATGTTTATGCCGATTATTTTCGCATTCATTATGAAAGATTTACCAGCAGGTCTTGTTCTTTACATTCTCGTTTCAACCGTCGTAGGTATCTTGCAACAAATGCTCGTTTATAAGATGGCCGATTAATAAAATGACTTATGAATTTTTACACTGATGACCAACCGATAATTGCATGTAGTACTGGCACTCAAGCCAATACTGCCATTGCAGTTATCCGGTTATCAGGATTCAAAAAATTAGCAGATCTCCAGCCCTACTTTTCAAAAGATCTCTCCAAACTTTCAAAACGAACTGCAGCTCTTTCCAATATTCAGTTTGAAAATATTGTTTTTGACAACGGCTTACTTATTTATTTTCCTGAAGGCGAAAGTTATACAGGAGAGCATGTTCTCGAACTGAACGTTCATGGAAACCAACTCAATATTCAGCGTATTCTTAATTTATTCATCGAAAAAGCTAAGTTCAGGGCAGCTCACCCCGGTGAGTTTACTTATCGCGCACTGAAAAATAAAAAGCTATCGCTTTCCCAGGTGGAAGGACTAGACATGCTTTTAAATGCTAACTCCAGCCTGATGCTTTCTCAGGGACTGGACGTTCTGCAGGGAGATCTGCATGCACAATATCTGGCCCTTCATGACTCTTTTTTAAAATTAAAAGCCGCGGTTGAAATCAGTATCGATTTTTCGGAAGACGTTGGGGCAGAAGAAACTCAGAAATTAATGCAGGATTCTTTCGCTCGCTTTAAAAAAATCATAAGCAGCCTTAAAACCAGGACTGAAGGTAACATTTCTTCACTTTTAGCTCCGGAAATTGCATTGACCGGACAAACCAACGCCGGAAAAAGTTCACTTTTTAATTTGTTGCTTAAAGATGACCGTTCTATCGTCTCCAATATTGCCGGAACAACCCGCGATTACGTATCCGAAATTTTGCACATTGATGGGACCAACTACAAACTAGTAGATACCGCCGGAATCCGTGAATCTAACGACGTCATTGAAAATATCGGAATTGATCGGGCCCTGACCATTTTAAAGCGATCATTCTTTAAAATTCTGGTCATCAATCCATTCGAAACAAATCCAGATTATCTGCAAAAGTTTAAAAATATCGACTTTGATCTTCTGCTTTTCTCACATAAAGATCAGCCCAATTTTCATCAAAAAGTAGGGGAGATTGATCACAGTTTCATTGGGAAAAAGCATATTTTTAATGCCGATTTTGTGAGTGGTTCTATAGGACCAGATGATGGTAAAAGTGGTTCTATAGGACCAGCAAATGCAAAAAGTGGTTCTATAGGACCAGCAAATGGTAAAAGTGGTTCTATAGGACCAACAAATGCAAAAAGTGGTTCTATAGGACCAACTGCCCCTATAGAACCACTGATCCGCGAATTGATCGCCCAAAAGTATGCGGAAGCCACAGCCAACAACCCGATATTACTAGAGAGACACCGTCAGGTAATAAATAAAATTTACATTAAAACCGTTGACTTCGAACGAATTTTCAATGACTTAGATGACGCGGCGATTATATCTTCTGAGGTCAATATCCTGGGCGTTTATCTTTCAGAGCTGATTGGAATCCTTACTCCAGATGATGTACTTAATTCAATCTTTTCAAATTTTTGTATTGGGAAGTAGCCAAAAGTTTCTATCGTGGTGTATTAATCGAGCCCAGACAAATTAACAAAAAAGTTCTACGTGGAACAATTTAGTATGAATAAATCTTTCGATATTTTAATTATCGGTGGCGGACATGCTGGCTCGGAAGCCGCATGGATTTCGTCACAATTTGGTCTTCAGGTGGCACTTGTCTCTGGACCGAATGCCAGTCTTGCCTCGACTCCTTGCAATCCAGCTATTGGTGGAGTGGGTAAGGGGCAAGTAGTCAGAGAGATCGATGCGCTGGGTGGCTTGATGGGTATCGTTGCTGATAAAGCCGGAATACAGTTTCGCACACTCAATGAGTCTAAGGGATTTGCCGTTCAGTCGACTCGTGTTCAGGTAGACAAAGAGCTTTACACAAAATACGCGACAGAGCTTTTGGAATCAATCGACAATCTTACCATCGTTCGCAAGATGGTAAAGAAAGTCTCTCGAAATGGTGACATGTTCTCTATTGAGTCGGATGACGGAAACGTTTTAATGGCCAAGAAAGTTGTAGTGACCACTGGAACTTTTCTCAATGGAAAGTTGCACACTGGAGAAGAGCAAACTGCTGGAGGCAGAGTGGAGTGTGTCCCTTCGGTTGGATTGGGTGATCTTTTTTCAGAGATAAAGACACTTCCCAATAGATTTAAGACCGGAACTCCTCCTAGAATTGATAAAAACACTATCGATTACTCCCAAATGGAGCCGCAAGAGAGTGATTCTGGAACGAGAAACTTTCATTATCTGGGTGAACCATTTTCTCGCACTTCAAAACAGGTTAATTGTTATCTCACTCGCACTAATTCAGAAACCTTGTCCATTATTCGGGCGAACAAAGAAAGGTCGCCTATATTTAACGGACAGATCAAGGGCGTTGGGCCCAGATATTGTCCTTCCATTGAAGATAAAGCCTTTCGTTATACAGAAAAAGACGTTCATCACGTCTTTATTGAGCCCGAAGGCTTAGAAGTAGAGACCATATATCCCAATGGAGTTTCTACTTCTCTACCAAGAGATGTTCAAGAAAGCTTCATTCGCACTATTGCTGGTCTGGAGAATGCCAAAATACTCGTTCATGGATATGCAGTAGAGTATGATGTTGTGGACACCTCTGAACTCTCGCGCACGATGGAGTATAAAGACATCCCGGGATTGTATTTTGCCGGTCAGGTTTGCGGTACTTCCGGTTATGAAGAGGCTGCGGGGCAGGGAATTATCGCCGGAATCAATGCTTCTTTATCCTTTTTGGGAAAAGAAAAGCTTATTTTAGACAGAAACGACTCCTATATTGGAGTTATGGTGGAAGATTTGGTCTCCAATAAACGGGATGAACCTTATCGTCTCTTTACCGCTCGTTCAGAAAACAGACTTTATGTACGCGAGGATAACACCATTTTGCGTATGAGTAAGTATAGAAGGGCGCTGGATTTAAGCAGTAGGCTGGATTTTTACCAGGAAAGCTTCCTGGAAGAAGTAGAAATTCTGGAAAACTTGCTGGAAACCACTATGTTTTATGCCCAGGCCGATGATAAAGCCTATTTCCAGGAAAGAGGTTATGGCTCACTCGAGACAAACATTTCTCTGAAAGAATTATTACGAAGACCCGCCTTAAACCCAATTGAAGTCCTTAGGTCCGAAGCTCTACGAATGGGTGCACTTTTTAATGAAGACGTAATTCGTACGGTCGCTATCGGTGCCAAGTATGAAGGCTACATCGACCGAGCGACAGTGGAGTCCGAAAAAATTAACCGGCTTGGGAAGAAAAGAATCAATTGGGAAGCCCTAGCTGAATCAAAGAACATTTCCTTTGAGTGTAAACTGCGGATTAAGCAGATCAAGCCTGAAACATTCGGCCAATTGCAAAGAATGGAAGGAATCAGACCCGCTACCTTAGCCTACGTGGCCGGAAACTTAGTATGAACTTAAATGAATTCAGTCAGCGCTACCTAGATCTTCTAACCGGTGAGTTTGCCGGGATCAATTTAACCAGGATTGAGTCTCCCGAGGAATTCTTCCAAAAACAAATTCGGGATTCGATCCTTCCCCAGGAAGAAAGCGCAGTCTTCAGGAAATGCCTGGAAAAAACCAAAGTCATGGTGGACATCGGTTTCGGTGGCGGCTTTCCAGTTTTACCCTTGGCCTTTATGAATCCTGATAAGAAATTTTATGGAATGGATGCCCGTGCAAAGAAAGCCCAAACAGTTGCCAAGATAGCTGATCGGCTAGAATTAAAGAACGTCAAGCTTATGCATCAGCGTTATGAAGAAGTTATTTTTAACCGTGATGCGGTCGTGACCTTTAAAGCGGTGGGTAAAGTATGTGACTTGCTGCCTTTATTTAAAACTAATAACAATCTTTACGTCTTTTTCTATAAAGGACCCAATTTTTACGACCTGGAAGAAATTGAGCCCATGCTAGATGATTGGGAGGTCATTGAAGAGACATCTTATGATGTTCCCGGAACAGAGGGCAGATTGCTGCTGGGGTTCAAGAATAAAAATGTTCTACGTGGAACAAAAACTCCAAAAAATATTCAATTTTCACAGTTACAATAAGCATTTTTGTCGGTATAAAAGTATTCTAAATTCGAACAAGAAGGGGATTGTAAATGGCTAAAATCATTGCAATGATGAACCAAAAAGGTGGCGTTGGTAAAACGACTTCATCAGTAAATTTGGCAGCGTGTCTGGCAGTAGCTGAGAAAAAAACTCTACTAATTGACCTGGATCCACAGGGCAACGGCTCACTTTCCATTGGTCTTTCTAAAGAAACATTCGCCGGAAAAAATATTTATCATGCGCTGATTGGCCAGATTGATATTAAAGACGCGATTTACGAAAGTGAGCTTCCTTATTTTCATATTTGTCCGTCTGATAACAATCTTTCAGGTGCGGAAATTGAACTCGTGAGTTTATTTGCTCGCGAATCAAAATTAAAACAAGCATTCAAATCCGTTGAAAAAGATTACGACTATATCATTATCGACTGTCCTCCATCACTTGGACTATTAACCGTGAACGCTCTCAATGCAGCTCACTCCTATATTGTTCCAATGCAAACAGAATATTTAGCAATGGAAGGATTAGCTCAGCTCTTAAATACGGTTCGCTTAATTAGAACATCGTTAAATCCTAATCTGGAATTAGACGGAATTTTATTAACGATGTTTGATTCGCGCTCTGGTCTGCATAAGCAAGTTGTGAATGAAATCAAAACTCACTTTGGTGATGTAGTTTTCAAAACCATTATTCCTCGTAATGTAAAACTAGCTGAATGTCCTTCATTCGGAAAACCAGTCATTCTTTACGATATCGAATCCAAGGGTAGTGAAGCTTATCTGGCCCTCGCCAAAGAATTAATTTTAAAAGAAAGATTTAAAGCTGCACCGGCTCCAGTGGCTGCACCAGTTGCTCAGGAAGAGAAGGAACCAGAAGACGCACTAATGAGTGCCATTCCCGATTTAAGTAATATTTCATTTGATGAACCACCGGTATTTGAGCAGTAAGCGAGGATTAAGTTATGGCTAAAAAAATTGCATTAGGAAAAGGTATTGCATCTCTTCTTCACGACGCTGCTCCGGCAACAGTTGTGAACCAAACATATAATGCTCACTTTAATTCAGAAGCAGCACCAGCAGTTCCAGCTGAGAGAGAAGTTGAAGTCAGAATAGAAAATACTCCCTTATTGGTGGATGTTGGTTCCATTAAAACCAATCCAAATCAACCACGAAAAATTTTCAAAGAAAAAGATCTCGAAGAACTTTCAGAATCAATCAAAGAAAATGGAATTATTCAGCCGCTGATTGTTGCTGAACTCGATGGCGGACAATTTGAACTTGTCGCAGGTGAGAGACGTTTAAGAGCAGCTAAAAAAGCGGGCTTAGAACAAGTTCCAGTCGTGGTAAAAAGAGCAACTGACCGTGAGAAAATGATCATGTCGATCATTGAAAACGTTCAGCGTTCCGACCTCAACTGTGTGGAAGAAGCCCTGGCCTATTATCAACTGATGAATGAATACAAACTTACCCAGGAAGAAGTGGCGAAAAAACTTGGAAAGGAACGCTCAACTATTGCGAACTTTTTGCGTGTTTTAAATCTGCCTCGTCCGGTAATTGATCTTCTTCAAAAAGAAATGCTCTCTTTCGGCCACGCTAAAATCCTTGCCAGCGTAAAAGAGCGTGAAGACGCCGTAAGACTGGCCAACGAAGCTGTTGCCAAGACATGGTCGGTTCGTGAATTAGAACAGGCGATAAAGGCTAAAAAACCGCTTAAAGAGAAGGCACCAAGAACCAATCCTTTTTTTGATGAAAAGCTTGATCAGTTTAGAAAGTCTCTGGAGCAAAAAACCGGATTCCACTACAACATAACTTCCGGAAAAAATGGTTCAGGCCAGGTCATCCTAAAGTTCTCCAATGAGGCAGAATTTAACGATATTTATGAATTCCTGCTTTCGAAGTAAACTGTCAGTAATCAACATTTGTTGCTAATAAAGTGGTCCCATAGGACCACTTTTTGTTTCAGGACCACAAAAAGTTATGGAAAGACGTCGCGGTGAAGTTTCTGCCATTATTGAAGAAGGCTGTAAGTTTGAAGGGAACCTCTCTTTTAACGGGACAGCTCGGATTGCCGGGATAGTGAATGGCTCCGTTTTTTCAAATGACACGGTGGTTATATCAGAAGGTGCGGTTATCAATGCCGATATTAACGCCAACATTATCATCATTGCCGGTTCAGTTAAGGGCAATATCAAAGCGAGCTCTCGAGTAGAAATATTGAAACCTGCGCGCTTTGAAGGAATCATTACAACTCCCAGTTTGATTGTTGAGGAAGGCGTTATCTTCCACGGAACAACAAAAATGCGTGACAAGAAAAACACTCAAATCTGAGTGCGTTAAGACAATCATCATCTTAATTTACCTTGACGGAAATGGGCTTTGCCATTATCAATTAGTGACAAAAAAAAGTTCGTCATTTCACTACCAAAGCTAGTAGCGCTGAACCGGAGCTTTCGTCCCTATGGATATGCTTAATAATTTCTTTCAATTGACTATTATCAAGTCACTAAAAATCGATCAAACCGTCATTGTGCAATTCATTTTATTCGTTGTTTTTTTCAACGTTATTGCGCCAGTGCTTTTCAAGAGGCTACAGGCCATTCTTGATCTGCGTGACGAAAAAACAACTAAGCTTGAATCAAATGCTCATCACATTTTTAAACAAGCTGATGATCTGAGCGAACAGTACAATGGTAAGATTGAAAAAACTCACCAGGAAGCTCAGACCATCGCAACCAAAAAGAAAAATGAAACTCTTGAAGCAGAAAAAGCAACTCTCGTTTCAGCTGAAGAGAAATTGACAGCAGATTACGAAGAGAAAAAAGCAAAGCTGCTTAAAGAAATGGCAGAAAAAAGAAACAACATCATGTCGGAAGCAGACAAGCTTTCTGGCAACCTTGTCGAAAAATTAACTAAATAAGGATTTAAATGAAAACAATCGTAAAATATTCATTTATGTTCGCCTCTCTTTCAACTTCAGCATTCGCCGCTGGAAATGGCGCTCACCATGAGCCCTCTATTGCTGATCTAATGTATCCAGCAATCAACTTCACAGTGCTCGTTGGATTTCTTGTATGGAAACTAAAAAAACCCGTCACTGAAATGTTCAATAAGAAAGCAGACGATGTGAAGTCGCTGATGAACTCTGCTGCTGAAAAGAGTAAAGCAGCTCAAGATCGTTTAAATGCACTTCAATCTAAGATGAAAAATCTCGATGCTGAAGTAGCAAAAATCAAAGCTGATTATGAATCAGATACAGCGACTTTTGCTAAGACAACGGCAGCAGAAACTCAGGCGACGATTGCCCGTGTTAAGCGTGATTTAGAAAACAAAATCGAAGGTGAGAAAAATGAACTCGTTGAAGAAATGAGTCAGGATCTTATCAATCGTGTAATCGAAAAAACTCAAGAGACAATTAGAGCAAGCGCCGACATGAAAACACGTGCGACTCAGAAAATTGTTTCTGAATTACGATAATTGTAGAGGATAACCGTGAAAGAACAAATCATCGCGAAAGCCTACGCCCAAGCCATCGTCGAATTATCAGACGAATTAAAGCTTGATCTAGCTGGTGAGCTTACAAAGCTTACAGAGACCATCAACAAGAGCAATGATCTTGAAACACTTCTATTCTTAGAAGTATTCACTGCTGAAGAAAAATCTTCAGTCTTAGATCAGGTTATGAGTAAACTTAACCTTTCTGCTGCTACAAAAAACTTCATGAATTTCCTGATCCAGGAACAAAGAATTGGCTTAATGCCAATGATCTTTAAGAACGTCATCGTGATCGACGATCACCGAAAAGGATTCCTTCGCGGAACGATCGAAGGATCAGATGCCACAATTCCTGAAGATGTTAAAAATAAACTCAAATCTTACCTTCAACAGAAGTTAGGAAAAGAAGCCATTCTTGAATATAAACAATCAAACATGGTAACAGCAGGTTACCGTGTAACGGTTGAAGATCTTCAATTAGATGCTTCGCTTGAGAACCAATTAGAAAAATTTAAAGAAAGCGTTTTAAAATCGTAAATAGTGTCACGTACTACTAGAGGTAAAAAATGGCAATGAATCCAGAAGAGATTACAAGTATTATCAAAGAAAGAATCTCAAACTTTCAAACTAGATTACAAGTTGATGAAGTAGGAACTGTATTAACTGTTGGGGACGGGATTGCGAGAGCATTCGGTCTTAAAAACGTAATGAACGGAGAACTTGTAGAGTTCGCGTCAGGTACAATGGGAATGGTTCTTAACCTTGAAACAAATAACGTTGGTATCGCCGTTCTGGGTGAAGATACTTCAATCAAAGAAGGAACTTCTGTAAAAAGAACTGAAAGAATCGTTCAGGTTCCGGCCGGTGACGCTCTTCTTGGCCGCGTAGTAAACGCGATCGGTGAGCCAATCGATGGTCTTGGCGAAATTAAAACAAAAGAAAGCCGAGTTGTAGAACTAAAAGCTCCTGGGATCATTGCTCGTAAATCAGTTCACGAACCAATGCAAACAGGTCTTAAAGCGATCGATTCAATGATTCCAATCGGACGTGGTCAGCGCGAGCTTATCATTGGCGACCGTAAGACTGGTAAAACAGCAATCGCTATCGATACAATCATCAACCAAAAAGGCAAGAACGTAGTTTGTGTTTACGTAGCTATCGGACAAAAGCAATCTACAGTTAGACAAGTTCAACAAAAACTAAAAGACGCTGGCGCTCTTGATTACACAATCATCGTTTCAGCAACAGCTTCTGCTTCGGCTCCTATGCAGTTCCTTGCTCCATATACAGGATGTACAATGGCTGAATACTACCGTGACAGCGGAAGACACGCTTTGATCATCTACGATGACTTAACAAAACAAGCACAAGCTTACCGTCAAATGTCACTTCTTCTTCGTCGTCCACCAGGACGTGAAGCATTCCCAGGGGACGTTTTCTATCTTCACTCAAGACTTCTTGAGCGTGCGGCGAAACTTTCTGATGCTCTTGGAGCTGGTTCATTAACTGCACTTCCAGTAATTGAAACTCAGGAAGGTGACGTTTCTGCATACATTCCTACAAACGTAATTTCGATTACAGATGGACAGATCTTCCTTGAGTCCGATCTCTTCAACTCTGGTATCCGTCCAGCGGTAAACGTTGGTCTATCAGTTTCTCGAGTAGGTGGTTCGGCTCAAATTAAAGCAATGAAAAAAGTTGCTGGTACACTTCGACTAGACCTTGCTCAATACCGTGAACTAGCTGCATTCGCTGCTTTTGGTTCTGACCTTGATGAAGCGACAAAACGTCAGCTAAACAGAGGCGAAAGACTAGTAGAACTTCTAAAGCAAGATCAGTACGCACCAGCTGACGTTATTGACCAGGCCGTTGCAATTCTTATTGCAACAAAAGGTCTCTTCGACGTTGTTCCAACTCCAAAAGTTAGAGTGGCTGAAAAAGACGTTCTTGAATTCCTACACTCAAGACACGGCGATACGATGAAAGAAATTTCTGCTGCAAAAGAAATCAAAGCTGATCAGGAAGCTAAGATCTTAGAAGCAGTAAAAGGTTTCTTGGCAACGAAGAAGTACTAATACTAAAGAATTAGGAATATAAACAATGGCGAATATTAAAGAGCTGAAAAAGAAGATTAAGGGTACTAAAAGTACTTCGAAAATCACGCAAGCCATGAAGCTCGTTTCGGCCGCAAAATTAGCGAAAGCTCAGAATAATATTCTGAACTCTCGCCCATATGCTCGTGAACTGGAAGAGACCATTAAAACGGTTTCGGCCCTGGTTCAGAACTATGATCATGATTTTTTGAATGAGAAGAAAGATAATAACAAGGCTATCCTTTTAGTTATCTCTTCCGATAAAGGTCTTTGCGGATCGTACAACTCTCAACTTGCTAAAAAAGTCAGAAGATTTCTGGATGAAACAAACCTGGACGTAAAAGTTTACTTCATCGGAAAAAAAGTAAGAGACTTACTGGCCTCTACTTATAACAAAGGCAAAACTTACACGTTTGTTAAATCAGAACCAACGTTCATCGAAATGGAAGGAGTTGGATCTGAACTGGCCGAATTGTTCAAGACTGGTGAAGTAGGACACGTATTCGTTGCCTACAACGTTTTCCAGTCGGCAATTGCTTTTGATCCGACAGTAAAACAACTTCTTCCGCTTACACTTGATGTGGCAAAGAAAGAAGAACTACGTGAGAAGTTTCCATTTGATTTCAAGTACGATCCAAATCCTACTGAAATCTTGAATACACTTATTCCGCAAACCTACATCAGCACACTTTATACGGCTCTCTTAGACGCCGTAGCAGCTGAGCATGGTTCTCGTATGAGTGCGATGGATTCAGCAACAGGAAACTGTAAAAAAGCAATTAAGACTTTATCAATTAAGATGAATAAACTGAGACAAGCAGCGATTACAACAGAATTATCTGAAGTAGTTTCCGGTGCCGAGTCTCTGAAAGGTTAAGGGGTCACCAATGTCTGAAAATTACGGTGTTGTAAAGCAAGTAATGGGACCGGTACTAGACGTTGAGTTTTCAAATGGAAAACTTCCAGCGATCTACAACGCTCTCAAGTTAACAAACAAAGCGATCTCGAATCAAGAATGGAACCTGACTGTTGAAGTAGCTCAACACTTAGGTGACAACATGGTTCGTTGTATTGCAATGGACTCGACAGAGGGTCTAGCTCGTGGACTAAAAGTTCTTGATACAGGCAAAGCGATCCAAGCTCCTGTAGGAAGAGAGTGTCTAGGAAGAATTATTAACGTTATCGGTGAGCCAGTTGATGAAGCAGGCCCGGTTAACGCTAAAAAATACTACGACATCCACAGATCAGCTCCAGGATTTGATAAACAATCAACAAAACTAGAGCAGTTCTATACAGGGATCAAAGTTATTGACCTTCTTGCTCCATACGTTCGCGGTGGAAAAATCGGTCTATTCGGTGGTGCGGGAGTTGGTAAAACAGTTCTTATTCAGGAATTAATTAACAACATCGCGACTCAACACGGTGGATACTCTGTATTCGCGGGAGTTGGCGAGAGAACTCGTGAAGGGAACGACTTATTCCACGAAATGAGCGACTCTGGCGTTATTGATAAAACAGCACTGGTCTTCGGACAGATGAATGAGCCACCTGGAGCTCGTGCACGTGTTGCTCTTACTGGTCTTTCAATCGCGGAATACTTCCGTGATGAAGAAAACCAAGACGTTCTTTTCTTCGTTGATAACATCTTCCGCTTTACTCAAGCTGGATCTGAGGTATCAGCGCTTCTAGGACGTATTCCTTCAGCGGTAGGTTACCAACCAACACTTGGTACTGAAATGGGGGCAATGCAAGAGCGTATTACTTCAACAGTTAATGGATCTATTACATCTATCCAGGCCGTATACGTTCCTGCGGATGACTATACCGATCCAGCTCCTGCTACAACGTTTGCTCACTTGGATGCGACGACAGAACTTTCTCGTCAAATCGCTGAGCTTGGGATTTACCCAGCGGTAGATCCACTTTCTTCTTCGTCATCAATTCTTACTCCAGCAATCGTTGGGGAAGAACACTATAACGTTGCTCGCGGTGTTCAGAAGATTCTTCAAAAGTATAAAGAACTTCAAGACATCATCGCTATCCTTGGTATGGATGAACTTTCTGAAGAAGATAAGCTAACAGTTGCACGTGCAAGAAAGGTACAAAAATTCCTTTCTCAGCCGTTCTTCGTAGCTGAGCAGTTCACTGGTCTAAAAGGGAAATTCGTAGAAATCGGCGACACTATTAAGGCGTTCAAAGCGATCCTTAACGGTGAGTGTGACGATCTTCCAGAGCAAGCTTTCTACCTTGTTGGTGGACTTGATATGGTTTACGAAAAAGCAGCTCAAATTAAGGCCGGAAAGTAATTTAGAAAGCCCAAGGGACTTAAGGTATGAAATATTTTACTGTTGATATACTAACGCCTTCAAAGATCATTGCGAGAGGGATTCCAGCTGAATCCCTTTTGGTGCCAACTATTCGTGGGCAGATCAATGTTTTAGAAAATCACACGCACATTGTGACGAAGCTCTCTAGTGGTGTGTTGAGTGTATTTGGTGGCGCGGATTATGCCGACAGGCACTTCGCGATCTCATCAGGTGTTTGTAAAATTCTGGACAACAATGTCATCATCATGAGCAATACGGCTGAAGAAAACACTGACGTAGACGTAGAAAGAGCGAAACTTGCGCTGAAAAACGCGGAAGATAAACTTAAAAATACTGAAGGACTTACTGATGAAGACATCGCCGCTTACCACCACAAAGTGGAAATGGCGAAACTTCGCATCCAGCTGGGCGAATTTGTCCGTTCTCGTTAATCAAAACGTGAGTACTCAAGCCTAAAGCAGACCTGAGTACTCATTTTCTACTAGGCAAATCTTTTCTCTCCATTGAATCCAATCCAATCAAGAATAGAATTTAACTCATAGATATATGAAGAAAAATTCTGTGTTCGTTAAATCTTTGGGATGTGCGTTTTTAACCACTGCAGTGGCAGGTGGAATTGCGTTTGCTCTTTACCCTAAGAACTACAATGAACAGAAAATTGATTTTTCAGCCTTTAAAAACTTCTCTCAAAATTTAAATGCCATTGCCTCGGCGGAAGCATCAAGCGAAGAAGCGAATTTAGCAGCACAAGATAAGCTTACTGCGCGAATCATTGCTCAAATTGACAGTGAAGTTAAGGCAAAAATTAATCACAGCAGAATCGCTCTTAAGGCTATTCAAAAAATCGCAATAAAGAAGCCAGTAGTCAATCAACTGAAAGCTAAGAATGTTGTGGCGAAAAACTGGAATGACATCAGACCTGTATTTAAAACGGTTGAATATAAAAACATCGAAATCAAAGCTCTAAAAACAGATGAAGAATCCATGATGATCAACAATCAGGAGCTCATCAAGCTTTATGCTTTTCAAGCAGATCCCGTTCAGACTTATGCCTTTTCATCATTAAGCTGGAAGCTTGAAGTTGAGACAGCAACCACAGAAGTTGCAGTGAATACTCAAGATGTCGTTAAAGATGAAGTCTCAAATACAATGGCCAGTCTGGAAACAGACGATACTTCCGATATGGTAATGTATGAGTACTCAGCCGCGGGAGCGGCGGACCACAACTCCGCAGAAAGTGAGTATTCAAATCCATCACGAACCGAAGCACAAAAACCTGCGAAAATGTTTGATAGTCCGCTGTCAAAATCAGTGAAAGCAGCAATTGCCCGCGAATTGAATAAATCTCCGGCCATAGAGACAGTTGTTCCGCAAGCTCAGCCAAGAAATAAAATAAAAGAAGTCATTGAAGACGAAGCATCTTTAGATGCCATCATGGAAAATGAAGACAACATCGTCTATGACTATTCAGTTCAAAAGTCCTCTTCGACAAAAGAATCAAATGCAGCTTCGTTTGCCGGCGACATTGAGGACCAGGCACAAGAAAAAGAATTCGTCATTAAAGCTCAGGAAGTAAACCTGAGTACTCAAAAAGTCCGCACCGCCGTTGCTTTCGAATTTGTGCCGGACTATGATCGCACTGAACGCATCGATGATTCCGCCAACGGCGAAATCAAAATTGGATACTCATTATCTGGCGACGTGAATACTCAAACCGGAGTTATCCAATCTCAAGGCATGATCCCAACCCGCGTAGAGCTTAACCTCGCTGAAGACGGCATGAGCATTCCGCTTATCAATGAAGAAGGTATTCAGAAGTTTCTCATGAAACGCAAATTGGATATTCAGGGTAACCTTGCTCTTTTTGCTATCGACAGCGGTATTAAAGATATTGAAATTGATTCGTCTTATGCCGCAAAAATGTTCTTCAACAAGCAATTCAAAAACGTGGATACTCAGAACGCTGCTGACTACGTCATGTTCCTGGGTGTCCAAACCGGAAATACCTTGATTCGTTATCACTTAAGCAATAAAGAATCTTCGCAAAAAATCGTCTATATGGGTGACGGAGAAATGTATTTTGAAGACGCTCAGTTTGCCTCTTCAGTAAGAGAAATCTTCACGCTCACAACAAGATCGCTGTTGGGAAAAAAAGTAAAAGAACTCAACGTCGATGCAAGCCTAATCGGTGTAGTTGGAAGTCCGGTTAAAGCTAAAAAGAAAGCGCTGAATGCTTACGAATTAAAAATTCCGGAAATGATCAGTGGTTCACGCAAATACCTAGAGTTCAAACATTTGCCTGCCACTATATATGTGGGAACTGATTCACAAAATGAAATCGAAGTTCCCGGCATGGACTTCATCCGCAAAGTGCTGGAAGCTAACCAAATCGACGAGCTGGGCGAGCGCTGTATCGTGCAACTTAATCTTGAAAAAGACCTGCGCTCGATAAAAGTCAGCGGCAAAAACAAAGCTGGCGAAATGTTCACAGAAACTTCGTTTCTTGATACTGACGGAAACTTCACAACAGAAAATTCTGAGCTGGCGGAAAAAGCTTTCATCGTCGGCGACCTGGAAGGACAATTCAGCGCGAAGCTTGAATACTCAGATGGATCCACTCAATTCCTGAAAACTTTTTGTTCGCAGGGTTCATATTTAATCGAACAATTATAGGTGAAAACATTTTTATGTTTTTATTGTTTCTAGTTTTTTGTATGAATTTTTAATTTTTCCAATTGTTGTTTTATTGGTTTTTGAAAATGAGGAACTTCTCAGCAAGTGCTTAAAACAAAAATTGTTTTCTAGTTTTATTAGGCGTCAGCAATATGATCGATGATAAATTTTCAGAAATAGTTAAAGAAAACAATATTACAGGTGCAGTTTTGGTAGTTGCGGAAAAAGGTCTTGCAGAAGTTTTCTACCGAGGCTTTTTAGATAAAGCCAACACAGAACCCATCACTAGTGCGAGTATATTTCCAATGGCTTCTCTAACTAAGATATTCATAGGCTTCACATGCGCTCGATTAGTGTTGGAAGAAAAAATAAACATTGATGAAAAAATATTAAATACAAACATTACCCTGAGAGAGCTATTAACTCATACCTCTGGTCTCCCCAAATTGCTACCATCAATTAAAGACAGTGTTGAACCTTACAAAGGGGTTACAGAAAGCGAGATTAGTTTTTTTACAGAGAATTTCACTTATAAAGATCGCGGTAGATATTTATATTCTAATTTAGGTTTTGGACTTATAGGTCTGTATTTAGAAAAAAAATTAAATACTAGCTTGAATCAGATATTAACCAATTTTTTATTTGAACCAGCAGGGATGAACTCCAGTGTAATTTTACCTGAAAAATTCAAGGGTAAGACTGTTACAGGTTATGATCGAACTGGATGTGAAAGAAAACATTGGTCGTCGGGTCTTTTTGTTGCATCAGGTGGAATGTGGGCAAATACTGAAGACTTGCTCAAATTCTTTAACTTTTTACAAACGAATGAATTAGGTAACCAAATATTTAATGAAGCCACGAAACCCTTGGCCACCTTTGATGATTTATCAATTGGTTACGGGATGCATATTTGGGATAATGTAATCATAAGCCAGGATGGTAGCAATTATGGTGTTTATAACAAATTACGAATTAACAAGGAAAGCAAAAAAATAGCCCTGTTACTCACTAGTCTTGGAAGTGACTGTAAAGTAGCAGATGAGTTATTGGAAAGAATTATTCTCGACTAGAATAAATACTTCTCACTAAAGACAAAAGCAATTATCAAATCATTTCTAATTTCTTAAATACTTCAAAAGTTTTTTTATAGCCAGCAGTCATGATGTACTTAGCCTTTTGCGGATCCAGCGAAAAAGAGTTGGTGAAGAAAAGTTTGTAATGTGAATGATCGGGAAATATATCGATGTATTTTACATGTGGTCGATAGGCGAGTTTGCGCTCGATGATTGAAGTAATGTTGTGGCGATCTTTCTGGCTGAAGTTGTTGGTTGCCATGTAGTCGTTCACCGTATCGATAATATCTTTGGAAAGAATGATATGGCTTCGGGATGAAACAATCTTCTTTTGAATCATCAGGTAGATTGCCTGCATACAGATGGCCGGCAAACCGTAATTGATCAGCGAGCCGATTTCATCATGATAATGATACGGCGTATGTGTCCAGGCGCTGATAATGAAATCGCATTTATTATCGACTGCAACGTGGTTGGAAAGTGTTTCTCTGATTTCGCCATCAATATAGTAATCAACCTGGCCAGTGCGCGGATTTTTTATCGGAAAAGGTGAATAGAAAGGTGGAACACTCATGGAAGCTGATACGGCTTCGGTGATGTTTACGCCCGTGTAATATTCAGCAGTCGAATCGTGAATAGGGCTGGGGTAATTGTATTTACTGAAAATAACTTTGCGCGAATGATCCAGCTGCGTGGCCACGACGAACATGTCAGCTGCGTATTCTTCAAATGACTGGGAAAGAATAACGTTTTTTTGCATGTACTGGTTAAGACCTTCTGTTGAGAAAAGTCCGTTAATGTTAAGCAGTGGTTTGGCCATTTGTTTGATGAGCGCAGGGAAACCTTCCAGCGGATTATAAAAATCGAAGCTGAAAGCGTTTTTGATGGGCATTTTGCGGGAAAGCATATCTGCATAGGTAACAGGCTTTAGCGAAGTCTGAGAGTTTTTGCGATTGATGGTGGCGTCGATGACATCGATAGGCCGGTAGCCGGAAGCAAAATATAGGTTAATCAATGAGCCGGCACTGGAACCGACATAAGTGGATATTTCATAATCTGGATCCAGCGGTGATTTGTTATGCTTCAGCACAAAACCAAATTCTTCCAGAGCGAGGGCGACACCCAGGTGCCAGGAAGCAGCTTTCACTACGCCACCAGAGAGAACCAGAGCTGTTTTTTTGTTTTTGAAGGGTGAGAGATCGATATTGTGGTACATAGTTTAAGCATAACACCCGGATAAATTTTTAAAAGGAAAAAGGGTCTGATCTATTGTTGAACGAAATGGTCGGTTTCAATTTTTTTCGCGCTAAATCCCAAACTTTGTTAGAATAAGATGAATACTCATGAGGAGAGCGCATGAATCAAGATGGACTTTGGTTATCAATTCTGGACTATGCATCGGTTAAGAAAGTTTCAATTTCAACAATTAGACGCTCCATAAAAGCCGGCCATGTTAAATATAAAGAAGAGAACGGAAAGTATTTTATCTGGACTCGTGAGATTAATGTGCAGAAGGAAGAGCTGTCTTTAAAAATGGAAAATGAGTTTTTAAAAAAACGCAATCGCGAACTCGAAGAAGAAATTAATGATCTGAAGATGCTGTTGCAAGTTTACGAGAACGGGCCGCAGTTAAGTATTGAACCTCCACCTTTACCAGAATTT
The DNA here is from genome assembly GCA_946481315.1 of uncultured Bacteriovorax sp. The sequence goes on from CAMLMH010000005.1 coordinate 100,526, forward strand.
GAAGCATGAAAAAACTTTTTTTCCTCCTTGCTTTTAGTTTGGTGTCCAGTGTATCGCTGGCAACTGAATCAATGCGCCACTGTATGCTGTTGCCGGTAACAGATGGCGTGGATAATAAATTGGGCTTTAAGATTTTTGAAGATATTGAGTCCTATCTGAAAGACAGTGAGTGGTGTACTTATAAGTCCAATTCCGAGCTAATTAATATCCTGGGACAGTATTCTAAAAATTTAGAAAGTCACCTGGCCAACAAAGATGTATTGCGGGTGATTGCCGATAAGACCAAAGCCGGGACTTTGATTCGGGTAAATTTAGTCCTGGGTGCCAATACGGCTGATGTGGGCGTGGAAGTCATAGGTGAAAACGGTGAGGATCGGTATTTCAAAGAACAAACGCAATTAAAAACTAATGATACTTTGGTGATTGGTCAGACGATCAAAAACTGGCTGGATGTTTACGAAAAAACAATTCCCTACAATGGAAGAGTGCGTGGAGTATTAGGCGATCAGTTTACAATCGATATTGGAAAAAAATCTCAGCTATTTAATGGCAGTCTGATAACGATTGAGCGACCTACGGGAAAACGACAGCATCCGCTGTTAAAAGAAATTATAGATTACCAGACAGAGAAAATAGCAGAAGCAAAAGTTTTCGATGTTGGTGAGATGCAGGCTCAGGCTCGGGTCACCAGCTATGAAGGAAATAAAAAACTAAAGATTGATGACTGGGTAAAAGTGCGTTCGATTGAAACGCGCAAGGCAATTGAACAGGTTAATTACGGTGAAAAAGAAGATACAGAATTTGGTCAGTTGGGCACTCTGGGGATATTTATTACCGCAAGCAATTCTTCTGTCACTCAGACAGGTACCGGAGAAAAATCAGTAAAAGGAATGTTGATTGGCGGTGACATTGAAGCAGAAATCTGGGCCACGCGCAATTACTGGGCAGGACTTGATTTTGGAAAGCGTTTCGGGACATATGAAAAGGATACTGGGACATTTAGTTCCGACAAGCATTCAACGACGAACACTAGTGTGCGTGTGAAGTTTGGTTACAAATATTTGCCACTAGGTTTTTTCTACGGGCCGCAAGTTGATGCTTATGTGGGATATGCTAATTACACATATGGAATCAGTACCAATACAACAGACAAATTTACTGAGTTTACTTTTAGTGGAGTGCTCCTGGGGGTAAAGGGAAGTCTTCCGCTTTACGAAAAAATCCGAGCTTATCTGTTAATTGATTTTCTTTTAACATCTGCTTACAAAGAAAAGATCACGACGTTTGGAAGCGATGAATCCAGTTCTAACTATCGTTTAGAAAGTGGAGTGCAATATGCGTATGAACCAAATATCACACTGACTGGTGGTATTCAGATTCTGTCAAATAAAGCGAGCTTTAACGGTGTGACAAAAGAGGAGCAATTCAAGGACGTTTCTGCTAAAGTGGGAGCAATCTTTACTTTTTAATCCAATTAGTTGGAGCAGAAAAAATGAAACGAATTAAAAAGCTCGAAGAGCTTATCTTAAAGCATAAGGCGCTCTATTATCAAGGCCGTCCCGAAATCACAGACCATGAGTACGACCAGCTGGAAGAAGAACTCCGCTCGATTGATCCTGAAAATCCAGTTTTATCACTAGTGGGAACCACTTCGTCAGCCAGCGAAAAAATTAAACACGACCGCAAAATGCTCTCGCTGGAAAAAACATACGTTCTGGATGATCTCATCAGCTGGATGGGTAACGAAGAAATACTCAGCACCTTTAAACTGGATGGTATCAGCTGCTCCTTAATTTATGAGAGTGGAAAACTGGTAAAAGCTAAAACCCGAGGAGATGGTACTTTCGGTGAAAACATCATGGCGAGAGTCATGTGGGTAGAAAGCATTCCTAAGTTGATAAATAATAAAAATAAAATTGAAATCCGCGGAGAGCTCTACTGTGATGAAGAAAGTTTTTTTCATCTCTCAGCAGAGATGGTTAATCTTGGACTGGAAAAGCCTACCAATCCCCGCAATATCGTTGCAGGACTGATGGGCCGCAAAGAAAACCTGGAGCTATGCCGGTATATTCAGTTCATGTCTTTTGACTACATCAGTGACGAACCGATTAAGCTGGAAGAAGAAAAATTTCAGCGCATGGAAGCTTTAGGCTTCACCAATCCTAGTTATGAGGTTCACAAGGGAAAGAAAACGCTGGAGAAAGTCATCGATCATGCCCGGCAATTCATGAGTGAGGGCGAATATCAGATTGACGGTCTGGTCTTTACTTATAACCGAATGTCATTACACGAAGAGATGGGCGAGACATCTCACCATCCACGCTACAAGCTCGCGTTTAAATTTCAGGGAGAATCTAAAACAACAGTTATCCGAGAAATTACCTGGTCTGTTTCCCGAAATGGTATTTTAACTCCAGTGGGCGAAGTTGAGCCGGTGGAATTATCCGGTGCAATGATTGGCCGGGTGACGCTGCATAATTACGGTCTGGTGGCGCAAAATCAGCTTAAGGTCGGTGATACGATTGAAATTATCCGTTCAGGTGAAGTGATTCCGAAATTTTTATCGGTGGTGAAGTCTTCTAAGAATGATTTTATAGTTCCTGCGTTTTGCCCGAGCTGTAAGCAAAAAGTGAAGATCGTGGATATCAGAATTTTCTGCATGAATGAGGATTGCCCAGGTAAAAACAAAGAAGTAATTCTTAATTTTATTCAAAAGATTGGCATAGAGGATTTGAGCGGGAAGAGGCTGGAAGAGTTAATTAATGCCGGAATGGTTAAAAATATTCCGGATCTTTATCTGCTTAAAGCAGAAGACTTGATGAAGCTGGATAAAGTTAAAGATAAGCTAAGTAACAAGCTGATCGAGTCAATTCAGAAAACAAAGGTTGTCGATCTCATCACTTTTCTCTCTGCGCTGGGAATAGCCGGCGGAGCATATAACAAATGTGAGAAAGTCGTGCGCGCTGGTTTTGATACGATTGAAAAAATCAAAAATCTGGATCTGCATAAGCTGATGAGCATAGAAGGATTCGCTGAAAAATCCTCCTCAGAATTTTTACACTCTTTGGAGGAGAAGCATTCATTAATTGATCGTCTGATTGAAGTGGGTTTTGAGTTTCTCGTGGAAGAAACCAGGGAAACGGCTATCAGTGGAAAAAAACTTTGTATTACCGGTGCACTGTCGGAAAAACGTCCGGTGGTTGAAGATAAAATTCGTGAAGCCGGAGGGATCGTCGTTTCCTCCGTTTCGAAGAACACAGATATTCTTGTTACCAACGAAACCGACCCAAGCTCCAGTAAGTATAAAAAAGCATTGGATTTAAAAATTAAGATTATCACCGAAGCTGAACTGATGAAACTTATGAAATAAGGAAGACCCGTGGCTAAAAAAACCTCCACTTTTATTTGTCAGAATTGTTCATATCAGGCATCAAAGTGGATGGGGAAATGTCCGGAGTGCGGTTCATGGAATAGTTTTAGCGAAGAAGCACATGTCGCGGCCAAAGATCTTAATCGTGCACACAAACGAACGGCCCAGGGAAATGAAACTCCTAAACTGGTTAATGAAATTGTTCTCGAGAAGCAATTTCGTGTAAGCTCGGGGTTGAGTGAGTTTGACAGGGTTGTCGGCGGCGGGGTCGTACCTGGATCCCTCATCCTAATTGGCGGTGAACCGGGTATCGGAAAATCTACGCTGCTTACGAGTGTTATGGGAAAACTTTCTCAAACTCATCCGGATGCTGTTGTTTTGTACGCTAGTGGCGAAGAATCAGTAAATCAGGTTGCCGAGCGCGCCCGACGTGTCGGAGTGAACAATAATAATTTTTATATTTATAATGAAACCAACTGGCAAAAAATCCTGGAGCAGATTAACAAGCTTAAGCCCCGCTTTTTAGTCATCGACTCCATTCAGACAACATCATCAGCAGAAATAGACTCCGCACCGGGAACGGTTTCTCAGATCAGAGAAGTGACATACGAGCTGATGAATCATGTGAAGGCAAATGGGATCACTTGTTTCGTGATCGGTCATATTACGAAAGAGGGATCAATCGCAGGTCCAAAAATTCTCGAACACATGGTAGACACAGTCATCTATTTTGAAGGAGACCAATTCGGGCATTACCGAATATTACGGGCCATGAAAAACCGCTTCGGAAATACCAATGAAGTAGGAATTTTTGAAATGAGAGAAAATGGTCTGGCGGAAGTAAAAAATCCTTCGCAATATTTCCTGGATGATCAGCTCAAGGATTCCTTCGGCAGATCTTTAACCTGTATCATAGAAGGCTCTCGTTCTTTGTTTGTGGAAATCCAAGCACTGGTCGTCGATAATAAATTCGGCAACGGCAGAAGAACATGTCAGGGGATGGACAATAATCGCGTTTCAATGATGGTCGCAGTCATTGAGAAATATTTTGGGTTACCATTAGGTTTTAATGACATTTATCTCAATGTAGTGGGAGGAATGAGACTTACCACTCGTGAATCCGATCTTGCCATCATTGCGTCTTTGTTGAGTTCTTATCGGGCTAAGCCTATTGATTCCGGAACTGTCTTTGTGGGTGAAGTGGGCCTGACTGGTGAGGTGCGGTCTATTCCTCAGATGGAAATGCGAATTAAAGAAATGGCACAATTAAACTATAAAAGAGTTGTTACGAGCGAAAAAACTGCGCGAGAACTAAAAGACAAATTTGACATACAGATAGTGGGTCTTCGCCAGGCCCGGGATATCGAAGATTTAATCGGCAAGTAATCGTGTAAAAAATTCCTTAACCGCTTTGGCCGCTTCTCAATTCAAGATTCCATGTGATAGGTGTCTTCAAACAAAAAAATAAAATTCAGCAGAGGATTACCTATATGAAGAAATTAGCTTTTTTCGTCGCACTACTCTTTTCCGGACTTACTCAAGCGTACGAAGTCATCTACTTAAACTGCGAGGCAGAAAACGGGACAACAATCCATTTTGAGGGAAATGAATCGACATGGGTGCCACCAATAAATGTTCCAAGAGCGACCCTAAATGGTTTTTCAAAGAATTTTATGTTCGGAGTCGTTCAGATTCATTCTGGTAAAAATTTACTAACTATTGGTCTAACGGAAATGTCCCGTCCACATTCTTATAATTTTGAAATCGCCCTGGAAGGAAAAGTGAAACTCAACAGACGCCACTCGGCCAAGGGAATCATATATCGCGATAGTGATGAATACTGGGCATCCGCCAGTATGGAAATGCGTCGCACTTATTCAAACTCGACTAATATAGTCTGTGAATATGAGCTATTTGAGCAAAATCCTCGGCGGATTGATCTTTAATCGGGCAATAAATGCTTGATAAAAATCCACCGCTCCTCTGTGCTAAATCTTTCTTACTGTTCCACCGAAAATATTTACGAGTAATTATCGGTGGAGCAATCTTTGTCAGAACAGGTCAGAAAAACAGAGACTCAGGAAAAGGGGATGGGAACTTTAAAGTTTCACAACCTGGAACTGTTTCTTTCGTTAAATGAAAAAAAGATGGATCCCCAGCGCGTCTTAGAAGCAATAAACAATCTGAAGGCCTCTATTAGTCATGTTGAACAAGAAATACTGGCAGAGACTGAGAACAAAAAAGAAACATTAAAATTAATCACTGAGAACGAAATAGAAAGCGAGAAAGTGGAAGCGGTTGTGGAATCACATACCGCAGAAGTAGCAGATGAAGAAATTCATTTTGAATCTGATTTTCTGACACTTAAACCTAAGGCTAAAAATGATAAACCTCTGGTTAAAGCTAAGCGTTTTAGCTCTAAAAATTATTTCAACACCAGAAACCATCTGGATCTTTTTAATATAGGCAGTTTCTATTTTCAGGAATTCCAAAAGTCTAAAAAAAGTTTTGGTTTTTATGCAGGCAGCAGTCTGCAAGATTCCCATGAAACATTGCTGGGACTAGCCTCTTACTTTAATTATCACGAAGATTTGAAAGTCACACTTGTCGTGGATAATTTTAAAAAATCAGTTCTAAGCAGATATTTAAAAGAATCCCACACAGAGATCCGTTCATTTGCTCAGCAAACATATGAAGTGATCATTGCCGATGGCGTAGAAGTTTTTGAATATACAACACTGAGACATTTTGCCCTTAAGCTGGGACGTGAAAACCTGGAACTTTTTCTGGATGAACTAATAAATGATTCAGAAATTTCATTGTGGGACATTCCGGATCTGGACATTATTGAGCAGGAACGGGAATTTTTCTTTCAACTAATGAGGAAGATTGATTCCACCAGCATTATTCTTTCCCGCGGAAAATCGAAAGCAGCAACTTTAAAGAAGTTCTTGGATTACACCAAAAAATATAACTTACGCATTGATGGTGTTTTATTCGACAAAGGTAGAGAGAGTAAAAATGACAAACGTTCTTAAGGGAAATTTCCGTAAAAACTATTTTAATGTAAAGCTATCTGAAAATAGTCTCAACATCATCAGCAATATAGAAGAAAAAATTAAAGACGGTGCAAGACATCTGGCCATTAGCTCAACAGGGTACAGCTCCGCTCAACAAAAGCTTGCCTTGCAAGTGGTGTACTGGCTTAACCAGAAGTATCCCGAACACAAAGTAGCTGTTGTAACTTTTGATTATGGTTCCGGAGTTTTTAAAGAATTTTACGATCATTCTGTGGGCGATTCCCGCTCCAAAAAATTTTACAATCATTTCACAATGGTCAACTGGACCTATGTCACTTCTCCTGAAGCGTTGTTAGATGATTACGATGTTATCATCTGGAACTTGCCCGACATTTCCACATTGAAATCTCACCATCAGCGCTGGGACCATTTTTTTATGAGTCTGGATATGCTGACAATTATCTCCTGCCAAAAAGCAGGTTCTAAGCAAGCTGAGTTTGAAAAGAACGTCGTACGGACTTTTATGGATTATGGCCTGGATATTTCTAAGCTTATAGACTGCCGCCCGGAAGCACATTCTTCAGTTGTTGACCGGCTTGGAAGGTTTTTATCCCGACGAGCAGCTTAAGCTGGACAACTTTTTCCTCCCATAAATAGTAAATGCCGAAATGTATTATTATTTACAGAGGAGAAGCTGTTGAAAAAAATAGACACGCTATTAGATGGGACAACCATCATCAATTTTCCGGTCTATTTCCGTCTTTTGAAAAGATACAAAAGATTTAGTGCCATTATTTTTGTTTGTGTTTTGCTCTTCGGAATCATTCTCAATTTTTACCAAAAATCTATTTACTATACCTCCATTACCTTTAGTGATGTTGCTTCAGGTAATACAGATCCCTCATTAAAAATGCTTAGCGCTTTCATGGGTGAGAGTAAAGATAATCAAAAGGCTTATCAAATTATTGCTCTTCGAAAGTCAATGGATTTTACCAGAAAGGTTACGGGTAAAATCATGGCCAATCCGGACTTTAATCGCATGCGTTTCGATCTGAATTTTTTTGGAAATGATTCACTCAAGGCAACTTCTATTGTTAAAAAGTGCGGCGGACGTACTCAGTGTATTCTGGAGCAATTAACTGAACTGCTTCCTTCCTTTTATGAAATATTCGACCGGGATCGCACCGGAGTGACTTTTACTCTGGAAGTGAAAGCTTCGGACGAACTGACTGCACACGTTTTGATTAAAGAATTGCAGGACAGCATTCAGGAAGCACGTGTGGCAACATTGCGTGCGACAATAGCACAGCAGGAAAAAACCAATATTGAAATTCTGGCAATCAAAGAAAAAGATCTCGAGGAGTCAGAATTTTACAAACATTTAGAACAAAAAGAAATGATCGACAGCACTCTTAAAGAAGTTGATGACAAGCTGGATGTTCACGGAAAAATTTTTGCAGAAGTTAAGTCAACGCTAGCTAGTCTGGAGTCACGAGTAGAGCGATCAAAGGCAGTGGTCGGAAAAAAAATTGGATTAGAACAGATTGAAAAAGAAAAACGTCGTGCAGAGTTAAAAGAGCGTATTGAAAAGCTAAATAAAGATCTTAATGCTCTGGAGATTTCTAATTTTGAGTATACTGAAAAAGATAAGCAGGTCATTGATAATCTAAAGACAGAACTGGTTGAAAAGAAAAAGGCTCTGCAGAAATTAGGACAGGGAAATGCTAGCTCATCTCTTGATTCATTTATTAAAACATCTGAAGAAAAATTAAATGCAACTGAACTTGAATACCGGGTCACTAAAGACCAATATGAATCACTGAAGGCGGGCTACGAACAGTTACTGGCCGAAAAAACAGGAATCATGGAAAAAAAGGCTAAGTCCGATCAAACTATTGAGCGACTTGCGCCTACAGCTAAATTTGTGAAGGAAATAAAAGCGAAGGTCGATCAGCTAAACCTGATGAAGACTACTGTAGTATCCGATATGCGTTTTGATATCTATCCAAAGCCGCCGGAAGAAACAAAGAAAATAGGTAAAATTCTGATCGCGGCTTATGTGATTGTTCTCTATGTATTACTCAATCTGCTGGTCATGACAGTTGTTTACCTCTTCGATGATAAAATACACGATGAGGATGACCTCTCAAGCATTGACGAAAGTCTTAAGGTAATAGGTGTAGTACCAAAATACGATTAATTCTTCTTTCTTCGCGTTCTCAAATAGCTTATCAGCATCGGATATAGCATCGTCACCACAATGTCCTTAAACGATTCATCAGCTGAAACTTTGACCTGAAACTGCCAGTCGATAATTTCTTTTATGATTGCGATTGAAAACACAATTAAAACAACATAAACCAGGCGCAGATGCATTTTTAAGAGCACCACTGTTATGAAAGCGGCAACGATTATGTGGGCGATTATATCTAACGGAATTCCAGCGAACGTGTGATCACTGATATATTTTTGTAGAGTCCAGTAGAATGAGTTGAGTTCTTGCATAAAATTAAAATTGATTAGATTTAGACATCTGCTAACATGAATTTATGTATAAAAATATATTGATAACTCTCTTCATTGTACAAACAATTATCGGTAATTCTGACGGATTTGCTCAGGAAAAAAATCAGGCAGTGAGTCTGCGGGATCTGGCCCTTCCCAGCGAATTTGAAGGCATCAAAAAAGAATCCGGAGCAGTGTTTTATTCGGGTACATCAAAAGGTAAGGCCTTGATCCCCATCAACGTCTGGGGTGAGGTCAATAAAGCAGGTTTGCATTATATTCCTATCGATACTGATCTGGTTCTGGGTCTGTCGCTAGCTGGAGGTCCAAAATCCACTGCTTCACTTTCCGGAATTAAAGTTACCCGCAATGCCAATAACCAGATAAATGAATATAAATTTGATTTATCTGAGGGCGGTACACCTGAAGCTTATAAACTAAAACTAGAACCGGGTGACACTGTCTTCGTGGAAAAAGAATTTTTTTATGAGAATCGTGCCTATTATACAGGGATCGTTGGAGTTGTAGCGACGATACTGTCCTCCATTCTTCTTTATAGGCAGGTAAGAAGGGATCCCTAGTGATAAGTTTGATTGTCCCGACATTCAATCGCGGCTATGCCCTCAGACAGGTATTGGACACATTCTTCACTCAAAAAGGTGTGAACGAAATTATTTTTATAGATGATGCCGGGACAGATGAAACACCGGAAGTCATTGATCACTTTCAAAAAAAATATCCAGACATAAAAGTCATATACCATCGCAATGAATCACGTAGTGGAGCCTCTTTTGGTCGATGGAAAGGAGTCAGTCTTTCTTCCAACCAATTTATCCTGTTTTGTGACGACGATGAATTCCTGGGGCCAAATTATGCGGATGTGTGCCGAAAAAAAATTGTAGAAGGCAAGGCCGATATAGTTTCTGGAAGACATTTTTACCGAAATGTTGGCGAAAATTATCTAGATGCCATTAAGCGATTCAAGTTCGGACTTAATCACGGAAAGATATTTGGAAAAGTTCGCTTTAAGATCTATACAGATTCCATTTTTTTGCAGGATCTTCAGGTTCCCTTTACCCATGGCATCTTCCTCACGACTAAAAATCTTTTACAAGCTTATCCCATAGATCCTTTTTACTCCAAAGGAAACGGATTCAGAGAAGAGAGTGATTTTCAGGTGAATGCTTATGTAAATGGCTGCAAAATTCTGATCACAAATGATTGTCACTGCGTACACATGAACATGAAAGAAGTCAGGACAGGAGGACAGCGTGTATCGCGGATCGCCCGTTATTTTTGGTGCATATATTACACAAACTACTTTCTAAAAAAATATTTTAAACAGTTAAAAATTAAACTCAATTTGCCTTACAACCTTCCGGTAGCCATAACTATTTATGCAATGGCAGAATTTTATGATTTTTTTCTTAGACCATTTGTAATCTTCTGGAAAAAATACTCATGAGAATTCTGATAGTGACACCCTTTCGTCAGAATATAGGGGGAGTTGAAATTGTCACACAAGATCTAGTCAGGGCTTTGCAAACTAAACATCAGGTAGACTATCTGACGACGGATGATTTCTCCGGAAGTGTGACAGACAAAGCAGCCATAAAAATTTTTGGACTTCCATTCATCACCTCCCAGAAGTATAAAAAATTAAAGATTAAATATGATGTGGTGATTGCCAATGGTGAATTCTCCTGGGGTATCAATCATCCCCGGCTCATAAGTTATTTTCATGGAAGTTATTATGCGTTGAAAGAAAATGTCAAAAAAGGTATTTCGTTGAAGGCCCAAATGGCACTAAGCTGGAGAGGATTTCTGCAACACTTGAGGAGTAGAAATAAGCGAATTGTCTCTGTGTCAGACTTTCTCGCGGCCATACTGGAGCGACATGGGGCAAGACAAATTAAAGTCATTTCAAACCCAGTAGACACAAACCTCTTTACTCCTCAAAAAAAAGAAAAAAAATACGATTTTATTTTTGTGGCGAGGTATGACTATTACGCAAAAGGATTCGATCGGTTGGCGAAGTTATTAAAAACCAATCAAAGTGTTCTCATAGTCAGCGACTCGACTGAATACAAACCATTAGTGGGAACCTATCTACATAAACCAGCACGGGAGAGACTTCCGGAGTTATATAATCAATCTCGTATTCTGTTCTTTCCGAGCCGTTTTGAATCTTTTGGACAAGTGCCGGCAGAGGCCATGTCTTGCGGACTTCCGGTCTTGATGGACAAAACCGGATTAGCTATTGAGCTCGTCCGTGAAATACCGGAATTCATAGTCGATTTTGAAAATATGGACGATGTAACAGAACGGGCGAAACTGATAAACTCACGCTATGATGAATTTAGTGAAAAGGCACGGGCATACGCTCTGAAACATTTTTCTCATTCCGTTTTCCAGGAAAGCTGGCTTCGCTATATTGAGGAATTACAATGATCAGCTGGAAAATAAAGGACAATATCATCAGTGAAATCAGTCTGCAAAATGAGCCCAACATTATTGAGCCCTGGGGAGTGGAAACAGCAGACTCTTGGTCATTTTTTTCACTGGAAAAAAATGTGGGCTATCGCTATCACACAACAAGTGAGCAAGTAGAAGCATTAACAACCTCTCTAAAGCAAAGTAAGGAAATCGAATTCAGCAGTGGAAGGTTTAAACTTATAAGTGAAGACCTAATCGTTGATAATAAGATCTGTCGAACTTCAGAACTGATCGCCGAGAGTGATCTGGATTTAATGGACTTTGTTCAGCGTTACCGTTTTAAAAAAGAATTCTTCAGTTGTGCCCTGATTAATGGACAAAAAATAGTTCACCGGAACACCAATGTTTATTATCAATTTCCCGTAAAAGAAGTGGAGTTACACGGAAATTATCGGATAAAGATTAAAATATTGGAACAGGAAACCGCAGGAAAATTCCAGCCGACCATGTATGTTCGCGACAGGGGGGAAGAGTGGATTGTCCACATACGCATGATGCCCGTTCAGTACGCGAGTGTCGTTATTAAACTTTGCAGTTCGCTTTTTAAAACAAGTCCACTTCCGTCGTGGCTTACCCATATTATTTTATCCGTACCCGGAGTATATAATCGTTTATTATACAGAGGTGAAAGGACCCCTTACAGATCAAAAATAGCACGTCTCTTTTCACCAAACGCTTTTCCTATGGCAAGGTTGAAAAAAGGAGAGAGATTATACTGGAAATCCGTAATGGAATGGCATGAAAGATAAAATAGTCAGCAACATTGTCGTTTCGGTCTTCGAGAAAATCCTGATTATGCTGTTTCAGCTTTTAATTGCAGCAGTAATGATTCGGACACTCGATAGAAGTATCGTTGGTGTTTTGGCCATCGTGACCGGTTATTTTGCGCTCCTCAACTTCATTAATTTCCCGCTGGAAAACAACCTGCTGCGTGAAAGTAAAATCCTTTCAGATGAAAACGAGCAGCAGTTTAATCAATATTTTTCGTTCTCCGTAAAGAAAGTCATTTTGTTTGGCATTCTGCTTTTAATCGCAGTTATCTCGATACTCTTGATAAAACTAGATCACAATTACATATTTGCCTCCATAAGCATCTTTCTCATACTGGCCCATGACATTATCGTTTCACCTTTTATCATTTATTGCAGTCTGCGGTTTCGGCAGGACCTGGTTCTTAAGATGAGTTTTATAAGGTGGTCTTTGTCTTTGCTGCTTCTATTGCCGTTGTTTCTGAAGCCGGACTTAAGGATTGTCGCAGTTAAAGATGCCATCGTTCTATGTGTCTCGTTTGTATGTTGGAGGATCTATTTCAAAAAAAGATTTAACCTTCAAGTTAAGATAGAAAAAATGAATATTGAATCAGCCTTGCACAAGTTTAAAAATTTCACTCTGTGGACGCATTTAACCGGAGCTGTCACCAACCTGATTTACAAAGCCGATGCAGTCGTCCTTAGTTTTTTTTCCCCCCTCAATATCGTGGGTAATTACAACATCTCTCTTAATGCCGCTAATATTGCGAATATTATTCCCTCGCTGCTAGCTTATCAGAACTCTGTTGCCATCGCTCATGCTGATGATAATGATAGGGCCAACAGATTAACCTTAAGATTTTTCAGGTTGTCACTGTATTTATCTGGCTTAACCCTGCTTGCGTATTTGGTACTAGGCAAACTTTACCTTCGTTTACTTACCGGAGTGACTGAAAACGATGAGATTTTCGTCTACATGATCAATATTGTAATCGGACTATTAATTGTAAAAACTCTCATCTCGCCACTGGTGGCATTCATAAATGTCAGAGGCAATGTCAGAAAGCTCTTCTTGAGAGTGAAACTGCCCTTGTTCATAATTTGTGTTACTAACTATATTCTTGCTTCTTACTTCTTTGGTGCCATGGGGCTCTCTGTGGCGAACGTCATCAATGCAGTCCTATGGGTACTTTTAATCCTGCTTGAAATCCGCCAGTATAACTTTAAAATTAAAGACATATTCAATTGGAAAGAAGACCTCAGGGACATTGTCCATTATGCTAAAAACCTTAAGTTACTACGCTGAACTTTCGTTACTCACAGAAGGAATCTTTTTTCTTCCAAAACTCATTATCGATCGTCTGTTATATCAATTCTTTTTTAAATTTTACTACCGTCGGAAGTTTCGGTATTACGGTCATAAAATCTATTGGGGCAAACATGGCTGCTGGAGATGTATTCCTCGCTCGGTACGTATCGGTAATCCCAGAATGATTTCGCTGGGAGATTTTTGTCAGATTGATGAAGGTGTATATCTGCAGGCCAACTCAGAAGGTGAAGGAGTTTTTATCGGCAACCACGTTCGGATAAATGCTCACACCCACATTCTTTCGGGCAAAGCAATCGTCATAAAGGACAAAGTTTTAATAGCTCCGCGAGTTCTTATTTCCAGTATTAATCATGGAACAGAAGAAAATAAAGCTATTATCGATCAGCCAATGATACTGGAAGGGACAATAGAAATCGGTGAAGGATGCTGGCTGGGTCAAGACAGTAAAATTTTAGGCAACGTCAAAATATCGCCTCGAACGATTGTTGCGGCAGCGGCAGTTGTCACAAAGACCCATCAAAAACGCTGTTTACTCGCAGGAATACCTGCTAAAGTGGTGAAGAGTTATGAATGAATTGATAGAGGGCCTGGAAAACATTTGTAACGGAATCGCAGGTCATACTCTTCTTAAGCTTAAAGAAAAATCTGATTTTCAGTTGCGCACATTTTACGCAGAGACCTTTTGTCTGAGCTTGCTGGATATGACTAGCTTTCTCACGGCAGAAGCTGAAGATAAACTAATAGCAGCCTTCATTAAAAAAGATAAATCCGATCCTCAGTTTCATTTTGAATTCAATAATTATGCGCTTTTGGATTTTGACTTGCGACATAAGAACAAGTATCAACATCTCTACCGGCCATTTCAATTTAAAGGAACACCTTGTACAAACTGGTCATTGTTAAGAGAGACCGTAAAAATAAAATCGGGTGAGTCTTCGGATTCCAAAACAGTTTTGCAAATTCTTCAAAATCGCCAATGCTCCAGCGGGTTAATTACAGATGATCCCGGAGTTCATTCATTTCAGTATCATTGCTTTTCAACCGCCCTGCTCTTTGAATTGTTTGAAAAAACGAAAGATGACCAGATAAAAAAATCATTTATAAAGGCCGTCAACTTTATCAAAAGTTTTATTCTCCCCAATGGGGACACGCTCTATATTGGTAGGGGCCAAGAGCAAAGCTTTGGTTACGGTTCATTGGTTTATCTGCTGATCGCGCATTATAAAATGACTAACGATACTCAGTCACTAACTGAAGCTTTAAAAGTTGTTCAGTTCATTAAGAAATTCCAAAAAGCCGATGGAAGCTTTCCTCTTGTCATGAAAGATAATGATCCAGTCGACAATGTAGACCTCCAAGAAGAAAAATTCGCGGGATGGTACGCATATAATAACTTTTATGACTATCTTTGCTTTTTAGGCTACTTTATGAAAAAAGCAGAATTACTTTTAAAGAAGGAAAAATTTCCGGAGGACTGGTCACCTTATCTGAACGTGGGTTACAGAGATAACATTTATCGCAAGTTCTCCACTGTTAAATATACCGCTGTTTGGTCGAGGCCTGGTGGCTATTGGAGCAATGATCAGACTTTTCCGTATATTTGCTACAAAAAGAAATCTCAAACTCCCTGCACCGGGGGGGAACAGTTCGTCGAATCTCTCTATAGTGAAGATCAGCTGGGTTTTCCGGATATAGATCTGCATCTTACAAAATGGTCATGGAGAAAGTTAGGAAAAGGATTCTGGCTGGGGAATATATTGCTATGGATTTCGCCACTTGGATGTTGGAAAAAAGAAATTAAAATTAAAGATGATCACTTTATTGTTTATACAAGAATATGGAGCTTTTTCAAAGCAAGTGACCAGCTTGTACTAGCTTATAATACAAAACAACTGGATGAAAAAACTCTCATCTCAAACGACCTGCGAATTACTTGTGATCAGCCTGTTGTTTTTCGGAGAGAAGGGCTCTGTGCTAAAGGAAAAACAAAAATTTATTCGATTCACAATAAGCAAAATACCATAACGGTAAGTATGCAATGAAGAAAGTAAGTGTTGTCATTCCTACACTCAACAGATCCGCGATGCTGGATCGTCTTCTTACAAGTATTGCCCGCCAGAGTTTATTGCCGGCAGAGGTAATTGTAGTGGATGATTGTTCCGACAATCAGGAAAAAAATTTAGCCGTCATTAGTAAACATAGAGAGCATCTGAATCTACACTATATGGTCAATGATAAAAGATCAGGAGCCCCTGTGTCCAGAAATCGGGGGATTTTAAAGGCGCAATCAGATTATATTGCATTGGTTGATGACGATGATGAATGGCTGGAAGATAAACTGCAAGAGCAGGTGGAATTGTTTGAGTCGAGTGAAACAAATCTGGGATTAGTTTACACCTGGACTGATGTTGTAAATTCAAATCGCGAGAAAATAAGCGAGAACTACTCGACAATTTCGGGTCATGCCAAATCAGAAATTCTTTCGGACTGTTTTATTTCTTCTCCATCCGTCATGGTGAAGAAAAAAGCGATAATGGATGCTGGTTTGTTTGATGAAAGCTTTGTGAGTTGTCAGGATTGGGATACCTGGACGAGAATTATTTTTAAAGGCTATTCAGCTAAACCGGTAAAGAAAGTATTGACACTCTATTATAAACACGATGGTCCGACAATCGGAACATCTCCGCGTGCAAAAACTGGATATAAACAGTATTACCGAAAACATTTTTTAAAATTGATCGTTTATGGAAAATTTCGGCACATCATAAGATTCTTAAGGCTGACGTTCAACCTATGAAAGAAAAGCTGACGCTGTACTTTATGCTGTTTCTTTTAATCATGATGCCAGTTCTGGACATAAGCGGACATTTTATCAATCTCGCGGAGTTCTATTTGTACATAGCATTTTTTCTTAATCTTAAGAAAATTCGCAAAACTCTGGTTGCCGTTCCTTTTATGACTTATACAATTTTGTTTTTTGTGAGCGTTTTGCTGACATCCGTACTGGCTGGCGAAGTTTTAAATAATTACGACATATTTGTTTTACGGAACATGGCCCAGTTGGTTATGGGGCTCGTTCTCTTTTATTCAATCCTTCAGCATTTTCGGGAAAAAAATAATGAAGAAGAACAATACAAAACAATATTATGGTGTTTTGGAATACTTTCTTTGCCTGCTTTAATTGTTTTTCTTCAAAGTTTAAACATGTTCGGTATGCGCAGTCTGGTTCAGCTTCTTTACAAGCCACAATTCTTTTTTCTGAAAGCTGAGGACTTTTCCGGTTTCCGATACACCTCAGTTTTTAAAGATTTTTTTACGTCTGCAGTCTATTACGTTATTTTGAGTGGCAGCATATTTTATTTTTATCTAAAAGCCAAAGCGGAGCCGTTAAGAAAGTTGCCATTGCTCCTGATGTTGCTTGTAAATTTTGCAGCTCAATTTTTTGTCTCACGAACCAGTTTGGTGGGAATTCCCGTTATGCTTATATTAATGCTTATGTTCGGCCCAAAAGAATCCATTTTTATGAAAATGCGGAGAATTTTTATCACAATGATCCTGGTGCTGCCTCTTCTGGGTTTTTTGAGTTATGTGCTTATCAACACAGGAGCTGTTAATGTAAGCTGGGCAATGGAAGCTTTTGAATTATTTTCTGGCGATAGTGAGATGGCATCTACTTCCTTTGCGGTCATGAATATGTGGATGATGAATTTTTATAACCATCTGGCTGACAATCCAGAACTGCTTTTAAAGCCCAAACATGTCTATGACCTGACAGAGTCAGCGAATCCTTTTTTATATTCAGATTCTTTTTACCCCCAGGAAATATATCGCTACGGAGTTTATGGAATTTTAAGTTATTTGTTTTTTGTTATCACCATGATTCGCTTCAGCTCAGGACGGAGTAAAGGCTTAATGCTCTTAACCATTGCTTTAGTTGTTCTGAACTATAAGGGGGGCAACACATTTTTCATGCCTAGAAATATTTACATGTACGCATTTGTTTTTGCTTTTCTTGCCCAGTGTGATGGCCAGTTACAGTTAAAAGCGCAGGAGCAGAAGGCATGAAAATACTTTTTTTAACCCCCCAATTGCCTTTTCCCCTCACGAGTGGTGGGGTCTTTAAAACTTACCGTGTTCTGGAAGATCTGAGCCAACATCATGATCTGGCACTAGGATGTTTTTTAAAAGGTGAAGATGCTGCTCATCTGGAAGAGTTTAAGAATAAAAAGCTGGCAAAGACAATCTTTACTCAACGTTTAAACAAAAACAGAAACGGAATAAATTTTCTTTTAAGCATTATAAAAAGAAAACCATTAAGCGTCTTTCGGAACGAATCTAAGATATTCTTCGAATGGGTGCAGGAAGAAGTTCAGAAAGCGGACGTCATATTTATCGATCACTTTTTAATGTTTCAATACGTACCGGATAATTTTAAGAAAAAAGTCATTTTTCATGAACATAACGCTGAATATATTATGTGGGAGAGATTTGCAGCCGAAGGCCATTGGCCAAAAAGCTTAGTTTATTTATTTGAAGCTTGGCGGATTCGGAATTACGAACGAAGTGCCATTGAAAAATCAACAACCGTCTTCGCTGCACCTAACGATATTTTAGAACTACAAAAAATTGCACCGGGAACCAAGTATAGGGTGACTTACCATTTAGGTGACGATCAGCTTTTACTAGAACCTTCTGTTAACTTTGATGAGAGAAAAAAACAACTTCTTTATATCGGTACACTGACGTGGGAAGCAAACAAAGACGGGTTGCTGTGGTTTTTAAAAGCGGTCTGGCCGCAGTTGAAAGCTGAAGAAGCTGATCTGCAATTAATAATCATAGGTAAAAAGAATGATGAAGATTTCTCCGACTATCTAAACGACAACCAAATTTTCTGGAAAGGATTTGTCGATGATTTGAAAACATTCTATTCCCAAGCCTTGGTGTTTATTGCACCGTTGCGATTTGGTAGCGGCATTAAAGTTAAAAACGTAAATGCCATGTATCGGGGAATCCCAGTGGTAACGACCTCAATAGGTGTCGAAGGTCTGGATGTTGTTAATGCTGAACATGTAATGATTGCCGATCAGGCAGAGGACTTTAAAAAGTGCATTCAGAATCTGATACATGACAAACAAAAATGGAATCAAATTTCAGCTCAATCAAGAAACTTTTCAAAAGAACACTTGTCCTGGGATAAAGTCTTGAGAGACATCAGGGAGGTTTTTGAATGATCAATTTTGCGGGAATCGAATTTAAAGGTTTAAAAAAAAATGAACTACTAAAACTAAATCCCGATGAATTGAAATTTGTGGCGACTCTGAATGCAGAGTTTATAGTGCTCGCCAATGAAAACAAAGAATTTAAACAATTATTGAAAAATGCAATTTGCACTTTTGATGGTCAAATACCCTATTTGCTTGCCCGGTTTAAAAATCCCAGAGAAAAATTTGAAAAAATTAGCGGTTCAGATTTTATTTATTCTGCCAGCGAATATGCCCAAAAAAACAAACAGAAACTTTTTCTTTTAGGTGGCATGGAAAAGAGCAATATTATGGCCGTCGAAAAGCTCAAAGAGAAATATCCCGGGCTTGAAGTGGCTGGATATTCACCACGATTTTCGCCCTATCCTTTCAGCCATGAAATTGAAGAGGAAATTAATGAAAAGATTACAAAATTTAAGCCGGACATTTTGTTTGTAGGTTTTGGAGCACAAAAACAAGAACGCTATATTATTGACCATAAAGAATTTCTAACAAAGAATAATGTTAAACTTGCAATAGGTTCCGGTGGAACTTTTGAATTTGTATCAGGTGTTTTACCAAGGGCACC
The DNA here is from genome assembly GCA_946481315.1 of uncultured Bacteriovorax sp. The sequence continues at coordinate 119,825 of CAMLMH010000005.1, forward strand.
CAAGTTCTTTCAGGTAATGGGGTTAGAGGGAGTATTTCGTCTTCTCGTTGAGCCAAAATTTTTTCGCTTGATGAGACTGATTAAGTCACTTAAGATTTTCAAATACGTTTTTTAAGCTGCAAATTTTTTTTCTTTTAACTCTTCATTAAAACAGATAATAACGGCACTTTCATCTAGATCTTTGGTATTAACCAGAATCACCGGTTTGTTGATAAAATGCCGGAATGGATTCTGTTCTTCTTCACAGGCCTTGCTCGCAGCCCATGTATCCTTGCAGATCCATATATAAAGACCCAGAGAAAGAAAGACGTTGGAAAAAAGTCCAAGGGTTGGTGATACATTCTCAGCGATTGGTAAAGTAATGGCCAGAATGACCAAGTTTCCAGCAGCAATTACGGTAGAAGTTTGAGAAGCAGAAAAATGAAAGCGAGAGCGAAGGATGTGGTGAAGGTGCAAACGATCACCTCTAAATGGTGAACGTCTTGACCAAAGTCTTCTAACAAATGATATTCCTAGTTCATTAAGCGGCAGTGAACACAAAAGCAGCACATAAGCCAGACTACCAATAGGTGAGTGCGTTTTATTCAGGGTAATGAAATTGGAAAAACCCAGAACTAAAAAAGTTAAGCCGATAAAGCTTCCACCGATTTCTCCCAAATAGAGTTTAGCCGGCTCTTTGTTATAAAAATAAAATGCGTTCAATGAAGCTATTGCTACTACAGATAAATTAAGTGCAAAGCTATTTTTAGTAATATAAGAAACCGCAAAAAAACCAAGAAGTGTGGAAGTCGCTGTTTTGATGGTCATCGTATCGAGTCCATCCAACAGATTAGATCCATTGACCAGGGCCATTCCAAAAATAAACATAACGGGAACTGTTAAGGCGATTGAGTCGGAATACATTGATGCTGAAAAAAGAGAGACAAGTCCCACGCCCATAATCTGAAAAATAAGTTTTAGCCTGGCGCGCATTTCGTACTTATCATCAAAGAATCCATAAGCAGTGATTATAATGGCCGGAATAAGGGTAACTGCTGCCTGATGGTCGCTGACGTTATAAAAGAGGAAGATACACACGGCCGCGGCTAGCGGAAGACCGCCTAATAAGCGTGCGGCAGAAGTTGACTTTTCTGATCTGACATAAAAGATACTACCCGGTTGTAGAGTAATTAAATATTGATATCCAGCTAAACTAAAGATAAAACTAAGGACAAATGTGAAGAACGTTTCAAAGGTTAGCATTCGTTGATTAAGCTCCTTCGCTTGTATAATGGACTGTTCGTACATCTTAAGAAAATGTTTAGATTTTTTCACAATAAAAATTGATTACAGAAATTCAAGGAAGAATATTTGCAAAAGTTTTTAATTTATCTTCAGGATAAGACAGAACAAAAATTTTATTCCCATTTACTAGAAGGTTATTTTACCTGTGAGGTCATCGCTGTTGGCGAATGGGAAAAAGCATTACAGTTAATAAGTGATGCGAACATTGGACTGGCCATTTTAGTAAATGCCGACGAAAAACAAATGGTATCTCTTACAAAAATGGGCATTAAAATACCTGTTTTAGTTCTCTCAAAAACGGCTAATTCAAAAACAGCCTTGCCCGCCAATTTCACCATTAAGGTTAGTAATAAAACACCAAAGCAGATAATCGACTTTATTCACGATACGCTGGCGGTTGAAGGCGGAAAACAAAAAGCCATTGATTTTTGCCGCGTAAGAAAAAATCTAATACTGGAACTTGGAAGTGTTGTTTGTGATGTTTATCTCAAGAAAGATGAAAAGACATTCGTCCAGCTTTTAAAAAAGAATGAAGCAATAATTGGTAGGTCGGCGCAAATTAAAAATGCTGCCTCGGATTTTGTCTATGTTAAAGACAGTGATTTTCCATTTTTTCTGAATCACCTGCAGACCCAGAAAACGACTAACCCCATTGTTTATCAAGAGTTGTTTCATGAAGTGGCTAACAAGCTAGGTGTGAATGAACTGACTCTTGGCTACGCCAACACAGCAATGGCATCTTTTGTATCAAATATAAAAGAGAAAAAAGATCTTAAAAAAGTATGGGACACATTCGTATCCCGCAAAAATTTTCTTTCGGAGCACAGTTTTATTGTGGCTTTTCTCTGCAACTCAATGCTGATGCACTCAAGATGGAAAAGCCCGGACGCGACTTTAAAAATTTGTCTGGCTGCACTTTTTCATGATGTAGCTTTTAAAGAGTTAGATTTATCTATACTGGAATTGAAAGAGCCTAAAGACTGGACTGATATCTCACGAAAAAGATACGATGAACTTTATCATCATCCCAACGATTCACTGAAAATAATTTCTGAATTTAATAATTTCCCATCAGACGTTATTAAAATCATCAGTCACCATCATGAAAAATATGATGGAAGTGGCTATCCAAGAGGCCTGGACCATTCAAAAATTCTCCCGCTTGGTTGTTTTTTTAATGTAGCCCATGAAGCTACGGCAGAAATGTTTGATAAAGAATTTAATGCAGAAACCATTCAGGGATATTTACAGCAGAAGAAGAATTTGTACAAAGAAGGCGCTTTCGCCGAAGCAATAAGCGCCCTGGAAAAAGCCTTAAGCTAATTGATGTAAAAGCGTTTAATGGTGTTGTCCCAAATTTCTTGTTTGCCTGTAATGTAATTCTTTGCAGTGTTGTCAGGAGAAAACACCCTTTCTTCCTTCCAGATATTTTTTAATGCATCCATGTCCGTTAATCCGGCACCAATTGCAGCAGCGAGTGCAGCGCCAAAGGATGTAGTTTCGATAATCTTAGGACGAATGATCTTTGTTTCGGATATGGTCGCCTGAATTTCCATTAATAAATTATTTTCAACGGCACCACCGTCGACTTTGAGAGTGGGCATTGGCATTTTTGTGTCTTTTCTGAAGGCGCGAATAAGGTCATTAATAGAGAAAGCAATCCCTTCCAGACAAGCACGTGCAATGTGTGGACCGGCTGAATCACGAGTCAGTCCAATAAGAGCAGCTTTAGCTTCTGCATTCCAATGAGGGGAGCCAATACCGGTGAAATAAGGAAATAGCAGAATATTCTTTGTTTCTTCCAGACTTTTAATCTGTCGGGCAAGCCCTTCGATCTCAGAACTCTTGTTGATTAGTTTTAAATTGTCTCTGACCCATTGAACTGCTGCCCCGGCAATATAGCTGGATCCTTCGAGTGCATAACAAATTTTATTTTTGTATTTGTATTCGATCGTCGTTAAAAGACCGGACGATGACATGATCATATCCTCTCCTGTGTTGAGAACGATAAAAGCTCCTGTCCCATAGGTGCATTTCATTTCACCTTTCTGAAATCCGGCTTGCCCAAATAGGGCAGATTGCTGATCTCCTAAAATTCCAGTCACCGGAATTCCATCGGGCAAAAATGAAAGTCCTGCTGTTTTTCCAAACTCAGAAAAGGAGTCTTCAATTGAGGGTAGACAGGCGGAGGAGACACCGAAAAGATTCATCAGCTCCTGATCCCAGTTACCGGATTTAATATTCATCAACATGGTACGGGAGGCATTGGAAGCATCAGTTTTAAAACTTTTTCCATTTGTCAGTTTATATAACAGAAATGTATCAATCGTTCCGAAACAAAGCTCTTGATTGTCGCGAGCTTTTTTTACAGTATCAATGTGGGTGAGCATCCAGTTCATCTTACTGGCAGAAAAATAAGGATCGATTGGCAAACCAGTTTTTGCTTTTATTGTTTCGCTAAAACCTTTGGTCCGTAATTCAGAACAATAGTCATGAGTTCTTCTGTCCTGCCAGACTATTGCGTTTGTCAGAGGTAAACCACTTTTGTTAAATGCACACGTCGTTTCACGCTGGTTGGTTATCCCGATAGCGACAATGTTGCCGGCGTCGACATTTTGTTGCTTAATTAAATTGCTTACCGTGTACTCAACAGTAGACCAAATATCATTCAGATTATGTTCTACCCATCCTGGACGAGGGTATATTTGAGGATACTCTTGATTCATCTTGCCGATAAATGTGAATTTTTCAGCGTCAAGTAAACACGCAGTGGTGCCGGTCGTACCTTGATCAATGGCGATGATGTACTTCATAATGGGCCTCTATGGAATGTTGAGTGTACTATCTGGGCGGGCAATGATATTAACCATAACTTCCCAGCGGGTTCCTATCATGTATCGAAAGCCCTTCAGGAAGCCGAAGGAAATGGTAACCATGATAAGCAGAATAAATATAAACTCCAAAAAAGTCTGACCTTTTTGATTGCGAGTTAAATTCGGCTGTGGTGGTGTTAAATGGTTCGACATATAATAAGTGTATGTTCAAGTGGAGCAGTTTCAAATGAAGAAATTTTTACCTTTAATTTTATTTATTATGGCCTTTTCCGCCGTTGTTGTCTGGCAAATAGGAATTAAAAAGTTCGGTAACAACGTGGCCCGGGAAAGCAGTGCAGAATATAAAGCATATGAGCAACTTTTTATGCAGGAGAACTTTCAAACCACAAAGGGGGAAATGCTTCAGCTTCCCAAGGTTAAAGCACCTTTGGTCGTCGTTAATTTCTGGGCTTCGTGGTGCATACCTTGTCTGGATGAGATGCCATCAATGTTAAAATTAAAAAAGCATTTCGGTGAAGATAAAGTAAACATTGTCGCTATAAATACAGACGAAGACGAGCAATTACGTAATATTCAGAAAATCCAGCAACAATTAAAATTAGGCAACGAATTTATCATTGTTCCGGATAAATCAATGAAACTGGCTGAAAAATTTAAAGTAAGTGCAATTCCGGTATCTATAATCTATCTCAACGGAAGAGTTGTACACGTAAGCAATGGTCCGATGGATTTTTTCTCAGAGGAATTTAAAGGGCAGGTAAATCAGTGGCTTCAATAGCTTAGTAAGTAGCGGAACCACACGGAGCATAGCTCACAATCTTTTTAATATCCCCATTTCGGATAGCTGCTTGTGCCTCAACTTCGTTATAGGTCACACCGTCATCTCCACAAACTTGCTGAGCGACTGAAGGAGTGCAGTTACCCTGTACAAATTGTTTAACACCATAGCAGTTAGCTGTACAAGCATTCAAATAAGTGACGTGCGAGTTTCCATTGAAACCGCAAACGGGTATATTATCACCGGTAGTACATGAACATTCCTGCCCGCCACCACCTAGGGCCGAGACAGATTTGGTCGTTTTAGTTTCTGCCAGCTTGTCAGCTCCGCATGAGACCAGAAGAATTAATAAAGATGTTAGTAATAAGCTTATTAACTTTTTCATACTAAGCTTATCGACCAAAATCTGGACAGCATTAGATCACAGGGCGAGGTTTTTGCCCCAATTATAGCTTACCCGAGCAATTGAATCGGCATTAAAGACACTAAAGCGTGGCTTCATGCCAGTTAATAAAGCTCCCTGTTCTTTCAAACCCAGGGCATGAGCGGCATTAAGGGTGATGGCCGTCCACAATTCTGCCACATTCATTTTATACATAGGTGCAGCTATTGAGGCGATTAAAAGGAGATTATCACAATGGCAGGAGCCTGGATTATAGTCTGAAGCGATAGCGACTTTAGCTCCAGAATCCAGGAGCGCCCGGGCATTAGCCTGAGGCTTTCCAAGGAATAAACCAGTTCCCGGGAGTAGTGTGGCAACAGTAGAACTTTGAGCGAGGGCTTCAATTCCATCGTGTCCAGTTTTTAACAAATGATCAGCGGATAAGGCCTTAAAACGGGTTGCGAGAACAGCACCCTTGTTATCGTTAAATTCATCTGCATGTATTTTTGCCGGAATGTTATGTCTTTGAGCCCTTTCAAAAAGTGCAATGACATCTTCGTCAGAGAAGTAATTTTGTTCATGAAAAATATCGACGCAATCAATGATCTGCTCTTCAGCCAGCTTATCCAGTAGCGGAAGAACAATTTCTTTTACATACTGATATGAAGAAGAAAATTCCTTGGGCACAGCATGCGCAGCCATAAAAGTATTGATTATCTGAATGTCGGGTCGAACAATGTTTTTCAAGTCATGGATGAGTCGGGAAATTTCATATTCTTTTTCAAAGTTTAATCCGTACCCGGATTTAATTTCGATTGTACCAACACCATATGCATGAATGGCCTTCACTCTTTGTTGGGCAAGTTTTAGCAACTCACCACGAGAAAGAGCGTTGGTGCCTTTCATGGAATTTAATATTCCACCGCCGGCAGCAGCAATTTCTTCATAGGTGGCACCGTTTAAACGCATAAAATACTCATGCGCTCGATCGCCTCCAAATACAACGTGAGTGTGGGAGTCAACAATTTCCGGAGTCAGTGTTTTTCCTGTCATGTCGACGAATTCAAGATCGGCATAGTCATCGGGTAATTGTCGGTCTGGTCCGATCCAGATAATTTTCTCCTGATCAAAAACAATACTTCCATCTTCAATGATACTTAAATCAGCTGGCTCGAGCTTACGCCCGTCTTTCTGATGAGCACCGGCCAGCGTAACAATTTGCGAATAATGACGATGAATTCTTTGTTTCATAATTTCCTAAGTATTAATTTTCAGTGAAGGAAGTTTTAGCGATGAAGCCTTAGCCGTTTCAACTGCCTTTTCATAGCCAGCATCAGCGTGTCGGGCGACACCCATACCCGGATCAGAATTGAGAACGCGTTTTAAACGTTCATCCATGTCCTTGGTTCCATCACAACAGATGACCATTCCGGAGTGCTGAGAATAGCCAATACCAACCCCACCACCATGATGAAATGATGTCCACGAAGCACCGTTCATCGTATTGATCATAAGATTAAGCAGTGACCAGTCTGAAACTGCGTCTGTGCCGTCCTTCATACCTTCTGTTTCACGATTTGGAGAAGTCACTGACCCGCAATCGAGATGGTCGCGACCGATGACGATTGGAGCTTTCACTTTTCCTTCGCGGACCAATTGGTTAAATAACAATCCGGCTTTTTCACGCTCACCATATTTCAACCAGCAAATACGTGCCGGCAATCCTTGAAATGCGATCATTTCGCCGGCTTTATTAAGCCAGTTGTGCAGTTTTTTATTCTCTGGAAAAAGTTTTTTAATCGCCTCATCTGTTACGCGGATATCTTCTGGATCTCCAGAAAGAGCAACCCATCTGAACGGACCTGAACCCTGACAAAAAAGAGGACGTATGTAAGCAGGGACAAATCCTGGGAAGTTGTAAGCATTTGTCACGCCGACTTTTTTTGCACCTTCGCGCAGGTTGTTGCCGTAATCAAAAACATGCGAGCCGGCTTTCTGAAAATCAAGCATGGCCTGAACATGTACACCCATTGTTTTGTAGGAAAGGTCTGTGTATTTTTTCGGATCTGTTGCCCGCAATTTTAAAGCTTCTTCCACACTCATTCCGTGTGGGATATAGCCATTTAACGGATCATGTGCCGAAGTCTGATCAGTCACCAGGTCTGGAATAATTCCTTTGTCATAAACATAGCGGAAAAAATCAGCAGCATTACCAACAACGCCGATAGAAATCGCTTTTTTCTCTTCTTTTGATTTAAGAGCAAGTTCAATTGCTTCATCAAAAGAGTTACATAGGATATCCAGATATTTTGTCTTAAGCCGTTTTTCAATTCGCCATTTTTCCACATCGCAAGCCAGGCAAACTCCGTTAGCCATTTTAACTGCTAGCGGCTGAGCTCCACCCATTCCACCGATACCAGCCGTCAGTACAAGCTTGCCTGTCAGGTCACTACCTTCGCCATAATGTTTCTCGGCTGCGGCCATAAACGTTTCATACGTTCCCTGCAAAATACCCTGTGTTCCGATATATATCCAGGAGCCAGCCGTCATCTGGCCGTACATCATTAGACCTTCATCTTTTAATTTGTTGAAGTGATCCCAAGTTGCCCAGTGTGGAACCAAATTAGAATTGGCTATCAGAACACGAGGACCGTGTTCGTGCGAAGGAAAAATGGCTACCGGCTTTCCCGATTGAATAATAAGCGTCTCATTGTTTTCCAGATTCTTTAAAGAGGTGATGATGTCATTTAATGCCTGGTGATTGCGGGCAGCCTGACCGTTGCCTCCGTACACAATTAAGTTATCACGATCTTCAGCAACGTCTGGGTGCAGATTATTGAGCAAACAACGAAGTGCTGCTTCCTGGTGCCAGCCTTTGCAGGTTAAAGTTGATCCGGTCGGTGGTAATGGAATATTTGCACTCATTAGTTCAAAGCTCCTGTGAGCGATTCAGCTGCGCTGATAATTTCGCCACTGTTGATAATTTTGATAATATTGTTGATATCCCGATAAAATATTCTGTCGTGCTCAATCGTCTCAACATGTTTGCGGATTACGCTGTACACGCTTTCTAGCGCCGGACTTGTTTGTTGAGGCCGCTGTAAGTCCAGGGCTTGAGTGTTGCAAAGTAGCTCGATAGCAAGAACTGATTTGGCATTTTCTACAACTTCATGCAGCTTTCTTCCGGCCGTCACCCCCATTGAAACATGGTCTTCTTTATCTGTAGATGTTGGAACAGAATCGACACTTGCCGGATGGCAGAGGTATTTATTTTCGGAAACGAGTGCCGCGGCGGTGACGTGGGCAATCATTAATCCGGAATTTAGCCCCGAGTTTTTTGTAAGAAACGCTGGTAGTTCAGAAAAGACCGGATTCATCATTTTTTCAATTCTGCGTTCACTTATGTTACAAATTTCAGCAACACCCATGGCAAGATAGTCCATGACAAGGGCCAGAGCTTCACCGTGGAAGTTTCCGCCGGAAATCACTTCACCGCCATCTACGAAGATAAGCGGATTGTCAGTGACCGCATTTAATTCTGTGTTGATGACTTCTTCTGCATGAATAAGAGTTTGTCTGCAGGCTCCATGAACTTGTGGAACACAACGAAGTGAATAAGGATCCTGAACTTTGTGACAGTCCGGGTGTGAGTCTTTTAACCCAGATCCGCGAATCAGCTTGTTTAAATTTTCTACGCAGGCAATTTGACCTTTGTGCGGTTTTAGCTGGGTGATTTTGGGGTTGTAGGCTTTATCCGTTCCTTTCACACTATCCATAGTGAGAGTAGCACAGATATCTGCCAGTTTCATAATCCGGCGAGCCTCTACAGCAGCAAGGGCCCCCAGTGCAGCCATGCAAGCAGTGCCGTTGATCAGGGCAAGACCATCTTTAGGTCCAAGAACTGCTGGAGATTTATTAATCTGGTCAATGGCAAATGATGAACTGACTATTTTTCCTTCGTATTCAACTTCACCCTCTCCGATTAAGGCCAGTGCGATATGCGATAGCGGAGCTAGGTCACCACTGGCACCAACTGAACCTTTTTCCGGAACAACTGGAGTGATATGGTGATTAAGAAAATCGATTAAAAGTTCTACTGTTTTTGGTTCTACGCCGGAAAAGCCAGAGATTAAACAATTGGCCCTCAAAAGCATAATGGCTCGGGTCACTTCTTTACTAAATGGTTTACCTACTCCCGTACAATGAGAACGGATAAGATTAACCTGAAGTTGCGCCAGATCTTTTTCTTCTATATGAACCGATGATAAAGCTCCGAAGCCAGTATTAATCCCGTAAACAGGTTTACCTTTTTTTACAATATCAAAGACAAACTGCCGAGAAGCTTGCATGCGCTTCATAGACTCGGCATCAATCACTAATTTAATCTTTTTATTTCTGTCGTGGGCGACCTGATAAACCTGCTCCAGGTTCAGATCACGACCGGTAAGTAAAACTTCCATTTTTATCTCTCAAAAGGTTTTTAAACGTGAGAGATCTTACAATGAAATATGACTTTTGGTAATGGGGAAAAGCTGCTTTCAGGCCGACAATGGCTGAGTCTTTGGGTACTTTCGGAGGAGCTGAATAATTAAGGCCTGCGCTTTGGAATTATTGTAATGTTTGCACCACATAAGAAGCGTCTGATTTTTATATTCGCTATACAGCAAATGGGGATTTGATTCTATCGCAACGGAGAGCGATTGAAGATGATTGCGCTGAATCAGTACTAAGACTTCAGGTAAGGAGCTATTGCCCGCGTTGTGCACAGATGCATGCGTCTTTTTATTGAGTTTAAACCCCAAATAGAAGGGGAGACTTATCCATAGGTATGAGAGAAAGAGTGAAAGGCAGCCAATGAATAGAAGGGCCCAATAATCCCGGGAGTTAAGTTTTATCTCCCATTCTTCGATGTGTTTGTACAAATTCATATTTTCGATAATAGGGTCAATTGACTGAAAGCCGGTAATTTCGCGCTAACTGATGGATATTGGTTAACGAAAATCACTAATTCTATGACTTAAAGTGCCCATATAAATGGCCAGACTTATGAGCGAAGTGACTCAACTTTGTCTTTGTAGTGGTCTTTGCCTGCTTTAAAAATATAAGAGCCCGCTACAAGATTTTCTGCACCTGCAGCTACAACTGTGGCAGCGTTTTTATCCGTGATACCGCCATCAATTTGTATTTGGAAATGAGCAGAAAGATCTCTGCGGCGATTTTTTAACTCTTTAATTTTATCGATAGAACCAGGCATAAAAGATTGACCGCCAAAACCAGGTTCAACTGACATGACGAGTATTAAATCAATTGCTTTTAATAATTCATCACTAAGACACGAAACACTGGTCATTGGCTTAATGGACACACCAACGCTGGGATACCAGCTTTTGAGTTTTAATGCCAGGGCAAGTGGATCAGCAATTGCTTCCAAGTGAAAAGTAAAATTATAAATACCGCAGTCTTTGAGTGTCTCGCCGTGGAAGTCTGGGTTTGTCACCATGAAATGTGCATCACACTTATGGGGGGATTTTTTTACTATTTGCTCAATAATGGGATGACCAAAAGTTAAGTTGGGGACAAAGTGGCCGTCCATAATGTCCAGATGAAACCATAGGTCAGGAATGTTTTTAAAAGCATTCAGTTCTGACTCAATATTCAGAAAATCACAGGCCAGCAAACTTGGAGCAACAGTGGTCATGTTAAAATCCTATGGATTGAGAACAATCTCGGTGTTTTTGTTTTTTAGTCCGTTGATTAAATCAGTATCAGTACTAATTTTTTTTCCTTCCAGCTGTACAGATGTTAAGCGAACAGAAAGATCCTTCAATCCAACACAAAGCTGACCAAATTCCGCTGAAGTTTGCCCTGGCTTTAATTTTTGCTGGGATTTTTCTATTGCAAAAACTTTCAGGCGCTGAGAATTGAGAAAACAGTATGTGCCCGGCCATGGATCAAGTGCACGAATCTGATTATGTATTCTTTCGTAATCTGATGTTGCAAAATTAAGAAATCCATCTTCTTTTTTTAAAGTCGGAGCAAAACTAACTCCGGCAGGATCTTGTTTAGCAAAGGTTAGCTCCCCTTTTTTTATTGTTTCGATAAGAGTGTTAGTACTTAAAGCGGCTTGAAATTTGAGACGTGTATAAAGTTGTCCCCCTGTTTCGTCATCAGCAACGGACAGTTCATGAAAATGAACGAGATCCCCGGCGTCCATTTCTTTAACCATTTTCTGAATGGACACACCAGTTGTTTTATCCCCGTTTAAGAGAGCATACTGAATGGGGGCGGCACCGCGATAACGGGGCAAAATAGAAGTGTGAATATTAAAACAGCCAAGTCTTGGCATATTGAGAACTCTTGATCCCAAAAATTGGGCAAATGCCAGAACCAAAATAAAATCGAGTTCAAGTTTTTCCAGGCGATCCAGCAATTCATTTTCCCGATTAATGTTTTCGACCTGAAAAAGAGGAAGCTTATGAAGCTTGGCATACTCAGCGACTGGAGGTGACTTTAATTCTTGTCCACGCCCAGCTGGTCGATCGGGCATTGTTACGACACCGGCAAGCTCAATGGATGGATGCTGGTGTAAAAGTTCCAGCGTGGGTACAGAGAAATCCGGAGTTCCGCAAAAAACCACTTTTAATTTTTTATTCATTAACAGTTTTAGCCTTTTTTCTTCTGTTGCTTAAGAAACTTTTTTTCCAGCAATTGTCGTTTTAGCAAACTTAGTCTTTCGATAAATATAATGCCGTCGAGATGATCGTTTTCGTGTTGTAAACAAACTGAGAGTAATTCATCTGCTTCCAGCTGATGATGGCTTCCGAACATATCTTGATATTCAACGGTTACAAACTCTGCTCTTTTAACGTCTTCATAAATACCAGGAACGCTGAGGCAGCCCTCTTCATGGATAATTTCGCCCTGTTTGTTTTTAAAAACAGGATTAATAAAGACCATTGGATTAAATTCGGAGTAACGGAATTCTTCGCTGCCATCTGCCAGGGTAACTTTTTCACGGTCAAACCAGATGTCCAGCACAAAAAATCTTTTGCTCACTCCGACCTGTGGAGCAGCTAGCCCAATACCTGGAGCATGGTACATGGTGAAAAGCATATTTTTAATGAGAGTTCTCAGTTCGTCATTAAACTCAGTCACCGGTTCAGCAACCTTTTTTAATACCGGAGCTGGATACGTGAATATTTGCAGTTTTTCACCGCTCAGTTGGTAGTTTTCCAGGAAGTTTGTACTCATAGACCTTTTCTATCATAAATCATCTTAATTTGCGATGATAAATGAAATACAGCGCCAGATACACGACGAAGACGGAAGGTACACCAAATGTAGCAGCAATGGCAGGTATTTTACTGGTTTGTCCCAGTGTCATAAAATATGAATAAATAAACCAGTAAAGAAAGGTAAATGCCAGAACGAAGGCTATATTTTTGCCGAATGAACTATTGCGACGGTTTGGATCAAATAAGGCAACTGCAGCGAGAATGGCCAGAACCAGACAAGTGAACCCAGAAGAAAATTTATCGAGAAAAGTGACGAAATATTCTGCATCGTTAATGCCATTGGTTCTGAGTACAGCAATGTAGTCCCATAACTTCCAGATGTTAAGAGTTGAAATATCAGCATTAATTTTTTTAAAATCATCAATCGTTTCCCGAAGTTCATACAAACGTTCCGGATATATTTTGATAGATGGAAAGGTTTTGTTTTCCAGGTTAGTTACATGGGTAACCTGATTAAGTTTCCAGGTAGTTCCTTTAACAAATTCAGCTTTTGCTGCAGTAATTTGTTCAGAAAATTTGTAATTTTGATCGAACTGATACAACGTCAAAAAAAGGATTGAATTATTTTGAGCATCAAAAGAGCTATAGGAGAAAAAATAATTGGGTCCTTTAAACCAGATTCTTCCGGTCTTTAATGCATTAATTGAAACAGTGGAGGTTTTGGCCTTATTGGCAATTGCCGGATGTGTTTCGGTCATCTGGGATTGCAAATTTTTGGTATAAGGCACCAGGTATCCATTAATAAAAAAAAGTGCGACCCCGGCCAGTGCACCAATGGTTCCAATCGTTATGACGAATTGGCGACGAGAAAATCCACTGGCGAAAATTGCAGTAAGTTCGTTACGATTTTTTAGTTTATTAATTGAGAACAAAGAAGCGATCAGGCATGAAACAGGGAATATCTTAATCAGAAAATTTGGAATTTCTAATGCAAGATCAATCATAATAGAGCGCAGTTCATTACTGGCCTTCAGCAGACCATTGAGTATATGTCCTAATGAAAGAACCATGAGCAGAATAAAAACAGCACCCAGAAAAAAAAGGAGCCATTCTTTAAGTATCAAAGCTCTAATTTTTGACATAAATCCTTAAGCTCACAGCGATAGATGTTAGTATCGGTCTGGCCAGCAGAACGTTAAAAGCTTTTTTTAAATATTTTTTTTCTGCAAGAAAGTCGAGAAGCACCGGAGAAAAGCGATAATAAGTATCAATAAAACTTTTGCCCCATTCATAGGCGGCAATCTTCCATTTAAACTGACGCAGAATTTCGGTGCGATAATCATCTTCCCCGAAACAAGCAGTCGCTATATAACACTTTTTTGAACTAATCTGAATGCGATGATAGGCATTCTCAAAAGCCTTAGGGTTGTGTGCCTGTTTTTTTAGATTAAATTTCCGAACAATCTGAGCATTTACATGCTGATATTTAAAGCCAATTGAAAACTTCATGAATTGTTCCAGACAACGAAAGCATTCTTTCTGAAGCGTCGGGCTGCGATCATAAGCTTTGGCCAGATCCCAGTAGGCATGACTTATAAGCAGCAATTCAGTCATATCCTTTTCCGGATCAAATAAACTCGGACTGAGTTTTTCTTCAGGAATGTCGAAATAAAGTGCAAGAACACCGAGATATTTGATGTAGGAATCAACGGCAGAATTCATCCGGTCTTCTTTTACAAAGGCCTGTGCTCTTTTTAAATGATTAAGGCGGGTGCGATAAAGTTCTATCACCTGTTCGCGCTTTTTCTCTTCCTTGAGATCTTTGCTGTCGAGTTTCTTCTTGGCCAAGGGCCCTCCTGTTAAAAGCGCATAGAAACAGCAAAAGAAGTTTCTTTTAACTTCGTTTCCTGGCGGGCAAGTTTAGTGCTCGCCAATTGCGTACTGTTTTTAAGAGCAAACTCCAGTGCCAGTTTTGGTGAAATCCAGGAAAGACCCATTCCGTTTCCTTTTTCTTCTTTTTGCTTATCGCGGAACGAACCAAATCTAAGATAAAAATCATCCAGCACCTTAACTTGCAGGGCTCCCCGATAAATGATCGTATCGGAAATCTCATCAGCCGAATAATCAGCACCGACATCAACCGCAGCAGTAATGTAACTCAACAAAAGATACTGCAATCCGATTAAGGCCTTAGACTCGTCCCCTTTAGAATTAAAAGCATCATAGGCCACAATACCCAGAGAGGTCTTTTCATCCAGCACATGAGTAACACCAAAAACGGTCTGGTAATAATCAGTTTCGGTATTGGTTGATTTAACCAGATCTTCCGATTTACGAATGCTGGTACCAAATGCTGATTTTTCACCAATCAAAGAAGAGACAGAAAAGCCCCATCGCTTACGGGCAAAATCAAGCTCCTCCTGGTGCACATAACTTATTGAGCCGCTTAAGTTGGGATTTCCATCGGCAGCTACGAATCCAAGTGAATCCGGCTTGTGAATAATGCTGCCTCGGGCATCCTTGAATTGAAGTGAATCGCGTTGAGCATGGACAGTCAAAGTGTTAAAAAAAGCCAGGCTGGCCGGATTGAGAAAAGCTGCTTCTTCTGCAAGAACGCTTCCTACGCCTGTACCGCCGCGTGATTTTAGCTGCGTTGTCTGAAAATCATGTACGCGCGCAAAGGCAGTACTTGATAACAGCGTTAATATGCAAAATAAAGTTTTGGTGATTTGATTGCGAATATTACTCTTTCCTTTTAAAATAATGAGAGATTCAAAAGGAAATTATACATGAAAATTCGAAGAGCTGTAATACCTGTGGCTGGAAAAGGAACAAGATTTTTACCAGCAACCAAGCAAGTCCCCAAAGAAATGATTCCCATTATAAATTTACCGATGATTCATTACGTTGTTGAAGAAGCGATTTTGTCGGGTATTGAACAGGTTATTTTCATTACCTCTTCAGGAAAAAACGCAATTGAAGATTATTTTGATCGTAACTTTGATCTGGAAGACTTCCTGATTAAAAACGGAAAAATTAAGGAGCTGGAACTCATACAGCAAATAGGTAAAATGGTGGAAGTGACTTCCATTCGTCAAAAAGAACAGCTGGGTCTGGGGCACGCCGTATTATGTGCAAAAGATGTCGTTGGCAATGAGCCATTTGCAGTTATTTTAGGAGATGAAATCGTTCGCGGTCCAAATCCGGTAACAAAACAGTTAATTGAAATATCCCGCAAAAACGGAAACACCAACGTTATTGGAGTTATGGAAATCGATCCACAAGAAACCTATAAATATGGTGTAGTCAAAGGGAATTTTGTCGACGGTAGCAAAAGAACAATGCGCATGACAAACATGGTGGAAAAACCAAAACCACAAGATGCACCATCAAACCTGGCAACACCTGGAAGATATGTTTTCTGTCCGGAAATCTTTGATGCATTAAAAGTTATCCCTAAAGGTGTAGGCGGAGAATACCAACTGACCGATGCCATTAATCTGCTGGCAAAAGAGAGTGAGGTTTATGCTCACATCTTCGAAGGACAACGATTTGATACCGGAAATATCGAAGGTTATTTAAATGCAACGATCGAATTTGCGCTGATGAATAAAGAGTCTGAACCAATGATGCGCAAACTGATTAAAGAAAAAGTTGAAAAATATAATATAAAGTAGGTAGTAGTGAATACAATTAAGCGGTTTGTTCTGGCATTTTCTATTTGGTCTGTATCTCTTGTGTCAATAGCATCAGTGCCAACAGAAGAGGGATTACTCAAAAATCTTAACAATGCAGATTTACCCGGACAGTTTCTGACTATTAAAATGATGGTCCAGAGTCTGGCTGAACCGGACAAAACGGACTACGTGAAACTTATCATCTCGCTGGAGAATCCAGCCGTTATCAGTGCTCTTCAGATTGTCTATAATAATTCTCAGATGCAAAATTCTCAGGTCAAAAACGTAAAACTGCTTCCTGATTTGTTGAGTGTCATTCGCAAAGAAAAAGGTCAGGAGCGGGCATTGTTTTATGCCGCTATGGTTATGCTGACAACGAATCGTTCCAGCGGAATGGAAACTTTCCTGGAAAAAAACGGAGTGAGTATAGTCAAAAATAAATCTATTCTGAATGAAGACAAGATGAAACTGTTGCGTGCGTACAGAACTCATCTGGTAACAAATAAAGGTCGGGGTGATGCCGGCTCACCTCTCAATCCGGAAGATCCAAGAGCAAAGGAGAAAGCACTGGAACTTTTTCGTGCAAATACATTCAAACGTGCCCCGAATATTGAGCTGATTAAGAAAGACAATGAATTCATGTGGAAAGCAGATTGGAAATCTGTTCAAGGCTATTTTTCAAACGAAGAAAGACGTCTGCGTCAGATCGAAGTCAATGCACCTGAAGGTCAAATAAGGCTGGACGCAAGTACTTACGTCTTATTTAACGGGGTTAATGAATTTCCAAAGTACATAGGTATGCTTGACCAGAAAGGAATCAATTATAAAATTCAGACGTTGAGCCTTGATACACGCCTGCGTGCAGATAAGCGGTTGTCTGACACATTCGAGGAACTCAAAAAAGTACCCGGGCAGGAACCAGTCGTTTATCCTTTCTTGTTTTAATGGAAAAAAAATATTTCCTGGTTGCGGCCAATACACCTTTTAATGATTCGCTACTGACTTATTCAGCAGATGCTGAGCTGGCTTCTAAGCTCAGAAGGGGAATGCTCGTAGAGGTGCCTCTGGGTAAAAGCCGGACAATAGATGGGTGCGTTTGGTCAGGTCCTATGACCAAAGAACAACTCAATACGATGGATGTCTCAAAAATTAAAGACATCAAGTCTATACAGAACAATTTTATACTCGAAGAAAAAGAATGTGAGCTGTTTCAATGGATGGCGAATTACTATCATTATCCGCTGGGACAACTCATCGTGGATGTACTGCCCTCAATTTTAAAAAAACCACGCAAGCTAAATTTTGATCAGGGGAAAGGTGAACCATGGACTTTTCAGCTCTCAACGGAACAAGCGGAAGCAGTTTTTAAAATTCAAAGTGAGGGACTTGATCATTTTTCAAAATGGTTATTGCATGGAGTGACAGGTGCAGGCAAAACAGTTGTTTATCTAATGCTGATCAAAGAAATTATTCGGCAGGCTAAGTCAGTTTTATTTTTACTCCCAGAAATAAATCTTACGCCGCAATTTCTTAAAACTTTTCAGACCTATCTGAATGTACCTATTTACTCCTACAACAGCTCTATCAGCAATTCAGATAAGTATGGACTCTGGAAACTTCTGCAAGAAGATCAATCTCCTAAGTTGATCCTGGGAGTTCGGAGCAGTGTTTTTTTACCGATTAAAAATCTGGGATTAATTATTGTAGACGAAGAACATGATCAGTCCTTCAAACAAGACGATCGCTGTACTTATAATGCCAGGGATATTGCCATTAAAAGAGCATCGCTGGAGAAAATTCCGGTCATTTTGGGATCAGCAACTCCAATGGTCGAAACATACAAGGCTTTTGTCGATACTAATTACTATTTACCAATGAAGAAAAGAGCTCAGTCAGCAAGTTTGCCTGAAATTCATATGGTAGATATGCGCGGAAGGGCACGGATAGATACAGAGAAAATGCTCTGGCCTTATAGTAGTGAAAGTATTTTTAAAATTCGCAAAGCCCTGGAGAAAGGAGAACAGGTATTAGTGTTCATAAATCGCCTGGGCTATGCAAGTTATTTACAGTGCAATGCCTGCGGACACCAGTTTGCCTGCCCTAACTGCAGCACGAATCTTAAGTATTTCAAACGCCGAAGCGAACTTTCTTGCCAGACTTGTGAATATAAAATACCAGCACCCGAAATGTGTCCTGAATGCATGAACCTTCAGTTGTCTCCTAAAGGTTTCGGAACAGAAAAAGCTCATGAAACTCTACGGGATCTGTTCCCTCAAAACAAAATTGAACGCTTTGACCGTGATGAAATAAAGACTTTTGATCAGCTGGAAACTACGCTGGAAGCTTTCCATCAAAGAGAAATAGATGTACTGGTAGGAACACAAATGCTCTCTAAGGGGCATAACTTTCACAATGTGAATCTGGTCGTCATCTTAGGAATCGATTCTCAGTTAAACTTTCCAGACTTTCGATCTAATGAAAGAGTGTATCAGACACTCACCCAGGTTAGTGGCAGGGCTGGACGTTTTGGTGCTCACGCGGAAGTACTGATCCACACGCTGGCTCCGGAAAACAAAGTTTTTACTTACGTTAAAGATCATAGCTTCAGCGAGTTTTACTCGGATGAAATTCCGATGCGGGTGATGTGCTCATCACCCCCACTGAAAAAGATTATTCTGCTGTATTTTAACGGCAAAGATCAGGGTGAAGTGATCAAGACGAGTTCTCAGGCCGCTAATCGTTTGCGTGAACTGGCACATAATCATTTCTCTAAAGTAGATATCCTGGGTCCGAAGCCTTCTCTGGTAGAAAAGAAGGTCAATAAATTTACCTGGTCTATAATGATGAGAAGTGATGATATCAATCAGCTTCACAACCTGCTCAATACTTTTACTCGTAGCTGGCAAGCAGATCACACTATCTCCCTGAAAATTGATGTAGATCCTTATTATTTTGATTAAGTATTAAAGAAAATCCCGATTTTGACCGTTAAGACGAAGAGAACTAGTAAGACTTTGGTCTACAAGGAAAATTCGTATGAAATTTAAAAAGAATGCTGTCGCTACTCAACTCATTTTGGGAGCCCTTCTTAGTAATTCTGCTTTGGCGGGACTTACTAGCGTGAGGAAACCGACTGATGCAGCAACAAGTAGTAATAAAAGTTCCAGCGGACCATCTAATGTAAAAGTAACACAGGCTCAAAAAGTAGATGATCAAAAACTCGATTTAAAGGAAGGAGTAAGTAGTAAAGCATGTAATCGCGATATGAATTCTGCTGAATACTTCCCTTTGGATATTTTCCGTCACTTAACTTTAAACGGTGACTCAATTAAGTTTGAAATTCGTCCTGATAATAAAATCATGGTTAAAGTTCCACCAATTTATGATGCATGTGGAAAGTTCAAACCAGTGCTCAATCAGGATAAAGAAACTAAAAATGTTACGATCATGATGACTCTCGAAAATAATATGAAATACGGTGAGTTTGTAGAATGTTTGAATGGCAAAAAGCCAGTTAAAGAAGGCGAAGTAAAGCCAGCTGACGTTCTAACTGATGGCGCTGTTGATCATACAAAAATTTCAGGCAAAGATTATTCTGAATATTCTTATGTCTTTGATTATGAGTTCGATAAAAAAGCGGATATTAAGAAAACAGTAAAACTGAGTTATGGGTTTCCGGTCGCCTATGACAACAAAGAAGGATATGAAAATCCATATGGAGTTGATTCAAAAGTAGAACTTCCTTCCAGTGCCTGTATGGTTGCGGAAAAAATTGCACCTGAACTTGTTTATCTGAACAAGGGCCAGGATGTGTTGATTGAGGAATTGAACACAATTTGTATGTCAAAAGACGCTCAGAGAATTGCGGAAGCAAGAAAAGCGATTGGTAACGCCGATGCATTAACAGATATTGCCGAAAAAATAAAAAAAGAACTTGATGCCGCATATTTGTCTGCTGTTAAAACACGCGTGACGGAAATTGCAGCAGAAATGGGAAAAATCGAAGACAAAATTAATAAAAACAAAGACACGATGGATGAAGCAACTGCGAAAAAAGAAATTGCCAAATATGCAGAGCTGGCTAAAGAGCTAGATTCTAAATTTTTGAACCCGGCAATTTATCGTTTAGATACTTTAATGCAGGATCGTGACAAGACAGAAGATACAGCTGTTCACAAAGCCATCGATGATGAAATTAAAAAGATTAACGAAGAGGTTTCAGCTTTCTCTAAACGCCAGCCAACTTCATTTGCCAATATCTATTCATTGATGGAAAAGCATGCGATTACCGACCAGGCGAAGACAATTGAAGACATTCGTCTGAAGTCCTACCTGTACGGAAAAGTTTATGCCGGACCGGTTGATGAAAAGCGCGGTAAACCTCTTACTTTTGAAGCTGCCAATCAGCAACAGGTAGATAGACTGCAGAAGTTTGACCGTACACTTACTGACTGGACTGATCAATACCTGGTTGGACAAGGAAATCTATATCCAATTAAGAAAACTGAAAAAGAGAGACAAGCAGTCATTGATCGTATGAATACACGTTGGGCCGCTTACGAAAAGAAAGAATACTCTGATTATTACAATTACTGCGGTACAGGTATGACTGGTGGAGTGAAAAATCCGATCAAGTGTAAAGACTTCATGAACGGAGTAAATCAAAGAAGAAATAATGAGCTTAAACGCAGAGATAAAGACCTGTACTATATTAAAGGAAGAAATGCGAAGCTGGAAAAAATGGGCATGAACTGGAATGAGTATCAGCGAAAAATCGCAAGCCGTGAAGCACAGGAAACGGATCTTTATGAGCCATACGGGTCTTCCTATACATCTTACGAAGATAATTTCACGGATCGTTTCCCGCAATATGGTGGACCATCGACGACTACTGCCTATGATCCATCAATGTATAATATGGGTTACCAGAATCCGATGATGATGCAAATGCCTCAAATGCAGTCGCCATATATGTATGGAGCGCAAATGCCAATTCAGCAAGGTCAGTTCCAGATGCCTCAAATGATGCCGCAGCAGCAGATGGGTGGGGCATGGCCGGGTATTTAAAAAAAAGAAATTTTAGCTAATAAAAAAAGCCCTCATACGAGGGCTTTTTTATTTTTTTGATGATTAGAAAGTGACCGCGGTATTGACTTGAAGAAGTAATGAGTTTTCCGCTTCGTTTGTTACACCCGCGGTATTAGTGTAGCTGAAGTAATCACCAGTCATTAAGTAACCAAGACCAGCACCAATAGAAACTTCATTGTTCCACCGGTATGTGGCATTTAAATCGATTTCTGTTCCCAGGTAATCATCCTGAGTTGCAATGGCACTGAAGATACGATTTTTTGTGTGATTGAAAGCAGCTCTTCCGGCAATGGCAGCTTCTTCAGCTTTAGCGTAGATAACAGCAGAGTCGAATGTCCATTTTTCTGTGCTGTATGATGAGCGCAGTTTCAAATACATGCTGTTGGTAATGTATGAATCATAAACGCTGTCAGTGCCAGCAGCACCCGCTGCAGAGTTTGGTGTTCCAATTGCCGCCAGATTGTATCTGAACAGTAAATTAGCCACCTGATAGTTTGGATGCAGGTAGAGAGCTCCGAACTTGCTGGAAGATCCATCGTGTCCACTTACTTTTCCGCCGTCTAGTCCAACTGTCCATGAATCATTTACGCGAAAATTAGATTGGAGCAAAAAGGCTTTAGCTGAAAACGTCGTGATATTTCCAGTTGCGTTTGTACGTCCCAGGTCGCCATCTACCAGGGGAACTTCCAGTGCAATATCAAATTTGCCCCAGGCTTTCTTAACATATAGATCCGTAACTTTTACTTCAGTCTGGCCAACGTTTTGTACAGTTGGTGCTGTTTCAATGCTGGTGTTGTAAAAATTGTTGTATGAGTTGCTGGATTTTACAGCGTAATGAATTCCGAAAGCGATGTCTCTTTCGTCGTTATCATAAAGCAGTCCTAATCCATATTCTTTAGCATTGGTTGCTCGCGTAAGTCCGGGATTGGAAATTTTTGACCAGAATGGATTAATATGAAAATTTCCAATTTTCAGTTTCATGGTAATTCCGTCACGTGAGTAAATGTGACGATCCCAGGCGTTTGCTCCTTCATTGTAAATAGCACCCATACCCCAATGATAGGAATGTCGGCCGATTAAATAAGTTGCTGTATCTGAGTAAAGTTCAATATAGGCTTTTTTGATATCGACTGATTTGCCCTGAGCTTTGTTGTGGTGATAAAGTGAAGCCGTATTGTTACCTGATTGATTGACTTCCGGAGCATCTCCTAAAAATCCTCCATTGGCATAACCAGTAGATAATTCTCCTTTAAAAGTGGCTGCATCGTTGATGATCATAACCGGACTTAAACGGAAAACATAACTTTGCCAGGAAGCAGTTGATTGATTGCCACTGTCTAATCCCACTTCTTGTGAACCAGGAGCAGTTGAAGTGACATCGGTCTTAGATGAAATTCTTCGGAAATCACTAATTAGTGTTGAATCAACACCAAAAACACCATGCCAGTCGATGGGAAGAGCGTGCGAGACCACAGGTGTAGTCACGATAGCAGCCGTGAGAAATAGTCTGTTGAGGGGCTTAAACATAAGAAATACTCCCTAGAAGAGGCGAATTAACATTGGTAAGATTCATCAAAATACTATATGAAATGGTAGTAATTAAGTCAAAAACTACGAACATACAGAACACTATGAAGCAATGGGCAATACGGATATTAATGGGACTGCTGATTCTGTTCCTTCTGGCGGGAATCGGCGTCCTTCTTTTTGTTAAATCTACTCTGGATGAAACATCAATCGCGTTACTGGAAGAAAAGATCAATAAAACCTATGATCCCTTCACCACGCAGTTTCCCGATACGGTTCTGGAAGAAGGATCAATTGTCAAAAAAGATGAATTGCAGAAATTTCATCTCTTTTCTGCAGACCGGACGCGTTTTCCGGATTTTCTGCAGAATCTAAAAGATGAAGGCGGAGTGACGGAATTGCGAGAAGTCCCGGGTCTTCTGCAAATTAATCGTAAGATTATTTTTAAAAACCTGCTGGCCAATGACTGCGCTGAGCTCTACTGCTATCAGCACTATCTTCCGTTCGACTATACTCCTTCCATTTTCTGGCAAGGTCTGATCAGTGTTGAAGATAAACGCTATCTCGATCATTTTGGAGTAGATCTAAAGTCTGTCTTTCGTGCCTTTGTTGCCAACATAAAGAGTATGCGCTTTGAACAGGGTGGATCAACCATTTCGCAGCAGCTGGTAAAAAATGTTTTTTTTACCAATGAAAAAACCTTTTCCCGCAAAATCAAAGAAATGATTGTCTCGGTTTATGTCGAGTCACGTTTTCCCAAAGAAAAAATTCTTGAAGCTTATCTTAATGAAGTTTATTGGGGAGCCTTACAGGGAATAAAAATAAAAGGTGTTTTTGCTGCCTCAGCCTTTTACTTCGGAAAAAAGCCCAGTGACATCACGGCTTTTGAAGGAGCCATACTAGTCGGTTTACTGAAAGGGCCCAGCTATTTTTCACCTTTAAAAAAAATTGAACGTCTTAAAGAAAGAGCGGAAATTGTATACGGTCAGCTTTTAGAAGAAAATTTCGTCCCCAATAATCCGGAAGTCGTATGGAAAAAAGCCGACTGGGATAAGTGGATTGAAGGCTTGAAAAAAGCGGAATCAGCACAGTATCATCAGTCAATCTGGCGCACGCTCAATGATCCTGAACCGACACTTTCTAACTATGAAAAGTTTGTTTTGATACAGAAAGTAGCGGACGTAAAAGCAAGAATCAAAGAGCGGTTCAATGATAAATTCAACACAGTTGATATCTCAGTCAAGGTAATGCTCGGACCGGTGAATGAAAATGGCAATTTCAGTTATTACTCCAGAGTAGAGCGGAATAAGCATAAGGCCCTGCATAAAGAACAGCACCAGGTCGGAAGCACCATTAAGCCTATCGTTTACAGTGTCTTTCAGGACCTGGGACGCAATATGGGGGATTGGGTACCGACCAATGAAATACGGCTAAAACTTAACTCCGGTATTTGGTCGCCGAAAGAAGCACATACTATCGCAGAACCTCAGGTGACAATGACTGAAGCTCTGCTTAAGTCCTATAACCGGCCATTGATTCATGTGACCCAGGAACTCACTTTTTTGGCAGTAGAAGAAAGGCTCAAGGTTTACTTTCCAGAGCTTCGATCTCCACTGGAGCAGTTCCCCTCTCAGCTTCTGGGCTCAATGGAGCTAAGTGTTGATGAATTGCGGAGTGCTTATTCTCAGTTTATTAAAGCGGAGTGCGCAAAAATAAAAAATAGCGAACGCTTCATGGATCAAAGTGTGCTGCAAATTTTAAGTGACCCCAACCAGACCACTGTTGAAAGGACGGTTGATACCGTCATGCAAAAACTTCGCTTCTTCGGGAAAACCGGAACGTCCAACAATGGTTATGATAACTGGTATGTCGCATTTGACGGTAAAAACCTGACGATTATTTGGGTTGGCTACGAAGGCCAGCGAAAAACAAAATCTTTGGGACTCTACGGATCGAGTACGGCCTTTAATGTTTTTCAGAATTATTACCGGGACCGCGGCAAGCGTTTTCAACAATTCGGTTGTGACCTTATTAACTAACTCTTGCAAAAAAGAGCTCAAAAGCTTATATTAAGCTCACGAATGCATTGGGGTATCGACAAGTGGTAAGTCAGCAGATTTTGATTCTGCCATGCCTAGGTTCGAATCCTAGTACCCCAACCATTTTTTTTCCATCCATACACACTCGAGGAGGATCTTTTTGAAACGAATCGTTTTAGTTTCTGGGTCTTCAAATCAAACGCTCTCAAATCAGATTTCAGACTTTTTAGATGTTCCGTTAGTTAATCCGCAATTAGTCCGGTTTGCTAATGGTGAAATTTTTTGCGAAATCGAAAAACATGTTCGGGGAGCTGATGTCTTTGTCATTCAGTCTACCAGTGCACCGGTCAATGATAACTTGATGGAGCTCTTGATTATGATCGATGCGCTTAAACGCGCTTCGGCTTCTTCCATTACGGCCGTCATTCCTTTTTACGGGTACGCCCGTCAGGACCGTAAAGCTTCACCCCGTACGCCGATTTCGGCGAAATTGGTCGCAGATATTTTAACTGTTGCAGGAGCCACCCGGGTAATTACCATGGATCTGCACGCTGGCCAGATTCAGGGCTTTTTCAATATTCCTTTTGATAATATTTTCGCTTCTCCGGTTATTCTCAACTACATTAAAAAAGAAATTTTTTCTGATAATACAATCTTCGTTTCTCCTGATGCTGGCGGTGTAGAGCGCGTGCGCTTTTACGCTAAGAAATTAAACGCAGAAATTGCCATGATCGATAAACGCCGCACGGGCAAAAACGTAGCTGAAGCTATGAACGTTGTCGGTAATGTTGAAGGAAAAGAATGTATCATCATCGACGATATGATCGATACTGCAGGAACACTGGTTGAAGCCTGCAAAGCTCTGAAGAAAAACGGAGCAACAAAAATTTATGCATTCGCCACTCACCCTGTGTTTTCTGATCCGGCCATCAAACGCATTAGTGAATGCGCTGAATTGGACCGAGTTATTGTGACAGATACAATCCCTCTCACTGAAACAGCAAAGAAGCTGGATAAAATCAAAGTACTTTCTACGGCTGAACTACTGGCTAAAGCTATTCACCGTACGTTTAATAACGATTCTGTCAGCTCGCTGTTTGTGTAACTCATGGACCGCCTGATCGTTGGCCTGGGGAATCCGGGCATTAAATATCAATACACACGTCACAATATTGGATGGGATGTTTTCGAAGAATTGTCCTTTGCCAATGAACTTCGCTGGACTGAAAAATTCAAAGGACAGTATGCCGTTTATCAAAATGGATCAGATAAAATTTATTTCTTAAAACCGCAGACTTTCATGAATCTCTCCGGAGAAAGTGTTCAGCCACTGATGAATTTTTTTAAAATCCCAATGGAAAATATTTTGGTAGTGCATGATGAGCTCGATCTTCCTTTTGGAACCTTAGCTTTTAAAAAAGGAGGAGGCCTTGCTGGACATAACGGCTTAAAATCAATAGCCGCGCATCTCTCCACTCAGGATTTTAAACGTGTTCGATTAGGGATTGGAAGACCCCAGCACGGAGATGTTTCCAATTGGGTTCTCTCGGGGTATGAAGGAGAGGATAAAGCTTTTTTCAGACCGTTTCTTCAGGGTGCCGCAAAGGCACTGGAAGAATACATTAAGCTCGGTTTTGATAAAGCTTCATCAACATACAGTAAAAAGAAAATAGTTTAACGAAAAAGGAATCTTAAAATGGGTTTAAATTGCGGTATCGTCGGCCTTCCAAACGTAGGTAAATCTACGATTTTCTCAGCTATTACTTCAGCTCCGGCGGAAGCAGCAAATTATCCATTCTGTACTATTGAACCAAACGTAGGAATCGTGGCCGTTCACGATCCACGTATGAAAAAGATTGGCGACATTATCGGACCAGAAAAGATGATTTACACGACGGTTGAGTTCGTGGATATTGCCGGTCTCGTAAAAGGTGCTTCAAAGGGTGAAGGATTGGGGAATCAGTTCTTAGGTCACATTCGCGCAGTTAACGGCATTGTTCACGTAGTCCGTTGTTTTGAAGACAATGACATCATTCACGTTCACGGCAAAGTAAACCCTAAAGACGATATCGAAACGATTAATTTAGAACTCGCCTTTGCAGATCTGGAAGTTGTTGAGAAGAAGTTGCAAAACATTCCGAAGCTTTTAAAGTCGCAAAATAAAGAAGTTTTAACTGCGGCAAAAATTCAACTTCCACTGCTGGAAAAAATTAAAACGGAACTGGAAGCCGGTATTGCCGCCCGCAATTCTTCACTTTCAGACGAGGATAAAGCAGCACTTGAAGACCTGAATCTTATCACAATGAAAAAAGTCATTTATCTTTGTAATGTTGATGAAGAAGGACTGCAAAAAGACAATGATCACGTAAAGGCCGTTAAAGAATATGCTAAAAATGAAGGCTCAGAAGTCATGGTTATTTGCGGTAAGTTAGAATCAGAAATCGCATCCCTAGAAACGCTGGAGGAAAAAGCAGAATTTCTTGAAGCTGCCGGCATTGAAGAGTCAGGATTAGATAAACTGACCCGCGCTGCTTACAACATGCTGGGACTTAAAACTTATTTCACGGCCGGTGTAAAAGAAGTCCGCGCCTGGACGTTTCATGATGGAATGAAAGCTCCGCAATGTGCCGGCATCATCCATACGGATTTCGAGCGCGGATTCATCAAAGCAGAAGTCTTCCACTACAATGATCTTATTCAGTATGGCTCAGAAGCGAAAGTGAAAGAAGCCGGAAAATTCAGAGTAGAAGGAAAAGAGTATGTCGTAAAAGACGGCGACATTATGCACTTTCGATTTAACGTTTAAACGAAAAGCCCGGTTTGTTTACCGGGCTTTTTTTTTGTCTTTTTTAACGGGGTTGATTGTCGACAACTTTAAAAGTCTGATCTAACGGAGTGGACAAGGTCGACTTATTGGAAAGCAGTGAATAGAAAAACTTATTACGATAGATAAGTTTCACGTAGTTTCTCGTTTCTTCATAGGGAATAGATTCAATAGTCGCTAGCGGGTCATCGTTTCTGAAAATCTCTTTTCTCCAGCGATCAATACGGTTTTCACCGGCATTATAAGAAGCAAGAGCAAAAATGAGATTGCCATCAAAACGAGTGATTAATTGACGAAGGTATTTAACACCAATAGAAACATTGATTTTCGGATCCTGAAGTTGTTTCACTTTAACTCTCTTGTTAAAGCGTTTCGCTGTCTCAGGCATTAACTGCATTAAGCCGCGTGCACCAACTCGGGATGTAGCTTCCGGATTAAACGCCGACTCCTGACGAATTAGAGAAATAATAATTAAAGGATCGAGATTTTCAGAATATTTCTCAATTGTGTCCAGATAGCTTGTAGGAAACACATATTTAATCAGCTTATAGTTCAGGCTTAAAGAGTTCTCACCCAGCGACTCCTGAAAAACTTTGAAAGATGAAATATATTTTTTCTGAGAGTGCAGCAATCGAATAAGATTCAATACTATGAACTCTTTGTGTTCATTGGCAGAGATTTTCTTTGCCAGTTCGGCATTTTTAAAAGTCTCGTCTTTAGTCATAGACTGAATTTGTCGCATTTCCAGGGTGGAGAAACGTTCATGACCTAACGTCGACCAGACGGCTAACCGGCGAAGAGCATTTTGCAGCATCTCACTTGTCTCGCTGACTTTAAAGTCTGAATTGGATTCTTTGGCAATAAGTTTGGCCAGTATTTCCTGATCAGATGTACCCTTCTGAAGTGTGGCCAGTTCTTTCAGTGAAATGATGGAGTAAAAAGAATAGGGAGATGAACTCACAATCTTGTTAAAATAATTGATTGCTTTTTTTGTGTCGCCGTTTTTTAAAACGGAGTAAGCAATCCAGTATTTTAATTTGGAGTCATGTTGATCAAAAGATTTTTCCAGTGAATTTTTATCAATGACTGCTTTCATTGATTTATAGTCTTTATTAATCAGATGAGGCCAAAGCAGATAGAACAAAGCCTCGGATGTCTCTTCTTTTGGCGCTATAGAGCGGGCAAGATTAAAAACGTCAATTGCATCAGCGTCTCGTCCTTTGTAGAAAAGAGCTTTTGCCACCAGAGTTGTACCAACCCAGGCCCTGTTTTCATCAATAAATTTTTTGTTTTTATTAAAGAACCCAATTGCTGAGACAATGGTTCCTTTAGCTTGTGCCGTTTCACCTTTTTCTGCCAGGTCTTTTGCCTCTTTAGCCAGCTTAGAAAACTCTTCCTGAAAATAACTTCCGGAGTTGTTATCCAGGTGAGGATTGCTTAATAAAAATTTATTCAGATTAGTACTTATGTGCAGATTAACTAAAAGCGCCGAGCTGGGTTTAATTTTATATTCTACAAATTTTTCAGTAAGAATGTTGGACAGTTTTTCATGTTCAGCTTTGTTGGCCTTAAAATGCTTTAAAAATGCAGCCACTTCCGACTGGTTTTCACCGTAGACATAAAAAGGGGCAGCCTCTTTAAAATAATTAAGATCGCGGGTTGAGAAATTGATGTTTGAAGAAAATTTTCTTAGATTTTTAAGAAACAGATAGCGACAATATTTATCTACGGTGATGTCCAGACGATGCAGCAAGTTTTCAGTTGTTTCATTAACTGTCTTTTCCTGAATAGTGCAGTTTTGGTAAAAACTGTCCTGATCCTTTATTTCAACAACCGCATTGAGCCGGTTGATAAACGGAATCAGATTATCAAATGAATGAACTTTAGAGCGAAAGTGAGAGAATCGCTGAACATCAGTTTTCTTCAGTTCATTTTTTTGAAGAGAATTAAAGAGCTCCACCAGCTCAGTACCAATTTCCATATCTGTCGGTGAATAATTCAGCCTGAAAGGTACGTCTTCGGCCATTGCAACTGAAGCAAAGTTTAAATTCGGACTAGCAATGGCTACCGATAAATAGCATGTGGTTAGGGCCGTAAGAGTCACTAGCCTTAACATATGGGACCTCCGTGTCCTCGAGCGGAAAAAACTAATTTTTGTTCGTAAATCTCTCTTGTATCTCAGAGAGCCGAGACGAAATCTCATTCAGCACAACCCGCTTGTCGTTAGGTACGACCATACTGAGATTGTTAATATAAGAATTCACTTCACTTAAATAAACCAGGTCACTTTTATAGCCATCTTCAATGTGTTCGATAGTGTGGTTAATATCTTCAGCAACATCCTGAAAAAAATCACCTTTTCTAAAAAACAACTTTCCGGGATTTAGTCCTTCACGGATGGCCCTTAAGTGCTTCTGTAATTTATACAACGGCCCGGCGATTTTGTGAGAAAAGAAAACGCAGGCAAAAAAGGTAAGGCAAGTAAATCCAAGGTGTAAGCCTAAAAGAAAATAAATAAGTAAGTCGCGCTTTTTGCTATAGTGCATAGCGATCTCAGGGTTCTTAATGGAAAAGTGTGCAATGATTGTGTCCAGTAACTGATAAACAGTGAAGGGGTAAATCAAACTGGTGATAAATACTAAGGCACAGACGTAAAGGCTCAGCTGTATCTGGAATTTTGGATTTATCAGGTATATTTTTCTACTGTAAGACACATAATCCCCTGGGAGCCGAGAGTCACTTGGAAGTCCTTTTATTTTAAAGTAAAGCGTCGCTACTTTCTATCATTTTCTATAGGGAAAATTGTATCCGATAAAGCTGCTCAAACTTTGCCAGAAAGTCTTTAACAAAGCTTCCAGGCCGGGGTATAACCTAAAAGCTAAATTCAAATGATTACCACAGCAAGGAGGAGCATAATGAGCTCTCAGGAAAATATTCAAAAAACACTCGAACTGCTTGTTAACCCAAACACCGGCCGAACATTAAAAGAAGAAGGAAGAATTGTCGAAATAAAAGCCGATCAAAATGAACTGTTGTTTAAATATAAACGTGACGGGATTTCACCGGAACAAAAAAAAGGAATTGAAGCCCAGATCGTGAATCATTTTAAAGACACTTATACGGCTGATCAAATCACAGTCCTGACTATTTCCGAAAACTCCCAGGATGTCTTTGCCAATAAAACATTTACTGCTTCTAAACCAGCAGTTCAGAATCAAAGCGCCCAGATCAAAACAGGGCATGGTCCTGCAGGGGCAAATAAAAAACGAGTGGCAAATGCCAAAAAAGTTATTGCTGTTTCCAGTTGTAAAGGGGGAGTCGGAAAGTCGACCGTTTCAGTCAACCTCGCTTTCGCTCTTAAAAATCTGGGTAAAAAAGTGGGATTATTGGATGCCGATATCTACGGTCCATCAATGCCGATGCTTCTTAATCACCGCAATACAAAACCAGGAGCTACTCCAGAAAAAAAAATTATGCCAGTTGATGCTTACGGAATCCCGTTCATCAGCTTTGGTCTTTTTATCAATGAAAAAGATCCTGTTATCTGGCGAGGGCCAATGTTAGGCGGTGTGCTTAACCAGTTTCTTTTCGATGTAGCCTGGCCAGAGCTTGATTATTTGATCATCGATCTTCCGCCGGGAACAGGTGATATGCAACTGTCTATGGTTCAGGCAACTGAAGTTGATGGAGCTGTTGTTGTCTCTACACCTCAGGAAATTGCTGTACTTGATTCTAAAAAGGGTCTTGCCATGTTCAACCAGGTTAAAATTCCAGTCCTGGGCATGATTGAAAATATGAGCTACTTCGCACCAGACGATGCACCAACAAAAAAATACTACATTTTTGGAGAAGGGGGAGTGAAAAAGGCTGCAGATGAACTCAACGTTAACCTGCTTTCGGAAATCCCGATGGAAATGGCCTTGCGGGAAGCTTCGGACAAAGGACAGCCGTACATGAACGAGAAGAAATATGAAGGGCGTCCGGTATGGAACGCCTATATGAACCTGGCAAAAAACATCGACGCTTGTTTCAGCAACGATCCCAATGCGAAACTAGAAGGTGAATCTAAAGGTTTTTTTAAAAGACTTTTTTCGTAGGATCGGGCTTAATAAAATTATATGGCTAACTTGATTGAGGTTTTGAAAGAGCAGTCCTCATTTGGATTCACGGGCAAAGTGAATATGCTTTCCCGTGACAATGGCCAGTTTCTGGGTGTTATCTATCAACAAGACGGTCTCATCGTCGGAGCTCAGATCAAAGAACTCAAAGGCAAAAAAGCGCTATTTAATATGATCTTTGCCGATGTTGACTCCAATGAAGATTTTCGCTTTATCGTTGAGCCTGAACTTATAAGCACTGACCACGTTCAGATGAAAATTCCCTTCGACGATTTAAAAGGTGAGGCTCAAAAACTTTATTCCCAATATCTCACAGCTAAAAAATTACGTCCGGCCCCCACGCTGAAACTGGTCATTGACCCGGAAATCATTGTCTCCAAAGAAGAGATTTCAGCAGAAGAATTTGATGTGCTCTCAGTCATCACTGAATACTGCAAGGTCTCAGACATTTATAAGTACTGCAAACTCATGGACTTTGAAATCACCAATGCCCTCGTCTCTCTTCGGAAAAAAAAGGCAATCAAGGTTTTTCAAAACTAAGTTTTTCTTATAAAATTTGATCCAAATTATAGACCTTTGTGACACGTACCTCATTATCACTCGCTGGAGACCCAATGAAAAATCAACCGCAAAACCAAACTGAACTTAAAGAACTTAACGTTAAAGTAGAAAAAGACGTTGTCGAAGCATTCGAGAGAATGAGCCAAAATACAGGAACTCCTCTGGCCGACCTGGTCGTTATCGCGATGAAACGCTTCCGTGCTGCCCACACTGATTGGGACCAAAACCCTCCAAAGAAGTAAAAATTGTCTAAACTTTAGACATCAATAAACCCTGTCTGTATGTAACTATTATAGACAGGGTGATCAAAAGCTAATCACCCTCTCCTTTATAGTCATTACTCTTCAGCAAAACCCCTCAAAAATTCTCATCACTTAGGCCAGTATTTCTACCAAATGCCAATGCTGCAAAGTGGCACGACCCTTGCTCCATACAAGACAAACACAGTCAGGGGACGGTTATGCAAGTATTAACATCTAAGAAGGCCATCATCTCTATCCTAAGCTTAGGGTCGATCGTATTGGCCGGAACAATTAAAGATATTAATTCACGTACCGTTACGAAAGCACCAGTAGCAATCGAAGAAATTGCAGCTGAAAGAACAGTAGCTTCAGAAGCAGTTCAAAATGTAGCGATGATGTATGTTCCACAAAATGATGAGAACATGAAAAAGATCAACGCTAACTGGAACATCATGAGAATTGTTGGTTCTGATTCAGTTGTTGCTTTCGATAAAATCAGCAATCCTGAAGATAAAAGAAAAAATATCGTTGTTAAAATGGAACTAATTGGTACTTCACTAGTTAGAATCGATGGTGACAATGACCAGGTCTACAGAATTTCACTTCTATCTGATTTTGGAACAATCGCTCTTTTCAAAAAAATGGGTAAAGGATTTGAAATCATCGAAGCAAAAATCATCTCTGAAAAGAAAGAATCAGAAACTCTTGCTGTTAGCGACGAAGTTGAACTAGTTCTTGAAAGAGCTCTTAATCAGGCAAAGTCACCAAAGCTTCTTACTGGTTCAGATGTTTCTGGTTCAATGACCCTTACTAAGAACTCACTGAACGGTCTTTCTGTTGAATTAAGAAATGCTAACGGTGAAACACAAAATATCGATATCGCTGCTGCTGACCTAATGGACGGTGGAAGCTTTAAAGCTGACGTGGATGGTGAAGAAGTTTCTGGTGTTGTTTTCAACAACGGAAAAGATGGATACAGACTTTCATTCGTAACTGGTCCACTTGCCGGAGCAATGCTTAACTTCGTAACTAGAGAACAACTTGAGCAGATCGAAGATAAAGCTCTGGAACAAGGTCAGGATGCTTACTTCCAGGAAGAAGAGCAACGTGTAGCTGCTGAAGCTCAAAACGAAGCAATCGAAGAAAGACAAATCGCTTCGGATGCTCAACCAGAATCATACGAACCAGTAAGAGTCCTGAGTGCTGACGAAATCAAGGAAACTGCTGAAGTTCAAGGTTACTCTTTCTAAGGTTCCAGCACACTTTTCTGGGGACAGTGCAAAAAGAATAGAAAATAAGGGTTACGCTTTTTACTACAAAAACCGCCAACCTTTTCCTAGAAAACCCCGCTCATAGAAGCGGGGTTTTTATTTACCAAACGTAAAAATAAGAAATCCACCAATAAAGAAAAAGAAAGCCACCAGTAGATAAAGACTCGGCCACTTTTTATACCGGAAACATTCAAAAGCAGAAGCAAACATCGGCCCGGTTACGGTCACCGATGAAATGACCGAAAGCTGTCCGCGAGAAACAGCGGTTAAATAAAGCATGAGTGAAAAATAAGTTCCCATCAAAGAGCCAAGGACAATTCGAAATTTTTCACCTCGAGTAAGTGGTCGCCAGACAGGAAAAAATTCAATTTTCTCCCGCGTGAAATACACCAGAAAAAAACCAATGATCGCACCCACACATCTGACAGCATTGACCTGAATAGAATTGATTCCCGGAGTAGTGTCGAAGCCGTAGCGGGTGAGAAGAATGCCGGCAGCATCGAGAAGGATGGCAATGAGACCAAACATCAGGCCGCGGATTTGCCACGATCCACTTTGTTTATAGGTTTCAAGACTGATGGTGAAGAGGCAGGCGAGCATGAATGCGACACCCAGAAAAATAATCGGAGAAAACGTTTGATTAAACAGGAAATATCCGCCGATGCCTAAGAAGAAAGGTTGCAATCCAAAAATCATCAGCATTCTTCCGGCTCCCAGATCTTTCATGGCGTGTAACATGAAAATGTCACCGATCATGAGTCCAATGCAACCTGAAGTGAGAAAGGCGAGTACGGATTTCAGGTCAGGTTCAATCCAGCTTTTGGTGGCGATGACAGTAATGGAAAAAGCTGCAAGTGCTACAAAAGCTTTGAAACTGTTCATCCAAAACGGAGAAATTTTTCTGCTGAATTCTGTGAATATAGTTGAGGCGTAGGCAAAACAAAGTGTTGCGGCGAAAGCGAAATAAAATGGCGGGATATTTTCGAGCATAATTTGAAAATAAAAAAAGGCCCTTGCGGGCCTTTAAGCTTTAATTTTAGAGATTACTTCCCTAGAAGATTTTTAAATTCCTGAGTCATTGCCGGAACAACCTGGAAAAGGTCTCCAACAATTCCGTAATCAGCTTTAGTAAAGATCGGAGCATCCGGATCAGAGTTGATCGCAACTATAACTTTCGACGTTCTCATTCCCGCTAAGTGCTGAATAGCCCCTGAGATACCGCAAGCAATGTAAAGTGATGGAGCAACTGTTTTACCGGTTTGTCCAACCTGCATTGCGTGTGGAGCGAATCCAGAATCTACAGCAGCTCGGCTTGCACCAACTGTTGCACCGATGACGTTAGCCAGATCTTCAAGAATTTTGAAGTTGGCGGCGTCTTTCATCGCTCGTCCTCCAGAGACAATAATATTTGCTTCAGTTAAGTCTAGTTTTTCAGATGTGCCTTTTACGATTTCTTTGATGAGTGCCCGGATTTCACCAGCATCAACACTTGCGTCTTTTGCAGCAGCTGGCCCTGAAGTTGGGTTCGCATTCATTCCCAGAGCGTTTGGTCTGACTGTAACAAAGTGTGGTTTTGGGCCAGTCAGTTCTACTTTTGCAAAACATTTTCCTGCAAATAGTGGTCTTGTACCAGCGAATTTATCGCCTTCCATGATGAAGTTCGTAACTTCAGAAGCCATACCAGCATCAAACATTGTTGCTACTCTTGGAAGTAAATCTTTACCAAGCGAAGTTGCACCGGCGAAAACGTAATCGTAGTTTCCGGAAGCAATGAAGCCTTTAAGAGCGTTGGCGTAGCCTTCTGGAGAATAATTATCCAGGTTTGATCCTTTTAAGGAGTGAACGTTAGCTGCTCCGAATTTTGCCAGATCTGTGATGGCTTCAGAAGGAATTGTTCCGATAGCAGCAACATCAACCGTGTGACCAGCAAGTTTGCCTAAAATTTCAAGTGTCACACCTTTAACGTGTGAGCCGTGAAGTTCTGTGAATACTAATATCTTTGCCATAATTTCCTCTTCTAATTTTGATTCGTTTTTAATTAGATAACTTTTGCTTCTGTTCTGAGAAGACCAACAACTTCTTTTACAACTCCTGGCATTTTGCCAGCGTCAGTTGCATCGAATTTTTTTCCGGCTGGTTTCTCCGGAGGAAGTTTGAATTCAGAGTATTTAACACGCTTGTCTGCGTCGCTTACGCCTACGTCCGCCAGACTTAGGGTTGTAAGTGGTTTTTTCTTTGCTTTCATGATTCCCGGAAGAGAAGCATAGCGAGGAGTGTTCAGGCCTTTGTTACAGGCGATCATCGCCGGAAGTTTTACGCCGTAAACTTCCAGTGCTCCACCTTCAACTTCACGTTTAACAACAGCTTCAGATCCAGCACCTTCGTAACCAACTACTACAGAAACTGAAGGGATGTTCAGCATCGTTGCGAGAATTTGCGGAACTTGTAGACAGTCGTCATCAATTGCTTGTTTTCCGGCAAGAATAAGATCAGGGTTTTTACCTGATTTAGCAATCGCGCCCTTTAGAGCTTTTGCGATCATGTATGAATCAAGATTATCTGGAGCTTCAACCAGGAATGCTTCATCAGCTCCCATGGCCATAGCTGTTCTTAGAGCTTCAGTGTCTTTTGTTGATCCTACTCGTACAACTGTTACAGTTGAGCCGGAGTTTGCAGCTTGAATCAAAAGAGCTTGCTCGACAGCAAATTCATCATAAGGGTTCATAATCCATTTAATACCGTTCGTTTCAATGAAAGATCCGTCTCCGGTTGGAGTTATCTTTGTTTCAGTGTCTGGAACTTGTTTCACACATACAAAAATGTTCATATTGAGATCTCCTAGTAATTATCGTGTAAAAATTTCTTTTGCGATGACTAACCTTTGAATTTGAGACGTGCCTTCGTATATCTGAATGAGTTTCGCGTCTCTCATGATTTTTTCGACAGGGTATTCTTTCGAGTACCCATAACCACCATAAATTTGTACTGCATCCGTCGCTATTTGCATACAAGAATCAGCCGCCATTGCCTTGGAGAAAGAGGCAATCTGTGTATTGGGTAATCCGTTATCTAGTAGCCAAGCAGCCTTGTGAACCAATAGACGGGAAGCTTCAATCTTCATCGCCATATCAGCAATCATAAATTGAATTGCTTGATGATTAGCGATTGGAACATTGAATTGCACTCTTTCCTTTGCATACTTCACAGCATGATCAAAAGCACATTGAGCTCCACCCACCGCGGATGAGGCAACCATGGGGCGGGAGTGATCGAGGGTTTTCATGGCAATTTTCCAGCCTTGATTCATTCCCCCGATGACGTTGGCCTTAGGAACGCGTACGTTGTTGAAAGTAACAGCCCGTGTGTCAGAGCAGCGGTGTCCCATCTTGTCTTCTTTTTTTCCAATTTCAATTCCCGGCGTGCCCTTTTCTACAACAATGGCAGTGATGCCTTTGTGCTTGAGTGCGGCGTCGGTAGTCGCATAGATCACAAATAAATCGGCGTATCCGGCGTTAGTGATCCACATTTTATTTCCGTTAATAACAACATCGTTTCCGTCTTCTTTGACAGTTGTTTTAATACCACCGGCGTCAGACCCATTAGCAGGTTCCGTTAAACAGAATGCGGCAATTTTATAACTTTCGGTGAAAGGAGTGAGGAAGCGTTTCTTTTGCTCGTCATTGCCACCGATCACAATGGGAAGTAGGGCAAGGTCATTGGCCATAATTGCAGTGTTCATTCCCATGCAGCCGTAAGCGAGTGCTTCGGTGATTAACATCGAATCGACTGCCGAAAATCCGTTTCCTCCATACTCAGTGGGTATACAGGTATTGACCAGACCGAGTTCCCAGGCCTTAGTTAAAATTTCCATCGGCATCTGAGCTTTCTCATCATACTCAGCTGCTTTGGGCATCATTTCATTTCGGGCAAATTTCATGGCGAGATCTTTGATCTCAAGCTGATCGCTGGTGAGATTGAATTCCATGTGAAAGTCCTTTTTCTTACGGAAGTTTTTGAATGCCTAAATTATAGCCTGAGTACGAATAGAAGCAATCAAGAAAGCGGTATTGGTTTGGCGCTGTTGTCGAAATGCTCTGGAAAGGAAAAATGTTTTTGCAATTCGGGAAATCCTGGAAGTTCAGAGAGAGGCAGGACAACGAAGCTGCGTTCAAATAAGCGCGGGTGAGGAAGTGTTAAAACTGGCGTCTCCATTTTTAATGAGTCCCAGAACAATAAATCCAGATCGATAGCTCGCGGACCTTTGGGAATGTCCCTGTTGCGTCCCAATTGTTTTTCAATTTGCAGTAATCGTTGCATAACTTCTTCAGGTGTCATGTTCGGATTTGTGAATTCCAATACCTGATTATAAAAGTCGGGTTGTTGAAGATAATCTACGGCTGCGCTCTCATATATCCGGGATTCAGCAACAAGTGTAAATGTCTGCGCCAGGATTCTGCTGGCATCCTGAAGATTGGCCAGACGGTTTCCCATGTTTGTACCGGTGGCAATGAAAATAGACATATTAATTCTTAGGAGCGGGAGAAACTGGCTGATTAGGATCTTTATTTACGAGTGGATCAGGTTCTACGGTGTATTGTTTAACGTATGATTCGACAATCGTATCCGGAAAACGCCTAGGAGGAGCTTTGACTCCGCAAGCACTGATGAGTGATGAACAAATCAGAATAAAAAAGAGATTAGAATTCAAGTGTTAAACCGCCGCTAATAATGTCTGTACCCAAATCCGCTCTTACGAACCAGCCGGGAACAATTCTTTTTAAAACACTGACACCAAAAACAACAGTACTTTTTTTAAGATCTTCAACCATTTCGAGTTCCTGATCCAATTCTACCTGTGTTTTGGTTTCGCCTTCAGCAACTTCACCTGCACCCGGTGATTGTACCTGCATGACCTGGTAGCCAACGTAAGGCATGATATAACTGTAAAAAGGCGCTTCAAAAGTAAGTTTAACCCTGCTCATGATATTAAGCAGGCGAGTGTCAATTCCAGTTGATGGATAATCAGTAATAGTATTTGTTCCAAAACCAAGTTCCACCCAGAAATTGTCAGCAATCTGATAACCCCAGGAACCGTTTAGCTGACTATAATTACTTGAAGCGCCATCAACATCTTTTGCCCGAATCATACCAACACCTAAGGCGAGCAGATTATCAGTCTTAATTTTACGAGCATTATTTTCTTCCAATGAAAGGTCATCCTCATCCAGTGTGGTTGAGTTATAGAGATCTTCTTCGTCCTGAACTTTAGACTGAGTCTTTTCACCTTCCGCTTCAGCTGGAGGAGCGTTTTCTTTATTCACGTAGTAACTATCGTCGCCCTTAAGAACCAGAACTTCTTTGTTAACACCCAACTGCTTCCACAATGCGAGGTTGTAAATTTTTACGATTTTTATACCCGAAAGATTTTGTTCATTAGTTTTTGCAACCAGAGCGCGGCAAACAAGTTTGTTATTTAACAGAAGCGAGATAAAGTCGCCCTTAGAAAAAGTGCGATTTTCATTTGTGAGGATGAAAATTTTTTTAGAGGGTGAAATTGTCTTGATTGTTTCGGAGACCAAATTAGGAGCATTTTCCGTGCGTCCAGTTTCCAGTCTTTCCTCTTCTTCAATATCGTCCAGTACATTTTGAGTATAACCAGGTGTTGCCAACAGTAGTAGACTAATTAAGAAGGTTATTGTGAAGATAGAGCGCATAAAGTAATTGTAAAAGTTAGCATTAAAAGGCGCAATCACATTTATCCTAGAAAATAATTCCACTTTAGACTCATATCCGCCGCAAATTATCCGATAGGGAATAGAAAGGGGACGAAAAATCATGACTAAGATAACTACATCCTTACTACTGATATTACTTCTATCTGGCTGCAGCTTTCCTTCAGCACAAAAAGATGAGCCAGGAGTGCGGGCAGATGATCTGGAGTTTGCAGTTGATACTTTAGAGTCTCCGGAGACAACTACCGGAATGGATCCAATTCAGGTTGCTCCTGAGCAGATTGCCGAAACGAAAATTCCCGACGAATTTCAAGCTCCTCCAATAGAAGAAACGGCCATGGTGGCCCCTGCTGAACCAACATATGAGGAGTTTAAAGCGCCGGAAGAAATTACAATAACTCCTGATCCTTCTCCGGCAGCAATGGCTTCAAATCGAGATATTGCAATGTCAGGCGATTATGAATATTACGAAGTTCAAAAGGGCGACACACTCATGATGGTCGCTTTCAAAATTTATGGTGATTACCGTAAATGGAAAGAACTCACTGAGTGGAACAAAGAACAATTAAAACAAAAGATCAGTGCCGGAATGAAGCTTCGCTATTATGTACCTGAGCAACGCATAGCCTGGGTTCCAAGTGGTCTGCCTTACCTGGTTAAAACTGGTGACACATTACAGATTATTTCAATGGATAAATATGGTACGACAAGGAAGTGGAAGTCAATTTATGAGAATAACCGTCCACTTATTCGCAATCCGGATTTAATATTTGCCGGTTTCACTCTTTATTACCAGCCGACACGTGATCTTGCTTCTCAGCCAAGATAGTCTATAATCGATATAACAATATTTTAAAGCCCTTCTTTGAAGGGCTTCTTTGTTTTATGAATAGATTATTAATCTTATTGGCCCTATTTTTTTTCTCATCTTGCGCGAGTAAAAAACCCGTGATGATCGATACATCTGATTTGAGCCAGGTAGAAAAAGAAGATTATGCCGACCACCTTGCATCAATCGGAAGAACGTATTTGAACAGTGAGCAGGTTTATACAGTTGCACTACGGACTGAAAGTATAAATTTCCTCGAAGCCGTGTATGAGCGATTAATTTCAAACAATCAAATTCTCTTAAATGAGGCAGTTTCGAAGCCACAGTTCTTTTTCATCAAACACAAATCACCTTTTATTTTTTCGCTGCCAAATGGGCAATTCTTTTTTTCTACTGCACTGATGGATCGTTATTTGAAAAGTGAAGCCCTGTTCATAGCTGCTTTCGCTGCGGAAGTGCTGAAGAGTTCCCGAATAATTTATGAAAAAAATCTTCTCATACCGCTGGGTTTTATTAGTACTGAAAAAATGATTCAGTTGACTAGACTAAAGCCGGAAACCCGTTATCAAATCAATGAATGGGTCTATTATATGCTAAAGCGATCGGGCTACGATGCTTCTGCCTATCTCAACTGGATACAAGTCCAGAATCGTAACACGTTGGATTTTTCTCTTTTTTTGGGAGATGCATTGGGTATTTCAAAGGAAGAACACTTATTTAAAAACTTTATGACCAAACGGGGCATCAGCGGAGTAGAGAAAAAAATCACTGAAGCAAATTCCTCGAAAGTCTTTTACAGATTATTGAACAATGTAGCGGGTAAAGAATGAAGCCAGAACAATCAGAACGTATTCTAGTTGAAGAATTATTTAAAAAAACAATTCACAAAGAACTACTAAAAAATGAAGACATTGAAAATGTTGAAAAACTGACCGGAGATGCTTCGACCCGTAAGTATTATCGAATCTGGACAAATAAAAAATCTTACGTAGTCTGTCTGGATAATCCTATCGAAGAAGGCGGAGAAGAACCGAATTTCCTAAGACTTCAAAGAGTGCTCAATCAGGAAAAAGTACGAGTTCCTCAAATTTATGATCGCGAACTTTCGACGGGGTACATTCTGGAAGAAGATCTGGGGGACGTCACATTTTTAAAGGATATTGCACGGATTTCCGGCCCGGCAGAGGAATACAAGTACTACAAAGATGCTATTGACCTTATGGCCTCTATCCACGCGATACCTGTACAGAAATATCAAGGTGAAAACTTTACAAAACTGGCATTTGAT
This sequence comes from uncultured Bacteriovorax sp., assembly GCA_946481315.1. Next base: position 161,534 of record CAMLMH010000005.1, read on the forward strand.
ACAGAAAAATTATTTCAGGAAATGGAATTTACTAAAAAGTATTTTTTGAAATTGTATCTTGGTTTAGATGTTGACTCTGAAGAAGTTAAAAAGCTTTATTCCCGGCTGAAAACTATGTGCGAGTTTTTGTCCAATGAACCCCGCTCTTTGGTTCACCGGGATTATCACTCCCGCAATCTGATGATTATTAACGGAGAGCAAGTTGTAATTGATTTTCAGGACGCCAGGATGGGAACTCCATTATATGACCTCGTTTCGCTTCTGGAAGATTGCTATTATCAACTCGAACCATCTAATAAGGAAAAATTGATTAAATATTATTTTGAAACTTATTTTCGTAAGTTTGACAGTAAAAAAAGTTTTGAAGATTTCAAAAAGATTTACGATTTGATGGCCATCCAACGTGTATTTAAAGCCATTGGTAGTTTCGCTTATATTTATGCTGATCGAAAAGATTTACGGTATATCAAATATATTGGTTATGCGTTTGAAAAAGTCAGAAGTTTCATGTTTGCCCATGATGATTTTAAAGAAGCACGACAGATATTAGCGAGTCTGTATTATGCAAATTGATCACGCACTAATACTCTGTGCCGGTATGGGTACCAGAATGGGTGAAATTGGAAAGAAGCTCCCGAAGGCTTTATGGCCGGTCTATTATAAAAGTCTGCTGGAGTTGCAGGTTGATTACTGCCGCGACCTGGGAATTGATCGCATATTTATTAACACTCATTTTCTTGGTGAAGAAATTGAAAAAATTATTGTCTCTAATGAGAAATTTAAGAATATAACCTTGTTGCCAGAGGATCCCTTATTGGATTCGGGAGGAGCCATTCATAACATGGCTTCGCGCGGAGACGTCAACTACAGCGGCAATTTGCTAATTGTTAATGCCGACCAGTTCTTATTGTTTGAACGATCCTATTTTGAACAAGCCTTAAAAAAACTAGAGAACTGTCGGGCGGTTCTGTATGGAATTCGGGTTGATCATGACTCTCATTATAATGAAACTGTTTTAGAAAACGGCCAGCTAAAGGAAATTCGAAAACCGAGTGGGGAAAAAGATTTTATTACCTATTCAGGCTTAGGAATACTCAAACTGGATAATTTGGAACCTGTTCCGGGAGCAACGAAGTTTTTTCAGACCGTCGCAAACTACAAAAAAGAAAATATTCAGTTTCTGACTCCGGCAGAATACGAATACTGGGATTTTGGAACGGCAGACATATATTTCAAAAACATTGAAAAAATCCATGCTCTCAAAAATGATAAATATGCACAACATTGCTTTATTTTAAAGTTTCTGTCTGAGCATAAGGCTTTTGCCGGTGATATAAAATTGTTTTTTAATCCGGATCTAAAGGCAATAGATCTGGACGGCAAGGGACATTTTCATCGGGGTTGCATCAGCTGTCAGGGACTTGTCCAAAAGATAGAGCCTTAGAAGATTTTTTTGCGATTGTCTTCTGTAATCATTTTAATACAGTCTACCGGGCAAACTTCAATACAGGCGCTGCAAAGAGTACAAGACCAGGTCTCGATAATATACTGGCTGCCATTTTTTAATACTGCATTTTCCGGACAAATCAGGTTGCAATTATCGCAAGAAATACACAGTGAAGTAATTTCGAGATGTGGTATCATGGTTTAGAGTTTAGCAATCATTTCCCGCGTTTGCATGCTGGATAGTTTTTTCCCTCGGTGAACATGAGAATTTTAAAACGTAATTTTGAACAACGTAACGTCGTCATCTTTATGCTGTTTTCATTGGTCTATTTGCATGCCATTTACTCCCTGGCTAAAGGACTGAGCTTCTATGGCCCGGAAGCCCTAAAGTCGATAGTTTTTGAGCACGGCTTAATTGTCCTGGTAGTCGCCGTTTGTCTCTACCTCATCGTAAAAATAAAAAAACATTCAGATAAGGTATTACTTTTTGCATTGATTTTGATCATCGGCAAAAATTTTATATTATTATCCGGAAATTTTAATAAGCTTGTGCTTGCACTCAATTTTATCTATCTCATTTTTGCATTTTATTTTTTCATCACTTGGGAATTACAGATTAATAAAGCATCTTTTAATCCCAACTTTTCCCGCTATGATCTGGAAAAAATCCGTCGTTTTCAAATTAGTGGCACTTTAATCGATGCTCAGCAATCAACATATCCGGTACTAATTACTAATATTGATGATTACAGCTGCTTTATTTATTTACCAGAAAAGCTGGATTTTAATCCCCGCTCATTAGGTGAAGTTAAATTGCAGACAACTTATGAAGGGGTGCAATTTCAGCAAAAGGCGAGGGTGATAAGTGCTTATGATCAGGGCCTTGGCCTGGAATTTACTCCGCAGGGAGATCAAGACCTTAACCAACCAGGATGGTCAGATTTATATAAAATCTGCCTAGAAAGGGGACTATTCGTTTAGGTTATAAATTTTTTCCCAATGCTGACCGATAAGCTCAGCATGAATGACGATACATTAATTTCCAAGCTTATTTCTGAAACCTACACTGAATCACAAGATAAGGATCAGCCGAATAACTTTGTCGATTTACGTAATTATTTTGAGAAACGCTTAAATGAGGTTGATTTTATTTCTTTGTCTGATTATCTCGGACAAAATGAAATTCACTCGGTCTTGCTGGAATACCGCAAGGACAGTCAGTGTTACCGAATGATTATCAAAAATTCAGTTTTAGATTTTCCCTCTAACTGGTCAGTGTTCAAAGAGCTTAAGAGTCAGGACATCATCTATATTGATCAATCACTGGATCAGGATTTTCTGCTGGATATTTTTGCCGAATTAAATGGAAGTCAGGAAAATCTGGCCCTGTTAAATGACGAAGGCTCTGCCCGTATAGTTTTTTTGTCGCTGGAAAGTTCGAAAGAGCATATTCAGTGGATGAGAGGCTATTTTGAAAAGAGAAATCAGGATCAAGAAAAAGCAGCGGCCTAGTTTTCACTAAGCCGCCAGCCTGCTATTAAAGTGCCATATAGAAATCTTTCATCATCTTCGCGTCTTTTTCCAGGTTCGGACTGTTACAAATGACATATCCGCGACAATCAAAAGTTTTTAATGCTCGCAGAAGATCACGCCAGTTGAAATCAGATTCTTCGAGGTTTAAGTGTTTTAAATCACCTTTAGAGTTCGAGCTGATTCCGGAAAGATGAATGTGCATATTTTGAAGAGCACCAACATCCAGTTCTTCTTTTAGTTTATTCAGAACATTACAGAATTCTTCATATGTATTGTACTCGTTAGTACGTGCGTACAGGTGAGAGAAGTCCATACATGGTGAACAGGACGAAACAGATTTTGTTAGGTCGATCAATTCTTCAAGAGAGCCGAACTGTGAAGTTTTGCCTGTAAGTTCCGGACGAAGCTCAATCTGGATATCGAGACGATTTAATCTTTCTTCGATTACGTTCAATGATTTTTGAACCAGATCAAATACATCATATGGAGAATCTTTCATATAGAAAGCAGCGTGAAACGTCATTGACTCAGCTCCGCATAGATCAGAAATCTTTGCTGTCTGGATAATACGTTCCACAGACGAGTCAATTTTATCTTGTTCACGTGCGTTTAAGTTAATGTAGTAAGGACCGTGAGAAGTAAGAGGAATTCCCAGCTCGTAAGAAACTTTGCGAAGTCCGGAAGATACTTCTTCTTTCATGCGCACGCCATGAGCGAACTCTAGTTGCATACAATCAAGGCCTAGAGCATGGACTTGTTTTACCCCATCGATAGGGTTATTTTTTTTAGGCGTTGAATTAGGCACCCCTGCGGTACCAAAAAGAAGACGGTCGAATTTCATATTGCGCTCCCCAAATTTATCTCAAAACCACACATTGTTATCACAAATCCGGATACATTGATAGCTGCGTCGTGAAAACCCCAATAATATCCTGCACTTGGATGGTGGTTCCCGACTTTCAAAAGCAACTATTTCAAAGGCTAAGGACTTATAGCTCTCGACCGGATTTTTGTCTATAATTTATGAATGCCATTGTAATAATGACAGCAGTGACCAGGATTCATGGAGGATTCTATCGGCCGTTTTAAGTATCTTTTATTTATCATTACCGCTTTTCTTTTCACTTTCAGTTTGATTGGACTGCTGTTTGATCTGGTGAATGGGTTTTGGGCAGGTCTCATCATTGCTCTGCTAACATTAGCTTTTTTTGCTCGCTGGGGCGAAAAACTTGTATTGATTTTTGCAAAGGCCCGTTATGTAACTGATGATGAAGCTCTCATAAATCAGGTGAAAAACTTCAGCGCACACCTGGGTATGCCGGACCTGAAAGTTTACTGGTCAAATGTTTTTGTGAACAATCTTTACTTCACAGACGCATATTGGGGTGAGCCAGCTCTGATTATCGGAAAAAATGTTTATCAGACTTTATCTCGTAATGAACTCAATAGTCTTATTCATGCTGCACTTTTACGTGTACGATCAGGTGAAGCCAGAAACCGAACATTTACCACTCTGATTTTTTTCACCCTATATTCACCTGTCTACTTGATTAGGGCATTGCTGCCGGATAAATGGAAAAATGGGATACGATTTTTTCTCTATCCCGCCTTTGTATTAAAATCTAAGTTATATGAAAAAGACAGTGAGCTATTTAAGTTTGATTATGAAGTTGGAAAGATGTCCGGATTGAAAAAAGAATACATCTCAGCCTTGTTTAAAATAGCGCATCTGGATTCTGTCAATGAACTGAGCACTGGAGCGATGATTTTAGCTGAGTTGGTTCATGTTAAAAATAAAAGTCAGGATCCGCTTTCGAATCTGATGGTTAATAGTGTCGATGTGAAAATGCGAATTAAAAATCTCAATACTCACTAGGAAGATTAATGTTCAAAAACTTTAAAATTGATCTTTCAGAATATTATCCATTGTTGTTTACGCTCATCTTTGTTGGGATTTTGTTCCAATATCCTCTGGCTTCTTTTGAAGCTATTTTTTACGATGCCAAGGTTAAATGGGATTTTGGTGTTAAGCCCAGTAAGGAAATTGTTATTGTCACACTCGACGAAGAAAGTGATGACTATTTAGGAGACTCTTATCCTTACACTTATGCCACTCATTCACGCTTTCTGGATAAACTTCTGGCTTCCAAGCCAAAAATCATCAATTACTTTATTCGTATGCCAGACGTTACTGAAGAAGATGCCTATTTTAAAGAATACAAAAGAAAACTTAACGGTTTTATTGAAAAGGAAGGCAAGGTTAGTTTTGGTACAGAAATAGATGAAGTAAAAGGTGAAGAACTGCCGCCAGTGCCATTGCAGGATTTTGACTATGCTCTGGCCCAGCTTAATATAGACAATAACGTTTTTGCCAGAGACGATGTCATCCGCAGGGCAATTTTTAATGTATCAGGTGAAGAGAGCCTGCACTTGCTGACGGCTAATCAATTTCGCGGTAAAACCGGAAAGAGTGTTTTAAATGTACCGGATGTTATGGGGGCTTATTACAATGATGAAGCGGATGCAAACTTCGTCATGTTTCGTTACCCAGGCTCTCCGGTTTATAGCGAATTTAAATATAAGACGATTCCGTTTCATCGGGTATTGGTCGGTAATTATAATCCGGAAATTTTTAAAGACAAAATAGTTCTTATCGGGCCAAATTATATTTCTCAAAGCGATAATTTCTATCTCACCCCTTTTAATCAGGAAGAGTACAAAGCACCCAAACTGATCATTCATGCAACGATCATTGATGCTTTTATACAAAATAAAACCATAAAAATGCTTCCTCGCATGGTCTCTAATGTACTCGCTTTTATTGTGGCAATTTTGCTGTCGATAATTATTTCTAAACTTAAGCCCAAGGACGGCTTGATCATCACCTTATTGGTGCTGTTATCTATCCTGGTCATTTCGTATCTGCTCTTTGTTTTAATGGGGTTCTGGCTTTATACTGCCCACCTGGTAGTTACTGTATTTGTTGTTTATTACATCTGGATTCCTTTCCGTGCCATTGGTGAGTATCAACGTCGTTTTGCCTTCCAGGAAGAGGCTAAATTGCTTAAGAAAGTAGAAAAACTAAAGCAAAACTTTCTTTCTTTAATGAGTCACGATTTAAAAACTCCGGTAGCCAAAATTGCAGGAGTGGCGGATAACCTTTATCACCAGAATCCGACCAATCCGGAAATCCGGGAAAAGTCACAACTGATAATAGATTCAACGAAAGAACTAAATCGCTTTATTTCCAGTATTCTGGACATGACTAAAATAGAATCCAGTAACTTTGCAATAAACAAGATTTCCAAAGATATCAATGCACTGGTCGAAAGTGTTATAAAAGATCTGAGTTTCAGTGCAAGTCAGAAACAGGTCAAGGTAATTAAAGAGCTGGCTCCGCTTTATCCAATAGAGATTGATGTCACGCTGATTACCCGGGTTATTTCCAACCTTGTAGAAAACGCCATCAAATATTCCGGTGAAGGATCAACAGTAGAAGTGCGTACCTGGGATGATGAAAAATGGGTTTATGTTGAAATTAAGGACAACGGCATTGGTATCCCGCCGGAAGAGCTGCAGAATATCTTTGAGAAATTTTATCGGATAAAAAATGATGCTAATCACGCTATAAAGGGGACCGGTCTGGGCCTTTACCTGGTTAAATACTTCGTAGAACTGCATGGCGGGACCATTCAAGTTGAATCCAGACAGGGAATCGAGACGAAATTTTTAGTTAAATTAGTCAATCAGTAGTAAAATAGACGACAGGAAGTAATTTCCAGGAGACAGATATGCATCGCGTGTTAGTTGTTGATGATGACAAAGTTCTACAGGATTCAGTAAAAGAAGCCCTTCTTTATCACAGTTTTGCTGTCGATGTGGCCAATAATGGTAAAGAAGCACTTCATGCTGTTTACAAAGAAAAATATGACCTGGTTGTTATGGATGTTAACATGCCGGAGATGGATGGTATTTCAGCACTGACTGAAATTAAAAAAGTCGATCCATCTGTCATCGTGATTATCCTCACGGCGTATTCAAACGTCAGCGATGCTGTCAAAGTCGTTAAAGAAGGCGCTTATAACTATCTTGAAAAGCCTATTTCTTCAGAGAACTTAGTTGCACTGATTAAGCGAGCTCTAAAAGCACGATCCCTGGTTGAAACTTCAGCTTTTTCTTCGCCACGTCTTTCATTAGGTGGCGATGATCAGTTCGTGGGTGAATCCCATGTTATGCAGAAAGTTTTTAACGTCATTGATAAACTGGCCAAAGTAAACACTCCGGTACTTATTCGCGGTGAATCTGGTACCGGTAAAGAACTCGTTGCCCGCGCCATTCACTTTAATGGTCCGAGAAAAGATGCTAAGTTCGTAACAATAAATTTAGCTGCTGTTCCTGAAAATCTCATTGAATCTGAATTATTCGGTCACGAAAAAGGTGCTTTTACAGGTGCAGCTGAGCGTAAGCTTGGTAAATTCCAATATGCTGATGGAGGTACACTCTTTCTGGACGAAATCGGAGATGTCAGTCCAACGATGCAGGTAAAGTTACTTCGTGTTCTACAGGAAAAAACATTTACACCAATCGGATCTAATCGCGATATCAAAGTTGATGTCCGCGTGATCGCAGCCTCGCATAAGCCTTTTGAGCAAATGATTAAAGATGGCACATTTCGCGAAGATTTGTTCTACCGTCTGAATGTACTTCCGGTTTATCTGCCTCCTTTAAGAGAACGAAAAAGTGATATTCCTTTTCTTGTGGATTACTACATAAAATATTTTAATAACGTTCACGGTCTGAATATTAAAGGTGTAAGTGAAGAAGCAAAAAACCTGTTGGTAAATTTCTCCTGGCCGGGAAATATCCGGGAACTGCGAAATGTTATTGAGCACGCCTTTATTATTGAATCTTCTGACATGATTCAGGCACCATCACTTCCATCTAGTCTGAAGATGACAAGCCCAACAAAAGTTCCGGAACCGGAAGAAAATTCTGAAATGATGATCGACGTAGATGGAATCCAGGATTCTATCTTCGACATGAAGAGCGATGAAGACAAACGGGACATTGAAGGATTTTCTTTCAACAACGTTTTGAACTCAAAAGAAATGGTCATGGATTTTCAAATTGCTAAAGATCTTTTTGAGAAAGAGTTTATTGTATGGGCCCTAAAACAAAACCGCGGAAAAATTAACCAGACGGCATTGAAGGCCAATATTCCTAAAAAAACTTTGCTACGCAAAATAGAAAAATATGAAATTAATGCCAAGGATTATGTAAACGGTTAACTTATGAACATGATCTTTAAAATGTGCATTTTGATTTCAACAATTATCATTGGTGATCAGGCCACTAAGGCTATTGTCCAGCAAAATTTTTATCTGGGCGAAACTGTGCCGGTGATAGAAGGATTATTTCACTTCACTTACGTTCGCAACCCCGGGGCAGCTTTCGGAATGTTTGGTCACTCAGCTGATTGGATCAGAATTCCATTGTTTTTCGGTGTACCTGTACTTGCTTGTTTTTGGCTTTTATATCTCATCTGGACCACCAGAAATAACAACAAACTGCAATGTCTGGCTTTCTCACTTATTTTTGCCGGAGCAGTTGGAAATTTGATTGATCGTTTTTCCATGAACTACGTTGTCGACTTTCTGGATTTCTTCTGGGGGACTCATCACTTTCCGGCCTTCAATATTGCTGACAGTGCAATAACCATCGCAGCCATCTTGCTTATCTACGAGATTCTTTTTTTAAGTAAAAAGCAGAACGAAAGTGTTACCAATCCTCATTGAAACGAGCTGGCTCACTCTTTTTAGCTATCCGCTTTTTATGGGGCTGGGATGGGGTAGTGCCTATGCTTTTACCCGTTATATTTTTGAAAAATATGAATTATCAGGTCGCGGCTTGCCTCTGCTTTTCATCGCTATGTTTGTCAGTTCCTGGATCGGTGCAAAGGTCTTCTTCCTCTGGTTTTCTGCAAGCGATAAATTTTCACAATATCTGTATGCAGATAACTTCTGGCTAGGAGGTGGATTTGTTTTTTACGGCGGATTCATATTCAGTTTAATTACGTATTTTATGCTTACTATTGCTTTCAAAAAACTTGAGTTCCGCCATTCTAAATACCTGGCCCCAGGACTGGCCTTGGGACATGCTATCGGCAGGATAGGATGTTTTCTTACTGGATGCTGTTTTGGGGAAGTCTGTGACTTACCTTGGGCCATCCATATGCATGGATTTGAACGACATCCGGTTCAACTATACGAAGCTGCTGGATTGTTCGTTTTATTCTGGCTTATGCTCCGGATGTTGAAACAGCAGCAGTCGAACATTCGGGTCTTTTGCACTTACATTTTGTTTTACAGCTCACTTCGTTTTGTGGTGGAGTTTTTTCGTGGTGACATCGTTCGTGGTATTCACACTTATTCCCTTTCAACCTCTCAATGGGTCTCCTTGGCCCTGATTGGCCTGACTTTGATTGCATGGCAAAAGTTTAAGGCATAGAAAAGCGGCTATTTTGTTCCACTCAAAACCTGTTTATAGCGACTTATAACACCAGGCTTTTACTTTCTTTTTATTGAGTTACAATTATTTAGATACGTCCTCATATCAGGAAACGCCGATGCTAAAATTCCTTTGCTTCACTTTCATTCTGACAATTTCCATTCCGCTTTATGCTCAGGATGAATCCGTCATTAATTTTCTGACCGAAAAAACACTGACTGATTTTCAAAAAGGGGTAGAGCTTTACAACCAGGAACGGGAAAAAGATTTACCGGAGATTAAAGCAAAGGATGATTTCTATACTTTTAAAATTAAAAAGAATCAGGTGCGCTTTACCATCGTAGGCTATTTGAAGGGACAAATTTTCGTCAATGAAAAATTAAGCTCTCTGCCTTTCTCGCAAGTGAAGACGAGCTGGTTAAATATTTTTATTGCTGAAGCTTTGGCAGATGATTTACCTACTCTGGATGGGGATTCGACACGTGTCTTGCTTAAAACTCTTTCAACATTTGCAGGCAAGCTGGAAAAAGTCGGGATGACCTGTTTTTCTGATAGCTGTAAACGGGAAATCCGGGAAAAGAACCTCTCGCGCATTTCAGCCACCTTGAGAGCAAAAAAAGAAGAATGTGAAGAGCGCAAAGAAGAAACAGGCTCTTCGCTTAACCGTTTTAAGCAACTTAACTCTATCCACGCTCTGGCCATGACAGTGCTTCCAGAATATGAAAACATAAAGAAGTTTATGCAACAAACCCTGGATGCAAAAAAGAAAGATGTAAATTCTTTTATGGAAGACTATATGGGAAGTGATGCCAAACCTCACGCCAACTGTATGGAAATCATGCTTGCGGGATCATTGGTTGACGGAAAAGCCAGTCTTAGTAAATTATCCGCAGCCATGGCACTCAGTACTCAGGCAGAGGCGATCGTGAATAAGGCTAAAAGCAATTGCATTGAGCTTCAGGAATTGAAATCCTGTATGGTAGGACTCCGCCAGGACGCTGAGGCGATTAGCAATGCTCAGAGACAGCCAAAAGATCGGGTTGATATTCCTAATGTACAGGAAGATTCTTACCGAAGGACAATGTCTAAATAATTATTCTGTGATTTTTTTAGTGAATTCAGAAAGCTTTTCTTCTGAAACATAAAGCTCAGAAGCGAGGGTTTCAGACGACCATGCAGTAAATGCATCGTCATGCTCGTACATGGTGATCGTTTCCCACGGACAGTCCTGTGAACAATTCTGACAGCCAATACAACGGGCCAGGTCGATTTCAACCATCTGGCCAAATTGCGGATTTAAGGGATTTGGTCCTGGCACTAACTCAATAGAATCAACCGGACAGCCCTGAATACAAACCTCACATCCAGTACAACCGGATTGATGAACAACTGCCAGAAGTTTAGGTGGTTTCTTCCCTTTTCTACGAGGTTTGAGCCGTGCAGTATGAAAAGGATTTTCCACGATGATTGCTTCATCGGAATCATTGTTTGTATCGTTTTGTGCTGGTGTATTATCGGTGCTCATAGCAAACCAAATTCATATCTTTTGTGTTAATAACTAGGGCTAATAATACCAGAAGTACGCTTTTCTTGCTAATAGATTTGCAAGGATTTAAAGTTAAGGCCGTTTTATCGAGCTTAACCCGTGCTAAACGAAGACTATTTTCGTCAATTCCGCCGTGCTAAAGGGCGTAAAAAGAGAGTAAAAGTTAATGAAGAAACTACGTTTTGTTACTGCAGCCAGCTTATTTGATGGCCACGATGTGTCGGTCAATATTATGCGCCGTATGCTTCAAGCTAAAGGTGTCGAAGTGATTCACTTAGGGCACAACCGTTCCGCACAGGAAGTTGTAGATGCAGCCATTCAGGAAGATGTAAATGCCGTGGCCTTGAGTTCATATCAGGGAGGACACGTTGAATATTTCACTTATATTCGCGAACTGCTGGATAAAGCCGGTGCAAAGAACGTAAAAATCTTTGGCGGCGGAGGCGGAGTTATTACTCCTTCCGAAATTAATCTGCTTCACTCGCGTGGAATCACCCGTATCTATTCTCCGCAAGACGGAATGGAAATCGGATTAAATGGCATCATCGATGACATGATTAAAAGAGCAGAAGAATCAACTTTGTCAGGAATCGATTTTTCAAAATTTGATGTAAAGAATTTAGACAAGCGTTCTCTTTCAAAAGTTATTACAGCCATCGAAGATAATGGTGAAATTCCAGTGAAGTTTCCGGTGGGCAATGTTCCTGTTTTAGGAATAACCGGAACCGGGGGGGCTGGAAAATCTTCTTTGATTGATGAAATGCTCCTGCGTTTTTATCGTCATTCTCCTGATTGCAGAATTGCTTTAATTTCAGTTGATCCGACAAAAAAGAAAACCTCTGGTGCGCTATTGGGAGACCGTATTCGTTTAGGTAGTGCGAGCTTTAATAATTTTTATATTCGTTCATTGGCTACCCGCGATTCAAATACTGAGCTTTCTCCTCACATAAAAGACGTAGTCGCTTTTTTAAAATCGCAGCCCTTTGATCTGATACTGGTTGAGACTTCTGGTATCGGACAAGCAAGTGACGAGATCACAAAAGTTGCAGACAAATGTATTTACGTCATGACCCCGGAATACGGAGCAGCGACTCAACTTGAAAAAATCGAAATGCTTGAAGCTGCAGACTTTATCGTTCTCAATAAGTTTGAAAAACCTCGCTCCGAAGATGCTCTTCGAGATATTCGGAAACAGTGGCGCAGAAACCACAATCAATTTGCCGGCCACCCAGGGGCTCCGGAAGATGATCAATTACCAGTTTATGGAACAATGGCCAGTCAGTTTAACGATGTTGGAGTGAATGCATTATTTTTTGATGTCGTTTCTGCACTTAAATTAAAAGCACAAAACATGGAGTCGCTTAAACGCGATAAAGCTCCTTCCATAAAAAAGAGAATTATTGCTCCGGAGCGATCACTTTATCTTCGCGATATTGCCGGAACAGTACGCTCTTACAACAAAGAAGCACTGGAAACAGCTGAGAAAATGAAAGATTACGAAGCTCTGCTTGTGGCCAGTAATTTACTTAAAGGAAACAAAGATCTTGAGGCAAAACTCGCTGAAGTAAAAGCTTCAATCCCGGAATCAGCTTTTGCTGAACTAAAAACTTTTGATGAAACAATTGCTCAGTATGAGTCCGGAACTTTTTCTTATTTTGTCCGTGGAAAAGAAATTAAAGTTAAAACGAAATACAAATCCCTTTCTGGGAATGATATTTCGAAAGTCGCGTACCCGAATTTTCATTCGATGACGGAAAAGTATCGATTTATTAAGGATTCAAATCTTCCGGGGCACTTCCCGTTTGCCGCCGGAATTTTTCCGTTCAAACGTGCCGATGAAGACCCAAAAAGAATGTTTGCCGGAGAAGGTGGACCACTTAGAACTAATAAACGTTTCCATTACCTGTCGAAAGATGACAAAGCAAAACGCCTCTCAACTGCGTTTGACTCGGTAACATTGTACGGTGAAGATCCAGACACTCGTCCGGACATTTTTGGGAAAATCGGTGAAGCCGGTGTTTCCATTGCAACATTAGATGACATGCAGGATCTCTATAAAGGCTTCAGCTTGATCGATCCTTATACATCTGTATCAATGACGATCAATGGACCAGCTCCAATTATCCTTGCGCTTTTTATGAACACAGCAATGAAGCAGTCGCTTTCTGGAGATGATTTCTGGAATGAACAAAAACGCATCGAGATCATGCGCCAGGTTCGCGGGACCGTTCAGGCCGATATTTTAAAAGAAGATCAGGCGCAAAACACTTGTATCTTCTCACTGGAGTTTGCTCTCAAAATGATGGGGGATATTCAGGAATACTTCTGCAGAAACGCCATTAAAAACTATTATTCAGTTTCAATTTCGGGATACCACATCGCTGAAGCAGGCGCGAATCCAATTTCACAGATGGCTTTCACGCTTTCAAACGGATTCACGTTTGTTGAGTATTATTTGTCGCGTGGAATGAAGATTGATGATTTCTCGCAAAACTTGTCATACTTCTTTTCTAATGGTCTGGATCCGGAATACACCGTCATGGGACGAGTGGCTCGTAAAATCTGGGCAGTGACATTAAGAGATAAGTACGGCGCGAATGAAAAATCGCAGCAATTCAAATACCATGTTCAAACATCGGGACGTTCATTGCATGCGCAGGAAATCGATTTTAACGATATCAGAACGACTTTACAGGCATTTTTAGCGCTTTCCGATAACTGTAACTCACTTCATACCAACGCCTATGATGAAGCTATCACAACACCAACAGAAGAGTCGGTGAGACGGGCGATGGCGATTCAGATGATCATTAATCGTGAATTCGGAATGAATAAAACAGATAACCCAGTTCAAGGCGCATATATCGTAGAAGAATTAGCAGCAATCGTCGAAGAGCAGGTTCTTCGCGAATTTGAAAATATCTCGGATAAAGGCGGAGTGCTTGGTGCTATGGAATCCATGTATCAGCGTTCTAAAATCCAGGAAGAGTCCCTCTATTATGAAACCTTGAAGGATTCAGGAGAATTTCCGATCATTGGTGTAAACACGTACATTTCTCCGGACATCAAAGAGCAGATGGCCAAAGAAATAGAAATTTCTCGTTGTACTGATGAAGAAAAAATGGATCAGATCAACCGTCTGAACGCTTTTAAAAACCGCAATAAAGAAAAAACCCAGGAAGCTTTAAAACGTCTGAGAGAAGTCGCTCTTAATGATGGAAACGTTTTTGAAGAGTTACTTTATACCGTTAACTTCGCCAGTCTCGGACAGATTACTAACTTACTTTACGAAGTAGGCGGTAAGTATAGAAGGAATATGTAATGAACAAAGCATCGGTTTATACTCGTACAGGTGATAAAGGCATGACGGGGCTCGTTGGCGGGACCAGGATTAAAAAAAGCGATCCTCGCATTAATCTGTATGGCGAAGTCGATGAATTAAATTCAGTCATAGGTTTTGCTGGCTCATTTCTCAACGATCCCGTAGAGCTAAGTTTATTGCAAAAAATTCAATCTTCACTTTTTGATCTGGGCAGCAATCTGGCATGTGAAAAAGAAAAACGCGAGCAGTTCAAACTTCCCCAGATTAAAGAAGCATTAATAGAAGAAATGGAGAAGGAAATTGACCGCCTTGACCAGACTCTTCCCGAATTAAAACATTTCATTTTGCCAGGTGGAACCCCGGCAGCAGCTGCTTTTCATGTCTGTCGAACGGTCTGCAGAAGAGTAGAGCGAACAATGGTTGATTTTGAGGATGCCCATCCCGGGGAAGTTCCAGAGCGAGCTATTCAATATGTAAATCGTCTATCGGATTTTTTCTTTATTCTCTCGCGCTATGTAAATCATCGCTCGGGAGTAAAAGAAAAAGAATGGATTCCCAATTAACTATTTTTTCTTTTTTTCGCCGATTTTTTCCAGCTTCAGCATTTTTGTCATGCCTGAACTCTCTTCTTGTTCAATGACATTTTCGTTATGCTTTACCCAGTCCTGAACTGTTGGTTTTTTCTTCATTATGTCTTTGTTCAGGACAACGGTTGGTTTCTTTGGAGCAGTTTTAGGATCTTCCTTGGGAGCTATTACGCTTGGAGAGGACATCTGTGAGTCAGGAAGAACGGGCAAAGTTTTGTCTTCACTGCTATTGAGATTAGAAGTCCCGATGGATTGTCGCTCTTTAGGTGTTAGTTTTTTAGTGTCGATTTTTATCAGTGTATTTCCTACCCGAATAACATCGTTTAGCCGAAATAAGGTCTGATGGATGCGACTGTTATTGAGATATGAACCGTTGGTTGAAGCAAGATCTTCAAAAAGAACTTCGCCTTTTTTGGTCAGGGAAAATGCACAGTGCTGACTGGACATCTTCCCATCCTGGATTTTGTAATCTGCAGAGCTTGAACGTCCTAGAATGACTCTGTCGATGATCGGCAATTCAGCAAGTTGCCCGTCTTCCGTCTTAATAACTAATACAACAGCCATAAAGATTACTCCTTAAGTAAATAATAACTCATTATGTATATGTATAAAGGGGGAGAACATTCTTCCATGATTATGGTAAAATATGTTAAGAAGACTTATTAAGTCAGAATTCAGGAGCTTTTATGGAACAAATTTTAACTGTAACGGACAAGGCCCTATCGCATATTCGGGAAATTTATCAGCAGGAACAACAAAGCCTGGATAAAGGTCTGCGCTTAGGTGTGACTGGCGGCGGCTGTTCGGGACTTTCCTATAAAATTGAATTTTCGGAAAAAAAAGAAAAAGACAACGTTCTGGACTTTGGTGACATTAAAATTTTTATTGATCCTAAATCATCTATTTATTTAAAAGGTGTTGAACTGGACTTTAAGGATGGTTTGAACGGCAAAGGTTTTGTTTTCAGTAATCCAAATGCAACCAACACCTGCGGTTGTGGCGAATCCTTTTCAGTTTAAATGAAGCTTTCATCTGTTCGCTATAATCTTTATCAGTATCCGGTACATGACTGGTCCCTGATCAAAGTTACCGGTGCTGATCGGGAGACTTTTTTTCAGGGGCAAATTACAAATGATCTGAACGCTATAAACATCAATGAAGCTGAACTTACAGCGCGTCTTAATCGTGTGGGAAAACTTCAATCTTTTTTCTATGTCGGCAAAGGTTCAGATTGTCTCTATTTGTTTTGCCAGAAGGAGCTCACCGAAAATATTCTCAGTGATTTTAATAAATTTATTATCATGGATGAAGTCGAGCTGACTCTGCTAGAAGAAAAACTTACTATTGTTTTTAACCCGAATCTGGCTTCTGATTTAACTGAGTCACTTTTTTCTTTGAACTTTTTTGGTATTAATGCAGCTCTGGTAAATACTCCTGTTAATTATGCCATGGCAGATGTTGTTGAGCTGGAAATAATTCGTCAGCTAAACGGATATCCGCTCTGGAGAAAAGATATTGATGAATCTATGTTCATCAATGATTCGCTGTTAAATGAGCTCGCCATCTCTTATAAGAAAGGTTGTTTTTTAGGACAGGAGACAGTGGCTAAAATCGAAAACAATCGCGGAGCAGCCTATTATCCTGTTCTCATCACCAGTGTAACTGCACCTGCTGTTAATTTTGCCGGCCATGAGTTTTTTGTGGATGGAAGAAAGGGCGGCACAGTTTTATATCAGAATGGAAAACATTTTACTGCTCAACTTTTTCGCGACTTTCGCGTGGAAGGAAAATTGCTGGACATGCAATTCAATGAGCTGGTTATTTCCGGACAGGTAAGTTATCTCCCGTATTTTAAAAACCAGTCTCCGGAAGCTGTCGCCACCGAACTTTACCATTTGGGTGTCGACATCTTTCAGAAAGGTAATTCATCAGAAGCCCTGCTTTACATGGAAAAAGCGATCGCCTTTAATCCCGGATATGCCGATGCCTATGAAAGTCTGGGCGTTATTCTAGGCCGCCAGGAAAAGTTTCAATCCGCCATTGAGTGGATGGATAAACTGCTTTCTGTTAATCCATCATCTGTCATGGCCCACACGAATAAATCACTTTATTTAATGAAAATAGGAAAAATTGAGGAAGCCGAAGCGGAAAAGGCTCTCGCAACCGTTAAGTCTTTTTCCATGTACGGTGAAGAAGCCAAACTAAAAAAGGTGCAGGAAGAGGAAAGAAAGAAAAAGGAAGATGATATCAATCGCAGAGAAAAAATGTTTTACCAGGTGCTGGAACTGGATGCAGATGACAGCATTGCGCTCTACGGTCTTGCGGACGTTGCCTTTTTCCGCGGTCAGTTTGAACGGGCCATTCCGAATCTTGAAAAATTACTTTCCCTTGATCCGAAATATTCAACAGCCTATCTGCTTTTGGGGAAATGTTATGAAGCTATTTCCAGAACAAAACAGGCGAAAGAAATTTATGTAAAGGGGATTGAGCAGGCATCTAAACAAGGTGACATGATGCCTGCCAATGAAATGCAAGCTCGGTTAAACCAGCTTGTAATGAGCTCGCGTCTGAGTTAATTCTTCCTTAAGGGCAACAATTTGAGCATGTGCAGAGGCATCCAGTGACTTCAGCTGATTCATGATCGGTGCCACTTCAATCTTATTAACCGCGACTCTCTCCATAACCATGTTAATAAGTTGTCTTCCTTCTTTGGTAATTCGTTTGTTTTTGTAAGCATGCTCAAGGTCCGGCCGGCAATACTCCAGCATAAAATATTCTTCCAGAAAACGTTGTTTAATTTTAATCTTTTCGGCTTTGCTGAAAGTTAACAGGCTTTGTTCAACAGCGTTGTTGAGACTCAGAAAAATTTCCAGTGCCCAGTGAAAAGTAAAGACTGCATGATAAATGCCCCGAATTGGTCTAAGGGCCTTTCTCCATGGAGAAAAATATATTTTATCGTCATCTTCATGGATTAAATCCATGTGATTGAGATAGGTGTTTAGGTAATGGTGACCATTTTCATGAAGCAAGTCATCCATGAGATCCAGTGAATCTCTTTCAAACATATTGATGCTTGAATAGCCTGGTAATGATTGCATAGAATAACTTACGATTCCCGGCTCATTTACAGGAATAATCGTATGCGTGAAACTTTTAAAAGTTTCGTATAAGTGAGGGGCGACTTTTTTAATATTATTAAGCGCCTTTATTATATTTTTGCGGAATTCATCCTGTCTTTTTATTCCTTCATCGCAACTAGGGAGAACAAACAATATTTTCTCTTCCAGAGTTATTGGAGCTGCGGATTTCTCAATTTTCAGTTCATGAGGCTTGCCGTTCATTTCCAGTGTAACCTTGCCTTCTTCCGGGGAAATAGAAAGAAGTGGAAGTGAAGGAAAGGTGTCCGGTACTTTTTTAATATTCACTGGCAAGTGCATATCGGTAATATAGAAACGCTTTTCAAAATCCCCCAACTCCGGAATAGTGTGATACATGAGGGCATCCCCAAATTCCTGACGATAGTGACTTAAGTGAACAACATAAAAAGAGATAATCTGATTTTCCTGCAATGGAAGTAAGTTGTTTGAAGCTTCAATTACTGGTCCGCCTTCTTTAAGCTGGTTGAGAAAACTTTCAGCAAACTCAGATTCATTCCAGAAATTAAACAATTCATTTTCTAATTCTGTAAGCTCATCTGAATCCACACCTTCATCCAGTAATAATTCTTCATGCAGCTGAATAACATAAATGAGGTTATCCACCAGATTTAACCAGTAAAATTTTAACGGCGTGTATTTATCGAACACTTCATCGTGAATGATGTCATTGAGTTGATCCAGAAAATCCATATCGACAACATCTGTCTGAAACCCTTTCTGCAGGTCTTCGCGAAGATCTTCGATAAAGTCGCGGTAGCCTTTTTCTACATTGGTCTGTAATTTACGGTGGAACTCGCGTGAAAATAATTGGTCTTTCATGGTAATGCCTCTGAGGGGGTCGGGTATGTTGTATTTGTACTGGATTTAATAATTGATGAAAAGGAATGGTGAAAGGCAAAAAAATGGCTGGGAAGGTGGGATTCGAACCCACGACCAATAGATTAACAGTCTACTGCGCTACCACTGCGCCACTCCCCAACATCAAGAAATCTATTCGAAGTCTCCAAGTTATAAAAATTAAAGGACTAAATGTCTACAATTTTTTTAAAAAAAGCGGAGAATTGACCGATAAGCCCTTAAATTTCCACTTTATGTCGCGTCCGACCTAAACACTCAAGTTTTAAGCAGAACCTTCCGATACGCTTAGCATGGCCACTCCTAATACACTCATTATGAATCTTTTACGGATAATGACTCCGGAAGAGATTGCAGATATTGCAACTAAGCATAATGGGGGAAAGTTTCTCTCACTCACAGATCTTGTCACAGAAAGAGTCGAACAAAAAATATATCGCGACTTCACTAGCCCGGAATCAATCGATGAAATCCATGAAGCTCACTCAAAAATGGCGAAAGAAAAAGATCTTTCGGCCAAAATACTTCCTTTTGGAAAGCCAGGTAGTTCTCCTGCGGTTGCGCCGGAGAATTCAGCATCGGGAATACCATCCGAAGGAGCCCCAGTTTCACTAACCACGATGGCCATTCAGACATCGCAGATTGCTCAACAGGCATGGGTTGAAGAAGAATTGGAAACTGAGAAAGTTGTGCATACAGAAGATGAAAATATGTCGACCTTTATTATGGTTGAAAAGGCGCGGTTGAAGCGTTCTCAAAAGATACTTAAGCAAAAAGAAATCATTGATCTTTATCAGAAAAATTCAAATGTCGATGTTGAACAGATAAAAAATTCTAATAACGAAGCAACGCCAAGCTCGGAAGCCGGCGTGCTGGTTAATAAGAAACAATTCTGATTATAAATCCAGACCTACAATTGATTTGATATCATCAGGCTCATCAGAAAGAACTTCCAATGAAGCCATCTGATATACGCAGGCATCGATAGTCGTTAAAGCGGCTGGTCGGTAATTTCCGGAATTTTTAACTCCGCCAAAAGGAAGTTTTGCCGAAGCGCCAACCGTTGATCGATTAATATTGATTAGTCCCGAATCAATTTCCTGCATACATGTTTTGAAAAAGTTTGCATCTTTAGTGAATACAGCAGCGGCCAGTCCATATTCGGTCGCATTAGCGATGGAGATCGCCTCTTCTTCAGTGTCGTATGGAATAAAAGTTACGTTTGGCCCGAAAATTTCACTGTGCAGGAACATACTGTCGTTATTCCAGCGCTCGGCCAGGTGAATCGATGGAGAAACATAGTGACCTTTTTTCGGTTTCTCCAGCTGTTTCCCGCGCATGATTTCTTCAATACCTTCACGTTTAGCCATTCCCATAAATAATAAGTATGAATCAACGGCAGCCTGATCAACCAACGGCCCCATAAATGGCTCGCGTGTATATTCAACGGGGTGATCGATGATGATTTTTTTAGATAAATCGTGAAACTCAGTTATGAACTTCTCATGAATGCTCCGGTGAATAGCGATGATTGAAGTCGATGTACATCGCTGACCAGCCGTCAGGAAACAAGCCTTAAGCAATTCCTGAGTCGCATGGGCCAGGTTTGCATCATGGTGGAGTATTGTCGTGTTTTTTCCGCCTAATTCCAGTGACACCAGTTTAGATAAATCGTGGTGAGTAATCTCCAGAATCTTTTTTCCAACTTCTTTTGAGCCTGTAAAGAAAACTCCTTTCACTGTTTTTTCTTTAAGTAATCTTCGGGCAACTTCTCCATCACCCTGGATAAGATTGACTACACCTGCAGGGAAACCAGCAGCATGGAAACATTCAATCAGCAATTGAGCGGAGTATGCTGTTTTTTCGGAAGGTTTGAAAATAACAGAATTTCCGGCTATCAGGGCACTCAAAATCTGTCCGTTTGCCAGATGACAAGGAAAATTAAACGGTCCGATGACCAATGAAGGCCCCAGAGGTTTATAAATAATATGTCCCGTAGTCTTAGGTAGAATATTTGTAATTTCTTTAGATTGAATTCGAGGGAGTGAATCATTGATGGTGACAGCGACTTTTGCCATGACTGAAGCAACTTCCGTTTTTGCTTCCCACAATGGCTTGCCCATTTCATATGCAATTGCCAGAGCAATTTCTTCCTGACGTTTTGACACCTCTTCCTGATAACGTCGCAAAAAGTTATTTCTTTCTTCCTGTGCCATTCTTCTCCAGGTTTTAAAACCCATCAAAGCAGAGTCAATAACTCGTTCAACATCGCGGTAATCGACCGGAGTTTCTGTCAAAAGCAGCGATAAATCTGCCGGGCAGTATCTTTTAATAATATTTTCAACTGCCAGAGGGCCAGTCGTTGCCGGAAGATGAAAAGCGCTGTTGTAGTAATTTCCAAGGATATTAAATTTGGCCATAGTTTTCGTCCCTATAAAAATGTTGCGTTTGTTTTAAAGTCTTCGTAAAGACCGAGCGCTCTAGCTTCTTCTGGATCAATGATGAATCGGTTTACTGATCCACGATTTAAATTTCCGGAAATATAAGCAGCTTTGAATGTTCCATCACTGACCGGCAGGCTGGCCAGAATATGGTTTACGTCTGATTTAATGATTGAATCACGGATAAGAATTTCGCATTCAAACATCTCTTTCACAGGTTTGATTTCTTTCAGCTTTGCTCGGTAGTGAGGACCGCCGTCGAAAGGATCAACTTCATTAGTATATTTAAATCCTATGCTTTCCAGCATTCGCTTAACCGGCAATGTGTCTTCTCCAACTTTTCCGATAGCATTGCGGGCTTCAATTGGAAGCAATGTTAAATAAATTGTATCTGCTGGAAACAGGCTGAGGATGAATTCTTTATTTGAACGGGAGAGGATATCAGCTTCATGGTATTCGAGATTTAGAAAACGTCGACCGATAGCTTCCCATAAAGGTGCATGTCCTTCATTGTCGAAAGGGGGCATCAATTCGGAATGAATTGTGTCTTTAAATCGATTTGTATTCATTCCCATATATAAAAAACGGACAAAAGATAATTGTTTGCCCAGCTTTTGCTCATTTTTACGGAATTCCGGATGCAGAATAAGCCCGCCAATTTCAGTGGGTCCATTCGTATCAAGACCCAGCTTAAGTGTTCCGTGAATGAAACCAGTATTCAGCGTTTTTGAAAATTTATTTTCCTGTCCAACAGCGAAATAATAGTGAGGCTCATCTTCCGTCCCATGTTGAGCATGGATCATGGATGCACCGACGATTCTCTCGGATTTAAGATCTTCGCAAACAAAGAGATAATAATTTTCCCACAACCGCTTAGATGGTTTGGTGAATGAACGAAGTGAACTCTCGATTTTCGATTTGATGATCTCTTTATCCGGAGGCAAGTTAATGAAGAGCATCAACTGGCTCAGTTCATAGAGATCATCAAGGTCGTGAATATTTGCAGAGCGGAGAATATACATAAAACTTCCTGTTTAAACTGTTTCAAGCACAGTTTTTTCTACGATGGAGAAGATCTCATCAATATGCTCATCAAGTAGTGGTAATGGTAATAAAAATCGTACTCTTGTCGGATCTTTCCCGGCAGAAAAAGAAATAATACCGTTTTCAAATAATTTCTTCATGAACTTATTAGTCACATCAGCGGATCCGTCGCCTACTTCAAAAGAAAGCATTGTTCCGATGCCGCCATAATAAGGAATTTTACCTTTACAGCTTCCTTCCGAAAGCATTTTAAACTTAGCCTTAAATTTATCTTCCAGTTCTTTTATGCGGCCTTTATCACCATAAAAATTGCCTTCAGTGAGATATCGAACTGTTGCTTTACCGGCATTGAGTGAAGCTATTGATCCGTTAAAGGTTCCGGCAATCAAACCAGGCTTAGGGTTTAAATCTTCCGTGTAGAAAGTTCCTGCGGCCTGAAGAACTTTACCAATGGTGACAACATCCACGTATTCATCTAGTTCAAACATCTGGAATGCAAAAAGCTGATGAGTTCGGGAGAAAGATTGCACTTCATCTATCCACACATAGATATCGTGCTTCTTGGCCCATTCGCAAATCGCTTTATAATACTCTTTGCTACCAAAAATGAATCCGGCTTCACCCTGAATGAGCTCAATAGTTAATCCACAATAAACGTTGCCGTTTTTAGCAATCAATTCATCCAAAGCATCAATGGTTTCTTTTATAGCATTTTCTGGATTGCGGTAGTTATAGTGAGGAACGTGATCCACCTGTACTGATTTAGGCATTCCTTCGCGATATGCCTGGTTGTAAGTCACATCCTGCATGGCCACTGATCGACCGGCGAAGGACTTCTGGAAAGCAATCAAACGATAGTTAGGAGCTTTTTTCTGCCAGAGTATTTTGAGAGCAGTATCGTTCGAGAATGAACCTGAGCAAGAAAACCAAAAATGTTTCAGGCGAGATTTTTTAACTGAATCCAGCAGAACTTTTGTTAGTTCGTAAGGTTCTTGATAAGAAAGCAGGTTACCACACATCATCGTGTCGCTGGTCGCAGCTTCTAAATTAGCCTTGATATATAGTGGGTGAGAGTGTCCGAGGAGATTTACTCCAATGGCATTTATTAAATCGTATTTTACAGATCCATCGATAAGTTCAACGAAAGGGCCATGTCCGCGGCCCGAAGCCATAAAGGGATAAAAGAAACCCCGTCCTTTTAATAACTCATATTCTTTCAGTTTTTCCTTCAGAGCTTCTTTTTTGTTTTCATCTGCTGACTTAATTTTATCGAACTTTTGTTGTTCCATTAATATGGCAGAAAACAACTTATTAAAATGCTCATGAATGTCTTGTGACTGAACTCCCATTGCCATAATTTTTCCTTTCGTTATTTGATTGATGTCTTAAGTGGTGGACGCTTTTTCTCGCTTGCAAAGTACAAGGCCCATGCGATAATTAAATTATGAAAAATAGTAGCACAGCCCCGGGGACAAAGTCATCCAGAAGCCCCTCTTCTCCCAAGCAAAAAGAACAAAGCAGTTCCCAGGAAAAGAGTCCTTTTGAGGCGCTTTATCTGCAAAAGAATTACAAGGCTGCAGCACAGTATCTACTGGACAATAAACAACAATTGCACTCAGGTATTTTTCACTATAATCTGGGCACTGTTTATTCCAAAATGGGTGATCATGCCGCTGCAAGATATCATTTGGAAAAAGCGGTGAAAGAGGGTTACGTCAATAGCGCAACCTTGAATAACCTGGCCTTTGTTAAATCCCAACTTAACGTCGATGATTTGTCGACATCCACTTCACTTCCTGATCAATTTATTAATACTGCTGTTAATATTCCCGCACAAGCCTACCTGTCTCTTAGTTTGGTTGTTGGTCTAATTTTTCTTATTCTGTTTCGTACCAGACGGCTGCTAAGCAAGACTGCAATTGCCGTGGCAATTGTCCTAACTTTGTTACCGATGGGATTTCAGAAATTTTATGTTGAACGGATCAATTATGCTGTCGTCCTAAAAGAAATTCCTCTTTATGAGGGCCCATCAAAGATATTTGCAGAAAAAGGCAAGATTAGAGCAGGATCTAAAATTCTTCTGGGGGAATTTAAAGATGGATGGTTTTTTGTGGAGTTTCCAGTGTCGTTAGCCGGCTGGATTAGTAAAGATCAATTAGGCCTCTATTAAAGTTGGTGAAAAATGAATTCTTCTTATGAACAAAAAGTGAAAGACAACGGACTTGAACAAAGTGGTTTATCCAAAAGAATTGATCTTCCCATGATGAAATATTTATGGATGGCCAATCCGCTAAGCAGGGTAAAAAAGGATTCTATTCCCCGCTTTCTTCGAAACGTGGAGTTGCTGAAAAATTTTTCAGACAATGAACTTCGTATACTGGCTAAGTTCATGCATAGTAGAAAATTTTCTGATGGTGATGTTATTTTTCGCGAGGGTGAAATAGGCATTGGTTTTTACTTTATTTTTTCCGGACTAGTTGAACTAAGTCAGGGAGATTTTGGGCATGAGATGGAATCTGAAAAATTTATCACCCTCGATGAATTCAGTTATTTTGGAGAAATGGCCTTGCTTCAGGATGGAACTCCACGTTCTGCGACAGCAGCAGCTAAAAGCAGATGTGAACTCATTGGCATTTTTAGGCCGGACTTAGAACATCTGATTATTTATCATCCGGTTATTGCCGCGAAACTGATTCAGGCAATTTCTCTGGCCCTGGCGGACCGATTGTATTTCATCACTCAGGAAGCTAGTAAGCTCAGCAGAAGGCTGCGCAAACTGGAAGCATTAATAGAAAGCCAGAAACAACCAGCAGAGTCTCCATGATATTTAGTAGCCGAAAGAATATTGCAAAAATTCAGTTAGTTTTTTTCGCTACAGTTCTTGTTTTGCTCTGCTCGCTCGTGCTGGCGTTACCACGAATTTCAATACCTATTTCTCTTGCCTATATTCTGGCGCTTTCGCTTAATCCCTTTGTCGATTCGCTGATGCGGTTTAACCTAACCAAAACAATGGCCACAGTCCTGGTTTTCATCGTTCTCATTTTTGGTATTGGTATTCCGTTGGTGAATGTAATTCCCAATCTGAGCCTGGAGGCTCAGGAGCTGCAGTATTCTATTCCCCAAATTGAACGATACCTGATTGCTCAGTTTGACTACGTCCGGGAATTTATTCGTGCTAAAACCGGACATGAAATTGCCGAAGGATATATCTTTCAGGCCTTAAGTCAAATCGAGTCCTGGACCGGTGAATTTGTTGTCAAATTACCCAACTACCTGGCGACTCTCTTTGAATGGTTATTCCTGGTTCCATTCTTCACCTTTTTTATTATTCGTGATTCAGATTCTTTTAAGAAAACTCTTTTAAGTTTTACACCGAATCCGATTTTTGAAAGGTTTTATTATGTCATTCACGTTTTTAACCGACAGCTCGGTGATTACTTTTTTGCCAAGTTTGTGGAGGCCATGATCGTCGGCGGAATCATAACTGCCGGACTACTGATTATGGGAATTAATTACGCTATTGTCTTAGGTTTTGTTGCAGGTCTGACAAATATCGTCCCTTACGTAGGTCCTTTTTTAGGTATTATACCGGCAGTTGTTTTGACGATGTCTGAATATGGTTTAACGTCGCCAACTATGGGTGCGGTGCTTATACTCTATACCGTCGCCAATGTGGTGGATATTTTCTTTGTTTTCCCTTTTCTCGTTTCCAAAATCGTCAATTTACACCCTATGATTGTAGCTATCAGTGTGATTGTTGGTTCTCACTACATGGGAATTACCGGCATGGTTATATCTATTCCAGTAGTTGCTGCAATCAAACTAATTATTACAGAGATCTACAATGAAATTTACACTGAACGCTCCAAATGATACGATTCCAAGACTTTAATTAAGCTTTGGAGCTAAGGTTTGAAAATTATCCATTTTCTATTTGTCTGTATTTTACTGGTAACGGTCGGCTGTTCAACTAAGCGACCGGAAGGAAGCACAGAAGCGGAAGTTCTTTTCAAGGAAGCAAAAAGCTTAATCGACAAATCCCGCTATATTCAGGCGAATGAGAAACTGAATCAATTACGCTCCCAGTACCCTTATTCTTTCTACGCAACTCATGCAGAATTACTTCAAGCTGATATTTTGTTTGCTCAGGAAAGTTATGCAGAGGCAGCATCGGCTTATATTTTGTTTCGCGATTTTCATCCTAAATATAGTGAACTGGGATATGTTATCTTCCGCATTTCGGAATCTTTCTATCGGCAGTTACCTTCAACATTCGACCGCGATTTGTCTGCAG
Source organism: uncultured Bacteriovorax sp. (assembly GCA_946481315.1). The sequence continues at coordinate 188,267 of CAMLMH010000005.1, forward strand.
GATTGGAAGCAATTAAATACTACAGTGAACTGCTTCAAAGTTATCCAAACACTGAATATAGTAAAGAAGCACAACAACGAATCAATCAGATTGAAGAAATGCTGGAAAAAAAAGAAATCTACATTGCTGATTTTTATTTCAAAACAAAAGACTATCCAGCAGCAAAAGCCCGTTATGAAGATGTCTTGAAAAATCTAAAAGATGAAAATGAAAAAGCACGCATTTCAGCCCAAATCGAAGAGTCTTCGCGGCTGATGAATGCTCAGACTAACTAGAGGATGCTGAATGTATACTTCAAACAATGAACAGCTTTTAAAAACGGCACGCGAATGTTTTGAAAAGCTAGAGCATAAGAAAGCTCAGCTCGTGCTTAACGAGATTATTGAAGCCGACGACAAAAATGTTGAAGCTCTTTTCATGCTCGCCAATATTTTTCACATAAATGGTGAAATCGGAAAAGCAATCAAAGCTTTTAATAAAGTTCTCAATTTAAATCCTGAACATACTGACGCAGCAATTAGTTTATCGGTTCTTTACAATGATATTGGACAATACGAGGACGCAAAAAAAGTTTTCGATACTGCCAACGAGCGTGTGAAAGGCAAGAATAAAGGTACAGGTCTTATGGAAGACAAACATATCAATAAAAAATTTGCTTCCAAGCATTACGAGCTTGCTGATCTTTATTTGTCATATAACCGTTACGATGAAGCTTTGTTTGAATTTAATAAAGTTGTCGGACTTGATAGTGAAAACTTAGAGGCCAGAATTAAAATTGCCAAAGTTTACGCTAAAAAAGGTTTTGTGGCGAAGGCGATTGAAGAATTGCGCAATCTTAAAAATGAAGAACCAAACTACGCTCCTGCGCGCATTGCTTTGGGAGTTATCCATTATGGAAATGGAAACGTGCTGGAAGCTCAGGCAGAGTGGGAAAAGGTTCTGATGAAAGACCCTTTTAATTCTGAAGCAAGCATGTACATTAACCTCTCCCGTACAGCGACGGAAACAACGTTAAGAACCCTTTAATTTAAGCTTATCTTTTTGCAAATTTAGTAATGTCTCGAACAAAACTTTTTTGCTAATAGGTTTGGTGAGATGCAAATCGCATCCTGCCTTCGCACTTTTTTGTCTTTCCTCTTCCATGGCATGCGCGCTTAAAGCTATAATTGTAGTTCTGGGAAGGCCATGATCAGCCTCAAATTTTCTGCGATGTAAGGTTGCTTCTAGGCCATCCATAACGGGCATCTGAATGTCCATGAGAACGATGTCAAAATTATTAAGGCGCATTTTCTCCAATGCAATTTTTCCATTCTCGGCAATGTCCACAGTGATAGGCAGCTTCTTTAAATAAGTAGTAATCAAAAAACGGTTTTCTTCATTATCGTCAACCAATAAAAGGTTCATCGGGAATTTACTTAGCTCTTCGAAGAATGAGTCCGATTTCACCGGTTGGGCTTTCTCTTTTTGGGCAGCAGCTGCAGGGAGAGGCAGGATAACAGTGAAAGTCGAGCCTTTATTAAAAACACTCGACACATTGATCGATCCATCCATTAGCTCAACTAGATGTTTAGTTATAGAAAGACCCAGGCCGGTCCCTCCAAATTTTCTGGTCGTGGATGTATCATCCTGAACAAATGGATTAAACATATCTTCCACTCGCTGTGGGGGAATACCGATTCCGGTATCAGAAACTTTAAACTCCAGCTCGTTATTATCTCGCAGAGAAATATCGAGTTTTATTTCACCATGCAAAGTAAATTTAAGAGCATTATTGCACAAATTAATAAGAATCTGTTTTAACCTGTATGGGTCACCCAAATAGTCAGCTGCAACATTGGCCGAAATGATATAATGAAACTTTAAATTTTTTGAATTTGCCAGAGGCAAAAGTAGTTGGTGAACTTCTTCAATAGTCTGCTTTAAATTAAAATTTACTTTTTCAACAGTTAATTTTTTGGCTTCAATTTTAGAGAAATCGAGAATGTCATTGACCAGAATAAGTAAATTATCAGCTGAGGTTTTCAAAACCTGGGTAAACTTTTTTTGCTCTTCGGTTAATTCTGTTTCCCGCAAAAGACTGACCATACCCAGGATACCGTTTAAAGGTGTTCGAATTTCATGGGACATATTAGCGAGAAACTCTGATTTTACCTTGGCCATTTGAAGTGACTTTTCCATTGCATCTTTAAGTGCCTGCTCTGTGCGCATAATGTCGGATATGTCCCGCATTGTTGTCATACGAACTTCTTCGCCATTGATCTGAATATGCTTTCCAATTACCTCTACATGAAAAGGAGTTCCATCTTTTCGGACACAGATGAGTTTATACGGTTTTTCAACTTTATTTTTTATGCTGTCAGCAACTCTCTGCTGATCAATCGGAGACACGAAAATGAGAACGGAGACACCGATGAGTTCCTGAGGTGCATATCCAAATAAATTACAAAAAGCTGGATTGGCCTCAATTACCTGACCATTTTTTGAAAGGAGAACACCATCGTGAGCACTCTCTATAAGAAGCCGGAATTTATTTTCACTTTCGCGCAGTGACTGGAAAACTTTTTCTTTTTCAATATTAATGGAATCCTTTGCAATGGTCGCACTTAATAATGAAGCAATAAGGCGTAGACACTTCACATCGTTTTCAGTGAAGTTGTTTGCAATAGCCGAAACGACTTTGAGTACTCCTACTGGACTGTTTTCATAAATAAGAGGAACACAAATCATGGATCTCGCCCCAACTTTTCGGCAAGCTTCGCGATTCACTCTGGTATCGGTTTCTGAATCCTGGCAATAAAGGACTTCATTGAGCTTAACAGAAAGGCCAGATAAGCTTTGATCTCTCTTTAAATGTAGTCCGAGTGAAGCCTGTAAGCTACCGGCAGAAGCGCGATAGACCATATCATCGTTTTCAACCAGCTCAACAACTGATCCATCTGCATTGGTCAAGGCCATTGTGCGCTCACATATGAAGGTCATCAATTCAACTTGAGAAAGTGTAGACGTAGCGATAGCTTGTTGAAGATCAATAATAGATTCAAGATCAGATATGTGTGGATGAGATTGCATAACTTATTCTATGCTGAATCAAAAAATTATCAAATTTAGAATTTTACTGATAAAAAAAGCCCGCGTAAGCGGGCTTTAATTAGGTAATTTTAGCTGGTCGATTAATTAGCTTCAGCAGGCTGATTAGCTTTTGCCGGGACTTGGTCGGCTGACTGAGAAACTACAGTGGCCGTATTGTCTCTTGGTGCTGAAACATTTGTACGTTTTGAATCGTCAGAAGCATAGTTAACAATATACTTTTTAAGATCCATATACATTTTGAAGCGAACTTCTAATTTCGAATCTTGCAGAACGATTTGGCGTGCCATTTTCGTTTTGTTGTTGATGATGATTGGCGCTTTCAGGTTTGCTGACATTTCTGTAACGTTTTGTGGAATTGTTAGCACTGTATAAACGCTTGCATGTTGTAAATTTTCCAAGCTCAGGCTATTAAGTTCTACTGGAAGAAGTTTTACCATGTAGTTAGGTTGGAAAATTTTTGGTTCGATGATTGGAAATGCAGTCGCTGCATCATCGATAGATTGTAGCCAGAGGATTAAAGTCTGATCTCCTGGATCAACAATAAAGAATTTTTTTAGGTTTTCAAAACCGAGTAAACCTTCTGTAAACTCGATAATGTCTTTCTTATCGACTTCAAGTTCGCCAAATCTGGTAGTTTTGATTTTCACTTGGTGGCCTCCGCTATGCATTCTGCATCAAAAAAGTCGAATACCCGACCTCTTAGTGACGATTCTAGCAGTCGTAGGGGCAGAAGTGCAAGCAGGAAATTACTTCTTGTTTAACTCATTAGCCAAATTAGTTATTGAGCTTAAATCGGCTTGGGCAGCCTCGGTGTTTTGATCTTGTATAGCTTTGTAAACTTCTTCCCGATGAATTTTAGTCTCGGGTGGAGCTTTGATCCCTAGCCGCACCTGTTTACCTTTAATCTGAACAACCACAATTTTAATATGATCATCTATCGCGATGCTTTCGCCTAGCTTCCGTGTTAAAACCAGCATAAATCAACCTCAGAATTACGCACCGGAGCAACTCCTGTTTCCGGCCTGCAATGCTTCATATATTACTCATCAGATTAAAAGGCAAGCGAAAAACTAAATTATTTTAGTAAGAAAAATATGAAGAGGAGCGTTAGCCGTGTGCCATTAACGGCGGAGAAAGTCCATCAAGGTCTGGTTCATCATACCTTGCGTTGCTTGGTAAGTAGTTTTTAATACTGCTTGCTGCTTGTTGATATCGGAAAATAAATCGGCAACGTCTGCATCAATCAGGGCGCTTCTTCGGGAGGCATTGTCGACGTTTTCCGCTTCAATAACCGTTTTCGAAGATTCGATGGAATTAGTGATTGATCCGATGCGAGTTCGCAGTGTAACGAGACGGGTAATACTATTATCAAATTTTTCAAGCAGTCCCTGAATCATGCCTGCATCGTTACTTTCCAGCGCACTGGTTAAGGCGGCAAGTTGAGCAAAGATATTATCGCGAGATTTAAATTCAGGCGCAATAGGTTTGCCGTCTTCGTCAACCTCTGACGCCAGATCACGGTTTAAGTGCCCGGTTGGTGTTTCTTTGTATTGATCAAAGTCTTCAAGAGGGTTTTCAACTGATCCAGATTCGTCAGAAGAGTAGAAAACTTCTTCGCCGGTCAAGTTGATTGGGACGAAAAAGTTACGGGAAACTTCCAGGGTGATGTGCCCTTTATCGCCTCTGTAGGCACCTTCGCTGTCAAAAGGAACGGTGAGGGTATTTGTGCCGGCAAAAATATGTTTGAGGCCAACTTTTTTATTCGCGATAGCCAGCGTTTGATTATACAGCTGCTGAACTTCGTTAGCGACGTTCTTTCTGACGTCAGCATTGAAAAAATCTGAAGACTGAGCAATGGCAATTTCTTTTGCTTTAATCAGAATGTCAGTGATTTCTTCAAGAGATTTCTCGGTCACACTCAGGTTCAATAATGCGAAATCGGAATTTTTAAGATATTGGATGTTATCGTTGGATGCCGAAGTTATGGCCAGTGCTTCTACGTTACTGACGGGATTATCAGAAGGCTTGGTGATAGCCTTGAGAGTAGAGCCCTTCAGCTGTAAATCTTCAACTTTAGCTTTCGCTTTATTAAGCGAATATTTTAAAGCCGCAGTTGAACTATTTTCAGAAACTCTGGTCATATCTTATCCATTAGCGCTTTATATCCAGTACTGTTTTAAACATTTCATCCGCTGTCTGCATAACTTTAGCCGATGCTTGATAGGCATGCTGAAACCGAACCATATTGGCAGTTTCTTCATCAATAGAAACACCGGTTAGCCTCTCTCTTAAGCTTGTCGCCTGAGCAAGAATACCTGAAGCCTGTTCAGCATCCAGTCTTGCTTTGCCTGTTTCCAGACCGATGTTACCGATCATCTGCAGATATTTTTCTTCCAGCGTAACACTTCCATCGCCGGAAATGCGCTCATGTTGAAGCTTAGAAATCGCAATGGCAACGCGGTTATCACCAGGAGCATTGGGAGCAAGTGATGCAGAAATATTTGTAAGATCCTTTTTTACAGCATCTGATAAATCGATCACGTTGGAAGCATCTTCTACTTCCAGTGGTTGTTTGAAGAAGTCTAATCCAGTGGTTGGTCCTTTAGCATCGACTTTTGAAGGTTCGCCATCTGGTCCAATCTTTATAGTACGATTAACAAATCCCTGACGGTGAATGGTATTCACTGAGGTCATGAATTGATAAGCTATTCCGTCTATGTCCTGCTGTAATTTTTTTATGTCTTCGTTACGAACTTTTATTACTGCCGCCAGCGATCCACCCTGGAACTGATCAGTAATTTTTTGTGATGGTCGATCTTTCAGAACAATTTCCACCGAACCGTTCATATTGTTGGAAGAATCATTTTTGTTCTTACTGATTGTTGCCAGTTCCTGAACGTTAAGCCCAGTGACAAGTGTTCCGATTCCCTGAGCAGTGACAACGAAGCGATTTTTTTCATCACTGTAAGTGTGAATTTTAAAATGCTCTGAGAGAGTTCTCAGGGCAAGGTCTCGCTGGTCGCGCAAGTCACCAGTTTCTCCCTGGGCAGATTCAATAGTAGAGATTTTTCCGTTTAGATCAGCAACATGATGAAGAATCTGATTTATATCCTGAACAGACGTGTGGATTTTACGGTCAACAGAATGCGCTTGTTCGTCGAGAGTGTTTCTGATTCGCCTAAAATCTTTTACAACCAGAGAGGCATTGTCGCGAACAACAGAACGAATAGTTTCATTTTCTGGCTGATTGGCCAGCTCGCGGAAAGAGTTAAAGAATTTATTCAAAACTTGATTTAGTCCGTCTGAATCGAGTTCATTGAAAATATTTTCTACCTGCCCTAGATTCTCACTTCTTGCTTCATAGTAATTATGACTTCCGATGGCATTGTTTAACCGTTTATCGATGAATTCATCGTTGTAACGGGTAACACCGTCGATCTTGACTCCGGTCCCCTGAACGAATCCACCAACGGAAACGGGAATAGCCGTTGATTGATTGACTTTTTGACGGGAATAGCCTTCGGTGTTGACGTTAGACAAATTGTGACCAGTCACTTCGAGAGCTTTCTTCGAAGCAGACAGACCGGTTCTCCCAATGCCTAATAAGTCAGCCATTCTTTATCCTCAACCCTTATCGGGAACTCATGCTCCTGGCAGATCCTTTCGAAGTATAGCTGGTGTAGTTTTTCTGACCAGTGGCCTCGAGACGAATTTGCTGGAGTGAGTGCAGGGCTTTGTTAATAAATAATTGATTGCGCTTATTCTGTGCCTGAATTTTTTCGATGATATCAAGCAAGAGCGCATTAAAGCGGAAAAGATGTTTTTGATTACTTTCCACTTCGTATTGAGACATTACGTCCAGCAAAGCTGAAACACTGTCGATAGTTTTTTCTGGATATAATTCGTTTACTTCATTAATCAAATCCCGGCGAACAAGTTCCAGAGTCCCAATTTTCTTAATGCATTCATTTTTTTCTGCGATTTTTTCTTCCAGCGAATCAAGGTCGCTTTGAAGCAAAAGGGAATACTCATCGCAAGTCAGATTGAAAAGATCATTGTGCGCTTCACAGAATTGCTTCCATAAATCGGTCATTTGAAAATAAAGAAGGGCGAGCTTATCATTCATTCGATGTCCATCCTAGATATCGAGAAGGCTATTTTAAAACTCTTGTTCCAAAATTTTATCGGCTAATCCGTCCATATCGACTTTGTAAGTTCCAGCCTGGATTTGCGATTTTAAGCGCGCAATTTTTTCTGAGTTATCAATCTCAGGAGCAGCATCAGCTACTTTTTTAATGCGTGAGAAATCTTTGATCGCATCAGGAATATCAACTTTCGAATCAGACTTTGAAAAAGCCTCTAGTTCACTCTTGCGAGATTCTGAATTTCTTTTAAGACCAGCAGGGCCTACTTTTCCCGTTTCTTTTTTATTGGGAAGGAAAATCGAGCGGGAAGAGGTACTGTCAATTGTGCTCATTTAAGACTCCTTCTTCACGACTATCACGAACAGCATCGTTTGTCGCAGCCGGGGATGACTCATTCTTCCCCAATTCTATTGTATCAGTTTTTTTCTCTATTTTGTAGATAGGCAAATTGTGGTGAATCCGGTTTGCCTGTGCCTCATATTGTTTGAGCGCCATTTCGTTTCTCAGGCGCTTGGGATAAATTTGATTTAAAATCATATTCTGTAGGCCCAGATTATTTTGTTGGGCCATGGCCTTAGCTCGCTCAGTTGTCTGTAATGATTTGTAATAGTCCATTCCACCAGAACTGTCGGTTTCTTCTTCTCCGACGGTTCGATTCATCTGCTGGAGCATGTATTCAGCAAATTGTTGTTCCATACTTTCAGCGACTTCTTTGTACTGCTTGGGGATGTATTGGGTATCATCAACAAGCTTAGCTTGTTTTATCTCTTTTGGTTTTTGATTGTCTTGGAGGCCTATTCCACGATACGCGGCAGGGTCGTTAACACCTTTTGTAGCACTCATGGGACTCTTCCTAAGTTTATGAGTAAAAGCCTCTCTTACTGAGGGGCTGGATAAATTTTAGCATCTTTCCTTCTGAGAATGCTAGATATAAAATTTACAGATTAAACCCGATTAAATCAGTTCAATTTCTCCAACAAGAGCACCATCGCGCTTAAGTGTCTGAAAAATTGAAATAAGATCCTCAGGTGTCACGCCAAATGCATTGAGGCTTTTTACAAGTTCACCCAGGGTTGTACCCTTTTCCATGTAATAAACACTGCCTTTCCCGTTTTTTGAATCTTCGCCTTTAACTTCGATGCTTAAGTCCCCGTGGCTGATGGCCACCGGAGCAATCATCACATCGCCGCCGGCCACAATCGTTCCAGTTCTTTCGTTGATAACGATTTTGGCAGTTGAATCAGGATTTACTTTGAAGTTTTCAATAATCGCCATTAATTGAACAACATTTCGTTCATATTGACTTGGAACAACAAGATCAATTGTTGTCGAATCTTTGGCCGCAGCAAACTTACCACCTAATTCTTCATTGATGACTTTTTCAATTCGGGCAGCGGTCGTAAAGTCCGGATTATTTAAACTTAAACGTAATGAGTTCTTTTTCTCGAATTCATTGAGGACCTCACGCTCGACAGTAGCTCCATTTGGAATCGTTCCGGTCGTTGCAAACTTAGCACCTTTTTTCATTCCACCAATTGAAAGAGGCCCGGCGCCAACAGCATAAATGTTTCCATCACCAGCTTTTAGCGGTGTGACCAGCAACGTTCCGCCGGCCAGGGAAGATGCGTCTCCGATGCTGGAGACGATCAAATCTACTTTTTGTCCTACTCGGGCAAAAGGAGGAAGTTTTGCTGTAACCACGACGGCAGCAACATTTTTAGAACTGATTTCCGTTTTAGGATTGAGTCCTAGTTTTTCAAACATTTTTTTCAGAGATGTGTTGGTGATTTCTCCACCAGCATCTCCTGTACCGTTTAGACCTATGACCAGCCCATAACCAATAATTGGATTTTCGCGCACACCTTTCACAGTTACCAGGTCTTTAAGCCGTGCTGGAGCAGCATAGGCAAGCTGGGAAGTAAGGAGAGACAGTCCTAAGGCAATTGTATGTAATTTCATTCTTATTACCTCACTACCGTTACATTAGATTCCAGGATAGCATCTGAATTGATAGTATCGTCATCAGCAATATCTCTGCGAGAAACCAGCGCCTGAACTTCAACCAGACGTTTTCGGTTTTTATAGAGAACATTTTTTCTTCCTTTAATCAGTAAGTGTTCGCGGTTGATCTCTTCAACGACAACACTGGAAATGCGGTCATGCGGTCCTGAGTCGGCAGCCTCACTTTGTTCTTTTGGAGCAGAGGCTGTCGTTGTAGCCCCTTCTTTCTTTTCATCATTAGCTTTGGCTTCAAACGGATTTTCCGGAAAAGCTTTTTTTAGCTCAAGTGTAATTTCACTTTTTAACTTGGGATGGACATTGATTTGGACAATATCGCCTGACCCTTTAGTTTTAGATGTTGAGAACAAAAATTGATTTTGATCATTGCCTGACCAGAGACTTCCATCGTTACCCTGATCCGTGAGATCGCTGGCCGTTGTTCTTTTAAGTGCAACTTTTTCTTCCTGGTACTTTCGTTTTACTGCTGGAGCAACGAGTTTCTGGCTGGCCGTCGTGACTTCACGATTTCTACCCGGACGATTGTATTCAGAAGATGTTCTTCTTTTTGGTTTTCTGAATCTTTCGAATTGATCGTCCTGAATGTCTACTTCGGCTTCTCTTTCACTTTTATCGAGATCGCGATAAATGTTGTCAACGTAAGTTGTACATGATGTAAAGAGCATTAAAGTTATCAGCCAAAAAAGTTTATTAAGCTTCATAGTTCGATCACCACTTTGTTATAATCAATTACCTTTCCGGCAATTTTCTTATTGTTTGGTCCTTTGAGTTCGATTATTTCCCCTAAACGGGCAGAGCGTACTGGCATCGCCGTTTTTGTCAGAGAAATGTTATTATTTTTTAATTGTACATTCACCGGAGTTCCGAAATTAATCAGGTTAACCGGTTGCAGATCCATATTGGAAACAGTAGCACCCTGAAGAATCGTTCGGTTGGTTTTAAAGTATTTTATGTTTTCCAGAGTCGTCAATGCATTGTCCGGATACATAGTCAGTACTTCGTCCATGTAGAAATCTTCCGGATTAAGGGCCTTTTGCTGAAAACTGATAGAGCGCTTTGCCTTAACCACTTTAACTTTTGCCATGATTTTAGAAGCAAACCAGACAGTGCGTGTTGTGTTGTCAGTGACATTGATGATGTTCACTTTAACGTTTTTTTCTCCGAAACTGGTACATGCATCGCAGATCGCCTGTAAGGTTTCACCTTCAACAAGTCCCAGCGAGCTCAAATTATTCAATGACCGAGACTGAGTAAACAGTAGATTTGTCCCGGGAACCAGCTGGTCTTTAAGCGAATTGTTTAAATCCAATAGTGAGAGTTTTTTATTGATGAAGTTAACTGTGAAATCGGGAAAATCTTTCTGCATTTCCTTGGTGAGAAAATCAGAGCCTACTGTTCCTTGAGAGTTGGCGACGATGGCTGAAATTTTAGCGCTGACTTCTGCCGGACAGCTTGAGTGACGAATGATGTCCCGGGCCAGTAGTGTCTGAGCGGAGTCCAGGCGGTAGACCTTATTGAAAAGTTCAACCGAACACTCTTCAGCGCTAACTTTCATGGCCAGTAGTAAGAATAAAAAGAAAGCTTGTTTCATTTTAAATTATTACCTGATGTTGTTAATCGTTTGCATCATTTGATCTGCCACACCCATTACCTTAGAGTTCATTTCATAAGCTCTCTGGGCACGTATCAAATCAGTCATTTCAGTCATTGGACTAACATTGGAAGCCTCTAGTGCCCCTTGCATAAGTGGTCCGGCATTGTCATTTCCGGCAATGGCCTGCACAGGTTGTCCGCTGGACAATGAAACCTGATATAGATTCATTCCGCTGGATTTTAGACCCACCGGATTTACAAATGTAAAGACAGGAAGCTGTCCAATTTCACTTGGTTCTGGCTGTCCCTTGATATAGGCATCGATTTTTCCATTTTCAGCAATATTCACACTCGCTGTGTTCGGTGGGAAAGTCAGACCGGGATAAACTTTGTAACCTTGTTTGTTAACCATATTTCCCTGAGCATCGACGTTGAATGCTCCATCGCGGGTAAACTTTAATTCCCCATTGGGCATGATTATCCCGAAAAATCCTTCACCATTAATCATTAAATCAAAAGGGTTATTGGTAATTTGCGGAGCTCCCACAGTAAATTCTTTCCTGATCGCTGAAACTCGAGCACCAGAACCAACTTGTGTACCTACGTTATATTGTGTCGAGGCTGAAGAGCGGGCTCCTGCTTCCTGAATAGTTTCGTAACTTAAATCATCGATCTCAGTTCTTCCGCGTTTAAATCCTGTCGTGTTGACGTTTGCAATGTTATTCGAAATCGTACTGACATTGGTTTCCTGAGCAGTCATTCCCGAAGCCGCAGTATGCAGGGCCTTTAGCATTGCCTGTGCTTCAGGTAATGTGGCGATACTGACAATTAAAAATAATAACTTTCTCAAATTAAACCTCATTAAAATTTCGAAATTTCGTTTACAGCTTTAGAGCTGATTGCATCGTAATTTTTTATTGCCCGCTGAATGGATTCAAAAGTGCGGTTCGCATTGATCAGATTCGACATTTCTGAAATGGCATTCACATTAGATTGTTCAACAAATCCCTGATGAACTGTTGTTTTTAAATCACCAACTTTAATGTTGGTCTGATCAGGGTTGATAAATAATGAGTGCCCCTCTTTTTTCAGGGCATGGACATCACTGAATTCAGTAATGGCCAGATTTCCCACTTTATTATCCCCATTAAAAATTTCACCTTCCAGACTGATAGAAAAGCGAGAACCATTCACATTGATGACACGTGATTCAGGAGCTGAAGCGAGATTCATTTTTCCGTCGGGACCGGCCACTGGAGGCGCATCTTTTGAGAGAACATAAAAGCCCTGATCAGTGACCAGTTTTCCTTCACCGTTGACGCTGAAACTTCCTTTCCTTGAATAACGAACTCCATTAGGAGTTAAGACTTCAAAAAATCCAGGCCCGTTAAGAGCATTATCAAAGGGATTTCCGGAAGGAGTCAGCTGGCCTTGTTCATGAAGCGTGTATGTACCGTCAACTTTGACGAAAGAATCTTCAGCACCATTACTGCGGTAAAAATCGTCAGGTTTGAATTCACCGCGAGGTACATCTATATCCTGACCGGGTTTTTCCAGAGCTGCTAAATATTCTTTGAAAACAACTTGATCTTTCTTGAAACCAGGAGTGTTGGCATTGGCCACATTGTTGGCAATTGTTTCAACGTTACGTTGCTGGGCAATTGCGCCTGATAATGGGACCCATAATTCTCTCAAAATTCCCTCCTATGGAATTTAGTCGTCTATTTAACTATAGCTTGCTGAGTGCCAAATTCTCTACATAGGTAAAATTGTCCCTCTCAAATGTCTTCCAAGTAAGTCGTTGATAATGTATCTTTAACTTTGTAATGACTAATAAGAAGTGCGTAGCGGCCGGGAAAAAAAGATCTAAGCCGTGGATTTTTTGACACGCCTTACTGGTCTAAAACGGTATGTTTTTCCTACGGGTAAGTTATGACTACTAAAAAATCTTTTGAAGAATCGCTGAAACAACTTGAAAATATAGTATCCAAATTAGAATCCGGTGAACTGGCTCTGGAACAAAGTCTGGAACAATTCGAAGTCGGAACCAAGTTGTATAAAGAATGCAAAGATCAACTAGCTGTAGCTGAAAAGAAAATCGCCATGCTTACAGAAAGTCTGAAAGAAGAAGAACTCTAATGATCAAAATTTTAATTACTGTTTTCCTGATCACTATTCTCAGTGCCTGTTCTTCTTTAAAAACAATAAAGGGGCAAGCCGGACCAACAGGACCGAGCATGCAACACGACCAGGTCGATTTAGGCCTGGAAGGAACTGGGGAATCTGATACAACTCCGGTTATTCTGCCTAGTGAAGAGACTGTCAGATTAGGTGATCGAGGCGGGGATGTATATTCAGAAGCAGAAGGAAGTGAAATTAATCAGACGAGTACTAAAAAATTAAAAATCGGTTTGAGTCTGGGTCCCGGACTCTATCGCACATTTACTTATGTCTCTTTATTAAAATATCTGGAACGACAGTCATTAACTCCGCAAATAATTACCGGAACCGGATTTGGGGCAATCATTGCGGCGATGTATGCGCATGGACTGACACCGGAAATGATTGAATGGAATTTTTTCCGCTATTTTCGGGAAAAAGGAAATCATCGTCCATATGAAGAAGAATGGTATGAAGATGTGGATCGCTTGTTGCTTGATAAGCTTAAAAATAAAAGACTGCAGGATGCTACAAGAAAACTCTATTTAACCTTATATAGTGCTAAAACTAAAAAGACGTATTACTTTGATAAAGGAAATACTCGTGAGCTTCTGCTCAAAAATCTGCATTTGACAACAAACAGAAGGGCTAAATCTCAGGGAACTTATACAGCGGCTTTTGAAAATGAAATTTTTAATCCTCGTCTTATGAATCGACTTGGTGCAGATTTTACCATCGGTGCTGATGTATTGGGGAGTAAAGTGGAATTTGAAGACTCTAGTGAATTTCTGGTAGGAGTTTATGGGCGTGCAGCCGGGAAAATCGCTAAAGAAAAAAACGGATTCGATGTTTTCGTATCTTTGCCATTAGCAAATCAGGAACTGGATTCAACTGCCGAAAGCGCAGCTTCGCTCATGCGATCTCAGGAGTATCTGGAAAAACAAACAGCTCTGATTCGCAAGACGATACAACAAAAAACAAATTCCAGTTCTGCTTTATAGGAAAACCAGATGAAAGGTTTAATCATTAAAATTATTATCGCAATTTTAGGTGTTTCACTCATGGCCGGCGTAACAGCTGCAGTGGCGTTCACTTATTTTAACCTGGATTTGCCAAAAATCGACAAACTTCAGGATTATAAGCCTAATCTTGCTTCGCAAATTTATTCTAAAGATGGGGTATTGCTTGCAGAACTTGGTTTGGAAAAAAGAGATATAGTTGAGATGAAAGATGTCCCAGCACGGGTAATTGATGCTTTCCTTTCAGCTGAAGATGACAAGTTTTTTGAACATAAAGGTGTCGACTATTTTGGACTCACCCGAGCTATGCTGGCAAACTTCAAGGCCGGTAGAGTTGTGCAGGGGGGAAGTACTATTACTCAGCAGGTAGCTAAATCTTTGTTACTTAGCTCAGAACGCTCTATTACACGTAAACTTAAAGATTTTATTCTTGCTCAGAGAATTGAAGAAAAGTTAACAAAAAAAGAAATTCTCTATCTTTATCTGAACCAGGTTTATCTTGGCGGTGGATACTATGGTGTAAAAGCCGCTGCCCGCGGATATTACAATAAAGATTTAAACGATATGTCAGTAGCAGAAGCTGCCATGCTGGCCGGTTTGCTGGTTGCTCCTGGAAAATATTCGCCTTACGTAAATCCGCAGGCTGCGAAGAAACGACAACATTATGTTCTTGAAAGGATGTATAAGCTAAAGAAAATTTCTAAGTCTCAATACGAAAACGCTCTGGCAGAAAAAACTGTTTACCGGATTCGCGAAGATGAGTTGCGAGCTCCTTATTTTACTGAATGGGTAAGACAAAAAGTTGTTGAAGCCGTGGGGGAGAAATCCTTTTTGATTGATGGTTACAAAATCAAGACAACCCTCGACTGGGAATTGCAAAAAGTTGCGGAAGAGCAAATTAAAAAGGGCATAAAAGAGATTGATAAACGTCAGGGATATAAAGGTCCTTTTGCCCGTATTACTCCGGAAGAATTTGATCGTTTCGAACTGGAAAGCCGAAAAAATATCTATAAAGCTCGCTCAAGCTTTTTTGTCATTAATGATAAAAATGAAAAAGTTTATGAATATAACTTTGATGAAGAGAAATTCAATGAGCAGCAGGAAAGTCTCAATAGACTGGTGACTAAATCAGGTGATCCGGGATTCATTCCTGGACTTGCGGAAAATGACGATATTATCAATATACTAAAAGAAAACACTCAGTATGAAGCCGTCGTTACTAAGGTTGATGATGAAACACGTCTGGTGTTCGTTTCATTGGGCGGAAGTTCGGGAGTAATTCCATTTGAATATTTCAAGTGGGCACATAAAAGAAGTATCAGCGAAAATACCGCTTACTACCAGGAGGTTTCGAAACCCTCAACCATCCTTCGCACAGGGGATTTAATTCATGTTCAGATGGTGAAGAAAACAGTTCAGCTGGCACCATATTTATCACCGGCAGGAAGTACTGCACTGGCAAGACAAAAAGCTGGCGGATTGTTTAGAAGCCAAAAGTATATTCTTTGTCAGCTCGATCAGGTAGCTGAGGTACAAGGAGCGATGATTGCTCTTGATGTTAATAATGGTGATATTTTAAGCTATGTTGGTGGAAGTGATTATAGAACTTCTAAATTTAACAGAGTTGTGCAGGCTAAACGCCAACCAGGCTCAGCGTTTAAACCGATTCTTTTTTCAGCCGCTCTGGAGAATGGATATACTCCTTCAACCATCATCATGGATACTCCGGAAGCCATGCCAGGCTTTGATTCAGCCTCCAGCTGGAAACCAAAAAATTATGATGGAGAATATCGCGGACCTGTTACAATGCGTGTCTCTCTGGAACAATCTCGAAATATTCCGACTATCAAAATTGCAGACAAAGTCGGAGTTGGTAACATTCTACGTTTTGCAGAACGAATTGGATTTAATGCCCGTCTGGATGATAACCTAAGTATTGCACTGGGTACATTCGGTGTTACTCCTCGAGATATGGCAACAACCTATGCGATTTTCGCCAACGGTGGGCGATTTATCACACCCCATGCAATTACTTCTGTTGTAGACCGCGACGGAAAAAAATATCAAATCAATGAGCTGGATAGAGATATGAAAATTCCGGGAACAGTTGATAAAGAAACTGAGCCTGACCAGGAAGCAACAAATCCATTTTTGCGGAGTCTGGGGGGAAAACAAGTTTATGACTCACGTCTTGCTTACGTTATGACTTCAATGATGAAAGGAGTTATTACCAGTGGTACTGCAACCGCTGCTCGCGAGTTAGGACCGAATATTGCCGGAAAGACCGGAACAACAAATGATTACGTTGATGCCTGGTTTGTGGGTTATAGTCCCAACGTAGTGGCCAGCGTATGGACAGGATTTGATGACAATAAAACCCTTGGATACGGAGAAACTGGCGGCCGCTCACCATTGACCATCTGGCGTGAATACATGCGGGCTACATTTAAAAAATTTGGCGACGATCCATTTCCGGTACCCGAAGGTATCAGTCAGGTTTGGGTTGACAAGCAGACGGGGCGGCCTGCATCACCAAACGCTCCAGGTGCAATCGTTGAATCATTTGCCACAGTTCCTCCTGCGGCAATGGGTGAAGGCGGTGAAAATACTGGCGTGAGAACTAGGCCATTGGGCGACGACGAATATTTCGAAAACCAATAGGTCAGGATCTAACCTGAGCATTGCTCTTTCTTCTCTGCTACGGCTTAATATTCTTAGTAGATGTGGCGATAAGATTTAAGGATCGGATACCATGATTGGTGTCCCAAAAATCTTAGGGAAGACATGAAACAGTTTAAAAGAAACAATTCCAAAATTTCTTATGCCTTTCTTTTTTCCGTTTCATTGCATGTGGTGCTCGCTACTCTTATCTACCGCGAAACAGGCCAAACCTCTGCAGATTTAACAAGGGCCAATATAGGCCCTCATCAAATGGCCAAAAACTCCATTAAGCTTGATTCATTAAAAGTCATTTCCCGCAAACAACTAAAGGCGATAAAGGAAGCAGCATTGAGCAGGCAAATTGTGGCCAATGAAAATAACGGCCGCAATGAAAGACCGGCAAATTCCCGTTTTGCCGGAGAAAAAGATCAAACTTTCGACCGACAAACTATTGCCCGCACTAACGGCAGCTTTAAAGAAGCAGGGCTAGGAGCGAAGACTGGTCTTGCTGAAGCAAAATCACTAGAGCCATCAGCCGCCCCAGTGCCAGCTAAAAAGCAGCCCATGCCTTCTAATAAGCCCGTACTTAAAAAACCTTTATCGCTAAGTGATCTTGGTGGATATGAACTTGCTCAGGTCGCAAAGGAACACGAAGCCCAAAAAGAAGCTGAAGCAAGTGCAATGAAAGAGCTAGAAGCCAAAGCTAATTCACAAGCGCTGGGAATTGAGAAAGGTGCCGCGGGTAAGACAGGGTTAGCTCAAAACAACGACTTCGTTGAAGATGTACCGTTGGGAGACATGACTAATCTTAATACGACAGAATTTAAGTATTACGGATTTTATCACCGCATTCGACAGCAACTGGAGCAGCATTGGGGTAGCTCCATTAAAGACAAGGCTAAAAATCTTTATCGCTCTGGCAGACGTATGCCGGCAAGTGAGAATTTAATTACTGCTGTAACGGTTATTTTAAACGATAAAGGCAATATTGTAGATATTAAGATCGAAGGAACGAGTGGAGTAAGAGAACTCGACCAGGCGGCGATCGAGTCCTTTAATAAAGCTGGCCCTTTTCCAAACCCTCCGAAAGGTTTGCTTGTTGGTGGTCGGGCCACGATTCAATGGGGATTTGTTGTTAAAAGCTAGTTAATGTTGTTTTTTAACAGATCTTTAAGTTTTCCGATCCCTTCCATAACGACATAGTCATTCCAGATAGAGTCTAACTCTCTGATTGTTTCAATGATTTGGACAGAAGCGTGATCTTTAGAAATTTTTTGGTCTTCAGCCAGATGGTCGACTGCGACTAGCAGTGCACTCATAACTGGTGAGTGACAAATTTTTCCCAGCCTGTCTTCATATGTAGCATTGATTCTTTTTTCTTTGCTCTTAATGACTGCAGTGTTTAGAAGCTGAATGGCATCCTGATTTTCAGACATCATATACTTTTAGGTCCCGTTTCGTTCGTGTGTGTTTATTTTAGCGTTCCAAAGTATGGAGCTACATCAAGCAGTCGTAAAGATTTTTTTAAATAAAAAAATTTTCTCAAAAATCAATGACCGAAAAACATTTTTTTTAATGATTTTACGTGGAAAAAAAGCTGAAAAATGTGGAGAACTTTTAGATATAAAAAAGAAAATGCCCCTTGCGGGGCATTCTTTTCATTTTAAGTTATGGATACCTTTTGATTTAGATGATTTCCTTACTTATTAGCGAAAAATTAGAGAGAAGACAGATAATTTTGGTAATCAGAAGCTGACAAAAGAGAATTAAGTTCAGAGTTGTTAGAAAGCTTCAATTTAATCATCCAGGCACTGCCGTAAGGTTCAACATTGCATTTTTCAGGAGCATTCACCAGGTCATGGTTAACTTCTAATACTGTTCCAGATAGTGGCGAGAAAAGGTCACTCACTGATTTAATCGATTCAACAACACCAAAAGTTTGGTGAGAAGCTAATTGTTTTCCAACTTCCGGAAGCTCAACGAAAACAATGTCTCCTAGTGATGATTGAGCGAAATCTGTGATACCAATTGTTGCAATATCGCCTTCAATTTTAGTCCATTCATGATCTTTGGTGTATTTTAGTTCTGTTGGTACATTCGACATTATTTGTGTCCTCCGGTAACGAAAGCTTTTGCGTGCAGCTGAGCTTCATAGTTAGTGTTTCTGATATTAATTAAGTATTTTTTGTCAGCAGGATTTTTAGCTTTTTCCACCAGGGCCAGCGCTATACCTTTTCCGGTTACAACCGACATCGTTCCGGAAGTAACTTGACCGATTTTTTCGCCTGCAGTGTTCAATACGCTGTAGCCTTCTCGCGGAATACCCCGCTCAAGAGAGAGTCTGACCAATTGATATTTTGCTTTTCCTTCAGTTAGGGCAGTTTTTCCGATAAAGCTCTCTTTGTTGGTCTTTACTGTCCAGCTCAGACCTGCATCCAGAGGAGTTACGCTGTCTGAAAGTTCATGGCCATAAAGTGAAAAGCACACTTCCAGTCGTAGAACATCCCGTGCGGCAAGACCACATGGTTTTACTCCGTTAAAAATGAGCTTATTCCACAAGTCTTTAGCGAAATTATGAGAACAGAAAATTTCAAACCCGTCTTCGCCAGTGTACCCCGTGCGAGCGATAATGATTTTTTCATTGCCAAAATTTAACTCACGAATTGAATAATATGGAAAATCTTTATCCGGAAGTACGTTAAGATTTTTCAAAATTAATTCTACTTTTGGTCCCTGGACAGCAAGGAGAGAATAATTATCTGAATGGTTCTCCATTTTACAGTTGAATCCATTTAATTTAGAAGTCATCCAGTTCCAGTCTTT
This sequence comes from uncultured Bacteriovorax sp., assembly GCA_946481315.1. The sequence continues at coordinate 207,777 of CAMLMH010000005.1, forward strand.
TTCGATGTTGGATGCATTTACACAGATCAGAATTCTTTCCTGTTCCAATTTGTAGGCAATCAAATCATCAACGATGGTTCCATCTTCACGGCAAAGCGGAGAATAAACGGCTTTAAGCATTTCTGCGTTTTTAAAATCATTGGTTATAAGAAAATCAACGAATTTCACAGCGTCCGGGCCAGTGACGAAAAATTCGCCCATATGGCTTACGTCAAAAACACCGGCATTTTCTCTGACGGCCAGGACTTCTTCTTTAACCGAAGAATATTGTAATGGCATATCAAAGCCAGCAAATGGAGCCATTTTTGCGTGAAGTGCCAGGTGTTCTTCATGAAGTGAAGTTTTCTTGAGCATCTGATCTGTTGTCATGATTGTTTCCCTTTAGAATGAAAGTCCTAAACAGATAACCTGTTTTGGCTGGCTTGTAAAAGGTTTTGCGCTAGCGAAACGATGGTCATTGGCCCAACTCCACCGGGAACTGGCGTAATGGCAGCAACGAGAGGAGAGACATTTTCGAAATCCACATCACCACACAAGTCACCATTGGCATCATAATTCATACCAACGTCGATAATGACCTGATTTTTTAATGGTGAGATGTAGTTTTTGGTAATCAAACGTGGAGCACCAATTGCGGAAATTAAAATGTCACAATTTTGTGTAATTTGCGGAAGATTTTTAGTCCGGGAATGACATAACGTGACGGTCGCATCCTGGTTAGTTAGAAGCAATGACAATGGTTTTCCAACGATCATACTTCGCCCGATGATAACGACGTGTTTACCCGAAAGTTCAATCTGAAATTCTTTTAATAACGTCAGTATTCCCTTGGGAGTACAAGATGTAAAAAAAGGATGTTCATTCGCAGGACTGTTTTTCATCAGAGAATAGAGATTCTCGGGGTGGAAGCCATCAACATCTTTTTCTTTATTGATGAGTTTGCCAACGTCCAGGTGAGATAATTGTAACGGCAATGGTAGTTGAATGATGCAGCCATCGACTAAATTGTCTGCATTTATCTCCTTAACCACTTCCAGGAATTCTTTTTCACTAATTTTTTCATCCAGTTCGACGATTTCACATCGAGCACCGATGCGTTCACAGAAACGTTTTTTATTGCTGGTATAAATTATGCTGGCCGGATCTTTTCCTACTAAAATGACCTTAAGGAAAGGAGTGATGTTTTTGGTTTTGAGAAATTTGCATTCCGCTTTCAGTTCTTTGCTGATTTTCTTTTTTATATCTGCGGAATTTAAGATTTGACTCATTGGTGAATGATACTTAGTTAGAGATCTTTTTACAAAGAAAAAAAACTTAAGTACCATTTTAGCACAAAGGATAAATCGATGTTTTTTTATATTGGCCTGGGAATGCAGTTAGTTGGTTTTGCTTCGGTGGGACTGTGTCTTTTTGCAGGCATGGCAAAGGGCGATTACGGTCAGCTGGAACTTATTCAGTTAGTGGGCGGTTCGCTGATTTTTTATCTCGGAACTTTTGTTAAAAATAAAGGACACAAATGATCATCCTTGGAATAGATCCAGGTTCACGCAAAGCAGGCTATGGCCTGGTTAAAGTTGAAGGCCGCAAGATTTCCTATGTCGCCTCTGGTGTGCTTAGGTATGATCATGTTGACGAGTTTATTGAAAGGCTAGGAATCATTTATCAATCCTGCGAAGAAATCCTGCTCAAATATGAGCCTGTTGAGATTTCTGTAGAAGCCTTGATTTATGTTAAAAGTGTTGAAGCTCTGAGCAAACTGGCACAAGCCCGGGGCGCCATGGTTGCAGCTTTTTCAAAAACCCACCGGGGAAGAGTATTCGAATATTCGCCTAATACAGTGAAATCATCGGTTACAGGTCACGGCCATGCCAGCAAGGAAGCCGTTGATAAGGCACTGGGAATGATGTTTGGAAAAATTAATTACAAAACAGCAGACGAATCAGATGCTCTGGCGATCGCAGTTTGTCATGCTCTTAACAGAAATATGAAATTGAAAATGATGGGGAAAACCCTCCAGGAAAAAAGATGATTGGTTTTTTAAGCGGTGAAGTTCTCTTCAGTGACGGCCATGAGTGTATCATTCAGACACCAAGTGGAATTGGTTACCAAGTTTTTTACAATAAAGTTTTAATCGAAGGAACGATGGCAGCCATATATATTGCCCACATTATCAAAGAAGAATCTGAAAATCTTTATGGTTTCCATTCTCTGCGGGCTAAAAAACTTTTCGAAATGCTTTTGACAGTAAAGGGAATCGGACCGAAATCCGCATATAATCTAATCTGTAATCTGGGAGTTAATGACATCATTACAGCCGTTAACCTGGAAGCGAAGAATACATTAACTAAAACACCAGGACTCGGAACAAAAGGTGCTGCACAGATCATTCTGGATCTCGCTGGTAAAATTGATAAAGTAAAAATGTATTCCGATGCAAGCCGTATATATAAAGCGCAAGCTACACTTGCCATTGCCCAGACTCAAATGACTTTTGTTCAGGAGTCCGTTGTCACCGACGATCATTCACTGGTGAGTAATCAGCATGAAATCCTTAATGATACACTGATGGCCTGTAAAGAACTGGGCTTTAAGGAAGATAAAATCATTCCGCTTGCTCAGAAAATTCTTGGAGCCAATTTAATTACTAAGCCGGAACAACTCATCCACCTCGTTTTAAAAGAGTTATAATATGAATGACGATTTCGAACTAAATGAACGCATCATGAATCAGGAAGGTTCGAATGAAGAGTACAAACACGAAGTGCTTCTTCGTCCGGTAGATTTTACTGAATACATCGGACAGAAAAAAGTAGTTCAAAATATAGAAGTCATGGTGGAATCCGCTCGTCTTCGAAATTCAGCAATGGACCATGCCTTACTGTCCGGCCCTCCAGGACTGGGTAAAACTTCTCTTGCCATGATTATTGCAAAATCCATCGGTAGCGAATTGCATGTGATTTCCGGACCTGGAATTGAAAAAAAGGGGGATCTCGCAGCGATTTTAACCAACCTGGGTCCGCGCGATGTGCTTTTTATTGATGAAATTCATCGCATGAATGTTTCCGTTGAAGAAATACTTTATTCGGCAATGGAAGATTATCGACTGGATATTGTCATCGGACAGGGCCCTTCTGCTCGGACCATGCAAATCCAGGTTGCTCCTTTTACACTAATAGGTGCTACAACCCGAAGTGGTCTGCTTTCCAATCCTTTACGCGACAGATTTATGGCCCATTTGCATTTTGATTTTTATCAGCAGGCAGAACTGGCTGAAATTGTCGGTAACAATGCAAAAAAATTAAATGTGACATTGGAAAAGTCTGCATTGCAGCTGATTGCAGCCTGCGCTCGAGGGACTCCTCGAATTGCTAATCGCATTTTACGCAGAGTTCGCGATTTCTCATTGGTAAAAGGTGAGACTTCAATTTCTGTTGAATCCGTTAAGAAATCACTTGCCCTGATGGAAATTGATCTCTTTGGGTTAGACAGAATGGATCGAAAAATTTTGCGAGTTATTGAAGATTATTACAAAGGCGGACCAGTAGGAATTGAAACCCTGTGTGCCACTTTGGCCGAAGACCGCACAACCATTGAAGACGTTTACGAGCCATATTTGCTTAAAGAAGGTTTTTTACTGCGAACTCCCCGGGGAAGAGAAATCAGTCAAAAAGCCAGGGATCATCTTGCGTTGGTAAAAGACTGATTATTTTTTCTTAATCGCCATAATAATTTTTGAATCACAAACCAACTTTCCTTCATCGTTGAATATTTCTATTCTCCAGGTCTGCGAATTGGATCCTTGGTAAATAGGACGGGCAATTCCTTTTACTGAACCTTTCATTACCGGACGGATGTGGGTTGCTTCTATATGTTGGCCAACAGCCACTTTCTCTGCGGGATTTAAAGATAAATTAGCAGCAATGCTTCCTAAAGTTTCGGCCAGCACACAGGAAGCTCCACCGTGCAAAAGACGATGCGGCTGAAACGTCCGCTCATCCACTGGCATAGTGCCTTCCAGGGTGTCAGCCCCAACTGCGGTAATCGTAATTCCAATGTGAGACACCAATGTGTTTTGCCCCATCAAATTAATTTTCTGAGGATCAAGGGCGGGATCAAACCAGATACTTTGCATAGTTATTCCTGGGGAAAAATTACAATATTTAGGGCAAGAGCATAGACTTACGCTGCTGATTTTGACATATCCAATAAAAAGACTCAATTAATCATCCGCGTTTAAGAGGCAACTTTTGTTCTTTGGTGGATGGCCGTTATGGGTTTATAATGGTTTCTAGTTGCCAAGAAGGCCAAGGAATCATAAATTAACTAGGCTATGTTCGCAAAATTTAAGGTAAATTGACTAAATGTTGAACCAAAGAACGATTACTCGTAAATTTTCAGTTACCGGTATTGGTATTCACTCCGGGAAGAAGGTTACTTTAACCCTGCATCCTGCCGAGGCAGACTTTGGTATTCAGTTTAAGCGCGTTGATATCCCGAATGCTCCGGTTCTGAGAGCTAATGCCGAAACAGTAGGGGCTACAGAAAATAATACAACGATTGGTTCAGGCTTGAATGCCATTCATACAGTTGAGCATTTATTGTCCGCTTTTTATGGTTTTGGAATAGATAACGTATATTGTGAAATCGATGGACCTGAAGTTCCAATTATGGATGGCTCAGGCGCTTCATTCGTTTTTCTTTTAAAGGAAAACGGTATTACTTCTCTAAACAAATCTAAGAAATTTCTTATCGTTCTGGAAAAAGTACGGGTTGAGGTTGATGATAAATGGGCTGAAATTGAGCCTTCATCCAAACTAATCATCGATTCGACTATTGTTTTTGCTCACCCGACGATCAAAACACAAAATAAGGTATTTGAGTTTTCTTGTGAAAACTATATCAACGAAATCGGCCGCGCCCGAACATTTGGACTTTTAAAAGACGTTGATGCCCTTAAACGCAAGGGCCTCATCAAAGGTGGATCACTGGACAATGCTATCGTTTTGGATGATTACCGTGTGGTTAATCCGGAAGGATTGCGCTTTGCTGATGAATTCGTTCGTCACAAAATTCTCGATACAGTGGGAGATATCTCGTTGCTTGGCTTTGAAATCGCCGGCAAGATTACAACATACAAATCTGGTCACAACCTGCATAATCTTCTTTGCCGTAAGCTTCTGGCCACACCTTCAGCTTATGAAATTGTTTCCGCCGCTTCATTAGAGCGCGAAACCGTTGAAGCTTTTACACTGCCCAGGGCCCTTGCTCCCTCGTTTCAATAGTTAAAACTTTATAGTACGATCAATTCAATTCATTTTTTTCAAAGGTCATAGTTATGAAACTATCTAAAGGTTTTTGGCAAACATATAAAGAAGTCCCTGCCGATGCGGAAATACCTTCTCACCAGCTGATGATGAGAGCAGGCTTAATCCATAAAGCAGGATCAGGCCTTTATAATTATCTACCAATGGGATTGCGCTCAATCCGCAAAGTAGAAAATATCATCCGGGAAGAACTCAACAAAATTGGCAGTAATGAAATCACAATGACAGTTGTCACGCCTGGAGAACTTTGGCAGGAAACCGGCCGTTGGGACAAAATGGGTGGATTGATGCTTCGTTTTAAAGACAAAAAAGAAGCCGATCTCTGTTTATCGCCAACTAACGAAGAAGCAGTAACGGATATTTTCCGCAAAACAGTAAAATCCTATAAGCAACTACCGGTTACACTGTACCAGATCAATACTAAATTCCGCGATGAAATTCGCCCACGCTTTGGTTTAATGCGTGGCCGTGAATTCACGATGAAAGATGCCTATTCATTTCACATCGATAAAGCAAGTCTGGATGAAGGTTATCAGGATATGTATAACGCTTATAACGCCATTTTCACCCGTCTGGGACTGGAATTTATTCCGGTTGAAGCAGATGGAGGAGCTATGGCTTCATCAGACTCTAAAACGCATGAATTTCAGGTTGTGGCTAATGCCGGCGAGGATCTGATTATATATTCTCCGGAAGCCAAATATGCGGCCAATGTGGAAAAAGCTCAGACAATCCGTGCTAAAACCATCTTCGATATGAATATTGTTCCGATGAAAGATGTTGAAACAGTGAAAATGGAAACAATCGAATCTGTTTGTAAGCTTCTGGGCATTGAACAGCACATGAGCCTGAAGTCGATGGTTTATGTCGCTACGACTGGAGATAAGTCACAACTGGTTCTTGCGATGGTTTTAGGCGACGATACGGTAAATGAGATCAAGCTGAACAATTATCTTAAATGCGATCATCTGACCGTCGCGACTGAAGAACAATTGAAAACAGCCAAACTTTGGAAAGGATATATAGGTCCCGTTGGTCTAAATGAGGACATTAGGATCCTCTTCGACAATGCAGTTAATCTTGAAGCAAGCTACACGATTGGTGCTAATAAAAAAGATTTTCACGTGATGGGCTTCAATCCAAAACGCGATATGAAAAAAATCGAAACGGCAGATTTACGTCTGGCTCGTGCCGGTGATCTTACACTGGATGGAAAACACACCGTTGTCGAAAAACGCGGAATTGAAGTCGGTCACGTTTTCCAGCTTGGCGATAAATACACAAAAGACATGAAAGTCGGAGTCCTGGACCAAAACGGAAAACTAGTCACTCCACTGATGGGGTGTTACGGCATTGGCGTTACCCGTGTTGTGGCAGCCGCCATTGAACAAAATCACGATGAGAACGGAATCGTATGGCCGAAATCCATTGCACCTTACCAGGTGTATTTAGCTACCATTGTTAAGGCTGAAGAATTTGTAAAAGTCGCCGATGACATTTATGTTGAAATGATGAATGCCGGCCTGGAAGTTATTTATGATGACCGAAACGTCGGTCCAGGAAATAAATTCAAAGATGCCGATCTTCTGGGTCTGCCTTATCGGGTTGTTCTGGGAGAGCGTGATTATAGCGCCACTCAGGATCTGGAAATCATCTGTCGTAAAACCGGCGAAGTGACGAAAGTAAAACGCGAACAGCTTGTGGCGACTTTAAAGTCACTGCTAAAGTAAGGAATAAAATGGACCACGACATGATCGTCGGCATTCACAGTATTGCCGAAGCCTTAAAAAATCCGGAGCGACAAGTTTTTGAGATCGTCTGTACCGATGAAGGCTTTCATGAATTCAAAAAGCGTAGCGGCTTGCGCGACTCCGATATTCCCCTGACAAAAGTTCGCTGGCTAGAAGGTCATGCTCTCCAGGAAGAAGCAAAAAAAATCTACCGGGATATGGATCTGGAATTTCAGCGCGTTCCCTCGGGAATTTACATGCTGGTGAGTCCGGTTAACATCCTCGAGCCAAGCTGGCTATATACTCAACTGGAGAGTCGCATTCCGCTAAAAATTCTCGCACTCGATCAGGTGACTGATGCACATAATGGTGCAGCTATCATGCGTACAGCGGCTTTTTACGGAGTCGATTGCATTTTAATTTCATCAAAAGGAAATTTCGGAATCGGTCCGGGGTTTTCGCGAATAGCCTCCGGTGCAACAGAATACGTAAAAATTGTCCGATGTTCTGCCCTTCCTAAAACAATCACAAAACTTAAAGACCTTGGTGCAATCTGTATCGGGCTTTCAGAACATGCCAGCGGTGATCTCGGAACTCTCGACAGCAAAAAACCTATCTGTCTAGTTTTGGGAGCTGAAGATGTGGGAATGTCTCATGCGGTAAGCAGAGTCGTGGAGAACACAATTTCTTTTAAACCGGCCGGCAAAATAAAATCACTCAATGTTTCGGTCGCTGCAGCAATTGCCATGGAAAAAATTTTTGGATCAGTTTGAACAAAAAATCAAAATTTCTGTTGCCTTTGAAAATCAAAGAGATTATAAATTACCCCTAGCATCGCGGTTAGATACTGTAGGCTGACTTAGCTCAGTTGGTAGAGCATCGGTTTTGTAAACCGACGGTCGTAGGTTCGATTCCTATAGTCAGCTCCATCTATCTTAAGTGAGGGCTGGAAATGAGGAGAGATTGCCGAGCGGCCAAAGGCAACAGACTGTAAATCTGTCGGTTTATACCTTCGAAGGTTCGAATCCTTCTCTCTCCACCATCTTCTAACCAAATGTTTCTTTGCGGGCGTAGCTCAGTTGGTAGAGCGCCACCCTTCCAAGGTGGATGTCGCAAGTTCGAATCTTGTCGCCCGCTCCATTCTTTCTCCTAACATCCTTATATTCCTTTACACAATCACAAGCTTCATCTATTTTATTCGACGATAATAGTGAATGCGCTCTCGTGGCTCAGTGGTAGAGCACTCCCTTGGTAAGGGAGAGGTCATGGGTTCAATTCCCATCGGGAGCTCCATTTTTTCCCCTTGTCAGTAAGTGGCTTAGGGGGCATACTGTTGACTTAATTTAGAACCCGTTATAAAGCCCTATAAAAATATAATTCTTTACGTAAAAGAATATTGAAGAAGGAGAATGCCCAATGGCTAAGGAAAAATTTGACCGTAATAAACCTCACGTTAACATCGGAACTATTGGTCACGTAGACCATGGTAAAACGACTCTAACAGCAGCAATCACAATGACTATGGCAAAACACCACGGTGGAGCAGCTAAGTCATATGCAGATATCGATTCAGCACCAGAAGAAAAAGCACGTGGTATTACAATCAATACAGCACACGTTGAGTATGAAACAGCAACTCGTCACTACGCTCACGTAGACTGTCCAGGTCACGCTGACTACGTAAAAAACATGATCACTGGTGCCGCTCAAATGGACGGTGGTATTCTTGTTTGTTCAGCTGCTGATGGTCCAATGCCACAAACTCGTGAGCACATCCTTCTTGCTCGTCAGGTAGGTGTTCCGGCTCTAGTAGTATTCCTTAACAAAGTAGACATGGTTGACGATCCAGAACTTCTTCAGCTTGTAGAAATGGAAATGAGAGAGCTTCTTTCTTCTTACAACTTCCCAGGGGACGAAATTCCTTTCATCGCAGGATCAGCTCTTGCAGCAGTAGAAGGACGTAACCCAGAAATCGGCGAAAACAAAATCGTAGAACTAATGAACGCAGTAGACGCTTACATCCCAGCTCCTCAGCGTGATGTTGATAAGCCATTCCTTATGCCAGTAGAAGACGTTTTCTCGATCTCAGGACGTGGAACGGTAGTAACTGGTC
>CAMLMH010000006.1 GCA_946481315.1 uncultured Bacteriovorax sp.
ACAACATCGCCAACGCAGGTACCAACGGATTCAAATCTTCAAGAGCAGAATTTCAGGATGTATTAGCCGTTTCACTAAAAGGAATCGAAGGTGGAGACCAGTTCGGTGCCGGTACAAAACTAGGCCACATTAAACCTCTTATGACCCAAGGGGATATCTCAAGAACAGATTCAGTAACAGATCTTGCTCTTTCAGGAGACGGGATGTTCGTTATTGATGCTCCGGCCGGAAGAACATTTACTCGTGACGGATCTTTTCACTTCGATAAAGAAGGCCAGTTAACAACGATGGACGGTTATAAAGTCATGGGTTTCCAGGCTGACGAAAAAGGGAAGATGGTTAACAAGATTGATGCTATCAAACTTGGAAATACTACAATTCCAGCTCGTGGATCTAGAGAAGTTCTTCTTTCAATGAATCTTGACTCTCGTGAAAACGTTAAGGAATTTAACATTGAAGATCCAGAGAAAACATCGAATTTCTCAAATTCAATGACTGTTTATGATAATGTCGGTACAGCACGAACAGTTACAGCCTATTACAACAAAACAGATAACAATACATGGGAATACCATATTGCAGCTGATGGTAAGGATGTTGAAGGCGGAAAACCTGATACAATGTACGAAATGGCTTCCGGTACTCTTATCTTCAATGACAAAGGTCAGCTGGAAGAAGAAAAAGAAGGAAAGAACTCTTTTAACTTCAATAAGGGTGCAGCTAAAGATCAGAAAATTACTTTCAACTTCGGTGCTTCACTTAAAGAAGGTGGAAACGGCCTTGATGCTTCTACACAATACGGATCGAATTCTGCAGTAGCTCGTCATACTCAGGATGGTTCAAGTGCAGCGACATTAACTTCACTATCATTTAACGATAAAGGGATTCTGACTGCTTCTTACGACAACGGTGAGACGAGAGATGTTGCTCAAATCGCAGTAGCGAAATTTGAAAACAACGAAGGTCTTTTCAAAATTGGTAAGAACCTTTTCAAAGAATCGAAATCTTCAGGTCAAGCTGCTCTTGGTAAGCCAGGTGAATCAGGACGCGGTGAAGTTCTTTCTAAATCTATCGAGCTATCTAACGTTGATATTGCGAATGAATTCGTAAACTTGATGACAGCTCAGAGAAACTTCCAGGCTAACGCTAAGACTCTGACGACAGCTGATCAGATGCTACAAGAAGTTCTTCAGATTAAGCGTTAATTTTAAGATTTTTTTTAGGGGCCTTCTGGCCCCTTTTTTTATGGGGCAAAGGGAAGTCATGAAATTGAATAAAGTCATTATTTTGCTTGCAGTTTTAATCACAAGCTCATGTTCATTCTGGGAAAAACAGAAGAGATTACCAAGTAGTACCGGAACTGAATACACAGATCTGATAGATGCTTCACAGGTAGTTTTAAATGCAGTAGCTACCCGTGGGATTAATCCACAGAATTGTAATGATGAAATGGACAAGCTTATTCAGTTTTATGCTGCTGCACCTGCGACAATGGATTTAAATGACGTAAAAAACCGTGGTCAGGAAATTCTGGATAAGAGTTTTGAAGCGAGGATTGCTCTGCACTCTATGCTGGGAATTTTACCAGTCAGCTGTAAGATAAAACTGAAAGAAGTGTTTTTAAAAATGCGAATGGCCGAAGATTATGTAGGTATACATTACTATCCAGAAAAACAAATCTCAGCTGACACGATCAAGTATCAGCAGGAACCCGTGCCTGTTTACGAAGCAGAAAAATACCAGCCGTTTCATCTGGGAAAAGGGATAGATCCTTCTAAGAAATTTGAATTTAGAAACGGTGATATAATGATCACAAAAGGTATAAGTTTTATTTCGAGTACCATCAGTGAACTGGCTTCACCAAAATCAATTTACAGCCATATTGTTTTTGTTCATGTTGATGAGAAAACAAAAGAGGTGACGACAATCGAATCGTATGTAGGAAGAGGTGTAAGTATCTTTCCAATTGATGAAGCATTAAAAAATGAAAATGCAAGAATTTTAGTATTACGGCCTAAAGATGCTGAGTTAGCAGCAAAAGCAGCTAACTATATGTATGCCAAAATTAAAAATTTAAAAGAAAAAAAGAAAATCATTCCTTATGACTATGAACTTGATTTTTCGGACAACAGCAAGCTCTCCTGTGAAGAAGTGGCGTTTGATTCATTTAAAGAAGTTTCCAATGGTAATTTTATTATACCGGAAGTTGAATCTGAAATTAAACTGGATGATCCAAAATTTCTAAAGAGAGTGGGAGTGAAGAAGGGTCCAATGATGGTTCCTTCCGACATGGAAACAGATTCGCGTTTCGATATAGTTCTCGACTGGACAGATTATCGAGTTATGCGTGACTCCTGGAGAAAAGATGCAGTTTTGGGTGAAATGTTTCGCTGGATTGCTGAATACGATTACCGCATTTATGAAAATGTTACCAGTATTGCCGCTAAAGTTATGTGGTCAACACGTTACATTCCTGGTGTATGGTCGATTATGTCGAAATTATCAGGAATTCCGAAAGATTTTACTAAAGATGTTCCTTCCATCGCCATCACAACCATAGCCAGTTTGAAAGGTATTGGAGGAGATATGCTTAAGGTTGTCACCGAGGCGGATGAAAAGTATTTTGCTGAAAAAGGCCGGTGGATGACAACTACAGAGTTGCGTACAGTACTGGATGAGTATCGTAAGACTGAACCAAAAAAATTGAGAAAAATTTTTAGAGAGAAATAATTACGATTTATGAAGTGTTTTGTTTTATTGTTCCTTTTAATCAGTTCAATATTAAATTTTTCTACTGCCCAGATTGCAGGCGAAGTGCCTGCTGCAACGGCAGATGCTCCGTCAGTTCCGGTTGATTCTGCTCTACAACCTGCACCGGTAATCGAAACGGCAGCTGATCCGATTAAAGAAGCTGTTATACAAAAAATTATCAAAGAACTTACTAAATTGCCTACACCTAAAGGGCATGATTTTATGACCCTTTATCGTTCATTGCCGGTAGAAGCAAAAACTCCCAATGTAATTGGTCCTTCCTGCGTAGGTTTTCTGGATGCTCTCCGGGATGTCGCCACTATAAATAATAAACGACTCGATTATCAGTGGATCAGACAGTATGGGAATGAAGCTTTAAAAGCATCTTTTAATGCCCGAAGGGCCCTCCATCAGGCCATGAAACATATGAGCATGGATTGTAGATTAATTTTACGGGAAGTATTTCGTGAAATGAGAATGGCCGAGGACATGATTGGTAGTATTTATTATCGGACAAAACCTTTGTCAGAAGAAGAAATTGCTAAGATTGATAAATATATTCCAGTGATTGATCAGAAAAATTTAAATCCTCCTTTGACTCCATTTGGATTTCCCCATGGTCAATTTAAGTATCGCAGTGGCGATATCTTCATGGTGAAGGGAAAAACCATTCCTGGTTCTGTTGTTTCGGAAATAAGTATTCCGCGATCGGTGTTCAGCCATCTGGGGCTGGTCCACGTTGACGAAAAAACTCGGCAGGTCAGTGTTATTCAGAATTTTGGAAATGTGTCCGTTAAAATTTATCCTCTCAAAGAATTTCTTGCATACGACAACTTCCGACTAGTCTTGCTACGGCCGGACGATGCTGAAGCTGGTAAAAAAGCAGCGGATTATGCATTTCGAAAAGTAAAAGAGAGTCAGGCCCGAAACATAGATATACCTTATGATTTTCACGCTCACTACAATGATGAGAAAGAGCAAGATTGTATTGAGGTCATCTATCATGCTTATAAATCAGGAACAGGAGGCAAATTTATAATCCCGGAGGTAAAATCTTCTATAAATTTCTCCAATCTGAATATGATGGAACGATTTATGATCAAAAACGGGGAGAGAATGGTACCGGGTGATTTAGAATCAGATACCCGCTTCAATATTGAATGGGAATGGACAAATTATAAACTGGTAAGAGAATCCTGGATGAAAGATGCGCTGGTATCTGAAGTGTTTCGCTGGACGAATGAACTTCGCTATAAACTAAAGGACAATTTTCATAGTTATCGCAATCGTTTTTTATGGACCTTGCGCTTTGTTCCTGGGGTATGGGATATTATAGTGCATTTCGCTCCTTATTTTGGCGATCTTCATAAAAATATGCCCACTGAAATCGTCGGCACTTCAGTACTCTTTTATCGAATTGAAAAATATTTTATTAAACCAGTCCAGATGTTTGATAAGCAATATTATGAGACTAATGATCGCTGGCTATCTTTCGAAGAATTGAAGAATGTCATTGAAAAGTTGCGTATGAATCGAAAGCAGCTAATAGAGACATTTTTTGAACTGCCAGCGAAATAATCTTAGCCGTCCTCTCCAATGGCTTCGACTGGACAAGCTTCCATCGCACTTTTACATTCTGCAAGTTCTGCAGCTGTTTTGGGCTGCTCTTTGACATAAGCGTGGCCGTCATCATCGTTCATGGCAAAAAAGAGCGGAGCTTCCATGACACAGGCATCGCAGGCGATACACTGATCATCAACATAAAACTTCCCTTCTGCATTTTGTTTCCACTTTGATTTTTTGTCGGCCACGTTTAATTTATCCTGATCAGATCTGAAGATTATCGTTTATTTTTATTTTTGCATTGGCTTCTAATTGCTTCATGATATTGTCCATGAGTTTTTTAGCCAGAGCATTTTTTAGATTTTCAACATTAAGTTTTTCATCTGCTTGTTCTCCGGTTGTTGCCGGAGATGTACGCATCATAACAAGATTTGCCCCGTCGTCAAAGGAATGAAATTGAGGTTTCGTTAAATCTCCGCTGAAAATAGTTTTCATATTTTCTGCGCTCAGGTATGTTCCGCCCTGTGCTCCATCCAGTCGATTCACTGTAGTATTTTGGCGCTCAAGATTGTATTTTGAGACCAGTGATTTAATTTCACTTTCCTGACCGGCTTCCATTGCTTTTCGAAGTTGATTGGCGATGTCGACAGTCAGCTTTTTGATTTCTTCTACTTTATCTTTCTGCAGAATTTCCCGGGCAAGCTTTTCCTGGTAATCATTTAGAGTTGAAACTACTGCAGGAGTTTTCTTTTCAACGAAGAGGATATGGTAGCCGTAAGCAGTTTTAACCGGTGCCGATACAGTTCCCGGTTTTAAACTGAAGGCAACTTCTTCAAATTCTGGAACCATTCTTCCCCGACTGAAAGATCCCAGATCTCCGCCTTTTCCTTTACCAGATGGATCTTCAGTATATTTATCGGCCAGCTTGGCGAAATTGGAAGGATTAACTTCTTTGGCGATTTTTTCAATCTGAGCTTTTACTTCTGCTTCGTTTTTGTTTTCAGTCAGAAGCAAAATGTGTCTGGCCTTCACTTCTTCAGCCTTATCCAGAGTAGCTTTCCTTTCATTAAACATGGAAGCTACACGTTTTTTATTGGTCTCTTCTGATAAGAACTTGCTGATTTCGGCAGGTGTAACCTCTACAAACTGACGCAGATTATTTTTAGAAACAGTGACAATGTCCGCATTCACTCTTTGTTGGCGGAATTGTTCCAGATCGGCAATATATCCTTTGGAAAGTGGGAATTGGCCCATCATTGTCTGGAACTGACGCATACGAATCTGGTCAATTACATCCTGTTCGAATTCAGCCGGTGAAATCTTATTTGCGGCCAGAAGCCCTTTGTAACGGTTCACATCAAACTGACCATTTGTCTGGAAATAAGGCAAAGCTTTAATCTCAGCTTTAACTTCTTCCTCTGAAGGGAAAGTGCCTACTTCTTTGGCAAATTTGGCCATAAGTTTCCTCTGGGCAATGTTGCGAATCACGCTGTCTTTGATTTTCATACTTTCAATTTGCTTAGCAGAAAGATCACCGCCCATGATTTGTTTATAAAATTCAATCTGACGATTGTACTCCTGCTGGAATTCTTCCGGCTTAATTTGCATACCATCAACAGAACCTACAGCCGAAGCAGAGACAGTTCCCTGTTCAAAAGACTGGTAGCCAGTGAAGATAAAAGCGAGAATGATGATACCGATTAAAACCGTTGCAAAAACACCAGATGATTTCGAATGAATAAAGTCAGACATGATTGTTCCTTGGGGTTCAATAAATTTTTTTAATATTGTAACGATTAACAAGTTAGTTCGTAAAGATTATTGGCTTTTTAAATGGTTTTGAATAAGCTTATAACACTAATTATTTATACGGAGTTAAAACTTGAGACTCTCGGATTCAGAAGAACGTCGCACGAAGATTGTGATTAACAGCATAATCCTCGCTATTTCACTTTATGGGATGTCGCAGCGAGATTATGTTTTTCAAAAAACATCACTGGCTGAAAGAGTCCTGATCGATCTCATGGCCCCGGTACAGAGTTTTGTGACCGGCATTCAGGAAGGCATGTCTTCCTATGTTGAGCACTATGTGGCCAATTTGAATGCCAGTAAGGAAAACAAGGTGCTTAAATCGAAAATCGCCGAACTTCAGAACGAAGTTTTCTCTTACCAGGAAGCGGTTAAAGAAAGTGACCGTCTGCGAGCTCTAATTGATTATGGAGAGATGCTGGAGCGAAAGAAGATCGTTGCCCGGGTCGTGTCCTGGGATTCAGCCGATGATTACAAGGTTGTGCGAATTAATAAAGGTTTTAAACACGGAATTAAACTGCAGTCGGTTGTAACCAGCGCAGAGGGGCTGGTTGGTTATGTCTATCGTTTAACTGAAAATTTCGCTGACGTTATTACCATTCTGGATGCCAACAACCGCGTCGATGGTGTTGTCGAAAGACTTCGTTCTCACGGTGTTGTTGAAGGATATAACCGCGGCCGCTGTATCATGAAGTATGTTAACCGTACCGAGCCAATCATCCTGAATGATCTTGTTTTAACAGCTGGTTTGGGGAATGTTTATCCTAAAGGTCTCAAAATCGGTTACATCTCCCGAATTGAACGTGAAAGTTACGGTATTACTCAGCACGTAGAAATCACTCCATTAGTAAATTTCTCAAAACTAGAAGAAGTTCTGGTTCTGGTTCATGAGCAGGAAGAGCACAAGCAACTTGAATGGCGGGCGTTGGATGAAAAAGCCAGCACGAATGAGGTGAAACGATGAAAACTCAGTTAAAGGACATCATCCTTCCCTTAATCAAAACGCTCATTCTCCTGTTTATTCTGGAAGTGATTACGACTGCCGTTTTTCCGAATATCGGATTACTGCATTATCGAATCCCTTTTAATATTCTGCTGGTGCTTTTTCTGGGGCTGCGACTGGAAACACCTTATCTCGCTATCATCATCATGATTGTTCAATATTTCCATGGCTTCTTTTCCGTCGAAGGATGGGAGATGGGAACTGTTACCGGAATAGTGATTTGTATTGTTGTTTCATACGTCCGGGAAATGATCCATTTTTCTTCATGGGGAATGACGATTCTTATTACTCAGGTCTTCCAGTTACTCTGGTTTTTCGTGCAATCGATCCTGATTTACATTCAGCTGGGTAGTTTGAACTACATCTTCGAAAAAGGATGGAGATTCCTTCCTCAAAGCGTGATCATTGCATTATTGTCGCCTTTCTTCTTTTATATATTAAACCGCATTTGGGATGTAGATGACCGAGGCATGTTAGGAGATAAAATCTAATGTTCGGTGAAGACGATCTCGTCAAATCTCATCAGGATCGAGCCGATGTTATTTTTAACATCATCGTTATCTGTTTTGCCATTTTACTGGCGAGACTATGGTACCTGCAGATCTATCGCGGAAAAATGTTTTTCAACTATTCTCTTGAAAATCGTCTGCGCAAGGATGTTGTACGTGCTCCGCGCGGAATGATCTTTTCCCGCAATAATGTTCTGCTTACTCACAATGTTCCACGCTTTGATGCGATTGTGACTCCTCAGTACCTGGAAAGCACTGAAGAGACTGTTGAATACCTGGCCGGAATACTGGAAATGACTCCGGCTTCAATCACCAAAATTCTCAAGCGTTATCAGGGACAAGCGAAATACATCCCGGTTGTCATTAAGAAAAATATTTCAAGAAAAGAAGTGGCAATTATAGAAACTGAATCGGCACGACTACCGGGGGTTTCAGTTGAAACTTTCATCAGTCGTGAGTATACCGATAAAGATGCCGGTGCACACTTACTCGGTTACATTTCAGAAATTTCACAGGATAAACTTCCTCGTTACCGTGAACGGGATAAATACGATTACAAACAAGGTGATTTTATCGGTTTTGCCGGTATTGAACAGCAGTTTGATCTGGATATTCGTGGTCAGGATGGTTTTCAGTTCATGGAAGTAGATGCTCGCGGACGGGCCCGTCGTCACGTGACTTCCGATGATCTCTATTCGGGAATTGAAAATAAAATTGCCGAGCCGGGGAAAAATGTACGTTTAACAATTGACCGCGATGTACAGCTGGCCGCATATCATGCGCTGGATGGAAAAGACGGAGCTGCGGTGGCCATGGACATTGAAACTGGCGAAATTATCGCAATGGTTTCAAGACCGGCATTTGATCCGGGTAATTTCTCGACAGGTTTAACTTCCAATTACTGGGGGAGCCTGATCATGGATGAAAAACGACCGCTGCGTGACCGTACTATACAGGAACACTATTCACCAGGGTCAACCTTTAAAACGTTAACTCATATTGCAGCACTGGAAGAAGGCCTGATTAACGAAAACACCAAGGTTGTTTGTACTGGTGGATACCGTCTCGGGGGAAGGACATTTCACTGCTGGAAAAAAGAAGGCCATGGTGTTGTAGATGTAGTTAAAGCGCTTCGTGAATCATGCGACGTTTTCTATTATCATATTGGTAACCGAATCGATATCGATGTTATTTACAAATATGCCACTATGTTCGGAATGGGCCAGCGTTCAGGAATTATTCTTCCACGCGAGACGAGCGGTCTGATCCCTAATAAAGAATGGAAAAAGAAGCGAACCGGAATCGAATGGCAACGAGGAGAGACCCTCTCTTGTGTTATCGGACAGTCATTTGTTAACGTGACTCCACTTCAGCTCGCCATGTTCTACGGAACTCTTGCCAATGAAGGAAAACTCTTCCGTCCGCATGTTGTAAAAGAGGTTTTCTCCAATACTGGTCAGGTTCTGAAAAAAATGGATCCGGAAATTATCCATGAATTTAAAATTTCCAAAAAAACGATGGATATTGTAAAGCAGGCCCTTTATGAAGTAGTCAATTCCCCAGGGGGAACAGCACTTTCACAAAGGGGGGTAGGCCTTCAGATGTCGGGGAAAACAGGTACCGCTCAGGTTATCAGTTTCTCTGCAGACAAGATTTTCAGTAAGTGTGAAAATCAGGAATACCGCTTCCGTCACCACGGCTTGTTCTCAGGATTTGCCCCTACGGCTAATCCCAAAATTGCTTTCGCTGTTGTAGTTGAACACGGATGCCATGGTGGTTCAGCTGCTGGTCCTGTAGCTAAAGCCATGGTTGAAGCCTACATGCACAAATATTATCCAAGCTATCAAAGTAAACTGATTGCCCAGGAAAAAATGACTTATCAGCAAGTCCTGGAAGATAACAGATTGAATCCGGTACCGATGGTAATGGACCCCAATCCAAAAGATTTTTTTGATGAAAATGGAAAACTGGTTAATAACTACGTTATAGACCGCACCGGCAAGAAAGTTGCGATTCCGGTCAATCCAGTTCAGGCTGCACCAGCAGAGGGTGATTAATGTTTAACTTTAAAGAAGAGCTTCGTCGTTACGATTATTCTTTTTTTGGAATTTGTACGGCCATATTTATTATCGGTATTCTTAATCTCTATTCGGCGACCCACTCGCATGGTGTAGGTCATGAGCAAGGGATCTATAAGACACAAATCTTATGGTTCGTTATTTCCTGGGCTGTAGGTATAGCCATTAGTTTTATTCAGCCAAAAAATTTTTATCGCCTGGCTTATCCCTCATATCTCGTCTGTGTTGTTTTACTTGTAGCCGTTTTGGTTGTGGGCCACGCTGCTCTGGGAGGACAACGCTGGATCGGAATCGGCGGCTTTAAATTTCAGCCCTCCGAGATCGTTAAAATGTCCATGGTTCTGGTCCTTGCCCGCTGGTACAGCAAAGCATCGCCGGAGCAGGAGATTGGCTTCAAAGAATTAATCATTCCATTTATTATTACTTTTATACCAGCGCTAATGGTAATCATTCAGCCTGATCTTGGTACAGGAACACTTGTACTTTCTATTTTTCTTATCATCACTTTCTACCGAAAATTAAAGTGGAAGACGATTATGATCCTGGCAATCCTGGGCCTTGTTTCAGGAACTATCATGTATAACTTTGGTTTACGTGAATATCAGAAAAAAAGGATTATTACTTTTCTGGATCCTGAATTTGATGCCAAGGGCTCTGGATACAATGCAATTCAGTCGAAAATCGCCATCGGTTCCGGTCAGTTTTTTGGAAAAGGTTTCAGGCAGTCTTCACAGGGGGCCTTGAACTATTTACCCGAAAACCACACAGACTTTATTTTTGCTATTTTCAATGAAGAACATGGTTTTGTTGGTTCAGTTTTTCTGATTGCGCTTTACCTGGCCCTTTTTTACCGGCTCTTATGGCTGGCTTCCAACGTCAATAAGATGTTTGACTCCATTGTAGTCGTAGGAGTTCTGGCCATCTTCTTTGTCCATACGTTCGTCAACATGAGCATGGTGTCCGGTCTCATGCCGATCGTAGGTATCCCGCTGCCGCTTATGTCTTACGGGGGATCAAACCTGCTGACATTCGGGATTTGCTGCGGTGTAGTGACCTCGATAAGTAATGCTCGAAACCTCTTTTAAAAATTAGTACTGTTGTCAGACTTGACTCATGGTGAATTACGAGGGACACTTTAATAGTCTCAGTAAGGGACTATACCAACCAAAGAGAAGGAAGTTTCATGAAGAAAGTTTCGAGTATCGGAAGTCTTGTCAAAAAAATCTATCGTACTTACTCCGGAGAATTACTGATCTTGTTACAAGATCGGGGCTTCACTGATTTACGTCCATCATTCCTGGAAGTACTTCTTTTCATCTGTGAGCATGACGGACCATCGATTAAAGAAATTGGTTCTGGTTGTGGCCTGAAAAAACAAACAATGACGTCACATCTCAATGAACTGGAAACCCGCGGTTATATTGAACGCAAAATCAATCCTTCCGATAAGCGTGAGCAAAATATTTTTCTTACTGAATACGGTCTGAAATTCAAGCTCAACTTATTTGAATGTATCAATGACATCGAAAAAAAGTATACCGACCTTATCGGTGATCTCGAGCTTAATCGGGTCGAGCTAATTCTTAAGAATTTTCACTCCAAGTTACTGGTCCAGCCCGGTCTTTTCGAGCACTTAAACGACCACTAGAGGCTTATCAAAATCAGTTAAATTCTGATTGCACAAGACAATAAGATCCTTTATTATCTGCCATGTTTGGCTATTCAAACTTTTATTTCCAATAGGAAATAAATTCATCAAGCATGGAATTTTTATGGGTCGAAAACTTTCGGACATTTCAGTAGGTCGTCAGGTTGAAGTCGTCGGATACGAAGGCGAAACAGCTTATGAATTTAAATTCATCTCTCTAGGGATTCTCCCGGGCGATAAAGTCATCGTTCAGTCAAAAAGTTTATTCGGTGGACCACTGGCGATCAAGCACGGCGACTGGAACTTCTTTGCGCTTCGAAAAGATTATGCAGAAAAAATTATTGTGAAAGAAATTGAGCAGCAAGGGGCTTAATGAATATGGAAAATGTATTACTCGTCGGCTTTCCAAACTCCGGTAAATCTACCATCTACAATATGCTCACCGGTCAACTTCGAAAAGTTTCAAATTATTCAGGAGTAACGGTTGATTCCGCAGTCGCAGAACTTTTATCTAACTCTCTTCACGATAAGAAATTAGGTGTTGTTGATTTACCGGGAATTTATAATCTGGTACCAACGAGCATCGATGAAGGAATTACTACAACTTCTTTAATTAAAGATTGCGATAAGTACAAAACGATTGCTATGGTTCTGGATCTGGATCGTCTGGAAGCTTCATTGTCACTACTTTTAGCAATTAAAGAATTGTTGCATAAAAATATTCTCGTTATTATCAACAAAAATGATCACGAATTATTTACCAAAGAACACGAAGCCCGCTTATCCCAAAAATTAGGACTTCCGGTTCTCAGTATTTCAGCGATGAACGATGACGGAAGAGAGCTCGACCGCTTTATTCGGGAGAAAGCTGTTGTACATACTGAAGACGCGAAACCGCAGCCAAAGATAAAGTTGCACGCCGGATCTAAAGCTTATCTTCCGGAGCTTCAGGCAGATGTTCATTTTCATGAAATTCATGCAGATGATGTTATCAAGAGTATTAAAGGGCATCAGGCTGAAGCTCGTGACATCATCAATGCAATTTATCGCCATTCGACAGCAAAAACTAAACTAACAGAGAAGATCGATGCAATTATGCTGCATAAATTATGGGGTAGCTTAATCTTCATCGCTATTTTTTATCTTATTTTTCATTCCATTTATACCTGGGCCGGACCGGCCATGGATTTCACTGAAGGTCTTGTTCTTTCACTGGGGGATTGGATTGCTACTTATCTTCCGGATAACTGGATCAAAAGTTTAGTCATTGACGGTATTATTGCCGGAGTGGGCGGAGTTGTTATTTTTGTTCCGCAAATTATGATTCTCTTTTTCCTGCTTTCCTTGCTGGAGCAATCTGGTTACATCTCAAGAGCTGCCGTTCTTACTGATAAAGTCATGAGCGTTTTTGGTTTAAATGGTAAAGCCTTTCTTCCTTATATGTCCGGCTTTGCCTGTGCCATCCCGGCCATTATGGCGGCGAGAAGTATTCCCAGCCAAAAAGAGAGAGTCGCGACCATCATGACGATTCCAATGATTACCTGTTCAGCTCGCTTGCCGGTTTATGTTCTGCTGATTGGGACATTCGTTCCTTCGGTGACGTATTTTGGATTTTTAAATTCACAGGCCTTATCTTTTTTCTTTCTTTACTTCCTCGGTTCATTCTTTGCGTTGATTATTGCAAAGCTTTTCCGTCTGACAATTTTCAAAGGCGAGACAAGCAATTTTATTATCGATTTACCTCATTACGAAAAACCTTCTTTTATATTTGCTCTGAAACAAGCAGGTCGGAAAGGAATGTTGTTTCTTAAAAAAGCCGGAACGATCATTCTTGGTCTTTCTGTCTTAATCTGGGTTCTCTCAACTTATCCGTCACCGCCTGAAAGTTTGCTGCAGGGGAAAAGTGATGCTGAAATATCGGCCATCACTCTTGAAAATTCTTATCTGGGACAAACCGGTAAACTAATTGAACCGGCCCTGCGACCGATGGGAATGGACTGGAAGATGGGGGTTGGTGTGCTGGTTGCCTTTGGGGCAAGAGAACTTTTCGTTTCAACATTGGGAACGATCTATGCTCTGGGAGATGTAGATGAAGAGTCGGCAACACTCCGCGAACGTATGCAGTCAGAGATTAATCCTGCCACAGGTAAACCTGTGTTCAATACAGCAGTGGCCTGGAGTATTTTGATTTTCTTTGTGTTTGCTCTTCAGTGTATTAGTACACTTGCCATTTTAAGAAGAGAATTAGGCGGATGGAAGTATCCCACATTCATGTTCCTCTATATGGGAGGACTAGGATATGCTGGAGCTTTCTTAGCGTATCATTTATTGAGTTAATTAAAGATCCGCATCGTTATCAGCTTCTGGTCCGGATTCTTCAGTTTTTCCGGGCCAGAATTCATATCCACCCGAAATATTATTAATATTGAAAAATCCTTTTTTCACCAGGAGTTCACACGCCTGAATGGAGCGCAAACCATTTTCTGAAATAATGAGAATAGGGATCGTACGTGAAGGAATTTCCACAAAACGAATGTGCAGTTCTTCCAATGGAATATGAAGAGCATCATCGAGGTGTTTACCATTGTAGGACTTTGTCGTTACATCCAGAACAATAAAATCCACATTGGGATTGTTATAAATACTCCACGCTTTTTGCGGCGAAATGTCGTTGTAAGGACGACCCATAAGAATCATATTGTCATCAATCTCTTCACCGTTTTTTACGCGAACAAGATGATTGCGTTGAAGGGTGATGGAGAAGTCGATTTTTTCATCGATACGGCTAATGTTTTTTTCAATGTTGTTTAGACGTGAATTGATGAACTCGAGCATTTGATAGATCTTGAGGTCCACAGGCTTCTCCCAAAAAAAGAGCTGAAAGCATAACGCCTCAGCTCTTTCATTTTAAGCCATAGGATGGGGAGGGCGCTTTACAGGGCAAAAGCTTCCTTATCGGGTGTGAATGAGCCCCAAAATTTCTTTCTTTTGTTTCTCACTCAGTGATTCAAATTCACAGTGAAGACGGTTAACTGCGTGAGCTTTGGAGAATTTAGTAAACAAGTCTGTGGCCTCATTTATTCCAAAAACAACTTTTTTATCAGAGCCAAACAGTTTTCGGACGACTTTCATCGGGTATTTGCTGACACTGGATTCATCCACATAATATTTAGAGAGACGTCCGGAAGAGCTCGAGCGGATGTATTCGATATTTTCTGCCTGAAGATAAGATTCCAGTGAAGTTAGCTGGCGCTCCTGACTTTCATTGAATGATTCAAAAATTTTCTGTGGAACCTGGTTTTTAATAACAGCTTCAGCATATTTATTTTTTGATCGCTTCAGAATCTTCATCAAATGCTGATCATCATGTTCGATATAGTCTTCAATACTGGCAGGAATGACGTATTCAGTTGGAGATGTCTTGAAATATTTATACAGTAACTGCTCCAGACAAACGGCGCGGTAATGAAAGTACACCATAATGAACATGTGATAACGGGATAGAAGGAAATCATCGAAAGTCACAACGGCCCTTTCATTAATTCCCAGGTAAGCTTTATTGTCTTCCACACACAATTCAAGATTATCCAGCAACCAGTCCAGATCATAAGAACCGTAACTGACACCACAGAAATAACTGTCGCGCAGAAGATAATCCATGCGGTCGCAATCTAGTTCTGATGAAACCAGTTGATGCAGAATCGGAAAGTAGTTAATACCCTCAACTGTGAAGTAAGCGGCATCAGCCGTGTGGCCGGTGATTAAATCGGCAATATATTTTCTTTCCAGACCAAATGCTTGTTCAACCCCGGAAAAGGATTTGGCAAATGAGCTGTCGACGATAGACTTGATGGTGTAGTCCTCATGGGTGGCCTGACGATCCTGTGTCTGATCTTTTTTGGAAAGAAAAGCTTTAGGAATGTTCAACTCTGAAAGCTGAGGCATAACTGTTTCAGTGGAGTGCGAAAGCGGAGCGTGACCCACATCGTGTAACAGTGCTGCCAGTTTGAATGTTTCCTTAAGACGTAAGATATCTTTATTGCCCAGTCGCCCCTTAAACAGTCGATCAAAGGCGCTGGAGGCAATATTCATAACTCCTATGGAATGAATGAATCGGGTATGAGTTGCACCCGGAAAAACATATTCAGAAAAACCTAGTTGTTTAATATTTCTTAAACGTTGAAAAAATTCATCGCGAATAATCGGGATTTCTTCATTGAGAATATGAATTGAGCCATGAACGGGATCACGAATTTCCATTAAGAGGTTCCTTTATAAAATGAATTATTTTTTTTCCAGAGAACTTTCATTCTCTTCCATCCACTCGACAATTTCACTTGATTCATGCATTGGTTTACCATCAATGTACAAACAAGGCACCGTTTTTCGACCCGTGTCTTTTGTAAGTTTGGCAAGATTAGCACTGTCTTGATGAATATTTTTATAATCTACTTTGAGGTTCAATCTTTTAATGGCTGACATGACCAGCTGACAATATGGGCAGGAGTCAAAATAATAAAGTTCTAATTTAGGATTTTTCATTTTTTACATCCTTGAAAATAAAAAGGGCTTCCACTTGGAAGCCCTTCTGGTTTTGTTTAATTAATAGTCGTCGTCATCGTCGATATTTTCTTCTTCTTTACTGCTCATACCGCGCGCATATTGCTCATCTTCATCCAATTCGCGATCAAGATCGTCATCTTCAGGTTTATCAAATGCATCGTTGTATCCCCAACCGTATGAATAACTGCCTTCAGCTGTCGGCATGTCTTCATCTTCAGGATCAAACTCTTCTTCAAATTTTGCACCCTTTTCACCACCTTCTTCGTCTTCATCAAGGTAGTCTTCGTCGCCCATGGCTTCATCAACGGTTTCTGCTTCATCATCAAGAAGATCGGTCTCAAGATCGAAGTCTTCTTCATCTTCGTCATCCAGAAAGGCAACGTTGCCTTTTCCTTTTGCAACCGGTGTTGTGATAGTGCTTTTATATTTTTTGATAGCTTCTTCACGTGAAAGAACGCTGCTTTTTGTTGCTTTGGTAGTTTCTTTTTTATCTGCTTTTACAGGTGCTGTTTTTTTTGCCGGTGCTGCTTTTTTTGCCGGTGCCGCTTTTTTGGCCGGAGCCGCTTTTTTAGCCGGAGCCGCTTTCTTAGCCGGAGCCGCTTTTTTAGCCGGAGCCGCTTTTTTAGCCGGAGCCGCTTTTTTAGCCGGAGCTGCTTTTTTGGCCGGAGCTGCTTTTTTAGCCGGAGCTGCTTTTTTAGCCGGAGCTTTTTTAGCCGGAGCTGCTTTTTTTGCAGTTTTATTGGCCGGAGCTGCTTTCTTTACAGTTTTTGAGGCTGGAGCTTTTTTTGTTACTTTCTTGGCCACAGAATTGTTCCTTGTTAAGAGAATTTGTTACTAAAAACCCTCATGAGTATATATGACAAGCGGAACTTTTTTCAAGCGCTAAAAGTCTAAGAAGAAAGGTTTATTTAAACCGGAAGTGGCATCGTATTTGATGGTATTACGGATCTGAACCCGCATGTCCAGCAAGTCAGAAGGAGACTGTGTATCCGACTCTCTCAGCAACGGATTCATCTCATAATCAATTTTATTTTTACCTGATGCTGTATTCTCCATCATCAAGGCCAGATTAAAAAATTTGGTCGAATAATAGTTTCTAAGGGCCGAATGTTCGGGCAGATCTGTGAGCGGATTGTGCGCTATTGCGTTATGCACATTTTGGCGCTGTCCCGGTAGAAATGCGGTCATGGTTTCGCCGGCCGGATAAGGATTGTAATAAGTTGAGCGATAGTAAATATCGCCGCTATTTTCCAGCTGCTTGTTGATATATTCGTTCATCAGCATTTCGAGAGGAACGATACCGCAGGCCATATAATCTTTTCGGAAAAAATGGCTGAATTTTGAGGCCATATCCTTATTACAACCTGGCGCGGCAGCGTTGGTGGGATCTCCCGCTGGCATATCAGGTGGAAAAGGATTTGCTGTTCCCGCATTAATATGCAGACTCTTGGCTGCATCCATATTGACTGAAGTACCGCCTACTGAAGATTGACTAAGTATTGATTCCGAAACTTTTAGTAAGGCTTCAAGATAGGATTTAATGGCTTCCTGGTTAGCGGCCATGTAACTACCTACTACGTTTCTTACTTCAGCCGTATTGGTGTAAAGAAGTTCATTTCCAATCAGGGGAGCAAAAAGCTGATAGTTAATTGCTCCGCCAGGGAGTGTTCCACCCAATGGCTTGATCATCGGAGTCGCATTATTTCCTTCTTGTCCATCAATGTCGCGATAGTCAGGGATCAGATAATTTAAGGCATCGTATCTTGTTACTCCCCGGGCAAGCAAAATAGATTCAAGAACCTGATCTCCGGTCATTTTTGTACCGGCTCCCGCATCTCTTAATTTACTACGTAACATTTTAAATTGCTTGGTCTGATACAGACCGGAAGTCTCCGGAATAAGACTTCCGAGACCTGCACTCGTACGCTTATTGATAACCAGAATCCTTCCGGTGGTACCCGTCTGAGCGTTGAGATCATTTATGCTGTCGAAGTCATAAATCATGTTAGGGATCCCGTAGGTAACAGAAGTCGTTCCTTCAGGAACTCCTCCGATTTTAGTCGTATCCGTTGTCCAGAACGCAGGAGTCGTGGGAAGCGGGTCTCCCGCATCGAAAACAGTTGAAGCTGTCACAACTTTAATACCACTGACATAGGCAGTGCTCTTTTTCTGTAAATCATTGCGTGGTTCAAGTGTTGCGCCGTTATCAGAAAAATGAAAAAGCTTAGGACCAATGCGGCCACCAAATGGTTTTGCAGCTGCGTAGGCAGTAAGCTTCACACTGCCCGTACTTCCCGGAAAGAAAAGACCTGTGAATTCGGCTTCACCTTTAACGGCATAATAAGTCATCACTTCCGGATTTTTAGCAAATCCTAGAATGTATCCGGGAATAGGCATTGCTGTTTTGGAAATAACACAAGCACCTTCCGAAGTTGTCGATCCTTCATAGGTTCCGGAGCGCGCAGCGAAGGTACTAAACATGGTTGAATAGTTAATCGGCATCGCCTGCAGATCCAGATAATGTTTTGTTGTCGCTGGCTGGGCTTCTGGGAATTTAAATGTATTCGGAATCAAGAAAGACGATACAGTATTGGGTTGAGCCTGATAAGGAGTTGGAGCAATTTCGGTTAATTTAAATGACTGAGAGAATTCATCCTGACCATTACCCGACTCTGATTTGTATTTTCCTCCGCTCAGGTTGCGATAAGCAGACATGAAGGCTTTCACGGGTCTTTCATTTAGACCAAAGCTTACTCCCTGATTGGATAGCTGGACAGCTTCGTTAAAATCAATTGGTCTCGGCACTGGAGGGCGGTTAACTATCATCTCCAGGTTACGCATACGCATCGCCAGTTCTAAAGCCTGAGGCCAGGCTCCCGGGCGATTGGTTGCGACAACCGGGGTGCCTGGAATATCTTTAAGACCTGAGCTGTACGCCCAGGCAAGTGCCGTCAAAAAGTTTAATCCCGAACGTTCAATACAGTTGAGGGATTTTTCTTTAACGAGTTCGTTAACGAAAGCTTCGTGAATTTCAGAAATCCCGGCAACACCAATCGCTTCAAAACGGGGAATACCCGGCAATGTATAAAGCGGACAAATATTATTTCCAGAATTGTTGTGAATACAAATAGAAGGAACATTGTATTTATCATATCCGGTAGCAAAAGAAGCTCCGCCCACAGTGGCGTCAGGGTTGGTCAGGTAAAACCTGGTATTGGCACCAGACAAAGCAGTAGGCCCCAGGCTGTAAGGATTGTTTAGTAATCCCAATTGTCCCAGAACGTAATATTTAAACATCCATTCTTTGAATGTGTTTCTCATTTCCCAGTTTACATAGGCAATGTTGGTCAGCTGACGAGCCTGCACCGAAGCTCCGGCATAAGCGGCAGCATCGACTGAGTTTTGTAAATTGATTTTGGCCTTAACGAACAAACCGACGTTGATAATAAAAGCGAGCATACCCATGATCAGGATCAGGGTGATACCCATGAAGATACTTAATTGGCCGCGGTTACTTTTAATCACTTCTTGGATGTCTCTGGGTAAAAAATATCAGTGTCTCAATGCTACCGATGCAAAAAAGCAAGGTCAATTAATTCATGGAAATTTGGTCAGGGAAGTGGTCCGACGGGTGGTCCTATGGTTGGCACATTAGTTGAACTATTCGATGTAGTTCTAGAAAGTCGAGTCTAGATTAGTGGCACGTTGGCTGTATCTCGACAATCCCATCTACTACCTCCCACATACCGTGCTTGGAGCACTCCAGACTGAACTATCTTTCCACCAGGGACCGCGGGGTTCCTGGCTCGCCTTTTTTTGCCCACTACTAAGCCGGGGAGAGAACAGGGTAGAATGGTGAAAAGGAGGACGATTAAGGTGAAAAAACGACCATTAGAAACCAGAACTTATAAATACAAAAATAAAGATCGCAATTTTTTCTGTCCTCTTTGCCGAACTGAAAGAAACGTTCCGGTCTCACCGAGGCTTACTAAAAAAAATTATCTGCAGATTTTCCTGACATCGATTGTTCTGGGGGCCATTCTTTACCCTATTATGGGAGTCGAGAGTTTCGTGGTTTTCTTCGCTGTCTGGGGTCTCTTTGAGCTGGCCATCCGCTCTGATTTCAAAAAACAAGTTCCTTGTCCCCACTGCGGTTTCGACGCCACCTGGTATAAAAGGGACGTTAAAGTAGCGCGTCAGAAAGTTGCCGAATTCTGGGCTCAAAAACAAGCGTCTAACCCATCGGTTTCTGAAACGGCTCCTAAACAAGCTTAAAAAAATTTCGCCATTTGATAAATTGTCAGAAATTTCTCCTTTTGCTCCTGAGAAAATTAACGTTTAATGTTGCAACTTTAGACAATTAATTAACCCGGTAGCAGCAAGTTTCTTACGCGTGTATTTGCTGTGAATTGAGTAGAGATCAAAGGAGATCGATCATGAGTGTGAACAAAGTAATTATCCTGGGACGTTTAGGAGGAGATCCTGAACTAAAGTACACTCCAGGAGGAATGGCAGTTTGTAACTTTACTGTTGCAACCAGTGAATCATGGGCAGACAAAGCAGGACAAAAACAAGAAAGAACTGAATGGCACAGAGTGGTTGTTTGGGGAAAACTTGGTGAACTATGTAATCAATACCTGGCTAAAGGCAGACAAGCTTTTATCGAAGGATCATTGCAAACTCGTTCATGGGACGACAAGAATGGTGGAAA
This sequence comes from uncultured Bacteriovorax sp., assembly GCA_946481315.1. The sequence continues at coordinate 20,636 of CAMLMH010000006.1, forward strand.
ACGCTACACAACTGAAATCGTCGCTAAGACTGTTCAGTTTATCGGTGGTGCTACTGCTGGTGCAGGTAAAGAAGCTTCTCAGGGAACAGGTGCTCCGTCTTACGACTCGAGCATGGTTAACCAGGAGTATGACATTTCTACAGACACTAATTTCACTGCGGATGATATCCCGTTTTAGTCGGTAAATATTCTCCAAAGTTTTTATTCTTTGAGGGGGAGGCATGGTGCCTCCCTTTTTTATGGGCAAAAATTTCCCACCGGTTAAATTCATATTTTATACTAGCGATTTACACCGATAAGACCGGTGATGAAAACACTAATTAGCACCACCATCTTTCTTATCCTTGTCACTCTTACCAGCGCTTTTTCGGCAGAAAAATTTCTGAAGAAAACCGAAAAAAAGGATGAAGTAGAAATCAAATACTACGATTTAAACAGCGATGAAAAAATTGACCGCATCGAATACTGGCGTAGTAGTCTGTTAGAGAAAGTGCACACTGATAAATATTTTTCCGGACAGATCAATGAGTGGATTCAGTACAGAGTTTATAAAAATGATGTGACTCCGGTAGAAATTATCGAAAGCGATACCAATAAAGATCAAAAAGCCGATCGCAAAAAAACAATTTATCGCAATGAAAAAGAAAAACTGTGGCTGACAGTCAATGAAGTCGACAGCGATTTCGACGGAAAATTTGATAAGACCTTCAACACTCATGCAGATCTCATTCAACACACAGATCAGGCCCACTGTGATCCCGAAATTTCGAAATTTGAATCTAAGTTTTTAAAGCTCGCAGCTGATTCTACAAAAATCGGAAAAGCAATTGATAAAGAAGATTATCTGCAAACCGATTTCGGCTATAAAATTCAGCGGGATTGTATGAAAAACTGGGGGGAGAGTTTTCCGCAACTCCTAAAAGAATCCATTACGGCGGGCATGAAATGTCTGGAGAAACTAAGCCGGGACAATGACCGCAATGGCGTTTCACCAAACGGGGCATTCTCCAACTTGCGAAATCTCGATCACATTATAGCCAACCAAGGGGTCACCATCGCTTGCAACCAGACCGAGTATGACTGGTCGGGGACAGCTGCACACGCCTCGGTCAAACCCGGAGAAACGCTGAAAGGATTACCGATAAAACATCCTTACATGTCTTTGAATCCTAAAGATCCAAAACAAAAAGGCAAAGCTACACAGGAAGAAACAGAGTATATGCGCAAAACGCTTTTTCATGAACAGCTTCACAATCTGGGAATCCTGCATGAAGAAAGTATTGAAGCACCTTATACCTGCGAGATATGTTGTTTTCCGGAAGGTACTGAAACGGCTGAAGTCGAAGCGGCCTGTAAAATCTGCGCCGGTGGATACACATCCACTACGGACAAACGATATATCAAAGATATGATGGCCTGGGGCGGGGCAAGTTACATTCACAAAAAACGCGTTTTTACAGCGATTGTTAATTTTCAAAAAGAATTTCCGAATGATCGTTTTGGACTTTTATCTTTCGCCGAAATGTCGTCCGATGTTTTTAATCCGCTCGGATCAGACATTGCCACTATTGTAAAAAATCGTTTTAGCGATCTCACTCCCGAAGAAAAAGAAAAGATTAAAAAGATGGAAGAACTAAAAGACTATGAACTATTTCGCAATCCGCGCATAAAAAAATCTTCGGCAACACTTGCGGAAGCCTTTGTTGCTAATATGTTCGACCGCGATCCAAAAAAGATGCTGAACCTCATTCGGCGTGATCGGGTGACTTTTAAAGCACTGATCGATGAAGCAGCCCGGGCCGAAAACCGCGAAGGCAACGAAAAATACGTCCTCTCTGGTTTAAAAGATCAACTCAGCAATATGCTTAAAGATGTCTGGCTTAAAGATCCACCGGGAAAGAGCAGTCAGGAAGGTGATACGGCCTATGACCTGCTGAAAGAGTTTAAGCTTCTCAGAAAGTTGTGAAAAAAAGTCGATTTTTTTAAATAAAATACTCAACTAATTTTTTAAATACCCGACCTGTGTATTACACAAAGAGGGTTTTATGAAAAAATTGATCGTTTTAGTCGGGTTAGTGATGTCGTCTCAGATAGCTCACGCCGAAACCATTCTCACTCCTATGATCGATTTTGTACCCAATGAAGAAATGGGTTTTTTCTTTGAAATTAAAACCACCAAATTTAAAAACGTCACGCTCGACTGCCAGAGTTTTATCACCGGAATTAATTTCGAAGAGGAAAGTGGGGCGACTCATAACTTCTATCTCGATATGTTTCAATGTGAAGAAGCCTACAATTTCTTCTCCAGTGCCAAACGGGACAACACACCTGTCTGCATTGGCGTGGACAAAGATCAGAATGAAATGTTTGTGACGAATGATGAAGCAGAATTCTGTAAATGATTTTCTATCGATCGTTTTCTTTTAATGCTTCCAGGATGTCTTTGATCTGACTGGCTTCGGTGATTTCAATGAAAATATCTTCTTTGCCGTGTTTGCCTAATGTCTCATTGATGGCCTCGAAAATCTGGAACTGAACTTCCGGATTGTCTTCCATTTTGGAATGCATATCTGCACGTAATTCGTTTGTCACTTCGGTGTATTTTGTATTGCGGGCGACAGTGGGATCTCCATGCACGAAAGGGATGAGTCCTTCACCGAAGAAGTTGAGATTGCGTTTTACGTTCATCGGGATAATGGTTTTATTCATACCGACGGCATCGATGGAAACAATGAGGTCGATCTGGCGAAATCCGTTTTTAACGGAATTGAGCTCATTGGCAATTTCAATTGCCGTGTCGCCACCGAAACTGTGTCCGACAAGTACGACTGGCTGATCAGGGGCATGTTTTTTTATTTCGCTCAGAATTTTATCGTGTTCTTCCCATGAGAATTTTTTAGCTCCAGGAAGTCCTTCAGCCATCTCGCTTATCCCATCACCATTGGAAATTCCAAATGCTGAAAAACCTTCAATAAAAATGACTGCTGGTTTTTTGATGAAATGCAGGGGAAGCTGCTTTTTATCTTCGGTCTTTTTTTCATCTGTTTTTTTGTCGCCCATTTTTTCACTCAGTGTTTTAGGTGAAGCAGGAACGACAATTGGAAGTATTGGTGCTTTTGCAATGGCCTTGGCCACAGAAGTTGCTTTGCTTAAAACTTCGGCTGAAGGCGGGTTGGGAGGGGGCGCTTGATCGGGAGTAGTTTCTGGGGCCGCATTCAAAACTTTTGCCTGTTCGGTAATTTCAACTTTTTGTGCTTCAGCTACTGAATTGGCAATAGCTTTTCCACCCCGAAAAGGTTTCAGGTTGGTGAGATTTGAATTGATTTTGGGGACAACAGCTTTGTCCGACACTTTGGTCATACTTCTATTATAGAAGTTGAATGCCGTGTGGAGATAGGCGGGCAAGATTGTGGCTTGCCCGAGGTTTTTGCTATGTTATTCGTCGACTTTGAAATCTTTTAAAAGTGAGCCCAGGTTGGTCTTAATATCTTTCGGGGCTTTGTCTTTTTTAGGATCTGCTTTAACTTCTCTCGCTTCTGAACGAAAGTGAGATTTTTGTTCTGTTTTGTGTTCAGGTTCGATGTAGTTTTTGAAGCTTGGCAGTTCCTGCTTGTATACGATACGGTCGAGATGCTTAACGAAATTCGACCAATGGCCGGTATTATGATCGTTCTTTTTTACTTGTTCCATAGAACTCATTTTGGAATCCATCAGATCGATCAGATGCACCAGATAAGCTTCACTTGTTGAAGGTGTTTTAGGTGAGCCGTATTCATATTCACCATGGTGAGCCAGCAGAATATGTTTGAGATGCATTTTCATGTTGTAAGGAAAATGACTCATTTTTGCAGCAAAATGATCGACGATTTCCAGACCCTTAACGAGATGACCGACCAGCTTTCCTTCTTCAGTGTAATCCACAACCGGTCCTTCTGTGAGCTCATAAATTTTGCACAGATCGTGCAGTACACAGCCAGCAACAACGTAAGATGTATTCACCTGATAGTGGGGCGAGAGAGTAATGGCCAGCTTGGTACAGGAAAGAATATGTTCCAGCAATCCTGACTGATAGGCATGATGAATACTCTTGCCGGCCTGCCAGATTTTTAACCTGCGGGCGATCTCCGGATCATGTAAAATAGAAAGCAGTAAGTCTCTGATATAGATTTCGTCCAGTGTGCTTACGATGTCGATGAGCTCAGCGTACATTTTTTCCGGAGCTGTCCCTGCTTTTTGAACATAGTCTTCGCGGTTAATCTGGGAGTCATCCAGTTTGCTGATTTCCGAAATAATCAGCTGCAGCCGGCCCTGAAAAAGATTCATTTTGCCATTGACGATGACAACATCACCTGAGCGAATTTGTCCGATAACATGTTCAGCCCCATGCCATTTGCGGGCTTCCATTTCACCAGTACGGTCAGCTAGAATCAGGTTGAGATAACTTTTCCCGTCTTTTCCCTCAGCAGTGCTGATATATTTGACCAGAAATGGTGAGAGAACTTCATCTTTAGCATTTATCTTCTCTACGAACTGAGTCTTGTTCAACTCTTCCCCCTCAAGGTTAGTGCCTGTTCAACCGAAAATCATTTAGGAGATCTGGATGAAATTATTGCTGTTTACATTCCTATCGGTCATCGCATTTTTTACTTCATCGCTTTTTGCTCAAACGAAGTTAAAAAAAGAGCAGGGACTTTGCGGCAAGACAATGAGTGCAGTCTTAAAAACCGATCCCCAAGCCGACAATCATCTCATTTCGATTTTTAAACTGGATGACGAATTCTGTGATTACGGCCGATATGAAGAAAATGCAAATTTTATTATCTACCTCTACGATGACAAAGATCGTCTCGTTTATGACAAGTACGTTTATCTCAACCCATTTACTATTCATGAATCAACAGATCCAAAAAAGAATCCGGGAAAAATTAAACTGCAAAAAATTGAAAAAGGTACAGCTTCCAGAATTGTAAAATTCCCTCTTGCTCCTCAGCTGGGCAATGTTAAAAGCTATCAGATTGAATCACTGGCAGAAAAAAAAGTTTCTAAAAGATTCGCCATAACCTGGACAGCTCCATGAAAATATATTTTGCATCACTCTCGTTTTTTATGTTTGTCTCTCCGGCGTATGCACTGAAATATGTCATTTATACAGATCAATCCGATGCTAGCAGGGCCCGGGAAGTTGTCGAGCTGATGAAAACGACTTACCCGTTTAACAAGCACCGCATGGAGTTTGAAATTGTTCAGTTAAAACCAGAAGAATTAAATTGTGGATCTGCTAACGGGATAGATCGTTTACTCACATGTGATCAGTCGACAGACGCCATTAATGCAATGACGGCCAGAAGGGGCGGTGATCAGGCGATGATTATCAAGGATCGTGCCGAGCATGGCGGTTCCGGAGCTAATGGTGGAATCCCAATTATGGCTTCTGGTTCAAACGCACGGGTAATGCTGCATGAATATCTCCATACTTTAGGTTTATGCGATGAATATTCTTACAGTGCCAGTGAAGCCAATATGTACTGCGATACGATGGGAGTTTATCCCAATGCTACAGTAATTGAGCCGTTACCTGCTTACAGTTCTGATAATCATGCCAGAAGAGAGCACCGAATTGTGATTCCGTGGTACGGAGAAATTAACGATTCAACCAAAATCACAACCGGATCAAGCCTGGGAACAGGTCCTTCATCAGATGAAAAGGAAGTTCCGAACAATACAAATATCCCTTCTGTTTTAAGTGAGCCTGTCGGGTTGTATCCCGGAAAAATTTGTATCAATGCATCACCAGCTAAAAAGACCTGGGTACCCGGCGCAAAAAAGACAATAATGGATGATTACAACGCTGGACTTGGAGCAGCATTGGAGAAAAAAGTTGATGGACTTCTTAAATCCAAGGGGGCACCTCCCAAAATGGAGTATTCCGCTGCTCCGGTGGAAACGGCCGAGATTAAATTCACCGAAGAATCTCCTGCCGTTGCCGGTCCGGAAGTTAACGATTCTCCTCGCAGTTTCCTCAAAGACTTTTTTGGTTGGTTAGGGAATCTGTTCGAAGGGATCCGACGGACACTTTCACGCTAAATAAACCTGTCTATTATCTCGCTGAGCAATAGTGAAGAGGAGTGTTTTCCTTCGCGCTTTCGCTTTTACAGAGCGTCTTAAAATGGCTATTATAACTCACCTTTAAAAGAATCTCATGTTCACCTTTCAAATGGAGTTTTTATGCCAAAAATTAAAGTCGGTATCAACGGGATGGGAAGAATTGGAAGAACTGTTCTTCGCGAGTTTTTTAACCGTCATGATTTTGATTTCGATATCGTCGCCGTTAACAATCCTGGGAAACCAGAACAATATATTCACTTATTCAAATACGATTCAGTGCATGGACCTTTTCAGGGTGAAGTGAAGTTTGAAGGTGATACACTATCCATAAATGGAAAGAGTCTTAAGTTTTTCAGTCAGCGTGATCCTGCTGAAATCCCTTGGGGAGATGTGGGGGTCCAGCTGGTTATCGATGCAACAGGGGTCTTCAAAGATAAAGAAGGACTATCAAAACACTTGCATGGGACAGTAAAAAAAGTCGTTATGTGTGCTCCAGGAAAAGGACTGGATGCTACGTTCGTTGTGGGAGTTAATGACAATCTCTACGATGCAGGTAAGCATCATGTTGTTTCCAATGCAAGTTGTACAACAAACTGCCTGGCACCAATAGTAAAAGTTCTCAATGATAAATTCGGCATTGAAACCGGATTCATGACAACAGTGCACTCTTATACGTCTGACCAAATGTTGCTGGATGGATCGCATTCCGATAAGCGCAGAGCAAGAGCTGCAGCAATGTCGATTATTCCGACAACAACTGGAGCTGCCAAAACTGTTGGAGAAATTATTCCGGAACTAAAAGGAAAACTGGATGGTTATTCTTTCCGCGTTCCGACTCCTAACGTTTCTCTTACTGATTTCGTTGCGACGTTGAAGAAACCTGCAACAAAAGAAGAAATCAATGCAGCTCTCAAAGAAGCGGCAGAGACCTCACTAAAAGGCATTTTACGTTTTGAAACTGAAGAGCTAGTTTCGGTGGACTACATGGGGATGAGACACTCTTCATGTCTGGATGCTTCTTTAACAAATGTTATTGGTAACACCGTTAAAGTGGTTTCCTGGTACGACAACGAGGCTGGATTCTCAAACCGTGTTCTGGATCTGGTAAGCTTGATGGGTAAAAAATGGCAATAAAATTTATCACTGATGAAAGTTTCAAAATTCAGGCAAAAGATAAGCGTGTTCTGGCACGCTTTGATTTTAACGTTCCAATGGATAAAAAAGATCCAACTAAAATCGCTGACACGACCCGTGTTGATGAAGCGCTGGAAACGATTCGTTTTATCCTGGAGTGCGCTCCAAAGAAACTTATTTTAATGAGTCACTTCGGCCGCCCAAAAGGAAAAATAGATCCAGCCTACTCACTGGAGCCGGTTGCGACTTACCTCGCTGAAAAATTAGGTATGGAAGTGACTTTAACGGAAACAGCACTTGATCGCGGAATTAAAACTCTGCTGGGATTAAACGAATCAAAAATCGTGATGCTGCAAAATCTTCGTTATCATCCGGAAGAAGAGGGCAATGACCGCGAGTTCGCGCGTACACTTTCAACTTATGGAGATGTGTTTGTTTTTGACGCTTTCGGAGCCGCCCACAGAAAACACGCTTCAACTTATGAGATCAACGCTTTCTATAAAAACAAGGCTTACGCTGGTCTTTTAATGAAACGCGAACTCGAAGCTCTGGATAAAGTTACACATTCTCCCACGAAACCTTTCGTGGCCGTTGTCGGTGGTGCGAAAGTCTCAGATAAAATTAAAATCATCGAAGCCCTCCTCATCAATGTTGATAAACTTCTCATTGGCGGAGCCATGGCTTATCCGTTCTTAAAAGCTAAAGGTCATACGATTGGGAAATCACTCTGTTCAGATGAGGACGTTCAGCTGGCAAAAAGAATTCTTGGTATGCCGGCAAAAAATAAAATCGTTTTGCCGAGTGACCATGTTGCATCGGCGTCTCTTGACGGAGCTCCGACTGAGATCGGTCAAACCAATATCCCTGATGATATGATCGGACTGGATATTGGTCCTTCGACACTGCAGAATTATACTGATCACCTGCGGGGAGCAAAAACCGTTTTATGGAATGGTCCAATGGGACTTTTCGAAAACCCAAACTTTGCCAAGGGAACTTTGGGAATTGCTAAAGTTCTGGCCAGCCTGGATGCTTTCACTCTGGTTGGCGGTGGCGATTCAGTGAATGCAGTAAACTCATCCGGACTGGCAGATAAAATGTCACACATTTCTACCGGTGGGGGAGCCTCACTGGAGTATATTGAAAACGGAACATTGCCTGGCATTCAGGTGCTGAAGTTTGGACTGGATTAGAAAAATGAAAAGACGTGAAGTGCACATCGTTGGTAACTGGAAAATGAATCAGACTCTTCATCAGATCAGTGATTTTTTCATTGAGATGAGTAAGATGAAGATGGAACTCAAGTGCAAAGCATGGATTGCGCCTCAAGCGCTGCATATTCCGATTCTTAAAGAGATGGCTTTCACAACTGGAGCTATTCAAATTGGCGCTCAAAATTGTGCGGAAATTGATTCCGGAGCTTTGACTGGTGAAATCTCTCCTGCAGCTCTTGCTGATCTCGGAGTTGAATTCGTCATTATCGGTCACTCAGAAAGAAGAACTATCTACGGTGAAAACGATGAGCTTTTAAATAAGAAAGTTCTGAATGCACTTAAGCACGACCTGAAAGTCATTTTCTGTGTTGGTGAAACCCTCCAAGAGCGCGAAGCAAATAAAACCTTTGATGTGCTCGAGCGCCAATTGCATTTGGGGTTGGCCAATATACCATCCGATAAAGCTCATCTGGTGATGATTGCTTATGAACCGGTTTGGGCCATTGGAACAGGAAAAACGGCATCGGCTGAACAGGCGGAAGAAGCCCATGCTTTTATTCGGGGGAAGTTGCCGCATCTTAAAGAGGAAACAATCATTCTTTACGGCGGATCCGTTAAACCAGATAATATAGACTCACTGCTAATGAAGCCTAATATTGACGGGGCTTTAGTCGGTGGGGCCAGCCTGAAGGCCCAGGATTTCAGAGCTCTCTGCACAAGTGGCAGCATGCAGCGCTAAAATTCTTTGCAATTTGAGCTAAGTTTGTTAAATAATTAAAACAATTTTCTTTTCCACTTATAAGGATATAGCAATGACTACTGCACTCATGATTCTTCAGGCCATCATCTCAGTTCTTCTTATTATTGTAGTTCTTCTGCAATTTGGTAAAGGTGCTGAAGCGGGGCTTATGACAGCTGCTGGATCTGAATCAATCATGTCGAGCTCAACTCGCGGTAACATCATGACGAAAATCACTGCTGTTCTTGCAATTTTATTCTTAGGAAACTCTATTCTTCTGGCCCGTTTGCAGGATTCAAAATTCCAGAAATCCCTGCTAGATAGTGAAGCTCCTGTTGCTCGTCCACTTAACTCTGATGCTACTAAGCCAGCAGCTCCAGCTCAAAACGCAGCTCCTGCTCCTGCTGAAGTCGCTCCTTCTGCTCCGGCCAATACTCCAGTTACTCCTACAACCACCAAGTAAGAGACAATGGATTCAGCGACCCGAAGCTTAATCGATAAAGAGTACGCCCATTTAAAAACGATTTATTTTAACTCGGCCTATTTTGGTCCCAGTCCAATTCGGGCTAAAGAGACCATTACAGCTGCAATGGAAAAAGAACTCGATCCGTCGTTCTATGCTTATGACGACTGGATGAGTATCTCAGAAAAGTTGCGGCGTAAATTTGCAGAACTCATTCGTGTCTCTCCGGATATGATCACTCATTCCACCAGCTCATCTGATGTCATTAATATAGTCGCCAATGGTTTTATATTTGAGCCGGGAGACAGGGTGGCTGCGATCAATCGCGATTATCCATCCAACATCCTTCCCTGGATGCTGGCTGAACGCCATGGAAAATTTAAGTTCGACATGTACGATCTGGGTTCAGAAATTATACCAACTCCTGAATTCCTGGAGAGAAACCTAAAACCGCAAACACGCATTTTCAATATTTCTTACGTGGCCTTTGATACCGGTAAAAAAATTGATTTGATTGCATTGGGAAAATTCTTAAAGAGCAAAAATATTTTTTTCGTAGTGGATGCAACTCAGGCCTTAGGTGGAATGGATATCACAGCTGAAGAACTTTCTTATATAGATGTTCTGACTGTGTCTTCCTACAAATGGATGCTTGGTCCTTATGGACATGCCTTTGCTTATTTTTCTCAGAGAGCTCAGGATACAATTTATCATTTAAACGCTAACTGGATTCTTTCACCCAATTCGAAAAAAGTTTACAACTTACTCGACTACACAACTGAGACTTTGCCAGGTGCACGCCAATATGACCGCGGGCAGGCAGCAAACTTACTTTGCTCCGGGTGTCTTGAAGGTTCCTTAAGTTTTCTTCTCGAAGTTGGATTACAAAATATTCAAAAATATAATCAGGAAATCAGAGACTACTTTTTACAGAATTATCCCAAAAGTAAGTTTTCGTTAGTTACTCCACTTGATCACATGGGAAATATTGTTTGCCTTAAAGCAGCGGCTTCCGATAGCATTGAATTGGAAGCGGAACTTAAAAAACGCAATGTCGACGTGTCAGTAAGACAAGGCAACATTCGTTTATCGTTCCACGTGTTTAACAATAAAACTCAAGTGGACGAGTTGATTAAAGCTCTCGACGCTTAATAGAAAAGGGATTTTCATGAAGAGATTGTCACTCACTCTGGCCGTGTTGGGCCTTCTCACGTCTTGTGCACCGGAAAAAAATCAATCAAACATTAATCTAAAGAATGGAAGTATAGTCGGAGGCACAGCTGTTGACCCGACTAAAACTGAAACTGGATTTATTGTAAGCCTGGGGGATGAATGTGCCGGAACAATCATCGCACCTAGATGGATTTTAACGGCCGCTCATTGCGAGTCCGTTTTCGAGCTACCAATTACAGCGGGAAGTATTGATCTTCGGGACAGTAATCGCATCGAACTTCGCATGAAAGATTATTATATTCACCCTCAGCATGAGTCTTACGACTGGGGTGATCGCTACGATTATGCCCTAATTGAGCTGGAAGAGCCGATCGATTTCGAAGCAACTAATCTTAAAGCTATCCCTTTTGCCACTCCGGAATTTGAAACAAATGGAACACTGGCCGAAGGAAAAATGGTGACAGTTTTTGGATGGGGAGCCACGCGCGAAGGCGGATGGGGAGCCAATATTTTACGAGAAGTCTCAATTCCTTTAGTGAGCCGCGATCGTGGTAATAAGCCAACATCATACAACGGAAAAATTGATACATCTATGATTCTTGCCGGACTGGATGAAGGTGGGAAAGATGCCTGTCAGGGAGATAGTGGTGGACCACTTATCATGATGATTGAAAACAAACCGACACTGGTTGGTGTTGTGAGCTGGGGAGAAGGTTGCGCGCGCAGAAATTTCTATGGCGTCTATTCGAACGTTGCTCATGCTCATGGCTGGATTGCCAAAATGTTAAATGGATTAAAAGAAGATTAACCAACTTTCTTTTTGATTTTACCGAAAGACTTCGGTTTTTCCTGGTCGCCAAAACCCTGCACCTTAAAAGTGGGTTCAGGTCTCTTAAAGGGAAGAATGTTTTGGGGCTGGCAAGGATCGAAGTTTTCCGGAAGTTCCAGCGACGTTTTTCCCTGAAGGACGAGCTGCTTCACACTCTTCGTAAAAGTTTCAAACAAAACAGGATCAATTTTTTTACCCACAGATTTAGACATAACCTGCAATGCATCTTCGGTGTTTAGGACTTCGTGATAACTTCGTTTTGTTGTAATAGCATCAAAGAAATCAGCGATCGCTGTAATCCTCGCCATTAAATGAATGTCATTTCCGGAAATTTTTCGCGGATATCCAGTTCCGTTAAAATTCTCGTGATGCTCATAAACGATACGTTTTATAATTCCGAAATCTACCCCCTGACAGTCAGGGCATGGATTGTCCGTCAAGAGCTGATAGCCCCAGTCCGGATGTTTCTTGATGACTTCAAATTCTTCATCTGAGAGTTTTTCCGGTTTATTGATAATGTCCGTCGTAATATTTATCTTACCGATGTCGTGCAGGAGTCCACCTAGACCCGCCATAACAATTTCTTCTCTCGTTGCATTTGGTTTGACTGCCCGGAAGAGAGAAATGCAATACATAGAAACATTGATGGAATGATCGTAAGTGTAAAAATCGTGAAACGACAAAGAGGCAATCAGGTTTTGAACTTTGGTAACATCATAATCTTTTATAACGTCAACCATACTTTCAACGGCCGTTTTACATTCGTTGATAGTTTCAGACAAAATTTCAGTGGTAAATTCTTTACCTGGTTCAAATAATTTATCCAGATAGTGAATCGCGGATGATTTAATAATTTCTGTTTTTACAACATCCGGAGCACCCTGGCAGTTAATCAAACTTTTCAGATAGTCTTCGCGTTGAGACTCATGCACATAAAGCTGAAAATATTTTTTCTTGAATAGCTTCAATTCTTCAGGAGTGAGGGACTCATTTTTGGGATATATCCGGACATATCGTTCACGATTCTCGCTCGCTGATGAATTGACATAGAGGTCATACGGTATGGTCCTATTGGTGACAATAAGATCAAAAGAGATCGAAAAAAAGTTATTTCCCAATGCGGTCATACTTTATATATCGGAAAAATGAGCATTACCTATTAACATTTCTACTGTAATATTCAGTTCAGGTATTATAGCACAAGGGCCATGAAGCCCACTTAAACCATTAAAAACCCGTTAGCTTTGTAAACAAGAAATGAACCCACTAAAAAAAGACCCGTACGCCGCTTTAAGATACAATGACTTCCGTTATTTTCTGGCGACTAAAATTCTTATCACTTTAGCTCTACAGTTTCAGGCAGTCATCGTCGGCTGGCATGTTTATTCCATTACTAAAGACCCGTTTGCCCTGGGGCTTATCGGCCTAGTAGAAATTCTACCCAATTTCTCCGTCACCCTTTTTGCCGGGCACTTCGCAGACCTGCACGACCGAAAAAAAATTGTTTTTAGTTGTTTGTCCGTACTATTCCTATGCAGTCTTTCGCTTTTTTATGTTTCGTATTATCTGCCGGACGACAATAAGGTTCTCTACATTTTTGGTCTGATTGCGATCACTGGTTTTGCCAGAGGGATATTGGGGCCGTCACTTTTTTCCATAATGACGGAATGTGTGCCGAAAGATATTTATATCAATTCTACTTCCTGGCATTCTACTCTCTGGCAAATTGCCTTCATGTTCGGAGCGGGAGCGAGTGGATTTTTATTTTCAGCGATTTATTACAACGCTTACCTGGTCATTGCGACCTGTTTCTTTTTTGCAGTTATCGTCTTTCTTTTTATTTCACCTAAACCTCAACTCAGTCAGAACGATAAAAAAGCTCCTATTCTTGATTCAATTAGAGGCGGTATCTCATACGTTTTTAATAATCAGATATTTTTAGGTGCTCTCTCCCTGGATCTCTTTGCAGTTTTATTCGGTGGAGCAGTCGCTCTTTTACCCATTTTTGCCAGTGAGATCCTCAAAGTCGGTCCACAAGGACTGGGCTTTTTAAAAGCAGCTCCAAGTGTTGGCTCCTTTCTCATGGCCGCTTTTCTTCTTTATGCTCCACCTGTTCACAACACAGGAAGAAAGTTACTTTGGGCCGTGGCCGGGTTTGGTGTTTGTATGATCATCTTCGCACTTTCGCGTAACTTTTATCTCTCGCTGTTCGTCCTTGCCTTGAGCGGAGCTTGTGACAACGTCTCCGTAGTTGTACGGGGAACAATCATGCAAACATTAGTTCCTCAGGAGATGAAAGGAAAAGTTTACGCTGTTAACTCTATGTTTATTGGTTCTTCTAATGAAATTGGGGCCTTTGAATCGGGAGTGGCCGCGAAGTTAATGGGCACAGTTCCTTCTGTTGTTTTTGGTGGCACTATGACACTTCTCGTGGTGATTATTACGGCCTTTAAAGCGCCAAAACTTAAAAAATTAAACTTTGCTGACAATTCCTTGCACGAGTCATCTTAGTCTTTGACTACGGTCTCTTATGCGCTATATTTCCCCCCGGCTTTAGCTTTAAAGCTTTTTCTCAGGGGGAACTATGAAATATACATCTACTTATCTTGCAGTCCTGGCCCTCGCGCTTGCTTCATGCGCGCCTAAAGGACCATCACAATCAAACAATCAATCCATTCTCAGCAAATATTTCAGCATGAGACAACAAACTCCTACAACTTATGTGGGGATCATCCAGCTTAAGAATCCGGCGCTTCTTTCAACGGCTACACACGAAGAAGGAAAACTGGTTATTGATGAGGAATTGAAAAAAGCAATTTTAGAAGAGCAGGCAGAAGTGATTGCGAAACTTCAGGAACTTTCACCAGAAGTAAAAATCATCTCGACTTATAAAATGGTTCTAAACGCTGTTTCTTTCACTGCTCCTTCTGGAGTCGCGAAAGAAATTGAACAGCTTGAAGGTGTAAACCGCGTTGTCGAAAATACTTCTTTTCTTCGCCCACAGGCCCTGGATGTTAAGAGCACTCCAGCTGGACAAACCTCACTTAATGAAAAAAATACGGTCACTTTCATCGGCGCTGATAAACTTCACAAGTTAGGCATAGATGGAAAAGGCATGCGTGTCGGTGTTATCGATACAGGTATCGACTTCACTCACTCAATGATGGGCGGAGCTGGCAAAAAAGAAGTTTTCGAATCAGTTGATCCGGCTTCAACCTCAGAGCATTTTCCCAATGCTAAAGTTGTTGGCGGTGCTGACTTTGTAGGATCAATGTATTCAGCTGGTGGTGAATTATTAGAACAACAAATTCCTGTTCGCGATGAAAATCCAATCGATGAATCAGGACACGGCTCTCACGTTGCTGGTTCAGTTGCCGGCATTGGTGATGGCCTACGTTCATACTCAGGTGTTGCTCCGGAAGCTTCACTATACGCCCTTAAAGTTTTTGGAAAACAAGGAAGCACTTCAGACGTAGCGGTTATTGCTGCTCTTGAATACGCAGCAGACCCGACAGAAAAAGTTGAGCCACACAATCGTTTAGATGTTGTTAACCTCTCACTAGGTGGTGGATTCGGGAAACCAAAAATCCTCTACAATGAAGCGATTAAAAACTTAACGAAAGCAGGAACTGTAGTCGTGGCTTCAGCAGGTAACTCTGGAGACAACCCATACATTACCGGTGCTCCGGGAACATCCGATGAGGCTATCTCGGTAGCTGCATCTATCGATGATATGGCCCAAAACATAGCTATTCCAGCTGTCGCTGTGAAACTAGGTACAGAGACTATCTTAGTTGAAAAAATTGAAGGCAATATGACCGTACCAGCGGAAACCTCAAAGGTTTCAGGATCACTGGTTGCTATTGGTACTGGTGCGGAAGAAATTCCTGAAGAAATTAAAGTTCAAGTTAAAGGTAAAATCGCTCTTATGGATCGTGGTGCGATTTCATTTGAACAGAAATTTCAAGTAGCCAAATCTCTGGGCGCTGCAGGCGTATTAATGGCCAACAACGTTGATGGAAATCCAATCGCTATGGGCTCTTCTGTGAAATTTGATTTTCCAGCAGTCATGGTAACAAAATCTGTCGGTGCTTCAATTAAAGCTGCTTTAAAAGAAAATAAAGAGGTTGTTTTCGATTTCTCACCAGGCGGAATTATCACTCGCGATGATCTGATCGACACAATGACAGATTTCTCTTCAAGAGGCCCTCGTTCAATCGATTCACTCATTAAACCAGAAATTTCTGGTCCAGGAGCTAACGTTATTTCAGCTGCCTTTGGAACGGGTAATGAGTCTGTTCAGTTCTCTGGGACATCTATGTCGGGCCCACACCTGGCAGGAGTTATGGCCCTTTTAAAACAAGCTCATCCGGATGAATCCGTTCGTGAATTAAAAACTCGACTTCTTAACAACGCCAAGATCATGATGACAAAAGGAACATTCATCCCAGTTGCCCGTCAGGGGGCAGGTCGTGTTCAGGTTGAAGAAGCCTTCAAAGCAAAAGTTCTGGCCATGCCAGCGACTTTATCACTAGGTGAAATTCCAGTTGCATCAACGAAAACTGTTTCTAAAAAAGTAACGTTAACGAATAAGTCTGATAAAGACATGTTGTTTGCGACAAAAGTTTTAAAAAGTAAAAACATCAATGTTTCGCTTCCAGGCTCATTCAAAGTAAAAGCAAAAAGCACCTTAACTTTTGATGTAAGCTTTACTCTGGCGCGTGAAAACGCCAGCCAGAACAATGTTGAAGCAGACGGGTTTGTTATTTTGACTGCAGGTGACGGCTCACAAAAAATCTCACTTCCATTCCTTGCTGTTTTAAATAAAGTAAGTGACATCAAAGCAGGAAAAGTGACGACGCTAACAGACTCAGCGACTGATAAAAATGGAGCGGCAGTTAAACTTACACTGGAAAACAAATCAAAAAGCTCTGGAGACGCTCTCATCTTCAACTTGCTTGGAACTGATGAGCGCAAAGTGATCAATCCCGATAACCTTTCATCTTCAAATCTCTGTGACCTTGAAGCAGCCGGTATACGTATTGTGGAAAAAGCCGATGGTAAAAAAGTTTTGCAAGTTGGTGTGAAATTATACGATGCTTTAACTTTCTGGCAGCCATGTGATATCTCGCTACAAATCGATCACAACTTCGATGGCAGTGCTGATCAGGAACTAATCGGTATCAAAGCTGACTACATCGCAGGAATTAAGCAAGCCGTATTTGCTTCAGTTCTGCTTGATGCTGAACTGGCCAGAAACATCCGTACAGCTTACGAAATCTCTCCATTGCAAGAACCGGAAAACTACGTACCAGCTATCCAAAGTGCCGGAGAAATGATGTACTACAATCATTCTAATGTTGCCGTGATTGAAGCTGATCTCTCTAAAATTATCAAAGGTAAAAACGATAAAGTTGGAATCAAACTCGCGGTCACTCACTTAGAAGCTGACTCAAAAGGGGATGACTTCCTGGCAAGCCATGGCGAAAAGTGGCAGACACTTAACTTGAAAGAAAATTCGCTGGCCTTCTACGATATGCCGGAAACTGTTACGGTAAAAGAAAACGATCTCGAGCATTTGACACTTAAACGCGGAATGGGGGAGATGAGAATGCTTATTCTTTACCCGCACAACTCACCAGTCAGTTTAAAAGATCAGCAGTCCCAGATTCTTAAAGACCAATTACAGAAGTAAAAAAAAGCCCTCGAAAGAGGGCTTTTTTATTTTGAACTGCGACAAGAAAAGTGTGCTGGCTGGAACCTATTTAGCGAAGTGGTTTTTGTAATCCTCGATACCAGCTTGAACAACTTTATAAGCTTCTTCCGCGCCGTAAACAGACTCAATCTGCATTTTGATCGGCTCGCCTGGAATGGTTTTGTATGAAAGGAAGTAGTGTCTCATTCTGTCGATAATGACTGGTGAGATTTGTGAAATGTCGTTAACACCTTTGTAGAATGGATCACCGTTTAAAACTGCGATGATTTTATCATCAACTTCACCTGAATCGATCAGACGGATACCGCCGATAACTCTTACGTCCATGATGATGTCTGCACGGTGAATCGGAAGCTCTGAAAGAACACAGATATCATGTGGATCGCCGTCGCCGTTTGTGGCCATCTTGGAGAAAGCCGCCGTTTTTTCTGCTGAATATGTTTGCGGGATTAATCCATATAGAACTGGCGGAAGCGAAGAAAACTTTTGAGGACGATCAACCATGATGAAACCAGTTTCTTTATCGATTTCGTATTTGATTACATCGTTAGCAATAATTTCGATGTAGGCCTTAACGATTTTTGGAGCTTCTGCGCCAACGTTAATTCCATGCCATGGGTGCGGACGATTCACTGAAAAATTCTTTTTGCTCATAAGAAATCCTTTGGAATTTTAAGGTTGTATGGGGGGAGAGGATAGCACTAGATGCCAAATAAATCGACTGTGTTTTTGTAAGCGGCCTTCAGGACGTCTTCAATGGGGGCGGTCTTCACTTCCGCGATTTTTTCAGCAATAAACGGCAGATACATCGGTGCATTCTCGTGACCGCGGTAAGGATCGGGAGTAAGAAATGGAGCGTCAGTTTCTAAAAGAATACGGTTTAGCGGAGTGATGCGCAGAGCATCTCTCACATTCTCGGCATTTTTAAAGGTAATGATGCCGTTAAAGCCCAGACAAAATCCTTCATCGATAGCGAACTGAGCGAGTTCGAGCCCGGAGGTAAAACTGTGAATGACACCTTTTCTTTTAAGTTTGGAGCTGAAGTTTTTCAGGATGGCCATGGTATCGGCGTCAGCGTCTCTAGTGTGGATAACAACCGGAAGATTGTGATCCACGGCCATTTGTAATTGCTCTTCAAAGGCCTGCAGCTGTTCTTCACGTGGCGATTTGGAATAATAGAAATCGAGACCGATTTCACCGATGGCGACAATTTTTTTATTTTTACTTTTATCGGCAAGGTTATTGAGAATCTTTTGTTTGATTTCCGGATTCCATTCTTTGCCTTCATGCGGATGCAGGCCCTGCGTACAAAAAACTTCGGGGTAGGTATTGGCGATGTCAATGACGCTGTCGAGGTTGTCCGGTGAAACAGAAATGGTAATCATTTTTTGGATGTTATGAGCGTGCGCCATTTGCAGAATTTCTTCTTTGGTATGTGCCTTCAGATAATCGAGATGAAAATGGGTTTCAATGATCGGATGAGAATAGACCGGAATGTCGCGACGTTTTTTACTCATGCAGGAAGACTATCAAAAAAAAAATCCCGGCGCTAGGGCCGGGATTTCTGGTGTTATTTTTGTGCGCGTTTAACAATTTCGTCCATGATGGCAAAGAGCTGATCTGGCGGAAGTAATCCTTCAATTTTAACTCCATTGAGAAGAAAAGTAGGAGTTGAAGAGATGTTAAACGGAGTTGCCGCATTAATAAGTGAAACAACTTTTTCTTTTGTTTTTTGATCGGATATACACGATTCAAGTTTATTCTTTTTAATCATGTCATCCAGAAAACTGGAGATGTTTTCCTGGTTGTGAAATATTTCATCGTGGATCGTTCCGAACTGATCAAGAGGCATACATGTCGTCACATAAGCAGCCCGGCATGCCTGCTGGTGCAGCGGACGGTCCATGTTCGGGTTACAGGCATTATCCAGTGGGTAGTAATAATACTGGATATCGACTTTACCACCGTAGCGGGCAAGGATTTGCGGCATCATTGCAGAAAGGGCTTTACATGCAGGACATTCAAAATCAGAAAATATATGCATTTTTATAGGGGCGTCCGGAGCTGAAGCTACTTTAAATTCTGAAGCAGGTTTTGGTTCACCCAGGTTAGGTAAAGCGTAGTATTGTCTGATTAGATCGTTGGCCACAGCCGATTGATTGCTGATTTTTGAGTCAACATTCATTTTCGTCATAAATACCACAAGGGCGAAAACAATACCAAAGGCAGCAAGACTGCCCATATGTGGAATAAACGATTCACTGAATTTATAAAAACAATACAGCACTACGCCCGAAACAAAGTAGTACACGGTACAAAATGGACACAGTGAACCCAGTCCAATAATGGAGTAAAGGAAAAGCGCAATACATCCCATGAAGTTAAGAAGAAGCAGGAAATAAACTGATTTTTCATAATTTTCGTTTTTAAAGAAAATACCGATCATCACCAGTAGACCAATTACAATTCCAAATACTGAAATGGGAACACCGGCAATATTTGAAGCAAATGAGTGAGTAGCGGCATCGCAGTTGAATATACTGGAGATATTACAAAGTGACCCCGCATCGATTCCCGTAGGAAATTTAACTTTAAAATAATGGTCTGTGAGATAAATGGAAAGACCAATCATGAGTGAGCTGAGAATGAAAAGCAGCGCAGTCATGTTGATCGACGAACCATGGTAAATCGACTTTCTGTTCATTTTAAAACTCCGTTTAGCTTGTGAGACTAGGGAAAATATATGTTCCAGTTTCGTTCGCTGTTTTTATCGCGGCGATAACTGTGAAATTTTGTATCCGAAAATGTATCCAGGCCACAATCCTCAATCTTAACTCCCGGATATAAAGTAGTGAGCTGAGATTGGGCAACCTTAGACAGATTAAAGACTATTTTATCAGAGTGCTTTGAAAAAGCATCAGGGTTCTTGGGAAAGTTACTTAAAAAATCAGGTTGTACTTCATAGTTCTCAGGACGAATGTGAGGGCCGACAAAAACGTAAAATGGTTTTATTTTTTTAATTGATTCATGGGCCAGTATGTTTTGTGCCAGTCCCCGCCATCCGGCATGAACAACGGCGTGGCCTGCTTCACCGATAAAAACCAGCGGAACACAATCAGCCGTTAATATGACCTTAGGAACACGGTTGTTACCAACAATTCCATCGGCCTCTACATCCATACAGCTGTCTTCCGGTAGCACGATAGCTGAATGAGTTTGTTTAACTTTTAAAAAATCAAAATCAGGTCGCTTTCCATAAACAACAAAACGACCGCGAGGAAGTTCTTTTTCAAACAGAATGCTTTCACTCATTTTTATTCTTTTCTCGTGAAAAATTTAAAACTTGCTGAAAAAGGGGAGGAGGTGGGACTTCAAAGCGTAGTTTCTCTTTAGTGATCGGATGAACTAGCCCAAGAACCTTTGCATGTAAAAATGGATAGGGATATCCATCGATTAATTCTTTGTAGTCAGGTCCTAGTTTCATCATCTGTTCATTTGGTGATCCATATAACGAGTCACCGATAATCGGCATGCGAAGCACATCACTGGTATGAACACGGATCTGATGGGTACGTCCGGTTTCCAGTTTGAATTCCATATGCAGATGGCGGTCAAATATTTCCATAACCCGGTAATGGGTGATGGCAGTTTTCCCGCGAGTTGCATTAGCTTTCATTTTAAGGCGATTACTCTGATCGCGACCGATGGTACTCTCGACTGTTCCATAAGATTGACAGCGATTTTTCATAACGAGGGCTTCGTAATATCTTTCAATGTCGTGAGTAGAAAAAAGTAACACCAGTCCTTCGTGGCAGGCCTGTGTTTTGGCAATGACCATGACACCACTGGTTCCTTTATCCAGACGATGAACAATTCCCGGACGTTTTTGATCGCCCACACCCTGAATGTCCTTGCAGTGATACAAAATCGCATTTACTAAAGTACCAGTGTAATTTCCCGGTGCCGGATGAGTGACAAGCCCTGCTGGCTTATTGACGAACACCAGGTGCTCATCTTCATAGAGAATTTCCAGCGGAATGTTTTCAGGTTCAGCTGTTGAAGGCATTAATGGGGGAACCATTACCTGAATAATTGTTCCCGTCGGTGGCATCTTCTTCAATTCGAGATTTGGAGTTACAGGAGAGTCCTCACTGACAGTAATCTGATCTTTTTCAAAAAGATTCTTCAGAAAGGTGCGGGAGTAACCAGCAACTTTATCAGTGAGGTACTGATCAAAACGCTTGAATAGTTCGCGGTCAGAAGCCTCGACGGTTAAAGTGATGCACTCTTCATTTTCCGAAACTTCGAGCGAATTTTCTTCATTCATTTATGGTTTTAACTTTTTCATACGGGCCACATAAGAATTGGCCACGATTTCTGGTTTTAGTTTCAGGCATTTTGCATATTGAAAAACAAACCCTCGGACATAGACCGGTGCAGGTAGTTTTGCGAAGTCTTCCAGCTCCAGGGCCTGAAGGTAGAGGCGGGATACTTTTGTCATATCTGCCAGTCTTTCAAGATCCAGGTTTTTGTATTCACGAATTTTACGTAAAAAATCCCCTGTGAATTCAGTCGCGTCTTCAATTTCTTTTTCAAAATCAGCATTGATGACATAATCAAGCGCGAAACGTTTTTGAGTCACGAGTTTTGATACGTTCGTTTCATTTTGTGATCGTGAGGCTTCTGCAGTAATGTTTGAGCCCGTGCTTGTTGAATTCAAGGTGAATTCTTCTCTTAACATATTGGTTACAGCAGTCGCACTTTGCGAAACGATTTCCTGCCGAATTGAAGGGACACGGTCAGAAAGAGTGTTGTAGTTTAAAGAATTAAAGTCGCGGTTTAAGCCGCGGGCTTCATCATAACGTTTTCTTTTAGATGGATCAGAAAGAATTGAATAGGCTTCTTCAACAAGCTCAAGCACATTTCGGCATTCTTCTGGAGACATCAGCGAATAGAGTGCTAATGAATCAGACGAATAAGCAGACTTTGCACGCTGGTAGCTGTGATAAATTTCTTCAGATCTAGCTGTAGAAGGAATTTCCAAAACTTCGTAGTAATTCTTTAAGTCGTTCATGCTCTCTCTCAAGATGATCTTAGTTAATATTCAATAGTCGATGAATAATTCGATCGAAGTTATTAACCAACGTTGAATTCGGGAATTCCATCAAGAGTGGCTTTCTTTTCTTTACGGACTGCCAGACAGTCGCATCGTAATCAAGGTAGCCAACGTAATCGAGATTAATTCCAAAATACTTTTTGCTAATAAGCTTCATCGAGAAACCAATATCAATATCGGCTTGTGTGCGAACTTGATTAATAATTAGTTTCGGTTGAAGTTTATTAATTTCAGAGCGGAGTTTTCCTCCGAGTACCGGATTAATTTCAATCACTCGGTTAACGAGATCAGCTGGAGTTGAGTTTTGAGAAATTTTTGCGTTCATCGCCTGATCAATTAGTGGACCAATCTCTAAAAGCTCTTCGGCCATTTTTAATTTACGATGGTAAACTGTTTTTATAAAACGGTAAGAGTTTTCGATAGATGTTGGTTCAGGGAGAGTTGTGATTATCCCCTGATCAGCAGAAATAAAAAAGTCAATCGTATTAAAAGTTGTTCCTGCACCTAAGTCGAGTAAAACATAATCAACAGGTAATTCACTAAACTGGCTGAGCAGTTTTGCTTTATGCATTTGTTTTAAATTCGCGATTCCTAAATCATCCTGAGCGCCACTAATAATAAAAAGATTATTAATCGCCGTTGGTGTGAGCAGTTCGTTTAAGCTTCTGACTTTTTTTGAAAGATAGTCAGACAAAGTTTTTTCGGGAATCGGGACACCCAGGCAGGTGTGCAGGTTCGCGCCCCCGAGATCGAGGTCAATCGCGGCTACTTTGTGGCCCATCAATGCTAAACAGATGGCCAGATTGGCAGTCACAAGACTTTTTCCAACTCCACCTTTTCCACCACCGATGGCCCATATTTTCTGCTGGCCTTGAGGGTTCAAATGCGTTTGAAAATCATTACTTAGACTATTTTGATCGCTATTGTTAAACACTTGACCTCATCCTCAACAAACTTTGCAATACCACTGAAAATTTTTCGGTAGGCCTCTATTATAGGAAAGAAAATCAATAATGTAAGGGAAAAAAGAACCAAACTACTTGAATCCACTATAGAGTAAATAATGCAGAGAGATTTACAGTTATAGCACCTTCAGTTAATCTTAATACCATTAATTAGGTACTTGATAGAAATAGGCGACAAAGGAAGTAGGTTTCTTTTCTTCGCAGGAGTCTTGATGGATCATACAATTATGTCTCAACTTAGAGTTTCTTCACCGCTTAGGTTACGTTCAGATCTGCACTTACTGAGAAAGGCATGGCACATAGCTACCGGCTTGATTGGACTATTTATTTATAAAAAGTCCGGTGTCTCAGAAGAGAGTATGGCCTTTATTTTATTGTCCGTAGCCATTGCAGCCTTTTTGGTTGAGTTCGTTCGGCTGCGTAATGAAAAAATTAATGCCCTCGCAATGAAGCTTATGCGTCCAGTCATGCGCGAGTCCGAAAGAAACTCCACCAGTGGATTGCCTTTCTACGCTTTGGGAGTTTCACTTGCCCTGTTCTTTTTTCCGGAAAGAATCGCTGTCCTCGCTTCACTCTTTCTTATTTTCGCTGATCCCATTGCTTCTTTTTTCGGGATTCTTTACGGACGCGATAAGATCCTTCCCAATAAATCATTGCAGGGGACTATTGCCGCTTTCACAGTCTGTTACATCCTCACTTTGATTTATGGTCTAAACTACATTGCTCCTACAATGGATCTTTTAGTTTTCGCCATTGCAGCCGGGATTATCGGAGCGATTTCAGAAATGTGCTCTCAGTTCGTTGACGACAACCTGTGCATTCCGGTTGTATCGGGATTGGGGCTGTTTCTCATCAATCTCGTTTTACCACTATTCTAGACTAGACAGCGTTTCGAATAAACGATTCGTGGGGTCCTAAGCTCTCAAAACGTTTGAGGGCTTCACACATCTGCAGATCTTCTCCTTCTGCATCTACTCCTCTTAACAGGGCATCCATCATGCGAATGCGCTCTGGTAGGGAGGTGCTGTGCAGGAAAATTTCTTTAAGCTGAACATCCTTTATCACCAGTAAACATAGATTGTTAATTAACTTACTCGGAGTCTTCATCTCTTTCATGAAAGCGACTTTTTCTTTAGTCGACGGTATATGGCGGTTTAACCAGTTTTCCAAAACGGTGTATAGTCGCTCAATGGAGCCTTCGAGGATGACTGAAGAATCTTCTGTATCGAAAATTTCCTCATATTCAAAGATCGGGTAGGGAATGGTTTGAACTTCTCTTAAGAAACGAATGCGATTCACGCCCTGAACCATAACAACAAGGCTGCCATCGGGATTATACTCCAGCATGGCTATTTTTCCCCATGTTCCTATTCCTTTTGAATGATCACCAGGATGAAAAAGGGTGATGGGCTGACGCTTTTCAAAACATTGAAGCAAGACTTCCTTCGAGGTAGCATCACTGACGGTAAGCGGGATGACTGTTTCCGGGAAGAAAACATTGTTGAAGAGATAGAGGGTCGGGGCCGTACGTTTCATCCAATTATTTTAACTCTCATCTCAATTCTGATTAATAAACAGCGTATTTACTTGAAATCCCTTAGTCCCCTTGAGACAATTATGCCAACTCTTTGAGGATCGCTATGATTTATTCATTGACCCCGTCCATTCACCGCAAGATTTGGGGCGGAAGCCATCTCTCCCGTCTCAAAAAACTCGAGGGTTATCCTGGAGCACTTCCCATTGGTGAAACATGGGAAGTCTCCTCTCATCCTGAGGGCCCAAGTCTGCTGAACGATGGATCAAAGCTGGATTATCCCTTTGATAAACTACCTTATTTGGCAAAATTTATTGATACGTCAGAAGCACTCTCTATTCAAGTTCATCCGGGGGATGAATATGCCAAGAAACACGAAAACAGCAGTGGTAAAACGGAGTGCTGGATCGTCACTCATGCCGAAAAAAATGCCGGAATATATCTGGGGCTAAAAGCAGGAGTGACGAGAGAAATTTTTGAGGCAGCTTTAAAAGAAAAAAAAGCAATGAATGAATTGCTGAATTTTTATAGTGTAGAGCCGGGCGATTTCTATTTTGTTCCTCCAGGAAGTATTCATGCCATAGGCGCTGGTATTACACTGGCAGAGATTCAGCAGAATTCCGGCATTACCTATAGAGTCTGGGACTGGAATCGTCTTGATGATAAAGGCCTTCCACGCGAGCTGCATATAAAAAAATCTCTGGACGTTATCAACTTTGATCCGGAAGCCAACCATCCTCATTTTTTCCGCATGTCCCGTCATTTGTTTTCAGCCGTTCACTCGCTACAGTTAGTGGAGCATGAGAACTTCAAAGTCACACTTTATAATCTGAATTCATCCGAAACGATCATGCTGGATCTAAATAAGCATGTGCGAGTAAAGGCCATTTTGAATCTTCATGCGCCTCTGAAAATCAACGCCCATTATCTTCCGCCAATGAGTGCAGTTGTTCTGGAAGATGAAGAAAAAATTCTGGTTGAATCAATTAAAGGAAAAAGTTCCTGGCTGTTGATTGAATAAAAAAAGCCTTGTCTGCCGATGGGGGGATGGTAGACAAGGCGGTCCTGTCATCGTGAACCTCGGGGGGGAGCTCGCGATGAGAAATTATTTTTTTTCGCAAGTCAGAGGGTAAGTTACTTCATGTCCATCATTAGCTTTAATGATGATGTAATCTTCCACATCCGAAAAATTATCCAGATCAGCTATATGAATTGTGTGCTTTTGGTTTTCAAAATCCACAATTTTAGTAAGACCTTTAGTCTGGGGTTTATTACGTGAAGTAAGTGATGCCAATTCACGTCTGTTGTGCTGATCAAATTCATTAAAGAAAGTAACTTTCGCTTCAGACACTTCAAAAATTTTATTCATTCTCGGTGTGTGACAGAAGACACTTGCCTCTGAGTTAAAGCTTAAGATGAAAAGAAATGTAGTGACTAATGCTTTCATAACGACTCACTTGTAGTGTTGTTACACTGCTGATTAGAGCAAGGGGAATGCCAAGCATCTTTCTTTCAATTCAGGATACTTAATCAGGAGGGCCTGTAGAAAAGACAGATAGCTGTCTAAATTTTAGTCGAATAATTCATAGGCTCAGGTCTGCAGGCTTTTGGGGCACTTTCTCTGAAGTGATTGAAATTATAAAACAAATTTTTTCGATTTTTCCACTTTTCTTCCATATGGCATCTTTTTGAAAGTATTAAGGCAAATAAAATCACCTTACAAAAGTTTCCTGATTTTCGTCACGTTTTACCGAATTTCCTAAGTTTAACTGCTCAGTCCAACGAAAATAGAATCATCAAAATTTCAACCGGCCGGAGTTATAGCGCAATGAACTTATTTATTCTTTTAACAACTCTAACAGTTCTCATTGCTGGATTCGTGTTTTGTCGGACCAAGATGAAGAAAGTGGCCCTTTCAGTTGATGAAATTAATGAGATCACATCGGATCTGATGGGATCAGCAGAGCAGGTGGGTTCAGTAAGCCGCGACCTTAAAGATGCTTCAGATGAACAGCTTGATACTTTAACGGCAACGATTTCAGCCAGCCATGAAATCAACTGCATGATTAAAAAAACCAGTGATAATGCAAAAGACCTGAATATGCAGGCGATGTCTCTTAATACAATAACCTCTCAGGGAACGCAGATAGTGAATCAGATGGTTCAGTCCAGCCATGATATAAAGGAGAGTAGTGAGCATTTTAAGCAGGAGATGGCCCTGAGTCTGGAAGAACTGACCCGCACTTTACTGGTCATAAAAGAAATTGCCGATAAAACTAAAGTCATCAATGAAATTGTTTTTCAGACCAAGCTGCTTTCTTTCAATGCTTCGGTGGAAGCAGCCCGCGCCGGTGAACACGGAAAAGGTTTTGCCGTTGTTGCTGAAGAGGTCGGTAAACTGGCCAATATGAGCGGGAACGCCGCAAATGAAATTTCTACGATTGTTGAACGCAGTGTTGTCTCAGTAAATACCGCTCTGGAAAAAACAAAAAAACAAGTTGAAAGCCTGACGGCAGCTACCAGCCGTAAAAGTGAAGAAGGCTATCTGCAGGCAAAACGCTGTGAAGAAATCTTTGCTGAAATTACCAATAAAATTTCTGCCAATACTCAGCTGGTTTCAGAAATCAGCCTGGCCACCAGCGAGCAGTCATTAGGTATTCAACAACTGGATCTGGCCATCATTAAATTGCAGGAAGTTGCAGACAGAAATAAACTGGTAGCAAGTCAGTCGACTGAGCATGCGACTGCCTTTGAAGCTAAAACACATGAATTGACTTCAATAACCGAAAACCTGCAGTCGCTAACTTTCCGCCGAGTGGAGAAACAAAAAAAACTGGCACATTTTGTGTGGAACTCTAAACTCATCCTGGGTGTCACTGCCATGGATGACGAACATAAAGTTCTGGTTTCTAAGATCAATGAATTTGTCACGGCCCTTCAGAAACAACATATTGTTCCGGATATGAACGGTCTGATGGCGGCTTTTAATGCTCTTGCCGCATATACAGTTCAACACTTTGAACATGAAGAAGCTTATATGCAGTCTATTCAGTATCCTCAGCTGCTGGCTCACCAGAAAATACATCAGAAACTTTTAAAACAAGTGGGAATTTATGGCGAGCAGATTAAGCGGGGAACTGTTGATGAACAAAAAGTCGTGGCCTTTTTGCGAAATTGGCTGACTAGTCATATTATGGGAGTCGATATGCAGTTTGCAGATCATTCCCGAAAAAACCGTCATTCCAAAGTTGCTTAAAGATTAATCAACGATTTCAAATGCCACAAACATAGTGCGCTGATTTTTGCCGAAATTATTATCAGAGCAGACAATCAGTGTTCTGTTTCCGTTTTTTAAAACGGGACCAAATGTCATCCCTTCAATATTATCCAGGGCCTTAGTTTCGGATTTTAAAAGAGGAAGGATTTCATCCAGGTCCATGATTAATGTTTTTTTAACCGGATTATACTGCGCTGTCTTTAGTGATTCAAATCCCGAAACATTTGTTGTTTCCGGTGAGATAGTATTTTTGAAAATTCGGATAATGTTCTTCTTGCGAAGGGGCAGGTAGCTGCGCTCCATGGAATAGAAGTTTTTATCATCAATCATTGCCATGTCGACGAGACCATTTTCGGCAATTTCGATTTCTGCGGCCTTATCAATTTCTACTTTCTCCAGACGATATGCATATTCAGCCACAGGAGTAAGATTTTTGTAATGAATGATCCGAACTGCTGAGCTCATTGTGGCAGTTGAAATTGATCCATCCTGAAACAATGATTCTTCCGTGGCCATCATGACATGCTGACCATCCGGTGAAATAGAAAGTGTCTCAAATGCTTTATTGCCTCTGGTACCTACCATGATATCGGTAATGCCGGTACCGATAAATTTTGCAGGGATCTTTAAACTCTGAACATAATCGCCATTGCGCTTGAAATGTAAAAGTTCAGGTGGCTGAAAAATTTTGCCAAAGACTGAGCCCTCGGAAGAAACAAGAATTTCATCTTTTTTGAGTAATGCAATTCCTTCAAAATCGGCTACGCCTTTAGTGTAAATTTGGCCTTCTTTATTTTTAAATTTGGTGACAGCAGATGGTTTTAAAGAAAAATTTTTCTCATCCAGTTGTATATCAAAGGTATAGAATCTTGTTTCATTCACAAATCCTTTATCATCACTTACTGCCAGAATTTTATTTTTTTCGCTGTCAAAAGCAATACCTGAAAGTCCGCCGATTTCTGTCTCCTGAAATTTCTCTCCGGTTGGGAAATCCAGATCGCCGATAAAACGTAATTTTTCAGCTGCCGGCACTTGAAAAGCAATCAAGACTCCCAGAATGGCTGATAGTTTTATTCGGTTGGTGATGTTAAGAGGCGTTCTCACATTAAGTCCTTGCTGTATTAATAGGCGGTCGATAAGATTATGGCATAAAATTTAGCTTAAATATCAAAGAGTTCATATGGAAAAAATATTTCTAACCCTTTCATTTCTCTTGTTTAGTTTATCTCTTCCTGCTGCTGATCTGGAGAATGCTTTTAAAAAGCTGATTAAGAAGCACCATTTCAATGAAAGCTCACTTGGTTTACTGGTTGAAGATCAGGGTAAAAATGTCGTCAGCATTAATGCTGACAAGCTGATGATTCCGGCTTCACTGACAAAAATAATCACAGCTGCCGGAGTAATGGCCCGTTATCCTATGAACAAAAAGTTCATGACTGAACTCTGGAGTAAGGGGGCGGTGGAAGGGACTGTTCTCAAAGGCTCGCTGTGTCTTAAAGGAGGCGGAGATCCTTCTTTCGTTTCAGAGAAAATGTGGTACCTGGTCAATGAATTCCAGCGCTCGGGAATAAAAACAGTCTCCGGCGATCTGCTTATTGATGCCGGACGATTTGACAGTGAAGCCTATGATGAAGGCCGGGATTCAGTCAGAGTAGACCGGGCGTTTGATGCTCCGGTTTCTGCCACTTCTTTTAACTGGAACAGCGTTAATGTTTATATCCGTCCAAATCAGCAAATGGATAAGCCTGTTCACGTTTATCTGGATCCTGTTAATGATTATCTCGAACTTGAAAACAGAACTAAAACGGTATCTACCAATAATGTAAAAACGATCACTGTCTCGCGAATAAGAGTGGGAGAAAAAGATAAAATTATCGTGAGCGGAAATCTTTCACAGAATGCCAGCGAATTTGTAGTCTACAAAAGCATTACCAATCCTGCTGCCTGGACGGGCAGCCATCTCCGGGAATTTCTGGCACAGAGAGGAATAAAAGTGCAGGGAGAAACGCGCATCCGGGAATGTGAAACTGAAAGCCGCTTACTGGCCAGCGCTCCTTCAAAAAATATTAACGAAATGCTTAGTGATATGCTGAAATTTTCCAATAACTTTGTCGCAGAGATGCTGGTTAAAAATCTCGCAGCAGATAATGTAGCGACTAACCCCCGCAGCCGCAATGCCAGCATGAAAGACGGAATTGAGATGATCAGGCACTATCTCGACACAGTGGGCTTTGATCGCAAGTCATACGTTTTGGAAAACGTCTCTGGTCTAACACGGGACAACCGCTTTACAGCAATACAAATCAGTAAGGTCCTGGATCGCGTACGCGGAGATTTTTTAATATATCCGGAGTTCCTGTCGGGATTACCAATCGCTGGTGTTGATGGTACACTAAGAAACCGTCTTAAAGAGGGAAATGGATCCTGGGTCCGGGCAAAGACTGGATACCTGGATGGCGTTATTGGGCTGGCCGGTTATATCGGAAGAAAAGACAAGGCACCATACATTTTCGTTTTTATGTTCAACGGAGGATATGAACAAGGCCTGGCCGCTCGCGGCCTCTTCGATGAAATGATCTCGGAGATTTTAAAACAAAAGTAGGACACATGAGTTTATCCGCAAAACGTACCCAGACACTTAACCGCACAGAACTAAAAAAAGTCTTAGCTGTCGCACGCGGGGATGAGACTGCTGATTTACTTATCCGCAATGTTCAGCTTTTAGACCTGATCAATGGTGAAATTGTTAAAACATCAATCGTTATCGCTGGGAAAACAATTGCCGGAATTGGCCAGGAATACGCCGATGCCCAGGCTAAAAAAATAATTGAAGCGCAAGGACTTTTCGCTGTACCGGGTTTTATCGACGGACATTTGCATATTGAATCTTCCATGATGAATCCATTTGAATTTGAACGCATGACTCTTCCGCTGGGAACAACGACAGCAATCTGTGATCCGCATGAAATTACCAATGTTATGGGGGACCGTGGTTACTCCTGGTTTCTTCGTTGTTCAGAAGTTATGAACCAGAACCTGTTCGTGCAGACATCTTCCTGCGTTCCTGCTTTGCCAGGATTTGAAAGCAACGGAGGCGAATTCAAACTTGCCGACATGGTCAAATATAAATCACACCCTAATGTTCTGGGACTGGCGGAAATGATGAATTTCCCCGGCGTCATCAATGGTGATGAAGCCGTTCTTGATAAACTCGAAGCTTATCAGGATCTCAATCTGGACGGGCATAGTCCTTTACTGCGCGGGAAAGCTTTAAATGCTTATATCGCAGCCGGCGTTCAGAATTGTCATGAGACAGTGACTGCGGATGAAGGAAAAGAAAAACTGCAAAAGGGAATGGCACTAATTATCCGTGAAGGTTCAGTTGCCAAAAATTTAAAAACACTTTCACCTCTGGTTACTGAATTTAATTCTACTCAGTGTTTATTGTGTACTGATGACCGCAATCCTTATGAAATTCTGGAAGAAGGTCATATCAACTACATGATTAAAAAAATGATTAATGAACTGAAGACTCCGGTGCATATTGCCTATCGGCTGGCTTCCTATTCTGCTGCCCGCCATTTTGGACTTAAACGACTGGGCCTGATAGCTCCGGGAAAACAGGCAGACATTGTTCTGCTGTCTGATCTGAAAAAGGTAGATATCAAACAAGTTTTCATCGCCGGTGTGAACGTCGAAGATCTGCAGCTGGATAGACACGTTAATGACAAGATAAAAGCTTCGCAGCCTCCGCTGGAAAATACGATTAAACGCAAACCGCTAAAAGTTTCCGACTTCAATTATAATTTGCGGGCCGGGACTTATAACGTTATTGAAATTGTAAAAGATGAGATTATTACCAATCATCTGAAACTTAAATTTGATGGACAAAAGTTTGAGACAGACGATGTGCTTTTCATGGCCAATATTGAACGATATGGACAGGAGCTTTCTCCGGCACTGGGACTGGTAAAAGGAACAGGAATGCAAAGCGGAGCCATCGCTGCTTCTGTAGCCCATGATTCCCACAACCTGATGGTCATTGGTAAAACGATTGAAGATATGGTGATTGCCGTTAATGCTCTTATTGCAGCAGGTGGTGGTCTGGTCGTCGTCAACAAAGGACAGGTCACTGCCCTGCTGGAACTGCCGCTTGCCGGACTTCTCAGTTTAAAAACCGGTCAGGAAATTTTTGAAGATATCAAAAAACTAAAAACCGCATATCAGGATTGCGGAGTCATTCTGGATGAACCTTTTATCCAGATGGCCTTTCTGGCATTGCCGGTGATCCCTCAGCTTAAACTTACTGATCGTGGCTTATTCGATGTCTCTGTTTTCAATTACACAACACTAGAGGCAAGGTCATAAAGTTGAACTGGTACGTTTACGTAATCCTAACGACCAAAGGGAAACTTTACACCGGTATCAGTACTGATCCGGAACGGCGTTTTTATGAACATTTGCTGGATACCAAAAAAGGGGCAAAGTATTTCCGCTCTGATTCTCCGGTAAAAATTGTCTATCTGGAAGAGTGGGATTCAATGTCAGAAGCGCTGATCAGTGAAGCGTCTATAAAAAAATGGTCATCGCTGAAAAAACGCAAAATGTTCCTGGAAGAAAATCATGAATCAGTTTGAAAAATTATTTGAAACAAAAATAGCAGCAGTACTCGGAACGAGTGATCCGGCCCATGATATTTTGCACGTTAAAAGAGTAGTGAAACTCGCCCGGGAAATGGGAATTTATGAACAGGCTAATCTGGAAGTGATTCTTCCGGCAGCCTGGCTGCACGATCTGGTTAATCTTCCAAAAGATCACGAAGACCGAAAGCTTGCTTCGCGCATGGCTGCCTCTGAAGCGATCTCTTATCTGAGCTTACTGGGATATCCGGCTAAATTTTTTCCGGAAATTTCTCATGCGATCGAGGCACATAGTTTTTCTTCCGGAGTAGTGGCCGAAACACTGGAAGCTAAAATTGTTCAGGATGCTGATCGTCTCGATGCTTTGGGTGCGATCGGAATTGCCCGGCTTTTTGCTATCTCAGCGCAGTTAAAAACTTCTTTCTACCATTTTCTTGATCCTTGGGCCGAAGGCCGGCAATACGATGATAAACATTTCGCCATAGACCACATTCATTTAAAGCTGAAAACTATTGCGGGAACAATGCATACGACTTATGCAGAAGTTGAAGCTGCAAGAAGATTTAAAGTGATAGAAGAATATCTGGAAAATCTTAAGCGCGAACTTTAATCGTCGCTTTCATCATCGTTCAGATGATCTTCATCGATGTAATCATCACTCCATGAATCCCTAAATTCCGCAGGAATGCTTGGATCCACCTGGTCTTTGTATTTGTAAGGGCAGTGCAGACAACCGCTCTGGCAGCAGTATCCGCGTTTTAAAAGATACGCTTCAGTAAAGACCATCAGGCCTTCATCATTGAAGTAGTAGTCGATGTCTTTTTTTAGAGTTGGTTGATTCATATTGAAAAATTATCAGCAGAAATAAAAACGGCTCCCGAAGGAGCCGTTTCTTATATTAGTTTTGGTATAACTTTGGTAAGCTTACTGATTAGTATCTTCCGCCGCCGCCGTTTCCACGTGGACCACGATCTCCACCACGGTTTCCACCGCCGCCGAATCCACCACCAGAACGTCCGCCACCAAATCCGCCGCCACGAGATTCTCTCTCTGGTTGTGGTTTAGCTTCAGAAACTCTAAGTGAACGGCCTTCAAACTCTTGGCCATCAAGTTGAGAAACAGCTGATTGAGCACCGTCTTCAGATTCCATTTCTACGAATCCGAATCCTTTGCTACGGCCTGTTTCGCGATCAATGATGATTTTCACTGAAGCTACAGATCCCGCAGATGAGAAATGCTCTTTTAGCGATTCTTCTTTAGCTGAGTAAGGAAGATTGCCAACGTACAACTTAGTAGACATAAAAAAAACTCCAAAAAAGGGTCAAAAGTCACAGGTGAAAACTTAGGACCAGGTGCTATTAGATCTCAGGTATAACACAACTCATATTTCCCACAAAGAGAAAATTAAAGAAAATTGCTTCACAGCACTTTGCGTTGTGGGGGCTTCTCTATTAGACTAGAGAGAACTGTATATTTAAGAGGTTATAATGCAAAACGTATGGCTTAAAAATTATCAAAGTGGTGTCCCGGCAACGATTGAAGATCAAATGGAGAAATATCGCTCGCTTGGAGATGTTTTCGAAGAAGCTTTTTCCAAATATTCCAAGAGCCCGGCCTTTGAATGCATGGGAAAATCCATTACATATCAGGAACTTGATATTCTGAGCCAGAAATTTGCCAGTTACCTGCAAAATAATCTGAAGCTGCAAAAGGGTGATCGAGTCGCGCTCATGATGCCAAATATTCTGCAATATCCTGTGGCCCTTTATGGGATTTTAAGAGGGGGATTTGTTGCGGTAAACGTCAACCCCCTGTACACCGCCCGCGAACTGGAACATCAACTTAAAGATGCAGGTGTTAAGGCCATCGTTATTTTCGAAAATGCCGCTCATACTTTGGAAGCTGTCCTGGCCAGAACGCCGGTTCAGCATGTGCTGACTACTTCCATTGGAGACATGCTGGGATTTCCAAAATCGCTGCTGGTTAATTTCGTCATTAAAAAAGTGAAAAAAATGGTCCCGGATTATTCTATTCCCAGTGCTTTGAGTTTTGTGAAAGAACTCGAAAAAGGGGATGCTAAAGCTTTCCGGAAACCGGAAATGAAAATTACGGATATTGCCTTTCTTCAGTACACCGGTGGTACAACCGGGGTGGCAAAAGGGGCGATGCTCACTCACAGAAACATTCTGGCCAATCTTTGTCAGGCACGTGCGTGGCTTTCTCCGGAAATCACAATTGGTAATGAAGTCGTTATTTCTCCGCTTCCGCTCTATCATATTTTTTCACTTACTGTTTCATTCATCTTCGCAACAGTAGGAGCGAAAAATGTTCTGATCACTAATCCACGTGACATGGCGGGATTTATCAAGGAACTAAAAAAGCATAAATTTTCCGTCATTACCGGTGTTAATACTCTTTTTAATGGCTTATTAAATCAGCCAGACTTCTCATCCATTGATTTTTCATCTCTTAAAATTTCACTGGGAGGAGGGATGGCCGTGCAAAAAGCTGTTGCCGAAAAATGGAAGAAAGTGACCGGCAAAGCTCTTATCGAAGCTTATGGCTTAACTGAAACTTCCCCTGCTGCCTGCGTGAATCCGCTTAATCTTAAAGACTTCAATGGATTTATCGGCCTTCCGATTCCTTCTACTGAAGTTGTGATTAAAGATGACAACGATAAAACCCTGGGGCTGGATGAAATCGGCGAGATCTGTATCAAAGGTCCTCAGGTCATGCCTGGTTACTGGAATCGTGATGATGAAACAGCGAAGGTTATGACCGCAGACGGATACTTTAAAACGGGTGATGTCGGGGTGATGAATGCTGATGGTTATGTCAAAATCGTTGATCGAAAGAAAGATATGATTCTTGTATCCGGTTTCAATGTTTATCCCAACGAAATTGAAGATGTGGTTGCGACTCATCCAAAGGTCTTTGAAGTTGCAGCCATTGGTGTTCCGGATGAAAAAACAACTGAAGCCATTAAACTTTTTATCGTTAAAAAGGATGAATCACTGACGGCGGAAGAAATTATCACTTTCTGTCGCGGACAACTGACAAATTATAAAGTACCTAAATTAGTTGAATTCAGAAAAGAGTTACCAAAAACAAATGTCGGTAAAATTCTGAGAAAAGATTTACGAGCCTAATTATTTAATCAGTTTCGGGCTCACTATTTCATTAGTGAGCTCGTCAATTGAAAGCTCAATGACTTCCGAATGACCTTCACTCTTTTTTACATCTTCCTGAATGGTTCTTTCTAACTGCTCGGCATGTGCCTCTTCCAGTATTTCTTCACCACCGCGAATTTCTTCCACCGCTTCTGATTTTCCTACCCAGAAGTATTGATGATAACCATACGCGAGAACTGCCGCGGAACCTGATCCATATGCAGCCTGTTTGGGAGTAATACTGGTAATCTTGTTATAGACCCGTTTAAAGATTCCGATTTTTTCTTTTTCGTTCACTGTTCCGTTTGCAGCGGAGCTATTGGTGCGCGATTTGATAAAAGAAGCAAACACCTCTTTAATAGTGTTAACGGGATCTTTTACTTTTTCATACAGCTTATCGAGTTTGGTAAGAGCAAAAACTTCACGCATGAAAATTTTATTTTCTACACGATAGATACCGTATGTCGTCGGCTGGAAATCACTTTGTTTGATGAGGGATTCGAGTTTATCAAGTTCTTTTGTCATTCCTTCTGCAACATCCGGAGTGTTCTTGACTGAATATTCCAGTTCGCGATGAACAATGGTCAAAATGTCTTTCAGCATTGCCTGGCGAATGATTCTTTCTTTGATCTTTCCGTTTTTCAGTCTGGCTCCATCCAGGGCTGCGATCTCACTTTTAAGTTTAGCTATCAAATGACCGAGATTTTTGTCTTCTTTACGAAGAGTGATGATCTCTTCCGTCATTTTTCCATCCCGTTTAATCATCAATTTGATGTCACGAGGTTCGTCTTTAACTTTTATTTTCTTGAGCAGAGATAAATTGTATTGAAGAGAAATACGTTCTTCCAGTAAACGGTCGATATCGGTCTGATAATCCTGAAAAGCTTTTATCCAGGCATTCACCAATGCCTGATTGTCCGTTTGTTCTTTGGTAAGTGGGAGCTGCTCTGTGATTGATCTTTCCAGGCTTTGAAAATATTTTTTTGCAGTAGGGACAATTTCCTCATCATTAAATAGGTAGAACGCAGGATAACGATTATTGTTCCAGTTACGCAAAGACTGATGCAGTGATTTTCGCATCCGGTTTATCCACTCCATTCGCGGATGTTGAACGATAACGAACTTATTCGTGTAGCTGAGGAGCTTTTTTTCGGCCAGTGCAGCTTCGTGATTAATTTCATAATGCTTGGATATAAAAAGATCACGGGCCATTGTCATACAATCATTACTCGTACCTGCTTCTGCCGGCGTACGCGCAGTGAGCTTCAGTCCAGGACTTTCTTTGTCCCAGTTCAGTGAAACGGGCGCTATGGCAAAAAAGAATAAAAAGACCCAGTGGGGTTTAGGAAATGTCATAGTCTTCTTGTCGGTTAATTGAGAAAAAAAGTTTAGCCCATATTAAGGTCCGGCAGAAAATTAAAGAAATAACCGACAATTCCGATAGGTTATAAGTAAGAACTGGAGATATCCCTTATGTCTTATAGAAGCACTACGAGCGCGGTTATATTATCGTTACTACTGCAGTCCTGTTCCATGAATTTTCCATGGAGAGGTCAAACGAGTACCCGTCGACCGGCCTCTGCAGCTGACTTTGAAGCTGTTATAGGAAAAATGAAAGATTTCCGGGCAAGAATAATGGGCAGCGAACAGGACGCTCAATGTTCTAAAGAGCAGTTAGATGAAGACTTCAAACGTTTATTGGCTTCTGTAAAAAAAGATTCCTGCTCGAAGGACAATTTCAGCCTGGATAGAGAAGAGTTTAATCAGAAATCATGCCCAAAAATTAAAAAAGAAGGCTATTTTGACAAAGTTGTCAAAGCAACAATAAAAGAAGAGAAAGAAAAAAGACCACTCACATATTTTCAGAAGAAACTAGATCCGGAATTTGATTACTTTTCAATGGAAGCAAAAAGTTTCCTGCGTTCAGTGAATGCCCTGACAGCTAACGAAAAATATACAACTGAAGAGCGGGCAAATCTTTTAGCTGAATATGTTGAAAATGTTCTGATGCCAATTCGTGATGTTGTCATTATTAAACGGTCCTATTTGCCCCAGGAACAGGACGGGCGGGAGTTTTATCAAAATCTACAACCAGTGCTTACTGATAGTTTTGTTGACAATCTTTCTCCGGCAGAAAACGGTTTAATCACCCAGGGACCAAATCCTTCGACATCACCATTTTATCTGGAAATAAAACCAGGCCCGAATGGAAATCATATTCTGCAGTTTTCTGCAACGGACATAATTAGAAGAGACGTGGCTACATTACTAAAAGCTCCGTCCACAAAAAATTATGTCATTGCACTTAAATGGATGACTCTGCACATGATGATGTCACAGGTTTTTCTTTACGACACCATTCTGGGTAACAAAGCAAGACTGAAAATTCCTCAGGCATGTCAGAATCACTTTAACGGCAATATGCCTGCTGAATTCAGTTTTAATTTTGAAGACGGAGCAGGTGAACAATTTTTAGAAAACATTCTGGCCAGTCACGGATTAACATTCAAAGAAGATGACATAGCTTACCTGGATTACTACGTTGAAAATATCAGTAAAGATCCTACTAAAGACGGTTATAGCGGGTTAGTCCCATTTGAAAATTACAAAAATGCCAAGATGAGTTTAAATCCTCTGAACGGTGGTGGACTAGAACCTCATTTCGATGATGTCGCTCACTTCCAGTCCATTCTCAATTATAAACTTGGTGAAGCCCAGTCAAAATTTCGGGGTAAGATTAACAAGCAAGTTGTGACTTACAGTGGAAATGAAATATTTCAGAAAATGCTGGGTGAGTATCCTAAAGATGAAATTGCAGAAATTAAGCTTGCTGATGGAAATATAAAACAAATTTATCCCGGTAAACAAAATCTTTCACCTTATTTACTGGAACTCATGCAACAAAACGGTCTGATTGATTATTCTCAGTTATTAACTGAAAGACTAAAACAAAAGCTTGCCGGAAAAAAAGCCTGGATCGATTTTCCTTCGATGTACTCTTCCCCTGTCTGGCGCGACTGGAGTTTAAAAGTTCTGGCGGACACATTTCATCAATATCGCGATTTACCCCGTTATAGTGAAGTCCACGTCATTATGGACAACGCATGTCAGGGAAGTGTCGGTTCGGGAAATGCCGAAGCCAGAAAAATTTGTTCACTGAGCGGAAACCGGGTTCAGAATCTGGCCAATTATCTGGCCGAATTCCGATCAGGTGAAAAATACATTCCCACACGTCGTCTGGAAGAAGCAAAGTTTCAGCAAGTGTATCCTATTTTAAATTACATCTGGTTTAATTTGCGTAACTCCACAGAGTTGTTACCTGAATCAAAACCATTCGAGTTAAATTTTTTAATGGATCAGATGGCAGCAGGAAATCCATGGGCTCGTTTGAGATTGAGCTACCTGGTAGCACTTGATCAGCTGGAGCATCAGCGTGATGGTTTACCTCCTGCTTTTGATTACCGTGGACTGGCCAGAAAAATAAACCAGCAAGCCTATTGTGATCAGAAAATTGTGACCACTCAGATAACCAAGATTCAGGAAGCTGCTAAAGTACTTGGTTTGGATAAGCCGCTGACATACAATCACGCCGGAAAATTTCTTTCTAAAGCCGAGAGAACTCAGATCTGGCGAAATGTTTATGATGATATTCAGCAAAGAAATGCTCAATTGTTCAGTGTAAAAAGCGGCAATAAGGATTTCTATCAAATAGCGGAAAATCTTTCATATAAAACGGTATTGACCAAAAATGCTGCTCTTTCAACCGGCATACAAATGAGTCAGCAAGCCAGAAATGAAATTGAAAAAGTCAGCAGGAGTGTAGAGAGTCAGATTGCAGACTTTTTTCTGAAACTTTATCAGCTAAAGGATCCGGAAAGACAAAGAGTACTGTTCGAAGAATTTTCAAAAACTAACGGTATTGATAATACATTTGCTCTTAAATTAAATTTCCTGGCCTTGGACGATGCTTACAAACGCCCGGTTTTTAAAGATCTTCTTCGTCAGGCAGCTCACGCCCGCAAGTTACAAATCGTCTCTCATCTGGAAACATTCTGTGCGATGAATGTTAACAACGAAAAGGAATTCAAAAATATTTTCTATTCTACCACTAAAGCGCAGAACGATCTAAATCAGCTGGCGGGACTGCCGGCTGTTCCCGAAGAAGTTCTCAATAAGATCAACGAAATGTCTCCAGATGAATGGCGCGATATGTGGTGGGGGATTGGCTCTGGTATCGCTGGTATGGCAGCGATTGTAGTTGGTGGTGCCTGTACAACAATCTCAGGTGGTATATGTGCTCCTTTGGGAGGGGCGATGGCCGTTGCCGGACTTGCCTCGCTGGGAATTCAGGTCAAATTAACGTCAAATGAAATTGGACGAAAAGTTGAAGCAGATGGACACGAAAGTAGAGTTAAAATTATGGAAGATCTGGGCTTTGCAAATACTGGAAGTTCGGATGGAGTTCATCGTAGTTATGCGTGGGCTGCTTTTGAAGCAATCAGTATATTTCCTCTGATTGGAGTTGCCACCCGTTCACTTACTCTCGGTCCAAAGCTTGTCTATGCATCAGCGCAATCAGTTGTCCGTCAAACCGGAAAGACATCATTCAAGGCGGCTGCAAAAAGTGTGACTCAGGAAGAAGAAGTGAGGACTGCGCGCTATCTGTTAGGGCTTGATTCGGTTTCAAAAAATGCTGGAGTTGATGCCAAAACACTAGAAGCTGCTACCGGCAAAATTGAAAAAATTCGCAAACTGTATACAGTTGGTGAAATAGATCTGGAGACAATGATGAGCAGAATTGCAAAAGTCATTGACCCGATTAAGCGTGCCAAGCTTGCAGCTGCACGCACCTTAAAAAAAGAAGTTGGTAAAGTGACAGTCAAAGAAAGCAAAGAGAAAATTGATGCAAAGACAGCACAAATGCTGACCAGTTATTTTGCAGATAATCCAAAAGAAATGCTTCGACTGATTGAGGGATACTCCGGAGAACGGTTAAACAAAGCTGTCCGGATTATGAACGAAGTAAATGCCATTGACCGGATCGGAAACAAAGTCCCAATTTTCGGCAGTATGAAAGACTGGTATCTCAGGATGCGAAATGAATCACTCGCTAAAAACGCTGCTAAAATTCTAAAAATAGAAAAAGAGCTGGCAGCATTAGGCGCAAAACCAAATCAGTTGAATGCATACATTTTAAAAAACATTGATGACCTGACTGATATTTTTATTGAAATCCCTCTAAAAAAGCGTGAGCTTCCTTATTTCGTATTTGTACAGGGGATGCCGGAATTCAATTTTTATAAAGGACGAAAAATTCCAGTGCTAAGTATGATGTCAGAGGGACAGACGTTGAGAAGAATTTTTACGGCCAGGGCAAGATTGGTGCACGAATCATATAAAGCACAGGCACGTAGTTCTTTGAAATTGAAAAAATATGTACAGTCTGAAACTGCTTTCGGTGCATTTAAAGCTTTCCAGCTTTCTGTTGCTGAAATGGCCAGCCGTAAGCCCAGAGCAGAAGCTGTTAAAGTCCTGAGCGACTATCGGAGAATTGAAGAACAAATGTCCCGCAAATTGTTTGTCGCTTATTCGAAATCAGGGCAGAAAATAGAATACAAAGTTTTCAAAGAGCTTTTGTTCAATCCCCGTAATATTAAAGAAAAAGCGACAGCCGAAGCTATCTGGGAATCGGTACCGGCCGATGAGCTGATGGGAATGAAAGAAGTCGGTGAGTTCGCCCATCGTGCTGTTCAGGAACTTTCCCGATACACGGATGTAGATTCATTTGAAAGATATCTTAGTGCTTTAAAAGTTCTGACCATTAACCGAAATCCCGCAGTGCTGGAAATTATGTAATCTGTCTCATTTAAGTGAAACAGATTAAATTATTTTTTCAGATGGTTTCTAAGAGACATGGCGACTTCTTCCAAATGCCGAAAGTTGTCGCCTTCCCGCAATTTAAGTTCACGGTCTTCTCCAGCGAGCAAATCTTCTACATATTTTTCAAAGGCATAAAGCGGACCGGCTGTCTTTTGCGAAAGAATCAGACCTGACAAAAAAGCCACGATGACAAAAAAGGCTGAAAGAGCTGAATAGGAAAGGGCAAAAGCGATAACTGTTGAGCGGCTTTCGATTAGATTTGCCTGTAGAGTAAGGGTAAAGTAAGAAAATGAAAAAAGCCCAATAATCAGTGCTGTACACAGAGACAAAACCGCAAACTTTAATGCGAATTTAATCTGTTCTCTGGGATTTACCAGATTAAAGCTTCTCTGATTTTCCGGATACCAGATAGAATCTTCATTGATAAAAAGGTTGACTATAATAAGAGCAGCGCCAATCCACTGAAAAACATCTGCAGGATTAAAAACAACGGGTGGCAAAAAAGAAACAGAAAGTGGGATAAAGTCCAGCGTTCCTCCGTGCAGGGCCCGGTCAATGACATTTCCCAGAACTCCACCCGCCAATAATCCAAGGCCGGCCTTAAGAATAATCAGCCGGGAAGACAGCAGGACAATTAATAATAAATAAACGAAAAATAAGACCCCCCCAGTGCTGGTGAGGGTAACAAGTGTCAGGCTGGGTGGCAAATCCTGAAGTGAACCGAAGATGAAACCGCGGTTTAAATGTGCATTCGTTGACGTCATCATCTGAGCTTTAAGCACCAGGTCTGCGACGAGACTAATGATAAATAAGACCAGTGAAAAGATGATTCCTTTTTTCATAGATCTTATTGTAACAGATTTTTCCAGATCGTAATTTTACTTTCTATCTCAGCAGCATTGGCATTACAGTCTCCCCAACAATTATGGCGATTGGTTTTCAGTTTGACTGAGATAGCGGAAGCTGGAATGTTGTTGAAATTTACCAGAGTATTTTCTGTGACTGCAGTATGAGCGGTTGAAACATTGGCAGAGGAGTGAAGAGGTGTCTGACTAGCACCATGACAGGAGGCACATCGCATCCGTAAAACCGGCCATAGAGTTTGTTCAAAGGCCTGTGTTGAAGTTAGTTTGGTTACCGGAGGCACTGACTCAGGTGTTGCAGGAGTTGGTGCAGGCGACTGGGATGGTTCATTAACTCCCAGATGTTCAAAGCTGAAGGATAAACGATCTTCTTCCGATCCTTTGTCTTTTAGAAGTATCATGGAGTACGAAGACAACGATGGTGCCGCTGCTGTTACTTTTTTATCCACAATTGTATAAGTCGCGTGTTGCGGATTATAGCTCCCATTAACCAGTACTTTTAGATTTTTTACAAATAAATCAGTTGTCGTTTTAATTCTTGGATTGGTCAGTTTGTAACTGAACATATCATATTCTTCGATATCAATTTCAAAAACAGAACCATTTACACCTGAGAGATCATTGACTGGTAAAGAGATTGTCGCTTTCGTATTTTTTACAATTCGCGGATCAAAATTTACTTCGTTGGTTATAGTAACTTTAGCAATTTTCAGTCCGTCCTCACGCTGGCGTATTTCTATACCCTGGTTAGTTCCGCCCGGTAAATAAAAAGGTGAATCGAGATTGCTGGTTGTATGTTTTACTTCTTTCCATTCAAAGCCGTTAGTCATTCCAATGTGCCATTCTTTATTTTC
This sequence comes from uncultured Bacteriovorax sp., assembly GCA_946481315.1. The sequence continues at coordinate 64,308 of CAMLMH010000006.1, forward strand.
GCTGTTGCCAACTTTTACCCAAACTGAATCAGAGGAAGTATCAGGTGCACTCACCAGCATCCAGATTTTATAAAAGTCTGAATTAGTTAACTTGAAACTTATATAGGCTAAACCAGCATCTGCACTGGTAAGTGTTTTTATACCAGATCCTTCCGGTGCCCAGATATAAGAATTTGTTCCTTCACTCGCCTTAACCATGGGGGAGCGTAGAGAACCACTTTCGGCCATAACCGTAACAGTGCCCTGGTCAATCATATTTTCAGGATTCATCAAATCAGCAATCGTATCAGTTTCTTTGGTTACTTTTCCCTTCAGTGCCGCTTCAGGATCAGATGCAGTTGGGGCAAGTCGCTCACGCTCTTCTTTCCAGGCTGTAATCTGATTCAAAATTTCAACGGCATTGTCATTGCAGTCTCCCCAGCAGTTATGCCGGTCATTTTTAAGCTTAAGGACCATGCGGGAATTTGAAATATTAGTAAAGTCAATTTTAGAAGAATCAATCAGAGCATTATGGGCAGTCTCAACACTTGATGAGGCATGCAACGGCGTCTGAGTTGAACTGTGGCAAGACACACAACGAGCACTCGTAATTGTATAAAGAGATTTACGAAAAGCCTCAACTGAGATGGCCCTAAAAGCTTCCGAGCTTATTTCCGTTTCGTTGCCGGGTGCCCTTTGAGAGCTCGATTCTTTGGTTGAGAATTTCATCGCGCTTTTTTTAGACGTGGCCATCGGATTCATACATTGGTTGTAGCCAAATAAGACCATCCCCAGACAAAGAACCGATGAAATTTTATATTTTGTCGATCGTTTCAAACCATGACCCCGGGTTATGCGATTTTATTAAAAAATAAATAATTGTTAAGGTTGTTACCGAAAGGATTATCGCCAACTATCTCTTCGAGTTTTGATTCCTGTCCCGACAGAGAAAGATAATTCGCGACCAGAGCTTTTGAAAGATTCGTGACAGAATTGGAAATAAGTGTGGAGGTGGTGTCCACTGCTCCATTGTCCTTATAACTTCCAATCTGGCGTTTGCCACTATTTCTCAAAGTGGCCCTGCCAGCGTGACGGTAAAGTAACATGAAGCTGGAAGAGCGTTGTGAGCTATCACCAACCCAAGGAATTTTTCCGCGTCCGTTTGTCGAATTATCTACGGCTCCACTGGCGGAAACTCCTCCATCAGTAAAGACATAAATCATTATGTCTTTTTGTTTGAGAGCTGCTAATTGCATGACTCTGCCAATCAGCTGACCAATTTCAAAATCCCTGATTTCCCCAGTTCCGCGCTCATTGGTATGGTAATCGTATCCACCTTTTTGAACAGTTCCGACACCGACATAGCCATCCAGAATGAGTTTTGCCATTGTCGCCGTTTTCCGCTGGTCACCATCAGCAAGGTTATTGAATGCCTGAGCAACAAGAGGATCCATTGCCGGATCTACGGCATTAGCAGAAAAGCGATTCAGTAAATCCTGGCTTCCAATGTAGCCACAATTGACCAGATCACGAATTTGTTCGGGAAGAGCGCGTGATTCAAATTTCTGTAAACGTTGAGAACTCATGTTTTCTATTGTTTTTAAAACTTTCTGAGCTTTATCGTTTCCAAACAAAGACCCCAACCTCCCTATATTTACTAGATTTAGAGCATCCTGAGGACTGTTGATAACAACCGGACGTAGAGCTGGTACAATTGAATTAGCCGGTGCGTTTGAGTTACCACCCGATTCGTTATTTACTGTTCCTGCGAGATTCGATAGTTCTCCCAAAGCTCCTGCGCGGGACAGCCAGTACATAGGATTATGTGGATTGTTTTGGGTATCATCATTAGAAGCTCCACAAAATATTCCACCATCAACCTTAGCTCTTATTTGAGTTGAAGCTATAGAATTTATCCCTCGCAAAATTCCTGAATCATTATGAAAAGCAAGACCAAGTTCTGTGTTAATCTGGCCCGCATTACGTGGGTGCATTCCCGACGGTAAACCAATTGTCTCGTAGCTTGCCAGAAAGTCCATCTGGCCACCATTTTTTCCGACCATTACGTTTGAACCGGCGAAGTTTGCACCACCGGCCAAATCGAAAATTAAAACAGGGACTCGGTTTATACCACCAAGAGATCCGTTTCCACACTCCAGGGCCAGGGCCGCATTCGATTGCAAAAGTGTGACCAATCCGGGAAGCATTGTAAAACTCAGGCCAGCCATAAAGCCCTGTGCTAAAAAATCTCGGCGAGTTTTACAAGCATGGCCTTCAAGTTTATAAGGTGAATGCGAATCAAATTTTTTCTTTGTCATATATCTTCCTAAAGTAAAGTAACATGAGCACTGGCCAGAGATGAAATGCAGATTCCTTTTACAACTTTTCGGGTCGTTATACTGCTCGCAAGATTTTCGCCGCTTAAAAGAGAATCAAATAATATTGTTAGTTCGTTATAGGCCTGTGTTCTCTCCTGACTTTGCAGCGGACCCAGGAAGCGATCTATGGCCTGATTGATAACAGCAGCTCTGCCGGAAGAATTGAAAACCTGAGTAGGTGTTCCACCAAAGTTGATTGTAGGCCAGATGGCAGAACGTAATGTTCCATTCTCCACAAGTCTTTCACAATATTCAGCAGCTAACTTTGTGATTGCTACCTGATGGGCAGGCAGAAAGCTTTTAATGTTATTATCCGAAGGCAAGGCGGAGGCGACAGTCCGATAAACACTCTGAACTGCAGAATCAGTTGTACTAACGCCGGTTAGGGCAGACATCGTCGCATTGATCTGCTCAAAATCTTTAACTCCGACATCTAGTGCTTCGGTAGACGGATCATTATCCGGAGAATTTATGGGAGGCATGACCAGACCATCAGGTAATTCAGCATCTGATTCCTGATCACCAGCATCACCCGCAGCCGGTGCAGGTGCCTGACTGTTTGAGCTGAATTTACTTTTTGTGGAACTACCTTTTTTATCTACTACACACTGGTTAAATGCGATCAATACACACAATAAAGTTGTAATGGAAATAAATATACGTGCCCTTTTTGGTAATTGAAACTTCTCAGGATTCATTGTTATTTCCCCAAGCAAAGTGCAGAAGTATCTGCAATCAGATTTTTCATATTGTAATTGGCATTCGCCTGGAATGAATCAGCGAGTCTCTTGACTTCTTTCTTGTCAGTATCTGATTTAGGTTTGCGGATACAAACGAGTTCGAAAACTTTAGAAGTCATGCATTCCGAAAATGCTCTGGATCTTGCTAACATCATCCCGAGTTCACGTGCGCCCTTACCGGATGTTTTTGCTGGCCAGCCCAGGATGGAATTTTGTCCCTGTGCCCATAAGTTCACCCATTCGTCATCGTTCTGGATATAACCTTCTGGGTAAAGATTGTTCTTATTAATTTTGGAAACAACTGTGCCTTCAGTATATTTAAGTTCATTGTCCACAAAATCAAAATAAGCCCATGCACCTCCCAGCCCATCCTGACCGGCATGGCATCCGACGCATTGATTGCGATAAGTACGGCTATCACCACCTGGATTTCTTTCAACGTCCCGGCGGACATGGAAATCAGGAATATTGATATCATGAAGTGCTTCAAAATCGCGGCAGAGGAAATTCATAAAAGTATAACGTGTGACTCTGCGGTTAGTTCCGGCAGAGAAAAAAGCGGCACCTGAAGCTCGTGTTGTAAGGACTCCTGCAGTATCTTTAATTCCAGTTACCGTCGATTGGTCAACGCGAGTTAAATAATCTTTTAAAGAAACATTCCGGTTTTCCAGATCGAGATAAAGATTATTATTTTTCTTGTCATAGGGTGCTACGGTGACAGGAACGTTGGCAGCAGCAACATACAAATGATCACCATATAAAACCTGATCAAAAGGTATATCGTCACGGATTATCCCAATGACAGTGGCCACATAATCATTGAGGGGAACGCGGGGGGAACTATCGACATTAGTCCATCTCTTCACCCAGTTCTTAATTGTGATGTCATAAAAATAGCGATTCTCCATTGCCTTTAAAGCTGCCGCACGTACATTGCCACTCTTAAGCAGATTATCCATTTCCAGAAGAACTGCTGAAGCGGGAGGAGTGCTTGTCAGTCGATTATGCAGTCTCCACGCCTGGGCCTTAGTATCAGCCTGTGCAAATAAAGGTTGTATAAGGTTCATTGCAATCGCCAGGATTACAAATTGATGAGCTTTAATGGGATTCCCTCCTGGAAACAGGCCAAACACTTCATATTCAGAATATCACAGCAGGATAGTGGTCTAATAAAAGGCAAAAATTGTACTTTTTTAGGGACTAAAATACTCGGACTTAATTCTGATGATATTTGTGGGGTTCCATATTACGATGGATAAAGCATGAAATTAATGACATTTATCACCCCATTGCTGTTGGCTTTTTTAGCCTTACAGTCTGATCAGATCTGGGCCTATCCCAATTTTATCGGGCATGGTTACAACTCTTGTATTACCTGCCACTACAATCCTTTCGGTAACGGACCATTAAACGACTATGGCCGGGCAGTGGCAGCTACGGCAATAAGCAGTCGCGGCTTCTATGATGATCATAAACCCGAAGAACTAATTTCCCAGGAATCAGGCTTTTTTTTCAAGCAGCCTCAGAATAAAAAATTTCGTCCGCAACTTTCCTATCGTGGGCTTTTACTGAAGCGTAACTATGGTGAAGCTAACGAGAAAACTGAATATATTCACATGCAAGCCGATGCACATCTGACGGCAAAATTTGGTGAAAAAGATAAGTTCATTGCAAGTGCTACTTTCGGTTACGCACCTGTTCCGCGTTCTCTGCAAAATACTCCGGCAGGTGATTCCATTGATAAGTACCGTAGTCGCGAACATTATATTGGGTTTCGCCCTAATGCTGAATGGGGTCTCTACGCCGGCTTGATGGATAAGACATTCGGAATCAGAGTTGTCGAGCATACATCATATTCGCGGACAACTCCGCAGCTGACGATGGATGATCAGTCCCACGGATTTATTCTGCATTATAATCAACCACTGTTTGAAATCGGTCTGAATGCTTTTGTGGGAAATCTGACTCAGGATTCCACTTTGCGGATGAAAGGGATTGCTGCAACATTTGAGAGAACAGTTGTTGAAAAAAACCGCCTCGGACTTTCTTATATGACTCAGTCAAATGAATTTCTGGAGGTGAGTGCCTATGCCGGACATGTGCGTTCCGGACTGGACAGCGGAAGCTCTATTTTATTTGAACTTGGCCGGGTGGATAAAAATCCAAAACTACTGAGCAACAAGCGAATAGAATATTATTCCATTCTACAAAATCACCTGAAAGCGGGCAGGGGTGTTTATCTTATCAATGCCATTGAATATTTTAAAAATAAAAATGATAACTCTTATCGGGTAAAGTTTGGTCCGGCAATTCAGTATTTTCCTGTGAATCGGGTTGAATTAAGAGTCGATCTTAATAACACCCGAAATTTCAATCAGCAAGTCAGCATCAAAGATCGATGGGATTTATTCGGGCAGGTGCATTTATGGTTGTAAGAAATGTGCTGCTGCTAATTTGTTTTTCCTCTTTGAGTCTTTATGCTGCCGATAATTCAATTGAACATCTGAAACTAATGCAGCTTTATCTGGATAAAAATCAGCCTGAAAAAGTGGAGGATCTTTATGATGAACACGAAGAAACTTTGGAAAATAAATGGATGGCCCTTGAGCGACTGGCCATAAGTTTTGAACGCCGGGAAAAATTCAAAGAAGCAGTGGAAACCTATCGCAAAATTATCAATAAGTTTAACCGCAATCAACACGAGAGAATTATTTCCACACCTCAGCGCCTTGTGACCCGGGAGATGTACGAAAATAATAAATTGCCGCTTTATTATTACAAACTGGCTTTTCTCAATGTGCAGTTATTTCTAAAAACTCATAACTATACTGATCCGATTGAAAAAAGCCGTTTTAAAAAAAATGCCGAAGGTTTTATCGGTCTCGCCCGGAAGGTCGCTGTGGATGAGGTGGAACTAAAGTTACTAGAAGAACAGTTAAAAGAAAAATTAACAACCGAAGAAAACAAAACTTTCAAAGCACATTGGTATGCAATGTGGGACATCGTCAGTTGGCAGGACCGGGTAGAATTAATTAATACACTCACGAAAGTAAAACATAATCTTCTGAGTACTAATTTAGGAACATGTCTGGGGGCGGGGAGAAGCTGGGAAAATGTTCATTATGAACTAACAACTGAAGGTTGTTTCGTCATTGCTTCTTCTACCATTAGTTCTGAATCGACGGCAGTTACATACCAGCAGTCAAAAGTCCCGGTTAAAGGACTCATTGCCGGCCCAGGGATGTATTTCAAGTCATTTTCTGAAAACATTTTAGTAGGATTTCATGTTCCCATAATGGCGAGAAAAGGCGACTGGACTCTTCCTGAAAACCAACCTTATAGTTTTGAAAAAGATTCAACTATCGGTGTAGGTTACTTTCTGCAAACAAAATTTAAAGTGAAAAATCTATCGATTCGCACCCGACTGGGAAAAATATTTCCCAACCCTGGCAGTCACTGGTCAATCGGTGCAATATATGACTTTTAGGAGTTAAAGAATGAAAAGCTTGTTATTTGCATTATTACTATTAAATTCAACAGCCCGGGCTCACGATCTGCTGGTTAAAATGAGTTTGTCTCCGGCCGGAAGTTTCGAAGCGAAAAGTGCGAAGCTTAAGGGTGAAGTCAAAAAAAACGGAGAAAGCTTTACTGCTGAAAATTTGTGGATAAAAGTGGAGGAGCTGAAAACCGGAATTGATCTGCGAGATGAGCACTTTCATAAACATCTCAATTACGAGAAGTATCCCAAAATCACTTTGACTCAGATTTCGGCGGCTAACGGTAAAGGGAGCGGCACTCTGAATGTAAACGATGTGAAAAAGCCGGTAAATTTTATCTATAAAATCCTGTCACCAAATAAGATCGAAGCATCTTTTAATCTTAAACCTTCGGACTTTAAACTGAAGGAAGCGAAATATATGGAAATCGGTGTGGAAGATGATGTTCAGGTCATTGCGACAATAGATGTTTAAATGAAATCAAACCTGTTGTTGCTCTCTATTCTTTTGTTAGTGTCTTCCTGTGGTCAGGACTACAACAGCAATTCCGGCGACAGCGGTCAATACACTCCCAACAGCGCTATAGATACTTCAACACCTGAAGGGGCACGTTTATCCGCTGCATATACTGTTTTACAGAACAAATGTCTTCAGTGTCATTCCACCTGGTCGGGTTTCACAACTTCATCCCGATGGGAACAAGCAGGACTTATCGTTACAGGTTCTGCATCCGGTTCCGAGATTGTAAGACGTCTGAAAAATTATGGTGGTGATATGCCTCCGGATCCGTTTTCTCCACTCAGCAATGAAGAATTAACTGCGGTCGAAAACTGGATAGATAATCTATAAAAAAAAAGGCCGGATAAAATCCGGCCTCTTCTGATTCTTTGTAATCAGGATTATTTAAAGAAACATTTTTTGGCCCTGAGAGCCTCATATTGTTTAGTCAGATACTCATTGCCCTGAGCTTTGTCTTTTAGAGTGCGATAGAAAGCTTCTTCTGCTGTCACATTATCTTTTGAAGCACGGGCAGAGACTTCTTCAAGTGTTTTTGTCCAGCCGGCCATATCCTGCGCAGACATATCATCAGCAACAATTTTCCAGAATTTATGCGGATTCTTTGGATCGATAATGTTTGTCTTACCATTTTTCGTTGAAAGCTTTTTAATTGAATTGATCAACGCTTTTTGTTCAGCGGTTCCTGCTTCAGCAAGACCTAAGAAAAGTGCAAGCGATTTCTCATCTTCAGGAGCTACCAGATCAGGAGTAACTTTTGAATAATCTCCCATGCCAGTTTTTCTCATACGAGAAGCAATGAAGGTATTTAGTTGAGCGGGATTTTTTGGAATAACGTCATTAAGTAATTTAGTTGAAGATGCATTCTTTACTGTTTCAACCGTAAATTTGAATCCATTTTTTGCCAGATTTTCGTTCACGCATTCTGCACAAGTAATGATCACCGATTTTCCATGACGGTTTGCCAGGTAAATGATGTTGTTAATAGCATTAACTACGTCTTGTTTTTTTACTTTTTCAGCTGGAGTATCCAGCAACATTTGCAGACCTTTTCTGATGTTAGCATCCTGTCCTGCGACCGGAAGTTTTACCAGAATATCGGCCAGCTCCTGCTTTGATACTGAGCTTTTATTGCCAAGAGCCGCCAGCGAGGATGCGACATAACTTTGAACTTGTTTAGCATCGTTTCCTTTAATTCCGTGTTTACCCAGGATCTCAACGATTCCCGAACCACTCACCAGGTAATCAACCAGTTTTACCCCGGACCCGTATGTCACGTTAATAGTGAGACATAAAATCAATAAATACTTAAACATAGGTTATTTCCTCACGTTAGGCTTAGCGTCTTCTTGGTCCAGATCGGCTAAACGTCCCAGATTCTTTAGAGTGTGGGGGTGTAATACTTTCTTTTTTTTTCTGTCAGGGATGGATATTCATGGGCTTAGCAGGTATGTGTCTATTTGATGAAGCCCTTTTAAAGAGGGTAAACTAATGGCCTAGATTAGTTGATCGTTATTGTTGGAGATTTTTTTGAAATTAATCATCCTTTTGTCATGGCTGTTGTCTACATCGGCCTGGACCCAAGAAAATCTCACTAAGTCTCTTGAAGATGACGAAACAAAGATCGCTGAAGCGATGGAGCGCTGTCGCGTTTTAAGTGCTCTGGTTGTTAAAAAAGCATTCAAGCTGGATTGTCATTCTAATTATCAGCATTACGGACCAACTTCTAAATCTCCTAAGAACGCTACTACTCTTAAAATTGCCAATTACAACCTTCTGCATCCAGGAACGTCAAAAACGATGTTTAAGGATTATGCAATTGTTGCGAAGATAATGAACCGCTATGACATCATTGCAGGTCTTGAGCTTCTCCAGACAGTCGGTCGCGATGAACAGAACAATCGTGCAGTGCTCGCCTATATCAATTCTGCTCCTGGGGAAATTGCCTTACTAGAAGAGCAAAAAAACAACTTAACTAACGCTGGTGAAATCCGGGTCATTAATCAAAAAATTACTCAGATAATGACGACAGCAAAAAGAGCGGAAAGCCTCTACAGAGCTCCGGGGTATTTCCGCATTTTAATGGAGTTAAAGAAACTTGATCCAAGCTGGTCATTACTTTTATCTCCAAGAGGGGATTCAGCGCTGATCGGTTCAGTTGAAGAAATGGCAGGTTTTTTCTACCGTGCGGATGTCACGACACCACTGATTAATCCTCATTGCAAAGAATACGCTGACGATCAAAGTGGACAGCCTTTTGCCTGTTTCATAGATCTGACGAAAGAATTTATGGGCAAAGATTTAATTCAGCATTTTGCCCGCAGACCCTTTATCGCTTCATTTAAAGCAGGCAACAGCAAAATCTCATTGGTTACTTCTCATGTTGTCTTCACTTATTCAGGTGAAGAAGAGGACGCTAAAGATTTGATGAAAAAATCTTTTGGTGTAGAAAATTATAAGGATCTTGGGCAGGGGATTAACTCTGTCAATTTTGCCAGATTCGCTGAAGTTAAAAATACGCTGGATTTCATGAATCGTTACAAGAATAAATACAAAGACGACAAAATCATGATGATGGCCGATATGAATCTCGTCTCCAATAATCAGTTCTGGCCCCAAGTGCTGAAAGCTTTTCCCGGATCTGAATTATTTATCTCTGAAGCGACTACCATTTCTCCAGGCAGATATTTAGCTAATGGTGAAGAAACTGGTGGCTCGGCCAATGACTATGACCATTTCATTTTTAACCCGCAGACTTTTCCCGGTTGTTCTGAAGGTGAAGTTTATAATTATTTCGAAACACCAGTTTATAAAGAAGTTGAAAGTCGTTACATCATTCGTGAAGAAGTAGTTGGTTTCCGCAATAAAAACTTTCTGGGACTTGATCAGTTTCTTCCGCAATATGATTTTGAAATCCGCAATAATCAGCCAATCCTGGACGGTGATATCCCCCCGGCAGATGATTCAACGACTATTAAACTGGAATACCCTCTTACTCCGGCTGGCCAGAGTAAGATGGATAAATTTGTAAGTAATTACACTAAACAATTGAATCAAATTTACACAATTAAGCGCAATGAAATTGTAAAAGATGATTTACTCATCCAGGACAAAGTAGACGGCCTTAGAAGAAGAGTCTTTTTGAGACAGCTGACGAATGCATTCTACCATCGATATATGCAGGAAGTGATCAGTGATCACTTCCCGGCATCAATAAACTGCAAATTCTAATTAGCTAGCGAGAGCAGACTTAACGAGCTCATTGGCCAGCTTGCTGTCGAACTGACCTTTAATTTTTGGACTTAACTCTTTCATCACTAATCCGGCATTGACTCCAGGATTGGCCGCGATGATGGCAGCAATCATACCTTTTACTTCATCTGTTGAAAGTTGCTTTGGCATGTATTCTGAAAGAATACTGATTTCCTGCTCTGTTTTTTTCCTGATGTCATTTTCCGGTGGAAAATTTTCCAGAGAATCTTTTAGCTTTTTAACATGCTTAATAAGGACATCCATTTCTCCGATCGGAGCTTTAGACGTTTTATTCTCGATAAGCATACTTTTAAAATAGCGAAGAGCATCCAGACGATTTTTGTCTTTAGCAATCATGGCCTTCTTAATGTCTTCGGTAATCTGTTCAAACATAATAGCCTCCCAGGGATTAGAAATTTTCGGCTATTATTGATTAAATTCGCAGACAGGACAAGCGATTAAATTAAGCGTGGTAGCGAACGACCTTATTTTCAAAGTCAGTGACTTCCCATCCTGCTCCTTTCCCCCTTTCGATAATTGGCACGATGTCTTTTATGTCACCTTTAATCGCAACTGATAGCATGACTTTTCTGATGGCAACTTTTGCATCCATGGCTGCCTGCATTTTCTGCAGGTCACCTGGTTGCTCGTTGCGCTTGTATTTTTGAATCAGCAGATTTAATCCTTCTTCGACTAATGCTAATTGTTCTTCGTCCATTTTTCTTCACCGTTTTGGTTTTATCGTTTTGTGATTTCATTTTAATATGACTTGGCTTTTTTTGCTTGATCTACGTCAGTGATTGTCGGTTTTCGGGCGTAGTTTTAATTGCTTAAGGCCACTTCAAGTGGCCGTCAAACAATTTTGTATCTAACTAAAATCCGGTTTTTCTCCAAAAAAAAATGCGTCTTTTTCAAGGCACTTTTTGGCTAAGTGCTAGTTTTTTGGGAGATCAATCTTGGGAAACAAGGCAACTGGCTCAGAGAGCTCATAAACCGTTTCACCAAACTTAATCGTCTCATAGCCCGTAAGCGGAAGTCCTAAAGGCAACATCGCCTTAGCCGAGGTCTCCGGAAGAAAAGGAGAAAGGAGTACAGTAAGAGCATGGATAGAGTGCACGCAGTTGTAAACAACCTGTTTAAGGGCTGACTTGTCTTCTTTAAGTTTCCACGGCTCTTTAGTATTCACATACTGGTTCATGCTGTTGATGCCTTCCCACAGGGCCTCTAGAGCTTTGTTATGTTCACGACGATCCATGAATTCCTTCATCTTGGCGTAAGTCTCATCGAAGTTTACTTCTTTGGTGACTCCTTTACCGTCGAGCGTTGGAGGATTGTCTTTCAGATAAAGTTTTAGGACTCGCATGATCAGGTTGCCATAGCTGTTGCCTAATTCTGCATTATGTTTTTCAACCAGTTCTTTTTCAGAGAAGCGTCCATCATTTTGAGCAGGGATTGCCCGTAGTAGATAATAACGAAAAGTATCAACCGGATATTTTGCAAGCATATCATTTGGATCAACAACGTTCCCCAAGGATTTACTCATTTTTTTACCATCTTCAGCAAGAATCATTCCGTGAACATAAACTTGTTTGGGAAGAGCCACATCAGCTGCCTTAAGCATGATTGGCCAGATGATGGTGTGAAACCAGGCGATATCTTTTCCGATTACATGCATTGAGGCTGGCCAGAATTTTTCATTCTCTGTATGAGCAACTCCTGCGTAGTAATTGATGAGAGCATCAAACCAGGTGTACATAACAAACTTATTATTTCCCGGAACCGGGATTCCCCAACCTTCATTAGGACGGGAGATCGGAAGATCGCGGAGCTTGTCACCTTCGATGCGAGAGAGCATTTCATTATAGGAAGACTGCGGTACAATAAATGTCGGATTCGCTTTGATGTGCGAAATAATCCAGTCCTGGTAAGAACTCATTTTGAAGAAATAACCTTCTTCTTCTTTCAGCGTCAGCGGCTTTCCGTGAGCCGGACAAATATTGTCCGGAGCCTGAGTTTCAGTGTAAAAAGATTCGCATGCTAAACAGTATTGACCTGAGTAAACACCGAAATAAATATCACCTTTCGTTTCCAGTTTTTTCCAGAGTTCGTTACAAACATCATGATGTCGTTTTTCAGTGGTGCGGATGAAATCGTTATTAGATATATTCAGATCTTTGCAAAGTTTACGAAAATTTTCAGAGTTTTCATCAACATATTGCTGAGTATCTTTCCCTTCCGCTTTAGCGGATTCAATAAGTTTTTGCCCGTTTTCATCTGTACCTGTCAGGAAATAAGTTTCATATCCCAGAAATTTATACCAGCGTGCATAAGCATCACTGGCGATTTTCTCCAGGGCATGCCCCATATGCGGCTTTCCATTAGGATAATCAATTGCAGTAGTAATATAAAATTTCGACATACATTTTTCCTTATTTAAACTTAAGCTTTAACAACGAAGTTAACAATTTTTCCAGGGACATAAATTTCTTTTACAATCGTTCCTGCAAGATGTTTTGAAACATTCTCATCACCCTTGGCCATCTCTAAAATTTCATCCTGAGTAATGGCCGGATCAACTTCCAGAGTTGCTCTCAGTTTACCGTTCACCTGAACAGCAACTGTTATCGTGTCATCTTTAGCAAGGTCAGCATTGTATTTAGGCCATGCTTCATAAGCTAACGTTTTTTTTCCACCCAGAATTTCCCACAGCTCTTCTGAAATATGCGGGGCCATCGGAGCAAGAAGGAGAGTAAACGTTTTAGCAGTGTCTTTTGTTACTTTGCCTGCTTTGTAGCAGTGGTTAACAAAAATCATCAATGCTGAAATCGCCGTATTAAAACGAAGATGGTCATAATCTTCAGTAACTTTTTTGATCGCCTTGTGAAGTGCTTTCAACGTTTCATCACTTTCATTACCTTCTACGATGTGAGCCGGATCAGCAAAGAAACGGTAAGCGCGGTTTAAGAAATTGAAGACACCTTTTACGCCGTCTTCTTTCCATGGTTTTACTTTTTCAAGCGGACCCATGAACATTTCATATAAACGAAGTGAATCACCACCAAACTCTTTAACGACGTGATCCGGGTTAACAACGTTACCGCGCGACTTCGACATTTTTTCGCCGTCACTCGCTAAGATCAATCCCTGGTTTACTAATTTTTTAAATGGTTCTTTCGTTGAAACATATCCCAGATCATAAAGAACTTTATGCCAGAAGCGAGCGTACAGTAAGTGAAGAACGGCGTGTTCAGCGCCACCGATGTAAAGATCTACCGGCATCCAGTATTTTTCAATTTCGCTGTTCCAAGGTTCCTTCTCATTTTTCGGATCACAAAAACGTAAATAGTACCAGCATGAACCGGCCCAGTTTGGCATGGTGTTTGTTTCACGTTTTGCTTTTTTGCCCGTTTTAGGATCAGTGATCCACAACCAGTCTGTTGCATTGGCAAGCGGAGACTCGCCGTTACCCGAAGGTTTGAATTCCTTCAAATCCGGAAGCGGCAATGGAAGTTCATCGGCATCTAAGCAGCGAACAGTGCCATCTTCAAATTTTAAAATAGGGAATGGTTCGCCCCAGTATCTTTGACGGGAGAAAATCCAGTCGCGAAGTTTGTAATTGATTTTTCCTTTCCCGAAATTTTTGCTTTCCAGCCACTCGATCATTTTCTTTTTTGAGTCAGCAACATTCAGACCATTAATGAAATCAGAATTGATGTGTTTGCCGTCGCCTGTATGAGCGGCTTCTTCAATATCACCGCCTTCAATAACTCTTACCATCGGAAGGCCGAATTTTTTTGCAAACTCGTGATCACGCTCATCGTGCGCCGGAACCGCCATCACCGCACCTGTTCCATAAGTGGCAAGGACGTAGTCTGCAATCCACACCGGAACTTTTTGTCCGTTGGCCGGATTGATGGCATAAGCACCGGTGAAAACACCCGTTTTATCTTTGTTAAGTTCCGTTCTCTCCAGATCGTTTTTCGTCTTACAAACTTCCTGATACTTTTCCACTTCTGCCTTCTGAGCAGCAGTTGTGATCGTGTTTACTAAAGTATGCTCAGGAGCAAGGACCATATAAGTTGCACCGAAGAGTGTATCTGGTCTTGTGGTAAAGACTTCTACAACATGCTCCTCGATTTTAAACTTGATTGTCGCACCTTCAGATTTACCGATCCAGTTACGTTGCATTTCTTTGATCGATTCAGGCCAGTCCAGTTCTTCGACATCATTGAGTAATCTTTCAGCATACTCAGTAATTCTTAAAACCCATTGTTTCATCTTGGTTTGAATCACCGGGTGACCGCCAACTTCCGATTTCCCGTCGATGACTTCTTCGTTAGCAAGTACTGTTCCCAGTGCCGGACACCAGTTGACGTTCATCTCTGATTCGTAAGCAAGGCCTTTGTTATAGAGCTGAACGAAAATCCATTGCGTCCATTTATAGTAATCAACATTGGATGTAGCGATTTCGCGATCCCAGTCATAAGAAAATCCCAGTGATTTTAACTGACGGGTAAAAGTAGCGATATTTTTTTTCGTCGTGATATCCGGATGCGTGTTTGTTTTCATCGCATAGTTTTCGGCCGGTAGTCCAAACGAATCCCAACCCATTGGGTGAAGCACATTGAAGCCGAGCATACGTTTATAACGGGACATGATATCCGTCGCTGTATATCCTTCCGGATGACCAACATGCAGACCGTCTCCTGATGGGAAGGGAAACATATCAAGCGCATAATATTTAGGCTTCGACTTATCGTCGTTTGATACTTTGAACGTTTTATTTTCGTCCCAGTATTTTTGCCACTTGGCTTCGATGGCTTGAAAATTGTACTCGATTGGGTTTTTTGAAGAACTGACCTCTGACATGTGCTTTTTCCTTGGTAAATGAACCAGACTTTTAATGTCTTTTGCGAAGTCAAAAGTCTAACACTAGGAATTCTTTTTATAAAGTGTATAATAAAAAAGGACTAAGTTTTCCCCTTGAAGGGACACCTCACAGTGAGACAGTAGATGAGCGAAAAAATTATAGTTTATCCCATTAGTGCCAACCCACCGACCTGGGGACATGCCGACATCATGATGAGAGCTGCTACTCATTTCGATCATCTCTTCTGGGTTGCTGCAACGAACCCTAAAAAAGCCTATATGTTCACTCTGGAAGAAAGACTGGAAATGATGCAGGCTTACGTGGATTACTATAAATTAAAAAACGTCACGATTTGCTCTCATGACGGAACCATTGTCCGGTTCGCCGAAGAAAAAGGGGCTCAATTTCTTCTGCGGGGGCTGCGTAACTCTTCTGACTATCAGATGGAACTGGAGCTTTCGGTAGGAAATCGCGGAATCAGTAAAGAAATTGAAACGATTTGTATGTTTTCCAAGCCACACTTTGCGACCATTTCCTCCAGTCTGATTCGCGAGCTCGCCATGCTTAATGAGCGAATCGACCAGTACGTTATGCCGTCCATTGCTAAAAAAATTCTGCATAAACTTCATGGAGACAAGGCCATAAAATAATGCGCACACTGATTATTCTAGGACATCCGGATAAAAAATCCCTTTGCGCAGGCCTTGCCGATCATTATGAAAAAGGCGCCAGAGAAAAAGGCGGAGACGTTGCCCGTCTTAATATTTCAGACCTGAGTTTTAATCCCAACCTCAAACATGGCTATCGCATAATCCAGAATCTGGAGCCTGACCTGGTGGAAGCACAGCGCCTGATTAAATGGGCCAATCATATTGTTATTGTTTTTCCCGTGTGGTGGGGATCTGTGCCGGCCTTATTGAAAGGTTTTCTGGATCGTTTACTCTTACCAGGTTTTGCTTTTAAGTATCGCGAAAATTCCCATGCCTGGGATAAGTTGCTTTCAGGAAGAAGTGCACGACTGATTGTAACCAGCGATGCTCCTGTCTGGTGGATGTATCTCACATACTTTCATCCAGCAGTTAATATGATGAAAAAAGCAGTCCTGGAATTTTGCGGAGTCTCGCCTGTCACTGTTATGAGTTTTGGCTCAGTGAAAGACGCCAACGAAAAAAAACGTGAAGGAATGCTCTACAAAGCTTTCCGTGCGGGCCTGGATGAAAACTGATTCTTTAGGACTAAAACGCGGAGAAGTCCGCTTAGTGCCGCATAATCCCTTGTGGAAATCTGCCTTTATTGAAGAAAGCTCGCGTATCATCGCAAATCTGCCTGAATTAAAACTTCATCATATTGGTTCAACGTCTATCGAAGGTCTGAGTGCTAAGCCCATACTGGATATCATGGGGGAAGTTGAAAAAATAATTCAGGCAGATGTAATGCAACCTGTACTGGAACAACTCGGCTATGAATGGAAAGGCGAATACGGGATCAGAGGAAGAAGGTATTGTGTTTTGTACGAAGGTGATACTGCTTTAGTTCATCTGCACATTCTGGAATCAGATTCTGCTGAATTCAAAAATCATCTGTTGTTTCGGGAAAGGCTGAATGAGAATCTCGCCTTAAGGGATGAATACGATCAACTCAAAAAAACACTGGCCGAAGCAGGCATGAGCCGTGAAGCTTATACAGAAGCCAAAGCCGGTTTTATCCAGAAAGTCTTAACGAATAAAATTTAATTTCCTGAAATATAACTTTTCCTTGTCCAGAATTTTCTGCAACTTGTTCTGCAAATCTTTAAGAAAATCACTTTTTTGAATATCTGCCAGAATTTTTTTTGAGAGTGGCCCGTAAAGTTTATTGAGACAGTTACAAACAACTATCGAATTGTAGGGATCCAGAATGGATTTTGTTCTGGAATGATGAATGCCATTATTGAAAATATAATGAAGAACATTTTTCAATTCTCTTGGGGATGTAATTTTGCGCAAATGATAGCGATGTTTGTACACTGAACCAGTTACACCTTTTATCTTATTTATTCTTTTTGACAAAGATATACCTAAAGCCTGCATACCCTGATGAACAACTGATTTGTCGGATGCTTCAACCAAAAGATGAATATGATTATACTCAAGTGTGTAATGAATAATTTTTAATCCTTTACGACGAGCTCTTAAAATAGCGTGATGGAGTGCCCTTAAAACAAGCTTGGACTTTATATCTGCCTTATGGGACCTGACTTTAATTGTAAGATGCAGTGAGGTGGTGCGGAATATTTCTTCCCGCTCTATGTGTCGTATTCCTTTGTCATGAATGGCTGGACGACCAGCTTTTTTATAATTCAGAAGTGTAAGTTGAGTGTGTTTTCTGATTTTCTTCATGCAAACCTCTGCAGGAGGTAATGCAATTCTCTGGAAGCCGGAAGTTCTGAAGTGGTATTATTCAGCTGAGATTTTGAACCACTCGATCAATTGCTGAAGTTTATCGTTCGAGGAAAGTGATGAAGCAAAAGTCCCTTCGAATTCCAGGATGAGCGCTTTTTTATTTTGGGCAGATCTGGACAGGAAAATTGGGCGAAGAAAACTTTTTTCTTTTTCAACAACGGTCACATAAGAGAGCAGCAATTCAAACGAATTGAGATTTTCTTTTTTTGTGGCGGCCATAAAGACACTTCGGCGCATATCGCGTCCCCAGGTTTTGTAACCCTGAGACCAATTTAAAAGGTCTCTCTGGTAGTCGAGAGAAAATTCATTTTCATATTTTCCAGAGCAAATGCGACAGGCACTGTCTTTACGATCTGAAGGCAAAATTTTATTAAAGCAACATTCTTCGCAAGTATAAGCTATTTCCAGTCCTTCACTGTGCAGATATCCACAATTGTGAATCATTTCGTGGAAGATAATGGATTTTAATTCCTGAGGATTGTGACGGTAGAGATCGGGCAGTTTGGGCCCTAACCATAGATAAGGGTGACGTTTGCTGCTTCCTGGAAAAGAGCCAACTGCTCCGATTTCTTTTCCGAAAGGCCAGCTTCCGCATAATAATTTGGGCGGATTTCCCTGATCGGCAAACAGCTGATCGAAACATGAAATAATTTGTTCACCAACCGGGCCGGAAGTAGATAAATCTTTCAGACACTTTTTTCCATCCTGCATAGTCTGGTGATAGAAACGGGATAATTCCCGAACCGGCAGCCTTTCTTTGCAATCGGTTTCAATCTTCAGATTTTTATCATCCAGATAGAATCCGTCCTTTTGCTGAAAATCCTTCGCTGGACTTGAACAACAGGCTAAGATCATAAAAAAAGAAAAAAAGGTTTTAAATTTCAAGGATAAGATCCTCTGAAAACCATTTCTTTTTAATCTTTATTCCTTCCAGTGATTCATTCTTTTCAAAGTTCTCCAGCAGATAAGGCTCCATGCTTTTTATAAAATCTTCACTGCAGCCATTAGGAACTTCTGCTCCCATCGTTGTAAAGCTGGATGCGAGTTTTCTTTCAACCCCTGCCAGTGAATGGATTGAAGTATCACTAAGAATGCTCGGAACTTTAATGTCATGGCAACAATCTTCGCCGGAACTAATTTCTTTGAGTGTTTTATTCTGATAGAGCTTTTTAAAAAACTCAAAAGAATCACGGGTAGAGGGTGAGTGATAGGGTTTCAAATTTTCGGCGGCTGTACCCATAGCAAAAACATGAGTCACATTTACAGAAGGTGTATCAGTTTTTCCCAAAATGCTGATAACGAAATCACTACCACCTTCAATGGACAGTGGAATTCCTCCCGCACAGATAAAATTGAGCTGGTGAACTTTACGCAGTAATGGATTGATGTTTTTTTCTATAAAAAGATACTGCCGGACATGAGCAGAAGGAACATTTTCAAATTCAACTTTCAGTGGGGAAATTATAATTTTGTTTTCTGTCTGATGATCTTTTTTTATTTCACCTTTCATTGAATATTTGCTGGTCTTCTTAAAACAAGCCGGTTGATTATTTATAGACAGCGGAACATTGGTTGTGTCTTTGTCGTAAAATCCGGCAGAGGAGCTGCCACCACCAAAAGAAATTCCAAAACCACTCTCGTGGTACACACCGATATGACCAGTGTTACACTTACTCCAGAGCGGATTAGAGGCCGTGAATAAAAGGAAAAAAAGCAGCTTCTTCATTCTGCCATATTCGGAAGAATTTATTTGGAGCTTGAGCCCAGGGCTACGGCATTAATCACATATCCGGCTGCCAGCATACCATAAGTAGCCGTAACGTGGGTTATAGAACCCATGCCTGATTCACAATCCAGTTTCAGATTTGTTTCCGGATCTGGGACAGCGCATGTTTCACCCTCGGCTGTGGGGAAGACCGGGTCTTCGGCTGAGAAGACACAAGGGATATTAAATTTGGGACGCTTTTTAATTGAAGTCACTCCGCTGCCTGGAAATTCATGTTGCTGCCGTAATTTTTTTCGTAGTTTAAAAAGCAAAGCATCTTTAACTGTTTCGCCGAGATCTACGATTTTAACCTGTGATGGATCACGTTTGCCCGCGGCTCCGCCCACCACCATAATGGGAATCTTTCTTTCCTGGCATTTGGAGATAAGCAGACATTTGTTATTTAAACTGTCGATGGCTTCAATAATAAAATTGCAATTCCTGTCCAAAATGGCATCAGCTGTTTTTTCAGTAAAAAAATCGGCGTGTGCTTCCACCCTGCATTGCGGATTAATGGCAAGAATTCTTTCTTTTAAAGCCTCGACTTTTAGTTTGCCGAATGATCCGTCGAGCGCCGGAAGCTGCCGGTTAGTATTGGTGATGCAAATATCGTCCATATCTACTAAAGTGATGGCGCCCACACCTGATCGTGCCAGTGCTTCTGCAGCCCAGGAGCCCACTCCGCCCACTCCTATGACCATAATATGTGCCCTCAGTAAATTCCTGAGTCCGCTAACACCATATAGACGAGCGATGCCGCCAAAACGCAAATTAAAGTCGTCGCTATTGAAATCTGTTTGATCCATGCGCAGACTATACATTTTCACCTTTTCTTTTAAAAGAGAGGGGAGAATAATTATAGATATGTTTCAAAACGATCAGGATTCCATTTATGAGCCTTCGAACATGTTTGTCTGGTTTATTCTGGGCTTTCAGGGAGGTATATTAAATATAGGCGGATACCTCGCGGTCCATCGTTTTGTCTCGCATATTACCGGATTTGCTACCCTTTTCGGTACCACATTCATAGAAAAAGACCTGAAAAATGCTGTGGGAATGCTGTTAGTTCCCCTGATGTTTCTGATCGGAGTTATGGTCTCAGCCTGGTTTATTGAACGAAGGCGTCTGTTAAATAAGCCACCGAAATATTCTCTTATATTTTCGCTGATAATTCTCAATCTCCTGGTTTTGTCCATGGGGGGAATGAGCGGTTACCTGGGAACTTTTGGAGAAGAATTTAATTTCGGAAGGGATTATTTTGTTCTTTTCCTCCTGGCCTACACCTGCGGACTGCAAAATGCGACTATCTCATCGGCTTCCCGTTCCGTTGTCCGGACTACACATATTACCGGACCTTCGACTGATCTGGGCATTGGTCTGGTTAAGTTATGGACAACCAGAAGGCATATGGATCAACGGGAAAAGTTTATTGTTCTGTGCCGGATGGGGATTATTCTTTCGTTTATCCTGGGTTCCCTCGCCGGAGCTTATTGTTTTCGCCGTTTTGAATTTATGGGCTTTCTTTTTCCCATGGCGATCAGTCTTTTTGTAGCTTATAGGCTTCGTTTACGTGCTTATAACGCTGTATAAAGATTTCACACCAGGCCTTTAGGTTTAAAAGATCATTTATAATCTTCTCATTGCAAAAATGAGGAGCATTGTATGTCACTGCAGAAGTTTAAAATTGTTTCACCAAAAGACGGTCAGTCAGTGGATAGTGTTTTTGAAACGCTGTTAATTAATACGGATCATATTATATCTTTGAAGCCAATTCGTATGGTAGTTGAAGAAAAACTGATTATGGGTTACTGGATCCGAACAACTAACGGTAAAAAATATCGTGCGGTGGAAATTCCTGAAAAATTAATTACTCTGCTTGAAGATGAAGCTCAAATAGAAGGCGTAAAGCTGAATGTACTAAGTGAGGAGCCATCTCAAACGGAACTTCTGAATTAAAGATTTTTTTTATGTCGTCTGCGCTCCCGCCCGTTAAAATTATTCTGTCGGGAGTGAACTCTTTAATTAAATTTCCAATTGTTGAATACAGATAAAACCTGGTGGCCAGGAGGATTGCTTCTTCCGTTGAGTGAGGGAGGTCATTTATTTTTGTGTTTACTGAATGACGGTATTGCTCTGTTGTCAGATGAGGTAATTGCTGGCTTAGAGCATAGGACGAAAGAAATCTTTCGATGCCCGGAAAGATATAACCTCCGGAAAAGCCCTTATCATTTATCAGATCACAGGTAATAAAAGTCCCTGCATCGACAACCATTACACTTTCATTTTGTTTTCTTGACTTGTATGCAAAATATCCGGTCACAAGCCTGTCTTCTCCCAGCGAGAGAGAATATTGAACAGGCATATCAAAAAATGATTTGTCTTCTCTAAACTGGCTTAACTGAATACTGGCCTGTAGATTGAGTTTTTTTCCGACGCTGGAGATAAGAATGAAATCTCCAGTTTGGTATTGATAATTTTCCAATAAAGTATGAAGAATGACTTTTCCATTTTCATGAATGGCAACATTTGGATTAGTATTGCCGTTATCAATTGTGATCAGTCTCATTTTAGATATTGCTCAATGAGTTTCTTTTTAAATTCGTAAACGTTACCAACTGGTTTACAGAATTTAGGAGGATCTTTCTTTCCCATATGCAATAGATCATTGATCACCAGAACCTGGCCATCAGTGTCTTTACCGGATCCAATGCCAATTGTTGGAATTTTAAGTTTAGCTGTAATTTCACGGGCAAGGTTTTCTTCGACAAATTCAAGAACGATGGCAAAACAACCAGCCTTTTCCAGCGCTTTGGCTTCTTTCATCAACCGGGTCTGTGAAGCTTTGTCTTTGCCATGTGTATAATAGCCACCCTGTTCATGTACTGATTGAGGAGTAAGACCTATATGGCCCATAACCGGTATTCCGATTTGAGTTAGGCGCTCAATGAGTTCACATTCAAAAGGGTAAGCACCTTCTAGTTTTACAGCCTCTGCTCCGCTTTGCTGAAAGAGCCGGATGGCATTTTGCAGTCCGAGTTCCATGGTTGCATAAGTGCCGAATGGTAAATCTGCTACGACGAATGTATCGGGAGCTCCAGCCTTCACGGCTTTTGAAAACAGAATCATAGTTTCCAGGTCGACCTGAACAGTGTAGTCATATCCTAATACGACATTACCCACGCTGTCTCCGACAAGAATAATATCCAGGCTGGTTTCATTCAATAACTGAGCAGTCTGAAAATCATAACAAGTCAGAACCTGCAGGCCCTTCTTCGCACTCTTTTTCATTGCCCGGATTTTACGTGTGTCGAGTTTTTTCTTTTCCATGTCAGCTCTTAGTTTATTAATTGATTTTTTAACGTAGCAAAAGTTTTGGTTAATTCTTCTTTTTCCCATTCTTTGAGAACTTCATCCCGCAACAGGTTTGCATCTATTTCAACTTCCTTCATGAATTTATTGCTCTCTATATCTTTATACAGATCATTCAGATGTTGTTTGAAATCAGCATCGATCAAAAAGCGTCTTCCTTTTTGAGAGCCAATCAATGCATTGGGCGAAATGAGCTTAAAAAAGGCTTCCGGTCCCAGTGAGACCAGTGCTTGAGAAATAGATTTAAGCTCAAGAAAGCATTCCATGAAAGCCACTTCTTTTGAGACATTATTTTTGCGAAGAATATTATAAGATTCCAATGCAACATAAGGCAGTATTGAACAGAGTAATGATTGCTCTGAAAAAAGATCTGCTTTGCATTCTTCTTCTGCAGATGACTCAAAGAGAGCGTTAAATCCTGCGAGTGCAGCCAGATTTTTTAATTCAGGTAACATTTCACGATCTGCAAAATAAGCCGCCCCAATTTTTCCTTTGACTTCGTACTGATATCGAACCTCACTGGCTATAGCCTTAGGGGCCAGCAGGGAATGATTTAATTGGGGGTAAATGGCCTTGAGTTTATGTTTCATCAGACTAAAACCGTGAGCATAAACAATGTGGGTTCCGCTTTTTAAAAATTGCGAATTTTTGCTGAAAAAATCGAGGTGCCTGTCGTCGGGGATAAGCAGAACAATTAAATTCGAATTCTGCAATTCTGGAGATTCTGTTTTGATTGTTTTAAACCCCAGGGCGATAGCATTTTGGGCAGATGAACTTTCGGGTTGAAGGGCAATAGTTACTTCAACTCCGGAATCGCGAAGATTTAGTGCCCAGGCCTTAGCTTGTGATCCGAATCCAATAATTGTTACTGAGAATTTTGGCCCGATCATTTGTCCGTTTCCTTTCCCCTATGAGATGAGATAAAGTTACACTTAAACCATACAAGAGGCTAGTGTTTCATTGCAAATAATCATTGATACAAATACAAAATATTTCCAGAATTATTCCCTTAATCGTGGATTGCAGACCTTTACGTCTTTCATTTCCGATCAGAGAAAAATGATTTTTCTGGACGAGCATCTGGAGCGTTTATTAAAAGGTGCAAACTGGTTATTTCCCAATGAAAACTGGGAATTAAGAAAAAATGAAATCAAAGATTTTTTGCAGACAGAATGGAAAGCTAAAAGCTATTTTCGTCTAATGATCTTTGACGATAAGTTGATTTTCTCACAGGGGGAATGGCTACCCAAATCAGAGTCTCTTAAATTAACAGTCGCTCAAACTTTAAAGACCCCGAATCTCGTACCCCCATACGTCAAAACACCGTCCTATTTAGTTGCTGAAGCAGAGTTAAAAAAGGCAAGACTCCAGGGTTTTGATGACGTGCTCTTTTTGGGACCGGACAGACAAGTCTGTGAAGGTTCGACATCTAATGTTTTTGTTGTTTTGGGTTCTGGTCAGATTATCACTCCGCAAGAGAGTTCGATGGTGCTGAGTGGTGTTATGCGTAGAAAGGTCATAGAATTTCTTAAAAAAAACCATTACCATGTTGAAGTAAGGGAGCTGACCGTCGAACAAATGGCAACGTGCAAAGAAGTGTGGATGACTAACGCTGTATCGGGTATCAGAGTCTGTTCACATTTTGAAGACAAATTGCTGTCAGATGATCTTTACCAAAAAGTATGTCAGCAGTTCGGTCGGTTTGGTGAATGTTATGAATAAAGTTTTAAATGTTAAATGTCCGACATGTGACAAAGAGTTTAATTATTACAGCTCAGAATATCGTCCATTTTGCTGTGAGAAATGCAGAATGATTGATCTGGGGCACTGGTTTAAAGAATCCTACAAGGTTCCTGAAAAAGACAGTAATCCGGGGGAAAATCAGGAAGAAAACCACATTGATGAGAATGATAATCGCATTGATGAAGACAGTGAGTATCGATGACAAAAAAGAAATCAGACATCTCTCATAAAGAAGCCATGGATCTGGCATTAGAATTGGCCGTTTCCGCTTCCCGTTTTTTGTTAAAAAAACAAAAAAAAATATCCAGTCTAAAAATTACCAGCAAAGTTGCCCAAGGTATTGCCAGCAATGCTGATACTGAATCAGAAAAGTTGATCATCAAAGGGATTAAAAAGAGATTTCCAGATCATTTTATCCTGGCCGAGGAAAGTGCTTACGAAGAATACCGTGGGGAAATGTCCCGGTATAATTTTCTTAAAGAAAAGGAATGGGTTTGGATCATTGATCCACTGGATGGAACTAATAACTATCTTAACGGTCTGGATTACTTCGGAGTTTGCATTTCACTGGCCCATTTTGGTGAACCGGTCATGGGAGTCGTGATGAGACCCAGTTCGGGTGAATGTTTTACGGCCATAAAAGGAAAAGGAAGCAAAATTATCAAGTTTAGTGAAGATTTCAGTGTGCGCAGTTCTGCTCAAAGGATCCAGGTTTCCCGAACAAAGAAAAAATTAAAAGATTCGCTGTTAGTCACCGGTTTCACGACTGAGAAGGGTGAAGTTTTCGACCAGGAATTCGCGCTCTTTAAAAAGATGGTGGGTAAAAGTCGGGGAATCCGAAGGATGGGGAGTGCGGCCCTGGATCTTTGTTATGTGGCCAAAGGGGTGTTTGATTGTTTCTGGGAACGCGGTCTTGCTGCCTGGGACGTATCAGCTGCCGGGATAATCTGTCAGGAAGCTGGAATCAGAGTAACTGATTATGAAGGTCAGAAATTCCACCCCTTTCAAGCTACCATCCTTGCTGCCCGTGAACCTTTACATACTGAGATCTTGTCTTTATTCCGCAACGGTTTATAATTTCATTACCAGTTGAAATCTCAAATCCTAGGAAGGGACCGTGCCAGAAACATTACGTTTAATATTGACCAAGTTTACTGATGAAACCATCACTGTTTTTAGTTTGCTCCTGCTGGTAACGATGGTGCTGATTATTGTTTATTGGTTTTATAATCGTAAAAAATTTCATCAGCTCTCCCATGAGATTCCAGCATCAGTTGTTAAAAACTATCTTGATTCCATAATTCAGAATTCAAATTCATTAAAATCCAGTTTATTTCGCGGTGGTGGTCTTGATATTGGCAATGGCATCCCCTCTGTGGTGCCAGTAGGTGATCTTCCTTCATCAATGAACATCGGAGTAGGTTCCGGCAGTGAAGAAATCACGCAAAAAAATGCTGAAATAGCATCACTCAATCAAAAATTATCCGATCGTATTAAACAAATTACTGATCTGGAAAAAAGACTTGCAGATTTGTCTGCAGGAAAAGGTCTTGGTGCTGAAACAGATTTGTTGAAAAAAGACCTGACGACAGCACAACAGCGTTTAAGAGACATGGAAAACCAGTTAGCAGCCGCTAGTGGTGGTGATGCTAATTTACAAAAAGAACTATCATCCGTTACTGCAGATCGAAATGAATTAAGAGAAAGACTGAAAGAATACGAAATCATCGAAGAAGATCTGGCCAATTTAAAAAGATTGCAACAGGAAAATGACCAGCTTAAAGCTGAGCTCATGGCATTGCGCAAGAGTGGCTCTGGCCCCGCAGCTGCAGTGCCGGCAGCGGCACCAGTTCCAGCAGCACCGGTCAATGTGCCTGACGATATGGATTTAGAAGCAGAAATGGCGAAGGCCATTGCTGATAGCAAACCAAGTAAACCTCAAACTGTCGAAGTTCCGGTTGATGATGTCCCTTCAGAAGAAGGAGAGCAGAAATCCGCAGAAGAGCTTCTTTCTGAGTTTGAAAAAATGCTTGGCTAATGACTTTTTAAAGGATGGTAGGAATGAGAAGATCAGGATTTTTACTGGGTGTCGGGTTGTGCCTGACTTTTGCTTTTCAATCTGTTGCCGCGATTAATAATGTCGATGTCAAAAACTCTCTGCTCCAGAGATATTCTGAAAATATTAATTCTAAAGCACAATTAGCACAGTTGAAGACAGAGACTTTGAAGTATGGTGGTGCTTCGGTCGAGGCCCTTATCGAAGTTATGAAAAATGCCAAATATCCGGATAAAAACCGCTGGATGGCCACTTTTTTACTTGGACAGATCATGGGTGATAAATCAGCCCCATTTCTGGCAAAATTCTTTCAACATCCTCATTGGGTAATGCGAATGGCGAGTTTGAAGACCATGCTGGCTCTCAAGCAGAAAAAATATGGACGTGAATATGCTGCTCTTTTGAAAGATGATTCCTTTCTCGTTCGTGCACAGGCATTAGAAAATATACGATTGCTCAAAATAACAGAGAGTGCTCCTCATGTCTGGGCGATGTTGTATGACAAGAAAAATTATTATCAGCCCACTATGAATGGCAAAGCGCTTAAGGCAAAACGCAGTAACATTATCAAAAGCGTAATCCTTGCGGTAGGGGATCTTAAGTTTGAGAAGGCCAAAGCTCCACTTATTAAAATGATTCAAAAAGAACGCTATAATGATATTTTTACGGAGATAGATCTAAGCCTTAGTAAGATTACCGGTTTGAGTTCTCCTAAGAGCAACATTCAGGCAAAAAGAATTTTCTGGCAGAGAATGGCACTCAATACAACAATTGAGTAATCCCTAAAAATTCTTTTCAGCTTCTTTTGTTTTCTTATCTTCAATTTCCTGAAGTTTTGATTCGATGGCGAGAGCTCTTTCTAGTCTATAGAGAATTGATTTTTCCAGAATGCCGTCGCTGCGCAGAGTTTTCCATCCCTGAAGAAAATCCTGTTCAATCAGCTGACGTTTGAAAACCGTAACCTTTGTCACTTCTTTGCTGCCGCGATAGCCTTTGACAGCGTTTATAATCAGTTTAAACTTCGCCGATTTAACGGCATCATTCGAGCCAAATGAATCAGCAAAATTAAGTTCAAGAGTGTTGTCTTTCCAGCGAGTTTTGATAATCCCTGCATCCTGAACGAATACTTCTCTTTCGTACTTATTGGTAATCTTAAGCAGTTCTATCCAAACTTTATTGTATTCGTGAGGATAAACCTGACTAGGAATTTCGAGCTCTTCAGTCAGATGTCGATAGTTTTCATAGGAAGAACAGCTGCTGATTACCAAAAAGGCGGAGAGCGCAATACTTTGTGCCGTGACCTTCCGGAAACTTTTCTTTATAAGTTGTAGAAAACTTTTTATCATCTTATTACTATTTTAACTAATTATGGTCTTAAGACAAAGGACTTTAGATAAAGGAAACTATGACCCACACAAAGACAATGGCCGATGTACTGAAACTAGAAGCTGATGCTTTAATGAGGGCCGCAAAAGCTCTTGAGGGTTCACATACCAAGGATGTCGAAAAGCTTAAGGTCCTTTTTGACCAGCTTAGAACTAATGGATCAGCACTGATCTTTTGTGGAGTCGGAAAGTCCGGCATTATAGCTCAGAAGCTTGCATCTACTTTTACTTCACTCGGACTTCCATCTTTCTTTCTTCATCCGGTTGAAGCCCTGCATGGGGATTTGGGGAGAGTTGGGAAATCTGATGCCATTGTATTTTTGAGTAAATCAGGAACTACGGAAGAAATTTTAAAACTCATCCCTTATTTACCGCTTGGACCTGAACAAAGAATTGCTCTTGTTGGAAATATGCAGTCCCCAATAGCACGGGAGTGTGAAATCATTTTTGATTGTTCCGTTGAAAAAGAAGCCTGCATTAATAATCAAGCCCCTACTACAAGCTCTACTTTGGCCCTGGCGATGGGGGATGCTATGGCCGTGATGTATGAAGCTTATGTCGGACTCTCAAAAGAGGGCTTTGCCGTTAATCATCCAGGAGGAATTCTGGGGAAATCACTTCGGATGAAAGTGAAGGATCTGACAATTAAAACAGAAAATTGTCCGGTGGTTACTTCTGAGCAGACTCTTCAGGATGTCATTTTGCTTATGACCAAATTTCCGGTCGGAGGTTGTGCTGTTATTGAAAATGATACTTTTAAAGGAATCCTTGTGGAAGGTGATATTCGCCGAACCTTTACCCGCGAGCATCAGGGATTACAAACAAAAATCAAAGATATTATGAATCAAAAGCCCATTAGTATAGGGCCTGATCAATTAGCATATGAGGCCTTAGAATTAATGGAATCAAAAACCAGATCGCTTCAGATACTTCCGGTTATTGAAGGAACTAAATTTTTAGGTTTCATCCGTCTTCATGATTTGCTGAAGGAAGGGTTTTCGCTTAAGAGCTAAGTCTATTCCCAGGATAATAAAAACCAGACCGATTAATCCCAGCATTCCCCATTTCTGATAAAAAGTGGCGCTTCGTCGGGCCATATTTAAGTCAACATCCAGATATGATTTTTGCGCAATCCCCAGTCTGTCACTTTCACTTCCATCCGGATTAAATATTGTAGTAATTCCTGTATTGGTGGATCTGATCAGTGTAATTTTAAACTCCAGTGAGCGCCATTTAGAGAGAAACAAATGCTGAAATGGTTCACTAGTGTCTCCATACCAGGAATCATTTGTCAGATTGATCAGAAACTGAGCTTCTTCCGGCTGAGCATTTAAAAAATCCCGCAAGAAATCGGTAAAAAGAATTTCATAACAGATGGCAGAAATAAATGGAATTCCATTTTCCGTTTTAAATGATGTCCAGGCATCACCTTCAGCAAAATAAGAAATATTAGTAATGAGTTTGCGAAACATTGGATTAAGTGGTCCAAAGGGCAGCCCCTCACCAAAAGGAATAAGTTTGCGCTTGTGATAAACTTCCTTGAGGTATTGATCGCGACTGAAGAAGAGAGCAGAGTTGTAATCGCTTTGTTCTCCTGGTGCTCCGAAGCTGGCATCATAGCCCCCGATAAATAACTCGGATTGTGTTTTGGCAAGAATATCTCTAATTAAGGGAGGAAGTGGGGCTGTTTTATTATTCTTGAGCATCCCACTGCTAAATAATGAAGGATAAGCTGTTTCAGGCCATATTATTAATTGTCGGGGAGTAGGATGGTTATCTGTGCTCAATTGATAGTAACTGTCGAGAACTGCTTTTAATGAATTTCTGTTTCCCCGTTCGGATTCGAGTTTAATAAAATTTCCGATATTGGGTTGTACTACTCTGACTTTTAGCTCAGGATTACGTTCTGCTTTTTCAGCAGGAGTAAAAAACGGTAAATGCAGCAAAATAGCTACTGCCAGGAAGACAGCAGGGATGGTCTGAATTTTTTTTGTTCTGATAATTTCTATAGCTGAAAGTGCCATGAGTGCACTGAAGAATGAATAAAAAGCTGCACCAAAAACTGAGGCAAAATAAAGATGAATTGCAGGAGTCAAAGATGCGAATGAGTGACCGAGGTGGGCTGGAAATTGCTGGGGAACAAATCTCTCCAGGAGTACATAGGCCAATGCCAGAACTACCGGATGTTTAATCTTTCTTTTGAAAGCTACAAAAACATAAACCTGAGGAATAATGACGAAAGAAAAAAGTAAACCCAGTAAGTAATTAAATGGGGGATTGAGGCCACCAAATTCTTTCAGCGTAAATGGAATCCAGTAAAAACCTGCTAGATAAAAGCCTAATGAATAAAATACACTGACAAGAAGCTGACGCCTGAGTGAGAGTTCTTTGTCCAGAGCAAAATTAAAGAGAAAAAATCCAATGATAGGGGCAAAAAAAAGAGAAAAACCACCATGCATAGGAAAACCAAGCGCATAGCAGGATCCACCTGACAAGGCCAATATAAGAGAGAAATTTTGTGAGATGAGTTTCTTCATTGCTAGAGTTTAGATTTATTGAGTTTATTTGCCAACGAGAGACTTTTCACTTTAAAATTTAAGAATGGAAATTAACATTGGACGCCCGGCTATTCCGCAAGGTGTATATCAGCCTGTGAAGCGTTGCCCAAACTGCCGTTCAGTTTATCTCAGCGATGACAAATGCGAGGCATGTGGACGTTCATTAAGTTTTCACATTGTTGGTGAGCCATTTAGCAGTAAAAGTTTATATGGCCTAAAAGAACGTTTTTATGATTCTTTGCCTGCATACGTCCGTTTTTTTCCGATTCTTGAAAACAAAAAGAGCCCGGCTGCTCAAAGTTATCGCCGACATTTAAATAAACGTTTTAACGATCTGCTGCAGGCATTAACTTCAGAGCTTATAGTGGATACGGCCAATCGACGATATTTTTTTGTTGAGTTGCTGGAACTGATAGATGAACTGTTAAGGTATGGAGAAAGCCCACACATCATGAGAAGTAGGATCGAAGATGTATTGGGTTTTGAAGGCGCACTCATCACTTCAGATCTGCTGAATTATCTCGATCAGTCCAGTCTGCAGATTGCTGCTGAGAAAGACCGGTTTTGGTATCAAATGTTTATGGATCACCGGCTGTTTGGTTTCTTGAAAATAGAAAATGTGCTGAAGTTTATTTTGGTGACGACCACGACAGTAGTCCTGGCCGTCATGTATTATGAAATTATTCGTGGGCAAGTCGGTAGATAATTTTCCCTTCTTTTTCCTTCTTCTTTGTTTCGTCCTGGGCCAGCTGGCGGCGCGTACTATCAATTGAATCACCGTAAAGCTGATTGGCCAGAAGAAGAGCAGAGCCGGCATCCAGTCGTCCACCTGTTGCACATTTCCCTTCCATTCCCGGCTCTTTTTTAGCCGAAGCCCGGATGATCTCTTTTATCTTATCGTTTGAAATTTGCGGAAATTGAGATTTGATTAAAGCCGCAACACCGGAAACAAATGCTGTTGCCTGACTCGTTCCTGTTAGATAACCAGCGCGTCCATTTTGCAGGCTCGATTTAATTCTGTACCCAGGAGCAAAGATATCAACAGTTGAACGTCCATAGTTTGATGAACTTAAAATCTTCAGATCTTCATCATGTGCTGTTACGCTGATGATATTCTTCAAGCCGTAGCTCGCCGGAAAGTATGCTTTACGTTTATCATCAATATTGGATTCTTCATTACCAGCTGCTGCTACAACCAGAATGCCTTTTCTCTCAGCTTCTTTCAGAACTTTTAGTTCTTCAATTGCAGCTTCAGGTCCACCGCCTGAGTAGTTAATAATATCAACGTTGCTTTCAACAGCATATCGAAGAGCTTCGACTGTTGAATTCAGGTTATCCTGTCCGGATGCAGCCGGATTGTAGTATTTAAGGGCCAGGATTTTTACATCCGGGTGAATACTCTTAATGATCCCTGATACGTGCGTACCATGTCCGTGCTGATCAATTGGAGCACCTTTATTTCTTTTATCTTTTGAAAAATCGACACCAAAATTAGTGGCATCTACTTTTCCGCTTTCTACGAAGATATTTTTTTGCAGAAATGGATGTTCCGGATCGATTCCAGTATCAACCACAGCCACAACAACTTCTTTCTTCTTTTTAAAATTTTTCCAGGCTTCTAACAGGTTAATGCTGGCGGGATTTTCAGGATTAACTCCCCAGCTGGCATAATTGGAACTTAAATCTTTAACATCAAAGTAGACTCTTTCTTCATTCTTTTGCACTTTAACTTGTGCAACCTGAGCTGAAACTGTCTGAGACATTGCCGTAAACGACATTGCCGCCAAAACATTCACAACTACAATCTTCCTGATCATCTTCTTGAGGTTTGGATTCTTCATATTTAGTCCCTTAATTTGAACGCGAAATCGCTTTCGCTTAAATTGTTCTCCCCCTTTAAGAGCAAGCATCTTGCCAAGCTCTAACCCTTACTATCCGCGGGCTTAGGAAGAGAAACCGCTTATGGGCCGATTAAAAAATTGAAGGCCGTATAAACTTTAGACAGTAATTAGAAGCCTACTGTCTTACAAATGGATAGTAACCCATAATTTTAAAAAGATGGCCGGAGGAAGCTGATCAGTGAAAAAATGACACTGATTAATTGGCCAGACCTTTGCTTTGGTACTTAAGTAAGTGTCACCAATGGATTGGTGGCCCAAAAGGAAGACGTTCATGAAGAATACGATGTTCAGAAGTTATTTTATCCTGATGTTGGTCCTGAGTGCCTTTATTTCTGTCGAGAGCCGTGGTCTCTCCTTTGAAAAGAGCGGCGATGACGGCTCCGTTCTCCGTAAGCCCGATGAGCGCTATCCCATAGAGCCAAATGATACTCCCAAAGGCAAAAAAATCCTTAAGCGCACCTATCGCTCCCGCAATCTTTGTTAATTGTTTTTTATTTTATTACCGGAAATAACGGGCAGTTAAGAATCCGACTTCCAATCTCGGTCTGGACCGTAATGTTCGGTGAAAAAAGATCATATTTATAAGAGCCATTTTGATACTGTGAGAGCAAGCTCGGTGACACATTAACAGCGGATTT
Source organism: uncultured Bacteriovorax sp. (assembly GCA_946481315.1). The sequence goes on from CAMLMH010000006.1 coordinate 97,396, forward strand.
TCCATCGCGACGAATAGTTTCGCCAATAAAATGTGCTTCATCAAAACCAGCTTCCTGGAGTTTCTTCATCAACTTTACAATAACTCCTTCTTCACCGACGATAAGCCAGGGCCCGTTAGTACTGGTCGTATAGTTTTTGCGCGGAAAATTCAGAATATCAGGATTATTAAATTTTAAGTCCTGAAGATTTACTGATATCTGGCTAGCCTCTGCCATCTCTGTCAGGACACTCAGTCCCGGTCCACTGACATCACTGATAAAACTAATATGAGAGTCACTACAAAATTCTTCGTTCACTTTGGGAAGGAATTCAGAGACGATCTCGCTCATCAAAAAATGAGGTGATGTGAGTTTTTGCATGACCTCCCAGCGTTCTTCAGCAATTTTCGGGTCAATGGAATTTTTAATAAACTGCGAACGGTGGATACTTAAAAGTCCCAGATCACCCAGAAAGTGAGTTAGCAGTATTTTCTGACCTGGTCGTGTTTTGTCATAACCAGGGAAGCTGTTTTTTGTTTGACCTACGGCTGTAGCTCCTATCAGGTGAGCTCCAACATTCAGTGGCCCCAGGTCAACAATCTCAACTGTAACGGATTTTTCTTTTAGAAATTGTTGATAAAGAATAAATGCTTTTTTAAAAAAATTGACCTGATCAGCATCACCGTCATAAACAGGGAAAATCTGGAGATGGTGATAACCACCATAAATGAGCAAATCATTGAGAGCATTGTTTAGAGCAATAAAAACAGAGGTAGGTGAGTGTGGTTCCAGGATAGAGTCACCAGTAACAATTGTGTCGTTATTGGCCAGAGTGTAACCAGGTCCAGTTTTTCCCAGTTCCAGAAAATCTAAACAAACAAAATGCACATTTCCCTGAATGCTATGGCCTTTTCCCAGACTGATACTTACATTAGAAGGCAGGTGCTTCTTAATATTATCCAATGTCTGAAAAATATTTTTTTGACCATCGCTGAATTCATTTTTTAATTTATCAAATTCTCTATAGAGATTAAAAGATGATGAGAAGAGTTCGATTAATGCTTCCGGACGGTTTTTGATAATATAATCTTTTAATTCTGATTCAACCTGATGCCAGTCCGGATCCTTGAAAACAAAACGTTTTAGGTTTGTGAATGTTTTTTGGGTTGAAAAACAATCCTTCCTTTTTTCTGCTTCTCGGGTCATCTCGTTCTGGTAATGCGCAGAAAAATCTCTGAGTGCCGGATAAACTATGTGGTCAAGATCAATCTTCACCCCGCATCCGCAAGGTCGCAGAGGTAAATTAGGATCAACTTTTGTTTCCTTTTCAAAATCCATCAGCGAAGAACGTGTTAATGTCCATCCGCTTCGTTGATTTCTATTGTTACTGATCGTTTTCATGCTATCAGAATCCTACAGCAATGATGACTACACCACTGAAAATCAGCAGTGACCCAAGAATCAGGTTTATAGTTATTGTCTCCAGCTTCTTTAAAAAAATCCATGAAAAAAAAATAACAAAAAGAGGAGTCGATGCCAGTAATGGAGCAACGACGGATACCCGCGAGTTTTTCAATGCTATTAAGTCAATAACATCAGTGATACTTACCATAGCTCCGGCAAGTAACAAATAGCGAAGCGAGTTCCGGTTAATAATGATTCTCTTGTAATTATCTTTATAAAGGAGGAACAGTGAAAAGACGATGATGGCACTGGTTGCAGCTATTGTTGCGGCAGCCAGTGATGATATTTGCAGAGACATTCCCAATTTACGTAAATTTGATACAAGACCTGCCACGACTGCTGCCACAAAAGGATAAAGCAGATCAGTTAAATGGAAAATTTTTTTATTGTTTGAACTATGAGCATCCCGGCCCAAAAGCCAGGCTCCTCCAATAATCATCACAGCAGCAAGTATGGCCTTTTCACTAAATGGTTCATTGAAAAAGAAGAATGCAAAAACAATGGCAAATAAAGGTGTGAGCGATCGGATAGTATCCGAGCGGGCAGCTCCTAGTTTTTCAACGCCAATATAAGTCATGTATCGGACGAAGGGGGGAGCAATGATACCGATTGCTGCAAAAAAAAGGCTTCCCTCTAGTGACATTTCTTGTGATTTAAAATCAGTGATAAAGAAAAGAAACAATACAAGCCAACCGAAAAACAGCGAATAAACCATACCGGTAATCGCATTAGACTCACTTAATCCCTTTTTTAAGACAATCCTGGATAATGCCGTAATCACACAGGAGAAAAGAACAATCCCTAATACCTGCAGATCACTCATTTACCCGCCTCTAATTTAATACCGTCTTTTTCAAATATGCGATGGTAGTCGAGGACAATTTTGAAAATAGCAGCACGACTGTTTTCTTTTTCAGTAAACTTCTTAATTCTTTCGAGATTCTCCAGGGCGTTCTGAATAACTTTTCTCTCTGCTTCATTGGTAGTTGTCTTTAGGTTCTTCTCCAGATTACCCATGACCATTGTTAAAATCCTGATTCGCTCTTCAGCATTGGGAATCAGCGGGACAGTGAAAACAGGAGTAATAACGATATGACTCTTAAGTGAAATATCCGGCATTAAAGGAGCCTGAGCGGCGGTTGGAACCGGAGCTTCGGCCAGTTTCTTCTCCAGTATTTCGATTTTCTTATTCAGGCGAGCTGTGAGATCAATTTCAATCAATTCTGCATTTGGTTTCAAGGTTAATTTTTCACCCTTTGCTTTAGCCAGGTACTGATAGAATTTTTTGAAATCCTTATGGGCCTGCTTTTTGCGCTTTAATAACTTGGGCAGAAACTCTTTCTTTTCACTGGTCAGCATGAATTCAGCAGTCTGATACCAGGCTGCATTCGGTGAATTATTCCCGGAAAACATGAAATTGTTTCTTTCATTGTTTTTGAACATATTCAGGAACAAATCATCAGGCATCTTCTGAAAAAACAAAATCCAGGAATAAAGGCTTTGCAGATCTACATTCAGCTTGCGGTTTTCCATCGCATTTTTAATGCCCACGGTTCCCTCGGCGGAAATCAGGCCTTTTTTTAATCCCTGAAGATAGACATCATAAGATAAGTAATCATTCCAGAACTGGAAATATCCAGCATCGGCCACGTGAGCCACCATCGGTGAAGTATAAAAAGTGTTGAGTTCATCATGACCTAACAAAAACCAGTTAACAGAATTATCTATTCTTTGAATTCCAATATCATCTTCAGGGATATCTGGATAAATAAATTGACCAGGGTGGACGTGATGATTTGTTGTTAGCCAGGAAAGGGCATGCTGCTGGGCCATATACTGATGCGATTTCGGTCCTAAGAGATTGAGCGGTATATAATCAGCCTTTGTTTTTAACAGCCGTTGAACTGAACCTGTAACGTTTTCACCATTGAGATTCAGGGTCAGATAATGCATTTCCGGTGTGGGAACACCTAGATACTCGCCCAGTCGATAAATTGAAATGGCCCCATCCATAGAAGAGGCAATCCCAGCTTTGAATAACCATGAGTCGTCAAACTGATCCAGTAATACAACTTTATAGGCCATGGATTTCTTCAATTGCTTTTCGGAGAGCCGAAAACGCAGTCTGGACATATAGTCCTTTTGGAGTCGTTCAAAACGTTCGAATTTCGTCTGATAATCGATTTTTGATGGACTGGCCGATGCTGTCTGCAGGATAAATACGTTCAGACAAACCAGGAGCAGGGTGAGAACTTTCATAGTCTTCTCTCGAATAATAGTTAAATAGCAATACTATTCCTTCGGGAAGCAAAAAAGTCAAGAAATGGCGTTTAGTTGTTAAACGGCTTTAATGAACTTCTGATTCTCACGTTCTTGTTCTTCAGCGTGAGTAATACAAAGTGTAGTCCACGGCTGGTTTTCCAGACGCTTTTCACCAATGGATTCATCACACTCTTCACAATGACCGTAAGTACCTTGTTCAATCCGGTAAAGAGCTTCGTCGATCGCTTTAAGCTTAGCGAGCTCTCTTTGGCGCATATTGAATGTAACTTGCTGGTTGATAACTGATGTTGCCAGATCTGCTTCGTCAGATAAATCATCAGAAGAGACAGTAAGATCGTCGATTGAACGTAAAATACCCCCATTCATGATTTTCATCTTGGCTTGAAGGAGGAGGGTTTTAAACTTTTCCATAAGATACTCCAAAAATTCTTCAGTCAATGAGAGCACTTCTTCATACGGGTAAATAACCGAGTACGAAAGAAACTTATACCATTCTACACTGTATTTTTCATTTGACACAAGGGAAAAAACTACCATTACCTATCATCTGTGGACGAAGTTTTGACAGGAGAGACTCGTCATTTGTCAAAAAAGTTTACAAAATTTATCGTGCTTATTAACATAGGGAAAATTACAACCGGAGCCAATCATGTTTGCAGAAGAATATTTAGCAGTGGTCAGAGAGTGCCGTGACGAAGAAAAAATGTTTCAATATCTGAAAGAAGATAAACCCGGAGTTGCTCTGGAACTTGCTAAATCTTCTAATGTCACTCCACGTATCCTGGATATTCTGACTCGTCATACTTCGATAACTGTTCGCCATGAAGTGGCCAAAAACCCAAGAACAGCAGTTGAAACATTGAAGCGACTTTCTGAAGATAAAGATATGCTGGTTCGTGATTACGCCCGTCGAACATTAAAGTCACTAAACGCTTAGAGCTGATAGAGCGCAGGCTCTATTGCTTGCGCTTCACAATTATCCAATTAATTTTCTTTTTTATTACGCCAGCTACGCCCTTCGCGATTTTTGGCATTTTTTTGCCATTTATTTACAGCATTCTGATGATTCTCATAATCAGCCGAAAAGATGTGCGTTCCATCGTTCTGGCTCACAAAATAGAGAAAGTTGTGTTCTGCAGGTTCCAGAACTGCCTTAATGGATTCGATTCCAGGATTGGCAATGGGTCCCTTTGGTAATGCTTTGATAGTGTAGGTATTGTACGCCGTTGGAGCTAGCAGATCTGCTCGGGTTATATTGCCGGTGTATCTTTCATACATTCCATAAATTGTTGTTGGATCTGACTGCAACCTCATTTTTTTTCGAAGACGATTGTGAAAAACTCCGGCAATGATTGGTCTTTCACTCTTGTCACCAGTTTCTTTCTCAACCATTGAGGCAAGGGTAATGACCTCTTCCTTACTAAGCCGATGCGGTCCGAATTTTTGATTTTTAAAATCGATGTTCTTTGTTTTTTTATGAAATTGATTCACCATGGTCCTGATGATCTGTTCTGCAGAAATGTCCGGAACAAAATCATAAGTTTCTGGATAAAGATAGCCTTCAACACTTTCACCTTTGATACCCATTTTTGCAGTGAAGACCGGATCTTTTGCCAGGTTCACAAAATCATCATAGGAAGTTATGTCCCGCTCTTCCAGCATTTTGCCAATTTCATATAAATTTTTTCCTTCAGGTACAGTAAACAGTGCAGCCATACTTTTGGAATATAAGAGGGCATTGAAGACATCGAGAAGATTGGAATTGTGGCGGATCTGGTAACGACCAGCGCGGAATTTATTCATCACGTTTTTATATTGACTGTAACGATGAAAAAGTCTGGCAGAAGAAATTAGTTTTTCTTTTTGCAAACGAGAGTTAATTGAAGAGAAATTCTCATTGGGACGAATCAGAAAAACCACATCAGGTCCCTGGTAGCGCCAGATGACAGCCGAATAATAGATTTTTCCCGCCACCATTAAAAGAGCAAGCAATGGAGCACCGACCAGAAAGATAAGATGATTTTTTTTCATAATGGTTTTAGCTTAAGTGACTTTCTTCTGCCGCACAAAACTGGATATTAATTCCTAGTAGTTAACAGCTATAACATGGGAAGTGAGTATCCAGAAAGACGATGTGAGAAATTAGAATGGTAAAATGATCGGTTATTAAGAACGGAGGAAATCTTCAATGATAATGGTGGCACAGAGACAATCGATCTGTGTTGGATCTATCCGAAAATTATATTGAGGAGAATTTTTCATCATTTCTTCGGCAGTTTTAGTGGTCAGGGTTTCGTCCTGCTCAAAGAAGAGCACTGGGTCTATTCGGGATTTCAAAATTTGTCCAAACTGCTGAATACGTCTGGTATTTTCACTGGAACTTCCATCCAGCAAATAAGGAACGCCAAACACAACAATATCAATTGATTCATTGCTAATTATTTTTTGCAGATCTGCCAGACATTGTTCCTCGGACTTTACAATAATTTTTTCGGCCTTGAGAGGAAAAGGGTCTTTTCCCGGCCTGAAAACGGCCGTGCCAATTACTTTTGCGCCAAAATCTATACCCAGAATAGCTTTATTTAAATACTGCTTAAAACGGGGATAATGTGAATAGTCAGACATGCCCTCAATATAATTCGCAAAAAACCAATTGTCATAAAAATTAAAAATGTTTTTCATTGTGTGAATGGAACTATCTCCCGAGAATTAGACAGAGTGTGCTCTGTAACCGGAAGCTTCATGAGTCGAACAAAAAATATAAGTTTAATTTTTTTCCTGGCAGTTATTGTCCTGTCCTTCGTTCAGTATATGCTCTTCACGAGTAACCAGACTTATCTGGATAGTTTGACAGAGCATGAGACACAGGATCGTCAAATGCGTGAGCTGTCGGTCGTTATGAAGCTCATGCTCGATGTCGAAACGTCAACTCGCGGATTTATTCTTACTGGTAATGAAGAATTTTTACTTCCTCGTAATGAGGCTGAGAAGCAAATTGACAGTGAAATGGCAAAACTCAACCTCATACTGGACAAGAAAGCCTTTACCCGTCTTTCATATCTTGTTCGCAGCAGACTCAGCCAAGCAGAAAAACTCATTGCGATGAAAAAAGCCAGGAAACCTATTTCAATTGAAGATCTGAATGTAGGCCGCGATGTCATGGATCAGATACGTAAAGAAATTGGCCAGTTTGAAAATAAAGATTCTGATCTGGCATTGAAACGTCAGGCCTTATTGGAAGATGAATCTGAGTATACTTTTATTCTTACGCTGACAGGTACTATTATTTCTCTAACCGTGGTTTTGATCAGTGGAATTGCTGCTATTAATGAAATTCGAAAGCGATCTGAGACGGAAAAGAAACTTGCGCTTGCCCTTGCAACATCGGAAGCCATTGCCAATAACGTTGGTATGGGCGTACTTGCCGCAGACAGTGTATCTAAAATTATTTTTGCCAATCATCGCGCTCTCGGAATGACAGGATTTAAATCTCACGAGATTGGATTTCTTTCTCTGGAAACAGTCCTGAAAAATTTTTCCATATCTGGGCCAGTTTTAAGCACACTGATGATACCTGAAATTACCCTGACTCAGAATTTTACATTGCGTGAAGGTGTCGAATCAAAAACAATTAAGCTGACGGCTTCTCCGCTATACATCGAAGGCAGGCTCGAAGGAAAAATTATCTCACTATCCGATATTTCGGAAGAAGCGGCCAACATCAAGGAACTCGACAACAGTAAAAAAGTCGCTGAACAAGCTTCACTGGCAAAATCAAATTTCCTGGCCAAAATGAGTCATGAAATCCGAACTCCATTGAATGCCATCCTGGGGGTTGGGGAAATACTGCAATCAACTCAACTTACAACTGAGCAACAGCGTTGTATGGAGATCTTTCAACAATCCTCACAAACTCTGAAAAATCTGGTGAATGATATTTTGGATCTTTCCAAGATAGAAGCTGGAAAACTGGAACTCGTTCACGAAAATTTTTCTCTCTCAAATTTGCTCGCTTCCTGCTCTTCGCTTCTGGATTTCAGGGCTAGCCAGAAAGGTTTGTTGTTTAATGTACAAAATGAAACAACAGTTGATCATTATATTGGTGATGAAGGACGAATCAGACAGGTTATTTTGAATCTGGTTGGTAATGCCATTAAATTCACGGAACGCGGTTCAGTTACCTTACAAGTCCGTTGTTTTCCGGTAGGCGCTGAACAGCGACAGCTGGAATTTAAAGTCATTGATACAGGAAAAGGAATTTTGCCTGAGAATCTGGATAAACTTTTTAAAAATTATCAGCAGGAATCGGCCCGAATATCTTCAGAATTTGGCGGAACCGGATTGGGCTTATCATTATCCAGAGAACTGGCCCACTTGATGAAAGGGGATATTACTGTGGATTCAATCTACGGGAAAGGAAGCGAGTTTACGTTCACCTGCCTGTTACAGTCATCCACCGCACCTTATCCAAAATCGAAAATAGATGAGAAGATAGACCTCAAAGGAATGCGAGTTCTGCTGGTAGATGATAATCCGGAGAACAGATTTATTATCAATCGGTATTTGATCGGAACCGGAATTCAAATAGTGGAAGCTGATGATGGTCTTCGAGCATTCGATCTTTATCGCAAAGAAACATTTGATTTAATCTTTATGGATATCAACATGCCGGTAATGGACGGAATTGAATCAATCTCAAAAATTCGCGCCTGGGAAAAAGAACGTCGTCTGAAGCGGACGATCATTATTGCCTTAAGCGCGAATGCTATGAGTCAGGATTATCAGCGTGCTCTGGAGGCAGGCTGCGATGATTATTTAACCAAGCCATTGCCGCGAATGAAACTCTTCAGTACTCTTAAGAAATGGAAAGAAATTAACCAGCATCAGGATCTGCAAATGAGCAATGATGATTTTGAAGAAATAGATGAAGATATTCTGGCCATGGTTCCCCAATACCTTGAGAACCGTCGTTCAGACCTGAAGTTAATTGAAGAAGCACTGGCCAAGAAAGACTTAACAGTTCTCAACAGGATTGGTCACAACATCAGCGGTACCGCTCACAGCTATGGCCAGTATTCACTTGAGAAAATAGCCCGTCGATTTTACCAGGCCGTTAAGGAAGAAGATTGGGATGGGATAATTGCCAGCAAAATGGAATTAGAAAAACTTTTGAACACCTAGTTGATTAAAAGCTTAAAAAATTGGCCTATATGACAGCTTATAATGTATTTTCCATGACTTTGATGGCCTGTTCCGAGCTAAATCACTTGACAGATTTCCGGAGTCAGTTAATATTAGCCTATAACTAGTCCTAGAGTATCCAGCCTAATTTAAATCACCAAAATTTTCACTAACGAGGTACTTTCCCATTCGGTCTTTTTTAAAATCTTTTTAATCAATTCAAAATAATCAAATAAATTTCCAGAACGTAAACAGGAGTATCCACAAAATGCATCTTAATGAGCTCAGAGAAAAAGACATTGCTGAACTAACAACCATGGCCGAAGAGTTACAGATCGAAAATCCAAGTAACTTAAAAAAACATGAGTTGATCTTCGCTATTCTTAAGGCAACAGCTAAAGACGATAAAGCGATTTTCGGTAACGGTGTTCTTGAGATACTACCTGATGGTTTTGGATTCCTGCGTTCTCCACTTTATAACTACCTCCCTGGTGCGGACGATATTTATGTTTCCCCTTCTCAAATCAGAAAATTTGGTCTTCGAAAAGGGGACTCTGTCGAAGGTGAAATCAGACCACCAAAAGAAGGTGAGCGCTATTTTGCACTGGTAAAAGTTAATGAGATTAACTCTCACACGCCTGAAAGACATAAAAAAACGGTTCTCTTTGATAACCTCACTCCGTTATACCCGGAGAAAAAAATTAACCTTGAGTACCATCCGACAAATTATTCGACTCGTTTGATTGATTTGTTTGTTCCCCAAGGTTTTGGGCAACGTTGTCTTATCGTTGCTCCACCCAAAGCAGGTAAAACGGTTCTGTTACAGGATATCGCCAATGCCATTACAACTAACCATCCAGACGCTGTATTAATCGTTCTTCTGATTGATGAACGTCCTGAAGAAGTTACAGATATGAGAAGAAACGTTAACGCTGAAGTTGTATCTTCAACATTCGATGAACCAGCGACCCGTCACGTTCAGGTCGCAGAAATGGTTATTGAAAAGGCTAAACGTTTAACGGAAGCAGGAAAAGACGTTATTATTCTTCTTGATTCAATCACTCGTCTTGCCCGTGCTTACAACACCGTTGTTCCTCCATCGGGAAAAATTCTTTCGGGTGGGGTTGACTCGAACGCGCTTCATAAACCTAAACGATTTTTCGGTTCAGCCCGTAATATTGAAGGTGGTGGGTCTCTTACAATTATTGCAACTGCACTTATTGATACCGGCTCAAGAATGGATGAAGTTATCTTTGAAGAGTTCAAAGGTACAGGTAACTCGGAAATTCAACTCGACAGAAAGCTGCTTGAAAAACGTATTTTCCCGGCCCTGGATATCAACAAATCTTCAACTCGTAAGGAAGATCTGCTAATGGCGCCAGGAGATCTGCAGCGATCTTACTTACTACGTAAAGTTCTGCATCCAATGGCACCGATTGATGCGATGGAATTCATTCTCAGCCGTATTACAAAAGCGAAAACGAATAGTGATTTCCTCGACTCAATGAATTCGTAAGATTTTAGAAAAGATAAAGGTAAAGATCCCATGTCGATGTTTGATAAATTAGAAGCTGTTGTTGCCCGTTATGAACAGCTCACGGAAAAACTGGCCGATCCTTCGATCTATGAAAGACAGAAAGAATTTAAAGAAATTTCTTCTGAACGTTCGAGTATTGAAGAAGTCGTTACAGCTTACCGTGAATTCAAAAAAATGCAGGAGAACCTAGAAGGTTCTAAAGAAATTCTTCGCAATGAAAAAGATGAAGATATGCGTGAGATGGCTAAGATGGAGCTCGCTGAAATCGAAGCCCAGATGCCTGCAATGGAAGAGCGTTTAAAACTTCTGCTTCTGCCGAAAGATCCTTTAGATGACCGTAACGTTATCATGGAAATGCGGGCCGGAGCCGGCGGAGATGAGGCTTCTATTTTTGTTGCCGACATGTTCAGACTTTACCAGAACTATTTCCGTCACCTGGGTTATAAAATTGAAGTGGATTCACTGTCAGAAGGTGACCAGGGTATCAAAGAAATTATTTTTACTGTTACAGGTGATAAGGTTTATTCCAAACTTAAATGGGAAGCCGGAGTTCACAGAGTTCAGCGCGTGCCTAAAACCGAAACAATGGGACGAGTTCATACATCTACGATCACCATCGCGGTTATGCCGGAAGTTGATGAAGTAGAATTCGAACTTAATCCCAATGATCTTCGCATTGACGTTTATCGTTCAGGTGGATCAGGCGGTCAGTCGGTTAACACAACTGACTCCGCCGTTCGCATTACCCACATTCCTACCGGGATGTCAGTTGCTAACCAGGACCAAAAATCTCAGCTGAAAAACAAAGAAAAGGCGATGAAGATTCTTCGCTCACGTATCTATGAGCAAATGGTTAAGGCGCAGAAAGATGAAATCGATTCTGAGCGACGTGGTCAGATTGGCGAAGGGGATCGATCCGAAAAAATCAGAACCTATAATTATCCGCAAAACCGTATCAGTGATCACCGCATCGGTTTAACAGTTCATAACCTCGACGGTGTTATGAACGGTGATTTAGGCGGTATAACTGATGCACTTATAGCCCATCATCAGGCAGAGCTCATGAAAGGCCAGGAAGACTAAACTCTACTTTTTAGGTGTCGATGTGAGTGATTTAAGCTTAGAGAGCTACCTTAAGCGCTTTTATGAGAAAGAAAAGAAGAAGCTACTGGCTTATTATCCGGGGCTCACTCTGCATCGATTAAAGCAGGATATTAAACTGCACGCCTTTTTAAAAGGTGTCGATTCAGAAGAGTTATTTGAGCTTTCCTATTTGCCTCACAAGAATCATCCTATAACCCAATTCTTTGCCGCTTTACATGAAGGTGTGCCGCTGGAATACATCACTGGTTATGCCTATTTTTATCGCTCGCTTTTTAAAGTGACGAGTGATGTCCTCATTCCACGCAGTGAAACGGAAATCCTGGTAGAGCTGGCCGGTGAAGAAATTAAGCGCAACTATCGCGGAAAATCATGCCGGATCCTCGACGTAGGAACCGGTTCGGGTGTTATTGCTCTTTCTCTCATGATGGATGACTTTGCCAAACTCGATGTTGTGGCCTCTGATATTTCACCAATGGCCTTGCAGCTTGCGAAAGAAAATTTTTTCAACCTTCGTTATGCTATAGCCCCAACGCATAAAATTGAATTCAAATTAAGCGACCGTTTGCATGATATTCAGGGAACCTTTGATCTTATTGTCTCAAATCCTCCTTATATTAAGGCAAAAGCTGATTTTGAAACTGTTCACCCACAGGTTCGGGCTTATGAACCTCACCTGGCACTTTTTGTTGAAGACATGCATTATGATTTTTGGTTTGAAGATCTTTTCAGAGGGATCTATGAAAAACTAGGAGACCTTGGTATGTCTTTAGTCGAGGGTCATGAAGATCATCTTCAGAATCTCTCCAAGCTTGCTCTTAAGTGTGGCTTTAGGAAAGCCGACGTAATAAAAGATTATACTCAAAGAGATCGCTTCTTGCGATTAACCAAATAAGGATGGCACATGGATAAATTAATTATTTCTGGACCTGCGACACTTTCAGGAAAGGTTCATATCTCCCGCGCTAAAAATGCTTATCTTCCTATCCTTGCAGCCGTTCTTCTTTCGGATAAACCGATTCACCTAAAAAATATTCCTAACCTCCAGGACATCAAAACGATGATCAAACTCCTGTCCAATCTGGGAGTGACAGTGACGGTGGATGGCAATACAACCACTTTTGATGCTTCGACATTAAACTCACACGAAGCCACTTACGATATCGTTAAAACGATGCGTGCCTCTATTTTTGTTCTGGGACCTCTACTGGCCCGTCTTAAAAAAGCCAAAGTATCATTGCCAGGGGGATGTGCAATTGGTTCACGACCGATCGATCTGCACCTGACAAATTTAGAAAAATTAGGATGCGAAATCACTTTGACTGGCGGATACGTAGAAGCCAAAGTCGATAAAATGAAAGCAGAACGTCTGACCCTTGCTTTCCCTTCGGTTGGTGCTACTGAAAACCTTATGATGGCAGCGGTGTTTACAGAAGGCACAACGACAATTGAAAACGCGGCTCTGGAGCCAGAGATTGATGACCTGGCCAACTTCCTTAATGCTATGGGGGCCAAGGTCAGTGGTATCGGCACCCAGACTATCGTTGTTACTGGTGTGAAAGAGTTAAAGGAAGTCACTTACGAAGCTATCGGCGATCGTATTGAAGCTTCAACCTATTTAATGGCGGCATTGGCAACTCGTTCTGAAATCACTATTGAGGGAGTAAATCCACGTCATCTTGAATTTGTTATCACCACTCTTCGTCAGATGGGTGCCCAAATTGATACAACAGATAAATCTATTCATGTAAAGAAAAGTGACCTCAAAGGCTGCATGGTGGATACAGCTCCATTCCCGGGATTCCCGACAGATGCCCAGGCCCAGCTCATCGCTCTTTGCACACAGATCAACGGTGCTTCAGTCGTTACCGAAAATATTTTTGAAAATAGATTTATGCACGTTCCGGAACTGGCGCGTCTTGGAGCTGATATTACGATTAAAGGGAAATCAGCTTTCATTCATGGTGGCGAACAGCTTACTGCAGCTCCAGTAATGTGTACGGACCTCCGTGCTTCTGCAGCTCTTATCATTGCCGCTTTAGCAACCAAGGGTGATACTGAAATTCAGCGTGTTTATCACTTAGACCGAGGCTATGAAAATCTGGAACAAAAGTTTATGGAACTTGGAGCAAAAATTAAGCGCGTAAAATAGGGGATAGAGTTAATGAGCGAAAACTGTCTTTTTTGTAAAATCGTTAAAGGTGAAATACCGGCCACAAAAATTCACGAGAGTGAAAAAGTTGTCGGATTTGTTGATATTCATCCGCAAGCAAAAAAACATTACCTCTTCGTTCACAAAAACCATACTGCCAATATTAATGAAATGTGTGCAGATGTTCAGAGTCTTGGGGATGTCTATCAGGCAATTGCTGAGTTTACGAAAAAAGAACAACTCGATCAAAGTGGCTTCAGAGTTGTTACAAATCTTGGAAAGCACGCGGGACAGACTGTCTTTCACACTCATTTTCATGTCGTGGGGGGCGAGCCCCTTGGACATTTTGGCAGCTGACTGACCATTTCAAATTTGAAATATCTACCGTCTAAGGCCTGCCAATTCATCAAATATTTACTTCGCTAAGCTATATCCTCCTTATGAAATTAACCATAGGGAGATCATTATGCATTTTTTCTATTTTCTAATCCTTTTATCATTCGCCGCCTGTAAATCAGAAAATCAAATTCCAGGTAAACCGGCCACGCCTTACCAGGCCCTGAGAAACTATACAGAAAAAATGAAAGATTCACCTAAGCTGGTTTTACCACATACTCCTATGGGATCTATTCTCCGGAATAAGCTGATCACTAATTTGATTGAGGCTAATATGAAAACCAATAAACTGACTACCATTTTAAAAGAAGATGAATTCAAACTTCTTGATCAACAAGATGCTGAACCAACCAATCTTGAGCGTTTTAAATCAGGCAGTAATGAAGCCAAAGTTATTGTGTCTTATAGTCAGGCCCTGAATGCTTATCTGGTTCCTGCAGGATTACCATTAAAAGAACTGGAGACACATCTGAAGATTCAAAATGAAGATAATCGCGAACTGTTATGGATAACAGAAAAAGAAGGTTTAACTAAAGCGGGGCAGGTTATCTTTCTGGTCAGTGTGAACCATGAAGATTTGATGGAATTCGATCGTCATCTTTATTCTGAAAAAATTGAAAAATTAAATATTGAAGGTGATTTAATACTTAATCTGCAATTTGGTCAGGAAGCAGAAATCAAGATGCAAACTGATTATTATAAGCAGGCATTGCATCCTCAAAAATTTGCCGGTGCAACCTCGCGATGTAAACCCCAGGATTATGAAGCAGGAACTTGTGAACCATGTTCATTCGATCGCCAGGTGCCTTCTTCTTATAGTCAGCAAAAATCTGTTAATTTTAATGATTTAAATTTAACAGTAAAAATGGGCGATAAAAAATTCTCAATAAATTCTTTATCGCCGATATATGAACATGAAAGAAATTTGATGATACTGAAAATCAACGCTAGTACGTTCACCGATGAGGATTCAATAGATCTTCGATTCACTATGAATCCAAAAAGTTTTCAGGTGTTAACACAAGGATACAATTATTCAGACAAATGCCTTCTGAGAAATATATCTCAAAACGAAATCCTGCAGACGAAAGCTATTAACCACTTTGTGATTGAAATCAAGGGAAGGGGGGCATTGTTAAAAAGTATAAAGCTATAAATTAAAAAGCCCTCTTTCGAGGGCTTTTTGTTATTGGTTTAATCCTTCAAAGAGAGATGTCAGCAGAGCTTTTTGCAATCGGGTGAGCTGATGGATATTGGCCATAATCAACACTGGAGATTTTTTTATGGATGCACATATAACAAGCTGACCCTTTGCTTTATTGTAATCTGTAATTTCAAAAATATTTCCAAAGTCTTTCTCATAATTTTTCAGAATATGCTCATCCATTTCATCGCAATTGGCGAGTTCAGGATATCTCTCACCCTGAACTTTTACTTTAATTAATTTATTTTTTTCATTTTCGTTTTTTGCTTTAATCATATCGTTATAGATCAAACGAAGATTTGTCGCACCTAAATTGGATTTAAGAATAAACCACAGCTCTTCAAAAAAGCCGGAACGATCATTAGGGTAGAGGCCTAGTAAGTGATTGCGAACTTTAAATATTTCTTCTATCAATGAAATATTATTTTGCAGAATCCAGTTCTCTCGCATTCTGTCGTAGATTTTTTTAGCATCTTCGTAAGTTAATTTTTCAAACTTTTCCAGAGTCAGATCGAATTCAGTTTGAGAGCGAATAGGGTAAAATTTTAATTCACCTTCAAGGCTTCCCAGAAATTCTTCGTTTTTCAGATCTTCAGAATAGATAAAGCCACCGATAGGAAGAGAGCGAGTTTCGGCGATATCAATTATTTTGGATTCAGGGGCCTCATCAGATTTGAAAGAGCGAACCACGGCCTGTTGCATGTTCTTAGTAAATAAAAGGGTAAAATCCATCTTAAATCCTTTAAATCTGAGAGATTAGTTGAGTAAAAACCTCTTAAGTGTAGCTGAATTATTTTTTTATGTGAACTAGACACATGGGTAAAAATGGTCGAAATAGCTCTTTTTTTAGGGAGCAGTTAGACTGCTATATATGGGTAATTTCTTAATTTTGGTCTTAATACTGGTGATTTCTTGCAAAGTTTCCGCTCAGGATGAGCGATTTTTTCGACAGTTGTTTTCCGGTGATCTTGCCCGAGATAATGTTCAGGATCAGGCCAGGAAATATTCCTATATTATCCATTCCCCCTATTATGCACTAGATCTTAATCAGGATAAAAAAGAAGAAAACATCGTTTTTGTAAAAAAAGACAGTGAAGACTGGATTGAAATCCTGGATCACGATAAGAAGAAAATTTTTGCTTATCAGTTTGAAGCTAAAGGCTTTGATTCGGAGCTCTTTAAAATAGAAAAGAAGATGCTCGCTCCGCATATTACTGTTTTACTTTTGTATTATTACGAAGGAGTGAGCAAGTATATTGAGTTCCAGGGCACTTCACGCATTTATGTTGTGACTATTGAAAATAATGATCTACAAACGATGAGCGCTTTTCAGGGACCAAGCTTTTTTGATGAAAGCAGAACTTTGCGCGGGCATTATCACAAACGCCACTATCAGGTCTATCTGGAAGATCTGAACAATGATCAACTAAAAGAGCTGGTTGTTAAACATCAGCGAATGAGCCGTGTTTTTCTCTATCAGGGGAACGGTAAATGGACAACTTTCAAAAATCAATTTTAAGAATCAGGAAGCTTTCGGATAGTCGATATCATCGTCTTCGTCTGCTGACTGGTAATGTGCTTTGTTCCCGGGAAACTGATGTGTTTTTGCGTAATAGCCTACTTCTTTTTCACCTGAAGAATCTCCTTTGAATCTTTTTGAAACCAAAATCCACAAAGCGATCGGCAGAGTTAGTAAGAAGAGGAAAGGGCCAACATAATTCGAAGGTTTGTTTGAATTTTCTTTGCTGACAATGTTTGCTGGTATCCGTCTAGTTGCAGTAACTGGTTGTGATTTTTTTGAATTAAAATCATAACCCGCAGCAGTCTCGGGTTTTTGTTCTGTTTCAATGTCCACTTCCATTAAGGGTTCTACAGAAGGGCCTCGCGCCGGTGTACTGGCATATGACTGGACCATAAAAATGAAAAAGAATAATAGAGAGATTTTTTTCATGTGGCCCTCCGCCAGCTGTACATAATCAGCTTATCGTCAGGCGCATTCAAAATATTGAGCAGGAAAATAAAGAGTGAAGTTGACTAAAATACTCTAAGAATCAAGTTGCTCCAACTCAGCATAGAGGCTTGAAAGTCTTTCTTCCAGAACTTTCTGGGCATCGGTCAGGATTTTCATTTCGGCGTTTTTGGGGTCTGCCAGTTTGCTGTAATCAAGATTAGCGATTTTATCCTGAATGATCTGAATTTTCGATTCCGTGGCTTCAATGTCCTCATAGAGAGTTTCGATTCTTTTGTGGTCTTTCTTTTTTGCTTTAGCCGGAGTTGCAGGAACTGGCTTTGCTTCAGTCTTACTCTCTTTTAATTCTTCTTTTTCTTCTTCTGCCAGGTCTTTTTCCAGCTCCAGAGCATCCAGATACGGCGCAACTTGATCATATCCACCTTCGAAGTTTTGCAGTTTTTTATCATCAATCAGCCAGACTTTGTTAGTTACCGTACTTAAAAATGCCCTGTCATGGCTAATGACGATAACGGCTCCCTGGAACTCAGATAATTTTTCTTCCAGAATCTGAATGGTTTCCAGGTCAAGATCGTTAGTAGGTTCATCGAAGATAAGAATGTCACCTTCTTTTGTTAAATTAAAGGCGAGTTGTAATCGGCTTTTTTCACCACCGGAAAATGTTTTTAAAGGCCGGTTAATATCATCACGATCAAAAAGAAAATTTTCGAAGTAGGAAATGACATGCTTCTTAGAACCATCTGGCAATGCCACGAAATCATTTCCATCACCTAGTAGCTGATACGGGCTCATGTCGATTTCTAGTTCATCTCTTTTTTGTGAAAAATACTGCACCTTAAGATCCAGAGCTGTTTTAAGTTTTCCGGAAGTGGGCGAGAGGTCACCTTTAATCAGTTTGAGCAATGTTGTTTTACCAACTCCATTGCGGCCAAGTAATCCTATTTTATTACCTTTTTGAATTTCACCACTGATCTGGTTAAACAGCTCTTCCTGACCAGCGTATCTGAAGGAGAGATTTTCGAAGGAAGCGAGAACTTTCGTCTGACGCCCGGATTTCTGCAAAGTAAGATCAAGTGATTTTTTAGCTTCGCTTTTTATTGTTGAAACCTTCTGTCGTAAATCCAGAAAATTTTCAACGCGTTTTTTACTGCGTGTACCCCGTGCTTTAATTCCCTGGCGCATCCAGGCCTGTTCACGTTCCAGATTATTTTTTAATTTATCCAGTAAACGCAATTTGGCGTTCTCATCACGCTCCAGAAAAGCGAGGTAATCCGCATACGATCCATCGAAGTTTTCAATCTTGCCATGGCGAATATGCAGAATTCTTCTCGTTAGTTTAGAAAGTAAAAAACGATCATGAGTAATCAGCATAAAAGCTTTACTGGTTGAACTCAGTTCATCTTCAAAAAGCTTTATGGTTTCAATATCTAAATGGTTGGTCGGCTCATCCCAAAGAATCAGATTTGCTTCACTGGAGAGTCCCAGACTGAGAAGGATTTTCTTTTGTTCGCCACCACTCAACGCTGCTATGGGCTTTGTCAGATCCTGGTGACCAAAATATTTCAGATAAGATTCGTAATTCTGGATTAATGCCCAGCCACCGAGGCGTTCAAACTCGTCGTAATTTTTAGAATAGAGCTCTTTGAGTTCTGGATAGAAAACGAAAAAATAATCATGCAGAGAAGTTTTCTCGTGACCTTCAACCGGAAGTTCCTGCGGAACATAAAATAGTGAAAACTTCTTTGAATCATCACCATCACCCCGGGCCTTGTTAAATTCAAATGGAGGCGTCGAATGATCAGGCACAACTTCACCCGTCAGAATCTTAAACAGCGTAGACTTTCCTTTTCCGTTAAGCCCCAGAAGACCAATCCGGTCGCCGGCAGAAACAGATAACTGCGCATTCTTAAACAGTGTTTTAGTGCCAAAAGTGAGATTAATATTTTTTAAACTGCAGAGTAAGCTCATGCCGCGATTATAGTGGTTTATCCCACCTACGGCAAATAATTCCCCATTGTCTAAACAGCTTTTGACGATGTGTTAGCATCTAAATGAGGAGTTTAGGCGGATATGAATATTCCTTTCGTCGCTAAAGCCACTTTCGAGGCCCTCAGAAATCAGCCGGTATTTCTCAACATCACTCAATTTATTCTGGCCAGGTTACAATCAATGCACAGTTCGTTTGAGCGCGCTAAGTTCATCCACGATGTCATTGAACAATACAACGAAGAAGTTTTTGCTCATCCGCTGGTTAAAGAATTTATGCCGTGTAAAGCGGGATGCTCAGCTTGCTGTCATACCCAGGTGAGTGTAACCAGAGATGAAGCAGAACTACTTCTAGAGCGTATTCACAACGGACTTAAAATCGATCATGACCGACTCCAGAAGCAAGCTGCAGCCGGTGACGATGATCAGCTCTATTTCCAGTTAAGCTTTGACGAGCGAAAATGCGTCTTCCTGAGCGGTGAAGGAGAATGTCGGGTTTATGAAGACCGTCCATCCGTCTGCCGTACCAACGCAGTTTTAGGACCGGCCAGTCAATGTGACACTCGCTCAGAACAGGGTTCTCTCAGGTTAGTGAAGACTTCCAAATCAGACATGGTCATTGTCGGAGCATTTGCAGCTGCTGAAGAAAGCGGAACTTTGCCTCATATGCTTTCTAAATTATTCAAAAAAAAGCGACGCACCTTCTTAAAAGTTTCAAAAGAGAATCTCTTGGGGTAAAACCCATCCATGCTTTGTCTTTTATGCGCCCATCCTGCACAGAGTGCAGAACTGCAGACTTATGATTGTGAACACTGTGGTCTTAAATTTAAAGATCCGGCATCCTTTATTACACCAGCAGAAGAAGCAATCCGTTACAGCCATCACAATAATGATTCGTCCGACGAAGGATACAGAAAATTTCTGAACAAACTGGTCACTCCTCTGCAAAATTTTTTGCCTGCAGGACAGTTCAATCATATAGATTTTGGTTGCGGCCCCGAGCCGACAGTATCCTTGTTACTGCAATCATCAAAAGTCCAGAGCCGCAATTATGATCCACAATTTTATCCGGATAACGATCTACTCACCAAAAATTTTTATGATGTTCTGACTTCCACTGAAGTGGTTGAACATTTTCGGAATCCGGCAAACGACTGGAATTTAATGATCAGTCTGGTCAAACAAAACGGAATAATGGCTATAATGACCCAACTTCTTAAAGACGAGACAAAATACACCGACTGGTGGTATAAAAACGATCCAACACATATCGTTTTCTACCGAAAAAAAACCATTGATATGATCTGCCGGATCCATAACCTGGACCTTCTGTTTTGTGATCAGCAATCGGTTATGATTTTTAAAAAGCTGGGGAACTAAAAATGTTTACTATGTATGCTATTCCCAATTGTGACACGGTCAAGAAAGCCCGTGCGTTTCTTGATCAGAAAAAAGTTGATTATCAGTTCAGTGATTTCAAAAAAATAAAGCCAACAGCAGATCAGATTGAAAACTGGAAAGCTTTCATGGGGGAGCTTCCGGTTAATAAGAAAGGAACGACTTACAAAAAAGTAAAAGATAAATATGAAGCTCTGTCTGAAAAGGCTAAAATCGCTTTCATAATCGAAAATGCTTCCATGATTAAACGTCCTGTCCTGGAAAAAAACGGAAAAATCATTGCGATTGGTTTTGATCCGGAAGAATACAGTAAGCTGAAATTCTAAATATGGATAAAACAACCTATCTTCAGTTAAAAGCCCAGCGTCTTTTTGCCCAGACATCGCAGAAGCATCAGCGCGAAGATTTTTGCTACCAATGCTGGAGGTTGCAAAAAAATTGTCTTTGTCATTTGATAAAACCTTTTCACACCGACTTTCATTTCGTCATTCTCATCCACCCCATGGAAGCCAAAAAAGAAAAGATGGGGACAGGTAGAATTTCCAAAGCTTCTCTTTCTAACAGTTCAATGATCATGGGAGTGGATTTTACTGAAGACTGTGAAGTTAATGCACTAATTAATGATCCCAATAATCACTGTATGGTCATGTATCCGGGAAAGACTGCCATCAACGTCTCTGAGCACGATGTATCCCCGCTAACAAAAATAAAAAATGAAGGGAAGAGGCTGGTTGTTTTTCTCATTGATGGAACCTGGCCATGTGCTAAGAAGATGATGCGTTTGTCGAAAAATCTGCAACTTCTTCCCCGCATCTCTTTTACTGCAAATCATACTTCGATATTTGAAATTAAAGAACAACCTGCCGACTTCTGTCTTTCCACACTTGAATCCATCCAGTTTTTCATTAAAGAATGTAACCGGCGAGGATTGGAAAATACCAAGCATGCCGAAGACCAGATGCTGGAAGTCTTTAAGGCCATGATCGAGTTCCAGAAAAAATGCGCATCCGATCCCACACTCACAAGCTACAAACGTGGCAATGGGGGAGGCTACAGTAAAAAGGAAGACAGGATCCGCGCTAAAAAGTGGCTTTACCGCAATATTGTTCTCTCCGATAAATGACAGAAATTCTGGGCACTTCATCAGGCTTCCATATTCCCATATCAGACTGAAACCATAAGGATTGGGTCATTCTTACCTTCCATCTTTTAAGGCGTTAAACGCTTATAATGTAAAATAGACTCATAACATCTTAGCGGGACGTTTTATGGTGAATCAGTTTATAAAAACTTTGTTCATAGGCCTCATTTCTGGTGGTTTAACTATTAATCCAGTGCTGGCCCAAACAACCACCACCCCAGCGAGCAACTCTTCAACATCAACGGATTCAGGTGTCGCAGGTCGTGCCGGTGGTCAGACAGAAAATCAAATCACAGCAGAACAGCGTGCCCAGCAAGCGGCTTCCGTTGCAGCAGGATCTAATTCTCAGGTCCTCATGGACAAAGACGGAAACAAATACGCCAAAACCACTCACAATCTCGACGGCACAAAAAGCGACGATATGATTGCTTCCATCACTGGTATTGCCATCGGTGCAATCGCAGCCCGAATGCTGACACATTATAAAACCATTGGAGC
This sequence comes from uncultured Bacteriovorax sp., assembly GCA_946481315.1. The sequence goes on from CAMLMH010000006.1 coordinate 119,685, forward strand.
TACAGACATCATGGTCGCAGCGGCCGGTGGGGCTGCATTTATTGCAGGCGAAGTCATGTCCAACATGGGTGCCAAAAAAGATCTGGAAAAACAGACTCTGGAAGTCACCCAGAAAAAAGGACAACAAGATCAGGCACAAATTGAATTAATCCAGAAATTAAAAGAGTCATACGAAAACGCAAAAAAATCTACTAAAACAAAAAAGACTATGCAAATGGCTGCGGCAGCAGCGTTCGCAGCCGCGGCTGCAATGGCGCTTTATACTTCGATGAATGAAGTGGCCGGGGATGTTAGATGTATCGCTGCGATCAATATGACAAATGCACCATTAACTGCCTGTGCTGCCACTGCCGTATCTGCAAATCCAGCTGCTCCTTTTTGTAAAACCTGTCTTGCACAACTAAATCCTTATATAGCAGCTTTTAAAGCAGCAGAAGCTAGCCGGGGAACTCCTGGCCCATCGCTATCGGTAGGTGCAGCTGATAAAACGGCTACATCGGGGTTAATGACAGGGGCTTGTGCAACGGCTGGACCTGCCAAACCTCTCTTAGCAGCAGCAGATGCGGCGTGTGCCCAGTCTCTCGTCTATAAACAAGCAAACACAGTAATGGGTCCACCTGCTCCGATTCCAACAGGGGGATTCTTGCATAGAATTCTTTTTCCTGAGCAAAGAATTACATATGAAGATATGCAATCCAGAGAAATTTACGATGAATCAACGATTGAAAAATTTGTTAATATTCTTTTCCCGACCGCTCAAGCCGGCTGGATGCCGATGTTTGGTCTAGGTGCCGGCGCAGCTGCAGCTTATTTTTTGATAAGCGGACCTCTGGCAATTCAAATCGACTCAATGATGTATGTTGCTCGCAATCGTGCCATTATGTGGGGAGGTCTTGCCGCCCTGTCTTTCCTGGCGATGCAGTCATCAGCAAATCAAATTAAGAAGATTGAAGAAAATATTGCAAAGCTCGACAAAATTCTCAAAGATCTGATGAATCTGGAAAAAGGAACACCTACCGGAAAGATCACAGCTCAGGGAATTGCTCTGCAGGTAGTGGATCCAAATACCATCGACAGTCAGACGTATTCAACAGACAACAAAGTTAAATCTCCATGTATGTATAGTAATTCATCTGAAAATTGTAAGTCTATGTCTGATCAGTTAGAAAAAATGCAAGGCTTTACTGAATTGCCTCCGGCCTTTCAGACAATTGCCCGCGATGCTACCAAAATGGCAGATGGCTTAAGTGGATCGAAAGGAATCAGTGGTGCCTCAATGGCAGCGGCCAATAATCTGGCTGGAAAACAAAACGCAATTAATAAAATGCTGAAAAGCACACAGGGAAAATATAATCAGATTGCTAAAAAGAACGGAAAAGGTGCAATCGATTTTGATAAAGCAAGCGGAAACTTCTTAAGAGGTGCAGCCGCAACAGTTAAAAAATCTTTGATGAAAAAAGGAATTTCGGCCGGAAGCGTACTTGCTTCTACGGGAGCTGAGCCGGTGAATTCAGCTGATTTAGGCAAAGCACTTCCACTTGAAGAAGGAAAAGGCGATGCTCCGGTTGCTGGAGTCGTCGGTTCTTCAGGTGTTGCTCCGGATCCGAAAACAGATGAAGAGAAAATGGACTTTGCATTTGAAGAAGCTCCGGCCGTCGCAGATGCCGGTGCAGGTGAAGCAGCAGCCGACAATGCTCAATATGAAATTACCGGTGATGAAATACACAAAGATAATGGACCATCCATCTTTGAGGTTATTTCGAGCAGATATTTAAAGTCAGGTTATTCAAAACTTCTTGAGGAAGAGCCGGCACCAGCGGCAAAAAATTAGGTATTCTCAAGAATCGAGGTACGTATGCTGAAGTTTGTGTATAAAATTCTATTGGTTTCTCTGTTGTCAGGCTCGCTGATGATGGTGGATTTCAGCTATAAAGGCTTGCAGATAAATTCACTTCGGGCGGAGACAGTAAAAACTGAAGGGATTAAAGACAATGACCTGATGTCGACATTAACCATGACGGCGATCGGAGTTCTGACTCAGCGTCTTTATATGTGTAAAATGACCACGGATATGATGCTGGCTGCAGCTGGTGGCGCTGCTTTTATCGGTGGTGAAATTCTCGCTACTATTAAACTTAGAAAGGTAATGAAAGACCTTGAAACGGAAATTAAGCGCGATAAAAATGGCAACATCGACCAAAAACAAATCGAGACACTAGAAAAATTAAAACAATCTTACGTTGAAGCAAAAAAAACAGCTGGAACAAAAAAAATGCTTCAACAAGCCGCGGCCGTAGCTTTTCTGGCGGCAGCAGCGATGGCTTACATGCAAGTTGCCCAGGAAGAAACTTTAAAGGCTGCTTGTACTGCGAGTTTAATCGCCGCCGGTTCATCATGTCCTGGGTTGGTACAAGCACCGGCCACCGCTGGACTTATGGAAACGCTTTTTGGAACCCGGATAATACCAAAGCCTTCAAACGCAGGAATGGCTACGCAAACAACACAGGAAGCAGCGGAAAAGACATCAGAGGCAGGAACGACGGCCGGCGCAGGTACATTAGCTGCTAAATATGCTGCTACATGTGCTTTACCTTATGGGGCTGGTGCTTGGGCCTGTCCTCTCGCAACGGCATGTGCCGCTGCTCCTGCAACTTATACGGCCCAATGTACGGCCGTTATGCCTGTTTTAAAAGTCACAACTGGTTTTTGTCCAGCTTCATTGACCGTTATGGATTACGTAAGAGAACACAAAATTTCACCATTCTTTGCTAACATAAAAAATCCCAATTTCATTATTTTCAATCTAATGACCAAAATGTTTATGCAGGATGCTCGGGCTGATCTTTTTAGTCCTCTAGGGATAGCTTCAAGCGTAGCGATTAGTTATTTACTAACAACTTCAGCTACACTCGGTCCAATGATTGACTCCTATCTTCTAGCACCAATGAATCGAGCTATTATCTGGGGAGTTCTAGCGGGTCTTGCTTACGGTGCTGCAAGTGCTACAGACAATGTTATTGCCAAGTTGGATTCCAATATTAAAAAGATAGATGCAATTTTAAACTCTATGTATAGTCTTGCTCAGGCTTCAACTGCTAAAAATCCAAATTTGACGAAACCGGCAATGGAAACAGGGTCTACCGCTAAACCAACGCTCAATGCACTTACTGATGGATCTGAAGAGATCGACTTTTCTGATTTACCAGGGGGCAAACTTCCGTGTTACACCGGTGATGGAAAAGGGGACTGTCCATCAATGGAAGATGCTTTAACTAAGCATCCGGGATTTGCAACAATGAATCCGGAAGCGCAGGGTTTAGCTAAGGAAGTTGTAAAACTAGGACAGCAATTTAATGGACGATCTAAAATAGGTAAAGGGACCTTAAGTGATGCCTCCAAATTATCTGGCCGAGCAAACGCAGTTAAAAATGCAGTTAGCAAAGGTAAGGAAGTTGCTAAACTTAAATATGCAAAAAGAAAAATAGATCTAGATGCCAGAGAAAAAGAATTTGCGAATGGAATTGAAAAAAGCGTGAGAGCACAGCTTAAGAAATCAGGAATGTCAGCTCAACAAATGGTAGGAGCAATGTACGGTGGATCAATTCCAGTTTCGTCAACGGGGGATTCAGCTAAACTTGCGGACGACAACTCAGATGAAAGTAAAACAGGAAATGCAGTCACTCCGGTTGCGGGCATTGATCTGCAGGCCGGTGCAATACCGGTAGGAGAGTTGGGATTAGATTCAACAGCTGCTGATGAAACTGACGATGCCAACTTAACTCCAGAACAAAAAGCTGCTTTGGCAGCAGCTAATGCCGCTGGAGCTTCAATGGATGTATATGATTTAAAAAATGATATTACCAAAGATAACGAAAAATCGATTTTCGAGTTGATCTCTAATCGTTATCAGAAATCTGGATATCCACGATTATTCAAACGAAAAGAAGTAAAGCAGTAAGCAAAATAACGAAAGGCTCCCAATGCGGAGCCTTTTTTTTTGTGCTTGTCTTTGTTTTGAGCATGGATGTAGACCTTCGTGTGTAAACCACCGGAGGATTCTTTATGCTTCGTTTTTTAGCTTTATGTTCATTTTTGTTTTCATTAGCTTCATTAGCTCACATCGAAAAAGGTACGTACAAAGGTACAGACCAGAATGGAAATCCATGTGCATTTGAAATCGGAGATACATGGTTTGATGATGAAATAGAACATCCTCTAACTGAGCGAGTTCCTCTCACTAAAATAAAATTTATGGGCCTTAAGCCCAAATACGATCTCTGGCAAATGGGGCACCCTGCAGTCGTGAGCGTAGAAAGCACTAAAGTGGGATACAACCACAATATTTTTCAGGACGTTATTCCTACATTTACAGGAGCGGCCAGCGTGACCCTTTTTAAAACAGAAGGAAAGTCCGCCCGTCCGGTTGCCCTGGTGTATATGGAGGATCATTACAAAAATACAGAAAATGCCAAAAAAGCCACCTGCACGCTATAAATCTCTTTTAAAAGCATAGTTACTTTTGTATACTTGACCGCAATTTAAGACTATCTCTAGTCTTGTAACTGTGAGGAAAAGAATATGGAAAGAACAATTGAAAATGCTGAAGTTATCGAAAATAAACAGTTTTTTAGCGGCCAGTGCGACAAAAAAGAGGAAAAAGAAAATGGCGTATGTCCATTGCGAGAATTGCTAAGTCGTTTAGGTGACAAATGGAGCGTATTGCTGATTTTGACCCTTGCGAGAATGCCGGAGGAGCGTGCACGCTTTTCGGAATTAAAAAGAAGCATGCCGGATATTTCTCAGCGAATGTTGACGGCGACTTTGCGAAACCTAGAAAGAGATGGATTAATTTCCCGTGAAATGTTTGCCGAAGTTCCACCACGTGTTGAATATCAGCTTACCGATTTGGGCCTTTCGATTTTAAATCCGATGCGTGAAATCGTAACATGGATTGAGGGAAACTGGTCTACCATAAAATCTTCTCGTGCTGTGTTTGATGAAAAAAACGTTAAAGAGGAACCAGCCCTACAGTGATTAATAAAAAAAACATTATTGAGCAACTTATCAGTAGTTTAAAAAATGAACTGGCCGAGGTGGAAGCCGCGGCCAGGTCTACTAAAGATTTAGTGACGGCCGATGATCTAAAATCGGAAGGTAAATACGATACGCGTGCCATTGAAGCTTCTTATCTTGCCAGCGCACAAAATAAACGTGTTGAAGAAATTAAACTCGATATTCAGATGCTGGAGGATATTGAATTGCCTGAAGTTCCTTCGACATCTATTCAATTGGGGTCTCTGGCCCTTATTCGTTGTAACAATCAGGAACGATATTATTTTATTTCGTCTACTTCAGGCGGATCAATGCTGATGGTAGATGACCATGCTATTTTGGTAATTTCTGTTTTTTCACCGATTGGAAATGAAGCTCTGGGGCTTACCGCAGGAGAATCATTTGAAGTGGAAACACCCAAAGAAACCCGGCAGTATGAAATTATTGCTGTTTCTTAATGACTTCAACATCGTGATTAAAGGCAAATTCGATAAATAAAAAAAATAAACATATCTTTTCCTTCTGGGTGAGGTAAGGTTGAGAGGTTAAGGTTAATGTTTATTTATTATTCGATCGATTCCATCAAACCAATCTAATAGTTAATCCAATCATTCTTTACGCATAATTATTATCATAGATATTTCTATGATCTATTCCATTGGAGTTCACATGTCTCAAAAAGTTTATGTAGGAAATTTAGGTTATTCAGTTACTAACGACACACTGGCAGATAAATTTGCACAGTTCGGAACTGTTCAATCTGCAAAAGTTATTATGGATCGCGATACTAATCGCAGCAAAGGTTTTGCCTTTGTTGAAATGTCATCTTCTCGTGAAGCTGCAGCAGCTATCGCAGAACTTAACGGTTCTGAATTCGAAGGAAGAAACATGAATGTCTCAGAAGCTAAAGAAACGGCTCCAAGATCAAATTCTAATCGCTGGTAATCGCTTATAAGACAGGCCCGTCTACAGAATGATGGGCCTTTTCTCTTCTTTTTAGTTATAATGCTCTCGATTAAGAAGAGGGCTTTGTGCAACCGTTCAGACAATTTTTATCCATTCTAATTTTCATATTAAATTCAGTACTACTAACTGCAACTGCTGCAGATTCTTCGTCTTTGTTAATCTGGACTTCCAATGAAGGGGCAGCCAGGGCAATCAATGAACTGAAGAGTTCATTTGAAGAGGAGTATGGCTTAAAAGTTCAGGTTGAAGTTTTAAATAAAGATCTTACTTCTCTTTTTAAAACAGCATCTCTCACCGGTAAAGGTCCTGATATTTTATTCTGGGCTAACGATGTTAGCGGTGAGCTGGCACAGTCAGGACTGATTGAACCGCTGGATGAAATTCCTCTGCTAACTGAAAATTTTTTACCAGTCTCTCTTAAAGCTTTTCGCTATAAGGGGAGACTTTATGGATACCCATTAGCAATCGAATCTGTTGTTCTTTTTTACAATCCGGATCTCGTTAAAGAACCGGTGAAAACTTTCGAGGATCTTTATGTTGAAGCAAAAAAATTAACGAACAGCAATTCCGGTCACTATGGATTTTTATTTGACTTCAAATCATTCTTTTTTGCATTCCCTGTTTTAAATGCCAGTGGTGGATATATTTTTGGTGAAACTGCAGCTGGTTTGAACGCAGCAGATGTCGGTATTAATCACCCGGGTTTTGTGAGCGGACTTAAATATTTGCAAAAGTTAAAACAGGAAGGTTTGATTCCTGGCTCCACTGATCGCGGGATAGCTTTTGAAAAATTTAAGACCGGTAAACTGGCCTATACCATTGATGGCCCGTGGGCAATTAAAGATCTTGAAGCCGCAAAAGCGAGTTTTAAACTGTCTGTCCTTCCGAGTATGAACAACGGTGCAGCAAAGCCATTTGTGGGTGTTCAAGGCTTTATGATCCGAAGATCAAGCAAACATAAATTAGCAGCGAAAGAATTTATAGAACGAAGTTTATTGACGGCAAAAGGAATGAAGTTGTTTTACCAATACGATAATCGTGTGCCGGCGCGTCTGTCGGTGCTGGAAGAGCTCTCGAATAAAGACCAAAAGCTTATTGTTCTTAGAAAAAGCGCGGAGATAGGCATTGCGATGCCTAATATTCCTCAAATGTCTTCTGTTTGGGGTGCTATGGGAAAGGCGCTAAGTCTCAGTATAGACCAAAACATGGATCCTAAAGCTGCTCTCGATCTGGTTCGTCCGCAAATAAAATAAAAATCACCCTGTTCATTTTCCTATCCATTCAGGTTTTTGTTTCTCAAAAGATACCGACTCACGTATAAAGAGGCATATTTTTTAGGAATAAAAAAAGGAAAATAACCATGCGGTTGATGGCCATTATTCAAACCTTACTTTTCGTTTTTTTTCTCTCTCAAACTGCCTATGCCCGTCTGCCATTTCGCAATATCTGGACACAGAGTTTTTATACAGATGACAGTTCTTATTATCTGACTTTATTTCAGGATGGTTTTCGACAATTAGTCAGAACCAGTAAAGATTCATGTGATCAGATCAACACAATTAACGTGGTTCTCAAAGATAATACTAAAAAAGCACTCACAACATTTAATCGACTGACAGAAAGTGAAGCTCCGAAACTTTATGGTTTAAATGCAGCGGACTACTGCTGGTATCAGGTTGAAGCCCGTGGATTGCCGACAATCAATGGAATGAAATACGTTTTACGAATTATTGACACTGATAACACGACAATTTATTTTAAGGGTATCACCAGTTCCTTGCTTCCTGAAAATCGATTAACTCAGGACTCACGCATTGACTCCTGGATTGAATTAGGTGCTTTTGGTGCAACACCGGTTGTTGGTGGCGGAGTTTTTTACAAGATCTGGGAACCATTATCTGAAGAAGTCCATCTCTTTATCAATGACAATAAACCGATAAAACTTTTTTCTGAATTCTCTCTGAACGATGAACGTCGCTTTCACTATGCCTATGTTAAAGAGTCTTCTTTAAGCGATAAATACCATTACCAGTTTGTAAAAAACGGAATTTATGAAAAACTGGAAGTGGCTAACTTTAAAACCTTCAGTGCGATCAAAGTTGATCCTATGGCCCGAGAGTTGTCCTACGAGGCTAAGGGGGGGCGATTTAACGGTTATATCAATCCGCGAGGAATCGTTTCTCTGGATAACTCTCAGTATGTCTGGAAGCACGATAAGGCCTTTTTAAATGTGAGTGATCTGGATTATAACAATTGGATCATTTATCAGCTCTGGCCGCTGACTTTTAATCCAAAACAAATAAGTGGTGCCTATGTTCAGGGTAAATTTAGCGACGTTGTTCCCAAAATTCCATATCTTTCCAGTCTGGGGGTAAATGCAGTTGAATTACTGCCGGTCCATGAAAGTCGCTTTAATGCTTCTTGGGGATATGCCTTAGACTCATTGATCATCCTGGAAAACTCACTTGGCACAAAAGCAGATTTGAAAAAACTGGTGGACGAACTGCATGCACAGAAAATACGGGTGCTCTTTGATGTGGTTCTGAATCATGTGAACAACAATCTGCTGCGCGAACCTATCAGTGCGACGACAAATTCATCAAAGTTTTACAGCGGCGATACTCCGTGGGGACCTAAACCACGGTTTGAGAGTGTCTGGGTTCGGAAATGGATAACAGATTCTCTGTTACACCTGATGAATGAATATCATCTTGATGGTTATCGTTTTGATATGACTGATTCTATCTTTAATGGAACGAAAGGAGGTTATCGTTTTCTGCAGGAATTGATGACCTTGATTAAAATTAATAATCCTCGTTTTTATAACTCCGCCGAACAGTTGCCGGATGATGTATGGGTAACCTACCCGCAAAATGAAAACGGTCTGGGGTTTGATTCACAATGGAACGACCGCTTTAAAAATTTCTTTGAACTGGAATTTGATTATTACAATGAGAAAAACCGGGCCGTTGATCTTACTCATTTGGCAAATTCACTTCTGGGTTTTAGCGATCACCAGATGTCTCCGGGGATCTGGTATCATTTCGGTGATCCTTACCGCACAGTCAATTATCTAGGTAGCCATGACTTCATCGGTAACAAAAATCCTCTCATCAGAATCGTTACTGGCTATGATAAAACAGAAAGTGAAGACTCTAATGTTTTTTCCCGGGTGAATCCCCTGGAAGAAGAAGGTGATCTTCGTATTCCATTCAGGCGCATTCACAATGATTTCAGTCATGCAATGACCCGCCTTGCTTATGGGATCCTTTTTACCAAACCGGGCGCTGCACTTTTTTATCAGGGGGAAGAACTGGCCCAGGATCTGAACCTTCAGAATGAATGGTCATATATGAACGCCTTACAGGATAATCGTTTTCCGAGTAAGGATGTGAATATCAATAAATATGTTCGATCACATCGCATGCCCTGGCATTATTATGAATTAGCAAATGGCCGAAGAGACCCTGTTTTAAATTTCACTACCGATGATGACGTAAAACTTTTTGCAGGACATCTTCGTTTTTTTAAAGATATGATCAAATTTAAAAAATTGAATCCCGAGATCAATTACGAAGATGCTAAGAATGTACGGATTGATCAGCAACAGAAAACTGTAACGTATGAGCTGAAAACTTCTACTGACTGGTATTTTGTGGTGGTAAATTTCAATTTCGATAATGGTGGGGCATGGATTCAATTTCCAGGCTCACAATATATCTGGTGGGATGAAATCATTAACTCTTCTTCTTCCCGGTATGGTAGTGATTCAGATGAATACCACAATATCATTTCAAGCCTGGGGGGAAGAAAAAACCTTCTGCGGCTAAAAGGACCTGGTTTTTATATTTTTAAAGCGGGCCAATCTCCTTCGCTCTTAAAAAAGTTGTATTTCCGTTCATCTTTTCTAAACTGGCAGGCCAGTGAAAAAACTGAATTGAAAGTGAACTCACGAAACACCGATGAATACCACCTGCGTCTGGTCGTTCCAAAAGATCAGATTGTGGAATTTAAACTTGGCACAGATGACTGGACAATAGATCTGGGTAAATCCACAAATGCAAGTGTCCTGACTTATGTACCACATGCACCCAATGTCAAAGATAGCCTGGAAGCAGGACCATATACATTTAAGTTTAACATTCGAACTTACACATACAGCTTTGAAAAGCTGAACGGTAAATCAAAGAGAGAGAAATAATGAGTTCAACAACAGAAAAGAAATTAAATGAATTAGCCTACAATTACTGGTGGAGCTGGAATCAGGATGTCTGGAACTTATTTCAAACTATCAATAAAGATGTCTGGGATGCTAATCGTAATCCGGTCCTCGTTCTCAAAAAAACAGAAGATCTTGCCAAAAGACTCTCTGACAGCACTATTGCTAAGGCAATTGACGATCAGCACGCACGTCTTACAGCTTATTTAAAAAGAACAGAAGAGCGTCAGACGTGGTTTAGTAAGAATTACTCAGACACTAAGGGGCCGATTGCTTATTTCTCTGCCGAGTATGGAATTCATGAATCATTGGCAATTTATAGTGGTGGTCTGGGAGTACTGTCAGGAGATCATGTAAAATCAGCTTCGGATCTTGGTGTTCCCATGATTTTTGTTGGGCTTTTCTATTCTAATGGGTACTTCAAGCAAAGAATTAATCAAGAAGGAAAGCAAGTAGATCTATATGAAAAATTCAGTCCTGACAATCTTTCACTGACTGCAGTTCAAACTAAAGAAGGCAAAAAACTGACACTTGATTTAGAGCTGGGCACCAGATCAATTAAAGTGCAGGCCTTCAAAGCACAGGTTGGATTGAGTGAACTATATTTACTTGATTCAAATCTTCCAGAAAATTCTGAGAATGACCGCATGTTAACTGCAAAGCTTTATGGCGGCGACCGGGAAATGCGTATTTCACAGGAAATCATTCTTGGCATTGGAGGAATTAAATTAATCAAAGCTCTGGGGCTGGAACCGTTAGCCTATCACATGAACGAAGGACATAGTGGTTTTTTTCAACTGGAGAGAATCAGAAATACCATGCAGGAAAGATCAGTCTCTTTTCATGAAGCAAAAATTTTGTGTGCTTCCAATTGTCTTTTTACCACGCATACTCCAGTTCCGGCAGGCAATGAAGCATTCAGCCTTCCACTGATGCATAAATACTTTTTTCAGATGGTTCAGAAGTTTGGAATTAGCTGGAGTGAGTTTCTGGAACTTGGATTGGTCCCTGAAAAAAGCGATTATAAATTTTTTAGTCTCACGGTCTTTGCAATTAATCTTTCCCGCTTTTGCAATGGAGTTAGTGAACTGCATGGGAAAATTGCACAAAAAATGTGGCGCAGTTCATGGCCGGGTGTACCCGAAGCTGAAAATCCGATGTCTCACATAACCAATGGCGTACATGTTCAGACATGGATGTCACTTGATGTGAAAAGGATGCTGGATAAAGCAGTTGGAACACAATGGGAAGAAGAACTGGCCAGCCATACTTTCTGGAATAAAGTCGGGGATATCCATGATCAGGAAATCCGTCAGACAAAAATTGCCTTGAAATCCCGGATGATACAATTAGTACGAACCCAGCTAAAAAAGCAGCTGCAGGAAAATAATGAACCGGCCAATGAGGTGGAGGCTGTTGATCACTTTCTCAATGAGAAGACACTGATTATTGGTTTTGCCCGAAGGTTCGCAACTTATAAGAGAGCGACTCTTATATTTAAAGATTTAAAACGACTGGCCCGGCTGGTTAACGATCAGGGCAGACCAGTTGCTTTCGTTTTTTCAGGGAAAGCCCATCCACAGGATATTCCAGGGCAGAAATTCATTGAAGAGATTTACAAATTTTCCCGTCAACCTGAACTGAAAGGAAAAGTTATCATCCTTGAAAACTACGATATGAATATCTCTCGTCATATGGTTGCCGGATGTGATGTCTGGTTAAACAATCCACGTCGTCCAATGGAGGCCAGCGGTACATCAGGACAAAAAGTTCCGATTAATTTCGGGCTAAACTTCTCCGTTCTTGACGGGTGGTGGAGAGAGGCTTTTGACGGCCAGAACGGATGGGCAATCGGCGAAGAAAAAGATTTTCCTAATGACGACATTCAGGACAAAGAAGACGCTGAAGATTTTTACAAAACGCTCGAACAGACAATCCTGCCTCTTTATTATGCAGACAAAGATAAGGGAGAAAATGGTTCGAGTAATGCATGGATCGAAAAAACTAAAGTCAGCTTTATTACAAACATATCCCGTTATTCGACACATCGTATGGTACAGGACTATACGACAAAATTTTATGTGCCTGCGATTAAATATGGCGAAAAATTTAAAGTTAATCCGGATTTGGTAAAAACGTACTTACAGCATGCTAAGACTTTTAAAAAGAGCTGGAACGATCTCTATTTTACATACGTTCATTTCGACGGTTCCTATACAGAGTTAGAGTCGAATTACGACAAGAGCGCCGAAAGTCCACTTCACCATGTTGAGTATCCCGCAGAATTCACCCTTCCAGGAAGGGTGTTTGAATGTTCCGAAGCGCATATTCATATCGGTGTATATCTGGGAGATTTAAAACCTGAATCAGTTGAGCTGGAAGCTACTGTTGTTGGAGATGACAGAGAGAAAATTAAAACAGAAAAATTTAAAATCAAAGGTCCACTTGAAAATGGCGTCGGCCATTATGAGCTAAAGTTCAAATCTAAGGATGCTCAGAGGTTGCGTTTCAGATTATATGGACATGACCAGTTTCTCGCGCATCCTTTCGAATATGGCGCGATGATGTGGTATTGATGGATAAGAAATACTCTGGGATTTTATGTCATATAACCTGTCTTCCGACAGAGTACGGAGTAGGAGACTTTGGTCCGACGGCGTACGATTTTATTGATCGTCTGGCAGAGGCCAGACAGCACTTCTGGCAGATTCTCCCGATCGGCAACACGGATGATTCTGGATGTCCATACGCCACTGATTCAGCCTTTGGTTGTGCCGAATTTCTCATTTCTCCCGCCTTGCTGGTGAAGGACTTTTCACTTTCTGACGAATTACTTGAAGCCGCACATTTCTATTCGGAAAAAGTTGAATACGCTGTTGTTAAAAAAATCAAAAGACGGTTATTGGAATATGCTTTTGTACAATTCACGGCCGATGAAGCTTATCGCCAGTTTTTAGAGAAAGAAGCGGAGTGGCTTCCTTACTATGCACGATTTCGTGCACTCTCAGAAACACGCGGCCCCCACTGGAAAACCTGGGATGAGAAAACACCGGATGAAAATGAGAAGTTATTAACTATTTTTCATCAGTTCATTCAGTATGTAGCCTTTACTCAGCTAACTAAGTTAAAGAATTATGCCAATCAAAAAGCTGTAAGACTTATCGGTGATCTTCCAATTTTTGTTTCTTATAACAGTATGGATGTGTGGAAAGACCGCTCACAATTTTTATTGAACAAAAATGAGGAAATGGAATTTGAAGCCGGTGCCGCTCCCGATGCTTTTAGTGAAACCGGTCAGAAGTGGGGAACACCACTTTACGACTGGAAAAAACAACAGTCCGAAAACTATCAATGGTGGAATACCAGACTGAGTTTCCTCAAACGCTATTTTGATGTCGTTCGCATCGATCACTTTCGAGGATTTTGTGCTACCTGGATTTCACGCGTAAGCGAGCCGGATGCGAGTAGGGGGCAGTGGTACCCAGGACCCAAAGCTGACTTGTTCAAGAAACTCAGCGACTGTCCTGAAGTCCTGGCGGAAGATCTGGGGTACATTACTTCAGATGTCAATGAACTAAGGGATCAGTTTGGATTTCCTACAATGAAAGTGTTCCAGTTCATGTCACCGGACGAAAACAACCCTCACAAGCTGGATAACTATCTGTATAACTCTGTTGCTTATACCGGGACTCACGATTGTGATACTCTTAATGGTTGGTATGAAAAATTGTCTCCGGGACTTAAACTTTGGGTTAATAATCAACTAGGCAGTGAGCATCCTGACCACTGGCACATGATAAAAACTCTTTTATCCACACCGGCCAGAATAACTCTTATTCAGATTCAGGATCTGTTGGGACTTGATTCCGGATCTCGCTTTAATTATCCCGGAACAGTTGCATCGACTAACTGGACATGGAAACTCACTTCTGAACAATATAAATCATTGGATTGGAAACAATTAGGAAAAATAACCGCGGAGACTGAAAGATGTGGTTAGGTTATTCCCTAATAATTGCGTGTATGGTTCTCTCCATTCTCGCCATTTATATTTATCTGATCTCTAAAAAAGATGCTTATAAATTTTTTTATCCCGCTCTAGTTCTTTTTATTCTTTTTAGCTTTGTTCCTATTTCCTACAGCATTTATGTGTCTTTCACTAACTTGCAAACAGGTCATCTGCTTGAAAGGCAAAAAGTAGTTGAGTTGTTTAAGGAAGAAAAAGTACTGAAGCCAAAATCCGAGTTTCTCTCTTTTCAGCTTTTTAGAGATGGAGAAAATTATTTTCTTGTAACAGATTTAAGCACCGTCCGGTTTAAACTGGATCAGGAAAACATTAATTTGCTGGTTGAATCTAACCTTCCCTCGACGGCTCAGCTACTTAATAAAGCAGATATCATGGATGTCATCACCAAATTTCCGGATCTGGTGTTTGAGCATCCGGCACTTGGACAATTTTCTTTTTACCGAACGGACATACTGGCCCAGACTGAAACCCGGTATATTCCCAATGGTCAAAGCTTTATTGACCGTTTAACGGGAAAAGAGCTGGTTGAAGATAAAGTTAGCGGAAAATTTCTATTGAATGGAGAACCTGTTGGACCAGGATATTACACTACAGTAGGTTTTAAAAACTATAGCGAACTCTTCTTTTCTGAAGACACAAAATTTGTTTTTTTTAAAGCTTTCGGATGGACGGTTGTGTGGGCACTAGGTTCAGTATTATTGTCTTTTAGTTTTGGTGCTTTTTTGGCCGTCATGTTGTCTGAGTTGAATTCCCGGTCTAAGCTCCTTTTCAGATTGTTATTCATCATTCCTTATTCCATTCCTTTTTTTATTTCAGTTCTGGTTTTTAAAGGAATGTTGAATAAAGATTTTGGTGAAGTTAACTCGTTACTTAGCTTTTTTAAAATTAGTCCTGTTCCGTGGCTGGAAAATAAAATCTGGGCAAGGATCAGTGTGCTTATGGTAAACCTGTGGCTGGGATTTCCTTACATGCTTCTGGTGATTACTGGAATACTGCAATCTATCCCTAAATCTATCTACGAAGCCTCCTCGCTGGAAGGAGCAACCCGTTTTCAGAATTTTAAGTACCTCACTTTCCCTCTGGTTTTAAAAGCAATGGTTCCACTTTTGATAGGCTCATTTGCGTTTAACTTTAATAATTTTGTAGGAATCTATTTACTCACAGGCGGAGGTCCGGTTATTCCAGATGTCAGTACCCCGATTGGCGAAACAGACATTCTTATCTCATATACATATCGGCTGGCATTCGAAGGTTCCCAGGGACAGAATTTTGCTACGGCTGCAGCCATTTCTGTTTTCATTTTTATTCTCATCGTAGCTTTAACTTTTATCAATTTCCGCGTTTCTAAAAAGTTGAGTCGTACATGAAAAATCATAAAGCGTTAAACCAACTTCTCATTCATCTTCTTCTGATTGCAATTGCAATAATTGTTCTGCTTCCTGTTGCTTCAGTCGTGATGGTTTCTTTGAACAAAACTGGAAACTTAAAAGCAGGATTTAGTCTCTCCGAATTAAGTCTGGATAACTGGAAGTATATTTTCGGAATACCATTTACCAATGCTTTGGGGGAAACAGTTTCTTCTCCTTATCCGATCATGCGCTGGTTATTTAACAGTATTAAAGTCTCCATGATTAGTGCTGTCTTAATGCTCCTTTTCTCTACTTCGGCAGCTTATTCATTATCCCGCTTTAAATTCCGCGGAAAAGAAACCAGCCTAAAATTCCTCATGGTCATGCAGATGTTTCCCAACATGATGGCAATGATTGCATTTTACTTTATGCTCGATTTCATCGGTCGCTATATACCCTGGCTTGGCATTGATACTCATGGCGGACTAATTTTAATTTATCTTGGCGGGACACCATTTAACATCTGGTTACTCAAGGGATACTTTGATACGCTTCCGCGCTCCATTGAAGAATCTGCCCGGATGGACGGGTGTACTCACTTTCAGGCCTTTACTAAAATCGTACTGCCGCTATGTACACCTATGCTGGCCGTTATCGGACTGCTCACATTCATTGGTACATTTTCGGATTTTATTCTGCCTTCTATTTTGTTAAAAACTCAGGATCAACTTACTTTTGCTGTAGGAATTCAAATTTTTATCAGCGAATCATTTGCCAGCAGATGGGGACAGTTTGCTGCGGCTTCAATTCTTGGGGCTTTACCGATCTCTTTATTGTTTTTCTCCATTCATCGCTATATCGTCGAGGGCCTTTCACACGGCAGTGTTAAAGGTTAAGATTTTCGCCAGTGACGGAATCAAACAAATGTGCAAAATGCAGCTTGAAATAAAACTCAGCTGATTTTAAATCAGGCGGTAAATGCATTGCCGGTATGAGGCTGTTTATTTCTTGCTCTCCATTTTTTAATACTAAATTAGCTTCGTGACCCAGCAATTCTGTAAAGAGAACTTCAAACTTGGCATTCCATCCTGGTTCTTCATTTGTATGCAGGATGATATCAGTAGGCCTGATCCCCAAAAGTGCTTTTTCCGGACGAAGATGTTTTTTTCTGAAAAATTCAATTTTATTAGAAGGTAACAAAAAGTTAAAGGCATAGTTCCGGCCGATGGCCCGCACATCTGTTCCTTCATAGTGAAGATTAACTTCGAGTAAATTCATTGCCGGTGTTCCGATAAATTCTCCAACGAATGAATTGCGGGGAAAATTAAAAACTTCTTGAGGGGTTCCGACCTGTTCTATCACGCCCTTTCTCATGATGACCAGTCTGTCGGCGAGAGTTAAAGCTTCCAGCTGATCATGGGTGACATATATAGATGTACCTTTTTGTGTCAGATGAAATTTCTTAATTTCCGCACGCATTTTGTGCCTAAGTTTGGCATCCAGATTGGATAACGGTTCATCAAATAAAAAAGTGCGAGCATCTTTTACAATCGCTCTGCCCATGGCCACACGCTGGCGCTGGCCTCCCGATAAATCAGATGGCTTACGATCCAGATAATCAGTTAAATCCAGCATCGCTGCAGCTTTCAACACACGTTCTTTGATAAATTTTTCGTCTCTTTTTTTGATTTTCAATCCAAAGGCCAGATTATCATAGACGTTCATATGCGGGTAAAGTGCATAATCCTGAAAGACCATGGCAACATTTCTATCGCTTGGCTCCAATTGGGTCACATCTATTCCATCAACAATAAGTTGTCCTGAAGAGATCTCTTCCAGCCCGGCAATCATCCGGAGTAAGGTGGATTTTCCGCAACCTGATGGTCCGACGATGACAACAAATTCGCCATTGTTAATCTTCAGGTTGAAATTTTCAATGATCGTTACGTTGTTGTCATATTTTTTAGCGATATTTTTTAATTCAATCATTTCTTTCTCTTCTAAAAAAAAGTCTCCATCTGTAATCCGAAAGATCCGCCATCAGTTTTCTGGGCGAATGTAGGAGCGTTCTGAGCAACATTGGTTTTGTTTTTTTCGTTCCAGAATGAATGAGTATAGAAGGCACGCAACACTGGTCTTCCCCAAATGTTTTCATTAATACTTAACTGCGGAGCAAAAGTGAGTCGAGAAAGTCTTTTGGCTCCATTGTTCTGAACCACACTTGTTCCGGCTTCACCTACAAGATGAAAATGCGGATTCACTCTATAATGCGGTCGGAAGCCGATTCCTATCCATTGTTCGGTTGTTTCAGTATGTACTATCAGCCTTTCATGATTGAGCGATAAATGGAAAGCCCACTTAGGATTTATATCAAAAGTTGTGTGATTAACTAAACGAAGTCTTTTTTCGCTGCTGATGGGCTGGGTTAAAGAAACTGTAGAATCACCATATAAGTTGAAATTATTCATCACTCCCTGGCCAAACACTATCGCAAAATGGTTAAAGCCTCTTTCAGCTAAATTCCACTCCAGTAAAGTCCCGACAATGACACCATTGCTCTTCTTAAATTTTTCTCCAGTCGTTGCATCGCTGGATTCCGGAGCTTGACCAAAGGCCAGCCAGTAATTTTGCTTTAAGCTTTTACTCCATGAAAATTGCTTTAAGCGGGCATCGTAAACAGTCAAGCCCGGATTACCCACTGTCGTCCTGGTATTCGACACCTGACGAAGATAGGCGAGTGACAGTTTAGCCCCCAGAATATCAATATTCCCGACTCCACCGCCGTTGCCATTTGTTGAGCCGAAATAATAATAATCATCAATATAAGCATCATGTTCTCGGTAAAATCTTTTACCAACCCAGAAACTCCAGGCAAGTTCATTGATGCCCTGGATTTCTGCAAAAGCTTCCACAAAGTTTGTACTTTGATTTGTTGATTCCGTTGCATCTTCTCCGCTATGGGAATTGGCCAGGCGAAACTGGGAATAGATTTTTTTCGTCTCTTCTTTTAAGTGATTAAACTTAAGAGCGATTTCCAGATAATTGGAGCACTCATTACCTAGACGAAATTCATTACGCCCGATACCACTTCCACCACCAGAACCCTGATTGTAGAAACATTCCTGATCTCCCCCATGAGTATTTGTTCCCACACCGGCGCGTGCGTAACCGAACATGTCGACATCTTTAATCTCGATGGCCGATGCAGAATTTATTAAGAAGATAAATAGAAGGGGAAGAGATTTTATTTTATTCATAATCCGGCCTGTTTAAATGCGTAGATGAGATTGCCAGAAATGGTGCGCATTTACCAGAGTGGAACTCTATGCGCATGTTGCCATTAAGGAAAAAAAGTATGTATTTCTGCTATTTGCGGGAAAGGAAATAGTCCACTGACCATCGACCTGCCCCACGGGCTACGAAAATCAGCATAATAATTAAATAGAGTAGGGACTTTTCTTTTACATCCAGTGGATCGGCGAAGTGCCGGCCAAAAGCCGCGACCAGCATAGTAAAGCTGAGAAGCAAAGCCGATGGTCTGGTTAACAGACCGATGATTAAAAAAACAGCACAAACGCTTTCAGCGATAGCCGCTGCCCAGGCAAAAAAAAGCGGGACCGGAAAACCCATCTCAGTCACTCCTGTGATAAATTTTTCGCTGGGAGGAAGTTTACCCATTCCATGCAGAACTAACATCAAAAGACCGGCGCTCACCCTAAGAATGGTCATTGAAAGTTCATTTTTTACAGTCGATTCAATTGTGGTTTTTGTGAGGATTCTTTTAATCATGGTTCGCCCTGAATGTTTTTTTCTTTCATTCTAATGGCGAACCATTGTATCAACAAGACACTTGATGAGGATTTTTTTGAATCAATAGCACATCGGGCTCAGTAACTTATCTTTATGTTCCTGATATTTTTCCTGGAGGGCTACGCATTTTTCGCGCTCACTTGGACACGCTAATTTTTTTCCGCTCTTTGCTTCTAGCTCCGCAATGACTTTATTAACTCTGACTGCTACCGATTCCGGGTAAGCATTACAATTGATCGCTTCATCCCAGCCTGCATCAACATATTCAGCGAAACTAAACCGGCGTGACAGATAAAACTTTCCATTACGGCAACTAATATAGTTATTTCCATCTTCATCATTAAATAAACTTTTCCAGAATGTATAGCCGTTATAATTGGCGACAAGATCACCGTAAGAAAATACTTTAGACCGCTTTAAACCATAAGCGCCGTTTTCCAGATCAATGCCTTTCTGAAGAGCATCTGTCAGTGGTCTCCCTTCCTTATGCACGATTTTATAATAAGTATGTCCTTCATCAAAAAAATGGCCGAACTTATCTGAAGCAACCAGCGTTCCATTAATTTTAAAAAACGTCGCCATTCCCAGCTTACCCAAATGAACCGGTAAATTTTCTTTTAGTTTCAGGTCGCGATAAATTGAATCTTTATATTTAATCTGATGACCTTTTACTGCGTCTGTATGGGAAGCCCAGAATTCAAAAATACCGACAACTGGTCTTAAAAATTCACCTTCAACGGCCTTTAAAGCAACTTTCGAATCGCAGGCATGGTCTTTCTTATTGGCCTTGCGAAGGGCCTTATTAAGCCTTAATTCGACCTCAAGACTAAGCCTGGCGTTCATGTCTTCGTATTCGTAAAGGCGGGCGGAAAAAGCATCACCTTCTGAAGCCTGGAGGGATAAAAGGGGGAACAACGTTAAAAATAGTAGTATTTTCATATGGGCCATTTTAACCCGGACTCAATCGACCCCAGAGGGGGGGCTGTAAGAAGGAAAGGGGGGATGTCTAAAGATTGGACACCAAAAAAAAGGAGATCTTTTGATCTCCTCAATTTAGTTATCTTTGGTAAATGTCATGTTAATAAAGAAGTTATCATCGAGGGACATATTGTAGTGAATTTTACTGTCTCCAAGATTCTTAATCTGTTCAAGCCAGGTAGAATTATTGCTTGTTAATTTCACAATTTTATATTCCAGTAATTGATCTGACCCTGATCCACTTACTAAGTATCTGCCTGTTTCATCTTCAACTTCCTGGCTAAAGCTGCCGAACGCATAGGTCTGGAAGCCTTGTGACTCAATGACTAGTCCATCAGGTGTTACACATTGGTACTGCACGCGAACACTATCAGTTTGTTTTTCAAGATCGAGCCAGCATTCCATTTCTGTATTGCTCCCCGAATAGCTCCCGCTTTCAAAAGACCAGACATTAATAGAGAACAATAGGCCCAGCATGGCGATAGAAAAAAGTTTCATAAACACTCCTTGTATAGGAAAAGTGTTTACTGTCGAAGCTCATTCGTCAAGGTTGATTATTGTTATGTAAGTATGATCGGACGATTTTTGGTAATGATCATCGAGTGCTCATATTGAGCTGCTACATTTCCTTTTCCAGTCGTCAGTGTCCAGCCATCTTCTAATTCCTCAACATGACTTGATTGCGACGATAAGAAAGGTTCAATAGTGATCACCTGGCCTTCGCGGAGGATTCTTTTATCTGAGCGATCGAAGAAAGGAGCAATGAAACCTGGCTCTTCATGCAGGGCCCGGCCTACCCCGTGGCTTCCCAAATCCAGAATAATTTTTAAATGATGTTTACGGGCCACTCTTTCAATCGCTTTTCCGATTAAGTTAAGTGGAGCACCGGCCTTTGCAACTGAAATTGCTTCGGCCAGCGCTTCGCGTGTCGCCTGCATGACTTTCTTTTGTAAAGGGGTCGCAACGCCAACGACAAATGATCCGCCCGTATCAGCGTAGTATCCATTGAGTTCAGCAGACACATCAATATTAATCAAATCACCTTCTTTGATGACATAAGAATTCGGTATGCCATGGGCGATATCTTCATTGACTGAAATACAGGTGTAACCCGGAAAATTGTAAGTAGCTTTTGGTGCCGATTTAGCGCCGTGCTTTTCCAGATTTTCTCTTCCGATTTCATCCAGCTCCAGTGTTGTCATTCCTGGCTTTGCCGCTTTGATCATCAATTGCAGCGTTTCCTTAACAATTTTGCCAATAATTTTTAACTGAACGATGTCTTGATTCGTTTCGATGGTCATAATGCTCTCAGCTTGATTTATTCAGGTAAAATAGCAAAGCTGAAAACAGATGTAAAATTATGTTGAGTAATCTTAATCAATGTTGACCATTACGCGGGCAATGTTGTTATCTTCATTACTCTCTTTTAGACGATTTGAAGGATCGACTTCTGATTCAATCCAATACTGTCCAGGATCAACATTAGTTATATCTATCCATTGGCCATATAAATTTTTTCCATAATAATCGGCATAACCGACTCCAATTCCCTGGATTTCACTGCTGCAGCCTTTGTACTCTGATCGTGGATTAAAGCCTGGGAGATTTCGATTATAAACTCGACTGTTTCTGAGGCAAAAACTTACTTTCTCGCTTTTGGCAACGATAGCCCCCACACCGGAATTGGAAGTTACTTCACGCAGGCGATAAACAGCATAATCCTGAAAATGAATATGTTTATGCTCACGATGATATTCAAAAACTCCGGCCAGTTTGCTGACATAACGCCCATTCGTTAAATAGATCCGCTGATGAACTTCTCGTTTTCCGCCACTTAAAATTCTTCCTCCACGTATTTCCATTTTACCTTTACCAGCATTGGGAGAAGAGTTGGATAAGCGTAAAAGTTTTTTTCCGGGAATGGTGTCGTAGTCGATTCGATTATCTCGCAGGACTGAAGGTAAGGTTATCAGATCAGGCAACAATTCAGTGGGAGCGAGTTGGGCATAAGCCGTAGTTGAGCTCAAAGTGAATACAGAGAATAAGATAAGTGTATTTCTAGACATTCTTTAATCCTTGGTTGAATGACAAACAAATTCACTTTTAAATGGAATAGAGTTTAAGTCAAAATGCAATGAGTTTGGCGCAAGCAAGAGCTGAAAATTTAAGAAGCTGGATAATTTGCGGGGATTTGTAATGGCGCACTCGAGAGGATTCGAACCTCTGACCTACCGATTAGAAATCGGTTGCTCTATCCAACTGAGCTACGAGTGCGTATATCGAAAGGGTGAAATGAAAAATAAGGGTTTGGAGCCCTTCTGTCAAGATAAAGATTGCGTTAAAAGTGACCTAAGTGCCTAGAATCCTAAATATCTATTGGCGTAAGCCCAAAGATTGCCTAGACTCATAATATGATCACAAAAAGTTTTTATTCCTGGCCTGAATTAAAGGACCATATCGCTTCAAAAGTTCCGACACTCTATCATTCGTCGCAGACATCCACCGTTATTCCTTTTGAAAAAATTAAGGCGGAATTAGGAGCTCAGACTGTGTTGGGCAATTTGTCGACCATCAAAGGACAACTGCATTTGCTGGCCAATGGAAATTTGCATGTGGAAGGTTTTGTGACATGGAAAGAGGCCAAAGAATTTTGTTTGTCGCATGGACGCGAAATTATGACTTCGCCGACTGAAGAGCTGGCCGGCGTTTTGTCGGGCATTGCTACGAGCTGCACCGGGGAAAGATCGTTTGGATATCGTAATTTGCGTTCACAGATTGTGGAATTAATTTACATCAATCATCTGGGGGAAGAAATCCTTCTGAGTGCTGACAGAAACTTGAAGAAGAGTCCGGAGCTGGAAGCTTATCAGAAAGACTTCAGTCACTACACTCAATACAAGAATGCTCCCTATCCGCGGCTGGAAGCAGAAACTGATCTGATGACCGGAACAGAAGGTCAGTTGGGAATTATCAAAGAAACGGTTTTGAAAACCATTGAGCATGTGCCGGAAACATATTTATTTTTTCTTCTGCCGAAATGGGAAACTGATTTTGAACCGCATCTGGAAATCTTTCACGCTGTTCAGGCGTTTAGAGGCCGGGTTCGTGCCTGTGAACTGATCGATGCCAATTCACTTGGCTATTTACCGGCGGATAAAAATCCCGGGAATAATCAGGATGTGCTGTTTCTGGAAATTGCTAAGTCTGATTTTGAAGCAATTTATGAAGAACTCATTTCCAAACTCACACTGGTGAATGATGAAAATATTTTTGAGATGGCAGCTTCAAAATGTCGTGAATTAAGAGTCAGTGTTCCCCGGGCAATTTTTGAAGTGAATTCGCGAATGGGCGTGACCAAAAAAGGAACGGATGTACAGGTCGATGCTGAGCATTTCCGCGATTTGCTTCTTTATTACCGCCGACTAGCGGGACAGGGAGTGAATTACAATCTCTTCGGCCATTTTGGGGATGCTCATCTGCATTTTAATTTTATGCCTACACCGGATAAAAATGATTTCTGCAATCAGCAGCTGGAAAATTTATATTCTGAAGTTTTGAAATGGAAGGGATCTCCATTTGCTGAGCATGGAATTGGACTACTGAAAAAGAAATTCATTGCACCGTTTTTTTCTGATAACCAAAGAAAAGTTTTTCGAGCTCTTAAAAAAGAGATGGATCCGGCAGGACAGTTTTTTCCTGAAGGATTTATGTCATGTTAAAAAAGGCACGCGTTTTTAAATCAGCCAAAAGAGAATTTGACTGTAAGTATACTGAAAACGGCGAAATGGTTGTGGCCACGGCTTTGGGAAATTTACTGAAGGGCGACGAGAACACGATCGTGGTCGGTGACTACGTTATGATTGATGAAAAAAATGTCATCGTAGAAGTACTGCCTCGCCAAAGTGAGATTTACCGTCTGATAATTCGCGAACAGAAAAAAAAGGTGACTGCATCTAATTGTGAGTTACTGGTAATTGTAAGTTCAGTTTCCAGACCGGAATATAAACGAGGGATCGTCGACAGATTTCTGGTGCGTGCCCATCAGTGGGGAATTCGCCCACTGATCGTCTTCAATAAAATGGATGAATTCAACAACGACTTTGATATTGCTTTTGAAACCGAGAGATTAAAACATCTGGGGATCGAATGCTTTGAAGTTTCTGCTGCCTTGCCCGATTATCAACCAAGGCATCTTGCACTTGGGCTCAGTGATCTGAAGGCGAGACTCTTTCAGAAAACATCTATTTTTTTAGGACAATCCGGTGTCGGGAAGAGTCGTCTCATTAGTCAGGTGACTGACGGGAAAATGACTTTACTATCCCGCGATGTAGGAAAAGTGGGAAAGGGGACGCATACAACAACCTGGAGTGAAATAGTTGATTGCGAAACGATGTCTTTGATTGATTCGCCGGGCATTCGTTCTTTCGGAGTGGAAGATTTACTTGAAGAAGACTTAATGTCGTACTTCCCGGATATCGAAGAGGGTGCTATTCAGTGTAAGTTCTCAAATTGTGATCATTTGCCGGAAAGCCACGGTTGTTTTTTCTATCATAAACTTGATCAGTCTGCTCGGGAAACTCATTTGCTTTTGTCCCGTCTGGAAGCTTTCCAGCGCATGAAAGAAGAAATTTCCCAAATACCGAGCTATCAAAAAAAATAAACTAAAGTCATTCATCATCCGATACGTCAGGAGTTAATCCAACCGTCGTGGAGATGAATGTATGTCTGAATTTAAAATACTCGATTTCAACAAAAAGAAAGCTGAGACGATTGAACAAAAGCGCAGGGCCTTTAACAGAATTGTTTTTCAAAATTTCCTTGGTGCTTATTCAGTCATTGACGATAACGGGTCGATCTATCCTGTAACGATGGTTGATATCGCCGGAGACGGATGTTCTTTTCAGGTTCCTTGGAACCCAAAAGATAAAAAACTGCCACAGGATTTTGAAGTTAGCATGCGTATGTACTTCACAGATAAATCCTATATCCCGGTCATCATGAACGTGCGTCACTCGAAAGAAGTGGTGGGTAAAGACGGCAATACTTACATGCAGTATGGATGTGAGTTTGATAAATCAGTGCCAACTTTTGAAGCTATGCAAAGTTTCATTGATTTTATCTATAAGTTCGCTGAACACTCTGCCATCGATAAGGGTGACACTAAGGTCTATTTCAAGTAATTGCTGCCCATTTAAAGATATTATGATAGATTTGTACTTCGTCACTGGAGTACAAATCTATGAAAATCGCCATCATTGGCTCCGGCCCCCTGGCCCTACTCGCTGCTAAACATTTTGATGATCTTGGTGCCTATACAGTTTTGTATCAGCGGTCTCCATTAGGCGGAAACATTCGTTTACTCGCCGAAAGTTTACCTGATCTAAAAGTAACTTATAAAGGCCATTCATTAACAGCAAAAGAGTTTGTGGACCAGGAACTTACTCTACTGGTTAAACAAATTGAAGCCAATAACATCTCCAGACGTGGCGATGTGCTTAGAGTGCATAAACGTTTTCTTCATCCCGGAGAATTGATTAAGGGCAAATCGAGATTGCATGATCTGTTTAGAGTTGTCTTTTCCCTTAATCCAAAAGAGACTATTTTAAAACAAGTTCAGGACAATCCCGAAATTTTTAAGAAGCTGGGAAATGATGTACTCGAGTCACTACATAAGCCCGTGGAGAGTTTTGAAGATTTTGATGTTGTCATCGAAGCTACCGGGATGGGGAAGAGTCCCAGAGCGATGGGCGCAGGCGGAGACTTTGCTTTAAATGAAAATAATCTTCGCTCTTCTGGACACATTTATTATCAACAGGAAATCTTCACAAAATTAAAAACCGAAAATAAAAAATCAATTGTATTGATCGGCGAAGGACGAGAAGTCAAAGTAGCATTTTTAAGGTTGAAAGAATGGTTGTTAAGCACATCAGACGCCCAGCTCCACTGGGTCACTTTTGAGCGATTAGCTTTAGGTCATAAAGATCACCTGGATTACGAATGTCGGCAGATCTTTAAAGAAATTGAAGAGAGATTTGATAGTGATAAGCTGGCTTTTGAAAAGAAAATGCACGAATGGCGGGATCTGGATGATCACGTCCGGGTGAAAGTACCAAAACCTGCCGAACCAGTGGCAAAAATTCTTTTTTATGAGGGCTATGATGTAACCTCTGTTGATCGATTGCTGGATCGGGAAGGCATTTTCGCAACGCTGGAGTCACCGGAATACCGGGAGGTCGTTGGTCTGGAGAATTTAAAAACTCTTGCAGCTGACGCAATCTGTGTCATGCGGGGATACAGTATAGAACGTCTGGGAACACAATTACTTCAGGACGAACCGGGTTATTATCAGATTCAGGCGACAGACCTGGATGCAGGTTTAATACAGATTAAGGAAATCGAAAACCATTTAATGACTTTTTTTAAAAAAGCTTAGATATGAAATTTACAAATTTGTTCCTCATTACTTTTTATTTGCTCACTAGTGTGGCTTGTTCGACCAAAGGGCTCAAACCCCGTGACGTTGAAGAGTATTATGTTTCAACAGGTGTGGAAAAATATTTTCTTCCCGATCTGCCGGAGTGGGCTAATTTCAGTCAGTCTGGTTCATGTTTTCGCAACAAAAGTTTGCGCTACCTTAACATTGATTCTCTGATGAAGAGTTATTCATTGAGCTTCTTTGAGGCTATTCAGCTTCAAGGTGTTTTTAATGAGGATTATATTAAGACCAAACAAATTCAAGGGAAGACCAGTCTTACACTAAAAGAAGATGAAACCCTTTTTTTTAAGGCCAGCGAACAAATCGGGAGTAAAATTTTCTTCACGGATCTGCCGTCTTTTAACCGCATTCACCTGATTTGGCTGGATGAAGTGGTGGCAGACAAAGGAAGACTTGAAAAATTAAAAACTTTTCTCACTTCAGATGTTCACGATATGGGATTCCCGGTGATTATCTCTGCCTGTTTGACCCGACAGGAAGTGGAGACGCTTTTACCGGAAGCTAATTATAAAATGATCAGTGCTGAATTATTTTCTATTTATGACTCAAAGGGTGTGAAGAGACCCGTCATTCATGTCAATCTTTCAAATTTCTTCAAACCAGATCAAAAAATCTATTTATATGGACAGACCCTGAAGACCCCTATTCAGGATATTCAGGGAAATTATAAAATTTTAAATTACTAAGGAGCATGTATGTTTGGATTAGGCGGAACAAAGAAAAGTGATTACAAAGAAGAACTCGATAAATTAAACGCAGTTTTTACAACATCCATGGGCGAGTTCGAAGTAGAACTCTTCGCCAAAGAATGTCCGGAAACTGTATGGAACTTCGTTAACCTGGCCGAAGGAAGACAAGAAACTTCAAAGCAAGGTAACTTTTACGACGGACTTGTTTTCCATCGAGTCATTGACCGTTTTATGATTCAGGGTGGATGTCCGGAAGGATCAGGAAGAGGAGGTCCTGGTTACCGTTTTAAAGACGAATTCAACCCAAATCTTAAGCATAGTGGACCCGGTATTCTTTCGATGGCCAATGCCGGTCCTGGAACGAATGGTTCTCAGTTCTTCATAACACTGGTACCGACTCCGCATCTTGATGGAAGACACACTGTATTTGGTAAAGTCATTCGTGGAATGGAAGTCGTATCTGCAATCGGAAAAACTCCAGTAGGACCGGGCGATCGTCCACTTAAAGATGTTGTGATTGAAAAAGTAACGATCAAAAGATAAAAAAAAATCGGTTAAGTTTGTCGGTTTTTGTTTGACTCCTATGCAAGATGCCGACAAACTTAATTATTATATTGGTTTTTTAATTCAATTCTCATAGGAGAGACAATGAAGTTAAAACTTTTACTTGCATCAGCATTCCTTGCAACGACAGCATCTGCAGCTGTTGAATCTGAATCAAAAGTAATCGCTCGTTTCGATTACATCAACGAAAAACAAGAAGTGACAGCTACTCCGGAAACGACTCGTGGAGAAATGGAAGTTTCTTTCCTTCGTTGGAAAAACGCTGCTAAGTTTAATGAAACAATTACAGGTGAACTAACTCTTGATTTCACTGAGCCAGCTAACGGTGCCTCAGGAACAATCACAGATTTCATCGATACAGCATTCATCACTAAATCATTTGGTCCAGGTTTTACAGCTACTATCGGTAAGCAGGCAATCCTAACTGGTGGACGCGAAAATGACTGGTCTGATGTAGATATGTATGCAACTTCTGCATTTAAAGATGCTATTAATTCGAACCTAATCGGTGCGACTCTTGGTTACACCGTTGCTGAGCAAACTCTATACGTTCAGTACCTTGAGGGAACGACAACAACTCTTACTGATAAGAAAGTTGTTGGTGCTGCTTGGTATGGTAACCTGATGAACAACATGATCAATCCAATCGTTTCCTACCACAAAGAAGGAACTGATCGCGCTGGTCAATACGACATCTCAATGTCAGCTGGTCTTCAGTTCAATATGGATGCATTCCTGGTTGAAGCTGATTACCTGACTAGAAATAACGAAGCTGTTGTTGGTACAACTGATTCAGAAATTAAGTCAATGGTTGCTCATGTCCGTTATAATCACGAAAATTTCCGTCCATTCGTAAAATACATTAAAGACGATGGAGAAGGAATGACAACTGTTGCTGGCGGTCTAACTCTGGGTGGAACAACTGCTGAGCAAGAAAGAACGGCTTACGAAGTTGGTCTTGAGTACACTCCAAACAAAGATGAGGCAATGAGATACCATGTAGTTTACAACATGGCTGAAACTGAAAACTCTTCAGGTGCTGCATATAAGAATGAAACAAGCACTATCTTTGCTGGTCTAAAATGGGACCTAAGTCTTTAATCATCTTTAAATGATTTAAATGAGAAGGCCCACTTTTGTGGGCCTTTTTTTTGTCTAAATTTCAGCTTTATACTACCTATTGATAATCAACAACGACTAGAGCTTTAGATGCTTTGTTTTTATCTAAAGAAGCCATTTCTTCGTTGGCATCGCTGCTTGGTAATGTCCGGGATTCTGCTTTTGATAAGGGCTGACGTTTCCAGTCCTCTGACTTGAAAACATCCTGGATGCTTTTTCTTTCAACCATATTGATGTTTGAATAATCAGCGCCGGTTTTGAGTTCATCCTTTAAATATTCTTCAACGGCTTCACTTCTTTCACTTGCAATAGCGCGGTCAAAGTCAGTGGCCGTTCCACCTTTATTATCGACGTCTGACCACGAAAGAATTTTAATGTTCTCAATGTCTCTACCACCATATTGAGCGCTTTCGATAAACGATTTCAATTTCGCTTTTCCGGCATCAGACAGTGTGTTATCTCCTTGTTCAAACTCAACAACAGTATATTCATCCTCTTTTAACGAAGAAGAATTGGTGACAGTGGGATAATAATCATTCTCTGATATCAGATCGCGATTAGTTGAACAACCTGCAAAGGCCACAAGTGAAAGACAGAGTGTTCCTGCATAAAAATTACTAAGCTTCATTTCAATACTCCTTCGTTTTGCGCCAGGCCTGAGCAGGCCTGATTTGTGGCGCAACTATCTAGTGATAGATAAGCAAGGGAGATACCATAATGTTGGTTGCAAAATTAAAGATTTGATTAAGATAAATATTTTGTTTGAGATCAAATTGCCCCGAATTCCAGTTTTTCGACCATAAGCTGAATACTTTCATTTCCATTAAAACGGTTAAGACCCAAGGTGAAATATACAGAAAGGTCTGTCTGGCGCATGTTCTGAATAGAATAAACTTCCTGAGGCATTAACGAATCAAATTTTCCTACATAATTAAAACTAATGCCTCGCAATTTTGTCTTATCCTTGGATAAGCTCCAGCGAACGTGAACATCTTTCATTAAATCATAAGAGTCAAGCTTTACACCTTTAATTCGAAATTTAGGTTTCTCATTACCCATTCCGAAAGGCTCCAGAAGATCCAGATCGCGCATGAGTTGAGGATTTATTTCGGAAGCTTCAATGTCCAGATCGTGGAAGTCCATTCGAGTTCTCTCGATGGCAGGTACATCTTTGAGGTGTAAATTCATTCGTTCAATGAATGGACGTAAATTTTCTTTTGGCATGGACAAACCTGCCGCAGCTTTGTGACCACCAAATTTAATAAAAAGAGATTCTTCTTTTTTAAGAAGATTGAAGATGTCCAGATGACCCGCACTTCGGCAAGAAGCCTTAATAATTCCTTCGTGTTCTGAATCGGTAAAAACAATCGCCGGAACTTTAAAAGTTTCTACCAGCTTTGAAGCAACTATTCCAATCACTCCTTCATGCCAATGTGGCTGGTAAGCAATAGTGATCAGATGCTCATACCTGCTACTTAAACTTAAACTTTTAATTTCACGCGAAATAAGCTCGCGTGCTTCATTAAAGACTTCGTTCTGAATAAATTTACGTTCCTGATTACAGTGAACCAGCAAGTCGTAATACTTTCTGGCTTCTTCTTGAGAAGTGGAAATAAGGAGTTTTAATGAAGCTTCCGGATGTTCCAGGCGGCCTTTAGAATTAATCAATGGACCAATGTGAAAAGCTAATTTTTCAGAAGGAATAGTTTTGGCATTTAACTCTTCAGCTGTAAAAAAAGCACGTATTCCCGGGTAATCAGTTGTCTTAATCAGTTTGAGACCGTGACGAACCAGCTTTAAATTAACCGGGCTCAAGTGAGCCAGATCACATATAGTTCCGATGGCCACAAATTGTAGTAAAGAATACAATGAAGGAATATTCTGACCTCGCTTAATAAGATCAGCACGAACCTGAACAGCAACGGCAAAAGCGACCGCCACACCGGCCAGTGTTTTTAATTCTTCGTAGTGAGGATTATCAATTTCATCACGTCTGTTAGGATTTATGACGGCGTAAGCCCGGGGCATTTCCTCACGTGCATCTTTATGGTGATCTGTGATTATCAGGTCTAGGCCCACTTCCAGTGCTTTTTCTGCTGCTTCATTATTGGTGATTCCACAGTCAACGGTTATTAAAACTTTAATTCCCTTAGCTGCTGCTTCTTCAATGCTGGAAATATGCAGCCCATAGCCTTCTATAAACCGGGATGGCTGGACCACATCAACTTCTACATTTAGCATTTTGAAAAAATGGTAAAAGAGAGCGCAGGATGTTGTCCCATCGACATCGTAATCACCATAAATTCCAATTTTTTCGTTCTTGTCCAGGGCTTCAATAATCCGCGCAGACCCGCGAGCGAGATCTTTTAAAGAACTCATATCTGGAATAGTTTTTAAATCCCAGGAAAGAAAATTTTCAATCATTTGCTGATTGAAGCCTTTCTTTTCAAAGAGTCTTTGAATGATAGGATGGAGTGATTGCATGGGATAAAGGTAGCATTCCTCTCCCGCTTAGGCATCCCTTACCAGAGAACTGTAAGACCTTTTATGAGATCTTCATCGTGCAATTCATGACCATAAGCAAAAAGTTGGTCGAATTCTTTCTGTGATTTGGTGTGGACCTTCGAAAAGTAATTGACAGGGAGGAAGGATTTTTTGCACTTGGTGCATTTTTGTGGTTCCTGATGTCCTTCATGAATGTGTCCACACATATGGCACTTCTTGATCAGGGTTGTGTCTTTCGTTGTTGTCTGGCCTTTTAATTCTACCTTCATGATATTTCCTATTTTCATTGAAGTAGCGTCCATTGCTAAATTATGATCGAGCTACTTCCTTGCTCAATCACACTCAACAACTCTTCGTTATACCTCCGGAAAAAATGAGCAAAAAAAGGAAAAATTTTCCTTTTTTTGCCCTTTGGGAGAGTAAAATAATCGGCTAATTACGCTTTTAAGATACGTTGTGGTTGTAATTGTGGCTGTGGTTTTTGCTCAGGCGCTGATTGAACAGGTGAACCAAAATCATAACCATGAATTGGCTGTTGCATGATCATCTGCTGACGATCAAGTTGCATTGGTTGCTGAGCAGGGTAACGGTAAGGGGTTTTGACCAGATCCGGCCATTGGTATGGATTGATTATGTGTTTATCAGACACATGTGAAAGTCCAATTCCAAAACCTTCTCCTAGACTCTCAATGGAATAAGGATTCAGTTTAGCCTGGTGATACCCAAATCCATTCCCTAAGCTTTCAAGTGAATAAGGATTCCATTTAGCTTCATATTGAAAGTCATATTGTGGATATGTAAATTGCTGCATTGATTGTGACATTAATGAGAACATCTGATTCATCATCATTGTCTGTTGTTGCTGCTGACTAAGCATTAAATTAGTCATGACTGACATGATATCGACGATTTCCTCAGAAGCCTCAAGCTTGCGGTCTGATTTTTCTTTTTTGGCTTCTTTTTTATCATTTTCTTCTTTGTTTTTCAGAAGGGCTTTTACTTCATCTATTTCTTTAAGAACAGCTTGCTTATCTTCAACAAGTTTTTTGACTTCTTTTTCTAATTTGTCCTTTTCTTCTTTAAGACAGTTTAAATCAGCTGAAGCTGGCTTCCTGTTATTTGGATCACAGGCTTTTGACCATACCGACTGAGGAGTCATTGCTGCCAGTACAAAAAGAACAGCAAATGAAGATAGTGGATTGATCTTTTTCATAAATTCCCCTTGGTCACATTAAATTGTGAATACAATATTCAATACAAGGTATGTGCCAAAATAAGGTGTAATGCTTTAAGCAGGTTAAGCTCGATGGGTGTCTAAAGATTTGACAGGTAGAATTTATATGCTCAAACTTCAGACAGAATTATTTAATTATTTAGTGGATGATACTCTCGTCTACTAATGACCTTATATGTGTCTTCATCGGTATGAATATAAAGTGAAGTGCGAAGGACATATAGGTCTTTTCCTGAATCTTCATCGACGATCGACGGAAGTTCCATTTGCAGACAAAAAAGCCCCTGTGAGGAGGGGCTAATTTATTTAAATCTGTATACTGAGAATTTATTCGATATTATCGATAGCTTTTAGAGTCTGGTTCATAGAAGCTTCAAGTTTACGGGCAAGTGCCATCTCCTGTTGGAAACGAATCTGTTCCATTTTTTTCTCGACCATGATTCTGTTTCTTTCTTCAAGCCTTTCACGATAAAGTTTTAACTTTTCAGACTGAGTTAGCTTTTTGGGTTTTGCTCTGACGATCTTTTTAGGTGCACTCACCGGTGCTTCTTCAACTTGATATTGGCCTTCAATATTTAATGCCGGTGCATCGATTGCTTCATCGGCAAGTGTTAGTTCATCTGGTGCAGTTGTTTCTGCCTGAACGTTAATCGCAAAAACTAAGCTTAGTAGTATTAGAGCTTTCATAAGTACCCCCGTTAATGTGCTGTCGTTTTAGATTGCTCGTTTTAAAGAGTAAAGAACCGTGTAAAAAATAAAGTGGCACTGGTTTTTAATTTAAATTGGTTGCATTCTGGCCCCGGTGTCAGAATCAGGATGTGAATAACTGAGTGATCTGCTTGAAAAGAGTAAAGAGTGGTATTGGCACAGGCCTTGCTGATGTCAGACACGTGCTTGATCGGCACTTATTCTGAGGGGGATAACAAAATGAAAAATGCAATTTTATTGGTTGGAGCGCTTCTCTTGTCTGTATCTTGTGTGGAATTAAACGGGAGAATGAATGTTCAGGAAAGTTTGGTTGTTAAAAAGAAGCATGGTTTTTTAAATTTAAAAACATCAAAAGTAGAATTACAACCTGCTAGTTACCAGGCGGGAATAAAAATAAACAGTGACCGTAATATTACACTTTCTCTTGAAGGCGGGAGCCTTGGTAAGAAGATACTGGTCCCTATTAAAGCCGAAGAAGATCTGAACATCCCTGGAGATGGTAAATTTGCCATCGCCGGTGAAAAAATTAATCAGCCTTTCGATGTGGTAGGTAGTATTAACACTGATATTTCTTACTCTGATGTTCGTTTCGCTACTGAGTCATGTACATGGACAACCAGAGAAACTCGTTGTGAAAAAGTTTGCACTACTGAACCCCGCAAATGTGAATCGATTTGCAAGGAGTACACCATTACTCACGAAGGACGTAAAGAAGTTGAATTTCAATACCGGTACACCAGAAGAGATGTACAGCTGGAGCTGATGCAATCGGGTTCTACGGCACTTAAAGCTTCTTTAAATGCTTCAGGAACAGAATCAGACCGAATAACTCTTCGAGAGAGTAGCTGTCACTTCTAATATCAAATTAAGGTTTTTTTCAGATAAAAAAAGGCCCTCGTAATGAGGGCCTTTTTTATTAAACGTTGTTCAGAGCTTTTTTCAGATTTTCATCAAGAGCATCAAGGAACTTCTCAGTTGTTAAATACTGATCAGCTGTGACTTTCTCGCCGTAGATACAAACAGCAAGATCCTTAGTCATTTTTCCTGATTCAACTGTTTCAACACAGACTTTTTCCAGTGTCTCACAGAAATGAATAAGTTCTTTGTTGTTATCCAGCTTTCCTCTGTGACCTAGACCGCGAGTCCAGGCGAAGATTGAAGCGATTGGGTTTGTAGATGTCGGTTTACCCTGCTGGTGCATACGGTAGTGACGAGTCACTGTTCCGTGAGCCGCTTCAGCTTCCATTGTTTTTCCATCTGGAGTCACAAGAACTGAAGTCATAAGACCAAGAGAACCGAAGCCCTGAGCGACAGTGTCCGACTGAACGTCACCATCGTAGTTTTTACAGGCCCAAACGAAATTTCCATTCCACTTAAGAGCAGAAGCCACCATATCATCGATTAAGCGGTGTTCGTATGTGATCCCAAGAGATTCAAATTTTTTCTTGTAATCAGCCTGATAAATTTCTTCGAAGATATCTTTAAAGCGTCCATCATATTTTTTAAGAATGGTGTTTTTTGAAGAAAAGTACAGAGGCCATTTTTTTGAAAGGGCCATGTTAAAACATGAGTGAGCGAAACCACGGATTGATTCATCAGTGTTGTACATTGAAAGTGCAACTCCCGGGCCCTTGAAGTTATAAACTTCTTTTTCGATTTTTTCGCCGTTTTCCCCAACAAATGAAATCGTAAGTTTCCCTTTTCCAGGGACAACGAAATCCGTTGCACGGTATTGATCACCGAAAGCGTGACGGCCGATCATGATTGGAGCTGTCCAGTTTGGAACTAGCCTTGGAACATTTTTACAAATGATCGGTTCACGGAAAACAGTTCCATCGAGAATGTTTCTGATCGTTCCGTTTGGTGATTTCCACATTTCTTTTAGATTGAATTCTTTTACGCGTGCTTCATCAGGAGTGATTGTCGCGCATTTAATACCAACGTTATATTTTTTGATGGCCTCAGCAGCATCAACTGTAACCTGGTCATTTGTCTGGTCACGGTATTCCATTCCTAGATCGTAGTATTTAATATCCAGATCAAGGTAAGGAAGGATGAGTTTATCTTTGATAAATTTCCAGATGATTCTGGTCATTTCATCGCCATCGAGTTCCACTACTGGATTGGCCACTTTAATTTTTTTCATGCGCATATTCCTTATAGTTATTGAGAATTTTGCCAATAATAGCCTGAAAAGCAAAGAAAGGGGAGAGCTAAAGCTTTTCTTTAGCGACTATCCCCTTAGAAAAAACTTATTAAAGGCCTTTCAGGACGCTTTTAGGGCCTTAGATGATGTGGCGAAAGTTTTACGCACTCTTTCAATCACAGGAAGCATGTTATTGGATTGCAAGACAAATTCATTGGCCCCGCAAAGAATCATTTCACAGACCAGTTCTTCCTCATTGTCCTTGGAAATATAGAGAATAGGTAACTCCGATTTTGTTTTTAACAGTCTTGTAATTTGTATAATTTCTTCTGCCGGCATATCGTGCATGTTATCGTGGCAGATAATCAAATTCATAAAATTTCCAAAGCGTTCGAGAATGTGCAGAAAATGGAAACCGCCTGTGGCAAATTCTACGTTGTAACCTTCCAGACGTAATTTGGTTGCGAGATTATTCCGGTAGGGAAGATTCTCACTAAGAATATAGATTTTGAAATCTTTTTGATGCATTTTTACTTCTTATAAGATTTTACAGCTTTTGTTACGAGTTCTTCAGCTTCTTCATTGATACGTTTGTTTTCTTCGGCACTAAAAATTTTCGATTTAAATTTTGGCAGTAAAATATGCTCACGGATATAATCTTCTGCTGCCCTTCCTTCAGCGGTAGTTCGAACTTTGCTCCACTCAAATGCATCCTTACCGTACAACATTTTTCCGAAAAAGGATTTTACTCCACTCATTTTGTTAATCTGAGTCTGTACTCCAGTTTCAAGAATTCTGTCTCCAAATTTAGGCGAAGTAGCAAGTAAGTTGATCACATTATCTTTGACCTCGTTGATATTGGAGGTAAGAGCAGGTGAACTCATACTGATCTGATCCACCAGTGCTGGTTTCAGCACCTTTTCCATTACCGTTCGTTTAATTCTTTCACCGTCCGGAGAATTAAACATTTCTTCAAAGTTTTGCTTCTGCATCAGGGTTTCTTTTAATTCTTTTGGAACATCTTCTTCAGGAATTTTTGCAAAGGCATTTTTAACTTCTCCCTGGACCATGGATTTTAAAAACTGATCAAGTGTTCCGTTGCTGTAGAGGAAATCGACGAGCTCACTGCGTGATTTGGCATTGGTGGCTACGTCGTGAAGATCTGTGGATAATTTTGCAATGATACCATCCAATGTCGATTTCGCATTTTCAGGATTGTATTCTATATATTGAGCAAATAATACTGAAACGGGTTTTAAAATGGACTCAATATTTTTTCCCATCGCAGGCGTGTACGGAGAACTAGGTAAAAGAACGCTTAGGCATGGGATGAAAGCAGCGAACTCTGTTTTCAGCATTAAAGTGGCGGCATCTTTTTGATCAGTACTCATCCAGTTTTTAATACTGTTGCGAACAAGTGCCGTACCTCTTTCTTCAAGTTGATTAGTACATATCGTTAGTTTATCGGTAATCCCCTCATTCATTTTGTATTTTTTGAGATCATCAAGACAGGCATGGTATCTGGAAATAACTTCATCAATATTTTTCTTCTGCAGAGAGTATTCTTCTGAACCCAGAGCACCTTTTAGCAAGTGGTTAAGTTTCAATGTTCCTAACTCGCGGGCGAATCCTAGAGCGAAATTTTTTGTACATTCATCCAGGTGAGCAGCCAATTCATCACCGGTCAGAGGTTTCGCGGTACAGACCAGAAGATCAGTTTCTATACCTTTTAATTCAGGTGGTGTTGAATCGGCATTTAGCTGTGCTTTTGTCTCTGCACGACCAAAATTGAGGACAATCGACTGAGTCGCCTCGCGCTTGAGTTCATCAGTACATTTGCTCTGTTTATCGGCAGGTGTAGAGGCCATACAGCCTTTAAATTTACCTATGAGTCGTGATCTTATTTCGTCTCGTATGGGAGCGAGGCTTTGTCCCGGACGATCTTTCAGATAATTGTTTAATGTTACTTCAATCTGATCCTGACCAACGTCTAAGGTAATCGAACCTGCAACTTTATCCGAACAGACGTAAAGATTCTTGGTGTAATCGTTAATTGTGAATTGCGATGAGGCTTTACTGTCCAGACAAGCTTCCAGATTTTTGCGGAATGTTTTCTCGACCGTCAAACGATCAGAATCTCGTCCCTTATACATATCACCAATTGCTTTTTTAAATTTTAAATCACCGAGAAAAAAAGCAATTTGTTTAATTGAATTTTTTGAGCATGCATTGACCTGATCCATAGCCTTACCGGAAGCTACCGGCTTATCCAGGCATACCCGGGTTTTGTCAGTAAGTGATTTTACAAATTCATTTACTGCAGACTGAGTAATACCGAAAGCATAAACACCACCATTCTTTTTAAGGTATTCATTGACTTCTTTTTCAAAGCCAGCTGCAGTGATTTGTTTTGCTGCCTTAATTGTCAGAGCATCACCACATTTTGCGATTAATTCATCTGTTGGGACAGTTCCAAGGCATTTATCGAACTCTTTAAGGACAAGTTCGTCCACCAGCTTTTTTGTCTGGTCAGCATTTAACATGTCACTGGCCGTAGACCTTATCTGATATTCAGCAACTTTGAGCGCTACATTTTTAGTCAATTTATTAGAGCAGGTATCAATGCGTTTTGTAAGGTCATTTGATTCGCTGATATTGGCAGGTAGCTCTTTATCCAGACAGGCATTAAGTGTTTCAATCGAAGAGATTGTCAGTTGTTGTTTGCCGGGCATATCTTCCGGAATGGCCTTTGCCAGTTTAGCTCCTGCAACTGATTCAGAAAACTGCAGAATAGTTTTTTTCAGACAGGCTTCACGAGCAGTTGCTGTCTGGTCATTACTCCAGCACCGATTGAGTATTGCTGGCCCTTCTTGACTTAACTTAAGTGAAACCGCTTTATCGTCCTTGAAACTATTGGAAGCAGTATTACGCAGAGTTTGAGAAACAACCTGGTATGTAACTTCGTTGGTAATCGTGTTTTCACATCGATCAATATCCAGCATACCATCTTTGCGGGCACCTTTTTTCTTTTGATCTTCAGCGCACTTTTTAAACTGAAGGCTTTTTTCATTGGCCAGTTTTTTGACTTCCGCTGCAGGCATAGCTCCTGCAATTGCCGGCGTTCCGTTGATCTTGTCCAGAACCAGTTGAGAACCTGTGGCGGCTACCAGGTTGTCGATGCAATTCATAAACTGATCTGTGTAAGCCCCTTTTCCGTCACCTACGGCCTGAGTACAACTATTAAAAGCCGGCCAGACCAGCTTCTTGATATTTTGAGCACTGGCAGAACTGGAGGCTTTTGAGTTAATTGTTTTTGAAAGCGAAATGTCGGTAACTTTTAATACACCGGTCTTCATCGAGGAAAGAGCACAGGCCTTGACGTCTGCTGCCTGACCTTTTGTATTTGTAATACAGTTTTTATAGAGTTGGGCCTGATTCTGATTAAACGGAGTCCGGTCTTTTTCTGGTAAAGCACTGTTTAGGCTGGAACGGCTAAGTTCGTAAACTAACCCGATTCCGGTACTAGGTACCAGACTGGCGGTCAAAGCTTCAATACAATGATTGGCGTCGTACTGAGAGTTAAGGGAAGTGCTGATACATTGATTAAATGGCTGAGTCAATTTTGCTACCCATAGATTGCGGCGGGCCGGATCGGTGACTCCCTCTTTCTCCAGAATTTTGTCGGCAATCTTTCCAATTAAATTGTTACCTAGATGACCATAGAAGGCTACGAGACCATCGTCTGTCAGTTTATAAGAAAGATATTTATGAATACCCTCACTGGTAACAGAATCAATGAATTGGTCAAGTTCGCCCGGTCGGTTGAAGTAGGAATTTAGGTCTTTAGCATGCGGTGCAATTTGCGCTCTGACTTTCTTTTTTATGTCGATGGAGAACGCCTCTCCTAATGCAACCGTGGCCTTCGATTTCATCGTCTGAGTAAAAGAAGAGGGACGTTTATAATTAATCGGGGTTATAAGTGAAATAGATTCCAATTCCCCAGAAAATGCGGAAATTGACAATCCAGTCATCACAATTGTCAGAAAAAATTTCATGGCCGCTTCCTAAACAGAGACTCTTTGTGGTTTAACGGCATCTTCAGTCCCAAACTTTAAAGATTTCGGGGCCAAAGTGAGTCCGAAATTCTTGCAAGGGATGGAAAAGACTTACAAATAAGTAAAAGTGTCGACTTCTTTTTTTTAGGATGTTACTTGAAATTTAAAATATGTCGGGGAATCCCGGCTTTGACTCAAAGAGGGGTATTGTATGATGAAAGCTTTGCTTAAATTTTCTTTATTAGCGATGTTAGCGACTCTTGCAAGCTGCGGTGGCGGCGGAGGCGGAGGCGGTGGTGGTACATCTTCTTATGGACCATATATGTCACCAAACATCTTAGCTTCTGAATTTGTTTCTTCACTAAACTCTGTAGATGGAACTTATTCATCACGCGTTGAGCTTTACACGAACGAAACTCTTCGTTCACAAGCTCCAGGTCAAGATGACTGGTTTGTTATCTGGGATGCCAAGTACCAGGAGTACAAAGCTGTTTCTCTTCAATACATCCGCTCAATCGTTTACTACGATTACTATTCTAATAATCGTGCAGTTGCTTCTGAATTCAGATCAATTGAAAGATCAGACATCCTTGCCGGTGAAATCAATGGTGATTACTACGGTAACGATTACGAAGTTGTTGACCGTCTATCAAGTGGATACTTTGAAGGACGCAACTCTGGATACCTATATGAGGACGAAGCTACTTCGACTGACGTTAGCTTAATGGCCCGTGAACAGGAACAGAAAAAATTCTTCGAAAAAGCCGCTAAGGTTTCACTTGTCTTTAACGTAAGCATCGAGACATCAATGTCAATGGTTACACTTGGATCAAAAATTGAAAAAATGCTTTCTCGTGGAAACGGGGAACTTACTGAGCAAGATCAAGCCGCTCTGCTTTCTGACATCAAGACACTTACAGGTGTTAGTTTAGAAGAAATGAAAGCTGCTTCTGAAGATTCAGCTAAGAAAGAAGACGTACTTGCTAAAGTTGCAGCTAAAGTTGGAACTTCAGCACAGAATCTTGAGCAAAGATTTCTTCCGGAAGTTTTTGGTATCACTCTTTAATTAAGAAATTGAGAAAGAGATAAAAGAGGGCCTCGCGAAAGCGGGGCCTTTTTTTTACCTGTCTAGTTAAGATCAATTCAGTGACATTTGGAAACCAAAAATTCCCCATCGGTGTCAGAAGAATCCCAAAATTTTTAAGCAAAATCTTATCTTCTTACAGGCTGAGTGAAACAGTCGACTTTAAAAAAAGCCTCCGTTACATAAGAATTAACAGTCGATAAATTTCGACAAATCTTGTGAGGGGGATTTCATGAACACACTTTTAAAAGCATCTTTACTCGTAACACTCGTAACTCTGGCCAGCTGTAGTGGCGGAGGCGGCGGTGGAGGAGGAACAGTTTATGTACCAGCTCCAACAACTGGCGGTGGATCAGGC
Organism: uncultured Bacteriovorax sp.; assembly: GCA_946481315.1. Next base: position 161,044 of record CAMLMH010000006.1, read on the forward strand.
TCACCATCAACAGGTGGATCTACTGGCGGCTCAACTGGCGGCGGGGCAACGACAACCTATGGCTCATATATGTCTCCAAACATCCTGGCTTCTGAATTTGTTTCATCTCTAAACTCAGTGGATGGCACATATTCTACACGCGTTGAGCTTTACACCAATGAAACTCTACGCTCTCAGGCAGCTGGCCAGGACGACTGGTTTGTTATCTGGGATGGAAAATACCAGGAATACAAAGCGGTAAGCTTACAATACGTTCGCTCAATCGTTTACTACGATTACTATGCTAACAACCGTGCAGTAGCTTCAGAATTCAGATCAATTGAAAGAGGGGATATTCTGGCCGGAGAACTTAACGGAGACGCTTACGGTAATGACTACGAAGTTGTTGATCAGCTATCAAGCGGATATTTTGAAGGACGTAACTCCGGTTACCTGTACGAAGATGAAGCTTCTTCAACTGACGTTAGCTTAATGGCCCGTGAGCAAGAGCAGAAAAAATTCTTCCAGAAAGCTGCTAAAATCTCATTCGTTTATAACGTAAGTATCGAGACATCCATGTCAATGGTCACATTAGGATCAAAGATGGAAAAAATGTTATCGAGAGCAAATGGTGAATTAACTCAGGAAGACCAACTGGCCCTTGTTGGAGATCTTCAGAAGTTAACTGGGGTAACTTTCCAGGAAATCCAGGAAGCTGCTCTTGATAAAGAAACAAAAGAAGAAGTACTCGCCAAGGTTGCGGCCAAGATTGGAACCAGCGCTCAAAACCTCGAGCAAAAGTTCCTTCCTGAAGTTTTTGGAATCACCCTCTGAGTCTTGAAATAAACCAACCTTGAACGATCAAGCCCCCGGGAAACCGGGGGTTTTTTGTACTCTGTAAATTCTACCCTGTCTCTAGGCGAACGATCTCCACCCCCGGTAAAAGATCAACAAATCTTCTTGGGGGAACCTATGCTAAAAAGCTTATCATTGATGTTCTTATTCTCTGTTGCCAGTATTGCACGTGCAGAATACTTCATAGCTACATACGGAACTCATAAATTTGATCCTAAACAACCGGCACGCATTATGGTTGCAGGAGAAGGGCAGGAGCTGAAACTTCTTTTTCAGGAAGTTGCTAAAGCCAAAGCAGAGAAATTTGTTGAATTAAATCCAGAAGAACAAATCATTTTTATCACGGCCGAAGAGCCGGAGATGGGAAATGAAGGGGCCTTAAAGAGATGGGGATTCAAAATTGTCGAAAAAAATAAAGCGACTCTGGATGGAAAAGAGCTGATCGAACGTTTAGTTGATTACAAAAAAATCATGTCGCTCGATATTTTCAGTCATAGTTCAGCACAATACGGGATTCATTTTAAAAGTCGCTCGCACCGATTGAACATCAATACAAAAGGTCTGGAAGTTTTAAAGAAAAATTTCACTCAAGATGCTTATGCTTTTTTGCACGGATGTAACTCAGGTTTTAATCTGGCCCCTTTTCTTTCAAAAGTGTGGGGAATACCGGTAGCAGGTTCACTAACTTCATCAAACTTTCAGCGTCTGCACTCAGACGGTCATTTCTATCTGGAAGATGAAGGTTCTGCTCCTAACAAAGACTGGAGCCGGAATAATGCTTTATCCTTCAATAAAGAAGTTCCTTGTAAAGATGGCTATTGTTTACGTTTAAAGCCGGACAACACAGCTTACGTAGGCTTTTGGGGTGCATACCGAGAGGGGGGACTACCCTTTTATAAATGGTTTTGCGTTAATAATTCTGAAGAACAATGCTTCAGGGTCATGGCCCGCAATTTGCTCAGTCAAACGAGCATTGTTAATCTAAAACCAGACTCAAATGAATCGATTTACAAAAAAGCAGTCGTCGATTATCTCTGCCCGATCAGTGGTCAAAAAGATTTAAGACGTGAATGTGAAGAAGCTCTTGAACAGGCTTTAGTGACAAAAGATTACACTTATAACCCGTTCACCAGACCACAGGTAGAATGTAATTTTAAAAAGTGCGATGTGGAAGTCACTTGTGACAAAATACTTATCACAAATGTTCCCAAACCAGGAACGTGTCATTTGACAAATAATGCTAAAGCAGCAACCACCCTGGTACGCGAATATGAAAGTTATCTTAAAGCTTATCAGTTGCTAAAATAATTAATGAAAGGCCGTTGCTGGCTGAGTTTCATCGGCCAGCGGAAGTCGAATAATGAAACGGGTGTGTCCCGAACTTCCATCATAAGATAATGCTCCATCGTGATCTTCAATAATGTTTTTGGAAATAGATAATCCCAGACCGGTTCCTTTATCGACCGGCTTAGTGGTGAAAAAGGGAGACATAATTTTTTCTACTATTCTAGGTTCAATTCCATGACCACTGTCCGTTATGCAAACAACACACTGACCATCATGAGCGCTCATTTCAATTTTCACCCATTTCTCATCAAGTTTTTCAACAGCATCAAAAGCATTATTCAATAAATTGACAAGAACCTGCAGCAACTGAGCTGCCCTTCCATAAACGGCTATTTGATCATTACTGTTTTGCTCATAAATTAGATTGATCTGATGAAATTTAAATCTTTCTTTGGATAGCTCTATGAGGTCTTTTAGTAGTGCTCCCATTAATACTTTTTGTTTTTCGTCACTCTCAGCATTCCGTGAGAATGATTTAAGACCTTTTATAATCGCAGCTATACGTTTTGCCGTGTTTTCAATCAATGTCAGATCTTCGACTGCTTTTTCATCTCCGTCTCTTTTTTGCAGTCGTTTGAGTTGAGAAATTTTTCCAATGATGATTGATAATGGATTGTTAATTTCATGAGCAATACCTCCTGCCATTTCGCCTAGAGAAGACATTTTTGCTGAGGCGATCAGCATTTCTCTTTGTTTTCTAAGTGAGGTCTCATAGTCACGTCTTTCACTAATGTCTCTGATTGCTATCTGATGATGCGGGCTTCCTCCATAATCAAAACTGTCGACGGTGATTTCAGCAGGAAAAGTCAAGCCATCGCTTTTTTTGAGTTCCAGTTCCATGATCTGTTTATCTTCGGCCAGATGAAAAAGAGGTGAGAGAAAAGACGGGCCATTTTCCAGAAGGTCTTTTTTTGTTCTGAATCCAAACATATCAACAGCGGAAATATTACATTCTACGAGTTTGGAGTTTCGGGTGATGAGAATTGCATCACTGGTCCCATCGAAAATCGCCTTAAATTTTGCTCTTTCATTTTCAACAATGGCTTCGGCATCTTTCCGGGAACTGACATCCGTAATGGTACCGACCATTCGTAGAGGTTTACCGTTGGCATCCCGTTTGATCAGCATCCCCCGGGAATAAAGCCATTTGTATTGTCCATTTTTACAACGTACGCGGTATTCACTGCGATAAGGAGAGTTCTTTTCCAGTGCTTCGTTGAGATCCTGACGGGCCTTTTCACGGTCTTCCGGATGCAGAGCTTCGTACCATTCATCTCGGGTAGCATATAATTTTCCTGTATCAGGATACCCCAGCATCTTTAAGAAAAAGTGATTGTAACGGACTGTCTTTTCCGGAATATTTAGATCCCAGACACTGTCGCCGGAACCTTCAAGTGCGAGTTTTAACATTTCTTCTGATTCTCGCAAGCGCTCATTGAAAATTTCTGCTTCCTGAACTGCCTTACTGCGTGTGGCCTGCAAAGTAATAATAAATGTACCCACAATTATGGAAAGAACTGCTGTCAGCGCTCCGGACCAGGAAAAAAAATCATCCTGCCCCTGCATCAATCTGTGAGCTGGTTTGATTAATACCTTCCACTGCATATTACCAATGTTAATCTTTCTTGTTATTGGAGTTCCCGGAAGTTTTTCAAGATCAGTGCTACTATAGATCGGTGAACTACTGCTTTGATCGTAAATGGCAAAGTTTATATCGGAATATTTTTCCGGCGGATAAGCGACAGCAAAAAAAGCGCGAATATCAACCGGGCTAAAAATCCAGCCGCGTATCGATTTTCTTCTCTGCTGGACATTGCTTTTAGGAGCATCGTTTTGATAAAAGGGAAAAAATAGTAAAAAGAATTTTTCACCATTTATGGAAAGCATTTCTGAGGCTTGCAGAGATCCTGTATCTCTTGAGAGCTCCATTGTTTTTTTTCGGACTTCTTCCGTGTTGAAGTCGTATCCAATCCTGCTTATTCCAGCAGAAAAAGGATTGATATAAGTGAGAATGTAAGCATCCGTATCCCTTTCTGAGGCGAGAGCTGATCCTCCGGGGGTGAAAACTTTGTAGGTAAATTGAGTCATCTGTTTTTTTTGTTGCTTAACAAATGTTTTAATATTTTGCTGTTCAACTCTCTGAATAACTCCGATCCATTTTGCTCCGGGGAGGGACTTGAGATAATGACCTTCCCGGATAAAATTATTCCATTCTTTGCTGGTGACTTCTTCACTGGCCGCAAACAGGCTGGCCCCATTTTGTAAGGCATACCCATATAGATCGAGCCTGTTTTGAATGAGCATTGGGAAGTTGTTGGCACTCATTTCAAAGCGCAAATGGATTTGTTTTTGAGAGTGACTGTGGAATTCGTAAAAGATAAAGCCTGCGACCAGCCAGGTAATGACCAGAACCCAGGAAGGCCTTTTTACCATTGACTGGCGCTTCAGGTCGGTGAGAACCAGAGAACACAACCCCATACTCACCAAAAACAACTGCAGATTGATACAGTTGGTATTCATATTTCCATTAAAGAAAATACCATAACCAGCTTTGATGGCAGCGATTCCAAAAAAACTTAAGAGCACCGTTGCCAGTGTCAGTCCGCGAATACCTGTCATGACAACGCAAAAAAGCAGATAAGGAAAGACCAGGAAGAAATAAGGCGCTCCGTTTGTTCTGTAAAAGAGCACATAACTAAGCAGCAAGCCTACGCTGGATAATAGCAGAATTTTCCAGAGAGAAGGCCTAGGTTCAGGAACTGTCAGATTCTTTGCAAAACAAACCATAATCAGGGGAATTATGATAATTCCTCCCAGGGAATCTCCTGTCCACCAGGTTATCCAGTTAGATGGCGCCTGAGAGACTGGTAAGTCAGAAAAGAGGATTAAGGCAGATACACCGATCGTTGCACTGACAGTGGAAGAAATCATAGAAGCAGAAAAAATGGAAACTGTATTCCAGTACTGTCTAACTTTTTCATTTCTGCGCTCAAATTTTTCAATGATTGCCACACCGACCCAGGCTTCAAGCGTATTGCCTAACCCGATCATAAGTGCGCAACTCAAAGACACATCGGTGAGCAGATTAACCAGAAAAGCACCTATGAAAATAGCGGGAAGATAGCGACGGCCAAAAATGAGAATAGTCCCAATCGCCACACCGGTGGCTGGCCAGACAGGTGAAACTGTTGCATTGAGTGTGGCCATTTTCAGACCGAGATGGGCAGTGATGAAGTATAAAGCGAATATAAGATTAGTCAGCAGAATATAGCTCTGCCTATCTTTAGTCGTATATTTATGCAGACCATTCATCATAGAAGTGGGTACCCCGGCCGTAATATTTATACAGTTAATTCTCCTTTTAATATTAAATTTAAACTCAATTTGATTATGTGTTAGATAACGTCTAACTGTGAGCGACAACTGTCAAAAAAAATGACAGTTAACCATCGATAATGCAGTGAAATTAAAAGGCCCCTGAAGGCCTTGTTTTTGCAGAAGGTCTTTTATTATGAAAAAACAAATGAAATGGCTTTTGAGCTTTTATTCACTCATTGTGGCATTGGGGTTGTTATTTGCAGCCTCTACCCAGGCCGGAGAATCTTTTATTCCTTTGAAAAAAGGTTTAAGAATGGCCAGTGATGATCTGGTTTTTGAAGGGCAGGTGCTTTCAGCACGTGAAGCTCAATCGCTTGAAGCCAACCGAAAAATTGATTTGTCTTCACTTAATCCCAAAGAAAATGACCTATGGTCAGGACACTTGAAGGATCATACGAATGATGCTGAAAGTATCGCTATTACTGAAGGCGATGTCTTGTCCTATGAAGGCTCAATTGATTCACATAGTGGCTTATTTCGATTTAATGCTATTCCTGTCAATGGTAATAAGATTTTTACCATTCATATGGATAAAACATTACATACAATGCTGTTGCGAAAGAATCTTCTGCGCAGACTTGGATATAAAATTCCGGCCATGAAGTTTGTTCGTGAACTGTCGATACAGTTTAATTCTCCGGTTGAAATGGATGTTTTTTTAAAACGGGAAATTCCGGAAGCCACCCTGGGGGCCGCTGATCGCTGGGCAACAGTGACTTCAGTTAATAAGGATCTGCTAACAGTTGTTCTGAGGGACGTTGCTGTCACAGAGCCAAACGAATACGATTTCTACAATGTTGCAATGGGGATTCCAACCCAGACCATTAACAGCCGTACATTGCGTTCATTAATCATTCCTTACTCAATTGCAGATTTGCCGGAATCGGTAAACAAGTTCTCCTGGGTAAATGGTAAAGTTGATAACCAGTCAGCTATTTTAACTCATTTCACCGCTAATGATTTCACGACTTCGATTGATGATGCAGTCTGGATGTTACGTAAACTTAATCAACTTACCCGTGATGATTTTAAGGCCATAGTCAAAGAAGCCCATTTTCCGTCAGAAATTGTTCCGCTTATTACAGAAAAAATTATTGCCCGTCGCAATTCTTTAAACCGTGTATTTGGTCAAAAGGTAGCCGATATTCCTTTCAACTCTAAAATCACTGTAGGATCGGCAGTCATTGAAGGAAAACTGGTCCAGAAAGAATTTCCAGGGTATGCTTCCCGCTTTGCCTATGGAGATGCCGAATCCCCCTTAGAAGAACTGCGTTTTTTCCTCTATTCAAAAATCCAGAGTAATGTTCTGGATAATACCATTTTAAAATTTAATGAGAAACTGACAGCATTTAATCTGGGTGAATCTCGTCTCAAATATTTCCAGAAACAATTTAAAGAAGGGCTGGAGCATTTTATTCAGACCGGAGAACTCTTGCCTATTGGTGTGGGGGCCTGGTATGCTCCGGTAGTTAACGCCGATCTAATTTTTTCCCGTGATATTGTTCTCGGAAATTATCTGGGTACTGATAATTTGGTTCAGCTGGCAGACACTTTCGGTGCAAGTGCTGATCTGGGACTTTTCGTAGGGATCGAAGGAATTGGAAATGACTTATCGTCCAGTGTAAAAGTTAGCACATCACTTGTTCGTTCATACACTCATTTAAAACCGGTTAAGAGTTTAAAGGCAAGTTTAAAAGAGCCATACAAGAATATGTTTGTTGGCCTACTGAAGCGTTCACTGAAAGAAAAGTTCTTCTCTCTGGCCGAACTTAAAAAGTCGAATCCTGCAGCAGAAGAAAGAACTAAACAGATCCAGGAACTTCTGAAAGAAATAGATAAGAATCTGGACGTAGGTGAATCACTTCTGATCACTGACCGTATAATGCCAACGGCTGCGGTGAAACTCAATTTTACTCAGGGATTGATCGGCGCTGGTATTGGGGTGAGCGGAGGAGCTCACATTATTAAGCGGATCCATCTTTACAAAAAGAATCCCAAAACTCTGCAAATTTATGATGATTCCGGCTTTGTCAAAAACCTGGACCTCAGCTTTCAGGTTAATAACTATATACCAGTATTAAAAATTCGCGGACAGCTGGATAAGGGACGTTATGGATTAAAATCTTATATGGTTAATCTGTCCGGAGATCCGGAAGAAAATCCGGAACTTTATACCAATGCTCTTGGTGTTTATAATGTTCTCAAAGATAAAAATTTTGAAATTCTGAACTCCCAGTCCACACCGGTTAGTGTAGATGCTCAGTACAAAGACCGCACGATAGGATTGTCTTTTCTCTTCTGGAGATTGAAATCCATAAAAGGTAAAACCTATTACGATCTTAAAGCTCGTGACGGCGTTAATGGGAAATACTTTAGCCTGAATAAAGACTATATGCATGGATTTAATGTTGAAGCTTTTGCCAAGCAATTATTTAATTATTATCTCTCCACCAAGACTGAGCATTTCCAGGTAACGGAAGAAGCTGATAAACATCCGGGTGAAACATTCTTCGGTGGTTCATTTACTCAAAGTATTCGATATGAAGCTTCGCTCGATGAAAATAAAAAATTTGATCAAAAATTTATTTCCATATCTGATGTCAAACAAGGCTGGTCTCTCAGTGAAAAAAGACTCAAGAAATTCATGAGTTCAGTCAATGAAAAATTCAATTATCCACTTTTCGAAACAGATAATATTGATTTTTCAAAACTTAGATTATACCGCATCGGTTATCACCTGAATGTCTATAATCCTGGTATTGCCCGCCTCGCACAGTTGGCTCAGACTGATATCATTCCTATCGAAAAACGCTATCGCGCAGAGGCGCAGTGTTTTAACGGCGATGAAAAGTTTTACTCCCGCGAGTGTGGCGATCTGGGGATGATCAGACACAAAATCCGGCAGTGTCAAAAAGCAGTGGGCGATGAAGCCATTGCCGACTGTAATGTAGAACTTATTGAGCAGCTGATTAATGATCTGGAGTTTAAAGATTTCCAGAATCTTATTGGTGAAAACAATCTTTACGTGTACGGATCAATTGATGGGTTCCGTGAAAAATCTGAAATTTTGAACGACACCATTTATTCTAACTCAATTGGTAAAATAGGCAGCAAACAATGGGATGGTCCATTGGATGTCGTTAAAGATCTTCTGGGACTTTCTGGTGGAGAATTCAGCGGAAGCTGGATTCGCGAAGGACTGTAGGTGGACGATATGAAAAAACAAATCTTTTACGCAACATTAATCGCCACTCAAACATTGCTTACCGGAGCAGAAGCTCAGTCTATTGATCCATTATTTAACAAACAATGGGCAATGGAGAATAAGGGACAAGTCATTCTTAAGAACATTACTGATCTCGAGCGCGCTCAGGTTAAAGGTGTAACAGGAATGGATATCCAATGGGTCGATACCAAAAATATCGAGTCGACCAAAAAAGAACTGATCGTTGCTGTTTTAGACACAGGACTCGATTTGGAGCATCCGGATCTGAAAGGCCGCGTCTGGTACAATGAAAAACTTTGCGCCGGGGCAACGAACGCGAACAACCGTCCTTGTCATGGTTACAACTACCTGGATAACAATACTCTTCTGACCGATGAAGTCGGACACGGAACACATGTAGCGGGAATCATCGCCGCTAATCGTAACTCAATAGGCATCGCTGGTGCAGCCGATCCACGGGTCAAGATTATGCCGCTGAAAGTTTTGAATGATCAGGTTAGTGGTTTCGTTTACAACAATAAAGTTATTACGGACATTATTGCTGATGCCATGATTTTTGCCGTAAAGAACGGTGCTGAAGTCATCAACTTAAGTTTGGGGTGGCCTAAACTTGTCGACTTACCCAAAGTACGTAAAGCCTTTGAAATGGCAGAAGAAAATAACGTCATAGTCATCGCTGCCTCCGGAAATAACAATAAAGATCTTCCAACTTTTCCCTGCAGTTACGAAAATGTCGTCTGTGTAGGAGCGGTAGATAATCGAGGAGAGCTGACAGATTTTACCAATCATGGATCAAAAGTAGACCTTGTGGCGCCGGGAGAATCAATCGTCAGTACCTTTCCGCAAAAACTTGAGTCCCGTGTTCTCAGAATAAAAAATTATGAAACAAAGAGAGGATCAAGCCAGGCTGCTCCTTATGTTGCTGCTGCCGTCGCAAATCTGAAGCTTCTTTATCCGGGATTAACTAATGACCAGGTAAGAAATTACCTCTTCCGCAGTACCCGTCCTTTAAACAATAATCAAACACGTTTTACCAAGTACGGTATGCTGGACATGAAAGCATTACTTTCACTGGCCGGTAAAAAAGAAGAAGCTGCTTTTGTAAATCCGTTGATCAAAAGTGTGACAGAAATTAAATACAAAGCTGCTGATCAAAGATTCACTTTTCCGTTAACACTTAAAAATTTAAGCAGTGTTGATTACAGTGGAATTGTCTGCTTAAAAAATAAATCACAGGCTCTGCAACTCGATCAGGACTGTTTTAACATTGAATCACTTCCAGCAAATCAGCTGCTAACAATTCAGGTACAGGGAACATTGACAGACTTACGGCTGGACTCCCACATATTAATGGATCTGCAGATAGATGAGAGATTGTATCAGACCAGCCTTGTATTTAGCCGGGATTTAAACAATGATTCCTCAATAATCACTTATCCGGTCACCGGTGGCAATTTCGATGATATGGGGTTAATTAGTGGTGACCGAAAACTATCCCGTATGGCCCGTGTTTTTGATAAGCACCGCCGACTTGATTATCCCGAATATTTTTATCTGGAGAAATTAAAACAAAACAACAAGGACAGCACAGTTGTTTCTCTTCTGACCAAAGAAAAGAATGCTTTCGTAGTGAAAGAAATCAGATTGCCGAAAGTTAATCGTGTTCTTTCTATTCACCGTCAGGATATTAATCTCGACGGGAGGTTAGATTATTTTATCTACACACTTTCAAATAAGGTGAGCGAAAAAGAACAAAATCTCACCTTTTTTCTGCGTGATGAAAATCTAAACCCCCTCTTTCAGAATGCTTCAACCTGGAACTTTCCGCTCTCAACTTTTGAAGGCCTTCCTATCGACGGAGCTCAGGAAAAATTTGAATGGGTGAAAATTAAAGCAAAAGGTTTTGGGGATATACTCGTACCTTCCATCTATCGCAATTACCTGATGCCAGAAGCGGATAACTCTAAAATTATCAGTCAGCGGGTGATCGGCGGGGCTCCTCACCAATTCTTTCTCAATCCGGTTTTTGATGGCGAAAAAGTTACGGTAGAGCTAAGAGTTCTCGATAGCGTGAAGATGATGTCAGCGCTTAGAAAAGAACTGGGCATTTTAGGAACATTTGATGCCAAAACAGCTTATCTCTTAAAACCATTTCCACAAACCGATAGTGAAAGTCGTGAAGGTATCATTCGTTCACTGATCATGGTCGAAGAAGATGGAATCCCTTCTTTTTACGAAGCCAAATTTCAAAATGAAGGTGATAATTTAGCCTCAATCAGAGCACTTGATTCGCAAAAAGCAATTGATCAGTCTTTGATTTATCCCATCTATGATTTGCAGACAGGGAAGATCACCACTGAATCTATCTTTACGTCGCTTTTAAATCGGGCCAGTGCTGAATTTATCGTAAAATCGGAGACGAGTGTAGAGTCTCTGCTTGTGATGAAAGAGTCCTGGGAAAACCCGATTATCGGTCTTCTGGGAACTTTTGAGCAAAATGGAGAGAAATCATTCTTGATTGAAAGCCGATCAAGCTTGTCCCTTTTAAAAAATGACGGCAAATTAAGCTCGCTTCCGATCTACCGGGATTCCAGTTTTCCCGGTCAATCGTTTTCCGAGACACTTATTCCGATGATGGCCCGAGGTCGTCCCGGCGTCTATATTAACTCAACTCTTATTTATGGCGAACGTATTTACAGCATGATAGCCGGCGAAAATGGACTCGTGAGACCGTTGGGGCTTTCAGTATCCATTCCCCAGGGATGTGTTCCGTTAAATCCGGAAACTTTCGAGGGAAAAACGGACTCGAATTACCTCTTCTTGTGCGCCGACCCACAAAAGAACGTTAAGCTTTTAGTCCTTCCTCTCTAGGGTATTTAGTGTTACATTCCTCCCTGTTCTAAAAGACATACTCGTCCTGTCCCATGGGGGGGCAGGACCTAATTTTTATTAGTCCAGGGGGATTTATGATTTATGAATTGTCAGTAGTGACAAAGCCGGAGCTTGGCGCAGAAGCTCATGCACAGATCGCTGAGATCGTGAAAGACACATTAAAAGGTTTCGAAGGAGAACTTTTAATTGCCGACGATTGGGGCCGCCTATCACTTGCTCAACCTTACTCTAACGGAGCTAAGCACGGGCACTTCCATTACTTCATGTACCAGTCAAACACACAAGCTAACACTGAATTAGCTCGTCGTTTTGGTATCAATGAAGGTGTACTTCGTTCAATGATTTTCAATCTTGGCGATGAAGCAGAAAAAGAAACTCTTGTAAAAAACTTCAAGACTCCACTTTCTAAACAATACCGTGGATCAGTTCTTGATAACAACAAGAACGAAGACGATGAAGAAGGCGGATTCGAAGATATGGAAGATGATCGTCGTAAATTCGCGAAGAGAAAGTCTTGCTGGTTCACAGCTAAGAAAATCAAAGCAGACTGGAAAGATCCTCAAACTTGGAACTGGCTAGTTTCTGAGTTCGGAAAAATTTCTCCGGCCCGCGTTTCTGGTATCTCTAAAAAGCACCAAAGATTTGCGAACGCTGCGATCAAGCACGCTCGTAACCTGGGGATCGCTAGCTACCTGTCAAACAGAACAGCTGACAGAGCGTAAGGATTTTTTAAGTCATGACTAAAGTTGAACAAAAAATGTCTCGATTTGACCAGAATGCAACGGCCGGAAAGCTGTTGTTTCTTGCTGTCATTTCGGTGGCACTTAGTTCATTTGGACCATTGGCCTTGTTTGCACCTGTTCCGTTGACAGTGGCCTTTTTGCTTTATGGACGCTTATTAACGTTCATGATTGGAATTGGCTGTACAGCATTGTTGTGGGGTCTTTCATTAAGTGTTCCGAATTTTCCGAGCGCTTTTGGTGGATTCTATCTCGTGGCTTTTCTCTACGCCGTGATGGTGGCGGAAATAATCTTCCGCAATGTCAATCCGGTGAGAGGCTTAACATTTGGTGGTTTGTTGTTAGTTCTTTTAGCAGGAGCTTCAATTATCGCTTTTGATAAGATCAGTCCGGTGACGTTGAAGGACGAAATCCTGAAACAGACGACAGTGTTTATGAATGACCTGAAAAAACAACAGCAAAATACACCTGGCTTAACCGGTGAAGAAGCGATGGAGTTTGAAAATTTTGTAGAGCATCCGGAAAAACTGGCAGCTGAAATTTACAGAACTCTTCCTTCGATTGTTTTTGTGTTCTCCTTTTTTGGATTATGGATCAGTCTTTTTGTGACTCTTCGTAATTCGATTATCTGGAGATATAAGGTTCATTATAAATTTAATTCAGCGGATCTCCTGCGTTTTCGCACTCCGGATTTTTTCGTCTGGCCGCTCATTGCTTCACTGGTGATGATTGTCGGTGCAGATTACGGATTGCCGGTAGGAACGGAAGCTATCGGGATGAACATCCTGTATTGTTTAGGGGTTTTTTACCTCTTCCAGGGCTTCGGTGTGTACAACGATTTCCTCAAATTCATCAGGATTGGCGGATTCGTAAAAGTGCTTTTTTTGGTTTTTACTTTGTTTATGGCCTACAAGTATTTAGCGCTTCTGGGTTTATTTGATCTATGGTTTGATTTTAGAAAATATTTTACAAAAACAAAAAAAGACGAAGGAGACATATTATGAAAGTTATCTTAACAGAAAGAGTACCTACTCTTGGAAACATCGGCGAAATCGTCAACGTGTCTGCTGGACATGCCAGAAACTTCCTTGTTCCAAATGGACTAGCGATGGTTGCTGACGACTCAAACAAAAAACTTCTTGCAGCTCAACAAAAAAGCCTAAGCAAAAAAATTCAGGCTCAAAAAGATGCTGCTCTTGAACTTAAGAAAAAAGTTGAAGGCATCACAGTTGAACTTATTAAAAAAGTTGGAGCTTCTGGAAAACTTTTCGGAACTGTAACAACTGCAGAACTTTCTAAAGAACTAGAAAACCGCGGTCTGACAATCGAAAGAAGACTTATCCATTTAGCTGCACCAATCAAAGGTCTTGGAACTTTTGATGTTAAAGCTAAAATTTTCCAGGACGTTGAAGCGACTTTTAAAGTTAAAGTTGTTATCGATCCTAAACAAGCTGAAGAGCTGAAAAAAGCTCAGGAAGAAGCTCTAAAAGCTTCTGAAGCTCGTAAAGCTGCGGCTGCTCTGGCTAAAGAAAAAGGCGAAGAGACAACTCCGGCTCAGGAAATGACTGAAGAGCAAAGACTGAAAGCAGAAGTTGATAAACTTCTTCGTTCATAATTTCTCTATTAGTTTTCTCTAGTCTCACGACTTTTAAAAAACTTAAGAATGACCTCACTTTGTGGGGTCATTTTCTTTGAGGTGATGAGCAAATGGCGATTTTAAATACTCCAGCAAACGAACTTCCTCATGATCTTCTGGCCGAAAAGGCCCTGGTCGGCTGTTTAATTATCGATGGAACGGCCTATGCGGAAATTTCTAACCTCAAACTCAACTCCTCCCATTTCTATGATCCTCGCTACGGCTTTGTCTTTGACGTTATAACTGATTTATCTCTCGGCAACCGGGCGATTGACTTCGTTACTGTCTGCAACCGTTTAAAGGACAAAGGAAAGCTTGAAGAAGTGGGTGGTGAATCATTCGTTTCTTCTCTAACTGAGGATCAGGCTTCATCAGCTAACGTTTATGAGTACGCCAAAATTGTTAAAGACAAACACTCGATGCGCGAGATTATCAAAAACGCGATGATCGTTGTTCAGATGGGAATGAGTTATACTGGTGAAGCTGATGATTTCATCCAGGATGTTGAATCACGTTTTTTTAAACTTACCAATGACGCTAAAACCGGTGGGATGGTTAAGATCAACCAGACTCTTCGTGAAAACTTAAAAGAACTTGAAGACACCACCAGAAAAATGGGAGAGATCTCTGGGCTTTCGACAGGCTACCCGAGGCTGGATGAAAAACTTCTGGGTATGCAGCCGGGGCAGTTAATTGTTCTTGCAGCCCGTCCGGCGATGGGGAAGACCTCGCTGGCCCTCAATATTGCTGTCAGCTCATGTATGCAGTCTGGATTACCAGTCGCTATTTTCTCTCTGGAGATGTTAGCGACAGAACTTTCCATGAGAATTTTAACGGGGAGAGCGAAAGTTGATTCTAAGCGTGTTCGAACAAAGAATTTTTACGATACTGATTTAAGAAGCCTAGCGCGGGCGACTCAAGAGCTATCTTCACTTCCAATTTACATCAACGATTCAGGTAATACGACTATTCTGGATATTCAGTCTCAGTGCCGGAAAATTAAAGCTGAGCAAGGTCTTGGCCTTATCGTCATCGACTACTTACAGCTCATGGGTTCTGTAAATAAAAACCTGCAGCGTGAACAACAGATCGCGGAAATTTCCAGAGGACTTAAGACCATGGCCAAAGAACTTGGCTGTCCGGTGATTGCGCTTTCACAGCTTAACCGCGGTGTTGAGTCCCGTCCTGATAAGCGTCCTACGACTGCTGACCTACGTGAATCCGGAGCAATTGAGCAGGATGCGGATATTGTTATGTTCGTTTATCGTGACGAAGTTTATTTCAAAGATTCAACTAAAGAGCCTGGTGTAGCTGAGATCATCGTCGGTAAAAACCGTGCGGGTGAAATCGGAACAGCAAAACTCGCCTGGGTGGGGGCTTACACCAGCTTTGAAAACCTCGCAGCCAATCGTGAAGGCCCTTAATCTTTATTCCGTTTATCCCCGTGAGGGAAAATTTTTCAAACTAAGTGGCGCTCAAAGCGCCACTGCTTACTATAAAAATCACGCCGTTGATCTTATTAGTGGTGAAAAGAAAACATTAACCTTCACTGATCTCATGCACGATCTCGATCGTCCCTATCAGGAGTTTACTGAGGAGCTGCGGGTTGTGCATTTTTTCTATGAAGCAGGTTTCGATTTTAACAGTCTGTCAGAGGAAATTGATCCAGGGTCTCTACTGGCCTTGGACATCACTTATAGTGCAAAAACCGACTGGACAATAGAGTCGGATGTTAAAGCGATCATGCTGACAAAAAAAACGGCACCGCTTTATCAGGACTATCTTCAAAAATTTAATAAAGGTTACGCTCATCTCCAGGCGGGAGATTGTTATCAGTTTAATCTCACGGAAGAATTTACTTATGAGTTCGATAAACACTTGTCTCCTGATTATTTTCTCAATCGCATCTGGAAAGAAGAAACAGGGAGGGGAGAGTTTGCATTCGCCACTTACAGTGAATGTCTGCAAAAATTATTTTTAAGTAATTCTCCTGAGTGTCTTTTTTCTATTATCGGCGACAAAATGATAAGCCGACCTATCAAGGGGACCGTGTATCGCCAGTCAAATGACCCTCTGGAAATTGAACGGCTCTGGAGTGAATTAAGCAATGATAAAAAAAGTCAGGCAGAGCTTTATATGATCACTGATTTGATTCGTAACGATCTCTCCCGGATTGATCTTCCAAGAGCGAAAGTTATAAAAAAGAAAGAGCCGTTGTTGGTTCCCAAAATGCTTCATCAATACTCAGAAGTGCAGTTGCAGTTGAGAGAGCATGTAACTTTGAAAAAAATGCTCGTCTCTTTGTTTCCCGGAGGAAGTATTACCGGAGCCCCTAAAAAGCGTGTGATGCAAATTTTGCGGGATCTCGAAAAGCGCACGCGGGGTTTCTATTGTGGAACAACCCTCACTATGGGAGAGGAATTGAAGGCCTCCATCAATATACGTTCAGCTGTTGTGGATTACAGAGAACTTATTTTAAGTTATCAGGCCGGTGGTGGAATCACTCTGTTAAGCCGGCCAGACGAAGAATTTAAAGAACTAACTTACAAACATGACAGCTTTGTCGAGCGTCTAACTCTATAAAATTACTCGTATCTAATAAAAACTTACATTGAATTAATAATGGAGTGGAATCGTTGACATTAAATTCCGAGACTCGATATCATTTTTTTGCGTCATAGTAATTGACTTTTTGGCCAGGAAAAATTCTAGGCCCTATCCCTTCGATGGATCGATAGGTGGGTTTAGAAAGGCTCAAACAAAACGACAAAGGAGTGTTGAATGGAAGCTCTAGGTTTAAAGGATTCGGATAAACCAAGAACAACAGATGTCGGGGTAACATTAGGTTCCCTTGCTGAAATGACCGGGTTTCCGGTTGAATACATCAAACGTGAGCTTCTTCTTGATGAAGACAGCCTGAGTGTTGAGGAGTTAAGAGAGCGCGTTCTGGCTTACCTTAATTCACTTTAAAAAATCGATACAAGCTAAACCTTTTGTCAGTAGGACTTTTGGTTTTTGTACTAAAAAGCCTGGCTTCATGCTAGGCTTTCTTATTTATGGGCCAACCGTTCATCGAATACATTCTCCTTCAGGATATTTCTTCAGTTGAAGAATTTCTGAAGCAGCAATTTAACTGCAGTTCTTCTAAACTTAAAAAACATTTTGAAAAATCTTTTTTAAGCCGTAGTTTTAAAAGTCGCAGCACACTCAAGTTACCACTTAATTTTGTAAACGATTTGATGATCAATCCTGTTTATCAAGGATCTGAGATCGAAATCATTGATGAGAATGAACATTTTTTGGTGATGAATAAAAACCCTGATCAGTTTGTTCATCCACTAAGCTACACTGAATCAGATAATTGCCTATCATTTTTAAGAAAGAATCGTCCTGAACTCTTATCTGTTAATGCCGGACACTATGATCGCGGGCTTTTGTATCGCCTCGACTATGAAACATCCGGCGTTCTCATTTATGTAAAAGAAGAAAATCTCTATCATTCACTAAGAGAAAACTTCAATGAGGTCGCCAAAAAGAAAACATACCGCTGTTGGGTCAGTGGTCGATGTGAGCAAAGTGGGACTTTCACTCATAGCTTTCTTTCACAAGGATCTAAGGGCCATAAAGTTCTTGTCACTGATGCTTCCGATATCGGAGCTTCTGGAACTTTAAGTGTTACCCCAGTGCGCTTTGATTCTGAACGCGGAGCTACCCTAGTGGAGGTTGACCTTAGAACCGGGCTACGGCACCAGATCCGGGCCCAGATGGCCTTTATGGGCCATCCTTTGTTAGGTGATAAACTCTATGGCGGTCCGCCCGCGTCTCGGCTCTTTTTACACGCCCTTACTTATCAGGTGACCTGTCTTAAAAAAGACTTTATTTTTACAAAAAAAGATAATGCTTTCCAATAATTAGATTCATTCGAGAGTAGGAAACCAGGCCAAATAAATTCAAGCCGAAGCCAGCAATAGCCGACAAGAATGGTAAGTTTTAACCCCGTGCTAAGGAACAATAGATGTCTCCACATCAGATGATTTTAGAAAATAGTTTCTGGAAGTTTTTAGTCTCACTGGAAGAGTTAAAAGAAAAGAAAGAGGTCATCCTTTTTTGTTCTTCACTTTGTATTGATGAAGAGACTTTGCAAACTTACTGCGAATTTTTAAAAAGCTTTGATATAAAGCTGACGAAGGATGAACAATTTATTTATCCGCTTAAAGATCCTTGTCGCATCAGAGTGGAATTTTCGTTGTCGGAATGGTTATCACTGGAAGCCGTTTTGCACGAACAAAGAGCAAAAGACACCGCTGTCTATTACAATAAAATTTTGAGCACGAAGTTTAAAACTGTGCAAAGACTCAATAAACATGCCTCCATGTTTATCGATCAGCCAAGTGCTGCATCTCTGGGAGTGAGTTATAATCAGCTGGAGAGTTTTAAAAAACGAATTGATTATTTTATCTCTCACAGAAAATTAATGAAAATCAGCTTTGTTAATTCCAACAGCTGTGAGCTTCTTCCGCATCGTCAGGTTTTCCTGGATGGTATTTTATGTGTGGTGGGAGAGAATCTTAAAGACAAAACGCTATGTTATTTTGCAGTTGAAGAAGTTTCCGATATCGATGAATTATCCCAGCAATATGAGCCAAATCTGAGTCAGATTGAAGTCAATGAATTTATCTGCCATCTTCGAATGGTCAATGGCAAGGAAGAACGCCTGGTTTTGAAAATCTACAGTCAGGAAGAAGCAGACTTGCTCCCGGCCCATCACTTCTTAGGAAATCCGTTTGTCACTTCCAATACTGAAGGTGACATAATCTGGGCAGCCACACTTGAAATGTGTGATGATGTCTATCACTGGTTATGGCAGATGCGAGACCGGGTAGAGATTCTGGACCCCGGACATATCCGCAAAGAATTCGCTCACTACTGTGAGCTGAAAAAAGAAACGGCGACGAAGAAAGCTTCTTGAAAAAGAATAACAATTTTTTTCTCTTTTCTTTTCTCCCGGCCATTCTCTACTGGTACCTGGATGAAAATTACCCGGTGAAAATCGCACTCATCGGTGGTATCTCTCTTTCACTTATTGAAATAGCCGTCGAGAAATATCTGCACGGGCGTATTCATAAGCTGTCCAAGGTTAATCTTGTCCTTATAGTCGTTCTGGGAAGTTTCTCCCTTATGGGGGATGACGGCATCTGGTTTAAGCTTCAGCCTGCATTGTCTCTGATAGCTATGGCCCTTTATATGGGAATCAAATTAAAAAGAGGACAGGGTTTTTTTCAGGAAATGATGGAGGAAATGCGCCCGGAAGGACCGCGACCTCCCGCAATCGTCCTGCGTGTGATGGAGCGCAATCTTACGTTTTTTTTCGGAGCTTACGGTGTCTTAATGGCCGTCCTGGCCGTCTGGTTCAGTACTTCGGTCTGGGCCTTTTTTAAAACGGCCGGGTTTCTCATTGGTTTTGCAGTTTTCATGGTTTATCAGACCTGGTTGAACCGGCAGATGACTAAACATTAAACACCCCTTTCTTTTCTACCTTTCAGGGCAGAAGGTCCTCCTGATCAATGCTAATCTTACTTCATGCGGAGTCTTATTATTTTATTCATCGTATTTTTTATGTCCTGTGCTCAGGCAAACTCCTCTGATGAGAGAATCAGTGAACTTATGCGTTTAGATATCTACGATACACTCGAGGAACTGGTTGTTGAAAGAGAAGAGCTGAAACAGAATAAAATCGAACTGAGCAAAATAGATCAAAGAATAAAGAAAACGAAAAAAGGACAGAACGTATACATCCAGTTTAAGAATGTGGCCGGAACGGTCCTCCTCATAGGTGTTGTTATCGGAAGCTATAAGGCGTATTTTCCGCCAGGATTAAGGGCCATGCTCAGCGCCTATCTCACTTTGCATGGATATCACGCAGGAATGATCAAACTAAGCAGCGGAGATATAGCTGCTCTTTCAAAAGAAATGCAGAAAATTAATTCTCTGATCAATACGCGCCAGTCGCAAATCCGGCAGAGTTTCGATTTTTATTGTGCACAGGACGCTTCTCATCCCGTTTGCTGTACGAATTATTGATAGACGTAACGATAGGTTAAATTCAATCGAGGAGTTTTAACTTTTTTTGTTTTTGCCACCCGATGATTCCAGTTTTCCTGTAAGTTTCCCTGCATCAGTAACAAGCTTCCATTTTCCAGTATAAGGTCCACGGTTTTAAGTGGAGTCATTCTTTTATGTCGAAATTGAAAAAGTCTCTCTGCTCCGTAACTCAAAGAGGCAATGACAGGATTTTTCCCTAATGATTTTTCATTGTCGGAGTGCCATGACATATGGTCGTCGCCGTCCCGATAGTAATTAACGAGGACAGAATTAAACGAACACTGTAGATCTTTTTCCAGGCGATTTTTTAATTCCAGTAAGGCACGTGACCAGACAACCGTCTCCATCGTAATCCGAGAGTAGGTATAGATTATTCCCGGATCTCCATGCCAGGCCGTCATTCGGGGTTGAGGATGAGTTTTTCCAAACATCGTAATCGAATCATTTCTCCAGGAAATGTCCTGAAGTAGTTCTTCCATAGTGAACTGCTGATCATAATCAGGACAGTAGAGGGCCACTCCATCCTGATCAAGCACTTTCTGAAATTTAAGTTTCATTATTTTTTGTTAAAAAGATCGGTTTGAATTTTAATACTGTCTTCGTGAATGGCATTAAAAATTTCTTTAATAAATTGCGGATCCAGTCCGGCTTTTTCAGCACTCTTCATTCTTTCATTCATGAGTTCTTCAAAACGGCTTGTTTGCAATGCTGTGATATTTTGTTCAATTTTGGCTTTCGCAATTTTTTCAACCACATTTTTGCGCAACTTAAGAGTGTGAATTAACTCTTCATCAATTCGGTCAATCTGAGCACGAAGTTTGACCAGTTCACTGGTAAAATGCTGATCAGCAGTTGTCGATTGTTTTAAAGCAAGCTCAGAGAGAATCACTTTTAGTGCGGAAGGAGTCACCTGTTGAGAAGCATCTGACCACGCTTTATCAGGATCTGGATGACTTTCAATGATAAGACCGTCCATATCCAGATCGATAGCCTTTTGACAAACTTTCCGGATCAAAGAGCGTTCACCGGCGATGTGGGAAGGATCACAAATGAGAGGAAGATCAGGACACTTAATTTTTAATTCGGCGGGAATTCTCCATAGCGGATCATTTCTAAACTCCATTTTGTCCGCGACTGAAAATCCGCGGTGAATGGCAATGAGTTTAGTGATCCCGGAAAGATTAAGTCGTTCCAGAGCACCAATCCATAATTGCAGATCGGCATTGATCGGATTTTTCACCATTACCGGTATATCGACTCCTTTCAGACTATCTGCAATCTCCTGTACGGAAAAAGGATTGGCCGTCGTCCGTGCACCGATCCACAATATATCCACACCATGCTTAAGACAAAGTTCAACATGTTTAGCTGTCGCAACTTCGGTCGTCACTAACAATCCGGTTTCTTTTTTGACTTCTGCCAGCCAGGGAAGAGCTAATTCGCCCAGACCCTCAAAGTTATTAGGACGGGTTCGAGGCTTCCAGATACCTGCACGAAAGACCTTTACTGCCGGAATCCGGGCAAGCTCCCTTGCTGCACTCATGACCTGTTCATAAGATTCAGCTGAACACGGACCGGCCATAACCAGAGGAGCAGTAAAGTTTAAATAAGACGCAACAGGAGTGATTTTCATGGCTATACCATAACCTTTTTTTGAGTTAATGTTAAGCGCCCCTAAACAGCATAAACAGTGAGAATCGTATGCAGCTTGTAGATAAAAAAATAGAAGATTACTGCTTAAGTAAGAGTAACCTTCCCTCACAATATTGTTTGGCCCTGGAAAATCACACCCGCGCCAATATTTCCGGAGCGCAAATGCTGATCGGAAAAATGGAGGCTTCTTTCTTAGGATTTTTACTGAGATCTATCAATGCTAAGCGTGTGCTTGAGCTTGGAACTTACACGGGCTACTCCGCGCTGGCCATGGCGGAAAATCTTCCTTCTGATGGGGAAGTCATCACCTTGGATATTAATCAGTCGACCATCGAAGTTGCCAAAAATTTCTGGGGAAAATCTCCTGACGGAAAGAAAATCAAAAGTATCCTTGGACAAGCGATTGAAGTTATCCCGACCTTAAGCGGAGAATTTGATCTGGTTTTCATCGATGCAGATAAACGCAACTACATCGACTATCTTAAGATGACTCTTCCCAAGCTTTCCAATAAGGGCATGATTGTTATTGATAACGTTCTCTGGAGTGGCAAAGTTCTCCCTGATGCGGAACTCGATAAAAGTGTTCATTACGACAGCAACACGGAATTTATCCGCAAAGTGAATGACTTCATCGCAGAATCAAAGGATCTTTACGGAACTTTACTCCCCATCCGTGATGGAATGTTTTTGATCAAAAAAATTGTATGACATGGCGCTTTGCGTTCACGGATGCCAGACACTTTTTTTGATGTTATAAAAAGCGCTGGAATAAACCTGTAAGAAAAGAGTCATCATGTCTTCCGACGACAAACCAATTGCCCTTGAAGCTTATGAAAAATTAGCTGAAGCTTTCTCTGAGATTGCTCCCGCCAAAGCAGAAAATGCCTACATCGAACAACCGGCCATGAGAAAGGCAATTGGTGAAGTTCGGGGAAAGAAAATTTTTGAAGCCGGTTGCGGTCCGGGAATTCTCGCTGAATATCTTGTCCATGAAGGGGCCAAAGTTGTGGGCTTTGACGTCAGCCCTAAAATGATTGATCTTGCCAAGAAACGTGTTCCCAACAATGCTTCTTTTTTCGTTGCCGATATGGCCAGAGCGTTGCCGATAGATCAGGACGGACAGTTTGACCTGGTCGTAGCTTCGCTGTCCATCGATTATGTCAAAGACTGGACTATACCATTGAGAGAATTTCATCGTCTGCTCAAGACAGGCGGTAAATTTATCTTCACCATTCAGCATCCACTGGGATCATGGAACTGGTACCGGCCGGAATGTGCTTTCGGTGTACAGTTTGTGCAGGCGAGCTGGAAAGGTTTTACTGCTGAACCAGTGATGATGCCTGATTATTACCGTTCATTTGAAGAAGTCATTAATCCGGTGATAAATGCAGGATTTAAAATTTTAAAAGTTGAAGACTGTAAACCTATCGATGCACTTCGCCTCCATGATCCGTTTAAATTTGGAAAATATTCTAAACTTGCAACATTCATGTGCCTGGTCGTTCAAAAGGAAGGATAAAAAATGGATTTCAAAACTTATCTGAATACTGCCTGGTCTGAACACGCAGGTGATCCGCAAAAAGTTTTTGAAGGTTTTGCATCTCACTTTGAATTATGTCAAAGCGATGAGCAGGTCGTGTCGCTGGCCAATTTAATAGTCCATGTCAGTGGTGAACATCTGGGACAATGGACGAAGGGTATTGAACTTATCGACCGGCTGGAAAAATTAAAACCGGTATCTGATCCAGTTGCCCTTAACCGTTGCCGCGCGATCCTTCATTTGTGTAAAGACCCGGCTTATCCTTTTCAGCAATTTGATATTACTGAACAGGTCAGGATACTTGCTGTCACCTCGTCAGCCCTGGCTTCACAGAAGGAAATTCAGAGAGCGGGTGATTATTTAAAATATGCCTCTACACTTGCCAGTGAAAAATTAAATCCGAAAGACCCTGCGATTAAAAGTCTGGCCATCACTGGAAATAACCTGGCATGCACTTTAGAAGAAAAAGATGTCCGTACCAATCAGGAAGTGGAGCTCATGAAAAATGCAGCTCTGATGGGCAGAAAATACTGGGAACTTGCCGGTAGCTGGATGGAAGTTGAAAGGGCAGAGTACAGGCTTGCTAAAACTTTTTTACAGGCAAATGATAACGACCGGGCGGGTTTACATGCCCAACTATGTTCCAAGATAGTTGCGGAAAATGGAAATGATCCTATCGAAAGATTTTTTGCTCTCGAAGTATTAACTTTGGTTGCTGAAGCAAAAAATGAGCAAGCACAGGTCGAATCACTTATTCATCAGATGGAGCAGGTTCATTCGTCGATGAGTGCGGACGATCAGTCCTGGACGCTTGCTACATTAGAAAAAATGAAAGCGCTATAATCAGCGCATTTCCTCAATGCCCAGTGCATTTCCTTCTGAATCCCAGAATGTCACAAAACGTGTGCTGCCACCTTCGGTTCGTGGTGTACCGGTCTTTACGCCACTGCTTTGAAGTTTTGAAAGATCGCGATCGAGATTCTCTGTGGCAAAATAAATCAAGGGCCCGTAACCAACATCTTTAGAATTGGCTTCAGTTGGATGCAAATCCAGACGGCAATTCATCGCCTCATGGTAAAGAGAAGCGAACGCACCTGGATGATGAAATTTCACACTGAATCCTAGTTTGTCAGTGTAAAACTTAACTGCGCGTTCAAGATCAATTACGTACATCATAGGGTGTGAAAGTTTTTTGAACATACATTTCTCCTTAATTATCCTTGCCTTTATACCAGTATAAATTCCACGATTCTTCTTTAGGCTTAAAGCCTACGGATTCATAAATTTTGGCCGCATGATATTCGGAGTCAGCGACCATCACTAATGTTTTTACTTGATATTTTTCCTGTATGTATTTTCCACTTTCATAAACTAAAGTTGCACATATGCCTTTGCGACGATAATCAGGATGGGTAACAACGTTTTGATAACGTCCAGTTGAGCCTTCAAAAAAAATTCCCAGGTCAGCTACAATTTCATCTCCTATAAATGCACCGAAACGATGGCCCTGGCCTTTTTTTTCGAGGTTCTGATAGGAAAGGGATTGGTTGCGCTTAAACTCGAAATAGCGCTCATATGAAAAATGTGGTTCTCGGGTCAACGTTTGCAGGATATCAGCTTTTAACCAGTCATCAGGTGTTTGTAACGGACGAATGAAAATATCTTTATTGTAAAATTTTGGAGAGATGAGTTCATCAGTCATTAGCGCAATTGATTTCTCCAGTTCTAAATGATGTTCCAGGTATTCGGGTGTTTCCGGTTCTTTTAATTCGTCCCAGGCAAAGACATAATGACGGATTTCAGAATAATAAGGAAATTCTTTTGCAAAAATGGCTTTCCAGACCGGAATATCTCCGGCCTTTGGAGCTTTTTTAAAGATGAGATAATTTCCCCAATGAAAGCCGGGGTTATTTGGTGTCTTTATAGCAATATAACTTTCACGTTCCACAATATCGCTTTCATTGCGGGCAAAGATGAGACTGCTTTTAAGATAAAGTGAATTAATAATCATATTTTTGACCAAAGATCGGTGTACTCGATGAGTTTATCAGTAATTCCTTCTTCAGATAACGAATGACCAGCATTGCCAATTAGGTGAAAGTGAGCTTCAGGAAACGCACGGTGAAGTTCCCACGCACTTTCTGCAGGACAAACGACGTCGTATCTCCCCTGAACGATGACTGTAGGGATATTGCGGATTTTATCGACGTTGTTAAGCAGAAAATTATCCTCACTGAAAAAACCTTTGTTGGTGAAGTAGTGGCATTCGATACGGGCAAATGCATCGGCAAAATCATCTTCGGCGAAGCGCTCAACAACATCAGCATCCGGGATCAGCTTGGAAGTAGAACCTTCCCATACCGACCATGCTTTTGCTGCTTCTGTGCGCACCTGCTTATCCGGCGAGGTCAGGCGTTTATAAAAGGCACTGACAAAATCTCCTCTCTCGTCCATCGGAATCGGGGCTACATATCCTTCCCAGGCATCGGGAAATATCTTTGAACAACCTTCCTGGTAGAACCAGTCTATTTCTTTCTTGCGCAATAAAAAGATACCGCGAAGAAAAAGTTCCCGGCAGATTGAAGGATGAGTAATCGCATAGGAGAGAGCTAGAGTTGAACCCCAGGAGCCTCCGAAGACCGACCATCTTTCGATTTTTAAATGGGTGCGGATCTTCTCAATATCGCTGACCAGGTCCCAGGTCGTGTTTTCTTTTAATTCTGCAAAAGGTTTACTTTGCCCGCATCCACGCTGATCAAAGAGAATGATCCGCCATTTTTTTGGATCAAAGTAGCGTCGATAATTAGGGATTATCCCTCCCCCTGGACCTCCGTGTAGGAAAACGACCGGTTTACCCAATGGATTTCCAGCTTCCTCAAAATAGAGTGTATGCAGTTCAGAGACCTGTAAAAAACCAGTATTAAAAGGTTCTATTTCTGGATAAAGTGTTCTCATAAATTTCCTCTTTTAGATTTTTATAAAAGGTATTCTAGCTGAATGATGAAGCAAATCGAAGGATTTATTTTAAATGGCTCAAGTTTTGATTACGACGACAAAACTGTCCTGAAATTTTACGGCCAGTCCAATGCTGGCTCGTTTCAAATTATCATTAATAATTTTTCTAATTATTTTTTCAGGGAAACAACGGAAAAGTCGGATCTTCGAAGCCTGGAAGGCCACAGCGTTTCAAAAATTGTCTGCCGCTCAACAAACGAGATGAAAACATTGAAACAACAATGTCAGATTGATGGTGTGCGCACATTTGAAGCAGATATTCGACCGTTAGAGCGTTATCTCATGGACAACCGTTTTTTTGCTCAGATCAATATACGCGGTGAAATGGTATTGAAGAACGGTTTAATGACATTTGAAAATCCGGAAGTCACACACGGAAGTCATTATCCTGTTTGTAAAATTCTATCCTTTGATATTGAAACAGGAAAAGATGGCAGATTATTGTCTCTGGCCTATTGTTTCCGTTACGGAGCTGAAGAAGAAAAACGGGCTTTTGTCTTAGGAAAGGGAAAAGATACTGATGAGGTGTACTTTTCTCCTACAGAAAAAGGTTTGCTGGAATATTTTCAGCATTCAATTAAAAGACTGGATCCTGACATTTTCACTGGATGGAATGTTATAGGCTTTGATTTCAAATTCCTGGAACAAAAAGCCAGAGCTTTGCAATTTCCGCTTATCCTGGGAAGGTCCAATCGACCACTGGAAATGTATCAGAACGCGCGCGGAGAATGGAATCTTAATCTGGAAGGACGAGTCATCATCGACGGGCCAATGGCCCTTAAAATGAACTTTTTTTCGTTCGAATCTTATAGTCTCAATAATGTATCAAAGATTCTGTTAGGTGAAGGAAAAGATATCGATCAGGACGAAGTTCACGACAAATGGGGAGAAATTGAGCGAAGGTTTCGCGAAGATAAAATGGCCCTTGCAAAGTACAACATTAAAGACGCTGTTCTGGTGCTGGACATTTTTGAAAAGACGGACATTATGGGACTTTTTATTAACCGCTCGGTCATTTCCGGTTTATTGATGGAAAGAGTAGGCGGATCGACTGCGGCTTTTGATCATTTCTTTTTGCCGGCCTTGCACGATTACGGTTATGTGGCCACAAACGTGGAGGATGTGCGATGGGTGCGACCTGTTGCCGGTGGATTTGTGCTTAATCCAGTAGTTGGTGTGCATTCCAATGTACTGGTCATGGATTTTAAAAGTCTTTATCCGACTATCATCCGGACTTTCTATATTGATCCGCTCTCCCGTGTTTGCCGGGACATTGATCCGGTAAAAACTCCAAAAAATATTATGTTCTCCCGGACGCAGAATATATTGCCTGGAAAAATCAATGAGCTTTTACAAAAACGCAGTCAGGCTAAAAAGGACAATAACGGACCGATGTCTCAATCGGTAAAAATCTTGATGAATAGTTTTTATGGTGTCATGGGTTCGACAGGATGTCGTTTCTATCATGAAGACCTGCCGGACGCAATCACCGGTACAGGGCAATGGGTTTTAAAAACTGTTATTGAATACCTCGAAGACAATGGATTTAAAGTTCTCTACGGCGACACTGATTCGCTTTTTGTTCAGCTGCCTGCGCTGGAAAAGCACGATGAAGAAGGTCGTCAACTGGTCGGGAGGGTTAATCAGTTTTTGGGACAAAAAATCCAGGATGAGTTTAAAGTCGAATCACAACTAGAAATACAATATGACAAATTTTTCAAAATTCTGGTTTTGACGGCAACCCGGGGGGAAGGCGAAGGGGCTAAAAAACGCTACGCTGGTCTGACTTTAAAAGAGGGAAAAGAAGAAATGGTTCTGACCGGGCTGGAATATGTCCGCTCCGACTGGTCAATGCTTGCCCGGCAATTTCAATATGAACTTTACCGCCGGCTTTTTTATCATGAAGATTTAAGCGATTTTATCCGGGAAACGATTGCCCGGCTGGAAAATCATGAACTGGATGACCAGCTCGTGTTAACCAAACGTCTCAGCAAACCATTGTCAGAATACATAAAGAACATTCCCCCTCAGGCCAGGGCAGCACGTCTGCTTCTGGAGGCGAAAGGAATACACACCCGGAAACCTCGGTATGTGATGACAAAACGGGGGGCTATTCCGGTAGAACTTCCGCATGAAGACATTGATTATGATTATTATATTGAAAAACAGATTGCACCAATTGCAGAAAGCATTTTGCAGCTTTTAGGGCATAGTTTTACCGAAATTCACCGCGGACAATTATCTCTCTTCTAATCCTGACCTTTTTCAGATAGCATTATTAAATGAAACTATTTCATGATTTCATCCGCAACTGTAAGGATGGAGCGAAAATTTTGTACAAAAGTGCCATGCTTTTTCACGATAAAAAAGGCACCACACTGGCGTCGTCTTCTACCTTTTACGCCTTGATAACCACCATTCCTTTCATTCTACTCTTAGTCCGCGGAATTGGTTTTTTTCTGGGGAACATTAATCAGACCCAAAAATATCTTTTTATTCTGGCCGGCCGTTTTTTTCCAACGACAGCACCTCAGTTATTGTTGACTGTTCAAAGCATGATCAAAGGCCCGCTATTTGCCGACAGTAAATTTACCATTCTTAACTTTATAGTCCTCGCCGTGTCGGCTATAACGTTCCTGAATTCAATCTGGATGGGAATTTATTTTATTACAGAAGATAAATCGATACTTTCTATCTGGAGAATCCTCAAAGGATTTGTCATTATCGGTCTTACCCTGGTCATGCTGGCCTTGCTCTTTTTACTTCCACCGGCCATCATCTATATCGTAAAATTCATTCAGACTAATGCTCTCACCCAGTTTTTTTATGAAACTTTTGATTTTTTACGTCCGGTGCTGATTTATATTAAAAAAATCAACTTGCGCAAATCTTACTGGTTAAATTCCAGCTTTCTACACATTACAATCATGATTGCTTATTTTACTGTCCTTTACCGCTGGCTTTTTTCCTGGAAAATCCAGCTTAAAGAAGCATTCGTTGCAGCACTGGCCTTCTCAGTGTCAATCTTTCTCGGAAAATCACTTTTCTGGATTTATTTTTATTATGTGCGCGGAAGTTTAATGCGCAATTATGGGGATCTCTATACTACTGTTGTCGGGGTAATCTGGCTTTTCTATTTAATGTGTTTTTTCTTTTATGGTGCCTGCGTCTGCCATGTTTATAGGGAAAGGAAGGAGAATAGACTCGCATGATACGTCTTTTGATTAAAATATACTCATTCATGATTATGATCGATGCCATTCTGAGTTTTTTCCCTGAAATGCAAAAATACGAGTGGCGAAGAAAATTAAAACGACTATGTGATTATGCCTGCGAACCAGTGCGAAGACGCTTACCTCATCATTTGCCTTTTGACCTCGCCCCGATGGTTGTAATTTTTGGGCTATTTGTGTTCATGGAATTGTTCTCATATCTGTGGTGAACATAAATACTTGTCAAGCCAGCATATTTAAATTTAATATTAAAAAAACAAATTAATTTTTCCCTTCATAGGATTTGAATGGATCAGGATTTAAACTTAGATTTACTTCTTCAGGAAACGCTGGCCCTCAGCGAATTTCTGCGTTCAAACAAAATTGAAAAGTCTTTTCAGGCTGAGTCAGTGCCGGTTCAGGAATCTCTCTTTAATGATGAAACGGATTATTTACTGGATCTGGCCGACAGTATGATTGCCGACGAGCCTTTAGCGACTCAAATTGCTGGCGTCCAGCCAGTCCTTACTGTGACTGATACTTTCGATGTCTATCCGGAAAGTGCCGGAGTTATTTATAAAATCGACAATGGTCTGAGCACGTTTTGTGTCCGCGGTTTTTCTACCGCCAGCATCCGGGAATCAATGAAAGAGTTGAGTTCAGCGGAATCAATGAAGCGGCCAATACTAAAATTGCTTGCCTCAGACGGAATTGAACAGATTCATTTCTTTCCAACTAAGAACCTGGAGCTGGCCGATGCCATCAGGGAACAAATTATCAATCGTCGTTTTCCTCATTTGGAAGACTCTCTTTGTAATATCAGTGATCCCGGCTTCAGTTGGTGGATGAATCTCAACGCGGAAGAGGGGCAGGCAGATGGAAGATTTGAGATTTTTTTCCGCTCTCATGGAATTAATCGGGCTGAAAAATATATTCAACTAGGACCTATTGGAGACGGTGCCATCGCGGCCCTTAGAATGAATCAGGCACGAACATTATTACGCAGTTCGTTTCCCATCAGCGAATTTTCCTGCGATGACAAAAGTTTTGCCATCGCCTCCACAAAACCCGACCATTCCGGTTTTCTTTCATTCCGCAATATCTTCCTCGAGGGAGTCAACAATACGACGGAGGAGAACTTTCCGGAAAACAGTCTGGGCCGGACTTTGTATTTTTACTTTCACGAATTGGCGATTGTTCGCAAGTTTTGGATTGAAGTCAAAAACAAGCTCAGTTAAAATAGATTAAAACAGGATGTTTTTTTCTTTAACGACAGGATGTTAAATTGGAATTCTCATTTGATCGTCCAAATCCCAATACAATAAGAAATACTGATTCAGGATCAGCGGCTGCCAATGCTCAGCCAACAAGATCACCCGATCCCGTTGATACATCTACCATAACCAATGAACGATTAAGAAAGGCGATCGAACGCAATCGTGCACGACAGGCCCAGCAGGCTCAACAAAATCCTGCTCCCTCTTCTGTTTCGCAACAAACGGTGCAGCCACCGCCGGCAAGTCCTTTTGTTCGACCTGCTCCTGTTGCAGCGACTACTGCCGCAGCACCAGTTCAGGAAGAAGCTCATCATCAAGCTTCCTTTTTAGATCGTCCGGTGCGCGAGACACCGGTACAGGAACCACCCTTAACTGAAGAAGTGGCGTCTGATTCACCGCCAGAGCGACCGCGAGTGATGAGGTCCAGTCCGGTGTCTAGTACTGTTGTCAGCCGGAGAACTGTGGCCAAGCCTGAAGATACAGAGTTTGTACCTGTAAAACGGACCACTAAAAAAGTGGCTTCTCAGATTAGTTATTCAACTGGAACCTCTAGGAAAAAGACTAAATCTTTAGACCCTAAGTTGAGTCAGTATCTCGTTAAAGGTGCATGGGTTTTCTGCGGGATTATGGTTCTGAGGTTAATTTTTGCCAGCGGGGGAGTAACAGATTTCTACGCTCAGAAGAATCAGTTCAATGAAAGAATGACTCAGTTAACTGATATTAAAAAAGAGAATATGCAGTTAGTCCGGGAAATTGAACGCATGCGTTCTGACGCTGGTTTTCAGAAAAAACTAGTCAGGGACAACCTGGGATTTATCGCAAAAGATGAGTACCTGATCTTATTTCCGAAAGAGAACTAGGGCCTTTCCATTTAAGCTGATCCCCGATCTTTAATGGTCCGCTAAAAGGACTGCCCGCTTTTGTCTCCAGAATATACTGGGCATTGTAAGTTTTTGTGCGGTAAATGACAGGCGGCTCTTTTAGACCTGGATGAGCAGGAACGTTCTTTTCAATTCCAATGACTTTTAAGTCAGGCGCTAAAAAAATAATATCTAGATTAAAGTAAGTATCCGGCATCCAGAACTGCCTGGGAGCTACACTGTTATAAACAAAGAGCATTCCTTCCTGCTGGCTCATTTTTTCCGGCCGAAGACCAGAGAGCCCCTTACTTTGTTCTTCCGGAGTCAGACTCAAACTAAGAGAAATAGTCTCTCCTTTGGGACTTATGAGAGTGTATTTTCCGGTTTTACCATAAACAGGAATATGAAAAAGAATGATAATTGCAAGCACTAACAGAATGATATTTTTAATGAGCTTTAAAGGTGTTTGAGATATAATCAGCATGGCAATTCCAAGACAGCGTTTAAGCGAATTGTCTCTAACTTCCAGGGAGAAATCAATGGCCATTCAACACGCAAGCAAAATTCAGGGACTCATGAGAACTCATCACTGCGGTGAATTGCGTGATTCGGATGTGGGATCTCAAGTAGTTCTTTGCGGTTGGGTGAATAAATATCGTAACCTGGGAAGTCTGCACTTTATAGATCTTCGCGACAAATATGGTGTCACTCAGCTGGGATTTGTAAATTTCAAAGGTAACATTGAAGAATTAAAAAAATGCTCACTTGAGTCAGTTATCCTGATCAGGGGAGAGGTCGCCAGAAGACCGGCCGAAGCACAGAATGCGCAGATGGAAACCGGTTTAATAGAAGTCCAGGTGACTGAACTGGCCCTGCTTTCAAAATCAGACATCGATTCAATTCCGTTTCTTCCATTCGGAGCAGTTGAAGCGACTGAAGACTTAAAATTAAAATATCGCTATCTGGATTTAAGAACAAAAAAATTACAGGATATTCTGAAACTGCGTTCGAAAACAATGAATACCATCCGTCAGTATCTGGTGAGCGAAGATTTCGTCGAAGTGGAAACTCCGATTCTTTATAAATCAACACCAGAAGGCGCACGGGATTATATTGTTCCTTCGCGCGTTCATCCCGGACAGGTTTATGCCCTTCCTCAATCCCCACAAACGCTAAAGCAGTTATTAATGATAGGCGGCACTGATAAATATTTTCAGATTTGCCGATGTTTCCGTGATGAAGATTTAAGAGCTGATCGTCAGCCGGAATTTTCTCAGGTGGATATTGAAGTTTCTTTTTCAACGCAGGAATACATGAAAAATCTGGTTGAAAATATTCTGCGCAAAGTTTTTTCACTGGACGAAAAATTCAAGCTTCCGACGATGAGTTTTGCTGATGCCATGAAATTTTATGGCTGTGATAAGCCGGATGTTCGTTTTGGTTTAAAACAAATGATTGTGACTGATATTTTCGCAGGATCAGCCTTCACAACTTTTGCAACGGTTGCTGGTGCAAATGGACTGATTAAAGCAATGTTTGTTCCGGAATCAATGGGACAATTCACTCGTAAAGACACCGATGCTTTTATCGAGGTAGTGAAACCTCATGGAGGTAAAGGTGTGGCCTTCTACAAACTGGCAAAGGGTGAGCGTTCCGGGGGAATTGCTAAATTTATCACTGACGAAATTGAATCTGCACTCTTTGCTCAGAGTGAAGAAAAAGGTGACGGAACTTGGTTGTTCTTTGCCGATAATGATCATGCAGTCGCGCATGCTTCTGCCGATGCTCTTCGCCGCAATTTGGGACATAAATTAAACCTTATCGGTGAAGGAAAGGCTTTCTTGTGGGTTCATGATTTCCCTCTTCTTGAGTGGAGTCCGGAAGCGGGCAGATACATGGCCTGTCACCATCCTTTCACTATGCCAAACAGAAATAAACTCGACGTCTTCATGACTGCTGATCACAAAGATCCAAACTCTGAACTCAGCAGGCTGACTGCTGAAGCCTACGACGTGGTCTGTAACGGTTACGAAATTGGTGGTGGATCCATTCGAATATTTGATCAGACTGTTCAGGACAGAATGTTCAAAGTCCTGGGCTTCACACCGGAAGAAACTAAAGCTCAGTTTGGCTTTTTTATCGAAGCTCTCAAATATGGGGTTCCTCCGCATGGTGGTCTGGCCTTCGGTCTAGATCGACTGATGATGATTCTATCCGGTACTGACTCGATCCGTGACGTTATCGCATTTCCGAAAACAACTTCTGCGAGCGATTTGATGTCTCAGGCCCCATCTCGGCCTAGTGAAGCGCAGCTTAAAGAGCTCCACTTTACCTGGACGACGAAGTAGTTTCAGTAGGAATAAATTTTTTAATACTGTCGGCGATTGTCTGGGGATTATAAGGTTTTTTCAGATAGCCGTCGGCATTCAATATTTTTGCCCGCGAAGGCAGATCGTCCCATCCAGAAGCAATAATAACCCGGTAATTGTGCCGGTCAG
The DNA here is from genome assembly GCA_946481315.1 of uncultured Bacteriovorax sp. The sequence goes on from CAMLMH010000006.1 coordinate 195,254, forward strand.
TTCTCTTGTTGAGTATCGGAATCAGTTCGTTTCCGGACATGAAAGGAAGGGCCAGGTCGACCAGGATCAATTTGGGAGGTTCATGGGTGGCAAGATAGTTCAGCAGAGCTTCGCCCGTCTCCATCAGTGTCACGTCCAGACCTTTAGAAGTGAGAATAACTTCCAGCAGATCGCGCAGATCATGGTCATCCTCAACAATTAAAATCTTCTCTGTAGGAGGAGGGACGTAGGTTTCTTGTTCGTGCAATTTTTTAATGGTAGTAACCAGCACTTCCGGATTGAGAGGTTTGGCCAGAAAATCAGAAAATCCATTCTTTAGTGCCCGCTCTCTTTCATCTTTCATTGCATGTGCGGTTAATGCAATAACGGGAACTACGCTTCCGCCTTTTTTGATCTTCTTCATAACTTCATAACCATTCATTAACGGCATCTGAATATCCATCAAAATGACATCAAATTTTCTTTCCAGTGCTAGCCTGATTCCTTCAAATGCATCCGTTTCCGTAACCACTGAAGCACCAGCATCACTTAAAATGATGTTAAGAAGTGTGAGATTATCTTCGAGATCATCTATGATCAGAACCTTAATTCCGTTGAGGGCCGTTTTATCAATTGCAGCTTGCACCTGTTCATCGGTGGGCTCTTTAAAATTGTCGAAATATTTTACGTTTGCCGGTAATCCGATTTTAATTGTTGCGACAAAAGTACTTCCTTTGCCAACTTCACTATGTTTAAGAATAAATTTACCGCCCATCGCCTCACATAATCTTTGTGTGAGAATGAGTCCTAAGCCTGTACCACCGTATTTGCGGGTGGTAGATGCGTCTGCCTGAGAAAATGGTTGAAACAGTTGTTTTGCCTGAGCAGCATCGATTCCGACACCGGAGTCTTTGACGGTGAACTCAAGAATATTTTCCTCACAGCGAACTGATAATTCCACACTGCCCTTATGGGTGAACTTAATCGCATTACCTACAACATTCATTAAAATTTGTTTTAAGCGTGTGGGGTCGGATAGAACATTGCAAGGAAGTGGCGATCTGGCTTCTACTTTAAAACCTATTCCATTTTCAGATGCTCTGAGCTCCATCGTTGAGACAAAATCATTAATAAGACCAGAAAAATTGATATTGATTTTTTCAATTGCAAGTTTTCCTGCTTCCACTTTTGAAAGGTCCAGGATGTCATCAATGATTTTCAGCAACTGCTCCGAATTTCGCTGAGTAATTGAAATATACTTCTGCAAATCTTCTTTTTTTAAATTAGGATTTTTCATCAGTCCCACAAACCCCATGATGGCACCGAGGGGAGTCCTGATTTCATGGCTCATATTGGCCAGAAAAGCGCTCTTGGCTTCATTGGCACTCTCGGCCAGGCGTTGCGAATATTGAACCTGATCCAGGGCGGATTCAAGCTTTTGTGCCAATATCTTTTGATCGTGGATATCTGTATTTGTACCAATCCATTTAATAATATTACCTTCAAGATCTTTAATCGGTAGCGCTCTTCCTAAAAACCAGCGATACAAACCGTCTTTGCCTTTTAAGCGATATTCAATCTGAAAAGGTTTTCCGGTAGTGAGGGATTCATTCCAGTCAGTGATAACCCGGTCGAGATCATCAGGATGATGAACCGGGCTCCAGCTCCAGTTTTTAGTCTGCTCAAAAGAATAACCGGTATATTGTTCCCAGCGTTCATTAAAATAAGTGATTTCCCCGTTTGGATTTGCCGTAAAAATAATCTGAGGCATGACTTCTGCGAGCATACGAAATTCTTTCTCACTTTCCTGAATCGAATGACGGGACATAACTTTTTCAGAAACATCATTAGCAAAAATGAAAACCCCATACGGACTTCCATCCTGATTATCCATTCGCTGATAAGCTAAATCAAAGAAGCGCGAATTGGAGCCATGGTTATTGTCCGGAACCCTGAGCATCATCATCGATTCTTTTGCGGAGAAAGTAACACCTGTCTCATAAACATCATTGATAATATCAACAAACGGCTGTCCTTTCATCTCGGGAATCGCTTCAAGCAATGGTTTTCCAATGACATCACGGTCACCGAGAAATTTAAAAAATGCAGCATTCACCTTTTCAAATATGAGTGTTTGTCCTTTGAGAATGGCCATAGCGGCCGGCGCTTCATTGAACAAAGACTCAAATTTTTGTCGTTCAACTTCAACCATTTTATTGGTGCTGAATATTTTTTGAGCATGATTTTTCTGATCCTCAATGTTAGTGCTGGTTCCAATCCATTGAATGATTGAACCATCATCTCCCTTTTCAGGAATCGCCTTTGTCAGATGCCACTGATAGACACCATTACGTTTTTTTATCCTAAACTCAGCTTCGAAAGGTTTGCCGGAAAAAACTGAGTTGCGCCAGATGGCGGTCACCCGGGCATTGTCTGAAGGATGAACAGAGGTTTCCCATTCTTCAGGATCATTGAAACCAGTAAATTCGCGCCACCGCTCATTGACTGCGTAAACTTTTCCATGAGAATTAGCTCTAAAAATAATGATCGGTAGCTCATCAAGAACTTCTGTAGCCTCTTTTGCAACAATTCCAGACGTGGTGGGATCATCGATATTTTCAGAAGCATAGCGGATAATTGAAACTATTTCATGTTTATCATTATGAAGCGGACAATAATGTACATCGAAAGCTTTTCGTTCCTGATCATTGCTAATTAATTCCAGATTGGTCTGGGTAAAACCCTTACCTTTAATCTGTATTTTTTCTACAATGGAATCATTAAGTGACGATGGGAAAAATCTTTCATGCCATTCGTTTTCATAAACTTTTTGCAGGGAAGGGTATTCGAAAAGGGCAAGCGCACATGGTAAAGAGAATAAACTCTTATGCCAATGAATCTCATGCTCGGTCTTTTTTTCTTTCTTTCTCACTTCAGTACCAGAAAAATATTTTTCCAGCCGGGGTTCTCTGTCGATAAGATTGGCTATACGATCGTGAATCTTTTGTCCGAATATTTTCTCATCATCATTTACTGATTCACACCAATCAACATAAGCTGCGCTAAAGGAAAGAAATAATACCAGTTGATCAAAATCAGACGGGATAAGTTTTTCTTTCAACAGCATCATTATTTTTTTTCGATCCTGTCCTTCAATCATACGCAAGCAACACATCAACAAAAATGTCTCTTCGTTACTATCCGCCTGTGGCCAGGAGTTAACTTCGATGATCCGTGCCTGTTTTTCAATTTCCGCCAGACTGACCAGTGGAAATTCCAATAGTTCAATAATATCTTCCGGCGGGAAGCCCAGATAATAAAGCTCAGAGCAATGATACATGAGGGCCCTGCGGTTTTCGGTGTCTCTTAATTGCAAACATAGAAGCTTTTCTTTAAATAGACGGGGAATGGGATTATCCAGATAAGCGGTAGTCATAAAGGCCCACATGCCTTCAACTGTCGGCGCGGACACTTTTAAATCACTTAGGTAATCAGGTATAAAACCTAAACGATTATGGATTGTGTTTCGGATCTCATCTATTTGTTTGATAATTTTTCCCCCGAAGATTGGGTAGATATTCCAGCCTTAACGCTAAAAAAGTATCGGCCCCACGTCAATGCCGGTTCTTAGAGCATTGTCTTACTTCCTTAATGCGTAAACTTTGTTGTGGCTCGCCATTTGCACTTCTTAAATGTGGAGTAACAGGTAAAAAATGTGTAATAGCTGTTCTCTATGGCTTTATCCGTATAATCGATTTTATAAAAGCATAGGTCAGAGCGATAATAAGCAAAGAAGATCGGATAAATGCCAGAAAAAGGGAGAAAAGAATGAATGGATTGTTAATGGGATTGATAGGTGGGGGAGTATCCGGTCTCGCAACAACCTGCGGTGCTATTCCTATTTTACTCAAAAACAAACGAATAACCAATCTTTTAAAAAATATCAATATGGATTTCGTAACTGGAGTTATGTTATCAGCTGCGGCTTTTGCACTGATCTGGCCCGCCTATGCCAGTGTATTTGAACGTAATAATAAAACCGCAGATATTATATGGGTAAGTCTGGCCTTAGCGTTAGGAATTCTTTTTATTTCCTCCGTTGGCCGATTGATTGAATATCTAATGCGTAATAAAGAAAATGTGAAACAAAATAAAAAGGCCATGCTTTTTGTCATTGCAATGATGGTTCACAATTTTCCCGAGGGCCTGGCATCTGGCGCCTCTATGACTATGCCGCAATCAACTCAGGGGTACTCACTCTTGAGTGCAATCGCAATTCAGAACGTTCCGGAAGGCTTAACTACAGCACTCAGTTTTGTCACACTGGGATTAACACCTCTGATTGCTTTTTTCGGTGCCATGTTAACCGGTATCGTCGAACTTGTTGGTGGTCTCATCGGTGGCTTCCTTAGTCATAAAGTAGAAGGAGTACTTCCTTTGTTAATGTCTTTTGCCGGCGGGGCGATGATGAGCGTGACCATTGTTGAAATTGTTGAGCGTCTAAAAGCTGAGCGTATGCGCTTTCTCATGGGGCCAAGTTTTTTGAGTGGAATTCTATTGATGATCCTTTTTAATAATCTATAATTTTTTTAAACCAACCGGAGGAATAAACATGAAGCAAAAAATAGATATCGGAATTGATGATAAACATCGCGAAGAAATTGCCAAAGGTCTCTCACGCTTATTAAGCGATACTTATACATTATATCTAAAAACACACAACTATCACTGGAATGTCACGGGGCCAATGTTTCAAACTTTGCATACTATGTTTGAAACTCAATATAATGAACTCGCAGAGGCTGTTGATGAAATCGCCGAGCGAATTCGTGCTCTTGGACACCGGGCACCAGGAACATATCAGGAATTCATGAAATTAACTTCCATCAAAGAAAGTACTAATGATCAGAGTGCTAATCAGATGATAGCAGAATTAGTCCAGGGCCAGGAAGCGGTTGTGCGAACAGCACGAAGTATTTTTCCGGTCATCGAAGAATGTAATGATCAGCCGACAGCTGACTTGCTAACTCGCAGAATGGAAACACATGAAAAAACGGCATGGATGTTACGAAGTATGCTTGAATCATAATTTTTGACTAAAGAAAAGGCCCTCATCGAGGGCCTTTTTTATGAAGCTTTGTTTTGTTCAAAATATTCGACTTCTTCCTGCAATTCTTCTTTCGCTATCTGAGGATGAGACATGACCAGAACGTTATCGAGTGTCTGTTCAAATTCTGTTCCTGTTGATTTTAATTTTTTGGATTTTTCCTCAATTACAATCGTTCCTGCAAAAATATCGGCCAGACTTTTTTCATCTTTTCTAATCCAGGATAGTGCAAATAAAAATGATCCCAGCATCGCACAGGTAAACTGTGCAGAGGCGCGTAACATTGACTGCTTCAGCGTCAATTCTTCTCCGCTAGTGCTGCTTGCCTTGATACCAAAAAAAGATTTCCCCAGAGTTCTTCCGTCGGTGAGAAAATTAAATAATGTGAAGTAGGCAAAAGTCAGGGCCATGAGGGAAATGGAGGCCATATATGCAGACTTCGCAACAAGTACTAATTGCATTTTCACCGGAAGATGAAAAAATACTGTTCGTGTGAACTGATTAAATGCACTCACCAAAAAAGCATTGGTCGTGACAATTATTCCAAGATCAATTGTAATAGCGTAAACACGTTTTTTTAAAAGTGATGCTTTTTCCACTGGAACCCTCCGCTAAAGCTGCAGGTTTTTTCTCCCTAGCTCTTCGTCATTCCAGCGGAAAGCGTGAATATTTAATGCAGCTCCAGTCTTTTTTTAAGCTCGTTGAGTTTTAACAGAGCATCGATTGGAGTGAGTTTCATCACATCTATGCGGGCCAGGTCAGATTCCAGATCTTTCAGGTATTGTGGAGTTTCAACGATATCGCTCTCATCAAAAAAGCATAGCTGAGCATTTTGCTTTACTACTGGGGCACTCTGATGATTTTTCTCCAGCTGTTTCAAAATTTCTTCGGAACGTCTCAAAACAGAACCAGGCAATCCTGCCAGCTTGGCGACATAAAGGCCGAAGCTTTGAGAAGCTGGTCGTTCAATCAGACGATATAGAAACTGGACATTGCCATTATGGTTTACGGTTTCCACTGTCAGGTTTTTAGCTTCTGTGTGATTATCAATAACTTCGATCAGTTCATGGTAATGAGTAGCAAACAATGTCAGAGCTTTAGTTTTTTCTATGAAATGTTCAACTAATCCCCACGCAATTGAAAGTCCATCATAAGTGGAAGTTCCTCTTCCTACCTCATCCAGAATTATCAATGACCGTTCAGTTGCATGTCTTAAAATTTCTGCCGTCTCGGCCATTTCAACCATGAATGTTGATTGACCTTTAAGAATGTCATCACTGGCCCCCAATCGGCTGAACAGGAAATCGCACAGACCAATTTCCGCTTTTTTCGCCGGAACATATGAACCCATTTGTCCCAAAAGCTGAATGATGGCAATCTCTCGCATAACAGTTGTTTTTCCTGCCATGTTCGGTCCGGTGATCAGACCAAAAAAACACTTCTGGTCGAGATGCAGATCATGACAGACAAACTGATCACGAATAATAGATTTAATCAGAGGATGAAAACCCTGCTCAATGTGCAAAATTTGTTTTTTCTTCTGAAATTGTGGCCTGGTAAATCCTTCCTGTAAGGCAATGGATGCCATACTTTGAAAACAGTCTATTTCAGCCAGATGCTGAGACATCTCCAGGATAGAGTGATTGGCGTCACTTACACCTTGTAGCAGTCCTTTAAAGATCTCTCTTTCCAGTTTTTCCAGTTTAGTCTGGGCGGTGATTGTCTCTTTTTCCAGCTGGATTAATTCTGGTGTCGTGTATCTTTCGGCATTAACCAGCGTCTGTCGACGTTCAAAATTTTTGGGAACTTTAGTCGTACTTCCTTTGGAAACCTCTATGAAAAATCCGGATACATTATTGGATTTTATTCTCAGCTTCAGAATTCCGGTTTCAGCTTTTAACTTATTTTCCATTTCAAGTAATTCTTCACCTACTGTGATGTGAAGATTTGCCAGGCGATCACGGTTTTTATCCACTCCTGGTTTAATCAAATTTCCTTTTTCCAGACTGGCACCGATTTCATCGTTAAGTGTATTGGCGATGTTTTCTGCTAAGGCTTCTAGACGGGAAATTTCTTTTTCGGAAAGTACCGGCCGGAGAGAAGAGCCTTTTAGGTCCTGCATGATCTGCTGATAGCTTTTGATGGCCACTGAGAGGTTTATCAGATCGGAAGCGGATCCCTTATTCATGGAAATTTTGGCCATGATTCTTTCGATATCTCTGATACGTGAAAGTTCATCACGTAAAGACTGTATCAGAGCTTCATTATTCATCAACTGTTCGGTGACATTAAGCCTTTCTTCGATCAGATTTTCGTCGAAGAGAGGTTTGGAAAAAAGTGTGCGCAGGTATCGCGCGCCCATAGCAGTCTGCGTTTTGTCAAAAAATCCCAATAATGATTCTTTGTATGTCTCGCGTGATTTTGGCAGAATTTCAAGGCCCACGAGTGTCGGAAGTGTGACCTTCATATGTCCGGATGCTGCCACCATTTTAAAAGGCCGGATATGCATAAAGCTTTCAAGCAGCTGAGTTGAACAGACGTAATAGGATAGAGCACCTATCGCACATAAAACGTCCTGATCAAGCTTAATAATTTTATCCCGTTTATATCCTGGAATTAATTTTTCGATGTAAATATCTGTGAACTTCGGATTGAAATACTCTTCGCTGAGATGTGTTTTTAAGACATCCTGATGAGTGAGAATCGTTTCAAGTGCTTTGTCTTCATCACCTGTCCATTGACCCATAAAAGTGATGAATTCACGTGGAGAAAGCATCCGGAAATTTTCGATAAAACTTTCAAAGTCAGCATGTTTGTGTCCCTGAAAATCACCAGTCGTAAAATCCAGTGCCGTCAGAAAATACAGCCCATCTTTTTTAAAAGCACTGGCCATAAAGCGATGATCATGACCCTGAGTTTTTTCCATATCAAAAGGCATTCCCGGACTTACAACCTGAGTAACCGCCCGTTTCACAATTCCCACAGCATCTTTTGGATTTTCAACCTGTTCACAGATGGCAACTTTAAGTCCGCGGTTGGTGATGCGGTCAATATAAACAGCTGCAGCATGATGAGGAATACCGGCCATGGGTATAGGAGTGTCTCCCATTTTTCCGCGATGGGTGAGTGTAATATTTAATAAACGGGAAGTGATTTTGGCATCTTCAAAAAAGACTTCATAAAAATCTCCCATGCGAAACAACACCAGTGTGTCCGGATAACTTTTTTTTATTTGAAAATATTGTTCCATCATAGGAGTAAGTTTTACTCCGGAGTCAATTAACGCTTGTAAGTCTCTTAATGACACGGTTTTCTCGCTGGTGGTGAGGTTCCAAAAAAGTAACTGATAAAGATGCTCAAGTGTACCTTGAATTCAAGGGTTTAGTAAAGACAGGAAGCTCATGTGTAAGGTCAAAAGAGAAAAAATAAACACTTAATATCATAAGGATTTCGGGGGTATAATACGATAAGCTTAAAGCCGAGGTAGTTTTGAAGAGTCGCCAGTATTTAACCCTTTTATTCTTTGCAGTGTGTACTGTTGGACTGTCACTGTATTCCTTCATCGGCAACTTTGAAGAGCAAAACAAACCTTCGGTTGAGGCCAGCAAACATCAGCAAGGCACAGGGGAAGAAAGTTTTTTTAAAGTTGTGGATCTTTACCTGATTGATCATTCACGTCCGTTTGTAAAACTTGAAGCGCATGAACTTATTCTCGCTAATTTAAACAATACAGTTTTGGGAATGAAGCCCAGCGGAGTGATCTATCAAAATAATGACCAAAATGAAGAGGTCCCCATTTTTTTTGAAGCTGATAAGATGAAAATGGAAGTTGCAGATAAGCATGTTGCACTGGAGGGGGCGGTTCTGATTCGCAGAAATGTTTCTACTCTTAATTCTGAACAGGCAAACATAATAAATAATGGTCAGTTTATCGAAGCCGCACATTCTGTAAAAACGAAAACTATTGATCAAAAAACGAACGACGAAATCACGGTTGATTCAGACTATGCCATTTATAAAACTCAGGAAGATTATGTTCAGTATATGTCTAACGTACGTGGCAAGATTACGCGCAAGCGGCAATATGAAGAAAGCGTCACTTTTAGCACTGATTTATTGACGTTGTTTGGTGCGCGTGGAGAGGTTGAAATGCGAGGCAATGTCGCCTTAAAAAAAGATAACTTAGACGCTTACGCAAACCAGGGCACTGTATTCCTGGAAAACTACAACAAAAAGCTCAAGTATTACGCGCTTTCTGACGATGTGAGATTACAGGAGAGGCTAATCTTGGACGGTAAACCCGTGACGAGAAAGGCATTTTCTGAAAAACTAGAAGGGATCATTAGTGAGAAACGGATAATTCTCACAGGACTGCCCAAAGTCTTTCAGGAAAAAGACGTTATCAAAGGCAACCGGATCATCATTCGCGAGAATATTGAAACGGTAGAAGTTGACGACGCAAACACCAGCATAACCCTCGAGCCAGAAGGCAAAAGGTAATTTTAAAACCACGGATAAGGTAAAGGTAAAAATGAGTGCCATCAAACTGGAAGCATTCGACTTGAAAAAAACTTACGGCGGAAGAACCGTTGTAAAAGGTGTTTCATTGGAAGTCGGACAGGGAGAAATTGTAGGCTTACTGGGACCAAACGGAGCTGGTAAGACGACAACTTTTTATATGATGGTTGGATTAGTTAAGGCCGATGAAGGTGAAATTCATTTGCATCACAAAGAAGTGACAGCTCAGCCGATTCACCAGCGTGCTCTTAACGGAATTGGTTATTTACCTCAGGAAGCATCGGTTTTTCGTGATCTCTCAATCGAAGAAAATATTATGGCCGTTCTTGAAAACAGATCGATGCCTAAAAGAGAGCGAATTGAAATCATGGAATCACTGATTAAAGATTTTAAGCTTAATCATGTGAGAAAAAGTAAAGGTTCTGCCCTTTCAGGTGGAGAGAGAAGACGAGTGGAAATTGCGCGAGCGCTGGCCCTCGAACCAAAGTTTGTTTTATTGGATGAGCCTTTTGCCGGAGTTGATCCGCTTGCAGTGGCAGATATCCAGTCTTTGATCCAGGGATTAAAGACACGTAATATTGGTGTACTGATTACTGATCATAACGTGCGGGAGACACTTGGAATTGTCGATCGTGCTTACATCATGAATAGTGGTGAGTTATTAGTCAGTGGTCGTCCGGAAGAATTAATTAACGACGAGAGAGCAAGGAAGTTCTACTTAGGAGAAGAATTCAGGATGTAATTCGAAATTATGTTATGGCCATCAAAATGTCTCAGGGCTTAAAGCAGTCCCAGAACTTAGCGATGACACCGCAGCTGCAACAAGCAATCAAGCTGCTCACCCTCACCCACCTGGAAATGACTAACGTCATTGCTGAGGAAATGGTAGAGAATCCGATGCTCGAAGAAGCCGGTGGTGAAACTGAAGTGGAAGCCGTAGCTGAAGATCGCGAAGCAACGACTGAAGATTTTTCTGAAGCCCCACTCATGAAAGAAAAAGATGATTTTGACTGGGATTCCTACGCGGACTCATTCAATTCAAACTCATCTTCTCAACCAAACATGGCTTCCGGAGGAGATCCGGATGAAATGCCTGGTTACGAAAACATAGTCTCAAAATCAATGACATTAGCTGAACACCTGGAGTGGCAGCTTAAAATGGAAACTCTATCAGAAGAAGAGTGGAAAATTGCCCATCTGATTATCGGAAACATTAACGACGATGGTTATCTGGATGTAGGCCTTGATGATATTATTGCTGAGGCAGGAGTGTCACGCGAAATGGCCCTCGAAGTTCTTGAAGTAGTTCAGCGTCTGGATCCGGTAGGATGTGGAGCAACTAATCTACAGGAATGTCTGCTCGCTCAGGCCCGCATCGCCGAAGAACGTTCACCGCTACTGGAAAAAATCATTCGTGATCACCTGGAGGATCTGCAGGGTAAGAACTTTGAAAAAATCGCCAAAACCCTGGCCGTTACAGTTGATCAGGTTAAGAAAACTTCATTGCTATTACAAAATTTTCACCCCAAACCAGGTCGCCTGGTTGCGCCACAGGATACACATTATATTCTTCCTGACATCTTTGTAGTGGATGCTGGAGGAGAATTTGTAGTGCAGGTTAACGATGAAGGAATTCCAAGATTAAAAATATCTAAGCTTTATCAGGAAATGATTAAGCGAGGAGCCGGCCATAAAACCGATGAGGCTTCTGAGTTTGTGAAAGACAAATTAAGAGCAGCTGAGTGGCTTATAAAGTCGATTCAAAACCGGCAAAAAACCATTGAAAAAGTTTCTAAGGCCATTGTGGCCAAACAACAGGATTTTTTCAAAAAAGGACCTAAATTTTTAAAACCAATGGTTTTAAAAGATGTTGCCAATGATATCGGAATGCACGAGTCAACTGTTTCCCGTGTGACAACCAATAAATATATGCACACGCCGATCGGAACATTTGAGTTGAAATATTTCTTCAATACCGGGATTGGAGGAAAAGACGGCGGACAGGATATTGCTTCAGAGGTTTTAAAGTTAAAAATTAAAGCCATCTTTGAGAGTGAAAACCCTGCGAAACCATTATCCGATCAAAAAGTTGTAGAAATTTTAGCTCGAGAAAACCTGACTGTTGCCCGAAGAACAGTCACGAAATATCGGGAGATGCTGGGAGTACTTCCATCATCAAAACGAAAAGAAAAGAACTAATAGTTAAAGTGAGAGAAATCTCTATAAACGTTCCGCAAGGACCAATTTTGTAAGGGCGACTATGAAAATTACGACTTCGTTTCTGCATCTAGAACACACGCCGGCACTTGATGAAAAAATTAAAAAAGAGTCTGAACGATTGTCTAAATATTTTCAGGATAAAGGAACGATGAAGTGGTCGTGTTACGTGAAAAACGGAGTGCATACGGCGGAAATTTACTATCATGCCCCTCACTGTGAATATCATGCCAAAGCCAATTGTGAAAATCTTTATCACAGCATTGACATGGCCGTAGAAAAAATCGAAAGACAAATAATGAAGAAAAAAGACAAATACAATAAAGTTCATCGTGACAGAACTGAAATGATCATCCTTGATCCGCTGGCAGCCTGGACGGATTACGATGATGAAGATGTAGCATAATTTTTCCCTCCTTGTTCTGACATTCTCTTCAGGCGATGATTGCTACCAATGAAAAAGTATTCAGTCATCGACCTGGAAACCACCGGTTCCAACAAGCTGGGACAGAAAATTATTGAGATCGCCATCATTAATTATGATGGCGATCAAATTGAAGAAATTTTCACCACGCTTCTAAATCCTGAAAAATTTTTAAGTCAACAAATCACTCTTTTAACCGGAATTACCAATGATATGATTGCCGGTGCTCCAAAATTTTATGAAATCGCCCGAAAAATTGTCGAAATGACTGAGGGGCGCATACTCGTTGCTCATAATGTTTTTTTCGATTACCGCTTTCTGCAGAGAGAATTCCGCGATCTGGGTTATGTTTTCCACCGCCAGGTTTTTTGTACGTGTACGGCCTTCAGGCGTAAATTTCCGGGACATATCAGTTACTCCCTTCGTTCCCTGTGCGCCGATTTAGGTATCAGACAAAAAGCCGCTCACCGTGCCTTATCCGATGCTGAAAACTGTCTCGAATTACTAAAACTCATCAAATCTGCCAATGGACATGCCCCTGCGCCGGAAAAAGAAGATCATTTAATTCCTTCCCAGCTTAATGATTTTTCTTTTGAAAATTTTCCTGAAACTCCCGGCCTCTATTTCATGTACGATAAAGATGGTGCTCTTCTTTATATCGGAAAAAGCATTAACATCCGCGCTCGTTTGAAGCAGCATTTTAAGCAATTCTCGGGAATGGCCCGCGAACATGAAATGAAAAGCAGAGTTGTGCGGGTTGACTATATGGAATGTTTCCACGACCTCCCGACCAGTCTTCTGGAGCTGCATTATATAAAAACCCTCAAACCTCATTATAATATTTCCGGCCGTCGCAAATATTTTAAATACGGCTTAAAACTCTGTCCCAATTCAGAATCTCTCATTGCCGGGGAAGAACTGAAAATAACAACTCAGGTTGAAACGCTTCCGTTAATTTTCTGTTATGGATCCAAGCGTTCTGCACAGGCGGCTAAAGAAAAAATTTACCTTAGTTTATTTGGTGTCGGTACCGAGGACATGAATCTTCCGGATGGTATTTTTGCCCTCAAGCGCTCAATGGGCCCAGATAAATTTTATGAAATTATTGCCCGCTACTATCACGACCGCTTAAGGCCTCTGGAATTTCCTGCTGATCCTCAATGGTCACTGCAGTTGGAAAACGGCTCACTTAAGGCAGTTGTTTTAAACGGTGTAGGAGAAATCCCGGTCGAAGAGACACCTGACATGCGCTGGATCCTCATCAACCAGTCAAAAAAAATATCCGCTTAATAACTCTGCGGTTATCCGGCCGGATCAGTCCCTGATTTTTTATAAAGATCTGGAATTTGTGTAATTAGTATTTTCCGCCATTCTTTTTTAAATGCTCAGTGAGATGCTGATACTCTTTGCCGTGAACTGGATAACTTTTTAATGGTTCACCTTTATCGTTTTTAGGGACAATTTTAATCCAGCCCCGGGTGATTTTGGTGACCGTTTCGATGTTATTGATGACGAAGCGGTTCGTCGCTACTTTGATAAGGCGATCGACTTTGTTCAGCGGAACACCATTAAGCTTAACATCATGAATCCGATTGATAAATGGAATGCCCCATTTGCGGATTTTAAAATCCAGCGAAGAGGAGATGGCCGGCGAAAAAGAGGTGGAGATGTGGGAGTAGAGTTCCATGAAGTTAATAATCCGGTCCAGATCTTTGGCGGTCAGATAAAATGAAACGATATCCACTCCCGGCCTTAACAGTTCATCGAATCCAATCGAGACAACCTCAAAAATTTCTGCCCGGGTGTAGGGAACATTTTTATAAAATGAAGTCCGGACCAATCCCATGGACGTCATATAAACTTCAATAGGGTCAAAAGGGACATCTTCGCGAAGTTCTTTCAGAATACTGTTCGTGACCATTTTTCCCATGGGATTCGGGATTGCGTGAGAGCGGATATAGTCAGACTTGGGAGTAAAAATGTATTCGTCTGCTTTTTCTTTTTTATGTCCCATGAGTTTAAAAGCTTCTTTGCGCCACAACTCAACTCGTTTAGCCCATTCTTTGTGAGGCTTGATCGATTCGACGACGGTAGTGACGGTGGTTTTATCCGGATAGAGTAAGCGTATTTTTTTTGTCTGCGTATCAAAGGCAAGTTCCAGCAGACCCAGATTCTCCCCGTAAGATCCAGTCTGATTAATAATGACATCATTTATTTGAGCGAATTCCACTTTGTGAGTGTGTCCGGCAATCAGCACATCCAGACCCTGCAATGACTTGGCCAGCTTAATGGCTTCTTTTCCTCCGCCGTGCATAGAAAGAACGACAAGATCGACTTTTTCTATTGACCTCAACTCTTTTATTTGTGCGCCTAGTTCCTGGGCAAGAGCATTCATTTCTTCATCTGAGTCTGAATCGTCAAAGCCGGTGAAACTTACGTCGCCGCGAGTGGAACGGCTCACTAGACAGCCGTCAGGTCCCAATATTCCCAAAAATCCAATTTTTAGTTTGCCGTTTTTTCCGCTGAATTCTTTAATTAATCTCGGCTTGATAAGCTTATCTGCACCGATAAAACGGGAAAGGGGAGAGTCCGGTTTGACTTTTAGGTTAGAAGAAACCAGGTTAAGGCCCGGGTAATATTTCTGAGCTTTGGAAAACATGATTTCCAGGCCGCGGTTATGCGCATCGAATTCATGGTTTCCCAAAGTCACAATGTCGAACTTGTTGTCTTTAAAAAATTGCAGTTCAGGAAAATGCGGATTTTTTGCCAGCACAATTCCAGCATAGATGGTGCCGGCAAAAAAGTCTCCGGCATCCACACCAATAACTATTTCACCTTTTTTTTCTTTTTCGGCACGCACCGACTGAATCACCGTGGAAAGACGGGCAAATCCGCCTCTGCGCTCGAATCCATTTGCTGTCGGATAGGCCACTCCGTCTAAATGAGAATGCAGATCATTTGTGTGATAAATCGTGAACGGAATTTCTGTAGCAAATAGGGAATAATCGAGACTCAGAGTCAGCAGGATAATTTTTAAAATTTTCATCATCCTAAGATACCTCAACTTGATAATTATGGCATTCATCTTGAACCATCTTTGGCATTAATGCCTTAAATAGGGAAAATAGCTTGCTCAATGAACATCTTCTGCTAAAGGTTTTTTACGGCTGTCTAAATAATAGACAGTTCAATACTGCTCGCCGAGTGGGCAGTCTGATTGTGTTGCTTTTTTTTGTTGTTTCCTGTGGGGCAAAATCACCCAACAACAAACTGTCCGGTGATTTTTTCCTCAGACAGGCAGATCTCCTGCTTGTAGAAAAACAATGTCAAAGTCCTTCCAAAACCAGCCCTGTTACCCAGGAAATAAATGAGCTTTATGCTTCCCTGACAAAACACAAGCCGCTGGCTTTTCTTTTTGTGCCGGCAAAACTTTATGATTATCAGAACCCGTTGCGACTATCACCTCAGATCGTGAATCAGGGTCTTGTCGAAGTCAAAAAATTGCTTTTAGATTCACCGGAGGATGAAAGACAATGGGCAGAAAAGCTGTTTCATCTCTATCAAAACGCCAATCGGTTTGAGTCCTTAAAATGTTCATTGCAGTCACTGGCCCAGAAACGACAGAACGATTACCGGCCATATCTGGAGCTGAAAAATATTTGCCAGGGTGATTGTCAGGATCAACTCCTGGCATCATTAAAGGAGCAGCAGCAGAAGAATGTTGAAATCCGAACTCTACAGTTATGCCGCTCATTTTCAAAAGATGTTCAATGTCAGGCTGAAATGGCCCTAAAAAAACGCAATTTGCAGTTCTCCGAAATGGTCAAGACGTATCAGGAGCGATTCCGTTCAGAGCGCTATGATCGACTGTTTAATTTGCGCTCCGGTCACTTACGATTTAAATGCGAAACAGAAGTAAGTGAGGACCCTCAAGGCACCATTGAACAGACCAAAATGCGTCTTAAGATTTACCGTGGGAACTGGGATGTCACTATCCTTAAGAAGATGCTGGATTATGTTTCCCTACAATGGAGCCAGCGTGATTTTAAACTTGAGTTTGAAATTACAGAGCATGCAGTCGAGAGTCAGGATCATGTTATTCAGATAATACCTGCAAACGGTTTCACTTCATATGTTCCGGATCAGAATAACCGTTTTATCTATCTAAGTGAAAAACTCGATTTTCTCACGAAGCAAAAAGTTCTGGCGCATGAATTTGGCCACGTCCTAGGTTTTCCGGATTGTTATGTTGAATTTTTCGACGAGAAGGAAAAGGAAGTCATCTACTACGAACAATCAACTACCGATACCAATATTATGTGTTCAGTTAAAAACGGCGTTAAAGCATCTACTGACTACCTGAGGCAGTTGCGAGAGAAATCTTGCCTCTTTCAACAATAATGGGCGATAATCATTCTATGACTGACCACAACCATAATCAAGAAGAGGAAGGTGGCACGGCCACCCTCATTCGCAATAAAGTTCAATTACCTAAAAAGTATAAAGTACTTCTGCATAATGATGACTACACCACAATGGAGTTCGTCATTTTTATTCTACAATCTGTTTTTCACAAACCTTTGCCAGAGGCAGAAAGAATCATGCTCGAAGTCCATCAAAAAGGCGTCGGTGTGTGCGGCATTTATACGTATGAAATAGCAGAAAGTAAGGCCCGAAAAGTCGAACGACTCGCTCGGGAACATTCGCACCCATTATTATGTTCTTTTGAACCGGAATAAAACTAATGTCCAGTATAGCTCGTAACCTCAGACTAGAAATCATTATCAATGCAGCCGTGATCAAGGCTAATTTACTTAAACATGAGTATCTCTCCCTGGAAATTATTTTTCAAAGTATGTTAGGCGATCTGGAAGTCCGGGATGTTTTGGAATCTTGTGGAGCTAACTTAAAGGAAATGGAAACGGAACTGGATGCCTTCATCAATAATCCGGAAAATTTCAGCATTCTTTCACCCGATGATATTGAAGAATTATCTAAACGCCAGTTTGGCGATGAAGAGCTGCGCGAACTGGCGCGGGCTAACGGCATAAGTTACCAACCGGAAATTTCGATGGCCCTTCAGCGTGTTATCCAAAGAGCAGCGATCCATGTCCAGTCTTCCGGAAAAAAAGACATCATGGGGATTAATCTTCTGGTCGCTATTTTTAATGAGCCTGAAAGTTTTGTCTGCTATCTGCTGGAAACATACGGTATTCAAAAATTTGACGTAGTTAAAATCATTGCCCATGGTATTGACCGTTCTGTAAATCTGGAAAGCAGTTCGGCAAATGATTCAATCAGAGAGGAATTTGGCGAAGGCTCCAAGGCTTCAGCGCTTGAAGAATTCTGCACCAATCTCAACCGACAGGTTGAACTGGGAAAAATTGATCCGATGGTCGGTCGTGATGATGAAATCGAGCGTGTCGCTCAGATTTTAAGCAGAAGAAGAAAAAATAATCCACTTCTGGTCGGAGAAGCGGGTGTCGGAAAAACAGCAATTGCGGAAGGTCTGGCTTACCGGATTGTGCGTGGTGAAGTTCCGGATCTTTTAAAAGGTGCTGTGGTTTACAGTCTCGATCTTGCGAGTTTGCTGGCCGGAACAAAATATCGGGGCGACTTTGAACAACGTCTGAAAAATGTTCTGAAAGAACTTAAGAATTTTAATGAAAAAGAATCCGGTCAGGCCGTCCTCTTTATAGATGAAATTCATACCCTCATGGGCGCAGGGGCAACCAGTGGCGGTTCGATGGATGCATCTAATTTATTGAAGCCTGCTCTTAGTTCAGGAGAATTACGTTTAATTGGAAGCACGACTTATGAAGAATATCGTAAATATATTGAAAAAGATTCGGCCTTCAACCGCCGGATGCAGAAAGTGGATGTCAGTGAACCTTCACGCGACGATACGCTGAAGATACTGCATGGACTGAGATCCCGTTTCGAAGAACATCATGGTGTTAAATATTCCGATGAAATTCTGGCCATGGTCGTTGACCTGGCGTCCAAGCATATCACTGACCGGAAAAATCCCGATAAATCTCTTGATGTGATAGATGAAGTCGGTGCAATGATCCGGATATTGCCGGCTGATCGACGGCACAAAGATGTAACTCAAAAAGACGTCGAAGCCGTCATTTCTATGATGGCAAAAATCCCTAAAATGTCTGTTGCATCTGACGAGAAGGAAAAATTAAAGAATTTAAGAAATAATTTAAGACTACTCATCTTTGGCCAGGACGATGCCGTTGATAAAGTAGCGGATGCCATTTTACTTTCAAGGTCCGGGCTGGGACATGAACATAAACCGATGGGTTCTTTCCTTTTTACCGGCCCGACCGGAGTAGGAAAGACTGAACTTGCCCGTCAGCTTGCCTATGAACTAGGCATTCATCTGGAACGCTTCGATATGTCGGAGTTTATGGAAAAACACTCCGTCGCAAAATTGATTGGTGCTCCTCCGGGGTATGTCGGCCATGAAGAAGGCGGACACCTGACCGATGTCATTAAAAAACATCCGCACACTGTCTTACTTTTAGACGAAATTGAGAAGGCCCATCCCGATGTCTTTAATGTTCTTTTGCAAATTATGGACCACGGAACGCTGACAGACTCTCATGGTCGCTCCACAGACTTCAGAAATGTTGTCATAATTATGACATCAAATGCAGGCGCTAAAGAAATGGATTCCGGCTCAATCGGACTTAATGCCGGAGGCACATCTCCAAGTTTCAAAAGAGATCAGAGTATCCGGAACTTTTTTACACCCGAATTCAGAAACCGCCTCGATGCCATCGTCCATTTTAATAAACTGGGCAGCGAGCAGGTGCTTAAGATCGTCGATAAGTTTCTGGTGATGCTGGAGGCCCAGCTGGCTTCTAAAAACGTTGAACTCAAAGTGGATGAAGCGGCTAAGAACTACCTTGCAAAGATTGGATTTGACCCTAAAATGGGGGCCAGACCACTATCCAGAACCATTGATCATGAAATAAAGAAGCCACTTTCGCATGAAATTCTTTTTGGAAAGCTCGAAAAAGGCGGCACAGTTCTTGTTTCATTCGATGAAGAGACCCAAAAAATCACCTTCAAGTTCCCTCATTAGGCAAAAATTTGCCCAAAAAAGTACCAAGACCGATCCCATATCAGAAATTTTTTCACATACCGCTGGGCCCACCAAGGCCCAGCTGAAATTTTTTTTTGAGCCCTCATGCCGATTTCGATGAATTGTGGAAAACGAACGAAACATCGATGAATAAAGCATTTCAGCGATTCATTTCTTGCGGAAAAAACGTTGAAGAGGTCGTTTGAAGGTTCATTTTTTAATCAATGAGAGAAAAAAAAATTAAAGGTTAAAAAAAAAATGGCGAAAAATAAAACAAAGATGGTATTTTTTGTTTGCACGAAAATAAAAAAATGTTTATTCTTAAAAAAAGAATAAAAAC
>CAMLMH010000007.1 GCA_946481315.1 uncultured Bacteriovorax sp.
CTGCTTTTTTAGTAGCTTTTGGAGCTGCTTTCTTAGTAGCTTTTGGAGCTGCTTTCTTAGTAGCTTTTGGAGCTGCTTTTTTAGTAGCTGCTTTCTTTGTAGTAGCTTTCGCTGCTTTTTTCTTAACTGCCATTCGAGAATCCTCCGTTAAAATTAGACCGATTGTTGTTGTCGTGTCTAAAGTTGTTATTTAAAAGAAACCACTTATCTGCGAGTCTTGTAGGTTACGTTTTCTCCAGGGATGTTTTGCTTTTGTTGTGTTTTTCCCTCGAGAAAATGTCCTATAGATAAATTATTGCTTTAAATTTTTCATCATGTCTATAGCAAAAAACATTTTTTTTACTTTTTTTTCATTGGAGGCCCCTAGGGAGTCTCCAAGGAAGTCCCTAAGGACCTCCCCTTGAACACTCTATTTGAGTGTCTTCACCCACTCCACAACCAGTCCATCAGGGCCAAATTTCTTCGGTGTTTTTTTGTACTGATGAGACTCATTGAGGGAGTACATACGGAAATTATCTATCCGGCAGTAGTGGAAAATGCGTTTTAATTTCTTTTCCCGGGCCACTTTTTCGAAAAATTCTTTGATCGTGTGGGAAAGTCCTGCCCCTTGATGATCGATTTTTATGGCAGTATTTTTGGTCAAGAGAGAATCACCCTCTACTTTATAGAAGACCGCAGCGACAATTTCATCCTCGTGCCAGAGAGAATAGAGTTCCCATCCGTCCGCGACTTCTTTCTTAATTTCGTCCAGCGTCCATTTAAAGTCAGGTGAATCAGAAAAAGCGTCGATATTGTAGTCAAAGATAGACTGAACATCTTTTTCGCTTTTGGCTTTTTTAAAGTTGAGTTTCATAGCAATCCTTTGCTTTTTTCAAATATTGGGAAAATTCTTAGAGTTTGCTGATGTAGGCCGCCAAATCTTTCATATCCTGTTCAGAAAGTTTTCCGGCATAAGAGGCCATAACAGAACTCTTTCTGACACCTGATTTAGCTTCTGATAGTTGTTTGACGATATACCAGTCAAACTGACCGGACAGCTTCGGGGCTTTCTGGGCAAGATTTCCTTCCCCTTTTTCACCGTGACAAGAGATACATTGAGCAGTGTAAAGTGTACCGCCTTTAGCTGCATCCTGAGCAAAAACAGTTGTTGTAGCGAAGGACAGAATAAGTGTAAGAAGAATATTTTTCATTAGAACCCCGGGTTATGTATTTGGTAAAAAACGAAAATCTTTTTAATTTTACTCTAATCTAAGCGGAGACGGCAACCACTTTGAGCGGAAGCGGCAACTGCAGCTGAGTCCATATCTCCTGAAGGAAGATGACGAGCTCGGACTCTTGCCAGGCCTTACCCGTATTCCTCAGATAGAGCGTCTCAGCTTCATAAAGAGCGATCTCCCATCGTCTATCCAGAGGAATAAATGAAGAACTTTTTTCAGTCAACCAGAGGGCCAGGCGGTTTTTTTCCACCAGAGATGTATAAGCATAAGGCATTTGTTCGGCGTGGGTTTTAAGCATTGTGACCAGCACGGAAGCCAGCAGCCGCATTTTTTCAGTCATGAACCGTTGTTCTAATGTTGCCGGGAAGTCGTTTGCTGAAGGATCCTCCAGTGCCGGCCGATGATTGTAATCGCGTAAGAAACTCTCCCATTCTCTGAAAGTAAGCGCGAAAGCCGTATTCAGAGATTTTTTTTCGAACAAAGTGGCCAGGCTTTCGCTGATGATAGTGCGAAGCTGATCATCCCCGGAAAATGGATAATGAAGCGTCAAAATCTTGTCGCCTGCACAAGTCGCTCTCCAATTAATGAGCGAATTATCTGAATGGGGATGAATATTTAGAAAACCTTTTGCTCTTTCGGATATGTTTAATGTCATCTCTGTTTGCCTGTAGAACATTTTTTGATTAAGAATAACTTGTTATGAAATCTAAACTTATGAAGCAAATAAATCAAGCAGAGCATTTTGTGGTCATTGGACCCCGAAAGTTTAATTATAAACTGATATCCAGGGCCAGGTTTGCTCCCCGAACGCTGCTTCTCTATATAGACGGTGGATTGAATCATCGTGCGCAGCTGGAAAAAAATAAACTGATCAAAAACATTCCCTTCCTGGGAGTGGGAGATAACGACAGCACTCATTTTTCCTGCGACATTGTCAAAAAAGAGCAAGATTCCTCCGATTTGTGTTTTGCTTTAAATCTTATCCGTAGACATGCTGCTCTTGTAAAATCTGTTGAATTCTTCGGCTTCATTGAAGGAAAACGGGTGGATCATTTTCTTTTTAATCTCGGCGAAATTGATCAATTCTGCCGGGAGCTACCGCAGAAAAAAGGAACGAAAATTCACATTGAAAGTAAACTGCACTTCTTCCCGGCCGGATCACATGAGCTTTCTGTCCAGGGACTTTTTTCAATTATCACGCTTGCTTCAGGCCAAATAAATCTGGCCGGTGCCTGCGCCTACCCTTTTGAAGGTAAGCTTCCCCCGCTTAGTAGCCAGGGTCTCTCCAACATCGGTCATGGAAAAATTTCCATTCGCTCTAAAAAAAGATTTATTATTTTTCAGGAATAAAAGTTAAAACCAAACCCGATTGGCGATAATCTTCTGCATCCAGAGATTCAGGACGAAATTGACCGGACTTAAACATTTCCAGATGATTTTTATAGTAAGGAGACAGCAGATGGGCCGAATTACCGGACGGTAGTACACCCAGCGCTTTTTCCGGCCGGGCAAAGTCAATCAGTCTGCGTGTGGAAGGACCCGCTACGACTTTCAGGCTCATGCCTGACATCCGCTGATTATTTATTTCCTGAATTGAGCCGCTGACAGGAAAAGGACCGATATTAAACAGATCACCTATAAGCGGTAGTGTTCCAAAAGGATGCATCAGTTTAAGCTGGTGAAGCGCCCCCCAGGCCCATGTCTTTTGGTCGCTCCCTAATCTATCTTCCAATTGCTTAATCGTTTGAAGAAATGTCAGACGCATAAATTTTTTTCGGTCAATCCCCCTCCACCACGCAGAATCGGGATTAGTCAGGACTTTTTTCAGAAAAAATGAACCGCTTGGGATACGAGAATATGTATGAAACTCTTCATCAGTTAATGGGCGTAAAAGGCTGCGGCTGATCTGAATGGCCCAGGTATAAAAAAGCAGTGCCGGACGCGAAGAGACTTCCGACTGCAGATCCCAGTTAAGTAATTCTGAAAAAAGATCTTTGTAACGAACGTCCTGGAGGATCGGATCATGGTCCAGGTATTCAAACATTTTTTCGCGGATTAGTTTGTTTTCAAAATTTACCGAAAGTGTCTGAATGGTTTGCAGATCTTCAATAGTCCATTTTTCTTTTTGCGACAGGATATGTTTGAGAGTTGCATAACGGTAATCCGGCTGGAAGTCTCCTCTTTCCTGTGCCGGATAAGTCTCTGGACGGGAATTAGCAGAAACAATCAGACCATCTTTAGGATTTTCCTTAAAAGGTTTCTGATGAAAGTCCAGATACCCCAGGTATTCATCATTTCCGCTGGCCCCATCGAGAATAAAGTCAGATTTCACGTGAGGAGGCCTGAGGATAATGTCTCCAAACATCCACCAGGCTATATTTTTTTTGTCAGCATAAAGGATATTAAGGCCCGGCGCACGGCCCTCTTTGACTGCACTTTTAAATTCTTCCATTGACCGGGAAAGCCCTATTTTGTGTAATACGGAAATCAGGTCAGCTGATGGACGTGAACGATCGAGATATGCCCATTTTAAGGCAAGATCATTTCCGATAAGACCATTATTTAGTATTGGACCATGATTGGTTTCAGTGACTTCTATATGACGATCTTCGCTGAAACGGACAGCGATTTTTTCGCTTCGCCCCTTCAGCGGATACTCTTTTCCTTTAAAAGTATAAGTACGGTTTGGCCAATTTATTTTTTCCTGATATAGATCGAGATCATCTGTGAGGCTCATAGTAAAACCCCATCCCCGTTCCCGATTATGTGCATGAACAGCAAAAGGGACGATGGAAAGGAAATGGCCGTAGGTTTCAAATTCCGGTGTTTTCAGATGAGCTTCAAACCAGACACCGGGCTGGGTATAGCTGATATGTGGATCGTTGGCGAGTATGGGATACCCAGATTCAGAACGATGAGAGGCAAGAACCCATCCATTACTGCCATCAAAAAGTGGAAATCCGCTGGTCAAAGACTCCAGCATGTCCCGTGAGTGAAAAGGCAGACGGTGAAGAACATAACGGGATTCATTTTTTGTTTTTTCGAGGCTTCCAGAGCGTAATTCAAGAAGCCGGGCCTGATCCAGCCTTCTGCCAAGTTCTGTAAAGAGAGGATCCTGCAGAGTCCCCATTCCGAAACTGTAGGCCATCACACCTATGAATGTCTGACCATCGACCAGAGAAAAAGGTCTTGGCTTAATACCCGCGAGAATTAACTCCAGAGGCATCGGCCCTTGGGCAATAAACTGATTGATTCCGTCATAAAAAGCATTTGCCTCTTTCAACATTTCCGGATGAAAAAGTCCCTGCCGTTTACCTTGATCAATAATCTGCTCTGCTTCCCGCTTAAGCCCCAGTGTTCGGAATAAAATATCGCTCATAAGCTGACTTTTTCCGAAAACTTCTGCCAGCTCACCGTTGCCCATTCTTCGCTGCATTTCCATCTGAAAAAGGCGTTCGCTGGCCATGATATAGCCGAGAGTGCGGTAAGCATCTTCGTTATTTTGCGCTTCAATATGAGGAATACCAAATTCATCACGAATCACGGTGACCTGGGCCTTGAGCCCTTTTAAACTCATTTCTCCGGACGTTTTCGGCACAGCACGAACTAGCATCCAGTATATTGTCAGGGCAGAAAGAACAAGCAGCGCTAAAAAAAACAGCAGCAGAAACTTTATGGTTTTTTTAGGATGAAGAGGTTTGTTTTCCATGAAATAATCTAAACATAAAGATGAAAACAATAAAACAAAATTCTCGGTATTTACTTGTGGATGTGATTCGCGGTTTTACCGTAGTTCTCATGATCATCTTTCATTTTTCTTTCGATCTGGATTACTATGGCCTGATAGATATCGATATCATTCATCATCCCTTTTGGTATTTCTTTCCCCGTCTCATTGTTTTTCTTTTTCTTTTTGCAACTGGTATGTCATTGAGTCTTGCCCATAAGGATTCTATTCATTGGGAGAAATTTTTAAAAAGGCTTGGCTTATTGGTATTCTGGGCCGTCATCATCAGTGCAGTCACTTATTATCTATTTCCTAATTCGTGGATTTATTTTGGCACTCTGCATGCGATTGCCGTCATTTCCTGTTTATCGCTTCCTTTTCTGCGATACCCTTTCCTGGCCGCTGGTGTAGCGATGGCGTTTTTTATCCCTTCTGTCATCTGGGACCTCACCCTTCCCTGGATTCAATTACCGCATGCTTCATGGGATTATATATCCCCTTTTCCTTGGGTAGGTGCCAGTTTACTGGGAATATTTGCCGTGCATAAAGGTCTGCCATATAGAGAGCTGAAAGAGTCGCCCATTATGAGAGCACTAAAATTTTTGGGTCAACATTCTTTGATTATTTATCTTCTTCATCAGCCGGTTCTTTTTGGGATACTGGGACTTTATAGCGAACTTAATCGTTCCTAGCTCATGCTCTTCATGTTATAAAAAAGACCATCTATTTTCGTAGTGAGGAATTATCGTGGAAAAGTCTTCCAAAAAAGACTGGAAAAAAGTCGGAAGTTCAATTGAGCGGCAAATCGGCAGCTTGAAATTTGCAGTTTTTATCATTCTCTTGTTTAGCGTAAGCATGATAATCGGGACATTTCTTGAATCCTATTATGGCACTGATTTCGCCAACAGAACTGTCTATAAAACTATCCCCTTCATGCTCATTCAGTTTGGCATGATGTTGTCAATTATCTTCGCCGCATTTCTGCGCTTACCTCCAAAGAAGAGACTGTATGGTTTTTACACGGTCCACTCCGGGTTAGTGATCATCGGTATGGGATCTATGATCACCTATATTGCCGGTGTCGACGGTACACTCAGCCTTAATCCCAATGAACCCAACCGTCAGGTCATTTTATCCAAAGATGTCCTGAAATTCACTTATCCGGAAGAAGGCAAGCAGGTTACCAGTGAACTTCCTTATTCTGCTTTCAGAAAAACAATCAATGAACACTATGATGATATCAAGATTGTCGAGTATCTGCCTTTTGCTCAGGGAAAATTTACCTGGACCGACGCAGTCAATACTTATCCGGTAACTGCACCTGTCCATTCTTCTGTCTATTATTTTAAAAATGCATTTGCTGAAGAGAAAGTAACTCTTTCTCTTCATCCCGAATCCGGCAGTGATTTTCAGTCGACAGTCACTATGGGCCCGCTCAGTTTCAATTATCTTCCTGAAGGTATTTCCCGATGCTTTGAAACATCGAATCCTTCTGGGATTGTGATCTGGAATGCTGAAACAGCAGAATGCTTTACTCCTGAAGAAAAAAAATTACCCGTAAAATCGACTAGCGCTAATAACCGCTTCGTGGTCGTTCCGCACGATGGAAAACTGCTGACATTCTTCCCTGATTTTTCTCCATTTCCGATGAATGCGAATTTCCAGGTGGATCAAAAATCCGCCATCCGCTCTTTATCAAAAAAAATATTCGAGGAAAAACCTTCACTTTTTCTATTCGGTAAACAACTGGCCTTTTATTCTAAAGAAGATCAAAAATGGTTACTGCAATCGCTGGAGTTGAAAGGAAAAAGCGTTACACTTCCCTGGATGGGGGCAGAAATTGCTCTTCTGGATCACCAGGAGAAGCTTGTTCCGTTTAATATGCCTGAACCAACAATTCCCATTCAAAAAAACGGTTCACTGATTAAAGGAGACATCCGGGCAGTTAAACTGGAAATTTTAGGGAAAGAGTATTGGGTCAGCAATTATTCTCCGCTAAGTCTGATCATTCAGGGTAAAAAAGTTGTGATCGAAGTCACTAAAGAATCCCTGCAACTTCCATTTGAGCTTGCGCTTACTCAGTTTAAAATGGACAAAGATCCAGGGACCAATAATCCGGCCAGCTATGAATCCTTTATAAAGTTATTTTCAGACGGTCAGATGACCAATCATCATGTCTATATGAACAACCCGCTAAAACATCGCGGTTTTACTTTCTATCAGGCTTCATACTCGCAGGACAGTGCGGGTAATTACAGCTCAACATTGTCTGTCAATGTTGACCAAGGCCGTGTCTGGAAGTACTTAGGATCGCTGATGCTGGTTTTCGGGGCTGCCTGGCACTTTCATTTAAATCGAAAAAAGAAAAAGGAGCACACGTGAAAAAATGGTTATTAATTCTGACGATCCTCTTTTCAGGAACAGGTTTCGCAGAAACTTATTTTTGTCATAAAGACATTGAAGTTCTTCCAATCCTTCAAGGCGGAAGAGTTAAGCCGCTTTTTGTGCATGCTTCGGAAACAATGAAAGCATTGACCGGTAAATCTAAGGTAGGAGATTTGAGTGCGACTGAAGCTTACTGTCTGCTCTCCCTGAATGGTATGGGACTTCCGGCACAAATTGATCTCAAGGCACGCATAGATCACGTGGATGCCATGAAGTTTTTCGGTCTAAAAGACGGAGAACACGAAATCAGCTATGAAGAATTACTCAAACGCGAAGACGAAATCAGAAACGAAGTCCGTCTTTCCAAAGATAATGAGTCCTATAAAAAAGCGATGGGAAAACTTTTTGACAGTGTTTTTCTTTATAAGGAAATCAAAGACGGAACTAACTGGATGCTGGCCGAAATTAACGGACCAGAGTTATCCTGGCTGCCTTTGGTTAGCTACCTGACAGAAGAAAAAGTCATCGCTCAAAAGGCCGTCACTCCCGTCGAGCCATTTTTGCCTGTTTTGATGAAATCAAAAACAAACTACGATTCGGTGGCCGGTGATAAGTACATGCTGGAGTATTATTATGCCAAGGCCCACTTCGCCTCATTTGCTATGCTCTTCACCATTCTCGCCCTTTGCGCCATGGTTCTCTTTAAAAACTTTAATATTGCCCTGGGACTGGCCACTCTCTCGGTGCTGACTCAAATTGCCCTGATCACCTTTCGAGTTCTCATCTCCGGCCGTGCTCCGGTCACGAATATGTACGAAACAGTTTTGTTTTCCGGTTTGGGAGCTCTCTTACTTGCAATGGTTCTCGGACATTTTAAAAAGGAAAAAATTTACGTCTACATGGGACTGGCCTACTCACTTTGTACCCTCATGATGATCAATTTCGCCAATGGAATGCTGACTGCTACAATTTCACCGCTCGTTCCGGTTTTAAGAGATAATTTCTGGCTTTCTACTCATGTGACGACCATAATTCTCTCTTACGGAGCTCTCGCCTTAAGCTGGATTCTCGCCAATACTGCTTTAATTAAAACCAAATTAGGCAAAATGGATAAAAAAGAAGAGCTGCTTAATGCTGACATCATCTACACTACACTGAAATGGGGAACCACACTGCTGGCAGCGGGAATTATTCTGGGTGGTGTCTGGGCGGATTACTCCTGGGGGCGCTTCTGGGGATGGGATCCGAAAGAAACCTGGTCATTGATCGTGCTTTGTCTCTACATGGCCATCTTGCATGGAAGATACACTTCCTGGATCAAAACTGACCGATTCATCCTGGTGACTGCTGGAGCTTTTATGAGTGTTATGATGGCATGGTTTGGAGTGAATTATATTCTCGCTTCCGGACTTCATTCCTATGGATTCAGTGAAGGCGGGGCCCTCTTTTTAGGAACCTTCTTTTTAGTACAAACAATTATTCTCATTGTGACCCGGCCGAAAAAATCTGCAACTGATCTTCCGGATGAGGAATTAAGCGGATCTAATGCATAAAAAAAAGGCGTCCAAAGGACGCCTTTTTATTTTCGTTTAAAATTTTTGGTGAAAACCACTCTTTCAATTCCAATCGGCCCCAAAACTCGATGTCTCTTGGCAATAAAATGCATTTTATTAAATGCTGTATTTTCATGGATCATTTTCACCTCATCCGGTGAGATGCCAATTTCCATTGCGTATTCTTTTCTCTCTCCCGAAACCCCGTTATAAAGTGTATCCAGGTAAAGGACTCCGCCTCTTTGTTCATCGAAGTTATGACTATACATCCTCACCGTCACATATTTATCTTTGCGGTGTAATACAATTCCTTTTCCGACCAGGTCAGCAGCTTTTAATTCCTCACGGGCGACACGACGATTATCCACATAACGGTCTTTGAATAAATGCTTAATGCTCCGGCCGTCCTGATCAAGCTCGTAAACCATTTTCCCCACTTCTTTATCGATGTCATTGGTTACTTCACACAACACACGCTCTGCCGCCTGTAATGAAACAGGACAAGTTAATATAAGACCCACCACCAATACGTCGAATTTAATCCGCACAAACAACCCCCTAACAAAAATTTGTTAAGAGGCGGATCGGCAAAATTTTCCCCAAACGTAATACTTAATTAAAAAAGATGTTTTAGCTGATCGACGTACTCGGGCTTTTTCATCCCTACCAAAACATAATCAAAGCCATAATCAAGGTAAGTCTCTATCGCCATAACGGAGAAAGGAATCTCTTCGTTTAGAGGCAATAATCCCACTTCCTGGGCCTGTTTGCGAAAGACTGAAGCTTTGGTGCTTAAATGCTTGCGGCTGTATAATTCGGCCCATTCATAAAGCGAAAAAAATGGTTTTGACTCTTCCGGGCTTAAACCACCGTTGCCCCATAATCGGGCAATAAAAGGAAAGAAGTGTCCGTGGAATACCTGATCAACGGCATCGGGTGTAGGGAGACTCTTCCAGATCTCCGTGAATTGTTTGATCATAGCAATATCATCAAAGTCGGCACTTTCAGAAAGACCGTCGTTATCCTCTCGAATCTGTTCGTCCCAGCGCTGGCGCAAAAGACCCATGCATTCTGCAAATTTTTTTTCCGCGGCCGTCTCATCCAGACGCTCAATGCTTTTTTCATAAGTGGCCAGTCTTACCAGTTGGTTACCGGAAAAAGCATTCAAAGGACGATTAATCATGGTCGTTAGTTCATAATGCTGGCAAAGTTCGAGCAGGCTTTCTTCTCCGTACTCTCCCAGTTTCTCCAGAGCGTTGATTTCCAGAAGATTAAAAGGAAACTGAACAACTTTAAAATGGGTGGCCCCGATTTCCACGGCAGCGGCCACAACTTTTTTGAGATCAGTCACTTCAGGGTCAGAAGGAGGCAGAATAAAATTATTGGAGCTGATTCCATAATTCTTTATCCGGCCGGCCTGCACTTCTGTTTCAAGATAAATGAAGGCCTTCTGAATTCGCTCGTAATATTCCTCCTGAGAAGCTCCTTCCGATTTGAAATAGTACTCCGGGTTATGCAGTAAAAAAGTTTCAATTTGCTTTTTGCCTAATCTCTCCAGACTTTGATCCAGCTGCGCTCTCAAAAAATCAGGATGAATAGAATGCTTCATCTGATCAGAAATAACCACTACATCTTCCCGTGCCTTACCTTCGGCATTGAGTTTTTCCAGAAGCTGCAGATTATTCCCCTGGATATAACCGGCCTTGGTTACTATTTGCGGATTAAATTCAGGATGCTCCCGAAGAATCTCTCCTATCAGTAACTCTGATTCTCCGTTAGTGTAATTGGCGGAAGTATCAATTAAGCTGCAACCATTTTGCAGGGCCAGCAACAGAGCTTTTTTATGTTCCGCTGAACGAATGCTGATGCGATAAGCACCAAAGGCAACTTTTCCCATGACAATTT
The DNA here is from genome assembly GCA_946481315.1 of uncultured Bacteriovorax sp. Next base: position 10,788 of record CAMLMH010000007.1, read on the forward strand.
CCTTGAAAGAAAAAAATAATTTATTGTGGCAAGAAAGGCAGAACCTGATTAATTCGGGTGACACCTTCCCCTTTTGGGGATTCATCAGCAGATGAATTATGCTCCATGAAACGATAACACTGTTTCGTTTCATCGAGAAGGAAATCTTCCGCGCCATTGACCAGAATGCCTTCTACTTTTAAGGTGCGAGCATTGATGACAGGAGAGCCGGAATTACCGCTGAATGAATCCAGCGGAGCTTTGAAAGAGGACGTTTCACTTATATCAGAGGGTTTAACTTTCTGGGAAAACTTAAGAGCTGAACCTAACGGATGACCTAACATAAAGACTTCATCATCTCCGCGAAGTTCACCTTTAGTTCTAAGCTGCAGTGGACTGCGATTGGTTTTTCTTTGCAGACGAATCAGAGCAAAATCCCCTTCTCCTTCACCCGCATGTTTTAGGACTTCACTACACTGATAAATATCCTGGCCGGAAACTTTGAAGTGATTATTGCGCTCTTTTTCCAGTGTGATATCAAAAACGACCGATTGATCCCGGCAGTCAGCAGTGGGAAAACAATGTCCGGCAGATATCATCACATCAGGGGCAACAAGAAAAGCTGTGCAGCCATTCACGGTAAGTTGCTGACTGAATTTCACATCACTGCAAACATTCAGGTTTTGCTGCATTGAAACGGCTTCGATCGTCGAATAAAAAAATTTTCTTTTGATAAATTCAGAAGAGACCACCATGCCTACGGACCTGGTCATTGACTTTATTTTTTTATCCTTTATTTCTTCCGATTCAAGACGGTCATCAAGTCCATAGATAGCATCCAGTCCCGCTGTATCAAGAGCATGTGCAGCTTTAAAAAAGAGAGCTAAAATAAAAAAAAGGATCTGGATTTTCATTCTCCAGATCCTAACATTTCCCTCTATTCGCAGGGAACTTTCGCTTAATCTTTGTAAAATTTACAGTGATTATTCATTAGTTTTACTTCATTAAGGCCTTGATATTCGTTATGCGGGTTACGTCTTCTCCCCGACATTCATTCATTGCACAGACCTTAGGTCGAGAGCAGTTCATCACCGGATCCTGCACATAATCTCTTTCTCCTCTCACCAAAATACCTTCTACTGTCCCAGACTGAGCATCAAAAACTGCAGATCCTGAGTTCCCTCCAAAAGTATCAAGAGTTGTCTGGAAAAAGACTTTATTCCCGTTAGAACGTACGGTTGCTCCGTCGGAAATCTTAGTGGGTAATCCGGATGGATGTCCAATAACCAAAACAGAAGTATTGTTGGCAATTTTACCTTTCGTTCTAAATTTTAATGGGGCTCTCCCCGTCACTTTGCGATCCAATTTAACCAATGCATAGTCATCTTCTGTTGTATTATCCAGTTTGCGGGAAACAATGGCCGTGCATTTATAAACATCGTTTTTGGAAACTGTATATTCATTTTTTTCTGCTTGATCGTTGGAAAATCCAAAGACCCAAGAATAACGATTGCAATCACTCAGGGTTTCAATACAATGCCCGGCCGTCACTAATAACTGGTCACCGACCAAAAATCCCGAACAATTGGCTGCCGTTAATTGTTTAGCAAAACGGGCATCGGGACAGATTCCGTCATCCATTAAAGTAGTTCCGGTAATTTTATAAGACTCGCCTTGTTCTTCCAGAGAGTAACTTGAAATCATCGCAGCTGTGGAACTTGAGAGTTGTTTATAAAGTGGATTTGGAGATTGGAAAACGTCGCGGCGATCATCTTCACCATAGATTACTTTTTCGATAGGGGTCATTGCCGACAGAGCAGCAAACGAACTTATTATTAATACACATCCGATGATTTTTTTCATGAGGTCCCTCCTTAGAACACGTTCTTTAATGATCACCGAATTCGTTATAGAAGGGAAATGAATTAAGCGTAAGTGCAAAGCAGGACAAAAAAAAAGCGGCCGGAAGGCCGCTTCTATAAGGAAAAAAAATTAGTGCATCACAAGTGTATCAAAAGGATTCAGGTATTGTTTCTTAATCTGAGTCATACCATGTTCTTCCCCCATCGATTCAAAGAAGCCATACAACGCCCCTTCAGTAAGTCTTTGCTGATAGTAAAAAGACTTAATAAAATTACTGGCAGTATCTTTAAAGATCGCTCCCATTGGAACAAAGCTCAGACCTAATTGAGCAAGAGTTAACATAACTCTCTTTCTGGCAATTTGAGTCGGACGATCGTAATTATATGCGATGGCCGGACGCTTTTGGAACATGCTTTCATAATCAAAAAGGTTTACGATGACTTTTTCATTATTAAAAGTGACACGTTGAAAAGCATAGTTTAATCGATCATTCACTTCAGTATAAATACTGCCCGCAGCTCTGAGGCGTGCAGTTGCATTACGGAAGTTTAGATAAAAATTGTTAACTCCATACTTCGTCCAGTTTCCTTTGGCAGCGTTTGATTCCCAGAACGCATACCATGGAATGCGGGATTCATAAATTGATGACCAGAGCATATTCACTTCATCATGAGTTAAACCAAGTTCTTTAGCATCGAAATTTTCCAGATAATGTAAAAGCATATTCTGGTGAAAGTTTCTGCGTTCAGTGATTAGTTTTTCCACCTGAACAATGACGTAGGAAGCAGTGTTAAGCATCGGGATATTGGAGAGACGTTTGCGGGCAAAATCAAGTCCCCAGCTCACAACCTGATAAGTCACGTTTCTTTTATAAAAAAATGTTGGATCATTCACATTAGCAAGAATTGTCGGATCAAGCATAAGGATAGCGCTGGTCATTTTTCCTTCATATTTGGTTACAACTTCGTTGAAGACGGGATTAGCAAAAATTCCATCTACATTTACTACCGCGAGCTTCTTTAAAGACTCAACCACGACCTCAACATTATTGTCATACTGAGTTGAGTTCATGCCTGCTTTTTCCATCATCATTTCACGATCTTCATTCAGCAAGGCCTTTACTTCAGATTCATATTCTCCAGAAGCCAGGTTTTGGGCCATTAAGGCCTGTTCCTGAGTCAGCTGTGATTTGATCATCTGAATATAAGGAGCAACTGAAAACTTCACAGGCATTGTCCTGTCGCGGACACCTATCAATTTACCTTCTGGTGAACGAATGACTTGGAAACGCTTAAAAAAAGCATCTGCTGATTTTGCATGAGCAGCTGTAGAGAGCGTGAAGGTCAGGGCCATCACCAACAGCAATTGGATTGATCTCATATTTCCTCCTTGAAACAATCAATCTAAAGTATAAAACTCAATCGACTTAAAAAGTTGGATGTAAGGAAATATGATTTTGAACAAGAGTGAAAAAGTCGGGATTTAAATGAGATCAGATTTCAAAATCGTCATAGGTCTGGCCGAATTGTTCATCATATTCTTTGGAAAAAAACCTGCGGGAAAAATACTGTCCGGCGCGTATCGTGCGAATGAAATCGTATTCTTCCAGTTTGCGAAGTGCAGAATAGACGTCTTCAATTCCGACACCCAGCTTTTTGGCCATCTCTGTATGCGACATCATCTGGGATATACCGTGGGAGCGATGCAGGTTGGGATAACACCACACGCGACGATAAATATACATGAGCACCAGAATTTCAATGCGGTTGAGTTTATAATCAACAACTATTTTATCAAAAAAAAGATCGGGAATTTCAGAGCTGGTAGAGACGAGTTGTTGCTCGGCTCCGCTATTGTCGTGGGAGTCTTCAGATTTAGTGCGCGTTCGATGTTCAGTCAGGATAGATCTTAAATCAACCATGATGAATCTCTTCCTTTAAAACGGCCCACCTTGGCCCGCTTAATTAAAGTGTAGCACAAAACTAAATTGAAAACTACTACCCCCTATTTTGCCCGACCTTTTCCCTCTACTATCTCAGCACAGAGGTCGTCCCATAAACAGCAACTGCATTTCTTTAAAAGATCTCACAACCTGGTGATTAAACCCCAGACGTGAATAAAAAGTGATGTTTTGAGCACCCGGTGAAGTGACGAGGTGAACGCCGCGAATTCCTTTTTTATCAAGCTCTTCGATATAGGCCTGCATAAGATGACTTCCTAGTCCGCGGCCCCGGCAGTCCTGATGAAAATTAATATGCAGATGCGCAGGAAATTCATCAAAAAGGTCATTAAAAACACAATAACCCGGAACTTCCAGAAACGATCCGGCCGTTTTGGAATCAAGACATCCACTCAGATAGCCCAGCAACTTTTCCCCTTCCAGCATGAGGTAAAAAGTCTGGGGAAATCGCTCAGCATAATCGCCACACCATCGTTTAAAAAAAGCAGATTTTCTCTCCGGTGAAGAAAATTCTTTAAGAGAGGAGGCTTCAAAGAAGATCGACTCTATTTGCCGGTAAACAGAAGATTCAGATGAAAATTGATTCAGCGTTTTAATATTTATCATACATTCATTATCTGTTGCAGCAGCTTATGGTACTTTATCAATGAGCGGGACTCCGGCGAAGCCTGGGCCATGTGCTGCTGATCAACCGGAGGCAAGTCCGAAGAAAGTAGTTCTTCCCAGCCAAAGCAACATGTTTCAAATGGCAGCAGATACACATAATCTTTTTTCTCAAAAAGATTTTTTATTTCTCTCAGGATTTCTTTATTATTTTCTAAATTCTGCCCCGCTATTTTCTTTAGTTCAGTATTATCCAGATTTTTTAGAGTTTTAAGTGATGCTAGAAAAGACATCAGTTCCCTGCTCTTTTTTTCCGAATGATTCACAATGCGCGCTAAGTTGAGACCAGCAACAGAATTTTTCATTATGCTGTAGCTAATAACTTGATCCAGTGTTTTCAATTCATCCGGATATTTCAGTTGAAAAAAACACTCCAGGTCAGGTGCTGTTTTAATTTTGCTTATTTCAATCAACTGTCCAAGGCGATTGAGGAAGCGGGCACCCTGTCCGGATTTTTCAATTTCTCTTTTAAAATGATAAAGGGAGAAATGTTGAAGATTAAAATAACTAAGCAGCTCCAGAGTATCAGGATGAATGCTGAATCCACTGAATCTGCATTCGAACCTGACAATGCGAAACAGACGGACATGATCATGAATAAAAGATTCATCTACATGGCGCAGATATTTCTTCTGGAGATCATCTCGACCATTGAAAGGGTCAATTACCTTCTCTTCCCCATTTGTGAAATCCATCTCCATACCTATAGCATTAATAGTTATATCGCGACGTTTGAAGGATTCTGCATAAACGAGATTAGGACTCAGTTTAGCTGTAAAATGATGATGAGTAATATTCCCCGGGAGATTCCGCTCTAACCGAGGAGATGAAAACTCAAGATCGTGGCCAACTAAGTTCACCCTGGTAATAAGATAAGGCAACTCTTCTGCCTGAGCATTCATTGTACGCAAAGATTTTCTAAGTAAAGTCACTTGTTTTTCCCAGTCTTCCGGGGATAAATGACTTTTATATCGAATCTCAAAATCAAGATCAGGTGTCAGCTGAGAAGTCATGAAGTAATCACGTACAGCACCACCGACCAGACAAAGCCTGAACCCCAGAGCTTCGACCCGGACAAGAAATGCTTTTATCTCATCAGGCAACAATTCAAGAATCATATATTAAAGCTGTCCCGGTGGGAAAGAAGACGATCCAGAGTTTTCTTTATCCTGATCAGATTTTCAGATTCTTTATGATAGACAATAAAAAGTTTTCCTGATGGGACTTCATAATCTTTCCCCAGAGTAAGAATCTTGTCTTTGAAGTAAGAGCGATTCAGAACGTGATTTGGAACCACTGCAACCCCTAACCCAAGATGCACGGCCTGTAACATATGTCCATGAGAGTTAACTGCAAAACGCACGTTTAATTTTTTAGGAGTACTGCTAAATTTCGAGCGGCACCACTTCATAAAGAGGTGATCATTTTGTTCAAACAAAATGGTAGGAATTTTTTCCAGTGCAGCAAGACTTAGTTTTTTATTTTCAAATTCTCCTTTCATACCAATCGGGATAACGAGCGTTGATTTTTCTTCCAGAAAGAATTCACGCTCACCACTGGCAGGTAAATCATCCTCGGGCATTATTAAAATATCGAGCTTATTGAGTTCAAAATCAGTCAGTAGGTCTTCTTGGTGTCCCATGCGAACATGTAGCTGTAGTTGAGGATTTTCCCGGGCAAAATCGACGATTTCCCGCGCCAGCCAGGTTTTACCGATACCAGTTAAAGTTCCGATACGAACCTTGCCGCTCATCTCATCTTTTTCTTCGCGCAAATGATCCAGTGTTTCTTCCAGCTGGGAAAGAAACTGCTGACCTAATAGATATAATCTTTCTCCTTCAGGGGTCAGGACTACAAATTTTCCAGAACGTTTAAAAATTTTAACTTCTAATTTGGATTCCAGATTTTTAATACTTTGTGAAATGGCAGATTGGGTGACACCCAGTTGTTCGGCGGCCTTGGAAAAACTTCTGGCATTGGCCACGGCCACTAATGTCTGCAGCTGAGATGTTTCAATCATATGGTCCCCGACTCTGTTTATAGTTTCTAATTTAACATAAACCCAATCGTGAACCTAAGACTTTTATAGCCTATCAATTTAATCAGAAATTGGCGGCAGCTTCCGAAATGGCATATTGAATATCTTCATAGACATCAAAATCTTTTGCATCATACCCCAGAAATAAATCTGAAGCTTCGATCGGAGCTACAAGCATATCCTGCAAATCGACAAGGTTTAGGCTGAAGAGTTCTTCCGGAGTGGCCCGCGAATTTTTTTTCATGCTAAAGAAAACCAATTCGTGTTCATCACCATGAAGCAGGACGGCCCCCACATACTCGGCAGCCGAAGCTTTCCCCAGTATTTTTTCTGACAAATCGAGGGCCTTTAAAACCTTAACTATTGTTCCGTCGTTTTTAGCAACGACAACTTCGTTTGGTTCTTCGTACTCCGGTAAATGGCGGGCGATTCTCTCCATACATTGTTGAGCGTTTTTAAGATTCGTGACTCTACAGAAAGGTTTAACTTCAGCTGTAGCATTCAATGCATAAGCAGCAAGTAAGAGTGCGATCATTTTTTTCATCTTAACACTCCCCGCTTTCTGATAAGTAAACTTCGTAAAGTTTTTGCTCTTTTGGATCAACAACAATGAGTTCCACAAAAGAGACTCCACAATATCCTGGACCGTGTCCGGTATAGCCAAATTTAGCTCCCTGTTTTTCAAGACGCTTAATAACCGGTGCCCATTTGTGGTCGAGATCATAGATTTTTGCCTTAACAGCATTGACATCAATACCCGTTTCATCTCCATAGTTATCATAGTCTTCTATACGCTCTTCCAGGCTGGAGATTGCAAAATCTTTCATCTCGATTGCCGATCGGGTCGATGTAAATCCAACGTCCACTTCATCTCCATAGGCCATGTCTTCTATTTCTTTATTGATCAGCTTTCTTTCTTCATCTTCACCGTATTCTTTTTCCAGCCAGTTCATAAAAATGGATTCAGCATTTTCTCCTTTTACAGAGTGCACGCCCGAACCCATCGCGAGCTTTCCCAGCAGTTCAACGTCTTCCTTTACTCCACCGTAGACGTTACCAGCAGTGAGTGATGTCAAAAGAATTGTGGCCATTAGTGATCTCATTTTTGCCTCCTGAATTAAAGTTGAGGCTTTTTACCTGAGCTGTTCGCCCTTCTCAATTAGATTAATAATCTTGTTTTTATCTAATAATGAGATCACCATGCCCCTTAGCCCATGAAATCCACCCCTTAGGGCTATTGCTTAGAATTTGCAGCGCCCATAAACCAACAGGCATAATAAATAAGTCCCTTCTGCTGAGAACAAATGAATAAAAGTTATCCCGTCATATTAATTAAACTGCCGTTTACGTCAGTCTTAAATACACCTTCCTTAGGTCTTTCTATTCTTAAGGCCGCCAATCAAAATGCAGGAATTTCCACTTTGGTCATTGAGTCGGAAATTGAATTTGCCCATCGAATTGGAACAGATTTGTTTGCTGATCTTGTCTGGCCAAACACAGAAATCTTGTTTTTTGATTCACTTTTTGCCAGTGTCATGGATCGGGAAAGTCCTATCGATGAAACATATTTCTTGGAAAAATTTAAAAAGTCCTCACTCTCCGGTCCACGGTCAGAAATTGCAAAAAAATATTCTTTTTTAAACGACGTGAGCAACAAAGGAGACTATCTCTTTAGACTTTTTAAATTTCTCCGTCCTTTATGTGAGAAATTCATTGAAGACGTCGCGATCAAAATTCTGACCTTGGAACCAATAATCGTCGGGGCCACAACTACAACCGAACAAACAATGGCATCACTTGCTCTGTTTTCTAGATTAAAACAAAAGCGGCCTGAGCTGGTGACAGTGATGGGCGGATTTAATTGCGAAGGCTACGCTGGCAGAGTCCTGGTCAAGAATTTTACCTGTCTGGATGTCGCTTTTTCCGGTGAAGCAGAAAAGCAATTTCCAGAGTTTTGCAGGGATGTTCTGAAAAATGGACTGGATACAGCGATTAGTAATCAACCGGATCAAATGTGGAACAAATTCAATGTCCATCGGCCGAAAGAGCAGCTACCTCCGATTCGCCTTTCAATCGACACATTGGATGAATCACCTGTCCCTGACTTTGATGATTACATTCAGCAATTATATGAAAAAGATTGTCAGGCTCTTGCGCATGTCGTGTTTCCTTTCGTGGCATCCCGGGGATGCTGGTGGGGGGAAAAGTTCCAATGCACTTTTTGCGGTCTCAGTGATGATGTATTGAAATACAAAAGCAAATCACCGGAAAAAATGCTGTCTGAGATAAAAACATTAAAAAATAAATATAACGCCAGAAGATTTGTGGCCGCTGATCTCGCCTTTCCTTTTCACTACCATCAAACATTTATTCCTGAACTGACCAGAGAATGTCAGGGGCAAATTTCGGTTTATTATCAGGTAAAATCAAATATGAGTTTTAAGGAAGTCACCAATCTTAAACTGGCAGGCATTGATAACGTGCAACCAGGTATTGAAAGTTTTGATAATGAAGAATTATGTAATATGAATAAAGGCGTTTCCGGAATTCAGAATCTGGCCTTCATAAAGTATTGTACAATCAATGAAATGACTGTTTCCTGGAATTTATTGTATGACAGACATATTACACCGAATGAAAAGTTAGTTAAGCTTGATCAAAATCTCCTCTCATTTATTCATCTTTATCCCCCCTACACCATTCGTCCGCTTAACTATCCTAAAGACAGTGTTTTTTTTAAGGAACAGGACAAACGAGGATTAAAATTAATACCTCATCCGCTATATGAAAAAATTTACAAACTTGATTCGAAAGAAGATATTGAAGATCTGGCCTACTGCTATTTAGATATAACCCCCCCCAGAAATTATCACGACCCTCAGGTTATTTCGAGTTTGATGAAAAAATGGTCTGACTGGAAAAATAAATTTCACTCAAATCAGGCATCGTTAACCTACAGAATTGATAATGAAGTTATTGTTATTGTCGACACCCGACCGGAGCAACCAATCGTTCACCATCTGGAGGCAGACGTTTTGTCTTTGCTGGATGCGACTTTTTCCCCTGTTTCACTCACTGATTTAAAAAGCAAAGTGAGTGAAAAAAATTATAAGTTGATCGACTGGATGATTGATAATAAATTGTTCTATCGCGATCGGGATAAAATTTTAAATCTCGTACTGGAAGCGAAAAGATAAGTTTGCGACAAAAAAAGGGCCCATTTTCTGGGCCCTCTTCTTTTTGGAGTTTAGGAAAAACTGCAGACCTATTCGGCCTGAGCAGCAAGTTTCTCTTTTCTTTCAGCGATAACTTTTTCAGCAACGTTGTTTGGACATGGTTCGTATTTAGCGAATTCCATTGTGTACGAAGCTTTACCAGCTGACATAGAACGAAGAATTGTTGAGTAACCAAACATTTCTGAAAGTGGAACAAGAGCGTTGATGATAACATCCCCTGTTTCATTTGATTCAGAAGCCTGAATGATCCCGCGACGAGAAGAAAGGTCACCAATAACCCCCCCTTGGTACTCATCTGGTGTCTCAACTTCAACTTTCATGATTGGCTCAAGGATAACCGGAGACGCCGCTTTAACCGCTTGTCTCATCGCCATACGAGCAGCGATACGGAAGGCCATATCAGAAGAGTCTACATCGTGGTAACGACCGTCTTGTAGATATACTTCTACGTTAATTAATGGGAATGCCGCTAGTGGACCTTTGTCCATAACGTCGTTAAATCCTTTTTCACACGAAGCGATGAATTCGTTTGGAATCGCACCACCCTTAATTTCGTTGAAGAATTTAAAGATTTGTTCGTCATTTTCTTTTTTATCTTCAGTAAGCGGCTTGATCATCCCGATAACGTGACCGAACTGACCAGAACCACCCGTTTGTTTTTTATGAAGATAGTCGAACTTAGCTTCAGATCTGATCGTCTCACGGTAGTTAACCTGTGGCGCACCAACCTGAACGTCACAGTTGTACTCACGCTTTAAACGCTCAACGTAGATCTCAAGGTGAAGTTCCCCCATACCCGCGATACGTGTTTCAGCAGATTCTTCATCTGTGTATACGTGGAAAGTTGGATCTTCTTTCATGAATCTTGAAAGACCTTTTGAAAGACGAGTTTGTTGATCTTTATCTTTAACAGAGATTGATAGCTCGATAACCGCTGCAGGAACGTGCATCCCTTCACATGAAAGATGTGTTGGACCGTCTTCTGCTACGAACGTATCCCCTGAAGCACAGTCGATACCAATTAGAGCGATGATGTCACCAGAACCAACTGATTCAATGTTCTCTCTGTCGTTAGCGTTCATACGTACGATACGACCAACGCGTACTTTTTTCTTCGTACGAGTGTTAACGATCGTGTCACCTTTATTTAAAGTCCCTTGGTAAATACGAGTGTAAGTTAACTGACCGAACTGCTCGTCAGTAATCTTAAACGCCATACAAACAAGTGGCTTTGAGTTATCTGGCATAAGTTCAATCTTCTCGCCTTTTTCATTGTCGATCGCTTTAGGGCGAGCACAAGTTAGCGGAGAAGGAAGGTAGCGAGCTACACCATTAAGAAGTAACTGAACACCTTTGTTCTTAAAAGCAGAACCCATGAAGACCGGAGTAAGTTTAAGTGATTGAGTTCCTTTTTTGATAGCTCCGTGAATTTCTTCTTCAGGAACTTCTTCGCCACCAAGGATTTTTTCAACCATGTTGTCATCGAATTCAGAAGCAGCATCAAGAAGTTTTTCTCTGAATGCTTCGATATCGTCTGCCATATCAGCAGGAGGTGCTTCAACGCGGATTTTTTCTCCGTTTTCTCCGTCGAAGTAGTAAGCTTGTCTTGTAATAAGATCAACAACACCTTTGAAGTTTTCTTCAGCGCCAATTGGAAGCTGCATAAGAACAGCGTTGTGGTAAAGTTTTTCTCTTAAAGCAGCAACACCTTTGTGTGGGTTAGCACCCATACGGTCCATCTTGTTTAAGAAGGCCATACGTGGAACAGAGTAACGCTTCATCTGACGGTCAACCGTGATTGACTGAGACTGAACACCAGCAACTGAACAAAGAACTAGAATAGCTCCATCAAGAACGCGAAGTGAACGCTCTACTTCAACTGTAAAGTCAACGTGTCCCGGAGTATCGATGATGTTAATGCGGCATTCTTTATCGATGCCTTCAGCATATTTAATACCTTCACCATTAAGACCTTCCCAGACTACTGTTGTAGCTGCAGAAGTAATCGTGATCCCTTTTTCTTTTTCAAGTTCCATGTGGTCCATTTTCGCACCAGCACCACCACCTCGAACATCTTCGATCTTATGGATCTTGTTACAGTAGAAAAGGATGCGCTCAGTAAGCGTCGTTTTCCCTGAGTCGATGTGAGCAGAGATCCCAATGTTTCTGGTCTTTGCCATTAATTTCATAATTTTCGTCTCCAAAAAGGTTGTTTACCAAGTAACTTGACTTGTTTTAATTTTTTTAAAATTGCTAACGAGAAAAAATTTACTTAAGGCCGAATCATAAGGAATTTAGAGAGATGAGTCAATCAAGAATGCACTCGGCTGTGCCAAAAAATAATGAACAAGGAGCATCAAACAAATTGACAAAAAACCGAAACCTCTCTAAAAAAACCCTTCGGTCTAACGAGCTGATTAAATATAACGAATTCTAAGGCAATAACACTTATGAGTGGTGATCTCACTAAACAAGACCTTTATGAAGGGGTGAAAACCCTGATAGAAACGGACGCTGTTCATGTCCATCTTCCCCAACAAAAGCTTTTCACTCTGTTTTCGGTAGGGTTTCAGTACCTGTTGTTTGAATCGACTCGCAAACCGGGAGCTTACATTATTCGGGTTGAAGATGGACAATTGGCGGAGAAACTCGCCAAAAAGGCCAAAGATCCTTCTACCCGAAAATTTATGTCCTCCCTGCTGCTATCCCGTAAGCTGAAATATGAAAAATCTGTTTTCTATATCGATTATTTTCATATGGGTTCCTGGAACATCACCAACGATATTCCCCGGGATAAAATCAAAGCTGCACTAGTGGTAAAAAATACTTCTCCAAAGCTGATGATGGAGTTTGATGAACAGGAAGAAGCTGATTCGGCCATAATCGACACCATTAAAAATCAGCAGTATCTCAAAATTTTAATGGAGTTCGTACCTCGGACAATTACCATTGCTTTTGAAGAAACATTTGAGGGTACCACTCCGGTACACTTCCCTTTCATCAAAAAAGAAAAGGAAAAAACCGTTAGCGGTGTCACCATCAACACTGAGATCGACTGGGAAGACTAACCCTGCTTTTTTTGTCAACAAATCAATAAAACTCTTCTGAGAGTCCAACGGATTCGCTAAGCCACTATAAATTAAAGATTTGAAATGCTCTTTCGATAAGATAGCTGCAAGAGTTATTCGGAGGATTTTATGTTCACTATCGTTGGTGCAATCGTAACTACAGTCTGTGTTATCCTGGGGTATGTTCTCCACCATGGTAACTTAGCTGTTCTCTGGCAGCCTACCGAGGTCCTCATTATTGGTGGTGCCGCTGTCGGTTCCCTGGTTATGGCCACCAGTCCTTACGTTATTAAAAATATTATTGCCCGCTGTTTACAGGCCCTCAAGGGAACTGGAGTCAATAAAGCGGCATACATTGAACTTTTGCAGTGTATGTTTGAACTTATCAAAATGGCTTCGGCCAACCCGATCTCTATTGAACCACACGTCGAGAATCCGGAAGCGAGTGAAATTTTCAAACGCTACCCTACAGTTCTGCATAATCACCACTGCATTGATTTCATCTGTGACACGTTAAAAGTGCAGATTGCGTCTTCACTTTCTCCTTATGACCTCGAAGATCTGATGAATGCCGACCTGGATATTCTCACCGAAGAAGAACACGTGCTTGTAGGTTCGATTAACCGAGTATCAGATGCGATGCCGGGTCTGGGTATCGTTGCGGCGGTTCTCGGGGTTGTTATCACCATGGGGAAACTGACTCAGGGTAAAGAAGTCATCGGTATGTCGGTTGCGGCCGCTCTGGTTGGTACGTTCCTCGGGATTTTGTTCTCATACGGTTATTTGCAGCCGCTGGCAGCTAAAGTTGAGGCCAATTTAAAAGAAGAAATGCGTTTTATGATCACAGCAAAAATTTGTCTTCTGGCTTTTTCTAAAGGTGTTAATGCCAAAGTTTGTGCTGAGTTCGGAAGAAGAAGTATCCCGTCTGAGTTCCGTCCAACATTTAAAGAAGTCGACGAAGCGACAGCAAACGCAGGTAAAAAATAAAATAAGAGAAGGAAATCATCATGGCAGATGACAAGCAACCTATCATTATCAAGAGAATTAACAAAGGCCACGCCGGTGCTCATGGCGGTGCCTGGAAAGTTGCTTTCGCCGACTTCATGACAGCGATGATGGCCTTCTTCCTCGTTATGTGGCTTATGGGTGCAGATGAAGCAACAAAAGCTGCCATTGCCGATTACTTTACAACCGCCACGATTTTTAAAGGTGGTGCTGATTCTGTAGGTAAAATTGGTTCTACTCCCAATACGTCTTATTCCATTTTAAATGGTCAGGAAGGAGGCGTAGATCAGAAAGAAGTAACCGAGCCAGCAAGGCCGCGACCAGTATATCTGCAGGAGCATAAAGTTCTTTCTCAGTTAGTTGATGAACTTTTTGATGGAAATGCTTTTTCGCCAGAATATACTGATGAATTCCTGAAATTTGCCATTCCGGGAAATATCGTTTTCCAGTTTGGATCAACAGACATCTCTTACGAGGGGAAAAATTACCTGAAAAAGCTCTCCAATGTTTTTAAGGACTATGAAGGCACAGTTTCCATTATTGGCCATACTGAAAAAGGCGAAGGCGATACCGAACAGGCCAACTGGGAGCTTTCTTTCAAGCGGGCCATGGCCATCCGCAATTCCCTGATTAAAGATTTCGGTGTACGGGCCGATAAACTAATCCCGGTGGCCCAATCCAGCCAGGTTAGTTCCTCAGATGAAGAAGGAAACGGCATTAATCTTAACCGACGGGTTGAATTTATTCTGCGCCATCGAAATTTTTAAACCCTTTCTTACTAAAGTTTATCGCTCAACTATCCGAACAGGTTGTGAGAGGACCATTTTCCGGTCTCGCTGAGGTTTTATGGATAAAGATAGTTTTTTGCAGACACTCATTTCCCAGTACACGGAAGAGATTGAAGAAGTTCTTCTGGAAAGCGAACACGTCTATCGCTCCACCATTGATTATGAACTGCTGGATATGAAAGTGTCCCAGTTGATCGTGTGTGCAAAGGTCGATGGATTGGAAGAAAAAATTATCTGGGAATTGTTGCAAAAGCGCATCCCATCTTATGTTAATTACGTTAATTACAAAACGGCATCTGGTAAAAAAGCAGCTTAGCTCATATCATAGGTGAATGATTGTTGAATTATTCACCTATCTGCATGAAAAATTCAGACACCGAAATGTTTCTCCTTTCGGTCATCTCACGGAAAGCATCTCCCTTCGGGAAAAAGAAAGACGCTGCCGGCAATCGTGGCTGCCTCACCTTCAGCACTGCCAGGAATTTATCATTAATCATTGCCAGAATCTCCCTTCAAAAAGAAGCGTTGTAGTGCTGGGCTCTGGTCCGCTGCACGAAATTCCAATTGAATGGCTTGCATCTAGTTTTAATCGAGTCAAACTAGTGGATGTTGTGCATTTACAAAGCACAAAAAGACAATATGCTCATTTAACCAATCTGGAATTTATTACTCACGATGTAACTGAACTAGAAGCTGATCTGCTGCAGGGAATTCTGCATCCAAAAATACCGGTCAGACGCTATGGACATGATTGCGATGTTGTCATTTCTGCCAATATACTCTCTCAGATCCCTTTGCATTTAGACCGTTTTTTGCGGAAAAAATTCAAACATCTCTCTGAGTCTGATCGGGAAAATTATCTGCTGCAGTCACAACTTAATCATCTCTCCTATCTAAAAAGTTTTGATTGTACTGTTTTGCTCTATACCGATGTCGAACGCCGCTATCTCGACAAAACCGGCACGCTGCTGGAAACGGAAAGAGGACATGAACTTTATTTACCAGAAAAAAGTAAAGAGTGGATCTGGGATGTCTCCCCTCTCCATGAATATGCAAGAGGTGTGCAGGTTAAAATGCTGGTTCAGGGGTTCATACTTAACTCTAAAAAAAGAGATTGATCTTTTAACAAATGAAACTTTTAATTAAACAATGAGTAAAAAAAGCGGCGCCCTTCTGGTTGGTTTAGGAATATTTCTCAGTCGTATCGCAGGGCTGGTACGGGAGCGTGCGTTTGCTCACTATTTCGGAAACTCTGACGCCGGTGATGCGTTTAAAGCTGCACTTAAAATTCCCAATTTCTTACAGAATCTTTTTGGTGAAGGAGTTCTTTCTGCTTCATTCATTCCTGTCTATGCTGGTCTGCTGGCGCGCGAACATAACGATAAAAATCCTGATCATCCACTGGAAGCCGCCGAAGTAGCTTCGACCATCGGCAGTCTGATGTTTTTACTGACATCGGCCCTGGTTATCATCGGTGTTGTGCTTACACCTTTTCTGATCGATACAATAGCTCCTGGATTTTCCGGAGAAAAACGCCTGCTCACAATTAAACTGGTGCAGATTTTTTTTCCCGGAACCGGATTCGTTGTCATGTCCGCCTGGTGTTTGGGAATTTTAAATTCTCACCGCCGCTTTTTTCTTTCTTACGTTGCTCCCGTCATCTGGAATTTATCTATCATTGGTGCACTTCTTCTTTATGGAAGCGGCAATACTCAATATGATCTGGCGATCATTGCGGGTTGGGGTCTGGTGATAGGAAGCTTTCTGCAATTTGCGATACAGGTTCCAACAACATTAAAACTGCTGAGGCATTTTAGGCCACGACTTCAGACAAAGTCATTGCATGTTCAGATTGTTCTGCGCAATTTTGTTCCGAGTTTTATTTCCCGTGGCGTCGTACAGGTCAGTGCTTATATCGATAATATTCTGGCGAGTTTGCTTCCTACCGGTGCTGTCTCCGCATTAGCTTATGCTCAGACTTTGTATTTACTTCCGGTCTCCCTCTTTGGAATGAGTATTTCTGCTTCTGAGCTACCGGAAATGAGTTCGGTCCTGGGTTCACAAGAGGAAATTTATGTCAAACTGCGGGAGCGACTGCAAAGGGCACTGGAAAAGGTGGCTTTTTTTATTGTCCCTTCGGTCTGTGCATTTATTTTTTTAGGTGATGTCCTGGTAGCGGCCCTTTTTCAGACCGGTGCTTTCAAAACAGAACAAACTCATATTGTCTGGCTGGTTCTTATCGGATCAAGTGTTGGTCTGCTCGCTTCAACAATGGGCCGTCTCTACTCATCTACCTTCTTTTCTCTGAAAGACACAAAAACAACTCTCAATTTTGCCATCATCAGAATTGTTACGGCAACGATTCTGGGTTATACACTCGCCTTTTTAGTCATACCACGCTTTACCATCAACGAGCTTTATGCGACTGCCGGATTAACTCTGTCCTCCGGTATTTCCGGATGGATTGAATTCGCACTTCTGCGCCATAGACTGAATCAAAAAATTGGCCACACTGGTATCAAACTTAGCTATTTAACAAAATTATGGATAGCGGCCCTTTGTGGAGCTTTCATTGGTTTTCTGATTAAAACTTTTGTTTCAACACCACATCCAGTCATCATGGCGGCACTTGTCTTCAGTGTTTACGGAGCAATTTATTTTATCTTGTCCGCGGCCATGAAAATTGAATTTGCCGGCCAGTTTATTAACCGTATGACGAAAAAAATCCTGAGATAAAAATGGAACATGCTCTTAGTGACATTATCAAATTTTCAATCACGCTGATTTCCATTATTAATCCTCTGGGGGCCATTCCGGTGTTTCTCGGCTTTACTAAAAATCATCGCAATCTCAATATTAAGAACGTCACCAATACGTGTGCTATTGCAACAACAGTGACTATCATGATCAGCCTGGTATTTGGTCAGGGCATTTTGAATTTCTTCGGAATTTCTGTTGCTTCTTTTACAATCGGCGGCGGTTTGCTTCTCTTTACGATGGCCTTCAGTATGATTTCTGCTCAGCAATCAACGACAAAAATTAACAATGAAGAAATGCGCTCATTTGATTTTGAAAGAGAGATTGGGATCATTCCTCTGGCCATACCACTACTCTCCGGTCCAGGTGCTATTTCCACCTCTATTATCCATTCCAAACAATTTCTCACTGTCACCCATTGGGTAGCCGGTACTGTCATGGTTTTGTTGATTGGAATAATTATTAAAGTTATTTTGAGTTATGCAGAATTTATTGGTGAGAAGCTCGGTCAAATTGGTCTGAACGTCATGACACGAATTATGGGACTAATCCTCTTATCAATGTCCATCGAAATGATTGCTACTGGGATTAAAGAAATACTACCAGTCTTAAAAGGTGCTTTTTAGCTACTTCTACAATTAACAAATTCTTGACCATTTCCTGATTAGACAAGTGTACCGGGCTTCATTACATTCTTGCCTGAGATGACATCGATTTTTTCTCAGGAGGTTCCATGGAAAAGCAGGTACTCGCGAGATTCTTAACTTTTTTTATGCGTTTCATTAAAAAAGAAACCAAAGAACTCTACTTTCATCTGGAAATGAAAAGACCACAAAACCTCGAGGAAAAAGAACTTTTAAAAAAGCTTCAACTCCACCTTTAAAACAAGCTATAATATCTCTGTTACAAGATTATTAAAGTCACATAACGGAGATTTAGTTTATGGAAAAAAATCGTGGATATAGCGTTTTAGATGTTGAAGGACGCACAATCATAGCGGCCGGTTACATGACGAGAGTTTATCAATGGATGTCCATTGGTGTGCTTTTGACTGCGGCAATAGCCACAGTCGTTGGTAATAATGAACAATGGGCCATGACAGTTGTAACCAATAAAATTCTCTTCTGGGGATTAATCATCGCTCAGTTTGGTACCGTTATTGCTCTTTCTGCGGCAATTAACCGGATGAGTGTTGCAACGGCAACCGCTCTCTTTCTTGGTTACTCGGCCTTAACCGGGTTAACATTTTCAACTTTGTTTTTGGTTTATAATCTGGCCAGTATTCAGTCAGCTTTCTTTACAACGTCCGTAGGCTTTGCAGGACTGTCGGCCTTCGGTTATTTTACTAAAAAAGATCTGGGACCAGTCGGATCATTCTGTACAATGGGTCTTTTCGGTATGGTTGGATATGCTCTTCTTTCAATGTTCTTTCCGGCCATGATGGGTGGAACTGCGGGGCTAGTTTACAGTTTAATCGGACTTTTAGTTTTTGCTGGTCTTACCGCTTATGATACTCAGGCAATTAAAATGATGGGGCTACAGGCCCGTAGTGATGAGGAACGCGGAAGAATGACAATTCTTGGTGCTCTGAAACTATATATGGATTTTATCAATCTCTTCCTGATTATTCTGCGCTTTTCTGGTGGAAGAAGAGATTAACTTTTTTTTAAGGCCCCACTTTTTGTGGGGCTTTTCTTTTTTTCTTAAGATATTCTCAAGTAACATTTCTTTTCCGTTATAATTCCTTCTTTTTATATAACCTCTTCACGCTCCATTCATTTAGTAAACACTGATAATTTACAGCTTTTTCATATATCAAGCAGAATAATGCTCAATCC
Organism: uncultured Bacteriovorax sp.; assembly: GCA_946481315.1. The sequence goes on from CAMLMH010000007.1 coordinate 29,983, forward strand.
GAGAATTAATTAAAGATAAAAAAAGTGGAGACGGAATAATGAAATACAAAAATTGGAGTTTATACAAAAAAATTTGGTCACTGATTGCGATCTTACTTATTTTAAGTGCGACTTCAGTTACCTATACTATTTATTCTCTTAAATCCATTCATTCTACTATCACTGTGCTTTCATCTGTTCATTATGAGGCGAGTGCGCTTTCCTCCCAGTTAACAGACCAGCAACGTTTTATGGTTATACAGACCAGAAATTTACTTATTGAAAATGATAATAATAAACTTGGCGAGATAATTAAGAATTTTTCAGATGCAAGGAATAAGCAGGAAAAGATTTTTGTTAATATATTGCCTCTGCTGGACTCGGAAGCAAATGAAGAAATAAATAAGTACAGGACGGGACGTGAGAAGTGGTTTCCTTTGATTGATCAGGCCTATAAATTAAAATTGCAAGGCCAGACAGAAGAGGCAAAAAAAATAATTTTTACTGCTCAGACTGATATTCTCAATCCCATGCTCAAGAACCTGGAAAACATTCGCTCTCACACCGCAGTGGTAGCCTCTACTGCTGCTGAGGATGCGTCTGACCAGGTCAAAAAATCATCACTGATAGCCATTTTGTTAGGTATTTTGTCCGCAATACTTTCAACTTTAATAGCTTTTATTTTGATCAAAAATTTAAAATCATCCATTCAGAAAATTATCACGACACTGTCTGAAAATTCCCGCAATGTGGCCAGTGCATCTTATCAAATTGCTTCAACAGCAGATGAATTGTCACAAGCAAGTACTGAACAGGCCGCTTCTCTTGAACAAACTTCATCCTCTATTGAAGAAATGAATTCAATGGTGATGAAAAATTCTGAAAACGCAACCCGCGCTGCTGAGACGACAGCGGAGTCACGGGAACAAGCTTATGAAGGTCAAAAGGTGGTCAGTAAAATGATTATGGCCATGGGGGAAATCAATAAGAGTAATAATTTAATTATGGAGAGAGTTGAAAATAGCAATAAGCAGATCACGGAAATTGTAGAAGTCATTAAAGAGATTGGTGCGAAAACTAAAATTATTAACGATATTGTTTTTCAAACCAAACTCCTGTCCTTTAATGCATCAGTTGAAGCAGCAAGGGCGGGAGAAGAAGGTAAAGGATTTGCAGTTGTTGCTGAAGAGATAGGAAATCTTGCAGCGATGAGCGGTAATGCGGCCAGAGAAATCAGTGAACTTCTCGATAGCAGCATCAACAGAGTCGAAGTTATAGTCAATGAAACCAAAACGAAAGTCAAAGAAGAGGTTAACTCTGGAATAGAAAAAGTAAGAATCGGAACAGAAATTGCCAATCAGTGCGGTGAGCTTTTGAATACAATCGTAAAAGAAGTCAGTGAGATCTCAAAAATGGCCGAGGAAATTTCTATTGCCAGTAATGAACAGGCCCAAGGTGTAAATGAAATTTCAAAGGCCATCACTCAGCTTGATATTGTCACCCAACAAAACTCTGCTACCAGCGAAGAAACGGCCAGTGCTGCTGAAGAGCTTTCTGCCCAGGCAGAATCTTTAAATTCAGCTGTTCTTGAACTAGTGGCCGCTATTGAAGGTGATATAAACCAGGATCATAAAATTGTGGATTTGAAAAAACAGTCTTATCCCTCAATAGGTACGGACTCATGTGATTTCAGGACGAATGATGTGGGGTAAGGTTTGGTTTTAAGATTATCTAAGTATTGCTGATAAAATTGACTGAATTTTTTCTGAATATTTCAGGGCCTCTGTATAGCTCATAAAGGGGGAAAAAGAAAAGCGTAACGCTGATCTTGAATCGTCTTTGGAATAACCCATTGCCATGAGGATTCGGTTTTCTTTAATAACACCTGAAGAGCAGGCAGAACCTGTTGAAAGATCCACTCCCTCCATATCAAATTTCATGCTGACTGTTTCTGCTTTCAGCCCAGGTAAAACAACAAACATTGTATTTAAATTTCTCTCTCTTGCACTCATTCCGACGATTTCACCTCGTCCCTTTATGGTTTCCAGAATTTTATGCTCAATGAATTCTTTCGCCTGTTTTAACTCCACACCAGAAAAATTAGATTCGTATTCTTCCAATGCTAGTTTCAGTGAATAAACACCCAAAGCGTTCTCAGTACCGGCACGTCTGCTCCCTTGTTGTGTTCCCCCAACAATTAGCGGACTAAGCTCAATATTTTTCCGAACAAAAGTAAACCCTATTCCTTTAACGGCCCCAAATTTGTGACCTGAAAAAGTAAAGGCATCAAGTTCAGCAGGAAGCTCCTGCCAGTTAAGTGTTTTACCTACTCGCTGAACGGCATCCACATGAATCAGGCAACTGGTAGCTTGTTTAATTTTTAAAGCTAGATCCCAAGGCCAGACGATACCGGTTTCATTATTAATCGATGTGAAATTCATGACAGGCTGAGCGTCGTCTTTCATTGAATCAATCAGTAAATCCACATTCAATTCGCCATTCTTATCAACGCCAAAATATTTTACTTTATGGCCCAGTAATTCCAGATCAGCTTTTAAATTAAAAACGGCTGCATGGTCTGTCTGTGAAAAGTAAAAGGTATAAGATTTCTTTTCTTTAAAACCAGCAAAGGCCAGACCTTTAAAGAAAGTATTAATTCCCTCTGAAGCTCCGGAATGATAGAGGAGGTCAAAATCATTTTTGGGTAAGGCAAACAGCTTAAAAAGATAATCAGTTGTCTGGTTGATAGCTTTACGAGAGTGACGTCCACTATGATGAAGGGAGGCGGGATTTCCAAATAAAAAATCCCCGCTTCCTAAAAAGTCGATGACCTTTGGGGAAAGCGGGGATGTAGCATTGTAGTCGAAATAGAAACGATTACTGATTGATCTCTCCAACTGGATTTCTAATCGCAGAAGTCATGATACCAGCTTGTGAAGCGTCAGTACCTTGGTTGATTCCTGCTTCAGTTTCAGTTTCTTTTGCTTTTCTTACCAGGTCCCCTAGTGAAGTAGTCGCAAGATATTCCTTCATGATGATACCAAGATTCATGAAGTAGTTTTTAGACAGGTGAAACTCTAGAGAGTTTGCTGCCTCTGCTTCACTACCAAGAATATCACGAGCAGGGTTGATGTTTTCACCAACACAGTCAAGTACGTCTTTAATTGTAATCTGATCCATATTGCGAGCGAGAACATATCCGCCGCCTGGTCCTCTTACTGACTTAACTGCTTGACCATTTCTCAGCTTTCTAAAAAGCTGCTCTAAATAATGTAGACTGATGTTTTGTCTTGTTGAAATTTCTTGAAGTCTTACAGGATTCCCATTTGAATGAGTCGTAAGATCCAGCATTGCTCTAACTGCGTAACGTCCTTTTGATGTAAGTCTCATTGGTCTTCCTCCATAAAAAATCCAATTGATTCGGTCTAAGCTCGTAAAAAAATTCTTTTAGAAAATCGTGTGTCGTCTCTAAAGGGGGCTAATCCTTGCACCCTCAACAAAACTGATTCTCTTCTAAAAGAATCACTTCTACCAAGAATAGTATGACGTGCGGGAAATAGAGAAGTCAACCAACAAAATTCTATTCTTTGTGTCTAACGTCTTGAAATCAAGATAATCTCGAGCGTCAAGATCGGGTGATTTCCTAATAAAACCGATAGATTAGGTCCCTTGATCCAAGGCCTTTTATTGAGGAAAAAAAATTCTACTGAAGTGTTTTAATCGGCTAATTTTGCCCGCTTTCTTTTCGCGTTTAGGAAATTTTGGAAAGATAAAATTGTCTGGTTTGATTGTCGTTGATTTCAATTTTGAGTTCGTAGTATTTAAATTCGTCGCCTATGATTTTTTGCAGTTCTCTGAGATAAGGCATACCCCATTCAATGAGAAAATAATCTTTCTCCTCTAAATAAACAGGGATTTCCAGATAAATCAATTCTTCTTTTTTCTCTATTCTGTAGAGATCAGCATGCAAAATGTTGTCTACTTCGTTAATGATGGAATAGGTCGGACTACTGCCTTGCTTGTTCTCCAGAAAAAATTTAGTAAATGTTGTTTTCCCGGCGCCAACTACTCCATCGAGCAGAATAACACTTGGGGGCTCAATGACCTCTTTCATCTCTGAGGCGAGATTGGCGAGATCAGATTCTAAAACTTTTTTCCAGGCACGAACTAATGTCAACAAAAAATCCTATTTTAAGGGATACACTTCAAAAACATTTTTCAGGTTTTTAATAGTTGCCGAAAGACCATTAAACAATGCATGGCAAATGATCCAGTGGCCAATATTATACTCCTCAAAAATTTTTGATTCCAGCAATGGTTTAACACTCTCTTCGGTCAGACCGTGGCCTGCATGAGTCGCTAATTTATTATTAGTCAAAAATTCTTTGGCAGCACGATATTGCTCAATATATTTACTTATATCATCGCCGTTAGCATGGGTACGTGCATACTCACCTGTGTGAATTTCAACTGCATCAACACCTAATTGAGTGGCACGAATGAGAACTTCGATTTTTGCTTCCAGGAAGAGAGAGATTTTAACATCTTTAATGGAGCTCTTGAGTTTGCGAACAGCTTCTTCGATGCGGATAAAATTCTGGTCATCTAAAAGATCGAGTCCGCCTTCAGTGGTTTTTTCTTCCCGTCTTTCAGGAACAAGACAGATCCATTCCGGCGATGAAGCGATGGCAATTTCTACAATCTCTGGATTGACTCCCATTTCAAGATTAAGTGGTTTTCCAAAACGTTTTGTCACCAGTCGAACTGCTTCAACATCTGTATCCTGAATATGGCGACGGTCTTCACGCAGATGAATCGTAATCTGATCAGCGCCATTTAACAAAGAAACCTGAGCTGCATCGACGACACTTGGATATTCTTCTCCACGCGCCTGACGAAGGGTCGCTACGTGATCAATATTTACACCTAAACGAGGGATCATTTTAAACACTCCTAAACTAACCTATTTCTTTAGTAACAACGGCCACCAGGTTGTTGCATTCTTCTTCAACCATGTCCGCATTTTCACCTTCAACCATGACTCTGAGCAGAGGCTCAGTCCCGGAATAACGAAGCAGAACGCGTCCCCGCCCGGCAAGTTTGGTTTCAGCGTGTTTAATCGCTTCTTCAATCGGCTTAACGGTTTCAAGAACAGGTTTTTCTTTTACAATAACGTTTTTTATGACTTGAGGAAAGAGCTGAATTTCTTCTACCAAAGTTTTAAGAGGCATATTGAAATATTTCATTGATTCAATGACTTTCAGTCCACCAAGAGCACCGTCTCCGGTCGTTGCATGTTTGGCAAAGATAATATGTCCGGAAGGTTCTCCGCCCAGAATGCAATTATGGGCACGCATATACTCGATGATGTAACGGTCACCGACTTTGGTCCGATGAAAATTTAGTCCAAGTGATTTAATGTAGAGCTCGAGTCCCAGATTACTCATGACCGTTCCGACTACAGTATCACCTTTTTTAAGTTCGCCTCGGGATAAGAGTAGTTTTGCGAACAGACCGATGACTTTATCGCCGTCAACAATCGTTCCTTCTTCATCAATGACTGTGACCCGGTCACCGTCACCATCAATACAGATTCCGATGTCAGCGCGGTATTTTAAAACTTCTGTTCTGGCCGCTTCCGGATGAAGAGATCCGCAGGCCTTATTGATGTTTTCGCCATTCGGAGAAATCCCGATCGGAAAAACTTCTGCTCCTAATTCCTGAAACATCATCGGAGTCACTTTGTAGCCAGCGCCATTAGCGCAGTCGAGAACAATGCGCATTCCTTCGAGGTCGTAGTCGTATGAAAGAGCACTCTTCACATGTACGATGTAGCGACCGTAGACTTCTTTTAAACGTTCAGCGTTTCCTAATTGACCACCCACTTTTTGCGGCATGAGTTCCGGATGCATAATCAGGCGCTCGAGTTCGAGTTCTACAGAGTCAGGAAGTTTGAATCCTTTTGCATCAAAAATTTTAATTCCATTATCCTGAAAATGATTATGCGAAGCTGATATCATAACTCCGGCATCGGCACGCATTGAGTGAGTCACGAATGCTACTCCGGGAGTTGGCAATGGCCCTGTTAGAATAACAGCTCCCCCTTGAGAACAAACACCTGACGCAAAGGCCATTTCCAGCATGTAACAAGAAAGCCGGGTATCTTTACCCACGATGATCAACGGATTGGTGTTGAGTGGGTTGATTGACTGAAAGTAATGAGTGACTGCTCTTCCGAGCGCCGTGGCCACTTCGGCCGTCATAGGATAGACATTGGCCTTACCTCTGATTCCGTCTGTACCAAATAATTTTCTTTCTGACATATCTAAATCCTCGCTCATGCAGCATGGCCAAAAGTAATGACCAATGTGCCTAATTCTCTGCTATTAGGCAAGTGCCACTTTTCGCTTATAACGTGTCCTTGCGCGTTCTTTTAGGAACGACCAGCTGGACTTTATAACGAAGCTTAATTCTGGGTCTTTCTTCAAATTTAAGGCGGGGATCGAGATCTTCTAAGAGTAGGCTGATTGTTCCCTCGTCGCGTTCTATGTTGGAGAGGTTTACAGGATTGGTTGAAACCCGGGAAACCTTGCGTATAACTTCTATTGGTCCGGAGATCATGACGGAGGAAGGCTCGATGCTTACCTCTTCAAATTTTCTGTCATAAGGGACACTACCGATGTACTGAACATTGACCGGAAGTTCCATCTGAACCAGGCGATCCAGCTCTACTTGTGCTTCTTTGGGCGAAATCTCCAGCACATCGACTCCAAACGGAACACTGATTTGCGAAGGATGGAAACTGATCTTGAAGTTTTTTCCGTGCTTTTTAAAAAATGGATTTAAATCAACAGTCAGTTTTTCTTCATTGGAAAAAACATTTCCGATAAAAGCTTTAGAACCTTTTAACTTGAGCGTCACCTGACGATCGGTCTGACTGGCAATGGCGTATCCTTTGGGAAGTAAAAATTCCACGGCCATTTTTCTTTCCAGCTCAATTGGTTCACTGTTTAGGACATAGAACCACAATGAAACGGCAAAAAAGATCGAAATAATTTTCAGCGTGTGTCGCTGAGTTCTTTCAAGTTTCACCGGACAAGATCCTTGGTCTTAATAGGACGTAACGAATGATCCAGGCTTTCATTGCTCCAGATATGTCTCAAATATTGCCCGAGTTCTTTTTCTGTTTTGCATAAATAAAAAATTCCTTCAACGCAAAGGTTGATTTTCCCGGTTTCTTCAGAACATGTGATCACCAGAGCATCTGTGACTTCGGTTAATCCCAGAGCGGCCCGGTGGCGGGTTCCTAGGTGGCGCTCAATATCGAAGTTTTTAGACAGTGGCAAGAAACATCCTGCCGCTGAAATTTTACTGTTTTGAATAATGATCGCTCCGTCGTGCAGCGAAGAGCTTGATTCGAAGATTGAGTAGATAATGTCAGAGTGAATCCGCGAATCCAGTCGGGTTCCGGTGTTGACGTAATTGAGCAGTCCATGGGTTCGTTCTATAACAACCAGGGCCCCGATTTTTTCTTTGGAAAGAGCACCACAAGCTTCTACAATTTCATCGATTTCAAAATCGTGTTCGTCTTTGGAAAAAAGTGTCAGAATATTTCGTTTGGTTCCAACGGAAGCCAGCGCACTACGAAACTGATCCTGAAAAAGCACCACGACGATGATAAAGAATGAATCAAAAAAGTGAGCAAGTACCCAGTTAAGCGAATAGAGCTTAAAGGTAATTCCCAGCCAGAACAAACCAAAAAGAGCACCAAGCCCCACAATCATTTGTGCGGCCTTGGTCCCTCTTACGATTAACAATAATTGGTAAATGAGAATGGAGACAATCAGGATGTCGATGACATCCTTAATGTTGAGATGTGAAAAAAAAGAACTCAATGATCCCAACTCTCACGCTCCTAAGCGGCACTTGCGAATTCGTCATCCTCTTTCTGGAATTTTAAGCGCTCTTCTTCTGTAAGATTAAGCGACTTTAAAATGTCCGTACTCATCAGTAATTTTTTTCGAAGTGCTTCACGTGAAATTCCCATCGCCTTGGCGGCCTTGGATTTATTTCCGTTACATCTTCGGATTTCAGCGTGAATCATTTCTCGTTCAACTAATGATAAACGATCCTTCAGAGAAATCGAGTGATCACTAACATGAGGAAGATCACCGAACATTCTCTTCTTTTCAGAGAGGTCAACCAGCGGAGACGCCGAGTCTTCGATGTCGAGATCAGTTATAACATGGGCCTTGGGATTGTAAAGAACGGCCCGTTCAACACACAGACGCAATTCTTTTATATTACCCGGCCAGTCATATTTTTTTAATTTGTCCATCAGTTTAGGAGCAAATGTTTTCAGCAGCAGCCCCTGCTTCTTGCACTCTGCTTTCAGGAAATAATCAACCAGTAGTTCAATATCATCGGCACGACGGCGCAGTGGTTCCATGAACACAGTTGCTTTCGCCAGAAACTCATAAAGCTCACGGTCGAAATCTCCGCTTGCCACAAGAACGCCCAGATCGCGCGTTGTTGTTGCTACGATTCTTACGTCCATACTGAATTTTGTATCAGGAATATGGCGGTCTTTAAAAACCTGCATCAGTTTCTTTTGGTTGTTCATCGAAAGCGCCCAGATTTCATGTAACTGAACTGTTCCGCCCTGACAACTAATCAGCCGGCAGTCTTTTTCATCCGGTCCAAAAAGATATTTAGAAACCATTTCCTGATCTTTATCGGCGCAATTGATAACTTCAAAGGCCTTTAGTCCGCGCTGTCCTTCCACGTGCAGAATTTTCGCATACAACGATTTCCCTACCCCACGCTCTCCATAAATCAGAACCGGAGCTTCAATATCTTTAAGCTTCACAATAGTACTGCGCAGAGAGGCAACATGCGGAACTTTACCAATCAATGCGTTTTTACGATCAAATGGATTAGAAAATCTTCTGATCAATGACTTATCAGACATTGGGGTGAAGTTATAAAACACGGAAGAGAAAATAAGCGATAAAACTTTCATCGTCTTTTCATCTTCAATCGTGAAGCGGTCTTCGTTTCTTTTATTGAGAACTTCAATAACTCCGATGATTTTATCTTCGCGATTATGAATCGGATGACAGATGATCGACTTTGTTTCGAATCCAAATTTCTTATCAAACGCTTCGTTAAATCTTGTACTGTCATGAACAGTATCAATATTCAGTGCGACTCCGGTAGTAAAGACCGATCCGGCAATTCCCATACGGTAGTCAAATTTAAGCTGTTCTTTTCTGATACCTAATGCACAAATAGCTTCCAGTTCATTTGTTTCCGGATTAATCAGAAATAATGAAGCCCGCTGAGCATTAAGAATGCGGATAACTTCTTCAAGCATACTTTCAATGAAGCCTTCTTTATCACCAAAATGGGTAATGTCTTTAAACAGCGACAAGAGCAGGGAGAAAATTTCAAAACCATCTGTCGCTTTTGTATAGCGCTCTTTGATGGCCGCATCGACCAGACATTCTTTTAAACGCTCACCGGAAAAGCCCATGATATAATGTTCAAGAAATTTACTGATTCCTTTTTCTTCTTCGATTTCCACACCGTAAATGATTTTTTGATCATCTAATGTCTGGGAAAAAGCGCGTACGACTTTTCCTGTTAAGTCCAGGTGATGTTTTTTATATTGAAGAGAAATCGTAATCTCTTGACCAACCGAAATTCGCTCACTAGTCGCAAAACCCAGTCCGGTTAAGGAAATATCAATTAACTTTGCATCATCAATATAGTTGGCAGGTCCACGGTCCCGGGACATCTGAACGAGGAAGCGAAGATCATCAGCTTCTTCAACAGGAATTCTAAATGACTGATAGAATTTGAATTCTGAAAAGCTCGCTAGCATGCGTGACTCCCTAAAGTTATCGATTCAATAGAAAACGATTCATGTCAGGAGTCATATCGGGCGTTTTGGGCAAAAACTTGAGTTTTTGCCCATTTTCATTTGCACTTGCCAGTCTAGTTGGATGAAGCCGGCGGATTTGTTGAAAGAACCTCAGGCTTAACTTCAGGAACAGCAGACGTGTCGGCTTTGGCCAGGTTCTGACGAATATTATGAACAATGGCATTATGCATGGCCGACTTAAAAAGTTTCCAGTACTCCTCATTCTTACTTGGATCCGATGAAGGCAATTCCAAAGTAAAGGTCGGAATATTTCTTTCCTGACCGGCCCAGTTGCCTAAAGAGCCAGGGAAAAAGGGATAGTCTTTGATCTTGTAGCCGCTGGCATCCTTGCTCATTTGAATAAGCAATTCCTGAGCTTTGTTGCCATCCAGACCATTAGTCACCGGGACACTCGGACCATCATAATCCAGCAGAGTCAGTGGTGAGTGCACAGAAACAATTTTATCCGGCGAATAACGCTTAATCAGGTTAACCTGAAAAACAACTTCCGGTTCCGATAACGCCTTAGTTCCAGGATTGCGACGTTTATCTTTTCTGAATTTACTCATCCAGATCTGACGAGCTTCCAGCTGCCAGTCTTTAGTGGGAAAATTGCGGTTAACATCCACACCTCGGGCATTGGTTCTGGTGGGTTTTTTCTTAAAATAGGAATCAGGGTTAACGAGAGGAGCAACCAGGACGACTTTATTCTTAAAATCCTTTGCGCGTTCAGGATCAGCATAAGCATCGCGCAGATAGTACATAAGATCGAAACAGAATTTCACCGGTGTTATTTCATCCCCGTGTACCCCACACATAACAATCGTTACATCTTTTTCCTTGAAACTTGGCTGCTCTTCATCACTGACATCGCCAAAAGTGGTCCACATAAGCGGATCACCCAGAACAGAACTACGATGGTGTTCCCAGCTGAAAGTTTCACACTGACTTTTGTCCCAGCCAAATCTCTTAAAGCTCTTATCCAGCTTCTCACAATATGTTTTTAATACAGGTGTTAATTCGGTGGCCTCAGCTGTGGTGGCAAAGATCCCTGAACTATGCAGTAACACTGAACTAAATATAATTAATAAATGACGATATTTCATAATGGCGATATTATAGCTACTAAAGAGACCTGATTTCAATCACAAATCATGAGGATAAGATTTGAAGCGAAAAAAACTTGTTATTGCCAGTACTAATCCTGAGCTTTACACGACCAGAAGACTACTGGAAGAGGCCAAAAAGACAAAGTTAAAGGTTGAGTGGATCAATCCCTATCAATCAACTCTTCCGCAAAAAACCGGACCGGCCGACTTTTTTTTTCACCGCTCGACCGGAACAAATTATGACGATTTTGACCTGCTCTTTGCTGAAGCCCAGGCCATTGAGGGTGCAAGGATTCTCAATCCGCTGCCCGTTTTGCGCAGACTAAGATCCAAGGACCAGCAGTGGCTGTTCATGTTACAGCACGAACTTCCCCACATCCCCACTTTTGCCATTCGGGGCAGAATGCATGAACAAAACTGGAGCGATATTCAGAAATGGAAATGTAATGAGCAATACATTCTGAAGATGACCCGGGGCAATCAGGGTATTGGGGTAAATCTGATAAACGGCAAACAGTCCCTTTCCTCTATATTAGAAACATTCGCGGCCATGCGTGATCAGCGTTTTATTTTGCAACCTTTTGTTGCACATAAAAAAGAGTGGCGCATTCTCACCAGAGGAGAAGAGATTCTCGCCAGTATCGAAAAAACCATTTCGGAGAGAGATTTTCGCGGTAATGCTAAACGAGCACAGACAAAAGTAATCAAAAGAATACCTCATAACCTGAGAGAACTTGCCCTGCAGGCTGCCCGTTTGGCAGGAGTCGATTATGCTGGAATTGATATTCTGGAAGATGAAGAAGGAGTCTTAAGATTGCTGGAGATTAATCCTATCCCGGGTTTTGAAGCAGTGGAAGAGCTCACCGGTCTGAATATCGCCGGTGAACTCCTGCACATAATTTTATAAAAGATAATCAAAAATATTGGATGGTGCTTTCAATAAATAATAAGTCAGGCGTTTGATAAATCCGACTTCAAAAAATTCTACTTCATCAACTTTAGAAACTGAATCAAGATGGAAAGATTCATTCATTCTTTCCTGGATGTCTGCTTTAACGACGCTGGCGAAATGAGAATTGTTTTCACAAACAACGGTCATTTCTGAATTATAATTGGCCGAGCGAGGATCGACGTTATAGGTTCCGATAACAACGTCTTTATCATCAAAAACAAACGTTTTTGCGTGCACACCAAAGCGGGCCTTACCAGCATGTTCCTGCATTATCTGATAACTGTCAGGTCGGTTGCCTTTATAAATGTAAGACTGTAATCCTTTTCCTATCCAGTTCTTAATGATGGAATCAAATACAGCATAGACATAAATCGCATCAGTTGAATTCAGACTGTTGGTTAAGACATCCACCGGAATTTTTTTATCAAGCGCTTTATCCAGCGACTTCTGTAATTCTTCATTGACGATGAAATAAGGTGAATCAATCAGAACTGACTTCTGAGCATTTTCAATCCGGCTTAGGATATCGTGCTTGAGAATTCTTTCATTTTTACGATTGTGTTTTCCTATCGTGGCATATTCAGAATAAAAACTTATTTCCTGACAAGTTGTTCGATGCTCGTTGCTTAAGAACTGCTGAGCACTTGCCCGTACAGCATCCACATTTATTTTATTTTTATTTCCGACGAAGTCCTGTGCCTTACGGACGGCCTTTTCCCAGTTATCCAGATCGTATTTATAGGCGTGTTCATCATATCCACCTTCGCGCTGGTATTTATTTTCCCAGATTACCGGACGATCCTCGCGGTTAATTTTTTCGCTGAGTTTTGCTTCCCAGGCAATATTAAAAGTTTTCTGAATGTCTTTAACGATTTCACCTTTGACCAGAATATCACGATCCAGGAAATTGTATTCATTGCTTAAATCAAAATACTCATCTCCAATATTTCTACCGCCTGTCATCGCTTCTACACCGTCAATCAGGAGAATTTTGCGGTGGTTGCGATACTGGCCGGAAAATGCATTTAGCGAGGAAGTTGTGTTAAAATATTTTATTTCAATCCCAAGCTTTTCAAGTTCATGCGTATAAAATGGGGAGAGATCGCTCTTAACCATAAAGTAATCAAGCAACATGCGGATTTTTACACCTTCCTGAGCTTTTTTAATAAGCGCCTGGGTAAAAATCTGCGCCGATTTATCAACGCGATAAATGAAGTATTCAATGTCGATGGTTTTTTCTGCGCGTTCAATCATCTGCAGCCGTGCTTCCAGTGAAGCAAGACCATTATTGAGCAGCAATATCTCATGCTGACTTGTTTTTTCTACCCGGTATGAATCCAGAGAGTTTGCTGTTGCTGCCTGCACCTTAGCGATGCTTAACAGAAGAACACTCATGGTAAAGACGGTCTGAAATTGCTTTTTCATAAAGGGGCCCTTGGTCAAAACGATGTTAAGCTTTTTAGCTAGTTTAAGGTTAATCGCTCCAGTGAGAGGGCAGTTTTGAAAAATTTTCCCAGGCCGTTCAATCTTTTTACAGTTGTAATTTCAAACAGTTGTGCTTTTTGTATCTTGACCCATCTATTTGTTTGATGCCTCATACATTTGATTGTATAATAGGACCAACAAGGAAAATAACTTATGTACATTTGTATCTGTAAAGGAATCACAGAAAAAATGCTGCAGGATCAAATTAGTGGACCAGGTCGCAGTGAAAAAGAAATTTTGCGCAATCTGGGAATCGGAGATGATTGTGGATCCTGTGTGGTCGATGCTGTTAAAAAAATCGTCGAGAATCAGACGGTTTTAGATTCCAAAAATCAGAAATCAGACACATAATACTCCTGATTACTTCTTCATCTTTATCAGGAGACTCGAAAATGAAGGGAAGCCAGGCCATCATAGATGCCTTAAATTCAGTTTTAACCAAAGAATTAACGGCCATTAACCAGTACTTTCTTCATGCCCGTATGTTACAAAACTGGGGTCTCGAAAAACTCGGTCGCCTGGAATACAAAGCTTCTATTGATGAAATGAAACATGCTGATGAAATCATCAAACGTATTCTCTTTCTGGAAGGACTACCTAATTTGCAAAAGCTTGATCGTCTAAGAATCGGTCAGACAGTTCAGGAAGTTCTTGAAGCAGATTTACAAGTTGAAAACGAAGCTGTTCCTCATTTAAAAACATGCATTCAACTGGCAGAAAAAGACCATGACTATGTGACGCGCGATCTTTTTCTGGATATTTTGGAAAGTGAAGAAGAGCACGTTGACTGGCTGGAAACACAGCTGTCACTGCTGAAGCAAGTCGGAATTCAAAATTACATTCAATCTCAAATTGAGATGGAAAAACACTCGTAAAGTGCAGCTCAAAAAAAACTCTCTCAATCTTATCAGTTTTCCAGTAGGCAGTTACCAGTGTAACTGCTCTATCCTTTATTCGGATAAAACCCGTGAGGCCATCATCATTGATCCGGGAAACGATCACGAGTTTCTTTTACGCAAAATTAAAGATCTCAACATCAAGGTAAAGAAACTTCTGCATACTCATGCCCACTTTGATCATATTGGAAGAAGCACAGAAGTAGCACAGGCAACGGGAGCGACTCTGCATCTGCATAAAGACGATCAGTTTCTCTACGATGCTCTTCCTCAGCAAGGCTTCTTTTTTCGGCAAATTGTCGGGACTCCCAAGTCCATTGATGCTTACTTAGAAGACGGTGAAGAATTTGGTTTTGATGATCCGGAATTTGCAAAATTTCTAAAAACAATTCACACACCCGGACACACTCCAGGCTCCTGCTGTTTTTATACAGAATATTTCGATTCTCCTCAGCTGTTTGCCGGCGATACCCTTTTTCAGCAATCGATAGGCCGCACTGATTTGCCCGGTGGTAACGGTGACCTGATTATCAAATCGATCAAATCCCGTCTACTTGTTCTGCCGGATGAAACCAAAGTGATTACCGGACACGGCCCTGATACGAGTATCTTCGAAGAGAAAAAATTCAACCCTTTTATTTGCTGATCTTTTAAGCCATTTCTTCGCGATGAACCACTTTAGGTAATTGCGCTAATAAAAGTATCGGAACAACCAAAAAGATGGATCCAAAAACATACGGAGACCAGGCCCCGTATTTGTAATAAGCTATAGCTGAAAGAATCGGACCGATAACTCTTGCCAGAGCACCCATTGAACGGAAGATACCAACGCTTCGCCCCTGTTCTTCAGGTGGTGTATAAAAGGTCACGAGCGTTGTCAGACACGGCATAATCATCGCTGAGCCACACGCCAGGAAGAAAAGTCCTGCATAGAGCATCAGTGATGAATAAGCAGCCGCAATAAGTAAAAGGCCCGGTATCAACTGAATCATTCCAATAATCGCCAGTTTCTTCTCACCGATGCTCGAAGCTTTGCGACGGACAAAACCACCTTGAACAAAAGCGATGATAAAACCGATATAAATGAATATATATGCGTTCTGCATAGAGGTGTAGTTAAGTCTCTCTGCGGCCAGGAAAGTTAGAGTAAATTCCATTCCAGAAAAAGCTGCCAGAAACAAAAAGTAGCCCAGGTTAACAATGTTGACTCCTTCATAGGGAAGAGGTTTAAAAAGTTTAAAAATATTGGCACTTCTCTCGGTTGTCACTTGTCCGCGTTTTTCTGGCGGTAAACTCTCCTTGAATCTTGTAGAAATCCAGAAAGTGTTAAACAAAGACAGAGCAAAAGCGAAGGCAGCCGGCATGGAGAAAGGATTGACTCCGTAATTGACTGACTCCGGAAATATTTTTGTGAGGTCTATCAGAGACAATAATCCACCAAAGGCCGGACCAACAACGAATCCCAATGCAAAAGAAATTCCGATGATGGCCATACCTTTGGAGCGGTTTTCTTTTGTTGTCACATCGGCCACAACAGCTGTTGCGGTGGAAATATTTCCTCCCATCACTCCGTCAATAATCCGCGAGACAATGAGCAAAGTGAAAGATCCGGAAAAAAACCAGATGGCATAACCGATAGACATCCCGGCCATAGAACGGACAAGAACTGGTCTGCGACCGATTTTATCCGACCACGCTCCCCATAGAGGAGCGGCAAAAAACTGCAGACCGGAATAAATCGCCCCTAGCATCCCTCCGAATAAAACTACGGCCGAAAAAGATCCGCCGGATCCCGCTGTATAATCAGAAATCGTCTGGATCGAACCAAAGATTGCTTTTAAAAAAACATTATCCGCATCAACCGTGAGGTAATGTTTTGCCAGACTTGGAAAAAGCGGAAAGATAATGGAGAAACCTACCAGATCAAGGAAAATGGTCAGTGCTACAATTGAGATAGATGACTTCGCTTCTTTGGTGAGCGGAGTTGATTTTTGCTTTAGTTCTTTAGCACTCATGACAGTGAATTCCTTATAATCGTCTTTTTTAAGCTCATAAAAATCTTTTTCACGAACTTCTGCTCCTGCGAGACATTGATTCTCCACAAATGCAGCGAAGTCTTTGCACCAGTTTTCATTATCATTAAGACATGGAATAAAGTGGATGTCACCACCATGCTCATGAGCAGTCTCTTTCAGTTCTGTTCCCAGTTCATCAATAGTCTCAAGGCAATCGGCAACAAAACTTGGTGAATAAACGGCCAGGTTCTTCTCTCCTTTTTTGACCAGCTCAATAACTGTGTCTTCCGTGTAAGGAGTCAACCACTCTTCTGAACCAAACCTCGACTGAAACGTCATTGTGATTTTTTCTGCAGGTATATTTTTAATAAGTCTCCGGAGCAAAAAGAAGGTTTCGTAACAATGCTTGTAATAGACGTCGGCCTTCTGAACAACCCTGCGCTTTTGAATGCCATGAAAGGTCAGCAGCAGCCGGTCGACGACAACTCCCTGCTCTGCAAAGCGTTTGAGATTCTCATCTATCTGCCGGGCACTGTTATCTATAAAGGCCCGGGTCGTGTGAAAATTGGACACAATACTGATATCCGGAATATTGACCCGATCGCGGGTGACATGACTAAATCCATCGACAACGGAGGCGATAGTCGATTCAGAGTATTGCGGAAACATGGGAATAATTTTTAACTTAGAGGCCGGTTCGGGGTCCTTTTCCCACTCGTCATAAATATCCGAGACACGTGGAGAAGACAGGAGAAAAGCGTGATTGACTTCCACTTTTGGCGAAGAAATGAAATGACGAACCCGGTTGGCAAAATCCCGGGTGATGGTGATCAACGGAAAATCCGATCCCGACCAGATTCGTTGATAGAGTCTGGCCGATCGTTTAGGCCGAAAAGGGAGAATGAATAAATAAAGAATCGTTTTCCATAGCAGAGGATTGATATCAACCACTCGTGGATCCACCAAAAATTCCTTTAGAAAAGTCCTCACATCACTGACTTCAGGGCTTTTAGGAGATCCTAACTGGACAAAAACAACTTTGGTCTTTCCTTCACTCACAATTTAATCTTCCTTTGGCAAACTTTGTTAATAAGTTGTATTATCAAATAAGTAAGAAATCGACTATTAAAAGTGACATTTGTTACGCTTTAAACTACAGGTTTAGGTATGAAAAAGATTAGACAAGCGCCAAAAGGTAAAACGAACAGTAAAAAAACGAGCAGTCGCAATGACCGCAGTGTTGAACTTGCCCAATTTGCACTGGGAGAAGCTAAGACTGACTACCCTGACACCTATTCTCCAGAAGTCCTGGAAGCCTTCGACAATAAAAATCCCGGAAAAATAGCCTGGACAACCTTTATCTGTACGGAATTTACATCTTTATGTCCAAAAACAGGTCAACCGGATTTTGCCAAGATTTTTATTAACTACATTGCCGATAAAAAAATGGTTGAATCCAAGTCTTTGAAGCTCTACCTCTTTAGTTTCCGCAATCATGGTGATTTTCATGAGGATTGTGTTCAAAAGATCTGTGACGATCTGACAAAACTTATGAAGCCACACTATCTGGAAGTCATCGGGGAATTTACTCCTCGGGGTGGAATTGCTATCTTCCCGTATGCCAGCTCTTCGTCGGCAGACAAAAAATTCAGCGAATTAAAAGAACAACGTTTAATGAATTATGCTCCGGGGAAATACTCCATGGAGCTTTCAAAATTATATTAAGGAATTGTTATGGGTATCGGATTAACTGAAGGACTTCTTATTGCTGGTATCGCCATTCTGTGTTTCGGCGGCAAGAAAATACCTCAACTTGGCAGAACACTGGGCGAGTCAATCAAAGGCTTCAAAGAAGGTATGAAAGAAGAGCCCAAGACATCTATCGAGCAGGATCAGGACAAAAAGAAAGACTCTTAAGCAGTACTCGTTTAAAGTTTTGCTTTAGCACTCATTTCTTCAACCATTTTTAAAACAAGCGCCTGATCACGAGGAACATCATCCTTCAGTCTGAAACAGGCATAAACCAAATCAGCATAACTGGCATTAATACCCTTTTGATGTAAGAGGAAGTGAGCATAACGAACGGCCCGGTCTACCAGTTTATTGTTGCTCGCTCTTACCCAGGTCATTAAATTTGATTCATATCGCCCCATTCTGCCCATAATAAGTGTGGAAAGGTTGTTAATGACTATTTTCAGCATCAAGTGGGCCGATAGAAAATTTAATGTTGCCAGCGACATTGTATGTTTAAGCTCGTCGAGTTCAAAATGAATGGCATTGTGTTTTTGATCATAGGTGATGATGAAATGGTGATGGGGAACATTCAGATAATGGGAGCGGTGTTGTATTAACTGTGAAGAAAAATCAAATCCCATCAAACGCGACAATGTCGTCTGATCGGTTATTTCACTCCAGTGAAAACAGCGCGGCTTTCGAAGCAGTAATTGTTCCCAGGCTTCTTCTGCATTACTGGCATTTTTAAAATACAAATAAGACAGTGAAGGATTTTTAACCTGATCCTGCTGATTCTCAAAGGGATAAAGTGAAAACGTGGGTGATCTTTCAGTTGTATCCGTCAGGATGCTTATTCCCAGGTAGGGATCCGTTTCATAAAGCAGGTATTCGCCTTTTTTATAAATTTCGCTTTCGCGTTCTATAAATGGGGCAAGGAAGCTGAAATCGGCCATTTTTACGGCTTCAATCATCTTCACACATTCAGCTTCCATGTCTGTATAAGTCTTATCGAAATACCACAGGCTGAGTCCCACAGCGTACATCAAAATAGTTGTAGCCTGCATACGAGTTGAGCCAGTGAGGGCCATTGGACCCACTGTCAGGTTGATCTTTTCAATTCTGCTGCTCTTAATAACTTCTTTGGAGCGCTCAGCTGTCTGGATGAGAATATCGTCAGGATTGCAATAAAGAAAAAAAGGAGCCCGATGTGAAATTGCCGCTGCTGCATGGGTGGCACCGATGACAAAAGGAGTCTCTCCCCCTTCCGTGCAGGAGATGAGTAAATCCCCATCTTTAAAACCGAGTTCTCGTAATTGACGTTCACCAAAATCAGGAAAGTCTTCAAATTTTTCTACAGAATGAATGAGGGCCACATCTCCGCCGGCCATAAAAGAGATGATTCTCTCCTTTAGTTCCGGATTATCTTTATTTTGAAAACGCCAGATAGTTTCAAGGGCCAGCGAGAGCCTCCCAGTGGCACCGCACCCGCAAAGGTAAATATTATTTCCACCTTTAATAGTCTCAGCTATTTTTTCTTTAAGAAATTTGAGCGCAAACATTTGCGTTTTTACTTTATAAAAAACATCCAGATCAATATCTTTGATTGTAGAAATGGCACGGGGAAGATTAGTCTGGGCGTCTAAAGAGAGATTAATAGTTCGGGGATTGGGTGTTTCCGTCGGAAGATTTCCTAAACGGAACTGATCGCAAATTTTTAGAAAGTCAGAAGCTTCCTCTTCCCTTTTCTTCAGTGTTCTTTCATCCATGATTTACTTTCTCTGTTTATAATTTTAGGACTGTTTTTCACTTAGGTCTTTACCAATTCTCCTCATTATTTCATTCAGGTCAAATGGTTTTGTAATCAGAGCATGTGCACCTAGTGCCAATATATCTTTCTCTTCTATCTCCAACGCTCCGGTAAGAAGATAAAACAGTGGAAAATCTGTTAACACCTGACGAAGATGGTTTAATAATTCCACACCATTCATTTCCGGCATCTGAGAATCGGAAATAATCACTTTGATGTCACACTGCTGGCATAAAGAAATGGCTTCCTGGGCCGACCTTGCAGTGAGCGTCTCATGATCTTGGATTTTAAAAATCTCCCGGTACATATCCAGCAGGTCTTCATCATCATCAACGATTAAAACACATGGACCTTTTTTCATGTTTTCCTCTTTTAGGAAATTCTATGTCGCTTCAATAAAAATGGGCCGGATCTTGAGAATAAAGCAGGAAGGGATTGATTAAAGAAGAGTAAAAAAAAAGGGACCGAAGGTCCCCTTTTTCATTTTGGCGCACTTTTGTGGCATTTTATTAGGCTTTATTCGATAATTTCTAAAACAGAACGTTTTTTCAACTTAGTAGAAGCGGCATTGAGAATGGTTCTTAAAGAACGGGCGGTACGCCCTTGTTTCCCGATGATTTTCCCTAGGTCTGTTTTATCCACTTTTAATTCAATGACTGTCGTTTGTTCACCAACGATTTCATTGACTGTCACAGCTTCAGGCATATCTACTAAAGCTTTACTGACGTAACTGATAAGGTCTTTCAACTCACTCACAACAAACCTCCAAATAGATCTTTATTACCTAAGCCTGAACTTGAGTAATTAAAGAGCGATTTTTTGGTTTTTAAGTAGAGTTCTCACTGTATCAGAAAGAGTTGCCCCTTTTTCTACAAGTGCTTTAAGACGATCTACTTTTACGTTTTTTAATGAAGTAGCATCATGTGGGTTATATTGACCAAGTTTCTCTAGGTATCCACCATCTCTTGATTTACGAGAGTCAGTTACAACAATTGTGTATACTGGATCGTTTTTTCTTCCACCGCGTGAGAGTCTAACAGTTAACATCTAAAATTCTCCTCAAATTGAACTACAGCTATGTGTATTAACTTTATATCATTCGTTTTTTAATGTGACGAACCCGAAATTTAAAAACAGATAAAACTAAATAAATCAAACGGCTTAATTAGTCAATCTTTAAGTCCTTAAAAATACCCTTTCCCCCACGGCCCCTTGCCGCCTTTGTCTTTCTTTTTTCCGGGAGGTGGGCCAAATGGATTCATGGCGTTAGGATCGGCCCTAAACCCTTTCTTTTGACCAAAACCCGGCATACCGGGCATGGCCCCACCATTCATCATGGCGGAGAGGCCTCCCATCATGGATTCCATTTGTTTAAATTTGCCTAAAAAATCGCGCACAGCTTCTTCGCTCGTCCCCGAACCACTGGCAATTCTTTTGAGCCGATTGTCTTTGATTAGTTTGTAATTTTGTCTTTCCTGTTTGGTCATGGAAGAAATGATGACTTTCATTTTCTTCATTTCGTTTTCCGCTGGACTCAGGTCCCCGATCTGTCGGAGCATCCCACCCATTCCCGGAATCATTTTTAAAATGCTCGTCATGCTTCCGAGAGAATTCATCATTTCCATTTGTTTCATAAAATCATCAACGGTGAATTTCCCTTTCTGGAAATTCTTCATCATGCTCTCAGCATCTTTTTCGTCGATCGTTTCCTGCGCTTTTTCTACTAGCGAAACAACGTCTCCCATATCAAGAATGCGTTTAGCGAGACGATCCGGATGAAAGAGCTCAAGGTCTTTCATTTTCTCACCCATTGAAACATAACGAATCGGAACACCTGTTACGTGACGAATGGATAGGGCAGCCCCACCTTTAGCATCGGAGTCCATTTTAGAAAGAACGATCCCCGTCACACCGATAGCATCGTGAAACGCTTTAGAGACGTTTACGGCCTCTTGTCCGGTCATAGCATCAGCGACCATCAATACTTCAGGTTTCAGCGATTCAAGTGCAGTTTTCACTTCTTTTAGCTGGCCCATGAGTTCTTCATCAACATGCAGGCGTCCCGCGGTATCGATGATGACGACAGATTTGTGACGTTTCTTGGCCTCTTCAATGGCCGCCAGAGCGATTTCTTTCGGGTGCAGATTGAGATCAGAATCAAAAACATCAACGCCGATCTGACCAGCGAGTGTTTGTAATTGGGCCTTGGCCGCCGGACGGAAGGTATCCGCCGGAACTAAGAGAACATCCTTTTTCTTTTTATTTTTTAAGTGCATCGCGAGCTTACCGGAGAAAGTTGTCTTCCCCTGCCCGTTTAATCCCACGACTAAAATGGGCACAATTCCTGGCCGGTCGAGATTAATTTCTTCGTTGGCATCACCCATAATTTTGGCGAGCTCGTCATGCATAATTTTAACGAACTGCTCGCCGGGATTCACTCCGCGGATAACTTTTTCACCCAGAGATTTTTCTTTAACCGAGTTAACAAACTCTTTAACGACTTTGAAATTAACATCGGCTTCAAGGAGTGCCGTGCGGACATCCCGCAATGTTTCTTCAATATTTTCTTCGGTAATTTTGTGTTTTCCCTGGATCGTCTTAAACGCATTTGAAAACTTTTCACTGAGTGTATCAAACATAACTTTTCCTACTGGTTTGTATCCATTAACCGAACGTTAAATTTTTTTTCGATGATTTCACGGCAATCATCAACTTTCATAGCGATGAGCGGAGTCATCTCACTAAATTCTTTGAGCTGCCGGGTACTATACCAGAGCGCACCGATGACATCCACTCCAAAAGCTTTCGCCCCTTCAATATCACTCAGACTATCCCCGATATGGAGAATCTTTTCTTTGTGATGACCGGAAGAAACTCGTATCAGACCTTCTGGATGAGGCTTCGCTAGACCGTCGTCATAGCAGTGAATCTCTCCGAAAAAAGGAGCAATCTCGAGCCGCTTTAAGCTTGCCAGAGTTGAAGCCCGGGGTCTGGACGTCCATACTGCCAGATCAAAACCATTATTCTTTAGATCAAAGAGTAATTCGCGGACTCCGGGAAAGAGTTGAAACTCCCTGAGATTGGTATTAACTAAAGTTCCGTCGTGATCCCAGACGATTAGACCGCGGGAATTTTCGGGTCCACCGTGAAATTTGTTTTGATCCATTATTCGCTCATTGACTAGGTGTGATAGAGTTGTTACCTAGAAGAAATCATGACAAATAATGGCCCATTTAGTACGGAACTTCAAAAAAAAATCGATCTCTTAAAGGCGCGTCGGACTCCTGTGCGTCTAGGCGATATTAGTTTTGAGTCTCCGCTACTTTTGGCGCCAATGTCTTCTATCTGTACTGCCCCATTTCGTCTTTTAATGGAAGACTTAGGGGCGGGGGGAACTGTATCTGAACTCATTTCCTGTCATGGGATTAATTATAAAAATGTCCGAACCCGCGATATGCTGAAAATTGATCCACGCGAAAGAAATGTTGGATTACAACTTTTTGGTGAAGGGGCTGAGGCCATGGCGCAGGCAGCGAAAGTGGCCGAAGAATACGGCCCAAAATTCATCGATATTAATATGGGCTGCCCGGTAAAAAAAGTTGTTGGAACCGGTGCTGGGTCATCATTACTCAAAGATCCATCCGCCCTTCCGCAATTTTTTTCCACGATCAAAAAATCTATCAGTGTTCCGCTTACTATAAAAATTCGTCTGGGCTGGGATCAGGATTCTATCAATGCTCTGGAAGTCATTCACATCGCCCGTGAGGAAGGTGTGGAATTTGTCGCCGTTCACGGTCGCACTCGTTCGCAGCAATACACCGGACAGGCCAACTGGGATTATCTGGAGCACTTAGGAGAAAAAGCTCCCCTGGATATCATCGGCAATGGAGACTTGCATACGGCCGCATTTACAAAAAACAAAATGGTCTCAACTAAATGTCAGGCCCTGATGCTGGGACGGGGGCCGCTGCGCAATCCGTTTCTCTTTCTTGAGCCTTATATGCAAGCAGACGATGCCATTGACTTCACACCTGCCGACCACTATGAAGTTCTCACCAAACTGGTGGAATACTCCAGACCCTACGCTCACTCAGATCACACTTTGCTCATCTCCATCCGCAAACACCTTATCTGGATGGCCGCTGGGTTTAATAACGTAGCCCCTTTTAGAGAACAAATTTTCAAAACACCTGATCTGAATGATACCCTCAAAATATCTGAAGATTTTTTTCTTTCCATGACAGAAAAGAAAAAACGGCTCACCGACCACGATTCTTTTATGACTTCCGGTCATGGATAAACTGCCATTAAAAATGGGCGATCATCTTCTAAACTAAGCAAATTTCGCACGCATTTCAGATGCTTTGCCGGAATACTTTAGTCTTTTACTAAAGATCCGATAAGATCAGCATAATGATCGCTAAAAATTTATTTACGATTTCTGTATTGTCCTCCCTGCTTATATCAGCAGTGACTTTGGCATTTGCAGAAACACCTAACTCCCGCCCCGCTCCACGAGGACGCTCCTCTTCGTCTAAAGACAGCAAAGCAGCTCAGAACAATCCTGAATTTCGCCAGCAAATTCTGGTCAGGCCTCAAGTCAGTACAACTGAACGAGGTTACGAAGCTTATAAAAATGATTTTTGTAATGACCAGAACAATAATAATGGTGAAACCATTATGCGGGAACTGGATAAGGCCAACGAGGAAGCTTATCTGGAAATGGATCGCATTAAAACCCAGATTAATTCTGAGGTCGCTGCCCTTGCTATACTCAATGATACGTTTAAGGCCAAAGCTGATTATAATGCCAGTTTGAAAAAACTGGCCGAAGGTACTCCTGCCGAAGTGGCCACTATTCAGAGTGCCCGCAGTGCCTTTGATACTGCCAGTATTCTTTTTGCCCTGAAAACATTGTCGGAAAGTGGCCCTGAAAAATTTGATGCCACGACCTTAAAAAATCGATACTGCCCTAGGATGAATGATCCTAAAGCTTGTACTGAGTGGATTTTCAAATCAATGAAAACCAAATCGGTTGAATACCTCGCTACTGCCTATGAAAAGGTAAAAGATAAAGAGTCACTAAACAGAAATATTGCCGGAATCTTACAGGACATGCCGGAAAGACTGGCCCCGGAAGTCACTATTGCCCTCGTCCAGGATCATGAGGAATTGCATAAAAAGATTGATCCAAAAACATCTGAAATCATGCTTCGATGTCTGGATGATAAAAATAAAAACAATCTGCAGGAGTGTCGCGATTTTTTTGCAAATCCAAAGCATCAGGACCTGATCAACAGTATTAAAAATGAAGGTCAAAAAATTCAGTCTGCACTTGATCCACTTCTTCCCTCGATTAAAGATGGTGTCGAGAAGAGCAAAAACGACTTAGAAAGACATTCTGCTGTATTACAAAGTTCTTTTTCAGACTCACAAAAAGAAAAAGCAGAAGCCGAAAAGAAAATGCAGGCAGCAATTGATAAGTGTATCGATTATATCGAAAAGCATTTTTCAAAAGAGTCATCCCTTCTGGCCAGTTGCAAAATGGATGATGTTAAAAAAGCAACAGAATCAATCGCAAACAATATAAAGACGAACGTCGCTTTACTTAATAAAAAAGGTATGGGCGATACCAAATTTAATGCAGCAGAAATTTTAAAAATATATGCTGCCAATAAATATCTTTGCCAGTGTACCGGTAATAAAAAATTTAAATGGGAAAATCAGACAACTTGCTACAATAATGATCCCTCATCAGCTTCTATTCTTTATAAACTTGATGGGGACGTCTCCGATGTTATTAAAAAAATGAATTTCTCATCTCATCACGCTTATTTCACTGATAAGTGCGCCAGCTCACCTGATTTACTTCTGGAAGCTAAAACGAAGTGTCAGGAATTCGGCTCATCTGAACCGTACAAAAAGATTTGTGCTATTGTGGCAAATGAAAGTGCTATGGTTGTTGAGAAAAAAGAAAACGAAAAAAAATGGGAAGACATGAACCGCGACTACTGGCTAAAAGCTGATCCGTCCGGAAAAGGTTACATCCGCACTAAGAAGAAAACCACTTGGGAATTGGTCGGCGAAGGAATCAAGCCTGTCTTACCTGGTCTTGTTCCTATGTGGATGGCCAATTATCAGATGAAATCACAAATCAACATGATGACTCAGCAGGCTTTGGCAGAAAAACAGTATTATCACAACATCGATATCTACAACCAAAATCCGTGGATGTTTTCTTATCCTTACTTTCAGGGAAATTACTTTCAGCTTTTTGGCTCACCTTTTAGCCCAACAGCACTTCCCCCAACCACAACCACTAATACTGGGTATAATTTTGCTCCCTAAATGCCTTACTATCTTGGCATTATTAAAAATGGGTGGTTTAAAGTCACTTCCAAAAGACTGACAGAAAAGCTCGGCATTCTAGTACCTTAACTACTTAGACAGATTTAGCAGGATTAATGGCCGGTTTTGCCGGGGAAAAAGGTAAAATATTCCTAATTCCGGATAACTTAAAGCAGTCTTAATTTATGGGTAACGTCCCGACGATAAAGAAAATGATGAATGCTCTTTTACGTCTAAAACTATTCACATTAGCACTGACCATCCTGCTTTCAGGATGTATCGCCAGTAATTCACCGGGTAATCGCCGGACAAAAATCTCATCTAACGTTAACAATACCAATAACCCGACAACTCCAACGACTCCAGTGTTTAAAGAAGATGAACTCCTATACTGGTATAGTGCTGAAAAAGTTCTGGCAACGATTACATTGAATCTCAACAATGAAAACGTTATTTATCTGCGTGGTCAGAACATTCACAATTTTTTGAGCAGCAAGAATTCCAGCAATCAGGAATATTATCGTAAACAATATTGTCTTGTTGGTAATTACGGAACTAATAAACAACTGAGGGTTCGCGCTGTCCCTATTTATGTTAACAATTACACGACTAAGGCCATTGAGCGTTTACTCAGAATTGATGTTCCTAACCGCACAGAAAACAATGGAGCCTGTGGCATTGCGGCCATAGGGGCCGTTGCACCAGCATCTGCTGCCTATGCTTTAAATGAAATTTGTCCATCATGTGTGGCCAGTGGATATCTCACTTCAGTATCACTTACTCTTTATGAAAGTAATATCACTACATCGTCACTTACTCCGGTAGAATCGTCAAAATTAAATCTTGCTGGAATGGGGCTTAGGGTTGATTTAACCAATAACTCCGGTTCACCAACATCTTCCTGTTCAAACAGTGCCTGTGAAGCAAAAGGATTTGACTGTTGCATTGAAGGTCAGTGTGTGAAAGATGCCAGCTTAAAAGCAAATGCTTCAACTGATCCGCTGTATGCTCAGGCCATTGCTGATTATGCTAAGAATCCGTTGAGCTTTATTAATTATCCAAACATCTATAACATCTGTACTAATATCTCACACAATCCTCCACCATCTACTCCCACCGGTCCAACGCCGGTTTCTGAAGCCGAACAAAGAGTAAAAAACTATTTTGATGATTTTTCATGTATTAATAAACATGAATCAAATATCGGTACTAGTACATGTACGACCACCCAGTATCAAACGGCTAAAAAAACCCTGGCCATTGCCTGTGGATGTCCTGCCACTTACACCGATGCCGAAAGAGAAATTAAATGTCCAAACTGGGGCGTACGCCCTCTTTATAAGAACCAGACCGTTCAGGATCCAACAATCATTACTAACATTGTTGATTTCTATTGTTACACACCAGTTCCTGAAAACCCGATTGGCCCGATTACCAATTTAAACGTCAGCGTTCCAAGCAGAAGTGCTCCTCATCGTTTCTATTCAACGACTGGTATAAATTATGATGATATAGGAAAACTTGCTTCAACTATCATTCAGGAAGGCGAAGATTTCTATTATCTTGATTCTCTGACCAAGACCGGTCCGGTAAACGGTCCGTTCAATATGAATTCAATCCTGGGTCGTATGAAAGTCGATCTTTCCCAGACACAACCGGCGAAAACAGTCAGTGTTGAATTAGGAAAAACCTACATCCTTTCGGCGACTACCGGATATTTCACTCCTTGTTCTCAGTGTGCAAAAGACTCATGGTTTCAGTCATTCTCTGCTCATCCGGCAACAACCGGAGGATCAGGTCTGAAGGCCATCAGTTACACAACTTCCCGAGATACATATTCCGGCAATACCACATACGGAAATTACGAAGACACAAAATTCGGTCGAGCATGTTACGTTCCGCCAACCATGCTTGCATTTTCCCATTTGAAGTCAGCTGATTTACAGACACAACGTCAAAATCGTCTGCGTGCCCAGGCCGCTCTTTTTGCCAACGGCTATCAGCGAGACTGGTATGGCTTTAATAAAGGTGCATTGATTGGATCTTTTGACGGCGTCAGCTGGTTTGCGATTGGAACTGCTAGAAGAATCACGGCTTCCTCTACAAAATTATTCCTGGCCATCAATGGAGCTTTTCTTGATCTCGCCGACAAAACGGACACCATTGTGAATATCATTCCGGATCAGGGAGGAAATACTGCTTCTGATTATGATTATGATCCGCAAGTGGCCATCAATAGTGTTAAGCAAAATTCCGCAGGATCATGTCAGCAGTATCATCAATGTTCCACAGATTCAGATTGTGTAACAAAACTGGGATGGGAATATTCCTGTGTTGATGTTTCGCAAATGAAGACCAAATGGCCGGTTTTTGATGGTGATGCCAAAGAACTTGCCAATCAAGAAAAGGTCGGAACTTTATTTGAAATATTGCAAGCTACAACCAATATGGGGGATTCTCCAAAACGCTGTGTGTACCGGGGGGCCGGTGCCCCATGTGTCCGCGACCTCACCAGTTTAAATGATAGTTTTAATCGAAAAGCACTGACCTGTGCTCCTAACTTCTACTGTGCATCGCTGACTTCCAATCGATTTAATGAAGAAGTAGTCCGTTCTCCCAATGAAATTGGAAACATTCTCTATGGTATGGACGCCAACGTTCTGGGCAGACCATTAAATTATGTCACCGGCACGCGATCATTGACAGCAGATATCATCGCTAACATCAAGAACCAGGGAACTCCTGATGCTTTAAATCTGACGAGTGCCCAGCTCAATGATATGGGGATTTGTCGCCCAGGCCGCAGTCTTTCGGCCAACGAAAGCACGGCTCACGCCAATCCGGATACATCCAGAAGAACCGACTATATCTCACAGGTCGGTTCCTGTGATTCGATGAGCACAGGCGGTGGTGTAACGACTAATATGCGTTTTTTAACTTGTCCCGTTTTTGGTGATGATTTAAATTATGTTGATCCGACTGCTTCTAACCTTGCCAACCTCTCCGCTGAACAGGCCAAGCGCTCTCAAAATGCCTGTGGAGCGGAAGCTAAAAACGCCTCAAATATTTCAGCGTTCGCTTCCATTGAAGGTCTCTCTTTATTGAGTATTTCAAGCATTAATACACCGACGCTGGTAAAGGATGCCTGTTACCGACGTGCCGGTTCAGTTTGTCATACTGATCTCGACTGTGGACCGAATAAAATGCATGAAGAAGTTGCCGGCACCATGCCACTTTCCTATTTCGGAGGAACTGAAGCAGAACAAAGTTACTGGAAAGAGTCACTGGTTTGCGGACAGGGAACTCCGGTTCCAGCTTTAGGTAGTGTTGATTTTTTCAAATACAACTTAGGATCAAACCGTTGCTGTCGTGAAATTGGAAAAGATTTCACCATGTATACGGCAGGTCCTAGCAGCATCATTAAGGACAATGAGGGCAGCAATGCTAACCTTGATACACGTGTTTTTTCGGTGACCAGCCCAAACAGCAACAACCGCTACTCCCGGTATACAGTCTCTCCGACCGCTGCATTAAGCTCATCTAAAATTCCACGCATTGTAAGCAATGCCGAACCTTCTGCAGAACAGTGGAAAGTTATTAATGAAACTGGTTCCCTTAACTGTTGCGGTGGAGGCTGGATCAGAAAATTTGCCGATGGAACTCATGACTGGAAAATCAAAGGTCGCCTTACTCTTGAAGCTTCAAATTTCTCTTGTCTGAATTTCCGCTCACCTCTGGTGGATCCAAATTATAACCGCTTTGGCGATGCTCTCGACGATATCGTTCTGGCATCCTATCAGCAGGAATATCAAAATTTTTGTATGAACCATCTTTTTGCCGATGGATGTTTCCAGGTACCATGGCAGGAAGGACCTAACTTTGAATTACGCCCTCCATACCGTTATGTTCCTGGCAGCCATTACGGGGCCGATGGCGACTTGCCTGCGGTGCAATCAACAGATCATGCCCGTCTGGATACATCACCGACAAAGGATCCGATTGAAACGAATCAGTTAATTCAAAACAATAGTCCGGATGCTCCTTATCAGCCGGAAGCCTATTATTTTACCCAGACGCCTCGTCCGGATATTGAACCGGATACTAAAAGATCGGAAAACTGGTTTTCTAGTTTCACTACAGACTATGGTGTAAGTATGTATCTGCCGGCCTATATCCCTTATGATTCGGCCACCAATACTGCTGGTATCGGACGCGTCTATATTAAATACTTTTATGAGGACGAAGCCCATTTTGATGCTGAAATTGTTCCTTACGAACCTGATGCCACAAAATGTGGAAATGTTATCGATGCCACTACTCCGTATCCAATTGATGCTTTAGGGGCCGGTGCTCTTTCTGCTTATTGTGTGATCTCCAATACTAAAACAGGAAACCGTCCGGTTATCAACGTTAAGGCCAAAACACCTGGTGCCCCGGCCAAACCTTGGAAGTATGCTGGAATTGTTATTGAATTTATCCCGCTGGAAATTATCAAAGGGACTAAAGTCACAATTCCAGGCTCCAGCTGGTACTATCTGACCAAACTGGGTCGTCTGGAATTAAATGGAATTCCGCAAATTCCTTATGAACCTCTGTACTGTAATAATGACCACGATAAAGTAGTGCCAGGGATTTTTAATTCGAGCTTTGATACACGTGCTGAATTCGATGCATCAGGTTTGACCTTTACTTCTATCAAGCCACTGGAACTTTACGAAGACACAACCAATACAGAAGCAAATGCGACTTATGCCAACCATGCTAAAAAATTTGTGTATCAAGATAAGCTGGACTTACCACCCATTTTCTCTTCCAAGGATTTTACCTGTTGTACTCAGCTTGGAAAAGAGACGACATCTGCGGCCCGCTGCTGTTCCGGTGCTGCCCGGACTGTGGGATCTAAACAATATTGTATGCTCCCAAGCGGGACCAACCTGAACGTTTATTTCAACAAATTCGTCTCCAGTGAGGGTGTGGGGTCAGATCAGCCTGGTGGTGAGGGGCTCATTGTTAACGACACCGATGAAACTAAAGTGGACTTCAATGCATGGACAGGTGAACCAAAGTTGCGTCAGACGACTATTGAGAAATTACAGCTTTTAGGCGAAGCATACTGTGAAAAGAAGACTGTCACTGATGGTGCTGCTTTCGGGAAATTTCCACCTGAACCATTTGCCGGCTCCTATAATCGCCCTCCGGATGGAATTCCGGGCGGTGGATCGCTGGAAGACTCCTTCCCGTTCAGCTTTGTGGATTCAATTGTCGATTTTGAACATAATGATCCGACAAAAGGCAAATTCCCTTACGATGCGGGCTTCCGCTGGAACCACCATATCTACTGTAAATAATGGGCAAAGTCTGTTTTCAGCCGCTCATTTTGATGCTAATTTAGGCCCATGAAACAATTATTCAGACCTACCCTGTTCTTATTTTTATTATCTATGTCTTGTGGTTCTTTTGCCGAGACCGTGACTGTGACCTGCTCGCATTCAGAACTTTGTCAGCTCGCAAAACGAATCACAGAAGAGCACAAACTTACACAATTTTCGTTCCGGACTTTGGTGACAATGACAGGTGACCCGCACGAATTCGAGCCAACGGCAGAAGAATTAAAATCCCTGATCAATGCTCCACTGCTGATAGCGGGTCCTCACGAACTCAATCCCTGGATTAAAAAAGTTAATTATCAAAGGGCCAAAAATCCTGCAAAAAAAACTCTGACACTTGAGCTGTTAAAAAAACACAGCGATTTATATCAGGCCGGTAATACTCACAGTTCGAAAGAAGCTCTTTCTCATTTCTGGCTCTACCCAAAGATTTACTGCACTTTTCGGGACGAACTAGAGCAGAAGATGATTGAAGCGAACCTGTTACAAAAAACAGTTAAATCTTCTTGTGCTGCAGTCGCAGATCGTGCCGAAAATGATTTGCGTCTTTCAATGCAGAAATTAACTTTGCCTGTCATTTTGACTCACGATGCACTCTTGCCCTTATTAAATGCATTGAAAACAGCAAAAGTTACTGTCATCGCAATAAAAGGATCGGGACATCATGAAGAAACATCATCAAGCTCAGTTAAGAAGCTCTACGATGTTCTGAAGTATCCCAAGGCCATCTGGATTGAAGAATCCGGTATACACATTCCTGCCAATATTTTAAATCGTAAAAGACAGGGAGATGTTGTCATTAAAATAGATACGGCCAAAGATACCGGCAATGGTCCGTTCTCTACTCTTTTACAACTAAGTAGTGAACTGTCAAAGAATCAAAAATGAGTACAATTCTTAAGGCCGATAAAATCTCTTTTTCTTTCACTGCAAACCAGATTATTTTGCAAGATATTTCTTTTTCATTAAACAGGGGCGAGAGCCTGGGGGTTCTTGGACCTAATGGCGGGGGAAAATCGACCTTGATGAAAATTATCGCTGGACTGCTAAAACCAGATTCAGGACATCTCTATTTCGATGAAAAGGAAATCAGTTCTTATCCGTCCTATCCCTACCATTTATTTTCCTATGTACCGCAAAACAGTGAACTCAATACAACTTTGCCGGTGAAAGTAGATGAATATATGGAATTTACATTTTCATTACACCGTAAGAATAAGGAATTGAATCTGCCTGCAGATACAATCGACAGATTACTTGACCTGGTAGGAATTGCTCACAAGAAAAAATCCTTACTTTCAGAACTCTCCGGCGGAGAAAAACAGCGCGTCCTTATCGCCCGGGCACTGATTAACAGACCCAAAATACTTTTGCTGGACGAACCGACCAAGGGGCTCGACAGTAATGGTCAGGATCAGTTGTTAGGTTTGCTGGAAAAAATAAAAGCGCAGGATCAGACTGCGATCGTCATTGTCGACCACAACATTAATCAGATCATTAAAAATTGTAACAAAATCCTCTGTCTGAATCGAAATCAGCACTGGCATGATCACCGCGATTTTTTAACCAAGAATATTCTGGAAAATGTTTATCACTGTGAGTTTGAACATCTGCTCATTCATGAACATGAAGGTACGCATGCGCATAACCATGAATTTTGCCAGCATGATCATGATCCCAAAACTAAAGCACCTACTCATCCATTTCTGAGGAGAAGATAAATGAGCATCATTCAATCTATCCAGGAATTTGGTCAGTACGATTTTTTGCTCTATGCTTTGTTGGGAACTATTTTTCTCTCACTGACCTGCGGATTGATTTCGCCGCTGATTATTGCCCGCAGAAACGCTTTTATGGGAGCGGCCATTTCTCATTCCACTCTTCTGGGACTTGCCATTTCACTCAGCCTTTTTTCTGTCAGCGAATCATTACCCGTTTTTTTGTCGACACTGACAATCACATTAGTCCTCACCTTGTTTCTGGCCCGGTCAACGCTCAGGCATAAGATGCCAAACGATACGCTGATTGGTATTTTTTATACCAGTACAATGGCCATGGGGATCATCATTCATTCTCTCTTTGCTAAAGACAAAGGAGATTTGCTTAGTTTTTTGTTCGGGAATATTTTACTTTTAACCAAGGAAGACCTTTGTCTGTCTCTGGTATTATTGATTCTCACTGCTTTACTGATTCTTATTCCTTTAAAGCGCTGGCTGTTTCTTACTTTTGATGAAGAGAGTGCTGTGACCAGCGGAATTAAAGTATCCCTTTATCATTACACTTTTTTTATTCTTCTGGCCTTCTTAATTGTGAGCAGTATTAAACTGGCGGGTACCATTCTGGTGGAAACACTTCTTCTAGTTCCTGGCTTTTTTGCTCTGTCATTTGCCCGTAACAGCCGACAAACTTTTATTCTCAGCGTGGTTTTTTCACTGCTTTTTGCTGTTCTGGGTATCATTCTGGCCAATGCTTTCGGTCTGCCATCCGGGGCCACCCTGGCGGTGGTACTCTTTAGTGCTCTTGTTCTATCGCTTTTGGCAAAAAAAGCTTATAATTTAATTAAATAATCTCCTTTTTTTGAGGCTTCCATGAAAAATCAAAATGAGTCCAAAACGGTCGCCGAAAGTGCTGTTGAAATGCGCTATCTGGTAATGCCAAACCACACCAATCCGCAAAATTCTATTTTCGGAGGAATCGTCATGTCGTGGATCGATATGGCCGCGGCCATGGTAGCTGAACGACATAGCGAACGACCGGTTGTTACCGTGCATGTTGATGACATAAGCTTTAAAGCACCTATTAAAATCGGAGATCATGTTCTCATTAAGGCCAGCTTAAATTATGTCGGGAAATCTTCTATGCTCATTGGGGTAAAGGTACTTGCAGAAAATCCTTTCACCGGAATTACCCGGCACACGACGACAGCTTACCTCGCTTTTGTCGCCCTCGATGATATCGGACGTCCTATCCAGGTGCGCGGTCTGATTCCGGAAAGCGATGAAGAAAAACGTCGCTTTGAAGCAGGTAAAAAACGCATTGAAGAAATGAAGATAAAAAATAAAAAATAATTTTGAGTCGTGATCATGAAAGCTATTTCTCTATTATTTTGTTTCATTTTGAGCTTCCAGCTTCAGGCAGCGCTGGAGTATTCAAAAATTGATCACGACGGATGCCCGGAAAACGCTTATTGTCAAAAAGAAACGGGAACAGTCCGCAAGCAATGGCTGGAAGATCTGGAAAAATTCTCTAAAGGAAAATTGTCTGAGGAAAAATTCAACAGTCTTATTCAAAAAGGCAACGGTATGCCCATTTCCGGTTGGGCACAGGAGGAAGCCAGTATCACTCCCAAAATTCTGATGTGGGATTCTCCCTGTCAGCAACACCGTAAAGATGCGACTAAATTTTATATCAGTGAAGTCTTTAGAAAAAATCTGGATGCACAGGAGCTAAAGGCTCATCCCAATCTTTATTTTGCCAAAGCAATTGGTATAAGTGCAGACAAAAAAATTTTCACAATCACAATTCCTCGTGGAGATGCTCCTTTTTTTATTAAAAATAACCAATTCTACTTTCTTCGTGAAGAAGAAGGAAAATTTTATGGTCTGATGATAAATAAGAACGGAAATTTGAAAGTGACGAAGGTTGAAACCATCACCGAAGCTCCCAAAGAAGGTGTCTGTTTTAAGGAACAGATCGATTATTTTTTAAGAGAGTCACCTGCTCCCAATTTTTATCAGGGATATTACTGCAAAGATATCTGGGATAAAGATGAAAAGAAATACAAGACCATGCTTTTTGGATGGAGTTGTAATTGAAACTTTGTCTTTTCAATGTTGAAAATCTGTTTTTACTCAGCAATTTAAATAAAGAAGGCTATAAAAAACCCCAGGATAAAATAGACTGGATCGGCCGGACATTGCGTGAGATTGATGCTGATATTATCATGCTGTGTGAAGTAGGCGGGCTGCAGAGTCTGGATCTCTTCAATCATCGTCAGCTGCACAATAATTATTATACGGCCCTTTTGCCCGGCAACTCTGATCGTGGAATAGAAATGGGTTATCTCATCCATAAGCGTTTTCCTTATTCTCATCAACTGATTTCCCATAAAGAAAAAGTCCTTGATTTCAATTATCCTCACGAACTTAAGGCCCATCAGGAAGAAGTAAGAAAGCTAAGTTTATTTCCCGATCAGTTGCCGGCCAGAGGATTGCGACTGCATCGCTTATCCCGAGATATCTCGGAATTACGGCTAATCCGCGATCAGAAAATTAAACTCATCATTTTTCTGGTGCATCTCAAGTCAAAGATGGACAAAGAGGGAATTGATTTCAACAGTACTTTGCGCCGGGAAGCCGAATGTAAAACGGTTGTTAGAACTTACAATGAGCGCAAGCTGGAGTTTCCTGATATCCCAATTATTGTCGCAGGTGATTTTAACGGAATGGCCCAACGAAATTCATGTGAATCCGAATTCAGGAGCTTATACTCCGAGACCGACCTGGAAGATATGCTGGAGGTCATCGGTGAACTTCCTGAGCGACGCCACACCTATTTTCATTTTAACCGCGAACAGGTACGCGAACCCAGTCAGCTGGATTATATTATGCTTCCCCGCGAGCTCCACACTCAGGTTCTAAAAGAAGAATCAGGCATTTACCTCTACCGCGATCCTCATGGAGTGATTCTTCCCTACCCACAGGATTCTTTCCAGCGATATGCTCTGCCATCTGACCATTACCCTCTCGTTTTGACCCTGGAAAATTTCTAATATCCATTTGTTAAACCTTCATTTCTACGTTACATTTTGGCCTCATATCGACAATTTTTAGAGAGCACAACTGGAGCTTTGCGAGAAGTTATTTTGGGACTCTCCTCGAGGAAAAATGATGGAAAAATTGGGACCACAGGCCTGGACAAAAGAAGAAGCTGATGATGTTTATCACATCTCTCGTTGGGGTGATGGTTATTTTGATATCAATGATCAGGGACATCTCTGTGTTCTTCCGAGTCGGGATGAAAACGGACCACGCATCGATATTTCTGAAGTTTTAGAAGAAATGAAAGCGCAGAATATTCCATTGCCCATCGTTGTGCGCTTCCACGACATTCTTCGCTCTCACGTCAAAGTGATTAACGAAACGTTTCGTGATGTCATCAAAGAAGCTGGTTATAACGGTCAATACACTGGTGTTTATCCGATTAAAGTTAATCAGATGCGCGAAGTTGTTGAAGAAATTGTTGATGCCGGAACTCCCTACGATTTCGGATTAGAGGCAGGGTCTAAACCAGAACTTCTTTCCGTTCTTGCTTATAACGATAATTTAAATGCCCTGACTGTTCTCAATGGCTACAAAGATGAAGATTATCTTCGTCTTGCTCTTCTTGGTAATAAACTAGGAAGAAAATGTATTGTTGTTATTGAAAAGTTTTCAGAACTTCACAAAATTTTGAAACTCGCCCGTGAGATGAACGTTGAGCCGATGATTGGTCTTCGCGCAAAGATGGCCATTAAAGGTTCAGGTAAATGGTCTGACTCTGGCGGAGAAAAAGCGAAGTTTGGTCTAACCATTGCTGAAATGCTTACGTGTGTGCAGATTCTTAAAGAAGAAAACTATATCAACTCGCTAAAACTTTTTCACTTCCACATTGGTTCACAAGTAACGGACATCCGTACGGTGAAGGAAGTGATTCGTGAGGGTGGACGTATTTTTGCCAAGCTTGCTCAATTGGGGGCTCCGCTTGAGTACTTCGATTGTGGCGGTGGTCTGGGTGTCGATTATGATGGTTCGCAATCAACATCTGATTCTTCGATGAACTACAAACTTCACGATTACGCTTCAGATATTGTTTATATCTTAAAAGAAATTTGTGATGCTGAGAAAGTTCCTCATCCAAATATCGTGACTGAATCAGGACGAGCTATTACCGCTCGTCACTCATGTGTCATTACGAATGTTATTGATAAAATCGAGACTTCATTTACTGACTACAACACTGACAAACAATCAGATGAACATCTTCTGGTAAAAAACATCAGAGAACTTCTTGAATCACTCAATGAAGAAAACGCTCCAGAGTCATACAACGATGCTCTGGATATCAAACGTGAATGTCAGAATGCTTTCCGTCTGGGAATTCTGAAACTTGAAGAAAGAGCGGTTATTGAAACACTTTTCTGGAAAGTCACAAAAAAGATTTCTTCTCTTCTTCCTTCAATGGAATTTATTCCGGAAAACCTTTATGACATCGATCAGGGAATTGCTCCACAGTATCTGTGCAACTTCTCTATTTTCCAATCAGCACCGGATATGTGGGCCATCGGACAACTTCTTCCAATCGTTCCCATTACTCGCTTAAATGAGAAGCCTACAGTTAACGGAACGCTGGTAGATATTACTTGCGATTCTGACGGCAAAATCAACAAATTTATCGATATCGATGATGTTAAAACATTACTTCCGCTCCA
Source organism: uncultured Bacteriovorax sp. (assembly GCA_946481315.1). The sequence continues at coordinate 68,089 of CAMLMH010000007.1, forward strand.
TGAACTTCGTCCAAACGAAGAATATCATATTGGTCTCTTCCTGACCGGAGCTTATCAGGACGTTATGGGCGATCTTCACAATATGTTCGGCCGTTTAAATGAAGTTCACGTTTTCTGTGATGATGAAGATCCAACTGATTTTTATATTGAAGAAGTTATTAAGGGATCAAGTGCTGAAAACGTTCTCTCAGCAATGCAGTACAATCCTGAAGCGATGGCCTATACCATGAAGAAAAATATTGATCGTCAGATCGCTGGCGGGAAAATCAATCCACGTGAAGGTGTTCGTCTCGTAGACTTCTATGAATCGTGCTTAAAATCATACACATACTTAAAACAGCAGTAAGAAGAAAAAGAGGAAATAATTATGAAAAAAGGACCTATCTCTGAATTCATGCTTCGCCACTATAAACATTTTAATTCGGCTGCACTGGTTGATGCTGCTAAAGGCTGGGAGACTCACCTGACTTCAGGTGGAAAAATGTTCGTGACCCTTGCGGGTGCAATGTCCACAGCAGAACTTGGTAAATCGCTTGCTGAGATGATCAGGCAAGACAAAATTCACGGTATTTCCTGTACAGGAGCAAACCTGGAAGAAGATATCTATAATCTGGTAGCACACAACCACTACCACCGTATTCCGGACTGGCGAGCGCTGACAGCTGCAGAAGAAATGAAACTACTGGAAAAAGGTCTCAATAGAGTGACAGACACTTGTATTCCGGAAGACGAGGCCATGAGGAAGATTGAAGGCCTTCTCAATAAAGAATGGCAGCGGGCCGACAGTGCAGGTGAAAGTCATCCGCCGCATTTTTATTTCTGGCAATTGTTAAAGAATCCGGAATTTAAGAAAGAATATCAAATAGATCCGAAAGATTCCTGGATGATCGCAGCTATGGAAAAGAATATTCCAATTTTTACTCCCGGCTGGGAAGATTCCACTAACGGAAACATGTACGCCGCTGCAGTTATAGACGGCAGAATAAAAAATGTTCATACAGTAAACTCTGGTATTCAAACGATGATCCGTCTGGCGGAATGGTATACCGAGATTTCTGCTAATCACTCCATTGGATTTTTCCAGATCGGTGGTGGTATTGCCGGTGACTTCCCGATCTGTGTGGTCCCAATGCTGGAGCAGGATCTTGAGCGTAACACTCCACTTTGGGGTTATTTCTGTCAAATTTCTGATTCAACAACTTCGTATGGATCTTACTCTGGTGCAGTCCCTAACGAAAAAATCACCTGGGGAAAGCTTGACGGAAACACTCCGAAATATATTATTGAATCAGACGCGACTATTGTTGCGCCTTTAGTTTTTGCTTATGTGCTTAACTGGTAAAGAATCTGGCCATTCATTATAAAAAAAGGCCGGATTTCCCGGCCTTTTTTATTCCTGTCTCGTCGAAATTTTATTCAATTATTCAATACAACTGACCGATGAGTAGACATGCTCTGCCTCCAAACTTTAGGCATGAGCGATGGAGAATTCATGAAAGGTCTCAACATTACTCTCTCTATCCTCTCTCTTTCTTTTATTGCCGCTTGTGCCGGGCCTGAATCATATGAAGCCAAAATGAATCGTTACACTCCAAAAACACTGACAAAAAATCAGGTTCCGGAAATCAAGAGTAATGGTTTTACTTTTAGTGGAAAGGGCAATCGTGCTCCTGCAAGTGTAGTAGTGAAAAAAGATGAAACTGCTGATCCAACATTGGAAGTAAATTATACAAATAAAAAATTATACTTCCTGACTCTGCTTGGTCAGTACGAAGGAATGAAAAAATATTCAGCTCAGTTCGATGCTCCGGCCATCAATATCTGTCCTCATTTTCATACCAGCCTCCTTCAGCACAAAGATGCAAAAGCGACTACATTTAGTGCAACAGTTAAGACATTTAACAATAAGAAATTTACTTATGATAAGGCCCGTTTAAAAGATGAACAATATGTGGCACGCCACCCGGAACTACTGCTTCCACTATCTCAAAATGAAACAACTCCTCGGGTTGTGGATATCATGCGCAGTGAAGCCGAATTAACCGAGATAAAAATGAATGATTTTGTTCATCGTGCTCTGGACATTCATCTCTCAAAAACCTACACCGAGATAAGAGAATTATGTGAATACGGTGTAAGTGATAATTACTATATTTATGAGAATCTGATCACGCATATAAAATCTTCTGATTTCAAAGCAGTCGACAGTAATCTCAATACTCTTTTAAAAACAACCGTCTTTTCAAATATCGCTCTGGTTACTTCCCTGGAAAAAAACGTTCCGGCCCCGGCGAGATCAATAGCCTCAATTAAAGAAACTGGGACATCTTCAACTTACGCCAATGAAATGATGGCCAGACTCAATGTGGAATGGGCGAAAGAATACTTTGAAGATATTAAAACGTCTCGCTAAGATCCTAGTGAAAAACCATTAAACGATTTCTTGAAGTGATCAGCGCCAGGTTTTCGCCGGTGCTGACCATTTCACCAAACACTGCAGAATATGCATGTCCTAATGAAAATTTCTCGGTTATGGCCAGTGTTCGATTATCCAGAAGCAAAATTTCTCCGGTAGTCGTAGAGACAGCATAGAAATTCTTATAGGCCACAAGTGAGGTAATAACCCCGCCGGAGACTTTCACGGATTGCAGAACATTAAGATTTTTATCCGTGACGATAATTTCTCCGTTGGAAGTCCCAAACAGCAATTGTTCTTCGCGGACAAGGGGCGCTCGAGAGGCCAGAAAATCCGCGGCTTTCAGAATTTTTCCTGTATTAGCTTCCAGAAGTGACAAAGGATTTCCCACGGCAGAAATATAAACTTTATCGTTCAGAACGAATGGAGCATTATCCACATCTACAAACTTAGAAGCCTGGGATAATTTTGTTTCAAAAAGAACAACACCCTCTTCAATTGACAAAGCAGTAATTGATCCGTCAGCAAAACCCACCAGCAATTTATCTTTGTAAACGACAGGAGTTGAAGCTCTTTGTAATGTTGTCAGATAAGGAACTGAGCGCTTGTAGGCCCAGATAATTTTTCCGGTTTCTACGTCCAGACAAAAGATCTGATGATTGCGAAGCTGGAAAAAAATTCTTCCGCCGGCAATAACTCCTCTGGTCTCAACAGCTGCCCCGAGGTCGACAGAATACTTCAGAGTTCCCAGTATTCCATGTCGGGAGTTCACTCTTCCCTGAACGGTTCCATAGATGACCTGATCTTTATAGGCCACAGCACCAGCATGAAAAGCGGAGCGATCGTTCTCACTCCAGATGAGTCTGCCATTATCCAGTTCAAAGGCCTGCATGTGCCCATTGTTGTGGCCAGCATAGACAATTCCCTCATGGATAAGTGGTGACTGCAGTCCTATTGGCAGGTTTCCGCTGTCATAGTCCGGATCCAGATTTTTAATCCAGGCGGGTGTCAGGTGCTTAGCTTTGACTCTCTCTCCTTCCGGTGTAAATTGTTTAAGTGTTGTACAAGACACCATGAACAGCGAAGAAATAAGAGCGAGCAAAACAACTTTCATTCAAAAATTCCTGTAAGCAGTCAGTTAAAAAATTAGAGTTTTGCCATATAAAGCTGGGCAATTTTTACAAATTCAGCTTCTTCTTTGTTGTTATCAATCACGTGTTTAAAGCTGGCCTTTGCTTTTTCCTTATCCCCGCTTTTTAAATAAAGACGGCCAAGGTCAACGTATGTTTTAGCTTCAAAAATTTTTCCGGAAAGAGAACTCATTTTCTGCAGGACTTCGATTGCCTCTTTTGTTTCACCGAGATCTTCATGAACCACAGCTTTGCGGGATAAAACAAAATACTGGGCATGGTCATTGTCAGCAGACTTTTCAGCAATGGCCAAAACACTCTTAGCATCGGCCAGATGATTATTAATCATTAAAGCATCAGCAGTTTTTAAAGCTGCCGGAAGCAGGCCTGCATAATCGCCCATCTCTTTGGTCAGTTGCTCCATTCCACTGACAACTGCTTTAGAATCAGCAGGATTTGTCAGATAAGTTTTAAGGGTTGTTGTTTCAAATTGATAAATTTTGGAATTGTAAGCGGCCTGGGATTTGTCATTAAAATGACGGTAAAGACCAAAGCCCACTACTGCCGCGACAATTAAAACTAATAAAGAGATGAGCGCTGATTTATTCTTCCCAATAAATCCCTGGATGTTTGATTCATCAAGAATAGTGTCTAGACTGCGGTTAGGAGCAGATGAAAGGCCTTCGTTCTTCATAGTTAAACTCTTTTTTAGTTTTAGGGTTAGCAATTCTCATTAAAAATGAATAAGTCATTCTAAAAAGCCTTTGTTAAGTTGTCAAAAATAGAGAGCTTAGTTAGAATAAAATAGTAGAAAAACAAACTTTTCGGGGCGAATTTAATATGGCAAACCTCACTCCATTGCTAAGACGAGCACTTCTCAGTGCGTTTTTTCTTCTGATATGTGGAATCTCCCTCTCTTACGACGCAAGGGCACTGGATAAAACCGGACGTCTGGGTGTGGGACTCTCAACTCAATTAAAAAATGATTTCCCTTCGGTTACATTCAAAATGCAAAAGAGCCGCTCTTTTGCTTACGGGGGAATGGTCGGTGTTTCTACGGATGATCAGACGGGTGGATATGGTGTCGGTTTAAAACTCTACCGCAATATTTTTGATGAACCCCAACTTAACTTTTATCTGGCAGGAATGGGTGCTCTGTTGTCCAACAGAATTGCCGGTATATCTTATTCCGGATTTCAGGTTGATATCAGTTTTGGCAGCGAATTTCATCTCGCCGGAATGAATTCACTGGGATTTAGTTTTGAGTTTGGTGCCTCAGCAAATAAGAAAAAAGATTTTGTTTTTGAGTCTTTAGGAAGCAGCTTTTTTGTTGGTGCCGTACACTTCTACTTATGATCAAAAAAAGTAAAATCCTTTTCATCATTCTTCTCACAGTTTTCAGTCTGAAGACTGTTTTGGCACAAGACGCTCCCAATGATATATTTGCGGCCGATGATGATGACCTTAATATCGGGGGGGATATTTTCAGTGATTTCAATGAAGATGTTGAAAATGCCCAGCTTGTAGAAGACGAAAGGTTTTATCGCTACGGACGCTTTTTTTCTTTTAATATTTCGCTGGGTTTAACTACGTTTGACGGAAATCGCGGAATCGCTTACGAAAACCAGCCACCATCCTACGGATTATCATTCACCTTTTTTAAAGATTTTCAAAATGCTCTCGGTTTGGGGATGGAATATTCCCGTCACTCTATGTTTTTGAAAGATCCGGTAGAAGGCTTTCCGACGGGCAACTGCGGAACCAGTCAGAATCAGGCCTGTCCTCCAGGCGCCGTAGACATTGATATGCTCCGGGTGTTCTTTAGTTACCGCTATTATATTGATACATCCAACCTAGGGACTGCTATTACTTACTCCAACCCTTATCTTATTACCCGAATCGAATACTGGTATCAGACCAACGAGTACGTCGATCAGTCGCAACTGGATAAGGATGCCGGTGGTGGATTAGGTGTAGGACTTGGCGGAGGACTGGAATTTCCCATTACTTTACGCGACTCCTATATTGGTGTTGAAGTTCTCTGGCACTCGGTCAATTTCTTCGATAAAAATGCCAACACCTATGCTCCGAAAACGACCGGAGGTTATGGTTTTGATGATATGAAAGGTAACGTTTATACAACGATGGTCAGCTACATCTTTAACTGGTAGCCGCAAAAAGAAAATGCCCCAGTGGGGCATTTTCTATAGGCGTAATCAGACTTCTTTTAATTTCTTGGCAAACCGGCGATTGAGATCCTCACCCGTTCTGAAAATCAGGTGAATCGGCGTATTATCCAGTTCAAACTCTTTGCGTAATCCATTCTTCAGATAATTTTTATAGTTATCTGGGATGTCTTTTGAAAGGTTGGTAAAAAATAAAAAGGTAGGCGGATTCGATTTTAACATCGAAGCATACTTCACTTTCAGTCTCTTCCCTGCTTTTTTTATGGCCACAGGATTACTTTCAATCAGCTGGTAGACATAACGGTTCAGTTTCCCCGTAGATATATTCTGATTGCGAATAAGAACAGTCTTTTTAATCGAGTCTTTCAGACGGCCAATGTGTTTATTGTACTTGGCAGAAATAGGAATCAGGTCACAATGATTAAGCCATGGGACACTTCTTCGTAAATCTGCAATCCATTCCTTTTTGGCCTTTTCATCGACAAGTTTTTCTTTAATCAGGTCAACTTTATTTAAACAGACTATAACCGATTTACCTTTTTCCAGCGCTATATCCAGAAGGCGACGATCCTGATGCGAAATTCCCACTGAAGCATCGATCATGAACAAGACGATGTCACATTCAGTAATACAGCGAAGCGAGCGATAAACCGATTGTTGTTCAATAAAGCCTTCAACGGACTTTTGACGGCGGATTCCGGCAGTATCGACGATGTGTAAAGATCTCCAGAGTGAACCGGACAGAGCTTCTTCCCGGGCCATTTTAGCTTCCGCCTCTAAAAACTCAGCGCTGTATTCCGGTTCTTCTTCCGTTTCGTTTTCTTCGTCATCAAAGTTATCATCATCAGAAAAAACGGCTTCAAACATTTCATTTTCCGTTTCCTGAACTTCTTCCGGAGAAAATTCTGCTTCTTCTTCAATGAGAGCAGATTCCATATCAATATCTGTATTTAGATCTTCATCGAAAGAAAGTGTTTCTTCATATAAAGGTGTCTCATCACTCAAATAGGCATCCTCATCATAGAGCGGGACTCCTTTTGTGCCTTCTTCTTCAAGATTGTATGCCTTGGATAAAGAATCATAAACGTCTTTGTTATTGTTTCTGAATTCTTCGTATTGTTGAAAGAGTAAGTTGTCTGTTTTGGCAAAACTAACGTCTTCATCAAGTTTAGAAGCATCCTTACCGAAAAAGAGGTCAAAAAATCCTTCGATAGGATCGACAGTCGTCCCGGGTATATCACTTACCAGCGCTCTTTGTGCTCCCACTAATAAGTTAAGAAGAGTTGATTTACCCGCATTGGGTGCACCGATAAGTGCTAAGCGGGCAACGACTTTCTCCCGAGGAGTGACTCCCCGTGATAGTTTTGATTCGAGTTCTTCTTCGGACTGGTTAAAAGAAATGATTTCTTTTTGCAGGGCCTGTTTTAGTTCCAGCAATCCAAGACCGTGTTCTGCTGAAGTTTTGAACATTTCTTCTTCGCTAATTCCCAACGAATAGAAATCCAGTTCTTCTCCTTCTTGTTTATCAGTGTCGAACTTGTTGACTACAACCCAGAATTTCTTTTTTTCTTTACGAATATAATCCGCAATCATTTCATCAAATGGTAAAACCCCTTCCCGTGAATCAACGACAAATAGAATTAGATCACTCTCGCGGATGGCGGTTTTCGCCTGGTCCGTCATGATATTGAAAAACTTATTCATGATCTGATCACGTTTTTTGGGAACATTTTCTTCAATTTTTGAAGGATAAAAACCACCGGTATCCACTAGTATTGCTTCAGCTGCAGGTGTGTGCGACAACTCTTCAAACGTAGCGATTCCGTAGTGCCGGTCGCGGGTGACGCCGGGCTTATCATGAGTAATGGCCTTGTGAGCTTTACGCATCAGGCGGTTAAAAAGAGAACTCTTACCGACATTGGGTCTTCCAATTAAGGAGACGACCATTGACCGGCGATATTGATTTGTTTCCATAATTACTTCTTTCTCCACACGCGGTTAGAATCTTTAGCACGCGGAAGTCCTAATTCTTCCAGGACGAAATTGTTATTAAACCATTTTGGTGAAACTTTCACGTGCAAGTTCAAATGCACCGGTCCGCCGGTCATTGCTTCGATTTTCTTTCGTGAACGAATTCCGATTTCTTTAATCATCGATCCGCTTGAGCCTATCACAATCGCTCTTTGACTTGGACGATTGACAAGAATGGATGCAGAGATATGCGATTCATACACATTCGGATCTGTCTTTGATTTTGTTTCTTTATATTCGTCAATCACCACTGCCACTTCATAAGGAACTTCATCTTTTAACAGTTCGAAGGCCTGTTCACGAATGTATTCGGTTACGAAAAAGCGCTGATTCTTATTGGATACATCACCATTGGGATAAAGGTGTGGGCCTGGCTGAGCGCGATCTTGAAGAGCCCCTGTCAAATCGTGAATATTTGTTCCATCCTTTGAAGAAATCAGGAAATGTTTCTCCAGACTCGGCAGGATCTGACGAGCGCGCTCCATCACTTCATTAAGCGGCAGCTTCTCGGCATTTTCAACCTTATCAGCTTTGGTAAAGAGAACCCATGTCGGACCTAATTCCTGCTGAAAATTTTCTTTGAACTCGGCAAATTGTCCGAGAATATCGCGGGAAATATCAATTAATAGTAAATTCAGGTCGGCACCTTCCGTTCCTTCTCGGGCCTGTTCATTGAGACGTTTATTAAATTCATGGTTCGATTTATGTAATCCCGGAGTATCAACCATGACGACTTCCGTCCGGTCGATCGTGAAAACACAATGAAATTTATTGCGCGTCGTTTGTGGTTTGTTTGTGACCACTGATAAGTCTGTTCCCAGCAAACAATTTATAAGGGAACTCTTCCCGACATTGGGAGCACCTAAAACGGCAACCATAATAGATTTATTATGCGGGTGCTGATCTTCAATTAACATTCTCGTCTCCTGTCTTTTAGTAAAGTTTTTCGTCTAATATTTTCTTAGCTAACTCTTTTTCGCTTTTTTTCTTTGAAAGTCCAAAGTGCGATCCAATCATTTTTTCGCCGATCCACAGCTCAACTGTAAATCCACCATTTTCTTCGCGCGATTTGTACTGTGGAAAGACTCCATTCTTAGCGACACAAAGTTCCTGCAAAGCGGACTTCGGATCAAAATCCTGCGCTTCGTTTTCATCAAAAAACTTTTTGCCGCTTTTTTGTTCAAACAGCTGAATGATGTTGGCAAAGATTGATTTTAACAATGTGTAGTCGTGATCTGAATCAATGTACAAACTTCCCAGTAGAGATTCAAACGCATCGGCCAGAATGGAATCTTTCAGGTGGCCGTTGGAAGCAAATTCCCCTCTTCCCAGAAAGAGATTATCTTCCAGATGAAGCACGCGCGCGAGTTCCGCGAGACTTGCTTCATTAACCAGCGCCCCCCGTAGTTTGGAGAGGCCCCCCTCATTTTTCTCACTGTATTGATGATAAAGAATTTCTGCTACCATCGCATTAAGCAATGAGTCCCCTAAAAATTCCAACCGTTCGTTGGAATTTAATCTCATTGCTTTATGTTCATGGCAAAATGTCGTCTGTAAAAAGGCCTGGGCCAGAATTTTTTTATCTTTATAGGCGTATCCAATTTTTTTTTCTAAAAAGATGAACGAATGAACATGAGAAATAAGATGTAAGAAGCCCTGTTCATCGATTTTTTTAGGAGAACCACCTGCGTAATGTGCATCAAGCCATTGATGAACGCTCAAAATATTTTCGCTTCCATCTGCTTGATATGCTGAATTAAAGGTCGTCTCTTGCACCATGTGGCCCACTATTTATTCAATTGTTAGAACGTTTTGCGTTTTAGCACTTGTCGGGAGCGTTATCAAGAGAATGGTTTTTTTCATTGTACATTTTACCCAAGTAAGATACTATCGCCCACCTAAAGCTTTGAAATTAGTCTTCACACACACACTTTTTTAAAGAGAGACCATTCGCTTATGACAACAATTAACCAAAACGTTTCCAGCTCAACTCCTGCAGCGATCGATCCGGCCCTGCTTGCCGGCGTGACCAGCACACCAAGTCCAGAGCTCTATGAACTGCAACAAGAGTTTTATCGTAACCTGCGCGCTCAGGGCAAAAGTCAAAACACACTGAAGAACTATAAGACTGATTTAGATTGTTTTAATTTCTATCTAAATACTGAATACATGTCCGTAAGTGTGTCCCAGTTTGATCAGGCCCTGGTCAGTAACTACGGCAAGTACCTGGAGAAAAAATATTCATCAGATAATTCTCGCCGACGTCGCGTTCAGGCACTCAGAATTTTCTTCGATTTCTTGTTGAACAAATCACTCGTGGCTTCAAATCCGGTGAGAAAACTTCCAACTTCACCAAAGTTTCTGGATATCCCGCGTCCAACTCCATTCATCGACGTTAAAACTCTATGGAGCTACCTGGTTGAAGAGTCCGGCTCTAATGACAAAATTCAGGAGCTGCTTTCAAAGAGAAATCAGATTCTTTTCCTTCTCATTTTCGGAGCTGGTTTAAAAGTTTCGGATCTGTCTGAATTAAAAACCAGTGATATCACTTTTGTTGGCGAAGAAGCCCGCGTACTGATTCGTCACCCAAAAAGAGATCCTTATACTGTGGTCCTTCCAAAAATTTTCGCAAAAGTTTTTGCTGACTATCAGGCGATCCTTGAAGAAATGAAAGCTAAATCACAGATCAGTTTTGATAATCTTCTTTTCTATGCTAACCCATACAGAATTATATCTGGTGGATTATCTCCTCGTGGAATTGAAATCATATTTGAAGATTACCGCAATAAACTAATGATCACACTTACTCCGAAATCACTTCGTCAGGCTTGTATCTTTAAATGGATTCAGCAGGAAAAGAGCACAACGCTTATTAAAGAATGGCTGGGACTTGCTCCTTCTTATGACCTGAAACTGTATCTGGAACATGCTCCGAACTTTCTTTATAACGAAGAAGTTCTGGAAGACATCTACAACAACTCTAAAAAGATAAACTAAAAAAAAGGCAGCCTGCGAGCTGCCTTTTTTGTTTTCCAATTAATCAATAAATCTTTCACCACTTTCTCTGCGCTGTCGGACTTCTTCCGGCCGGTCATAAACGGGATATCCCAAATCTTTATCCATATGCCAGCGATCAATCAGCAGCTCATCCTTTTCCACCCGGTAAAACCCAAGTTCTTTATCAATATTATCCAGTCGAAAGGCGAGTTCCCGCTGCAGCTTAATCTGATCGTTTCTTCGGGTGAGCAATTCATCAAGAGCTTTAATTTTTTCTTTTTCAATCTCAGCAATTCTGCGGTCAAAATCTGCTGCTACCTGAATTTTTTGTTCCTCAAAATTCCAGATATCAGAATTAATTCCATTGAGCTGAACCATAAAGTCCTTTTTCTTATCCAGGAGTGATGCGCGGTAAACAGAAGCTTCCCGAACCCGCTGAGCGAGCTTGGGAGAACTCATCACCAGAACTGTTCCTCGCCTGAAATAATCGTCTTTTGTATAACAGGGAGTAAGATCTTTAACGTACATAACAAAATAATTATCCTCGATGCTCCGGACGAACCCTTGACAATAATCAGTGTCGGGAGTGCTTTGGATTTTAAATTCGATTAAATCCCCTGCACGAAAAAATTTTACGTTACGGTTTTCACTGGAAACTTTAACGACGGAAGCGGTTTTGTCTCTGTCTGTCACCCGGCCGGAAAAACTGGAATAATCAAATTTTGGATCATAAAAAGAATCGGCATCAATCACCAGAGTCTTTTTTTGAAGGGCATTTTCGCGAACCGTAACACTATCCACGGCCTTACGATCAGCGGCGAGAGCAGATCCTAATAAAGTCAGCAGAAAGAAAGGTAAAAGCGTTTTCATCCTTCTATCATAACCGACTTCTTCAGGCCTCCCTAGTGGGAAAAACTTGATGAAAAAAGATCTGAGGAGTAGGATCTCTCCAACTCATCTCAAAAATCTGCATAAAGGAGTCTCAAAATGGAATTTTTCCTGGATACCGGTATCATTGATGAAATTAGGGAAGCAGTTTCGTTGGGTATTATTGATGGTGTGACCACCAACCCCTCACTAATTGCCAAAACCGGCCGTAAGCAAGAAGATGTCATCCGCGAAATCTCAGAAATCGTCGATGGACCGATTTCGGCCGAAGTTATCGCCACCGACCTTGAAGGCATGAAACGCGAAGGTGAAGAGCTTTCAAAAATTCACAAAAATGTCGTTATCAAGCTGCCACTTACTGAAGCCGGAATCGCCGCCTGTAAGTTCTTCAGCAAAAAAGGTATCAAGACTAACGTCACCCTATGTTTCTCTGTTAATCAGGCCCTGCTGGCCGCTAAAGCAGGGGCTACTTACATCTCACCTTTTATTGGACGACTCGATGATATCGGCCACAACGGAAATGACCTGATCAACGAAATCAGAACTGTTTATGACAATTATGGTTTTACGACTAAAATCCTGGCGGCTTCTATCCGACACGCGGCCCACGTCCGCGAGGCTTCGCTCTTAGGAGCAGATGTCGGAACTATGCCATTAAATGTCGTCAAAAGCCTCTATAAGCATCCTCTAACTGCAAATGGTTTAGAGGCTTTCTTAAATGATCATAAAAAAGCTAATACTAAGTAATTAAAGCCTTTTTTGGGTGAAAGCGAAGTTCTCTTCGCTTTTACCCACTTACACCTCAATCTCCCCCGCTCTCGGCCCGATAATAGAAGAATGAAGGGCCAAAAGACTTTTACCCTATTCACAGTTATGCTTACCCTCCTGGCTTCCTGTAAAGGAACCAAAGGGACCCAAAGCTCGTCTTCTGCCAATCCCAATTTTAACGGTGGAGGCAGCAATCGCAGCTGCTTAATTGGACGCTGGCCAAATGGCTCACTACCTCTGGCCATCAAAATGTCTTCAGAATTTACTGGCGATTACACTAATGCCGATCTGGTGGCAGGACTCAATCCACTGGAGCAAATGGCCCGTGCGTGGAATACTCCGGTGGCCGGAACACGTTCACTCATAACGACTCCCTTCCCGGTTTCCGCCATCACTGGTTATGCCTCCACTTCGAGCTTCAGGGACAGCGAAATTGGAATTTATAAATCGCACACCTGGTTTACCAACGTAAGTACCAGTGCCCTGGCGATTACTCAGTTCTACGGTGTAGTCACCAGCAGTGCCGGTCTGGGCGATTATATTCAGCTTACTCACGCTGACATTATCATGAATTACCGTGACTATGGATCTCGCTTTACTATGCCTTCAAACCCTACTTACGATTACGATGTCCCAACAATTATTCTGCATGAGCTTGGACACCTTCTGGGACTTTGTCACGAAAGCGCAACCGATTCAGTTATGGCACCTTACTATTTAACAGAACAAAGAAGTCTAAAGGCCTACGACACCGACCTCATTCAGGATCTTTATGTGGCAGGGACTATTTCCAATTTAAGTGCAATGGCCAATGCTCCATCACTTCGTTCAGCTGATCTTCCGGCCGCAGGTACCGAAGTCTCCGGAATCGTCGAATTGCGTGCTGATGGAGAATGCATTCACTCCATAAATGGAAAAGAAATTCTCCGACACAAAACTAAGTTGAAATAACCAGTCCTTCTATCGCAATGGTCGATCAGAAAATCTCAAACAGAAGTTTTCTCTCTCCCATTGAACTTTGATGTTTTCATTCGAATGAAAACATCAAAGTCACATTCGAGCTGCTAGCTTAGTTGAAGGAAGAATTAATCGAGAATGTAGAAACAGAATTTTGGAATGAATTAGGCAAAAAAAAAGGCCCCCGAAGGAGCCTTTTTATTTTTTACTTCTTAAGTGCGTTTTTGATCGCTGTGAATCCAGCGAAGTCAGTTGCTGCGATTTCCGCAAGCATCTTTCTGTTCAGAGTTACACCGTTAGTTTTTAGTGAACCCATAAGTTTTGAGTATGAAGTCTCAAGTGTACGAGCTGCTGCAGAAATTCTGACAACCCATAGCTTTCTCATATCTCTCTTAAGGAGACGACGTCCAACGTAAGCATAGTGTAGAGCGCGTTTTACCGTCTCAGCAGTGTGCTTATATTTTGTTCTGCGGTCAAAGTGGAAACCTTTAGCAAGTTTCAAAACCTTGTTTCTTCTTCTTCTAGCTTTAAATCCTCTACGTACGCGTGCCATTTTCTACTCCTGTAACGATCCCTGGGGGAGACATCTCACTTTAGGCCCAGAACATCTGTTTATTTTTATTTTAATTAGAATGCGTATGGAAGCATTCTTCTTACTTTTTCGTGCTCAGCTTGGTGAACTAAAGCAGCAGATCCTGCTCTGTTCTTAACTTTTGAACTCTTGTGCTCAAGTTTATGTCTTAGACCACATTTGCTTCTTTTTACTTTTCCAGTACCAGTCACGCTGTATCTTTTAGCTGCTGATTTTCTCGTCTTCATTTTTGGCATGAAATACTCCGCTACAATAACGTCAAAAATTATTAATATGTGCAATAAAGCTTTTTAAAGCAGGTATAAATATCAAGAATCGCAAGCATTGTAAAAGGCTTTCTTCTAAAAAAAGAAACAATTAGTCTTTTTTAGCGTCGGCGATTGCTGCCTTCTCGGCTTTTTCTTCTTCTTTCGTCATGGCCTTTCTTGGCTGAGGCTTGCGCGTAGAAGCTAAGATCGCGATAATTCTATTACCCATGAGTTTTGGTTCAGCTTCAATGGTCGCGCCCATTTCTACGATCTGAGCTATAATACCTTTGAATTTTTCCATTCCGGCATCACGGTAAGATATTTCACGTCCACGAAACTGCATGGAGATTTTGATTTTGTCACCTTGATCAAGGAATTTGCGGCAATGATTGAGTTTAGTATCCAGGTCCCCTTGCTCAATATTCGGTCTAAGCTGAACTTCTTTTAGCTGGATAACAATTTGTTTTTTCTTTGCTTCTTGAGCTTTCTTTTGCAATTCGTATTTATACTTACCAAAATCGATAAGTTTTACAACCGGAGGCTGGGCCGTTGGAGAAACTTCTACGAGATCGAGTCCCTGCTCATCGGAAATTCTTCTGGCTTCACTCATGGAAACAACACCGTACTGAGTTCCATCATCACCTAGGAGACGACATTCCGGAATACGAATTTGTTCATTTACTCTTGGACCACTGTTTTTGTTACGATCGCTGTAACCACCAGAAGGACGATTGAACTGGCCTTGATTTTCTTTAATAGTTTACCCCTTGAGAACAGATCTTTTGTTAGTAAAAGATCTTTCATTATAAATATTGCGCACCAAACTAAGTGCTAGTGTTGACTATAGTCTTTTTGCCTAAAAAAATGAAGTGCTATTTTATGACCATCAATGACTATGTGAAAGCCAGGGGCCAGAGTTGAAGACATCCGGGCGGTAATCTCCCCGGCCTTTTTGAGAATCTCAGGAAAATCGGCTTCAAAGACGCCTGTCGGATAGAGATACTGATAGGTCGTGACCGGCCCTGAGTCGACCAACTGCAAATCATTTACAGGCAGGCCCAGGACTTCGATCAGGATATGGAACACGCCATTTTCTACTTCAATCGTTCCTTTTGGACCGATGGGTTGCAAATTCGTTTTGGTCAAAATAAGTTCACGAGTGGCCAAAACCACTTCTTCCCAGGATTCCAGCGCGCCCTGAAGCGGCACTTTTACAAAGCGCCTTCTCCCCCAGGACTTTTGTTGTAGTTTTATTCCATTCATTAATTGAGCAGATTGATGGAAAGCTGGGCGGTCAGATCGTTTTCAATCTTGGCCAGAATTTCACTTAATTTTTCATTATCGAGAGCGGCGTAAAATCCACTATTACTTTCCACAATCTTAGCGTGAATAAAATACTGCAGACTCGATTTAGACAGTGGAACGGAATAACTTTCAGCATAACGGATAATTCTTCGCAATTTACGTTCACTTTCAAAAACTTCTTTATATCGTTTCAGGTATGTATCCATTTTGAAGCCTTCTTTGTGATCCTTGGATAAGGACATTAAAGTCAGGCCGCAAATGTAATAGGCTTCCAGGATATAATTACAGGCGCGGGAAAAGAGCGAGACTTTGGCCAGAATCTGATAAAGATCCTTATGTGAGAGCTCAATGCACTCTTCGATCGTCGTCACTTCTCGGCCGATAGCATCGGAGACAATTCTCAGTGTTTCTGTGGTAAAAGTTTTAATCGTTGGCAAATAAAATTCATGAATCAACTGTTTTCTTTGATTTACAAAAAAACGTTTCAGGTCATCGACACTGGAGAGGTGGCCGGAGAAAAGATTGACCCAGCCCATGTGAACCACCCATGGAATGATAAAATGGTGAAGCACGGTATTTTTGAAATAGAGAATTTCTTTTCGTGAATCTTCTTTAATGGAATAGAAAACATGTTTGCCATTGGGATTGCCAATAACTTCCACTTTTTTATTTCCAATCAGGATATCAATAGATCGCTCCAGGGATTTTTCAAAATTAGACAGTGCAATTGATTCCGTTATAGGCACGTTAAATTTTTCACAGTAGGCAATAATATGCCGGGCCTTAGTGAGAATTTCCTCCCATTTTAGCGCTCCGGTCGGCTCATCGAGAAGAATCATCGCCAATAGTGATGTCGGAGTGACCCGCATGTTCTTGCCGACTTCCAGAAAACATTCAAAAGCAATTTTTTGCGTCTGAGTTTTGAGGTCATTTAAATTAATTTCCGGCATTGGAACAGGAGAACCAATATTGATATGCACATTGCCGAATTGATAAGAGAAAAGTTTAACCAGGCCAAAAACCTGTGCCGCATTTTCTTTGGTCTTTTTGCCACCATCGAGTTCACGGGTCAGCGACTTTTGTTCTGGCACATACTCGTGCACAATGGAAACAGGAATAAACGTCAGCGGTCTGCGGATTTTCTCCGGAATGGCATTGTGGGCTTCAATCAGCATCTGGTAGAGCCCATAGCGTGGCGGAAGTAATTTTCCGGTACGCGATCTTCCCCCTTCAAAGAAGAATTCAATGGGATGACCTTTAGTCAGCATGTAATAAAGGTAGGCTTCCAGCGTGAGTTTATAAAGGATATCGTTGGCAAAAGTTCTGCGTATAAAAAAACAGCCCGATCTTCGAAAAAGTGGCCCAATAGGAAAAATATTTAAGTTATTTCCACCCGCCACAAAAAGAGGTGAACTGTATTTTTTAAAATACACATAGTTCATCGCCACATAATCAGCATGGGACTGGTGGTTGGGAACGAGCACGAGATTATGCGTTTTACTCATTTCTCCGAGGTTTGTTCCGTTGTCGTGGAAATTGATTCCGTCATAGAGCTGAGAGAGAGTCGCATCCAGAAATTTCTCGAACGTTTTAAGAAACGGCAGGGAAAGTTCTGCCCGGATTTCTTTGAGATTTTTAATCGCTTTTTCACGATCTTCTTCGCGATTATTGATGCGATCGCGAAGTTTCGGGTAGCTTAAAACAATCTCTTCCATTTCTTTAAAGTTATCAAAGAAACTGGCAAAGCCATCCATGACGGAGCCGATTTTAGCTAATTTCCCGAAATCCATTTTATCTCACTCCGTGAGGTTTAGATTCACTCATTCCTGAAGCTGTCATTTGCATGAACAGGGCCGCTTCACTCATGGCCTTTAAATTATCCACGCCCAGGTAAGTCATTCCTGAACGAAGTCCGCCCATCAGTTCATCGATAACATTAACCACTGAACCTTTACATGGAATCAGCGTCGATTCTCCTTCGGCTGCCATCCCCTGCGGCATTTCTCCGCGCCAGGAAACTTGTGCGGCTTTCGAGGCCATTCCGCGGTATTGTTTCATTCCGCCTTTTAATTCCCCCGGAGTTTCTAATGTTCCCGATACCAGAGATCCTACCATGACTGATGAAGCACCAGCAGAAAGGGCCTTCACAATGTCACCGGAATTTTTAAGTCCTCCGTCAGCAATAACCGGAATGCCGTGTTTACTGGCCACACTCACCGCCAGCGCGATGGCCGACAGCTGAGGAACTCCATGGCCGGTGATAATTCTGGTTGTACACATTGAGCCCGGACCAATACCCACTTTTACAGCGTCAGCACCGCGGTCAATCATGCGCTTAACACCATCAGCAGTAGCAACGTTTCCGGCGATAACATCCACTTGGGGGAAACGCTTCTTTAAGAAATCCAGAGTCTCAAGCATCATGACAGAGTCACCATGGGCGATATCTAAAGTGATGATCTGCACGCCTGCTTCCACTAAAAATTCAGCGCGCTTCATGCCTTCTTCTTTAACGCCGATAGAAGCAGCTATTGGTGTGTTCAGATTTTTTTCTTTAAGATAAGTCTTGATGGCCTTTACTTGTTCAACTTGCTCTGCCTCAGTCATAAAGCGATGAAGGGAGCCAATTCCACCTAAAGAAGCCATGGCACAGGCCATTTCTTTTTCAGTGATCGTATCCATGTTGGCGGTAATGACTGGAATATCAATTGAGTAGTTTTTGGTAATCTGTGTTTTTAGCACCGGGTGTTTACGGGAAGAAATTTCTGAGTAACGAGGAACGAGTAGAACGTCGTCGAAAGTCAGACCAATACCGCGATTTAAAATTTCTTTTGCGCCAAACATTAATTCCATGAATTCTCCGTTCAAGATTAGATAAATACTTTTTTCAAAGAAAGTATCGTTGCAAGTCATTAAAGAGATAACGATCAAGAATAAAACAAGATGCGAGTGCTGACAAACCTATTGCGAAGCCAGGCGGGCAAAAAAGATCGGTAAAATGATATATAAAATGGTGTCCCGCACTAAATAAAAAAGGAAAAAGTAAACAAAGGCCTTTGGTCCTTTGTTCCATAATTTTTCTAATCCCAGGTACTGGGCCTTTTTACTCATGGCGATCATAAAACGGGTTTTGCCGTAATGGCGCAGGAAAAAGCTGATGGATCCGTCGACTCTGCGGTCAAAGGCGAGACAAATCTCTTTGAATGATGTAAAAAGCACCATCGCAGCATTTCGGGATTTTCTGATTAGTTCCATGATGACAACATAGCCCAAAAAAAAGCGCTTTAAAAGAGTCCAGTCTACACTTTTATGACAATTTTATCGCAGTAAGACGTTATAACTAATCATCTTATGATTGAAAACCTGACTGTTATCAATTTATTGGCCAATACTCAACTGGACACTTCAACCGGTGAAGTATTCGTGCTTAAAACCTGTCAGCGTACCCTGGTTTTGGGTTACGGACAGACGCCTTTTTATCACCTGGGAAAAAGTGGTCTTCGTCAGGATAAAATCACTGATGTTTTCTCCGGTCTCAATGCTTACATCTTTTTGATGGAAACAATCTGTGGTCTGCGCAGTGAAGTTGTGGCCGAATATGAAGTTGTGGCACAGTTTAAAGAAGCTTATCAGGACTTTGCCAAACTTGAAGCTAAGAATACTCAGCTACTGACAGTCCTGGAAAAGTTGTTTCAGGATAATAAAAAAATTCGTACAGAACACCTGACAGAAATCGGACAGCTCACTTATGCCGGCATTGCCCGCAAACTTATTCATTCCCGAATTACCAATGGTGATGTGCTGGTTTTGGGATCAGGCGTGCTGGCCGAAGACCTGATCAAACTCTTAAAGAAAAAACATAATGTCACCGTCTCGGCCCGTAACTATGACCGGGTCCGTGAACTCACAGAAACTCATGGGATCAAAAGTCTTCCATGGGGCAGCAAAGAGTGTTTATTAAGTTATTCGAAGTTTCCATTTATCGTGAATACGATTGGCGCAGATGCTGTGCTTTTTGATGAAGATTTCTTCAACAATTTTTTTGCCTACGATAATATCAGCGAAATGTCCCCTTTCTCCCATCAATCGAAGCTCTTTATTGATCTTGGATCACCCTCTGTGATAAACACAAAGCTCACAGAAAGTGATGGAGTTCTGCGCCTGGAAGATATCTTCAGGCAAAGTGCCAAACTCAATATTGAAAAACTGGAAAAAGTGAAAAGAGCAAAAGAGACCATTGCTCTTTTAGCCGAGTTAAGGCTTAATCACCTTCCAAAAAGCATTCCATTTGATTGGGAGGAATTTAAATTTGCCTACTAATAAACGACACTACAAAATCGGTACACGCGGATCCCTGCTGGCACTCACACAATGCAATCAGATCAAAGATCTTTTTGAGAAACTGACCGGCGACACCTGCGAACTCACCATTATTAAAACTCAGGGTGACATGATCACCAATGCTCCGCTGTGGCAGCTTGACGGAAAAGATTTCTTCACAAAAGAACTCGACGAAGCGCTGATCTCCGGAAAAGTGGATTTCGTTGTCCACTCTTACAAAGATCTGGGCTCAGATCGTCCGGCCGAGATTGCCCTTGCAGCTGTCACTAAAAGGACCTTTGCTCAGGATATCCTGCTGATCAAAGACGATATGATTCCTAAGATTCAGCATAAAAGCGAATTCATCGTGGGAACTTCGTCACCGCGAAGGATCGTCAACATTGAAAAAAACCTTAAAGACTATATTCCGGGTTCTAAAAACCTGATCGTTAAAACACAAATGCTTCGCGGGAATGTGAATACCCGCATTCAGAAACTGCGTGATGGTGAATTTGATGCCATAGTTCTGGCCCTTCCGGGCATTGAACGTCTGGCCTTAACGGAATCTTCCCGCATCGAGCTGGAGCGACTTCTTTTTGGCATTAACTTTATGGTCATGCCTCAATCAGTTTTTACCTCATCTGCTTCTCAGGGGGCCTTAGGGATTGAGTGTAAGAAAAACCGTGATGATAACGGTGAATTACTGATTAAACTGCAGATGCTGGAAGATAAATTGACAAAAGAGGAAGTCTCCCGTGAACGCAAGGCCTTCAATGAATACGGAGGCGGGTGTCACCTGGCCGTGGGAATTAATGTCCGCGCTCAAAAAGGGCTTTTTGTTCATACCCATCGCGGACTTCTAAACGAAAAAGAAATCAGCGTAACTGAGCTGGAAGGCAGAGAGTCTGATCTTCCGCAATTTCTCTCAGCTCCAAGAGTTTTCAATGGTCATCCTTCAGAGGATGAATTGATAAAAAAAGAAATTATTCCGCATAAGTTGATACCGGGACTAAATCTTTATGTGACCAGTAAACACTGCCTGCATATTTTAAACGACACCGATCCTAAAACAATCTGGGCAGCAGGCATAAAAACATGGAGAGACCTTTCGGAGATGGGTCACTGGGTAAATGGAACGGCAGATTCCATGGGTGATGATGAAATCAAAAAATTTGTGGATTCTGAAGCCATTAAAATCATGATGGGTGAAAACAGGCTGATGACGGTTTTATCCAATGATCAGGCGACTTCTACTCTCTCGGAAGATGTTATCCCTTGCTACAAGCGGATAATTCATCCTGAAGTTAGTGAAGATTTTAAAAAACGTATCCTAAACACCGAAGTTTTTTACTGGGCAAGTTTCTTTCAGTATCAAACTTACGTGAAGCATTTTCCGCAAATTAAAGATCGCCATCATGCCTGCGGGCTGGGTAAAACCTATGATCACTTTAAGGAAGCAAACATAAAAGTTTTTCCCATGGCCTCCATGGAAGAATTCAAGCAATGGACAAATGTATGAAAACGACAAATCAAACTGAACTATTTAATCAGGCCCGCAAACTTGTTCCGGGAGGAGTTCATTCTCCGGTACGCAGTTTTAAAGGACTCTCATCTACTCCCCGCTTTTTTAAAAGAGCTGAAGGCGCTTATATTTACGATGTGGAAGAAAAAGAATACATCGATTTCTGCATGAGTTTTGGTCCGCTGATTGCCGGTCACCGCCACCCGCAGGTCGAAAAAGATCTGACAGAAGCCTTAAAGCGCGGCTGGAGTTACGGGGCCTGTGAACCTTATTCACTGGAGCTTGCGGAATTCCTTCTTTCAAAGTTACCGCATGTAGAACAACTGCGATTTGTGAATTCCGGAACAGAAGCTGTCATGACGGCCCTTCGCCTCGCCCGTGGAGTAACGGGAAAAAATAAAATTATTAAATTTAACGGCTGCTATCACGGGCATGTTGATTCCATGCTGATCAAAGCGGGTTCAGGCCTTGCCGGTGAAGCAGAAGCTTCGTCTGCCGGTGTACCGGAAGGAGTTGCTCACGATACATTAATCCTGGAACTCGGAGATGTGGAAGGAGTCAAACAGTGTTTCATCGATCATAAAGATCAGATCGCGGCCATTATCATTGAACCTCTTCCGGCCAATAACGGTCTGATGATTCAGCCGAAAGAATTTTTAGAGTTCCTTCGTAATATCACTGCGGCCAATAAAGCATTGCTCATTTTTGATGAAGTGATTTCCGGATTCCGTGTGGCCTTTGGGGGAATGGCGGAGGTGACAGGCATTAAACCGGACATTGTAACTTTAGGAAAAATTATCGGTGGTGGTCTGCCAGTTGGTGCCATTGGTGCATCCCGTTTTATTATGGAACATCTCGCTCCTGTCGGACGCGTTTATCAGGCGGGCACTCTTTCGGCCAATCCACTGGCGATGATCGGTGGACTCTCCACTCTTAAACTGATGACTCCGGATGCCTACAAAAAGATTGAAGAACAAACAAAAAAATTCACTGCTCTTCTGACAAAATGGATGAAGACCTATAACAACGGTGAATTCTCCATGTTCCAGATTACTTCATATTCCTCGCTATTTTGGATCGTTCCTAAAGAGAATGTCACTCGCATTGCCGACATTCCGGCCAATTTAACTGAAAACTTTAATAACTTATTTGAAGTTCTGCTCAAGCGAGGAATCTATCTTGCGCCTAATGCTTATGAAGTGGGATTCGTCAGCCTGGCACATGATGAAAAAGTGCTGCAGGATATGGCCAAGCGCTTAGAAATATCACTGTAATGATCAGGCGTAACCCCTTCACCCATTCCTCAAAATGGCTTTTTGTCCTTTCACTTTTATGGACACTGGTCCTTTTGATGATTGGTGCATGGTGGACCTATGTCATGATCAATGCTGAATCCATTCTGGTCACCGCTGAGCGCTCCAAAGTATTAAAGATGATCACCTGGGAAGGATCCAGCTTTATTATTTTGCTTTTACTTCTCTCGCTTTCACTTCTGGCCCTTTTTATTAAAGATCAGCAAAAAACCAAATCGCTGCAGGCCTTTTTTGCTTCTCTTACTCACGAACTAAAAACTCCACTGGCCAGTATGCGTCTGCAAGGTGAAGTTATCAGTGAACTTTTGGAAGAAAAAAAAGATCCCCAGCTCCACCGTCTGCTAACACGATTAATTGAAGATACTAATAAGCTGGAAAACCAGATGGATAAAATCCTGCAGCTATCCAGAATTGAGCGTGGCGGAGAGCTCAATCTCACGTCAGTCAAACTCATTCCTTTCATTAAAAAAATTGCCCAGGATTATCTGGGTGAGCGCGAACTGGAAATCATTGCCTCGGACAATGAACTGGTGGTGGACGCCGACGAATTTGCTCTGCAGATGATCTTTAAAAATCTGCTGGAAAATTCCCGCATTCATGCTGACTCCTCCCGAATTACGATCTCTATTAACCGGCATCAAAACTGGGTCGACTTAAATTATAGTGACGGAGGGAAATTCAGTGGCGATGAAAAAAAACTGGGCACTCTATTTTACAAGCATAATTCTTCCAAGGGTTCGGGCATAGGTCTCTACCTCTCTGAAAAACTGATGCAGAAAATGAACGGCTCCATGACGACCAGTCTTTCGCACGGACATTTAAGTTTTCATCTTAAATTTAAAACGACTGAGGCCTTTCATGCTTAATATTCTGATCGTTGAAGATGAGCACAACCTGGGAATAACCCTAAGTGAATACCTGCAGGGATTGGGTCACAATGCTCATTGGGCCCGCGATGGTAAAAGCGCCCTGGAAAAATTTCAAACGACCCAATTCAATGTACTCCTCATGGATATTGGTTTACCGGATACTAACGGTCTGGATCTTGCCCGCCACCTGCGTACGATACGAAAAGATTTTGTTCTGCTTTTTCTTTCGGCTCAAAATGACCCGGAAACAAAAGTGGCCGGTCTGGAAATCGGAGCTGATGACTACATCACCAAACCATTTGCACTTAAAGAACTAACTTTGCGGCTCAATCGTATACTTAATTCTCAAAAAGAACTGGAACGCTTTCCCGATGAGATTTCGCACGGTCCGCTTAAAATATGGTTTAAGCGTTTTGAAGTGGAAGACGCTGAAGGGAATCTTATTCCTCTTTCGCAAAAAGAGTGTGCCATTTTGGAATTGCTCTACATCAAGAAAAACGAAGCAGTCAACCGTGATGAAATTATCGAAAAAATTTGGGGCGAAGATAAATTTCCTTCCAACCGCACTGTTGATAATTATATCGTCAAACTTAGAAAATGGTGTGAAACTGATAACAAAAAACATATAGAGATTCAGAGTATCCGAGGAATCGGATATAAACTGGTGTTAATGTAAGGATAAATTATGGGTCTTTTTAATGATCGTTTAACAAAAAATAATAAAACTCAGGTTCCGGTATGGTTTATGCGCCAGGCGGGCAGGTATCACTCCCATTACCAGAATATTAAAAAAGATTCGGACTTTATGACGATGTGTAAGGATCCTAAACTCGCCTGCGAAATTACCATGGGACCAATCCGTGACTTCGATTTCGATGCAGCCATCCTTTTTTCTGATCTGCTCTTTCCGCTGGAACAAATGGGGCTGGGACTGACTTATGCACCCGGACCGATTCTCCAAAACAAGCTTGAATCAAAAGACGATCTAAAAAAAGTGAAGATGATACAAAAAGCTGAGTCGTATTACCAGTTTCAAAAAGAGGCCACAGCACTTTTAAGAAAAGAACTTCCTGCGACAAAATCTCTCCTGGGATTTGTTGGTGCTCCATGGACACTCTACACCTATGCTGTAGAGGGCTCTCACGCCGGTGCTCTAACCAGCTCAAAAAGAGGTTTCTACGATGGCCGATGGGAAGGATTCTGTGAGTTACTTCTTCCAAATCTACTGACTGAGATGTCTTTGCAGGCACAGGGAGGAGCTGATACTGTCTGTTTATTTGATACCGCTGTTGGCGAACTGATGCTCACTGATTTCAAAAAGTACATCGTCCCGGTTCTGCGTAAAGTAACGGCCGAATTTAAGAAAATGCATCCGTCAATCAAGGTTGTGTATTACTCCAAACTGACTCACATGGATTACCTGGATGAAATTCAGGATAAAAATATCGATGTTCTGGGGATTGACTGGAGAATGAATCTCGCAGGGGCCCTTAAACGTTATTCAAAAGATTACTATATTCAGGGCAACTTTGATCCAAGTTATCTCCACTATGAATGGCCGCAGGTTGAAGAAAAACTAAAAGAGTTCTGGGCCCCGCTTGCCGATGGAGGCGTTGACTTGAATCGCTGGATTTGTGGACTGGGCCACGGTGTTCTTCAGCAGACTCCCGAAGAAAATGTGCGCAAAGCGGTTCAGTACATTCATCAAAATTTTGTGTACTAAAAGATGCGTTTTAAAGCGCAGCTTTTTTTAACCGGACTTATTCTTTATTCCTCACTCTCTAGCGCAGAGATTTGCGATACAATCTTCAGAACCAGCAGTATTGGCTGTCAGGACCTGGCAACTTCTCATTCTTCAGCAGGATCATATCCTCTGCTATTTGATGCACTTAATTTTTCTCCTTCAGCACTTCCTACAATTCCCACACCTGTGGGGATTGAAGCTTATTACAATGAAAAAAAAGTCAACGTAGCCTTTATTAAGGGAATTGAAAAAGTTGGCTTTGGGGCGGGCATTAAACATACGGATACGACATTTTTCAGTGGTGTTGAAAATTATAAAGTCGCTCTGAAACAATCAGTCGTTTCTTACCGCCCGTCTGCGCTGGAAAAAACATTCAATCTGGGATCAGCACTTAATTTACTGGAGATTCCGGAATTCGCCAGTCTCCCCATAGGTCTGAGCTTGCGTATCAATCCCGAGACTAAATCATATTCCCTTCAGCCGGGTATTGACGTTCGGACCGAGTGGCTCACCCTTTCAGGGTCTTTCTACAAAGACAAACCTAAAACTTATAACGACGGTATTCTGGACATCAGTGAAAATCACAAAATCACAAACATCATGGCCAGTCTTCGCTTTGATTATCTTCTGGTAGATTATTCTTTTTTAAAACAGGATAATTCCGCTGACCTTTTTTATAATGGCAGCCGAGTTGTCGGCATCGAGACCGGCTATGTCACAAAAACACATATTCTCTCCGGAACATTCGTTTATGAACAACTCAGTCTAACCGGAGCTTATCGAAAACAAAGTGATTCACGCTTAAGCGGTAACTACAATATCGGTAATCCTGACTACAAAACGACCCACTCACTTTTTGGTGCTGCTTATAAAACGCCATTTCTAGAACTGGGAATTTTTTATAACTATGTTTTAAATGAAGATGTTTCTGCCTTACTGAAAATATTTATAGAATAAAAAAGGCCCGCAAATGCAGGCCTTTTTATATTATTCTGTCTGTGCCAGATCAGGCCCCGACGATATTTATTCCTGAATCCACATAAAGAACCTGTCCGGTTACTCCAGTTGAGAGCTTTGAGGCCAGGTAAACGGCCGTGCCACCAACATCTTCTTGAGTCACATTTTTTCTCATTGGCGCCTTTTCTTCAATCGTTTTTAAGAAATCTTTAAGCCCCGGTACACCGGAAGCAGCTAACGTTCTGATCGGTCCGGCCGAGATACAATTTACTTTAATTCCCTGAGGCCCGAGATCATCTGCCAGGTAGCGAGTTGATGCTTCCAGAGCGGCCTTAGCTACACCCATCACGTTATAGCCTTTAAGAACTTTAACAGAACCGTGGTAAGTCATTGCGATAACCGAAGCATCTTCATTGAAATTGTCTTTTAAGGTATTGCACAGACCAATGAGTGAAAATGCAGAAATATCACAGGCCATTTTGAAGCCTTCACGAGAGGTTTCCACAAAGCGGTTTTTGAGATCGGTTTTATCTGCAAAGGCCAGTGAGTGAACAAGAATATCAAACTTGCCCCATTTTTCATCAACCAGTTTTTTTAGTGCCGGGTAATGATCATCATTTGTAACGTCCATTTCAAAAATAAAGTCTGCGCCAACTTCTGCAGCAAGAGGTTCAACTCGTTTTTTTAGATTATCGTTTAGATAAGAAAGAGCTACAGTCGCCCCCTGCTCTTTATAGGCCTTGGCAATTCCCCACGCGATTGACATATCGTTGGCGACACCAAGAATCAGTGCTTTTTTTCCAGTCAAAAGACCCATCATTTTCTCCTTTATCAAGAATAGGAAAAAACTTTAAAGGATCAGGACTTATCTGTCAAAAACGTATCCGACCGATCGCACACTCTTAAAGAATTTTGGTCCTTTAGGATCGCTTTCAAAATACTTTCTGAAGCGCACGATGAAGTTATCCAAAGTGCGTGTGGAGACTCCCCGGTCATAGCCCAGTGCTTTTTCCAGAATCTCTTCTCGGGTAAGTGGTTCGCCGACATGAGTGAAGAAGACGCGAAGTATTTTCACTTCCTGCAGAGTAAGGTCGAAACTTTGAAATTTATCTGTTCCTTTAAAGCAATTGGCCTTTAAATTTTTAAAATCCACACTGTGAGGTCCGAATTGGAATTCATCCCCTATATCTTTGGGAGATGAAACGTTGTCATCAGCTGAAGTTGCCTGGTTCCATTCCATTCGGGTCAGTAACCGGTCTACCCGAAGAAGGAATTCATCAAGATCGAAGGGTTTACTTAGATAATCGTCCACTCCCATAGCAAGACATTTTACTTTTTCTTTAACTTGATCTTTTGCAGAGATAACCATAATGGGAATTTTGGGATCACGCTTTCGAATTTCACTGATCACACCAAGTCCGTCAATCTCGGGCATCATGAGATCGACAATTATCAGATGTGGTGAAAATTCGGGGTAATACTTAAGTCCTTCCAGACCATTAATAGCGTGCAGGACTTCATGTCCGATCATTCTCAAATTTAATTTAATGGCCTCAGCAATATGTTTCTCATCTTCGATGATGAGAATTTTTTTACCGGTATTTTTAGTGGATATGATCATAGATTAAATTTCCTTCGGTATCCTGAAAATGATTCTAAAGGTTGATCCTTGTCCGGGACCAGGACTTAAGGCCATCACTTCAGCATTGTGAACACGGGCGATATTGGCCACTATGTACAACCCTAATCCATTTCCTTTTGCTGTTTTTCCTACTTGGTAGAATTTTTTAAAAATTCGTTTCAGCTCACTTTTTTCCAGACCAATCCCGTTGTCGGCAATATCCAGAACCACAAAACGCCCCTCTTTTTTCAAATGCAGCAAAACGAGTTTTTCAGCCGATTTATTGTAAATGAATGCATTGGTAATCAGATTCATCAGCAGCATTTCAAAAAGCGCATGATCCATTGGATAATAAAATTTATCCAGATCGGTTTCAAACTCTACTTTTCCCTGTTCAAAGAGATGGGGTGTATTTTGCAGAAAAGTTCTGATGACATCAACCATGTCTTCGCGTTTAAAATCACCCCGGAAGTTTTTCTCTTCCAGTCTTCCCAGTTGCAGAATGCGAATAACATTTTCTGAAAGTCTTTTGGTATCCTGTTTCATATAGTCCAGATATTTCAGCTGTTCTTCTCTTGGCAGTTCATGACGGGAGAAAGTCTCCAGAAACAGCTGGAGGGAAGCTATGGGGGTTTTCAGCTCATGGGTGAAACCATTAATAAAGTTTTGTTGCAAACGATAGAGCTGAATAATTTTCTGCGAATAAATGTAAATGATAAGCAATCCGCCAAGAATGACTGCAACTAACAAAGAAAGAGTCAAAATAAGCACCCAGGTCTCAGTGTCTAAAAACTGCCGTGCATTGAGATTATACTTAATCACGACTTCCTGAAGCGCGTGATTTACCTGTAAATATGAGCGAATATAAATGAAAAGTGACAAGGCCAGGGCAACCAGCGAAAAAATAAAAATGAATAAGGGATGGTAAAACCAGCGCGATTTAATCATACTAGGAGTGTTGAAAAAACTACGCTGATTGTAAAGGAACACCACAGATGGAATCAGATTTAAATTCAAACAGTTATATCGCCGGTACTATTGATCATACTCTTTTAAAGCCAGAGGCGACCAGGGAGCAGGTTAAGGCCCTGACTGAAGTGGCCGTCCAGTATGGATTCTTCAGCGTTTGTATTCAGCCTTGTTTCGTGGCCGATGCAGCAAAATGGCTCAAAGATTCCAAAGTCAAAGTTTGTACTGTTATTGGATTTCCCCTGGGCGCCAATACAACTGAAACAAAGGCCTTTGAAACACAAAATGCCATCAACAATGGTGCAGATGAAATCGATATGGTGCTAAACATCGGTGCTTTAAAATCTAAAAATACTCAATTTGTTGAAGATGACATTCGCGCCGTCGTTCAAGCTGCCGCTGGAAAAACAGTTAAAGTTATTATTGAGACAGCTCTACTCACTGAAGATGAAATCATAGAAGCCTCTAAGTTAGTTGAAAAGGCCGGTGCACATTTTGTTAAGACATCGACGGGATTTTCTACCCGTGGTGCAACACTGGAAGACATTGCTCTTATTAAATCGGTTGTTTCACCGACAATGAAAATTAAGGCCAGTGGCGGGATTAAAGATCTGGCAGCTGCACGGAAAATGTTACAGGCCGGAGCAACTCGATTAGGAACCAGCTCGGGTGTTGCCATCCTGGAAGGAATGCAGTCCACAGACTTTTACTAAGAATTAAAAATTTTCAAAAAAATTCATCGGCAAACCGCCCTGATCATGCAGGCGATCCATAATTTTGGGTGCGATCCCTTTAAAGAGAAGGACTCCGTCTTCCCGGGCGGCAATTGTCTGAGCGATAATCACTGGTCCTTCCATGCCGCAAATTTCCGTGATTTCATTGATGACCCGGTTTCCTTCACTGTCTCTTCCTAAATGAATAATGAAATTAATGGCAGAGGCCATTTGCTTGCGGACAACAGTGAGCGGAATTTCTATTCCTGCCAGCAAAAACAGGGTTTCCATTCGCGATAAACATTCGCCACAGGAGTTAGCATGCACGGAAGTCATACTTCCTTCATGCCCCGTATTCATCGCCTGCAAAAGATCAAACAATTCTCCGCCACGGGTCTCACCAATGATAATTCGGTCAGGGCGCATACGCAGAGTATTTTTGACCAGGTCACGGGTCGTGACTATTGTGTTAGAAACGAGGCTTTTTCCGCCGGATTCCATTCTCACGACATTGGGAAGATTGACTGTCAGCTCCAGCGTGTCTTCAATCGTGATCAGCCTTTCATGTTTGGGAATTTCATTGATTAATAAATTGAGAAAAGTTGTTTTCCCGACTCCCGTTCCTCCGGCCACAACAATATTGGCTCTGGCACTCACCGCGGCCTTCAGGAAAGTCAGCCAACCGGGAGTAAGTCCGAACGCCTGGGGATTTTGATCGAAACTCGAAATGAAGCGCAGGTACTTGCGGATGGAAATCGCAGGACTTCCCTGAACAAAGGGCTCATTAATAATATTAATTCGTGATCCGTCAGGAAGATTTCCGTCCAGGATCGGATTGTTCTGATCACAAACTTTTTGATTGAAGTCAGCAACCTCTTTAATGAAAGTTTTTATATCAGCTGCCGGAAGATTTGCACTTAACTGAATAAATTGTCCGCCTCTTTCCACAAAAACGTTTTTTGGTCCGTTAATCAGGATTTCAGTAATTCCTGCTTTTTTATTCAGATCATTAATTAAATTCCAGATACTGTTTGTCATACTCGTCCTGTCATCACTAAAGAGAAGTGTCTATTGTAAACATTTCCTGATCGTTAATCGAAGCTCCATAAGTTAATGAGTTTTTCACCATCTGTTCTTTTTCCGCTTCAGTCAAAAGAGCAAACAAAGCTTCATTTCTGGTCTGTGCCTGTAGTAAATCCGTCAGGCGGGCGGTGCCGAAAAAATGATCGTACTGAATAATCTGCAGCATGAGCCAGTCAATTCGTGTGCTTTTTGCTTTTGAAAAGCGCATCAGTTCAATATGTTCATCTTTAATAATCAAAGGAGTCAGCTCCCTCGAATCGCTCAGCTTGCGAATATGAATGATGGTCATTTTTGCATAAAAAGCGAGGAGAAACGCACGAGAAAATCCCGGCTGGGTAAAGTGGCGTAGCTTATTTTCAACATTGATAATATCACTGACTAGATTAAGATTGGCCTGATCGGGAAAAAGACCGGTCATTGCATGCTCAAGGAAGGCTGCACACATGCGGTTTCTTATTCCATTCCAGCCGGAGATGGACAGAATCTTACCCAAAAAACCATCGGGATCGATATCTTTAAACAGTTTTTTTACCAGAGCATTGAACTCCTTATTCTCACTGATATACATCTCCAGATGAGTGTTTGTCTGGGTAGAATTCTGAATATTACTCACCAATAACCGAGTAAAGTATTCAGGAAGGGAGACATAAGGAAGATTGATCATACATTCCTGTAGAGGTGGATTTTCAGCTTTTAGTTTATACTGAGATGGTAGTGTGCTCAATAAGCAAATAGGTGTCGCCTGATGAAAATCCCCATTTTTGAAGAAATTATGATTCGCAGTTATGCCATCAATGATCTGGCCGATACACTTCAGGAGTCGCGGATTGGCAGAGTGCCGGCCTATATAAATTTATCGGAAGTTAAAAACGAAGAATTGCAAAACCTCATTATCCACATAGAACAAATCGTTCTGGAGATGGGAGCTCATCCCCGTTTTCCTTATCCGCTGTTTTTAATTACTAAAAAAAACGTCAAATCACTTTTTCCCACTGTCCGGTCAGTGAAAGAATTACCGGAACATTATTTCAAAAAAGTAAAAAGACCCAACAATAAAGAACTGCAGCTGCTCAATAAACTCGCTCTCAAAGTTGATAAAATTAAAAATCTGGAACTGTACAAAATCATGGAACAGCTGAAAGATTCGGCGGATGCTCAGAAAAAACTATATAACGAAACGAAAGAACTGTATTTTCTGGAAACCATAAAGGAAAGACTTACGCCTAAAGCAAAAGGGAAAGGTCATGCATGAGTAAAAAAATCGGTAAACATCCCGTGACTGGTGAATTGCTGGAAAATCTTAAGGGATTTGAAGATGTATTCGAGGACTATGTTAAGAGTGAAGAATACAAAGACCATGAAAGAAAAGAACGCGAACATGCAAAAGTCGGTGAACAGTATGAACTTCAGCATTTCCTGGAGCAGGAAAATGAACGCCTGAAAGGCCTGGAGATTTTTTTATCGAAAAAAATTCCGCTTAAAATGAATTTTTCTCAGACTGAGAAGTTAATTCTGCATCAACTCAACCGCAAAAAAGAAGTGACGGCCAGGCTTTCGGAACAGCTAACGAAACATGATTCTCAGTTTCAAAAAAACGTTTCCCAGCTGATGAATGCTCATTTTGCTTAGATATTAATTAGAATGTTCAATTTTAAAAAGATTACTCTCTCCAACCTTCCCTGAGCAAGCTTTCCCTTCATTTGCAAGCGGTGGGGAGAAATTGCTTAGTTTCTCAAATTCTATCCGAAAACTATTCAAATCATTCATGCTATTAACATCGTCGGATATCTTTTTTACTTGATTTACGATGAACTCTGGTGGTGAAAAAGAGCCTTTCGTAAGATTATTATATTGGTCCTCTGTTTTTGATGTACATGATTTAATTCGTGATAGAACACAACGATCATTATTGTCTCTAAAATTAACACAAATATTTTGTGCATCTTCGCTACATTTATTTGCTATTTTATTTCTAGTCAAAGAGTCTAGCGGAGGAAGTGTTAGACTAATTGATAATTTCGAAAAATCCTTTAACTCTGAATTGAAGTTATGGTGATATTTAAGTGGAAGATCAATTTCAAAATTATTTATCTTTATTTTTTGGTTAATTGGTTCACTCATTTCAAGAATAAGCTTTTTAGATTCATTTTTAGCATTATTTTTTAATTCATTTATTTGCTCTGTAACTTTTATTGTTCGCTCTGTAACTTGCTTGCGGAGAATTTGTTGCTTTGAACCAGTATTTGAGTTCATAATTGCAAACTCGAATTGCTTTATTAACATCGCAAATTTTGAAGGTCTATCTTCTTTTTCATTTATATAGCTCAAGCTTGTATGCAGTCCAATCCATTCTTCGTCAGTGATACACTTCCTATTTAAAACTCCGCCATAAAATCTATCAATTCCAGCATTAATACTGGAGATTTCTTTATCTAAATTTTCACTAATAACAACATCTCGAATATCTGATACGAGAGTATTTAATTTCATGAGAGTTAATTTTTGCAAATTTAAAACTTCGTCAATCTTCATATCTATTTTTTTAAGATATTCCATTTGTTCTTCATGAGCTCGATTCTCCTTTCTCGCCTGAAAAATACCAGATATTGCAGAAGCTGCGGCCGTATATGGCTGCGCAAATGCCCAAGCTTCACTTAACAAATCAACATATGAAACATCGGGGGCAAAATTGTTATCAACTGAAGACAACACTACATTGCCATTAGAGGTACAGATTGAGGGAACTCTCCCAAGATTATTCTTAGAACTCATGAATTCGTTAACTATAAAGGCACTTTTAAAATTTTCAATTTCAGCTCTAGTTACAACTGAATTTTTGTTTCCATACTTTAAAAATAGCTTAATGTCGAAATTTACCAGATCATTAATTTTTTTTTCCACTTTTTTGTCTTCGGAAATTTCATTCTTAAGTTCTGAATAAGTAACTTTTTTGTTATTGATTTTTAGGAATTCTGTTAATTCAATTTCTGAACCAAAGGCCAAGCGTGAGCTTATAAGCAATAGAACGTAAAAGCACAAATTCTTAAACATCGTAACTCATAAATATGCCAATACTTCAGATTGTGCAAGTGCAGCATTTGGCATGTTTACAATAGGTTATGAATATGAAAAGTTTACCATAAAAATGCAATATACAAATATTTTTGATATAGAGGAAAAAAGGAATACAAAAATGTTAAAAAAATCAGCTTTGCTTTCACTAATTGCTTTATTAGCTTCAGGCTGCAAAGAAGAAAGCACACCTCTTTTAGTTGCAGAACACAATCCTCAAAAAGCCATCAATTTACATCACTGGAAAGATAGTCATTCAAAATATCCTGTTGTGGCCTTTATCGATAATGCAAAGTTAGTGGATCAAGATAGGAATAATAGTTACTTTTTTTCTTATAAACTCTCTGACAACTTGAATATCTGTACGAATGATTTTTTTGCTAATGAAAGAGGACTTGCATCTTGTGGTGGAGTTCTTATCACGAAAAGGCATGTACTAACGAGTCTTTCATGCATTGATGTTATCGATAAAATAAAAGAAGATGACACCATAGAGACGGTTGCTTATTGTCCAAATGGATTGCATAGTAAATCTAGTAAAGTCATATTCGACTTTAAAAATTCGAAAGCCGATAACAGCAGAGTTGTCATTAACAATCAAAATATTTTTGAATGCAAAAAAGTTGTTGCCTTTAATAAATCTGGCTATGCAATTATCGAACTAGATCGTGAAAATACCCACTTCGAACCTATAACACTTAATTTTCAAAATCCATCGAAAGAAACAAGCCTTAACCTGATCGTTCCTATGCTTCCAGAAGGAACTGCTTTAAAATATGCCTCTTTAATGAACTGGTCATTCAACGAAAGCTTGCCAAACAACGAAAGTTTCAAAGTTCCACTAAAAGCATATGCTTTCAGATATTCGCAAGGCTTACCGATCATAGATACACTTTCAAATAGTGTGATCGGTATAAGTGAAAAACCTTCTTTATATTGGGCTTTCAGAAAGAATCATCAATTGAATTGTTTTGAACTAAACACGTCTGATGAAGATGGACAGCATAGTAAATTTTATCCGATTCACACGATGGATAATCTAAAATCTGATTTTGAAAATTTATCCATCGATTAAAATCTTCAATGCTGTTTAATTGTCAGAATAATCGGTCCGCCCACATGCCGGAAATCTTCTTCTGCCATCTGATCGAGATCGTATCCAACCAGCTGACTCTTTAGCAGGTCCTGCATATAGCTGTTGAAATCGTAGACCTGTGAGAGACCGAATGAATCAGCGAAATGCTGGATCTTTTTGAATAATTCCGGCGTCAGGACAAACTCTCCTTCACTGGTCAGAATACTTGAAGCAAAACGCTTATATTCATCAATGGTCAAACCGAGTTTTGCCGCCGTCGTCCCTCCACCATTGTTTTCGCTGAAGGAATTCAGGTAATGATTGGCAAAATTAGAAAGCAGCAGCGCTTCGAAGTCGATGTCATCTACGGTGTAATTCAGGTAAAAAGAATCCTGCAGTCTGCCCTCTTCTTTTAAGGCGGCAAACGCCTCGAAGATTTTTTTGGCAAACGGCAGAAGTTGAATCAATGTTTTCGTTTTATACGTCCACATCTGATATTCTTCGGCTTCGATAATTGTTTTAGCACTGTCTTCTTTGGGCGAATGAAATTTTACCGGCTGATCAAAAGAGTTATCCAGGAAATCATTCCAGTAATCACCCAGGAAGCTTTCCTTATCTTCTTCAAAACCATTTTGGTGTAAGGCCTTTTTCAGGTCTTTTAGATTAAAGCGAATCAGGGAATTACCGATTTTATAAAGTTCCGAAAAATTAAACAGAGCAAAGATTCCTTCATCTGGAATGTTTTTTAAATATTCACTTGCCGCCGGTGATTTCAGGTAATTAAAACCAAGCAGGATAAGATTTTTGGTCTGTGCTCCGGTACGGGTCATGGCAACGGAGCCTTTTTTTAGCGAGCCCTGTGATTCCAGGCGCGCATTGATCAGGCGAACGAAATTAAACTGAATGAAGTCAGCGCGTTTTTGATCCTGAACTTTTAACAGCTCATCGATAACTTTCTTAAAATGATCTTTGAAGGCCACCAGAGAAGAGTTGTGCAGGTTTTGACTGCGGGAGACGTCCCCGATTTCACCAGTGACTGTGGTTTTCTTTTTGATAAACTGATGCAGGAAATCGATGTTGATAAACGGATTTTCAGCTTCCAGCGCATCGATATAATCAACGAAACCAAAGTCGCGCATCCTTTCTTTGCGGGCCTGATATTCTTCTTCCTGTAAAATAAGGAAGGAATCAGAAACCATTTTGAATAAGAAGGTATAGGCGTTTTCCACTCCTACTTCATAATAGAGCTGACGAATAAGCGCGCGAACTTCTTCGACGTAAGGAAAGTTCTCATCAAATTCAAACAGCAACTGATTGTCATCAGTCAGGAAGTAATTGTCGTGGTCCGGATAATTGGGATCTTCAGCATCAAAAGACCAGACGTTAAAGCGGCTTTTTAAAAAGAGCAGGAATTGTTCACTGGTCACAAAGTCTGCTTTCACTTCTTCGGAATCAACCAGGGAATAGGCCTGCAGCCAGAACGTAAAATGCTCGACATCAATTTCATCTTTTTGCCAAAGATCAATGTCTAAAAAAACCGCACGTTGTTCTTTGGAGAATTTAGGAAGATATTCGGCGACTTTATCAATGGGTAACTTTCTGAGCGCCAGATATACCGGCTGCACCGGAAGCACTGACAAATCATTATTGCCTTCAACATATTTTTCGATCTGATCCAGATGATTGTAAGCATCGGATTCTTTCATAAGAAGTGTCAGAGGATCAGTTTTGTTTTTTGACATAAATTTTACGCTTTGTTTTATAATACATGACAAAATGGCTTATAACACGGCTATTTATGAATTTTCAAGCATTTATAAAATTAAACCCCTTGGGTTTAACTTAATAATAACGATTATTTATTTTTCTTCACAAAAAATTCATGACTCACATCATGTAATTAACGTTTTTTAATGATAGACTGTGTTTGAGGAAAAATATTTATGAAGAAAGCCCAACTTAGCTCATGTAATGATTGCCCATCACGTAGTGAAGGTATTTTTTGTCAGACGGAATTCAACGAGATTGATGAAATTAGCCATCACAAAATTACGAACGTTTACAAAAAGGGTCAAACTCTTTTTGTTCAGGGAAATCATCCTTATGGTCTTTACTGCGTCAGCAGCGGAAACATTAAGCTAACTAAGGCAGGTAATGACGGTAAAGAAACCATCCTGCGCATTGTGCACAGTGGAGATATCCTCGGTCACCGCAGTCTTTTCACCGAAGATAATTATTCAGCAACTGCTACCGCCATTGAGGATGCTGTTGTTTGTTTTATTGATAAAAAATTCATAACAAACATCATGAAAAAGAATCCAAGTATTGCTCTGAATATCATCAATAAACTTTCTCGTG
Organism: uncultured Bacteriovorax sp.; assembly: GCA_946481315.1. Next base: position 105,223 of record CAMLMH010000007.1, read on the forward strand.
ATATGGGACAGGCAGAAAAAAAGCTGACCTCTCTTCACCAGAAAAACGTACGCGAGCGTCTGGGTGAATTAATTCTGACACTTAAAACCACTCACGGTGTAAAAGAAGAAGATGGTCGCTGGCGAATCAACCTCAAACTAACCCGAGAAGAAATGGCCACCATGATCGGAACGGCCAATGAAACCCTCATCCGTTTCATGACAGAGTTCAAAGAAGCCGGAATCATTGAGCAAGATGGAAAAGTTATTTACGTCATCGACGAAGATGAGCTCATGAACTGGGCAAACGTGAACTACTAAAAAAATCATTACAAACCATGATCTATAGCATGTTTTCAGCGTAATTCTAAAGCTATGCTTTAGAAATGAACTGGAATAAACAACTTAACATTACCGATGGCCTCATCGAGAAGCTAAAATGTTTCTCAACGATCAAGACATATACTCAATCAGCCCCCCTGTTCTACGAGGGGCAAATTCCTATAGTAGCTTTTCTCGTCCTCCGGGGTAGTATTCACTTAAGTAAGAAAAAAAGACTGCAAAACGTTTTACGGGCAGGTTCAATCATTGGTGCAGAAGAGGTTCTTCATCTTGAGCCATGTGATGTCTCTGCGGAAGTAACCAGCGATACCACGCTGTGTTTTCTGGATCGTACGACTTTGATTGAACTTGATAAAGGTCATTTGAATGAGCTCAATGACTTGCTGGTGCAGAATCTGAAGGAATCATCATGAAGTTTTGCTCTCATTGTAATGAAGCGGCTCCCATTCCAATATCCATTCCCGAAAATCCCGCTATGGTCTTTTGCTGCCAGGGATGTCTGACGGTTTATAATATCATTCACCAAAAAGGCCTGGATGCCTATTATACAATCAAGCAAGAAAGCGGCATTTTCAGAAGAAGAGCCCCTGTAGAATCAGTTGATGGATACTTCTCTTATATAGATGATCCTGCTTTTCTGAGTGAATACACCTACAAAAATGGTCATGGCGAAAGAGTCATGGAATTTTATCTTGAAGGTGTGCATTGTTTGGCCTGTCTGTGGCTGATTGAAAAAATCGGTGAGACAATACCAGGTATTCTAAATATTAAACTGGAAATGAATCGCTCAGTGGCCATTGTGACAGGTGCTTCAGAGGCCAGATTTGGTCAGGTCGCGCTGGAGTTTAATCACCTGGGCTATCGTCCTCACCCGCTTAAGCGCAACCAAGAAAGTCTGGAGAGAAAAAAGAAAGAAGAACGGGCGATGCTTACCCGTATCGGAATTGCCGGAGCCTCTTCCGGAAATATTATGCTTTATGCTGTCTCATTGTATGGCGGAGCTACGACTTCTGAATTTATTCATCTCTTCCATTCACTGACAGTCTTTTTTGCTTTCCCAGTATTGGTCTATTGTTCATACCCTTTTTATAAAAATGCCTGGCAGGCACTCAAAAATAAAACAGTCAATATAGATGTCCCGATCTCACTTGCCCTGATCGTAGGCGGCATTGCCGGTTACACACATTATTTTCAGGGAATCGAATTAAATTATTTCGACTCGCTTACTGCTCTGGTTTTTTTACTGCTTCTGTCGCGCTACTTCCTGATGAAAATTCAGGAAAAGGGACTCTCAACCAATGATCTGCAGTTTTCTCATCTCTCCGAATCGGCCTTAAAAGCAAGCACTGAGGCAATGGATGACTTTACTCCCATTCATATTGAAAATATAAAACCGGGTGACAGGCTCAAAATAGCAGCAGGAGAAACCATCCCAGCAGATGGCCGTGTTCTTCGCGGCAGCAGCACTGTTAACAACTCCCTGCTGACTGGAGAAAGTCAGCCAGTAGATATTACTATCGGCAGTGAAATTTACTCCGGTGCAATGAACCTGAACTCAGAAATTATTATCGAAGTGGATAAAACACGCGATGATACGAAATTGGGAAAAATTTTAAAAACTGTAGAACAGGGATGGTCACTTAAATCACCGGTTGCTCAGCTGACTAATAAGATTGCCAAGATTTTCGTTATCGTCGTGTGTGTGCTCAGTGCTGTTCTATTCTTGTGGCTGCTTCCGACAAAAGGACTCGAAGCTGCTTTTGCTGCGGCCATAACATTACTGATTGTGACCTGTCCATGTGCTCTGGCCATAGCTGTACCTCTTTCATTTTACCGTTCACTGTCCCGGGCAGCAACAAACGGTTTGATTATTAAGAGTGATGAGGCCATTGAAAAATTAGCAAAAGTTAAAAATGTTTTTCTGGATAAAACCGGAACAATTACCTACGGAAAAATGCAGGTAGATTCATTTCAAATTAATAGTCAGACAAGTGCAGAGGATATTTACAATATTATTTATTCACTGGAACAAGGCTCTCAGCATCCCGTAGCAAAGGCCTTGCTTAATTTTCTGGCCAAGGGAAACCGCGAGCTGACTATGCTTAAGCTGGAAAACTATCGCGAGACACTCGGACGAGGAGTAGAGGCCACAATTGACGGAAGTCAATATCAGATTGTGCATCAAAAAGTTTATAAGAACGGCCGGGTGATTGCGGAGTTCACTCTCAGCGATGCTCTACGGGAAGACTCTGCAAAAATCATCCGAGAACTTAAGGACATGGGACTCAAGGTCCACGTCCTTTCTGGTGACAAAACGGAAATTGTCCAGAAAATTTCTATGCAGGCCGGTCTCAACCATCAGGAAATTTTTGGTGACTTATCACCCGAAGACAAAGCACAATTGATTAAATCAAAAGAAGCAACAATTATGGTAGGCGATGGTGCAAATGATGCCATTGCCTTTAAGCATGCCGATATCGGAGTCGCTGTTTTGGGGGCCATGGATATTTCTCTTAAGGCCTGCGATGTTTACTTGACTGCTCCGGGATTAGCACCGCTTAGAGATTTGATAATTCTTTCACAAGAAACGATGAAAGTGATAAAGAGGAACCTGGTATTATCTCTTCTTTATAACTCGCTATCAGTAGTGGCCACATTTCTGGGAATCATCTCTCCCCTGGTCGCGGCCATTATTATGCCGGTGAGTTCACTGACTGTTGCTGTTTCCACTTTAGTTGGAACAAAAAAACTGAGAACACTATGGAAATAATTACAATCCTTTTGCCGCTTTCATTATTATTAGCGGGATTTTTTATTGGCGGATTTTTGTGGATGACCTTCAAAGGTCAATATGATGATCTCGATACACCCAGATTAAGAATGTTAATTGAAGATAAATATTTAACTAAAAATGAAGCAACCAATGCTCTAACAAAGGAAAAGGAACAATCATGAGCAGCCCGCAAGTTGTAAACACAAACCGGAAACCTGACGTTTTCTCTTATGACGACGACATAGTCAGGTTATTTTTTATTGCCACAGTCATCTGGGGTGTCGTCGCCCTGTTTTTAGGAATAACGATCGCCTTTCAGCTGGCGGAGTGGAAACTAAATTTTGGTCTACCCTGGACTACTTTTGGTCGTCTGCGCCCCCTGCATACTAACGCTGCTATTTTTGCATTTTGTGGCAACGCTATTTTCTGTGGTATTTATTATTCTCATCAACGATTACTAAAAGCAAGACTCTTTAATGATCTCCTCTCTAAAATCCACTTCTGGGGTTGGCAATTAGTTATTGTTCTTGCAGCAGTGACTCTGCCATTAGGGATCACAACTGGTAAAGAATATGCTGAATTAGAGTGGCCGATAGATATTTTAATTACTGTAGTATGGGTTGTCTTTGCCGTTAACTTCTTCGGTACGATAATGCGCAGAAGAGAAAGACACATCTACGTTGCCATCTGGTTTTATATCGCCACAATTATCACCGTCGCCGTTCTGCACATTATTAACTCGGTTGAGTTGCCGGTAACTTTCCTGAAGTCTTATTCAGTTTATGCCGGTGTTCAGGATGCGCTTGTACAGTGGTGGTACGGACATAATGCCGTCGCCTTTTTCTTAACGACTCCGTTTCTGGGATTGATGTATTACTTCACTCCAAAAGCAGCTAACCGTCCTATTTACTCTTATCGTTTATCGATTATTCACTTCTGGTCACTGGTCTTCATCTATATCTGGGCCGGTCCACACCACCTTCTTTATACGACACTACCTGAATGGGCCCAAACCCTTGGAATGGTTTTTTCTGTGTCTCTATGGATGCCAAGCTGGGGTGGGATGATCAACGGTCTCTTAACCCTTCGGGGAGTCTGGGATAAAGTTCGTACAGAACCAAGTCTGCGTTTCATGGCAATTGCCTTCACGTTCTATGGTATGTCGACTTTTGAAGGACCACTGCTTTCAATCAAATCAGTCAATGCTATCGGCCACTTTACAGACTGGATTCCAGGTCACGTTCACGCCGGAACAATCGGCTGGAACTATATGATCATCGCTGGTATTTTCTATTACCTCGTTGAAAAGTTATGGAATACAAAACTTTATTCAAAAGGGCTTGCCAACGTTCAATTCTGGTTGGCCACCATTGGTCTGGTATTCTATTATGTCTCAATGGTTATTGCCGGTGTAACTCAGTCACTTATGTGGAGAGCTATCGATTCAACCGGTAAACTTGTTTATCCGAATTTCATCGAAACTGTTATCAAGATTATTCCAATGTACTGGGTACGTGCTATCGGCGGTACATTTGTTTTCATCTCCATGGTGATTTTTGCCTACAACCTTTATAAAACAGCAAAAAAAGGATCTGTTTCAGCAGCAGAAAAAATGGAAGCCTATCCACTGGACGAATCTTCTGTTGAACATGGAGCAACTCCTCACCGTAAACTGGAAGGAATGCCAATGATCTTTGCTGTTCTTTCACTGATAGCCATTTTGGTGGGATCAGCAATTGAAATCGTGCCATCACTGATCGCGCCTAAATACATTGTCAAAAATACGGCCATCAAACCTTATACTCCGCTTGAACTTTTAGGTCGCGATGTTTATATCCGCGAAGGCTGTTACCTGTGTCACTCACAGACTGTCCGTCCAATGACTCACGAAGTACTTCGTTATGGTAAAGCTTCTGAAGCGGCTGAATTTGTCTACGATCATCCGTTCCAGTGGGGTTCTAAGAGAACTGGTCCGGATCTGGCCCGTGTCGGAGGAAAATATCCAAACATGTGGCACTACCGTCACTTCTGGGATCCACGCGAAGTAACTGCAGGCTCAATCATGCCTCGTTATACATGGCTGTTTGATAATAAAACTGACTACGCTTCTCTTCCGAAAAAAATGGAAGTCATGCAGGCACTGGGCGTTCCTTATAGCAAAGAAGAAATTGACAATTCAATCGCCAATGCCAAAGAACAGGCCGAAGTCATTAAGACCGACCTGGTGTCGGCCGGTGTACCAGAGAAAATTGTTGATAAAGAAGTTGTCGCTCTGATTGCCTATATGCAAAGAATCGGGGTTGATTATTCTAAATCGGAGACACCATGAAGCAGGCGGTACTTTCAAACTTTGATTTACCATGGCTTCCAATAATGGCCTTGATTATTTTTGTCGTCTGTTTCGCCATTTATGTCTGGTGGACATACAAAAAAGAAAATAAATCTTTTTTTGATCAAGCAGCAATGTTGCCTTTAGAGGAAAATACTCAAAAACTTTTCAGCGAGAAAGGAAATTAAAATGAGCTCAAAAAACGAAAATGATAAAGATAAAGAGACCCAGTTACACGTTGAAGCAGATGAAAAGCATCTGCTTCTCGACCATAGCTACGACGGTATTCAGGAATTAAATCATCCTCTGCCTTTCTGGTGGAATTTCATCTTCTGGGCCGCTATTGTTTTCTCAACAGGATATTTTGTCTATTACCAATTCATGGGTGGACCAACTCTCCGGGATGAATTTAAAACTGAATATGGCCGTATTACCGCCATTCAGGCCGAAGAAAAGAAAAAGCACGGCTCATTTAACCCGGAAACCTATCAGGCCATTGTGGCAGCAGACGGCGTTAAAAAAGGCGAAGAAATTTTCACCAATAACTGCGTGGCCTGTCACCTGGAAAAAGGTAAAGGCGACATTGGTCCCAACCTGACAGATGAGTACTGGTTATGGGCCAAAGGTACGCCGGAAACAATTTATCCTGTCGTGTACAACGGTGTTCTTGAAAACGGAATGCCTAACTGGAACGAGACCTTATCGACTGAGGAAATTTATCAGGTCGTTGCCTACGTTCAGAGCTTGAACAATACAAAACAGCCAGGTGGAAAGGCACCACAGGGTAATAAAGTAGAATAACCAATAATGAAAAAAAACCGTTTTGAATTAGACCCGGAAAGACTGGCCACCACTGATGAATCAGGTCACCGGATATATCTTTATCCTGAAGATGTTGACGGTATCTGGAAAAAAAGACGAACACTGGTCTACTGGTTACTCATTGCGGTTTATCTCGTCCTGCCATGGATTTACATCAATGGTAAACCTGCTTTAATGCTCAACATTTTCACCCGCGAATTTACATTTTTCGGCTCGACCTTTCATGGGATCGAGCCGATCCTTGCCTTTTTGGTCGTTGTATCCGGCATCTTTTTCATCGCCTTTATGACCAGTCTTTTTGGCCGCGTCTGGTGTGGATGGGGATGTCCTCAGACGGTCTTCATTCAATCAATTTTCATGAAGATTGAATCTTTCATTGAAGGTAATGGGCGAAAAAGGAAAGAACTCGATGAAGCTCCATGGTCTTTAGAGAAAGCATGGAAGAGAACTGTTAAATGGATTCTCTATATCATCATTTCCAGCCACATCGCTCATACATTCATTGGCTATATCGTTGGCCCGCATGAACTTTTTGAAATGACAATGCAGTCTCCTCTGCAGAATTTCGGCGTTTTCCTTGCCGTCTCAATAGCCACGCTGATTGTTTTACTGGATTTTGGCTGGTTCCGAGAACAATTTTGTATCATTGCCTGTCCCTATGGACGTATGCAATCGGTAATCATGGATGAAAACTCTATGGTCATCGCTTACGACCAGAAACGTGGTGAACCTCGACGGGGAGCTGTTGGCAAAGAAATGCCGGAAGGCGACTGTATTAATTGTTATCACTGCGTGAAAGTGTGTCCGACAGGAATCGATATCCGTCGCGGCACCCAGCTGGAATGTATAGCCTGTACTTTATGTATTGATGCTTGTGATGAAATCATGATCAAAATTAAAAAACCAACCGGTCTGATTCGTTACAGTTCACAAAACGAGCTGGAAGGAAAACCGTGGAAGAAATTCTCAATCCGATCGATGTTTTACATTCTGATGTCCGTCGTTCTACTGGCCACATTTGTTTTCTTTTTAAATAAGAGTACTAACCTCTCGCTGGTTTTCATGCGAGGAAAAACTCCTTTTACAACCATGCAGACAAATGGAGTTGAAATAATTCGTAATCATTTCACTCTCAAACTGACTCATCAGGGTAGTGATCAATATACGGTAGGCTTTAAGGTTGAAGATCCCGCTCTCGCTGAAAAAATACAGATTGTAACTCCTGTCAATCCAACCGTTATTGATCGTCCGGAGAAGAAAATTATTATCTTCTTTAATTTTTCAAAAGACATTCTGGAAAATGGAACACGCAGAGTGAATGTGCAGGTCATTGACAGTAAGAATAATACGCTTCTGGCCATGAAGGAGGTCGTTCTTGTCGGTCCAGTTAACTAGCATCCTTCAATCTATGAGCACCTTCGTTCCCTGGATTTCGTTTCTGGCGGGACTCGGGGGCAGTTTACATTGTATTGGAATGTGCGGCGGACTCGTTTCAGCCAGCTGCAGTCAGTCCAGCGATATTATCCGTTATCAGTTTGGTCGCCTGCTGGGTTATTTGCTGTTAGGCCTTCTAGGAGCGCTTATCGGTGGGCTTATCTCCGGAATCAATATTCCCCTGCTCTCAGTGATATCATCGGTTCTGATAGGCTCTATGTTCGTTTTATGGGGTCTGGAAGGGCTTATCGGCCAGAGCGACAAGCTTGCTTTCATGCATAGATTTTCATCCAAAATCGGAGCTGTATCCGGAAAACTTTATGGATATCTCTGGAAGCGTTTGGTTTTCAAAAACCAGAACTTTTCTAAGGCCTTTTTCACCGGTGCTGTTTCCATCTTTTTACCATGCGGTCTGCTTTATGGAATTGTCCTTTCTCAGGCAGCGATGGTGCAGGCTTCAGGCCACTACTACATGATTGTCGTAGCGATGTTTTTTTTCTGGCTGGGAACTTTGCCCAGCATGGTGTTGGCACCGAATATTTTTCAGAAAATCATGGCCCCGCTTCGATCAAAAATGCCTAAGGTATTTGCTATCAGCTTGATGCTGATTGGCGTGTCTACTATTTCCTGGCGCATGTTGAAACTCAACGATCCCGTTGCGCATGCAGGTCACCAAAAGCCTTTGCCTGCTCCCGCTGCTGGTGAAAAATTAAAATGTCATTAAATTGAAGCCTGATTAAGCTTCAGGCTCGCGATTCATCTTGGCCTTAACCCACATGGACCAGTAGAGGACCAGAACAATCAAAGCAAAAATCACAATGTGAATCACTTCGATCTGAAAGTTAGTCAGCTGGGCAGTTGGAACCCGAGATGGTTCTAAAGGTGCCTTTTGCGGCAGAAAAGATGTTGGATAGATTTTAATCCCTTGCTCGTTAACTACTGGTGCAGGCGGCATTTCGGGAGTTTCGACTTTTTTATTATCCATGGCTAATTCCTGTATTCTTGAGTGATTTCATCATAATAAGTCCCCGCAAAATTCGCAAGTAAAAGTTACTTTATGAGCGCTTTTAGGCGGGCAAGCTCCTTTTTTTCATCTTCAGGAATATCCGTTCCAGATGAGCCGCTATAACCGAAAATCAGGTTATCCTCGTACTCCCGATAGCATTTTTTAGCAAATGTCGATTTAGGGTATTGCTGAATACACTCCTTCAGGTACAAATCCCCCAGCGAAAAAAGATAAGTACTACCCAGTTGCTTATCAGCGACTCCCAGCCAGAAAAGTATTTGCGGTGCCAGTTTAGATTGAGGTTTGTCATTAAGATAATGAGACAAAACACCGGAGGCCACAAGCAAAGTGACATCGTTTTTCCCCATAGCTGTTTCCGCTTTTTCATCCCGGATAGGCTCGAGATATTTGTGCATGAAAGACGCAATAGATTTCTGTTTCTTTGGATTAAAACTTTTCCATTTTTCTAAAGAAGATTCCCACTGTGCCAGTGTTTCTTTTAATATGGCCGGCAATTGAGTGTGGTTTTTATACTTTTTGATAATTTCCAGTGCAGCTTCAGGTTTAAATTCCATCTTTGTGTAGATGGCCAGAATGCGCTTAAAAGCCTGAGTTATTTCTTCTGGTGACTGCTTTCCTGCTCCATTCTTTAGATTTTGCTCCAGTGCAAGTTCATATTGCTTTACTGCTTCCGGAAATTTGCGCATCAATGTTAGATAATTTGCATAATCTATCGGTCTGCTGAACATTGATTGAGAAGCCTTTGGTATGCCGGTGGCAAACTCATCTTGTTTTAACTGCGAATGACAGGAAAGACAGATCGCTGTCATTGAACGTAATCTTTTAGCAGCATAAGCAGTGCTGTTGTTACGCACTGACTGTACGGTTTCTGTCATCAGATTATTAATCGTATCCAGACCAGGTTTAAAACCAGGACGCTGGAATGTTTCGACATGTTTAGCACTCTTGAAAAAATTAGAAATATTATTAAGTGTATGAATGACTTCTTCTTTTTCAGCTTCATTCTTTTTTTCTTTTAGCCCGGAAAGCAAACTTTCAGAATAAACATATGGGATAATTTTTATAAAGGATTCATGAACCCGATCCATCACGATTTTTGCTTCTGATGGAGCCTCTTCAATGGCAAAAGCATCTGAGATTAAAAGTAAAGAAATTGTCAGAAGTTTACTGGTCAGTTTCATTACTCTTGTGCCTCTGGTTTATAGTTAATCTGTTTTCTTAATTCTCTGAGCTTGCGCTGAACATCTGCCGGAAGCTCTTTTGATTTGTCACCAGATGTATAATTTAATTCCAGCTCTTCCAGATAGGCTTCATAACAGTCTTTAGCAATAGGATCTTTGCTGTACTTCTCCATGCAGGAAAGCAGATAATAATCTCCAATTGAAAAGAAAAGATCATCGTTCAGTCGTTTGTCGAGAATGGCCAGCCAGTAGAGGATCTTGGCCCCATGTTTTGTATCCGGATGGGCATTATAATAATCAAGTAAAATAGAAGATAGATTCAGGTCATAGACTTCAGTTGAATCAGTTACCGTAAAGATCGGTCCTTCTTCTTCGTCGGCTATAAAGCCTTTCATGAATTTTTCCATTTCTTCTTCTGTCGCCGTCTCTGCATTAAAATTTTCCCATAAACTTTTTCCACTCAATGTCTTGACCCATTGAGAAATCTCTTCATTGACTTTGTCATTAAATTTTTTAGTTGCGACAAATTTTTCAAAGTGGGCCTTAGCAGCAGAAAAATCTTTTTTTATTTTAACGAAATAAATAAGCTGTCGCTCAAGCGCCTTAAAGATAAACTCATCATCATCAGTTTTTTTACTCTTGTTCAGAAATTCATCATAACTGGCCATGGCCTGATCATAATCTCTGGTCACAAAAAATAATTCACCTTTTTCATAAGGTGAAAGTTTCATTTTTTTCAGGTCTTTATCACCAAAGAGTCTAGGAAGCTCTTTCCCCGGAGACTGTGTATGACAGGACACGCAGAGATTTAAAGCGGAAGTGAATTTTGCCCGGGCCATTGCCGAACGATCTGCTTTAAATAAATTTAAAGTCTGGTCCAGCTGATCGGTCATTACACTCTGATTGATACTCAGCCCCTGTGTGGAAATGACCGGGTGAACTTTCATTTTTTTAAAGTTGTCTGTCAGTTTGGTCAGTTTGGCCTGTATGACCTTTTTATTTTTTTTATTAGCGAAGGCTTCTTCTGAAGCAATGTAAGGACCCAGGTCCCGTATGGTATGGGAGATATCATTCATTTTGACTCTGACAGCAGTATCGGGAAAGATTTGTCTTCTCGCCTTAGACTGAGCTTGAGCATTGGTGAATTGGCAAAAAAATAAGCAGGCGGCAAACAGCGTCGTTTTCATCTTCTCTTCCGTGAATAAGAATTATTTCATTATTAATTAAAAGACGATTCTTTAGATTCATCAAGACAATAAGCTAACAACTCTGTGATGATTTTAATCAGTGGCAAAACCCGCCTAAAACTGTCCGGTTCTGAGCATGACCAGCGTGCAGCCAGTAACGACCTCTGTTCCGGCCTTTTCAAATTTTTCCTGCAGCACCGGATTTTCTGTACCTGGATTAAAAATAACCCGCTTCGGTTTGAGCTTTAATAATTCATCTTGAAACTTGGCCGACACTGCAGGATTGACATACAAAGTAAGGGTATGGATGTCCTGATTCATTTTTTGTAAGTCACTTTCCTGCCGGGGATTAATGGCAATAGACTCATGCTTATAATCCTGCAGAAGCTGATGGGCCTTGTAGGAATACCGATCAGGACTGTCTGAATAACCAAAAACCATGACTTTCACTTTCTATCCTCACTCATGATGAACAACTTACGTTTAAACCATAATAACGGGCAGGAGTCGATTTTGCCCAGTCTTCATGCATCGGCCATTCTTCAAATGGACTGCTCAATACAGTAAAAAGATCATGCATCAAACTATGATCCTCGATGGCCATTTGGGCCAGATAGTTACGCAGAATAAATTTGGGGTTAGTCTGCAGCATGCGTATCTGCCGCTCCTCCCGGGATAGTTCTTCTTTCTTCAGGCGGTCAGAATAAAGTTTAAGCCAGTCAGCAAGTGCATCGCCGGCATTAACTCCTGAAAGAGTTAATGAGCCCATTTCATAACGGCAGAGTGCACGGTAAAAGATGGTCATATCAATACCAGTCAGAGCAAGCATGTTTAGCAGCTCTCTCATCAAAATCTCATCTTCTGGATCACTTTGCAGTAAACCGCATTTTTCTTTCAACAAGCGCATAAATTCCTGATGAAAAATTCCCGCATAAGTATTTAACGTACGCTCTCTATCCTGCTCATTTATCAAGGATCCCAGAGCAATACCCAATTGAGTCAGGTTCCACAGTCCAATGGGTGGTTGATTGCCATAACTGTAACGTCCTTCTTGGTCGGAGTGATTACAGATGTAATCTAAATCCATTACTTCCATAAAACCGTAAGGCCCGTAATCAATAGTTAATCCCAGGATAGACATATTGTCGGTATTTAAAACGCCATGACAAAATCCAACTGATTGCCAGCGTGCAAACAATTTTGCAGTTCTTTTAACGACGTCCTGAAAAAATAAAACATATCGATTAGGGTGGTCCTTAAATTCATTAAAATAATGATCAATAGTAAAATCGGTCAGAGCTTTTAATTTTTCAGTATCAGCAGACAGATACTGAAAATGTCCGAAACGCAGAAAAGTGGGTGCTACTCTTAGGACGATCGCACTTTTTTCGACTGTTTCACGATAGACGTCATCTTCACCTTTAATAACACTGAGGGCTTCAGTTGTTGGAATGCCCAAAGCTTTAAGATGAGCGGAAGCAAGATATTCACGGATACTGGAGCGAACAACAGCTTTACCGTCTCCCATACGTGAAAAAGGTGTCAATCCCGAGCCCTTTAACTGTAGTTCAAGTCGTTCTGTCGGGGTTTGCACTTCTCCGATCATCAGGGCACGTCCATCTCCTAAGCGCGGGACATAATAACCAAACTGATGACCGGAGTATGCCGTTGAAATAAACTGTGTGCCCTCAAACTCCAGATCACCATTTACAAATCGCAGAAAAGAAGGATTTTTCGCGACTGAGGCGTCGAGCTCTAACCGCTCTAAAAGTTGGAAGTTAATATGTAGTAACTGAGGAGAAGTTAAAGGGTGCGAAGCGACCCTGTAACAAAGGAAAGGACATTGAGATGCCAGCGAGTTGGAAAAATTGAGGTCAGCTAATTTTTTTACCATTAGTTTTTACATACTCATCGGTAAAGGTACTTAGTTCCTGTTCATCTGCGGCTTCACCTAGTGACAGCAGCTTCTTATAATGGCCACGTTCTTCTTCATTCTTGGCAAACATAACCATTTCCGGCAACGCTTTTTTAAGCTCAGATCGAGTCATTCTTTTTTTATTAAATTCGACACAGATTAAGCACATAATTAAACTCCGAAAAAATCATTACTCCACTTGAAGTGACCACGAACAAAGGCAGTTTTCAAGATTCTTTTAATAAACATTTTAACACGAAAATCTTGCAAAAATGCACAAATAAGTCTTGGATTTTGAAAGCTTTCTTATCGGTTATTGATCAAAGAACTTTAACGCATCTGTTTCCTGCAACTTAAATGGACCATAATCAACTCTAGCAAACACCGCCTTTGATTTTGTTGTGGTTCGTTTCCAGTTGTTGCACGTCAGTGGAATACAAAATCAAGCCTTCGACTAAAGATGAAAATCTTTTGCCGTTAGATGGGGACGTCAATGCATTTTTTTCTTCTTAAGGGCAGAAAGCCTCGGCTTTTGGCCTTACTGCTTTTAGCAGTAGCTCTCTCTGTGTCTTCGTGTAAACAAAGTGAATTCTACGAAAAACAAGGTCTGGCCGAAATCCCGATACCTGGTTCTCCAGGCGTGGGTGAAGAGCCAGGAAATGTTGATGGTGGAACTGATGGAGGGTCTACGAATCCCGGAACAACTGATCCGGGTACAGGTATCGGTGATGGTGGAAATGGTGGTGGTGGTGGGACTACAACACCAGGAACTGATATTGGTGATGGCGGAACAACAACTCCTCCACCAGTAGTCGTTACCCCTCCCCCAATTGTCATTGAGCCACCTCCGGTTGTTGTAACTCCTCCGCCAGTAGTTGTACCTCCAACTGAACCAGGAGTGATTTTAAATGACCGCGTGGAAGTTTTTACTCAGGACAAAAGTCGCGACGGAGATGTGGATATTTTATGGGTCATTGATGACTCAGGTTCTATGGCAGACGAACAGGATGCTCTGGGAAGAAATTTTCAATCCTTCATTGATCAATTTTTACAAAGAAATGTTGATTTCAAAATGGCGATCACTACTACCGACGGTACTTCAATCCGCAATGGAAAAATGGTTGGAGACAGTTCAATGCTCACTCGCGCCGCTGCTCAGGGAAATAGAACGGCTTTCATCAATAATTTTACCAAATGGGTAAAAGTTGGAACTGCGGGTTCAGGGATTGAGCAAGGACTTCGTACGTCGACTTCATTCATGGACCGCTACGGTGCAAGTTTTCTTCGTCGGGACGCCTTTCTTGTAGTGGTATACCTGAGTGATGAGGAAGATCAATCAGATAAAAAAGTAAGTGAGTACATTGCCAAACTTCAGGCACTGAAAACGAACAAAGGTATGGTTAAGGCCTATTCGATTGTTACCGTAAAAGATTATGGATTTCAGTGGGAGACAATTGGAAAAAGATACATGGAAGTTTCAAATGCCACCAACGGAACAGTTTCCGATATCAAAAAAGATTTTGCTCCGATGCTAAAAGATATCGGTGGAAGTATCGTCAATCTTCTTAATAGTTTCGCGCTTAGTGAAGCACCTTACCAGAATCTGGTAGAGGTTTACGTGAACTCTGTAAAAGTTCAGTCTGGATGGACTTTTGATTCTACTCAACGAACTGTGAAATTTGATGCTGCCTCAGTTCCTTCAGAAGGAGCTAAAGTTGAAGTTCGCTATAAAGTTAAAGCTAACGTTGTATTAGGAGCTATTTAATGAAAATGAATGTTAAGAATATCCTTGTATGTCTTTCACTTTCATACGTCACCCTCAGCGCGCAAGCGCTGAGGGCCGATGAAAAAGATCTGTATGACTTCTTATGGCTAGACCCAGACAAAAAGGTCTATGTACTTCAGAACAAGGTTCATAAAAAAGAACATACGGTATTTGCCAATGTCGGTTATGGACAAGGTCTTTCATCTAATTTTCAGGACACATCACTTCTGCACGCCAACTTAGGGTATTTTTTTACTGAAGAATGGGCAATCGAAGGTCTTTATACCAAATACAGCAATAAAGATAATGAGGCCATGACAAATCTTAAACGCCTGAACGGATCTATACCATTCATCCGAAAAACGAACAGCAATATCGGGGTCCTTGCCAGATGGTCTCCTTTCTACGGTAAAATCAATACTTTCAATAAAATTTTCTATTTTGACTGGAACCTAGGACTTGGTTTAGGAAAACTGGAAACAGAAAGTAATGCAACAACAGTAAGTAACCCTACCCTGGCGAACTCTTATAAAGACGAAAGCTATTCTTCCGTTATCGCAAAAACCGGTCTGAGTTTTCATGCCAACAAGCACATTCATATTGGTATAGACCTGATCATGAATAATTATAAAGCACCTGGACCTACAGTAAATGGAGTTACCCCATCATCCAAAATCCGCAACAACATGGATGCCGTTATTACTCTGGGTGTTTCGTTCTAGTTAAATCATCACACTAAGGATCAGAGGTCATATGAAACAACTACTTTGTCTCCTCGCAGTTTTCGCGGCCAGCTTGAATGATGTTAATGCCTCGGCCAAAGGCGCATATGAGATATTTCAGAAAGACAAATCCAAAAACCGCGATAAAAAAATTGCCCATGAACTAATAGAAGGTTCTTATTATTTTAGTGCAATTCCTTTCATCAATAATTATCTGGAAGTAAACAGTGATATCGATGCTGAACTGGAAGCGGATATCGAAACACTTGTTTTACGAACCGGAACAATGGCCGTTCTTAACCTGGATGAAAAAAGACTGGAAAATTTTAATATCCCGTCAATCTCACTCATTTTGGGAACACGTTTGTTTAACAAAGAAAAATATACCAAAGCTTATGAGATTCTATCCCGCATTCCGGAAACCCATCAGTTTGCCGGAGAAGCTGCTCTCATTAAAGGAACAATCAGAAACCTGGAAAGAAAAAACATTGAAGCATTGAATCTATATGAAAGCTGCGTGAAAAAAAGTACTGCTCAGGAATCGAATTCAAAAGGTGAAAAATTAAAACGCTATTACAATTATCTGAAAGAGACTTGTATCATCCGAACAGCACGACTTAATATTGAAGATAAAAAATACAATGAAGCATTAGAAAAATATTCTCAAATCGATAAACGGTCTTATAAATGGCCATATATCCTGATGGACCAGGCATGGGCCAGTTACTATTTAGGAGATTATAACCGCGCCCTGGGCCTGACCGTTACCTATAAATCTCCACTACTGGAAAGTTATTTTTTCCCGGAAGCAGAAGTGCTGATGGCACTCTCATATTACAACCTTTGTTTATGGGATGATTCACTTAAGGTTGTCGATCATTTTTATGAAAACTATCAGCCAAAAGCAGATGCTCTTAAAGACATTCTGGGGAAAAACAAAAATTCTCACACTTACTTCCTGGATCTCTACTATGCTGACACTGAAACCAGAGAAAACTTAAATCCTTTTATTCGCAATCTGATAACACAGACCCGCAAACAGGTAAAATTCAACCTGGATCTGGCCAGCCTTAAAGCGGCTAAAGATGAACTTGCACTTTTAAAAAGGCTAAAAAATAAAAATGATTTTACTATAAGCCTGGAAGCCAATCTTGACTCAACCATTAATTTCATTAGTGCCAAAATCAACTACTATATAAAGAAAGAAATATTTACCTTTATCAATGAAATTCATAAACATAGTTATTCAATGTTCAACCTCAAACTAGAACTATTATCTAAAAAACGCGAAGACATTTACAATGCCAAGGCACTTGCAGAAAGATCCCGTGAAAGAGGATCTGAGCACAACGTCAACCGTAAATCCAGCCAGTACTTCTTCGACTTTAACGGGTCATTCTGGGCAGATGAGCTTGGTGACTATTCCTTCGGTTTGAATTCGGCATGTGAACTTCCTAAAACAGCGATGACAAAAATTAAATAATTTCAAAGGATAGTTATGAAAAAATACCTTCTTATTCTCTTTCTTATACCACTATCAGCTATACCAACAACCGGTTCAGCTCAGGAAGAAAAGAAAAATGTTATTTACAAATATAAGGAATACGAAGTGATTGATCTCGGAAGCCTGGAGATCAAAGGCCAAATCATGGCCCCTGGTGACTTAACAGTAAACGAAAGAGAAAGAACAGTCTTTAAAAGATCATTACTAGAAAAAGAAAATTTTGATTTCGAAAATAAACGAGAAATAGAAAATTTAAGATAAAAACACATCTGACAGGAATATAAAATGCGAAAACTCATGTTCACCTCGTTCACTCTGATCGCACTTATGAATCCATCTGCCATAATGGCGGAAGCAGCGAAGACTGCTCAGGAAAAATCAAATCCAGTGACAATTGAAAATCCTGAACGCTGGAAAAAACTTATGGTTTTGATCGACAGTGAAATCAAAACCATAAAAGGCAATAAATATTCAGGACCGGATCTAAAGCACCGTTTGTTTGAGCTTTATTCAGAAAAGATCAAACTTATCAAAGAAAAAGAAAACCTGGCCTTATTGCAGGCAGATCCGAAAACAGTCATGTCCAACGGAAAAGAATCTTTTTTTAAGAGCTCACAAGAGCAATATAAAACTGCACAGAATTTTGCAATATCCATTATTGCTCAATACCCTAAATACCCGCGTATCAGTGATATTTATTATGCGATGGCCATTAATTCCCGCGATTACGGGACCAGCTCTGAAACCGAGCAATTTCTAAAAAAGGCCATAGCTACCTCCCCTGAGCAATCCAAAACCATGTTTAATGCCAAGACTGCTCTGGCCGAGTATTATTATAATAATAAAAAATACCACGAAGCTGTTTCCTATTATAACGATGTTTTAAAAAACACTGAAGATGAGTGGTACGGGAAGCACTTATACAATGCGGCCTGGTGCCAACTCAAAGAACGTAATTTTAAAAAAGCACTAGAACTGATCAAAACATCATTTGAGACGACTGAAAACAAGAAATATGTCTCTATGCGCGAACAAGTCATTACTGCTATCGGCATATTTTTTGTACAGGCTGACAGCACGTTTGATGGAGTGGAGTTTTTCGAAAAAAATACAAATCCTTCTTCACCACATTTACTATCGCTTGCCCAGTCGTCAATGAATAAAAACAATTTTTCCATTACCGATGAAGTTTTGAAAGCCGCTTTACGGGATAGTAAAAGAAGAAAAGATGCTAATTCAGAAATGAAGGTTCGTCTGGCACAGCTAGAGATTTACCGTGAAAGTAAAAAAGACGAACTGTACTTTGAAACGGCCAACAACATTCTGGAACTGCATAAAAAGAACAAACTAGATAAAGATGACCTTTTCATGGCCCAAAACAAAATTAAAGAAGTCGCAGGCTTTATGCAGATTAACCTGATTAAAGACAAAACAAAAGAAGTCGTTGAATACAATCGTGACGATTATAAAAAAATCATGCGATACTTCGACATTCTTTCAGTCCTGGACCGCGCCAACAAAAATCAATACCGTTATTACCAGGGTGAAACAGCACTGTCTGCACAGGATTATCAGACTGCACTTAAATTTTATGTCCGGTCAATCATGAACTCTAAAATGAACAAAGACAAAGGAGACATTACCAAAAAATCTCTGGAAGCCATGCTGTCAACTCTGGAACTGGTAAAAATGCCTAAAGTAAAGCAGGATGAATATACTATTTTTGCTTTCAAGAATTATTTATTGTTCTACCCTCAATCTGATAAATCTCAGGCAATTTACCAAAAACTGTTCAATAAATATTTCGAGCAGGCAAAAATTAAAAAAGCTGTGAATGTTCTGATGGTTTACATTCATAACTACAAAGGCGATGAAACAATTCATCGCGAAATGCTGACTCAGATTCTGGATTCTTATATCAAGCAAAAAAATACCAATATGCTAGCTTACTGGATTAACCGAATTGAAAAAGGTTATCTTAACTTTTCTAGTGATTATATCCAAAACTCCATAGCAGTACTGGGAGGCCTGTTGTTTGACAAATATCAGGCACTGGAAAAAAAGGGTGACTTAAAGGCTGCCATGAAAGGATATGAATCAATTTATGATGCTAAACAATATCCTAAAAGGACAAAAGCAGAAGCGGCCTACGCCCTGGCGGCCTTGTCGATGGAACAAAACCGGGTGAAAGATTCTCATAAATGGCTTAATCGTTCTCTGGAAATTTATGATGATCGGGATTTGGTTAAAATAACTCCATCATTGCTGGTCATGGCAAAAGGATATCGTTTACTACAGGACTTTGAACGTTCAAATGAAATCGCTCTTCTTGTATCAAAAAAGTTTTGCAATGAAACTTTTAAAAACAAAGAAGATTTTTATCAGCTCATCAATGAAAACATCAGTATCTCAAAAGAGAAGATCTCTACACTTATTAAAACTGAAGAAGAACTAAAAAAATGTGATCTGAATGATAAACTCATCGTTCGTACCCAGACTGAAAATCTGGAACGTCTGATTGCCGCTGATCAGTTTGCCAATGCAATGACGTACTTTCAAAGTATTTCTGAAAATGTGACTGCACAGAGGATTATGGCAAAATACGCCCGTTATAAGTTTTATCAGGATCCGGCCAGATACAGTAAAGACCTGAACACACTAAATGCTTCTATGAACAATGAGCTTTCCTCTACTCTGCTTCAGCATGAACACATCAAAGAATTTATCAGTAAAGTGACTGGAATGAAGTTCGAATTTACAAATGAAGACAAGTTCAATGAAGACAAATTCAATTCTGAACTTGAACAGTATTTTGCTATGATTACTGAATTAAATAATGAGGCCATAAACCTCTCTAAAAATTCAGGACCAGAAGAAGTCATTATGTTGAGAAATGTTCTCTCAAAACCCTATTTTTCATTGGTAAAAGCGATCCAGAACTATGAACCAAAAGGTGTGGATAACAACTACTTAGCTGGCTTCAAACAGGGAATGCGCCAAATTATAGAGTCACTCTCTGCTAAGGGGTTGCAAGTTGATCGCGAAAAAGCGGCTTTTTTAGCGAAAAATAATTATTTTTTCGAAGTTCAAAAAAATGTTATAGTCGATTCAGATTCAGAAACAATTGAGAAAAAACTTAATTTTCACTCGGCAATTTTATTTTCTAGCACTCTCGATATCTCGCAAACGGCTAACAAAATTGCGAAGGGACAGAAATAGAATATGAGAACGAGCTTAACAATAATATTCACTTTGATTCTTACTGGTTGTGCAAGCCAAAGCTTCAATAACCAGATTCAGAAGGATCAATATGACCTTCTGGCAGAAGAATCCTTCATGCGCTACAACACCAACCGTTTGAGCGCGATGGAAAATCCAAATAAGGATTTACTCACACAATCACTTGTGGCCTGTCATCAGAAAAAGTTCACGAAAGGGATGACAATGCTGGAAGAGAAAATGCAGAACAATAAAACCAATCCGTTTTACTGGAATGCTTTAGGGACTTGCTACTCGCTTTCAAAAGAAACTGCAAAAGCACTTTTTTATTACGACCTGGGACTGGAAGCAACCCGTGCTGCCAACAAAGACGTTTCAGAAAAAGACCGCAGACTGGCCGAAGCACTCATTTCAAATAATGTGGGATTAATTCAGCTTTCGTTCAAACGTTATAACGAAGCTTATGATTTATTCAAAAAGGCAGCAGATATTGTTCCGAATTTCTTTACTCCTGAATTCAATATTGCTCAGCTTTACATTGAGTTCAATGAGAACGACAAGGCGCTGGAGATTTTAAAAAAGCTGGAAACGAGCAACAGTGAAGATATCGATCTTCTGTATGCAATGTCTCTTATTTACTTCCGGAAAAATGATCTGGATAAGTCTTACGCTTATATCAACCGCATTCAGCGCGACTACCTTAACCGTGCTGACATCGTCGGATTATACGCTTTCAACCTGATGAAAAAAAACCGGCTGGAAGAAGCAAAACTTATCCTGGAGCGAAGAATGTTTGCTCCTGAATATAACCAAAGAAATGAAATGATCCTGGATATTGTTAATCAGCAGATAAAAGAACTTTCTAAGAAACAGAAGTAGCAAACTAAAACTCACATTAACCAGCAATCCTCTGGCAAGGGCGCAGAGTGAAGTAGTACGTCTAAAGGAGTATGTATGCATTTTATTGAAATTTTCAAGCAGGGTGGATTTATCATGTGGCCGTTGTTGATTTTCTCAATCGGGATCTGGATTATCACCATCCAGAAAGTCCTGTATCTGATTAAATTCCAAAAAGATGCAAAACACTACCTGAATGAAGCAACAAGAATCGTTCAGACACAAAAACTGCATGAAATGGAATATCTTTATAAAAATTGTCCGGAGGTTATCGCTAAAGCTCACTATGCGATCTTCGATGAAGCAATGTCACGTGAAGATTATGAACAAAGACTGGCACGCAGACTTAATGAGACAAATACCGATCTCAAAAAGAACTTATGGATGCTGGGTACAATCGCCTCTGCCGCTCCGTTCGTCGGTCTCTTCGGTACAGTCTGGGGGATCATGGAATCTTTCAAGGCCATCGGATCTTCCGGTAAAGCGGGATTCTCAGTTGTAGCCGGTTCGATATCAGAGGCCCTGATTGCTACCGGTGCCGGAATTCTCGTCGCGGTTATCGCGGTTATGTTTTATAACTATTTGCAGGTCAAAATTACCAGTGTGGCCAATGATTTCAAAAATGGTCTGGGTGATATGGCCGATACCTTCAATACGCTGAAGCGATAATAATCCAAGTTCTGAAGGAGAAATTGTATGTCAATGAAAGTAAGTAATGATGATAATGATGGAGATATCGTAGCAGAAATTAACATGACTCCATTGATTGACGTCATGTTAGTTCTTCTGATTATCTTCATGGTCTCCTCTACCGCTGCCCTGGAATCAGGGATGGATATTGAGTTACCAAAGACGGCCCTGACTAATGAAAAGAAAGATTCAGAAATTCTTGTCATCTCTCTGGGAAAAGATGGAAAGGTTGCTGTACAGGGAAAAGCGGTAAAACCTGAAGAAATCACCCGCAGAATTGCCAGTGAATTAAAAACACTGAAAACCGAATCAGTTATCCTTGAGGGCGATACAGCGGCTAACCTAGGCCGCGCCGTGGAACTGATGGATATGGCCAAAGTGGCCGGAGCGAAGAATTTCTCGATCGCTGCTGAAGAAGGCAAAAACAACTAGGGTGAACTATGATACCAACACTAAGACCAATTAAGGTCCATAAGCCATCGGGAAAGATCACTGCCAAGGTATCAATTCCGACAAAGACGTTTGCAAAAGATAAATCGCAGAATGATTTTATCAAAAAAGCGATTATGGCCTCGCTCTGTCTGCACGTGAGTATCTTTGTCCTGAAACTTCCGGGAATGCATGCTGTTCAGGAAGAAAACAAAGAGAAGCTGGCTTCAATTAAAATGGATTTCATTACTCCTCCGGAGTCCTATAAAAAATTGAAGAAAAAAATAGCTGAGCAGGAACTGGCCCGGATCGAAACGAAGATGGAAGCCGGTGTGAAAACCGTCATGACCAATGAAGCGGGTCCGACAGGTGACCCAAACGCTTCACCTGATCAGAAACTGCAGAAATCCAAAGCAGGCTCTGCTAAAAAAGGCCCTCTGTCGAGCCCCAATGCCAGTGGAGCAACGTCTCTGGGAGACTCGGGCTCTAAGGGTTACGAGTTCAAAGGAAAAGGTCTGAAGGCCCTGATGGGTAATAGCTCTACCATGACCATCGCTGCCGGTGCCGGGAATGAGGGCTCACGCGGACTGGCTTCAGGTACAGGTATAGGTAACAAGGGTAATAACCTGACCGGCGATTACCGGGCACCAAATGGTATGGGAGATGGTTCAGGACATTTGCTGGGGAAAGATATGGCGGGTAACTACGACCGCTCGACTTCTACCCGCGGTCTGGCCAATAAAAAAGGAATTGATACGGCCTTTGTTCAGGCCGATACTGTTGTCCTGGGTTCTATTGAACCGGAGGTTTTAAGAAAAATTCTGCAGGAATACCTACCGCAATTTAAATTCTGCTACCAACAGGAGCTGCAGGAACATTCAGAAAAAATTAAAGGAATTGTTGATCTAAATTTCCGGATCGAAGGAGATGGAAAAGTTTCAACAGTGAATATAAAATCTGCCCAAACTCAATTTTCATCCCGCGGGATTGGATGCATGGCCAATATCCTGAAGATGATCGATTTTCCTAAACCAAAAGGTGGCGGTCTGGTCGATGTGAGACAACCTTTGAACTTCTTCTCCGAAAGTACAAAAATCTAAAAAAAAAAGGCCCGCTAAGCGGGCCTTCCTCTTTCAATTATACTTATCTTGAAGCTAGATCAGAAGGAATAACGAGCGAACCGGATTCTGGCTGAAAATAATCATTCATTTTATCAGCGATAGCTTTTTGCATACATCCCGGTAAATCATTTAGTGATACCACTAAAGATTCCCGTTTGTAGTCCGGATTAACAAACTTTCCGTCGTGTGAGATCATCAAAAGATTTTTATCATCTGCTCGGGTAAATGATTTATAAAGTACTCTGACTTTCATCTCCTGGATATCGTAATTCCACTCTTGAATAAACGGGCTAACCTTTCCCTGGTAAAGTGACGTTCCGGTGATAAGAACACCATCTTTATTTCCATTTAAGAATTCTTTTTTAATAGTCTGCGTTTTTGTATGTGGTTTATCTGTATAAACGCATCGGAACTGATCCACATTCCATGTCAAATCGATCGCCTTAGGAACAAATCCTAATGGATAATAAGCAGCATAGGTAGAAGAATAAACACCGTTGCTGATTAGCTTTTGCTCATTAGCTATGCTCGCTGAAAGTCGGGAGTGATCAATCTTAGCATCTTTAAATTCAACTTTGCTGCCTAGCTTTAAAACGGAAGCAACAATAACTGAGTCCTCAACTGTAGATTGTGTGCCAATATTAAAATGATCAGCAACTACATTTGAATTTCTGACATTTACATCAGAAGCTGAAACGAAAGATCCTTTATGTGTTTTAAATGTTGAATCCTGAAAATTATTACCTGTTCCTATGGCCACTGTAGAAGCTTCGATCGTAGTCTTAATTAGGCGAGTGTTTGATCCGGCCGAAAAACTTTCTGCTGTAGCATCCTGTCCCAGAATAACTTGATCAAATTCTGCATTATTATCTATGTTTAATTTTTTAGCATAAAGAGAACTGTTAACAATTACTACATTTCCGCCCAGCTTTGCTGTATCACTTCCAATGTTTGCACCGGTAGCAACTAAACCTTTTCCGCTACTAAAAAGTCCGGAGTTAATTGTCGTATTAGTTATTTTCGAATCCTCTCCGGTTGTAAAAGAATTGGTGAGGTTGCCGAGAATAACATCTTTAATCTTAGTTCGTGCTTTAAGTATAATTTTTGAATTTGCTGTCGGTAAAATATTATATTGAGGATAACTTGTGTTGGTGTAATAAGTTAGACTAAGCTTCTCAACACTTGCCCCTTCTTCCATGACCAGTGGTAATCGATAATCATTATAAAATTCTTTCACTGATGTGTTGGCAGCAATCTCAGATCCTTTTGTGACGACAGAATCAAGAGAAATAAATGCTGAATCATCAACTATTGCAGCGACGTGAACACGGCCGCCACCATTTTTATGAGCAATCCATTGAAAAGAATCATCATCCACTTCGCTGTTGCGTTTTTCGATTTCTTCTATCGCAATATAGAAATCACTTAACAACTTCTGTTCACTTTCAGTTAACACGCGGTACTTTTTCTTAATCTGCTCTTTGTATAATGAGAGATAGAGGTTAAGTCCCGTCGTGAATCGGGCAATGGCCGAATAATTTTTTCCGCCGTACTGATCACGTAATGTTGTCAGGCGTTCATGGATGAGAAGAAGTCCCTGATCCCGCAGGCTCAGACGGATAAAAAGAGGTTCAACAATAAAAGTTTCGTTACCAGCGGTACAGGCAACTTGTTGAATCATTGCACCGTTAGGAAGTTTATAAATTTTTCGCCCCCCGGGAGCACAGAATTGATTGAGCTCTTCCTGTGACTGAACACCATAAAAACGAAGATCATTGTTACGGGTAGCAAGTTCTGCAAGTGTTAAATTGATATCACTTTCTTTATCTGCAAAATCTTCAATTAAAAACGAGCTGGCCTTGTTGTATAGATTTATGACTTGCAGGATCCGCGGATTCATCGCTCTTAGCGGTGGCATGTTATTAGGTTGTGGAGCACCACTATCAATAAAAGGATCGGCCAGAACTACAGAATCATCCGGCAAAATGACCACGTCCCCACCCCCACCAACTGATGGTCCGGCATAGGCAAAAGAGGCCACGGTGGCAATAGCGACAATAATAAATTGCTTAGCTTTCATAAAATCATTCCTTAATGAACGTTGTATATTACTGGCGCACTTTCTAGCATCACCGAAACAGTAAAAATATTAATTTTTCATTAACCCTGTAAGTTTTTCTTAATCATCTGATTATTGTTGCTGGTGTATGTTGCTTAAAATACACTCAATCTTCCAGGGGTAGCCAAAAATGATTGATATCTATTTATATAAGAAACCAGCGGCCTATATCCGCGCCTATCTTGATTCACTTAGTGGATCCGAAAAAAGAGGTGCTCATCAAACATTGGCCGAAGCGCTGAGGATTTTTCCTTCTTATCTCTCACTAATTTTAAAAGAGGAGCGTCAGCTCAACCTTGATCAGGGGGTTTTACTTTCTGACTTTCTCAAATTGAAAAAAACTGAAAGACGCTATCTCTATCGGATGATTGAACTTGCCCGCGCTCAAAATTCCGAATTAAAAAAAGAAATAGAAACTGAGATGAGAGAGATGGCCGTTAAGGAAAACCAGATAGGCTCCCGAGTAGAAAAAGAAAAATCCGGTCTGACTTTAGAGGAATCAGTTCATTTCTTTTCTAGCTGGAAATTCAGCGCCGTGCATTTGTTTGCGGCCATAAATGATCAGCTGAATCCTCAGCTTGTGTCCCGTAAACTAAATATTGAACTAAATGAAGCACGGGAAGTAATAGTATTTTTATTGAAGACCGGACTATGGAAGAAAAAAGCAAAAAGTGTGGAAATTGGTCCTGCGTTTATCCATCTTGATCATCACTCTGCACTTCTAAATCATCATCATACGAATTGGCGTATTAAGGCCACAGATCTGCATACGAAAATGGAAAAAGAAAAAGAACTTGCGTATAGCTTATGTGTGGCCCTCTCCCGGGAGGATGCTCTAAAAATTCGCAGTATTCTAATCAATGCCGTTTCTGACATCCGTAAAGTTGCTGATCCCTCGGAATCACAGGTACTCTATAACCTGAATATTGACTGGCTTAATTTGACCCGCGAATCTTGAGGATAGCTAAAGAGAACTTGTAGAATCTCAATTTCCACTCTTTCTTTTGATATAAAATTTACAATTCCTGTTTAGTAGAATAATTGTAATGTTAAAAGAAATCAGCATGAAAAAAATCTCTACCTTCACGACCGTAGCTACTTTTGCTTCGACTATTTTAGGCGTTGGTCTGATTGCCATTGTTTCTTATTTTGTCATCTATGAACTGCAAAATGATTATCTAAGAAAAGAGAAAAAAAATGCACTGGAAATTGCTCAAAAAGCACTTATTCTTCCGGTATGGAACTACGATGAAATCTACATTCAGGAAATTCTCAATTCTTTCATCGATGAACAAACAGTTCTCGCCATCAAAGTAACTGCTCTTGATAATGGAAAGGTTTTTTGGGCCAGAGCTCCTAAAGTAACAGATCAAAAACTATCTCAGCTTCCCTACTTAGATGTTCTTAAAAACAAAATTAATTACCGTGGTCGCGAACTGGCCGAGATGGAAATTTACTACTCCACTGCACATTTTTTTGAGTCCTTTCATCAGTTGGGAGCGTTGATACTTCTTGCAACATTTCTTATGGCCGTGGGCCTTGCTTCACTGATGAATCACTTTATAAAGAAATGGATTACAGCTCCGCTCAATGAAATCGCTGTGCATGCAAAAATGGCAGGTGAAGGGAACTATGATCTTTCTTTCAAAACAGATTATAAGGGCGAATTAAACATAGTAACCGAAGCCTTTAATGAAACTTTGACGGCCATTAAAAAAAGAGATCATCTGTTACTTCAACAAAATATGTTACTGGAAGACCTGGTTGAAAAAAGAACCAGAGAACGCGACCAGGAACGCCTAAAGAGCTTTCAAGCAAGCAGGCTTGCATCACTTGGAGAAATGGCAGGGGCAATAGCCCATGAAATAAATAATCCATTGACCATTATTCAAAACTACAGCCGGATTATTACGCGTTCACTTCACGAGGGTCAACTGGACCTGGCACTCAAATCTCAGCGAATTCATCATATGAGCGAGAGAATTGCAAAAATTATTAAAGGGCTAAGAGCATTTTCCCGTGATGGAAAAAACGATGATCATCAAAACTACCCGGTTGAAAAACTTGTGGATGACCTGGCGTGCTTGTGTTCTTCCCGGGCGAAAGATCTCAACATTGATTTACAATTTTCATATAATCCCGATGACACTATTTATGTAAATGTGACACAAATCGGACAAGTAATTATCAACTTAATTAATAATTCAATTGATGCAATTGAAGATAATTCTGTCAAATGGATACGGGTACGGATTGAAAGTGATCACGGGAAGGCGAAAATTTACGTGACTGACTCGGGAAATGGAATAAGTGCCGAACTACAGGATAAAATTATGGACCCATTCTTTACGACGAAAGCGATGGGTAAAGGAACTGGTTTAGGATTGAGTATCAGTCAGCGTATTGTCACTGAGCATGGTGGTGAGCTCTCTTATAATCAATATGCTCCGACAACAGAATTTATCATCAACCTGCCAAATCAGCCGCAAAAAGAAAGTGCTCCTCAGGTTTTGCAATGAAACACTTTTTAATAACGATCTGCTTATTTGTTAGTTTTGCAACAGAAGCTTTTGCGCGTACAACGATTAAAATCGGCGCTTATGACTTCCCTCCTTTTATCGAGTGGACTGAATCTAAACCGGATGGGTTACTGCCTGAGTTTATACTTATCCTCAACCGTATCCAGGACAAATTTACCTTTAAGTTGGTTGAAACGACTGCCAACCGCAGGTTTATGGACCTGAAGAGAAATCATTTTGACATTATTTTCTTTGAAGACATTAACTGGGGCTGGGATAAAAACAAATTCATGATGTCTGATATTTTTTTAACTGGTGGTGAAATTTTTATTGCAAAAAATAAAACTGGCAGAACCCAACAATACTTTGAAGAACTAAATTCTAAAACAATCCGTGCCTTCCTGGGTTACCATTATGCTTTTTTGAATTATTCCAATGACCCGCAGTTTTTAAAAAAATGGAAACTGGAATTTACCAACAATCATCATGGCAACATTCTCTCGGTGATTAATGAGCGTTCAGATCTTGCTATTGTGACAAGGGAGTATCTGTTGATTGTTCTAAAGGAAAATCCGGAGTTCCGAAAACAACTTTTAATCTCTGAAAAACTCGATCAGGTTTATCAGATGGGCGCTGTTTTTAAATTAAACCCTAAAATTACTGTTGAAGAAGTTAATCATATTCTGGACAAAGTTAAGGCCGATCAAAAATTCAAAACACTCTTTCAGGACTTTGTCGTTAAGATATGAAAAAAATAATTTTTTACATCTTTATTCTCAAAAGTTTAGTCGCTCCTGCGCTCCATGCTCAGATCGTTATTAAGTTGTGTCATGAAAACGTGACAGTTTTCCCCTGGATTATAGGCAGCAATAAAGGTCTTGCTCTTAAAGAAATCGAGCTTATTGAAAAAGATCTTAAAATAGATATCCAGTTGGTTCGCCAGCCATGGAAACGCTGTCAGATGGAAGGACAGGCGGGAAAAGTAGACGGTCTGATTGCCGCCAGCTACAACGAGGAAAGAGCTGCCTGGGGTCAATATCCGCTGTTACATGATGGCAGGCCAAATAGGGATAAAAGAATGCATACAGATAGTTTTTACGTTTATGTTCGTAAAGACAGTCCAATCAATTATCACGATGAGAAATTTCATCACTTAGGAAATAACCAAATCGGTGTCCAGTTAGGATATAGCGTTGGTAAAGATTTACAGGATATGGGCTATGAAATTCATTCTACTTTCAGCCGGTCACAAGACTTGTTTAAACAACTCGATCTGGGAGTTTTAAATGTGGCCGTTTTACAGAATCACGACGCTCTAAAAACTCTGGAGCAATTTCCGGAATTAAAACGCAATATCAAAAGAATCGATACGCCTTTTAAAATAAAAGATCAGTATATAATTTTTAATAAAACATTCTATCAAAATAATAAAAAACTGGCCGACTCAATCTGGGATTCACTGGAAGATGCTCGAAAAAGCAAAGACTATCAGCTTTATGAATCCAAACTTTTAAAATAATCAAATCGCTGTCATCCAGCATCGTGGCCGAAGGCCATGTGTATCGCCATTCTTTTTAGTACAGGCCCCCGAATGGCCTTCTGTTTTGGAAAGATCTTCATCGACACTTTTATCACAAAGGGCCCCCTGAAAAAAGGTATCGAGACGACATTGAGCACCATTGTGGTCTTTTTCAATCATCATAACTTTTTTCTTATCGGGAGTTTCAAAAGCAATCGGTTTTTTCGTTTCGGTTAGCACTTCGATAAATTTAGAAACTTCAAACCCGGCCAGGGCACTTCGCTGACAGATAAGCTGGTCCGCATGGTTGCTGAAGCTCTTTGCACATCCTTCAACGACTGCAGGGGAAACTTTTTTCGAAGCAAGAATAGCAGCATTATCTTCGCCTTCAAAAACGCGTCGGGCACATTTTAACGTCGCAAAATAGTCACTTTGTCCTTCAACTGAAGACCATTTGCGATCCACCTGGAAAGGCTGAGACTTTTTAGGATAACCACCTAAATGATGACCAAGTTCATGACAAACAACCATCAAAAAACCATCCTCTGTCATTTGCGGATGACGAGCAAGACCACCATACATCGAGACATACCAGTCAGTTCCCCGGGACATATCCCTGGCGGCACTGGCGTTCACAGTATTGTCTTCCCATTTCCGGTTAAAAATAAGACGAGCGCCCTGAGCTTCCACAATCGGAGCGTAAAGAGTATTCACTTTATCGATAACCGATTCAAATTGCTCCTTACTGATTCCAGTGGGATTGAGTTTATTTTCCGGAATGGAGAGGTTGTTGGACGGAACAAACGCCGAAGCATTCATTGAAAAAAAGATTGTGGGTAATAATACTTTTAACATAATTTTTATCCTCTTGCTTCAAACTCGAATTCAACTTTCCCCTCTTTATTCATGGATAAAAAAGCGTTGAACGGTTTACCCGCTTTAGACTTAAAGCCTTTAATCAGGTCGGTTTTTTTATGAGTCATTAATTTTTTTATTTGTGCATCTGTGAGTTTTTTCTTAGCTACATATTTCCATATGGTGAATCCACATCCTTCTTTCCAGCGTGAACATGAAAAGGATTTAGGAAAATCCATAATCTGAGCCTTGCAAAGCGGACAATCGCCAAGGACTGAAGGGGCCGGTTTTGCTTTAGGGCCGAAAGTTTTCCCGCCGTAAGTTTTAGGCTTCGAAGGATCACGTTCAATTCCGGCGAAGGCTTTCCATTCGTTGGTCGCACTGTGGATGAAGTCATG
Organism: uncultured Bacteriovorax sp.; assembly: GCA_946481315.1. The sequence continues at coordinate 135,968 of CAMLMH010000007.1, forward strand.
GACATTATCCAGAAAGTCTAAATCGTCACACTCTCCTTCGGCCATAGAACTTAATGTCAGCTCAAGTTTTGCTGTCTGAGAAACACTGGTTAATTCTTTTGTCGAAGGCATATCTGCGAGTTTGTCGACCAGCAATATTCCCTTAGGTGTTGCTTTGAGAGATTTTGCTGAACGCTCAATATAGCTGCGTTTTAGAAGTGTTTCGATGATCTGAGCACGGGTGGCCTGAGTTCCCAGACCAATTTCAGTGCGGAAGATTTTTTTCAGATCGCTTTCTTCCACCAGTCTGGCGGGATTAGTCATGTCATAAAGCAATGAAGCTTCTGTATATTCAAAAGGAGGTTTAGTTTTTTTACTTTCAACTTCACCAGTGTGAAAGAGTCCTTCTTCTCCCAAAGTGAGCTCAGGAAGCAGCTCCTCGTTTTCTCTTCCTTCGAGAACTTTAAATCCCATCTCCAGGATTTTTTTCCCGCGCGCTTTAAAATTCTCATTTTCACATTCAATCTGCAGATCCGTTTCCAGGTAACGATGATTTTCCAGGAAGTTGGATATGAATCGTTTAAGTACGAGATGAAAAATTTTTCCTTCCGGCGAATTCTCATCTCCACTAAAATCTTTAAGCGGAATCAAACCATGGTGATCGGTCAGTCTGGAATCATCAAAAACCATTTTGTTCTTGACCGAGACTTTAAAACCAGCAAATTTTTCAAAGTGTTCCGGATACAAATCTTTAAATTTATATACCAGGCCCTTAACCATATCAAAAGAAGAGGTGGCCATGACCTTGGAATCCGTCCGCGGATAAGAAAGACATTTGTAACGCTCATATAGTGATTGAGCCAGCTCCAGTGTTTTACTGGCCGAAAAACCAAACTGCATATTGGCCTGACGTTGTAATTCAGTCAATGAGTAAAGGCCCTGTGGGTAAGTGGTTTTCTCTGCCTGGTTTAAAACGGTAATGACGGCCTTTTTCTTTTCGCATTTTGCGAGAATGACATCAAAATCAGTTTTTTTATCTTTTCTTTTTTCGTCTTCTTTCTTTTTTGGATCAAACCAGTAAGCAGAAAACGATCCGTTTTTAAATTTAAATTGCGCTTTTAATTCAAAATAATCTTGCGGTACAAAGCTATCTATCGCTTTTCTTCTTTCAACTAATAAGCTAAGTACCGCGGTTTGTACTCTGCCGACTGAAAATAAGTCGTTGAGCTTAATTGTCGCCAGTCGGGACAAGTTCATCCCCACAAGCCAGTCAGCTTTCTGGCGGGCGCGACCAGCAATAAAAAGCCGGTCAAAATCATAAAGAGGCTTAATTTTTTTTAATTCTTCGTGAATAACTTCTTTGGTGAGTGCAGCCGAAGTCCAGAAGCGATAAGCTTTATGTCTACTTTTAGCTTCATTTAAAATAAGACGAGCAATCAACTCACCTTCGCGACCGGCATCGGTTGCGACAATGACTTTGTCGATATCAGATCGTTTTAAAAGACGCTTAATCACGTCTAATTGCTTCTTAGTTTTAGGTTGTGCTTTGAATTTAAAATCTTCCGGTAAAATAGGAAGTGTGCTTAAGCTCCATTTTTTAAATTTTGGATCATAGTCTTCCGGATCAAAAGGTGCCAGCAAATGGCCGATTGCCCAAGTGATGACATAATTATCATTTTCAATAAAGCCGTCTTGTTTTCCACTTGCTGAAAGAGCAAGAGCGAAGTCCCGGGCGACAGAAGGTTTTTCAGTGAGAATTAAAGTTTTAGTCATATTGCTTTTCATGCTGCTTTTTTAGCAAAAAAAAAGGGCCGGAAATAATTCCGACCCTCTTGTTTTAGCATTCTTTTTCAGCTTTGAAATTCTTAAAGTTCAGCAGCTGTTGGTTTGTACCAGCAAAGAGGACGAACACCATCTGTGTAACCGTCTTTCTTGATACAAACACCTTTGATTGCATCTCTGTCATCAACATCTTCGTTGATAGACTTATCACAAAGTCCACCAGAGAAGTATGTATCAAGACGACACTGAGCAGCCGGGTGATTATCGTTTGTACGAGAAACTTTTGAAGTATCAGGAGTATTGAAAGCAACTCTTGAATCTCCACCTAGGTCACCAAGAAGCATAGCAAGTGATTTACCGGCCATAGCTACACGCTGACATAGAGCGATTTCTCTTTCTGATTTATAGATAGCTTCACAACGTTTAGTTGCTTCAGCATCGATTTCCATTTTAGCTACTACAGCAGCATTGTCATCGTTTTCAAAAACGCGACGAAGACACTTCATAGCTCCCCAGTAATCAGATTGACCTTCGTTAGAAGCCCACGCTGAACCGAAGCCACCTTTCTTAGGAGCTCCACCAATGTGGTGACCTAATTCGTGACAAACAACAAGTTGGAAACCATCAACAGTGACTAGTGGGTGACGAGCAAGACCACCGTACATATTTACTTGCCAAGTTGAACCCATTCTCTGAGCTGAAGCATTGACAGTGTCATCCTTCCAGAGGTTGTTCATTTTTAGAGTCCCGCCCTTTTGCTTAACAATTGGAGCGTAGATTGAAGAGACACGATTGATAGCATCCAAGAATTTCTCTTCTGTCATGCCATTAGCGTTTTTATCTCCAACCGGAATTCTGAGATTGTTTTCTGGAGCAAAACCACTTTTTCCATGGATATCGCAAGAGAAAGCTTGTGAGAATGATAATGTCGTCGCCATCAATGCAACTAAAATCCCTTTTGTCATAATGTCCTCCGTAACAAATATTAGGATTTAATTATGATTGCGACAAAGTTACGTTCTGAAAAAGATATTTATCTTTCATTATCTGACATTTCTTGTAAGACACTCTTCTCCAATGAAAAGCATTAAACGCACAAACGAAAAAGGCCCCGCAAAGGGGGCCTTGTCAAAAATTTGGCATTAGATTTACGCCAAAATTAGATCTCGTTTGAACCTGGTTTGTACCAGCATAGTGGTCTTACACCAGCTGTGTATCCATCTTTCTTAATACATGTTCCAGTGATGGCATCTGTATCTGATACATCTTCTGCAATTGATTTATCACACAGACCACCGTGGAAATAAGTGTCCAGGCGACATTGTGCTGCCGGGTGATTGTCATTTGTACGACGAACAACTTTTGTATCTGGAGTGTGGAAGTTAACGTTAGAATTCCCACCTAATGAACCAAGAAGCTGGCCTAAAGATTTACCGGCCATGGCCACACGCTGACACAGTGCAACTTCGCTTTCTGACTTATAAACTTCGCGGCATTTCTCAGTCGCTTTTGCATCAATTTGCATTCCTGCAACGATGGCCACGTTGTCATCGTTTTGAAGAACGCGTCTCATACATTTTAAACCTGCGAAGTAGTCAGATTGTCCTTCGTTAGAAGCCCAGTCCCCACCGTAATATTTTGGAGCACCACCAAGATGGTGACCTAGTTCATGACAAACAACCATCATGAAACCATCGTCTGTGGTTAATTGGTGACGGGCAAGGCCTCCGTACATATTAACGTGCCACACGTCCCCTGACTGATTAGCTGAAGCGTTTACAGTTGTGCTTCTCCAGTCATTGTTCATCTGTAAACGTTTTCCTCTGGCCGCTACAACCGGAGCATAAACCGCTTCAACACGACCAATGATAGAATTGAATTTTTCTTCAGTCATTGTGTTGGCCATTTTATCACCAACTGCGATGCTTAAATTGTTTTCTGGCATGAACCCAGATTTTCCGTGAATGTCACAAGCAAACGCTTGAGAAAGTGAAAGTGATAGAGCAACAGTGCTGAGTAAAATTCCTTTTTTCATTGGGTCCTCCGTAACGACAAATGAAGCGAATAATTTATGCTCCCTCTGTTTTGGATTTTTTGGGGAAAATAAATCTTTCAAATTCTTTCATTAGACATAGCTTAGAATCTTGAGTTTTTTACTTCAGCAAAGAAGGTTTATGTTATGATGATTTTCATCATGATATTTAATAAATTTAACAAACTTGTTTTCACTCTTAGTCTAAGTTTTTTCATAGTGCCGATTTCTTCTGCTGTGAGTGCCGAAAAAAAAGAGACATCCCGATTTTCACTTGGGTATGGCGTGGCCATGAAAAAAAATAACCGGGTGGGAAATACTTATAAGCACGGTGATAAATCTTTAATCGCTCAAAGTTTTCCGTTTGTGCAACTGACGATCAACCGTTTAAGCATCGGCGCAGGAGGCGTCGCCTATCGCTTCTGGGGGCATCAGTTCGCCGGTGCCAGTGTGGTGCTGAATCTGGGGGGCGAGCGATATGAAGCCCCGGGAATGGGTGGTCGCAAGCGTTCTGTTCTTCTCGGAGCTCAGTTAAAAATGGGATCAATCAGCTTTCAGGTGCTCGGAGATGTGGCCGGTCGGTCAGAGGGTTTTGAAACTCAGCTTTCTTATGGAAAAATGCTGTATCAACTAAACGATCAGATCATCCGCGGAACGATTTTTATTGAATGGCACGATAACCGTTACACTAATTACTATTATGGCGTTAAGCCGTCTGAATCAAATGCTAGCAGATCTGCCTATCGACCGGACAATGTCTTTACTCCGGGAGTGGGATTGCTGGGAATTTTTAAACTTACGGATGAAATGACTTTAACGACCGGGGTGACAACGAAATATGTTGTCGATCGTCTGCAGCGCTCACCTACTGTTAAGAAAGAACCCTTTGAAGCAGGTGGTTTCTCAGCGCTCAGTTATGGGTTCTAAACTGCTCCACTTACGTGATAGAGTTATTTTCCTGAGCAGTGGATCCTAATTCACTCGATTTATCTTCTGCAAGTGCTCCGGAAGACTCCTGTGTGCCATGAATTTCATTTTCAAGCTCAGAAATGATTTTAACCAGCTGTCTGGCCTGAGAAGTTAAGCCATGAGAATATTCGAGCGTTTCACTTGCGGTCGAAGAATTGAAGTTTGTACTTTTCTCAATTTCCCCAATGGCAATAGTGATTTGCTTGACTCCTATCTCCTGCTCTTTTGCCGCGGCTACAACTTCTTTAACCAGAGCATTCATTGCTTCAATGTTCTGAGCTATACGGTCTAGTGCAGAATCGCATTCTCCTGCTATAGTGATTCCGCTTTCAATTTTTTCAGTAGAGGATTTCATGAGGCTTTCAATTTCTGACTGTGTTTCAGAAACAATCGTCTGCACCTTTACTGTACTTTCCCCCAACATATCAAAGATTTCTTTAGCTGCATTTCCAGACATCACTGCAAGATTTCCAACTTCTTCAGCGACAACAGCAAAACCCTTTCCATGCTCACCTGCTCTGGCGGCTTCTACTGAGGCGTTGAAAGAAAGAAGCTTCGTTTGAAAAACAATGTCGTTAATAACTTTAGTTTTATCTGAAATTTCATTAATTAAATGAACTATTTCTCTGATTTTATGGTTTCCTTCAGTTGTCTTTGTTAGGACGTTTTCATTACTTAACTTAATATCATTGATAGAAGATACGACTTTTCGCATAATTTCTTTGCCATCATCGGCTGCTTCTTTGGATTTTATGGAATAGTTAAGAGATTGCTCAGCATTTTTTGTACTCATCTCCAGCATGTTGCTGAACTCATCCAAAGTTGATGCTGTTTCCTGAATAGAAGCTGCCTGCTCATGAGAGGACTTACTCACTGAGTTTGAAGCGCGGCTTAAATCGTGTGAAGACTCTTCTGTTTTTTTGGCAGTTTCTTTGAGTTCGTTAGAAACGGCCATCAGTTTTTTTGAAAGTTTGGAAGCGACAAAATAAGAAATCACCCCGCAAATAACGGCCATAACAAAAAAAGTGGCATAAAAAGTTTTTGCTGCGGAATTAATACTGCTAAAAGCATCCTTTTTATCCATGTTTATTTTTACTTTCCAGCCGATAGTATCTAAAAAGCGAGCATGAGATACCTGTTGTGTATCTGAGAGATAATCACTGACGTTATGGCCTTTTGGCAGATTAAACGGTTTAAATAAAAGCTTCTCCCGGTCATGCAAAAACTGTTTGCTGCCGCCATTATTGTAAGGATCAAAATAGGCAATAACATTATCATCTTTATCTAAAAGAGCGATATTGGCAGATTTTTTGTTGGCCTTTTCCAGAGTCGTATACAAATTGGAAATTTCATTTTCAATCCATGCAACATTAGCAAATGTTGTAATTATACCAACAGCTTCTGCGTTTTCATCTTCCACGATTGTAGCAATGTGCTGACCGATGCGATCATTACCATATACTTTTGAGATAACCGAGTCGTATTCAAATTTTCCTACATAGGATCCAAAAATACTTTTTTTAATGTCTTCATTAAATTTGCGGGCCTTTGATTGTTTAAACCACTCAGCATCGGCAAAAGACATCGTCTTGAGTTCGTCGATTGTTAGTTTTTTGCCATCTGCAGAGATAGAATTGGAGGCTATATATTTTCCATCCATGTCCGTAAATATAATTAAGTCGTACACTGGATAAAGACTTGTTAACTCATTTAAAATAAAATTGATGTCTGAGAATTTTTTTTCCTGGAAGGCCTTATTTTTAATAAATGCCTGAGGATTAGAATATAGGCTGAAAAAAACCTGAGATATAGAAGCAATCAAATTAGAAGAGTACATCGAAAAAGCTTTTTCGACCTCTATTTTCTGAGCGTTTTGTCCTTTTTCAAACTGGACGAGGACAGTTACTCCGAATACACAGAGCATACCTAAACTTACAAGAAGAATTTTAATTTTAAGGCGGAAGTTGAAAATTTTCATGCATTTCCTGGCGATCCAAAAAAGGGGAAGCATTAAAGCTTCCCCTCATTAAGTCAAAAAGTTAAAAATCAAGACGGACTTGTGCGTAGATATTAGTGGATTTATTGTTAATTTTTCTGGCCGGAGTAACATCTCCTAATGAGATCGCGCGACCGTAGTGATCAGTTTTATCAATAAATCCAAGACGGAACTTAAGACCAGTTTCAAGCGGTTGTGTATAATACACATGAATTCCGTTTCCTCTGGTATTGTAAAAACCAACAACATCTTTAGAAACGTTATCAGATTTATTGAAGTACTTATCCCCATAGATGTACTCTGCACCAAAAATTGGATTTTTTAACATTGTTACCGGAAGAGTATAACGGGTTGTTAAAAGTAAAGCATGCCCAGTGTGGGTTGCATTTAGCACTGAAGAATATGCTCCACCACCAAGGGCCGCTATGATCGAAGTATTTTTAGTTTCTGAAATAAAACCAGTAGCTGAAAAATCGATTCCTGTGTTCATAATATTGGTGATGTCAGCATAAAGAGAGTAAGTACTATAATCTGCAGTTACTTCTCCCAGAGTTGCATGTCTTAAATAAACAAGATCTTTAGCTTTAAGAACCTGACCTAAGACCAGAATATCTCCAAAACTTTTTCCCTTTAATGCGTATTCGGCCATACCTACATAAAGTGGGGATTCTGAATGAAGTTTTCTGCCGCCAGAGAGAGAGACTGCAGAAATATTTCCGGTGGTTGAATCAGTTCCACTAATATTAGTAAAAGGCGTATAGATGAAACGAAGGCTTAAAGAATTTCCTTGAGGCATCATGCTGTTCAAATTTACAGTCGTAGCTACACCGTCAAGTACATTCGAGTAAGCTAAATGAGCATATGTCCCTTCTCTTGAAACATTGTCACCCATATGTAATGGCGGACCGTCAACAGTTGGAAGTCGTCCAAGTGAGAAAATAAGATAATCATTGATAGCATAATTAAAATATGCTCGCTCTAAAAAAGTTGCCGGACCAGCATCAAAATTATCAGAAATTCCCAGATCACGGTTAGTCGAATTATCCATAGGAGCGTTGGTCGTTGTATCTCCTAATGCTGTAGTCGAGCGATGGAAATGGTTAAAATATTTAGACGTCGTATACCGGCTGTAAAATTTTAGCTTCGGGCTGATATCTGCATCCATGTTTAAAGAAAACTGCAATCTCATGAAGTTCAATGTATTCGTCGTATAGGCTGCATTTTGAGTTGATCTTGTTTGAAATTCAACGTTATCGTAACTACCGAAGAAACGCCCACCGAACTTAACAAAGCTCATGTCCTGTTTTAATTCCAGCTCTGAAAGTCTTTCCTCAATTGTAGCAGCAGAGACAGCACTCGAAGCTACTAAGGCAGAAAATAAGGGAACAATAATTTTTTTCATAAAACATCCTTTAATTTTAAAATTAACCACCGATTGTTGAACCAGATTTAGTACAAGTCACTTTGCACCCGTCTCCTAAATCAATCGTTGCTTCAGCACACTGGGAGAATTTTACAATATTCCCGGTTCTTCCTGGCGTTGCCAGTTCTTCAGCTTTTTCTTTTGGTAAACTACATTGTTTAATGACAGCAGCAATGAAATCATCTTTAGCTCCAGCGTATGCGTTCGACATAGCTGATAACGAAAGAATAATCCCTAATGCCAAATAAGGCAGACGAAACATCTTAAACTCCTTTTCAAGATTGTTGGTTCATAGAAATTTACTTTAAATCCTAATAGGAGTCTTAAAAAAGTAAATGCTTATTTATAAAAAGAAATTATTTTTTTAAAATTGCTGTTAACAGTTCATCAAAATAACAAAAGGAATTTTTATTTTTTCAGAATAATATTTTCCAGTTCGGTTGCAACTTTTCGGTATGAAGGCAGCTGAAAACGTTCCTTGGTATTTTTAATAATCAACGGAACCCGGGAAGTATCTTCATTAAGGGTCAGCAGTTGAGTAACAAAATCTTCTACGACGATAAAAAAGACTGCCATTGGAGAGATTGAAGCCGTTAAAACTTCCGGGAAGCCAACACCATTTGAAACTCCGTGATGCTGTTTAATGATCATGTCCACCCCCTGGGGTAGTTTGGGATAAGACTGAACCAGCATTGCAGCCCGATTGGCGTGATTGAGAATCAAGTCGCGTTCGCGGGGTGTGAGATCGGCTTTGCGAAAACTTTCATTGTCCATAATTTTAAGAAAGCGCTCTTCTTCCAGATAAATGTCGTGGAAAAAACTCACAAGCATTAATTTGTCCAGTAAGATGGACTGCTGATCACCTGATCCCCACTCCATTTTTGGCAGCAAAGTATGGGAGAGCAGACTAATAAGATAAGATCGGCGGAAGGAATAACTCAGCTGATTGTCCAGCAATCGTTTTAAGAGTTGTCCAAGTTTGTCTGACTTATTTATCTGAGATTTCATATGGGTGATTGTCTGGTCTACCATGGCAATCGCGGCGGGTGAGATCCCTAGAGTCAGGATCAAATCGGAACTGATGACAAAAGAATCTCCCACGACGGCAACGGCGGCTTTTTCATCGGTGTTAGTGAGGGCCTTCATTGTTTTCAGACTCTGAGTCAGCAGCCCATTCATGAAGAGTTCCCGTTCGTCACGCAAAACAAAAAATTCTTTCAGGCCCAATTCTTCATATTTCAGCAAATCTTCTCGGTTGAAAGTTTCACCAAAATGCAAACGCTTCACAAATTCTTCACCGGTTTTTTTGACCAGTTTAATGTAAATATCACAGGGCGAATTGGACATTAAGAAAAAAAGCCTGATGGGAAAAGGAATGTAGTCAGGAAGCTTGAGATGGTTAAAGTCTTCTTTTTTGAGATCCAGGGCCTTCAAAACAAGACGGTTGATTTCTTCAATCCGCAGCCGTTCAGAAACCAGAGCATATTGTTTATAAGTATGTTCAAATTCCCCGATGACAATTAATGGAGTTTTTAGATTGAAATCATACAATGCATTCAAAAGCAGTTCAGCTATCGGTTCGGCTGCATGCTCGGCCGTTTCTTCAGCAAAATTTCGGGCAACAATAAGATCAAAATGCTCGGCCTTTTTAAGGCGCTCAACTCCCTCGGCCGCTGTAAGAGTCGTGACAGTAACAGCGCCAAACTCCCGCTGAAGATTTTTCTCTATGACTTCTGCGGTGGTTTCAACTGGTTCGATCAATAAAAACTTTAGTTGCATACCGCCATTCTATACGATCAAAAGAAAAAGTGGTGATCTTTTTGCTTTTGCCGCTGGGCAAACTTTGCACTCACTTCAGGGGTTTCACTATTAAACTTGCAAAAAATTTATTACAATGGCTCTGTCTTGCGCCTACTAAATCGCATTCACTTTTTTAAGGATCAACTATGATGAAGTTCCGCTTACTGCTCCTATTCTTCTTTTGTAGTCAATTAATGGCTGCCGAAATTGCTTGGGAGAAATTAAAAACTCTGGATATTGATGCCAAAACCAAGAAAATATCAATTCCCGATGATCTTAAAAAGGCCCTCAGTTCAGAAGTTACTCTTAAAGGATTCATGATGCCTCTTGATTATGAATCAAAAGAAATTACCGAATTTCTCTTCATGCCCTATGTACCTTCCTGTATGCACGTCCCTCCTCCGCCGGCCAATCAGCTGATACTTGTAAAAATGAAAAAAGGGGCAAAAATAAAACCTTCTTTCTATCCGCTGGAATTAACCGGAAAGCTTTCGGTGGACAATAATCCGGATCTGGAATCATCATACAAAATGGACGGAAATAAAGTAAAAGAATTAAAAGACTATACCCCTCCGACACCTGCAGGAGCTCATCCATGATCAGGAAAACTCTACTGCAATTATCCAGTGCTTGTCTGTTGGCAGGATCACTGGCCTTTAATGCTTATGCTGAAAAAGGCCATCACAAGCATGCTCTTGATGCCCATGAACACGGAACAGTAAAACTGGCCTTTGCCATTGAAGACAAAACGATGGAAGTAGATATGGAAGGTCCAGCTGAGAGTTTTATAGGCTTTGAACACATGCCTAAAACAGAAAATGAAAAGCTTGCTTTTAGTCGTGCTCAATCTCTCTGGACGGCTGAATTGCTGACGAAACTTATTATGGTTGACAGTAGATTGAACTGCCAGATTGATTCAGCTACTTTTGAACAAATCTCCGAGGCTCCTGCCGCTGAAAAAAAAGGGAAAAAAGCCGGAGAGCATTCTGAAATTGAAGCTAAAGCTAAAATTAGTTGCAAAGCAGCTGGTTTTAAAGGAACTGATGTAAAGATCGGAATCAAAGATAAATTTCCCAAGATTAAAGATCTGACTCTTGAAGTTTTAGGTACAGAAACAAAAAGTCTTAAAATTAAAAAAGCTATTGAATCAGTAAGGTTGTAGGATTGAATGCAATTGAATTAAAAAACTGTCGTTTTACTTATACAGCTCATACACCTCTGGTTATTAATGTCGAGCTGCTGGAAATTAAAAGCGGAGAAAAAGTTTTTCTCTACGGACCTTCCGGACTGGGAAAAAGTACTCTGCTGAATCTTATCTCAGGCGTTCTAAAACCAACGGCCGGAGATTTAATGGTTCTGGGACATAATCTCAGTGATCTTTCAGCTTCAAAACGTGACCAGTTCCGGGGAGAAAATATTGGTTATATTTTTCAGATTTTTAATCTGATTCCCTATCTGACGATTAAAGAAAATATTATTCTTCCCTGCCTGATTAATAAAAACCGTACCAAAAGTGATTATCTCCTTGAAGCTGAAGAACTGATAGATGCTCTGGGCTTAAGAGACCACATACACAAGCATGTCACTGACCTTTCAATCGGTCAGCAACAAAGAGTGGCCTGTGCAAGAGCGCTCATTGGTGGTCCCAAGCTGGTCATTGCCGATGAACCGACTAGTGCTCTGGATGAAAAAAACACAGCAGAATTTATGAATCTGCTGATTACTCAGGCTGCAAAAAAAGGATTTACTCTGCTCTTTGTCTCACATGACGAGCGCCTGAAAACTTATTTCGACCGTACTTTGTCCCTCGCTGAGATTAACCACCATGATTAGATTCCTAACTTTAAAATCGTTTAAAAACCGAAAATTCACCGGACTTCTGTGTGTTCTTTCAATTGCCCTCTCAGTCACTTTGTTTCTTGGCATTGAGCGAATTAGAAACGGGGCCCGCGATGGTTTCACAAATACTATTTCGAAAACTGACCTTATTGTTGGTGCAAAAGGCGGCCAGCTGCAACTTTTGCTCTATAGTGTCTTTCACATGGGAAGCGCGGTTAACAATATTCGCATGAGTACTTTTGAAGAAATAACAAAAAATCCGATCGTTGAATGGGCTATTCCCATTTCGCTGGGTGATGCTTACAAAGGCTTCAGGGTCGTTGGCACTGACGAAAATTTTTTCAAACATTACCGTTTCCGCGGAGACAAAAACGTCGAATTCTTTGAAGGTTCTGTTCCGACTGAGGTCTTTGATGTTGTTCTTGGCTCTGAAGTCGCTCGGAATTTTAAACATTCGCTGGGTGATCCCATTACACTCTCGCATGGAATTTCTAGTTCCGCGATCCTGCATCATGAACAGACACCTTTTAAAGTTGTCGGCATCTTAAAACCAACACAAACACCTATTGATACGGCCGTATACATCACTCTGCACGGAATGGAGGCCATGCATATTGGCTGGGAAACGGGTGTTCCTTCGGGTGAAGAAATTGATCAGGAGAGATTTAAAAAAGAAAATATACAGGTGACTCAACTAACTTCATTTCTTGTTAAATTGCGCTCACGCATTGCTGTTTTACGTATGCGCCGGGCAATTGATCAGTATACAGGTGAACCGATTATGGCCGTCATTCCCGCTCTCGCCTTACAGGAGATGTGGGAAACAATTGGTTATGTTGAGCAGATTCTCTTTTTAGTCAGTTTATGTGTTCTGGCCGTAGGATTAATGAGTATTGTTATTTCTCTGTACACTTCCATCAATGAACGCAGAAGAGAGATGGCCATTCTTCGCTCATTAGGAGCAAAAGCAGGTCATATTTTCATGTTGCTGATACTTGAATCAAGTCTGCTTGTCTTCCTGGGATGTTTACTGGGAGTGGCCAGCTTGTATGGTTTACTGGCCGTTGTTCGTCCGTGGCTGGAATCAAATTTCTCGGTTTATCTTCCGGTTACTGGACTCTCCCGGACAGAGTGGATGTATCTTGGTGCAATTTTTATTATTGGCACACTGGCAGGATTAATCCCGGCAATCAAAGCTTACATGAATTCGCTGCAAGATGGTCTGACCATAAAACTTTAAAAATCTTTCTTCTTCACAATATAATTTGCGGCCGTCACGATCAGAATGCTGATGATAATCAGATGGCCGCTTTCATAGCTCAGTTGTTTCGTGGTCCATTGAGCTGTAGCACCTGAAAGCATACTCCCCGACAGATCAGACAAGAAATCAAAGCGCGGAAAAATCATGTAGAGAACAAATCCGATGGCCTTGAAGACATTAATTCCCGTAAACCATTCTTTAACTTCTAGTCCGGTAAATTGGCGATAGGCCATGGCACTCATTATAGTGACAGCAAAAAGACTGATGAAAGCTGCCAGTTTATTCATCAGCATGGAAAACAAAATGGCCATAAATATAACGAGTAAGCTGTAGACGGCCATGATCAAAAAACTGGCCAGATGTCCGCTGGTAAAAACAATGGTATTGAAGGACATAGAATACAAAACAGTTGAGAGAACGAAGGCATAAATATAGAAGCCAAAAACAAGCATCCATGTTCCGATCACCCGAATAAAAAAATACTCACTTCGGCTGATGGGGAATGTCAGATACTGATAGATGATATTATTTTCAAAATCGGACCGAATAGTACTTATTCCAAAAATAACTGCCACCAAAAAAATGATGGAATTGAGGATTCTGAAGGTCAAAGAAAGCATATCAACTCCCATTACCGCTATATTGGAAGAAGTACCGAATTCTTTATTGATAAGACTCATGGCCGAATGACCAAGAAAAAGGGCAGCAGTCGTAACAATAAACAAAGTAATGAGTGTTTTACTGCGGAGTTCTTTTAAAATAGTATCTTTGATCAGTGCTTTATACTGTATTCTCATGCTGTGGCTCCATCATTTCTGATAAGATTATAGAAAAAATCTTCAAGGCTTATTCCCTGGTCTGTCACGGATGCAACTGTCGCCCGATGGAGCAAGCGTCCTTTATTTAAAACAGCAAATTCGTCACATAAATGTTCCATTTCAAGTAACACGTGAGAATTGATGAAAAGTGTTTTTCCCTCACTCTTTAATTTACGTATAATATCTTTCAAGTCGCGCATGCCCAGCGGATCCAGGCCAGAAAATGGCTCGTCTAAAATGATCAGATCGTTGTTGCCGATTAAAATGCTGGCCAGCCCCACTCTCTGCACCTGTCCTTTAGACATTTTTGATAATTTTCTCTTTTCGAGGTCTCTAATCTGCAGCTGATCCAGTGCCATATCCACCTGTGCTCTAAGTTCCTCACCTTCCACACCTTTCATCTGACCGAAAAATTCCAGCACTCCCCTGGCAGTATAATAAGGAAAAAAAGTAAATTTTTCGGGAATAAAGGCTACGCCATAACGGGACTCTTCTGCTGTTGAAGGTCGCTGATTAATTGTAATGTCACCGCTTTCACAATGCATGAGATTGAGAATAAGCTTTACCAGCGTGGTTTTTCCGGCACCGTTTGGCCCCAAAAGAGCAAAAATTTTTCCTTTCTCAATAGAAAGACTGATGTCTCTAAGTGAGAAGTGTTCTCCATACGATTTTGCGACACCATTTATACGTATTAATTCCATGATTCAACAATCCTTTGTCTCATCGTTAAACATAAACTAGAATGAAAGCTAACATCTTCATTGTAATGTGGGAGCGTTTAATGGAAAAGTCTATTTATCATTTCTCGGTAAAAAACATGAAGGGACAAAAAGAGTCACTGGAAATGTACAAGGAGAAAGTAGTATTAATTGTTAATGTCGCTTCCAACTGCCGCTACACTCCTCAATATTCGGAACTAGAGGCCCTTTATCAGAAATATAAGGATCAGGGACTGGTTGTTCTGGGCTTTCCGTGTAATCAATTCGCTGGTCAGGAACCGGGAAGTGAAAAAGATATTCAGCAATTCTGTCAGCTCAATTTTGGGGTGACATTTCCGCTGATGGCCAAGGTAGATGTTAATGGCATTCATGCAGATCCACTTTTTTCTTATCTAAAAAGTTCATTGCCGGGAATTTTAGGACTCAAGTCTATTAAGTGGAACTTTACAAAATTTCTGGTGGACAAAAACGGAGTACCTGTTGCCCGTTTTGCTCCTAAAGACAGACCTCAAAAAATGGAAAAGGACATTATCCGTTTACTGGGATGATTTATTTCCGAAGCAGGTGGATTTCCAGTTGTGCAATATCTTTGATTAATGTGAGTTTCTTTGCCAGTGGTTCATGATTAAACTGTCCCCTTGAATCAAAAAGAAAAACATTTTGATTATGCTGCATTCTTAGGGCGTTTAATTTTTCCAGCATAGTAGGATCATCGTTGCGGTTCATGATCACTATGACTGAATGAAACCTCAACTCGCGCATCAACTCCAGCATTGTTTCTGAAGCATCTGTCTCAATGAAAAAAAATGGCAGTTGCAAAGAGTTTAGATAAACTGCAATGACTTTTGCTTCCCAGTCACAAAAAGCATTCAGACTGCAGATCAAAACCTGTTGTGAAGGATCACTTTTTTCCAAGCGATGAAGAAAGGGTCCTATATGAAAATTTATAAGTGAATTTAAACTGTTAAACTGAGTCTGATTTAATCCGGATTCACGTTTTAAATTATGCAGCTGCTGGAATAAAGGAGTTAAAATTTCTAAAGCAAACTCCCGCGCCCCCAACGAAGTTTTTAACTTTTGCATCTCCTGAGAAACGACATCAAGCTTATAATTTCGAACTGCATACAGCAAAACGGATAGCGACTGCGACCAGTCAATGACGCTTTTATCTTCAATCAGTTTTAAGTCAGGTTGCGAAAGACTCTCCTCGCTCTTTCCCAGGTCCATCAGCAACTGTTTGAGTTCAGTTATATTGTGACCTGCTACTTTGGAAATAGAGTAACCCAGCAGACAAAGTTCGCTTAAGAGCATGAGTTTTTCAACATCTGTTTTACTGTAAACTCTATGTCCTGCAGAATCACGCGCTGGCACTAAGGCCTGATAACGCTTTTCCCACGCCCGGATGGTGTGCACTCCGACGCCTGAAATTTTCGACGCCATCTGGATTGTATAAGCCGTGTTACCCAATGCTTAACCTTAGTAAAAGTCTATCTAATGTCTATCGTTATCTTAGCACTGTCTACCTGGTAAAAACAGAACTTAAACCTATAATCTAGACAGGTACTTATAGACAGGGGTTTTACAAATGAAAATACTGATTACCGGCGCAACGGGCTTTGTAGGAGTTAAACTGGTTCGGGCACTCCTTCGGGAAGGACACTCAATAAATGTTCTCTCCCGCGATGAAAGAAAAGCTAGAGAGATTTTTCCGGAAAAAAATGTAACAGCATTCGGCTGGCCGGACCATGAACAGACACCTCCGGCGGAAAGCCTGGCAGGAATTAATGGCATTATCCATCTGATGGGTGAAAACCTAGCTTCTAAAAGATGGACTGAAGAACAGAAAACTCTCTTGCATTCGACCAGAATTAATTCCCTTCATTCTCTTTCCCGGGCGATACTGGAAAATAAAATCGATCTCGACTTCATAATTTCTGCCAGTGCTATCGGAATTTATCCGGCGAATAAATCCGAAACGATGACAGAAAATTCACCTTACGGAAATGGATTTCTCGCCCGGCTTTGTCAGGATTGGGAGAAAGCTTTATATGAAGTCCCAAACGTAAAAAGAAAAGTGGCCATAAGAACAGGTGTTGTCTTTGACCGGGGAGGTGGCGCTCTGGAGAAAATGTTAACGCCCTTTAAGCTTGGACTGGGCGGTCCCATCGGAGAAGGTGACCAGATGATGAGCTGGATTCATCGGGATGATCTGGTGGCCATTTATGTAATGGCCGTTAATAACAGTCAGATCGAAGGTGCTATCAATGCAGTCGCTCCTCAATCAGTCGATAATTTTACTTTTACTAAAACACTGGGAAAAGTTCTGCATCGGCCAACCATTTTTCCTGTTCCGGCCACTGCATTAAAACTGATGTTCGGCGAAATGTCGGGAGTTATACTCGACTCACAAAAAGTTGCTCCTTCCCGCCTACAACAGGAAGGATTTCACTTTCGTCATCCGGACATCAAAGATTGTCTTCACTCGATCTTTCCTGATGGTCATGCATGATGAAAAAAGGTCTGTGCTGGGTTCGCCGTGATCTGCGGCTGCATGATCATCACGCTTTATCCCGGGCCCTTTTGGAATGTGACGAAGTTTATCTGTGTTTTATTCTGGACAGTGAAATTCTCACAAAGCTTCACAATAAAAATGACCGGCGAATAACTTTTATCGTTGAGTCCTTGCGGGAAATGAATCATCAGCTGGCGAAATACAAAGCTCGTCTGATTATTCGTTATGGTAATCCGGTGGATATTATTCCTACGTTGGTGGAGGAACTAAAGGCCGATGCCCTTTATTTCAACCGGGACTACGAGCCTTATGCTAAAAAAAGAGACTCGACCATAGAGAAGACTTTGCGGCAAAAGAAAATCAGTGTTCGGCATTTTAAAGACCATGTCCATTTTGAAAAAAATGAAGTTTTAAATCAGTCGGGAGAAATTTATAAAATTTTCACACCGTATAAAAATAAATGGCTGGAAGTTTTTCATTCTCAGGAATCAGTGCTTAATGACTATGAATGTAACCTGAGAAAAATGGCACCGATTAACCCAAAACAAACTGAAGATAATTTAAACGTCTGGTTTAATGAGTTAGGTTTCATCCCGCAAAAGAATCTGATTCAAGGCGGAACAACGGAAGGACGAAAAAGGATTCAATCATTTGCTCAGTCCATTCAAGATTATAAAAGGGCGCGGGATTTCCCATTTCTTAATCAAACCTCTCTTTTGTCTCCCTATATACGTATGGGAAATATTTCCATCCGCGATTGCCTGAGACTGGCCCTGCAGTTTACATCTGAAGGTTCCGCTACCTGGCTATCAGAACTTATCTGGAGAGAGTTTTATCAGATGATTCTGGATGTGTACCCGAGAATAGAACACCACGCTTACCGTACAGAATATGATCAGCTTGAATTTCCGGGAAAAAAAGAAGATTTTAAAAAATGGTGTGAAGGGCAAACCGGTTATCCGTTAGTCGATGCGGCCATGAGATGCCTGAACGCAACAGGATTTATGCATAACCGCCTGCGTATGGTTGTCGCCTCATTTCTTACCAAAACCCTGCTGATTGACTGGAAAAAAGGTGAACGCTATTTTGCGTCTCAATTACTCGATTACGATCTGGCCGCCAATAATGGAGGGTGGCAGTGGTGTGCTTCGACCGGTGTGGACGCTCAGCCTTACTTCAGAATTTTTAATCCCTACTCTCAATCGGAAAAATTTGATCCGGAAGGATGGTTTATCCGTAAATGGTGTCCGGAACTCTCAGGTTTTACTTCTAAAGAAATCCATGCCCCCCATGATACGGAATTTCCTGAACAGGACAGAGCTGGGTGTTTTATCGGACAAGATTATCCTGCGCCTATTGTGAGTTACAAAGAGCAACGAGTTCGCGCACTGGAGTTATACAAGAAAAAGAGCCTTAACTGATCACGCCTGCAACGATGCCGAATTTCTCCCCGTCTTTAATGACAGTTTTGGGAAGAACAGCAGTGTTGGGTAAGACAGTGGCCTTTTCACCGATGGTGACACCGCCCAAAACTTTGGCCCCAAGTCCGACGATCGCTCCGCGCTTAATATGCAGTTTATCGATAATCAGAAATCCTTTCATTCCATAATGAGCAAGTATGAAAGCAGAGCCACCGATAGTCACATAGTCATCCAGAACAATCAAACAAGGATCTGAAACATTGGAAGTATTAATCATTGTTCCTTTCCCGATTTTCATTCCCATCATTCGAAAAAAGAGAATATTCAGAGGAGATGGCGTAATGAAATCCAGTATGGTGTATCGGACAAGATAAGTAAGGGCGTTGTGATAAAACCACGGAATAGATTCAACAGAAAACCAGGCCCCGCGGTATTTTTTTACAAACGGAAGACATGGCAGGTTCATTAAAGGAACTACGAAAATAAGAGTCAGAATAAATGCGATAAATCCCATGGCCAGCGAAAGACCATAAGCAAAAGCTTTCATCCAGAGTGGATCACCGGCCACTTGCTGTCCCACCCAGTCAAACAGCATAAATCCAGGAGTAAAGGCCGTGGCCAGACAGATAATGTAAACCATTCCGATCGGCACCAAAAAAAGGACGTATCCCAGAGTCTGAAACTTTCGGAAAATGTTTTCGAATAAGGCCCCTAACCCTTTTTTTGTTGATTCTTGTGAATTGATATCTGTTTTATCCTGCGATTCGTTTTGCAATGAAAAGCTCCCACACTGATGATTTACTTTATTTTATTGTCCAAGGTTTAATAATGTTTGTAAACTTGAGGCAACAATATGCAAACTAAACTAAAACTCATCAAAGATATTTTGATCTTTTCTCTGCCAATTATTACGGGTCAGATCGGACAAATGTTATTCGGAATAGGTGATATTGCCGTTGCCGGTAAATATTCCAGCCTGGCAGTTGCAGCGATCGGTGTTGCGACAATGGTCTTTGCACCTTTTATAATGGTTGGTATTGGTATCTTGCTTTGTACTGGACCACTGGCTTCACAAATCAGAGGAGAAGGTAAAAGTGATTCTACATTTCTGTACAATTCCTATATTGTTTGTTTGATTATTTCTGTCCTCCTGACCCCCATCATCTATCTGTGTCCTTTCTGGATACATCTGCTGGATCTTAATCCCGAGCTTGCTCCGCACGTTGTGAATTATTTGCAGTGGTGCTCCTTCTCCCTTCTTCCAGCATTAATTTTTCAATCGACCAAAGAATATCTGCAGGCACATGGAAAAACGTTTGCCGCTAATGGAATAATTCTGGGGTTCAACTTTGTTAACATCGCTCTTAATATTGTGTTTATGTTTGGGCTCGGATCCTTTCAGGGCATGGGCATTGTCGGAGCAGCTGTGGCCACCCTTCTTTGCCGCATCCTCATGGCGGTAGTCGTCTTCATGTTTGCAACCAGAATAATTGAGTTTGAAAAAATTCCAAATCCTGCCACAATTAAACAGATTTTCAGGCTGGGTATTCCCATCGCCTTTACTCTGCTGTGTGAAGTTCTCATTTTCGCCGTTGTCACTATACTGGTAGGTGGAATGAGTCTGACTGCCTCGGCATCCCAAAGTCTGGTGATGAATATCACTTCTCTCACTTTTATGGTCCCCCTGGCCATCGGAAGTGCCGTATCGGTCTTAGTCGGAGAACAATTCGGAAGACGATCGCTATCGGGTATAAAAAATTATTCTCAGGGAGCAGTCACACTTACCATTTTTATTCAGATATTTTTTGCCGTCCTTTATTTGAGCATACCTGAAAGTATAATCTCCCTAGCATCTCCCGATCAGGCCGTGATTTCTTATGCGGCAGCACTACTCTTCTGGGTCGGACTGTTCCAGATTCCAGATGGCGTCCAGGTTGTATTATCGGGAGTCATGCGCGGACTCAATGAAACTAAAATACCTATGGCCTTGGGAGTTTTATCCTACTGGGTTCTGGGACTACCGATTGGTGTTTATTTTGCTTATCAAAAAGGTCTGGAGGCCAGAGGTCTGTGGATAGGTCTGGCCATAGGTCTTACTTGTATGTGTATCCTGCTTGTTGTTTATTACGACAACCGGATTAAAAAGTTATCTCGTCTAATGAATAATTAAATTCTTTTTTAGAAAAAGGATCGCGGAATTTCAAACTGTATCCTAACAGACGCAGTCCTTCCTGATTTTTATTTCCTTTTCCGTATTTGGGGTCTCCCATAATCGGAAAGCCGATCATATCCAGGTGGCGGCGAATCTGGTGCAATCGTCCGGTATGAATCTGTACTAGCAGCTTTGATGTGATTCCATCAGTGCTCAGGACTTCAAATGTTGTTTTCGATTCTTTTCCGTCGAGTTTAAAAGTGATTTCTCCGCGCTCTGGATATTTCTTTGTAATATCACCGAGCACTTCGGCTTTATAAAATTTAACCACTCTTCCCATCTGCCATTCTTTGGAAAAGAGGGCAGCTGCTTTTTGGGTATAGGCCATCAGTACGAGTCCGTGTGCTTCGCGGTCTAGGCGATGAACAAGATAGGATTCGCCTCTCCCTCTTTGTTTATCGACCTGCCGAAGAATTGTGCAATGATCGCCGAAATCGGTTCCCTGCGAAAGAAGACCCTGAGGTTTATACCATAATCCCCATTCCTTCTGATCAAGAAGCAGTTTGGGCACGGGAACTTCAAGGGCCAAAAATTTAGGATCGTAAAAAAGTTCAACCAGAGAATCCACAAAGATATCAGCAGTGGCCCGGCGAATACGCACACGTTTTGAATCAGCAAACTTTCTGATCCAGACGCCACCGTTGTTTAAAACTTTCTTAAGAATACTTTTTGAAAGTCCGGAATACTTTTCCAGAAAGTCGATTAGGACTAACGGATCGCCTTCCTTTACATTCTTTTTTAGTACGAGCGTTTCATTCATTTTTCTTCTGCTTAATAAAAAAAGGCCCAAGGTTCTCCTTGGGCCGATTCAAAACATAATGAATTTTTCGCTTTTTGACCAGTGCCAATATTGCTGAACTATTCGTTCATGAGGGCACGGTAAGCATCCACTCTTCCACCTGAAACTGAAGCGGACTGCAGTTTCGATGTCTTAGTTGACGTTTTAATTAAACGCTCACGAATTTGTGCCGGAGTTAATCCTGGCTCTTTTGAAAGAAGAAGACCAACAATCCCCGAAACGTGAGGAGCGGCCATGGAAGTTCCTGAAAGATTCGAGTATCCGCCTTTATATGTAGAGAGAATCGCCGAGCCTGGTGCTGTTACGTGAACAGTTTTTACACCATAGTTAGAGAAACTTGATTTACCACCATTACCGGCAAATGATCCAACAGAGATGACGTTCGAGACTTCATAGTTAGCGGGGTAAGTTGAGCGGCGATCATTGTCACTTGATTCATTTCCAGCTGCGGCGACGAATGTGATACCAGCTGCTTCAGCAGCAGTAATAGCATCCTGAAGGGCCTGTTCTTTTTCTCCACCACCCCAGGAATTTGACATAACATGAACGCCTCTTTTAATCGCGTAATCGATTGATGCGATCGCATCGATGGTTTCACCTGAGCCCGAATCAGATAAGAACTTAATCGGAAGAATTTTTACGTTCTTCATAACACCCGCAATACCAATTCCGTTATGAGCTGCGCCGATAACACCGGCACAGTGAGTTCCGTGCCCATGACCATCCATTGGATTGCCATCTTTATTAGCGAAGTCGTAACCATAAACATCATCAACAAATCCGTTCTGATCATCATCCACGCCTGCAGTACCGGACAACTCAGCAGAGTTCACATCAATCTGAGCTTTTAAATCAGGATGATTGTAATCAACCCCTGTATCAATCACAGCGATCTTGATCATCTTATCGCCTTCAGCACCTTTAGTGATATCCCATGCCTTCAGCACGTTCACATCTTCTCCTTTTAATCCTGAAGAAAAGATACCTCCGGAATTTTTACCAGTGTTCACCAGGCCCCATTGTTTTGAAAATTGAGCGTCTGTTGGCAATTCGGCCCTTCGGGCATTGATAGTGATAATGTAGTTCGGTTCAATGTATTCGATTTCCGGATGAGCGGCTAACGAAGCAAACGCTTTATCTGAGAGACCCTTATTTGTCTCAAGACGGGCGAAAGTCCCAAATTCCGTATCCGCTGTTTTGGTCACCTGGCCAAAACGCGAAAGCGACTTGTTTGAAAGGAAGTTAGATCCTTTTTTAACCTTAACAATGTATCCATTGTAGGGAGTTGCCGAAGCGGCAAATGAAAGTGACAATAAAGAGAAAGCAATAAGATGTTTAACGTTCATAATCTAATCCTTGATCATGTTAGGAACTTTAGTGTCGCAATGAATGAAAGACAGTGGCAACAAAAAATTTTTTTGTAAGGCGATGTTGGCCATTCTTGCCTTCGGTGTTGATTTTCTGACACATATTCATTTTAAAGAGGTTCGTAAAAATGAGAAAAACTTTGTTAGGACAGACAGGACTTAAAGTCAGTTCGGCCTGTCTAGGTACGATGACTTTTGGTGAGCAAAATGACCAGCAGAGTTCTCATGCACAACTGGACATGGCCCTCGATCACGGAATTAATTTCATTGATACTGCAGAAATGTATCCCGTACCGCCTAAGGCGGAAACATGCGGACGCACCGAGGAGATTTTAGGTCATTGGACAAAAATGCGCACAAAACGGTGCGACTTTATCCTGGCCACAAAGGCCATCGGTTACGGACATCAATTTCCCTATATTAGGGGCGGTCGATCAGCACCAGATGCAAAGAACCTGAAGCTTGCACTGGAAAATAGCCTTCGCCGACTGCAGACAGACTACATTGATCTCTATCAGATCCACTGGCCGGACAGAGAAACAAATTATTTTGGCCAGTTGGGATTTACTGTACCGGCAAGTAAGCATGCGCATGTCTCCATTCTCGAAACACTGGAAGCACTTGGGTGTCTGGTTAAGGAAGGAAAGGTCCGCTCTATTGGAGTCAGTAATGAAACACCATGGGGAGTTTCGAAATACCTGGAATATTCAAATAACAAAAGTCTTCCGAGAATAGCTAGCATTCAAAATCCTTATAGTCTGCTCAATCGCTCTTTTGAAGCAGGACTGGCAGAATTTTCACACCGGGAGCAAGTTTCATTACTGGCCTATTCTCCTCTGGCGATGGGGATGCTAACCGGTAAATACTTAAAACGACCCTGGCCACCTGAGTCCCGCTTTGCCCGTTTTAACCGCTTCACCCGTTATCTTTCCGAACAGTCTTTTCGGGCAACAGAATGTTACCGGAAACTGGCCGATCAAAACGGTCTGACATTGACTGAACTCGCCCTGGGTTACTTAAACAGCAAGCCTTTTATGACTTCAATGATTTTAGGGGCCACGACCCTCGAGCAATTGCGGGAGAACATCCGGGCTTCACAAACCCAACTGAACGCTGCACTCTTAACAAAGATTGACGATATTCATCGGATATATACTTATCCCTCCCCCTAGGCTTAAAGACTTGAAGCCATTTGACCGATTGGACTCTTGATCAACACTGTCCTTAGGATCAACCATGAAGTTAAAAACATTATTGCTCACAGCTCTGCTTTTAGTGCTGTCCTCATGTGCCCATAACCCGCATGAACTTCGCTTTTCATCCCGGGACATATCGGCCGAGGAAAAACAATTTATATCCGCCTGGGACGGCAGCTCTGAACTGACTGCACGAACTCCCGCCAACTGGTTTAACTCCTGCCTCTCCAGTGTCTCTTCTTTTTTTAAACCCAAATCAGAACTTGCCCAGAGTCTTTCACGTCCCTTGCCGGAACTGACTCAGTTAAATCCAGTACCCAAAACTTTTCCCAATGGTAAAACGTATATTGAATACACTGCAAATCCCAACGTCATGAATAAATACCCTGACTATGATGTTTTTCTGGAAGAAACGGCAGAAGTTATTTTTGAGCCAACAGAGCCATTTGGTCATATCTATCTTCGTGTTGGTAAAAAAGTTCACTCCTTCAACTTTATTCAGTCTACTTCCATCAGTCATTATTCTCCTCGCATGAAAAAATCTACCAATCCGGAACTTATATCCTCGCATGGATATGTATTTCAGCTGGGCAAAGAAAAAATTGAGGCGATGAAAAATGAAATTGAAGCTTTTTATCGTTCCTCGCAATCGCATAATATTCCTGCCTTTGATGCTTACTCTCCTTTGCTTAAAATTGTGGAGGAGGAAGGGGTGCTGGGTGGTAAAAATCTTAGGTATGTCACTGATTCACCCAAATACGGAAATGATCAAACGCTGAAAGGAACCTTGAAAGAAGTGGACGGTAAAATGGTTCTGGATGCTGGCAATGGAGTGATTGTCCCGGTTGTCAAAAAAGGGAATGACTATTTCACTCAAAGTTATTCCTGCTCCAGCTCGGCCGGACACATACTGGAGAAATTTTTCGGTATAAAAGTGTCACAGGCATACTCAGCAAAATCTTTGGCAGCCTCATTATCAAAAGGAAATATAAACGAGAAAATTTCTCCAATCGCGGTGATAAAATACTATGAAGAATAAAAACAAACTTATCATTTTTGCTGCCACTTCCCTTCTTACTGTTGCTTGCTCTACTGCACCGGTTATGACACCAAAACAAGAACCTCAGTTCGATCGTGAACCGGCGAGCTGGTACAGTTGCTTTGATGGTATCAGAGAATTTTTCAATCCTAAACATCAGTCACCTCCACCTATTCCACCATCGGCAGTGGTGTCGCGGACATCAACAACCACAATAACTGAAACGCTGGCAAAAAATCCCATTCGTTACCCTAATGGTTTTCAGGACAGACCGGGCATGCATATTCAATACGGTTTTGAGTCTGAATATCTCCATCATGAAGCAACGGTGCTCTTACAAAACTACATGCCGGATAAAAGCATTTATAACGGCACTAAAGAGCAGTGGCTTTCATTAAGCCATGAACAGCGGGCAAACTTTATTGAATCACGCTCTCAAGAGATTTTCCCTTACCGACAGAAAGGAAAATTAATCAAAATAAGTGAAGATCCGGAACTGATTGAAGTTCTTCCTCCTTCATTTGTTTTCGATGCCGGACATTATGAAGTGGTTCTAGATCCGATGGATAGTGCTGAAGAACTGGCAAAAAAAATTAAAGTCATTAATGCCAAGCTGGGCGTCGGCTCAATGCAGATGACGATATCCCACCCAATTGAAAAAGATTTGCTAATAAAGAGCAAGCAACTGCAGGAGCAAATCAAAGCTGAAACACTCGGCTATTACAATTTTATGAATGAGATGGATACTCTTGCTAAACTGACCCAGGGATATGAGCGCTATTTGACTAATCCAAACAGTGAAACAGTTAAGAGTTTTAACCATCCATGGCTTGGGCCAATGACTAGACTAAAACACGAGCGTCTTGAATCAATTATGACCAATGTCCTGGCCGGGAAACAATACACTGATGACGAACTCGTAAAAATGTCTTCACTGGTTGTTTCGCATAAGTTTATTGGTGGTCTTTCCTTCCGTCCGGATGTGGCATTCAAAAAGAGCCGTCTGGCCTCTGAAGTCCGCGATTGTCATCAGAATGTTAAATGTATCGAAAACCGTCTGATGCGTGAAACTTATTTTCTTATGAAAGGAAAAACTGAATTTACCCGTTTCCGCGATCTTCCTCCGTTTGACAGTGAATCTACTTTCGATGCTCTTCCGAGAGACATCCGGACAACACTTAAAACTGTATTTCCTAAATACGGAAATTACTCTCAAGTCGAAATGGAGCTTTACCGCAATTTCGCCTATCCTTTACGCAACTGGAGTAAACATATTGAAGTTCTGGGTAAACCGGAACTGGAAAACCTCATCGTTCAGGCCCAAAATGATTACAAGGCAGCCCTTCATTCGATTGCCAAAGATTTTGCGGATAAAAAGATCGACAAGTCCGAAGCTCGCCACCGGATTATGGGTGCACTGGGAGAATTTTCTAAAAAATCTGGCATAGCGGATGCTGTGAAAGAAAAATTTGAAGAATTGGTTAGTCCGGAAGAATTAAAACGACTGGAGCATTTAAAACTGACGATGCTCCAGTTCCGGTCACATTTAATGATTATGCTGGTGGCATAAGAAACATTTCTTACTGCCGCCAGATGGCGCTTGCCCAGGTAAAACCGGATCCAAAAGCAGCAGAAGCTACCAGCATTCCTTTTTTCAGAACACCTGCTTTTATGGCATCATCCATCCCCAGAGGAATGGTCGCCGCTGTAGTATTACCGTAATTTTGAATTGTGTTGAAAACTTTTGATTCCGGGATGGAAAGCATTTCCGCAACTTTGGAATTAATACGCAAGTTAGCCTGATGAAACAAAAACACATCGATGTCATTTAAGTTTACAGCGGACTCTTCGCAGGCACGGATGAGACATTCGGCCATTCTTTTTGTAGCATGAACAAAAACTGTCTTCCCATTCATTTGCGGATAATGCAGACCTTCATCAAGCATAGCGTGAGTGATCCTTTCGTCTGCTCCCAAAGCATTTCCCGGTGCCGGCACCCATAGTTCCTTGGCAAATGAACCATCTGCATGCAGATGCGAAGTGATGATTCTTGAGTCCTTTTCCGGATTGATCAGATCTCGGCGGGAAATGACTACAGCTCCTGCTCCGTCACCAAACAACACGGCTACATTTCTTCCCCGTGGTGTACGATCCAGACCTTTAGAGTGAATTTCAGCTCCCACTAATAAAATGTTCTTGTGACTTCCGCTCTGGATAAATTTATCAGCGATGGAAAGCCCATAGAGAAAGCCGGTACATTGCTGACGAATATCCAGCACCGGAATTTCCGGTATCTCTAATTTCGCCTGCAAAAAACAACCTGTGCCTGGAAAATCATGATCCGGACTCAAGGTCGCGAAGATAATCATGTCGATATCTTTTTTATTAAGTCCGGCGTTGGCGATTGCGGCTTCTGATGCTTTTAGCGCCAAATCACTAGTAGAAACGTCGGGTTTAGCCCAATGTCGCTGCACAATTCCTGTGCGCTGTTGAATCCACTCATCTGATGTGTCCATCATCTTTTCGATATCAAAATTTGTATAAATATCTGGGGGAACAAAAGATCCCACGCCGGTAATTTCACTGCGAAACTTTTGCATAAAAAATCCTTATGTAGTTTTCTTAACACCATTCTAACTAAAAACTAAAAATTAATAAAACAATTCCTGATCTTTTTCTTTTGCTATTTTTTGACCGAATTGCTCCAGTGAAAAGCAGTTGCCATAGTAAAGCGTTTCTAAGGTACAATCATAAGGACAGCATAAATTTAATAAGGATGTAGATTTATGAAGAATGCTATTGTTCTTTGGTCGCTCTTTGCTTCAATTTTTCTGCCTACGCAATTTGCTCTGGCACTCTCTTATTATCCCAATGAAATTGTCGAAATTATCCAGAATGAAAAAATTCAGGGAAAAGAGCTGCAATTTTATCTGCACACTGTAACGGCCGAGCAGCAGCGTATGGATCTGACTTATAGTGAAGCCAGAAAAATAATGTTCGGTGATCTCTTCCTGGAAAAAATAGGTCCTGACCGTTATCAGGTGAAAGAAGTTTACTGTAACATTACTCATGATGAATCGGCCGGCGTAGGCCCTAATAAAATCCCAAATCCGGAAATGCTTAACTGTGAACACACCTGGCCCCAAAGTAAATTTTCTAAAGAATTTCCAAGTGAAATTCAAAAATCTGACCTGCACCATCTTTTTCCGTCAGATATGCAGGCCAATTCAACCAGAAACAATCATCCATTTGCTGAAGTAAAGGGTAAACCCACTGCCGATCATTGTCGCGATTCGAAGATCGGTCAGGCGATTGATACTTCAATAACAGCATTTGAGCCACCGAAAGAACATCGGGGTAATGTCGCACGGGCCATGAGTTATTTCTCTGTCCGCTATAAAATGCCTATTGATCCAGTTCAAAAAAAGTATTTTACCAAATGGAATGATGAAGATCCGGTGGATGCGGAAGAAAGAGAAAGACACGAAAAAATCGTGCGCATTCAGGGCAATCGTAACCCTTTCATCGACCATCCGGATTTAATTAAACGACTATGATTCAATCGGTTTCATTTCTTCTGCTGCTCACTGCTTTTTTAGCAGGCTGTTCTTCGACTCCTGAAACTGAGCCGGAAGAAAAAACATATTCAGAAGAAACAAACCGGGCCTTTGAATTAATTGAACGTGGATATAATGCTCCTCCTTTAAAAAAAGCGCCTGCACCTAATCCCGCCCCGCAGATTGGAGAACCCCCGTCCTCTGATGCCGTTACATCTCGCACAACAAAAAAATCATTTGAGAGACCACCTACACCCACTGCAAAGGCCGGCCGCTCCGGAAAAAAATCTGAAAAGCTGATTGAGTTAAATCAAAATCTTGCTTTCTACTGCATGAAGCATCGGAATAATCCTGTCTTTAAGAATGATGAAAAAAAATGTATGGATCATGTCAACCGGGTGCTGGCCGATTGCCAGAAACGGACTCCAGATGTTCATGCCTTGCTCTTATCCTGTGTAAAAAAACGTTTAGGAAAAATTTAAGGATAGTCAATGAATACTCAGTACGAAAATTTACTAGAAGCCTATAAGAAAGAAAGCCGTGCTTTTTGTCCTAACTGTGAGTTTTTAAAATCACGTTGTCTCTGTGACACGATAAAGTTAATCGACAACAAAACTAAAATCGTTATTCTGCAACATAAAACAGAAACTAAGCATGCACTCAACACTGCAAGAATTCTTTTAAAGAGCCTGCACAATGTAGCACTGTTTATTGGTGAAGATTTCACTCACAATGAGGAACTCAATCAGATACTGGAAAATCCCCAGAATAAATGTGCATTGATATTTCCGGGAGAAGACGCCATTACTCTGGACGGAGCGACGATTGATGCCACAAAAGGAGTCACTCACCTCATCATGATTGACGGAACCTGGAGAAAGGCGCGCAAAATTTATTACCTTTCCAAGAATCTGCATTCACTGCTTTGTCTGCGTCTGGTTCCCCAGAACAAATCTCAATACCGCATCCGCAAAAGCCCCAGCGACGAAGGACTCTCCACACTGGAAGCAACCGTTGAGTCGCTCAAATATTTTGAGCCTCAGCTGGAGACAAAAAGCCTGGAGCTCTCATTTAAAAAGATGATTGATTTTCAGATTGAGAAAATGGGTGAAGATGTTTATCGCAAAAATTATACAGACAAGAGATTAGACGACCTCAGAAGCAGCAAATTTGAAACAAAGAAAAGAGAGCAGCATTAGAGCGCTCTCTTTTCTTTAAAATAAAGATTACTTTTTAAGGTAAGACTTACACCAGCCACAGTTTGTCACATACTTCATCCCCATCATTGTACAAGGAGCGAAGCCGCCTTCAGCTTTTTTATCGTTGTAGTACTTACAGTTTCCACAAGTTTGGCCTTTAACATATTTAGTGTTTTTTGACTGCTCAGCAGCCACTACGTAATCAAGACTTTTTGCCATACCAACACCTGGCTCAGCAACCTGTTTACCAGCTGGTGCAGTGGCAGGACAAGCAGCTGCCTGAGCAGAAGTTGCCTTTAAAAAAAGAGGAGCAACTACACCCCCCACTACGGCAAATTTAAAGAACGAACGACGGTTTAAGTTTTTTTCTTCCATAATCTCTCCAATATTTAAATGAACCTTCACAGGAGGTTAGCATGATTTCAGTCAAAAGGCATGGACTAGTTACAGGAAAGTTTAATCATTTTAGTTACTTAGATCCTAACAACTGTTTGACCCTTCAAACATCAATAAACTTTTAAAAGCGCGAAGCTTTTGATAAACAAAACGCATAAAAATTTAAATGAGAAAAGGCCATCATGGAACAAACGAATCAAATTGAGCCCGTAGAGTACTACTTCGAAAGCACCCAGGACATTCTGATTGAAGTGTTTCCTCAGTACGTGCCTGAGCGCTCGATGCCCGAAAATAATCAGTATTTTTATGCCTATAAAATCCGAATAACCAACAATGGCGACGTCTCCTGCAGAGTCATTCACCGCCACTGGAAAATCAAAGATGGTAACGGAAAAACCTACGACGTTCAGGGCTCCGGTGTGGTTGGAGAACAACCAATGATTGCTCCGGGTGAGCATTTCGAGTATACGAGCTTTTGTCCCCTACACTCTCCGTACGGAAACATGCGCGGCAAATACCAGATGATCGACGAGTTCGGAAACCGATTCTGGGTCAATGTCCCGGTATTTTTCTTCCGTCCGCCGATGACCTCGTCTAATGACAGACACATTCAGTAGTTTTTGCTTTTCAGCTTATCTTTTTTTTGCCTTAATTTTGTTAGAAAAATTTATTTAGACTTAGAGGAGTCTCTAACATGCTTAAGGCCATTACTTTCTCACTCATTACGCTCATCTCTTTTAATGTTTTTTCTGCGGATCTCGATGCAGTTAAAAAGGCCGGCAAGCTTCGGGTCGCCGTCGACACCACTTATCCGCCGATGGAATTTGAATCGGTTGACGGAAAAATTATCGGAATGGATGTGGATCTGGCCCGCGCCCTGGCCGCTGAATTAAAAGTTGAGGCGGAGTTTGTGGTCATGCCTTGGGACGGAATTCTGGCCGGGTTGCAGTCCAACCGCTACGACATCATCATGTCATCAATGAACATCACACCGGAGCGATCGCAACAGGTAAATTTCATTCCTTACCTGACGATGGGACAAGTTTTCGTGGTGAAAAAAACTGCAAAGCCAGTTCTAAAAGACGCTGATCTCGCTAACCGGACAGTGGCCGTTCAGGTCGATACAACTTCTTTTTCTGCTGTCGAGGCCATAAAAAATGCCGGGATCAAAATTAAAGACATTAAAACATTTCCAGGAGCGACCGAGACATTTTCTGCCCTCAAGGCCAATCAGGCAGATGTCATTGTCACAGACGAAGCTGTCGGCCGCTATTACGCCGGTCTGGATGCTAAAACTTTCCTGGTTTCAGGTAATGCCATCAAGCCGGAGCCAATCGGTATAGCGGTTAAAAAAAGCGACACCAAACTGCTTTCTGCACTGGAAACAGCACTAAAAACCATAAAGTCCAACGGAAAGTACGCAAAGATTTACAAGGAATGGCTGAAAGCTGAGCCAAAACTGTAATTGATCATGGATGCTTCTGAACTTTCATTTCTCGCTTTTTCTAAAATGATTATCCTTCCGCGCCTAGCGGAAGGAATGCTGATAACGTTGAAACTTACCTTCGTCAGTGCTTTTTTCGGACTGATTTTAGGAATGGTTATCGCTTTATTTCGCCTCTCCAGCATAAAAATTTTTAGCTGGTTTTCTCTTCTCTACATTACTTTATTTCGGGGAACCCCCCTCTTACTGCAGATTCTTTTTGTCTATTTTGCACTTCCGACTTTGCTGGAAGCATACGGCTCCACATTTGTGCTCGATTCTTTTAATGCCGGTGTTCTCGCGCTCTCCTTAAACAGTGCAGCTTATCTCGCCGAAATTTACCGCGCGGGAATTCTTTCCATCCCTAAAGGACAGACGGAAGCCGCCAGAGCATTGGGACTATCCAAACATCAGACGATGATGAAAGTTGTGATACCTCAAACCTATCGCCGAATCATTCCGCCAATTGTAAACGAGCTCTCAGCGCTCACCAAAGAAACGTCTCTTGTTTCAGTCATTTCACTCAGTGAATTGTTGTATGTCACCCAACGAATCGGTGCCAAGTATCTCCGAGTCTGGGAAGTCTATTTCTGGGCAGCTATGGGCTATCTGATTATTGTCCTGGCACTCAGTCTGCTCGCCTCGCATCTGGAAAAAGGTCTGGAAAAAAGAGGAGGAGTCTGACAATGAAATCCGGCGAAGTTATTCTGGAAATAAAAAATCTCTCAAAAAAATTCGGGACTCACACTGTCCTGAAAGATATTTCCACCTCGGTTACTAAGGGGGAAGTTGTTGTCATCATCGGTCCATCCGGTTCAGGAAAATCCACTTTTCTCCGCTGCCTGAATTTTCTGGAAAGACCGGACGGTGGTGAAATCGTTTTCAAAGGTTCCGTAATGTCTTCCGATGTTGAAGAGGCCGGACTCGACCTGCATCGGGCGAAAATGGGAATGGTTTTTCAAAGTTTCAATTTATTTCCGCATCTCAACGTGCTCAGTAACATCACACTTGCTCCCATTAATGTTTTGAAAAAAAATAAAACGCAAGCAGAGAGCGTGGCAAAAGAACTTTTAAACCGCGTGGGCCTGGCAGAAAAAATCCATGCCTACCCCCGCGATCTCTCCGGAGGTCAGCAGCAGCGTGTGGCCATTGCCCGTGCTCTTGCC
Organism: uncultured Bacteriovorax sp.; assembly: GCA_946481315.1. Next base: position 168,933 of record CAMLMH010000007.1, read on the forward strand.
ATGAGTCCTGACGTTATGCTTTTTGATGAAGCCACCTCCGCGCTCGATCCGGAACTGGTAGGTGAAGTCTTAAAAGTTATGAAAGATCTCGCCCGAAGCGGCATGACCATGGTGGTAGTCACGCATGAAATGAATTTCGCCCGTGAAGTTGCGGATCGGGTGATCTTTATGGATCAGGGATTAATAGTTGAGCAGGGAACTCCGGAAGAAGTTTTTTCCCAAACCCGCGAAAAGCGCACGATCGACTTCCTCAGAAAACTCTAATTTAACTACTGCTTTCCTCCGAATAAGGAGGAATGAAGAAGTTATCAGTCATCATTTTCCTACTGCTGTTGTCACATGAATCTTTTTCGATGGGTTCCAAACGTCCATCTCCGAATCCAACTCCCTCGCCGTCTCCTGCTCCGACTCCCGCTCCTGTTCCGGTTTCTAAACCAACTCTGGATTTTGGCGAAGCTCTCGATGCTGATGCTTTTAAAAATACTTCTGCCCAGATCGGCCCGCAGGTTGATGAAACACTGAGTGGATCCGAACTGACTGAAACACGAACCATTCTGAATGTTGATCAGGTAGATAAATGTTCCGTCAGCGGAAATCTTAATGAAACGTTCGCTGATCAGATCAGCTACTATTCTTCCGAATTAATTGAAGACGTTCCGGCCATGGTGGGAATGATCGGAAGTTCTTATGGAACTCCGGCGAGTGATAATAATTATTTTCCGACATCACTCATTCGCCATCCGTTGTGTGAATCATCAGAAGAATCACTATCCCGCACAATCAACAAAGTTCCTGGACAGGCCACCATCGATAAGCTCAATCGTTTTGCCGCGGAAGTAAATTCACTTCGATCAGCAGTGCTGAGAGGTGATCAGGCGGCCAAGGCTGAACTGCTCAGTACTTGGTCGCGCCTCTTCTCCTGTCTGGCCTATACCGAATCTCTTTCGACAGCAGATTCCTCTTCCTCCAACAATGTCGCTGCTAAAGTCGCTCCGGCAGGCTTTAGAAAACCGGCGGGTGTAAAATTCTATGAAGATCCGGCCCAGGATCAGGCTTCACGATTAAACATCGGAATGTTTCAGTTCACTCCTAATTCCAGCGGAAACGTCCGTCCGTGTCTCAAGGCCTGGAATGTGCTTAATCGCTCGCGCCCTGCCTGTATTGTGAATGAAAAAGCTTCGCAGTCGGAACTGATCAAAGTTTTAGGAAGCTCTCTGCAGGCCTTCAATGCCTTTTGTGGTGTTCACAAAGTAATTCAGACATTCGCTATTCAGGTCAATACAACGAAAACCAGTGCCACGCATCCGGACAATATCTCCGGCGGGAAGCTGAAAGCTCATGAACAGCGTTGTGTGACTCCGCATTTTCAGGCAGGACGGGCCTACAATCACTTCGGACCGTTTCAGAACTCTACGGGATCTAATTTAGAAAAATTATTCTCATGTGTGGAAAGATCGCACTGATCATTCTGAACGATACCAGACTTCGATTGCACCAATGGAATCATCCTGCATGATATCGATATAAAAATCGGCTTCAGCTCCCAGAATATTGATGCTTTTTTTAAATTGCCAGGCCTCTCTGCCCACAAACTGAAAATTCACATTCTTTCCATTCACTTTTGTCGATAGTGTTATGCACCTGGGAAGCTCTCTTACCAGCAATTCAGTTAATGAAGGATGTTTCTGCAGAAATGAATCTGATGCTGCCGCCTCTTTAATGACGGAAATCATCCAGGCGGGGTCGAAATTTGAATTAGTCATTTGTCTTCCTTGAAATTTGGTAAATGCCATAACCCAAACTCACAAGAGCTAATAGAGTTATGAGATAGGAAACCATGTCCAAATCCCTATTCGATCCGGGTCCTTTTAAATTGGGAATTACTATTGCGAAGAATGACCAAAGTCCAATTGTGATCATAATCCTAAAAGCTCCCTTTTTCATGTTCATCCCTTTATAAAAGCATTGACATCAATATCTGCCTAAATTAAATTATCGTCAATGAAAAAGCGGACATTATTTAACATTAAAGGTGCTGGAAGACCGGCGATTCACGACCGTGGAATCAGGCATATTGCTCGGGATGAAATTAAGCGACTCACTGTTTTGCATCTGACAGTTAAAATTGAAAAGGCCAAGGCCGGTTTGAAGAATAAAACGACTCTTCAGTTATTAAGGCGGGCGATTTTAAAAGCACGGAAAATGGGACTGTCCATCGTTCACTACACACTGGAATTCGATCATGTTCACATGCTGGTGGAAACAAATAATAATGAAACGCTGGCCCGTGGAATGCAGTCGTTTGGAATTACGCTCAGTAAGGGAATCAATAAAATCAAAGCGACCAGCGGACAGGTTTTTAAAACCCGATATCACTTTCGCAAACTTAAGACGCCTTCAGAAATCAAAAATGCACTCGCCTACATTCTGGGTAACGGGATCAAACACAAAAGCAGCTCGTTTATTAATCAATATAACACACTCATGGCAGTGAAAAATTACGGAAAACTGTATCCGGGGTTTGAATCGAAAATCACAGATGTGATTAAACACAGCACGGAGCTACTGCGCTGGAAGGAAGAATTGCAGCGAACACTCGCCTCACCGCAAAGTTTTCTTTTAAGCCAGCTTGTCTAGCGCCCGCTTCATCGCCGCCTTAAATTTAATATCGTGATAGGCCATGGCATGAGCGCGGAGTTTTTGTCCTTCTAATTCTTTTTCGTGAGCATCCACATTTTGCAGGACTTTGTGAAAGGTTTCTTTATCCAGGCGATCAATGAAAGTGATGCCGGCACCATTAATCCACTTCTGCAGATTTTTAATGACGACAACCGGGCGCCCGGTGGCCAGAGTGCCTAGTGGGTATTGCGGGAAATTTTCGGTGTTAAAAGAAATCAGAGCGCGAGATGCGGCCAGAACCGGAACGTGTTCACCGGCGCAGCGGTTACCAAAAAAAGTATTCTCCGGATAGGTCGTTTTCAAAGCACTGAGATGCTCATCGCTGCCGATGAATTGAAATTGATAATTCCATTCATTCATCCACGTAATGATATTTTTAGCGTCATCCATTGAAAGCCCCTGGGCCTCAATTAAGTAAAAATGATGTTTGAACATATCCTTTGGAAAAAGAGCATAATCACTGACCCGAAACGGCGGCGACATGATTTCAACTTCTGGTTTAAGAGTCTTTAGTTTTTCCTGAAGGTCTTCACGAGTCACGAACAAATGATCAGTATTTTTTAATGACTTCTCAACCCAGTTACGCAGGTAGGGGGCAAAAAGTTTCTGCACAAAAGTCTGGTTAATTTTTCCCTCCAGATCCAGATCGTAGAGATAACAGAGCAGTTTACTGGTATCGCAACGGCGAATCCCCTGGGAAAAGCCTTTAGATACATTGATAATGTAGTCATACTCACAGGAGATAAATAAATTACGGGCAAGAGAAGGAAGTTTATGAGCGTGCTTGAAAAATTCTGCTTCTGTCGTCACTATTTTAGAAAGATATGTAGAGCGGATTCTTCTTTGTTCAATATGACCTAGAATTGATCCCGCTTTGTGAGCAAAACAATAAATAGGAGCTTCCGGAAAAATTTCACAGAGGCTTTCAATAATTTCAGTGTAATGATTTCTTCCCAGCAGATGATCACATGTAATAGCAACTTTCACTTCACTTATCCTTTTCACTTTTTTATTCAGACGAGATTTTTGAAATACTCCGCAGTCTGTCTGATTCCCTGTTCAAAACTCACGACGGGAGCAAAGTCAGAAAAACTCTGCAGCCGGGTGATGTCCGGTTTTCTTCTTTTCGGATCATCAGTCGGAAGAGGCATGAAAACAATTTTCGATGAACTTCCTAAAACTCTTATGATGGTTTCGGCCGTTTCCAGAATCGTGTACTCATCCGGATTACCGACATTCACCGGCACTGTTACGTCACTCATCAAGACAGTGTGAATGGCCTGAACCATGTCGGTCGAATAACAATAAGAGCGCGTTTGTGATCCATCACCATACACGGTGATATCTTCACCCGCAAGCGCCTGAGTTATGAAGTTCGGAATCACTCTTCCATCATTGGGTCGCATGCGGGGACCATACGTATTAAAAATGCGAACGATCCTGGTGTCTACCTGATATTTCTTATTATATGTCATCGTAAGAGCTTCAGCAAAACGTTTAGATTCGTCATAACAGGCGCGAGGCCCGACAGGATTGACGTGCCCCAGGTAATCTTCTGTCTGGGGATGGATCTGCGGATCTCCGTAAACTTCTGATGTTGAGGCTTCCAGAAAAACAGCGTGTTTTTCCTGCGCCAGTTCCAGCAGTTGCAGAGTTCCCTCAGAATTAACCCGCATGATTTCCAGCGGAATTGCTGCAAAATCGATAGGAGACGCCGGGCTGGCCATGGATAGAATGTAATCAATTTTCTGATCCCGGAAATTAGGCAGACGCTCATAAATATTTACTTCATGAAATTCGAAATTTTTATAGCTGGTCAAAATATCGATATTGGATACGGAACCTGTGACATAATTGTCGAGCCCGATAACCTGAGCACCGAGATTAAGATAAAATTCACAGAGGGTACTGGGAAGAAATCCGGCCGCACCGGCCACTAAAAAAGTTTTGCCTTCCAGGCTTGTTGGAAGCAGAACTCTCGCCATGATAAACTCCTGATGATTTTTGAATCAATAATTTTTCAACTGAATGACTGCCCCTGATCCGATGAGGATTACAGCGCCCAGCAATTGAACTGGTAGAAGTTTAGCATCTAAAAAGACCCAGTTGATAGCCACAGCACTAAATGGAAAGAACATTTCAGCAAGGGCCGTGACTCGGGCCGAAATAATTTTTAGACCTTTGTAATAGAAATACATTCCCATGAGTCCTGAGAGAAGAACCATGGCCAGGATTTTTCCATAAACAGCAAAATTCCAGTCGAGATTAAACCCACCGAATTGTGTTACCAGATAAAACGCCATGAAACCAAAACCGGTTATGAAACGGCCACCCATTATTTGCATCTCATCAAAACCCTGTCCGGTTAATTTTTTACCAAAGACAGTAGAAGCCCCCCAGCTGACTACGGCGATAAGAGTCAAAGTGTATCCTTTTAGCGCAACTGGTCCTAACAGAGCGGGTGTCAAATCCAGGCTGGATAACCCAGGTAATATGTCCGGAGAAGAGATGAGGAATCCACCCAATAATGAAAGCGTGCCCCAGAAATAAAAAGGTGGTTTGGTTTTTTCTCCCAGGAAGATCCGGGCCCCTAATATGGCCACAATCGGTTGTAGCTTCTGCAGCAATATCACCAGCGAGGGGTTAATCAGCATAAAGGCCTTGGTAAAACACAATGTCCCGATGGCCGAACCACACACACCAATGATGAGAAAATAAATAATGGTGGAGAGCTTAATGTCCCCTATTTTTTTCGTTTGTTTAAATAGAACGGGGATAAAAATAGCAGAGAGAAAGAGATGTTCGACAAAAACGATTTTTTCAGCTGAGACTCCGCTTCCTAGTAACGGATAGCGAATGAGCGTATCAATTGCCCACAGAAGACCGGCCAGAACAATACAAAAAAAACCTATCACGAATCTCGCCCTTTGGGGTATTATTTGAATCGAGACCAATTTATCAAGGCGCCACCGTTCATGCAATTAAATCTTCATCAAACCCATCACGAAATCGCCGACTTCGAGGGTGTATTCCGGTATCTCACAACTACCTTTCAGCGTCCGAAGAGCGGACTACACATTTTTCCTGAATTGTTCACTACCGGATATCCATTGCAGGATCTGGTTCTTAAAAAAAGTTTTATCGATGATTACTTAGCCTTCCTTGAAGATCTCTCTTCCTGGTCAGAATTGCAGCTTAAGTCAGCTGAAGGCGAAGAACTGGCCTTGATTCTGGGTGGGCTTCAATATGAATTTGATAATCTGGGATGGCCAACGCAAATTGAAAACGTGATGTATCTACTCCGTCCCGGAAAGAAACTGGAATGGCTCTACACCAAACAGCTGCTTCCCAATTACGATATTTACGATGAAAAAAAATATTTTACTCCCGGCCATGCTCCCGGTCTTTTTACTTTCGCGGGAAAAACTATAGGGTTGCTGATCTGTGAAGATATGTGGTTTGCCCATTTGCATGAACAGGATCCGGTAGAAGGTCTGGCCCACGCACTTGAGCAGTCTGGTAAAAAATGTGATGTCGTGATTAATATTTCTGCCAGTCCTTATCATCTGGGTAAATTTGATTTGCGGGTGAATCGCGCCAGAGAAATATCCCAGAAACTGAAAGCCCCGTTTGTTTACGTCAATCGCGTAGGAGCTGAAGATGAAATCCTGTTTGACGGACAAAGTTTTGTTGTCAATGGATTTGATGTGAGTAAAAAAGGGCCGCGCTTCAAATCAGGTATAGTGACTTATGATCTGGAAAAATGGAAAGAGCCGATTCGGGATAATCTTCGTCCGTCTCATCCATATGCTAATGGCTGGGCGACTATTTTTACAACCCGACTTTCACCGGACACATTGAAGCTGACAAAACTTTCCGATGAAGAGTGTGAGGAAATTGTTGAGGCCCTACTTCTGGGCATTCGGGATTATACCGAAAAAAACGGCATGATAAAATTTACCATTGCCCTATCAGGAGGAATGGATTCTTCGCTTGTTCTCACTCTGCTTTATCTTCTTCAAAAGCAGACTTCCATTGAAATTGAAGCTGTTTTCCTTCCGGGACTTTTTTCTAGTTCACTCAGTTTTGATTTAAGCTATGACCTCTGTCGCAATCTGGGGATTAAATTAACATCGATGCCAATTAAGTTCATTCACTCCACTATTAAATCCAGCTATCGTGATAATTTCGGACAGGAACTTCTTGGTGTGGCAGACGAAAATATTCAGTCGCGCTTAAGAGGTGCTCTGATTTACATGCGCAGTAATTCTGTCAATTCGGTTGTTCTCAACACATCCAATAAATCAGAACTGGCCGTTGGCTATTCCACCATCTATGGTGACAGTGTTGGCGCACTCTCCGTTTTGGGTGATCTCTGGAAGTCAGAAGTCTTTCAAATCGCTGAGTGGATTAACCGTGAGCATGGTGGGCTTATACCGGAAGAGGTTATAAAAAGACCCCCTTCTGCAGAATTACGGGAAAATCAGGAAGATGCTCACTCCCTTCCTCCCTATGATCGTCTGGACCCTCTGCTGGAAGCCCTGCTGTCTTCCCGCTTTTCCACGGATGATTTGATTAAAAAGGGCCATCGAAAAGACGAGGTCCTAAAAGTTCATCAACTTTTAACTAAATCAGAGTATAAACGAAAGCAATTTTGCCCTATACTAAAAGTGAAGCCAAAAAGTTTTGGTTTCGGACACCGGGTTCCAATCAGTAAAAAAATGCTCTAACAATACTTCAGGAGAAACGAGAATGGACAAGAAACAACTGCTCAAATCATTTCAGGACTTAAAATCAGAAATCGAGAAGCTAAGAAAAAAACACCTGGCACAGGGACTTGTTTCTAAATTTCAGGCTGAAAAGAGAAACCTGGAAAAGAAAATTGAAAAAACTGTCCAAGTCGAAGTGAAAAAGGCACGCAAGTTTCTGGATGAGCAGAAAAAAGAGCTAAATAAGATTCAAAAGAAAGTTGAATCTGTCATGAAGAAAAAAGTGACGAAGAAAACGGCCCGCAAAACGACCAAAAAAGCTCCGGCCGCTGCAAAGTCAACTAAGAAGACAACAAAAAAAGCGCAAGCTTAATAGATTTACCGGGGCACATATTAAAAAATGTGCCCCTGTTTTACAAGGCCGACACTTCTTCGCGATACGGTTTCCAGGTTCCCTGCCAGAGATTCATTGATCCGTTTAGCAACTGCCTTCTCTCTTTATCCACTCTGATCTGCACATAAGTGAATTTAGTCGATGTTTCCATCTGGCCTGCGTCGAGTTGTGGAATCATGTTCCAGGTTCCCGTGTTGAAATAATATTTGTTCTCTGGAAACCTCAGCCACTCCTGAACGTGAGTGTGTCCCATGACCACTGTATGCACACCGGGATTTCGTCGGAGAATGGCCTTGGCCTTCTTACCGTAAAGAGGATAAATAGTAATTTGCTTCAAGATTGATAGGGTCGTCTTAAAATTGCGATTCTGTTTAATATACTCATCAAAATTACTCTGAATCAAATAGCGACAGACCTGAAAACTCATCTTCCAGAAGAAAGCAAAATCATAAAAGAAACACCACTTCACGTAACTCGAAAGCGGACGAACTTTATCAATATTGGGACGGTCTTTTCGCAAAACAGGAAGAAGGTTGATACAAAATAATGTTCCCCAAGGAAGATTTAGAATCATTTTACCGTTAGGTCCTTCCATGAAATATTTATCACCGGGAACGGTGTTTATCACCTCAAAGCGATGTCCGTGTTCAATGTGTACACCATAAATATTGGCCTCAAAACAAAACTCGAGTTCTTCACCAACGTAACGTCTCAGGGCATTTTGTGCCTCTTTGAATGCCATGCCTGAATCGTGATTACCTATAACATAAGTTATTTTTTTACCAGGTGAACGGATAAAGCGTCTCAGTCCCTCAAAAAATTTTGGATGACCTTTCACGATGGCATCAATGGCACGCACGGTGACATCATCATCAATGATACTGGTGAATACCCCATCTACATCAATTTGAATCAGGTTGAGAATGTCGCCGTTTAAGACAAGATGAACATCTGACTTTTCATAATCACCTTTTGAATAATAATCACAGAAGTCATAAAATTTTTCGTCTTCTAAAAAATCTTCCAGAAGATTGAGTTGTCCGTTGGAAAGAAACTTTCCCTTACCCAGATGAAGGTCAGACAGAATTAAAACGATCATAATGCATTCTTGGGAAGAACGGCCTTTTTCAGGCTCGTTTTAAAAACATCCTGAGTGTTGAAGACAACGCCTCTGCCGGACTCTTTGGCTTCATACATCATCCGGTCTGCGATTGAGAGAATTTCTTCGGCATTTTTTGCATCTGTCGGAAATTCGGCCACGCCGATAGAAACACTGAGACGGACAATTTTTGGTTCATCTTTACTGTTAACGTCGTATTCCCGCTCTTTAATTTTACTGAGAATACGTTCGCCAACAATTTTACCGGCGCTGGCATCAGAATTAACCAGAATAATAACGAATTCATCACCACCATACCGATAGCTGATATCCGAGTCCCTTAGCAGAGATTTTATTTCTTTTGCCACGCTTTCCAGAAGTTTTGTTCCGACTAAGTGCCCGTAAGTATCATTAACTTTCTTAAAGTAATCGATATCAACAAACAAAACACAGAACGGCTCCTGCTCTTTTTGAAAACGGTCTGCTAACATTGCCAGATCTTTGTAGAGCTTACGTTGATTATAAAGTCCGGTGACATCATCAACGTGAATCAAAGCATGGGCCTTATTTAGTTCTTCTGTGCGCTCTATAATGCGCATTTGGGTCTGGGAAAACTGTGATAAATAACGTAACAGTTCTGTAGAGAGATCCTGTGGGCCGGAAAAAATGGCAAAATAAAACTGATTGCCTTTAGTTCCAAGATTGAGGAAAAAGTAAAAGCACTCTTCTACTTTAAGGCTCATACAATGCAGGTTTTTTATATTGTCCCTTTTCATCATGACTTCTTCAATGATGGTTGGACTATAAAGCTGAAGCCGGTCATTTTTCCCAAAAACCGAACGACATTTCTTTAGCTCCAGCCGCGGAATTTTGTTTTGAATTGAATAAACCAATAAGGGCCGTACTAAAAATTCCCGGGCAAGAAAACTCTCCAGATAAGTCAGCATCTTCTTTTCATTTTCAAAAAGAGGAACATCAGAAAGAAAGTTGATCAGCTCATCATTCATGCTTAATTTTTTTCCGTGGAAGGAACATCCTCTTTTACTAGTTCGATATCCTCTTCAAGATTTTTTATGGAATTACGCAATGTCCGCATGATCTTGTTAAGTTTATCCTCAAGCTTACGTTTATCTTCATTAGAACGCTGCTCTTTCATCGATGCATTTTCCATATTGAATTCCAGGGCATCAATTTTTCGGCGTAACTCCAGGATCTTCTGATCACGGCTGTGCACCTGGGAGTCGATATCCATTGACAGCATTTCCAGCTTGCTTTCCAGCTCTTTCTCTCTCAGTTTTACCTGGTTATAGTCAATACGCACTTTTTGCTCGAGCTTTTCCCGGCGCATTTCCGACTGTCGCGCCTGCTCGATGGCCATGGCTTTCTTTTCTTCACTCAAGGTCAGACGATATTTCATGTCTTCGAGCTCTACCATATGGCGTTTACGCAAGATGGAAATTTCTATTTTAGCTTCGTCTAATCCCGCTTTCAAAGTAAGATTGTCCTGCTCGAGTTCCTTGTAATCTGCTTTCATCTGTTTAATCTGGGCCAGGAGTTCTTCCCGCTCTTCACGCATCTGACGAATCGTAGCATGAAAACGAACAGAGTCTTCATCACTCATTCGTTCTGTCCGCACTTCTTCATAATGAACATGGGTGTCTTTTGCTGCAACTGGTTCAGGACGGGCAACTGCTTCGGCCATCATGCGCGGAGCTGCTGCAACCTGAGTCGCCTCTGCTGTTTCGGCAAGTGGATCAACGAAAAATTCTCCGGTTGAATCGCTGTTAAAAGCACTGCTACGAGGAGAAATCTGAGTGGTAAAAGAGTCACCGGTAGTATCCAGACTATCAAGATCAAAACCATCTGCAGTTGTGCCGTCTACATCGGCCATTTTGCTGATGTCGAATTCCTGGGTTCCGTCCAGGTTTTTAGGAGCAACAATGTCTTTGATTGTCAGTTCTATGTTTGCCTTTGCTTCTTCTGTGCTCATTAAATCGGCGCTGGAATCACTAGTCGGGAGTGTGAAACCAGGATCTGATTTTTGATCAGAGATGACTGCACCTGAACTGTCCTCCAGGCTGAATGATTCCAGGTCTACTTTGGACAATGTCGAAGAATCAAGAATAATTGTTTTCTGAGTATCTTCTGCAAATTCAGAGTTAAAGGTTTCGACGTCAAAACCACCGATTTCATCAGTGCCGTCCATAGTGCCTAAATCCAGGCCGCCAGTCGGCTCAGAGAATGTCGCCGCCGGTGCGGCAGTAGAATTTTTTTCCGGAACCATATCGTCAACTGCATTAAAATCCAGGTCAAAATCCAGTCCAGATTCATCGGCTGCAGGAACTTCTGCCAGTTTTATTTGTCCGGTATTGGACGAACTTTTAGTTTCCGGAATGGCGGGAATATCACTTTGCAGCTCATTTTCAATGGTGAAGTCGAGATCAATAACGGGCAACTCTGCCGATTCTTTTTTTGAAGCTCCAGAGCTCATTTCCATATCTCCCATGTCAGAAGTTGTATCCATATACATGGATACACTTCCAGATTGCGTGTCATCGGCGGTCTTCTTTTTTACCTGAGCGGCGGTAAAGACAAGATCAAACTTGCGCTGGACTCGCTGATTAATCTGATCAGCGGAATCTGAATTTCCTTTTTTGATCGCACTCATGCTTGAACCCTTATCTGAAAATTTTTCGGGAGAAAAATAATATCAGTGTTATTACGGTCTACTTCATTTTAGCTTATCGGCTGCTGCCCGGAAAAACAGTAGTACTCCCTGCCTAGTAATTTCTTTTAAGTTGATCTTAATTTGCACTTTGTCTAAAATAGACTCAGCTAATAAGCAAACATACTTGAGCGTTTTGCAGGGTTATTTCATGAAAAAATATTTCTTGGCCATGGCGATTACTTTCACCAACTGTCTTTGTGTTTCTGGTTTTGCCCAGACTGGTCCCACTGGAAAGGTCTACCCTCAACCACTGCTCATGCTGGATAACTTTTTCGCTCACCACGTTCTCGTTGCTGAAAAATCCACTCACTCTCTGCACTTATTCAAAAACAATGATGGATATCCGGAGCTAATCAGGAGCTATCAGATGGCCACCGGTAAAAAAAGTGGTGACAAAGAAGCCGAAGGAGATTTCCGCACCCCTGAAGGTATTTATCAATTCACAGAATTTCTCACTAAAAAACAACTTCTTTCTCAATCCGGGCCTTCAGCGGTAATCTACGGTGCCGGTGCATTTGTGACAGACTATCCAAATCCGGTCGATTTGCGTTTAGGTAAAGGCGGATCAGGCATCTGGCTTCACTCTACAAATGACGAAACTAGAATTGACAAAGGGCTGGACTCCCGTGGATGTTTCGTAACGGCCAACAATGATCTGATTGATGTTTCAAAATATCTGGAGCTCAATAAAACTCCTATCGTAAGCGTGCAGGATTTGGTTTATCTGAATGAGAAAACTTTTGAAACTCAGAAAAATGAAATTAAAAAAGTTGTTGATGGCTGGCTTTCGGCCTGGAGAAATAAAGATATTGAAGCCTATATGAGTTTTTATCATCCGGCAGAATTTAAAGATCAGAAAGGAAATTACGCTCAATACAAAGCATATAAACGAGCTGTTTTTTCGAATCCAGGTAAAACATCTATCGAACTTAAACATATGTCTATTCTGCAGTCGAAGAATTACGCTGTCGTAACATTCACTCAGGATTATCAATCCAAAACAATTAACGACATTGGTAGAAAACTTCTCTATCTTCGCCAGGACGAAGGATATAACTGGAAAATCGTCAGCGAAGTCTGGACAAAAAAAGGTCTGGAAAATATCGATACTCTGGCCTTTGAACCTTCTCTGCGATTTTTTACGGAAGAAACCGGATCGAAAAGGCAATAATTATTGTGAACGAAAAAAACAGCACCGATCCTAAGACACGCTCAGCGGGCGATGATAGTGTATCCATTATCTATCATCAGCGCAGTGACTCTCCTAAGTATTTTGAAATTAAAAAAAGCAAGATCTTCGTTCTGCTCATTGGTCTTCCGACTATCACGCTTATTTCTTTAGTTTTAGGTGGTATCGGTCTGATTCACACCAGCCCCTTTCATCTAATCGAATCAGTCAAAGAAACAAGTGCAGCCCAGAAAATAGCCCAGGAACAACAGGCATTAAGAGAAGAAAATGAAGAGCTAAAGTCCGAACTGGAGCAGGCCAGATTAGCAGCTGAACAAATGACGGTCACAAAAGACAATACTGCGACTGCAACAGAAGGCGAAGGCCCAGATGCCCGATGCCCGGCCCCGGTCGCCTGTGCAGCTCCTAATTCTCCTGCTGTGGCGTCGAGCATCGGCTTATCCACACTGTCTTTCTTCCGCCCGATACAAGGACAAAAAGACCGCACTCGCCCCGCCCAGATGAATCTTTCAGGTTTTAAAACAGTGGTCGGACGTGACAATGTGAATCTGCAATTCAATATCATCCCGGCCACCGGAACTGACAATAAAATTTCCGGCCATATTGTTGTTCTAATGAAAAGCGATCAGGGGATTCAGGTTTATCCTGCCGCTTCACTTGCCGGAGCTGATCATCAGATCAATTATGCTGCCGGTGAACCTTTTGCCACCCAGAGATTTCGGCCGGTCGATGCTCCTTTTTTAAAACCTCGTCGTGGTGGTAATTTTATTTTTACCATTTTTATTTTTTCCCGAACAGGCGACCTGATTCATTATCAGAATGCCAACATGGTCATCAAAATCTAAGGCAGAATTATGATTCAGGATCAGACATTCACGACAATCGGAAAACAAACACAGCTTCAGGGAACACTGAAGCTCGAGGGCAATACTCACCTCTATGGATCATTTAATGGTGAATTGCATATCGCTAAAGGTGCAAAACTTGTGCTGGAAATCGGTTCAAGAACAGAAGGAACAATTATTTGTGAAAATCTGGAAGTGTATGGCGAATTTTCCGGTCAAATCAAAGCCACCGGGGTGGTCACGCTCTATCCTACTAGTTACGTTCAGGGACAAATCTTAGCGCGTTCAATGGAAATTCTTCCTGGTGCTCAGGTCAATATCAACGGACACACTGAGGACTTATAAACTGCCCTACCTTAATGGTGATGGCCCATATTTAATTGGCATTCACTAATTTCTGTCAGCCCACTAATAATCTTAGTTTTTTTAATGTGTTAAAAAGAAGCTTTTTGCTATAGTCCATGCAGCGTTAATCATATGTTTCACGGCTGCCCCAAATCAAAATGTCATTATTTTCAGAAAACTGATTTTGTAATCAAAGACGGAGCCTATTATCGCAAAGAGGATGCGCGAAGAATTCCACGATATCGCTGTAAAAAATGCGGAATTCGCTTTTCTCAATCCACGGCCACACTGGAATTCAGGCAAAAAAAACGCCGGGTAAATCACATGCTTTTTCAATTGCTCGCCTCGGGAATATCGATGCGAAGGTCGGCGCGATTACTCAAGATTCACAGGACAACTGTTCATCGCAAATTCATTTATCTCGCCAATAAAGCACGCTTAAAAAATGAAGAATTTTTAAATTTTCTGGCAGGCCATCAGGTCACTCACTTGCAATTTGATGATTTAATCACTTCAGTGCATACAAAATTAAAACCTTTATCTGTATCAGTTGCGGTCGATGCTAAACGCCGGTTTATTCTAGGTGCGGAAGTGGGATCGCTCCCAGCATTCGGACTCCTCGCAGCTGTGTCTAAGCGCAAGTACGGCTTTCGAAAAAATGAGCATAAAGAGAAATTGAAAACACTGTTGGGAAAAATTCAAAAGGTCATTCATCCCCTTGCACTTATCGAATCTGATGAACATCAAAATTACCCACCGGCAGTACATGAATTTTTTCCGCATAATGAACATCGCCAATATAAAGGCGGCCGCGGTTGCATCGCGGGTCAGGGTGAATTAAAAAAACTCAATTACGATCCCCTGTTTTGCCTCAACCATACTTGCGCCATGCTTCGAGCTAATATTAATCGGCTCATTCGCAAAACCTGGTGTACAACTAAAGATCCCGAAATGCTGCAAAAACATCTGGATATTTATATCTACTTTCATAACCACTACTATTTAAAATAAAAAAAGACATGGCTTTTAGACCATGTCTTCTCTGTTTTAACACCATTGTAATAGGCCAGTTTAGGCTAGATAAAGGGACGGTAATCAAGAACTTTTAGCTTGCCGTATTTCTTTTCCAGTTTCTTGAGTTGTGGCAAAATTTTTCTATCACCTAAAACAAAGATAACCTGCTTTTGCATATCAAAAATATCGCCTATTTTTGTTTTCACTTCGGTAGGTCCGTACTTTATCACTGCTTCTTTAAACTCGAAAAGATCACTATACGGCTTGCCGATATGATCTAGATAGAGCAGTTGGGCCAGAAAAGCGCGGTTACTTTCAAATTTAAAGGGATGAGCTCCGACCAGACCATTTAGAGACAAGTCGAGTTCTTCCTTCTTCACTCCTTCATTCATGATTGAAGAAACAGTCTCATCAATGACAGTGATGAGTTTATCAATCGTTTCATTTTTAGTGAATGTGGAAATACCTGATCGTCCGTATTGCTTCTGAGAAGATATGTATGAACCAATTGAATAAGTGAGTCCCCGTTTCACCCTTACTTCACGCATAAGCTTAGATGTAAAACCACCGCCCAGGAAATCTGCGGCAAGTGCATCGAGATTACGGTCTCCAATTTCGTGAGCATTCAAAAAGCGCCCTACTCTCAGCTGCACCTGATTGGCATCTGGTACAGGTACAAAAACAAACTGGCCTTTGGCCGGAATCTTAGCTGCATTATCTAGGCTGCGGACATACTGGGGGCGGTTGCCGTCAAACTTACATTGGTCTTTGAGTATTTTTTCAACGGAAAGAATACTGCGCGGTCCTGTCAGATAAATTCGTTTCTTCACGTTATCCAGAAAATTGTTCATCTTATTCTTCAAAGCACTTGATGTGTAATTTTTAAAGTCAGCCACTTTGCCTGCAACCGGATAGGCGTA
>CAMLMH010000008.1 GCA_946481315.1 uncultured Bacteriovorax sp.
TAGGCGTAAGGTGTTCCTCCCAGGGAAATTTCACGGAAGACTCTTTCGGCCAGCGATTGAGGAGACTGAACAATTGACTGCAGGCCGCTGCGTTCTAGGCCCAGTTCTTTTTTGACGACATTTTCCGGATACTGTACATCCCTTAAAAGAGTGCAGATTAACGTCATCGATGTATTCAGGTCTTTGGCCAGACCGGACACGGCCATAGTGGAATATTCATGAGTCACATCCGTTCCGAATTCTGTACCGTAAAATTCCAGCTGATCAAGAATTTCTTTCTGAGACAGTTTGTCGGTTCCAGAATCCAGAAAGCTAAAACTGTGATCAGTAAGACCTCTTTCTTTTTTACCGTCGCTTAAAGCACCATCGGCAAAATAAATGGTCATATCATAAGTGGGAAAACGATTATCTTCAATGTAGACAACATCGACACCGTTCCAGTTTTGTTTTTTAATATTCTCTTCGATTGAAGGAGTGGATGGATCGGCAACCGCAGAATTGATAAAACCAGCAAGTACCGCCACTAAAAATGTATGCTTTTTCATATTAATTATTCCCCGTAGTTTTTGGGTATTTGTCCCAGGCGGATAAGAAGATAAAAGGTTTTCCGACGAGAACATCTTTACAGGTGTCCATAGCTTCCTGCAGACCAATAGAATTATATATTTCCATTTCTTTCAGTCCACGGTTGTAATCACCAAACCATTTTTCATTTCGGACGATTGTTGAAGCTACTCCGGGATTGGTTTTAAGCTGATTGTAACCTGTGGCGAGAATCTGGTTTTTCGTTTTTTGCAAGGCCCGTTCATTGATGGCTTCATCGCACATTGTATTGAGGTTTTCTGTGAGTGCTTTTTTGACTTCCTCCACTTTTATACCTTCAATCAGTTCACCTGAGAAATTGAAGACTCCGCCGTGAATCATGTTGTAGTTGGAAACACCAATATCCTGAAGCATCGGCTTGTCCGATTTAACATACTTCTGGACCAGATAAGAACTTCCACCGTTAGCCAGGATGTTGGCGACAACGTCCATAGCATAAGATTTTCGGGTCCCGATTTTTTCAGCCGGATAGGCCATAATGAATTTGGGATTTGGGTTTGTAGCATAGAGTTTATATTCAGTTCCCAGAACTGCTTTTGATTTAAAGCGTTCAGGATCGTTCTGAACTCTTTTCAACTCGGCCAGATTGTTCGAAGCAGGGATGTTTTCATATTTTTCACGGACAATTTTAATAACTTCATCCGGATCAACGTCACCAGTAATTGCCAGAATGGCATTGTTAGGAACGTAGTAATCTTTAAAAAATGTCATCATCTGATCGCGGGTCAGAGCTTTAAGATCTGCTTCATCACCAATCACTGACTGACCGTAAGGAGTTCCTTCAAAAAGTTTTTTCATCATTGCCAGATACAACAATCCATCCGGGCTGTTTTCATAGCGCATTTTTCGTTCTTCGAATATAACCTGACGTTCACTTTCAAATGAAACTGGTTCCAGCAACAGATTCTGCATGCGATCGGCTTCCAGATCAATCATCTGCGGAAGAAAATCTTTGGGAATGTTTTGATAATAAACTGTCATATCACTGGTGGTGTAGGCATTAGTCATCCCTCCACTTCGCTCAATCATGGTGTCGAACTCACCTGGACCATACTTCTTGGCGCCTTTAAACATCATGTGCTCGAGAAAATGGGTGGCCCCGGTTGTTCCTGGTCCTTCGTCTTTACCTCCGACATCAAAAAGTGTGTAATAAGAAACAATCGGCAATTTCGGATTAGGCGCAATGAGCACAGTCAGTCCGTTTTTCAGTACTGATTTCTTCACATTAAATCCCGCCTTCAGAACTCCGGTAGTAACTGTTGGCGCTTTTGACTGCATGCTTGAACATGCGGTTGCGGCCGCTAACACGAGGGCAAGCCCCAGCTTTTTGACGTGCTTAGCAGAGCGATGTGCTTTTTCTTCAGGAAGCATAATTTTATTCCTCTATTTTGATCGCGGTTGAGCTAAAATTATAACGAAGACCCACATTAAAAACCAGACGCAAATGAAACAAAGTAAATCTGAAAAACAAAATTGTATAACAATCTTAGGAACCGGGACCTCTACGGGCATACCGCTCATCGGATGTTCCTGTAAAGTTTGTACATCACTGGACCATCGCGATCAGCGTTTGCGTACCAGTATATTTATACAAACTCCCCGTTCACAATTTTTAGTCGACACAACACCGGATCTACGGACTCAGTTATTGCGGGATAAAATTTCTCATCTCGATTTTGCCATCATTACACATGAGCATGCGGATCACCTTCACGGTATCGATGATCTGCGCCCATTTTGTTTTGGCCCTCCTGTTCGGGAGATTCCGATTTATGTTCATCCTGAAGCAAAACAAATTATTGAAGAACGGTTTGAGTATATTTTTAATAATCCCCGTCCCGTCATTGGCGGAGGAATTCCCCGTCTGAAATCAATAGCCGTTCCTCTCATGCAGGAAACAATTCAGAGTAAAGAAAAATTTGTATTCTTTGACTATCCACACGGCCATGGCAAAACAATGGGATTTGTGCATGAAAAGTTTGCGTATATTATCGACTGCGGATCAATCCCCGAATCTCTGCTTTCTTTTTTGTCAGAGCAAAAACTTGATCTGCTGATCATCGATTGCCTGCAGAGAAAAGCACACAAAACTCATCTCAATGTCGACCAGAGTTTTCAGTACATCAAAAAGATCGGAGCACGCCAAACCGGACTGATTCATATGGGTCACGATCTGTCCCACCGCATGCTGAGCTCCATGGCGCAAGCGGCCTTTGGTCCTTCGGTCTTTCCTCTCTACGATCAACAAAAAGTATTTTACTAGAGTTTGACTCTGTCGGTTAAAAAGGCAGACCTTTTTCAGGTGCAAGAGCGGCACATCTTCTTTGCAATTTAAGAAATTTTATGGAATTCTCTTGGAAACATTTTTTGCAGCTAATACCACCATTCTATTGAGGGAGAATCATATGATTATCGGGATTCCTAAGGAAATTAAAAATAATGAAAACCGCGTCGGTATGGTACCAGGCGGAATCAGAACTTTGATTGCAGACGGACACACGGTGTACGTTCAAAAAAATGCCGGTGCCGGAATTGGTATTTCAGATGCTGAGTTTGAAGCAGCAGGAGCAAAAATCCTGGATACAGCGGCTGAAGTTTTTGAAAAGGCCACGATGATCATTAAGGTTAAAGAACCTCAGGCAGTAGAAATTGCAATGCTTAAACCACATCACATTCTTTATACCTACCTTCACCTGGCACCAGATCCAGAGCAGACAAAAGGTCTGATGAAATCAGGATGTACAGCAATCGCATATGAAACTATTCAAAATGCTGACGGCGCTCTTCCTCTTCTGGTACCAATGTCAGAAGTAGCAGGACGTATGTCTGTGCAGATTGGTGCAGCCTACCTTCAACTTGATAAAGGCGGAAAAGGCGTTCTTCTCGGAGGTGTTCCGGGTGTTAAACGCGGTAAAGTGACTGTTATCGGTGCTGGTATCGCCGGAACAAATGCCATTCAGATGGCGATGGGAATGGGCGCATCTGTTACAGCAATCGACGTTTCAACTAAGCGTCTTGCCGAACTTGATGGTCTATATGGATCACACATCACAACTCTCTATTCAAACCCTGACAACATTGAAAAGGCCGTCATTGAATCAGATTTAGTTATCGGTGCTGTTCTTGTCCCAGGTGCTAAAGCTCCAAAGCTTGTGACTCGTGAAATGATCTCAAAGATGCAAAAAGGTTCAGTTGTTGTAGATATCGCCGTCGACCAGGGTGGCTGTATTGAAACATGTAAGCCGACAACTCACGAAAATCCGACTTTCGTCGTTGATGGTGTTGTTCACTACTGTGTAGCGAACATGCCAGGTGCAGTTGCCAGAACAAGTACGTTTGCTCTTACCAATGTCACATTAAAATACGCAAGAATGATTGCTAATCTGGGTGTTGAAGAAGCGGCCATGAAAGACAAGTCTTTCCGTCCGGGAATTAATATCTACAAAGGAACTCTGGCCTACGAACAAGTGGCCACTGATCTGGGACTACCGTATACAAAGCTTCCGTTCTAATTAGACCGCCTTTTTTAATAGCACCGGACAAATGACTTTTCATTTGTCCGGTTCATGATATCCTTAACTTAATGACTGGTAAAAAACTTCTGGACAACATTCTTGTCGGCGTTATGGTTCTCTCCACTCTGGGAGTGATGGGACTTTTCTATTACACTGAAAAAATCTACAAACGTCCTCCTATAAATGAAGAAGCTGAAAAGGCTGCACTCATGAATACTGTCGACGCTAAGGCTATTCCGTTCTTTTTTAAAGTGGATAAAATGACCATAAGCCTAACCCCACGGGCCGATGCCAGCAACACTCGTATGCGGTGGCTAGAGTTGGAAATTCACCTGGTCTTGTTTGAAAGCAGTGATCAGGAATTCGTCAAAACAAACTTACCGGTTATCCAGGACCGGATTATTGAGATCGCTTCAAAGATGAGTCCGGAAGAGTTGAATTCGCTATCGGGAAAAATTCTGCTGGAAGATCGCTTGCGTCGGGAAATGAATAAAGCTTTAGGGAAAGTAGCTGTCAAAAATATTTTCTTTGCCAGCTACATCGTTCAATAATTAACAATCAGTGATTACTCTTCTTCGCCAGATTCGTCTGTGAACGTAGCGTTTTTTGTTTCATCTGGCATCGTTTCCAGGAACTTTTTAATTTCTTCTTTCGTGATTTTACCTTCAGCAAGAAGTTTGTCTCTTAAACGAACATCCATTAATTTTTCAGTCAATGCTCTACTTAGTCTCATGAGGGTCCTCTTTTGAAGTTAACTTTTTTTTAATTTGAGAAAGAGACCATAGCATTAAAGTCACTTAATGCCAATACTTAGGCGGTCCATCCTGATCGTCTTTCACAATCGTTAGTTTGGCCTTGCTCTTTTTTGGCCTTGCTTGCGTCATTTTGGAAAGTTTATCGCTCAGATTGCGGAAATTCCTGTGGCTAATGGTGAGCATGAAGAGATAGGCCGAAAGAATCGCTCCCAGCTGACCCCAGGCCCCAATTCCCAGTGGACTGGAAATTCCCTGATATAAAGCAATGACCACTAAAAGCATGCAAAAATATTTGGCCTTCACGGGAATAATCATAAGGAAAGAAAAAATCCTGTCCGGGTAAATGACTGCATAGGCCATGCACAGGGCCGCCACAATTCCCGATAACCCGGTTAGTGGATATTCATAAACCGGATGCCCCTGGAAAAAGAGAATGTTGATCAGCAGATAAATGAGAGCGGCCCCGATGGTCGTGGCCAGCATAAAACTTAAGTAGCGTTTAGCCCCCCAATTTTCTTCAAACTCCGATCCCATCATCCACAACATGAGACAATTTAAAATAAGTTCGATAATCGAATTCGCAAGAAAAGGATAAGTCAGCATGGTATAGACATGCCCGCTCATGACATTATCTGCCGATAGACCCATGAGATGATAAAGCCCCGTTCCGCGGGTCATACTAAGAGCAAAGCCTAGCAAAAAGCAAGCGGACGCAATAATGATGATAATTTTATTGATTAATGTGAGTCGGGGTAAATACACTTGTGATTGCATCTTTATTTTCTTGTCTCGGAAATTTCAACCAAGACTCCTCCGCATGATTTAGGATGAATAAAATTGACCAGACAATTATTTGCCCCCGGAACCGGATGTTCATAAATGAGCTTGTATCCAGCTGCTTTTAGTTCGCCCGATTTTTTGATCACGTCGGGAACCTTAAAACTGAGGTGATGAATGCCTTCACCTTTTTGCTCAATAAATTTTTGAATCGGCCCTGCTCCATTAATGGGACAAAGCAATTCAATATGCGCATGTTCATCAATATGGGCAAAGGCGGTTGTCACCTGTTGCGAAGGAACATCTTCGCGCTCTTCATTAAAGGAAAGTCCTAAGTCTTCCCAGATTTTTTGAGCATGGTCGAGGTTGGAAACAGCAATGGCCACGTGGTCGAGATAGCAATCTTTGTTAAACATGGATGAAAGGCCCATAAGTTAGAGTTAAAAGTTCCTACTATTGTGGAAGATTTAAGTCTAAGGGTCAACGGCCCCATTACAAACGGCCGGATCAGTTTCATCAAAGGCCGGTACCGGTGGGGTGACAGGTGGAATACAGTACCCCGCAGTACATGTTCCATAAGTTTCCGTTGGCGTACAACGAATCATACAAGGTGGTTTTCCGTCGCCTGGAGGGGGAATTTTAATCTTTTTACAGACGGCCACAATGGATGGTTTACAGAATTCTTTGGCCACACAACGTTGACCGGATGTTTTTCCACAGTAGGCCGGTGCAGTACCGTTAGGATTATGAGGTGCGCACGTTCCGGTAGACGAGTTACAACATAAACTCGAACACTCAAAATCCGACGCACAAGCGGCCCCTACTTCCTGATTACCAATGACCGGTAACTGATCCACACACTGAGTGACCAGATCTTTTGACCAGCAACGGGAATTAAAGCAACACTCACTTGATCCACAGGTAGAAGAATTTTCACACCGTTTAAAAGCCGATCCCAAAACTTCTTTACCTTCGTAATCCGTAAGACTCGGGCGAATAACCTGCAGCTTAATTGATTTGTCTGTAGTGATGTTTATTTCTTTACCATCTTTTTCATAAAAAATTTCTATAGACGAGTTGACGTTACAAGAACCAATTCCTTCACTGCTGACCGGATTGTAATGAGAAACACGTAAATTACATCCATCAACATATTTAGTTGTACCGGTTGAATCAGCAACCAAAGTTCCCCGCGCACTAAACGGAGATGCCGATCCAAAATAATACACCCCCTGAGAAAGCGACATTTTCCCTTCTCGTGGGAAAAGAAAAGATGAATATCCAACGTTTGGATCTCCCGCCGCAGGGATTTTAAAGAGACCATAATTAGCGTTAAAAATGGCCGCGCCTTTAATCTTCCATCCGACCGAATCAATGGCCCTGAAAGGTCCACGGTAGCGTGCCCCTAAGATGAGATCATTATAATTAAGCCCGGATAACGCCGTCCCAAACAGATCATTGAAAACATCGTGATCGACAGAATCAGGAAGACACATTGAAGTGACTGCAGTGGTAATGGTTGGGTTACGAACTCCGGCAGATTCAGTCCAGACTTGTGGCCGGCTAGGAATATTAGTAAGCCCGGTTACGTCATCATACATGGTAGCGTCGATAATTTTAGCATAGCTATAAAGACATTTATCCGTAGCTCCGGTACAGGCCGTAGCAGGATTATTGGAAGTCGGATCATCTTCCTGCAGAAGTCCGCGACAGTATAAATTACCATTGCGCGGATCCGTCACAGGTTCAGTGACAACTGAATAATCGTTGTAATCAAATAAATCATAGCCCAGACGCATCTTTGAAAGTGGTTTGGAATTCATATCCACGACCAGAACCTGAATGTCAGTTTTAGGAATAATTCCGGGAGCACGAGCAACGGTTGCTGTAAAAGTAACCGCCTGACGATCTACTCCGAAGTTAATCCGAACTTTGACTAATTTGTCCTGCAGGGCCGCAACGTTTAGACCAGCAATGTATAGATTTCCTTTGAAGTTTTTTGGGATGGTAACCTTTTTCTTATAGGTTCCGTCAAAGGGATCTACTAAGTGAGTGAGCTCCACTTTCTGAGTCATAACTTCAGTTGATCCATTATCAGAAGTCGCTGGAATGGCATTATTTCCACCACTTTCTGTACCGGTGAGTTTAGTTGCCGATTTAAGCGATTTAGATCTGAGCCCCTGGTTTTCAATACAAGATGAAATAAACAATGCTGTTAAAAGCACCAATGGCAGAAAAAAATGTGAGGTTGATTTAGTTTTTTTCACACATGTCTTCTCGGTTATCCCTGCTAATATTTTAATTTTAAAAGGCCTTGAATTGGCTGCCTTTCAGAGCTAATGCGTGACTATAGTGAACTTTCAGTGACTTAGCGGGATAATAAAGGGAAGAATCAAAAGGCGCCGTTTTCCTAAACTGTCAGCGAAAGTGGGCATTCCCCGAGGCTTTCACTCCGCCTTGTATTCAAGATGATAATAGACACGTAGTGATGACTGGATCACTACCAGTCCCAGCAAAGAAAGCGGGTATGCAATGGCCAGTAAAACCGCAGTTCGCACCTCCCAGAGAGGAATAAGGCGAAAAGAGGCCGGAATGAGTTCCAAGGCAAGGGTGGCCAGAAGTAAAAGTAAAACCAGGACGGGATTTTTTTTGGTGAGCTCCATGCTTTTTTTAAGAGGAGAAGAATCCGGATCCAGTATTGAGACTAACGGTGCCAGAGAAAAAAACCACATGGCCAGCAATCCAGGAATCACAAAAAGCATAAGACCAAAGAGGAAAATAAGGGTGTAATAAAGTGTTGTGATAAAGAAGGTTGGAAGCAGATATTTCATCTCTTCCTCAGGACTGTTTTTTAAGAGTGCATGTTCGCGGTTAATGATGGCCACAGTTATGACGAGACCACAAATACCGATTAATATTTCAAGCAGGATTTCCGGAGTACTCCCCGACTCAAGGCCTGTAATTTCCCAGGGAAAAGCGTTGAAGCAATTTAATACCAGTAAAATTATTAATAACGAACTGAACTTTTCAGGACGATTTTTATAATCCGAATAAGCTTCCTGCAAATGCTGGCGGTAAGTCAAAAAAGCACTCATTCTGTCGTCTCAAAAGTGCGTTTCTGTTTATTTTTCTGAACATGCGGAACCTTAAAGATCTGATTGTGAAAAGAAATATAAAATCCCGGGGAGAGAAGTTTAGCGGCCAGCAACGCTTCGGTGACATTTTGGGTAGCATCTGTATCATCAAACCCCATTGGTACCATGGCCCCCGTAAACACGACTGGAACCTTAATTTCGGCGATACGGTCAAAACAATACTTAGCTGTCAAGGCCATCGTGTCAGTTCCGTGCAAAATAACAATCGGTGCCTGTTTGATTAATTCACTCTTTATGGTCTGACAGATGAGCTCGCGGTCTTGCTCATCCATATAGAGTGAATCCTTCGATAAGAGTGGATGAATGATAATATGGGTATAAGGCAAGCGAAGCTTAGAAAGAATCCGGTTCTTGATAAAAGTGCCGCGATTTTCTAGCGACCCGTCAAATTCGTCATAGGTCTTTTCAATCGTTCCACCGGTTGTGATTATAATAACATCCTGAGTGCTTTGCTGGATTTCATTTTTTTTTTCATTCATACCCTTGACTCTACTCTTTTTGCCACCATTGTTAAAGCGTCTAATAGATTTTTGAAACTCATTTAGGAGACTACAATCATGACTTCACGCAAAGGGACAATTAGCGTCAATACCAACGACATTTTTCCAATTATTAAAAAATGGCTTTACTCCGAACATGATATTTTCCTGCGTGAGCTGGTGGCCAACGCAACGGATGCTATCACCAAACGCTCCACTCTCGCCCGGACTTTAAATCAAGAAATCCCAACCGGAAAAATCACAGTAACAGTTGATAAACCGAACAAAACTATTGTCATCGAAGATAATGGTCTGGGAATGACTGAAGCGGAAGTTGAGAAGTATATCGCTCAATTGGCCTTTTCGGGAGCCGAAGAATTTGTCAAAAAAATGAAAGATCAGGGCAATACCCCTAATACGGATATCATTGGGAAATTCGGTCTGGGATTTTACTCGGCCTTCATGGTCAGTGAAAAAGTTGAAGTTGAATCCCTGTCCATGAACGATGGATCAAAACCCACTAAATGGATTTGCTCCGGAGATACTGATTATACATTTGAAGACTCAACTAAAGCGGACGTGGGGACCAAAATTACCCTGCACATCAATCAAGAGTCAGAAGAATTTCTGAACGCCTGGAAGGTCTCCTCGACGCTGAAAAAATTCTGTGATTTCATGCCTTACGAAATTTTCGTGCGTGACACTGAAGCAAAGGAAGAAAGTGCGCATCCGGGACTGGTCAACGATACGCAACCAATCTGGAAAAAAGATCCTTCCACACTGAAAGATGATGACTACAAAGAATTCTACCGCAAGCAATTCCCGATGGACGGTGATCCCCTTTTCTGGATTCACTTAAAAGTTGATCATCCGTTCACCCTGGATGGTGTGCTATTCTTTCCGAAACTTAATCCAAACAAACCTTTCAATGAATCCAACATCAAGCTTTATAACAAGCAGGTCTTCGTTTCAAATAACGTGAAAGATATTGTTCCGGAATTCCTGTCGCTGCTGAAAGGATCAATCGACTCCAGCGATATTCCGCTTAACGTGTCTCGCTCGAGCCTTCAGGGTGACCCGAACATCAAAAAAATCTCAAACTACGTTATCCGTAAAGTAGCTGAGAACTTAAAAAAATTATTTAATAACGACCGTCCTCGTTATGAACAAATCTGGGACGATATTTCTCTTTTTATCAAGTATGGTGCAATCTCCGACAATAAATTTGATGAAATGATGAGAGACTACGTCATCTTCAGAAACAGTGAAGGCAAATTTGTTACCATGAACGAATACCGTGAATCAATTCCGGAAACTTTTAAAACAAAGATGGAAGGCAAAGTTCTTTATTTTGAAAAAGGTAAATCAGACTACGCCCTGAAAAAAGAACTCCTAACTCAAGGGCTGCATGCCATTGAAACTGAATCATACATCGATCCCCATTTCACTCAGCACGTAGAGTTCACTAAGCTTGGTGATCACGCATATAAATTCGTTTCAGTCGATTCAGAAATCGGATCACTTCTTGAGCAGGAAGCAACAACTGACTCTGATGTAAAAGTAAAAGATCTATTTACTGATATCTTAATCGGTAAAGCCGAAGGCAAAACAGAAACCGAAGTTGAAGAAAAAGAGGATCTCGACTCCCTCAACCACGGAGGCCTAAAAGATATCGAGATTGCAAAAATTAAAAACTCTAAAGCTCCGGCATACTTCAAGGTCGATGAGCAGATGAAACGCATGCACCAGATGGCAAAAAATATGGGCAATGAGGCCATGTTCCCTGTTAAGAAAACGCTGGTCATTAATCCGGCTTCACCAATCATTCAAAATGCTCTTAAACTGCATGAAAAAGGAACAAACGAAGCTCTGGTGAAAAAGATCTGTCACCATGTTGAAGACCTCGCTCATATCTCAAGCGAGGGATTAAAACACGAAGACCGTGAAGCATTCGTTAACCGCACACAAGAGTTAATGCAGGAACTGACTGATCTAGCTCTATGAAATTTTACTGTAGAAGGCCCGCATACTGCGGGTCTTTTTTTATAATTTCACTGATTACTGAAAAATAAAGTTGTCGACGATTACTTTCATCATTTAATTTGTATCCGTAAAAATCGCCATCCGAAAGCATATGGCTGGAATTCACCACCAGTGTCGCTTGATTAGTACTAATTGATTGCGGAACCAGCGTGCTCGGCAATTCAAGAAATCCGTCATTAGCGCTGTCTATGAATGCATTACGTACACCATACTTCACTACGAATTTCATCGGAGAATCGGTCTCCATCAAACTATTATCCATCGGCGCCCCGGTTACATTGATAGTATAAAGATCTTTTCTCAGGTAAGGAGCAGCATCCTGTAAGACCGTTTCAATGATGGAGGTTTTCATGAACTCCAGTGCATCAACCATCTTTCCGCTGTCAGCAACACCGGCAAAGGGGATTAACTTCAGCAAAGGCGCGATGATTTTAGGAAAAATAAGCTCTTTGGCAAAATCTGAAAATATGGCCCCGCTGAGCATTCCGGAGAGGTTAATGTGTCCGATTATTCTCGCCTGCGATGATTGATTCATATCCTGGTTCACCCGTGCCAGGGCCGCGAAAAGTTCCGGAGTTCCCTTGCATAATGAAATCAAAATCAGATCTTCTTCCCCCCCCAGTCTTTCTTTTAACTGAGGGATCATTTGTTCAACATTATTCTCAACTGTGCCATAAGCATCTTTTTTCAAAAAAGTGACAGGTAATCCCAGGGATTTTATGTCTGCCAAAAAATCGCGGATGTAATATGGTGTATGTTTCGTGTAGCTTTCTTCCCATCCAAGGCCAAAAGAGACAACCAGACGAATTTTTCCCCTAAGCACTTTCAAATTACGATTTTTGCTTTTATTTTTAACTTTCAGATCATGAAGCACTGACTGCAGCAGTTCATTACTTTTAGGTTCACGTTCGACAATTTCCCGAAATACCTGTGCAGAGAAAGTCTGTCCATAATCAGCAGTCAGTTTACGGTTGAGTTCAACTGTATAGACCTTAATGTCGTGATGATCAATAAAAGCGGCTGGTTTAAGATGTCGCCGAATCACGTTAGTCTTTTGCTCAATCTGCACAAGCTCCTCAATAACTGAGGCCGGTAATATATTGATGAGTGAATTATTAAATACAGACCACAAAACAGATTCATCGTTTTTTACAAAATCATGTTCGCTGCAACGACGAGATGAAAAATGCAGGTAAACTTCCCGCGATAACGGGCGGTCAATGGTTTTAATATGCATATTTGAAGCAAGTTCAGGCAATTCAAAACATTGCGGAAGGCCAGCAGTATCCCTGAGAACGGTAGTAGATGAATGACTAGCATTCATAAAGGCCAATAAAGCGACAGCGAGCATTGCACGTTTTAGCATAATCGAAGATCTGAGCAAATTCTGCGCCTAAAATAACATATCTATTTCTCCTGTCTTAGAGAATTCACCCTATCTCCTGCTGCTCAATTTTAACTTAAAATGTCTAAAGTTTAGACACTCAAGACTGTAGCCTGAATAACCGACAAGAATACTGGATTTATCTTTGTGAGGATTTGGTTATGTTCAGAAATCATCCTGTCGTTTTATTGATCTTTGCATTGCTGCTTAATTCCTGCGCCTTTTTTATTCCTTCCCCGGTTCACAATAAACAACACCGAGATATTGCCAGTGATGATCTCCCGACACTGGAAGAATTATTTGTTTTCAAATCATCAGGAATTCAAAACCAGCATGACCAACTTTATACCCTTAAAAATAACATCGAATACAACCTGAACGGCTTGACCACCCAATTCATTCTGGATGAAAAGATGGCTGGAGATGAAGCCTTTAAGCTTCACCCAACTGTTGAAAAAAATCAATACGTGCTTAAAATTTATCATTCACAAAAAGCGAGCTTTGACAGCAGTGCTGTACAGGAATTAACTTCTTTTTTAGGAAAATTTAAAAGAGATTTTCTGGTTTCATACAGTTTAATGGAACTTTATTACAATGCCAGACATCATGATATTTCTTCAATGGCCATTATTGCACGTATGAGAAAAGAATCCGCTTTCAATGACAGTGAAAATCTAAAATACTGGGAGAATGTGCAGGATTCCTTTGAAAAGGCAGAACGTATTCACAGCAAAAAAGTAAGAGCTGAAACTGATAAACGAAAAGCGGTCATGGATGCTCTGGATAAAGCAACTGACAATCAACAATTTCGGACATTGGTTGCTAATAATGACCGTAAAGGTGCAGCAAAATTGATAAGGGCCTATTTACCCTGGGAATTAATGCCACCATTTGAAAAACTTTTCTGGGAAAATCAACTGGCAGTAATGGCCGATCCACTACCATTAGAACAAAGAGTACTGATGTATCGTGGAATCAATGACGATCTCATACAGGTGGCTGTTGAGGCCGGAAAGACACTGACTAAAGAAGAGGCCATAAAAGAACAAAAGATTTTTTTGCTGTCCACGATGATGACAAAAAATCAGGGTACGTGGAACCGTCGTTTACGCTCCCTAACTGCCATGTATGATAAATTCATTGCTACCACCGGTCACGGAGATGATTTAAAAAGTGAATATACTCGCGGAGCTCGCATTTCAACTATGTTTTCCCGTCATGCTTCAGAACCAAAAGGCAGCCCGTTTTTATCCTTAACACCTAAGTTTAGTGTGGCCAGCAATTTTGGTAGCAGCAGAAATTCACTGTATTTTATGGATCCGCGTTTATTTCATTATAATTTTGCCTCTCATTATAGTAGTGAGATTGAATTCCTTCTGCCACTCATTACTTTTCCTGATGATCTTGCAGCAGTCTGGGACTATAAGATTCATGGTCCCATACAAGTAGAAGAATTTCTAAAAAAGACGGCCATCGAAAGACTGGACCGCGAACTAGGCGCAGGGAAAGGAACAAATGCATTCGGAACGATTCAGCTTAATACCGCCAAATTTATCAAACCGTTGAGTTCAAAAGGTGGTGCACTTCCATCGAGCTCTGATTTTTACAAACAAAATTTGGGTGTAGAAAGTTCTAAGCTGATGAAAAAAATCGAACTTCTGACAGACATGCCATGCATGGATCTCATTCAGCTATTCTGGTAAAAAATAATGAAAACTTTTTTTCTGTTTTTCTTTTTACTATTTTCACTGGACGGGATTGCCGCGACCGAGGTCGAACTGAATCTGGCCATATCTGAAAATAATTACCATAAACTTATCGCCTCCATTGTGACAATGAAGAAAGAAACAGCTATCAGAGAAGATTACTACCTGGAAGTCTATCGTCAGAAAAAGTTTATAATGCGTGATTTAACTCCTTCACTCAAAGTCCGGCTGATGGATAAAGGATTAGAATTAAAATTTCAGATGGCCCGCAAAATCGCAACAGAAAACAATGGAAATTTTAAAATTACCACGAGTGAAAGTAGAAACAGAAATATTGAACATCATGATCTGCTAATTGGATCACTCAAAAGATTAGAGCAGGAAATCAGTTCTCTCAAACCAATTGCTGTTGTCACCCAGAAAGAAGCCGCGAAATACTTGATCAGTTTAGGACTGATCAGCGAAATTCTGACTGAATGCAAAGAGTGTCTGGAGACAGATCTTTATGTGGTTTCCCATACCAATATAAAAGACAGGATTGCGGTCAAAATACCCTTTAAGCATGGGCAACTGAAGCTTGTCATAGGAGCAACATTTAACCGTCAGCAAACGAATTTTGAAATTGAAGCAGAGTTAAAGAATAAAGAAGATGCACCCTTGGCCATACAGGCTATTTCTGAATGGCTTAAGGAGAGAAATTTTGATTTTAATGATGCTCCGCTGGGAAAAAGGGATCCTGCTTTAGAGAGTCTGCAATTTCTTAACCGACTCTATTCACCTGAGTTATCAAATCGATAAATTCTTTTGAATTTCAATGTCTCGCTGCCAGTGAGATACTTGTCTTAAGCTAAAACTAAACGTTGCAGTATAAAGCGGGGTACCTATGATTACAAGAAAAGCACAAGACAGAGGACATAACGTTATTTCATGGCTAGATAGTTATCATACTTTTTCCTTTGGTCAGTACTACGATCCGAACTGGACGCACTTTCATAAGCTCCTGGTCATTAATGATGATACGATCGCTCCTTCGATGGGCTTTGGAACACACCCCCATCGGGACATGGAAATTATCACTTACGTGACACATGGCCAGCTTAAACACAAAGACAGCATGGGCAGTTTAGGTATTATTACTCCGGGAGAAATTCAGGTAATGACCGCCGGTTCAGGTGTGGCCCATAGTGAGTTTAATGATCTGAACGATACACCTACTCACCTTTTTCAGATATGGATTCTGCCAAAAGAAAAAAATCTAAAACCACGCTATGATCAAAAACGAGTGTTCAATAATGAAGACACAAACTTTTTAAAACTAATTGCCAGCTCTCATGCGCAGGACGGAAATATTATGCGTCTCAATGCCGACGCGCAAATCTGGGCTGCACGCTATGATCACGGAGCTAAAATAACATTTCGCCCGGACCATTATGAGCATTTCTGGATTCAGATGGTAAAAGGATCCATGTCAGTCAATGGCAGCCATTATTCTGTCGGCGATGGTATCGGGATAGAAAACAGAGGTCTGGCCGACATTGAAGTCCATGCCAATGGAGCAGAATTTTTAATTTTTGAAGTTGATACTTTTGTCGGTTAGGTTTAAACCAGCTCTTCGTATTCAGTATTGATGATGGCAAGTTCATCCGGCGTGAGCTTGCTGGAATCAATACGAACCGTATAAATTCCAATTTTCAATACATCATCTTTTTTAATTCCTGCTCGCTTTAATTTTCCTTCATTTAAAAAGACATCACGTTTTTTATCAATATTAGTCGCAACGATGTGTCCTGTTTTTGCAGGCTCAATTTCACATTGCATTTTCGCAATCATCTTATCATCGAGATGAACATCACAGTATGGAGAAGCTCCTATGACTATTCTTTTAGCAACCGGAATTTCCATTTTCATTTCCGGTTTATCGCTTCTTTGAATTAAAAGCACGTAGGCCATTGTTTTACTCGCAGTTAATAAACTTTATTCTTTCTTTAGTTTGATTAGTATCCGCCCTCTGATTATAGAAGAATTTTTAGCAACGGGGACTTGGGAAAATTGTTACATGCACTTTTCATTATTTAATCAATTCATCAATTTTTGTTTTGAATGGGAGTGACAACTTTCGTCGACGGTAAAGGCAAAACCCCCTGTAAACAGGGGGTATATACATTCGCCATTCTTGTGTGTGCCGGTAACGGCAGAAATTAATAGTCGCCGTTGATGGAGAGAACTTTATCTAAGTCCTCTGCCTGAGCGTGAGCACGAAGTTGAATGACGTTTGGGCCAAATCCTTTTCCTTGAGTGTGCGAGCGTTTTTCGTAGGTCACTTGTCCTTCGCCTCTTTCTTCTTCTTCTTTACAGGCGATACACTGAGTGGCCACTGGACGGGCACGCAGACGATTTATTTCAATTTCACCATCACACTCTTCACAAACTCCAAACGTCCCGTTTTTAATTTTAAAAAGTGCGTTGTCTATTTTTTTCAGCATGAAATTCTGGCGTCCTAAAAGTTTTAGTTCCAGTTCACGTTCTCTCTCTTCTTGTGTGAGATCCACTTCATCACCTTTAGGCATTGCAGGACCTTCCATTTTCATTTCCAGAATCGTGTTCTTTTTAAGTTCGATGAAAAGGTTTTCAAACTGCTTCAGGGTTTCAAGATTCATAGTGTTCTCCTTATACTTCACTTTCAGTCCTTTGAGGGTCAGGCGAAAAATCCTTTCTCGCTAAAACCTCTCGTCCTGAGAAGTTTCACGAATAGCTGGTGCATGAGGCATGCCAAAGCAAAACATTATGATTGGATAGTATTGGGCCCATAGTGGCCCTTAAATTTTTGTAAGTTGAACTTGAGCCGGACTCATTTTTTCACTAGTAATCGTGAACTGGGGTAATGATGTCCATTCTCAAATGAGTTTTGTGGTTGGTATCGAAATAATAATGAGTCTCTATAACCTGTTCTTGTGTCTGTTTCAAAAAGATGCAGCTTTTATAGAGTTTATTTCCGATGAAGTTTTCTAAATCAGCGAAAGCATCTTCTAATGGCAGTTCTTCATCCGGATAGAAACGAACGACTTTTTTTATGCCTTTTTCAACTTCACGATAAACGGCAGATGCCTGGATATCAATGCATCCTTCGATACTTTTTAGCTTTAATTTTTTATCACTTAAAACAACAGCGTATTCCAGATCACCTTTAACTTCATTCATAAACTGAACCACAGTCATGAGGGCAGGAGAATCTTTAAAGGAGTGTACATGCGAGGAGTGGGCCACGGGTGAGATGAAAAGAAAAAACCATGTATAAATAAAAAGGGCGTACTTCATGTTGATGAAAGTACGCCTTAATTGCCTAAACGTTAAATCCCATATTTTAATGCTTGCTAGCTAATATTTAGATACTAGCTACTGTCCTCTCTTGTGCCTGTGGACTTTGACAGGGACGGGCACAAGAACGAGGGGTGGATGCATGGATTCACTTAATTTAGCTTTAAGTGATTTAATCAAATGAGTAACGTTCTTTTGAAGTTTAGAAATGGTGAAAAGTCCTTTTTTTCCGCTTCGATTTTCTCTCATGGTTTCCCCTGTAGTTTAATCGCCATTCCTTAGCTCCAATTGTTCTTACCCATCCTAGGAGAGAACGAGTGAAGTAGCATCCATCCTAGACTCTCTACTCTCTCTACTAATAGATAAAGCGAACTTCATGCCAAACTGGTGCGGTAATCTATGGTGAGTGGTCCTATGAAATATTAAACGGTTGGTCCGATGGCCGAGTTTCTTACCTGGTGCTATTTGATCTCGGAGTGCGAGAGCGACACCACCTACCTCAGTGCTAAGTGACACCTTAACAATAACTTGTAAGGCTTTTTAAGAGTTTGGGAACTTCAGACGAGCTTATCGCTTCCTTCTTTGTTGATAATAATCTGCCCCTTATCGAGCATAGTGCGGACAACGCTCATTATCCGCTCCTGTGCCTCTTCTACTTTGGATGTAAGCTGAGGTGGACCAATTAAGATCTCTTCCATTTCCTGTCGCATTCCCCGAGGAGAATTCTTCAGGATATGATCTTTAAGTTCGGGAGAAGCAATCCGAAGGGCAAGCCCCATGTCCGCCACTTTAATGGAGCGCAACAGTTCGATCATCATTAAGGGAGTCAGG
The DNA here is from genome assembly GCA_946481315.1 of uncultured Bacteriovorax sp. The sequence continues at coordinate 18,564 of CAMLMH010000008.1, forward strand.
TATTGCAGGTCATCAAAACTGTACATGCTCTTATGAAGCTTCTGGGCCATGGCCGGATCTTTTTTGGAAATTATCTCCAGTACTTTTTCCCGGGCCCCGCGAGAAAGACCAGCGAGCATTTTTGCGGCTTCTTTTATACCACCCTGAAATTTCATAACGGTATACCTCCGGTTCTCAACCTAACAGTGCGGGTTTTTCTGCATAAGGTGATTTTGCACATAATCAGTCACGCCTTCTTCCAAAGAAGTAAAAACCATCTCAGGTAAAGCACGCTTCATTTTACTCATATCCGCTTCGGTGAAGTACTGATACTGATGACGGATAGACTCCGGCATATCGATGAATTCAATCTGAGGTTCTTTGTGCATGGCCTTGAATGTCGCTTTAATCAGATCATGAAAACTACGCGCCTTGCCCGTTCCTAAGTTATAGACACCGGAAAAAGAAGCTTTTTCCGGATCAGCAAGCATCAGCATAACTTTAACTACATCTTTGACATAGATGAAGTCCCGCAGCTGTTCACCATCCTTAAAATCCGGACGATGCGATTTAAAAAGTTTCACACTTCCTTTTTCATTAATCTGTCCGAAAGCTTTATGAACCAGTGAACGCATATCTTCTTTGTGATATTCATTTGGCCCGTAGACATTAAAAAATTTCAGACCGAACCAGTGATCAGGTTTATGCTCTTCTTTTAGAATCCATTCATCTACCAGCTGCTTTGAATATCCATAAGGATTCAGCGGCATGAGCTCCGGTATTTTTTCGTGGTCGTCACTGTAACCTGACTCTCCGTCACCATAGGTTGCAGCAGAGCTGGCATAGATAAAAGGAATATTTTTGGCAGCGGCAAAACGAAACAGCGCTTTAGTATAAGCGACATTGTTTTTCATCAAAAAATCCATGTCGGTTTCCGTCGTCGAAGAACAGGCTCCCATATGAAAGATTAAGTCTGCTTCTGCAATCAGGTCATCATAATCGCCGGCAAAAAGCTCATCGGCGTGAATGTACTCTGAATATTTTAGTCCTCTCAGGTTTTTCCACTTTAGAGAACTCTCCAGTTTATCGACAATCACCAGATCATCATGTCCCAGCTCATTTAATTTTTTAGCCAGTACACTACCGATAAAACCGGCACCACCAGTAATCAGAATCATGAGTTACTCTCTTGTTTAATTAAAGCTCTGTTTTTTAAATTATCCATGAAGGCCACAATGAAAAAAATCAGCAGTCCAGCAAGTTTGGCCGTATCAAACTGACGGTAGAGATTGTGAAAACGAGCGTGTTCACTCTGTAAAACAGCGTACTGCGGATCATTAATCGCTGTCAGTGAAATGGCGTTGGTCAGATTAATAATTTTTGGAGTCATGATGAAATTGTACAAAAGCGCCAGTGTAAAAAGCGGCAAGGCAAAGTAGAATAATTTGCGTGCCGGAAACCGCATGAGAGCAGTGATGAGAATGATCAGAGCAAACACCAGCTCAAATCGATTGAACCGGGAAAACACCGTCATTCCGACCTGTCCTGCCTGTTGAAGACTCTGAACATTACGAAAAACAGTCGGCACTGTGAAAATGTCAACAAACACAGTCATCATGAACCAACACAAAATAAGAGGCAGAAGAAGCTCATTGAGGATTTTTTTTGTTGTTTGCATAACTTTTCCTTTTATTTTTTTATGTGCACACGTTTCAAGTAAGGGTGCACGATCCATGCAACGAGTATAATCCCCAGCTCATAAAGCACGCATAAAGGTATCCACACGGCCAGCATACTCATGACATCCGCTGGTGAGAAGATAGCAGCGATCACTGCCAGTCCAACATAAACGTAGCGGCGAAATTTACGCAGCACTTGTTTTGTTACCAGTCCCATAAATCCCAGGATAAGCAGAATATTAGGAAACTGAAATAACACCCCAAGAAGCAGCAGAATCTGACTGGCCATGGAAACATAATCTCGCAAAGAGATGTTGGCTTCAACATTGGTCACGCCGTACATAGACAGAAATTTAAAAGCAAAGGGAAAAACAACATAATAACCAAAGGCCATTCCGCCTATAAAAAGCAGCCAGCCAAAAATCATAAAAGGTTTGACCGCGCGAACTTCATGGCCATGCAGTCCTGGACGGATAAACGACCAGATCTGATAGAACCAAAGGGGTGAAGAAAACATAATGGCCCACCAGATACTCACATCCAGCTGCACGAGAGTTTTTTCGAATATATTGTGATAAACGATCACGCCTGCTTTAGTATCGGTCAATGTTGCCCGGAGAGGGGCCAGCAAATATTCTGTGATATCGTCAGCAAAAAGGGTGGTTAGACAAAACGCTACAACGAGAATGATCGCGATTCGCATAAACATTTTGCGAAGGTCTTCGACGTGTTCCCAAAAACTCATTTCTTTCAAACGGGTGGCCTCATAGACTTGATGGACTGTATGAGAGAACTATATACTTAGAGAGTATATTTGTAAAAAAATCCAAGGTGTTAGTCCCCATGTTTAAATCCTATCTTCTTTCGTTTCTCTTAATCCTGGCTTCTCCATCGATGGCCGCGGGAAATCGTCTGTTGCAATGCTTAGCAAAAGAAGAGGAGCGTCTGCATAAGGCCGGTCCCCCGGATGCCCTTTTCCGGCTCAATCAGGAATTTGTTAACGAGCTGGCCTCTGCCAATGATATCACTCTTAAAAATAATTATATTGATGAAATTTGTTCCGCTAAGAAGCACTCTCCTTCTGTCGGACTTCTTCGTCTGCTGATACTGAAGGAAAATGAAATCTACGATCTAAGTTTAAGTGGCGTGGAATCCAGCATGCGACCGTTTAAAATGGGTTACATCAACGAATTCCAAAAGCAGGTTCCCCGGCTCTTCTTTTCTTATTTATCAGGGATTCAGTCGGAAATGGCCGGTGCCCATTGCCTGAGCAGAGAAATTCCGGAACTCGCGGAGCTGGCAGAAAAGCTTAAGTATCTGGAAGAGGAGCTTTCTACTCATCAGATTTTAAAGGATAAAAGGAAGCTGGAAATAATCTTTAAAAAACTGGAAGACACAAAAGGGATGAAGGCCCGCTGTAAGAGTTATGAATCAAAGCGCGTGCAGAAAAAAAAGAATACCCGTCTGTGATTGGTAGAATTCACTGAGCGCGCTAATAAGTGCTGTTTGTTTCCGATCTTCGGTAAGGGCCCCATCGGGATCAGTAATTTTAAAATCCAGATGCAGTCCGCTGATTGCGACAATTTCCATGTGATAAAGTTCACTAATCCCTTCCCGCTTCATCCACTCTTTTTTCAGGTCATCGAGTTTTACCAGTAGTTCTGCCGGCCAGAGTCCCTGTACCTTAATCCAGTTGCCGTTTTTATCTACCCGGGCACGACTGTCTTTAACCCCATAGAGTTTGCCGTGTTCATAGCGGGTTTGACTGATGAGTTCTTCAATGGCCGGGAGACAGCTGCCGCAGGCAGAAGTGGCCTTCGTTTTTTCCACCAGCGTGGCAATATTAAAATTTTCATCCGCAAGAACGTCGCGGATGATTTCTTTTCTGGTTACTCCGAAACACAGGCATAAATAATCGCGCTCTTCCTGATAAGTCCGGTTTTCCCCCAAATAATCCAGGATGGCCTCTTTTAAAAGAGTAAGCCCCAGTGAAGAAACACTGAGCCTAAAATTAGCATTTAAATGCTCCAACTTGAGCATATGACGGGAGAGAAATTTCGCTTCGCTGATGGTTTTACCTAATGCAAGCGATTTAATTTCTTCCAGTTCGCCAGCAAAGGTGGCCGCAGCAGGACCCTCGTAAAAAAAGGACTTAATGATGTCGTCTTTTCCGGAGATATCCAGAAATAAGGTGAGGCGGTCCTGAAAGCTCGCCCGTGCATTAAAAAGAAAAGGAGTTTCCTGATTGCTCATGAAGTCTGCTCCTTAGTCTCTAGGGAACTTCGTCTGATCGTAGAGTAAGAATTTCATGTCCGTCTGGAGTGACAAGAATCGTATGCTCAAACTGAGCTGACCATTTTTTATCGCGGGTGACGACAGTCCAGCCGTCTTTTAAAACTTTACCTTCTTTTTTCCCCATATTGATCATGGGTTCAATAGTGAAAGTCATTCCAGGCTTCATTTCTGGTCCAGTTCCCTTCTTTCCTACGTGGACAACTTGCGGAGCTTCGTGAAAGTCGCGTCCGATACCATGGCCGCAATAGTCTTCAACAACAGAATACCCATGAGAATAAGCAATTTCCTGAATGACAGCACCGATATCACCGATTCTTCCTCCCGGACGGACAGTCTTAATCCCTTCGCGTGTGCAGAGATAAGTGACTTCAACTAATTTTTTAACTTCTTCTGAAACATTACCCACCAGGTAGGTTTTATTAGTATCACCGTGAAACTTATTTAAATAAGTCGTAACGTCGACGTTTAAAATATCGCCGTCCTTGATGATTTCATCTGCTCTGGGAATCCCATGACAAATGACTTCATTAAGCGACGTGCAGACAGATTTGGGAAAACCATTGTAGTTCAGGCACGAAGGATAAGCGCCATTTTGGATGATAAAATCATGGCAGAGCTGATTGATATAATCCGTACTCACTCCGGGAACAATAAAAGGCCCTATATATTCCAGGGTTTTGGCCGCGAGTTTACTCGTTGCTCTCATTAATTCAATTTCGCGTGCAGATTTTATTGTAATCATTGCAGTTCCGGTTAAACTAAAAGCTCATCTTCATAAGTTTAGCCTCAAGAGGAGGCACTATGAAGAAATTTCAATACCGCAAATTGCGCCTTGTGTCAACTGCGGGGTAATGTTACAACATCTCGCGAAAGGAAGTCGGAGAAGCCTGTGAAACACCTTGGACTATTTATACTCACGATCACCATGCTTTACAATACTAAAGTATTGGCGGCACCGACTGAGTTTTCTCTTGCCTCCCTTCAAAATACTGAAGCAGAACTGCAGAAAATCTCCTTTAACACTACCCGCCCGCTCCGGGAAATCAGCAACAATATTGCCCGTTATCAGACACTATTGCAGTTGTTTACAGACTTTCGCGAACTCGATCTGCAGATGTCCCGCGATCTTCTGAAAAAAATCGAGAATAACTCCACCCTAACCGGAGATGATCTGTATAAGGTTCGCAAATCTTTTGATCTACTGGTTAAACTCAACAAAAAAATCCTGGAAGCGGCCGAGATCTATGAATACCCTAAAGTTAAAATGGCCGACACTTACGCAAAACTGGATCAACAAAATCCAATGGCCCGTGCCCACCTTATTTACCTAACGGCCAATTTGGCAGTTTTTGATCACATCAGAAAAATCCATGCTCTCTTGTTTGCACAAGACGGATCCCTTCGCCGGATCATTAAAAGTGCACTGGACGATCCGCGCTCACAGACATTGAAAATCATCGCCTCTCAGATTGCTGACATCTCTGAGCTGATTGAAGAAAAAGATTTCAGAGGACAAATCAATCTTGTTCGTGCCATTGCTCCGGAACTGAAAACCGTTTTCAAAACGGATGCTCACACACTGGAGATGATTACTGATCTTATGGAAAGTGATACCTCAGAACAAATAGCCAGCGGTGTATCTAAATTTGAAATTTCAAACTACCAGCTCGCTGACTCCATCATCGGTTTTTTCAATAAACTGACTAACACACTGAGTGAGGTTTTCGGCAATATCGCCGGCTCCATTTCCTGGAGAAAAGGTTATTTGCAAAACTCACAAACTGCGATCGAACTGTTAACGGCCGATCTGCAACCAATGGATTTATTACTGGAAAAAAGCCCATTTATTCTGACTGATAAATTTATCCCGGGCCACTTTGGTCACGCGGCTATTTATCTGGGCACGCGTGAACAATTAGAGCGAATCGGTATGTGGGAACATCCGGATATCGTTACTTATCATGACGATATCATCAATGGCCGGATCATTCTGGAAGCCGTTCGTTCCGGAGTCCGTCTGGCAACCCTGGAATCATTCCTGAATATTGATGAAGTCACTGTTGTCCGTAAAGAAGAAGCCTTATCATCCCCGCACACTGTTTTTGAACAGATAAAGCGTGGAATGGATCAGATCGGAAAGGCCTATGATTTTAACTTTGACATCAGCACACTGGATAAAATCGTTTGCTCTGAGTTGATTTATATTGTTTTCGGTAATGTTAACTGGCCAACCCGCTACCGCCTCGGACGCGCCACTGTCACGCCGGACGACCTGGCCGAAATCATTTTCATGAAAAACTCCCGGTTTAAAGTGAAAAACTACCTGATCTCTACAAAGCGTCATCGCATCGATATCGGTACAACAAAAACGCTTGCACCTCACTATGACTATGAATTACGCGCAGGTGATGGAAATCCAGTTTCAAACGAATCAGATCCATCTAATAGCTACTGGAAAAAAGAAGAAAAGTGCTATAATGTACAGTCCAACAGCGACGGGATGCCTATTGCCGGAGATGAAGGCCGCGATCAGGGGCAATTCATCAAAACGTGTAAAACGACGTACAAAGAATTTTATTATGAAGAATGGGAACTCTAATTTACGCATCCATCGAACCAGTACGTCCCCATACTTTCCCGCTGATTTTAATAAAAGAGAACAAAAGACACTGGAGTCTCTCGCTCCGGGGATAGAACTCACAACCGGACTTCCGGCCGAGATTCTGATTACCAATACACACACGAATTTCTATCAATTATCTCCGATGGACCTGCTAAAGATTGAACTGATCATCCATCCAAATTCAGGATATGATAATTTCAATGCCGAATTGGTGCGCTCCCTGAATATTCCCATTGTGCTGGGAAACACTATTCGTGCCGAAGCCGTTACGACCTACATTTTGAGCGCATTGTTTGCACATCAGTCTCGAGTTATTCATCAACCGCATTGGCACAAAGAACGAAGTTTCAACCGTAAACTTTTAAATGAACAGAAAGTCACTATTATTGGTTACGGTCACATCGGAAAGCTGCTGGAAAAAACATTGAAGCCTCTATGTCGCGAACTGGTCATCATCGATCCATTTGAAAATAAAACTGGTGATTCAACCGGCAGCAATGTGCTTATTCTCGCTTGCGGATATAATTTCTCCAATCACCATATGATTAATCAGAAATTTATCTCCTCGCTTGCTCATGATGTTCTCATTATCAATACGGCTCGCGGTGAACTCATCGATACATTTGCACTGGTTGATTTTTTAATTGCCCACAAATCTGCCCACGCCGTACTTGATGTTTTCGAACAGGAGCCAAACGACTTTTCGATCTTTGCCGGACTCTCCAATATAACTCTGACTTCGCACATTGCCGGCGTATACAATGGAATCGATCAGGCCACTATTGATTTTGAATGCAAAGTTATCGGTGACTTTCTGAGAATGGAGGATCATGATTTCCGGACAACTTACTCCAGTGAACTTCTCAATAATCGTCTGCGTGAGGAAGGACTTATATGACCATTATTACCAGAAACGAATTCATCTCCAAATGTAAATTCTATCTCGCTCCTCCAGGCGAAGGTATTTTTACCGTGCACACAGCAGCAGATAAACGCGCTCATCTGCAGACGAGACTTTACGGTGAAGAGGCCGTAAAAAACGACCGCGTCCGCAACATCTGGGAAGAAAGTTTTGAAAAAACTCTTCCGCAGGCAAAAAGTGTGATCTTCGGTATCCCGTCCGACTGTGGCGGCGGCATTCAGCGCGGGGCCAACTGGGGGCCGCTGTATCTGCGGGAAACACTAATCAACTCGCGTGAAGACTTACGAAGCTTTGACATTGGTGATGTACGCGTAAATCCCCATCTTTTACATGATAAATATCTCAACGAGGAAACTATCCGTCGCTGTCGGCAATCCATGTTCGGCTCAGATGCACTAAAACTTCCGGTCTCTCCGCTTTCTATCGCTTACGATTTTGCAACAGGATTTCACGAGCAGTTTCCTGCCAAAAATATTTTTATGATTGGTGGTGATCACTCTGTCAGTTATCCAATGGTCCGTGCCTACCTGGAAGCTAAAAAAGCTGCGGGTAAAAAAGTGGCGCTTATTCACTTTGATGCTCACACAGATCTTTTAGAAGAAAGACTGGGAATCGATCTTTGTTTCGGTAGCTGGACTTCACAAATTCTGCCCTACCTCGAGTCCCCTCAGCATCTGATCCAGATCGGCATCAGAAGCAGCGGAAGAGACCGCGGTCATTGGGAAACAAAATACGGACACACCCAAATATGGACCCGAGATGTCACGGAACGTGGAGCTTCGGTTATCGCCGATGAGATCACAGCACAGTTAAAAAAATTAAACGTGGAAGAAATTTACATCAGTTTCGATATCGACACTCTCGACCAGAACTATGCCGGCGCAACCGGTACTCCGGAACCGGGTGGACTCTCCCCGCATGAACCGATGGTCATCATGCAGACACTTTTTGAACATTTTAAAATCACCGGCGCTGACATGGTGGAAATTGCCCCATTAGTCCGAAGACCAGACATCAGACAAATAGAACCGGAAACAACGTTGATGGTGGCCGGGGCCCTTTCAACTTTCCTTATCCAGGCCATGGGGAGTTATTAAACACTATGGCGATTGTAAGTTTTCCGCCTGTTGATAGTGCTGATGAACATGGTCTCCTGGCCTTAGGCGGAGACCTGGAAGTCGACTCTCTTTTACTTGCTTATACCCAGGGAATTTTTCCCTGGCCGATCAATGAAGAATATCCGCTGGCCTGGTTTTCTCCAGATCCCCGGGGCATTCTCGCTTTCGGCAACCTGCACTTATCCAAATCCTTTCGCAAATTTTTACGCAAGAATCCTTTTGAAGTGCGCTTCAACACCAACTTCGAGGCCGTTATCCGGCAGTGTGCCCTCGTTCACAAAAAAAGCGATCAGGGGACGTGGATCACTGAAGACATCATCAATGCCTACATTGAATTACATAAAGAAGGCTACGCTTATTCCTGTGAAACTTACGAGGACGATGAACTCGTCGGCGGCGTCTATGGCGTTTGTATTAACCGCTTCTATTCAGGCGAAAGCATGTTTTACACGAAAGAAAATGCTTCCAAAGTCGCCCTGGTCTCCCTGCTTTATAAACTCGAACAAATGGACATTCACTGGATTGACACCCAGATGGTGACACCGGTGGTGGCCTCTTTAGGCGGCGTCGAAGTCCCGCGGGAAAAATACCTGAAAATGCTCGACTTCTCCCTGTCTAATCCTTAGACACCCCCTTGAAAGAATTTCTTCATCCCTTAAGTGCCATCCCTTTTTCCATTAAACTCATGGGGTATGAAAAACACAATTTTAAGACTGGCATTCCTCTTAACTTTTACAGCGACCCCACTTTTAGCGTCCGTCATACCGGATTCTGTCTGTGAGGACATGGTCGTCTCGCACATGGAAGCTCTGGAGCAGTCTGAAAGCTATATCAGCTCTTTAAAGATAAAAGGAGACGCGATTACGGCCTTTGATATCACTCAATTGCAAAAGAACCTCACGGCCCGTTTTGGAAGCTTAAAAGGCCTGCTGGAACTTTATAAGAACAAAGACCTTAACTGCAATCCCAAAGTCCTTGCTCCGGCGATCGCCGTTTATGACCTCTCCCGCATGGGACAAAGTATTTTTGCCGACACTGAACTAAGAAGAATCGTTTTAGGTTTTTCGAAATACTCCCGCTATCGCCTCACTGATCTGCTGGCCTATTACAAAAAATATACTCACGGAGAAACGATCGCTGAAATTCAGCAGGAAATCGCACGACTGGAAGTAAAACTCCCGGACGGCATGATTCTCGATCCCAACCACCGCGACTACGATCCGAATCTTTATAAACTCTCTGATGCCGCCATCAAAGGTTCCACTTCACTTGTGGCCGGTGCTGCGCGTGTGTGGGGATTTATCTCTGATCAGCTGAAATGGAGAAGCGGACGCCTGAATCAAAAGACAGAAGCGATCGCACTGGTTCGCGAAAAATTAAAGCCACTCGACCTGATGTTTGAAACCAGAAAGTTCACACTTTCCAATTTCACCATTCCAGGCCACTGGGGACACGTTGCTGTCTGGCTGGGAACAAAAGAAGAACTCATTGCCATGGGGATTTGGGACAAAGAATTTTTCCGCCCGTTTCGCCCATTTGTTGAAGCTGGTCTCTCCATTGTCGAAATCAGAAAAGAAGGACTCAATTTCCAGTCAGTCGAAACTTTCATGAATCTGGATGAATTCGCCATCACCCGCATTGAAGGAATTGAGTCGCGCGCTCTGACTGTCTACGAAGAACTATCGGAACAGATAGATAAAAAATATGATTTTAAATTTGATGCTCATTCTGCTGACCGGATCACCTGCGCGGAACTTATTGCCTTCAGCTACGGAGACATCAACTGGCCGCAAACCAAAACATTATTCCAGTATAGTCTGCGTCCTGATGACCTTGCAGTCCTCACGCTGGATAAAACATCACAGGCAAAATTTGTGATGTACTTAAAAGGAACCAAAGACAAAGAGTTACTCAACATGAGTGAGAAAGAATGGCGCAAACTCTTCGACGTGGAAAAACACTTAACGGCCGAAGAACGTGCAGAACGAGAAGCGGAAAAACAAGCTATTCGTGAGCGAGCCGAGGAAGAGCGTCGTTACCGTGAGATGTATGGTTCCTAAAAAGGTTCCAACACACTTTTCTTGTTGCAACGGATAATTAAATCTTGGAAAAAGTATAATGAAGAAGATCCTGCTAACATTCCTTTGCTTATTCAATACTATTGCTTTTGCAGAATCGTCCGCTACTCTGAGCGTTTCGGCCCGTGTGCTCGCCACTGGTAAAACCAAAATCGACATACAATCCGTTCAGACCGATATTGATAAATCGGGACACAGCGACCGCTACTTTTTAAATTTCAAAACAAAAACCAACACCGGTTTAATGCCGGTGATAGAATTTCGACTGGCACGCGAATCCCGCGACGTTTATATGATGAACGACCAGATGCTCTCCACAACATCCACGGTGCGCATTCATCCCAATGAAAAATCAGAGTTGGTTATTATCCGTGCCGAAAAAGATTTAGAATTTCCTTCCAATCTGATCATGGCCACCACTTATTAATTTGACGTTGCAACAAGAAAAGTGTGCTGGAACCTATTTGAAGATGAGTTTTTTCTGAACGAGCTTCCACTCTTCGCTGGCAATGAGAACGTACGGAGTGTTGACGGCCTTGTCGGTACACTCGCGCATCCTAAGAGCGAAATCCGCTTCGTTACCTTTTAAATGTCCGCAGACTTTCTGCGTTTCAAGCGTTGAAATTTTTAAAAATTTTAGGCAGGAATCCATGGTTTTGGGCGTTTTCTTACGGGCAAAGGCCGTGAGGTCACCATACACCTTCTGCAATTCTTTTTTATTGTCACTGGCATTGGGCGCTTCCACTAAAGTTTTTATTTTTTTGAAGTACCAGAAAAAAGTGGAATCAGTCTGATCGGAAAAAGCGTGTTTTTTAAGTTTACCGGATTTATCCATACGGACAGTGGCGGCAAGTGACATCACTTGACCGGCACAGGTATTTTCTAGTTGAGATTCGAGAGATTTACTGGAAGAAGGTTCGGTGGCCGAGAAAGCTTCTCCTTGCACTGTTAATAAAAATAGAACAAGGAGAAGAAGATGTTTCATAAATATTATAAACGAAGTTTCATGCGGTCTTTGTCGTCAACAGTTGAGACAACACCTTTTCCGCCATTAAGCGATTTTCTGAAGGCCAGTTCATGGTGATCAGCGATCCATTCTTTTTCTGCGTGGCCGGACATTTCGTATTCGTTAGTTAAACGAATAGCATCGACCGGGCAAGCTTCTTCACAGAAACCACAGAATACACAACGAAGCATTTCGATTTCAAATGAAACCGGAGCTTTTTCGACTTCTTTATCAGAGTCATCAGCGGCCACGATGTGGATACACTGGGCCGGACAATAAGTCGCACACAGCATGCATGATGTACAACGAAGTGTTCCGTCTTCTTTCACGGTTAAAACATGTTTGCCCTTAAAACGATCCGAGTAGAAGTATTTTTCTTCCGGATAGTTCAGAGTCATTCTTTTCTCAATACCAAAAAGGTTTTTTACCAGGGAGATCATTGTGATCTTTAGCCCCAGGTAGAGTCCTTTGAGGAATCCGTGTGCACGATAGAGGTCTGGTTTTAAAATCATACGTTCACCCATTTTGCATAAAAGCCAATATCTTTGGAGACGTCTCCGTAGCTCGTCACACCTTTGTTAAGTGTTCTGAGTTTGCCCTGGAAATTTATGATTTCGCCATTTTTCTCCAGGAAAGTCGGAACAGGAAGAAGATAATCAAACTCACGAAGTGAACCCATGATTTCACCTGGAGTAATCGCCAGGCGGATCCCCGCTTTTTTAACTTTAGAAACTAGTGTGTTGAAGTGATCTTCATCGTAAATCATTTCCGGAACAACCACATACACAGCATCACTTGATGTTAAACCGTTAAGCAGTTTATCTAATCCCGCAGTTGAGTGATCAAAGCCGGCTTTTTCAAAAGCTGCGATCGCCCCGCGAGTGTTGCAGTTTTTATCGGCGCGACGAAGAATACCGTCGAACTCCGGACCAATTTTTGGTTGAGCGTATAACGCTACTTCAGCTTTCGTTCCTTTAATATTGTTAAAGAATGCTTCGTATTCGCCGTTAGTCAGGCCTGCTGAAAGAACGAATTTGGCTTTTTTGCCCTGAAGTTTGTTGAAGATTTGCGCCTCATCAGCTGGCATGAAAAGGTTGTTTACGTTTTCACAAGGACCAGCAAGACGAGTCGGGCTGGAAACATGTTTGTAGATAGCTCGACCATCGTCACACATCCAGTGACCGTTTACTTCATGGTCGTACATTGGTTTTACTCTGTAAGCGCCATTTCGGTTTTGAGAAACTTTTACAGAGCATCCTGTTTCACAGCCGATACATGTCGTCTGCACCTCATCGAGGAACCAAACACGTTGCTTGAAGCGGAAGTCTTTTGATGTAAGCGCTCCGACCGGACAAATGTCGACTAAGTTTTGAGCGTAATCATTTTTTAAATTTTCGTTAACGGTAATTTCAGCGTGATCACCACGGTTTAAAATTCCCAGTTCATTCGTTTTGGTAATTTCGCTGGTAAAACGGGTACAGCGTGAGCAAAGAATACAGCGTTCAGCATCGAGCATGACGTTTTTACCGATGTCCTGCACTTTTTCTTTGTGCACTTTCGGATCAATCATCTGCGAGTCGTATTGCCCGTGTTTCATGTAGTAATCTTGAAGTCCGCACTCACCTGCCTGATCACATACCGGACAATCCAGCGGGTGATTTAAAAGGTGAAATTGCAGAGTCGCTTCGACTGCGGCCTTAATTTTTGGAGTGTCGTTACGAACAACCATGCCCTCAGCACAGGTGGCATTACAGGCAGGAAATGGTCTGGGAACACCGTCTTGCTCAACCATACACATACGACAGACACCGGCGATAGATAATCCAGAGTGATAACAGTAGTGAGCTACTTCTTCACCATTATCGAGCGCGGCCTGCAGAAGGTTAGAGCCCTTCACTGCTTCGATCTCTTTTCCGTTCCAGGTTAATTTTACTTTTTCAGTCATGACTTTCTCGTCTTTATAAATTTATTTTTTATTCGTATTTGTTATGTATTGCTCAAGTTCTTCACGGAAAACTTTGATCATTCCCTGAGTTGGCATGGCCGCCGCATCCGCCAGAGCACAGATGGTTTGACCTCGCATGGAAGCAGCTGTTTTATCCAGCAGATCGATATCACTCTTATGGGCTTTTCCGGTGTTTTTGCGTTTGAAGATACTCTCCATCCAGCCTGTTCCTTCACGGCATGGAGTACACTGACCGCAGGATTCATGGTGATAGAATTCCAGCGTCCATTTAAGAACGTCACCCATATTGCGGGTTTCATCTAAAACGACGATCGCACCGGAACCCAGCATTGAGCCGTGTGCAGCGACATCTTCGTAGTCCATTTTTATCTTTTCAGCTGCTGCCGCATCGATCACCGGAGCACTTGATCCCCCCGGAATAACGGCCTTCAGTTTATTGCCATTTCTCATCCCACCGCAGTGAACATCGATGATTGTCTTAAGCGGAGTTCCGAGTGGTACTTCAATAACTCCTGGTTTGTTTACATCACCGGAAATAGAAAATAATTTCGTTCCCGCTGATTTTTCCGTTCCCCATTTTTTGTATTCGGCAGCTCCAAAGCGCATGATCCACGGAACAGCGGCCAGAGACTCAACGTTGTTAACCATCGTTGGAAACCCTCTGTAACCTTTGATTGCCGGGAAAGGTGGTTTTAGTTTTGGCTGGCCTTTTTTTCCTTCAAGAGAAGAAATCATTCCTGTTTCCTCCCCGCAGATATAGGCGCCTGCTCCCCGGTGCACGTAAAGATCGAAATCAAATCCTTTTCCTAGAATATTTTTTCCTAAGTATCCTTTCGCATAAGCCTCTTTTAGAGCACGCTCTAAAATCATCGCTTGTTGATAGAACTCTCCGCGGATATAGATGTATCCTTTTTGCGTTCCTAGTGCCCATGCTGAGATAATCATCCCTTCAATTAAGATGTGCGGATTTTTTTCGACTAAGAATCGGTCCTTAAAAGTTCCCGGCTCAGATTCATCGGCATTACACAGAAGGTATTTTTTTGCGTTTCTGTCTTTAGAGAAAAATCCCCATTTCACACCAGTCGGAAAGCCTGCTCCACCACGGCCACGAAGACCTGATTGCTTCACTTCTTCTTTAATGGTTTCCGGTTCCATTTCAAAACATTTCTTCATCATTTCGTAACCGCCTGCGCGCTCGAAAACTTCCAGGTTATGGACTCCCGGAATATGATGATAAGAAAGTAGTGTATAGTCTTTATAGTTAGCTGAGTTTTTGTTGTCTGTTTCCATGATTATGGCAACTCCTCTAATTTTTGAATCGCAGCATTTAAATCAACCGGGCCCACGTATTCATTATTGACTCGCATACATGGGGCCATTTCACAGGCGCCCAGGCATTCCATTTTCTGAAGAGAAATTCTTCCGTCGCGGGTTGGTGTTAAATAGTCAGTATCGAAATGCTTTAAAAGCCCCTGATAGATGTCTCTTCCACCGTACATGGAGCACGTAATATTGGTACAGACGTGAACCACGTTTCTTCCTACCGGCACGTCGTAGAACATATCGTAGAAAGAAATAACTTCTTTGATTTTAATGACCGGAATATTCATCAGACCACTGATGTATTCCACAACGTGATCTGGTAACCAGCGGTTTTGTTCCTGAGCTAAGTGAAGCACTGGAAGCAGAGCTGACTCCACATCATCATAGCGGGTAAGCAGTTCTTTATATTTCGCCATATTTTCGGCGGTGAATTCAAATTTTTCTGTCGTAATCATCGGTCAAGCTCTCCTGCGATAATATTCATTGAACCAAGCTCAGCAACAGCATCAGAAATCATTTTGTTTTGAACAACTTCATTGAATGACTGATAGATCGCAAAACATGGTGGACGAACCTTCACGCGGTACGGATTTGGTCCGCCGTCAGAGATAACGTAGAACCCAAGTTCTCCGTTAGCGGCTTCTGTAGCTGAATAAATTTCACCGACAGGTGGACGAACTCCCTTCATAATAAGCATGAAGTGATTCATCAAGCCTTCGATGTTGGTATAAACTTCTTTTTTTGGTGGAATACAAACGCGTTTATCCAGCGATTGCACTGGTCCGCCCGGAAGGTTGGCCAGAACCTGGTTTACAATCTTAAGTGACTGGCGCATTTCTTCCATACGAACGAGGTAACGATCATATGTATCTCCGGTGTGTCCTACCGGAATTTCAAAATCTACATCTTTATAGAAGTAATATGGAGTCGCCTTACGAATATCGTAATTCACTCCTGAAGCACGCAGACATGGTCCGGTGTATCCCCAGGCGATCGCGTCCGCTGCACTGACCGGACAAACTTTTGTTCGCTCAACCCAGATTTTATTCTTAGTTAACAGGCGATCAACTTCTTCGATATTTTTCTGGATAATTTTAACAACTTCCAGACAGTCTGTGACCCATCCTACCGGAAGCTCCTGGGCCATCCCGCCAATTCTTGTCAGCGATACAGTCAGACGAGCACCACAAAGCTTCTCGAAGAGTTCATACACACGTTCACGTTGCTCGAAACAAAACCAGAAACTGGTTAGTGCCCCTAAGTCAACCGCACCGGCGCCGATACAAACTAAGTGATCGATCACGCGGGAAAGTTCTGCTAAAACCATACGAAGCGCTTTAGCTCGATCAGGAATTTCAATTCCCATCATGTCTTCGATTGCTTTACACCAGCCGATGTTGTTCATCGGTGCTGAACAGTAGTTCAATCTATCTGTATAAGGAATAACCTGATTATAAAGATGCGTCTCCGCCATCTTTTCAAAACAACGGTGCAGGTATCCGATCTCCAGTTTAGAGCGCTTAATCACCTCACCTTCAATCTCTGCCATAATTCGAAGTGTTCCGTGAGTGGCCGGGTGAGATGGCCCAATATTGATCCATTCGCGTTTTAAAGCTTCTTCAGCTGTAATTGTTGGATCCGGATCAAAATGAATATCCAGTGACTCAGACAGAGGCTGGTTAGCATCCGGAGCATAATCCTTTCTTAACGGATGCCCCACAAACTCGTGGTGAGTTAAGAGTCGCTCTTTCGCGCGTCCTTCGTAAGTGATCCCGAACATATCCCAGGCTTCTCGCTCAAACCAGTCGGCGGCTTTCCATAATCCCATCACCGAAGGGATCGTTTCACCATTATCCACATCAACCGGAACACGCACGCGAACGCGCTCGTGATTTTCCATATTGAGAAGATGATAAACTGACTCAAAACGAACTCCATGCATCCATTCTTGTTTTGGACGTTTTAGGTTATCAACACCACATACGTCTAAGAGCATGTTGTAGCCCATTTCGTTTTTAAGTTTGGTCATCACCGCGATGAGATTTTTGGAATTAGCAAAGAGCGTGTGATTGAATTTGTGCACGTAATTGCTTTGACCAAAGTTCACGACCATTTCGTCTGAATATCCAGACACAGGAGAAATGGAGTTATACATTGTGTTTAAAGTTGTTTCTGTTTTGTCAGTCATTATCTTTAACCTTGATGAGTACCTAATTAAGAATGGGCCGTAATAGATTTAGGTTCAATGTGCTTTAATTCATCAGCATCAAACTGAGCAGCTGAAGACACACCATTTTTAATTCGCTCCTGAATCTGCATGATTCCCTGAAGAACGGCTTCCGGAGTCGGAGGACATCCTGGGATATAAACATCCACCGGAATATCTCTCGATACACCCTGAACAACGTGATAAGCGCGATAGAATCCACCCGAAGAAGCACAAGCTCCCATAGCGATAACCCACTTCGGATCGGCCATCTGATCGTAAATTCTCTTTAATACCGGCGCTTGTTTTTCAGTAATCGTTCCGGCAATGATCATGAGATCTGCCTGACGAGGAGAAAAGCGAACAACTTCCGCACCAAAACGGGAAGCATCGTATTTTGGACCAACAACGGCCATATATTCAATTGCACAGCAAGCGGTACCAAACGGAAACGGCCACAGTGAATTGGATTGTCCCCATCTTTTGGCCCACTCTAAAAATGAACTTGCTTTGGTCGTCAGAATCAAACGATCAAGCGCGAAGTCTTCTTCACTGCCTTTGTTAAGTGGACTGACGAGTCTTTTATTAGTCGACATAAAGTCTCCTATTTAAATGATTTAAAATGTTACGTTGGGGCTATTTTAGAGATGCCTGTAGATTTTGTAAATCAATAACTTGTCGTCAAAAAGCATTGAGTCAACCGATGTCAGATTTAGCGAACGGTGCGGTCATCATCGAGCTTGAAATGCTCCCAGGTTACATCCTGCGGAAAAATTTCTGCCGGAGGAAGAGTACTTCCTCGCTTTGCTCCGACACAGGTGTAGTTGGTCGTTTTGCCGGATATCCAGCCATAAATCTTCTGGTGAGAGCCACCGCGGCCATTATCGTATTCCACAAAGCGATACATCTTATTGGTTTGTGACTTCATTAAACCTAGACCGTTGATGGCCTGATCAAAGCTTTTTTCGAAGTCTTTCGCCCGGCAACGCGCAAGCTCATTGTTTTGATTATTGAAAAATTTCGTGTCATCCACTTTCGGATTATAGGCCCACGCTCCGTCGTGACAGCTGTAGAAGAAACCATTTTTCTCGAGATTGGTGAAGGCCTGGATAAAAGTCATAAACCATAAACGTCGATAATCTTCGTTTATATTGGCGGGACGAACGAGTTTTTGGCAGCCATAAAATTGATCGGAATTTTTCGCATAGAACTCTTTGAACAACTTTAAAAAACTGTCGGCCTGACCATTTTTTTGTCCGCGGATTTTCTCTGCGCTCGTCCACAGCTCATCGTAGAGCTTCATGCAGCCGATACGCCACTCTTCCATCTTTTTCATGTTCACAAGAGTTGCTTTTTTATCAAAATAGCTCTTGGTATCTTTAGGATTAAGCTCGCGGGAAATGCGATAAGCGGGATAATCTTTTCCGCCGACACTGAACGTTCCGTACATATTGGTCAGCATCGCTTTGACATAACTCCAGTCCGTTGAGTTCTTAAGTTTAGTAAACGTCGTAATCCCTTCCCGAGTGCTGTCTGCCGCACTCACCCCCACCAGAATCTGCGTCTGTCGCCACTTGTCCGCGCGATCACACGGAAAACTCTCGCACGCTTCTAAAATAATAGACCCGATAATTCGCGCATCGTCATAGTGCGTGGGATGATATTTAAACGGCTGCACACTATTTTTATCCGACAGAATGATCACCCGCTGAGGGGAATTCGTTTCATCAAAAACCCGCGGTACAATTCCTTGTGTAAAATTTGGCCGCTCAACCTTGCCGCGATAAAATTCCCAGATATCTTCCTGCGGACAAAACTCACGTTCTCTATAAAGCCTGCCCGAATACAAATCGAGATTGTATTGAAATCCACTCCCTTCGGCCGTCGTCACAAAAAAGCGAGTCTTCAAAACACCGTCAGGCAAGGCCGCGATGGCCGGATCCACATCAAAAAATGGATGCGTGAGATGCTGATCATCCATGTCCTGATGCGCGAATCTCAGAGGCAACTTCAGCCAGCTGGCCTTAATCACCCGGTCATCGTTTTTTGTTTCAAGAACGGGCTGCGATCCACACCCCGACAATAAAAAGGCTGCGAATCCAGTCACTAAGATGCTTTTTGCTGTGAATTGTAATTGACAGATGCTCATAAATTTCTCAAAATCAACAGTCTCAACCGAATCGTTTTTCTGACTCAAATGCCTGGGTGGTGGAATCGGTAGACACAGCAGATTTAAAATCTGCCGACCTTTACCGGTCGTACGAGTTCAAGTCTCGTCTCGGGCACCAACTTTTCTCCTTTTTATTCATCTTCGTTGTCGCTGTGATCGTTCAGCTCAGGTCACTTAGCTCACCAAGCTCCCCTCGCCTCACTTCTCGCTCCTAGAATCAGAACAAAAAGTTGAAAGAATCCAGATATTGTCGTCTTCTTTATTATCCATGAATTCTGTTTTTTTGAAAGGTTCTTTTGAAAGGTTCCAGCACACTTTTCTTGCTCTACAGCAGCTAAGCTTAAGCTTGTCTTTAAAATTTCCGCGCGGTCAAGGTGAACACGCTCTTTACTTACTCGCTAATTTCAAATCCCTCATTCTTCAATAGCTGTAATAAGTGTTGAAATTCTTCCTCTTCTATCATTTTGTTAGATAAAAGTACTTATTGCCATTCACGACAATTCTTAAAATTTTAGAATCTGTATTTTTTATTTTGCCGAAGAGAATTTTGCTTATTTGATCACAGCGAAAATCAACACTCAATGGTTTAAAAAGGAGAAGTTGTGGATTACTGACAACATTTATTGACCTGACCCCATTCTCTAGACAACTTTCAATCTCACATCTTGATCAAAACCGTTTATCTTTTTCATTTCAAATTGCCTAGTAAATTCTTCCGGAGTCAGACCATTCAAAGAACTATGAGGTCTGAAGTTGTTGTATTCTCTTCTCTATTCTTCAATCAAAATCCTTGCTTCATCAATCGTTTGAAACCAATGCTGATTCAAACATTGAGCTCTAAACTTTCCATTAAAAGATTCAATGAACGCATTTTGAGTTGGTTTTCCCGGCTCGATAAAATGCAATTTCACATTATTTTTCATGGCCCATAATCCCAAATCTTTTCCTGCAAACTCTGGCCCGTTATCGACAAAAATTACTTCAGGCAATCCTACTTTTATTTTCAAACGATCAAGTGCTCTAGCGACTTCAGCTCCTGTCAGCGTTATTCCTACGTTTATCATTGGACATTCTTTTGAGAATTGATCAATGATCGTGAGGCACTTAATTTTTCTTCCGCTAAAACATCTGTCGTGAACAAAGTCCATGGACCATGTTTTAAGAGGAGTATCGGGAGGAATTTGAGCAACTCGAAGATGTTTCGCTCTTTTATTTTTCTTCTTTAAGCGAAGAGAGAGTTTTTCTTCTTTGTAAATTCTCTCTGTTCGCTTGTGATTCACAACGAGATCTTCTCTCTTGGCAATCTCATGCAAAGTTCGCAAACCAAAGCCTGGATGTTTATCAGCTCTTTTAAACGGCTTCTAAACTTAATTTCACCTTCATCGACAACAGCCTTGTAGTAGAAACTAGCTTTTTGCAAGTCGAGAACTCTGCAGGCCCTGGAACAGCTCGTCCTATAGCTGTCTCTTAGATAATCAACGATTGCTCGTTTTTGCTTTGGGCTTAACACTTTTTTGAAAGAACATCCTTCAACATCAAATTATCAAGCGAGAGGTTTGCAACCAGTCTTTTGAGCTTTGCATTTTCCGCTTCGAGCTCTTTCATTTTTTTAAGCTCAGCAACTTCAACCCCGTTATACTTTTTCTTCCAAAGATAAAATGTATTACCGCTGATTCCATGCTTTCGACAGACTTCTTGCACATTGGTCTGACCAGACTGTGCCTCTTTTAAAATGGCGACGATTTTTTCTTCGCTGAACTTAGATTTTTTCATTTAATTTCTCCCAATCATGTTAAAGTTTAACAGAGTGTGAGATTTTGAATAGTCCAGTTTTTTGGGGTCAGGTCATTGGATAGCTGGATAGTAGTGAAATTTCAAAAAATTTTTTTTATAAACTCCACACACAAAGAATATCTATGTATTGAGCATTTGGAGAACCAAATTCATTAGTAGCTTTTACTGGGAAGAAAGCTTAATCTAAACTTAATTTTTCTCAATATTTGGAAAGAATTTTGGAGTGCCTTTAACTCTATTAATTTTTTCAAATATCTCTTTTTTGAGTTTGTTTTTTTCTGATTTAAAATTTTTATTTTTGTCGAATGGAACAGTTTCTACGAAATTTCCACAGCCAGGTATTAGAAGTTTTTCGCTGGAATCGCGAGTCGACATTATAAATATCCAATCATTCTCGTGAAGACTAAGAGGGTAGCTCCTGCCCTTTAGAGCTCGCTTATCCTCTTCCTCACTCAAAGGAGAAATTTCTATCTCTTTGGCACTCGGAAACCAAGACTGTTCAACAATTACATAATATTTACCTTTATCAAGCTTAACCCTGCCCATGACAATTGTTTTTGCAACACTTGTTAGATTATAGCGGAAAGGCGAATAGCACGACGATGCTTCAATCGTGAAATTAAATGTAAATAGCAGCAAAAGGATAATCATTTTTTGTTTCATATTACTTCCATAAAATATATTCTTTGGTGCAATCATTATTTAGGTGGTGGTAAACTCTTAGATTGTTAATGAGTCCATTTCATTACCATCCTCATCACTGTCTTCCACACAATAACTCAAGAAAACATTGTAGTTGTCTTTTTTAAGATCATTGCGTTTTACAAGTGAATCAACCAGCCTTCCTGCGTCTTTCAAGCTGGCAGACCCAATTTTAGTTGAGTTGAGCATTTTCGCTTTTTTTAAATCATCTAACTTGTTAGAGGATATAATTAAAAATTCTCCTTTATCAGGAAATGCTCGAACTGCTAAACATCCATCTGTAACAATGCTTAATTCTGCCTTCACCGGAAAACGTGATTCAAAAATCACATTGTAATTATTATCATATTTTGAACTACCTATAAGTACTACCGGTGCCTTATCTGCTTGAAAAATTCCTTTATCCAAATACTCTGGATTTAACTTACAACAAAAAGCTTCCGTGCTCAGACAAGATAGAAACAAGTCTGGCCAAAAAAGGTTATACGGAAATACAGCATCGTTTAGAATTTTTTGGAGTTTGTCAGTCATGTTCAAGGGCTTAAAACGAAATTGAGCGATTGCAATTTTCCAGCACACTTTCCTTGCTGCACTAAAACAAGAAAAGTGTGTTGGAACTATCGGCTTATTGACCGTGGCACTTTTTATATTTTAATCCGCTTCCGCAAGGACAAGGATCATTGCGACCAACTTTAGGCTCTTCGCGAACAACTGGTGTCAAAGGCGCGTGTTCAACTTCTTCTGCTTTTTCTACTTCCGGATGATCTTTGCGTGGATTTTCGTGTTTTGCTTTTGCCATTTTTAAATTGATAAAGTCATTGTCGGCAATGGTCTTAGTCGCTTTTTCTGTAGGCGTTGCTTCAGTTTTCTTTACTGTTTTTGGTTGAGCAGGAACTTTATTAATTTCGGTTTGTTTTGCTTCTGGCTTCTTTGTCGCAACATTTTTCGTTGCTACTTTTTTAGCTGCAACTTTTTTAGCTGCTGCTTTTTTAGCAACAACTTTCTTAGCTGTTTTTTTTGCAGCTGCTTTCTTGGCCACAACTTTTTTTGCAGCTTTCTTTGGCGCCGTTTTTTTGGCGACTGCTTTTTTCGCAGCTTTCTTTGGCGCTGCTTTTTTGGCAACAGTTTTTTTAGCAGCTTTTTTTGCTGCAGGTTTTTTTGCCGGTGCTTTTTTCTTGGTGACAGTTTTCTTGGCCATAAGATTTTCTCCAGATGCTTGGTAAATTATAATTAGAGACTCACACCATTATCCTATGGATTTAAATTTTTACCAAATTATTTTTAGTTAGAACCACTGGCTTCCCCAAAAATCCGCATCCCTGGTCCTATTTGTGATATATTAAACGCCAATGAATCATAAAAAGCTTATGCCTTACTTATCGAACGCGCTGACTCTCGTCCTTTTGGCTTTGGTCATCTGGAAGCTGTTGCCTCAAGTTATAAACAATTTCAAATCTCAGGGACGCACCCTGGTCTCCCGAGATTTTCGGGTCATATCCCTTTCTGAAGGACCTCGTAGCCTGACCTTTCCGGCAAAAAATAAGAAACAAGTTACCATTTTTTGGGCCACCTGGTGTGGGCCATGCAAGATAGAAATGTCACGCCTTCAAAATTCAATCGATAAGAAGACAGTCTCCGGAAAAGATATAATTGCTATCAATCCTTTTGAGACACCAGAAGAGGTAGAAGCTTTTCTAAAAAACAATAAGTATGAGTTTACTTTCATTGAGGCACCGGAAATTTCAAATACCTTAAACATCAATTCCACACCAACGACACTACTTATCGATAATGGGAAGATCGTTTCTCAAAGTTCAGGTATGAGTATTATTGGTATCTGGAAAATCGAAAATTTCCTTAACTCCAGGTAATTTCCGATGGGTTCGATGAATGCTGCAATCGTAACTCCTCGAGGTTAAATAAGTTCAATTATCCATGAATCTGAAATTATTGTCTAAACTTTTAACAGGCCTTTCTTATTTACAGCAATGGACCGCCCCGGACGATTGTCTTGGTATTCTGGGGCCAATTTAACTTCTGATTAATGGAAAAGTTGATATGAAGACGAAAACCATGCTCCTGTTGTTAGTGTCCCTTTGTATGACGAAAGCAATCGCCAGCGGACCTGGTTTTGGCCCCCTGCCACTCAATAAAGATCCCAACTGCGTAACAAGTCTGCATGATCCCTTTGAGCCACGGACCCGGATGCAAAAGGGACCGGATAAAGGTGAATGTATCAATGCGACTTTAAGAAGAAGTGCTACTCTTTTATCGGATGAAGCTGCGGCCAGGTATTTTGCACCATCAGAAGATAAAATCGTCGTGGCCAATGTCAGCCATAAAGGACAATTTTGGGTCGCTCAGATTCCGATTAACAAAATCAGCAAAATGGTGCTGCAATCAGAACACTTCCCTATGCTGGAAAGGCCGGTCGAGATTAATATTGATCACACTCAGATTCGGTTTGATTTTTCAAGGCCAATCAGACTTGTGACTCAAGACCTGAAATCCACACGAAAGACGGCTACACTTAAACACATTCTTTTTTCAGTTGAAAACGTAGGGCCGCGTGGAGAAGTTTTTGATTTTATCCAGGGAATGAAAGGACACTTCAACATGGCCTACAGGTTGGTTTCGCTGGAAGATAAGTATAATTGGATGATCATCAAGAATAAAAACATTGTGGATCAAAAAGAGTTTTTGCTAAATAGTGATCAAGCAGCGGATCTTCTGCTGGAAGGAATTAAAAGAGGAACTAAGTACGGCTCATCACGCTCCTACCATTCTTTAAAACGCAACTGCGCATCAGAACTGGTCAATATATTTAACTCGCTTTTTGGTACGTCAGAATTCAAAATGACATCATTTTACTCCAATCGTCTGGAAGAAAATCTCATCTCCATTGGTCTCCTTTCATCTGAGCAGATGCTCACTTTTAACGAAGAATACCGCCATTTAATGTTACAATAGGTTCCAGCACACTTTTCTTGTTGCATTGATACAAGAAAAGTGTGCTGGAACCTTTTATGAGAGTCAGCCAAATGTCTTACTATGCCATCGACTTCGGAACTTCCAATTCTCTTCTGAGCTATGTCGCTCCGGACGGAACGATTACGCCTGTTCCACTGGATAATGGGGCCAATGTTTTTCGCTCTCTGCTTTATACGGCCGAACAAAATAAGTGGCATTTTGGTCAGGACGCTATCAAGGAATATATTGAGACCGATGGCGAAGGCCGTTTTTTTCGCTCTGTAAAAAAGTTTTTACCTGAATCCAATTACACCGGAACCATTGTTCATAATAAAACGCTGAGCATTTCTGAAATCATTGCTGTTTTTCTGGGGGAAATGCGTCGGAGGGCCAATGTCTTTACCGGTCAGGATGTAACCAACGTCGTCCTGGGAAGACCGGCGATGTATTCATTGGATAAAAATGATGACCAGTTGGCCGAAGAGCGTATGCGAAAAGCTGCTGAACTGGCCGGATTTAAAAATATTCTTTTTTGTCCCGAGCCTGTTGCCGCTGGCCTTGATTACAACGGGCAGATGAAAGAAGAAAAAATTATACTGATCGCGGATTTCGGAGGAGGGACCTCTGATTTTACGTTGATGAAAGTGCATCAGGGCAACTACTCCCAGGATGATATTCTGGGTTTGAGCGGGATCTTTAAGGCCGGTGATGCTCTGGACGGCGTGATGATGAAAGATTTCATCGCCCCTCATTTTGGATCCCGTTTTGAATACAAAATTCCGGGCGGACATAATGTTTTAACTTTTCCCCGACAGCTACTGGCAAAAATTTGTTCGCCGGCCCACATCACTCATTTGCGGGAAAGGGATACGTGGGAATTTCTTCAGCACATAAAAAAGTTTGCTCTCACCAGCGAAGGTGAAAAACAAATGCATCAGCTCTTCACCTTAGTTGAATGCCAGCTGGGTTTTCCGGTTTTCAATGAAATTGAAAAAACGAAAATTAAATTGGGAAAAAAAGACTCCGCCAAATTCTCCTTTCATTACCCGGGAATTGTCATCGAAGAGTTAATCTCGAAAGAAAATTTTGAAAACAGTTTAATGCCAACAATCGGTGAAATTTTAAGTTCAATGCAGGAAGTTTTCCGTCAATCCGGAACGCGGCCGCAAGACGTATATCAGGTCGTGCTCACCGGAGGAACTTCCCAGTTGCCACTCATGCAGGAGCGATTCGCAGACATTTTTGGTGCTGAGAAACTAAAACAATTCAACGTCTACGAATCCGTTGTTAACGGTCTGGCGCGCTTTGCTCAATCCCTTTAAGGTTCCAGCACACTTTTCTTGTTGCCTTGTACAATCGATATCTAACCATAGCACCTCGTAATGCTTTTCCCGGTCTTTAAATTTATTGTTATGATAGAGGTCGTTCTCTCATCATTTTGCAAAGGAAAAAATATGAAAGCCTTTTTTTCAATCCTCTGGTTCATAACCGCTACCACGCTTATGGCAGCAGATATTAAAGTCGGCGATCCGGCAGTGTCTTTCAAATTACAGACGCATACAGGAGAAAATTTTGACCTGCAATCCAGAAAAGGCAAATGGACTGTCCTTTATTTTTTCCCTAAAGCAGAGACTCCGGGATGCACTAAACAGGCCTGCAGTTTTCGCGACAACATAAAAAAAATTCGTGCGCACGATGCAGAAGTTTTTGGCATCAGCACTGATACAGTTAAAAATCAGGCCGCTTTCGTAAAAAACCATGCGCTCAATTTTACTTTGCTGGCCGACCATCAGGGCGAAGTAACCAAAGCCTACGGAGCAAAAGTTCCGCTGATGAATATGTCCAAACGCTGGACTTTCATTATTGATCCACAATTGATTGTCCGGGATATTGCGCGCGATGTGGATCCAATAACTGATGCTGAAAGAGTGGCAAAAACAATTAACGAATTAAAAAAATAACGGAGACTGCTCATTATGAAAGTTGCTATCGTTACCGGTGCTAATCGGGGTATGGGAAGGGCCGTCAGTGAAAAACTGGCGGAAAAAAATTATCACGTCATTATGGTGGGCAAAAATAAAGAATCTCTGGAAAAGGAAGTTCAGGTTCTGACTTCGAAGCAATTATCGGTTGAAGCTTATGCCGTTGATATGCAGGATGAAGAAGGTCTTCAGAATTTCTGCAAATTTGTCGCGGAAAAAATTGGCAATGTGGATGTCCTGATCAATAACGCCGGTATTTACCTGCAGGAAGATAATCTGGATGTTTTTAAAAAGACATTGGCAGTAAACACAACTGCTCCTTACATCTTGATGAAAGGACTCATTCCTCTGATGCAAAAGAATGGTTTCGGCCGGGTGGTTAATGTCTCCAGCGGGCTGGGATCTTTTGCAGGATGCTCATTAAGTTGCCCGGCCTATTGTACGTCGAAAGCTGCACTTAATATGCTGACGAAATTATTTTCACAAGCTGTCGTCTCACAAGATATTAAAGTAAATTCCATCTGCCCGGGTTGGGTCAAAACGGATATGGGCGGAGAAAATGCTCCCCGTACAGTTGAACAGGGAATTGCCGGGATGATTTGGGCCGCAACTTTAGGAAGTGAAGGCCCCAGTGGTGGTTTCTTTCGCGATGGCGTAGCGATTGACTGGTAACTCAGAAGGGATATTTTGTTTTTTTAGTCGAGTCTGCTCTGAGTTCAATAGTAAATCTGGTCATTTTTAAGATAATCTTTTTATGTTTTTTTAAAAGAAGCAAAAATTTTTTATCCAGAAAATTCAGCTTGTCGAAGTTCTTATAAAGAATTTCCAGGCCCTGGAAATTATCTGCTCCCGGCGGAAACTGCATTTCATTCATCAGAGCTTTTTGCTGGCGTTTAGGTAATCTCCCTAGATGCGAAAGCAAAACATGTCCCAGGGAAGAAATGAATTCGTTTTTATCATATGTTGCGTGAGTGCGGTGGAATTGAGTTTCCGTTTTAGTCAGTTGGAATTTTTTATCCAGACAAAGGCCAAAGTCCGTCAGATAAAAATTTTTTCCGTCTGTTAAAATATTATGCAGATGCAGATCAAAATGAATCATCCCCTTCCTGCGCATAAAGATGATTGTTTCTGTGATTTCATCAAACATTTCCGGTACGCGGGAAGGATTCTTCACAAAAAGATCGTTAATAACTCCGGGAATGTGTTCCAGAAAAATGACTATTTCATATCGGGCTTTTTTCCGGGCCAGAGTATACTTATCAATCTGTTTGTTGCTGTTCCAGTAGGCTCTGTATTTTTTTTGACTGGCCTTATCGACTTCAGCAAAAGGTTCGTCGCGTTTGAGAATGCGAAAATGATACATCAACGGGAAGTGCGAGTTCTCGCCATTTAATACCCAGCTGGTCGTCTTTATGTGAGTTGCTAATTCTCTCCAGGCCCCGAATCCTGCCGATCCGACACCATAGTTATAATAGAGCGGTAGCCTGTAATGATTCCGGGTTGAAAATGGATTTTTGTATTCCAGCATTGTCAGGGGGATTCTTTTAACAAATATTTTTTTTCCATCAATTTTAATGAGATGGTTAATGCCCCAACCTCGTCTTGCTTTAGAACGCTTCAGTAATTCTTTGATCTGATCATCTCCGAGGAGCGCCAGACGCGGTTGAATGTGAAAGTAAGTGTTAAATCGCTGCATCGATATACTATAAACCGAGAAACTTTTTTAGGCAAAGGCCCCTGACTCAGATATGATCTTTATATGAAAAAAATAATCATTCACAAACCCGGCGACTACAAACAATTAAGGATTGAAGAATGTGCAGATCCGAGCATAAACGAAAATGAAGTGTTGATCAAAGTCGCTTACGCTGGTGTTAATTACGCTGACGTCTGCGTGCGCTGGGGAATATATCAGTCGGCTAAGGATTTTGTCGGCTGGCCGATTACACCTGGTTTTGAAGTTTCAGGTATAGTGATAAAGACCGGATCTGCTGTCACTAAATTTAAAACCGGTGATCTCGTTTTTGGTGTCACCCGTTTTGGCGGATACGCAACACAAATTGCACTTCCGGAAAAAATGGTTTTCAAACTGCCTGTGAATTTAACACTTGAGCAAGCAGCAGGTTTTCCCGCTGTCTATCTCACCGCCTACCATGCGCTTTTTCAGAATATCATCATCAGAAAAGGTGCCAAAGTTCTTATTCACTCCTGCGCTGGAGGTGTCGGTAGTGCGCTTTTAAAATTATGCAGGATCAGTGGCTTTGAAACTGTTGGCGTTGTAGGTTCATCCCACAAAGTTGAATTTGCCAAACAAATGAATGCTGATTTTGTCATTGATAAGTCCACTCAGGACTTGTGGAGCGAAGCCCGAAGGCTGGTCCCGGAAGGCTATGATGTGGTTCTGGATGCCAATGGAGCAGAAACTTTAAAACAAAGCTTTGAGCATCTCGCTTCGTCGGGGAAACTAATCTGTTATGGCTTTCATACTATGCTTCCCAAAAAAGGCGGCCGTTTGAACTGGCCCAAACTTATCTGGACCTATCTGAAAACTCCGCGCTTTAATCCGCTCACGATGACCAATCAGAATAAAAGTCTAATCACTTTTAATCTTTCTTATCTTTTTGATAAAGAAGACATGTTTCTTGAGGCTATCTCCCACATGACTCAATTGATTGAAGAAGGAAAATTAAGTGGACCTTCTGTCACTCTCTTTGATTTTGATGAGGTGGGAAAGGCCCATAAGGCCCTAGAGTCGGGTCAGACGACTGGCAAAATCGTTCTAAAGATTCCAGCACACTTTTCTTGATGCTTGGTAACAAGAAAAGTGTGTTGGAACCTATTGGCAGCGTTTGATAGTTTTCACAGGCTGCAGTTTTTTACAGACTTTTTTATCCAGCTTGCGCATTGATAGTTCGCCGGACTCAATCAGACGGGACATTTCCAGGAAAAGCGGCGTGAGCCCTTTTTCAATGGCGCCGGTCACATTTCCTGGTTTGTTGGGATTTCCATCACTATAGCCTCTTAAACACATCTCTTCGTTAAAGGCCGTTTCCTGATCAAGGCTTTCTTCCAGCATGCGATAAAGTCCGGCCAGTAATCCGGTTCTGTCTTCACCGACCGTACAATGAAAGAAAACGCTGCCACCATTTAATTTTACTTTTTTAATGATGCTAAGAGCTTCAATGACCTGTTCACAGGCCATTTGTAAGGATGGAATGTCTTTCCAGTGAAATGGAATATGATGACCATTGATTCCCAGCTCTTCAAGATCAGCCAGTTCTTTAGGTACTTCACCTTTGGTATCATTTTTAAAGATGATCACATCAGTAATATTTAGTTCACTGAGTTCGCTCACTTTTCTACCAGGCTGAGATCCGCGGAAAATGACTTCTTCTGCATCTACAGCAGAAAAGTTCGGAATGCTTACTTCTGCCGAAGTTGTGAAAACCGGCAGTAGCACAGACATGAACAGCAGACAAAGACCATTTTTCGTTTTCATCGAGACTCTCCTGAAAATCAAGCTGAGCCCTTATAGCAGAGTAAAACGCCAAACTTAATTATATTAAAACTATATTTTGTATATAAATAATAGATAGATACTCTTCTTCAATAATCAGGTTCATTCTGACTTCAAAGAGTGCATTTTTACCTGAAGAAAAAGTTCTGCTCATCAGCCTTCAGGCCCACTTTTTGATAGATGGGGTTTCAGTAGGTCGTCTCCCTCTGGCATCCGGCTTGCTAACTTAACAGGATAAAACCTATGAGGACATATCGATGAAAAAAGTCAGGAGCATTATGACCTTAAACCCTGCTTGTTGTACGGTGGAAACAAAACTGGCCGACGTTGCCATTTTGATGATCGACAATAACTGCGGTGAAATTCCCGTTGTCAATAATCACGAAGAAAAAAAGCTAGTGGGTGTGATTTCTGATCGCAGTATCTGTTACAAGGCCGTGGCCCGCAGGATGAATCCTGCCGTTATGAGTGCCAAAGACTGCATGGTCTCTCCTGCAATTACAATTGGTCTGGATACGAGTCTGGAAGACTGTTACCAGTATATGGAAAAACATTCTCTGCAAAGAATAACCGTTATCGATGACAAAGGGTGCTGTTGCGGAATGGTTTCATTCACTGACCTCATCAAAGAAATTAACGATCAGCTTCCGAGACAGCAAAGTCTGGCGGATCTCATTGAGATGTTAGCTAAAACCCGTGCAAACTGATCATTTCCGTGGCGCTTTTTAAGGCCAAATAAGGTATAGTTTCCCTGTTTGTTCATTCGATAGGGGCTATTATCAAATTCCTGTTTTTCTTACTCATCCCTTTTAATCTATTGGCAGCAACCGCTGTTAAAGATGCCGCTCATCCTTTTTATCTGCTTGAAAAAGGCAAGACATCTTTGTCTTTACTGACAGGACATTATTTTGAAGAAGAAGAATATGAGAAGGGCGGAATTGTTCAGGATCTTTTTGAAAAAGAGAATATGAATTATCGCCTGGAAAGTCTTTTAGGTCTTGAAGGAAAAAGACAAATCGGTATGAACACAGAATGGGAATCTCATGGCGAACTCTCAAAAGTTTATTCCCCTACCCTCAATATACCTGCACAAAAAAATAAATACAGTGGATTTCATTTCTATGAATTTTTTCTGCAGGAGCATTTGACTACTAAAAATCCAAAAAACAAACTTGCCTTTGAACTGGCATTAAAAGGATCTTCTATAAAAGGAAATGAATCCCGAAGTTCCTATGCCGGTCATGATATCGCTTTGGCATATCATTATTCTCACGATCATGATGAATGGCGGGTCTATGGAAAAATTCGAGCAGAAATTATCGGTGATAAAAATGTTGTGAAAAGTAACGGCGAACGTGAAGTCATCAATGCTTATTCTCTTTTTGGCAATAAACTCGGGCTGCAATGGATGGACGATATATTTTGGGCAGATCTCAGCGCCCTATTCTATCTGACCACAGATTACAACTCCAGTAGTCCAAGCTATACCCGCCTGACAGATAAAGGTTTTGTTATTGGAGGCAGAATTCTGTTAGGACATAAACTATCATCTGATTCTTTTTTGACACTGGAACATGTTCGGCAAAGCTCTTCTTTTAACGTCATCACTGAATCAACCACAGAAGGAACAGAATTTGAAATTGAAAGTGAGCTGACGAGACTGGGTGTGAAATGGTATTTCTAAAATCACTTCTGATTTTATTTCTAGCGACTCATCTCAGTTTTGCCGAAGACTTGAAACCGGAGCAGTTTACATTTAAAGATCCGGGCGCCGATCTGATTAGTCCTTTCACAACTCCTGCCGCCTGGATTGTCGCTGCCGGATCAGTTACGACGGGCATGATGTACATAACAAGAAAAAATATTAAATACAGAAAAAGAGAAAGCTTCCGAGAAGCACAACCATTGGGAAATTTTGGTTTTCTTGGCGACTACATTGGTTATGGTTTTTTAAATGTTGCCTACAGCTCATACTTTTTATGGCAGGGAAAAAGCAAAAATGACCCACAAGCGATGCGTGCCTTCGAGCATATGCTGAGGGCCTCCAGTTATTCGTTTCTGGTGACCCAGGCGATAAAATATTCTGTGTATGAAAAACGTCCCGGTTATCCGGATGATCACCACTCTTTTCCTTCCGGGCACTCTTCCGCTTCATTTGCGTTTGCTTCAGTCGTTGCTGCTCAACATGGATGGATCTGGGGTGGACTCGCGCATGGACTCGCCACTTTTATTGCCGTTTCTAGGTCTAATGATGATTTTCATTACCTGCATGACATTACTGCCGGAATCACAATTGGTGCTTCGTATGCATGGGGTGTCTATTACAATCTGGAAAATGGCAGCCCCTACTGGTTTACTCTCCTGCCGGTTAAAGCTGGCGCCGGTTTTGCTCTCGGCGCCGATTTCTAAAAAAGAGTTCTAGAGGTCAATAGTATAGGGAATGAGTATTCGCTGCTGATCACCGCCACGGGAGACAACTTCCAGCCTTAATTCACCAGTGCCCGCAAGTGGCATACAGACAGGAGGGAGAATCGCATTGAGCTGATCTTTGCCTGCTTTTTTCAGTGGAACTTTGCGGTTTTGACAGCGAGGGTTTGGAGAATACAATGATACTTCCATATCAGACGGGTTCACAGCTTCACTGGCCAGGTTAAGTGTGATGATGTTTTGCACTCTAAAGCGCACGTGATCAGGAAAAGTATAAAGAATCTTGTAAGGCGATGTCACTTCAAACTCCAGTGAGTTCTGGGATGAACCATAGTCAGTTGTAGCGGATAATGTATAAATTCCCGGGACAGCAATTATGGAATCTGGAATTCTTACTTCACAAGCAAACGGATCGCCGCTCGTTTCCGGACATCCTTTGGGAATTTCGGCCAGCGTGTAACCTTCATAACTAAGTTCGCCGCCTGTAGTGCGCAACTTTCCAATCTGGAACTGGGTATTACCTGCCTGATGATTACGGATAGTAAAACGCAAATTTTTTTTAAAGGCAGTCACGACATTATCTCTGATGACAGAACTGCTGGAGGTTGAAAAAAATTTTCCAAGGATGGCCTGGGGTTTAAATTCATAAGGAACTGAACAGGGTTCATTGGCATGGCAGACTCTGAATTCTATTCCGGTAGTCGGTACTGGTGAAACTGAAAATCTTCTCCAGTTAGAACTGCGCAGACTGGTTCTGACCGGAGAACTCGTAGGAGTTACTGCCTGCCAGGCCTCAGTTGATTTCAGACGAAATTGAAAATCTCCCCAGTCAGTGGATGTCGGCCGGTCAAAAAAACCTACCAGATGAAGTGTGCCGTAAATCTGTCCGTTAACTAATTTACCATCCTGAAAAAACCAGTTGTGAACAATGGTGCGAGGGTTTTCTGCAAGCGCGGTCTGGGAAGCAAATATGAGTGCACAGAAAGCTGGAAGAAATTTCATTTAAATTCTCCGGTTGAAATGAACTGGAGATTAGATTTCATACTAAATTTGTTTTCGCCAGACGCGGAAAGTTCACTTCATCGCACCCAGCGCTTCGCTATAAAGCCGTTTCCTCCTGTTTAAGGAAGCTTAGGCACGCTACTTAAGTAAATCGGTCAGATAACCGATAAGCCTGTCGAGATCATTTAAGCATCAGGGGAAAACCATGACATCACGTTGGGCAAAATCATTTTTAGCATGTTCATTAATGACTGCCGGGCCAGTCGTCATGGCCGAAGAAATAACGGAAAAAGACCGTTTCTGGGACACGAAACTTGAACGCCACGTTTATGTTTGCAGTAAAGAAGGTGAAGTGCTCTCAGTAGGCGAATCGTGCGGGAAATACTGGGAAAAATTTCCGCGCAAAAGAACTGATCTGATTAAGCAGATAGATACGTACAAAGATCTAAAACGATATGATCCGGTTATGATTGCGGTGAAGAAAAAAGGTGAAGCTAAATGGGTCCTCGCTGATGTCCAGTGGATGTATGAAGACGGATCAATTTCCACCAGTGAGCGCTACACTAATCCCGGTCCGACTCCAGGATCAATGGGAAGAACATTTAATTACCAGTATATTACCCGTCAGGATCCAACTTCGCCTTTTGCCGGCATGAAAGAAGTCTGTGCCAAGGAGGATTTTGAAGTTCTCTATGGTCCGGGCCACGATAAAGTTTATAAAATCGAAAAAGGCGAAAAACTCGACGTTAAAGCAGTCTTCAGTAACGGATATATGTCTGTCTCTTTTCAGGGTTTCATGAAAAACTTTTTTAGTTACGGAATGGATAATAAACTACCAGTTCCGCAGAATAAAGTTGAGGCCTGTGCTGATGAGACTATCTTTATTCACGATGCTCCACGGGCACTAAAACCAGTCTCAGATGACGGAGCGGGTTCTCCTCATAGTAGCGGCTCAAAAACGAAGGATAAATAACTGTCTAATCTTTTGACAGCTGTATAACTTATCATATTCAAAAGTACTGAATTCGCATGCTAAGATCCGGCAAGTGTTTTGCTTGATCCATCAGCATGAAGATATTTAAAAATGCATTTTTTTACGGAATCATCGTATCTATACTGGCCGGATGCGGGGAACCCCAGTCGATTCAGGACGAAAAAAAGATTATAAAAACAGCTTTGATCGCCAGTACAGGGAAACTCTGGAAGAACAACAGCACTATCATTGTCAGCTTCCTTGATGGAACACCAGAATTTAAAGCTGAAGTTGAAACTTTCGCAGCGGAATGGACTCGCTATGCCAATCTCAATTTTGCTTTTTACCCGGAATTAAATAAAATTCCGCGCGGGAAGCAGGCAGATATTGTTATTACATTCAATACCAACGTCCATACTTCAGCGGTGGGCACTGACTCCCGGCAACGTTCTCCAAATGAAGCCTCAATGAACCTGGGGATCACCCGTGACAAAAATATCAACACACGCAGGTCCATTATATTGCATGAGTTCGGTCATGCAATTGGATTAGAACATGAACATCAGCATAAAGACAGAACACTGTCCTTTGATGAGGAAAAAGCAATTACAGCATGTCAGCAGCATATCAATTTCACTGCAGAGATGTGTCGTATGTTTATATTAGAAAAGTTCCCGGCAGGTCAGTATTACTTCTCTCCTTATGATCAGACTTCTATCATGCACTATACTTTGCATCCCAGTTTTTATCGTGACGAGCTGGATATGCAGAGTAATTTATCACTGTCACTGACTGACAAACTGGAGATTGCTAAGCTCTACCCTGGCCGCATGAGCAGCGAAGCCATTATATTGACCCATCAGAATCAGCAGCGCGAATTAAAGGAACTTTCAACTTATAAAAACTGCCGTCTGGTCGAATATGCAGCTGAAAAGAAAAGATCAACTGCCCGTGGTGTTGAATTAACAACTATCAAGCATCTTATCATTGAATCTGTAACTCCTGGTGAGTTTCAGGATGAATCAGTCTGGGAAGATAGGGAAAGTACTGTTATTCGAATGAAAAATTTAGATTACTGTAATCTGAGTGAAAATGAACTTCAGACAAGTCGGTTAAAAAAACTGGCCGATAATTATGAAAATAGAATTTTTGGATCCTGCTATATTCCTCTCAATACTGATGGAACTCCGGAAAAATCAAACTGCCCGGATGGTTTTAATTATCAAATTTTTGACCTGCAGAAGAAAAAATCAGTCGATCGCAGCTGCCATACATCATTTAAAAACGCCTATGATGTAATGAAAAATATACCTGTCTGCAAATAAGAATGAAAGCACTGCGCTTATGCCCTGTCCATGGGCTCTCTGTCGTGATTTTTGTGCAAAAAAAGTGCAATATCAAAACAGAGGTTTTACTTGTCAATGCATGACGTTTTGTTAATTGCCGTTACCATAATTGCCACCTTCATAGTCGGTTTAATCCTCTTTAATTTAAAACCTACAGGCGAAAGAATAGAGCACAAAATTAATGCCCGGGATAATCTGCTCTCCCCTGTCGTCATGAAATCCATAGGGCAACTTCTTGGCCCTCCTCTCATCTCGGGAAATAAAATCACTCACCTGAAAAATGGAGCTGAAATTTTTCCTGCCATGCTCGAAGCTATAGCCCAGGCTAAAAAAACTATAAATTTTGAAACCTTTATTTATTGGGAAGGCAGTATTGCCCACAAATTTTCTGATGCAATTTGTGAAAGGGCAAAAAATGGAGTGCGCTGTCATATCATTCTGGACTGGTTAGGAAGCAAGAAAATTGAGCAATCTATGGTCGATGAAATGAAAAGATGCGGAGTCATTGTCGAACATTACCATCCTATACGCTGGTATAATCTCACTCGCCTGAACAACCGCACCCATCGTAAGATCCTTGTTTGTGATGGCCTCGTGGGGTTCACCGGAGGCGTTGGTATTGCTGATCAATGGCAGGGAGATGCCGAGGATCGTTATCACTGGAGAGATTCACATTTTAAAGTAGAAGGACCCGCAGTTGCTCAGCTCCAGGCGGCCTTTATGGATAACTGGAATACGACGAACAATGAAGTGTTGCATGGTGATGACTATTTTCCGGATATACCGTCATCAGGAAAATCGCTTGCACAAGTCTTTAAAAGCTCTCCGGAAGAGGGAGCTGGCAGTGTGCGGTTAATGTATTTGTTTGCCATCGCCCATGCAAAAAAATGCATTAAAATTGCCAATGCATACTTTGTCCCGGATTCTCACGTTCGAAAAATGCTCATTCATGCGGCAAAAACGGGAATTAACATAGAAGTTATCGTTCCCGGTCCAATCATTGACACCAAGATTGCCCGTCTCGCCTCCCGGCACAGCTGGGGAGAAATGTTAAAAGCTGGTATCAGAATATTTGAATATACTCCAACGATGTATCACTGCAAGTACATGATCGTGGATGATATGTGGATGTCTGTGGGCTCAACCAATCTGGACAATCGCTCATTTCGGCTTAATGACGAGTGTAACCTTAACGTTATTGATACAGAATGGGTGGGCAATTTTGCTGAGACATTTGAAGAAGATAAAGCTCGATCGGTGGAAATAACTTATGATCACTGGAATAATCGTCCACTTAGTAACAAAATGCTGGAGCGATTTGCTTTTGTTTTTCGGGGCCAGATTTGAACACTGAAGGCCCATAGGCGTGGACCTTCAGTGAGTATAAATTATAGTTTCTTTTTAATATCTTCTTTTGCTTCCTTATAATCCTCTTTAATTTCCTGAGTCCAGCTTGTTTTTGTCTCTCTTTCTCTTTCCCATGATTTCTTCATACATTTCGAAAGATCGGTTTTTTCTTTGGCCTCATTAATACAAGATCGGTCTTTTTCTAGGTTTTCATTTTTTTTCTCTACAATTTCCATGTTCATTTTTTTGGCATCTTCAAATGACATGTTTTTCATCTTCTGTTCCATGTGTTTTTCACCTTTGTCCGATGAAGAAAAAGCACTGAAAGATAAAAGACATAAAGATGCTAATAATACGATTTTCATAGTCACTCCTTTGATAGAAACTCTGTTGAAGACTAGTCTTCAAAGGGTGACAAAAAAAGTAAAGCTGCGATCAACTTAATACAGGTTGCCACTAAAAATCAGTGCGTCTATGATTTATTCATGACTGCAGAAGACAACCCCCATCCACACGACATAAAAAATGTCAGCGATACGGCCTTATGGGTCGCTGCTTACCGCGCTGAAGAAAGTGAAAGAAAAGATGCATTCTTCCGTGATCCTTATGCCAGAATACTGGTGGGAGACTCTGGCACCAAACTGGCCACCAGGACTCAGGGATCGCGTTTTACGGCCTGGTCTGTAGTCATACGAACCATCATTATTGATTCCTTTATCACATCTCTTTCTGCAGAAGCAGATATCGTACTCAATCTGGGTGCCGGACTCGATACTCGCCCTTATCGGCTCAAGCTAAAACCTGACATCATTTGGCATGAAGTCGATTTTCCCGAGATCATCAATCTAAAAAAGGAGCGTCTGAAAAATATTCGTCCTAACGTTGAACTCCATCAGCATAGTTTTGACTTATTGGACAAAGAAGTCCGCAACAATTTTTTCAGATCAATTAATGACAAAAATAAGAGGGTTTTGATCCTTACCGAAGGAGTCATGCCTTATCTTGCCAACATTGAAGTGCAACAATTTGCCCGTGATCTACATTCTTATGCTACTTTTCGTTACTGGATTAACGAGTATTACTCACCGGAAATTCTGCAGTTCTTAAACACTCCCAAAAGACAAAAGCAAATGAGATACGCTCCCTTCCTCTTTTGTCCTGCCAATTGGATTGAATTTTATATTGATTGTGGCTGGAAGCATTTGGAGACCAGGTATTTCGGGCCGGAAAGCGAACGTCTAGGGAGAACACCGCCTGAACCTGGCTGGATTAAAGAAAGCGGTGCCGATGTCCGTCGTTACCTGGGTTATTCTCTCTATAAGCGCTAAAACTGAGCTCTCTTGACTCTTACGACTGAACCTGACTAAACTCATATTATGAAAACTCAAATAATATTTATAGCTTCCCTTTTTTCCACAATAACCTTTGCTTCTCCGGTGATCAGGCCTGAAGGAATTTTTTCTTTTAGCCAAACCCGAATTGCTCAGGTCAAAGATGTCGAACTCGTTCCCCGTCAACATGCTGCCCGCTTTAAAGAGCTGGTCGCTGATGGTTATTCCTGCTATAGCGCTGATCAATTTTATCGCTGTTCAAAATTTATAAAAGATGTTGAGCTACCCTCTTATATTCAAAGAGAGATGGAAGGTCGTTTCAGCTGGAAAACATTTTCATTCATCCGTTCCGCAAATGCTCCGGAATTAATTAATGAAGCGGAAAGTATCGTTGAATACAAAATCCCTGATTCAGTCACATATGGCGACGAAACAACTAATGACTATTTCTACTATTTTTTACCAGGCAGTAACATCAAGAAAGCGATGTTAAGTTTTGAACAGGACCCACAGTGGCCTGTAATCGAATCTGAAAGTGAACTTTATACACCTTTCCAGAAAACAGTGAATATCAATAAATTTCAAAAACGTATTTACGAATTATCAATATATTTCAAAAAACATTAATTAATTGAAGCGGGTGATTCCCTAATAGAATCACCCGACTACTTCATCCTCGGTATAAAAACTCGGAATGAATATTTAAATTCTGGCGAAATTTAAGGATTTGATCCACCGGTTGTTCCACCTGTAGAGCCAGCTGAACCACCAGTTGTTCCTGAGTCAGTAGCTGATCCACTTCCCATCGAATCACTGCTACCTGTGCCTTCGCCAGCGT
This sequence comes from uncultured Bacteriovorax sp., assembly GCA_946481315.1. The sequence continues at coordinate 58,158 of CAMLMH010000008.1, forward strand.
CTCTATTTTGATCAGAACATGACACTGCTAAAAACGCTGAAAGAAGAATTGCTAATACGTATTTCATATAACCTCCAAATTTGTTTGAATATTATCCATATTCACGTTAGAAAACTTTGCAAGTCTATTGCCCTCATTTTTATGCTGTGAACGTAGAGTTTTTCGGGTGTGTTTAGGATCGTTAGACACGACCTTTTAGATGTCATATATTCAAAAACATCGGGCTTACTTCAGGCCATGACAATGATGATTGTTAAAAATTTATGGATAAACACGCAAGGTCGCTTCGACGCCAGCTGTGTAGAAAAACGTCTCAGTTAATTAAAAGAAACGCGTTATTTGTAAAGTTCGCTCCAGTCTGTTTTAGCTGGAAAAGTGATACTACTTTCCAAGTCGAGCTTGTTTTTAACCTTTTGAGCTAAATTTTTATTGAGAACGTTTTCTACAGCAAAAATCGCCCGCGGTTTGATTACTGGATCAGCAATTCGTTTTTTAACGGCCCAACTGATCGGCCAGGCAAATTCCGGTGTGGGCTTATAATCAGCGTGAGGTAATTGTACTATGGCAACATAACGTGAATAATTGAGCAACGTCAGCATCAAAGCTTCTTCTGTCAGCATGGCAAGGTCTTCATGATGAGTTGAATAAGCGTACACATCTGATGCTACATCATTTGTAAATTCCTTAATTATGGTTTCAACTGTAGTTTTTTTATCTTCTTCCGTCGCTTTTTCCCCTTGAAACCAAATTTGGCCGGCCTTGATCAGTATTTCAGATTTTACATGAACTGGAAGTCTTTGAGAGATAAGCTTACTGGTTGAATATCTTTCATAGGCCAGCTCATCATATGTTTTGTGTTCATTAAAATCTTCACTTCGGTAAAAACTTCTTTCGAAATAATCGTTAGCATGTGCCAGTTCATGAAAGAGTAAGCGCGAAACAATTCTGGCGATTTCCTCATATGTTCGGTGCGAGTCACTTTCTCTCGTTTCAATTGATTGACCGTTAACGACATAGTCTGAATCAAAAAGGTATGGCAGACTGAAAACCGCACTGCTGCGGCCGTCAATAACCTGTGTGACAAGCTTACGCTCCTCTGGTGTTCTCCAGAAATATCTGCCACTAAGATAAATGGCGCCACTATCATTTAAATAAAAAGAAGGGTTAATGAGGTCAGATATAACAATTGCGCTGACAGCGCCGAACATTTCAAGTGTTTCAGGTTTTAGTCGTAGAAGAACTTCGCGAAAGGCTTCCCCTAAAAAAGGATGAGAGACCAATGTGCGTTTCATAATGGATTCTACAGTAACGTTCCCATAGAGACCCAAAAGCGGAACTTCGGCTACCAGACAGGATTTTTCGCCAAAATTATAAACACATTCCGCGGCCTTTTGAGCATAGGGAGCATCCGGATAGAGCGGATAAACTTTTCGGGTTGAATCGAAGAAATTTTCAGTGACCTGTAAAGTTTCTTTGAGTCTTTCTTCTCCGTGATCACCAGGAATCGCAGGAACACTTTTGCCCTTTGAACAACCAACAATTAATAAAATGGCCAGAAAGGCAAAATATTTAAATCTTTTCATAATGTCATGATCTTAAGCAAAGCATAGGCCAGATGCAGTTTCGTGAATACCGGTCCTTAGCAAAAGCCACCATGCAATGGTACTCAACAGATGTCTAATTTTTTGTCAGTTCTCCTTTACCTGCTGCCTGGCTCTTTGGGAGAATCAGGTGCCTATAGTTAGCAAGGGGGAAGCGCAATGGAAAACACCAGCACAATTGATATTGAAAATAAGAGTGACCGCAACCTCATGTCCTATGGTTGGCGGGACGCCCGTCAGCTGTTGCATCTTTATGCCCAGATTGTTGGCAAAATAAAATTACGACTTCACCCCAAGCTCAATCACTGGTGGCATGCGACTTTAAGCATTTCCTCCGTTGGATGGACAACAGGACTTATTCCCTGTGAGCATGGATGTTTTGAGATGGAATTTAATTTTTTGACTCATGAACTGGTCGTAAAAAAATCAGACGGTCGTTTCAGGCTGATTGATTTGCATCAACCGAGCATAAAGGCATTCCATGATGAGCTCTTCACTGTTTTGCTTTCCCTGGATATCACCGTCACAATTGATGAGCATCCCTACGACCCGCAAAAAGTAAAAACCAACATCCCTTTTAACGTCAATCACTCTCCGGTTAACTATGATCCATTTTTTGCTTATAACTTGTGGCAGACATTTGTCGAAGCTGATGTGGCCTTTCAGAAATTTAAAGGACGTTTTATTGGCAAGTCTTCACCGGTACAACTATTCTGGCACAGCTTCGATCTGGCCTTAACATTTTTTTCCGGAAAGCAGGCACCCTATTTTAAAGGCATGAATAAAGTGGCCAGAGAAGCTTATTCTCACGAGGTTATCAGTTTCGGTTTTTGGGGGGGAGATGATGATATAGATGAACCGGCCTTTTACTCTTATGTTTATCCGGAGCCTAAAGATATAGTGACCAAAAACCTGATGCCAAGAGAAGCTTTCTGGAAATCACTGCCCCGTGGATCACTTGCCATCTTACCTTATAAAGCTCTGGATAATCATCAGCCTCGCGAACAGGCCATACTGGATTTTATGGAGACTGCTTTTTACGCTGGAGTGACTTCAGCGCATTGGGATGGAGAGATTGCAAAGCTTCTCCCCACCAATATGAAAAAACATAAATTCATAAATTAATTTTTCTTTTTGCTTAAATAACCGCGCAGACGGGCAAGCTCTCTTTTCTCTTCAGGAGGAATATCTGTTCCTGCTGAGCCTGTGTAACCGTATTCAACATTCGATTCGTAGAGGTTATAGCATTTTTTTGCAAATGGTGAAGCTGAGTATTTCTGAACACAGTCTTTGAGATAAAGATCACTAATCGTGAAATAAAAAGTCTGGCTTAATCTTCTTTCAGCAATCGCCAGCCAGTAGAGAATTTCAGGGGCCATTGTTGTTTCAGGATGATCATTGAGATATTTAGAGAGGACTCCTGAGGCAATCAGCAGTGAAATATCATTTACGCCTTCTCCGGTGTGTTCTTTCACTTCCTCCAGCGGAACCAGATAGGTATTAATGAAAGCAGATATATCAGTCACTTTGGAAGGATCAAAGTCCTGCCACTTATTCAAAGAAGAATCCCATGATAATAAAGTTTGACGAGCAAGGATCGGTAAATTTTTTGATTTAAGAAATCGCTCTGTAAATTGTTTTGCCTTTTTTTGATTAAAATTTATCTTAGTGTGAATTGAGATAACTTTTCTAAGGGCAGGATAAATTTCCTGTGAACCTTTTTCCAGCAACCCTTCATCCAGGGCCTTCACGAAATACTTTTCTGCTTCATCAAAACGTCTAACGAGATACAGATAATTGGCAAAAGCGAGATCACTCTTAAACTCCGAACGCTCAGATTTAATCAGTGAATCACCGAAAGCATTTTTCGCACCTTTTGCTGATAGTTGTGAATGACAGGAAATGCAAAGCGATGTTACTGCGCTGATTCGTTTTTGAGCGAACGTATAATTATCAGCATTAACGGCCGCAATAGTATCTTCCAGATGATGATTCATGGTTTCTAGGCTGGGGCGGAAGCCCGGACGCTGAAAATACTCTACGTGCTTGGCGCTTTTAAAAAATTCGGAAAGATCTCCAAGATTTTTAAGCAACTCAGCTTTTTTAGTCTTATTTTTTTTAAGTTCAGCAATGACATTTTCATCTGAGTAAACGTAAGGAATGACCTTTAAAAATGAGCCATAGACACCATCCATAATGGCCCGGGCCTCAAGTTTTTTTTGGTCCTCGGACGTTTCGGCCATTAGGCTGAATGCAGAAGTGGTTAAGATAAGAAAAAGTATCTTTTTCATATTTGTCCTTTGAAAGTTTAAAGAGTGAATTTTATATCATTGTTGTCTAAAAGAGAATACTTCTGTTGAGCCTTAGATCCTGTTCATTTCCTGCACTGAATCCTAAGATAGATCATGTTAATTTGAAAATCAGCAGACTATCGTAGAGCAATGTCGATTATACACTTCAAAGATATTACAGAAAAACATCAATACGTCGGTGGCAAGGCCCATGCTTTGGGATTAATGATGAATGCCGGACTCCCCGTTCCTCCTGGTCTTGCGCTTACAGCAAAGGAATTAACGGAAGGCGAATGGAAAGACATCCTCCACTGGTGGGCCACCGTGGGAAACTGTCCACTGGCCGTACGCAGTTCGGCTCAGGGAGAAGACAGCGGGGATCAAAGTTTTGCCGGACAAAATTCGACGTTTCTCAATATTGATACAGAACAAAAACTAAAATCTGCTATCAACCGTTGTTTTGAATCTTTTTATAAACACTCAAGTCAGCTTTATCGGGTCCACTTTTTAGGTGGTGACAATCATGCAACGATGAATGTCGTCTTACAGGCGATGGTCAATCCGGATCTCTCCGGTGTCTTTTTCAGTATCGACCCGAGAAGTAATGAGAAAAAATGGATCCTGGAATGTATTGAAGGTTATGGTGAAGATCTCGTTTCAGGAAAAAAAACACCTGATCACTATGAAGCACAAACGGTTTCAATGCCGGACAAATTAAAAGTCGTTGTTGAATACGGCCTGAAAGTCCGGGACTATTTCCAGGTTGAAATTGATATGGAATGGGCCATTGATAAACAGGGAAAGTTCTGGATTCTGCAGGCCAGACCAGTCACTGCTTTGAGTGGTAAAAGCACTCAGAAAAAATGGGTCGCCGAAGAATGCGAGCGTCTCATTTCTACCCATAATCCCGACACAATCTGGGATGGAAAAACATTTGCTGAATGGAGCGGCCCACCAACAGAGCTAACATTTAGTATCTGGCGGGAAGCATTTGCTAGAGGGAATGCTTTCTCCCGATCTTTGCGTAAGTTGGGCTATCTTGGAATCGAAACAGAACTGGCCAATGAAACGCATTCATTACTCGAAAAAATTTTTGGCCGAGCTTACGTTAATGCTTCGATGCTCGCTCCACTTTATTTTGGCCCTATTCCTTATCGGCTGGTCGTAAAGAAACAAGGCCCAGCGATGAAATTTGATTATCACCGAATGACCGTTTCCAATTTTGTTTCAGCTCCGTTTATCTGGTGGCGCATGTTGAAGATAGGATGGGATCTTTCTACCAACCGGGCAAAATATATTGAAGACATCGATGCGGCACGAAGAGAATTTGAAAAACAACTGCATCCGGATGATTATTCTGCAATGACACTTACGGAGCTCTCCACCCATTTCTCAGCTGCGGTGAAGTCCTTTTATCAGGATGCATTGGTTAATCCACTGACCCTCATTATTCTCATTCAGTCGACTATGCAGACTTTAAAAGGACTACTAAAGGGCGTCCTGCCCGACGAAGAGGATATCGAAAAGAAACTGGCCTGGTGGATGTCCCAGGGGTTGAACACTGAAACCTTTAAAATGAACCAGGCCTATCTTGAGGCCTGTAACGATCCTGCCAAAAGAGCGAGTTTTTTAAAACATTACGGCCACCGTGGTCCGGGAGAGCTGGAATTATCTCACCCGCGCTGGGAAGAAATGCAAGATAAGGCCTTTCACGAGAAACAATCAAAACGAACGCTTTTTGTTCATCAGGACGTGGAAAAAGAGATTGATGCTCTCGGGACCTACAAAGCATCTGTGATCAAAAAAGAATGGCAGATGCTCAAACGAATGCTGGAGCTGAGAGAGGAATGGAAAAATACCCTGCTTGCTCCCTATCATCAGATCAGGCTGATGGCACTGGCCATCGCCCACTCCCGCCAGATTGATCCGGAACTTCTCTTCTGGCACGACTACAAAGAAATTGAGCAGGGACAATTGAATCCGCAGATGGCCAAAGAGCGTAAAAAGAAGGCTGCTATATTTAAAAATATCTCTCTTCCTTCCGTTATTGAGCTCTCTGAGCTGGAAAAGATTGCAACAGGTGACAGCGGAAAACTGGACGGAAAATCGATGTGGCAGGGTACACCACTTTCACCGGGTATAGCTTTTGGTGAAATCAGAGTTGTACAAGATCCTGAACACATCTGCACTGAAGACTGGCCGGAAAATGTCATTCTTGTTGCAGAATCAACTGATCCGGGATGGACTGGTCTCTTTTTGAAATCAAAAGCGGTGATTGTCGAAAAAGGTGGCGTTCTTTCACACTGTGCAATCGTAGCAAGAGAGATGAATCTTCCGGCAGTAAGTGAAATTTATCAATGTCATCTGCGATTTAAAGATGGCGAAAAAATTTGGGTAGATGGAAACAATGGACTTATCCGATATCAGTAAAATTATCTTTGGCGATCAGTATGCGGTCGCAATTATTCCCACAGTACTCATTCCTTTAACCGGAATTACTGTTCTTATTACCAGTCTGGCCAGTATCATTGCCGGTTGGTTTGGTCTAAAACTCAAAACAGAAGGGCCGAGACAGTTATGGGAAGCCCTCTTCTCTAAAAAAGTAGTCATTGTTGCTGTAATAATGAACGCTGTTATCTGGGGTGCCTGGAAGAGCGGTGTTTATCTTTCTAACGCTCCGGTTTTTTTATGGAAAATTGAACGCGCCTCCAACGAGAATGCTCTTAGATCTGATGAAACATATGTTGATGTTGCCGGCCGAATTCATCAATTTATGTCTGTAGTGGATACAACTTCATCAACATTAAAACTTTCTGAAAAATGGAAAGTTAAACTCCCATCGGGATCTTTTCGCTCAGGGGCCCTGAGCGGAAATTCTTATTTTGTAAGTTCTGACGATGGCCATGTCTATGAATTGTCCCGGAAAGATGGAAAAATCAAACGCAAATTCTTTGGCGGAACGTCTGTCACTACCCGTCCGGTAATTCATAAGCAGACTTTATTTTTTGGCGAAGGCACTCATGATACGCACCATGCTCGAATCTATGCCTTCGATCTGTTAAGCGGAAAATTCATCAATCATTTTTCGACAAAGGGTCATACTGAAGGAGGTGCTGTCCTGTACCAGGAAAATGATCTTAGTCTGCTTATTTTTCCTGCCGGCAAAGACGGTCTGTATGCTGTTGATCCTTCAACTATGCAGAAGGTCTGGCATGCTCAAATAGGCCATACCGATACTTCAGTGACGATTGCCGATAAAACTATTTACACTGGTACGGGAAAGGAGAAGGGCAAAAACGACGATAAGACTTTCGCTTTTGCTTTTACACCTGACGGAAAAATGAAATGGAAGACAGAATTGCCGCTCTCTAACTGGATGCACCCGGTTGTTAGCGATAAACTTGTCTGTTACTCCCTGGGAGAAATTTATTTTCATTCTGAACTGGGATTTCTTTATTGCCTAAACAAGCATGATGGAAGCCTCGCTTTTAGTATTCCATTCTCTGAACCATTAACCGGTAAGCCCTTACTAATTAACAATCGTCATGTTTATGTAGGTTCAATTTTAGGTAAAGTCTGCAGAGTCGATCTGCAATTAAAAGAAATGAACTGGTGTGTGAAGACGGGCAATGACAAAACATCACATTCCTTTTCATCACCGACCTATGATGAAAAAAGGCACGTTATCTGGTACGCCTCGAAGGATAATGGCCTCTTTGCCATTAATCCTGAGAAAGGATCTGTGCTCTTAAAATGGAAGAGTCCAGACGACTGGAAAGTAACCTATGCCGCTGTAACAGTCTCAGGAGATGAACTTTATCTGCAGGACATGAACGGTTATTACCGCAGACTGGACCTTCTTTAATCCACTTTCCTGAACAAGGCTTGTAAAAGTTTTGCTCCGGTTTATAATAAAAGGAAATTATTTAAAACGGAGCTGTCATGTTTGTTGATGTACAACTAAAAAAAGGTGAAATCCTGATCAGTGAAGGTGATTCTTCTGACGGAATCTATATTCTGAAGTCTGGAGAACTTGCTATTTATAAATTTGAAAAAGATCAACAACGCCATAATGTCATAGGCCACGTTCAGCCCGGTGAACTGGTAGGAGAAATGTCTTTTTTGGATAATCTTCCGAGATCGGCCACTGTGAAGGCCACTACAGATTGTGTCGTTTCACTGCTCAATCGATCTGAATTCAACAAGCTTTTTGAAACTCAACATCCGCTTATGCAAACGCTCATTAAAACTTTATCTGAGCGTTTGCGAAAGACAAATAAGAAAGTCCATCTTTAATTTTCAGGAGTCATGTCTGTTTCGTTAACGACTGTTGCGATGGTTGCCGTTGTTGCAACCTGAACCGGTAATCCGTCAGTTTCGATGAAATCCAGGTCTTTGCCATAAGTTTCTTTCAAAATAAGCAGTGAGATGAAGCCCAGAGAAAAGACAATTCCACCAATGATAGCGACACTTCCCAAAATCTGAAATCGTGGCTGAAGAACAAGAAATGAGGAAGCGATGATCATACCCGAACCACGAACAAAATTGGGAATACTGGTGGCAACTGTTGAACGAATATTGATACCAAATTGTTCAGCAGCAGTTGTGACAAGGACGGCCCAGTAGCCAGCACATGTTCCGAGAATAAAACAAAGAACGTAAATGAAAGTTGGTGTTGCTCCAGTCGATGTCAAATAAACAACTGAAGTAAGAAGTGCCACTCCCATAAAAATTCCGATGGCCAGTTTACGACTCTTTAACCACTGAGACATAAGTCCACTCAGTAAATCTCCTACGGCCAGACCGATTGATCCCCAAATGAGAGCGTCAGCAGATGTAATTGGCCCTGTCACTTTCAACTCAGCAGTTACTGCCGGTGCCATAGTAAGAAGAATGGCAGTAATGAAGTAAATCGGAATACCAATAGCAAAGGAGGCAAAATAACGAAGTGCTCTCTTCGGTGTAAGGAGCAGGCGTAAATTTCCTCGTGGAATTTTTTGATGCTGTATTTTTTTAAACATTTCCGAATCAAAACTTTTAAAGCGGGCCACCAGCAACAGAATTCCTAAAATTCCACCGATCAGATAAGCGTGATTCCAGGCGAAGTATTTTCCGACAATCGCCGCACACAAACTTCCGATCATACCAAGAGTTGCAACCAGAGTTGTCGCGTATCCGCGGTCTTCTTTGCTTAAAGATTCAGCAACCATGGTCACAGCAGCACCTAATTCTCCCGCAAGGCCAACTCCCGCAAGGAAACGCAGAATTTCATATTGAGTAACATTGGTAACAAAAGCATTTAAAATGTTCGCAGCTGAATACATGAAAATAGAAGAATAAAGAACGACATGACGACCTTTTTTATCCCCTAGGATTCCCCAGAAAACTCCACCTAGAAGCATTCCCAGCATCTGAAAATTATAAAGCTTCACACCTGTGGCCATAATTTCCGGACCGCTTGTTACACCCAATCCTAAAATCGAATTCAGCATAACGGCACCAAAAAGAGTGATATCGAACATATCAACGAAGTATCCCAGGGCTGCAATCAACACCGTTGGAGTCATGATACGTTTAAAACGTGATTGTGATTCAGTTGTATTCATAAACACCCTCAATTAGTCTTATTTTGAAGCGCCTAGATTGCAAGAATCCTCGCTTTGTGACAAGCAAGAAGTTCTGTCATTATTGATTTTTAAATAGATGGCGCAGAAACTGCGTATAAATTTCCCACGATCGCTGACCATATCCTCCGGCCATGACATAGGATTGAGGAATATTTCTGCTTTTAAAAAAATGATAGACCAGCATGTCGCGTTCAAACATTTGCTCTTTGGTGAGTTTTAAACCGGCGGAGGAAGCAAGTTCATCGTGTTCATAAGGGTCCGCCCCATTGACTACCAGGACGACATCCGGACGTGGAAATTTTGCTTCCATTTCCTGCAGTCCGCTTTCAAGTTTTTTTAGATAAAGATGATTTTCGTTTACGTATACACCAATTTCAATATCAGATGGAATAAACCACGGATCGGTCTCTGGATTACCTTCATCCAAAGGCCAGCCATGGGCCATATGTATCGAAAGAGTCGTAATGCTCGGATCGTTTTTTGTTAACTCCGCCGTTCCGTCTCCTTTGTGGGCATCGACATCCACCACCCACGCTGTCTGGATTTTATTCTCCCGCTGCAGCTTGCGCAGAGAAATGACGATATCGTTAATGAGACCAAATCCACGGCCTCCAAAACTCATTGCATGATGCATTCCTCCACCTAAATGAAAACTAAATCCATCGCTCAATGCTGCTATGGTGGAATAATAGGTTGTTGAGGCCCTTCTTAAAATCACGTCAAACGCGGCAGAAAGCTTCTTCTGTGCGTTTTCCGGTTCATACCGATGATAGGATCCATCCGGCTTCACCAGTTCAAAACAGGACATGATTTCTTTTTCCAGCGTTTTGTCTGAAGCAAAAAGTCGATCGACATAATCACGGTTGTGAGCAAGTTCTAAATCATTTGGAGTAAAGAGGGAAATTGTGGAAAGCTCCACCAACTTAAGGTCAGGAAATTCTCTTTGCAATGACGTAAAGACTTTATAGGCGCGATCGGGAGCAACAGGGATAGTTATACCGTAATCCGGAAGACGCAGATCGTTTTCAGGGTGATAAAAAAGATGATGTTTCATGCTGTCAGCATAACACTGGCCTTAAAAGTTAACCATGAGAAAGCGGAACAAATCTTCCTTTTCGCCGGAATTTTTGATGATAATTTTCACGATCACTCAAAGATTGCTCCAAGAGGGCCTGCTCTTCGATTTCGATTCGTCGCTTCAACATGAAGAAATTTATGACCGAGCCGACAATCATTGTGATTTCGCAGCCTAAAAGGATCGGAAGGAAAAAAAACTCGGTAACCACCGCCAGATAATTGGGATGTTTGATGTGAGCATAAGGTCCTTCAGTAACAACCGGATGCTTTTGCATGTCATAAACATCAACCGACCAGTATTTTCCCAGAGTAAAGATGCAGGTCCAGCGCAGGACCTGGGCCAGTATGAGAATAAGGACAATGATGTACAGAAAAATTCCGTCATTCATTCTTCCGGCAATTGTTGATTCAACCAGCAAAGCAAGAAACCACATAATGTGAAAAAAACGCATTTGAATGGCTTCACGTTTATCGAAGAGTTCCAGTTGGTTGTGTTCTTTTTCCAGTTTACGTCTGTTGTAAGCACTTACCGCCAGTTCAATCAGGCGCTCCAGCGCATAGGCCAGTATGATAATGACATTCATTCTTAACATTTTTTCACCAATGCCATCTCCAGAGAAAAAGCAGGCCCCATTGCCAGCATTACTCCCAGAGAGCCTTTTTTAATATCTTCTCTTCCAATTGTTCTTTTTAAGACATCGACTACTGAAACTGCTGACATATTTCCGTAATCTCCCAGACTCTCCCAGGAATGAAATATATCTTCGCGTGTAAGGTTTAACGTTTCCATCATGGCATCCAGGACTTTAGGTCCACCTGGGTGAGCGACAAAAAAATCGATATCTTTTCTTTCAACTCCGCACTGATAAATAAACTCTTCCACATTTTTACCGACGTGCTCCCGTACTAAAGCAGGTATATCTGGCGAAAGAACTATCTGAAATCCGCTTTCGATCATATCCCAGCCCATAAGTCTTTCGGTGTCCGGATAAAAAATGCTCTGGCAATTCATAATTTCAAAAGCAGATTCATCTGCGAGTTTATGCTCGCGTCCCACCATGAGAACAGCTCCAGCGCCGTCTCCAAATAGTGCAGTTCCAATTAGATTAGGAACACTATGATCTTGCAGCTGAAAAGTTAGCGAGCACAATTCCGTGACGAGAACCAGTGCGGCTTCCTTGGGATGACCGATAAGATAGTCATTAACCCGGTTCATCCCGGCAACACCTCCCAGACAGCCCAGACCAAAAACAGGAAGCCTTTTGGTTTTAACCGAGAGAGCAACTTTATTTATCAGCAAAGCTTCCAGACTGGGAACACACATACCGGTCGTGTTGACCGAAGCTATAAGACGGATGGCATCTGAGTCACATTTGGTGGTGCTTAATATTTTTTCAATATTTTTTGACTGAAGTTCCAGGGCCGTCTGCTTCCATTTTAAATTTTTTTCTCCAAAATGCCCCATCGCCTGGTATTGGCCCAGAGGTAGAGATAAATGACGTTTACGGACTCCGGACGAATGGAAGAATTGATTAATGAAATCTGCCTTATCCGGCCATAGTGCTGCAACAGTTGAACGAATTTCATCCTGAGAAACGGTGTTGTCCGGAAATGTGGTCTGGACAGAATGAATTAACGGCATATACACCTCACTCAAAGAGTAAGATTTGCAATGCGAGTGCCATTCACTTAAGTGATGAGTGCGTCGATTCTATTTAAATAAAATTGTAGATTTTTTCCTGCATTGAGTTCTAGATGAATTTCAATTTTTTTTTGGCGCGATTTATGTCCTGAAACTAGATTAACTCTGGATTTAGCAATTCCGAAAAGTTCAGCCACTTTTTCAATGATTCCTGCATTAGCTTCCCCTTCCACAGGTCTTTCGCGAATGGACAGAATAAGTTCTCCGGCATCATTTATTTTTACTGCTTCTTTTTTTGCACCCGGCTTAGCCTGGATATTTAACTGAAAAGATATCGATGTTGCAGATGACTGAAGGACCTTAAAGTGGATCTTTTTTTTTTGCAATGAATGAATGAGCGCTTCCATGTGCAGACGGCCGGCCTCGTGACACTTTTATTTAGCTTCTATTTAAAGATAGTTTTCCTCAACTATCAAGTTCTAACCGGAGAAAATTTATGGGCCTGATTAAACCACTAACTATAGGTTTGCTAACAATGCTCTCATTTCAAACGCCCTCAGAGGCAGGAGAGAAAGATTTAACATATTCAGCTAGCTGCTCGACAGGCTCAAATCAGGCCACTTTTTCATTTGTCGGAGACATACTTATCCACAAGGCCCTCTATGAAATAGTCGTTTCACAGACGAAGCACTTCTCCCAAATCTGGCAAAGGACTGATCCTCTCATTCAACGCGCCGATTTTTCAGTCGGCAATCTTGAAGGTCCAGCGGCTTTAGGAATCGACAGCAATGGAAGAGACCGCGGTGATATTGGTTTTGTCTATGACGGAAAAGTCTATTCAGGAACAAACTTTCTCTTCAACTATCATCCGCGAATTATGACTGATCTGAAGAATTCCGGTTATGACCTCATTCAGACGGCCAACAATCATTCTATGGACCGCTTTTCAATTGGTGTTGATAAAACTATTGATGCCGCCAGAGCAGCCGATCTGATTACTACCGGAAGTAGAAAAAGTGATGAGCCAGGTGCAAATAGTTTTGCCGTCTCCAGGATTAATGGAATCAATGTCGCTTTCATTGCCTGCACAGAAAGCACCAATGGTATTCCGGACAACGACAATCAAATTGTAGATTGTTATACTGAAAAAATTCTGGCGACTATCAAGGATCTATCTGCCAGAGCAGGAATAGATGCAGTAATGGTCCTCCCACATTGGGGAGTTGAATATCAGCATACTCCAACAGGAACACAAAAAACCTGGGCGCGAAGGTACCTGGAAGCCGGTGCTGTCGCCGTAGTGGGATCACATCCACATGTACTACAGCCGTGGGAGAAATATGTGACAAGTGACGGTCGAGAAGGATTTATTCTTTATTCTTTGGGTAATTTTGTTGCCGGACAGGCAGGACTGGCCAGGAAAACAGGACCTGTGGCCTATATTGGTCTGGCCAAAAATGGTGGCAAAGCGCGTATCTTTGGAGTTGGATATACTCCAACCAGAAGAGATGGTGCCGTTCTTTATCCCGTCGGAAGCAATGGTCCTGCAGATGTTCTTTCTCATGTCGCCGGCATGTATGGAACGAAGAGAAGAATTGAGCCAGGTGCACCACTACTCGATGCACTCTGTGCTAAATAATTACTGAACACGCCAGAGGGAGTCGACATAAAAGTGTTGGGGGTCACTGAAATTCCGAACCTTTGTGAAGCCTCCTTCAAGGCTTAATTTTTCAATTTCTTTTTCTGTAAATTTAAATGAGTATTCCATATGAATGGGCTCAAATTCTTCGAAATGAAAGCTTTTGTTGAGTTTTTTAAGAGTGACCGTTTGCTCGGTAAGCGAAATCAAGAAGCTCTCCATAGCTCCGATGACTGGATTGTACTGGGCCAAATGCCGGAACTTTTTAATGTCAAAGTCCCCTTCCAATTCGTGATTAATCCGCTCCAGTAAATTTAAATTAAAGTGGGCGGTAACACCTTTGCTGTCACTATAAGCGGCGGTCATGATATTGATATCTTTTTTCAGGTCAAAACCGATCAGCAGATAATCATCAGCGCGAAGATTGCTGCTGATATTTTTTAAAAAATGCGCCTCTTCTTCCCTGCTGAAGTTACCTATATTGGATCCGAGAAAAAGAACTATCTTTTTCCTGATGGATTGCTCATTCACGTATTCTAATCCTTGGAGATATTCTGCTGCTATGGCCTCGACTTCAATTTCACGGAAAGCACTGATATTGCTCTCCAGCTGATGAAGCGCTTCAGTGGAAATATCAACGGGATAAAAATGTACTTTGATCCCCTTCTTGATAAAGCCTTCAATCAGCAGTTTGGTTTTGTGTCCATCGCCCACTCCCAGTTCAACGATATCAATTTCTTTTTCATTAATTAATTCGGGAAATGTTTCTTTATACAGATTGAGAATTTCAAATTCTTTTCTTGTCAGGTAATATTCCTCCAGCCGGGTAATTTCCTGAAACAGCTGGCTTCCAATATCATCGTAAAAATATTTGGAAGGAATCTTTTTGGGAATCTGACTAAGCCCAGATGTGATTTCAGCTGCAAATTCTGTCTGATCTTTTTCAACAATACCAGTTTGGGTTAAATTTATCAGTTTCATAAATTAGACCTCCGCCAGCAGCAGGCCGGAAAACTGCCAACGATGATGAGGTTCATAAAAATTACGATAGGTCCGGCGATAATGTCCCAGGGGAGTGGCAAATGAGCCACCTTTCATGACATACTGATTGCACATAAACTTTCCATTGTATTCGGCAATTTCCCCGCTAAAAGGCCTGTATCCGGGATAAGCACTGTAGGAGCTGGAGGTCCAGCACCATAATTGTGAAGAAAAAGCATCGGTGGTATTGCAATGAAATGCTTCAGGACTGCTGATCACTCCTTGCTGGGCAATTTCAAATTCTTCCTCCAGCGGCAATCGCTTACCTCTGAATCTGGCATAAGCATCAGCTTCAAAGTAACTTATATGACAAACAGGTGCATCCAGCAGCAGAGGGTGTTTTCCGTAAAGGGTAAATTCAAACCATTCATCGTTTTCTTTTGACCAGTAAAGCGGAGCTGAGATCTTCTGGCGATTAACCCAGTCTAGTCCTTTGCTCAACCAGTAAGCTGGTGTGCTGTATCCATCTGCCTCAATGAACTGCAAGTACTCTCTGTTTGTGACAAGTTGATTGCATATTTTAAAAGATTGGACATAACGCTGGTGTCTGGGTCCTTCATTGTCGTAGAAAAAGTATTCATTTTCTGCTCCGATCATGTAGAGACCGGCCGGAAACTCCTGCCATTTCGTCTGCGTTCTGGAAAGGTCAGGAAGTGGTCCGGTGTGATAGCGGACTTCCAGAGGATTAGCCGCAAATATTTGCTTAATGTCCATCAGTAACAGTTCCTGATGTTGTTCTTCATGATTGATGGCCACCTCAATCATTCGATATAGTTCCGGCTCGCCTTCTCTCTTTCTTAATAGTTCGACTACCTGCTGGTCAATAATCCTTCGGTATTCATAAACTTCTCTAACAGTTGGACGGGAAAGTTCCCCCCGTTTTTCCTGAACCCAGTGCTCTCCCAATCCTTTATAGTAAGAATTATAAATCTTGCGCAGCTTGGGATGATGAAACTTATACTGCGCTGTAAATTTATTGAGAATAAGCTCTTCCAGAAACCAGGTTGTATGACCAAGATGCCACTTCGGCGGTGAAACATCACCATTTGGCTGAACAACGTAATCTTCAATTTCCAGCGGAGCACATAAATTTTCCGTTTTTTTTCTTGTGTTAATAAAACGATTTAGCAATTTGCACCTCGAGAGTTGAGTTTGCTTGTACCGATAGTCAGTGCAACCGGAGTGCCTACAAAAGTAGTTCTGTGCATTTTTATGCAAACAATAAACGTCGGTTTTTTTCTTCGCATTCAGCATTGCTAAAGATGCTGAGTCATTTCTAAGATCATTTTAACTAATGAGGTATCTATGAAAAAAATTTCGGTATATCTTCTTGTTCTACTAAGCTGTCTGAATCGCCCTGGATTGGCCCAGGAAAATCAATCAACGACAACGTCATCAACCACAACCACCACGACAACAACTACTCAGAAAGCTCCTTCGCATGATATGGAAGAACCTTTTGAAGAGGGAAACTCACTGGAAAACCGCCGCAATCGAACAATGCAGCTCTCACTCGGACCGGGAATTGAATTTGGAATGCCGATTGTGAGTTACACTGCCGGATATTTTTTGAAACAAAATGCGGTACTCACCGCCCGTTATAGTGAACGTCACGACTACACTGGCGATACAGGAAGAAAAGGAATCACTGCGGCCCGGCTTGGATACAAAAAATTTACCGGTAATAGTTTTTATTATCAGCCATCCTTGTATTTTCGGAATGCTTCTCACGTTACAACAGTTCATTACAAGTATAAAGATGCAGGCGTTGGACTGCGAATAGGTAATGAATGGCAATGGGAAAATTTTATGCTGGGTATAGACTGGCTGGGAATTAATCACAGTGTTGTGGAACTGGATGAATCAGTTTATCCGGGCGCAACTGTCCCATCATCAATTGATATAGATAAGAAGTTTACATTTGATTTTGTAGGAATTTATCTGGGCTATACGTTTTAAGCTTCGATAATTTCGACCTGCAATGATTCGTTTTTGGTCGGATGCCGGTCTGGATGAATAATCCTGTTAAATGAACTCATCTGTGGATTAAAAATAAAGTTCAGCAGGACCTTAGTCCAGGACTGATAACTTGCGAGCGTATCATAATATTCCGGAGCCATTTTCTTTAGTGCTGGAAGATGAATCCAGGGCACGTGCATAAAATCGTGGTGCTCATTGTGATATCCCATATTGAATGTCACAAGATTAAGGAGGCCATAATAGCTATACGTCTCCTGCCCTTCTTTCGTCACATAATGTTCCTGAATCCAGCGTCCTCCCAATGGATGCAGGCCCAGGGCAAACAATGTTGAAAGTCCCAGGTACAATAAAGCTCCCCATCCCAGAAAATAGGCAATCATCAGATTGACTACAATTTGCAAAATTGTATTGGTAACAGTCCAGAAATTAAGCGGGCGATAAAACTGAACTTTCAGTGGTCGCAATGATTGTGATAGTGAAAAAAGAAACAACCACAACGCCTTTTTCAAAGTATTGTTACCTATCAGTCTTGCTTCCGTGTAGCTGGTGATGTCTGGATCATAAGAATATTCCCCCAGATGCTTGTGGTGAATCATGTGATATTTTCTAAACCCCATTGCTGATGGTAAAAAAAGCGGAACATCACAAAAGAGACCCATAAGTTTATTTCCCAGAGAAGATTTCACCACGAGATTATGAGTGCATTCATGAATCATGACATACAAAGCATGATTGGCAAAAGCTCCGGCCACATAAGCGACCAGCATTATGCCCCACCAGGGAAGTGCAGTAACTAAAGCTGCAATAAATAGCTGAAGAGAAACTATCAAGAATATAAAAAGCACTGAAGGGTAATAATGCCCATAAAGATTTCTGATTTGCGGGTACCGCCCGAGCATTTCCTTTCGCCGTTTAATGTGAATGTTTGGTCCGTGCTGGAGAATATAATCGTTTATCATGGCCTTTAACTCTTTGAGATTTAAGATGCCTTCTTTTATCAATCCCAACTCTTTTAGACAATAAATCCTTTTAGTAACGCAGAGTGGCTCACTAGGCTAATGAGGCTTCAAGCTTGCTTTATCTATGAATGAAAGTCTTCGTAATGAGGAGGAAATATGATCGAAGGAGATATGAAAACCAATACCAATCCCAAAAACAATGCTCCCCGTGATGAAACAACTCGCACACCGGGAGTAAAACGACGGCATAAAAATGAAGAAATCCAGGCGAAAAAACGAGAGAAAGAAAAAAGTGAATTGCCCGGATCTATCGGCAATCCTGCCTATCATTCAATGACCAGTGAGCAACAAGAAACTCTTGATCATGTAGAAAAGGCAGAAATAAAAGGATTGTTTCACCGTCGGCAGCCTGAAAAAGGATTTAAAAAATAATTTAATAATGGAGACACAAACTGTTCTCT
Source organism: uncultured Bacteriovorax sp. (assembly GCA_946481315.1). The sequence goes on from CAMLMH010000008.1 coordinate 76,476, forward strand.
TAATTCAGGGCCTCTACTATTTTGTGACTGCTGCCTGGCCGCTGGTGCATGTCCGTTCATTTGAAGCTGTAACAGGTCCCAAACTGGAACACTGGCTGCTCAACACAGTTGCCATGATGATTCTTTGTTCATCATTTGTTTTTATATCCGCGGGACTTTCACCATTCCGACCAGGAAAAGAAACTCTTATTCTGGCCTTCAGTAATGCCCTGGGGCTTGTGGCCATTGATATAATTTACTCTCTAAAAAACGTGATCAGAAAAGTTTACTTGCTGGATGCGGCAGCGGAAGGAGCACTGATAGTACTGCTAGTTCTGTCTCTGTAAGGGCGCTGTTTATAGTTGATTCCTGTAGTAATAACGATTGGTCAATTCATCATAATACAGCTCATAAAAGATCCTCTTACCCATGAATTCATAATCTGCTTCATACATGAGCTCCATTCCCTCTCCCACTGAGCTTATCCGGGTCAGGGTTTTTGGCATTTTAGACTTACGCCGAAACAATTCTTCAAGAAGAAAATAACGAAAGTCCCGCATATTTCCGTTGAACGTCGTTGACATCAGTATCTCGTTTTCATTGTGACCCAAATTGAGTGCGCAGTGGCCGAGTTCATGATAGACCGTTGCCTCAATATCCTCTATGGGAAATTTTTTCAATTCATTGGAAATGATAATTCGCCGGCTGTTATGCCTGTCTCCCAGGGCAAGTTTAGAAATAGGTTTTTTTAAATCATTATTGGTTTTTCCCAGAACCAGACAGTAACCATAGGAAGGCCCGGGATCATTCATGATGGAAATAAATCCTGCATATTTGATTTTTTTCCGGGTATCCCCAAAGGCAATGCTGATATGTCTGGTATCAACTCTATATCCGAAATATTCTGCGTCTTTTTCAAATTGTCGTTTTATAGATTCAAATCGTGGATCTTCAATCGCCGGATCAACCAGAGCTCCACAACTAAAAAATAAAAAAGCGCAGACAGACTGCAGGAGTTTTTTCATCCTGAAAAAGCTATCAGCGACTTTGAAAGATAGTCAAAGATGATTAAAGCGTAATTTTAGCAGCGGTCAGACAGCACAAAGCGATTATTGAATCTCGTCGAGATTAATCAAATGGAAAAAAATTTTAACTGTCGTAATTGTCATAACGATTGCAAGTACTGACTCTACAAGTCCTAATGTGATAATGGCTGAAAATTTTGCAGCTGGCATTGTAATCGCATTTATCAATGGTGTGCAAAGATGTGGGGATAACGCAAACAAATGATTGACCAGCACTAAAAGCACATCTCTGCGGGTCAGTTTGTAGCTAGTTTTAAAAGTTTGCAGTAAGCCGGACTCTTCAAAAACGGCTACGAACGGCGTGAGAGAATAATAGATCATAATATAGATCAATGGAAAAAGCAGAAAGAGCATATAGGCATATGCAAAACGATCACCCGTAGCATATAGCATTGTTGTCGACGGAACCAGATAGAGTGCAAATGCCAGCATCGTTATGAAAAGGTAAAGAATATTATAAAACAAAAAACTTAAAAGAACCTGCGAGTACTCTCCCAGAGCAGAGATACGAATTTTCATCACGTATAAAAGTTTGGCGAGAACGAGAATCGGAACCATTGAAAAGAGAAATTTGCTTAATATTTTTATAGACAGATCAGCAGGTAAGAAAAAGAAATCAATAAAATTGGAAATGATTGACACCAGGAACAGACCGCCAATATAAACTGCAAAAATGTTTAGATTAGATCGAACTTCCTCCAGGGATTCCCGGAAGAAATAGCCAAAATATTTAAGGGAGCCAATCATTGATTACCGCATTCCGCTAGTTGGGCGGACTGTTCAATTAGGGCAGGACAATTAAAGGAAGAGTTGCTCTCCAGTGCATGCACAACTCCGGTAAATTTGCCTTCAGCGAATTTTCCCAGGGCCATAACCCGCTGACCACTCAGACAGGGAGTATTAACTGTTCCGCACCAGACGCGTGCCCTTTCAAGAGAATCAGAATCAAATCGTTCACAATTTACAATGAACATTTCATCACTGGCCGGATCTTTTTTGAGCGTGATGAAGAGTGGATGTCGTATTTCCTCAAACGTCTTGACTGGTTTGGATGATTTGATCCCGGACAACTTTATCAATGCTTTAGTTCCGGCAATATTTTTATGACCGGGATAAGCTGAGACTGTGAGTGAGATCTTATCAATTGTCAGTTTTCCGTTATTCCCCTGAATAATTTTTTTCTGCTTATCCTGCTGCGAACCAGTCTGTCCCGCTTCAGCAAAATAGAGATCCAGCCCTGGAATTTCTTTACCTAAATCATTACTGCTGATTTTTTTTCCGGAAAGAGTGGCCTTACAGGAATCACTATCTCCTAACAAAAAATGTACACTGCGCACCAGATCCGCATAGTCGGCCGCACTCTGAGTTTCATTTTGAATATCCATTGAGTTTTTACCTAGTCGGGTCACTATCAGTGCCACTCCGCCCAGGGCGGCCAGAATCACCATCAGCTCAACCATAGAAAAGCCGTTCTTAATCATTTTTTTCATGCCATCTTTTTCGACATTTATGACTCTTTATTTAGGCTTACCTGGCTTAAATGAAGGTAATATCTAAAAAAAAATGAATTACTCGGGCATCGATAGTCATGAATCTTTTTCACACTCCTCCTCAAGGGGGTCAGCATTCTGATATAAGGCCGGAATAAACCAATGATCGTTTTAACAGGAAGACTATAATGAAATTATTAACGGCAGCATTATTTTTACTGGTCACAACCGGACAGGTGCACTCTCAGGTCATTATCGGAGATAAAGACTTCTCCCGCGGCAGTCTGGAGAGCATTTTAGGAGGAACCAACGAAATCGCGCTTACCTTCGACGACGGACCGACTCCTAATGTAACAGAGAAGATGCTGGACGTTCTGAAAGAATATAATATTAAGGCAACGTTCTTTGTTGTCGGACGCAATGTCGTTCTTTATCCGGCAATCATGAAACGTATCGTAAATGAAGGTCACCTGGTAGCCAACCACTCCATGACCCATATGCCTTTAAAAGATTTGTCATTTTTTAGCTGGAAGAAAAAAGTTAGATCTGAAGTTTATGCTGCTCACGAAGTTCTTGCCCCATATCTTACTAACAATAAAAGATTTTATTTTCGTGCGCCTGAAGGGGCCTGGGACGGAAAATACGCCGCCTACCTAAATCAGGACGTGCTGGGGAAAGATTACATTGGACCGGTACTTTGGGAAATCGGCGGTGAAGTTGAGATGAAAGATGGACAATACGTACAGGCCGCTGACTGGGCCTGCTGGAGCCGTAAAATCACCGTTGATGACTGCATGGCCGGATATGTTTACGAAGCAAAAAAGAAAAAAGGCGGTGTAGTTCTTATGCACGATCTGAGAATGCAGTCAGTAGAAATGTTGAAGAAAATGATTCCTGTTTTAATTGAATCAGGTTTCACATTCAAAAATCTTGATGACATCGAATTTAAGCTTTAATGCTCATAGATTTCTAGCAGTTTGCTGATGTCAAAGAAATAGAGTTTATCGTTCATAAAACCGGAAGAAATAAGGGTCTTGCCGTCTCGGGATACATCCAGGGCCGTGGGCTGAGACCCTCCAACCAGACTATAAACAAGCGTATCTTTTTCCAGGTCTATGATATCAATTTTTCCCATAATCGTTGGATCTACGATTGTGTAATCACGATTGGATGTGGTTCGGTGAGAAACATATAAATAACGATTACGGATTGGATCCAGCACGATGGTATTTGGGTGAGCAAGTTCCCATTTTTTTCCGGCGAAGTTTGGATGATCGGCGGGATAATCTTCCAATACCAGCACTTTCTTCTGTCCGTCTTTAGTTTTCCAGGGAATCAGCAATTCATCCCAGAGAGCACTGCTTAATTTTACGTCTTTTCCTTTTTTATCCAGTTTTTTAATAGTGGCCATCAATTTAGTCATACTAATTCTTGAGATCGCATTTCCTCGCATATGAGAAAGATAAGCCACTCTGCCATTATGTGAGACGACAATATGCCGGACATTGAGTTCCCGGCCTGCCGTTTTTGCTTCAATCGGTGCAATCTCTGCTATCTGCTGATGTTTTACTGCATCTACGATTATGATGCTTCCGGTTTCAGTGGCGAGTATTAAAGCGTATTTCCCGTCCGGGGTGAAGGCCACTCCTCGAGGTGCAATGAAATATCCTTTGGACATTGGGTTTTTAAAATTAGTCGCAAGAGATATGCGACCTTTATAGTGAATTGAGCCGTCAAGATTACCGTCATCCCGCAGATCAGTAACATCAACAATGCTGATGTCATCAGAGAAGTAATTGGCCACATAGATAATCTGTTTTGATTCAGGATCATCGCTAACGAATGGTCGTGCGGTGATAATTTTTCCTCCCTGGCCACGCAAAGGAATATATTTCGCAATTTTATGAGTATCATTATTAACGATGGTCAACAGGCCCTGATTTTTGAAAACCTCTGAAGTGCTGTCTCCTTCGGCACGGGTTATCATCGCCCATTTTTCGTCCAGGGAAAATTCTACTTCGGTATTGGCGAGTATTCCGTCTTTGCGCATTCCTGCGGGGGTAACGATGGTGGAAGAAAGTTTTCTTGTTTCCATATCAAAAACCGAAGCGGTTGGTATCCGGACACGGGAGACAGGATCGAGCTTACCGCACATTTCTGCGACAAAAAGATATCTTCCGATGGGATCAACCTTTACACCTTTTGGCATACAGCCTGTTGGGGCAGTAGACAGCAGAAAATCAGAAGTCTTCGTATTTTTTAATTCTTTTTCACCAGCTGCAGATGTCAGAGACAATAAAAAGAGAAGATAAAAAAGAGTTTTCATGCACGTCTCCTGAAGGTTACTCTCTGATCTGATCAAAACCCCGCATCAGACTGAGAAACTCGCGGGCAACATTGGTTGGATATGGATTTGGAAGAGTTATCAGCCGGCAAGATCCCGCAGCAGGTGTACTGGTTACAGCATCGATCTGACAGCTGACTTTTACATTACAGGAGCGGAAATCACACTCAAGTTCATTGCTGGAATGACTGCGATAAATAAGGTCCTGACGGTTTACGGCACTTTCGATACCGTAAACACAATTGTTAAAATAACTGTCATTTCTTCCGGTAGAGCATAACCAGTCAAAAACAACTTTTTTAAAATCAGCAACACTTGAATTCGGACTAATGGGCCTGACTGAAGGAAACCCCATTAAGGACATCGCCATGCCTTTTTCACACCGCCCATCACCTGTATCTTCAAAGTTGCAAAAGAATTTATCAAAACTGAGTCCGCCTTCTTTGAAGTGTCCCCAGATGGATGAATAATTATGACGGGAAGCTTTCATCCGGGTGCATGCACCGGTAGAACAAAAAAGTTTATCCTTATAACTATAACGATTAGACGTTACGTAATTGTGTTTATTTTTATCATCTTCTTTGTACCAGAATCCATCTGCTTCCACGCGTTCAAAAACTGAGCTGGTTAGTGATCCGGAAACAGGAATGCCAAGCGCCTTACTAAGGTTGGGGGCCACAGCGAATCCGGTATTGCAGCCATTAAGAGTGGCAAAAGCATTGGGAAGAAAATTTGGCCGTAATTCCATCAGGGCTTCAAAATGTCCACTAGGATCAAATGGTGCATAATAATCATCTATCTTTAAGGCCCATGGAGACGAGTGGCCAAAAAAATCAAAGCTAGCAATTCTTGGGAAAACTTTCATTTCTTTGATCAGCACAGGTGCTGTAAATCTTCCCTGTGCTTTTTTGATCACCTTAACATTGTACTTATCAAAAATCTGTTCATCGGTTCTATTGATAACATCAGGTGTACTCATGATCACGACCTGACGATTTGGCCACACTTCTTTATAACGAAAAGCTCGGCTTAATCCTGACTGAAAAAACTGATCAGAATCTTCTTTTATGGCCGATCCAACGACAATAATGTGAGTGATTTTTGCTGGATCAAAATTTTGGTCTTTAAAAAGACCAATGCGGTATTCAAGACTCGAATCCAGTGCTTCTGCTGGAGTTGAAGCTGAACTTAACTCTTCAAGAGAGTAGGAAGAATCCTTCCCACACCCCTGAAAAGTTAAAATAATAATCAAAGGCAGAAGTCGAAATAGCTTCATTTTTGTCCTGTTACTTTATTAAGGGAGTGCTATTGAAGCCTGCTCAAGCACGACTTTTCCATTTTTAACAAAGGCCCGGCCCTTAAGTGCGGCTCCAGTTTTTAAAGTAATAGAAGGAAGTGCCAGAATTGTTCCTACTGTGTAACTACCGGCTCCAAGTGTAACCGGACCAGTTACCTGCCAGAAAACATGGCGAGGATGTGCGCCACCAGTAAGCTTTACTTTAACGTTTGGACTGATATTTAGCTCTCCGGCAACCTGGAAAATCCAAACATCATTTGCTGAACCCTGAAGTGTATACTCACTTGTTGCATTAACTCCGCTGTTCCACTTATATGTTCCCGGTGGAAGAACTTGTCCTCCTAACTTTCCTGAAAATGTTCCTGTTTTGTTGTCATCAACTTTTCTGATGGCTGTATCATTGTAAGCAGAGATCATATCCAGTTTGGCATTAGTCAAAAGATTAATAGGTACCGTCTCATCATCTGAACCGTACATATCATCTGGTCCACCGGCCACTTCTTTTGAAGGATCTATAGCGATTGCATCGCGAGTTCCTGGCATTAAACCAATTTTTCCGGTGATGGAAGAATTAGGAATAGAAGTAATATTTGAGTAAGCGAGAATTGCAAATTTTTCGGCTTCGCCCAGTTTAATGGCCTTAACGTTTCTGGTTGGTTCAGGATTGACTTCGATTGCGCCGCCAGTTCCCTGACCTCCGCTAGCTCCTACACTTCCGCCGTCACCGCCTCCACCACCACACCCGGCAGCTAGAATTAAACTAAGTGCCATAAGGGAATAAAGCATTTTTCCTGCTTTGTTTTTGATTTTTCCGTTCATCGCCATTCTCCTTCTAAGGTTTGGGTCAAAAAATTTTTTTCTACTTTCAAAAATTTTCTCAGAGTGCCTAGAGCAAACGAAATGCCAATTTAAGCGATCAAAAAGCTCAGAGTTTGGGGCAGATTGAATCACTCCGACAGGGAGAATCAGAGGAGAATTGGCCGTTATGACCGAGTCATAATAATTTTAGGATGGTTTTTTTTTGGCCTGCGTATTGGCATTGGAAACTTGCCAGAGGTAGAGCGCGAGTATGCTGCGGTAAGGACGAAATTTTTCACCTGCTCGTTCAATTTCCTCGAGAGAAGGCATTACTTTTTTCTTTTTCCAGAGTTGCCAGCCTTTTCTGGTTCCGAAATCATCAATTGGCCAGACATCCAGTCTTCCCAGCTGCCAGATCAGCAGCATCTCTACACTCCATTTACCAATGCCATAAATAACAACTAATCTATCGATCAGTTCTTTGTCGCTAAGTTCGTGCACCTCGGACAAAGACGGAACAATGCCTTCAATCGTTTTCCTGGAAATATCTTTTATAGCTCTCACTTTTCTGGCGGAAAATCCAATTCCCCTCAGGTGCGAATCGTCAGTGGAAAGAATATCAAGTGGTGTGGGTGTTTTGTCGTTATAAAGAGAATAAAAACGTGAAAGTATTGTCTCCGCTGCCCGGATTTGGATTTGTTGATAGGCAATTGATCGAACGAGAGACAAATATGGTGGTCTTTCAATGTGCGGCTCAAAGGTGAGAGGATATTTTTTAACTAAGGCAGCAAAATCAGGAAACTTCGAACAAAGTATTTTCTCTCCTTTTAGAAAAGCTTTCCGCGAATATGCATATGTCTTTTTCGCCATAGGAAAACCCTAGCAAAACATCTGCATTAGGGTCTACAATATTTCCATGACTAAAAAAATTCTTTTATTCCTGATACTTTTGTCTCCTCTTGCTGCGTATACATCCTCTTTGCCGAAAGCTTCTCATGAAGACTGGAAGCAACTGCTCATGCAAGATACTTTGACGTTGTATGCTCCAGTGTCATTGAGTACTTTCAAAAAAACGTTAAAACTCACCATAAGCCCTGAGACTACCATAGCTGCTAGTGCGCTTCATCACCAGGATCACCTGGCCTTAGTCGTTAACCAGGGACTGCTGGATTCACCTCGTCTCACTCCAGACATATTACGAATGGTTCTCTGTCACGAACTGGGTCATTTATTTGGTGGGGCCCCGAGAAGAAATATTCCTCCGGAATGGGATGGACCAGTTGCTACTGACGGCCAGTCATTCCATAGCGCTGAGGGACAATCGGACTATTATGCCAGTGTAGTTTGCTTCCGGCGGTTGGTCCGCATGCGTCCAAACATGCAAACATCTATAAAACGCGCAGGACCAAGACTGACGGCCCGGTGTGACCAGGCCTGGACAGACGCCAAGGAACGCGCACTTTGTTTGAGAACCGCTTTGGCTGGTCAGGATTTTTTGAACCTGGTCTTTGAATTTCCCATTTCCACTGAAAACACTGACTCATCAATTTCCCCTGTTCTCATACGGGATACTTATCCTTCACGCCAATGCAGACTGGATACAATTATTAACGGGGCCCTCTGCAGCGAGACCTTTTCATCTGCATTAAATTTCTCGCAAATGGAAAAAAATGATTGTTCATTTCAGGAAGCAAAACGACCGCTTTGCTGGTACCATCAATAAAAAGTTTTTCACCAAGGGAGAAGAAAAATGGCCCATATCAAATTAAAAGGACAAGATATCCATACGCGTGGATCTCTTCCAAACATCGCCTCAGTTGCTCATGATTTTACGATGGTTAAAAATGACCTGAGTGAAACAAATCTTTATTCTATTAAAGCTCAATACAAACTGCTGAACATCTTTCCGAGTATTGATACCGGCACATGTGCAGCCAGCGTGCGTAAATTTAATAAAGAAGCTGCGGATCTCGGCAATGTGGCCGTGATCAATCTTTCGATGGATCTTCCTTTTGCACAGAAACGATTCTGTGGAACCGAAGGAATTGATAAGGCCATGACCGCTTCGCTTTTTCGTTCGGATTTTCTAAAACATTATCCTGTTGAGATGATCGATGGTCCTCTGAAAGGACTTTGCTCACGCTGTATCCTGGTCCTCAATGACCGCAACGAAATCCTGCACTCAGAACAGATTGCCGACATCGTCGAGGAACCTAATTACGAAGAAGCTTTAAGGGCCTGTCGAACCTGAATAAGTTTAAACTTCTCCTATTTGTTTTAATACTATTCATTGCATCGATTGAATCGTTGATCAATGCCGCCAAACTGGCCGTCTTTGTTCAGCCTCAAAATATAACCAGTATCCAAAAGAAATGGTTATTAAGCCCTAATTCCCTGGTCTTTGACCGTAAGGAAGGCTTTTTTCGTCCTATGAAGTTTGAGTTGGTTTTTGCCGACGGTGAAACGAAGTCGATGCGTTTTGTTGAAGCTGAAAGAGAGTTTTCATCCTACCTTGAACGCATTTTAATTCGCAGGGTCTTTTATCGCTTTGCAAGTCTTGCTCCTGCGCAATATATGTTTTGCAATCCCATCTCACCGATCTTGAAAAAAGAAAAGTTGCAGAAAAAAATTGTGAAAGTAAGGATTAATTTTCAGGCGCCAGCACCAATTAGAAGAGAGCTTATATGCCCTTCATAAATTTACTTGTCCCGCTTAATGTCGCTTCTTTATTTCTCTACTGGGTCTATTTTTTTGCCAGTTATTATCTTTCGGCAGAAACCATTCTCAATACATCATCTGTAAGTTCTTCGTACTCTGTCACTGCATTACGGCTGGTGGCCCTGGCGGGATGCTTAATTAGTCTGGCCGGTTTGTGGAGAAAAATTTCTGCTTATTCCGGGATCATTGTTTATCTGTTAGCGGTTTGGTCGATAAATATCAATTACACTTTGCTGCAGCTACATTATTCCTATCTGGCCATCTGCCTTCTTCATTACATCATTTTTAAAGAAGACCCTCTTGCTCTGTCTGGCAAATGGGGAAAATGGACGATTGATTCGCGGTATCTGATGGGTTTTCTTTTTAATCTGACTTTTACGATTTCAGGATTTTCGAAATGTTTTTATTCACCCTGGCTGGATGGAAGCGCTTTTAGATTTCTTGTCAGCAGACCCTATCAGCTCAGCCTCAGTCTGGATTTAAAATCGCTGGATCTAACTGTACTTGCGGCCTTGTCTTATGTTGTTTTATTGATTGAAATAATGTCATTGCCTCTGTTTTTGTTTCGCAAGACACGATTGATTGGCTGGATAATCAATGTCATCTTTCACCTGTTTATTTTCAGCTTCATGCCGGACATCAGAAATATCTCTTCAGCATTACTAATCAGCTTTATTTATATTTTTGATCGCAAGCTTTACACTCCGGCAGCAGAGACTTCACTTACATCTCGATGTGAACCCCAATCTCCATTACCCGATTACGCGGAAGCTGAAAGAACGTCGTAGCATCAGTTGCATTGGCGGTCATGATAGAGAATAATTTTTCTCTCCAGACTGCCATCCCCGGAAGTCCCGTCGCAAAAAGACGTTCTTTACCAATGAAATAGGTGGCCTCAAATGAATTGAGAATGTGATCTCCTATCTGCAGCATATTGAGTTCTTTAGGAATGTTGGGAAGTTCCATGTATCCATAATGAATGAAAACGGTATAGCAGCCGTGTCCAATATCATTAATCTCCACACGTTTATTTTCTGAAACAGCATGGACTGATTCAGTGACGACTGAAAGAAAAATCAGCCGCTGGTGCAGGGTTTTATAGTGTTCAAAACTCTGCATAAGGGCATAAGGAGTTTCACGCAGAGAACTCGCCATATAAATGGCCGTACCCGGATTGCGAAAAGGTTTTTTTTCATCAATTTTCTGAAGGAACTGCTCCAGTGGAATCACGTTGGTCATGAGCTTTTGCGCCAGTATCTTTCTTCCGCGCTTCCAGGTTGTCATCATGGTAAATATCACAAGACCTACAACCAGTGGAACCCATCCACCATCGAGAACTTTAACAACGTTTGCTCCCCAGAAGGCCAGATCGATCACTAGAAAGAAAGCACAAATGCTTCCCGCCTTCCATACACTCCAATGCCAGCGTTCACGGGCCACGATATAAAACAATATGGTCGTTATACCCATTGTTGTGGTTACAGCAATACCATAAGCAGCGGCAAGATTACTGGACGTTTTAAAGGAAAGAACCAGAGCAATACAGGAGATCATTAAAAACCAGTTCATACTTCGGACATAGATCTGTCCAAATTCACTTTCACTGGTGTGCTCAATCATAACCCGGGGAATATACCCCATCTGTACAGCGTGCATTGTAATGGAGAATACGCCGGTAATGAGGGCCTGAGAGGCAATAACTGTTGAGGCCGTTGCCAGTAAAACAAGCGGGGTCAGCATCCAGCTTGGAGCCATGAGAAAGAAAGGATTTTTAACTGCTTCTGGCGAATGAGTCAGTAGTGCCCCTTGTCCGAAGTAGTTGAGCACCAGGCAGGGAAGAACAATAATAAGCCAGGCACGCTGAATAGGTTTAATCCCAAAATGGCCGAGATCAGAATAAAGAGCTTCACCACCTGTCACAACAAGGAAAACTGAACCCAAAACTAAAAATCCGCTCCAGCTATTTTCCTGAAAAAATTCCAGGGCCCATAAAGGATTGATGGCCTTTAATACATCCGGCTCTATGAAAATATTATAAATGCCCAATCCACCCAGTGTTAAAAACCAGACCAGGGTCAAAGGACCAAAGATTCTTCCTACTACTGCTGTACCATAGCGTTGGACAGAAAAAAGTCCCACCAGGATGGAACAGGTGATAGGCAAGATGTATGGAGAAAAAACAGGAGTGATAATTTCAAGACCTTCTACGGCTGATAGAACTGAAATGGCCGGTGTAATCATTCCGTCACCATAGAGCAAGGCCGTTCCGAAAAGTCCCATGAGTATCAATTTGCGCTTTGATTTATTTTTTGGATCTCTTGGGGTGATGAGCGCTGTCAGCGCCAGAATTCCCCCTTCACCGTTGTGATCAGCTTTTAAAACGAAGTTTATATACTTAATGGTGATAACAATAACCAGCGACCAGAAAATTAAAGAGAGAATGCCGAAGATATTTCCGTTCGTCAGTGCAATGTCGTGGCCGTGATGAAAGGATTCTTTAAGCGCATAAAGTGGACTTGTACCGATGTCACCATAAACAACGCCTAAAGCACTAATGGTCATCATTGTCTTATAGCTTAGGCTTTGCGTTTCTTCTTTGGCCTTGGGAGCGGACACGGTTTTTCCTTTTTATGAGCAATTCGTTAGAAAGTATAATTTCCCTATTCTAATGTGAACTGCAGGAAACAGCAAAATTTTAGCACTCATTTTTCAGGGATAAACAAAAGCGCTTGGCAAAAAAAAGGCCCCATTAAGGGGCCAGATCTTTAATCGTTGAAATCTTACTTTTTGGACAATTCCGCCAGAAAGTCTTTGAAAGCTTCCCAGGAACGCCGATCGGCCTGTTCATTATAGGCATTTCCTTTGGAAATATCATCACCTGCAGCTTTCTCTGTGAAGCTATGAACGGTATTTGAATAAGTATTGAATTGATAATTCACTTTGGCATCATTCATTTCTTTCATAAATGCTGCAACCTCCTCAGGTTTTACAGAAGGGTCGATGGCCCCATGGTGCACCTGGAGTTGCGCTTTAATATTTTTTGCATCGGCTGGATTGGGTGTTCCTAATCCACCATGGAAAGAAACGGCTCCGAGGATATCCGCTCCTGAACGGGCCACTTCAAGTGCTGCCGTTCCGCCAAAACAATAACCACTCACAAATACTTTTTTGGGGTCCACATTTTGCTGCCTTTTCAATTCTTCCAGGGCCAGCAGAGCTCTTTTTCTTAATAAAGAAATATCTCCTTTAAGTCCTCCGGAAAGTTTAGCTGCTTGTGTTTTATCCTGCGGACGGATACCTTTTCCGTACATGTCCCCGGCAAAAGCCACGTAACCTAACTTGGCCACAGCAATGGCCTTTGATTCCGTTTCTGCTGTAACGCCCATCCAGTTATGAACAATCATCACTCCCGGAACTTTTCCCTTATTAGCATCATCGTAGGCCAGAAAACCTTCAAAAGTCTGATCGCCAGATTTATACTCTACTTTTTGTGTTTTAATTTTTGCCATAGCGACTCCTGATATTAACGAAAACGACAGGACGATTATTTTAAGCATTCTAAAACCCCACATTTCTAACTAAGCATTAAGAGCACGATTGTCAGTTGCCGCCAGACAGGCCTCTTTAAAGGCTTCAGTGTAAGTCGGATGCGGATGACAAATGCGAGCTACATCTTCAGCACTTGCTTTATATTCCATGGCCAGCACTGCTTCGGCAATCAGGTCTGCACAACGAGGACCAATCATATGTACACCTAAAATCTCATCAGTCTTTTTATCTGCGAGCACCTTCACCAGTCCATCACTTTCTTCTGATGCGCGGGCACGGCCACTTGCTTTAAAAGGAAAACTTCCGACTTTGTATTCACGACCTTCAGCTTTTAACTGCTCTTCAGTGCGGCCAACGCTGGACACTTCCGGCCATGTATAGACAACGCCTGGAATAAGATTGTAATCGATGTGTGGTTTTTGCCCTGCCATGTATTCAGCGACCATGACTCCTTCTTCTTCTGCCTTATGAGCAAGCATTGCACCTTTCACCACATCACCAATGGCGTAGATATGATCAACATTTGTTTTCAGATGAGAATCAGTTTCAATACGTCCGCGCTCATCAAGTTTAACACCCGCCGCTTCTAGGTTTAGTCCTTCCGTATAAGGACGACGTCCGACGGCCACTAAACAGTAGTCCCCGCTCAGCTCAACTTCATTTCCTGATTTTTTATCTTTTGCTTTAACGGTGACCGTTTTCCCTTTCGACGTCACACTGGTCACCCCGTGCCCCAATAAGAATTCTATCCCTTCTTTTTTCAGCACGCGTAAAAGTTGCTTACTCATATCACCATCCATTGTGGCGACGATGGTGTCGGCGTATTCAATGACTGTAACTTCAGACCCCAGGCGTTTATAGACTGAAGAAAGTTCCAGACCAATGACTCCTCCGCCTATAACAATAAGTTTCTTTGGAAGTTCTTTAAGCACCAATGCCTCTGTGCTTGTAATGATTCTTTCTTTATCAATTGTTACCCCAGGAAGTGATGAAGGCTTTGAGCCCGTTGCAACAACAACTTTTTTGGCCTTAATTTCTTCTGTTGTCTCACCTTTAATGCTGATGGTATGTGCATCTTTAAAAGATCCGTGTCCGGTATAAACATCGACTTTATTTTTTTTCATCAGGAAAGCAACACCTTTACAGACATCACTGACGACGGCCTTAACTCTCTCACTCATTTTATTGAAATCTAATTTTACACCACTGGCCTCGATCCCATGTTTTGAAAAAGAGTGAGTCAGTTCATAATATTTTTCCGAAGAATCAAGCCAGGCCTTTGAAGGAATGCATCCAACGTTCAGACAGGTTCCGCCAAGGGTTTTGTATTTTTCAATGATCGCTACTTTCATACCCAGCTGAGCACATCTCACCGCACAGATATAACCTCCGGGACCTGATCCAATTACCACAACATCGTACTCTTTCATTCATTCTCCATTATAATTGAGCTAATAAGTTCCGTTTCTTGCTTTGGCCTGAATGAATGAGAAAAAGAAAACGGCATTCGGATCGTTAGCGACCACTTCCATTTCTTTTTTCATCCCATCAACCGTCTCTTGTGTGACATATTTTGCTTCGACCAGCTGATCAGCAGCACTCATTAAGAGTTCTGACCAGAACTCGATAATTTCTTTTCGCTGACTTGGTCTCCTGTTATCGAGAAACCAGGTTTTTACTTCTGTCTCAATATTTTGAAACCCGATTTGCATCAAAAGGTTCCCTAGTTTTCCGCCCATGAACGGATCACCTTTTTGATCATACTGATAATCATTAAAGGCCATCCAGTATTTCAGGACATTGGGTGAATAAGGATCCAGAAAAAATGAGGAGTTTAAAACTTCCGTGGCATACAGCAGTCCGCCTGGTTGCAGAACTCTTCTGATTTCAGAGAGCACTCTTTTTGGATCCGGCACGTGTTCCAGAACAAAACACAAAAAGGCACCATCAAAAGACTGGGAATCAAATTTAAGATTGGCGCCGTCCATCTGGTGCAGGTCATATCTCCCCTGCGCCCATGCCAGCTGTGAAAGACTCGCTTTAGCCGCCTTTAATTGTTTCTCGTTGAAATCAATTCCGGTAAGGTGAATATTGGGAAAACGCCGGAGCAGAATTTCTGACTGCGCCCCTACTCCACACCCCACTTCCAGGATTTTTTTATTCGAAGAAAAATTTACGTTTTGATAGATGGTGTGTTCAGCAAAACGAGCTTGTTTTCTCAAACGCTCCTGTTCTACCGGTGAAAAGCCATGCAAATAAGGAAAGTCAGATTTGTCATTCATGAGTTTAGATCTCCATTTAAAGGCATCAAAAGTGTGCTCCCCTGATGCCCTTAAATATCTTAACTTTTTGCTTAGACGTCCAGTAATAGACGTGAAGGATCCTCGAGTAGTTCTTTTACTTTTTTAAGGAAAGATACTGACTCGCGTCCGTCAATGATCCGGTGATCATAGGACAGGGCCAGGTACATAACTGGCCTGATGACGACCTGACCATTGATGGCAACTGGTCGCTCAACAATATTGTGCATTCCTAAAATTGCTGACTGCGGAATATTTAAGATTGGCGTTGATAGCATTGAGCCGAAGACTCCGCCATTAGTAATTGAGAATGTTCCGCCTGACATTTCCTCAATGGTGATTTTTCCATCACGCGCTTTGGTCGCCAGGGCGAGAATTTCTTTTTCAATATCGGCAAGACTTAGTTCTTCAGCATTCCGAACGACTGGAACAACCAGACCTTTTGGCGTTGAGACCGCAATGCCGATATCAGCATAATCGTGATAAATGATTTCATCACCATTGATTTGCGCGTTCACTGCCGGGAATTCTTTAAGTGCAATTGTACAGGCCTTAGTAAAAAAAGACATAAAGCCCAGACCCACACCGTGCTTTTTAGTAAACGCTTCTTTGTATTTTTTACGCAGTTCCATCAGGGCAAACATATCGACTTCGTTAAAAGTCGTAAGCATCGCTGTTGTATTTTTTGCTTCAACTAGTTTCGTCGCAATTGTTTTACGAAGACGAGTCATCTTTTCCTGACGAACGCCGCGCTTGTCTGAGGACTTTCTCGACACAACTGGTGTTTTAGCACTTTCTGTTGAGCTGGGGTGCGCCGCTGGCGCGGCTTTTAGCGCGTCTTCTTTCGTTATACGACCGTCTTTACCAGATCCTTTAACATCACTAGCGGCCACGTTTTTCTCATCAAGAATTTTACGAGCTGCTGGACTTGGTATGTTTACTTCTTTTGACGATGCTGGAGCTGGTGCTGCTGCCGGAGCAGAAGCCTGCTTAGGAGCTTCACTTTTCGCCGCTGCTGCTGGGGCAGAAGCCTTAGCCGCTGACGTATCTAATTCACCGATTTTCTCGCCAATTTTTAATTCGGCGCCTGCTTCGGCCATGATTTTAAGCACACCGGAACTTGGTGCAGGAAGTTCCATCGATGCTTTATCTGATTCTATTTCACAAACCGCCTCACCTTCATTGACGTATTCACCGTCTTTTTTCAACCATGATGAAAGTGTAACTTCTGTAACTGACTCGCCGATCACCGGAATTTTTAATTCAACACTCATATTCTTTTATCCTTTTTGGGTCCTTATTTAGCAAAAGCCTGGGTTACGATATCTGCTTGTTCTTTTTTATGGACGTTGGAAAATCCGGTTGCCGGACTTGATGTCGCTTTTCGGGCGATGACCTTAAAGCCTTCAAACACATCCATGAAACGAGTCAAATAGGACCAGTAGCCCATATTGATTGGTTCTTCCTGAACCCACACTTTTTGTGCGTCTTTATATTTTGCCAGGATCTTTTTTAATTGTTTTTGCGGTAACGGGTGAAGTTGTTCCAGACGAACAATTGCGACATCGTCACGTTTATCGGCAATCTTCTTTTCGTACATATCGTAATAAACTTTTCCAGTACACAGAATAAGTTTGGACACTTTTTTGCCCGTGTTCGGATCATCAATCACTTCCTGGAAGCGACCATTTACGAATTCTTCTTTAGCCGATGTACATCGTGGATCGCGTAGCAGTGATTTGGGAGTGAGAACGACGGCAGGTTTTCTGAAAGACCATTTTACCTGGCGACGAAGAAGGTGGAACATGTTGGCCGGAGTTGTGGCATTAGCAACGACCATGTTGTTGTCAGCTGCCAGCTGCAGGTAACGCTCCGGGCGGGCACTGGAGTGTTCCGGGCCTGCGCCTTCATGTCCGTGAGGAAGTAACATCACCAGTCCATTCATTCGCTGCCACTTCACTTCTGCTGAAGAGAGGTATTGATCGATAATGATCTGTGCTCCATTGGAGAAATCTCCAAATTGCGCTTCCCAGATCGTTAAGGCCTTAGGTGTTCCCCAGGCATAACCAAATTCAAATCCAAGTACTGCGTATTCAGAAAGAAGTGAATTGTAGATGGAGACATAACCCTGGTTCGGAGCGATGTGCTCCAGCCCGCAGTAAGATTCATTGGTGTTTTCATCCACCACTTTGGCGTGACGGTGAGAAAACGTTCCGCGGATCACATCCTGTCCAGTAAAGCGCAACGGATGCCCTTCGGATAACAGTGAGCCATAAGCGAGAAGTTCAGCAGAGGCCCAGTCGAGCTTGTCATTTTTAAATGCCTGCTCACGGTCTTCTAAAACTTTCTGTGTTTTTTTCATTAGCTGCATACCAGCTGGAACCATGTTGATGGCCTTCGACACTTTTTCAAGAGTCGCGAGAGAAACTCCGGTAGCAGGAGATTCATCGAATGAATTTTCGCTGGAAAATTCAATTCCTTCCCAGTCTTTATGCGGGCCTTTTTGTTTTCCAGGAACCGCTTTTTCACGAACATTGTTGAAGCGGTCAGAGAGAAGTTTTTTGTATTCTTCTATCATTTCGTGCGCCAGTTCAGCTTTAATCGCACCGCCGGAGAGCAGTTTATCGAGGTAGAGCTCGCGTGGGTTTTTATGTTTTGTAATCAGGCCGTAAAGTGTGGGCTGAGTATAACGTGGCTCATCCCCTTCGTTGTGACCGTGTTTACGGTAACAAACCATATCGATAAAAATATCTTCTTTAAATTTTTGTCTGAATTCTACAGCGAGTTCAACAGCATAAATCACGGCTTCCGGATCATCACCGTTTACCTGAATAATCGGAGCTTCCACTGTTTTAGCAACGGATACACAGTAGTGGCTTGAACGAGCGTCTTCGATATCGGTCGTAAAACCAATCTGGTTGTTGATAACAAAATGGATCGAGCCCCCTACAGAGTATCCCTTGAGCTTACTCATCTGCACGGTTTCGTAGACAACACCTTGTCCGGCAACCGCCGCATCACCATGAATGATAATCGGAATGACTTTCGACTGATCGCCCGAGTAGTGCACGTCTTCTAAAGCACGACAATAACCGATGGCCACAGGTGCAACCGTTTCAAGGTGGGAAGGATTTGGTAAAAGTTTTACAAACACTTCCTTGTTGGATTCTGTTTTAATCGTGGACGTAAACCCCATGTGATACTTTACGTCTCCGCTGTGTCCGGCCTGCTCTTCAAGTGAGCCACCTTCAAATTCAGTAAAGATGTATTCGTAAGTTTTTCCGACAGTGTTGGCCAGTACATTGAGTCGCCCTCGGTGGGCCATACCAATGACGAATTCTTTTGCTCCGAGTTCAGCGCCTTTGTTAATAATGGCATCCAGGGCCGGAATCGTTGCTTCCCCGCCTTCGAGTGAGAAGCGCTTTTGTCCCACGTATTTTGTCTGCAGGAAGTTTTCAAAAACGTTTGCTTCATTGAGCTTTTTTAAGATGCGTTTTTTCTTTTCAATTGGCAGATCGAGATGTTTGGCCGTCGATTCGATTCGCTCGCGCATAAAGCGTCGTACGTCTGTATTGTTGGAATGCATGTACTGAAAACCGATGTGGCCACAGTAGATATGTTTTAAATGATCGAGGATCTGATCGAGTGTTGCCGGTCCAAGGCCTACGAACTCTCCACACTGAAAAACAGTGGAGCGATCAGCATCTGAGAGTCCATATTCTTCAAGCGAGATGCGTGCTTTGCGATCACGCCGAGGCCGGATAGGATTGGTGATGGCAAGAAGGTGTCCGCGCGTTCGGAATGATTGGATTAATCTGAAGACATTAAATTCGGCGCGCAGTTTCTGATCACTGATGCCTTCGCCGGAACTTCCGCTTGTTCCGAAACTGACGTTGCTAAATTCGAAACCCTGAAAAAATCTTTGCCAGGATTCGTCCACCGACTGAGGATTAGATCGAAACGATTCATATAAAGAATCTATAAACGTAATGTCTGAGCTGGAGAGATGAGAAAAATCGATATTTTTCGACATAAGGCAATCCCATTGCGAATTAACACCAAAGTGTTTTAATCAGTTAAAATTAAGGAGATCTTAATATAAATCTAAGATATCAAAACTTTAAGCTTTTTTTCTCGTTGGGAAGAAATGTTCTCTCTAAAAACAACCTACGCCAGACAGCATTTTTTAGCCTTTTTACCTGAACCACAGGTGCAAGGATCATTGCGGCCGATTTTAGGTTCGGTTCTTCTGAAAGTATTGTTCTGAAGAATACCATCTACGAAGAACCACTCTCCCTTTTCTTTTTTGAAGGTGCTCAATTCATGGTGAGTTTGCTCTGCTCCATTGAAAACAAACTTACATTTGAATTCGACTTTCCCTTCTGAGTCATTCTCCGAACCTTTCTCTGTGTTCCGAATCTCTAAACCAAGCCAGTCAGAATTAGTGGCCCAGCTTCGCACCCCTTCCATATCGAGTTCAGCTCTGGTCTTAGGATGATGAGTTTTTTCCACGTAATCAAGTTCTCCAACAGCAAACGCTGAGTAGCGAGAACGCATCAGGGCCTCAGCGGTCGGGGCCTTTTTAGTTCCGGTTATATAGAGGCTGCAGCAATCTGCATAAGTTAAATTGGATCCGCAAGGACAGTGATTAACGTGGTTCATAAATTCTCCCTAAAACCTGAATAACAGATCAGTAAAATGTGTTGAGTCTTCATCAAAATGAACTTTGCTCTCCAGCAACCGACTGGAGACAAAGGTAAAATGCGGCCTGATCAGCTTTAAGTATTTTTCCTTAGAGCGATGGATCGCATACTCATCCTTGAATTCAACGACTTCAATTTGTCGCTTGAGCTCTAGATTAGTGGGTACAGAGAAATAAAGAAAGCGGATTCTTTGGGCCATGACCGGTAAAACCGCATTGATTTCTTCATCGCTCAGGTATTGAAAAACCGATGTGCACAGTCCTAAGTCAAACGTTCGGTCTTTCTTGTAATCTTTTTTTGCCCAAGTGAGCAAATCGATGTTTTCAAGTGAAAGTTTTGTGCCTTCCACGGCCAGTTTCTTTTTACTGACCAGTTCAAAGGGATGCAAGGATGGTTCAATCCCATGGGCGCGATAGGGTTTAAACGTCCGCAAGACCTCTTTAAAGAGAACTCCCAGCCCAAAGCCCAGGTCAATGACCGAGCTCACGTCCACGCTTTCCAGCTGCAAAATGGCCTTCATGTATGCCGCATGTTCTTTGGCATTCATGATATTGTCCATTTCTTCTGGTTCAGCGTAATTTTTGTCCCAATAATCTTTATCAAAGCCTTTTGTCATAACATCAGGCCAGCTTAGTGATGGCCGCAATGACAGCGGTGAATACCACGCCGGCCGCGATCAGCCCCAGCCCTACTTTTGCTTTTTTACTCTGCATTCTGAAGATGGCCACTAAAATAGCATTTAGCAGAATCCAGGCGATAATTTTTATCCAGATCCACAGCGGAAAAGGCTCCCCGTGTTTAAACTGCAGCCGGGCAATCAGACCCATTCCCCCTACAAAAACCAGCAGACTTAAAAATCCCAGACAGATTTTGAAGTGTTTGTTGGGAATCCAGCGGCCTTCGCCAATAACAATCCCTGTCGCACTCATCAGCATCATCAACGTAAACAAATGCAGAATTTTGTAAACTTCATACGAAATCATGATTTCACCTCAAACACTAGAGTAAATTAGTTTTGGTTTCTCACTAAGAATATCTTTTAGCTTTCACATAATCAAACTCTTCATTAAAATGGTTTTATGCAGATGTGGACCAGCCGACAATACAAAAAAGAAGACAAGATCTACCGGGGTGCTTTCAATTACTACCGTAATGAAAATATTTACGCCGAAGAGATGTTTGACGTTTACCGGGACAAAAAAGAACAGAGTTTGCACTACGTTTCCGAGGCCGTGGTGAAAGTCACCACCGGAGAAATTCTCAATCTGCACGTAGAATACATCATCAATAAAGAATATATTCCCCAGTATGTGATGGTTCAGAAGATCATGGGCAAGGAATCAACCAAAGAAGTTTATGAATACGTTCAAAGACGTAATCATCTCGCTTATCGCTTCAGTAACAATAAAGACGAAGATCAGACGGACGAAATTGCCACCGCCCCTAAATACCACATTGCCACTCCGACCGCGGCCAGCTCAATGCTCTTTATGCGTTCCAAAAAGTTTGATGCCAGCGGGAAAAACTCTTTCAACATTTTAGTGGGTTTCAACCAATGGGATTTTAAAGCAACTCCCGTCTTCAAGAACGTCATTCTAGAAAGGGCCAACCTCACCACAGAAAAAATCACAGTCGACGGCCAAAGTGTGCAGGCCACGCAGTACAAAATGTATGATGAAGGGACTGACTTCAAAAATATTAAAGAGCCCCCGCACATCAAGATTTACCTCTCTCAGCACGGGGCCATTCCCTATCTCATCCGCTCGGATGACGGAACCAAAATTCAGATTAAGTATCTGAACGATCTGAGTGAGAAAGAGTAGCCCGACAAAAGCTCCTGTGGAGCTTTTGACTGCTCAGAAGATATTAAAACACTAATCTTCTTTCATTGAGATCGGGCTACTGACAGTCTCTTTATGTGACAAAATAAACTTCTCAATTTCCTCGCAGGCTTCGGATAATGGAGCGCGTTCGAGTTTGTAAGGTTCCATCAGCTTGACGAGTTTTTCCATCGTCTTTCCTTTCCACCCTTTGACCCGTGAATCGACAATCACCACTCCACCGTAATCCTGTTCAGTTCGCAGCAGACGTCCGAGTTTCTGGTGCAGAGAACGTGTGCGGTGAGAAAGATAATAATCAGTAAATTCGTTTCCTAAATTGGCCTCAAAGAAATCGCGTCTTTCATTGATCACCAGGTCCATTCGCAGATCGGGGATTTTATCAATAAAAATAAATTGCAGAGCATCCCCGGGAATATCAATCCCCTCACCGAAGGATTCCATCCCCAGCAAAATTCCATTGCCCGAGCGTTTGAAATCTTCCACCACACTTGTTCCCATTCCCTGAATAAAGAGCGGAATCTGTCCTTCAAATTCTTTCAGCAGAATTTCCCGTGCCGTTTCAAAACGCGTTTTTGCCGAAAATAAAAGCAGAGAACGTCCGCCCAGGTTGCGAATCAGCGGCCTGATGATTTTTAAATTGTGCTCGACAAAGTTCTGGGCGTATAAGGCCGGACCGTCATCACACAGGAAAACTTTGGTTTTGCCCCGATAATCATAAGTCGTCGGCAAATAGGTTCCGGTTTTAAAACGCCGTTCAGGCTCAAGATAAGTATAACCTGTTGCCCACTCTATTCCCCGTGCTCCTGTGTCTCCATTACCGTTTGCCAGGGTGGCCGAAGTAAAAACCACCGAAGACGATACCTTCAGCAGCTGCTCATTGACGATCCGTCCGACATCAACCGGTGAAGAAGAAAACAAATAACCGTCCTGCTCCAGATATTTCATAGACTGACAGTAATTTTTGCTCGGATTAAGCAGCTTATCAAAAGCAATCACATAGTCCGACAACTGAGAAAAAAAAGATTCAAAACGAGTAAAGGCAATGACTTCATTTTCACTTTTTAAATTTTTAACGTCCCATCGTCCGCTGTACGGAAGCAAATGATCCATGTAGGTCTGCAGAATAAAAGCGATACTCTCCAAACTGCTTAAAATTAACTGCGCCGATGTGTCCGAATGACTGGTTTTGGTGATCATCGGCAGTTCATTCCAGAATGCTTCAGTGTATTTGGGCATTCTTTTAAAATAAAAGGCCACTTTTTCGGAAAGAGGAAGCAGATGATCCATCAGCATATGATAAGTTCTGAGTGTTTCTTCCCGGATTTTTTTTATGACTTCAGTTGAATCACCTTCTTCTGCTTCATTTTGAGCAAGAAGATAAAAAAGTGATCCCACCCCCTGCATGTGTTGCAGAGAATTGACATAAATTTCGAAACTTTTCTGGTCGATTTCCAGCGAGAAGGCTTTCGTCGCTTCTTCTTCAATTTTATGGGCCTCGTCGACAACAATATGAGAAGGTCTTGGCATCCCTTTGGGCCAGCTGAACATCAATGAATGATTGCCGATAATGATGTTGGCTTCCCGCGCCTCTC
This sequence comes from uncultured Bacteriovorax sp., assembly GCA_946481315.1. The sequence continues at coordinate 100,172 of CAMLMH010000008.1, forward strand.
TTAAGCCTAAAATGTAGCTGCAGTTATTTTTAAACGGACAATTTGGTCCGGAACAAGACCTGAAGTCGACGCCGATTTCGCGTTCACGCTTAGCGAGTGGCTCCATCTTGCGTTTTAAGACATAAGGCAGATCATCGCGAAGGATTTTTTTATTTCCACCCAGACGGGCGTTATGGAAAAACACTGTTTCGAAATAAAATGAGGAGAACGCATCTTCAAATGTCTGAGCGTACCCCAGTAAGGAATTTTCCGTTTCTTCCTGCCTGAAAAGAGATTCACATAAGTGATTGTTGGATCCCACTAATAATTTAATTTTAACTTCGTCTTCAGAAAGACCCAGAAATTCCCGGACGTGAGGCACGTCCTTATTAAACGCCTGATGCTGTAGTGTTTTGGTTCCGGTGGCAACCAGTACGGGCTTTTTTTCTTCCAGGGAAAAAAGAACTGACGGAATCAGATAACCAAAAGTTTTTCCTGTTCCGGTCGGTGCCTGAATCAGACTGTGAATATTATTCTTCAGCGACTGACCGGTTTTTAAGGCCAGATCAATCTGCGACTGACGTTTCTTGTAGCTGGGGTAAAGAGATTGAATTTTATCTTCATTACTAAAGATGTTTTTGATATTGGTGCCGGAAAATTCGAGGGAAAAGTTTTTCTTCAGGTCTTTTGGCGGCAGGTATTCAGGAAAACGTTTCTCCCAGATTTTTTGCTTGGCAATCTGGACATGTTCCTCGAGTTTGAAATCAATCTGGAAAGCAATCTCGTCTAGTTCTTCATTAGTAAGATGCAGAAATTGCATCAGATAGAATTCCTCACTTAAGATTTTTTTGTCTAATAACTGCATTTTCACAAACTGATAAAAGGCTGTATCCAGTCTGGTTAATTTCGTGGCAATTAAAACGACTTTTAAAAGATCAATGGCATCTTCAAAACCGCGGTGTTTTTCCGTCTCAGCGATGCCCCAGTCCTGGATAAAATGCTCCAGCTTAAGGGATGAGTATTCGGGAAAAAGGATGCCTAAAAATAAAAGAGTGTCGCAATATTCTTCGCGAGGAGTCCCGTCATCAATTTTATCAAAGGAGCGTTTTAAAAAACCCGCTTCAAAATCAGCATTGTGGGCTATTAGTTTAGCTCCGTATAATTCCTGAATTTCCCCTTCCACTTCCCGAAAATGGGGAGCGTGTTTAAGCATGGCAGGTGTTATTCCGGTTAATTTCTGGATAAAAGATGAGAGTTCACCCGGAAATTGCACCAGTGAAGTATATTTTTTTTGTAGCCGGATCCCGTCAAAGAGCAAAAACCCCACGTCAATGACCTGGTCATAACTGGGATCTGCGCCTGAAGTTTCAACGTCGATGACGGCCCATTTCCCTAGCCGGTTGTCCATGGATTGTCCTTTTGTGTTCAATAGATACCTCTTTTTACCAAAGTTGTGCGGCGTCTGCCAAAATCTTTATTCCCGTGCATTCTTTTTTCCTCTGATAACGCCGTATCCTATTGATGAAACACAGGGTTTAATTTATTGTTGTCATTATTTTAAAAAGGCCATTCATGACCAGTGCAGTAGTTTTTCAAACGCAGTCGATCCTTATTTACTCTTTGATGATCCTGGGAATTATCAAACGTAAAAATCGCCGACAACACGTTCCCATCATGAGCACTGTGCTCATCTGGGATGTATTGCTGATTCTGCAGATTGAACTCTCTCGCGGGGCCATTAACAAAGCTGCTGAGGCGGTCATTAATCCAATCATTTTAAATATTCATGTCTCATTTGCCGTGTCATCTGTGATATTTTATGGTCTTTTAGTATGGACAGGAAGAAGACTGCTCCAGGGTGATAACGAAAAACGTTTTTTGCACAGAATTTTTGGATGGTCCGCAGTCATTCTCCGGACACTTACTTTGCTCACAAGTTTTTTTACTGTGGCACCTAAAGCATAAGGAAAAGATATGGAATTCACTAATGTTGTAACATTAATTAAGAACGGCTTACCGGATGCGCATGTGAAAGTCACCGACATGACCGGAACCCGCGATCACTTGGATATTTTAATTGTCAGTGATCAGTTCAAAGGAAAAATGTTGATTGCCCAACACCAGATGGTCATGGACCTCTTAAAAGAAAGCCTGAAGGAAGAAATTCACGCCGTACAGTTAAAAACAATGGACTTTGCAACCGCCGCCAAACGCGGAATCGAAATAAAGTAATTAAGGAGAAAGAGTATGAATAGCCCATTTACCATCGTTCAAGGTGTAGCTGTCGAAGAGGAAAATAAAAATCTCGACATCACAACCCGGATTAAAAATCTGATTAACTCTGCACCGATTTTTCTTTTTATGAAAGGAACACCGGACATGCCTCAATGTGGTTTTTCGGCCAATGTTGTTCGCATTCTGAATTCTCATTCAGTGGCCTATAAAACATTTAACATTCTTTCAGATATGGATATCAGAGAGGGTGTGAAGCAATATTCCAACTGGCCGACATACCCGCAGCTTTATGTGAAAGGGCAATTAGTTGGCGGAAACGATATCGTGACAGAACTTATGCAAAACGGTGAGCTGGCCGACATTTTAAAAAACTAAGCCCAAATAAAAAGGCCCCAAAACGGGGCCTTTTCTATCCTGCAAGATCTCTTTCAATCTCTTTAATTAATTCATCCAGGTCAAAAGGCTTAGAGAAAAATTTTCGGGCCCCTGCCTTTACTGCATCTTCAGTAGAAACATCGGCCTGTCCGGAAACAAAATAAAAGAGCGGATGTTTACCGGCGAGATTGTTTACATGTGACAAAACCGCCATTCCGTTTCCGTTGGGCATTTTGTAATCGGAGACGACGATATCTACTGGCTCTACTGAAAGAATTTTAATGGCATCATTTCCGCAAATAGCAGTTTTTGTCTGATAACCACAGAATCGAAACTCTTCTTCCATCAATTCCAGAATATCGGGCTCGTCATCAACGATTAGGACTTTTAAATTTTTTCTATCAATCATGGGTTTAGAACCATCATCACAAAAAGGGCCTTTCAATAGAACTGACGTTTATCATTTAAACTATTGTAATTGAATTTAAACTTTCGGTGATTTAATTTTTCTTAATGTAGCTAAACAGATAAGAGCAGGAAAAAGGATAACTCCTAGTAACATCAAATAGATATGCTTAAAAGAGAAATAGAGAATATATGCAGCACCTCGGATAATTGAGCGAAGAACTTCATTATCATAGATAAAAAGCGCCAGTTTCGGACCCCATTCATAGTAGACATCTACCAGAGCTTCCCCCCACGCCGATTGCAAGAGGATCGTATCGCGAAAATGGCGGAAATAATCGATCACTTCATGGTTTTCACCAAAACCTGCTGTCAGCAAAAAACACTTATTTTCTTTTAACAGCTCTTCAATCTGCGCTGGACTTCCCTCAACAGGCGGAGAAAGTGGAGTGGCGAAATTATATTTATCCACAACCACATAGGAAAAATTATAGGTGATCCCGTTCGTTAAATCGCGCACAGTAAGCTCACTGCTGGTGGAGTATGGAAAGACTTCTGCATTGAGAGTCCGACCAGCGTAAGTTGCATCACCAATCGGAAGATCTCCGGGCAAAGCACTCGATGGCAATCGGACAACACGGATCGATTTAGCGTTATTGACACTGGTATTAGTAAAAGTGAGAAAAACCCTGCGGTCTCCTCTGCGTACACCGGTAATGTTGGACGTATAACTGGCAGGAGCAATAACTTTATTGCTCATACTGGTCGTCATATAAATGCCATCCGGATAACTGGTGATGGTGAGCACGCTCCCCAGGGCCAGTGTATTATCTGAATGCAGGAAAAAATACATTTTAAAATCTTTAGCCCCAGGTGAGACCGAACTAACACCCAGGTTCTGACAGGCATTGGCTGCCTGCGCACAAATTTCAGCAGGAGAGACCGGGAAGGAAAAAGCCGAGTTAGTGACGGACAAAAAAGGAGTGCTGACCATCTTCACGACTTCCCACTGCGAATCAGTGCTGTCATAAACAGCAGCATACAAATAGCGGTTGGAAGATCCCACGGTTAAAACCAGTGGGTAATTAATGGTCCGGTTGGTGGACGTAATATCCAGAATTGCTGGCGCCCCGCTTTCAGACTGCAGAAAATAGTCCGTTGAATTGACACCACCAACATTATATTCCAGCGGAACATAGATTTTAGGAGCTGAAGCTTCGGCGGTAGGCTGCTCCGTTGGTACGTCAACATTTAAGCTGATAGTCGTGCTCGTTGTTGCATTGACTGAAAAATTGGCCAGGTCTGTATCTAAACGAACCGTATCGGCTGCATTCGCAGCAGAGCAAAAAAGAAATAATAATGAAAGCTTGAAGAATCTCATTGTCCAAAAATTATCCCTTTTTTGAGAGATAGTCGTCAATCATTTAAAGAATTGATTTCTGCCGCAACTTCCACTATCACTTGGTACATGAAAGATTATCTGGTCAATATTAACGGTGAGATTACTAACGGGGCAGAAGCAAAACTTTCGGTCTTTGACCGGGGCTTCCTTTACGGAGACTCAGTGTACGAAGCCACCCGCACATTTGACCGTATCCCTTTCCGGCTGGAGCGTCACATGGACCGGTTGTTTGAATCGGCGCGGATGATCTCCCTTGTTCCTACGCTTTCCAAAGAAGATATTAAAAAAGAATTGTTAAAGACGATTGCGGCTTCCCCGCATGAAAATCACACCGTAAGAATCGTTCTCACCCGCGGAACAAACAGTGAATTAGGGCTAGATCCGGAACTCTCTGGTCCTAATAATCTCGTCATTTTCACCAAGGCCATTGCCCCTAATCCGGACTGGTGGCTCACCCGCGGTCTCTCCGTTATTTTTGCGCAGAAAATTTTAAATGAAACCGGAGCTCTCCCTAAAACGGGAAATTATCAGGAAAATATGCTGGCCTTCAAAAAGGCCAAAGAATCCGGCGTGCACGATGCTCTGATGGTCAACGCCCAGGGCTTTGTCACCGAAGGAACCACCAGCAATGCCTGGATCATTAAAGACGGCCACCTGCTCACACCTCCCCTTTCCGCCGGAATCCTGGAAGGGCTCACCCGTAAGACGCTCTTTGAAATGCAGGAGAAACTTCACCTGCCGGTGCCGCTTATTGAGCGAAACCTGACCAAAAAAGATTTCCTGGAAGCCGATGAGTGCTTTCTAACTAGCACGACGCGCAACCTGGTCCCGGTCACCAGCATCGACGGACAAAAAATCGGCAACGGTCTTCCGGGAAAACTGACCGGAGAACTCCTCAGGGCCTACCTTCGCTATGTCCAGAACAATTCTTGACCTGTGCCCTAAATTCAAATTGACAAAGATAACGTCCTGCTTGTATTACTTACGGACGTCTTTTTATAAAAATCACAACTCTGCACAGTTGAAGTTGTTAAAAGTTAATTATTTAGGGGTTAGTTCATGGCAAGAAGTACGACAGGTAGAAGCCGCTTTAAGATTCAAAGATCATTGGGAATTGAACTTCCAGGTCTGGGAAAAGCTGGTGCACTAGAAAGAAGACCATACGGTCCAGGTCAACACGGAAACAAAAGAAAGAAAATTTCTGACTTTGCTGTTCGTATGAAAGAAAAGCAAAAACTTAGATACCACTACGGTCTTCGCGAAGGTCAATTGGTTAACTACGTAAAGAAAGCTAAAAAAGACAAGTCACGTGCTTGGATGGATACTCTTCTTATTACTCTAGAGAGCCGTCTAGCTAACGTTATCTTCCGTCTTAACTGGGCTCCATCAATGCTGGCAGCAAACCAAATGGTTTCTCACGGCCACGTTCTTGTTAACGGTAAAAAAATCAACGTAGCTGGTTACACTGTTCAAAAAGGTGACACAATCACGCTTACAGATAAAGGTTTTGCTTCACTTAACTACACACAAGCTCAAGCAACTCCACGTCTTCCATCTATTCCAGCTTGCTTCACTATCGAAGGCAAGAACGCAAAGATGATCGACCTTCCACTTCCAAGCGATATTCCTTTCGAATACGCAGGCCAGCTCGTTACCGAGTATTACTGGAAAGTTAAGCCTTAATTTTCAAAACCAAAAACAAAAACCACTCTTCGGAGTGGTTTTTTTTTGCCCATTTTAGGTTCCAGCACACTTTTCTTGTTGCTAAGAGTTGCGGATTTTTTCAGAAGAAACATCCCGGTAAGGATGATCCGGAAGAACAATCAATTGAAGATGAGGGACAATCGCCTTCACTTTCTCTATCTGCGATTGATAGTTCTCCGGTCCAAAATAGCGGGGAACGACATACATTTTTGTCAGACGTTTTAGAATCAATTCCGGATTTTTCCATTTGAAGAAATTCATGAAGGAGTCATCCCCCATCAGTAAATTTACTTCGGGAATGGAAACCGTGTTAATCCAGTCTGCTGTTGGATTGGCCTTTTTCTGGCCCAGAAATCCTGGATAAATACTAAAGGGAGTCTCCTTAAGCAGCATACAGACTTCATAGAACGTCTCCCACGCTTCCATCCGGCCAACATATTCTTTAAGCGGATTAATGTCTGGAACAACAACGATATTTTTTTCAGGACAAGAAAGCAGACAATTCATATGTCCTTCGTGAAAAGGATTAAAACTGCCGCCAAAAAAAGTGACCGTTTTTTTTATCTCACTTTTGGCAATAAGCGGATGTTTAAAAGAGAGTTTTTTTGAATGAGAAGGAATGAAGGGAAACATTCCGGCGAGAGTCTGAAGCAAGTGATCCTGATCAGCAGAATTTAAATCCCACACCTCAAAGAGGTCACACCATGACTGGTCGGCAAGCTTTACGGTGCCATTTTTTTTTAGTTCAATCGGTCTATGCAACTGCATTTTTTTCTCTCGCATTCTGCATCCGTCGTTCATTCAGCCCGTGAAGGGTGTATAAAAGCAGTCCACCCCAGATAAACCCGAAGCTGATGGCATGAATGTTGGTGAAGGCTTCATTGTATAGTAATACCCCGGATAACAACTGTAACGATGGAGTCATATACTGCATGATCCCCACTGTCGAGAGCGGGAGATATCTTACGGCATGTCCGAAGGCCAGTAAAGGAATGACTGTGACAAGGCCTCCGCCAATCAGCAGTAAACGCTGAGTATGCGTTCCGGAGAAAAAAACCAGGTTCTCCTTTGAAAGTAGATAAACGAAAAAAAACAATGTGGGCACGACAAGTGAAGCTGATTCAAAAAAGAGTGAATGCGTAGGTTGCACATTCATTTTCTTTTTCAGCAGACCATAAAGGGCAAAACTGGTAGCAAGTCCGATGGAAATCAGTGGTTTCCCTGCCTGTGAAAGTAACATGACCATGATGCCGATGAAGGCCAGAGCAATAGACAACCATTGAATCGTTTTTAATTTTTCTTTGAGTAAAAAAACCCCCAGAAAAACGTTCAGCAGTGGATTGATAAAATAGCCCAGAGAGCATTCAACAATGTAGTTGTTGTCCACCGCCCAGATAAAAAGATTCCAGTTAAACAAAATAAGCAATGTGGTGGGAATAAGATAGTAGATGTTTGCTTTTTTGCTGAAGATCTTTTTTAAGTCCTTTATTTCACCCTGAAAAAAGAGAACGAGCCCTAAGATGACCGCCGACCAGAGGATGCGGTGACCGAGAACTTCGGTAAAAGACATTCCGTGCAGCAGTTTCCAGTAAACGGGAACAACTCCCCAGGTGAGAAAGGCCAGCAAGGCCCAGCAGATTCCTTTAAAAAAAGGTGAACGCTCACTCATAATCACGGTCCATGACCGTCTTTCGTCCTTCACTGCGGGCACGGGCTGCAGCGGCGTCGGTATGGCGACGAACAATTTTGGAGAGAATTTCCATCACGTTAGCCGATGTATTCATATCATGTTTGTCTTTGATGTATTGTTTGAGTTTGGAAGCAACAATCAGGATGTCTTCCTCATTTGCGAAACCACTCACTGCACTTTCGGCCGGACGATTGTTCACTATAATTCTGCGGGGAGCACTCTCATCTCCTTCCAGACGATAATCTTCTTTTTTGGGAGAGCGGTTTTCTTCCGCCCAGGAGCTTTTATGATTCATGACGGGGTTGTGCAAATTCCAGCAATCCACACTGCAAAAGACCAGTTTCTTACAGGTTGAAACGGAGCACGCCTGATAGACAGTGTTAAAGCCGATTTCTTTTTTACAACTTCCACACTTGCGCCAATATGTTGGTTCCATTTTCATGAACTCCTTAGACAATTTTACTTTTTTAGATCACAATGATTTTATCATGAAATTTGAAACCGACTATAAAAACATCCATTTTGAAATCAGCGTCGAGAGAGAAACAATCAGCGATGTTTCCTTATTAATGGGAGATAAATTCAATCGGCTTCCGAATCAAACCATGATGGAAATAAAAAAAGGGACACTGGCTGCCTATAATGTCATCATCGTCTCTACTGCAGGTAGTGAGGAATTCACCCACTACCTAAGCAATGTGATTTTAAGCAGTGATGAATCAGAATTACTGGAAGAAATTGGCCATTACTTAGACCAGGAAGAAACGCTGGATACAATCGAACGACTTATCAGACGCTACCAGGTTGCACCTGGTCCGGTTTGGAGAATTCCCACATAAAACGAAAAAGGCCCGCATGAAGCGGGCCTTTTTATTTTATCTAAAATTAGCGACAAGCTGTACGGCGAAGAACAACTCTTTCAACAAAAACGACATCTCCGATAAACTGAGCAGCTTCTTCAACTGATCCTGCTTCCGCGATCGAAAGAGACAGATCTTTTTGTGTTCTGCGGTCGTAGTATTCAATCCACTCATATCCAAAAACTTGTCTGTCCTGAATGGTACAAGTCACACCACCATTTGGAAGTGATGTACAAACCTGAACCGGTTGCCAGTATGTGCATGACTGAGTTGTCTGGCGAACCTGACCATTTGTCGTAACAGTTGCCACTGTTCCGCTGATATCCACTGGCTGACCAACTTCACGAGCTTTAAAAGCAAATGTTCCGTTGTTTGGAATGCGTGAACCTTCCGGAAGATTAAAAACATATTTCTCATCGCTGTCGTTATTTAAACGAAGAGTGATTTTTTTCGATGTGTTCGCTTTGATGTCAGCTGAATACGTTCCCACATTAATGGCACGTTTTGCGCCACGGCTGTTGACCAGCTTCACTTCTTTCGTAACGTTTAGTTGACCTTCGATTTTCTCGCAGCCAGTGAATATTAAGGCCGCTGCCAGGATAGGCAATAAACTTTTCATGTGTTCCCCCTCTGAAAAACCAGTTTTGTTTGGATTAAATGTAACAAGGACCCCGTAGGCGCGCAATTTGATGGACGTCAATGTAAGGATTTTAGTGAGTTATACCGGCGCTTTGAAGCAAATGGGGACACAATGGCCCCAAAATCAAGCAAGTTTTACAGGTTCTTGCATATCGGCTTGTAACGCAAAGTCAAAAAAGTTATACCCCAAACCAGTTATGGATCATAATCACTTTTGACTATTTTGGGGATCACATGAAGACAATGACAACAAAAGCAACCAGTGCCACACTCTTGCTCGCCCTTTCGACGGCTTCCTCGTTTGCTTCGGTCAAAACCGATGCGGATTTTGAGGCCCAGCTCACAAAACATAAAGTGACACCGAAATCAGAGCAGGCCTATTGCTACACAGATGAAAAAGGAAATATCGAAGGCAAAAATTTAGACCTGACAGTCCGTCTGGCATCAGTTACTAAACTGCTCACTTCTCTTTGGGCAATCGAAGAGTTAGGTATTGATTACCGCCACGATACAAAACTTTATATTAAGGGCAATCACCTGCACATTGCCGGAAGTTTTGATCCGTTCATGAGTAATGAAAAAATGCTTTTTCTTGTCTCTCAGCTCAACATGCTTGGCTTCAACTCTTTTGAAAAAATCACATACGATAAAAACCTGCTGATTTTCCCGCAAGCTCAGCAACATACTGATGTTTATCCCCTGATCACGAGAGAAACCAACGCTAAGAATTTGAGAACTTATTTTAATACTTCTACCTGGTCAGCTCCATTTAAGGCCGAATACCAACGGCTGGCAAAAATGGCGAAGGCAGGACGTTTTCTTCCGGAAGTTTCAATGAAAGTTGATTCTGTCAGCTACGTCGATACGATTCCGTTTAATAAAGATGATGATTCTGTTCGCATGCTGACTCTGACTTCACCAGAGCTGTTTAAATACCTGAAAGAAACAAACGTGAAATCCAACAACTATTCTTCCCACACACTTTTCCGTCACCTCGGTGGCGAAGCGAAGTTTCAGGAGTGGATTGCTAACCGATATGGTTTAACATCAGAAAAAATCAAACTCTGGAACGGCAGTGGTTTACCAACTACGATGGCCGGAGTTCGAAAGGACAACTACGCTTCATGCACAATCATGCTGGAACTGATTCAGGAATTAAAACTATCTGCTGAAAGACAAGGCAGAGAGATTGAAGACGTTGTGGCCGTTCCGGGATCTGACCAGGGAACATTCAGAAACCGACTGAACTCGGCCGATTACAAAAATACATTCGTTGCAAAGACCGGAACCCTGATGCATACATCAACACTGGCCGGAGCTATGAGTACAGTGAAAGGTTTCAGTTTCTTTGGTATCTTCAACATGACAACGGCCCTGCAAGCAGCTAAGGACGTGCAAAACTATATGGTCGGATCGATCATGATAGAAATGGGCGGACCAAAAGTTTTCAACTACACAGTTGAAGGGTTTCATTCTTACCATAAAGACGAAAATGTTAAGCGTTTAGAAGATTTACTGGAAGAAGAATCTGATTTCTCACCAATCGAAGGACAACTTTTTTAATTCATAGACTATAGAGGGCGGCTTAAGCCGCCTTTCTTCTTTCTCTGATGATTTCAATGACTGCCGGTAAAACCGATAGAACAATAATCGCCAGAATAACCAGTTTGAAATTTTTCTCAACAAAAGGCAATCCGCCGAAAAAATACCCCAGAGTAATGAAAGAATAGATCCACAGAATTCCGCCCAGAACATTGTAGGTCATGAACTTGCTGTAAGACATATTGCCGATACCAGCGACAAAAGGAGCAAAGGTTCTGACGATCGGAATGAAGCGGGCGATAATAATCGTTTTGCCACCGTACTTATCGTAAAAAGATTGTGCTTTTCGGAGATGGGCCTTATTCAGATATATAGAATCTTCTCGGTCAAAAACTTTAGGTCCGATGTATTTTCCGAGGTGATAATTCAATGAATCGCCAATGATGGCTGCACCTAGCAGGGAAAGACTGATTGTCCAGTAATCGAAAGACCCTTTGGCGGTGAATGCGCCAATAGCAAAAAGCAAAGAATCACCCGGTAAAAACGGCATAATAACCACGCCGGTTTCCAGAAAAATAATCATAAAAAGGATGAGTGTCGTCCAGCCTTGATACTCAATGATCATTTGAGCAAGGTGAACATCAATATGCAGAATGAAATCAATCAAATAACGGATGGTATCCATGCGTGCTGCTTCCCCATTTAATTATGGTTTGAACCAACAGCGAGGTCTTGTTCCTGGTTTAGTGTCGTCATTGCAGTGGCCGGTTTTCTGGTCTTCATCGCTCGTTAGTACTCCCGAAGGAATAGTGCAAAGAGCGCCCCGATAGACAGTATCCAGACGGCATTGAGGACGCGGATAATCGTTCGTGTTGGTACCCTTCACCATTCTGGTATCAGGTGTTTCAATGCTAATCTTTACTTTAGCACCTGGCAATTCATTTAGAAAATGTCCAAATGAAATACTAGCGAGCATTGTTCGCACGCAAACTTTGAAATCCCGAAAGGGCTTATGAACATCCGAACAATCTTTTATGATTTTATCCGGAATATTCTCATCAATGGAAATTTCTTCGTGTGCTAATTCTTCATAGTAACGCTTGAGACATTTTGAAGTTGCCCAGTAATCGGCCTGACCTTCAGAGGACGGCCAGCCGTTATATAAAAAAGTGCGGGGTGCTCCACCTAAGTGATGACCAAGCTCATGACAGATAATAAGTGCGAGGGAATCTTTGGTCATACCACTGGCACGGGCAATTCCACCCGGGACATAGACATTCCACGATTCCACTTCGCGAGTTGCATAAGCATTGACTGTTTCGTCGGCCCAGTCAGTTTTAATAATCAGTTCAACATTTCCTTTTACTTTGATTAAAGGAGCGAAAAGACGGTGCAGAACGCGGGCGACGTGCAAAAATTCTGCTTCCGTCACGGCCTGTGGACTGGTCTTATTACTGATTCGTGCTGCCCTTACCGGATTTTTGAAATCATTTTCGGGAATAGCAAAAGGGGTCGTCTCCGCGAGCGACAATTGAGAGAGAAAGAATGTAAATAAGACCGTGGGCCAAATTTTTTTCATGGAGCGCAGTCTATGAAAAAAGGCATAGAACGTCATTAAAAATCGCCGGCTTTTTGCGACGTTAACCGCTTGATTTAAAAAAGAATTTACAAATACCCCGGGAGTCGCTAAAAGCTTTCTATGAGGAAAAAAACACTTTTTTTGTTTTGGCTAGGCTCTTCACTTTGGTCTGCCCGGATCTTCGCCCATTGTCCGGCCAGCTATCATGCGGAATCGGCCTGTTTTATGCTGGAACAAAATACCATTTATATTTATGACAAAAGTGTTGAACACAACGGGCCTTATAAAGATTTAAAAAGTGCAATGATCTTTTCCGACTCAGGAAAACAAAAACTCAGTGTGAAGCGCGTGGCCCGCGGAATCTTTAAACTAGAAAGCAAGCTTCCACTAAGTTCCGTCACCATCTCTCTGGGGGCCGGTCATAAGGTCACAGATGTTACTGTGAAAGCAGAAAAATAAAATGGAAAATCTCTCGAACTATCTGGAAGAACTGATAAAAAAATATAGTGCTCTTCATGATGGGCACCTGGCCGATTATATTCCGGAACTCGCTAAAGTTAATCCGAATCTCTTTGCTCTTGCTGTTGTCACGACCGAAGGTAAAATTTATAAGGCCGGCGATGCCGAAGTGCTATTTTCACTGCAGTCAACATCCAAACCGTTTCTTTATGCTATGGCGGAACAAGTTCTATCCCGGGATTTTTTGCTTAGTAAGGTGGGGGTTGAACCCACCGGTGAAGCTTTCAACTCTATTGTTGAATTAGAAAAACACACTCATCGTCCCTACAACCCAATGATTAATTCTGGTGCGATCGCTGTGTCGAGTTTTATAAAAGACACTAAAGAAAAAAAACGTCTTGAGCGTGTTCAGGATCTTTTTTCTGATCTGGCGGGAAGAAGAGTCGACTTTGATCAGCAAATTTTTCAGTCGGAAAAACAAACCGCTCATCGCAACCGCTCAATTGCTCACCTGCTTCGTCATTTCGACATAATTGATAACGATATTGAAGCCTCGCTGGATCTTTATTTTCAGCAATGCTCAATCATGGTCAACACTGTCGATCTCGCCATGATGGGAGCCACTCTTGCGTCGGGCGGCCTGCAGCCATTAACTCAAAAAAGAATATTGAAAGAAGACATTATTCCCGACGTGCTTAGTTTAATGTTTACCTGTGGGATGTATGATACCGCTGGTGAATGGGCCTATAGTGTCGGCTTACCTGCAAAAAGCGGAGTGAGCGGTGCACTCTTTTGTGTGGTCCCGGGAAAATTATGTCTTGCTGCATACTCCCCGCTCATTAATCACCATGGTCATTCTCTCCGGAGCGTGAGTGCCGTGAAAGACTTCGTAAAACGTTTTAAGCTCAATATGTTCCTGCCGTGAACAGTTGAGGAAAAACTTTCATGTTAAACCGAATTCCTGTAGAGCGTCTGCAGATTTTTATCCAGATTGAACCCTTCGTTGCTCTGGCCCTGGCCACTTTGGGCGGCTGGTTTTTCTATACAACTTTTTTAAAACGCATCAGTGTCCGCAGACACATCACTTTAAAGCATCGTTTTGTCAAAAGCACTCTCTATCTAGGCCTTGCCGCTGCTATGGCCGGACTCCACTGGGCAGTCGTCTACGCCGGAACCAATGATTATCATCTCACCCGCTTTATCAATTTTATGGCCCTGATCGCCTTTATCATCCTGGTCACAGTGGCCATCCGGCTTGCTCAGATTTTTGTCTATCTCTATCTCTTCTTTTCCAATCTGCGCACAGGTGTTCCGCGACTGGTGGCCAACTTGTTCACCCTGCTTTTTTCATCGGTACTGATTGCCTGGCTGGCGGCAGAAGTTTTTAATATTCACATTGCAACCGTTCTCACCACCTCTGCTATTTTCACTATTGTCCTGGGTCTGGCCCTTCAGGACACTCTGGGAAATTTATTTTCCGGTGTGGCAATGCAGATTGAGCGTCCTTTTCAGATTGATGACTGGGTGGAGATTCAATCCGGTGGAGAAACCTGGACAGGTCAGGTTTATGAAGTCACCTGGAGGGCAACTTCTTTAATCGGTTTTACCGATCAGCTGATTGTCATTCCCAACAAAACACTGGCGCAGAGTCAGATCACTATTTTTTCTCATCATCACAAGTCCCCTATGCTGACACATAAATTCCGATTGCGGTTTGAGACAAATATCGATGAGGTGAAAGAAGTCATGCTCAATGCTGTACGTGCCGTCGATGAAGTCCTGCACGAGCCATCACCCAAAGTACTGGTTACTGATGTGACAGAGTCTTATATCTTCATCCAGGTCTTCTTTTCCCTGCGGGACTATGGCAAAAAAATGGAAGCCACTGACCATGTGATAAACAACGTCCTGGACTCCTTCCGGGAGAGAAAAATCAAAACTGGAACCAACGTTATCCGGGCAGCCGACTGGCATGAGCACCACTACACAGCTGATATTATGGCCGTTGACAGGGAATCAGCTCCAAAATCTCCATCCCCTAATCCCCAACAGATGTCTTAAGAGTGCGTTTAGGCAGCTTCGTTGACTCAAATTCGGATCACGGTTAAAATAGATACATGTCCATAATAGTCGTCGATCAGGGTGCGGAGCTTTATTGGTTTGTAAGCAATGCTTTACTCCAAGACGACATTCCTATGAAGCATGTCAAAACCATCCCTTTGTCTGAAGAACTTATCTTACGTGAACTGCCTCAACTGGTTATTCTAAACGGTGATGATAAATCTCTACATCCGGATGCGTTTATCGCTAAAATGCGCAACCACGTTTTTGCCCGTCAGACGATGTTCATTGTCATTACTTCCGACACCACACCTGAATATAAAAAAGCACTGATCATCGCCGGTGCCTCCCAAATTCTCTATCGCGGTCATCAGCAGAATCCATCACCTAAATTTTTTCGAAGTATGGTGAAATGGTTTCTCGATTTTAAAAATCCGGATCCCCAGCTGCTCGATTATAAGACTGTCGATTTTCCGGAAAGTGCAGAATTTACCACCTTTGGACGCATGGGCTGGCTGACCGGAAAAAAATGTCTGCTGGAAGTGAACCTGGACCTAAGTCCGGGACAGACAGTTGACTTCCATTCTCCGCTGTTTGAAGAACTGGCCATCAAAGGCGTGAAGGTTACTGTCTCTGAAAAAAATCATGTCGGCCGCTATTATCAGTATGCCAACAGCTATGAGTGCACACTCACTTTTGCCGATCAGTTTAAAGATCCCAAAAAGCTGGATGCCTGGCTCGCTAACAATCAGGACATCTCTAAACCTAAGACCGTCAAGCTCCTCTACTTTGAGCCGGATGCAGACGAAAGAGAAAACATCAAAAAGATGCTTAAGTCCGAAAGACAATATTGTGCTCGCGGATTTTCTCATATCGACAATCTCACTGAGGACCTGAACTTTCAGCTGCCCCAAATGGTGCTCATCAACCGCAAACTCATTTCCAAAAGCAAAGCCAAGTTTGAGGCGATGAAACAGTTCTTAAAAAAACATACCTGCTACGTCATCACCTACGATCTGGAAAACATTACCAATATCGACGAATACAAAAAGCAGTACGATTTTGCGCTCCATTCAAGCATGCACATCGACGGCAAAATGCTCGACTCCATGGTGGCGAAACTAGAAGCCAAACTCAATCCGGTAACAGAAGAAAAACAACCGGCCAAGGTCATTTTCAATAAACATTCGGCCTACAGCAAGATTTCCATTTGCGCGGAAGCAGAGATCAAAAAAATTGGACTCTCCGGACTGATCGTTGAATTGCCGGTGAAAATGAGTCCTTATTGTGCGTATGAATTAGCTTCTGCTGGTTTTTCCTATATCAACCTGCATCGGGTGCAATACCTGCGCAACTTCCTGACTAAACAATCTGCAAGGGGCTATAGTCATCAGGGTATATTTATCGGTCAAACCTATGCCGACAATCAGATCATCAAAGACGTGACTGCTAAAATTGAAGAACTGGGCCATGAAAAATGGCGCCATCCCGATGCGGAATAACTACTGATCAAAAATGGTATTGATATAAAGCTGTTCGACTTTCGTCCGCGCCCAGGGAGTCTTGCGCAGAAACGTCAGACTGGACTTTATACTTGGATCTTTTTTAAAACAATTGATATCGATGAGCTCGGCCAGACCGGAAAAACCATAATGAGCAACGAGCTCATTTAAAATCATTTCCAGTGTTTTTCCGTGAAGCGGATTATTGTTATTTGCCATGTATGGTTTCCAGCATTGTATCAAGCATCTTTTTAAGTGAATCACTATCTCCGCGCAGTCGCGCTACTTGAACTCCACCCTGTAACGTCGCCATGATCCAGTCGGCGACGACATCACTTTGCAGGGATTTTTTAATCGTCCCTTCCTTTTTCCCCTGATCAATGGTTTTTATCAGCCACTGTCTTTGCAGCTGATGAAAGTCACGGCTCTTCTTTTTTATTTTTGCCGTCACCGTATGATAATCGGAACTAAAAACACCCAGCGGACAAATCATATTATTTTTTTCGGTGAGCTTCATAAATCCTTTCACCATTTTTTCCAATTTTTCCTTCGCACTCAAAGTTGATACGCGCTCCACCCAGGCCTTATAGCCATCCTCATAATCTTTAATGAGGGCAAGCCCCATCTCCTCTTTGGAAGCAAAATAATAATGTAATGACGCTTTCTTAATCCCTAAGGCGTCAGCGATGGTCTGAAAACTAAATCCATTGAAGCCCAATGTCTGCAAATACGTTTTCGCCAGGGCCAAGGCCTCGGTTTTAGTATCCGTCTTTTCAAGCTTAGGAGCAGCACTCTTGCTTTTAGTTCTCATGAGGTGTATTCTACCTACCGATAGGTAGATTGTCAATCAATGAGGTATTTTATGACTAAAACCATGCGCCCGGTAGCTATTCTCGGAGGAAGCCGCACTCCTTTTACAAAATCATTCAGCCACTTTGCGAAAACATCCAATAAAGAACTGATGACCGCGACACTTAAAGACCTGGTCAATAAAACAAATCTTAAAGGTGTTCAGTTAGGTGACGTCGCTCTGGGGGCCGTCATGAAAAATGCCGAAGACTGGAACCTCACCCGCGAATGCGTGCTGGAATCAGGACTGCACCCGCATACTCCGGGTTACGACGTTCAACGTGCTTGCGGAACGGGACTGGAAACCGCAGCGCAAATCGCCCTTAAAATTGCTGCCGGACAAATTGATTCCGGAATCGCCGGAGGATGTGACACTAACTCCGACATTGCCGGAGTTCTGCCCCACGAATTTTCCTGGCTGATGATGGAAGTTCAAAAAGCACCAAGCCTCGTCGCCAAACTAAAACTCTTAACTGAATTCAGACCACAATATTTAAAACCCCAATTCCCTGTCGTGCAGGAACCTCACACCGGACTTTCCATGGGGGAGCACTGTGAACTGATGGTGAAAGAGTGGCATATCAGCAGACACGAGCAAGACAAACTGGCGTATGAATCCCATCTCAACGCTGCCCGCGCCTATGAGAAAGGCTTTTTCGATGACCTGATGTTCACATACAAGGGTCTCAAAAAAGATTCAATCTTAAGACCAGACACCACAATCGAAAAACTCGCTAAACTTAAACCGGCGTTTGATAAATCAGATAAAGGAACACTCACTGCCGGAAACTCTACCGCTCTTACTGACGGCGCTTCCGCCGTTCTTCTCGGCACAGAAGAATTTGCAGCAAAACACAATCTTAAAGTCCTCGCCCATTTCATCGATGCAGAATATTCCGCTGTCGATTTCGTCAAAGGCGAAGGTCTCCTCATCGCTCCGACATTCGCAGTAGCAAGACTTCTTAAACGCAACAACCTCACTTTGCAGGATTTTGATTTCTACGAAATCCATGAAGCCTTCGCAGGCCAAGTTCTCTGCACGCTGAAAGCCTGGGAGTCTAAAGACTATTGCGAAAAAATGGGACTCACTGAAGCCTTAGGAACAATTGATCGCGCCAAACTCAACACGCACGGCGGATCACTGGCGCTTGGTCACCCGTTCGCCGCTACTGGTGGAAGAATCATCGCAAGTCTTGCCAAAATGCTGAATGAAAAAGGTTCAGGCCGCGGACTCATCTCCATCTGTACCGCTGGAGGAATGGGCGTAGCTGCGATCATAGAGAAACAAAAATAATATGCAGAAACACATTCCCAAACTGATCAGCTTATTAAGCAAAATATCGCCGCAGCTCACGTCAGCTGTGGCGATTAAAATTTTCGCTACACCAAAGCGCATTCCCCGTCCCGCTTCGGAAATGGCGATGTTTGAAAGTGCAAAGAAATTCAAACTCTCAAACGGCATTGCTGCTTTTGAATGGGGCAATCCAAGTGGCCCTCTGGTCATGTTGATTCATGGCTGGAACGGAAGAGGAACGCAAATCTCCCCGATCGCCAAAAACCTCGCAGAAAAAAATTTCCGCATCGTCGCTCTCGATGGTCCCGGTCACGGCGATTCGCCGGCAGGCCCCAATGGCATGACCAATCCCGCGCACTTTGCCGATTTCATCATCAATGCTCAACGCGAACTCGATCCTAACGGCGCCCATTCTGTTATCGCCCATTCTTTCGGAGGTGGTTGCAGCGTGCTAGCCGCTAAACGCGGTCTCAAAACCAAATCACTCGTTCTCGTCGCATCTCCCGCCTTCTACGAACGCGTAGTCGATTTCTTCGCCAAAAGCATCAACCTCACCGGCCGCTCAAAGGAACTCTTCATCAACCGCATCGTTAAAATCGCCGGTATCCATCCGCGCGAACTCAATGTCGGTGCTATCGGAGCCGAACTCCAACTCCCACTCCTCGTCGTCCACGACAAAGACGACAATGCCGTCAACTTCATCGCTGCCGAAGCAATCATGGCCGCGTGGCCGGGAGCTCAATTAATTGCGACGGAGGGTTTGGGACACAGGAGAATTTTGAAGGATGCAAAGATTTTGGAAGAGATAACAAAATTTTTAAATAAGCTAAGCTAAATCCATTGATGGTTTACCAACAGTTCATGTTGTTATCCTTTTTAAAAAATATTGTATTGTAACTGTTTTATATTGATTTCAATTAGTCTGTCGTTTTTGTGCTCATTCCTAATCTAAACAAAGCTAAACACCAAATCTGAAAGTGACCAAAAACTAATGTACAGAATGTCGAGAATACAGAATCAGATTTCACATTGTCACTTATCCATCGCCCGTTGTTGAATCTAATTTTATATCAATTTTCTCATTTTTTTTCTTAGTTACTTCTAGATAAAGCTGAGAAGTTCGATCACAGGCATTACCGTCCACAAGATTAATAGTTAATCGATAAAAATCGCCAAATCCAGAAAGAATGTAACGAGATTTTATTTCAGGACTTTTTAATTCTAAAAATTTTTCATAAAGTGCCCAATTAGCAATATATCTGCCACGAAGTTCTTTTTTGCCAGGAAAACTAGTCTCATCTTTCTTGTATCTATCACAAAACTTTGGGTCATTGAGCATTGTCCATTCAAAGATCCCGGCCTCAAAGCCTTCATTTAAATTTAACAAACATTCAACATTTTTCAATTTTACACACTTTGAAAAGGTCTCCATAAATTTTGCAAAATCTGCATCATCTTTTTTGAGCTTATGCACAGACCCTAATGTTTCATCAGTTCTCCAAATTACTGAGATTTCATTGTTTGCAAATTGACTATGCACCAGCTTAGTAAATAACTCTTGCCCATCGATTTTAAGAACTTCGTTTTCTTTAGTCTCAATTGGTATAACAAATCCGCTACCAGAGTTTTTAATAAAACTAATTGGAAATTCTTTCACTTTAAAAAGTAAACCTTCAGCTTCTTCTAAGAGAGGCGTTCGCTTGATATAGGAATAATAATCTTTAAAATTATAATTTTTGGAGCCAACTCTTAAGTCTGTAATAGAGATATTATCAATTATGAATACTGGGCTACCTTCCAATTTTTTATTATTAAAGATATGAATTGGTTTTTTTAGTAGTTGCGACTCACTATTACTTGGTTGAAAACCGTGAATATTAACATTGTCGACCTTACTAGAACTAGTGACTACACTTGAAGCCAGAGCAGAAACTGAAGTTATAGAGATCAACAATAAATAGATTAACTTGCATAAAGTAAACTTCATCCTAACTTCTCCTGACCCAATACAATTTGCATAACCAAATAAATCAAAGTTCTCTTAACATCAATTTTATAGAAACTAAAAAAATCTGAGATAATTCTTTATAGGCATCCCCACCAAATACTTCCTTAAAGATCAATAACCTTATTGCATAAGTTTAAATCCGAAGTCGTAATAAACCATTCTCCCGGATCAGCATGAGGATTGTAGTGCTTACGAAAAGCATAGCTAGCTTAAGAAGTGCAAACATTGAGCTCATGAAGGAAACCCCTTAAGGCCCAATAAAAGGCCAAGAATTTATTTAATGAATCCCTTACGGTTGAGGTTAAATCCTGCTTGAGCATAAAAGTCGGAATACGATAAGTTATTTTGGAATTTCAGGTTAACTATTTAAGATTACAGGCCTCCCCCTTGTCGGTTAGAACTTAGTATTCGAAAAGGACTCCTCCCCAAAAAGTTTGCACCTCTCGGTCAAAACCGGCCTTTTATTGGTTTCTCGTCTTAGCTTTGCGTTGATAAAGACTCCTTCTTATGTTAATTCCCCCCTATGAAAAACATCTCAGTAAAAGACGTCGTCGAGTCTCTCTCGATTTTGGAACAAGTTGCGGACAACAGTGAAATTCTCACTGAGCTTACGCACGAACAAAGAGTCGCACTTTTTAAGGCCTGCGGACGCATTGCCAAGCCGGATAAAAAGGAAATCGCCAAAAGAAATAAAGACGTCAAAAACTGGAAACAGAAACAGTTAATTGAACAGAACCGTTTGAAGCGTGCAATGACCGGAATTCGCTCAGCACGTGAGAACGCGGTGTTTGTGGCCCCTGAACAATTACAAATTGAAAGTGATAAGCACTACAGTGAAGCGCCGGAACTCGATAGCCCACGCAACTGTTATGTGTGTAAGGCCCTTTTTACGAAGCTGCATTTTTTCTACGATACTATGTGCAAGGAGTGCGGTGACTTTAATTATCACAAACGTTTTCAGCGAACGGATCTGACCGGCCAAGTGGCACTGATTACCGGATCGCGACTGAAGATCGGCTATCACGCCGTCCTGATGATGTTAAGAAGTGGCGCGACGGTCATTGCGACCACGCGTTTCCCGGTTGACTCTGCTCTTCGTTACGCCAAAGAGCCGGACTATCATGAATGGAAAGATCGCCTGCACATTCACGGTTTAGATTTACGGCACACTCCTTCGGTTGAAATTTTCGCAAGCTACATTGAGCAGAAGTTTGATCGCTTAGATATTTTGATTAACAACGCTGCCCAGACGGTTCGTCGTCCAGCGGGCTTTTACGCTCATTTAATGGAAAATGAATTGTTGCCCTTTCAGGATCTGAATCCGGAAGCAAAACTGCTTTTAAAGAACCACCAGGAGTTTAAAAACGATCTTAATCAGATTACCCATGGTGATATTTCAACTGAACGCGCTCTGCCGGTTACCTGGCATGGCAATGGTCCGGGCGTGGGCATTCGCGCTTCGGCCGAGCTGTCTCAAATTCCTTATAGCTTCGATAACTCGCTGGTCGCAGAAGAAGTTTTCCCGGTGGGTAAACTGGATGCGGATCTTCAGCAGGTTGATCTTAGAAAGACAAACAGCTGGCGCTTGCGCTTAGGCGAAGTACAGACTCCGGAAATGCTCGAAGTGCAGCTGGTAAACGCGGTAGCTCCTTTTGTTTTATGCAATCGGCTTGTGCATATGATGAGACGCGATTACACCGGCAAGAAGCACATCGTGAACGTGACAGCGATGGAAGGAAAGTTTTATCGCTTTAAAAAAGAAGACCGTCACCCGCACACTAATATGGCGAAGGCCGCGCTTAATATGATGACTCACACATCGGCTTCCGATTTTGCTAAAGATGGAATCTTTATGAACGCCGTGGATACAGGCTGGGTCACAGATGAGGATCCGGCAGAAATCTCGCAGTACAAACAAGCTGTGCATGATTTTCAGCCGCCACTTGATATCGTGGATGGAGCTGCCCGCATATGCGATCCGTTCATCGATGGCATTAATTCAGGAAAGCATTGGTGCGGTCAGTTCCTAAAAGATTACAAGCCTATCGATTGGTAGGCCTTATTTAAAATAAATTCGTTTTGACTCGAGTGCTCAACACTCGGGTCTGTCAAATGGTATAATTCTTACTTTTTCTAACATTGAAATGCGAAATTCCCCATTCCTTCCAATGAGTTACATATTGGTACATCACAAGCAATTCACGGGGCAAATTGGTCAATTAATGCAATGTGAATCGCCCCAGAGCAATGTCCTATTTTGTCCAAATTTCCAATTTTGAAATCTTTAGCAATGTTTTTCAAACTTGGCATGACCTATGCACTTGGGTCTCGTGTGTAACGAAAGTGTCGAACGTTTTTCGGCACAAGATGTTAAGGAACTGAGTGAAGATGAAGACAAAAAAGTGGGCCGTAATTTTAGTTTTGTTGGGACTCTCGTCTGTTTTCCAAACATCTGCGCTTTCTTCTGAAGCAAAAGTTAAGGCGGACAACACAGCGGTTAATAAGCGTGACTTAAATAAGCACGAGCTGACTGCTGAAGATCAGTCTAATGAAAAAGCTGATGTTGAAATCGCCCGTCTTATTCGTCGTGAAGTGACAAAACAGAAGGGACTTTCTCTTTATGCCAAGAACATCAAGATCATCGTTCGCGGATCTGATGTCACGATGAAAGGACCAGTTCACACGAAGAGTGAAAAGGCCGAGCTCGTTCGAATTGCGACAACAATTGCTCCGAACCACCGTCTGCACAATCAGATCGTGGTGACGAAGTAGGAGTTCACATGACGATTATGAGTGAAGATAAAAAGGTAGCAGTATTCGGAATCTACAAGAGCAGACTCAGCACCGAAAATGCAGTGGACCGCCTGAAGATGTCCGGATTTAGAAGTGCAGATATATCCGTCTTGATGCCTGATAAGGACTCAACACGTGAATTTGCCCATGAGAAATCAACCAAAGCGCCTGAAGGGGCCACTGCTGGTGCAAGCACCGGTGCTGTCCTTGGAGGAACGCTTGGTTGGCTGGCAGGGATGGGCGCCCTGGCGATTCCTGGTGTAGGACCACTCGTTGCTGCTGGACCAATTATGGCCGCAGTTGCAGGGGCCGGAGCGCTAGGAGCAATTGGTGGAATTTCCGGAGCCTTGATTGGTTTTGGAATTCCGGAATACGAGGCCAAGAGATTCGAAGGCCATGTGAAAGACGGAGGAATTCTTCTTTCCATTCACTGCGAATCAGATGAGGCCATCAAGCAGGCCAAGCACCTGCTTGAAGAAACGGGAGCTAATCATATTGCCTCGTCCTCAGAAGCGAAGGCATAAGGGTTTCCGTTTTACCGGTTGTAAACCGCGGCCGGTAAGCGGGAATTTTTTAAAGGTTAATGAATTTTGAATATTGGTATTGGAGACAGGAACAATGAAAACAAAAGCTAACAATTTGATCGCAAACATCCAGGGTCGGGTTGGTGTGCCAGTTTTGATGTATCTCGTAGGAGTTCCTGCTTTTTTTACGATACTGGTATGGATGTTTTTTTTTAGAGGCAAGTAAACTGTTCAGTTTTTCCATAAAATCCCTTCCCAAAAGTTCTTTAGTGGAGTGAGAGTTCTTGCTCCAACTATCCCCCGAGTGTGGAAAAGGAAGAAATTAACGTTTCTGAATTTTCCACATCACCTCCTTTTTCTTATGTTATCCTGAACATATGAAAAATTATCTGCAAAACGTTTTCGCTCTTGATGAGAGATCATTAGGTCTGGCCCGCATTTTAATCGGATTTATCGGCGCTTTTTATTTTTTCGAATATTTTAAAGAAGTCGATTTGCTCTATTCCGAAAATGCCATTTTATCTTACCGCAATATAGTCCGGCTGACCGCCGGGCCGGAAGAAACTTATCCATTTAGAATCATCCGTGATTTGCATTTGCTTCCATTATTGAAGTTATCACAGACCTCGTTTTATGTTTCGATGGTTACACTCACCGGAATCTTCGCGGCACTCATGGTGATGATTGGATTCCAAACTAAATTTTTCTGTATAGTCGCCTGGCTGATCGGCACGACTATGTATGACCGATTTCCGTCAGTTTTTCACGGCGGAGATTTAATGCTGAAGCTCTCTTTTCTGTGGATGTTTTTTCTTCCCTGCGAAAAGCAGTTCTCTCTGGACGCCAAAAAGACCAGCTCTACCATTGGGTATCAACATGTCTCATTTGCTTCCGCTTTCTGGATGCTGCAGCTTCTGATCGTTTACATTCTCAATGTTTATTATAAAGTGATCGATCCTAAATGGTATCCGCAACTGGATGCATTTTATTATCTCTCCCATGCTGATTATGTTTTGAGTTCCGTGGGAAAATACCTGACACTACTTCCATATAAAGCAGGACAACTTGGAACGTTGATTGTTTTGTTGCTGGAAGCATTCGTTCCTTTTTTAATGTTTGTTCCCAATAGACCACGTTTGCGTATGTGGCTCATTGTTGTCTTTGTCATTTTTCATGCCGGGATCTGGTTGTCGATTAACGTGAGTTTCGTTTCCCAATTCACTATCATCTGGTGGTTGAGTCTTTTGCCGGCAGCGTTCTGGGAAAAAGCAACAGTCCGTCGATTGTCTCTTCAGTATATTTTACCCGGAACAGCTGAGCGACTCCTGTCAGGCCCGCTAAAAACAGCTTTCCTGTTTTTGATTTCGGGTTGTATTTTTCTCAGCACGGCCAACATCATGACCGGTACCAATAAGATCTACAGTCCCCGCTCGGCAGTGGGTGGTGTCGTTCGCTGGTTACAACTGGAGCAATGGTGGAGCATGTTTTCCCGCAATCCTAAACTGGAATACGATGGCTGGTTTGTCGCCGAAGCTCTCTTGAAAGACGGAACAACGGTCGATCTGTTTACCGAAAAACCAGTCTCTTTTGATCGACCTAAAGATTACCTGGCCATTTATAAAACCTATCATTTTCGTAAATTTTTCCGTGACTACAGCGAAAGCGTATCACCTTTTCTGGATTCAAATGTGGCCGCATTCCTTTGCCGGCACTGGAATTCCAATCATGAGGCAGATCGACAAGTGGAGCAATATAGTCTGTTCTTTATGGACGAACACACTCCAGAGCCTCAACTTTTAAAAGCTATCCCTCAAGCAAAGAAAACTTTAAAATTTACCCGCAACTGCCAAATTTAAATAGGAAAGAATCTGATTCTCCCTTAAAGTTAAGACATGGATACGATTGCCTACTATTCTTTTATCAGAATCGCTTTTTTCTTTGTGTTCATCACAGCGGAATATGCTATTTCCCGCTATAAAAAGCTGGATAACTTTGACCTTAAAGAATTGCAGTCCTCGATGTTCATGATCATTCTTTTTGAATCCTTGCCAATTATTTTTTCACCTAAAATCGATTCTTATCTGATGATGACCTGGAAAGAGAGGTTGTTCACATTTCCCCCAAGGACATTGTGGGTGACAGCACTGGCTTTCATCGCAGTCGATTTCATGTACTACTGGACTCACCGGTACAATCATGCCACAGCTCTGGGATGGACTTCTCATTTCATGCATCACTCTCCTACCCGATATAATATTTCAGTTGGCTACCGACTGGGCATCACCCGCTTTTATTCTTTCACCTGGCTTGCTTTTTTCCCACTGGTCTATCTGGGGTTTCATCCCGCACTTATCTCTTTTTGTTATCTTCTGAGTTTTTGCTGGCAGGTCGCTTCACACACAGAGCTGGTAGGAACACTGGGATTTCTGGATAAATTTCTTACAACACCTTCCAATCACCGGGTTCATCACAGCTGTGATCCTCGTTTTTACAATTCTAACTTCGGTGGTGTTTTTATCATTTTTGACCGCATGTTCGGTACATACCGCGCCGAGAGCGAAATGCCGGATAAAAAATATGGTATTGAAAGCTATATGCAAAAAAATTATTTTGATCAGATTTTTTATTTCTGGAAAGTTGTGATCAAGTCATTCTGGTATGAAAAAAATATTTTCAAAAAAATATTTATTTTGTTTCGCCGTCCCGAAAATATCAAAAATTATTAACTCTGCATTCCTTTTATATTTCTCTATTCTGGTGGACGATAAGACATGACCGATGCCGGAAATGTCATCAAAAAAAACGATCGTTCTAAAACTGCGCTGATAATTCTCGACATGCTTAACACATTTAATTTCCCAGAAGGCGAAATGCTTCTTCCCCGTGCCAGACAAGCCGCTGCCAGCATCCAGAAACTAAAACAGAAATGCCGATCGCGCGGGATGGCAGTCATTTACGTCAATGATAATTTCGGACAATGGCTTTCATCCCGCGAAAAGCTGATAAAAAAATGCACCGAACGTAACTGTAAAGGCCAGGACATTGCAAAAATGCTGATGCCCGACGATGAGGATTATTTTATTTTAAAGCCAATGCACTCAGGATTTTACCTCACCCCCCTGGAGCGTCTGTTACATGAACTTAAATGTGAGGAGCTGATAATTACCGGTATCGCTGGCAATATTTGTGTACTTTTTACCGCCCACGATGCCCATATGCGGGGGTTTAAAGTCAATGTTCCGCAGGATTGTTTTGCATCCAATACAGAAATAGATGATCAGTTTGTAGAGCATCAGTTGGGGCATGTTTTTGGTTTCAACTTAAATCCCGCCGACAGTTATTAATGCAAGAGTTCTGGTCTGCGGGGTATTTCAAAGCCAAAGGTTGATCCATGCTGTAACTCACTCTTTACCCAGATACTTCCACCATGTGCTTTAACTATCTGCTTAGCAATAAATAAACCTAATCCCAGTCCGGAAACTTCTGCTGGAGAAACCGCCCTTTCGAAACGATCGAAAATTCTCTCCTGATCTTCAGCTGAAATGCCAATTCCCTGATCAGTGACAGTGACTTTTACTTTGTCATCTAATCCAGTGGCAGTGATAACGATATCCTGCTTATTTCCGTATTTCAGGGAATTTGACAACAAGTTAGTCAAAACCTGAGTGAGCCTTCCGCGATCCCACTGCCCGTTGAGATTGCCGGAAAAATGCATTTCCGGAATTGTGTATCCTGTATCCTGCATCTGCATTTTCAATGTTTCGATAACTTCTTTAATAAGGACATCCATTGAACAGGATGTGACCTCAATATTGAGTTTGCCTGTTCTCAGTCGGGACATATCCAGCATATCCTCAACCAGCCTATTGAGTCCGCCAATCTGTTTATCAAAAAGGTGCAAAACTTCTGTGATTTTATCTTTTAGTGCATCCAGGCCCTGATTTGAACTTTCCACTTTTCTTTTCAGTAGCTGCGTCTGCAACTTAAGTGAAGTCAGAGGCGTCTTCAGTTCATGAGAAGCTACTGACATAAATTCATCACGAATCATAATTGCCTCCTGTAAATCTGATAAAATCTTTTTCTGTTCGGTGATATCATTGACAATTGCCACGCCGGCCACGATATGATTTTTATCATCACGAATAGGAGCTGAATTGATACTGATCATTGATTCTTTTCCTTCATGGTTCACAATCTTCAGCTCCTCATTTCTTATTGTCTCGCCTTTTTGTATGGTTCGGGTGAGCGGCCAGGCTTCTGCCACCAGTTTTGTTCCCATCGTATTATAGGCTTCTAAATTTGAGACGTAATTTTCCTGCAGGTCACGGGAGGGCCCAAGCATTATTTCCAGCTGATCATTGCGCATGAGAGTTCTGCCTTTGGCGTCTGTAATTATAACTCCGCTGGGCATTTGTTTAAGGACTGATTTCAAACGCTGATTTTCATCGACGTATCGATTGTGTAGTCTCTGACTTTCCAGCGCCTGAAGATGTATTCGGTGAAAAATACCGAAGAGTAACGAAGTAACAATGAGTCCTCCGAAAAATATCCAGAAATGAGAATTGGAAATAGCCTTTTCAAAAAGAGGTAACGAGCTCGTATGCAAAACAAAGGATTGCCCCGCAAAGTTCAGAGGAATAACTTTGGTGAAACGAGGTGAAAAATGGCGGATTAAGAAATGCGGTTTGCGGTCATAATCATAAAGCAGATTATCAATTCCTATTTTTTCACCGTCGTATATCTCGATATCCAGCGCTAGTTGCTGTTTATCAAAAATAGAACCGAATAGATCCCGGGTGCGAAAAGGGCTGGCAAGAAAACCTATCAGGGTTTCTCTGCGCTGCTGATTAGTCATTTGGTTTATATGGTCTGCATACACCGGAAGAAAGAGAATCAACCCAGGCTGTATGTTCCTGTCAGTTTCCTGTACCAGTGTTAATCTTCTGCTCATAGAAGGTTTACCTGTAAGCCACGCCTTTTCCATCGCAGTCCTTCGCACTTCCTCAGAATACATATCGAATCCCAATGCCCGCTGGTTACGCCAGTTATTAGGTTCAAGATAGAAGATAGCGAAATATTCTTCCTTTTTACTTAAAGGCCAGACTGAATAATCTGAAATTCCTGATTGCCGGACAGTTTGTTCATGTTTTTTTAAATCAGTAGCTTTGATCCTCCTGATGAATGACAACCCCTGGATGCCAGGAAATTTTTCAATCAACGAGATATTATTAACATATTCCCTGAAAGCTTCCCGGCTGATTTGTTTCTGTGCCATCAGGTGTGCCCGGGCCTGATAAAGTAAATTATCATAAAAAAGAAGCTTATTTTCGATCTGGGTCCTTATAGAATCTGAATGGCGGTCGTAATTAAGCTGGGCTTCGTGCCGGTTGATTTCGTATTCACGCCAGGTGAAGAATAAAGTGAGCACAATGCCCAAAACGGCCACGGTCCATCTGCGGTCTTCATTTAGATTAAGATTTTGATGTCTGATTTTATCCATTTCTGTATGTGCAGAGGTGGAAGTTCTACCGCTGACAAATCAGCCTACTTTGAAGCGGTCCTATGGGTAAATACTCAAGGCAATTTAAAGTTTTTTCGCAAATATTAACTTAAAACTGACACAATTCTTCTTTACGCTTTAACTTTTAACAGTCACTCTTAAAGAATGAAAATCAAGGATGTATTTTTCATTATACTATGCTGCTGCATAAGCAATGCCCGTGCTTTAACAATCACCAGTTTTAATATCAAACTTTACGGACAGAAAACATCCAGTGGCCAGCCCACACAGTCAGAAAGAAACAAAGCAATTAAAGAATTTTTGGATAAAGAAGTTCCCAAATCAGACGTATTTATATTCGAAGAAATCATGGACAAAACCGCCTTGATGAAAAGTATTGTCCCTGATCATCAATGTGTGAGTTACGACAATTCTATGAAAGAGCACCAGTACGTCGTTCTTTGCGCAAAAAAACCCTATCAATTACTCCTCGATGAAGAGCATGATGATAATTTTGCTTTAGAGGCCGTAGCGCTGGGTTCTCTCGGTCAGCGTCCTGCTGTCCATGCTCTACTTGCCGACAAAAACGGTCAGGTACTTGTGCGAATTATTGGTGTGCACTTGAGTGCTTTCCCCGCCAGGACGACGACCCGCCTGGAGCAAATGGCCATTATCGGGACCCATTTATCTGCTACTGATCACAAAATTCCCACGGTCATCACTGGTGACTTTAACACCTACCCTGCAGCATTGACCGGTCACGCCAAGGCAGACTGGGACCTGATCAGCGAAACGCTGAAAACAGAGATCAGTACTATAAGCATGGCCAATCATCCGTCAGCATTTACTTTCCGTACACCTGAATTTCGATCTAAGTTTGATCATTTCTGGCTTTCAAAAAATATTAAAGCTTCGCCTGTGCAGGTCACGGGGCAATGCAACTCTGCAGCCGAAGATGAATCAGATGAAGTTATGAATTACTACCGCCTAATCTCTGATCATTGCCCGGTTACTCTGCAGATAGATCTATAATCCGAGTTGTTGGAGAATTTGCTGATAACGTTTATCCCCGTCAGCACAAAGTGGATCGAGTTTTCCGAAACTCTCTCCTAAGGCCTGCTGCAATTTTGGTTTTAGTTTCAGGTAAGCATCCTTTGTTTTTCCGGACAGTACATCAATTGATTTTTGTAAATTCTCATCCTGAACATTTACCAGATATGTATGCCGACAGGAGTTATCGGAGAGAACCTGCATCTGAGAAAGATCCATTTCCCCTTTAAGAAACTGCATAAATTTGTTTTGACCAATAACAGGAACTCCTGCAACGAAAACGGCAGAAATATCACTCTCTGTTATTTTCACCAAAGTCTCCAGTGGTGTGGCGGCAAATTTACTTTTATCTACGATAAAATAATCGGCCAGTTTACCGGTGTCAATTGATCCAATGAGATTGTCCAGGTGTGCTGCCCGGGCAGAATTAATCGTCGCCATTCTTAGAATGTCTTTGTCACTGATCTGTCCAGCAAAATACTTTTTACTTGTGGCGCGGGCAACTTTTATTTCATCGAGCATTGATTTTGTACCTGATAAACTCCAGTCTGATCCCAAAGCAACATTCACTCCGTTTTTTAAAGCGGCCGGTATATTGGTTGTCTGACCATAGAGCAATAAGTTGGATGTTGGTGACCATGCAAGAGACTGACCTTTTGCCGCCATAGCCTTGAATTCTGACTCACCCAATGCTGTACCATGGATGACTGTTGTCTCCGGTACATTTAGTTTCAAATGAACTAATTCATCCCACTCTTTTTTAGAATATTCGTCCACTCCTTCACTTAAATGGACAAAAAATGTATTGGTTAACCGGGAAGCGAATTCGTTTAAAAGCTTCGCACTGGGAGTTCCTGCAAAACTTTTCTGATCACTCACTTTACTTCTCACCCATGCATCAGAATAAACTGAAGTGGCCGTGGAACGAATTTCATCCACTCCCCGCCATTTTTCTCTTTCAATATTGCGTGCTCCATCTTGTGAACACTGATCCAGTAAATTCTCCAGATGACGGGCCTTGGAAACAGTCTGCTTTTCACCTACGGTGTAAGTAGTGAGACCACGAAAAGTAATATCAGATGTCGTTTCATCAAATGAACTCGATCCCTGTACTGCTGTTGTTCCGCCCAGAAGTGATTTCAGTTCAGCATAACGGATAATTGTGCAGCGTTTTTTGGCCAGGCATTCGTCTTTTTTTACCGGATCAATGCCACTGCATTCTGGCCATTCACCATAAACGGCTTTATAAATTTCTTTAACACCACTTCGATAGGCCACTTCTTCCGGCCACTGATCCCGATTTTTGTAGGTTTTAGAGCTTATCCATACAGGCATTGTGTTGTATTTTATGTGGTTGTGACTGTCTACCAGTCCAGGAAATAACAATACATCACTAATTAAAGCTGTCTGGGCCATAGAATTTGGTTTGGCGATTTGTTTGATTTTACCGTTCTCAATCAGCAAGGCGGCTTTGATCCAGGTGTTATTTTCCACATCGGCCACAGTCGCATTTATTACATAACTATTTTTAGCCTGGGCAACGGCACGATTTCCAGAGACAACTATTCCCGGTGTTGGTTCAGTTACAACCCATTCACTCGCTTGCGAATATCCTTCAGTAGCGACAAATGAAGTATCCAGAAACTTCTGTCCGTTGCTGGTTGAAAAAGCTTTTTCTTCAAATATAAACTGGCGCTTGTCCAGTTTGTCTTTAAGGGCAGAGCGGTCAATTTCTCTCTGCAATGATTGTCCGCTTTTTAACCCCGGACGAGGATGGGCAAAGCGGTCAATAACAGTCGTTCCATCTATACCAAATAAAGTGATTCTGTCTTTGCTGGTCAAACCGGTGGCAGCGTCTCCTAAAACTGATGCAAAGTATTCACCGACCGTGAAAAGCATAGGTTCATCATCTGCTAAGGCCGGGCGGCCATGTAGTTTCTCGAATTGCTGACGGAACTTTTGCAGGTAAAAATCCGGATGATAATATTTTCCAACTATAAGCGCAGTTTTTCGTGCCGGAAGAATGTTTGCTTCAGGATCAAACACAGCAAAACCGAGTTCCCCTGCCTTAGCTGCTGGTTTAAACCGCACCAAGGTTCCCAGAAAACCGGCGTTACCAGCTGTACTCATGACCTCATTATGATGATCGGGAAAGTAATGATCATCTATGCGAAAACCGAGCAGATTAACCTGCTGCTCACCCAGGTTATGAATTTCAATGTAGTCACCGGCATCTATCACTCTTTTATTCTGCTGATAGCGAAATGCAGATTCAGCCACTATTTCAGTAATCACCAGCTTTGCTTTCCCCGTAAAACTTTCACTGGAATCAGGATACTGACTGAATAATTTTGTCTTTTGGAAAAGTTCTTCTTTAAGCAATTTGGCCAGTTTTCTTCCCTGAACAATAACCGTCAGCTCATCATTGGAATTTTCCGCAGACTGACTGAAATTATGAGAACCAAAAATAATTTTTTCTTCATCAATAATAAAAAGTTTATTGTGCAATTCACCAGTAAGGGTCGTTTTAGCGACAGGAATTCCAGCTGCTTTCAGGCGGGCATATGTTGTTTTTTCATTTATAACTTTGCTGTTAAAAATACCTTCCACATGCACTTTGCTTATTGTTCCGCCCGCAGCTCCCTGTGGATAAAAATAACGATAGATACCTTTGATTTCCTCTTTAGGAGTCAGATAATTAACCGGCGTGGCCACAGTTGACTTAATTTCGCCTGCCATAGTCTGTAAGAGCCTGACGGTTTCTGGATCCATTTTCTTCGAAGCATTTTTTTTATCGTAATGAACGACATTTTCCAGTCCGTTCTTTCGGACGACAACACCTTCACTCTCTCCGGGATGCGGGAGTGCCAGAATTGAATGAACATTATAGGCAGAATCCACAGACTGGCTTTTATTAATCAATGCTGAAATGAGCATCTGGTCTGCTATTGCAAAAGAAGAAAACAAGACTTCTTTTTTTGACTGATAGATGGATTCGATAATTTTTGTCAGTGATTTGACTTTCGGACTAAGAATAAATTCAAACTGCATGTCCCCGATTTTTACCCGCGGGTAGCTAATCACAAAGCCTTCTTTTTGCTTTTGAATTATTTCTGCTTCACTGAGAGCAGTATTAATATTTAAATCTCCTTTTTGCAGAAGATAAATACCCTTTTTATTAACCTTGAAAATACCTTTTAACTGCTGCTCGAAATCCAGCATGAGGATTTCGGCGATCTCCGGACTCCTGGCGACAATGGCCAGTTCAACATTTTCCACCGCTCCGTGATTGGTTGGATTAAAAGAACCGAACCAGGCTTTCGCTAAATCCTTTTGTTCATAATCGACAATAAAATATTTATTGTGATTAAACATAGTATCGCAGCTGGCGGTGGCATCATCGACTATCTGAGTATCCGGATTTTGACCTGCACTTTTTAAGACTGTTCTTAATGAATCAAAATATTCTTTGTATCCTGATTTGCCAGAGTAACATAAATCAGTGGCAATGTAGATGCGAACACCTCTTTTAGCCGCGTTTTCCAGGGCCTGAAAAACTTCTGCCTGATTGAACTGGAAAACGCTCATGCGCACAGAATGACGGGCTTCATTGATGGTCTTCAGCAACTCTTTGACAATTCCTGCATTTCCCGGATTGATATAGGGTGGAAGGTTAAAGACAACTTTGACTTTTCCCTCTTTATCCAGAACATTGTCCAGCGATTTGCTGACTGGATAAATTCCTTTTTGCAGATAGAGTGAAGCATTCTCCTCTGCTGCCGGGGTGCGGACAGCAATGTCCGGCAAATGCTGACAGCTGGTCACTGATAAAAGTGACCAGATTATGACAGGAACAATCAATGCTTTCATGGCTTATTTCCCGTTAGGACAGGCCCAATATTGTTTTTTTGCCGGATCGTAGTACATGCAATCCCGGTTTTTAGTCAGTCCAGAGAAAATACCCGGAGCTTTTTTATTCACTTCCGACCGTAGGGTCATAACTTCAGTCCAGGTCAGAGCAACAGCTTCACTGACGTGCACTGGATATGAATTATTCTTAGTCTGGAAGAACTGATCAATCATGTCCTGCTTAGGTCCGCTGGCCGTTCTGTTCCACTCCCACTGATTCAGGAATTCTTTATAGAAAGCATTGTATAGAGCGCGATTTTTTGAACCCTGGTAAACCACGAGATTATCAAATTGATCCTGTTCGGCTGTGCGGGACAAATTGTATGATCCAGAAAGCAATTTGGTTTTTGAAGGTACTTCAAAATCTATCAGGACATATTTGTGGTGGTTAAGCAGCCACGAACGCGGAGAAGGCTCATGCGAATAATATTTAACCCTCACTGGTGGAGTTTCCTTACCTCTGATCTTTTTCCAGTCTTCTACAAACTGTGGAGTCATTTCCAGATTGTTCGGTTTGGACTTATATTCCTGATTGTCGACTGCAAGACGAACATCCACACCGCGCTTAACGGCAACAATCAAGGCATCAGAGACGTCCCGGATATTGAAATGGTTTAACGAAAGATAAATAGATTTTTCAGCAGCATTAATCGCCGCGATTAAAGTATCACGGACAACCCATGTCTGCTCAGTGCTGTTTTCATAAGTTCTTTTTTTAAGAGAAAAATATTTTCCGATCTTAAAGGCAGCTGTGGTTTCTTTATTTTCAACCAGGGTCCAGTTGCCGGAGCTTGATACCAGGGTCATTTCCGGATTTTTGGAAGAACTGTCTTTCATGACTGCGGTATCCAGACGTGCAGCAATTCCCTCATTGTGGGAAATGATATCTTTGGATGTGTTCCATAATATAGTAAATTCTTTTTTAAACTCTTTAATCAACTGGCGAATGGAATCAGAATTGTCCCGTGAAAGCTCATGAAACACAATATTTTCACTGTATTTATTTTTAGCCCCATTGGAAAAATTAGCCGAAGTATTTACAACCAGTTCATCATCAACAATTGTGAATTTTTCGTGCATATTTAACGGAGCGATTTTAAATTCTGCTCCCATCATTTCCAGCTTAGGAACAACATTCAGAACTTTCGCCGAATCTTTGAGGTCGGGATGTAAAACGACCCGCACTTTAGCTTTATTACTAAGTGCTTTTTCGATGGCCTTATCCAGACCTCCATCACTCCAGCTATAGACTGTAATATGAGCATAACTTCGGGCAGAGCCGATCAATTCATACATTCTTTCAAAGGCCATTTCCCCTTCATGCGGAGAAAAAAGGGCGTCCGGTGAGAAAGTTTTTTCGGCCAGTTCTCTTTTTGGTTCCTGATGTGCACATCCCGCCAATACCAGGGCCAGCACCATACCCGACACTTGCAATCTGCTATTCATAATTTCTCCTTATAAAAAAAGCCATAGCCATTTTATTTTGACATGAAGATGCAGCCTTCACTACGCGGTAAATACCATCCTATTGCCGGTCAGCGATCTTGCAAAAAAATTGCTAAGTCATTAGAAAAGAGTAAAATCGATGGGACATCTCCAACCACGGTTTTAAGATGAAACGCTCACCGCTCATTCCTCTTTTTCTTATTGTCCTGATCGATGTCCTGGGGATGACAATCATTCTGCCGCTATTACCTTTTTACTCTCAGACGCTGGGGGCTTCACCATTTGTGGTAGGATTGCTGGTTTCAGTCTACGGTCTTTGTCAGTTCATATCCGGACCGATTCTTGGACAGGCATCGGATAAAGTAGGCCGGAAAAAAATTCTGGTTATCAGTCAGATTGGAACCTGTCTGGGTTTTATCCTGCTGGCCGTTTCCAATAATCTCTTACTGGTATTTTTGTCCCGGATAATTGACGGCATTACGGCAGGAAATATATCAGTTGCCCAGGCCTACATTTCCGACGTAACTGAGCCGGAAGAACGAACACACGCTTTTGGAATGCTGGGTTCAGCATTCAGTCTTGGATTTATTGTTGGTCCGGCGATGACAGGTTTTCTGTCGAAATATGGTCCCCATGCGCCGATATACCTGGCCGCATTTTTATCCTTTAGTAGTGTCATTGCAACTCTTACCCTTCTGCCGGATAGTAAAATTCATCAAACCGAAAGCAAAAGCAAACTGGCCTTCAGGAATATTATTCACTTTTTAAAGGATGAAAATATCTCGCCTTTGTTGATACAATTTTTCATTTTCATTTTCGCTTTTGCTACATTTATGTCCGGTTTTGCACTCTTTTGCGGAGAGCGTTTTTCTCATGGTCAGTTGGTCTTCGGCATCCGGGAAGTTGGCTATCTTTTCACTTTCATGGGGGCCGTTAGTTTATTTGTGCAAATGGGACTGTTAAGAAGACTCAACAGAATTTTTGGCGAAGTCAAACTAATCATCACTGGATTTCTTACCATGGCCATAGGCTATTTCATAATAGGCGAAACCTTCACAATTCCCTTTTTACTGGGTGCTATGATGCTGACAACTTTTGGCAGCTCTATTGTTCGTCCGGGTCTCACCAGTCTGATAACAACAAAAGTAGCAAGACATCTGCAGGGAGCAGTCCTGGGTGTTATGCAGTCGCTACAATCAATTGCCCAGGTCATTGCACCTCTGATAGGAGGTTTACTCATCGATCGCGGCCACCTAAGTGGATGGGCCTGGACTTGTGCTTTTATTTCTTTACTGGGGTTATTACTCATCAAACAACAACAAAAAATACTCAGCCGTAAACAAGCTCAATAATCTTCATAAGCATCTTAATCGGGATTGAAATTACTCGCCAAAAACTCACGGTATTGCTCTTGCATTTTTAAACTGCATGATTAACCGGAGGATATAAATGATTAATAATTCCAATTCATCCGATACAGGCCAAAGCAATACACAGGGTACTTCGCCCCTAAATTCTAAAAGCAAGTCTAACCCTATAGGTAAAACAAAACTAAAACAGTACGGGAAAAAGAGTCTGGCACCAATGGTGGATTTACTTCACCGTTATAAAGATCAGATCAACCCATACATGCAGGCACTGGATAAGGGACTGCAAGCTGCCTGTGATTCCTTCTCATCATCACAAGAACAAGTACAAGCACAAGCACAAGCACAATCATCTTCCTTTCAGGGAGCAAGAGGATCAAAAGCTTCCGGATCAAACAGTGATGCAGAAAGAGTTGTTGAAGGATGGTTCCGTGAGGCCCATGACTGGTTCAATGGGGCACGGGAAAAAATGAGTACAGAAAATCCCAGAGATTTATTAGATTACCTTGAAGAACAGGCCCGCGATAAACCAGGCTTAATGTTTGCGACTTCTTATGTTGCCGGTTTGGTGTTTGGACGTTTAGGCCGGCACATTGGTCGTATTAAAGCGAAAAATGCGTCTGTGTCTATGCCGTCTATGCAGGGATCGACACTTCAGCACTAATCAAGGAGTGATTTATGGAACGATATAATAACAATAATTTTAGTGGTCAGGATCCGGTCATTGATGGTTCGACTGTAGATTTCAGTAGAGCCGGCTACCCTGACGGACAATTCGCTCACGCTGAAGATCACCATTCGTGGAAATACATGTTTGAAAAATTATATTCAGACATGCAACACTTGATGGCCCGAGAAAGTGAACTGGTAAAAACAGAATTAAGCGAGAAAATTGGTGAAGTTAAAACTGCGGGCGTTTCGATGCTCATCGGTGGATCCCTGCTTTTTGTCGGTGTCATCACACTGGCGATGACTGCCATCTTCTTACTCTCAAGAGTGATTCCGGTCTGGTCAGCCTCTGCGCTGGTCACTGCGGCATTCCTGCTGGTCGGCTACATCATGGTCAGAATGGCCATATCTAAACTGGATGCAGACCGAATCAAGCCGCGACAGTCACTGGAAACACTGGGCGAAATTAAAACTTCCTTCAAGGAGCGAATCAATGAATTCAAACTACACCACTGATAAAAATGAAAGATTTGAAAGAGGCGACAGAAAGTCGACTGAAGAACTAAAACAACAGGTTATTCAGGATATAAAAAAAGTTAAACAGGATTTTGAAGAGATCAAACAACGTATGACTCCCGGTCAGTTAATTGACGATGCAATTTACTATCGCCATGGCCGAAGTCCTGCTGAAACATTTGAATACTTAAAAGCAAATCCTGTCGGGACAAGCTTCCTGACCCTCGGAACGCTTCTGCTGATGGAAGATGAAAACCATCGCAGTTATGAGTCCTGGGCAAGAGACAGAGCTCATATTGTAACTGATAAAGTTGGAAATGCCGTTCACTCTGCACAGGACAGGATTCATAATGTACAGGATAAAATCCATAATGTGCAGGATAAAATCCACACTGCCACCCACCGTGCCAGCGAACTAAAAGATAAAGTTGTGAGCAAAGTAAGTAGTAAAACCCAACATGAATCCTATAGTGACATAGGCTTCGGAGAAGGAATGGATGTTTCCGGAGTTGAAGGTGTTAATACACGTTTGCAGGAGACAAAAGAAAACGTAGCCGGTAAATTCCAGGATGCTAAAGAATCCGTCCGCGAAGGTGTGCAGACAGCGAAGTCAAAATTAAACACTGCTGCTGAATCAGTTAAGACCAGAGCACAGGATGTGGTTGAATCGGCCAAGCATCTTGATCCACTCACTTATTTAGCTCTGGGAGCCGGATTGGGTACAATAACCGGTGCAGCACTTCCGGTATCAGCTGCAGAAAGTGAGCTTGTCGATTCTAAATTTGAAGAGAATTTAAGTAATTTCAGTCAGGAGCTCCAGGACGCTCTCAATGAATCAATCAATATACTTAAGAATGAGTTTATCGGTGGATTCACTGAGATCAATATGCAGTTGTTTTAGTAACAGCTGGATAGAACCGCCCCTTTAGGGGCGGTTTTTTTATCATGAAGAGAGACCAGTAAGAAGTTTTTGACGTTGTTCCAGCTGAACCTGTGCCTGGTAATGATGAGGGCCGGCTGCTCGCTCAGCACAATCCTGCTTGGGACATCGTTCGCAAGTCTGACCTATAGTGACTTTAAGAAGAGATGAATCATTCAGAAAGCGTATATTTTTTTTCAGCTCCGGATTGATCAGAAACCCGATTGTATAAGACTGAATCAGCTCCGGCTTAACTGAAGATCTGCAGGCATAAGAGAGTGAGAAATATTCGATTCCTTCATCGATCTGAGAAATCTGAGCGATCATTTGTCCTTTACTCTTATGGTGTTCACTTATTTTGAATGCCTGAATGGACCGTATGGCCACCCATCGTTTACAGTATGTTTCATTCATCCGCACTCCATGCGGACGATGTAACTGAGAAAGGTGCAACTCTTTATTCATGATCGGAGGACTTTCGGTCGTTTCAGACATTTTTAAAAAGAAAAGTTCAAAGATTTTAAAATGAGTTGGAAGTATCTGAGTCATGCGATGAAAGATTAACTCTATACTCTGATCATATCCTTCAATCCACTGCTTAAACTGATCAGCTTTAAATTCATTAAGTGCAAAACGTTCTTTAAGTTCCCGGGCAAAAGATTTCTCTTCCAGCAATAATGCATCGGCAAAGTAACTTGTTTTGAAATCTGCCATCCGCCGGTTAAGTTCCGTTGAAATTTTACCGTCTTTATACAGCAATAACTGCCCCAGAACTTTAGCCAGATAAAACTTTCTCTGATTTGGACTAAGTTCTGGATTAAGAAAAATTTTTTTTCTCTGTTCGGAGTAAAAATAATTTTGAAAACGAAGTTCAGTGTGAAGAGAGAATGTCTGATCGTCGACCGTAACTCCAAAATGTTCCTGCAGCAAAAAGGTCAGACGATCTGCATTCATATTTTCAGACAATTGCCATTCGCTACGAATTTTTCGCGCCAGCTTTTCCATTTCCGGAAAGTAATTATCATTGAGCTCAATTAAAGACCTGACTGTCGCAGCATAAATATCATCCAGCTTCATGTCAAATGAGCGTGAAAGCTGCAAAATAGTAAGAACAAACGTGGCAAACTTTTCAGGATCTTTTCCCATCAGGTCAACAACATCGTCCTCATACAGACCTAAAAATTCCAGCGGAAGTTTTGAGGCCTGCCCTCCTTCCAAAAAGGAAAGCAGCGGATGGAGATTTCTTCCCGTTTTAAAGGAAACGAGATCTTCAAGGGCCACATCCAGCGCCTCTGCCAGTGCGGCCAGTTTTTCAATCTTGGGATATTTGCGTCCGTTTTCAATTTCATTCAGGTAGGAAGCACTTAATTCAGCGCGATCAGCAAGTTCTTTCAATGATAATTTACGACGGGCGCGAAGCTGTCTGATTTTTAAACCGAGAATAAATTTAAGTACATTTTTTTTATTCAACATCAAAAATTTTATAGCTTCATGAATTGTGAACTGTCCAGCTCGAGTTATAGACGAAAAGCGAAAAATAAAATTCAGCGAAAATTCGCTTTCTTTCTTATTTCTCTGATGATTGAGTTTGAAAAGAGATGAATGATCATGGACTATTCATGACACAATAAGGAGTAATAACATGTCTTATCATAAAATAAACAATGCTGTTGAGATTGCTGAAGGAGCAAGAACCCAGCGAGCTTTAGATTTATTTGAACCGCCCTTTTTGGATCTTATTACTAACCTTCATCGTAAACTAGAAATTCGCCGAAGCCAGCTACTGGCCGTGCGCCGTCTGCGCCAGGAATCTTATGATCAGGGCTCTATTCCCCGCACCGAAGTTCTAAGAGAAGAATCCTCTAAAACAGAATGGAAAGTAGCTCCTATTCCACAAGATCTGCTGATGAGAAGAGTTGAGATCACTGGTCCGGTCAATGATTCTAAAATGGTTATCAATATGCTTTCCCGCAATGCTGACGGAGTAAAAGCTGATATGGCGATGCTGGATTTTGAAGATTCCATGAAGCCTGCATGGACCAATGTCATTAATGGCTATCACAACGTCATTGAAGCGGCCAAAGGAACACTTCAATATGAAAAAGACGGCAAAATTTATCGTCTCGATCCAAAAGATATGGCCGGTTTGATGGTAAGAGTTCGAGGTCTGCATCTTCAGGAGAGCAATATTAAAATCGACGGACAGTTTGTCTCTGCAGGTATGCTGGATCTGGCCATGTGTTTTTATCACACAGCTCAGAGCTTAATAGATGCGGGAAAAACACCAAAGTATTATGTTCCGAAGATTGAATATCCAATGGAAGCCTGGTGGTGGAATGATCTTTTTTGCTTTTTGCAGGAAGAACTTGGTTATCCAAGAGGAACTTTGCGGGCGACATTTCTTATCGAAACTCTTCCGGCAGCTTTTAATATGGAAGAAATCCTTTATGAAATCAGGGAACACGCGGCCGGAATGAATGTCGGGCGTTGGGACAAAATATTTTCAGATATTAAAACTTTAAAGAACCATCCATCGCGAATTTGTTCAGACCGAAGTGAAATCAATATGAAAAAATTCTGGATGGAAAATTATGCTAAAAAACTGGTGAACATTTGTCATAAACACGGAGCATTCGCGATTGGGGGAATGGCCGCCTTTACTCCGGGGAAGGATCCGGAAACAAGGGGAATACAGACCAAGAAAGTGATGGAAGATAAATCCCGAGAATTTGAATTAGGTCATGACGGATGCTGGGTTTCCCATCCATATTTTATAGGTCCGGCACTGAAATGTTTTCCCAAGCAAAACCAACTCTCCTACTTTGATGAAAGCTTTCCGGAGCACCCAAATCTGATTATGGAAGGTGAAGGTCCTAGAACATCGGATGGTCTGAAAACTAATATTCAGGTTGCCATCGCCTATATGATCGGGATGGAAAAAGGACTGGGATGTGTTGCTCATAATAATTTGATGGAAGACCTGGCCACACTGGAAATATCCCGCGCACAAGTCTGGCAATGGAAACATTACGGTATCATCCTGGATACAAATGAGCAGGTCACTGATGATCTTATCCGTAGAACTTTTGAAAAAGAACAGGAATCTTTCCTGGTCAATATTCTCAACAATCACGAACTCAGTGAACAGGAAAAGTTGCGCGAAATCGGCATTCTTAGAAAAGCCACTCTTGAAGGTATCGCTCTTTTTACGGCCAACACTCTGGAACCATTTTTAACTACACATAGTCCGGTTGAACAGGCTATCAGTGAAAAGTCCACAAGGAGAAATGACATGGAAGAAGTGCGAAGAATGGAAAAATTATGGAGTGATGATCCACGCTGGAAAGGTATTAAGAGAGATTACTCTCCATCTGAAGTTTTAAAACTCAGAGGTTCTTACCGTATTGAACATTCCATTGCCCGCCTGGGATCAGAAAATTTATGGAAACTTCTTCATGAAGAAAATTACATCAACGCTCTTGGTGCACTAACCGGGAATCAGGCCGTGCAGCAGGTGCGAGCTGGTCTTAAGGTCATTTATCTCTCCGGATGGCAGGTGGCCGCAGACGCTAACTTAGCAGGAGAAATGTACCCCGATCAGAGTTTGTATCCGGCCGATAGTGTTCCCAATGTTGTGAAAAAGATTAATCAGGCGCTGATTCGCGCAGATCAGGTGGAAAGTGCTGAAGGGAATGTGACGCGTGAATGGCTTGCACCTATTGTAGCCGATGCTGAAGCCGGTTTTGGTGGTGTTTTAAATGCCTATGAACTTATGAAACAAATGATTGCTGCCGGTGCGGCGGGCGTGCATTTTGAAGATCAGCTGGCTTCAGAAAAAAAATGCGGTCATTTAGGTGGAAAAGTTCTGGTTCCTACGGCCGAATTTATCCGTAAACTTTCTGCTGCAAGACTTGCTGCGGATGTGATGGATGTCCCTTCTCTGATAATTGCCCGGACAGATGCTCAGGCAGCCACATTACTTACCTCAGACATCGATCCGCGAGATCATCAGTTCTTAACCGGTGAGAGAACCAGTGAAGGTTTCTTCCGTATAAAAAATGGTCTGGACATTGCGATCGCCAGAGGACTCGCCTATGCCCCTTATGCTGATTTGATTTGGTGTGAAACCTCCACTCCTGATCTGGAAGAGGCCAGACGATTTGCAGACGCCATTCGGGCGAAATTTCCCAACAAAATGCTTGCTTATAATTGTTCGCCTTCATTTAACTGGAAGAAGAAGCTGGATGCAGCCACAATTGCACGGTTCCAAAAAGAACTCGGAGCCATGGGATACAAATTCCAATTCGTCACTCTGGCCGGTTTTCATTCACTCAATTATTCCATGTACACCCTTGCTCACCGTTATAAATCGGAAGGTATGGCCGCATACTCGGCGCTGCAGGAGCAGGAATTCAGCGCAGAAGCCTTTGGCTATACGGCAACCAAACATCAACGGGAAGTTGGTACAGGCTACTTCGATCTCGTCACTCAAACGATCTCACAGGGGGAAGCTTCTACCCTGGCCCTCAAAGGCTCAACCGAAGAGGCCCAATTTACTTCTCCAATGGTCATGATTTAACTATTTTCTGGCCCCGGTTAAACGGGGCCGTTATTCTTTTTTCATGACATTTTTTACACAAAATTATCCCAATCCCTATCGTCCACTTTTTATCTCGGGCGCTATAATGCTCCTGCTAGGAACAATCGTCTGGTTACCGCTTATGTGGGGAGCAGAAATTTATCCGGTACTCAATCATCGCACATTGATGATGAATGGTTTCAGTGCCCTGTTCATTGCCGGATTTTTGATGACTGCTGTTCCGCGCTTTTCTGAAACTGATTACGCAAAAGGATTTGAAATTTCCGCGTATGTTCTGGCAACTTTTTTGGTATTTGCCGGTCTCTATCTGGAAAATCCTGCACTCATTTATACCAGTGCACTTTTTCAGCCATTGGTTATTTTATTTTTTATCGTATCGCGATTCAGCAAGAGAAAAAGTAATCCACCCTATTCATTTATTTTTTTATTCCTGGGAGTTTTATTCTGGAGTGCTCCTTATATTCTTTCCTGGAAATTTTCATTTGATGATTTTAAATATCTTCACGATGAAGGCGCTATCGCGGCCTTTATTCTGGGAGTGGGAAGCAGACTCATTCCCGGGATTCTGGGACATACTGAAATTGTTCAGTTGCAACGAAAGCAATATGAGCGGCCTGGCCCAATTTTTAAAACAGTCCCTGCTTTTTTCTGGATTCTCTTTGGGGGATTTGCCCTGAGCTTTGGAGGACAAACAACGCCTTTTTTAACATTGCGCTTTTTTGTTGTAACCTTTATCGCTTTCTACTTCTGGAAACTGCACCATTTTCCGGCAGAGCGGACAGCTCTTACCTGGTCAATCTGGGCGGCCGGTTGGTCAATTGTTATCTCTTATTTGTTGCGAATCATCTGGCCGACCGGAGATATCCACGCCATGCATATTTTCTTTTTCAGCGGAACTTTACTGCTTACGCTGTTAATCTCCATCCGCGTGCTGCAGTCCCATGGACCAAATGATAAAACAATTGAAAACCGCAAAAGTATTTACTGGATT
The DNA here is from genome assembly GCA_946481315.1 of uncultured Bacteriovorax sp. The sequence goes on from CAMLMH010000008.1 coordinate 145,039, forward strand.
ACCGGTTTGATTTTATTTGCTGCGGCCACCAGGGTCAGCGCCATCTTAATGCCTAAGCAGTATCTGTCCCATTTAGGCTACAGTGCTCTGGTACTTATTGTGGTCATTGCCATCTGGAGTTCCCGCTTTCTCATTCATGCCGTACCTAAAAAATAAACTGAATTATCCTTTTGGTTTCAAGCAATGAAAGATGACCTTATAGGCCTCAACTCTTTCTCTTTCTGTTAGATAAGGGCTTACAGTTTTCCAAATGGCCCTTTTATCTTTGAGCGGAAGTTTACAAACACCAACACCGCTGTTGATGTAACAACCCGGATGGTAAGCTAGTGTGAATTCGGTTATGTGATCACATGTCTTCTTCTGCGTTTCTGTACTTACCGGACAATTTCCTTTTATCTCACATTCTTCGGCCAGACCTTTTTGCAGGCAGACCATAACGGTGAAGATCCACTCTTTGCCTTTTTCGGTAAAATGTGATGCATCCATATTTTTTACGTACTGGGAACAGGTCGGATAAGCAAGTTCAGTAAAATAATTTACGCCGACACTGGAGCATTGATATTTTTCTTCCATGCATTTGTAATAGCCACACATTGTATAAGGAAAGCACATTTCCTTCTTCGGAAGTTTCAGGCGCATAGCCCCCTGCTCCTCCCGTAAACACTCTTCACCCGGTGGACATGCACCAAACATTTTTTCCAGCGACTGCAAGTATGATCCGCGTAGTTCATTCTGCAGACGAATTTCCACAGTTGTAGCTGATGCAATTAATGAAAAAGTAAGGCAGGCAAATAAACAATTAAGGTATTTCATGCTTAGATGCTAGTTTGTCTTTCTAAGTTCGTCATCAGCTTATTTAGATGCTTTTTCGACACTTGCATTTTAAGCGTCCAGCTTAGTTGCCACCTTTTGTAAGTGCATTCTTTGACTCATCAACTACTTAGCGTTTGCTTGAATTTTCTATGTTGTTGGTATAGCAAGAATCGGTCAAAATGCGCGCAATTCTTCTGACCATCGCTTTTATAATTTAAGTATGAAAGCAATTACAAATCACATTACCTATGCTGAAAAAGAGTTGTTCATAAAACTCTTGATTCTTTCGACGATAACGATTGGAGTCTGCTCCAATATTAAAATCAAAAGATACAGCCCGGTCGTTGTTCCGGTTAAAGATATTGCTGTCGATCCGCTCAGTGATTTCGATCAGGTTCCGGTGGCCAATAACGTTACTGTCATCAACTCCCTTATTTCATCATTGGGCCCAAAACTTTCGGCCGACAAAAAAAAGAGCATTGCTAAAAAAATTCATAAGACGCTGCTTAAATATCCGCTTCCTCCACAGGTTGTCCTGGCGATCATTGATACTGAATCTAACTTTCGTCAGGATGCAGTTTCTTCAACCGGTGATTTGTCGATGGCACAGATTAATCCTGATGTCTGGAACAAGGAATTTGAACGTCTGAAAAAACCTCTGATTGATGCCGAAAAACTTCAGGCTGATGAAACATACGCACTGGAAATGATGGCCCGAATTTTAACTCTTTTGAAAAAGCGCCATGAAAAAACTGATCGTCGCTGGTATGCCCGTTATCACTCGGGTACCAAAAAATATAAAGAAGCTTATCTGAATAAAATTGAAGTTCGGATGCGCAAAATGGAAACTAACACCAGCGTGGCCCTGCACTAAAATTTATATCCGCCTTTAACGATAAATCAATGCATTCGCTCCTCAATGATCAGGTGCTGGATATCAAATTTCTCCAGCACGCGCTGACGATAGTATTCACAGCCCTTTGGTGAGCTGTTCAGGACTATAATTTCACAGGCATGAGCATTAGGGGCAATTCTCCAGATGTGCAGATCAGCAACGACGACATCGTCATCTTTTTGCAGATGTGTTTTGACTGCTTTTTCGCTGATTAGTCTAGAGCTCCCGTCCAGTAGTTCCCAACCAGTGGCCTTACAAAGACCATAGGCCCATTTCAGGATGACAACCGATCCGACAATGCCGATAACCGGATCTGCCCACACCCACCCGAGATAGTAACCACTCAGAAGGGCCACAATTGCCAGAAGCGACGTAAAAGCATCGGCGATAACATGCACCAGCGCACTTTGATGATTGTGATCATGAACGTGTTTATGGTTTTTAGCATGATGATCATGGTCGTGATCGTGATCGTGATCGTGATGGTCGTGATGATGGCCATGGTGATCGTGATGATCGTGGGCTCCCCATAAAAGAAAAGCACTGACGAGATTGACGATAAATCCTGCGACTGAGACTCCGATGGCCATTTGATAATTAATTTTCGTTGGGTTTAAAAATCGCTCAATAGATTCCACTCCCATAAAGACGGCTACAATCCCCAGCATCAGCGCACTGGTATATCCGCCGAGAGGAATAAATTTTCCCGAGCCAAATGAAAATTGATCATTGAGTTTTTTTGAACGGGCCAGACGATAAGCGATGAGTGAAATACCTAATGCTCCCACATGGCTTCCCATGTGCCAGCCATCGGCCAGCAGGGCCATAGATCCAGTGATATAGCCGTAACTAATTTCCACCAGCATAGTTAGAAAAGTGAGTGCCACAACAAACATCGTTTTCTTTTCATTTAAGCCGATTTTACTATCGTGAATAACGTAATCATGTTCATGCATGTGATGTTTTGACATTTTTTTATTTCCAGTAAGTCTTCATGAGTTTGATCAGTTCCAGAGCAGACTTATCGCTGGGACTTTTAGGATTCTCAAAATCTTTCATGACGTGTTCTTTTATATGTCCTTCAATCAGCTCACCGATCAGACCGTTGAGTCCTCCCCGACTGGCGGTTAGAGTTTGTAAAATGGCATAGCAGTCTTTCCCCTCTTCCAGTCCCCGTTCGACGGCGTCGAGCTGACCTTTGATCCGCCGGATACGGGAAATAATTTTCTTTCTTCCTTCTAAGACATGAACCATAAAACAACTCCTGATACTATACCCCAGTATAGTATATTATGGGCGCATTTGCAAGAAAACCAATTTTGTTGGATAATGACATAAACCGGTCATAATCAAGGATGCACTTTATGAAATCAATGGTAACGCTGCTCTCTTTTCTTTTTTCCATCAGCGCCTTCGCTGATTGCATGAACCTCACCGGTGATTACCGAACTCCTTTTATGACCTATTATTCGATCCGTCAGGACGGATGCAGCAGACTGGACATCAACGATGAAACGGGAACTCAGCACATCGAACTGGATAACCTGGAAAGAAAAATTGATGAATACGACGTGTACACTAGTGAAGATGAAGTTCTGGCCAATGTTCAGGTTTTCTCTCAAAATTCTGTGACAAGTGATAAATGGATTTCCAGACAAAAAAGCATTATTACCTTCAGTAACAATGAGCAGGTGGTGGAAGAAATTAAAGCAGAAGCTTTTTTTAATAAAGGCGGAAATCTGGAAACCAGAACTTATTATCCCGACGGATCCTTTGATACTTCTATCGATTTAAAATATTAACTAAAGCTCGTATTCGAAAGTGTAATAGTGCTGACCTTCTAAGATGTCGATTGTCATTTGCCCTTTGATCCCCTGCAATTCAAGGGTGCCGGAATCAGGAACGACCGTAATTGATTGCCCTGGCACTCCCCGATTCATCAAAGATGAGTGTTGCAGAACAAATGATCCTGTTTTGCCTTCGAGTACGCCTTCAACAATCTCCAGCGCGACATAGCCGCCGGAGTTAAGCTCTCTGTTCATAAGACCCATCATGGACACAATACTTTTGGCCTTTAAATCTCCGCTGAAGTCTTTTTCAAAAAGCATTTTCATACCACCCATCTTATTTAGAGCGGAATCTCCCTGCTCCGGGATTGATTTAATAGCAAACGAACCTTTAATTTTTTTCATCCTACTAATTTAAGGGAGCTTGACCTTCTCTGTCAAAGTGTAAACTTGTCACAAAAAGGGGCATTGTTTAAGATAGCCTGACATGTATCAACTCAGACCTTATCAGCAGGAAGCCGTTCAAAATACTATTGAGTATTTTAAAAAAACGCGAGCTCCTGCGGTCATTGTTCTTCCGACAGGTGCGGGAAAAAGTTTAGTCATTGCTGAACTTGCCAAAATTGCCAAAGGTCGCGTGCTGGTTCTCGCGCACGTTAAAGAACTGGTGGAACAAAATCACTCCAAGTATGAAAGTTATGGTCTGGAAGCGGGAATCTTTTCTGCCAGTCTGGGAAAAAAAGACTGGAGTCAAAAAGCTATATTTGGAAGTGTGCAGTCAGTGGCGCGTGCGCCGGATGAATTTTTTAATGATTTTTCCTTGCTGGTCATTGATGAATGCCACCGGGTAGCCGAGGAAGGCTCAACCCAATATCAGGAAGTCATCCAGAAGCTCAAAAACCGAAATCCTAAATTATGTATTCTGGGATTGACGGCCACACCTTACCGGCTGGGACTGGGATGGATTTATGAATATTCTCACACCGGTGAAATGAAGACAGAACAACCCCGTTTTTTTAAGCGTTGTGTGTATGAGCTTCCTCTCACATTCATGATAAAAAATAAATTTCTCACTAATCCGGTAAAGGTGGACATCCCCGTAACTTGCTATGATTTTTCTGAGTTAACTGAAAAAAATAAAATGTACACGATGAGTGAAGTGGAAGAGTTACTCAAAAATCAAAAACGTCTTACTCCCTTGATCGTAAAAAATATTATCGACATCACTGAGCGCTTTAACCGTCAGGGAGTCATGATTTTCAGTGCAACGGTTAAACACGCAGAAGAGATTATGACTTATCTGCCGGAGGGTGAAGCCCGCCTGGTTGTAGGTGATACTGAAATCAATGAGCGCGATAGTATCGTGGAGGATTTCAAGCAGAAAAAATTTAAATACCTGGTCAATGTTTCCGTTTTAACCACCGGATTTGATGCTCCTCATGTCGATGTCGTCGCTCTCTTGCGTCCAACTGAGTCCAATGCACTTTATCAGCAAATTGTCGGCAGAGGCCTTCGCTTGCACCCTGGTAAAAACGATTGTTTTATTCTGGACTACACCGGAATGGGACACGATATTTACACGCCGGAAATTAGTGATAAACGTCCGACAAAAGAATCCGTTTCGGTGATTATCGATTGTCCGGAATGCGGTTTTGCCAATAACTTCTGGGGAATGGTTGATCCGGATGGTTTCGTCCTGGAGCATTATGGCCGCAAGTGCCGTGGGGCTAAACATGATCCGCGCACACTGGAAGTCTTTCCCTGTGGTTTTCGCTTTCGCTATAAGCTCTGTCACGTTTGCGGTACGGAAAACGATATTACCGCACGCTCCTGTGAAAAATGCGATGCTACACTGATTGATGCTGATTCAAAACTCAAGCAGGCCAAACTCTCCAAGAATGCCCATATCCTCACCCCCGATCGAATTACACTGGATGAGCGAAAAGATAAAAACGGCAATCCCTATCTGGAGGTTCGCTATTACGATGCTGATGCTCAGTATTTGTCTGAAGCCCACTTCTTCAGCAACTCGACTTCAATAAAAAAGTTTCAGATCAATTTTTTGCGATCTCATTTGCGAAGACCGGAACTGGCAGCAGAACTCGCAACTCCTCTGGAAGTAATAAAATATCAAAAACTTCTCAGGATGCCGGCCTTTGTTATCGCTCGCAAGCAGGAGAAATTCTGGAAAGTAACCGAGAAAGTCTTCAGTGAAGAGCTAAACTAAACTGAAGTCAGTTGAAATACTCCAGGAAACTCCACACCATTTCCCGTGATTCGTTAACCACTGCCGGAATTTTACAATAGGCCGGAACTTTGTCTCTTCCTAATTCAGCCGCTATCGCGCGTGTTCCGGTTTTCCAGTAGAAATAATCAGCACTACTACCTGCTGCAACATAAATAGTGGTTGAGATTTGACCGGCTTCATAATTATTTTCCCGGGACATGGTCTGCACGATGTCCTTGAAAGTGACTTCGTCGGAACTCGCCGGAGCTTTACGGGTATAGGCCCATGGATACATGACCAGTTTTCCATAGGCATGCAGGTCTAATGAGCCGGTAAATTTTTTTGCATTGGTAAAGTTAATCATCGCCTGAATCACATCAACAGAACTGTTTTCTGGTTTATCCGGCCAGGGATAACTGCGGTTGGGATCTTTTCCCTGAACATATCGTTGTCTTGCTTCAAAACTATCCGGGCTCACAACCGGAACAATATAAACGTCGCGGCCATTTAAAATTTTTGTTAAGCGTTCATTTTTCTCAAAACCAGCTACAATTTCAGTCGTCAAAGTCAGCAGAACTTCCGTGGTAATCAGTTCGTCGCCATGAGTGGCGGCGGTGACCATCAGTCGTGGTTTATTTTCTCCTCCGGTCGATAATTTTAGAGCGTAAAGGTTTCTTCCCTGCTTGCTGGTTCCATATGTTTCTAGTGATGCCAGACGGGGAAAATCGGCCACGATTTTTTTCAAATCAGCTTCCACATCAGCAAATTTACGGTACTGATTGAGTCCCTTGATCGAAGCGAAATCAGTAACTGATAAATCCAGCAATTTAGCCTTTGGAGCGAGTTTTAGAAACTCCGACAGACTTTCTTCTTTCACATAAACTTCAAAACCCACTGGAAGTTTTGCCACAACCTCAAATTGCGCGGCGATCTGCTGCATCCTGAGGGGATTGACAGACACCTGATAACTGCGAATTTTTTCTGCTGAGAAAAGTTGAGATGAACTGACAAGGGCAGCAATTAAGATTAATTGTTTAAACATACAAATCTCCACCGTGAGAAGTCGATTCTAACAGCGTGACAAACTATTTGTGCTTTGTCTCTTTTAATTTTACTTACGAGCGCGGCAAATTTGACGGCCCTAAGAAGGCCCCCGTAGATTCGGTCATGACTTGTGTCTTCCCACACCCGGAGGAAATCGTGACACTAAAAAAAATAGCAAAATCATGGCTTACAACGACTGCAATTTTTGCTCTCAGCATGCAGTCAGCTCTCCCATGCACTATCTTCTCTCTTTATCCCGAAGGAAAGCACTGGGTGGGGCGAACATTCGACTGGGGATATGGTCATGGTTTGGTTTTTACCAACAAGCGGAATGTTACCAAAAAAGCGCTGCAACTTCTGCCCACTGACGTGGCCTTAACCTGGACATCAAAATATGGAAGTGTAACTTTTAATCAGTTCGGTCGTGAATTTCCCACCGGTGGAATGAATGAACGTGGACTCATGGTCGATGCGCTGGAACTTCTTTATTCGCAATTTCCTGAACCAGATAACAGACCTTCATTCAATGAACTGCAATTTATGCAGTATTTACTGGATAATTATTCTTCCGTTGAAAAAATAGCAGAAGACCTTCCTAACATACGTCTGGCTCCGGTGGGCTCGCGTCTGCATTACTTCACCTGTGATGTAAAACGCTGTATGACCATTGAATTTTTGGACGGCAAGGCCGTCACCCATCTTAAAGAAACGCTGGAGATATCAGGACTGGCCAACAATTCTTATGAACATCACGTGAAGTATGCCCGGCAGTTTACCGGCTTCGGAGGAGACCGTCCGATCGTGGAAGATTCTAAACTCTCACTAGATCGCTTCGTGCGGGCCAATTATCGGGCAAAATATGTTGATCAATCAAAATATCCTCTGCAGGCCACTTTTCTCATCCTGAATGATGTGGGTGGAGTCAATAATCGCTGGCAGATTATCTATAATCAAAACGACAAACTAATTCATTTCCGGACAACGGCCAAATTAAACCTGCAGAGAAAAGTAGATGTTTCCAAGTTTAATTTTGATTGCCATTTTCCTGTCCTGCATTTTGATCTCGACAGTGATTATGAGGGGGCCATTAATAATCAATTTGTGGATTTTGATCCCGCCGTCAACCATGCTATGATTAAAAAATCGGTAGAGAAACAAGGTATGCCTGCTGCACTTACTGACAGGCTTGCCCGATATCCCGATGAAACAATCTGTAACTGAAGGTGAAATTCTAACATGAGCACGACTTCCATTTCTGCCGTTCGCAAATTTTCATTTGATACTGGTCATCGCGTTGTTGGACAGGGTGGAAAATGCGAAACATTGCACGGTCATACCTATATCATGGAAGTTTTCGCCCGTGCTGATGAGTTAAATAACGTGGGTATGGTCATCGATTTTTCAGTCATCAAAGAACTTGCAGGCAACTGGATTGATCAGAATTGGGATCACACCACAATTATTTATGAAAAAGATCCCAACCTGGCCTTGATGAATCAACTCCAAGGCAAGAAAAAACCTTTTGTTTCTGCTTTTAATCCCACAGCTGAAAATATGGCGTCCTATTTTCTAAAGGACGTTTGTCCTGCTCTTTTTAAAAACACCGGTGTTGAAATTCACAAGATCGTCTTGTGGGAGACGCCTAATTGTTTTGTTGTCGCTGAACTCTGATTAAAAATCCACCCCCCGGCCCGATCAACTTTAGACTTCATTTTGTGTAATTTTTGGCGTAAAAGTAGATATAAATCATTTACTACGGGGACCTCATGACCACGGATTCCGATCATCGTTCACTCACTAACCCTCCTGGCGGCGTACTTATCTGGTTTGTCATTTTCATGGAACTAGTGACTTTTATCGCCGGCATTTATTTTTATTTCAGTTATCGTTATGACGAACTGGCACTCTTTCGGGAAATGCAGCAAAAGCTTAATATGAATTTTGCTGTCGCCAATACGATTTTCCTGATCACCAGCGGATACTTTGCCGCTCTTTCACTGGAAGCTTTAAAAATCAAAGAGCGTATCAAAAGCAGAAAAAATCTGCTCCTGGCCATCGCTTTTGGTCTGGGATTTTTAATCCTTAAAGCTTTTGAATACAATGAAAAACTTAATCAGGGTTATACGGCAAGCTCAAATCACTTTTTTACCTTTTACTGGTTTTTGACTTTCTTTCATTATATGCACGTTCTTTTTGCGACGATCATTTTAACTGTGCTTTATTTTAAGATCAAAACTCCTGCTGAAGGAGAAGTGAATGCGCTGGAGGTGGGTACTTCACTCTGGCACATGTGTGATTTAATCTGGATTCTGTTATTTCCAACCCTCTTTTTTATCAGGTAAGTATGAACACATCATTGAAATTAACTGTGGCATTCGGACTGCTGATCGCTTCAACTCTTTTAAGTTATTTTGTGGCCGGTCTGGATCATAATGGAATTTTTGTCAGCATACTTGCTGTTAAAAAATTCTATCTGGTCGGTTTTATCTATCTGGAAGGAATAAAGTCCCACTGGTTTTACAAAATTATCCTGCTTCTTGGCGGTGTCAGCATTTTCATCGGAAGCTGGATCTGGAAAGCACCAGTGGTCCTGAATTAAGTTTTTTAACGTTCAATTTTCTTGAGTTGATCGAGTCTGACTTTTTCCACCGAATATTTAAGAAGAAGTCCGGAAGTATCCAGTAAATTAAGGCCACGTTTTTGAATCAATGCTTCTCCGTTAGCAAAGACAGCTTCAATTCTGACAGTGGTTCCGGCAACATTTTGTTGAGTGTCTTCAGTTAACTGAGCAATGTCTTGAGAGCGGAAATCATTCAGCTCATCTACTTCCACCACAACACTTGGATGATTGACTGAAGAGAGAATTCCATTGGCCGTTCCTGGACGAGGCATACCAATATTTTGCATACGTTTTCCGGTTCTGCATCCTACGTAGGCTGATCCGTTTTCAAATAAATGCCATACCTGACAAATGGTTTGACCATCTAGATTGTCTGCAAGCAAAAACTCCATTTGCCTGACTCCGCTGATTTCTTCAGTTGTTGATTTGGATAGATCTGCAAGCTTTGCAGTTTTACGGATTCGTTCTGAATAACTATAATAAGTGGCCGTATCTTTTTCTGTATCAATATCATTTTCACTAAGTTCAATAACTTCATTTGTCTTAATATTGATATATTTATCTATACGGCTAAAAAATTTTGCTTCTGCATTGGTCATTGAAAGGATCAGGGCAGCTAAAAGAATTGAAACTTTCATAAATTATCCTCATAAAAAAAAGGCTGTTTTTATGAGAATACTCTGTATCCGAAAAAAAGAAGCTTAGTCTGAAAAAATGGCAGCAGTGGCCGTCTAAAATTTAATCAATGAGATCTCTGAAGCCCACTCTGCCGGGTAGAAATCGTGTCCTGTGATTCCTGATTTTCGCGTGTTACCTGTAAAGCAAGATAGGCGCTCTGATTGGCTTCTCGGGCCAGTTCACGGATGCGGATTTTGTCCTCTGGGTATTGATCAATATAATTCAATGAATCTTTATAATCCCTGAGAGCACTCGAGAGAGTTAGAGGGGCCATATTCCGTCCGCCCTCAGCAATGGCCAGATTAAGATTGGTTTTAGCATCGTTTAAATGCTGACGTTTGATGGCTTCAACCTCCAGCTTCTGGTAAATGCCACTTAGGGTTTGACGGCTTTTTTCACTGTTTAATTTATCTTTTTCATTACGGGCCAGAACCATTTTTTTAAAAAGATTATCGACCCGAAAAAAAGTGTCATCGTAGTACGCGGCGGCACCTTCATTAATGGCCAGCTGCCTCGCTGTTAAAATTGTGCTGAATTTAGAGCGGTCTTTATGAGCTGATTCGCTGGCCAGACGGAGATAATTTCTGGCACTGGTTAATTGATGCTGTATTAAACTGTCAGGTTTTCCTTCACTGAGCGCCTTTTTTGCCTCGACAAAAAACCTGCTCGCGGATTCAAAATTTTGCGAAGATAAAAGATCTACATTTTGAGCACGGGCCAATGCCATTTCCTTATCGAGTATCTGGATGTCCTGCTCAGTTGTGATCGTCTTCTCAGGAGCAGCTGTCTTTTCCTGTGAACTACAGCCAAGGTTAAAAACTAAACTTGCTGTAAAAAAAGAGAGAAGAAGAGATAACTGAATGAACTTTAAATTTCTTATTTTCTGCTGCATATTTTTTCTCACTGAAAACAGATAAGGCTCACACTTTAATAATCAAAAACGGGGCCATTCACAGAGCAGCTAATCTGTGTCATATAAAAACAAGTTCCTCGGAAATTTCCGCAGCATTATTTCATCCACCCGTACAGGTGAATTTGCCTGTAGCTTAGCAAAATTTTCGTTTGCAACTTGTTGAAATCCACTTTTATTCCGCCTGCAGATTCTTAACGAAATTAAAACTGCCCCACTTGAGTGGGGCTGATTCAAAAAAAAGAATATTACTTCA
>CAMLMH010000009.1 GCA_946481315.1 uncultured Bacteriovorax sp.
AAAGGTCAATGCACCCTCTTATTTTTAAAAACCCCGACTTTGTTCGGGGTTTTTTATTTCTCCTTCTTCCAATTCATCTGACATCATGTAAAATTTAGGTATGAGCAGTCGTTTTTACGAAAGGTGTGAGCATTACGCGAACGCTTATTACTGCCTAATTGAGTGAAGGATCACGAAATGAATACCCAAATCAACACCAAGATTCTTAAGTATGAGCTTTTTGCTCTTTTCTTTTTAACTGTCGCGACTTTGATTGTCTTTTATTATCAAGACACTCTTCCGGACAGCTATCTTTCAATTTCCTCTACGTCTTCTCATGGGTTTTTTGCTTATTATGGAACTTCTTTATTAAGTTTCATTAACTATTACTCTGGTCCCTGGGTGTTCATCCCATTTACATTATTTACCTCATTTTATGTTTTTGTTTTCTCTAAGCGAGCAGACTGGATCGATGCTCTGAATGTTTTTTCTCTGATGACATTCTGCCTGACGAGCGCTTTTTATCTTCAGCCCACTTTAATCGGGGCTGGATTATTTCAAGTTATTGATTCGTTCTTTTCTGCCTTCTCATTGTTTGGATTATGGCTAATTTCTCTGGTTGCTTTTTTATGGGGAGCTTTCAGAGGGGAATTTGTGGAAACAGTGAAGAAAGGTGCTGAAAAAGTCAGAGGATTCGATACTGAGACGCCGATGCAGAAAGCCCGTGAGTTAAGTGAAAAAGTTTCTGTATTTATTCAGTCAAAATGGCCGGCAAAAGAGGCTGCCCCTTCTGCGGAAACTCCGGTGACTAAAAAAGAATCCGCTGAAAAGCCTCTGGAGATTGCTCCTCCAAAACGAACAAAACTTGAAGAAAAAGTTGAAGAAGTGCCGTCTGGGCCAATCATTCTTTCTGATGATAGTGAAAAAGAAATGCAATTAGTACCAATCACATCTATCCATGAAGTAAAAAAACTAGCAGCTCCGGATGCTGAAGAAATTGAAAGTGATAATGAAGATGAATATGTTGATGAGTCTGAGATTTCAACTTTTGCCAATAAGGCCCACCATCAGGCACAGGCCTTTGATGAAGATAATTATTTCAACTTAATTAAAATGGGTTCTCAGCGCAAAACCGAAACAAAATTTAATCAACCGGAAGATAAATATTTTCATGACATCATCACTAAAATTCAGGCAAAGCTGGGAGAATTCAAAATTGCCGGACAAATTATCAATGTTTTGAAAGGACCGGTTGTTGATACGTTTGAATGGGAGCTTGGACCGGGTGAGAAAGTCTCGCGCCTGACTTCGATTGCCGAAGATTTATCTCTGGCTCTTTCAGGAGCGCCTATACGAATGGTTTATCCGATGAAAGGGCGAACTACAGTAGGGATTGAGGTTCCAAGAAATCCTCGTGATTTTATCTTCCTGGATGAGATCATTAGTACAAAAGATTTTACAAACACGTCTCATCAGTTGCCTTTGGCTATGGGGAAGGATGCTTTTGGTGAACCAGTGGTGGTGGACCTTGCGTCGATGCCTCACATGCTGGTTGCTGGATCGACCGGTGCAGGTAAGTCTGTATTTATTAACTCCGTTCTTGTTTCGCTCTTAATTAAGAAGTCACCGAATCAGATGAAGCTGATTTTGATTGACCCGAAACAGCTGGAACTTGCGCTCTATGCCCGTCTTCCACATCTTATCATGCCAGTCATTACTGAAGCCAAAACTGCCGCGACAGCATTGCTTTGGGCCTGTCAGGAAATGGAGCGCCGATATTCGATTATGTCGGAATTTGGAGTGCGAAATATTGAAGGCTTTAATCACAAACTAAAAAGTGCTCATGGAGCAACGATTGATAAAATCAGAAAGTTCTATGAATACACGAGTGATGAAACATACGAGCTACCGTATATTGTCATTATCGTGGACGAGTTTGCAGATCTGATTCTTACTCAAAAAGGCAAAGAGATAGAAACACACATTTGTCGATTGGCGGCTAAGGCTAGAGCGGCGGGTATCCACTTAATGCTCGCAACACAGCGTCCGTCGGTTGATGTAATTACTGGTTTGATCAAATCGAATTTCCCAACCCGCGTCTCTTTCCGGGTGACGAGTTCAACCGATTCGCGAACGATTCTCAATGCGATGGGGGCGGAAAAGCTACTTGGAAAAGGGGACATGCTTTATAAACAGGGCGTGGATACTACGAGAATTCACTCGGCTTATATTGAAGAGCAAGAAATCGAATCACTCACCGAGAAACTGTCAGAAATGTCGCCATCTTTTGATCCTAATGTAATGGAATTCCTGGAAAATGGCGGAGAGGAAGAACCAGTGACAGCGGTTACGGCCCGCGAAGGTGATGGCGGGGGTAAAGATGATAAGTACGATGAAGCTGTGAAAGTTGTTTTGGAGCATCGTTCAGCTAGTGCGTCATTGCTACAACGAAGATTAGGGGTCGGGTATAACCGAGCAGCTAATTTGATTGAAGAAATGGAGGCAAACGGGGTCGTGGGGCCTGCGCAAGGCTCAAAACCACGTAAAGTCTTAATGGGTTCTGAGAGCCTGACTTAATTGCATTTTCACTCGAGCAAAAAGGGTTTCGCTTGCCCAATTTAGGGGCGTGTGTTATCAATCTAGCTCATTAATAATTTCAGTTGCCTGAAATGTTGGTCCATTAATGAAACTTAGTGGCTCACAGGCAATTCGATTAACCAACGGAGAATTTATGTCTAACGAACTTTCCCTAAAAGGTCTTTTAGAGGCCGGCGCTCACTTCGGTCACCAAACTGAGAAGTGGAATCCAAAAATGAAGAAATATGTTTACGGCGAAAAGAACGGTATCTACATTATCGATCTAGCTAAAACAATTCCTCTAGCTAAAGACGCTTACGAATTCCTTAAAAGAACTGCTGGCGAAGGAAAACCAATCCTTTTCGTAGGTACAAAAAGACAAGCAGCTGACGTTGTATCAAAAGCAGCTCAGGACTGTGGAGCTTTCTACGTTACTTCTCGATGGTTAGGTGGAATGCTGACGAACTACAAAACTGTAGCTCTATCAGTTGATAAAATCCGCAAAGTAGAAAAAATGAAAGAGACTGGAGATTTTGGTCTTCTTACTAAGAAAGAAAGAATCAACATCGAAAAAGAAGTTATCAAACTTGAAAAAGTTCTTGGTGGGATTAAAGAAATGAGAAAGCTTCCAGGAGCTCTTTTTGTTATCGATCCAAACAATGAAAGAATTGCTATCCAAGAAGCTAACAACCTAGGGATTCCAGTTGTAGCTATCACTGATACAAACTGTGATCCAACAGGTGTAGATTTTGTTGTTCCAGGAAACGACGACGCTATCAAGTCTGTTTCTATGTTTACTGAATACTTCGCGAACTCAGTAGCAGAAGGTATCAACATCGCTAAGAAGAACAACAAACTTGAAAAATCTTCTAAAGATTCAACTCGTGATGTTGCACTTGAAAAAGAAATCATCAGCAAGTACGAAAACGACATCGATCTTATCTCTGCTGATGAAGAATAAGGATACTTACAAACTTTAAATTTTAGAGGATTAAATATGACTCAAATTACTGCAAAGCTTGTTTCTGAACTAAGAGAAAAAACAGGCGCCGGAATGATGGATTGTAAAAAAGCTCTTGGTGAAACAAATGGTGATCTTGAAAAAGCCGTAGACTACCTAAGACAAAAAGGTCTGGCTGCTGCTCAAAAGAAACAAACACGTGTTGCCGCTGAAGGCGCAATCGGTTCGTACATCCACGGTGGTCGTCTTGGTGTTATGGTAGAAGTTAACTGTGAAACAGACTTCGTTGCTAAATCAGAAGATTTCCAAACTTTCGTAAAAGACGTAGCTATGCACGTAGCTGCTGCTGATCCTAAGTTCGTGAGAGCTTCAGAAATGGATCAGGCATTTGTAGACAGAGAAATTGCAATTTACACTGCTCAGTTAAAAGAAGAAGGGAAACCTGAAAACATGATCCCAAAAATCGTAGAAGGAAAAGTTAAGAAGCTAGCTTCTGAAGTTTGTCTTCTTGAGCAAAAATTCGTTAAGAACCCAGACATTTCAGTCCAGGATCTAATCAATGAACTAACAATCAAAGTTGGAGAAAAAATCGACGTAAGAAGATTTGTAAAATTCAACCTTGGTGAAGGTATTGAGAAGAGAGTAGATGACTTCGCAGCTGAAGTTGCAAAAATGACTGGTGGACAGCACTAATCACAATTCACAATCAACATTAAGGGGCTTTTAAAGGCCCCTTTTTTTTACCAAAAAAAGGAACGGCAGATGAAATATAAGCGGATTCTTTTAAAACTCTCAGGCGAAGCACTTTCAGGCGATCAAGGACATGGAATTTCACTTGATGTTCTTAATATGATCTCAACAGAGGTCAAAGAGCTTCAGGAAATGGGCGTAGAAGTGGCCATCGTTATTGGTGGGGGTAATATTCACCGTGGTGTGGCCGGCGCTACCGTTGGGATGGATAGAACGACTTCAGACCATATGGGAATGCTCGCGACTGTGATTAACTCACTGGCCATTCAGGATAGTCTGGAAAGACACGGGATTAACACCCGCGTTTTAACTGCGATTGATATGCAGGAGATCGCTGAGCCTTATATTCGCAGACGCGCCGTGCGCCACCTGGAAAAAAAGAGGGTTGTTATCTTTGCTGCTGGAACCGGAAATCCATACTTCACGACAGATACAGCGGCAGCTCTTCGTGCCAACGAAATTGACGCACATGTCATTATGAAAGCTACAAAAGTTGACGGAATTTATGATAAAGATCCAATGAAGTTTCAAGATGCCGTAAAAATTGATAAACTAAACTTTATGGACGTTTTAAACAAAGGCATCAAAGTCATGGATTCAACGGCCATTTCTCTTTGTATGGATAACGATATTGATATTCTAGTTTTCAATATGTTTGAAAAAGGAAATATCAAAAAAGCTGTACTGGGAAATAACACAGGAACAATAGTAACTAATAGATAGGAAAAACGAATATGATGAATGAAATTAAGACATCATTAAATGATTCAATGAAAAAAGCCGTTGATTCACTTAAGCACCAACTCACTAAAGTAAGAACAGGTAGAGCTTCTGCTTCGATTCTTGATGGTGTCCAGGTTGAATATTACGGATCGATGAGTCCGATTGCTCAGTTGGGACAAATTTCAACTCCTGAAGCTCGCTTACTTCAAATTCAACCGTTCGATAAAACGATGATTCCGGCCATAGAAAAAGCGATTTTTGCTGCGAATTTGGGTGTTACTCCTACTAACGACGGAAACTTTGTTCGATTGAATTTTCCTTCTTTAACTGAAGATAAAAGAAAAGACATTGCCAAAGAAATTAAAAAAATAGGCGAAGATTCTAAAGTTATTATCAGAAATATTCGTCGTGATCAAAACGATGCAGTTAAAAAGGCTGAAAAAGATAAGAAGATTTCTGAAGATGAATCGAAAAAAATTCAGACTGAAATTCAGAACATCACTGATAAGTTCACGAAGGAAATTGATACTGTAATTGCTAATAAAGAAAAAGAAGTACTCGCCATCTAATTGGAGTGAACGTGAGTTCAGAGCAGCAGAAAATTAAGCATGTCGCTGTGATTATGGATGGCAATGGCCGTTGGGCTAAAATGCGTTCGCATCCTCGCGTTTGGGGACATGTGCGTGGTACTGCTGTGGTCTCAGAAATCGTTGAAGCTGCTGACGATCTCGGAATTGAGGCGCTGACTATGTATGCCTTTTCTTCAGAGAACTGGTGCAGGCCTCAGACAGAAGTACGAGTCCTCTTTAATTTGCTTTATAAATTTCTAAAAAAAGAACGGGAAAGAATTCTGTCAAACAATATCCGATTCAGGATAATGGGTGATATTTCCAATCTTCCGGAACAGACCCGCAAACTAATTGCCCAGCTGGAAAATGAAACTGCTATGAACACCGGTCTCAAGCTGACTTTTGCTTTTGGATACGGTGGCAGAAGCGAGATCGCCTCCGCTGTCAATCGCTTCATGAAAGCTAATCCTGGAAAGGAAATAACTGATGAAATGCTCAATCATTATCTGATGATTCCTGATCTGGGTGATGTTGATCTGCTTATCAGAACTGGTGGAGATCAGCGAGTTTCAAATTTCATGTTATGGCAAATTGCCTATGCTGAGATGTTTTTTACTCACACTAAATGGCCTGATTTCTCGGCTGATGAATTTAAAGAAATAATTGAACTGGTCTCAAAGCGTGAACGCCGTTTCGGCGCTATAATCCCTTCAACAGATCTTAAAACGAACGTTGCTGTCGCCCGTGAGAATCAAAGAGCTATCCGGGGCTAATGTGACAAATACACAGTTAAGAATTATCTCTGCTTTAGTTATGGCCCTGTTAGTTTTAGGTGCCGTTATCGCCGGTAAGTGGGCTGCCATTTTTGTTTGTCTGGTCGTCGGTCTGCTGTGTATTGATGAACTCCTCATTAACTTTGCTCAATTAACTCGCAAACATTTTCTATACTTCTACAATTTGTTTTTTTTCGGAGCCCTTTTTTTAGCAGTCAATTCTTTCAATGCGCGTCTTTCTTTAAGTTTTTTCACGATGTGTGCCATCGGGTTGAATTTATTTTTGATTTATTATTTATTTAAAATGACGGCTGATCAGCAATTTATGAAGAACAGTGCTCAAAAACAACCGGGACTCATTGGAGCTATTGTTATGCTTCCCCTTTTGTCCATGGGGATTCATTTCCAAAGTGAGGACTGGCGAAAAATTCTGGCCATGCTACTGATTGTGACATTCAGTATGGATACAGGGGCGTGGTTTATTGGAAAAAATTTTGGTAAACATAAATTATGGCCGGCAGTCAGTCCCAAAAAAACGGTTGAGGGGTTAATCGGCGGTATGGCAGTTGCGTCGTTGACCGGCTCACTGGCCTGGTGGTTATTTTTTGGCCATTACAGATGGTATTACTCGGTTATCTTCGCTCTTTGTGGATTAGTTTCTCAAGTTGGCGATTTAGTTCAGTCGAAAATTAAACGAGAATTCGGAATCAAAGACAGTTCTAATCTGATACCAGGTCACGGTGGCATCTATGATCGGATAGACAGCCTTATCTTTCTGTCGCCTTTTTTTGTGATTGTTGTAAAATATTTAGGACAACTCACTCCGCAATAACTCTCTGTTCAAAAGAGGACACATGCTATTAGAAAAAATCGCTATATTCATTATATTTTTAGGACCACTCGTTTTCTTCCACGAATTAGGTCATTTTCTTTTTGCCCGCTTATTTGGAGTACGTGTTGAAGTATTCTCCATAGGTTTTGGTCCAAAATTTCTGAAGAAGAAATGGGGAGATACTGAATACGCTGTTTCCATTATCCCTTTAGGTGGATATGTAAAAATGTATGGCGATGATCCCTTTAACAAGGACGATATTCCGGTTGAAGAACGTTCTAAGTCTTTCACTCATCAGGGAAAGTTCGCTCGTTTTTGGATCGTCATGGGTGGTCCTCTGGCCAATTTCATTTTAGCATTTGTTATCTTCTTTGCTCTTATGATCGGTGGGGAGAGAATTCCTGAAATTAAAATCGGCGCTTTGCCGGTTGGCTCTACTCTTTATGAAAATGGGCTACGAACCGGTGATGTCCTGGTAAAAGTCAATGACAGTGAAGTTTATAATCCATCTGATCTGATGGTTGAAGGGAATACCCGCGTAACTTCAATTACGGTTAAAAGAAATAATCAGGACATGAAACTCAATGTTGATTTTGCCGGAGATCGTTTCTTTGAAGAAGTCATAAAGTATCCTCCATTTTTGAGAAAACCTTATCTGGTAGACACTAGCGGAATCAAATATATCGTGTCTTCCAGTGATCAAAAACCAGATCTGAATTTTTCGCTTGAAGAGCTGGGTAATATAAATCTTAAAAAGCTCTATTTGTTTCCAGTTGATCCTTCATCCGATCTTTCTCTGGATGAAGTTAAGCTTGCGGGCTCAGCCAAGACAATTGATATTGATTATCAAGATACGAAGAGCCTGTTTGTTGCTCTGGAAAAGCAAGACCTGCGCTCACTGGATCTGGTCGTTAAAAGCGTCAACATGAATTCACCTGCCGATAAAGTTGGAATTAAAAGTGATGATATTTTTGCCAGCATCGAGGGGGAAAAAGTTTATTCATTCGAAGAACTTAGAAATAAGCTGCAAACATATGATAAGGCCCAGGTGTCAGTTGAACTCTATCGTAAAGGTGAGCTGCTTAAGCTGAATGTTGAGCCAGAAACAGCTACGGTTGAAGGCAAGACAGCTAAGCTATTAGGTGTATATAGTACTATCGAAATAATTAAGACAAATTTTGTACTGACAAAATCGAAGGGTTTAATCAGCTCTGTTCAGACAGCGCTGGTTCGTACCTGGGATTCAATGAAGAAAACACTGGATGGTTTCTTTAAACTTCTCTCCAATCAGGTATCACTAAAGTCAATCGGGGGCCCACTGGCCATCGGTAAAGTGGCTCATGACTCTTTCAATACTTCACTCTCATACTTCTTTCAGCTAATGGCGCTGATATCGGTTAATCTGGGAGTTATTAATCTATTTCCAATTCCAGTGCTGGATGGTGGACATATTATGTTTATTGTTCTGGAAATTCTGAATGGCGGACCATTATCGCGTAGAAAAATGGAGATCGCACAACAAGTAGGATTATCGGTTCTCTTTATGTTAATGGCCGGTGCAATTTTCAATGATGTAACCAGGTTTTTTTAATGCACTATTTGTACGTCGACGTCACAGCAGGAATGACATTAGGACTGCTTGATGATGATTTTAACTGGGTAGAATACAAAGAGAGTGCTGAAAAAAAGCCCTCAGAGGTTATTCACCAGGAAATCTTTCGATTAATCAATGCACATAATGTTCAGCCCGAGCAAACAGAATATTTTTTTGCTTCCGGCCCAGGCTCTTATACCGGGATGAGACTTGGGGAAGGAATAGCGCAAATACTTGAATGGAGTGGAAGAAAAATTTATTCATTCCATCAGTTTGAGGTTCCCCAAATAATGGGAATCAAGAAAGGTTACTGGATGACAAATGCTTTCAAAGGTCAGGTCTTCTTGCACACTTGGGAGAATGATCAAGTCAACAGTCAGCTCTTGAATACAAATGATGTTAAAATAATTGATGATGGCTTTGGTTTCACGCTGACGCACGATCATGAATTGTTTATAAAATTAAAAACCTCTAAAGAACTTATCAGCACCAATCCTCAGAAATTTTTTAAAAATATAAAGACATTAAATATGCGAAAAAGTCCTTACTATTTCAGATCATTAGAGGAAGAATTTAAGCAATGTTAAAATCATACCTCCCGCCAAAGTTTAATACACTCGCATTTTTTTCTTTTTTTCTCTTATGGCTGTTTAATCTTTATCAAACGCTTCTGGCCGTCGTGCTCATTTACATTGTTTTATATGTTGTGCTCCGAAGAAACAGAAATGATTTTCGGGATGACCACTCGGTCACCAAAGGGCTGGTGTTTTCTCCGGCAAACGGAAAGATTGTGCATATTGAACACAATGTTTCACACGGTATATATGGAGACCAATTGATAGAGATTCAGATTCTCATCCCCTGGTGGAAAGAGATGGGAATTTATATGCCTTTATCCGCGGAAATTAAAACTCTATTAGTACTAAAAGGTAGATCTTTCTATCGTTATCGCAAAACCGAAGAAATTACAGGATCTGACATTGGAAAGGGCGTCAGTCTTTCATTGGACAATAGGGGAGAAAGTGTTGGACTTACCTTTTTTAAGTGCAGGCTGGGTCTTTGGCCGGAACTAATCGTCATGCCGGGTGATAAAGGCGGGCGTAGAGTAAATATCGGATATTTCCCTTTTGGGGGGACTGTGATGCTTTATTTACCTAAAAAATATGAGATACTAATTAAATCAAATGATGAAGTACAGGCAGGGGAAACTATTTTAGCAGTTGCACCCGAGCTGACCTAAGGTTTTATTATGACTAATCCGCGCAGGATCGCTTTCTTTTTACCTAATACCTTTACCGCTTTAAATATGGCTTGCGGATTCTTTTCCATTATTCTCGGATGGAAAGGAGAGTTCTATCAAGCATCTATGATTTTAGTTTTGGGTGCAATTTTCGATTCTGTTGATGGTCGTGTCGCACGTATGACCGGAACACAGTCAGCATTCGGAGAGCAGTTTGACTCAATTTCTGACGTTGTGACATTTGGTGTAGCTCCAGCTTTTCTTGCATACAATAAGTTCTTTATGGATATGGGAAGATTGGGGTTAATCACATCATTTATTTTTCTATTGTGTGGTGCTTTGAGACTCGCGCGCTTCAATGCGAACATTGACCGGGTTAGTTCTGATTTCTTTCAGGGGTTACCTATTCCCAGCGGTGCTTTAGCGGTTATAGGTTTGACTCTTTTCTCAGCTCCATTTCCTGAAATTATGGATTTCAAGCCAGTCATCGTAGCTTATGTTTTGTTGATTGCATTTTTAATGATTTCCAATATCCCATTTAACTCCTTTAAAAATTCACCATGGGTTAAGGCGCATAAAAAGCGTGTCCTTTTTATCATTTTTTCTATATTGGCCCTGACAGCACTTTATGAAGAAGTCATGATTTTGGGAGTAATGTTACTCTATATTCTAAGTTCACTTATTTATTATTTAAAAAACCGAGATCGCTTAAAAGATATGTTTCACTGGAAGAGTGAATTAGATGAAGATCAGGCAGAATAGCCTGTTCATTAGGAGAAATTGTGAAAAAGATTTTCACGACCATGACGGTCCTTTCTTTGATGTATCAGCTTCCTGTTATTGCTACTGATCTGGATCATCCGGTATCCGGTTCAACAGTTCCTGATGAAATATCTAAAATTGAAAGCTCAGCAAATAGTCCTTATATTATCAACGGCGAATCAGAAGATTTCGTATCTAATGCCAAGGGAAAAACTCCTGATTTTAATTTTTCACCTCAACCAGAAATTAATCCAACTATTGACCCACGCAAAGAGTTTTCAGAAACAGGTTATACCCTGCCTGGAACTTTTGAAAAGCTGGAGAGCTATACAGAACTGGATAAAGCGGCGATGGCACGAGGTTACCGTAAGCTGTCCGACGGCGGATTAAACCTTACTTTTATCAAGAACGATTATGACTATGTTTCAACCAATAATATTATTGATCGAACAGTGAGTACTGGCGCTGACAGCATGAAAGGTGGATCATTGTTTATTCGCAATGATGATTATTATTTCCGTTCAACACTACTCAACCTTCACTGGTCAGTTGGAGCTGGGCTTGGTTATAACTCCGGTAAAGCTTTTTTTGTAGACGGTTCACGAAGTGATACAACATTTAATCTTTGGGAAATACCAATTGATGCTGGAGCGGGCTTAGAGCTACCCATTTTTTCTGTTATTACTCTGGCTGCTACGGGCGGTCCTAGTGTTATGGGGCTTATTCAGAACCGCACTGATTTTCAAAGAGGCGATGAAGGAAAACGGAAAATGCAGTACAGTTATGGCTATTTTGCCAGTGCCCAAATTAAAATTAACATGAGCACTTTTAGCGATCAGACTGCCTACGAACTTTTTACTGAAAGTAAAATTACAAATCTCTTTTTGAACCTGGAAGCAAGACACCAGAATTATTCCAACTTTCAAGATCCGATTGAAATCAGCGGAACGTCCTTTGGAGTAGGTTTCACTTTTGAATACTTATAAACTGCTTGTTCAATACAAAGGTACTCAATATTCCGGATTTCAAATTCAGGTCAGAGATCGTACCATTCAGGGCGAGCTGAATAAGGCGCTTAGTATTTTGTCCAAAACAGATGCAGTTAAATCTATTGGATCAGGACGAACAGATGCCGGTGTTCACGCTTTAGGACAAGTTGTTCGAATAGAAATACCAGTTTCCATTCCTGCAGAATCTCTTCATCGGGCGCTTAATTCCCATTTGCCAGATGACATTCGCATCCTTTCAGCTAGTCCATGTGATTTAAGTTTTCATCCGATCTATTCTGCAGTCTCCAAAGAATATAACTATGTTTTTGCAACTGAGCAGGCAGTATCCCCGTTTGCTTCAGAACTTATGACTTTTTATAATCAACCCTTGGACATTGACTTAATGCAAAAAGGATGTGCCATATTCTGCGGGGAGCATGACTTTTTCAATTTCCAATGTACAGGAACAGAAATTGAAAGCACTGTGCGTAAAATCATGAGTTGTGAAATTCTTAAATATCAATCTTCAGGCCATTGGGCGAACCTGACGCCGGAATATTATGTGCTTAAGGTCATTGGTAATGGATTTTTGAAACAAATGGTCCGTTTAATGATGGGGGCTTTGCACTCTCTGGGTAATGGAAAAATTTCACTGGAAGATTTAAGGTCTTCACTGATAAGCGGACAACAGCTTAAGCAACGATTAGGACCTACCGCCCCTCCTCAGGGACTCTATTTAAAAGAAGTCCACTATTAGCCTTTTCACGTTCATTTCATTGACATTTTCCCTGCTGTTTAATACTTTGGGTGGACACTTTTTTACCGAGGAATAGTTATGTCTTACACAGTTAAAAACGTTAACGGGTGCACGAAAAAAATCGAATTTAATTTCGCGACACTTGATCTATCAAAAGAAATCAAAGCAGCGGTTGTTCGCAAGCAAGCGCAAACAAATATGAAAGGTTTCCGTAAAGGGAAAGCTCCATTAGCAATGGTTGAGCAGCTATATGGTCCTCAAATTGAATCTGATGCTCTCAATCAGTTTGTTCAAACTCAACTTTTTGAAGCTGTTAACAAAGAAAAAATTAAGACAGTTGGTTATCCTTCATTCGAAAATGTAAAATACGAATCAGGAAAGAGTGTAAGTTTTGAAGCGATTGTTGAAACTTTTCCGGAAATCAAATTAGCGGATTATTCTTCTTATTCATTCAAAAAAGATAAAGTTGAAGTGACAGATGAAGATCTGGATAAGATGACAAAAAATTATCTGGGATCTAAAGCTGAAATGACTGAAGTTGCTGATGCAGCCGCAAAGCTGGCTAAAGGACATTTTGCAGTTTTTAATTTTGAAGGTGTTAAGGCTGATGGTTCTCGTCCGGACAACATGAAAGGACAAGAGTACATGCTGGAAATCGGATCAGGCCAATTTATTCCAGGATTTGAAGATGGAATGATCGGTATGAAAAAGGGCGATAAGAAAAATATTGATCTGACCTTCCCAGCTGACTACCATGCAACAGATCTTCAGAATGCAAAAGTCACATTCGAAGTTGAGCTTCTGGAAATTAAAGAAAAAAGATACCCAGAATTGACTGATGAAATGGCAAAAGAATTTGGTTTTGATTCAGTAACAGATTTCAAAGAAAAAAATAAAAAGAACTTGTTTGCACAGAAAGAAAGACAAGCAAATGAAAAACTTCACCAGGAAATCCTAGAGAAACTCGTGAACGAAAACAAGTTTGATGTTCCGGCAACTCTTGTTCAAAACCAGGAAAAATATCTACAGGAAGATCTTGCCAAAAACCTCAAAGCTCAAGGTTTCAACGATGCAATGGTTGCTGAATACTTCGAAAGATGGAAGTCTGATGTAACTAAGAAAGCTGATTTCCAGGTTCGTTCAGGACTTGTTCTTGATCATCTGGCACAAGATTTTAAGATCGAGACATCTGAGTCTGACTTCAACAAAAAAATAGAAGAAAGTGCTGCTCAGGCGGGAATCGATGTAGATACTGTTAAAAAGTATTATTCTTCAAATGCACAAATCAAAAACAACTTGATGTATGCTATTCGCGAAGAAAAGACTTTCGAAGAATTGAAAAAGAAAATGAAAATTTCATAAGATTACAACAAGGCTCCCGGAAGGGAGCCTTGTTGTTTTGGGGTCAGCATGCGTACTTTTTTGGTTTTAGTCACACTTTTCTTTACGGCAAATGCATCTGCCGAACTCAATCTGGACTTTAAGTCAGTAGATAAAATCTTTTCAGCTGCAGGTTACCCTTACCTTGAATATTATGTAGAAACAGCTATTCCAGGCCGTTGCGTGCATAAATTCGACACCTCTAAAACAAAAGCTAGCGTAATTTTAATAAGTGTTGGAGAGAAGGGATTTGAGATTGCTCCTCTAACTCTTAACAATCAGCCAGTAGATTTCTTTGATGATATGAGCTGGATTGAAATTTTTACCTTATTTCCTGAAGTCGCTACTCAGTTCTTTGATGTAGTTCCTTTATCTAATGTTGGATTGAAGATGGTAAAGAAAGACTTATGGGGTGTTGATACGGCAGAGATCAGAGAAAACAAAGACTACTTCATAGTCAAGACTTACAAAAATGATAAATTTTTTCGCTACTGCTATTATAGAAAAATGCTCTAATAAAATAGCCCGCTTTAAGCGGGCTATTTATTTTGTTAGCCTTTAAACTGAGCGATATTTTCCTGCAGGCTTCGCACTTTTTCCGAAAGTATAGCTTCGTTTTCAATTACTTCCTGACGAACATTCTCCGGAGCATTTTTCATGAAATTTTCATTGTTCAATTTTGCTTCGTACTTTTTGTAATCTGCCAGAGTCTTGGTTAATTCTTTTTCAAGACGATTAACTTGTTCTTTAAGATCGATAACGCCATCAAGTGGAATAAATACTTCAGTATGAGTCAGGATATTAACGATGGATTTATTAGGGCGATTTAACTCTTTATTACCAACTTTTAATTCTTTTACTCGTGCCAGCTCCTGGAAGTTAATCAGATTTTGACGGAAGTAGGTTATCAGGTTCTGATGGTCAGTGAAAAGTTCAACGCTCACTTCATCCTTAGGCTTGATGTTTACGCTCGCTCTTAGATTTCTGATACTCGTCACGACTTCAATGAATCTGTTCATCTGGTCCTGATCATCTCTGAATTCTAGTGCAGGATCGTATTCAGGATAATCCTGGGCAATCAGCAAGTCCTCATTTTCTTCTTTGAGATGTGACCATAGTTCTTCCGTGATGAATGGAGTGATCGGATGCATCAGGGCTAAGATTTTACGGAAAACGAACTTTAATACGGAAATTCGTTGCGCTTTAATCTCAGCTTTGTCGCCATTTAGAATGTTTTTTGAAAGCTCGATGAACCAGGAGCAGTACTTGTCATAAACAAACGAATAAACGGCAGCACAGGCATCGTCATAACGATAGATTTCCATCGATTCATTCATGAGTTTTGCCGTAGTATTAAGCTCTGAAAGAATCCATCGTTCATGGTGATCCAGTTTAGAAAGATCACTGATTTTTGCTGAACCTGCATCCAGATGGGGCTGAATAAAGCGATAAGCGTTCCAGATTTTGTTGATGAAGTTTCTGAAACCTCCAATTCTTTCCGGGTCTAGATTAATACCACGGTTGTAACCGGCGCCGCTCGCAAGTGTAAACCTGAAAGCATCTGTTCCGTATTGTTCAATCATATCGAAAGGGTCAATGCCGTTGCCAAGAGACTTACTCATCTTGCGTCCCAGCTTATCGCGAACGATGGCATGGATGTAGGTATCTTTAAAAGGAACCTGGTTTTGTGTTTGAAGCGACATCATCATCATTCTGGCTACCCAGAAGAAAATTATGTCAAAGCCAGTAATCAAAACAGAGTTGGGAAAGAATGTAGAAAATTTCTTTTCTTCCATCGCCTTTGGATCAGGCCATCCCAGCGTCGACATTGGCCACAGCCCTGATGAAAACCAGGTATCTAATACGTCCGGATCCTGGTGAACATTTTTAGATTTACATGTCGGACATTCAGTTTCATTTTGTTCGCTGGCCCATTGGTGATTGTTGTCACAGTAGAAAACTGGAATCTGATGACCCCACCACAATTGTCGAGAGATACACCAGTCTTTAGGATTTCTTAGCCATGAGTAGTATGTATTTTCCCATTCTTTCGGGTAGAACTTCATATCGCCATTTTCTACGGCCTGAACGGCACGTTTACTCATATCTGTTACGTTGACGAACCATTGTTTAGAAACCATCGGTTCAATAGGAACACCTGAGCGTTCACCATGACCAACAGGATGTGTATGAGGTTTTTTATCAATCAGCAAACCCAGTTCATCTAATTTTTTAGAAACAACATTACGGGCAACTTTCGTTGCTAAGCCTTTAAACTCCATTCCGTAGTCATTAAGGGTTCCGTCTTTGTTAAGCATGTTAATGATGGGAAGGTTGTGACGTCTTCCGATTTCAAAATCATTAAAATCATGACCAGGAGTTACTTTTAAACATCCAGTCCCTTTTTCCAGATCAACATGTTCGTCACCAATAATCGGGACTTCACGATTGCAAAGTGGAATGATCGCTGTTCTTCCGATTAGGTGTTTGTAGCGATCGTCGTTGGGGTTCACGGCAACAGCAGTGTCACCAAAAAGTGTTTCCGGTCTGGTCGTTGCGACTTCCAGGAATTGATCTGAGCCCTTGATTGCGTACTTGATGTGATAAAAGTTTCCCTGGACATCTTTATGGTCAACTTCTGCTTCTGAAACAGCGGATTGAAGCATTGGATCCCAGTTAACAATATAATCACTTTGATAAATCATTTTCTGGTTATACATATCCACGAAAAACTTTTTAACGGCTTTATTCGGAATCGTATCAAGAGTAAATGTTAGATAGTCCCAGTCACAGCTTGCTCCCATGGCACGTTGTTGATCCAGAATGACGTTTCCGTATTCTTCCTTCCAGGCCCAGATCTTCTTTACAAATTCTTCACGGGAATAATCTCGTCTTGTTTTCTTTTCTTGCTCAAAAACCATTTTTTCAACTACTGACTGAGTTGAAATACCGGCATGGTCTAGTCCCGGAAGGAAAAGAGTTTCATATCCTTTCATTCGTTTAAAGCGTATCAGAGAATCCTGGGTTGTGATGTCCAGCGCGTGACCGGCATGAAGTTTTCCAGTTACATTCGGTGGTGGCACGATAATACAAAAAGGTTTGTTGGCCTTACCTTTTTTAGGTTTAAAGTATTTACCTTTTTCCCAGGCTGAATACCATTTTGATTCAACTTCTTTAGGAGAGTATGTAGTCGCTAGTTCAGTTGTCTTAATTGTCATGACTTATGCCTTTAAAAATTGAATTACTGCTTCAATATCTTTTAATGAAAAAGATTTTTGTTCTTTAGTCTGCAAGTTCTTAATCTGAATTTCATTTTTAGTTAACTCATCGCTCCCCATCAAGCTAACGAATTTTACACCTCTTTTCTCGGCGGTAGGAAAAACTTTTTTGAATTTGAGTGCTTCGAGTGAACATACAACTTTGAAGCCATGTTTTCTTAAAAATCTGGCCATGGTCAGAGACGCAGGCATTGCACTGTCCTCCTGAAAGGTAATCAATACATCATTTACTGGAAGCTCAAGGTTGGGTAATAAATTATGAACTTCCAGAAAATCTCTCAAGGTCACATCTCCAAGACCGAAACCAACTCCGGCAAGTGGTTCTTCATTGAATATTTGAAGAAGGTTGGCGTAAGCACCACCGCCACATAATGCGCGACGATTGTCAGGATGTTTATCGAATATTTCAAAGACAATTCCGGTGTAATAATCGAGACCGCGAACAATTGTCGGATCGTAAGTAAGATAAGCAGACAAACCAGCATGTTCAGTCTGGCCAACAAATTCTTTGAAGGCTGCAGCAATTGGAGCCTGGTTATTCTCAGTAAGGAAGTTATCTACATCGCCAAAAGTTTTTAATTGAAGATAACTATAAAAAATATTTTGAGCTGACGAAGAAAGTCCGACTTCGTTAACCATTTTTTCCAGTGCTTCCTGATTTACTTTTTTTGCTTTATCTACAATTTTATAGAGCCGGTAAGTTTGCTCTTCTGTTGTATGCATAAGTGTTTTAAAAACAGCATCAACAATTGCGCGATCATTGATTAAGATCTCAAACTGCGTTTGATTAGCACCATAATTTTCGAACAATTCAACTGCTACCTGAAGAATTTCAACTTCTCCGGTTCTTCCTGGTGCTCCAAAAACATCACAGTTCAGCTGCCAGTGTTCACGGACACGACCTCTTTGCGGCTTTTCATATCTCATCAGATTGGGAATGGAGAACCAGCGGACCGGCTTACTGACTTCACGATGAACCTGGGCAACCATTCGGGCAAGCGTAGGTGTCATTTCCGGACGAATGGCTACAAGCCGCTCGCCACGATCCACAAAACTGTAAATTTGTTCATTGATTAACTCTTCACCTGATTTGGCCTTATAGAGTTCAACCTCTTCCAGTAATGGACCATCGTAAGATTCGTATCCGAAACTTTCTGCGGTCTTTGTCATGACAGAAAAAAGATAATCGCGGACGCGTTTATCTTTGGGGAAAAAGTCCCGGGTGCCTCGGTAGGGTAGCTTATTAAGGGCCATAAATTGTCCTGAAAAAGTGTAGTCTTTCGAGAGAGAATTTTAGCACAGGGAGACTTAAATGTCTTGTAACCAGTCTGCATCACTGGCTGGTTTAGGCAGGTTTTGCAGACCCGGAGGTGTATTTTCATCCTCCAGCCAGTTTTCTGAGCTGGGTAGTGGCAGATCCTCTGAGTTAGGACCTAAAACTGGGGCTATAATTTCTTCAACAGATTTCTCTTTAGGCGCTTCAATGGCCGGTTTGACAGGTTCTTTGGGTCCTTCAACCTTGATCGTAAAAAATTTGAGTTCCTGTTCGTTCTTGACTGGCTCGGCCATTGGAGCTTTTAAATTTTGGGCTGCTAGCCAATATAGTGAGGTGTTCACATTTTTTAAAGCCTCTTCCATCTTGGGAAGCATTAACGTTTTGAGCGTATCGGCGAAATCAAGAGCTTCTGGGTTCAGCTTTTGTACCCAGTTTTGGATGAGCTGGCTCTTTTTAAGCACCCGGCGATATTTGTTGATATCAATTGTAGGTGATGATTGCTGAAGCAGATACTCTTTAAAAAGAGGTAGATCCAGTAAAGCCACGGCATCTTGAATTAAAGAATTTAAAAACCATTTAATAAAAGGGTCAGTCGTTTTTGCAAGTGAGTCGCGCAATACTTTCAAACCAACGCCGTCTAATGGGGCTCTGGTTGCTGAAGCATTCATTAAAAATGTCCGGTAAATTTCGATTTTTCCTATCAAAAATAGATCTTCTTTGCTGATGGTTCGCGCGTAGCGATCCAGCAGAAGAGTTTCTGTCAGCAAACGCTCAAATCTTTCCGGGGCCATTAATTGATAACTGTTGATAAGAAGATTTAATTCAATGGGAAAATCTTTTCCGCCTTCAAGCTTTCTTTTCTCAACGATAGTGACCGGTTTAACCTGAGCAATACTCATAGCTGGCAAAAGAAAAATAAAAAGGAAAAAGGATCTAATGTTCATTGAACAGTTTCCTTGTCCAGATTCCTGATGGCTTCATTGGCGCCATCCGGAGGTAAAGCTTTTAAGGAGTCAACATTTTTAAAATCGGAGTTTCCTTTGACAATCAGATAACGCCCTTTTTCTAGGGTTAACAAAGTCCCATCCATGTCAATTATACTGGTAACGGTCTTTAATTCGCTGAGCGGTTTTAATTCCTTGTTATCAAGTTTCAGATCGAAAATATCTGTTGTGATGGTATCCGGAGAACCGGTGTTACGAATAAAAGAAATAACACCTTTATCCAGCGTGCAGATCATTTGTCCCAGATCATTGTTGGCTGAAGTATAGATAATTTCTCTTTTACTAAAGTCCGGATTGGTTAGTGGAAGTCTGGCAATTTGACTTCCAGTTTTTGAGAAATTAATTCCAAAAAAACCAACGATGAAGTTTGATTCATTTACACAAAGTTCAATTTTTTGTAAGGCACTGGCATTCTTGTGAATGATTTCACTTTTATTCAGGTTACGCTGATAATGAACAATTCCTGCATTTCCATTCTCTCCTAGGTCTGTGTAATAGACATTGTTTTCATCAGTCATAACCACGTCAGGAAAGAAGTAAGGATTCACTTTATTATTTAATTTTAATGTAAATCTAAGAGCTGAATTGGTAGTATGTTCAAACGTAAGCGTACGCGTATAAAAATTATAATAGGAAAGCCAGTTATCATTTTCATGAAGTTGAGGATGAACCCCGAAGCCGATTTCTTTCACCTGAGTTTCCCCAAAGTTAACGAGAAAAAGTTTCTCATTTGCCCTGACGGAATAAAAATTATGAAAATTAGTGTTTTGGGAAATTAAAAGTTTTTTACGGGCAGTTGTTCCTATTATTTCATACTGTGTTCCGATTTCACCTTGCAACAACTCAATGACTTTATAGTTTGATGAATAGAGTAAGCTGCCGGACCGCTTTTGATAATAAGTGAATTTTCCACTGTTGCTGATAAAACGAATATTAGCCACCGCTTGTTTTGCCAGTAACTCTGGTAATACAATTTTTGCCTGAATGCTGAATACAGGCAGTAAACAAATAAATGTCAGCAACAATTTACTTTTTAACGCCATAGAGAGTCCAGGTGTTTAATGGGTGCAGTTCCTGATAGGCACTGACACTGTTATAAATATATGACCAATTTAACAAGCGTGGAGTATGAACATCATCAATGGCTAACCTTGTAACTATAAAATTATCGCTGTTCTTCTTAACAATTCCATCCAGGATGAAAGGCATCGGCTGGCATTGATTGATAGAATGTCTCTGGTAAATTTCAGGAAGTAAATCTTCTGCGCAACCAATACCATGGACAACAGAGCTGGCAATTTTTTCGAGATGAAAAGTTAGGTCAGTAAAGTTTCGGATCTGGCGATCTTGAGTTCCGTGAACTTCGTTCAGCAAATTCGTAAAAGAGTAACGTTCATTCATGTAAGCGGTAGGAAAATAATCAAAAAGTGGCTTTCCAATAAATTTTATGTCGGCTTGTTGCTTTTCTTCCCAAATGACTTTTTTATCACAAGATAAAGTGGTGCAATTATCGGCATTATAGACAATAAAACAGCCATATTTAAATTCCGAGCGAAGTGGATTATAGGTCCGGGAATCGACTATTCGGCATGTCGTCTTTGCAGGAGCACCTTTTTGCCTGATTAAAATTCCAGCGATAACCTGATCTTCACTCAAAGGTTCATTCTGGCGATTGCCAGGTATGTAGCTGGTGCAAACTTCTTTATTATCGATGCGATTCATATAACAAACTTTCAGAGGCCATCCGGCTTCATATTTAATATCCAGATTTAAACGTGCAAAGGTATAATTGATCTCGCTGGCACAAGCATCGCGGGTGGAGATCATTTTTCTTGGACTGAAGTGGTTGATTAGTCGGTGAACATTTATTAAAGCCTCATTATCAACGGCACCCGGACAATCATGATAGTCTGTTTGTAGCTTGGATTTCATTAATGCAGACGAAAGGTTTGAGCATGATTGTAGTGGGAAGGCAGAAGGAAAATCCTTATTCCCTCTTGTTTCGCAAAATGAGTCTTCTGTTGCCAGTTTCGCAGCACAATTGCGAAGATCATTTAAAGTTAATGGCTCTGCACGGTTATACATGTTGATACATTTATAGCTTAGCTTCCATGCGGGAAGTTCTGAGTTCAGAACTTTACTCCAAGCATCGCTTTTGAGGTAATTCTCACAAAAGAGCTCAGGTGCTGATAAAGAACCACAAAGATTATCCAGATATATTCGTTTTACCAGTGGAATTTTCTCTTTGTAGTAATCCGATTGTTTTTTCTGTGGTGATTTTTTTATAATCTGCTGAATCCTGCACAGATAGGGAGTATAAGAGTTATCCATCCATTCCTGATGAATAACGGAGCATTCAGCCTTACTTCGGGGAATGGTAAATTTGATGCCTTCTATCGTTTTAGGGGCATTAACTTCACTGAAAAGAATCGAAAACTCACGATTGTTTAAACATTTAAGCTTATAAATTTGATTAAAAAAATCAGCTCTGGGGATCGCTGCCGATTCAGAATTTTCCCCATTTTTAAAATCGATGAGAATATTTTCCGGATTGCCTTCTGAAGTTTTCAACAAATTATTTTCCAGAGCAGAAAGAAGTTTACATTCATCTCGGGCAGCAAGTTTAATGAATTTTTCATCTGAATTGATCAGTAAATTTTTTAAAAACTCATTATTGAGGCGAACCTCTGTGAGTTTTGAAATATCAGGAATGGCACTTAGGTTGGACTGGATCCTGCTCTTGGCTTTCTGATAATTGTCTTTATTTAATTCTGATAATCGTTCGAAACTTTCAATTAATCCTGGAGGATTTTTTGGATCCTGAGAAAAGGCCTTGCCGGTAAAACCGACAAGGCCTGCAATAATGAGACTTTTATAAAACAGATTTTGCAAGAATAGAGGCGATGTCTTCAACTTCAAGGTTTTCCGTTTCCTTTACGTGAGCTTTAGACGAATTAAAGTTAATCATACAATAAGAACACGCAGTCGCCAATTTGTTTACTTCTTTCTCACCAATGTCTTTTAGGCGGTTATTGGCTATGTGCTCACCTTCTGGGAGCTCATACCACATATTTCCACCGCCCATTCCACAACAAAGAGCCTTGTCTTTATTTCTTTCCATTTCTTTGACTTTCAAGCCCTGAATTGAATTTAAGATTGCTCGAGGAGCATTATATTGACCATGATGACGGCCGAGATAACAAGGATCATGGAAAGTTAATTCCTCATTAATGGATTTTTCCGGCACCAGCTTACCCTGATCAATAAGTTCAGCTAATAATTCTGTATGGTGTACAGTCTCGAAAGCTCCGTCATCGAATTTGGCATATTCTTTCCCAATAGTATGAAGACAATGTGGACAATGAGTCACAACTTTTCCGAACTCGTACTGGCGCATATTGGCGATATTTTCGATAGCGATTTCATAAAAAGAATACTCATCGCCAAAACGTCTTACCGGATCGCCGTTACACTTTTCAGTTTTCCCCATAACGGCAAAGCTCACACCTGCTTTTTTGAGCATAGCAATCGTATCTTTTACCACTTTCTGGTTAGATCCGTCGTAAGATCCAGCACAACCGACATAGTACAGATAATCTACTTTTTTGCCTGCTTCAATAACTGGAATGTTAAGACCATCAGCCCACTTAAATCTATCCTGCTGAGAGATACCCCAAGGGTTTCCTTGATTCTTAATTTTGTTAACGGCATCAGCAGCTGCAGGAGGAATATCTCCTAAGGTCAGGGCTTTATAGCGTTTAGCTTCCATGATGATATTAACGTGCTCGATATTGGCAGGACATTCTTCCATACAAGCCCCACAAGTCGTACAGGCATCCAGCTCGTTAGAAGCAAAAATTGGATTTTCACCCCAAATTTCTGCGTCTGTTTGGCCGTTTGCATATGTAGCGAAAGCGAGATCACGTGTTTTTGTTATGACTGTTTTTGGATCCAGAATCTTGCCGGCCAGGTTAGCCGGACAAACCTGAGTACATCTCCCACATTCAACACAGGTTAATAAATCGAGATTATTTTTCATGGTCAATTCTGAAAGTTTTCCTAAACCAAATGTTTCGGCATTTTCATTTTCAAAATTCATTGGATTTAAAACAGCTCCTCGACGGCGAGGAGTGACTAAAGCAGCAAATGGAAGCATAAAAATGTGCGATAGTTTTGACCAACCGAGAGCTCCAACGAACACCATTGTATTGGCCATGTGGAGAAACCAAAGTGTGCGATAACTATAAGCCAGGGTTGTATCAGATAAGCCCAGCTTGCCAAATAATAAAGCAAGTCCCCAACCGATAGGCGCCCATTGTGCTTCACCAGAAGGCATTCCGCTGCCTAGAATCCTCAATCCCTCAATGAAGTATCCGATCACAACCAGTGCCACGAGCATACGGTACATGAACATTTCTTGTTTTGGTTTAGTCGCCGATAGATATTTAGGCTTTTCAATGTAGCGACGATGATATGCCATTGCTATACCTATCAAAATCATTAAACCAGCTATGTCGGCCAGAAATGAAATTACGATGTAAGTTGTTCCCTGAAAAACTTTGAATGGCGTATCGTAATGGATAGCAACTAAGTCAGTAGCAATCCATAGAATCAAAAAACCATAAAAAATTAAGCTGTGGAATACACCCACTCGCAGATAACGTTTAACTTTTCCGGTAAGCAGGAGGTTATGCCAGAAACGTCCCCATTGAAGTTTGGCAGGCATTAAACCATCCAGCTCTTCAACGCCCCCACCGCGAGTAATAAACTTTATCTTTTTGTAGAAACCGGCAATCATAACGCTGACGCTTACGAAAAACGAAACGTACATGATGATTTTGAATGCGTAGGGAATGTTCCACATGATTTCCCTGCTGGCGAGTGTTGAAACCTCTCCCATAATTACTCCTTATACTAAAGCGAAAAAGTCGGTTAACTACATATTTACCTAAATTAGAATAAAAGGTTTTGGTAAAGAATTAAACGAGAAAATTGTCCTAAATTCAGGCATACTATTTTAGGTTAAACTTCTATTGGATAATCCCATGATAAACATATTTTTCATTGTGTTTGCTTTTTGTCTGACCTCCTGCGCCCGGGTTCAAACCCTGAACCTGGAACCGCATGCCTATTCCGAAAGACCCAAGAAAATATTATGGATCCAGGTTGCAGGCTTTTCAGAAGAACATATACCTCTGCTTAAATTTAACACCAGCGATGCCAACCATAAAACAGCCCTGGAACAAGGCTCATGCATGGGCAAAATCTGGAATTATAATTTATATGAATTACGACCTTCAGCGAGAAATAGTTTTCTCTCTCAGTTATCAGGTTCGAGAAACATTAAAGGTACATGCGAGGACTATTCTCATAATGCAGTCTGGAATCTTCTGGCCGATTTTAACTTCAATGCGGGAATTCTGGAAAATGGGGGGGACCCAACCCAGTCTTTAGAGACAGCACTAACTTGTCCGGTTAACAATATGCTGGATATAGAAAAGATTCGGTTTTGGCGTATGGCCAGTGGGATGACCGATGACAATAAATCTTTTCATTATCAGGATCCACCAGCACAGCTTGCAGACAGCATGCAGCCAGGCCTTTACTATGATCGTTCCTGTCAAAAAGGTCTGTGTTTTTCCAGTTTATTTAACAATTTTAAAGTGCTGTGGGGGATGCTGAATAAATCTGCTCCCACTAATATATTCATTGTCCGCGATTTTAATTTTCAAAACGCACTTAAGAAAAAAGATATTAATCTGGCCAAAGAATCATTACAGGAAATTGACCGGATTATTTCCTGGGCCAAAAAAGATAATAACCAGGAATTGTTGATTGTTCTAAGTGGTGCAGAGAGTACACCTGTGGAATATCCAGTTCAGGGAAAAGAATGGGCAGAATTTGAAAAATCAGGAAAAAATCTCATTTATAAAAGGTCTTCACTGATGTCACCGGTTATTTCCTACGGGGCAATGGCCGAGAATTTCTGTGGTCTCTACGATGAATCAGAGATGCTGAAACGGGCGATTCACAGACCGGAAAGAAAAAAATTTAGCTGGGATTATATCAATCCACTTTAAAATTCATCCCGCAAAAAAAGATAACTCGTTTTGCAATAGTCGCAGCGGGTTTCGATGCTTTTCTCTCCGACTTCGAAAACGTGATCAATTCCCGAAGATCCAATTAAGCTTTTCAACCCCTGAAACATTCTGTCACGTGAGCATGTGCATTTGAATGAAATTTCTTTGGAACCAAGGTAGATGAACCCCAGTTTTTCAAAATGAGTTTGAATCGTAGAATAATCAGTAGTCTGCATCTGGTACAGCTCATTTAGTTTATTCTGAAATTTTCCATAATATTCTTGGATGGTCAGCTTGTATTGGGTTTCAATTTTGTTAATATTGATATCCGGTAATTTCATCAGCATGACACTTTGGTCTGTTATGTCATTGAGAAAAACTTCACTCTTAACCTGATAAGATTCTCGAAAAATTTTATTGATTACCTGATCGAAGCTAATCTTTTCCAAATTAATTATAGAGGTGTAGGGTGTATGTTCATTGGGAAAAGTTTTTACAACCCGGCATTTTCCAGTAATCGACTCAGGAAATTGTCTAAAGGTTTCAGGCAATAAAAGGGTTCGCATTTGCCCCTGCTCACTCATTTCAATTTTTAGTCTAAAATAAGGTTCTTCAGAATCCAGATAGACGCCCAGACCTTCGCCAGGTTTTAAGAAAGAAATCATGGGTTGAATGGAGAGTATAGTATTTCGAAAATACTGAAAACCTTCGCCATGAACAGCATGAATGATGGCAAGGTCGTGGATAAGCTTTTGTCCCTCGAGGAAATGGAGAGTGAAGCCTTCTTTTTGATCAATAAAACTATACAATCGACTTTCTGGAAGCATAAGATAAATTCTATCAGAAAAGCCGGTTGTTGTCTTGGAGAAAAGCGTTGTGCTTGAGGTAGTTTACTATCAATCTTCCGATGAACTGTTATCAACAGTTAGCGGTTTTACACAACCGTTGGTTATAGCTCCAAGTCCGGTTGTTGCCGATAATTTAAGAGCCCGGGCCCCCCAATTAGAAGTGCTGACTATTTCAAAATGGGTTTCCGATTTCTTGTCGCAAAGTCAAAAAAAACGCATCAGAAAATCAGAACTAATGCTCAAACTGGCTGCCGTTTGGAAACATTACTTTCCTGAAGGAAACGCCTCTCAATTCAATGAAGCTTTTGAACTGTTCACGGAACTCAGATCATTTACACTGGAGCTTGAGCTTTTGGCAGAGTTTTTCAAAGAACTTGATACAGAAACAGTCAGGTCGTTATTGATTTTCTGGACTTTCGTTGAGCAGGAAAAGCTGATAGACGAACAGCTGGCATACCGGGAAATGGCTACTTCTACAGGAGATCGTGCCCTGGCATTTGTAGGCTTTAAGCATCTGAGTGGCGTCCAGATAGATATGCTGAAACAATTGGGAGAAGATAGGGAAGTTTTTCTATTTTTTCCTGAGAATCTACTGGCTGAAACTTTACCGAATGACTGGATTAAGTGGCTGGATCATTCAGAGCGTACACCCCGTGCACGAACGGCATCACACCGTCTTAACGTTGTGGTTTTTCCTTCCGGAAAGGCTAATCAGATTACTGATTTCGTTGATCCCGGGATGGATATTATTCTGGCCACGACAAAAGCAACTTTATTAAATTATCAGGAATTTCAGCGAACAGGTCAGTTTTTTAAAACTAATGAAGACCTGTACCAGACAGAAAGAGATATTTTGCGGGAAATGCTCTTGTCATTGATACAGGAGAATCAGAATGCAGATTCTGTAATCGCTGCACTGGAAAACAAAAAACGCGAAATGCTTAAGTCTGCACAATATAAAATGGCCAAAGTAATGGGCCTTGCCCAGGATTCCCTGATTAGCTTCAGTGAAGTCATTACCGGTATTGATTCTTTTGCAGTTGATATCATTCTGGAAATTGTGCGCTTAAATTCTCCCCGAACTTCTCTCGTCTCAATTGAAAAAACGATTACATCCCGAATTTCTGATTTAAACGGCTTAAGTTTCAGGGCACCAATACCATCAGCGGTCATTGCATCTTCCTTGCTGGGAAGTTTTCGGGGCAGCGAAAAAATTCTTAGTGAAGCAATGACCAGAGCACTTAAAGCAATTGGTCCAATCAAAAGGGCCGGTCTGGAATTTCAGTTTCACAGAATCGAACTGGTCAATCTATTAGAGACTGAAAATTCTGTGCTTTATATTGAAGAAGAGTTACTTGAGAGTGACCTTGCCTGGAAGGAAATCTTTAAAGGATTTGATATTGAATTAAGTGCATTAGCACTTGAAAATAAAAAAAACGAAAGATTCGATTTTATAAAAAGTCTGATAGTTAAAAAACCGTATCATGGAAAATCATTTTCTGCTTCAGCTCTGCAATACTATATCGACTGTCCCCGAAAATTTTATTTCCATCAGATTCAGAAAATGAATTCAAAACCTGAATTCCAAAATCTTATTCCAGCTGAAGAAATGGGGAATCTTGAACATAAGGCAATCTCCTTTTATTTTGCTCAGAAGAATTTTAAAGAAGCCCTGGATACTGAAAAATGCAAAAACATTTGTCGCGAACTTATTGATAATTATTGCACAGAAAAACGAATTGCACTTAAAAACTCTGAGCTCGCCCGGGCTTACAATGAATTACTTGCCTTTTCGATGAATGGAATTAACTTCCTGATTGAATTCATGAATACCTATTCGGCACAAGAAATAAAATTTGAAGTCGCTCTTCCGGACAATGATCTGAAGCTTAAAGGATTCATTGATTGTCTGGTTGAATTGCCGGATCAGAAAAAAGCCATTTTTGATTTTAAGCGTTCCTCCTCAGCAGCCGGAACCAAATCCGAGACCCTTAATTTTCAAAAGATACAATTATGGGTCTATCTGAATGCAACAGTACAAAAAGGAATGAATATTCATTCATTCGGCTATATTAATCTTAGCGATACTGAAGATGATAAACTGATCTTTGTCGGAGAAGAGGCGACTAAGTTACTTACAGAAAAATTAGGTCCATCACGAATAAGGATCGAAGAAACAATTTCATCAATTGCAAAGGATTCCTCATTTTTAGCAGCTCCCAGAGAGCCGAAGGTTTGCCACTTTTGCCCGGTAAGTCTTTTCTGCATCAGGGAGGCCATATAAAAGCAAAAGTCAGAACCCCGAATGCTGAACAAAGAGTTGCCATTGATCATTTCGGTGGAAAAATATTGTCTGCCGGAGCAGGTTCAGGAAAAACTTTTGTCATTATAGAACATATCGTTCATATACTCAGTGATCTTCAAAAAGAAATACCGCAGAACGACTGGAATGTCCTGATACCTCAAAAGATGAATCGTCTGGTCCTTATGACCTTCACTAAAAAAGCTGCCGGTGAAATGTCAATCCGGATGATGAATAAGCTTGATGAACTGGCTTCCGGTGAAGAGGGAGATTTCTGGAGCATTGTTCGACAGAATCTTGCTTCACTCAATATCATGACCATTTCGTCTTTTTGTAATGGCTTGATCAGTCAGGGGTACATTAAAAATCTTCCGCGAAAAGTTGAAATTGTCTCAGCTCTTGAACACAAGGATAAAATCAAAAAAATTTTTGATGGATGGTTTGACCAGCACCAGGAAAAACTTAATCAGGTTATGCAAGCAAACTCTCAGACATTGATTTCTGCCATGGTAGAAATCTTTAATTCTCCGGAGCTGAGATTAATCTGGAAGGAAGCTTTACCATCCATTAGTGCCGACCAGGAGCTGGATTTATTTTTCTCTGAGATGCTTATTGCGCTGGAGTTGGAAGAAGTCTTTACTTGCCTGGAATCGGAAATTGAAGAAGATGAAAAGAAAAAAGGCTGGTACATTTTCCTTCAGGCTTTTGAGCAGATTGTACAGCAGCATGGACCTTTAAACGGTAAAAATGCATTTGAGTATCTGCAGTTTTCCAGATCATGCGGGCGGTTGCCAGTTGCACCTAAATCCTTAGATGAAAGGCATAAGGAGCACTTGGTACAGGTGAAGGAGCTGGTCACTTTTTTGAGAAGTATAGACGAGGACATTGTCCACTTTGTTGAATATTTCGACGTATGTGATGCATGGACAAAAACGCTGAAAGATCTTTTTGATTTTATCGAAGGACGCTATCTGGACATTCCGGGCTTTTGTTTTGCCGACCTGGAGTATTATGTCAGTCTTGGATTAAAAGACACCAACGCACGGAACGCTGTAAATGCACAATACGACTACTTCATTGTCGATGAATTCCAGGATACATCCTTTGTCCAATACGCAATATTAAAAGAACTTATCGGGCATGACTCTGGAAAACTATTTTGTGTTGGTGATAAAAAACAAGCTATTTATGGTTTCAGAGGAGGGGAACTGCAAGTTTTTAATGAATGCATTTCTTTTCTGGGAGCAGAAAACAATATCTGGCTGAAAAATAATTTCCGGTCTTCCAGTGCAGTCATCAGCTTCAATAATCATTTTTTTGATATGGTCTTTCCCTTAGGTTTAAAATTCGAAGGACAGGATAAATATAGTGTTCAGATGGAGCCTCAATTAATTCCCGGTCAGGCTCAGACTGGCATAGTTGAGAGAATTGAAACTATGCTTATGGGCACAAATGACAGCAAAGATATCGATGTTGATTACTATGAAGCACTGGCCATTAAGTCCAAAATAGATAATTTGTTATCCGATGATAATTTTCAATCAATATGCGTTCTGTATCGAAAACTGAAGCCTTCAGCCTTTTTGCTCGACTTGCTTGCCTCTGATAATTGTTCATATACGGCACAGGTAAAGGTGCAATATGCAGAAGACCCGGTTATTAATTTATTTTTGCGCCTGATTGAGACAAAACTGAACAAGAATAATGAGAACAAGCTGGAAGCAACAAGACAGTTGTTTAATCTGCAATGCTCAGTAATGGGAATTAAAACTGATTTCGAAAAAATTTCCGCTACTTTTCTGGGCCAGATTGACATTATAGGTTTGCGACTTGCCTTTCACAAAACGATCTACTCAATGGGACTCAATAATTCACTGTACAGTGACAACAGTGCTCTCATTGATTCCATCTGTAACATTTGCCAGAATAGCCCGGAACTTGCATACACCATGCTGACGTCTGAAAATGAGCAACAATATTCCTTGAATTCTATTAAAGTAGGCAAAGGAAAAAGAGTAATCATTATGTCAGCTCATGCATCCAAGGGGCTGGAATATGACGCCGTCATTCTGGGTGGTATTCACAGCAATGGGAATATGGCCGGTAAAACGGCAGTAATTGGCAAAATGCCAAGAAGCTTTAGATGGAAAAAATCATTTAACCAGAAAAAGTTTTTTAAATCACCGGCGTATTTTCTGGAAGCCGAAGTTGAAAAAGCAAAAGACTTCTCGGAAAGTAAAAGACTTCTTTATGTTGCCTGCACCCGGGCAATAAAATATTTGGGCTGGATCGATCTGAATTACTTAAAAGACCAGACGAAAACCGAACTGGACAGCGGTGCTAATCACTGGATTAAAGCCTTGAGACTTGCTCTGGATTCATCTCTAATCCAGAATTCAAGCATCGAATTGGCTTTTAAATCAGAAAATAAACGTGTGGAGCAAGCTCTATTGCTTAAAGATTCAATGGGAATAAAAGTTAAAGAAGGTGATTCTTCTCTGGGAGTAATTGCAGAGACTTCAGTTACCCGGCTGGCCCATCTGGTTCAATGCCCACATAAATTTTATCTTTCAAACATTGTTAAGCTGGAGCCTGAAAACGCCAACGCTCTACCTTCTGCTAATGCTGAACTGGATTTTGAATCAGACGAAGAAATCTTTTATTCCTCTAAAAAGAGAGGAATAGAACTGCATCAGTGGCTTTCCGATATAATCACCGGCCGGAAGGTCTTTAATGATTATCAGGGGAGTGATTCACGCAAATTGCAGTGGGCGTTGCTACAATCGGATCGACTTAAAAATTATCAAATTCATAGTGAAGAACTCGTCAAGTTTTCTCTGTTTGGGCAAATGGTTTCCGGAACACCTGATATTGTCTTTTTAAAAAATGATGAAATCGTAATCTGGGATTTTAAAACTGGTCAGCGTGATGAGAAAAATGAGGGCCATTATTGGTTTCAGCTTTTTTGTTATGGGTTGGCTTATTTTAATCTGAAGCAATTTACTCCGGAAAAAAAGGTCGTCCTCGCCCTGCTGTATCTGGATGAGGAAAAACTTATTCAGCGGGAGATAAGTGGAGAAGAAATTAATGAGTCTCTATTTGGAGTTTGGCAAAAAACAGACTCTCTCCATCAGGTAAATTTGAATCATTGTTTCAGCTGTGAGTACTCATCCATCTGTCACAAGAATGCAACTTCGTCCCCTTAGTTGCGGGCCCTTCATCCTGTGTTAAAATAATAGTTAAATTCTAAGCCTTTGGGTTATCGACTCTTATTAAAGCAGGATGCGTATGAAATCAAAACTTTTGGCCCTAATCATTTCAACCCTTATTTCTTCTCACGCCGTTGCCAGTGAAAAAGACATTTACGAGTTTTCATGGCTTGATCCTGATAAAGAAGTTTATGTTCTTCAGAACAGAAAATTTCGTAAAGCCGGGCATCTGCATATCAATTTAGGGGGAGGTATTACAACTTCCGGTGCTTTTGTAGATTCAACTGCAATACAGGGAAGATTAGGATACTTTTTTACAGAGGATTTTGGTTTTGAAGGAATCTATTCACAAAACTCCGGTGAAGAAAATGATACTGCCAAAGGTGTGAGAAGTTCAGGCGGTGGAGGAACCGGTACAACTCCGTTCCGCAGAATTGTTGAAAACTATTACGGCGCCATGATTTTATGGTCACCTTTTTACAGCAAAATTAATACCTTTAACAGCATCGTGTATATGGACTGGATTTTCGGTCTGGGCTATACACAGCTGAAAGAAAAAAATAACAAATTAAGAATCCAGCAAGGCCCTAGCTTTGAAGGTGTGGAAACTGCAGAAACACATGGTGGCTTAATCTGGCAAGCTGGTATGAAATTTTACATTTCTGAATCTTTCAGCATCAGAACAGATTTAACGGCAGTTCATTTTAGTGCTCAGAACATCTCTACAACGGGTGATTCTCTTAAATCCAACTATGATGCAACTGTTTCACTGGGATTCACTTTTTAATTAAGGGCATTGTATGAAATCAACAATTATTAGTATATTCATGCTCGGCTTAAGCCTGAATACTGAAGCTTCAATCGCCGGTGCCAGAAAGATTTATCAGACAGGTGATAAAGGCAGATATCCGCAAATGGTTGCTGAACTTGTAAAAGATAAAATGTATTTCAGTTCGATTCCATTTATCAAAGAATATCTTTCATCAACTTCCAGAGTTAACGATTCAGCAGTTGATCGTGTGCTTGATGAATTGATTACAGAAGTTGGAGTTAAGCAGTTTGAAGTGTTGCCAGCAAACATCCTGGAAAAATCAAACGCACCAACAGTCAGATACATTCTCGCCCGCAAGGCTTTTCGTCAAGGAAAGTATGATCAGGTTCTAAAATATCTAGGAAACAAAATTGAAGAATGGCACCCTGTAAAGCCTTTCACTTTATTACTTGAAGGAAGTACTCTTGCCGTTTCCAAAAGAGAAGATCAGGCAATCCGTTCGTTTAAAGAATGTATTGATGTTTCCAATTCACAAATCAACAAAGAAGAAAACAAAGATAGGTTAAGACAATTAAAAATTAATCGTGATTACTGTCTGGTGGGTATAGCGCGGGCACAGTTTGCAACTCAAAAATACGAGTTGGCCCATTCCAGTTATCTGGACTTGCCAAAGTCTTCTTATATCTGGCCGGAAATACTATTTGAGGAAGCCTGGAATAGTTTTTATCTAAAAGATTACAACCGAACATTGGGTAAATTAGTTACCTATAAGGCTCCAGTATTTAATTATGTTTTCAATCCGGAAATCGAAGTGTTGAAAGCTCTCTCTTATATGGAG
This sequence comes from uncultured Bacteriovorax sp., assembly GCA_946481315.1. The sequence continues at coordinate 33,494 of CAMLMH010000009.1, forward strand.
CTTTGTTTATGGGACGATTCTAAAAATACAGTGGAGAATTTCTATAATAAGTACGAAAAAGAAAACCAAGGATTCAAAAGTTTTATCGACTCATTAGGTAAGGATTATCGACAGTATTACCTACTGGTCAAAGAACGTGAAGATGGTAAGTTCAAAGATAATCCGATCCTGAGTACTGCTTTGGCATCGATTGGCAGAGATCCGGCTTACCTTGAACTTTATAATTCATTCAATGCCGGAAGAGACGAAATCGAACGATTAAAAAATTTACCGAATGACTCTTTAAAATCTGCCTTGAATGAAAACTTAAGGGAAGCCCTGAGTCTGCAGCGAAATCTGATTGGAAGTTATATTCGGGGACAATTGCAGTTAAATGCAGCTCAAATTGTCAGAGCTTTCGAAGACATGAGTTATATTAAACTTGAAGTGTTATCTAAGCGTAAAACAGAATTATATGAGGATGTATCTTTAAGAGATGCGGGACGAGCCCGGGGAGATATTGCTCATCTAAGAAGAACAGATAAGCAATATTTCTGGACTTTTAACGGTGAGTTTTGGGCCGACGAATTAGGAGATTACGTTTTCTCTTTAAAATCGGAATGTAAATAAATTATGAAAAGAAAAAGCTTAATAACTTTTTGTCTCACAACTCTAATGGCCTCTGCACCTTTTTCATCTGCAATAGCAGATGTTGAGCAAAGAAGAGCAGAGCTGATCAAAGTACTGGATGAAGAGTTGCGCGAAGTCACTCGTCTCAATAAACAAATCGGAGCGCAGAGACCTGATCTCATGCTGAGAATGGCTCAGGTTCTACTGGAAAAAGCCCGCTTGCTCAAAGACCAGGAAAACCAGAAGTTTTTGGAAATTCCGGCAGATAAAAGAGCTGATGCAAATAAAGAAGATTTCTATAAAGAATCCCGCCGGTACTTTGATCAGGCCCAAAAAACTGTTTTAGTTTTGCTAAAGCGTTTTAAAAATTTTGATGAAAAAGGGGATGCATATTACATTCTCGCTTATAATGCCAAAGAACTTAAGCAGGAAGAACAATCAAGAAAATTTTTTCAAAAAGCTCTTGAGGAATCACGCAGCAATTCAGTCATTGCCGATAAATCCCGAATCGCCTTAGCTGAAATTTATTTTAACAAGGGATCTTTTGATAAATCGCTTACACTGTACGAGGCAGCTTTAAAGGCCAAGCGTGATAAGTGGTGGACTAAAGATGCATTTAATCTTGGCTGGTCCTATTTCAAAATGGGGCAGTATGATAAAGCAATTTCTGTCATGAATGAAGCTTACGAGTTATCAAAAAGTCCCAAATTCATTGATATGTCCAGTAGTATTGAACGCGATCTGGCCTTCTTTTATACCGAAGCCGGGAGATCACAAGAAGCGATTGCTTTTTACAAGAAGAACGGTAAGAGCGTTTCCGATGTCATGCTGAAAGTGGGGCGATATCTTAAAAAACAAGGAAAGTTTGCCGCAGCAGAAAAGACGTTGAGTGATGGTCTACAATACAAAGCCACTGAAAAAGAAGAAATAGAATTTAATGCTGAACTTCTGAGCCTGTATGAAAAATTTGGCCGTGATCAAAAGCATCTTGAAGCCTGCAGAGTGCTGGCTCAGCAATTCTCGAAAGGTGCATTGAATCCGGATCAAGTTGAACAATTACGTTTCAATGCCCAGAAAATGTCTGCGATCATTCAGCAGCAATTGGTTGCAAAAACTTATGAAGCTCAACCGGAAATTCGTGACCGGAAAGCAGAAGCTGCCAATGAATATTTCATGATCGATGCACTGGTTAGTCCGGAAAAAGCACAGCTTCCTTACTTTCATGCAGGTGAAACTTTTTTTGCTATCGGGAAATTCGACAAAGCCGTTCCTTATTACGCAGAGGCCATTAAAAGGGCACAAGCCAATAAAGACAAAAAAACAGAAAATCTGGCCAGTACGGCCCTGATGGTCTCATTGGGTAAAAACGTAAGTAAATCAACGGTTGAAACCTATTTGATACCGGCTTACGAGGGATTTTTATCGGCTGATCCAAAAGGTGAAAAATCTAACGTTATTTATCAGCGATTATTCTCAGCTCATATGGATAAAAAGAACGTTGCATCAGCTGAAAAGGTACTGCTTGATTACAAAAAAGCTTTTCCTGAACAAAATGAGACTCAGGAAAAGATGCTTGCTCAAATTATGGATTTCCATAAGGACAAAGGCGATAAGGCTTCTCTGGCTGCCTGGACTAAGAGGATAGAAGCGAACGAATTTAAGGTTAGTCCGGAGTATGCAGCCAAAGTAAAAACGCTGGTGCTCGGAATGCAATTTGAAAATGTTGAACAAGCTAGTCTTAAAGGAGATAAAAAGGGGGCCCTGAAGGGGTATTTGCAGATCTACAAATCTCCAGAAACCGATACAGAAGCCAAGAAGACTGCAGCTTATAACATTGCAGTCCTGTTCTATGAAACAGGAGAATGGAAGCAAATGTATGGATGGGCTGACCGTGCAGTGGTAATGATGAAGTCTGAAGAGCTCGTAAAATTTGAAAAAGATTTTATTTTGTTTTCAACTGATTTATTCCAACGCCGCCAGTTCTCCGAGTCGGCTGCACTTAGTGAAAAGATTTTTGATAAAATCTGCCTTAGTCATTCAAAGAATAAAAAAATCTTCTTCAAGAATGCCAACGTCATCTATCTGGCAGATAAACAATTTGATAAGAGCTTGAACCTGCTCACTAAAGCACCTAAGTGCGGAGTGGGAAATGACATGATCCTTCCGGGGTATCTGGACCATTTGAATGAACTAGCTGCTTCTAATAAGTGGGGATCATTTAATGAAGTAATTAAGAATCTTGAAGTATCGAAGGATATGTGGCCGATGCTTATTTTTCCGTCGAGTTTACTGGCAAATGAGCTTGAGAATATAGGGCGTGTGGATGATGCGCGAAAAATTCGCAACAAAATGATGACTTATTTTGAAACATCCAAAAAAGCTAAAATGAATGTTCCGCTGGAAGCTCTGGATGCAATATCACTTATCAGGCTTAATGCTCTGGAAGATAATTTGAGAAAGTTTAATTCGCTTACTCTTAAATTTCCGGAAGCAGAATACAATAAAATGCTGAAGCAGAAATTTACGATGCTGGATAAAATTACAACAGAAGCAGTTTCCATTGCTGAGTTGGGGTCTGGCTTGGGAATTGTGCGCGCTTACAGATTTCTGGTTGAAGCACATGAAAATCTGAGAGATGAAGTTCTGCGCTTTACTCCGGATGGCAAATCACCAGAGTATATCAAGTCTTTCAAAGGAAGCATGGAGAAGCTGGTTGAGCCTCTGGATAAGCAGGCCCGGGACTTCCGTGAAACGGCAATTTTGAAGATTGAAAAAGATAATATTCTATCCAGTGACAATGGCTGGTTTTTGGTTAAAAACGACCACAACTTTATTCCGGAATATGTCAACGAATCGGCGACTGTTATCATGGATAAGGCAGGTGCTAAATGATAAATAAAATATTACCACTTTTTTTAATTCTGAGTTCCTGTGCGGGGCAGCCTTCGAATCCGGTACGTAAGACGGCAGCGGAAGCGATAAAAGAAGAAGATTATTCATGGGTAGAGCAACTCGACTTTGATAAAAAAACGGAAGAAAAATATCGTGCCGACAAAGATGAATTTACTTTTTCCAGCTCTGAAGAATCAAGTCATGCTTTATTGAAAGAATCTCTTGCTTCTTTATCTACGGCTAAGCTGGATGAAGCACTGGCAAAGGCCGATGATCCTATCGTTAAAATGAATATTAATTGCATTCAGGGAAAGTATGATACAGCATTGAAAATTGCTGATGATCTATACTCAAAGTACAAGAACAATACCAGCTACTGGAATCAGCTGGGGACCTGTCATTATCTTAAAAATGATCTGGCAAAAGCGATTCTTTTTTATAATAAGTCACGCGATCTAGACTCAAAGTTTGTTCCGCCAGTTAACAATCTGGGGGTTGTATATCTAAAGCAGGGGAAACATCAAAAAGCACTTGCTGCTTTTAAGGTGGCTTCTGAAATGAATAGTTTTACAGTTACTCCAACTTATAATCTGGCACAACTTTATTTAAAATTTGGGACTGTTGGAAAAGCCCTTCCGATTTTCCAGGGGCTTTTAAAACGAAGTCCGGATGATGTTGAGATTGCTTCTGCATTGGCTTCATCGTATCTGATTAAGGGTGATTATCAGACTGCTATTGAGATTTATGGAAAATTAAATAAGAGCATTATTTCCAGACCAGGTGTGGGCTTAAATTATGCTGTTGCTTTAAAGCTTTCTAATCGTCCAATAGATGCCAAAACAGTCTACGAGAATGTGACTACTTCCTCTGCTGAAGGGCGTGCGATGAAAGAGTATGCTCAAAAAGTAGATAAATTTATCAGGAACTAATTTATGAAGACGAAATGTTTTTTTCTTTCCATGCTTATAACTTTTTCAGCTTCGGTATTTGCTCAGGATGCAGAAGTACCACTAGAAGGCAGCAAAGGTGGAAAAAAAGTTATTTACACTTATAAGCAATATGAAAAATTTGATTTCGATGATCTGAATATCGAAGGCGAAACCGGTGCTCCTAGCGATATTTCAATTTCTCCTATTCACGAAAAACGATTTACCAATCGTCTGCCTTACCGCAAGTCTTTTACTGTCGAAATTAAAAAGGGAATTGAGAGAGTCCGCTAATAGTCCACAGGGGTTTTTACCTCAGTTTGTTGGCACTCCTGATAGGCTTAATTTATCACCTTATAAGGACTTAGCAACTATTGCCGGCCTTTTTTAGTGTGTAAGTTATAATGGTCAGTGTTATGGTCGCAATAAAGAACTTCACACTATCCGGCATTCAACTTACCAGAATAAAACTGGCATTGCTGCTTTCATTCAGTATTCTCATGTTTTTGCAGCTTCTGATAGGCTTCAAATCGTTTGATGATTACATGGTTGTGTTTGTGTATGTGTTGTTCCTGAATGATCTGTACACCAAAATTAAAAGGCCTGATATGCTATATTATCAGGACGAACGATTCAAACGCTCGATCATGTCGGCGATCTTCATGGTGTTATTTACGCTTCCGTTTGTACTGGATGCTTTCAATGTAACTGATCATTCGAGGCTCATGCTTTACCGCATAGGTTACATGTTGTGGGCACAGGTTTTTCTATTGGATGCTTTCTTACACTACAAACAAACTCAATCTAAACAATGGTTGCTGATCACTAATATGGCGGCACTATTGATTGTGATCGGGGCCTTTATTAATTAAGCGATGAAAGGCCCACGGTCTTAGTAATTTTCAGGAAAAAGACTTCTCTCAATTCCTTCAATAAAAATATGAATACATTTGATGTGGACTTCCTGGATGCGATCGCTGATGTTCGAATCAACGATTAAAGAGACATCAACCATGTCTTTTAGTTTTCCTCCACCTTTACCAAGTAATCCCACAACTTTCATTCCTTTCTTCTTTGCAGCTTCAACTGCAAGCAAGATATTAGGTGAATTTCCGGATGTTGAAATAGCGAGTAATACATCGCCTTTGTTTCCCCAGGCTTCTACGTAGCGGGAAAAAACATAATCATAACCATAGTCATTAGAGACACAGGTCAAATGTGAAGGGTCATTGATGGCCATAGCAGCCAGCGGCTTGCGTTCTTTGCGGAAGCGACCTGTAAGTTCTTCTGCGAAGTGCATAGCGTCGCACATGGATCCCCCATTGCCACAGCTATACATTCGTCCATTGTTTTTATAGGACTCGACCATCAAGGCGATGGCCGAATTAATTTTTTCTACATTTTCGCGTTTTTCAACAAAACTATTGAGAACTCTTTGAGCGTCCTGAAGCGATTGTAGAGCGTACATTTTACGCCATCTCTTCAAGTGATTTTTTGATTTCTTCTTTCGCCTGTACTCCAACGAGAGTTTTAGCGGCCTGACCGTTTTTAAAGAAAATCATAGTAGGAATCCCACGGATACCATACTTCTGAGCAAGCTCTGGATTGTCATCGACATTTACTTTTAAAATTTCAGCTTTTTCACCAATTTCTTTAGCGACCTCATCAAGAATTGGCCCTAATACACGGCATGGTCCACACCACTCAGCCCAAAAATCTACTAAAACTGGTTTACTTGATTTAAGCACATCGTTTTCAAAATGCGCTACATCGGTCTTGTTTACTGAACCCATAAGGAACTCCTTTTAATGTTGATCACTATATTACCCAACAAGACCTTATGTGAAAACCCCATTTTTTTCCGCTTCGCATTTGTCGTGTGGATAACTTGGTTACATCATTGTATTTTCTTTGCCATTCTAGAGGCGTGTCACTAAGATTGATTTATGGACAGCTTCGATAGAAAATACCTTCTCGAAAAAGCGATAAGAGTCGCCAAGTTATCACGATTAATTGCTAAAGCAATCGATCTGTTTATCATGGCCTTATTCTCTATCTGGTTCTACCCCGCAGGTGCTTTACTAGGCATTGTATATATGTCTCTATCTGACGGAATTGCTAACGGGCAATCTGTCGGAAAACGTTTTATGGGTTTTGCCGTTAAATCACTCGAAGACGGATCGCCCTGTTCATACCGACAATCATTAGTCAGGAATCTTCCCTTCACTCTTCCATTGTTGATCGCGATTGTCATGCCGATTATAGGTTGGATACTCGGCGCAATATTGGCCGCAGTTCTTATTGGATTTGAGCTTTATCTCTTATACAATCTAGACTCCGGACACCGTTTAGGAGATGTCATGGCCGATACATCTGTAATGGCCAATGACGACAACTTTGAAGGAATTAAAAATCGTAAGACCAGCTGGTTTACAACAAACACAACTGGTTCGATCTAAAGTTTCAAAAGGAAATTTTATATGTCAAAAACACGTTTGATCATCGTCGATGTCAGCAATTTCATTTTTCGGGCTTATTTTGCCATTCAACGGCCAATGTCGTCACCAACGGGTATACCTACAAAAGCGGTATACGGTGTACAGAGTATGATGCTTAAGCTGCTGGCTGATCATAAACCAACCCATATTTTTCTGGCCCGAGATACGAAAGGCGGATCATTTCGTAATGAGCTTTATCCAGCATATAAAGCTAATCGCTCCGATCCTCCGGAAGATCTGATTCCGCAGTTTCCGCTGATTGATCAGCTGATCAAATTAATGAATCTACCAACATTCAGCTGTGAAGGATGTGAGGCAGACGACATTATTGGCAGCGCTTGCGTTCAATGGAAAGATAAGTTTGATGAAATCTGGATTGCATCCGGAGATAAAGATCTTATGCAATTCGTGGGCGGCAATATCAAAATGCTGGATACCATGAAAGACAAGCTGTACTCACCGGCTGACGTAGAAGAAAAAATGGGTGTTCGTCCTGATCAGATCGTTGATTATTTAACTATTGTTGGTGACAGCTCAGATAACATACCGGGCATGAAAGGCATTGGAGCAGTTGGTGCAGCGAAGTTGCTTAAAGAATACGGAACATTCGAAAATATTATTGCCAATAAAGCTCAGTTAAAAGGCAAAAAAATTATTGAAGCTTTTACTGATCATCTCGAGATGGGTTTACTTTCCAAAAAATTAGTCCAGATCAAAACGGACATGGAGCTTGGTCATTCCCCGGAAGAAACGGCAATCAGTTTCTACCCCAGCAATGAATTAATCGAATTTATGAAAGAGCTTGGCTTTACCAGTTCAATAGCCAAATATCAGGAGATGCGCTTTCAGTTTCATATGAGTAGAGAAACTGATAAGCGGGTTGATCATAATCAGGATAATGGACCGATTGACAGTTCTTTGTTCAGTAAACAGTCCAATGTCACAGTCGACCTAATTGAAGTTGATGAAAACAATTATGAAGAAATAATTAATTCCGTAATGGATTCAAAAAAGTTTGCCCAACACCTTCTTTACGAAGGCGATGATATTTACCAGCGTACTGTAAGCAGACTTTATTTCGCCTGTGATGAACAAAAAGTATATAGTTCCGATCAAAACCTCATTGAAACCATATTGCGCAAGGTATGGGCTGAGCCTGAAATAGAAGTGATCGGCGATAATCTTAAACGAGATTTTGTTCACTCACTTATTCACAATATTCCTTTCAAAGCTAAGAAATTTGATACGACTCTGGCCCATTTCAATATTAATAGCAGTTCACGTCACGATATTGATGTTCTGATTAAGGAATACTTTGGATTTGATCTGAGTATTGATCAGCATCAGGCTAATGCTGAGAGAACTAATTCGCTGTTGAGACTTAGCGGAATTTTTAAAGAAAGTATGCAAAGAATTAAAGTAGAGAATCTCTATGCTGATATCGATCTCAACATTATTTCTGTACTGGCAAAAATGGAAAAAGAAGGAATAGCTCTTAACGCTAATTTCTTGAGGGAATTTGAAGTTGAGCTGGACACTGAAATCAAAAAGATTGAAAGCAAAATACATGAAGTCTCGGGAAGCGACATTAATCTTGGCTCACCTAAGCAGGTAGGAGTGCTACTATTTGAAAAATTAGGATTGCCTGTCATTAAAAAAACCAAAACCGGATATTCAACTGATGCTGAAGTTCTGGAAGAACTCGACGGAATGAACATCAGTGAAATACCTGGTTTGTTACTCACTCACCGTGAGTACTGCAAAATTCTGTCAACCTATGTAAAAGCGTTGCCGGAATTATTAAATCCTCTGACGAAAAGAATTCATACAAATTTTAATTTGACAGTGGCCCAGACAGGTCGTCTTTCATCGACAAATCCAAATATTCAGAATATTCCGGTCAGAAGTCCAATGGGGGAGAAGGTACGCAAAGCTTTTATTGCCAAGCCGGGAAGAGTTCTCTTGTCAGCTGACTATTCCCAGGTTGAACTTCGCCTCCTCGCTCACTTTTCGGAAGATCCTACAATGCTGGCTTCTTTCCGTGACAATCTGGATATCCATGCTCAAACTGCCAGTGAAGTTTTAAATATTCCTCTCACGCAGGTTACCAGTTCAGAAAGATCAATGGCAAAAACAGTAAATTTTGGACTCATGTATGGCCAATCTTCCTTTGGTCTTGCTTCCACTCTTAAAATTTCCAGAACTGAAGCAAAGAATTACATCGATAAATATTTTAATCGTTTCTCATCTATCAAAACCTTTCTGGATACTCTAAAAGATAAAGCGGAACAAACGGGATATGCCGAAACACTACATGGAAGAAAACGTTTTCTTCCCGATATACATTCTCAAAACCGGACAATTAAAGCCCAGGCAGAACGGATGGCGATTAACAGTCCTATTCAGGGAACTGCTGCCGATATCATTAAACTGGCGATGATAAATATCGAGCGTGAAATAACTAATCTGGGACTACATTCGCGTATGTTGTTACAAGTTCACGATGAACTTATTTTTGAAGTCGAGGAAGAAGAACTGGAAGTGATGAAAAAAATCGTCCGCGAAGGAATGGAGAACGTAGTTAGCCTCAAAGTCCCACTTAAAGTCGATATGGGAATCGGAATAAACTGGTACGATCTAAAATGAATCGTATAAAAAAGTTATGGGTATAAGAATATCTGGATGCAGACTTATTTTAACCGGACAGGCCAATGCAATTTTTTCCAGTTCCTGTCTCTGCGTTATTTCTAGGTGGCCAGGCAGGTGTATCTCAACTTCTAATTCCGAAATTTTGCGGGGAGCTGACTGCATTTTTTTAATCACCTGATAGCGACCAGAATTTAATTGAATTCCATTTTTTTCAGCATAAATGGCCATAACCGTCATCATGCAGCTTCCAAGTGCGGCAGCTAACAGATCTGTCGGTGAGAAGGCTTGCCCAAGACCATTATTATCCACGGGTGCATCGGTCTCAATTTTTGAACCAGAAGGCTCATGAGTCATTTCACAATGTTTATTACCCTGATACCGACCACTGATCATCACCATATAATCTCTCCCGTTTGAGGAATAAAATAATCTTGATACTGATACATTTGACCATTTTTTGAAGCCTTAGGCCATAAATGACTATTTGGGCTAAGTTTTTAGGGAAATTTATTTTAAAGGCTACCCTTGACACTGGTCCAGTCTGCTCCCACATTGTGGGGGACCAAAAAATTATTTTTTTAGTTTTATATAAAGGGAGGAAACCTATGCAATTGAGACCATTACAAGACAGAGTTGTTGTTCAGCGTCTGGATGAAGAAACAAAAACCCCAGGCGGAATTATCATTCCTGATAATCACGCAGAGAAACCATCGCAAGGAAAAATCGTTGCTGTTGGAACTGGATACAGACTTCAGGACGGATCAGTTCGCAATCTTGACGTAAAAGTCGGAGATGTAGTTCTTTTCGGAAAATACTCTGGAACAGAAGTAAAGGTTGAAGGTAAACCGCTTCTTATCATGAAAGAAGATGAAATTCTCGGAGTTCTACACTAATTTTTGGAATTAATTAAAAGGAGAGATTATATGGCTAAAGAATTAAAATACTCAGAAGACGCCCGCACGCTGATTCTAAACGGTGTAAACGCTCTGGCAAACGCTGTTAAAGTTACACTTGGACCTAAAGGTCGCAATGTTGTTATTCAAAAATCTTTCGGAGCTCCACACATCACAAAAGATGGTGTTTCAGTTGCTAAAGAAATCGAACTTGAAAACAACTTCGAAAACATGGGCGCGCAAATGGTAAAAGAAGTTGCCCAAAAAACAAACGAAGATGCCGGTGACGGTACAACGACTGCTACAGTACTTGCACAATCAATTTATAAAGAAGGTGTTAAACTGGTTTCTGCCGGCCACAATCCAATGGACCTAAAACGTGGAATTGACCTGGCAGTTGAAAAAGTTGTAGCAAAACTTAAGTCAATGTCAAAAGAAGTAAAAACTTCTGAAGAAATCGCACAGGTCGGAACAATCTCGGGAAACAACGATTCTGAGATCGGTAAACTCCTGGCTGAAGCTATGTCAAAAGTTGGAAACAATGGTGTTATTACTATTGAAGAATCAAAGACTGCTGAAACAGAACTTAGCGTAGTAAAAGGTATGCAATTTGACCGCGGATACCTTTCTCCATATTTCGTAAACAATCCTGAAAAAATGGAAGTTGCTTTCGATAACTGTAACATCCTGATCACAGACAAAAAAATCTCTTCAATGAAAGAGCTTCTTCCTTTACTAGAGAAGACTGTTCAGTCAGGTCGCCAGCTGCTTATTATCGCTGAAGACATTGAAGGTGAAGCTCTTACAACTCTGGTTGTGAACAAACTTCGCGGAACACTTCAAGTCGCAGCTGTTAAAGCACCAGGCTTCGGTGACAGAAGAAAAGAAATGCTGAAAGACATTGCAGTTCTAACTGGTGCAACTGTTATTTCTGAAGAACTTGGTATGTCACTTGAAACTTCAGGTGTTGAAGTTCTTGGATCTGCAAAACGTGTAACTATCGACAAAGAAAATACAACAATTGTAGATGGTAACGGAAATAAAAATGAAGTTCAATCACGTGTTGCAGCTATTAAAGCTCAAATCGCAGAAACAACTTCTGATTACGATAAAGAAAAACTAAAAGAGCGTTTAGCCAAGATTGACGGCGGTGTTGCTGTTATTAAAGTTGGTGCTCCGACAGAAACTGAAATGAAAGAGAAAAAAGACCGCGTAGAAGACGCTCTGAACGCTACTCGTGCCGCTGTTGAAGAAGGCATCGTTGTAGGTGGTGGATCAGCTCTTCTTCATGCTTCACTTGTTCTTAATGACCTCAAAGGCCGTAACGAAGAAGAAAATTTTGGTATCAGAATCATTAAACGTGCCCTTGAAGAACCTCTTCGTCAGATCGCTACAAATGCCGGTCTGGAAGGTTCAGTAGTTGTAAACGAAGTGAAAGCAAACAAAGACGCAAATTTCGGTTTTAATGCTCGCGATGAAAAATTCGAAAATCTTGTTGCTGCTGGTATCATCGATCCAACTAAAGTGGTTCGTTCAGCACTTCAAAATGCTTCTTCAGTTGCTGGCTTAATGCTTACAACTGAAACAATGATCGCTGATCTGCCAAAGACTGACGCCGGTCCAGCTATGCCAGGTGGCATGGGGGGAATGGGCGGAATGGGCGGCATGATGTAATTCATCCACCTCTAGACTCAAAAGAGATCCATGCAGGGAGCCTTCGGGCTCCCTTTTTTTGTCTTTAAAATTCATTTTTTTAATGTTTAAATTTTCTTCTTATCATTTCAGGAGAAGAAAAGATGAAAGGAATCATCACTGCAGTGGCCGCTCTATTGTCCTTTAATACCTGGGCCTGTCCGGATTTAAGCGGCTCTTATCTCGACAGCAATAAAGAAAGCATAGTTCTTACCCAAAGAGGTTGTGAAGAATTAACTGTTACTTCGCGCCCCCTAAGTCATACATTACTGTTAAATAATGAATATGTATTAGTGCAGGAAGATGTCGATGTTCGAGCTTTTGGAAAAGGGGAGTTTCAGCAATCCGTTCTCGTGCTGGAAGTTAAGGTTGAGTATAAACGCAATCCGGGCATACCCCGCATGATCCTTCCTGTCCGTGCACTTAATAAATACACGCAGAATACGGACGGAAGTTTATTGGAGTCCTCGACCATTTTCAACGATGCTAATACGGTTTTGACGTCAACGAAGACGCTTTATAGGAAACAATAATCACTTATCGTCTTTGTCGTCGTAAACAAAGTTGATGTTGTTTTTAAATTTTACTTTACCCCTTATAAGTTTAGGGTAAAAAGTAAATCCGTTAACGAGTGGTTTTAGAACATCAATAATAGCTTCCTTTTCTTCCTGAAAATAACGATGCTGATTTTTGAGTGAATACGAGAAGTCGATATAGGTAGAATCAGGATCCATCATTGATATCTTTTTCCGGTCACTCAGTGGAAGGTTTTGAAAGCCCAATCCCAGTTTGTAGTAGTATGGATTTCGTTCCTTTATGTCTAGCAAGTATGAAAGAAGAAGCACGATGTCCCGGTTGTTCATCAAAATGTATCTGCGTTTTGCAAAATCAATTTTTTTCAGCCATTCAGAATGTCCTCTCATTGCTACATCCGGTGCATTGGCAATGTAATTTTCAAACAGAGGTTTGTTGTTTTGAGAAAGATAGCCTGAAATGTAATATTGTTTCATGAAGTGACTGAACACCACATTTCCCATACTGTGACATAGAAGAGAAAAGCTTTTTTCCGGTTTTCTTTCTTTGAATTCTTTAATGGCATTAAAGACCTTAAACAGTTCAACTGAAGAATTTTCTGCGTTTTTCACAGGCCTTGAGAGGAGACTGGTCCAGGAAGGCCAGTCAAACATCAGAACTCGAACTCCATACTCTCGTTCCAATTCTTCCAGACTTTCCCATTCGTCTCTCACGTCTCGCCCACGTCCGTGTACGTAGATGAGAATATTCTTTTCCGGATCTTCCTGATGAAGCCTTTCAATGAGGCTTTGTGAAGCTTCTGGTGGATAAGGCTCAAAGCTATTGCTGATAAAGAGCTTTACTTCGGCCCAGGCACCCGTGGTTAATAAGCAGAAAAATAATGTAGACAAAAACCATTTGTAAATCATGGTGTTTTGGTCGGAATTATTTTAAAAAACTTTAATCATTTAATTATTTCAATAATCTAAGCTTGTGGAAGGGGTCAAAATTTTGAACTCTGTCACCATCTTTTGACACCTCTTTTATTAAAAAGTGTCTTTTCGTCACTGCTTTTTGATCAATCTCCGGTATCAATCAAGAAGTTAGCTTTAAAAAAGAATTGGCACACTCTCTGCACTAGTAAAAAACAGGAGATCATGGATGATTTCCACCAAGGATTTGGCAGTTTCAAGGAAGATACATTTTAGGAGCTTTAGGATGAAGCAGATGAAAAGACTAGGAATGGTCACGCTAAAAGTCTCAGCCATTGTTGTATCTCTTGGATGGGGATCAGCAAATGCTACCTCGGCCCTAGCTCTGGCCTGCCCTGAAAAATACATCGCAACTGTTACGAATGTTGAAGAAGTGGAATCTTCATCGGCATTGCCAAAAGTTGAAGTCGATTTTCAGGTTATACAGGTTCTTAAAGGTGACAAGCAAATTTCAAAGAAAATCCAGGTTGTAAAAGATGGACCTTTGAAATTCAAAAGCGGCGAAATTTACACTGTTGAAACCAACAACAGCTGGTTATGTTCGGCGACACTTTTTAGTAAACTCTGATTTTTTAAGTTAAGTTCTTTTGCCCTTCCATGGATGGAAAGGTTGTACGACGGTAGATTTTTTTACAAGGAAGTAAAAAATGATACACACAAAAAAATTGGCCATAAGTATCCCCCTCTCACTTATGGCCATTTTCTTGGGTATATTAATTAATTCAAACCAAGCTCATGCTTATAGTTTCACCAGTGATTTCAATAAAGGTTTTTATTGGCGTGCGTTTCCTATCAAAATGAAAAAATTTGCAGCTGTCCAGTCAGACTCAGCAATGCTGGATCAGTTGGTAGATGAAGCTGTTGAAGAATGGGAAGCGGCTTTAGGTAAAGATATATGGGAGTTTTCTCCCATTGAAAATTCTTCGAATTATAGCGGAAATTTTGTACGCTGGTCTGATAAGTTCGGCGAAGAAACAGGATATGATCCAAGCCGCACACTGGCCATTACCATACGATATAATCAGGGCACTTTTTTTGAAAGGACTGTTATTATCCTGAATGGAAGCATTGCTTATCTTCGCCAGAATTGGGGTAATACATTAAAAACAACTCTTATTCACGAAATTGGCCATACCTTAGGTCTGGATCATTCTGCTGAAGAAGCGATAATGGCACCAACTATCGGTAGTATTTCAACTTTGCAGAATGACGATATACAAGGCATCAATGCCGTTGTCGATGAAACATTAAAACGTCAATCGACCGGTTTTATTACTCCGCTTGCTACTCAGGAAAAGGAAAAGGGCTTGGCAGCTTGTGGTTCTGTTGAGGATATTTCCAAAAGTGGTGGTTCAGGTGGAATAACCAACTTTTTTAGTTCACTTATAATTGGTCTCACTATCGCTGTTATGGCCCATAAAGCTCGGTCTAAAAAAGCCAAAGTCCCAATGAAATTGCAGTAAATCTTTAGCTGATGCCTGCCGATAAGCAGACATGAGTGAAAATCAAGTTTCTGAAATAAATTACATTTTCTTTTTACAGACTAAAGCAGATCTGGATAACAATTTTTATTCACTAGCTGAAATTCTCAGCAAAGTGAATATCAGTTTATTGCCTATTAGTCCGCAGGATCTGCAGATAGTTGATCGCAATCGAAAAAATCATCTGATCGTTTTACGCAATGATCTTTCCTCAGCTTTTGCCTTTAATGATTTAAGAAAATCTTATCTTGATGTTGCTATGGCTTCTGGTAAAGTTTCGGTATACGATCTGAGCTCTTTCTCGGCGATTGAAAACGCAGTGAAACTGGAAAATAAAAAAGTTTATCATTGCTACCAACTGCCACAGAATCTAAAGCAACTGGCAATGACAATTGCTGTTGAATTTTTCAGAGAACGTAACACTCAACAGGTATGGCCGGGCGGAAAAAGATCAAAACTTCCGTCTATGGCCAACGAGACTTAACGATTAGAGATGAAACCTAAAGTAGGCGAAGAAACTCAAAGAATGCTGATGCTGCTGAAACTGGATGCAAAACGCCTGTTTGAGCGAATCAAATATCGGGCACCGGAATACATGTATGAGTTTTCACTAAAGCGTTCGCGGGATCATTTTCCTGCAGTTTTTACAAATCGTTATGACAGTACAACCATCAAAGAACTAATGTTATGCGGTCAAGAGGTGATTGCGGGTCTTGATCAATATTACACTAAAGTGGATGAGATCAGATGGTATCTTAATCACACTCAGGACATGCCTAATAGAGTTGAGGATAAGCTGAATTCTCATATTCGCGAACTCGAAAAGCATCTTGAAACTTTGAATTTATATATTGACGTAGAGATGGGGCTGGCAGCTCAGCAAGAGTAATAATCATGAAACAATCTTTCAACATAGTGGCATTGATTTGTGTCCTTTCTGTTCCTTTTGCGCTTTCTTCGCAAACAAGAAAGGCAATACCCGCCGGCAGATATGAAGCCTTATCTGGCGTAAAGAACTCACGCTCTGCGAAGTCAGCAACCATAGAATCTAATGAGAAAGCAGACTCAGTTAACCTTGTCTGGAATGAAGCTCAGAAATATATCGCTCAGACTAAAAATCCGACTTATTTTACAAAGTCTGATCTGGATCCCGCATGGACTGAGCTTCTTACTTCACGCGGCTTATCGCCGGCCAAAACTCTCAATCCAAATACTGCCTTGATTTTCAGCGAAGATCTAAAAAAAGATAAAGAAATCTTTCGGCAACTGAGCCGGGGAAAAATTATTATTCTGAAGGATCGTCATGCACTTTCTGAAATTGTGGGTCCAGCTCAGTCCTTTGATGTTTTGGCCTATCAAGCTTTAGAGAATTCAGAACATTTATATTTGCTTAGGAAAAAATAACGAATTTAGTCAGGTATAATTCTCCCGCCTTTACTCTGTCTTTAAGCCGGCGATAATTAAAGCATGAGATTTTTTTTATTTTGGCTAATTCTAACCTCGGGCATGACAGTGGGACAGGCTCAAGAGCTCTTTTCAGAAGAAGGTTTTTTTTCTGGAAGGATTGCTAAAATTAATCGCGAAATTTCTGTTATTAGAATTAAAGTCGATTTCGACAATATCAAATATCTTAATCCTAAAGATAAAGTGGAATTCTGGGATGAGAAAAATCCTGCACAAAAGTGTAAGAGCTATATCGTTGCCCGGACTAGCGACTATATTTTACTTAAAGTTTCCGACATTCGTTTTTGCGAAAGAAATCTCTATTTCACAATTGGCGCCTATTTCAAGTTCTATAGTGAAGATCTGGTGAACAATATTAAAATGGGGAAAGAGGTTGTCAGTATTTTACTTAAAAAGCGTCTGGCCGTTCAGGGACAGATGGAGCTCAAGGACAAAGACCTGAAGGCGCATATTGAACGGGTTAATACAATTAATGCACGTTACAAAACATTGCGCGAAAAACTCGAACAGGAATGGCAAAAGGAACTCAATGCTCTGGATGAGGATAGAGTTTATACATTACGCAGCTATAAAGATCTGGAAAGACGAAGAGATGAAATTGAACAAAAGCTCGAGCAATATAAGTTAAAAGATGAAAATCTCACTCTGGATCGATGGTCACTTGACTCTAACCTCTACTTTAAAAAATAATTGAACTCTGCACACTTCTATTCTAAACTTTCTTAATTTTCACTAACTAAGGATCACAAAATGAAAATGACACTCATTGCGATTTCTTTAATTTTGGGTTCATCGACAGCATTTGCTGTGGGGAATCCTAACGCACCTAAAGGTGGCGACTTCAAGATCAATATTGGTCAGGCACCAACAACTTTGAACGTTATTTCATCCTCTGCTGATGGATATACTTCAGAAGTTGCTTCCTATGTAATGGAAGGATTGTTGATGAGGGATCCTGAGACAAGAGAGTGGCAACCGTTTGTTGCAAAAGAGTGGAAAATTTCAAAAGATGGTAAAACTTTTGAATTTACTATCAGAGACGGTGTCAAGTGGCACGATGGAAAACCTCTGACTGTTGAAGATGTAAAATTCAGTTTTGATGCCATTATGGACAAGAGCAATAAATATAAAACAGCTCAATTGAAGCCATACTATGAAAATATTAAGTCAGCTGAAATTGTAGGGCCGAACAAAATCAAATTCACTGTTGGTTCACCTTACTTTAATAACTTTACAGTAGTGGCCGGTTTAACTCTTATCCCAAAACACCTTTATAAAGATTTCACCAAAGAACAGGAAAAAATCCTGAATAAGACAATGGTGGGAACTGGTCCCTATATCCTGAAAGAATTTGACCGCTCAAAGAGAGTTGTGTTGGCCTCTAACCCTAACTGGTGGGGCCGTTCAGTGCCTGAATTAAAAGGGATGTACAATTTCAACACCATCACAATGCGTTTCATTCAGGACTCAACAATCGAACTTCGTACAATGGAAAACGGTGAGCTAGATTATCTGGGAATGGATGCTGAAGCTTACGTAAAAAAAGCTGTCGGACCAAAATGGGGTAAATCAGTTCATAAGGTCAAAACTCAGAACAAAGATGTTTCTGGTTATGCTTTTGTTGGATTTAACCTGAAAAATCCGATCTTCTCTTCTGTTAAAACAAGGGAGGCTATCGTTAATTTGTTTGACAGACAAAAAATGATCGAAAAATTTCTGTATAACATGTCTCTACCGGCAACAGGTCCGCTTTACCAGCAAAGTGATTACGCTGATCCTTCTGTGAAGCCGATTCCGTTTGATCCAAAGCTCGCTCTGAGAAAACTTACTGAAGACGGATGGAAAGATTCAAACGGTGACCGCATCCTGGATAAAACAATTAACGGTCAGAACATCCCATTAAAATTCACAATTCTTGAGCCGAATGCCGAGTTTGTTAAATATCTGACAACTTTTAAAGAAGACGCCAAAAAAGCCGGAGTTGATGTTGAAATTAAGGCCATTGAATGGAACGCTTTCATTAAATTACTGGAAGAAAGAAAATTCGATGCAGTTCGTTTAGCCTGGGGTGGAGGAGACATTGATTGGGATCCAAAACAAATCTGGCACTCAAGTTCGATTTCAAACGCAGGTTCTAACTTCGTTCAGTACAGCAATCCAAAAGTTGATAAGCTTATCGATGAGGCGCGCGTGATCATGGATAAAAAAGAAAGAATTACCAAGCTTCGAGAAGTCTATAGAACTATCGCCGCCGATGTACCATATATCTTTTTGTTTAACAGTAAATTTAAATTTTATGCTCACTCTAGCAAAATTGGACGTGAAAAAGACACTTACCAATATACAATTGGAAGAGACTACTGGTGGATGACGAAATAATAGCGGAGCTGATTCTTGTTTAACTATATTCTAAGACGTTTATTGATAATGATTCCTACCCTGATCGGGGTGACGATTGTAACTTTTGCAATCATCAATCTCGCTCCGGGTAGTCCCATTGAACAAAAGATTCAACAGATGAAATTTGGTGGAATGGGCAACAGTAATGTGGCCGGTGACAATTCAAAAACCAGCGGTATCAGTGAAGAAGTCATAGAAGCATTGAAGAAACAATACGGTTTTGATAAACCAATTCATATCCGCTATCTGATCTGGTTAAAAAATATTGCAAAGCTTGATTTTGGAGAAAGCTTCACATACGAAGAACCTGTGTTAGATGTTATTATGAGCAAATTTCCTGTCTCATTACAATTCGGAGTTATATCGCTCATCCTGTCCTATCTGGTATGTGTGATTCTGGGTGTAATGAAAGCCGTAAGTCACAACTCATTTTTTGACCATGTTACGAGCTTCCTTTTGTTCGTTTTTTATTCCATACCGCCTTTTATGCTGGCAATCCTGCTAATTGTATATTTTGCAGGAGGAAGATTCTTCAACTGGTTTCCTATGGGAGAATTGTATTCGGATAATTATTTTGAACTAAGCACTTGGGGAAAAATTGTAGATCGTGTTCACCATTTTGTTCTACCGCTCATATGTTACATGATTGGTTCCTTCACTGTATTGACGATGTTGATGAAAAACTCACTGCTCGATGAAATAAAAAAAGATTATATCCGAACGGCTCGAGCTAAAGGTGTTCCGGAAAAAGTGGTTTATTTAAAACATGCTTTGAGAAATGCCCTTATTCCTATTGTGACAGGAATTGGTGGCTTTCTTTCTGTCTTTTTCGCCGGTTCACTACTTTTGGAGAGTATTTTCCAGTTAGATGGAATGGGATTACTAGGGTACAAGTCGATCCTGCAACGTGATTATAACGTCATTATGGGACTTATTTTTATCCAGAGTGTCCTGCTGCTGCTGGGGAACTTGATCAGTGATATAGCGTATGTAGCAGTTGATCCAAGGATTGATTTCGAATGATTGAAAGAATATTTCGTAATGAACTAAGCCGAAAGAGATGGAAAATTTTCAAGCGAAGCAAAACCGCAATGTTTTCTTCAATTTTGCTGAGTGTACTGTTGATTGCGACTTTTTTATCCCCGTTAATTGCAAATAGTCGTCCAATTGTACTCAAATATAATAATTCCTATTTTTTTCCAGTCGTCAAAGATTACACAGCTGATACTTTCAATATAACCGACTCACTGGATGTTGATTATCGATCCCTACAGCTAAGTCCAGAAAGAGGAGATTATGCTCTCTGGCCTGTTGTCCAGTGGGATCCGTATGAGAGTAATGCAAAAGTCGAATCCTATCCCTCTGAACCTACGACCACAAATATTCTGGGAACTGATGATCGAGGTCGCGATGTGTTTACACGTATTCTTTATGGGTTTAAATACAGTATCACTTATGCTGTAGCTGTTTGGTTTATCAGTCTCACCATTGGCACAATGCTCGGTGGTATGATGGGATATTTCGGCGGTAAAGTTGATTTTGTCGGCCAGCGAATTGTTGAAGTCTTGAGTACTGTTCCCCAGTTTTTTCTCCTTATCATTTTAGTTTCTATCTTTACACCTTCATTATTCATGCTGATTGTGATTTCCTGTCTATTTGCGTGGATTAACATTTCTTATTATGTTCGCGGAGAATTCCTAAAGAACAGAAAGAAGGAATATGTTGAGTCCGCTCACTCCTTGGGAGCTCCAACGTGGAAAATTATTTTTAAGCATATTCTTCCAAACTCCCTAACTCCGATTATCACATTCGCTCCGTTTACAATCGCAGCAGAAATTGTTGGTTTAGCTGCCCTGGATTATTTAGGATTTGGTCTTCAGGTTCCAACTCCGAGCTGGGGAGAGTTACTTGCTCAGGCCCAAAGAAATTATTCTATCGCCTGGTGGTTGGCATTTTATCCTTCTCTGGCCTTGTTCGTTGTTCTCACGCTGTTAAACCTTATTGGACAAGGAGTGCGAGATGCAATGGATCCAAACATGACTTAGTAACGGGATTCAAATCCTAATGTATAAGTTCGGCCGCCATTGCCATAACCATAGATTTCTTCATAATGCTTATTGAGAAGATTTTTTACTCTGAAAAATGCAGAAGTATGATGATCGATTCGGTAGCCAAGGTTAAAATCAAATCTGATATAGGCCGGTAATGTTGCCGGTAATCCCAGATTATCTACATCTGTTCGCTTACTTTGGTAAAATCCTGCCAGTTTCAAATCACTTTCTTTGTATTTTAAGTCAGTTTCAATTTGTCCCTTAAAGGCCGGTCTGCGTGGAAGCTTCTGGTTCAGAGTTTTATCTTTCGCTGATAAAAAAGTCAGAGCAGCTGCTGGTGAAACGGGACCGTTATTTTTCCATCGATAATTATTCTCCAGTCCGATAATCATGGCGTTACCTTTATTTTGATTAATAAACGTGACTGGATGATAGGAGAGGCGGTCACGAATGTCAGTCCAGAATAGATTACACTGCCATGTATGCTCTTCGCTTATCGACTCCAGTCCGGCTTCACGGGAAAAGCTTTTTTCTGGTCGAAGGCTTTGATTCCCATACACAGGATCATAAAGCTGATTGAGGCTCGGCGAGCGATAGCCGGTTGAAAGAGAAGCCCTGGCAGCAAAAGATGAAAATTTATGCAAATAAGAAGTTTTATATGTCAGGTGATGTTCAAAAATTTTATTGATGTCCAGACGTGCGCCTGCTGTAACAGAGCTCTTGTGTAAATCCAGCCGGCCATAAGTGAAGAAGCTATAGTTTTCCAGTTGATGCTTATTTTGATCTTTTTCTTTTTGATAATCTAGTGTGAAAAACTGTGTGAAATTCTCACTAAAATATTGAGTATGATTAATACCTGTATTGAGAATTTCTCCTTTTGAAATTGTAGAAGATGCCATCGCAGAATATTGATCAGAGAGAATTTCCAGTTTGCGATGGTGCTTGGCTTGATGCAGAAAGATTTTACTCTCAGCAGTCGCCCACTGATGTATATATTCCGTTTTAAAAAAATGTTGTTTTGTTTTCTGGCGATCATTCGGATCATCTCCGGCATCCCCTCCACTTTTATCAAGCTCGATATTATCGTTAAAGTGCCGGTACTTAATGTGCAGGATGTCGTTTTTACCTAATTGTTGCGAAAGCTGAGTGTCGAGACCCCAGCGTTTAATTCCATCTCGATCGGCATAAGTGATTTGCCGATCATTGGCCGCTGAAAAACCAGCGCTGGTCAGATAGTCTGCTCCCAGACTGATTCCTGTCTGATCAAGCTTACTTTGGGCTGAGATATCTATTTTCCGGGTCTGATGAGAGCCGATTTCAAAATGTGCACTTTGCTTATGGCCCTGTTCTGCTTTTTTAGTAGTAATAACAATAACTCCACCAATAGCATTAGAACCATATAGGAGCCCTTGTGAACCTTTTAAAACTTCAATCTTTTCAATATTGTTGAGACTTAATTTGCTAAGGTCAAACTGGCGATTGGGATTGCTCGGATCATTCATCACAATACCGTCAATAACCACCAATGTATGCGAAGAATCTGTTCCTCGCAAAAAGATACTGCTGTTTCCTCCAGGCGGACCGGATTGGGTAATTACAGTATCTGTTAAGTTCTCGAGTGCTTCATCAATTGTTGAAGACTTACTTAATTCTGATTCATGAACAATTGTAATATCTGCGGGACTTGCTATCAGCGGACTGACGATTCTGTCAGCTGTTACATAAATAGTATCCTGAGCATATAGATTGATAACAAAGAGAAATGTAATGGGAAGGAAGATTTTTTTCACCATAAGCTCCGGGATGATCTTACCGAAAAAAGTCCAAACTTTACAATGAAATTGAGCGAACATAGACTGTTCTTATGAAAATCCTTCTGTTTATTTTTTTATTTCACTCTTCCTGGGTTTTCGCAATTGATTGCGGAGAAGGAAAGCTCTTAAAAGAATTTACTCCTAAATATACTCAAAAATTTAAAATCAGTTATTATGATCGCTATAAAATTGTCAGTGTTGGAGAAGATAAAAACAAAGACAGTTTTATTATGGCTGAAAATAAACCAGATTGTCAGACAAGACTTACATTTATTCAGATACCGGTAAAACGATTTGTTGCTACTTCCACAACATATTTACCGGCACTAAAAATACTGGGAAAAGAAAAAAGTTTAATTGGTTTTCAAGGAATTAATTATATTTCCAGTCCCGATTTGCGACGTCAGAAGATTAAGAATATTAATTTTCAGTTAAATCCAGAAGAATTAAAAGTTCTTAGACCTGATCTGGTTATGGCTTATCAGGGAAATATTCCACCCTGGAAAACTGTATCAGATTTTCGAAAACTAGATATACCACTGGTTTTAAACTGGGACCTACTCGAAAATCATCCCCTGGCCCGGGCTGAGTGGCTAATCTATACAGCTTCATTTTTTAATCTGGAAAATCAAGGAATAAGCGCTTTTTTAAAAATTGAAAATGAATATCTCAAAGTTAAATCGCTCGCCGAAAAACTTCCGCGCAAAACAGTACTTATTGGTGAATTAAAAAATGGAAGATGGACCTCTCCAGGTGGCAGGAGTGATCTGGCCCGCATAATTAAAGACGCTGGAGGAGATCTTGCCCTGGACAATGCGAGTGAAGGAACACAGTCAATTGCCTTTGAAAAAGTCTTGCAAAGTATGTCTCGAATTGATATCTGGCTTCCTCACAATGAATGGAAAGAAGTAAATCAAATTACCAGCAATCCCCGTTATAACAAATTACTACAATTAAAAATTTACAATAATACGCGCAAGCTTAACCCTGACGGATTTAATGATTATTGGGAAGAAGGTCTGGCAAGGCCTGATTTGTTGATTAAAGATATCTTTTGGGTTATCCATCCCGAAAAGAACCAGCAACATGTTCCGATTTGGTATAAAATACTTAAATGAAATCTCTAAAACCTTTTTTCATTTGTCTCTCAGCGCTCTTTATTCTGGTTTCAGGGTTAATGTTTTATGGAGAGAGTGGTCTTAATTTCAGCGATATATCACTAATTACTGAAATAAGATTTCCCAAAATCATCGTAGCATTTTTGGCAGGCGGATTACTTGCTACTGGCGGACTTTTACTACAAGTTTATTTTCAAAATCCACTGGCCGGACCTGATTTACTGGGAATTAATTCTGGTGCCAGTCTGGGAATAGCACTTTCGTTAATGGGATTTGCTCATAATTCGAAAATACTGGCCGTTGCTCAGCCACTGGCAGCCTTCATTGGCGCCCTGATAGTTATGTTATTTCTGGGATATCTGATTAAAAGAAAAATGAACCGCACAACCATTTTGATCATTGGTCTGCTAATAGCCAGTTTCACTTCCAGCATTATCAGCGTTTTGATTAATCTTGCTCCCGGAATAGAAGTTAAAAGTTACCTGGTCTGGGCAATGGGAACGTTTCAGGGGGTACCGTTGCAGACTATTCCTGTTTTTACACTGACCGCTGTTGTGCTGATTGTTCCGCTTTTTACCATGCCGGTCAAACTTAATGTACTCTCGCTTGGGGATGATTATGCTTTAAGCATGGGGTTAAAGGTTAATCAGTTTAAGTTTTTTATCATTGTACTGTCGGCCATGATCTCGGCATTTGTCACAATTTTTTGTGGACCAATCGGTTTCATAGGAATCATTGCCCCGCATGTGGCGCGATGGTTAGTTAAGCGAAGTGATCACCGAGTGATTATGATTGCCACCTTCTTCGTTGGAGCAATGCTTGGGCTGGTGACAGAATCTGCTCTGGTTGCAACCTCAGACTATTCACTAACGACCAATTCGATTCTTGGTTTAATTGGTGCTCCGATAATCGCTTTATATCTTTTAAAAGATCGGAGAAGCCTATGATAAAATTTGAACAACTCTCAATCGGGTTCGACGATGAATTCCTGCACGATCTAAACGGTGAACTGGATGCGAATGAGTTAATTGCACTTATGGGAACGAATGGTGCCGGTAAAAGTTGTCTACTGAAAACATTGGCAGGTTTGTTGCCTTTAAAAAAAGGAAGCATCCAGGTTAATGGCCGACAGTTGATGGAATTTACTCCTGCCGAGCGAGCGAAAATTATTGCAGTTATGTTGACTGAAAGAGCAGAGCCGGATTATCTGCGGGTTGATGAATTGCTGCTTTCAGGAAGATTCCCTTATGCTGAAAAAGAAGACAATATCCTGAAGCTTAAAGAAATAACTTCAATGCTTAAAATTGAAAATTTATTGGCAGCCTATGTAGGTGAACTAAGTGACGGTCAAAAACAAAGGGTGTATCTCGGTCGCGCACTTATGCAGGATCCACAATATTTAATTCTCGATGAACCGACAACTTTCCTTGATCGTCCGGCGAAAGCAGAGTTTATAAAAATATTAAGTAATATTAAAAAAGATTCAGAAAAATCCGTTTTATTTTCTACGCATGAATGGGAAGTGATCAGAGACAGTGTAGATAAAGTCTGGTTGATAGACAGGGAAGGCAAGTTACAAATAAAAAGACCGGAAGAATTTGAATCATCCGGCCTCTTTCATCATTATCTCCAGCGATAATTAAATCTCTACTAAAGTAACTTCTACGCTTCTTTCTTTATTATTTCTTATAAACCTTACTTTGACTTTGTCACCAATTTTAAATTTATCGATGGCAGAAAATAAATCGTCATAGGATTTTATGTCAAATTGATTGATTCCTATGATAATGTCACCGATATAGAGATTTCCACGGCGATCGCGTGTCACGCCTACAAGTCCTGCTTTAGCAGCAGGTCCTTTGGGATCAACAAACTTGATCATTACCCCATTCGATAAACCATAGCGTACAGCTTCGTAATCAGAAAATATTCCAATGCCCAATCCAGGACGAATAACTTTTCCATGCTTAATGAGCTGAGGAACAATGGTTGCTACAGTATCAACCGGAATGGCAAAGCCTAAACCGGCACTGGCACCAGCACCGCCAGCGTTAAATATAACTGTGTTGATTCCAATTAATTTTCCTTGAGAGTCAAGCAATGCTCCGCCTGAGTTACCCGGATTAATTGAAGCGTCAGTCTGTATCATGCCATCAATTGAAACTCCTCCGTATCCGGGGATTTTTCGATCCAGTGCTGAGATTGTTCCGGTTGTGAGTGTGTGATCAAAACCCAGTGGGTTTCCAATGGCCAGTGCCTTTTGTCCAACCATTAAAGTTTTAGACTGACCAAGTGTAATCGTGGTCAGTTTTTTAGGCATTTCCAGCAATTTTAATACTGCGATATCTTTTTTAGGATCAGCCCCCACCAGTTTTGCTTTGTATTGCTTTTTATCTTTCATGAAAGTGATGACGTAAGTTGAGCCTCCGTCTACAACGTGAAAATTGGTAATGATATGGCCCAGATTATCCCAGACGAATCCTGAGCCGATTCCCGATTGCACTTCAGTAGCATCCAGGTCAAAAAGCCCTTTGGATTTAATCAGGTTAGAAACGTTAACGATAGCGTTAGCCGTATTTTGAAAAACCGAAATGGAGTTTTTCTCATTTTCCAGCAGCATATTAAGGTCTTTAGCCGGAACGGCCTGAGCGAATACCTGATTCGTTAAACTTAAAATAAAAACAATAGTGAGAATCAGCTGACTCATGAATTCCTCCTTGCTACAATGGACACTATAGATATAATCCCGAACATAGTTTTGTTCAAGAGGCTTTCATGGAAATCAAATTCTTCAATAGAATCACAGGACAAGTAGAGCGAGAAATTGTCTATGGCGATAAATTTATCGAATGGTTCTATAAAGCAGAAACAGGAAAAGCTCTCTCAACATTTATGGTCAAGGCTCCACTTTCGCAAGCCTACGGAAAACTTCAGGACTCTAAACTAAGTCAGCGCAAAATTGCGCCGTTCATAAAGAATTTCCATATCAATATGGACGATTATTTGCCGCAAGATGGAAGGACGGAAGCCTCGCCCTATGCCAACTTTAACCAGTTTTTTATTCGCAGGTTTAAGCCAGGCAAACGTCCTTTCATACATGAGCCATCCGAAATGGGAGCTTTCGCTGAAGCTCGTTATTATGGCTATGAATCAGTTCACGATGATGAAATGGTCCCGGTCAAGGGCATGCATCTAAAGCCACATGCATTACTTGATAATAAAAAATGGGAAGACGTTTTTCATGACGGGCCCATGTTGCTGGCTCGCCTTTGTCCGGTGGATTATCACCGTTTTCATTTTCCAGATGAAGGGACTATATTGGATGATTACCGGGTGAAAGGTCTTTTTCATTCAGTTAACCCGCTCGCACTCAAATCCAAAGAAGATATTTTGATTACCAATGAAAGACACGTCAGTATTCTGGATACGACCAATTTTGGTAAACTGGCCTACATTGAAGTCGGAGCTATTTGTGTGGGAAAAATAGTTCAGACTAATCCGTTAAACCCTGGCCGAAAATTCCATCGTGGTGAAGAGAAAGGGTATTTTCTTTTTGGTGGCTCCACAGTGATTGTGGTTGGTGAAAAAGGAAAATGGAAACCTAGCCAGGACATTCTGGATAATACCAGAAATCACCTGGAAACTTATGTGCAGCTAGGAATGAGTATTGCCCACAAAGGATAGTGATCTGAGGGATAAATCCCACCTTCAAAAGAATTTTTAACTAATCTGATATCTATAACCTCAAATTGTGGCTGAACCAGAATCCAGTCAATTCTGTCTCCCGGGGTAGATTGCCCTTGAAAGTTATGATGACTCGATTCTTCCTGCAGGCCTTTTTCCACCCAGGGATCTAGCAAATTAAGCTCATCCAAAAAACTTTGTTTGATCATAGTCCTAGGAGACTCATTAAAATCACCCATCAGGATCAGTGGTCCCTGAATAATTTTTTTTACTTCCTGAACGAGAACACTGGCCTGTTTAATCCGGGTTTCTTGCTGAACATGGTCCAGGTGAGTATTAACGACGGTAAAAACAGTATTTGATTCCCGTAGTTTAAGTCGGGCCCATACACACAGCCGGGGAAAGACGCTTTCAAAACTTTTGGAGGCAGCAACATAAGGCGTTTCTGAAAGCCAGATGTCTCCAGAGTCTAAAACCTCAAATTTTTTTTCATTCACAAACAGACACGGATACATTCGCTCTGAAATCCAGCTACGATGAGATTCGAGCATGGTGAGATGGGGGATTCCCTGGGCCAGATCACGCAATTGTACTTCTCTTCCCTCCTGAGTGCCTAATATGTCAGGTGAAGCTGCATTTATGACCTGCAGCCAGTAAGGACGCCGGTGAGGCCAGTCATTTGGACCGTCGGCCGGATTGGCAAAACGAATGTTGGAAGAAACAACGGAAATTTCTTTCATAGTTCTCATAGTAAAACATAATGTTCTTCAATGAGAACACTCTTTTCCTTCTAGTTCCCAAATTACCCTAAAATTTCAATCCCTTATGGGTTTTAACTTTTGGCATTATCCCTGCTTTTAGCACCCCATAAAAAGGGGGCTCTATGGACTTACAAAAAACAATTCTCAATCAGTACATTCTTTTAAACCACAAACCAACTTTCAAGCAAATTGCAGCCGATACCGGCATTCAAGTCACCCGCGTTTTTCGCCTTTTTAATGGAAGCACAATGAAGCTTTCGGAGTATCAGATTTTTCGCACAAAAGTTCGTGAAAAAATGGGTTTGACCGGTGGACTTGAAGACATTGCTTTTGAATGCTCCATGAAACTTTCACCGGAATCGATAAAAGATCTTGAGACTCAGCTCAAACGACGAATTGCGGTCTGGACTCTCTCGCAAATTGAAAAACAAAACAAAACTTCAACCCATACAGCTTAATTAACGCCAGGAGTAAAAACCATGAAAGACGGATTATTAATGATTGAAAGAATTGTCATCGAATCACTTAGCAAAAAAGAAAAGAACATCCAAGAGATTGAAATTGATACGAATTTATCGCACAGCCTGCTTTTAAACATCTTGCCTAATCTTTTAATGAGAAACATGGTTCAATACCAAAGAGGCGTTTATTTCATCGATAAAGAAAACTGTTTCCAGTGGCTGAATGAAGTAAACAAAAAAGAAAACGTAAAAGAGGAGGCAAAGGAAATTTTCACATCGCTAGTTAACCAATACTTCAGCAAGGAGCTGAAAGATCAAAAAGCTGCTGGTCCACAACTAAAAATTCAAAAGATGTGGCTCACCAGGGATGAAGAGATCACCCTCAAATCGCATATGGCCGCACTAGAGGGATTTTTTAACAGTGTTAAGGAATCAAGACTGCAAAATCCACAAAAAGAAAAAACATGCGAGCAGCGAGTAGTGATCTGGGGTCTTTCTCAGTACTCGGATCTGGTTGAAGGCGTACTCAGAGCGGTTTAAAATATTTTTTTAAAAAAGTTAATTTTTTCTTAACAGAGTAGTTGACTAGCATGACCCATTAGTAATATAAATTTAGAGCTAACGTATTAGTGTTACTTAACTCGTCATCTTAACGAAAACTTAAGGAGAATAAAGATGAAAAAATTATTAGTTCTTGCTCTTGTTGTATCTGCTGTATCTTTCGGTTGTTCAAAAAAAGAAGAAGCTCCAACTACTGAAGCTGCTCCAGCTGCAACTACTGAAGCTGCTCCAGCTACAGATGCTGCTCCAGCTACAGATGCTGCTCCAGCTACAGAAGCTGCTCCAGCTACAGAAGCTGCTCCAGCTGCAGAAGCTGCTCCAGCTCACTAATTAGTTTAATACCGCGATAGCGTGTTAAATATTATAACGAAGGCCTCGAAAGAGGCCTTTGTTATTTCTGGGCTCTGAAAATGTTTTCATCCCGGCCGGCGAGGGAACCGAATGAAACTGCCAAATGTTGAAAACTGCAGCAATGACCAATTTCTCTTCATGTTAAGGGCTGAAGATGAAAGTGGATTTTTAGCGACCAGCAAGCGCAAGGGAAATAAAGCATTTCTGGCTCGTCGCCGCTTTCTCTATTCATACGAATTATTAAAAAAGCATCTCTCCTCCAGACCAAAAGAAATTTCTGTCGCTGACTTCGCCTGCGGTACAGGCAATGTTGGATTACTTTTGGCCGAAGATGGCTATCGAGTGGATTTCGTCGATAACGAAGCCAAATTTTTTGATTACATCAAATTAAAGCATGAAAAAGGTGACATCAATTTCGTAAAAGGTGACTGTTCAACATTCGTGAGTGCTAAAAAGTACGATGCGATCTATTTCGGTGAAGCCATTGAGCATATGTCTGATCCGGATAAAACGCTTAAGAATTTAAGAGAAAATCTTAATACTGGCGGTATTCTATGTTTAACCACACCCAACGGTGACTTTGTTAATTGTTATGAACCAAACTGGAATGAAGTTAAAGACCAGAAAGAGCGCAATGAAAAACTCGCCAACAATATTGGAAACCATGTTTGTGAGTTCACGCAAAAAGAACTTCGCGAACTGATTAAGAGTGCCGGCTTCACGATTCTTGAGCACTCAACATTCAACTCACATCAGATTTCTCAAAGAAGTTTATTGCGTAGACTTCTGCCGGACAACGTCCTGTGGAATTTAGACCGCATGTACAGTAAACGTAATGATCCAAAAGGGAAGAACTGGGGGAGAACTCAAATAGTTCTTGCTCAAAGAGTTCATTAGCCAACGAAGCCATGTACATTGAGCATGTCAGTGACCAGGTCAACAAAACGGTGATCAATATCTTTATTTTCCGGGGATTCTTCACAGCATTGCAGATAGCCCAGCATTTTGAAAAATGTCGTCTTGCGACCTTGTTTCTCCAGCCATTCATGAAAAAGTGTAATCGCTGAGAGCCATGCTCCTAAAGAGTATTCGGAATGATCGATCACTCTGAAAAAAGTTTCAATTCCATTAGAGCCCACAGGGCGCTCTTTAGAGTCCTGATACAATAGTTTGACCATGAGATAAGTCTGATCGATGGTTGCTGCACCTTTAGTTAGACGGACCAGATTGCGATCGGAAAGATACTGAACGGGTATAGTGGTGCGGGCGTATTCTAAAACAGGACGCCATTCTTCACCTTTGTGAGTAATGACGTCTTCGATTGTATTAATCTGCGGTTTCATTTTATGGATTATATCCTAAGTTTGGAGCGAGCCATTTCTCCACTTTTTTGACATCCATTTTTTTTCTTTGCGCATACGAAATGATCTGATCTTTGCCGACTGGACCGACATTAAAATATTTTGCTTTCGGATGATTGAAATAAAAACCGGAAACAGAACTAGGAGGATTCATCGCAAAACTTTCCGTTAGAGTGACCCCTGTGTTCTTTTCCGCATCCAGCATTTCCCACAGAATTTGTTTTTCAGTGTGATCAGGACATGCAGGATAACCAGGTGCCGGACGTATACCGCGATATTTTTCAGCGATTAAATCTTCGTTAGTGAGATTTTCATTTTTTCCAAAGCCAAAAATTTCTCTGATTTTTTTGTGAACCAGTTCGGCTAAAGCTTCAGCTAGACGATCACCGATGGCCTTTATCATAATGGATGAATAATCATCACCTTTCAGTTGATATGCGCGGGCGAAACTTTCAACCTCTGGCCCGATCGTTACAACAAATCCCCCGATGTAATCATCATGACCCTCCGGAGCGACAAAATCAGCAAGCGACTGATAAACCCCTTCGCTGTCGAGTTTTTCTTTTTGCTGTCTTAAAAAGTGCAGTGTATGGCCGGAGCTGACTTTGACATCATCTTTTTCTGCGTTTGCCTTAAAAATTCCTACACAAACTTTAGGATGAAATCTTTTATTGATTACAATATCGTTTAGTAATGTTTTGGCATCATCAAATAGTTTATTGGCCTCGACTCCATATTTTTCGTGGCCTAAAATTTTAGGATATGTTCCCTTGAGCTCCCAGGCCCAGAAGAGCGGAGACCAGTCGATATAAGGAATAATTTCTTCCAAAGAAATATCTAAAGTGAAAACACCTTCTTTTTCCGGTGAAGGGCGGTCAGTATTTTTCCAGTCTGATTTTAGTCCCTGATTTACAGCCTGTTCGTACGGTATCAGGACATTTTCTGCCTGACGGCTGGCGTGTCTTTCTCTGATTGAAATATAAGATTCATTGAGTTCTTTAGCGTAGACTAGTTTGCGCTCAGGGTTTAGTAAGTTTGTGCAGACTTCTACGACGAGAGATGCATCTCCAACGTGCACGACCGGTTGATCATAGTGAGGAGCGATTTTAATCGCAGTGTGGGCCTTCGAAGTCGTTGCACCTCCAATGAGGAGTGGCTTGGTGAAGCCCTGTCTTTTCATTTCGCTGGCGACATAAATCATCTCATCTAAGGACGGTGTAATTAATCCAGAGAGCCCGATAATGTCAGCATTATGTTCAATGGCAGCATCTAGTATTTTTTGAGCTGAAACCATTACTCCTAAATCAATGACTTTGTAACCATTACAGGCCAGAACAACTCCGACGATATTTTTTCCGATATCATGTACGTCACCCTTTACTGTGGCGATGACAAAAACACCTTGTTCGCGAACCTGCTCTTTCGCTTCACGCTTTTCCTGCTCCATGAAAGGTTCAAGATAAGCGACTGCGCGCTTCATGACTCGCGCGGATTTAACAACCTGAGGAAGAAACATTTTTCCTTCGCCGAAAAGTTCACCGACGATCTTCATTCCTTCCATTAGCGGACCTTCAATGACGTTGAGAGGTCGGCCCAGCTTTGCACGCGCTTCCTCAGTATCGGCATCAACATATTGATCGATTCCTTTTACTAGAGCATGAGCAATTCTTTCTTCCAGCGGGAGATTGCGCCATTCTTCAATCTTAACATCCGCTTTATTGGCGTTTTGCGATTTTAGTCTCTCAGCAAGATCCAGTAATTCTTCTGTAGCATTAGGATGTTTGTTTAAAACAACTGCTTCACATTTCTCTCTGAGTTCCGGATCGATATTACCGTAGACTGCCAGCATTCCGGCATTCACAATCCCCATATCCAGCCCCGCTTTTATAGCGTGGTAGAGAAATACAGAATGGATAGCTTCGCGAACTATGTTGTTCCCTCTGAATGAAAACGAAAGATTAGAAACACCGCCACTAGTTAAAGCACCAGGGCAGAGCTGCTTAATTTCTTTAATCGCTTCAATGAAGTTCACGCCGTAATTGTTGTGTTCTTCAATACCTGTAGCAACAGTCAGAATATTTGGATCGAATATGATATCGTTTGGATTGAAATCCAGTTTGGTTGTGAGTAGATCGTAGGCGCGTTTGCAAATTCGTACTTTTTCTTCTTTGGTAGCTGCCTGACCTTGTTCATCAAAGGCCATGACAACAACCGCAGCACCGTAACGTTGAACCAGCCTGGCTTGTTCTAAAAATTTTTCTTCACCTTCTTTTAGTGAAATCGAATTAACAATAGATTTTCCCTGCAAACATTTAAGACCAGCTTCCAGGACTTCCCATTTTGAAGAATCAATCATAACTGGTACACGGGCAATGTCTGGTTCACTGGCAATCAGGTTGAGAAAATGAGTCATGCAGGCTTTTGAATCCAGCATCCCTTCATCAAAGTTGATGTCAATAATGTTAGCGCCGTTTTCAACCTGCTGACGGGCTACACTTAGTGCTTCGTCGAAATTGTTGGCGCGGATAAGTTTAGCAAATAAAGGGGAGCCGGTGACGTTTGTGCGTTCACCGACCATATAAAAAGGCTTGTTGTGTGTATCTTTGATTATAAACGATTCCAGCCCGGAAAGGCGAGTCGCGGGTTCAATTGACGGAATAATTCTGGGTTTTTTTGTCTTACATTTTTTTACAATAGCACTGATGTGGTCAGGAGTCGTGCCACAACACCCTCCCAGTATGTTAATGAAACCGCTGTCGACAAATTCACCGACATATTTTGCGGTCATCACTGGTGTTTCATCGTATCCGGTAGGCGATAATGGGTTAGGAAGTCCGGCATTGGGATAACAGCTCACAAAACAGTCTGCAATCTTTGAAAGCTCTTCAATGTAGGGACGCATTTCCTGAGCGCCCAGAGCACAGTTAATTCCTACCGAAAGCGGCTTAGCATGGCGAACGGAATGCCAAAAAGCCTCAGTCGTTTGGCCGGATAGTGTTCTTCCGGATGCATCAGTAATCGTCACTGAAAGCATCAGAGGATATTTAATTTGATTTTCTTCCTGAAGCTTTTCGACAGCAAAAATGCAGGCCTTTAAATTGAGAGTATCAAAAGTGGTTTCCGGCAATAGAATATCAGCTCCACCTTCCAGCAAAGCTTTTGCCTGTTCATAATAATTGTCGACCATTTCATCGAAGCTCGTCACACGATAAGCCGGATTATTAACATCCGGGGACATGGAGAGTGTTCGGCTGGTAGGTCCGATAGCACCAGCCACATAACAACGGCGATCAGGATTCTTGGCCATGAAGTCAGTGCAGGCTGTTTTAGCAAGTCGGGCGGCTTCTACATTAAGTTTGTGAACAATATGCTCCAGTCCGTACTCTTTTTGATTGAGTCTGGTTCCGGAAAAAGTGTTGGTTTCGATAATGTCTGCACCAGCTTCGAGATACTGCGTATGAATGGCGTAGATAACGTCCGGTCTGGTCAGTACCAGAAGATCATTGTTTCCCTTCAGATCAGATGGGTGATTTTCGAAATGACCTTTACGGAAATCCGCTTCTTCCAGTTTATATCTCTGAATCATGGTGCCCATCGCACCATCGAGAAAAAAGATTTTTTCTTTAAGAGAAGATTCTAGTTCAATGAGGACAGGATGCTTTTTCATTTGGCCTTGCTACTTTTGAAATTTTTTTACAATATCCACGATCGTATTGGTGTCGTTCATAATATAGAAATGGACTCCCGGAACTCCGCCGGCGAGCAATCCTTCAACTTGTCTTGTCGCCCATTCTTTTCCGATGGCAACAACATTTTTGGGATCGCGTGTAACTGATTCGACCAGCTCATCCGGAAAGTCGATATAGAAATTTTTAGGGATGCTGACAAGCTGCGAGTTGTTCTTCAGAACTTTGATACCAGGAATGATAGGAATGGTAATTCCAGCTTCGCGTGCAAGTCGAACAAATTCGAAATAGTGTTTATTATCAAAAAACATTTGCGTGACAACATAATCTGCCCCGGCATCAACTTTCTTTTTTAGGTTCAAGATGTCCAGTTTGAGATTAGGTGCTTCAAAATGTTTTTCCGGATACCCTGCAACCCCCACACAAAAATCAAAAGTGTCGCCACCTTCAACATTGTCCAGGAAGATGCCTTTGTTCATGTCTTTAACTTGTTCCACCAGTTCCGAGGCAAAATTGTTCTGTGTTCTGTTTTTAGAAAGTTCTTTTTTGTAGTTGGGTCCGTCGCCTCTTAATGCAAGAACATTGTGAATGCCCAGAAAATTAAGTTCCAGAAGAGCGTCTTCTGTTTCTTCGCGCGAAAAGCCAAGGCTCAATAAGTGTGCAACCGTATCGATCTTAAATCGATTCTGGATAATGCCACAAATTCCAATTGTACCTGGCCGTTTTTTGTAAATTTTACGCTCGATACTGCCGTCTTCACGTTCGTTGTAATAGGCTGCAGAGGCATGAGCAGTAACGTCGATCCAAGGTGGATTCAGTGGAATCAGGGCTTCAACGATATCGATGATGTCTTTAACCGATCGTCCCCGTGGCGGAGGAACGATTTCATAACTAAAGAGTGGGTTTTTTGCCTTTTCCAGATGTTCAGTAACTTTCATAACTGCCCTTTCAAAATACTTTCTTTTTCGGAAACCTATTGTAACAATAGAAGCAGGGTTTAGATATGATTTTATAGAGGAAAAGGCCAATCATGAGTGACTGGTACCAGATTGAAAATAATTCTTACATTGTCCAGGTAACAACGGCCGGTGCAGAAATTAAACGCCTTTTCTCCCGCAACTGGAACAGGGAATTGCTCTGGTTAGGTGACGAGAAGGTGTGGAAGAGGTCTGCTCCCGTTCTTTTTCCCGTTGTAGGTGCGCTGAAGAATAATCAGTATGAATTTGCGGGGAAAACCTATGCCATGAATCAACATGGCTTTGCCCGGGATTTTAATTTTCAATGTGTTGAGTGCGGAAGTACAGCAATAGAATTTAAGCTGGAAGCAAGCAAGGAAACATTTGCTATATATCCATTTTGCTTTGATTTAAGAATTGTTTACAAACTTGAGGGTGATAAACTGCAAACCAGTTATTTTGTGAAAAACACTGATCGTCAAAAAATCTATTTTTCTATAGGCGCACACCCGGCCTTTGAAACACGCAATCCGAAAGATTATGAAATTCGTTTTCAAAAAGAAGAAAAAGAATATTTCAGACTAAATAACGGGCTCATCGACTGGACAAAACCGCTGGGAGTCAAAAGCCAGACTCTCAAAATATCCTCTGAATTGTTTAAAGACGATGCTCTTATTTTTAAAAGATTGAAATCGTCTTATGTCGATCTGGTCGACACTCAGCGGCTGCAGGTCATAAGGCTGGCTTCCCATACACCTTTTTTTGGAATTTGGGGTAAAGAAAAAGTACCTTTTGTTTGCCTTGAGCCCTGGCACGGCGTAGCTGATGATCACTCACACAACGGAAAGCTTGAAAATAAAAAAGGCATTATCACTCTGCTGGAAGGCGAGGAATTTGGTTTTTCTTATACCATCGAAACATTACCACTGGAAAAAGCGTGAGATTCCTCATTCCACTGACCAATCGCGGGAAATCTGCAGCTTACCAAGATAACGTTCTCGTAGTCCTGGGAAATGTATACGTGATGGACAATCATCGCCTGGCCCTTTGGTGTTGGTTTCAGCAGATGCAAAAAAATCATCGCTATAATTTATTGCATATTGATGCCCATCCGGACTTAAGTGAGTCGGCTTTGCCACATTTTAATCAAGATCTCTGGACAACCTCGCTCGATGATTACCGGACAGTCATGCAAAAAGACATAAATTCCCCCCTTTTTCGTTGGGACAACTATATTCAGGTTTGGCTTAAGAAATATCCTGAACTCGTGGGCAAAACATTTTCTGCCACACACAAGCTCGGCTCGAACGAAGAGTTAGGCGAAGAAATCAACCCCTATCATTTGCCTAAATTTATGGATCGTGTGTTTTCCGGAAGCCATTATGTAAATGATCTGCCCTGGATTGTGAATCTTGATCTCGATTACTTCTATTCGGCTGCACCTGGAAAGCTTCTCTTGTTCAGCGATGAATATCTGACCAGCCTCGCGCGATCAATTGAACTAGGTCAACAGAATAAAATGATTGATATACTCACGATTTCGTTGAGTCCGGAATGTTGTGGATCATGGGAAAAAGCGGAAAAAATATTAAAATACTTTCTTCCGCATATTAGTCTTTAAATCTGTGTTTTGAAATATTCGATAGTTTTCATTAAGCCTTCTTCCAGTTGAATTTTTGGTTCCCAGCCTAAGAGATCTTTAGCTTTAGTAATGTCTGGTTTTCTCTGCATAGGATCATCTGAAGGAAGTGGCTTGTAAATAATCTTGGATTTTGAGTTTGTCAGCTTAATAACTTTTTCTGCAAGTTCAAGAATAGTAAACTCATTTGGATTTCCACAATTGATCGGTCCGGTTATTTTGTCATCTGAATTCATCAGGCGGACAAATCCATCAATTAGATCGCTGACATAACAAAAACTGCGGGTTTGATTCCCTTTTCCATAAACAGTAATATCCTGACCTTTGAGGGCCTGAACAATAAAATTGCTCACGACCCGTCCGTCTTCGGGATGCATATTGGGTCCATAGGTATTAAAAATACGAATGATTTTGACTCTTAAATTATGTTCCCGATGATAATCCATGAACAATGTTTCTGCTGTTCTCTTACCCTCATCATAGCAACTACGAATACCAATAGGATTTACATTGCCCCAGTAATTTTCAGATTGCGGATGAACGTGTGGATCTCCGTAAACTTCTGAGGTGCTAGCCTGGAAAATTTTAGCTTTGGTTCTCTTTGCTAACCCCAGCATATTGATAGATCCCAAAACAGATGTCTTCATCGTTTTGATAGGATTGTATTGATAATGGATTGGGCTGGCTGGACAGGCAAGGTTATAAATTTCGTCAACTTCAACAGTAAAGGGCTCAACAATATCGTGACGAATAAGTTCAAAATTAGGGTGGTCCATCAAATGTTGAACATTTTGTTTTCGTCCGGTAAAAAAATTATCCAGACAGATAATCTCATTTCCTTCTTTGAGAAGTCTTTCGGATAAATGTGAACCCAGAAAGCCGGCTCCACCAGTGATAAGAATGCGTTTGCTCATGTTAATTTCCTAAATTTCTAAATGTATAAAGCATTTGTTTCAAGGGCCATAGGTAAAAAATCGGCTTTAATTATTATTTTATCATTCGGAATAAGAGCATGTTCTTTGGGATAAGAAACACCACATCCTAAAAATAAAAAACCACCATCAGCAGTCAGCCCCATGTTAGCCAACTGAACTAAAATGTCATCAACGGATCTGATAAAGGTTTTTGAGTGATAACTTAATTCAACAATACGTTTATCGTTCCTAGTCACAGTGCAGTACAGATTGGAGTCTGGGAGAGTTGTACCTATTTTTATCAATGGCAATAAAGATACACTTCCCTTGTAGAATTTCGCCTGCATTTGAAAAAGCGGGTTTTGTTTTTCAATATCAACGGCAGTTACATCATTACCAATTGTGTAGCCAATGATTTGATGTTCGCTGTTAAAAACAGCTACGAGTTCAGATTCCGGAATGGTAATGGAAGAATCTTTCCTAATACCAATATTTCCAAAATTTGATGTCAGATTTTCCTTTGTACCTTTAAAGAAAAACATTGATCGGGAGGATAAATAGGCTTTTTTGTAAACATCTCCCTCTGCAAGTGCCTGCAACTTTTCTTCACTCCATTCAAAAGTGCATCCAGTTGCAAATATTTTTTGGGTCTCAATTAGATCTAAATATTCAACGTTTGGCTTAAGAGTATCCTTAAGAATAATATCTAATGTTTCTATTTGACTGG
Source organism: uncultured Bacteriovorax sp. (assembly GCA_946481315.1). The sequence goes on from CAMLMH010000009.1 coordinate 72,587, forward strand.
ATTTTAAATTTAAAAAATCTGAAAAGCTTTGTACTTGTGGAAGATAATCAGTAACTGGTGCGAATTTAATAAAATCTGTGAAAATGAGTCCGTTAAAATTTTCTTGAGATATCCGGGCTAGATACATATGAATTCCCTAAGTGGTTTTAGAGAGTATCCCACAACAAGCTTAAATTTTCCAGAGGTATAGATGTAAATGCCTTTACACTCATCACGACGTTAATTTAAAATCTCCCGATGAATGAAATGAATCCTATAGTGGAGAAAACTTTAGCCTCAATGATCTATGGCTCACTCATGGTATTGGCCATTGGCTTATTGACTTCCACAACGATTTTAGCGCTCTCACACGTTTTGATGATTGTTCCGGCACTTTATTTTTTGCCGCGTGGCAACTATAAAGAATTTCCCAAAAGTGCCTGGGCCCTTCTCGCTTTTATTATGGTCATCATTCTTTCAGTTTTGGCCAATCAAGATATTGCCGTTAAAGGCCTTAAACCTATTTTGAAAGCAAAGTATTTTCTTTTTGGTTTTTTATCAATTGCTCCACTGCAATGGTATTTCAAACACCATTATGATGAAAAAAAGATTTCATGGTTGATTTATGCGTTCTTTATAGCAACAACTATAGCGACAATAAGTGGCCTTTTTGGAACCTGCTTTGGTATTAATCCGTTGCTTATGAAAACGATAAAAATCGGTGAAAGAAATGGCGGCTTATTTGGAATGGTGATGAATTATGCTCACAATATGTCGTTCTTTTTGATTATTATTGCTGGGCTAATTCTTTATCGGAAAAAAATAAATCATTTAATCAGTGTTAAATTTCTTTATTTTGTTTTTTTCATCAATCTTATCGGACTTTATTTTTCCTATACTCGGGGAGCCTGGCTAGGACTGCTGATTGCTTTACCCTTTCTGTTTAATAAATGGAAACTAAAAAAATTAATTGCTTTATTCGCACTACTTGGGTGTCTGGGGGCAGCTTTTTATCTGAGTGCGGGAAAAAAAGTTATAAGGCCAAAGTCTGAAGCTGAAAGAATCTCTCAGTGGAGAGCAGCGTTGGCAGCCTTCGAAGAAAGACCTTTGCTGGGGTATGGATATCTCAATTTTGAGTCTCATTCAGTTGCTTTAAAAAAGCGATACGGCTATGGATCTACTAATTTTGCCAGTCATGCGCATAATAATTTCCTGGAAATTCTCGGTAGTACGGGAGTGATGGGCTTTATAGCCTTTTTGATGTGGATATTTTTTTGGTTTACAGAAAACTTTAGAAAAGAGAGTTTAATCTCTAGTCTTGCAATCCCTTTCCTTATTGTCTTTCTGGTTGGAGGATTAACTCAATCCACGATAACCTTAGGTATTAATTTATTCTTTATTATGGCTGGCTGGAGCATCTCCACAGCAGAAGGAAAATCGGCATGATACTTGTCACAGGTGGAGCAGGGTTCATTGGTTCAGCGCTCGTACGCTATTTAATTAATGAAACAAATGAAAAAGTAGTCAACGTAGATGCACTCACATACTCGGGAACATTAGAGAATTTAGCTTCCGTATCAAATAACGAGCGATACAAATTTGAGCATGCAAATATTTGTGACGAAAAAAGAATCAGAGAAATTTTTAATAAGTACAAACCTACAAAGATTATTCATTTGGCAGCAGAAAGCCATGTCGATCGATCTATTGACGGACCGAAAGTATTTATTGAAACAAATATTGTCGGAACTTACACTTTGTTGGAAGTAGCACGTGATTATTACCGGACTTTGGATTCTGAAAAGAAAGAAGGATTTATTTTTCATCATGTTTCTACTGATGAAGTTTTTGGAGATCTGGCTGGCACTACCGATCTATTTACTGAGAAAACTGCCTACGAACCAAGCAGCCCTTATTCTGCATCCAAAGCATCCAGCGATCATCTGGTGAGAGCATGGTTCAGAACTTTTGGTTTACCTACATTAATTACTAATTGTTCAAACAATTATGGTCCATTTCATTTTCCTGAAAAACTAATTCCTTTAATGATCTTGAATGCACTGGAAGGTAAACCACTACCTGTGTATGGGGATGGAAATCAAATAAGAGACTGGCTATTTGTGGAAGATCATGTTCGGGCACTATATTTGGTCGCGACGAAAGGAAAAGCAGGAGAAACTTACAACATCGGTGGACACAATGAAAAAAAGAACATTGAAGTGGTTCAGGAAATTTGCAAGATTCTCGATGATTTAGTTCCTAATCAACTAGGATTAAAAAGCTACAAAGACTTAATAACTTTTGTAAAAGATCGGCCAGGGCATGACCTTAGATATGCAATAGATGCTACTAAAATAAAAAATCAACTGAACTGGACTCCGCTGGAAACTTTTGAAAGTGGTTTGAGAAAAACAGTTAAATGGTTTTTAGAAAATGAGGAATGGGTGTCACATGTTAAAGATGCCTCCTTCAGGAGCCGTGCCGGACATCTATGATGAAGTTTTTGCTGGTATTCATTTTTTTAGTATCAAAAGTCTCAGCAGAGGAGCCAAAAGGCGTAATCAACTTGTTTGTAATGGCCGGACAATCAAACATGCTTGGTTCGAAAGGATTTGCAAAAGATTATCCGTCAGCTCCAGCTGATCTTGAAAAAGATAAATTTATTTATCTTAACTGGACTATACCAAGTTCCAAAAGAACCATCGTTGGAATTAATCATAGAGAAAGTCCTGACTGGACTCAGCTTGAATCGCAAGCAGGGATCTTTGGTCCAGAAGTTACTTTTGCCCGCACGGCAATAAATCATATGAACCCCGTAGCCATTTTCAAATATTCAGTCGGTGGTACTTCATTATATTACGACTGGGGAGGTCCAGGTTCAGGCGGACTTTATGATGATATGTTGGCTAAGCTTTCCGATGCCTTTGGAAAATTACGCCGTAGAGGCCACCATATTCGGATTAGAGGTTTGATCTGGGTTCAGGGAGAAAGTGATGCTGAGTATCCCATGATGGCCAATCAATATTATTCCAGAATGCGAGAGTTAATCCGACATTTCCGCGCATCTCAGGGGTATGTAAAATTACCAGTTATTCTTGGTGTTGATGAACAGCATCCGTGGGTCAAAAAAAATCCTGTTATTGTTAAAGCTCAACAACAACTTTCAACAGAAGACAATTGTATAGCGGCGACATCGATGCGTGGTCTATCCAAAGCCGATGAAACTCATCTAAATGCTTCTGGCATCCTCAAGCATGGAGAAAGATTATTCTCAGCATGGGAGTTGTTGGCAAATCGAGCCGGATGCAATTAAAAAAGATTTTTAATCTTTAAATGCATAACGCTTATATGCTATCAATCCTAAAAGCCACATTAGAAACATAAATAGCCATTGAATATGCAGGGACGAAGTTGTATGCCGAAAAAGTAGATAGAGATCTTTTCCTGTTCTTGAATAAAAAAGGTCAGTCTTGATGGGAAGCAATTTAAGTGTTTCATCAAATGAAATTTTTAGTGCCCTGCTGCCAATTTCTACAAATAATGGAAAAGTTCTTAAGCTCAATGTTCCCATTAAAGCCTCGGGACTTAATCCATTCACAACCACTTCCCGAATATATTGAGTTGATCCGGGACCTTCTATATAGCCAAGTTCTAAAACTTTATCTTTTAAAGCTAAGTTAGAAGTTGTTCCAAAAATTAATTGCGCAAAAAGTGAAAAAACCGATAGGCCCAAGAGTGAATATTTAAAATACTTTCCCAATCTGCCGTGCTCGAAATTTAAAACCCAATAGACCAGAATGGCGCTGGTTGGTAGCAGACAATAAATGTACCGCCAGCCGTAATCCATCCCAGGATGCAACCACCAAAGCGGAACGGCCATCGTGCTTCCCCAAAACATTAACAACATAAAACCAAAAAAATAAATATTTTTATTTTTGCGATAGACATAGAAAAAATAGAGCCCTGAAAGAAATCCAAAGAGCAATAGTGGTGCTGTATAAATAAGACCAAATTCCATAGAAAAAAAGATGTGAAGAAGATATGGAATTTTTTTAAGTGTTTCAAGACCTACTATGAATTTATTTGTAAGTGGATCAGCACTGAAAATCATAGTCTGCACTTTTAATCCATACATATCATAAATATTAGGAAACAATTTCTTGTAAAATCTAAAATTAATAAGCGCAAGTGGAATGTATGCTATAACGAAGCACAATGCCTGTTGCATATAGACCAGGAGCCTTTTGGGCTTAAAGGTTGTCTGCGAGGTCAGTATGAAAAATTCTAAAAAAATTGGAAGGAGTAAGATTGTATTAATATAAGAATTTCTATTGAGAACTGTCAGCGCAACTCCTGCCTGAGTTAAAAACATTTTACTTAGAGACCATTTTTGCTTTTCAATCAGAGTCAAACAGTAATCGATGGAAAAGTAAAAAGTAAAAGCTAAAGCAAAGAATTCGAAAACGTGGGTTTTTATCGTATTTATAAAAACATAAAAAAGAATGCCGGTTCCCCCAAATACTAAGAAGTTGTAAATTAAATTTTTACTCACTCCGGGAAATGCGCGCTGTATTCCTCTTGAGAAAAATATAAGTCCGCAAAAGAAATAAAAGATTTTTGCTAAGAAAATTGCAGCCAGACTATACGATTGCAGAAAATTCCGATGATTTCGTATAATGGGATGATCAATTAATCTATCCAGTGTTGAACCCAAAAATACAAAAGGCATAACCATAATTCCCGGACCGATGGAATGTTTTGGGGATGTTCCGTATGGATTCAGACCGGTTATTGGCTCATTAGAATAGTCGAGATCGAAATCAAGCCCCAATGAAAGAGAATGGGCAAGGTAAGAGTCTTCATCTGAAAAACCCGACCAGGCTCCGCTGTAAAATAGAGGGAATCCGTTAAAGAAAAAAAAGAAAATTAAAATGCATAATTTAAATTGAATGCCTTTGTTTCTTTCCATACTTTCTCAACGTTTTGATGATTTCATCTAATCTTTCGATGACCACTTATTTCAACAGGCCGGACGCCCTAAGTCAAGAAGATTGAACTTTTCATATTTAAGCAAATCTGGTTGAATTTTGCGTGCTTTAATTAACAAAATCCCACTAAACTTTTAAACTCGCTGGAGCTTAATGAGTAAGGCTAACCTGTCTCGCGACGAAATAATCCGAAATACAATCTTTCGAGATCTGACTATTTTGAATGATGCTGTAAATTTTCGTCAATGGACTTATGACCTGATCGAGCCCTTTGTTGGAAGGCGTATTCTGGAAATTGGATCCGGCACTGGCAATTATACAACTCTTTTCAAGAATTATGATTTGTTAATTCCCAGCGATTACGAGAAACGATCTCTCGACTATCTCTCTCAAATCTTTGCTGATAATGTAAAAGTAAAACCCCGAATGATCGATGCGAATTCCCTACTGGCCGTTAAGGATGAGTTAAAAGAACAGAATTTAGACACCTTAGTGATGTTAAATGTTCTTGAGCACGTGCAGCATCAGGAGAAATGTTTAATCGCTGCCCGCGAGATCATAAGTGATCAGGGCAACATAATTTTAGTCGTACCAGCACATAAATTTTTATTCAGTAAAATCGATCTGCTTTATGGGCACCACCGACGATATTCCAGTGAGTCAATAAAGAGTCTAGCAAACAAAGCAGGACTTAATGTTAAACATGTAAAATATTTCAACGCCTTCGCAACACTGGGCTGGATGGTGAATATGAAAATTTTGGGAAAGACCAAGCTTCCCGAAGCCCAAACAAAATTGTTCGACAAAATTGTGCCCATTCTAAGACGGATTGAGGATATAATTTCTCTTCCTTTTGGATTATCTCTTTTAGTTGTCCTTAACAAAAAAACTCTTTCCAATGAGATACTATGAAGCCTTGTATTTGCTGTGGCGGAAATAAATTTCGCAACCTGTATGATTTCCCAACGGTACAAAAAAAAATTCTTATGTGTAATTATTGTCAGTTAATGGTTTTAGACCCAATGCCAACGACTGACGAACTCAAAGAAATTTATAAAGAAGATTATTTCTCGAATTCTAAATTACACGAGGGCGAAGTCTCCGGGATATATGGCTATAGCGATTACATTTCAGAAAGAATTAACAAGCAATCGGCATATAAGCTAAACCTGGCAATTATTAAACGTTATATTCTGTCTGCCCCTGATCAGGCATCCCTTTTGGATTATGGTTGTGGTCTCGGACATTTTTTAGATATCGCATATGACAGTAGATACAAAGTTACAGGTTTGGAATTTAATCCAGCGGCCATTGATTATATACGCAATCGTTATACATATAATGTCCAGCATACAGAGCGTTTAGCAGAAATTGAAAAGCAAGATGTCATTACCGCTTTTGATGTTTTTGAACATTTGCAGGATCCGATCGCAACTTTAAAATCTTTTCATGATAAATTAAACGATAACGGCTTACTTGTAATTTCAACCATGGACAGCAGAAGTTTTACCTCTAGACTGCTAGGTAAAAGACTGGAAGATTTCAGAAGAACTAGTGAGCATTTATATTTCTTTTCAAGAAAAAATATAACTCAAATATTGGAGCAAAATGGATTTGAGGTTCTTCATATACATTCTCAAGGACATAGTTTTCCATTAGGTGTTCTCGCCCAGAGAATCTCAAACATGATTCCGGCAGTGGGAGTATTTTTAAAAGGTCTTTTGTTGCTTCTTCCATTTCTTAAAAACGTAAACATCTACCTCAACCCCTTAACTAAAATGGTAGTCTATGCAAGAAAACGTTCGGATAATAATCCCGAACGCAAACTATTGTCGTTAGTGATGCCTGCATACAACGAACAATTGTATATTGAAAAAGTTGTCGAGAAAGTTCTTTCCACGGATTACGGAATTGATTTTGAGTTGGTTTTTGTAGATGACGGCTCCACTGACAGAACTTTAGAGTTAATGGAAAAATATAGCAGTCATCCACGTGTAAGGATTATTTCAGCTCCTCACAAAGGCAAAGGCGCAGCAGTCAGGAGAGGTATCAAAGAATCGAAAGGCGACTTGGTTATTATTCAGGATGCTGATTTAGAATATGATCCAGCGGAAATAAAATCTTTAGTTGAAGGAATGGAGAAAACTAAGTCTGTCGTCGTGTACGGTTCGCGCTTTACCGGGAAATACAGAAAAACGGGATCTTTTTTATACACAGCAGGTAACATTTTTCTGACTTTTTTTACAAATTTAATGACCGGTTTGAATCTCTCCGACATGGAAACTTGTTATAAACTTTTTGATGGCAATCTCATTCGTTCGATTCACTTAGTTTCGAATGGATTTGAATTCGAGCCAGAAATCACCTGCAGACTAAGCCAGAAGAAAATTGATATTCTCGAAGTCCCAATTTCCTATATGGCCCGAACGAGATTTCAAGGAAAAAAAATTAAAATATCCGATGGTTTTAAAGCTGTCTTTACGATTATCAAATACACATTTGTTAACAACTGAGAAATGTATGAAGGGAATTATTTTAGCAGGCGGAAGCGGTACTAGACTTTATCCAGCGACGACGGCAATTTCTAAGCAGTTATTACCTGTTTATGATAAGCCGATGATTTATTATCCTTTGTCCACTCTGATGCTGGCCGGAATTCGAGAAATCCTGGTTATTTCCACCCCAGAGCATCTGGCTTTATATAAAAATCTCCTTGGCGACGGCAAATCTCTGGGACTCCAGATCTCTTATAAGGTTCAACCTCGACCAGAAGGACTTGCCCAGGCTTTTATTCTTGGATCAGATTTTATTGGCCAAGATTCAGTATGCTTAATTTTGGGTGATAACATTTTTTATGGTGTGGGATTTGTCTCAATGCTTGAGAGAAGTGCGGCTTTAACTTCAGGAGCCACGGTATTTGGGTATTACGTAAAAGACCCTGAAAGATACGGAGTGGTTAATTTTGGGGAAGACAGGAAGGTTATCAGTATTGAAGAAAAACCGAAAATCCCTCAATCCAATTATGCAGTAACCGGACTTTATTTTTACGACAATGATGTTGTCAAAATTGCAGAGTCAGTGAAACCATCCGCCAGAGGCGAACTAGAAATTACTTCAGTAAACAACGAATATCTACGGCAGGGAAAGCTCAATCTTGAAATCATGGGCAGGGGAATGGCCTGGCTAGATACGGGAACACATGATAGCTTACTGGAAGCGTCAAACTTCATTGCTACAATTGAGAAACGTCAAGGCCTCAAAGTCGCATGTCTGGAAGAGATCGCTTACAAGAAAGGTTACATTAGTGATTCAGAGCTTTTAGAGTTAGCTAAGCCAATGCTGAAAAACGATTATGGTCAGTATTTAGAAGGTCTTTTAACTAAGAAGTACATCTGAAAATTGCTATTGGCACTCTGAAGAACATCGCCTACAATATAGCAAAATTATTGAACCCCGAATTTGGGAAGGAATTCCATGAATAAACTTGATGAGATGTTTTCAGCTAATAAAAATCCTGCTGCTTTTGCAAAAGAATATAGTCTCTATCTTGGGTCAATTCTGGCCAAGCTGGATTACAATGAAATTGGAAAAATGATTGAAACCATTCTCGATGCCAGAGATCGTGGAGCACATATTTTCTTTATCGGTAATGGTGGAAGTGCTGCAACAGCTTCACATTTTGCAAACGATATTTCTATTGGAACAAGAGTTACTGAAAAGCCCTTCAAAGCAATGGCCTTAACTGATAACGTTGCTATTTTAACTGCTGTTGGAAACGATGACGGTTATGAATACGTTTTTACAAAACAATTACAAAACTTTGCAAATCCAGGAGATGTACTTGTCGCGATCTCTGCTTCAGGTAATTCACCAAATATCATTCACACAGTAAATTATGCAAAAGAAAAAGGCTTAAAGGTCATTGGACTTTCTGGATTCGATGGCGGTAAATTGCGTGAATTAAGTGATATCAGAATTCACGTTCAAACCGCAAAAGGTGAGTACGGTCCGGTGGAAGATGTTCATATGTTCATTGATCACTTGATTGGATCCTATTTCAATCGTGCAGTAAAAGCTTAATATTTATGCAGATAGATTTAAGTAACAAAACATGTCTTGTTACTGGTGGAAGTAGGGGAATTGGAAGAGCAATCGCACTTTCTTTTCTATCTGCAGGTGCAAAAGTCATTTATACGGGCACATCCGAAAATGGTAGCACCATCAATCATCCAAACTCCATTTATAAGGTTGTCGATTTTGCTGATGATTCTTCAGTTAGTTCATTTTTAAATAAGCTTCAGAAATTCGAGATCGATATTCTGGTTAACAATGCTGGTATCAATAAGATTGATACATTTGGAGAAATCAATCCAGAAGATTTTCTCCGCATTCAAAAAGTTAATGTTGAGGGACCATTTCGACTTTGTCATGAACTAGCACCTAAGATGGCCAAAAGAAATTTCGGCAGAATCGTTAATGTTGGCTCAATTTTTTCTCACGTTACAAAAGAAAAACGTGCGAGCTATTCAACCTCAAAATTCGCAATTGTTGGAATGAGTAAAGCTCTGGCCTTAGATTATGCAACTTCAAATGTTTTAGTGAATGTTGTTTCGCCAGGATTCATAGATACAGAATTAACCCGAACTGTTTTATCTGAAGCTGATATTAAAAATCTAACTTCACAAGTCCCGATGAAGCGCTTAGGGCAAGCAGAAGAAATTGCAAATCTAGTGACTTATCTTTCCAGTGAGCAAAACTCCTTTATTACTGCTCAAAACATTATCATTGACGGTGGTTTTACAAGTGTCTAAGCAACTATCAGAAATTTCAATTCAATCACATCGTGGTATTTATAAAGTTCATTTCGTTGATGATCCTTTTAAGAGCATGGAAAACATTGCCAATGAAAAGACTTACTTTATTGTAGATAAGAATGTCGCTGAAATTTACGAAAAGAATCTGGCTCCCATTCTCGCAAAATCACGCCACATCATTATTGTAGCAAATGAATTAAGTAAAGACCTGGATCGATTCTCGGGTTACACACACAGTTTAGCCGAGATGGGTGTTAAACGTGATTGCACATTGGTCGCTGTCGGCGGCGGTGTCATTCAGGACATTACTTGCTTTTTAGCCTCGACTTTATTCAGAGGTATGAGCTGGTTTTTTTTCCCGACAACCTTACTTGCACAGGCCGATTCTTGTATCGGTTCTAAAAGTTCGATCAACGTTGCTGGTATTAAAAATTTAATGGGAACTTTTACTCCTCCTAATGAAATTGTTATTGGAGTGAAGTTTTTAGAAACTCTTGAGCACAAAGATGTCCTATCAGGTGTCGGAGAGATGTTGAAAGTCCACGGCATTGCCGGAATCAAATATCTTCAGGATATCAGCAAAGACTATGAAAGAATCTTATCAGATTCAGATGTAATGAATGCGTATATCCATCAATCGCTATTGATTAAAAAAGGAATCATTGAGGTTGATGAATTCGATACTGGAATCAGAAACGTGATGAACTATGGCCATACGTTTGGCCATGCTATTGAGTCAGCGACTGACTATGGAATATCTCACGGGATTGCTGTAACGATCGGTCAAGATATGGCCTGTACTTATTCTTTTGAAAAGAAATTTATTTCAAAAGAAATTTACGAAGCAGCCAATAAAGCTTTACTAAAAAATTTCGGTGATAGCAGAAAAGTAAAAGTAAACTTTGATCTCTTCTTGGCAGCAATCAAAAAAGATAAAAAGAATATTGGTTCTCAGGTGGCCATCATCATTCCGGTCAATGATCTCTTTAAAATCGAAAAACGACTGGTCAATTCAGATGATGAATTTATCAATTTTTGTAAAAATTATTTTGTCTCAACCGGGTTTGTACTTCAATGAGCGGGTTAGTTGCTGTCGCTTCCAGGTCTTTCTCCATGGACCCTTTTTTGAGGAAGTCCATTCTCGATCGTTATCCCAATGTGAAATTTAATGAAGCGGGAAAAAGTCTTAGCGGTCAGGAGTTAGTTGATTTTTTAAAGGGCGCTGAAAAGGCCATTATCGCTCTTGAAAAAGTTGATAAGAGTATATTAGCTCAGCTTCCAGAGCTAAAGCTGATAAGTAAATATGGTGTTGGTTTAGACAATATCTACTTCGAGGATTTGCGAAACCATAATGTTCAGCTTGCATGGAAGGGCGGAGTAAATAAACGTTCAGTTGCTGAATTAGCTCTTCATTTTATTCTGGGGACAGTTAGGGGAAGCTTTCATTCTCACCACGATATTCAAAGTGGAAATTGGTATCAGTTTAAAGGTTTTAACCTTACTGGCAAAACAGTTGGTCTGATTGGTTTGGGCCATGTTGGAAAAGAACTTATTCCCATGCTTAAGCCGTTTAATGTTAAAATTCTCACTTATGATATTCACGACAGAAGTGATTTTTGTAAAGAGCATGGAGTAACTCAGGTTAAATCTTTAGAGGATCTACTGAAAGCTTCCGACGTTGTATCTATCCATGTACCACATACTTCAAAAACAAATAATCTTCTTAATAAAGACAGGCTCGCACTAATGAAAGACGGTGCTTTCCTGGTAAATACAGCAAGAGGCGGACTGGTTGATGAAGAAGCACTTTGCGAAGCTCTCATCAGCAAAAAGATTGCTTCTGCAGCATTTGATGTATTTAAAAATGAACCAATGGTTTCATCACCGCTTCTTGATCAGAAAAATTTTTATTTTACTCCACATATAGGGGGATCTTCGATTGAGTCAATCCACTTGATGGGTCTGGCTGCAATTGAAGGTCTGGAAAACGGTAAAGAGGCCTTGCCTTCAAACTTCTTTGATTATGATTTCTAAACCTCCGATTTTTTTATCCCATTTTCTGAGTGAAAGGACTCCGGGATACGGTGGAAGTTCAGGCTTTTCTTTACGTCATGTCAGTAAAATCTCAGATGGCGCTAATTCCAATTCTCAAGAATGGGTTATAAGTAATCATATTGGTACGCATATCGATTTATCAGCTCATTTTGATGACAAGGGACAGAGGCTTGAAGATTTTGCGGCACAGGACTGGGTTTTCTGTAAACCTCATCTCCTAACTGTTAATCCAACAGCGGGTGAGATTCTTTTCGTTAATGATCAGTTTAAAAGTATTCCCATGGAAACTGATTTTCTGATCATCAAAACAGGTTTTGAAAAGCATCGAAATGAGCCTGTCTACTGGTCCAGCAACCCTGGATTATCGCCTGAGCTGGCCGTCTGGTTGCGTGCGGAAAGGCCAAAGTTAAAGTGTATCGGTTTTGACTTTATCTCAATAACTTCATACCTCAATCGACCATTGGGTAGAGTGGCACATAAAGCTTTTTTGGGAATCGAAGAAAATGGAACTAATCCATTAAGAGTTATCGAAGATATGAAGCTGAGTGAGCTTAGTGAATGTCCTAAGCAGGTGATTGTGGCACCCATTCTAGTCGCAGGTGCCGATGGGGCACCTGTTACCGTATTAGCTCTATTTTAAATTTTATCAGTTAAGTTGTATTTGTTTTTCCACACTGGATCAGCACAGTAAATTCTATAAACCAGTTCCATCGTTTTAAAAGCATCTTCCGAAGAGCCTTGTTCGATTTTTCTGTTTTTAACAATACAGTCAGTGAAGTATTCGATTTCATCTCGCCATGAATTGTCTTCATTATAGCGGGTTGTTACTTCTTTCGGATCACCTCCATCCTCGCCATTAGAGTAGGCAACAGTAATTGTTTCGGCTCCATAACTTTTGGAACCGGACAGGATACCTGAAAGTGTTATGCTTCCTTTTTCCAGTGAAATTTCCAGATGAAAACGATGTCGCCATTGAGTTGCAGTAGAGTGAAGAAAAGCAACTACCCCATCCTTGGTTTTCATTAATGCATAGGCGTTGTCTTCAACATCATGTTTCCAGAAATTATTATCTACAAAACTATGAATCTGTTCAAAGTCCCCCACAAACATTCTAATCATGTCCACCATGTGGATACCTTGATCGAGAAGAATTCCTCCGCCAGCGATTGCTCTGTTTGCTCTCCAGCCTGACTGAAATGGAACTATTTGGGATTTCCCATATACTCCGCGAAGATTAATGATTTTTCCAAGTTCGCCTGACTTTATGAGCTCATAGGCGGTTCTAACGGAGTCATGGTAGCGATGGTTGAAGCCGTACATGAGTTTTAATTCAGGATGCTTTTTTTCAACCTGAATAACATTGTGAATATCTAGTAAATCTTTTCCTGGGGGCTTTTCGCAAAATACGTGAAGATTTCTGTCAAGACCGGCCATTGTCACTTCAGCGGCTACATCATTTGTTAAGCATACAAAAAGAACATCAATGTCTTCTTTAAGCAGATCTTTATAATTAGTAAAAACCTTTGCCCCTTTTTCCTCTGAAATATTCGTGTTGACGTACTTAATATCGCAAACGGCAACTGTTTTAAAATTGCTTAGTTTATCTATGTATTGTCTTCTTCTCTGACCAACGACTCCGTATCCTGCTATTCCTACTTTATAGACTTTACTCATTGTTAAACTCCAAATTCTTTGCGATAAACTGCATAATAAGCATCATTTTTCATATGGTTCTCAACTTTTGCTACATCGGCAGGCACATCAACGCCCAGACATGCGTTTGCAGTTGCAACCATTCGGATTTTTTTTCCATGTTCTAAAATCCTCAACATATCTACTGATTCGATTTTTTCAAGTAGTGTGGGGCTCATTTCATTAAATTCAATAAGAAAATCTCTTCTGAAAAAAATCATGCCGGTTTGTTTGTATTTAGGAAAATCGGCAGAATATTTTTTTCTGGATGGAATTGGTTCCCGAGAAAAATAAAGTGCATTGTGATTATGATCGATGACAACTTTTACAGTGTTCGGAGACTCAAATTCTTCCTGTGAATTAATGACTCCCATAATATTTACTAAAGGGAGGTCCGGGTTAGACCCCAGAGCGTCTAAGGCTTCCTTGAATACCTGTGGAACGACAAGCGGCTCATCCCCTTGAACCATTCCGATAATGTCATACTTTTTACCAGTTTCTTTTTCGATCTTAAGCAGAGCTTCTGCTGTTCTGTCTGTACATCTCTCGTGAGTGTCGGCTGTCATTACCGCTTTGCCGCCAATAGAGTGAACGTAGTCGAAGATTTCTTTGTCGCAAGTTGCAACATAAACTTCGTCGAAAACTTTTTCAATAACCGCCCGTTTGTAAATGTGGCCGACCATAGGTATGCCGGAAATTTTTGCCAATGGTTTATTGGGAAATCTTGTAGCTGCCATACGGGCAGGAATGATCGCAATTGTACTCATTTTTTTCCTTTTAAAAAATTATTTGCTTCTCGACAGGCAACATCCAGCATCCGGAAGTCAACACTGTAAGCGATAAATCGATAGTTTGAATCAATGGCCTTTTGAAGTGCATTTAAATCCGGCTCAACAATATGAATACCACCAGCTTTTCCGCTGGCTGCACCAATGGATTTAACTTCATCTAAGACCTTCATAAATTCTGGGTTTTCAAACTGACCAGGAATTCCCATAGAGGCTGATAAGTCATAAGGGCCAATGATAAAACCATCTACTTCATCTAAAGCAAGAATGTCTTTTAAATTTTTAACAGCATCGATGTGCTCGATTTGAACAATTAAGACACCATTATCTTTAATCCATTCGAGATATGATTTAAATCCAGGTCCGAATTCCTGTGCTCTAAATAGACCGACTCCGCGTTCACCAGCGTTTGGATATTGCATAGATTTATATGCATAAAGAGCATCGTCTACGGTTTTTACCATGGGAACAATAATTCCATGCGCACCACTGTCCATAACACGCTTGATTTGGACAGAATCATTGCTTGAAAGCCTTACAAGTGGGGATTTGCCGCATAAATCAACAACCCGAATTAGCTCTGTTGCCTGAGCAATTGATGTTCCAGTATGTTCCAGGTCTATTGTAATCCAGTCGAAACCGGACTTGCTCATGACCTCCGCAATATGGGTATTGCCAAGACATAACCATGTTCCCAATGACACTTCTTTTGTTTGTCGTAATTTTTCTTTAATACTCTTTCTCATTTTTTTTCCATTTATTTTTGTGCCAGAACCCATGTGTGTGAACTTAATTGATTTCGAGAAAGGAATTGCTGGAATTCTTGAATAGTTTTTTCACCACGTGCTTTTAAAACTCGCAGAAATTCATTTTCATATTCACTATTAAGAACAATGTCTACATCCAGCTGGCCAGGCGTCCATACTTCTGCAGAGGTGAATTCTGCACGCGTGAAGGCTTTTTGAAATCCTTCAACACTTAAAAAATTTAAATGATGAGGAGGGGAAACTGCTTTTGAATGATTTTGGAGAGTCAGAATGTCAAAACCTTCATAGCCTAATCCGGTAATAAGGCAGTATCCACCAGGTTTAAGTAATGCCTGTAGTGAGCCGATGAATGAATGAACGTCAAAAACGTGCTCAATGACTTCAGAAGATATTATGAAATCAAATTTGCCTTGCCACTCTTTTGCTTCCTCAGATGTCGATTCAAGTGCAGTTATTCCTTTTTCACGACAGGCATTAGCTGAAGTCGCATCAGGTTCTATGGCATACATTTTCATCTTTGGAAGTTGTTTCTGAAGTTCCTCCAGAAAGAGTCCATGACCCGCACCTACATCACAGATAGATTCAATTTTCAAATTTCGTGATTTAATTAATTCTGCAATCTTGGCAGCTTTAGGCGCAAATAGCTTTTCTCTTCTGGCCTGCTGGACTGATGGAAAAAAAACATTGGACCAGAATCGGGAGGACTCGCTATTAAAATACAGACTGTCGAGCTGACTCATTGTCGGTCGGGGAGAACAGTAAATCGAATGACATTGATTACATTTTTTATAAGTGTATCCATTTTTTTCGATCTGGATCTTGTCGTCTTTAGCTCCACAGGCCTGACAATGACTTTCCACAAATAGTTTTGCATCCAGTTTCTTTCCGTCCGCAGCACTTAGGTCTAGGTACTTCTGCAAAATTTCTTTTGGTCTAATTTCTTCTTCTTTCATGATTTATTCTTTTGTAGATGGGGGTGCGATTATCTTATAATATGTTTTTATTAAAGGGAAAGAGTTAAAAATGATTAAATATGTGGATGTTTCCGGCGTAGGAAACACGGGAAAAACAGCTGTTTCAGACATTCTCAGAGAATTGAATAATTATCATGTTCCGGAATATTCTTTTGAGTTTGATTTTTTCCGGGTCCCTGGAGGGATTCTGGATCTAAAATATAATCTTTGTGAAGATTGGTCTCCCATTCGCTCGCATGATGCTCATACACGTTTCTTGCAACGCCTTGAGTTAATGGGCGGAAATCCCAAATGGTATCAATTGCTGAAAAAGATGGAAATCACAGGTAATCGTTATGATGCCAGGTTTAATAATAAATTCATCGAAGAGGGACGCAAATTCGCTGATTCATTTCTTCGAGGAGAATATCTGGCGTATTGGCCATACGAATTTCTTAATTATAACTTTTTGTACAGATTTTTAAAAAAGCTTCAGCTTAAAACAGGATTTCGCCTGCGAGCAAGAGTTCCGGTAAAATTGGTTGATAGCACAAATTTTGATCAAAAAGCCTCAGAATTTGTTGATAACATTTTTCAAGAGTTTCGTTCTCCTTCCGGAAAAACGATCGTTTTTAATAATGCTTTTGAAGCTTATAATCCGATAAGATCATTGGATATTCTCCATCATTCGCGCTCAATCATTGTCACGCGTGATCCACGAGATGTTTATGTTTCCGGTCAAAATGCTCATAAGCTAAAAAAAGAAGACAAGAAACTTCAAGCTAAAGAAAATGATGGGCTTAATAAATCTTTTCTCGCTACTGATGATCTGAACTTGTTTATCGAAAGATACAAACTCTATATGAAGAATGTGTATCGAGGGAATGATCCGCGCGTGCTTGTATTGAAATTTGAGGATGTCGTCTGTAATTACGAACAAACGCTTGAAAAAATCTACAGATTTTTAAATGTCACGACTGCCGAGCACATAACACCTAAAAAGTTTTTTGATCCACAAAGATCTATAAAAAACGTAGGTATCTGGAAAAGTTTTTCCGATCAGGACGCTATTGCTCAAATCGAATCGAGATTGGCAGAGTATGTTACTAATTAAATTTTCAAAAAAGGAAATGTAATGTTCGGTTTACTAAGATTTTTTTTAGCCCTTATTGTTTGCTTTAATCATATGCCGAGACAAACTTTTCCATTTGGATTGTCCATTGTAGCAGTTGTGATTTTCTATATGCTTTCCGGATATACAATGGGGTTAAAATTTAAACACCTGAAAGATAAACTTAAAAATCCAATCGTGGTGTTTGTCCTCGACAGGGCATTGCGGGTTTACCCTTTGTATATAGCTGTTTCTTTATTGTATTATTTTGCTGTCGTAAAATTAGGCAGCTCAGAACTGATTACATTCACTCCTTCTTTAAAAAATTTAGTTGCAAACTTTACTCTGATTACAACCAATCTGTATTATTTTACCCAAATTGATCTGTTAATTCCGCCCTCCTACTCGTTAGCCCTTGAGGAGCAATTTTATATTTTAATGCCTTTTTTAATGTATTATGAAAAGTATGTCCCATTCATCATTTTGGGATTTCTCAGCTCATTGATATGTTCTGCCCTAGTCTTTTCCGGCCAGGATGCTCAGCTTTTTGGAAATGTTCTGATATATAGAACTTTGCTTCCTACTTTGCCGATATTCTTTCTGGGTATTTCAATGGGAAAGAATGTCTTAAAGGACAATATTTTTAAATTAATCTACGGCTTTTTTCTTTTCAATTTTTTGATTTCTTTTATTTTTGGTCTGAATAACTCAGGCTATTTCTTTCATATTAATCTTGGAGTCTTGATTGGAGCCCCGGTTATTTACTGGCTAAAGGATTTAAAAAGGAATGCCTTTGACGATAAAATTGGCTTATTGGCTTATCCTATTTTCCTCTGTCACTTTCTGGTTTATTTTATTCTTGAACATAAGAATGCCATGACCTTTATCAATGATCTTTTCGGTAGTGAGCCGATCACTCAGGTTAATCTCAATATTGCAGTTTATCGTTCTTTCGCTACATTGCTTACAGTTCTTCTTGCATATCTTCTGGTCTTATTTGTGGAGATACCCATTCATAAATTACGGGCTAATTTTTCAAAAAGAATAGGAATTTTGAAGAATGCATAAGCTTAAGAGAAAAATTTATTTCTGCTTTCCTTACATACCGGTAGGGGGAGTGCCTGTGTTATTTTTGAGAATGGCTCAATCGCTGGCGGATAAATTCAATTCTGAAATCTACGTAATCGATTACAAAGACGGCTATATGGCGAGAACTAACCGCCATGAAAGAGTTAAACTTGTGGAGTACAGAGATGATCAGAAAGTCATTATACCTGCAGATGGTTATCTCATTTTGCAATCAATGACTCCCTGGTCGATATTCCCTTCATTGCAAATCCATGATGAAGCAATGATCTTTTTTTGGAACTGCCATCCATATAACCTTGTTCCAACTGTGCCCGGTATCCGCAACTGGATGTATAGTTCAGTTACATTCACCAGGCTGGCCTTAAAAACAGTTCTCTCTTCGTACGCTAAAAAAATGCGCCGTTTTCTTCAGGTTCTGGAAAAAAATAAAGCAATTGCGTTTATGGACCGTACAAATATTGAAGTGACCGAGAAGTGTTTGGACTATCGAATCACGAATCGAGAGTATTTGCCCGTTGCTATTGATTACTGTTCTCTGGACATCAATCTGGACAGACAGAGGCTGGATGAAGTCCTGAGAGTAGCCTGGGTTGGACGAGTCGCAGACTTTAAAGTTCATATTCTTATTTACACGATGCAGTCTCTCGCAACACTGGCGCTGCGTCAGCAGCAGAAAATGTCGTTTAAGGTAATTGGCTCTGGAGAGTTTTTAAATTTTTTAAAAACTTCTGTTAGTGATAATGACTATTTTGAAATCGAATTTTTGGGGGATAAGTCCTCAAGAGAACTTAAAGATTTTTTGAAATCAGAATGCGATATCCTCTGTGCAATGGGAACTTCGGCGCTCGAAGGGGCCAGCTTGGGAGTTCCTACTATTTTACTCGATATAGCTTATGGTCCCGTCAAAGGAGATTACCTGTTCCGTTTCCTGCATGAAGAAACCGGCTGCGTTCTCGGGGACATGTTAAGTAAAAAAAGCTTCCAAAAGGGCAACAAGAGTTTGGAAAACATTCTTTTACAGGTGCGGGAGCACTTCAGGGAAGTGTCTCAAAAATCATTTGAGTATTGCAGAACGTTTCACTCTATTAACTCGGTTTCCGACAAACTCATTGACTGCTTAACCTCTAATGAATTAACCTTTTCCCAATTAAAAAAAGCTAAAATTTTTACCCCCTCATACGTCTATCTAATCTTTAGATCATTGAGAAAGAAATTTGCATTCAGGTGAGTAAATATGAAAACTGTAATTCTGGCCGGTGGACTTGGCACCAGACTGAGTGAAGAAACAAACGTAAGGCCTAAGCCAATGGTTGAAATTGGCGGAATGCCTATTCTTTGGCACATCATGAAAACATATTCACATTTTGGATTCAAGGAATTTTATCCTGCCCTTGGATACAAAGGTGAATTTATCAAGGAATATTTCACCAATTATCTAAATCGCAGCAGTGATACTACTGTGAATTTAAAAACCGGTGAAATTAATTACTACAATACTCACCAGGAAGACTGGATACTGCATCTCATTGATACTGGAAAAGATTCTCTCACCGGTGGACGTTTGCATCGTCTTGAAAAATATCTTGGTGGCGAAGAAACTTTCATGCTTACGTATGGTGACGGTGTAGCGAACATTAATATCGCTGAGCTTGTAAAGTTTCATAAATCACATGGAAAAATTGCCACTGTAACAGCAGTAAGGCCTCCAGCAAGATTTGGTGCACTTATTATTGAAAACAATGCAGTTAAAGATTTCCGGGAAAAACCACAGGTCGGTGAAGGCTGGATCAACGGTGGGTACTTTGTCTTTAATAAAGAAGTCTTTAAGTATTTAAATGGCGATATGACCGTTCTTGAGAAAGAGCCATTGGAAAATCTTGCAAAGGATAACCAGCTTATGGCTTTTCAACACGAAGGCTTCTGGCATCCAATGGATACAGTAAGAGATCGCGATTTTCTTAATTCGCTCTGGGATAAACAAGACCCACCTTGGAAGGTTTGGAAATAATGTTTGCAAATATCTACTCAGGAAAAAAAGTTCTCGTTACCGGGCATACAGGTTTTAAAGGAACCTGGTTAACATGTTGGCTTTTAGAGTTGGGCGCAAATGTCGTTGGCATATCAAAAGATATTCCAACTCAGCCTTCAATGTTTGAAGAATTAAAACTTGATGAGAAAATCTCTCACCATATTCTAAATATCTGCGATAAAGAAAAGTTATCTGAAATTTTTAATAGAGAAAAACCTGATTTCGTTTTTCACCTTGCCGCTCAGGCCATTGTCTCGACTTCCTATGCCAATCCTTTGGAAACGATACAAACCAATGTCCTTGGGACAGCCAATGTACTTGATTGCCTTCGAGATTTTAAGCATGACTGTACTGCGATCATAATTACATCCGATAAATGCTATGAAAACGTAGAGTGGTATTGGGGTTATAAAGAAACTGATCACATGGGCGGTAAAGATATATACAGTGCCTCAAAGGGGGCTGCTGAACTTATTTTTCATGCCTATCAAATGTCTTTCTTCAATCAAAAAGACAGCAAGGTTCGATTAGCGTCCGCTCGGGCTGGAAATGTTATTGGTGGAGGCGATTGGGCACAAGACAGAATCGTGGCAGATTGTGTGAGGTCTTGGTCAAAGAACGAAGTAGTAGAGATCAGGAGCCCGAATGCTACGAGACCATGGCAGCATGTTCTAGAGCCACTAAGTGGTTATCTGGCCTTGGGACAGGCATTGTCCCAGGATAAAAATATTCATGGTGAGTCTTTTAATTTTGGTCCTAGGGCAGAGCAAAACCACACAGTGGTAGAACTGTTAAAAGATCTGTCTGAGTACTGGGACTTTAAGTCTTCTGCTGACTGCTATAAAGTGACTGAGAACCGTCCATTCAATGAAGCTGGTCTGTTAAAACTAAACTGCGACAAGGCCCTTTTTATTCTTAAGTGGCAAGCAGCCTTGAATTATTCCTATACTGTTAAATTTGTCAGTGAATGGTATTTTAAATTCTATCGTCAAAAAACCGTGGATATGTACGACTTTACTCTTGAGCAAATTCGACAATTTGAAAAAATTGCAAAAGAGGAGAGGATCAGATGGGCACTCAGTTAATTGAAGGTGTCACGGTCACTCCCTTAAAGAGAATTCATCACCCTCAAGGCGATATTTATCATGCTTTAAAATGTTCAGAGCCTAGTTTTGTCCAGTTTGGCGAAGCTTATTTCTCATCAGTTATTCCCAACTCAACCAAAGGCTGGAAAAAACACCAGGTCATGACTCTCAATCTTGTCGTACCAGTAGGAGCTATTCGATTTGTCGTCTACGATGATCGGATTGGCTCAGCTACAAAGGGAACATTCTTTGATATAACCTTATCCAACGAAAATTATGCACGATTAACAGTTGCTCCGGGGCTCTGGATGGCTTTTCAGGGGGCAGGCCCTGAGTTAAATTTATTGTTAAACCTGGCCAGTATTGAGCACAATCCTCAGGAAGCAGTATCAGTACCATTGGATGAAATAAAATATGACTGGTGAAAAAAAATCAATCCGACTTTCAAAATGCTCAGTTGGTACAGAAGAACAAGACGCAGTTTTGCGGGTTTTTAATAACCAATATTTTGGTATGGGAAAAGAAGTTCAGGCTTTAGAGCAAGAGATAAAATCTTATTTAAAAACTGAAATGGAAGTTATTTGTGTTAACACAGGCACAGCTGCTCTTCATCTGGCAGTTCATTGTCTTGATCTAAAAGCAGGCGACGAAGTTTTAGTTCCTTCTATAACATATGTAGCTTCATTCCAGGCGGTCTCTGCGACAGGAGCAAAGCCGGTTGCTTGTGATATTTTAACAGATTCCGTTTTTATTGATCTGGCCGATGCCGAAAAAAGAGTTACAGAAAAGACTAAAGCAATAATGCCTGTTCATTACGCGAGTGACGGCTCGGATATTGAAAAGGTCTATGCCTTTGCTAAAAAACACAATCTTCGTGTAATTGAAGATGCTGCCCAGGCTTTGGGGTGTGTTCGTGATGGTGTGCAGGTTGGCAATAAAGGTGACATACTCTGTTTTAGTATGGATGGGATCAAAAATATCACTAGTGGTGAAGGCGGAATTGTTGTTACTGGTGATAAAGTCTTAGCTCAAAGAATAAAAGATGCCCGTCTTTTAGGTGTGGAAAAAGATACTGAAAGAAGATTCAGTGGTGAGCGTTCATGGCATTTTGATGTTCATCATCAAGGTTTCCGGTATCACATGAGTGATATAATGGCCGCAATAGGACGTGCACAGTTGGCAAAACTCCCCCAGTTTGCCAAACGACGCAAAGAAATCGCAGCACAATATTTATCTGAGCTTAATTCTATTGATCAAATTAAATTTCTTAAATTAGATTACGCAAATATTGTTCCCCATATTTTCGTTATCAGAGTGATAAATGGTCAGAGGAATGCCCTTTTTGATTATCTTCAGGAGCAAGGGGTTTCTGTTGGCTTTCATTACAACCCAAATCATAGGCTTACTCTGTATAAAACAGAATATCAGCTTAAGAATGCTGATTTAATTAGTGAACAAATTATCACTTTGCCTATGCATGTAGATCTGACTAATGAAGATATTTCTTACGTCACCGGAAAAGTTGCACAATTCTTCAGGAACTAATTATGATTCATGAACCATTTGTTAGCGTTGTCATCAACTGTTTTAATGGTGAGAAATACCTCAAGGAAGCATTCGATTCTGTTTTTGCTCAAACATATAAAAACTGGGAAATAATCTTCTGGGATAATGCTTCTACTGATAGAAGTGCTGAAATTGCAAAGTCATATGGAGAAAAAGTCAGATATTTTCTGGCACCTAAAACAACTCCATTAGGAGAAGCCAGAAATCTTGCCATTAAAAAATCCACTGCCGATCTGGTAGCAATATTAGATGCCGATGATATTTGGATGCCAAACAGACTGGAGAGGCAAATTAAGGAATTTTGGGATTCTGAAGCAGTCGTTTGCTACAGTTCTGTTGAGGAAATATCAAAAGACGGTGCACACCTTCGTTATGTTCATGTCGGGAAGAAATCGGGTTATATTTTTGAAGAACTCTTGAATCAGTTTGACATAAATGTATCAACGTTACTTATGAAACGTAATGTGCTTGTCAAAGAAGGATATGAATTTGATCTGCAGATGGTTGGATCAGAAGAATATAATCTTTTTATGCGAATTGCAGCCAAATATAAGTTTTGTGTGATCAATGAGTGCCTTGCTAAGTGGAGAGTACACCAGTCCACATCGTTAACAGGTCAATCCATGCATCGCTGGGCCTTTGAAAGAGAATATACTCTTAATCAGGTTATAGCTGCAAATCCAGGTATAGAACACAAATATCCAGTTGCATTCCGGGAAGCTTTTGCCCGTGCCAAATATTACCGGGCAAGATATTTAATGAGCATTGGCGCGAAAAAAGAGGCATTTGCAGAGTTAAGATCCGTAGCATTTGTTGATTATAAATACCTGGGCTTAATGATTATTGCGATATTACCATCCCCTGTCTGGAATTTAATTCATTCACCTATGATAAAACACAAAATCATACCCGCGGTTATGAAAAAACTGCGATCGATTTAAAAACATGCAAATCAGAATCAATTTTTCCAGACCTGATTTTATTTTTAGCTTAGTTTGGCTAACAACGATGGTTTTAAATTTTTCCTTCCAGACTATCTATACCGTTCCGGCAAATATTAAAGTCACGCTGCTGATTTTTTCTAATATCATAGGTTCAATTGCCATCTATTATTTTTTTAATACTAAAGTTTATCGTATGGCAAAAAGTCAGATCACGCCGGTTAATGTCGTACAGCTAAACCAGCTCAAGAAATGGACATATATTATTGTGAGTATTTGGTTCGTTGGTTTTGCTATAAATATTGCCTTTTCAAAAGGTGTACCGCTCTACTGGAAACTGATTGGCGACAGCAGGACTTATACTGAATTTGGTGTACCTTCCTTTTCCGGACTGTTGAATGCTATTAGGCTTTTTTCATCTGTGTCCTTAATGATAATTCTGATTCACAGATTTAAGATAATCGATGCTTTTTTACTTGTTGTTTTGCTAGTCTCGTCGTTGCTGGAATTGAGCCGCGGTAATTTTACTTTTCTTCTGCTCACTGTATTGGGTGTCATTTTTCTTTACAAACGTTTTAACTGGAAAATGATTCTTCTGTTTTTGTTGGGTATTTTGGGGTTTCTGGTCTTTTTTGGTTATTTGGGTAATATTCGGGGCAGTTCCGGTGAGATCAATTCAATCTTATCTGAAAATTCAATTTTTAAAAATATTCCTAATATCTTCATCTGGGGTTTCACTTATATAACGAGCCCTTTGAATAATTTAAATTATGCAGCTGAGTGGATAAATCCTACATTCTGGCCTCGATATACAACTATTGGTCTCGTACCAACTGTCGTTAGAGAGTCCTTGTTCGGAGTATTGACTTATCCCATTCATATTGCGGATGCTTCGCTGAATGCTACAACGTTTTATTCACCATTGATTGCAGATTTTGGTTTTGGCTTTACGTTTATTATTGTGACTCTAATCCAGATATACATGACCATTATTTATTTGAAAGCAAAAAGTGGAAAATTAATGGCGGCGCTGATGTATCCGATACTATTAAGCTCAATAATGCTGAGTGTGTTTTATATGTATCTTTTTACCCTAATGGTAATTTTCTATATCACCTTATCGTGGTTGGTTTCAGCTCTGCTGATACCTTCCCAAATTAAGGTTGAGGAGTAATCTTGAACGCAAGCTTGAAGTTTTCAACTAAATTTTTAAAAGTTGTCACTAAGCATATGACTCTTGCTTTGTTTTTCCCTCTGTTTTTAACGGCCATTGCTTTTTTATATATTAACAGGCAGCCAGAACTATACAGGGTTTCAATCAATGTAGATTTGCATACTCTGGACAGAAGAAATGATTTGCGGGATCTTGCTTGTACTGCTTATATTTCAACAAACCTCTATCGGGGACCTGGTAGGAATGCAGATTTCTGGCTGAGCGGATTACCATACATTGCTTGGTTAGATGACTATAGTTGTTTTAGTATAAACTCTTTGTCATTGATAAAATATTATTTGCATTTCTATAATACCTCCAAAATTTTTCCTGATCTGAGTACAGATCCTGAATTTTCAAAGTATTTGAAGGAGAGAAATCTTAATCTGATTAATCTTGAGAGAAGCTTAAACAGCACAGTCTCTTTTTTATACAGACAAGATACCATGCTCGTTACAATTGCAATGAAGGGTAGTGATCTGCAAGAATTAAAATATTTTTTGAAAACATTCACAAGAATTGCACTAAGAAATACTCAGCTTGATATTAACAGAACCTGGACAACAATTCTCTCCAGAATGAAAATGTCTCATAAGCTTAGCGCTGCTCCCGGCGGGAAAGTAGTCATAGAAAACATTGAAAAAACTTTATTACAAGAAGCCACGAAAGAAATTAAACCTGAATGGAATGAACAATTTTTTGTAGAGAGATTAGGACCAAATAAGATTGCGGTGACACTGTTTGGATTGCTGTGTGGTATTTTTATTTCTTTTTTTATTCTTGTTTTTTTGAACAACAGGGATGGTGAAAAATGATAAAATGGAAGTGGCCGGCTATACTTTTCATTTCGGTGTTCACGTGCGTTGTGCTGGCTTCGTATGTTATCCAAAAGAAAGTTATTCCTAAGGATGAACCTGTTCAGATAAAAATGTCCGTTGTTTTTGATGAAGATTCAAATCTGAATACTTCAATCGTTAGATCTCTTAACCTTGTTGGTCTGCTTTGTCTCAGGGCTGAATTGCACGACTGTGAAAGAAATTTTATACCTTTGCGGCAGCTGTTTGATGGTTATATGCCACGATCCCCAACGAGTAATCCATTATTGGAGCAATATTTTGCAAATCTCACAGTGAGTTCAACACTTACCTCTATGGATATTTTTGATTTCGAGTTCTCTGGGGGTAAACAAAACATTCAAACTGAGGATTTCTATTTAAAATTATTGAATGATACTCTCGAAGACAGGCTCGCGGCGGAATTCAGCAGAAGAAAAAAAGCATTATTAAGGGAGATCGAGTTAAGAATTAAGTCTGAGGAAATGATAGGTGATCAAGCTTCAATTAATAAAATAAAACCACGTCTTCAGAAAGCAGAAAAAATAATCAATACTGAGTTTGAAAAAATATCAAATATGTTCGCTGCTCAGGAGACTAATTATTTTTTGACTAAAAAACAGATGAAGATTTCCTCTGGTGACGTAGTGGTAACAGAAGATATCACTTTGGCGCAAAGAATTCTTAAGTCTCTCTTGATAAGTATCGTTCTAACCTTATATTTATGGTCATTCTATGTTTACTATAGAAAAAGGGGTTAAGCATTTTTTTACATTTTTAGAAAAGTATATTTTACATATATTTTTTCACCTGCTGGTAGCTTTGTTAGTTATTGAACTATCATCAGCTTCGCAGTCAACAACTTATCAGCATTTATTAATCTGGACCTTTTTTTTGATCGTCACACTTTTTCTCAAGAAAAAACCAGTATATAACCTTAAGTTTCACCCTGTTCTCGTTGGCATTGGCTGTTGCTTGATTTATGGGATATGTATTGCCTTATATCTAAAAAATAATCTCTATTTCGTTGCTCGTAATACATTTGGTATTTTCAATTATTTTATTCTTTTTATGAGTCTAAGTTTTTTTGAAAAAAAGAAAATATTAGAAGCTCTGCTCTCGGCCAGCATATTGTCTAATTTGATTATTCTCTTTCTGGCTTTCGGAGGAGGGCAAATCAACTTAGATCAGTTAGGAACCTCCCGTTTTCTTTATTCCCCCTTGGTTTATTTTTGTTTTGCTGGTTTCCTGTTACCCCTTGATAAGTTATTTAAAGGTTCAGGCAATTTATTCACTAACCTTTTCTGGTTTCTAAATTTTGCTTTCATTACCCTGACCTCACTTGTACTCAGTCTGTCCAAGGGCGCGATCCTTGGGGCAATTGTTATCACCGGCATATACTTTTTGCTTAATTTAAGACTTTCCCCTAAGCGAACTTTGTTTTTTCTGTTCCTGATTGCCCCCATCCTTTTGGTTGGAATGATAAAGTTAAAACTATTTGGCTTGATAACTTCTTTTTTTCTGAATGCCGGAAATTCAAACGCCGATCCGCGATTTATACAGGGAACATATCTATGGGCCGAAACTACTTTTTTTGGAAGTGGTTTTGGCTCATATTTGCAAAATGGCTTTTTACGAGATCCAATTTTAAAATATTCATATGAAGCCACTTTTTTAAATTATGTTAACAAGCTTGGATTAGTTTCCATCATATTATGGTCTATTTATTTTTATACATTTTACCTTATTGCAAAATCTTTTAAAAAGGACCGTGAGAATTTATATGCAGTCGTAGCTCTTAGTTCTACGATGTTTCTCTTTATGGGGCTTGGCAATCCATCGCTCTTTTCACCTTCTAGTGTTTTACTTCACGTCTGTATATTGTTAATGGTTAAAGAAAATGAATTGATACCTAAAAATAGAAAAGGTGAGTTGTCTGAATAATCGAATTGTGGAACTCGTTAAACATTTTTTTATATATGGATTAGGCAGCGTGGCCCAATCTGTTGTAAGTTTTTTATTAGTTCCATTACTTACTAATAATATTTCGACTGATCAATTCGGGATTTTTTCCTTATTGCAAATGTGCGGGACATTTGCCGGCGTAGTCTTTTATTTCGGGATATCATCGGCCCTGCCGCGGTCTTACTATGACTATGCTGATGAAGAAGATAGGAAAAAAGTTTTTTCAACCGCACTAGCTCTCACACTGGCCGGAGCTCTGTTGCAGGTTCTGTTTGCTTTTGCGATTAAGGACTATCTATCCAATAAGCTGTTTGGAACTGAGACTTGGGGGAATGCAATTTTCTTGTCGCTTATCGCATCAGCAATCGGTTTTGTCGTTCAATTATTTTTGATGCTCATGAGATTTGCCCGATTGTCACTGATGGTCTCTCTGGTCGGTGTATTGTCCTTAGTTTTTAATCTGGGATTAACTTATTTACTGTTAAAAAAGTATGATCTTGGAGTCTATGCTCCAGTATGGGGACTCCTGGCTACCAACATTGCTGTAATGTGTTTTGTGCTGTTTATTTGCCGTAAACATATTGTTCTTAAACTACAAAATAATGAAATTAGAATCATGCTCACGTTCGGGATCTCGACTGTAATCATAAGTGCAGCAACAATGATCATTGAGTGGTCAGATAGGTATTTTATCAATAAATTCCTAACATTACATGATGTAGGGGTGTACACAGTCGGATATAAATTTGCATCAGTTGTTACAATTTTTTTAATTACTCCATTTGTGCAGATTTGGAATCCTATTATGATGGAGCATTATAAAAAAGATGATTTCTATGAATTTTTCTCCAGAATTCTTAGTTATTATTTTATCATCGGCGTAGTTGTGTTAGCTGCTGCTTCTTTTTTTATGAGCGAAGTCTTATATTTTGTCGTTCCCAAGGAAGCTTATTTTAAAGGATTGTTAATATCACCAATAATCATGTTTGGTTTATTGTTAAATGGTCTTAACAATTTTGTCTCTGCTGGATTATTTTTTGAAAGAAAAATTCATAAAATGACTTATGTGTACTCAATTATGGCCCTTGTCTATATCGGATTAAATTACATACTAATTCCGCGTTTTGGTTATCAAGGAGCTGCCTGGTGTAGTTTTATTGTCTATGGCGCGACCCCAATCTGCATTTACCAGATTTCAAAAAAATATTATAAAATCGAATTTGCATGGAAAAGAATATTACCATTATTCTTAATTTCTATATTTATAGTATTAATTGGACCGCAAATTGAAACTTTCGCTGTTTCAGAGAGAATTTTTATAAAGTTAAGTCTTCTGGCATTACTCTATTTTTTAATTTATGCAGTGGTTTTAACAGATTCAGAAAAACAAATGCTTAAAGATAAAATGAAATTGATAAAATTATTAAAAAAGATAAAGGAATAATATGAAAGCTTTATTATTAATGCTGAAGCCATTGGTCTGGAGAATTGCCGAGTTTTATGACATACAGGTAAACAAGCCATATTTTCCATATGGACCTAATAAAGTTTTTATTGAAGATGATGAGCAAGTACGTATCCACAATATTCCCAAAACAGTTTATTTCAATACCGGCTCTGGTGATATTTACGTTGGAGCGAATACTCAATTCGGAGAACGAGTCCAGTTGTTGACCGGAATGCATTTACATCAGTCACAGGCAGATAAATTAAATCTTCCCGTTCGAAGCGTTCCGAAATCGGGGCGAGATATTGTAATTGGAAAAAATTGTTATATTGGCGGAAATGCCATTATAATCGGACCCGTAAAAATAGGAGACGGAGCCGTTATAGGAGCCGGAGCCATCGTGACCAAAGATGTGCCTTCAAATAACCTGGTGGTGGGCCCATCAGCTCAAGTCAAAAAGGTTCTAAACTAGTACTCGTTACATATTTTGATAACAGTATCAATCTGCTCTTTAGACATTGTAGGATCAATGGGAAGAGAAAGAACTTCATCATGAATTTTTTCTGTAATCGGCAATTTTAGATGAGACAGTTCTTTGTAAGCTTCCTGTTTATGAGGAGCAATCGGATAATGGATTAATGTCTGGATGCCGTTGTCGGCCAGATATTTTTGAAAGCCAGCTCTGTCTGAAATTCTCACCACAAAAAGATGCCACACATGATCAGTCTCAACCTTCGGTAATGTAATCTTGGAGTTTTTTATTCCTTTCAGATAAGTATGAGCGATTTCCTTCCGGACTTTTGTTTCATTTTCCAGATATTTCAGTTTCACACTTAACATCGCCGCTTGAAGCTCGTCCAGACGGCTGTTTGTGCCTCTGAAGATGTTTTGATATTTGATGTGTGAGCCGTAGTTTCTTAATGCTTTTAATGTTTCATGAAGTTTGGAATCATTAGTAGTGACGGCACCGGCATCACCCAGCGCTCCTAAGTTTTTTCCCGGATAAAAGCTAAAGCCGGCAGCATCACCCCAACTACCACAAAGCTTGTTATGTAATCTGGCACCATGAGATTGAGCACAATCTTCGACTACTTTCAGGTTATGCTTTTGGGCGATAGCTGAAATCTTCTCCATTTCTGCTATTTGCCCGTAGAGATGAACAACCAGAATAGCTTTGGTTTTTGCAGTTATGTGTTTTTCAATTAAATCAGGGTCAAGATTATATGAAGTCAGGCTTGGTTCGACCAGAACAGGCACTAAGTTGTTTTGAGAAATAGCCAGAATAGAAGCGATATAGGTATTTGCCGGAACGATGACTTCATCACCGTCTTTAAGAATTCCCATTTGTTTATATGCCCACAATATGAGAACGAGTGCATCGAGGCCATTAGCCACACCAAGGCAATGTTTAACTCCGCAATATTCGGCAAACTCTTTTTCAAATTTTTCGAGTTCTTTTCCCATAATAAACCAGCCAGAATCAATGACCCTGGCAGTTGCTTCCATAAGCTCTGCTTTATATTGTTGGTTAATTTTTTTTAAATCTAAAAATGGAATCATAATTTTTCTCGTTTAATAAATTCTCTTGCTGGAAATCCGGCCACGGTTGAATTGGCAGGAACATCTTTGGTTACCAGGGCCCCTGCTCCAATCAAGGCATTTTCTCCGATGGTAACACCTGGAAGAATAATTGCCCCTGCACCAATGGAAGCACCTTTCTTGATAATAGTTTTTAGAAATGTCTCAGGATACTGCTTAGACTTTGGATATTTGTCATTGGTAAAAGTAACGTTTGGGCCGATAAAAACATTATCTTCAACGATAATACCATCCCAGATATAAACGCCGGATTTCACCGTAACATTATTTCCAATGGTCACATCGTTTTCGATCAAACAGTGAGCATTGATGTTGCAGTTATTACCAATAGTACAACCAGGAAGAACAACACAAAATTGCCAAACAACGGTGTCGTGGCCAATGGATTGGCTCTTAACATCTGAAAGAGGATGAATTTTAGGTGGATGCATGTTTAGCCTCAACGTACTTTAAAAAAGCGCCATAATCTCTAATATAGTCAGACTCTTTATAGTGTTCACTGGCCAGGACCATTATTACGCAATCCGTTGAGAAATCAAACATTTCATGCCAGATGTCAATATCAATGAGTAAAGCTTCGTCCGGACGGGAAAGAGTCACAACTTTTTTGTCATTCAAGCCATTATCGAGCAAAATCTTAAATTCACCTTTTTGACAAATTATCAGCTGCTTGATGGCCTTATGAGAGTGAAAACCTCTTCTTTCCTGATTTAAATCCACCAAGAAATAGACTCTCTTTATAGGAAAAGGACAGTCTTTTTCGTCCTCGAGAATAACCAAAGTGCCACGATGATCATGGGACTTTTTGAGAGTGTAGAACTGAAGATCCATTTATAATTTCCGCCGACTAAAATTCTGCAGATTTTAACCTACATTAAGCACATATTAAAAGCATTTATTGATAAACCCCATTGGAATAAAGTATTATTTTTTTACTAAATTCATTATTAGAGCAGGCAAAATATGTTGGAAAATGGCGCGAAACTACTCATATCTGGCGGTACTGGATCATTTGGAAATGCAGTACTCAAACGTTTTTTGGATTCCAATATCGGTGAAATTCGTATTTTCAGTCGTGATGAAAAAAAACAAGAAGATCTCAGAAGGAAATATAATAACCCTAAGCTAAAATTTTATATTGGCGACGTCAGAGATTACTCCAGCATTCTGAATGCAACCCGTGGAGTGGATTATATTTTTCATGCTGCAGCTTTAAAACAAGTTCCTTCATGCGAATTTCATCCAATGGAAGCAGTTAAAACCAACATCATTGGTACTGACAATCTCTTAGAAGCGGCCATTCAAAATAAGGTACGCAGGGTAGTGTGCTTGAGTACAGACAAGGCTGCTTATCCTGTTAATGCAATGGGAATTTCCAAGGCCATGATGGAAAAAGTCATGGTGGCAAAGTCTCGAAATCTAAGTGATGACCAGACAGTCATCTGTGGAACACGATATGGAAACGTAATGGCTTCCCGAGGATCTGTGATTCCACTTTTCGTTGAGCAGATCAAGGCCGGTCTTCCTATTACGATAACCGATCCACTTATGACCCGGTTCATGATGTCTCTGGAAGATGCAGTCGATCTGGTGATTTACGCTTTTGAGCATGGAAGTAACGGCGATATCTTTGTTCAGAAGGCTCCAGCTGCAACTGTTCAGACATTGGTCGATGCTCTTAAGTCTCTAATGAATAAGCCAGACCATGAAGTGAAAATCATCGGTACTCGTCACGGTGAAAAGTTATATGAAACTCTTCTTAGCCGTGAAGAGATGGCCGCAGCAATTGATTTAGGTAATTACTTCAGAGTACCTCCTGATCTGCGCGATCTGAACTATGGAAAATTTGTGGATGTAGGTGAGCAGAAAATTTCACGCAGTGAAGATTATAATTCTCACAATACTGAACGTCTGGATGTAAATCAAATGAAAGAACTTCTTTTGAAGCTCGACTTTATTAAATCTGTGAGACGAGGTGAAAACGCCGAGGCAGAAGGTTAAAAGTGAAAGTATTAGTTACCGGTGCTCAGGGATTTATCGGAAAAAATTTACTTATTCATTTGCGTGAAAGAAATGCAGAAGTTGAAGTTTTTGTTAAGGGCGATTCTATTGATTCACTCCAGGAAAAAGTTTCGAAAGTTGATTTTATCTTTCATCTCGCCGGTATTAATCGACCTCAAAATGAAATCGAGTTCAATGAAGGTAATGCTGATTTAACCTTGGCCCTTTGTCAGTGTATCAGGGCTACTAAGAAAAATATTCCGGTTATTCTCACTTCTTCAATTCAGGCTTCGCTCAAAAATCCTTACGGACAGAGCAAGCTAAAAGCAGAAGAGCATCTTCAGGATCTCGCTCGCGAAACAGGTAATCCGGTACATATTTTTCGCTTGCCGAATGTTTTTGGCAAATGGTGCAGGCCAAATTATAACTCTGCCGTAGCGACATTTTGCTACAATATATTAAATGACCTCCCCGTCACAATCAATGATCCGAATGCAGTTATTAATCTTGTCTACATTGATGATGTGATTTCAGGTTTCTTAAATATAATGGATGGCCATTCTTTTAAGGAAATATCTCCAGTTTACCAGATAACGGTCGGGGATCTGGAAAAGCAGATCAGATCTTTTAAAGAAAGCAAAGAAACACTTATTACCGAAAGGGTTGGGCGAGATTTAACCCGCGCTCTCTATTCGACATATGTCTCTTATTTCAGACCCGATCAATTTAATTATCCACTAATTAAACATGAAGACCCACGTGGGATGTTTGTTGAAATGTTAAAAACGAAAGACTCCGGTCAGTTCTCTTTTTTTACGGCCCATAAAGGTATTACCCGAGGAGGGCATTATCATCACTCTAAAACAGAAAAGTTTCTAGTTATTAAAGGTGAAGCCCGTTTTGGTTTTCGTCACATAATGACAGATGAAAAATTCGAATTGTTCACCAGCGGATCAAAGCCAGAAATTGTAGACACCATTCCCGGATGGACTCATGACATTACCAATGTTGGCGATGAAGAAATGATCGTCATGTTGTGGGCAAATGAGATATTTGACAGAGAAAAACCTGATACCATTCAAAGTAAAGTTTAAGTAAGGTAGCAAATGAAAAAATTAAAAGTCATGACCGTTTTAGGAACTCGTCCTGAGATTATTCGACTCTCGCGAGTTATGGCGGAATTAGATAAGCACTGTGAACACATTATTGTTCATTCGGGGCAAAATTACGATTACGAACTTAATGAAATTTTCTTTAATGATTTAGGTGTTCGCAAGCCTGATTTCTTTTTAAATGCAGCAGGCTCAAATGCCGCAGAAACAATCGGAAAGATTATTATTGCTGTTGATAATGTTCTGGCCCAGGAAAAACCTGATGCAATGTTAGTGTTAGGGGA
Source organism: uncultured Bacteriovorax sp. (assembly GCA_946481315.1). The sequence goes on from CAMLMH010000009.1 coordinate 106,898, forward strand.
TACCAATAGCTGTCTGTCAGCAATTCCGGCAAAGAGAAGAAAAGTACCAATCTTTCACATGGAAGCCGGCAACCGATGTTTTGATCAGCGGGTACCGGAAGAAACAAACAGAAAAATTGTTGATCACATTTCTGATATCAATTTAACTTACAGCTCGATTGCCAGAGAATATCTTCTGAATGAAAATTTTCCTCCTGACCGTTTGATTAAAACCGGTAGCCCTATGTTTGAAGTTCTTAATTTCTACAAAAAAGGCATTGAAGACTCAGATGTCTTAAAAAGACTTTCTTTAACGGAATATAAATATTTTGTTGTCAGTGCTCACAGGGAAGAAAACATTGATTCAGAAATTAATCTAAACAAGCTTGTGGCATCACTGAATAAAATTGCTGAAACTTACAATGAACCAATAATTGTTTCTACTCATCCGCGTACTCAGAAAAAAATAGACGAGAAGGGAGTGCGCTTTCACGAAAAAGTTAAACTAATGAAGCCTTTAGGATTTAAGGACTATAATAAATTACAGATGAGTGCTCGAGCAGTCTTGTCTGACAGTGGAACAATTTCTGAGGAATCCTCAATCCTGAATTTTCCAGCCCTCAATATCCGCGAAGCCCATGAGCGACCAGAGGGAATGGAGGAGGCTGCCGTAATGATGGTGGGGCTTGAATCTGATCGCATTTTGCAAGGTCTCGCTATTATCACTAACCAGGCCAGGGGTGAACAACGATCATTACGCTTAGTCGAAGACTATAGTATGCCCAACGTTTCTGAAAAAGTGGTTCGCATTATTCACAGCTATACTGACTACGTAAATCGTACAGTTTGGCGCAAATAAGCGAGTTTCTTTCATGATCTACATGGTGTCTGAAATATATTATCCGGAGGAAATTTCCACGGGCTACATACTGACTAAAGTCGCAGAGGGTGTCGCTGGAAATTATCCAGTCCATGTTATAACCGGTCCTCCTGATTACTCTGGCAAAAAAATTGTTCCTGAATCAGAAACTAGAAATGGAGTTTCGATTGAAAGAGTAAAGTCCATAGACCTGGATAAAAATAAACTTCTTACTCGATTGTTACGTTCGATAATCCTAAGTGTAAAGCTCGTAACCCGAACTTTTCTCAAGGTTAAAAAGGGCGATGTCATATTTGTTGTCACTAATCCGGCACCACTTCTCATTTTAATGAGCCTCGTTAGTAAACTAAAAGGTGCCTCATTGGTTGTGCTGGTCCATGATGTATTTCCAGAAAACCTGGTTGTTGCCAATTTCCTGAAGAGGAACTCACTCTTTTATAAAATTCTTCTTACTGTTTTCAATAAAGTCTATTCTTCCGCAGACCGAATCGTGGTTATCGGAAGAGATATGAAAAAATTAATGGAAGAAAAAATAAATTCTTCTACATCAAAAATTGATATTATTACAAACTGGGCAGATACTGCGGATATAAGACCTTCTGAAAAAATTACGAATCCTCTTCTTAATAAATTAAATATTGAAAATAAGTTCATTGTACAATTCGCAGGTAATCTTGGACGGGTTCAGGGAGTTGACCAGATTCTTGAAGCAGCCATTGCCCTGAGAGAAGAAAATATTCATTTTCTTTTTATCGGTGATGGAGCGAGGAAGAAGTGGCTTCTTGAACAAGTCGCGGAAAAGAAACTACAAAATGTTTCGTGCTTGAATTTTATGCCACGAGAAGAACAACAGATTTTTTTGAATGCTTGTGACGTTGGGCTTGTCAGCCTAGCACCGGGCATGACGGGGCTGGGCGTACCAAGTAAGACATATAATATTCTCGCTGCGGGAAAACCTGTTATGGCCATTGTTGATCCAAAATCTGAAATTGGTATGCTCGTGCAGGAAAAAGAAGTTGGATGGGTTATCAGTCCTGGTAACACCAGCGATTTGATCGAGGCCATTAAAAAAGCCCGAAACGAAGACATGGAATTTATGTCCCAGCGATCAAGAAACCTGGCCGTTGAACAATATTCATTGGACGTAATCATTGACCAATATATTAAAACCTTAAAAAAGGTAATGAAGTAAAAATGAAAGAAGCCGGCACTATTTTGATCACTGGAGCAGGTGGATTTGTTGGGCAATGCCTGGTAAGAACTTTATTAAAAGCTGGTTACACCTTAAAATTTATCTCCCGGAAGAGCCATCCAGCAGGTGACACCATTCTTTTTGATAAGTTCATGAATGATGACTACGATCCAAATTTTTTCGATGATATAAAAACTGTTATTCATCTTGCAGCAGTCGCACATAATTTTGATCTTCCGTCAGCTGAAGAGATTGATAAGATTGGAATTATTTTCACAGAAAAAATATTGAATGCATTAAATCCAGAAGTCTTGCAGAAGTTCATTTACCTTAGCAGTATTGCGGTTACTTTAATGGATAAGAATATTATTCTGGATACATATCAGTACGGTGTTTCTAAAAGAAAAACGGAAGATTTGCTGGAAAGTTTCAATCGCTCAAAAGATAACCGCTATCAGATAATTGTTTTAAGACCGCCTCTTATTTATGGAAAAAATGCACCGGGAAATTTTCTAAAGCTCTTAAACTTAATCAGGAAGCCGCTGATTCTTCCTTTTGGCTCATTTACGAATAAAAGATCATTTCTCAGTATCGATAATTTGATTTCGGCCATAGAGATAGTTTTAGGAACTGATGTCGCCGGTAGTTTTAAAGTTTATGAGATTTCCGATCCCTGGAAAGCAACATTGTCTTCTTTTATGATCGACTTTAAAAAAGCAATAAATGCCAAAGCAATAATTATTCCTTTTCCCCCCTTTTTGTTGCGGTTGATTTTAACGATATTGGGAAAAAAAATGCTTTTCCAGAAGCTAGCTCTGGAATTGACAGTTGAAAATGAAGAATTTCTGAAAGTTTATCAGTGGAAACCGCGTTTCAATAACCAGCAAGAAGCTTTCCAAAATTTTTAATGGGAAATATCTTTCCTTAATAGAACTTTATAAATTGTTAGAAAAATGATTTTTATATCAAAAAATAAACTGCGATTTTTAAGATAAAATTCATCATACACAACTTTTTCTTCAATACTTAATTCATCACGTCCATTTATTTGTGCCCAACCAGTCACTCCGGGAGGGATTGTGTGTACATTATGTCTGGTGCGCAATTCCATTAGGTTATCCTGATTGAATAGGGCAGGTCTTGGCCCAACTAAACTCATGTCACCCTTTAAGACTGACCAGAGCTGTGGGATTTCATCCAGGCTGGATTTTCTTAAAAAAGACCCTACTGGAGTTAAGTATTTTTTTCCATCACCAAGAAGATGAGTTGCGAGCTGGGGAGTATCTATTCTCATGGTTCGAAATTTCGGCATCAAAAAAATGACATTATTTTTGCCGATTCTTTTAGACCAGTGAATAGCCGGGCCTGGACTCGTGATTTTAACCAGAATCCATACTATAACAAAAGGCAAACTCAAGAAGAGCATACCGACAAAGCTCATAACTATATTAAAGACGCGGATGGTCATCACTTCTCTCATGACATAAATTAGAGGGAATTATATGATATCTTTTTCCATTTTCGAAGAGAAGTACCATGACTAATTTATTGAATAATTTTCGTAATCCGAGAGTCATGTTGGCTTTTGGGTATGATCTTTTTGTTGCGGCTGTTTCATTTTGGGCGGCACTGTACTTAAGATTTGATACGCTAACCATTCCTTTAGTTGATAATCTTGCCTTTAACCGGTTTTTCTTTGTATCAATTTTTATTTTTGCAGTCAGCTTTGTTCTTAACGGTCTTTATAAAGGTGTGTGGCGTTTTTCCAGCATGCACGACCTCATACGGGTTGTTAAGGCTTCAGCCTCAGGGGCAGTGGTCTCGGTTGTTGTTTGTTTTTATATGACCAGGCTAGACGGTGTACCCCGTTCGATGTTTCTCATTCAATTTTTACTTTTAGTCATTGGTCTTGGCGGTGGACGGTTTATATACAGGTTTCTTAAAGATCAGACTTCACTCAGGTCAGTTATTGGTGGATCAGATGTCGAAGTTCAAAATGTCCTTGTTGTAGGAGCCGGAAGGGCCGGTGAGAAACTAGTTAGAGATATTTTTGTTACTCCAGCATTAAAGCTCCACGTTGTCGGTTTTCTGGATGATGATAGATTTAAACGTAATGCTCTTATTCACAATGTGAAAGTTTTCGGTGGAGTAGAACTTATACCTTCAATTGTTAATGAGTATGGAGTCGATAAAATTTTTATCGCTATTCCATCCGCAAACGGTGAAGAAGTTAAACGTATTGTAGGTTTTTGCAAAGAGACCAAAGCCGAAATAAAAATTTTACCGAGAATGGATCAGCTGCTTTCCAATAGAGTTGAGCTTTCTTTACTGCGAAATCTTAACATCGAAGATTTGCTTGGGCGCGAACAAGTTAAGCTTGATACTGCCCATTTAAATATTATGATCAATGACAAAGTGATCCTCGTTACCGGGGCCGGAGGATCAATCGGAAGTGAACTTTGTTTTCAAATTGCCAAGTTTAATCCCAAGCAAATCGTGATGGCTGATTATTGTGAACTCTTTATGTACGAGTTGGAGATGAAATTCAAAGACGCGTATCCAGATATAAATTTTTTCCCAAAAATCTTAGATATTAGAAATGCAGAAAAAGTTGAAAACACTTTTTCGGAATTTAAACCTCAACTTGTTTTCCACGCTGCCGCTTATAAACACGTTCCCATGATGGAATACAATCCTACGGAAGCCATTGAGACAAATATTAAAGGTACTAAAATCGTGGGCGAAGCGGCCATGAGACATAATGCCGAAAAATTCATTATGATTTCTACAGATAAGGCAGTTAATCCAACGAATGTAATGGGTGCTTCAAAACGTATTGCCGAGATGGTTATAACAGATCTTTCAAAGCGCAGCGAATTTACTAAATTTATTTCAGTGCGCTTTGGGAACGTTTTAGGCAGCAATGGATCAGTTATTCCTCTGTTTAGAAAACAGATTGAAGATCGTAAGGATATTACCGTCACTCATCCAGACATTATTCGTTACTTTATGTCCATTCCGGAAGCTACACAGCTCGTATTACAGGCGGGTTCAATGGGGAACGGAGGAGAGATTTTTGTTCTGGATATGGGGGAGCCTGTAAAAATAGTTGATCTTGCCAAAGAGATGATTCGTCTGGCGGGATTAACACTGGATAGAGATATCAAGATAGTTTACTCTGGACTTCGTCCTGGGGAAAAACTTTTCGAAGAGCTCTTTAGCGATAAAGAGGCTTATGAACTCACCCACCACGGAAAAATCCGCAAGGCTCTTTTTCGGGATCTTGATCCCACTTTCCATCAAAATTTAAATCATTTATTAACTACCAGTTCACAAGAACCTGACACAATTGTTTATCTGATTAAAAACTTAGTACCGGAGTTTAATCATTTCCGGTTAAAGAAAGAAGTTGTGTCCAACACTAATATTTCAAATTAATTTCAATAGCAGGGAGAATCCTTTCTCCCTGTTCTCAATTTAAATTCTCACTTTTGTTAAATGGTAGCTTTTCAACTTTTTTTGCTTCGTAAAAACGAGAGTCAGCGTCGTTGTTTTAGAAGTGTGTTCGCTCTTGTCGTGATCGACCATTCCGCCAACCAGGCTCAGAGGGCCTGGCAGGAAAGCGAGGGCACCACCTGAAATGCCAGAGCTTTCATAGTTACCGGCGTGTTTGCTATAAACCCAGACATCTTGTTTTGTTTTTGAGTCTTCTGTCGACATGTCTGGAGCACCAAAGGCCTGGATGATTTCTAATTGAGTTGTCTCTCCTTCTTTAAGCGTTTCCTTCAGGGTAAGAGCATCAAATGGATTTTTTTCATTTTTTTTGTCATTAGAAGCGCATGAAACAGAAATGAAAGCGATGGTGATCAAAATAAAAAGTCTTTTCACAAAATTCTCCTTTGTTTTAAGTTGATAAAAAACTTTTAAAAGAAAATTAATGAATCAGGTATATCGAGTAGATGAGACGTCACTGTTTTTTCATTTTTGAAATGGCTGAGCAAAGTATAGTATTCAGGATCTTCATGCCAGAAAGAGCAGTGTCGATATTAACCTAGCGAAATCCGTGGAATCAAATCGCTACCGGCAAAAAGTATCATTTCAATGTTTTCGATCGAGAAGTATGTTGGCACATCCGCTGCACTAACCTATGCATACCACGGATAACAGGTTGCCCTTAAAAACCATAACTTTTTTAAAGGAGCTTCAGGATGAAGCATATTAAAACACCCAGGCGCTTGGCGCTTAATAAATATATATCTCCTTTTGCATTAATGGCCCTTCTCATGTTACAGGCCTGTGGAAGTGGCGGAGCAGGCGACACATCTGCTCCGGCAATTGAACAGGCAGTTACGCTGGAGACATCGGCTTCTGTCGGTGCAGCCGTAGATGAATATAAAGGGAGTGATCAACTACAGCAAGCACGAGAAATGATCAATGAAGATAAAGTTGATCAATGTACTGTTGAAAAAACCGGAACTTCGATGGATCAGTTTGCTGATCAAATCAGCCACCATGTTGGAAGTATGCTAGAGCCGGTACCGGTATCAGTCGGGACGATTGGCGGGCTGTACGGTGCTCCTACGAACGATGAGGGTTATGATCCTTCATCGCTAATGAGCCACAGACTTTGTGAAGTCACGAAGTCGAGTATGGCCAAAACTTTAAAGAAGGTTCCATCCCAATCGACGATTGATAAACTTAATGCATTTTCTGCAGAGATGAACGAACTTCGTGATCGGGCAAAACTTGGCGACGTAAATGCAAAAGCTGAATTACAAAAGAAATGGACGAAAGTTTTTAGTTGTCTTGGATATTCTGAATCGCTGAATACTTCTGATACTTCGACATCACGCTCTGTCTCCGGTCGAGTCGCTCCCGCAGACTATGAGAAACCATCAGGTGTTAAATTTTATGAAGACAAACTTCAGCCGATTGTATCGCGACTTAATATCGGTATGTATCAGTTTACACCAAACAGTGCCGGTAATGTTAAGACATGTTTGAAAGCATGGAATGCGATGAATTCTGGATCAGATTCGTGCAAGGTATCGACTAGTGCGAAACAAGCCGACATGATCAAGATCTTGGGAAGTTCACAGCAGAGCTTTAATGCTTTTTGTGGAGTACATAAAGTGGTGGAGACTTTTGCCATTCAGGCTTATACCAGAAACGCCTCTGCCACCCATCCCTCGAACAAGACTGTAACTGGTGCACTTAAAGCTCCAGCTGACCGTTGTGTTACGCCATACTTCTATGCAGGCTGGGCATATAACCATTTTGGTCCTCTACAAAATTCGACTGGCGAAAACCTGCGTGAATTACATATGTGTATTGAAAACTCTTAAGGAGATTTAATTAATGAGACGAACTAAAAATCCATCCTACTCTCAGAAAATTGATAATCTTTATGGGCCACTTAGTTTTGCCTGGATGATAAAAACATTGCGGGAGAATGCGAAGATCTCCCGCCTTGATATGGCAAAAAAATTAGGAATCACTGAAAAATCACTAGAAGATCTGGAAACTGGAGCTCATCTTCCATCCCCGCAGTTCGTACTTAGAATCGGTAAAAAACTGGAAGACATGGGGATTCCTACGCTGGGTCTTCTTCAACTTGCGGTTCGTGATGCCCGTTATCAGCGAAACGGGGTCATGCGACTTTAATCAGCTTTTTTATTTCTCGAGGCGCGCCGCGCAATGCGTCTTAACTCTTGAAGTATTCTCTCGAAACCATTACAACTCCTGTGTCTTAAAATTCATCGTTTTCACCTGGAGTTCATCAATGTGGATTAAAAAAATTGCACAAGTTTTTCTCGCGATCGTGACTTTATATTCTGCTGAAACAAATGCAGGAGTCTTAAAAGCGGATACCTGCTCATTAGGAGTTCTTCCATTAGGAAGTACAATGGTTCTGGCAGAAAAGCGCGATGAAATATTTACCGCTTTTGAGAATCGTGGATATTTTCCGGTTGAGCTTAAAAATGTGAAAGAAATGGACTCGTTTGAATTTGTGGCAGATGGATCTGTTGATTGTAATTCGACTTATTTTGGAATTCTGGCCCAGACAACTGTCAGAATTGTTGAAACTAACACCAATAAAATTGTAGCCAGAGTTAGCACTCCAGGTGTGATGGACATGTTTAGCTGCAAGATCGAACTATTAAAAGCGATTGATGCTCTTCCAGAATGTAAAATTAAATAATATTTCGATGAACCTGGTTAAATATTTAAATGATCCCGGCTGGTTTGAAGTTTTAAAAGAAGAGTTTCAGAAGCCGTATTTCAAAGAATTGGAAGAAAAACTGGAGTTCGCTTCTAAACGTGGGACTGTTTATCCGCCAGTAGATCATATATTTGAGGCATTCAATCTCACTCCTTTTGAAAAAGTGGAAGTTGTCATTCTCGGACAGGATCCATATCACGGTGCCGGCCAGGCGCATGGCCTGTGTTTTTCCGTCCAAAAAGGGGTGAAAATTCCTCCTTCACTCAAGAATATTTACAAGGAAATTGAAAGCGATTTGGGAATCACTGTGCCGGAGCATGGATCTCTGGAAGGCTGGGCCAAAGAGGGGGTTCTGCTGCTCAATGCTCATTTATCTGTGGAAGATGGCAGTCCGATGGCGCACAAAGATTTTGGTTGGGACCGCTTCACTGACCGGGTCATTGAGATATTGAATTCTAAAAAAGAGAATTTGGTTTTTATGCTGTGGGGAAGTCCAGCACAAAATAAGGCAAGAAATGTAGACATTCAAAAACATCTGGTCTTAAAAACAGTTCATCCATCCCCACTATCATCCTATCGTGGTTTTTTCGGATGTAAGCACTTTTCTCAATGTAATGATTACTTATTAAAGAATCAAAAAAAACCGATCAATTGGTCTCTTTCTTCTGTTTCATAAAAAAATCAACCATTGCCTGAAGTTCTTTATCGTGTGGATTTTTTTCTACGGCCAGTGGTAATAACATCCGGCTTTTTACAAAATCTTTTCTTTCAAAGAAATGAAGGACGATGCCTTTTAAGACATGGGGATTTTCCGGAGCAACCTGAAGGGCTTCTTTGTAATCTTCAAAAGTAATAGAAAATCCATTAAGACGCTCTAAAACCATGAATAATTTTTTAGTAAAGCTAAGTTTTGAATGAATCGGACTTTTGAAGACGGTCTTAAGAAAAATCATAAATTTATATGTCTGGAAGAGTTTAGTAAGAAACCAGCCTCGCTTATGATTGCCAACAAAGGGCTCAACTGGGGCAACAGGAATGACATGAGCAATAAGTTTATGCAAATCAGGAAGCGCGGTTGAAAAAGATTGATTTCGTTCCCGATCAAGAACTGCAGTATAGTACATAAAGTGATGTAAATACTTTTCGGCCATAGGATGTTTTTCCTGCCGGAGAGTGTTTATAATCTGTTGAACGTTGGATTTAACAGTCGGATAGGACATCAGGAGAGGGCAGCGTTGTTGTATCTCTTCTAATCTTGAAATGGCAACTTCTCTCACATTCCGAGGAAGAATACGAATATTTAAATGAGCGGGATACTCCAAAAAAGTCGTATGGATTGGAGTGTTTGAGAGGACGAATCCTCTTTCTAAAAATTTTTCAACGAAGTAGAAAATTTTATCCAATGAAAGGATGTTGTAGACCTGGACGGTGGGAGAAAATTGGTAGGCCACCAGATCGCTATGGTCTTTAACATAAATTTTTTCAAAATTGTCCCAGACTTGTTTAATCTCTGTTGGATATCGAATATAGAAAAGTTCTTCATCCATTGCATCCAGACTGATATTAAAGAGAAAAGAATGAAACTCATGTTGATAGCGAAGCAATTTTTCAAACGGGACTTTTGTTAAATTGGTCGTAATGGCTATGTAAATATGAGGAGCACGATTACTGGCAATGCATAAGTCCATCAGTCGATAGAAACTTTGGCTCAGAAGCGGTTCACCTCCGGCAAATGAAATCTTTTTAAGATTAGGCAGCAGCAGATTCATTGAATTTAGAAAAGAAGGACTGTTATCCCATTCGGGAATGAGATCAATTCCCAAATTCAGATCTATATCATTCATCTTGGTGTTTGTGTAAAAACCAAACTTTGGAATTTCATTAACTATTTTTTTGAACTCATGATGGACTTGATTAGAATCGCGTGGCTGACACATTCTGCATTTAAGGTTGCAGACATTATTTATTTTTAGATCCAGTGAAATGGGTAAGTACTCTTTATCAGGATCATATTCTTCAATAAGCTCAAAGCTCTCGTGATTTGCTGTCATTCTCTGAGAGACACCACCGTTATCCTCTATTTGATAACATTGCCTGCAACCATCAATGCGTTCGCCTTTGAACATTTTAGAGCGAACATTTTTCATAAAAGGAGAATTATAAAAAGTTTGTACTTCGTCTTCCCAAATTCTGTAGGGACGTTTTTTCTCGTCTATAATAGTTCTTTCAAATAAACAGCAAGGGGAAACCGCTCCTGAAGGAGTAATGGTTAAGCAGGTGAAGGCGCGGGTACAAAAGGATGGATTGCTCCTTAACTCATTTAATCTTCTGACAGACTCGTTTTTATAAAATTCAACGATATCTAACAAGCTTTGATCTGTCGGATCAATTTCCAAAGCAAGGGGCAGCAGTTCTTTGCATTTTTTTTCTTCTTTATTATTGAATAATGCTATCACCAGGCCCTTTAAAACATAGGGATCATCAGGGGTAATTGCGTAAGCAGACTGATAAGCAGAAACAGCTCCCGGATAATCTTTCAGTTTTAATTTCATCCAGGCCATTTCACGGTAGTCCACGTTTTTATCTTCGCTAAACTGTAAAGAAATTTCAAAAAGCTTAATAGCTTCTTCTAATTTATCCTGAGCTGCAAGTTTCCAGCCGCGATCCCGAGTCTCATAGAACGGCTCTATTGGACCAACTGCTTTATAGTTACTTAGATGTAGAAATAAATCTGGAAGATATTCCGCAAAAGATTGCCCTCGCTCTTTATCCAGCACAGAGGTGTAATGAATAAAATTTTGTAAATATTTGTCCGATTCAGTATGGAAATCATTTTGGAGCGTATTAATAATCTGGTTAAGATTCAGTACTACAGGGGCGTAGGTCATTAAAAGTGGGCATTCTCGAAATATCCTCCGCAATTTAACAATTGCCTCTTCTCTTGCATTTTTGGGAAGTATTCGAATGTTTAAATGCATTGGATATTCCAGAAACGTGATATGAATCGGCGTTTTGGAAAGACGGTAACCTTTTTCGAGTAGGTCCTCAACGAAGTAAAAAATCTTATGAAGCGAGAGTATATTGTAGATCTGCACTGTCGGTGAAAACTGATAGGAAATATGCAAACCATGGTCTGGAAGATAAATTTTCTCAAAGTTTTCTTTTATTTGATTGAAATCAGAAGGATAACGTATATAAGACAACTCTTCATCTGTAGCATCAAGACTGATATTTATGAGAAATGATTTAAATTCTCTCTGATAACTTAAAAGTTTGTTTACCGGAACTTTGGATAAGTTCGTGGTAATTGCAATATAAATTGATTTGGCATATCCCTGAGCAATACAGACATCAAGAAGATCATAAAAACTTTGACTTAATAAGGGTTCACCACCTACAACCGAGATTTTCTTCAAATTGGGCAGTAGTGAGTTCAGGGATTTAATAAAAGAAGAGCTTCCATCCCACTCAGGAATAAGATCCAGGTCTATTCCTAAATCTGCATCTTTCATGTTTGTGTTAGAGTAAAAGGCAAAACTTGGAACTTCTGTAATAATCTTTTTAAATTCTTTGTGCACTTGATTTGAGTCTCGGGGCTGGCACATTCTGCATTTAAGATTACAGACGTTATTGATCTTTAAATCGAGACTGACAGGAAGATAATTTTGATCAGAATCATATTCCTCTATAATTTCATAACTTTCAAGATTGGCCGTCATCCTTTGGGAGATTCCGCCATTATCTTCAACTTGATAGCATTGCCTACAGGCATCGATTCGCTCACCTTTAATCATTTTTGAACGAATTTCAGTCATAAACGACGAGTTATAAAAAGACTCAACTTCATTTTCCCAAATTTTATAAGGCCGTTTATTTTCGTCACAAATAGTTCTTTCAAAAAGACAACATGGTGAAACAGCACCGGAAGGGGTAACGGTTAGTGCAGCAAAAGCCTTGGTACAAAAAGATGGATTAAATCTTAATGATTCTATTTTTTGTCTTTTCGTCATACGGTTAATATACTATCTAAATGAGTGAAAAATTACTAGGGGCTATCTGCCCTCTACCATGGGTGCATTTAAGTGCACACCTTGATTCTACAGCAAGACTTTGTTGCAATACTGGCGACTCTGGATTTGTTAAAAACAATAAAGGTAAAAATTTTAAAATCAGTGAGATTAAAAGCGTTCAGGATTACTTCAATCTGGAGTATTACAAAAACATTCGAAAACAGATGATTAATGGTCTAAAACCCAAAGAGTGTAGTAGTTGCTACCGAATTGAAAGCTTTGGTGGCACTTCCGTTCGACAAGGATATCTGCAAGAATATTTGAACAATGAACAATGGGCCAGTCAGCTTGTGAAAACCAATAAATTAACAGGCGAAGTGACAGCTCAGGTACAATCTCTGGATTTTAGTCTATCAAATAATTGCAATCTAAAATGTATAATGTGTTCTCCTGCAGCCTCATTCGCTATCAAAAATGATTATGACGTCTTGAGATTGGCTTATGATTCAACGTTTGTTGAAGGAGCGCGAAACAATTGGACGGATATAACTGCTATTGATCGATTAATACCAGATATCGCCGGAGATTTACGGACTTTTCTAACCACTGGTGGAGAGCCTTTTTTAAGCCGTGAGCATTTCAGGATTCTTGAATTATTAGTTAAGAGTGGAAATGCCTCAAAAATACGCCTTAATTATCACACTAACTGTACTGTTTATAATGAAAAGCTTTTTGATATTTGGAATCACTTCGAAGCTGTCTCAATTCATTTCAGTATTGATGCATATGGAAAGCTTAATGAATACATTCGGTTTAAAACAAAGTGGGAAGATGTAGAAAAAAATGTAAAGGCAATGCTGGCTCACCCCAAGACTTCCTGTGAGGTTCATACAACTGTTCAGCTGTTGAACATTTTTAATCTTAACGATTTATATGATTGGATGAAACCATTCGATCAAATGCCGAAGCTTCCTTATCATATCTGGATGAATCACCCGACATGGCTACACATCTCTAAGGTTCTGCCGCTTGAGCTTAAACAAGAAGCGAAAAAAAAGCTGGTCGATTATTTTGACCAAAAACTCATAAATGATTCTGAATACAGTTCAAGAAGTCAGCATATTATCAGTTATCTGGATAGAGCAATTAATGAAGAACAAAATGGCAAAGATCTTAAACAATTTAAACAACTAATTCGGCAGTTTGAGAAACTGAGACAAACTCCGGCCATTGATACACTAGTTCCTGAACTGAAGACCCTGTTTAGTTAAATAGCATTTCAAAATCTTTCATAGTCAGACGGCCAGAGAAGACCTGGTCATCATCAGTGGCGAGCAGATCACTGAATAACTGCTTTTTTTCTTCCTGCAGTTTCAGAACTTTTTCTTCGACTGAATCTTTAATGATTGGGCGGTAAACAGTCAGAGTATTTTTTTGTCCGATGCGGTGAGCTCTATCGATAGCCTGTGATTCTACCGCCGGGTTCCACCATGGGTCCATAATGAATACATAAGATGCAGCAGTTAAATTTAATCCTACCCCGCCGGCCTTAAGAGAGATAAGGAATATCGGTGTTTTGCCGGATTGGAATTGATCAACCTGCTCTTGTCTTTTGTTAATACTTTGTGAACCGTCAATCCGGGAAAATTTCCAGTGCCTTTCGCGGAAGAAGTGCTGAATGATATCCAGATAAGTTGTGAATTGAGAGAAAATGATAGCTTGTTGCCCTTCTTCCAGTATCGTCTCAAGAGTCTCCATTAAAAATTCGATTTTAGTGGAGTCGATATGCTTGTAGCTTTGATCAGCACTGCGATTTTGCCACAAACAATTCTGACGAAGCTGTAATAGCCCTCGCAGAATCTCACCGTATTTAGCAGAAGTGGTAGAATTATTAATGCGCGCGCGTATGGAAACAATATTTTGCTGGTAGTGTTTAAGTTCGTCAGGGCTCAATTCGAGATAAACATTATTTTCAATTTTTGGGGGCAGATCATGCAGTACCTGAGCTTTTGTTCTTCTTAGAATGAAGGGGGAGGCAGTTTTTCTGGCGATACCACGAGTTTTCGTATTGGAAACTGCACGGACAAATTGCAAATCACCCCAGATTCCGGGAATAGAGAGATCGAGAATGTTATAGAATTCCGACAAGTCATTCTCAACTGGTGTACCGGTCAGACAGATGCGGAATTCAGCTTGAATTTTTCGCGCAGAAAAAGCTCCCAGAGAACGGACATTCTTGAGATGCTGAACTTCATCTAAAACCAGAATATCAAAATTAATGTTGGCAAAGACTGCTTCAGATTCTTTTTTCATTACGCCGTATGAAGTCAGAATAATCTTCTTATCATTAGGGAATTCCCGGGATCCTCCATGGTAAATGTACATATCCATGCTGGAAAATTTTTGGATTTCTTTTTCCCAGTTAAGTAAGATTGTTACGGGACATACAATCAAAACGCGTTCAATTTTATCGTAAATTGATTGCAAGAATGTAATAGTCTGCAGAGTCTTTCCCAGACCCATGTCATCAGCAAGACAGGCACCTAATTTGTGCTCATGTAAAAAGCGCAGCCAGTTATAACCAATCTGTTGATATGGACGTAAGACACCATTAAGGGCTTCAGGGAGAGGATAGCTTGGCATTTCTGTCAGACTGGCCAGCTTTTCACAAAGAGCGATGTCTTCTGGAGACAAAGCACCTTCAATTCCCAATTTGCGGAGCTCAAAAAGTTCGAAAATTCTTGCACGGTTAAAAGGCAGAATAAACTTTTTGAATGATTTACTGCCATCAATTTCAGTTTTAGTTTCTGTCGCCTCGTATTTGGTATACTTCTGCATGAACCGGATCAAATCTTTTTGTTCCTTGGACAGCAGAATAAGACCTTTTTTGGTAATAACCATTCCGGCTTCCAGATCCGCTTCCTGAATAACGGCCAGATCATCAGAGTCGATGTTCAATTCCAGATCAAACCATTTAGTACTGCTTGATCTTCGCTCAAAACGAATGCGTGAGTTCCACTTGGAAATTTCATGGCGATCATAAAATATTTCTATTCCTAATAAAGAAACACGACGGTGAAATTCTGCCAACCCCTGAAATATTATGGCCGGCTGGACATCGTATTTGACGGTTTTACTTTCTGCATCCAGGTGTGCGTAACGGAAAAACTGATCCCCGAAAAACTCAATCATCGCCAGAAAAAGTTCACGGATGATCTGATTTTCAAAAAGACAAAGGAGATGGTTTGTCTGGTCATAAACAACGCTTTCTCGGTCTTTGGCAACTTCAGTTATCAGTGTCTGGGCCTTTACTTTCTTAGCAGAAGAAACGATGTGCTTTTTATAAGAGTCGTTTCCATTTTTTAAACTATCTGCCACGGCAAGAACGAATTCATAAGCTTCCTGTTTCTTTTTAAAATGACTTAAAATGCCAGCATTAAAAGTAAAAAAAGAAAGGAAATCCGAAGGTGTTACCAGCAAATCCGATTCATCAAAGAACTCCAGACTGGCATGCAGTAAGCCTTTTTTCTCTGCGGGGGAGAGAGTAACCCGGCATTTGGGCTTAATCGTCCGCAATTCAGTAAGAGATTTTCCTTCAATAAAGACTTCAACCTGAGCAAACAGGTCCAGTTCCTGAATATTGCTTAAAATATCGTTAATACCATAGGAGAAAAGATTCAGCCGGATTCGCTGAATAAGAATTTTTAATTCACTAGGTATGTGAAAAACAGTACCTTCTCGCCAGTTAAAAATATATATATTTTCAAAAATGGTGATTTCACCAAATACTTTGCCTCCGACATTCATTTTGAAACGAACTTTTTCATCATGATGCAGATGTAGCTGAAGCTTGCCGCGGAACGGCTCAGGCATTGGAAAAGGTACAACTTTTTTATTGTGCAGAAGGTACTGAAGGCCGGAATATGTAGGAGCAGCGGGGGCTCCCACTAGCTGATGCGGACCATTTATGATAGTCCCGTATTCCGCAACATTAACTCCGAAGCTGGAGTTAATGACAATTGGCGGAAGTTCACTGTCGTTTTCTTCTATGGCCGTCTCCCCCTGGGATTCGACATACAATTGAACCTGATAGGTGATAAATAGGGCAGCGACATGCGAACAATGTTTTTCAGCTGTCCAAGGTAGACAATCGCAATTGGAAGAAAAGGGCCCTTCCACGGAGTCCTCCAGACGGCGTTTATAGACGATCTTGGTTTCGTGTGCACGATCTTCTCGAACTAAACCGCTGACAATGTAATATGTTTCCGGCGAACCTTTTTTGAAAGATATTGAAACACGGGAGAGCTTAAAGAGACGCAGACCATTTTGAATTATTGCAGCTGAAAAATATTTTTTACATTCTTCAGTTATAGTTTCAGGGATGTTCCAGCTTCTTTCGTTCATTCACTATCTCGTTTGAGTTTCTCTTAAGGTGAGATGAGATCAAGTGAACATTATACTCTAATTTTTTATAAATTGCTGACACTATATTATTGTATTTGAAGTAGAAAGTTCTGGTAAAATTGAAGAAAATGTGAATGAGTATCGCAGCTAAATTTACTCAACTAAAGGCTCAAAGCTTATGAAAGTGTTAACCATAAAAATGTCCGAGTATTCTAAGGAAGTGAAGTCTCGATATATTAAGCCTTTTAGCTATATTCTCGCTGCGATGGCTTTGGTGAACAGCTATATCTATTTCAGCATCTATCGTTCTTTGGTCTTGAGTACTATTTGTTTTCTTTGTGCGACTGCCGCTTTCATGCTTCCGTTTATCACCAAGAGAACAAACTCTCATGTTTTTGTAGCCAATTATACAGTGATGGTCATGTTTGTTTGTGTAACCTCTCTCGGTGTCTACACCGGCGGGATAATGTCTAACGCCATTTGGTGGTTAGGCACATTGCCGTTACTTGCTTCTTTCTTGCTTAATGCCTTTGCAGGTTTAATCTGGTTTTTGATTGTCATGGCAGTATTCATTTTTATTTTCTTTCTAGGAACTATTGGCGCCTTACCCTTAAATGTTTTGCATGATGCTAGTCCAGTGGGACGAATGTTTGTTTCTTTTACTCTCAATGCCGGCCTCATTACTTTTTTGTGTATCCTTGCCGATTCTATTCGTGACGAAGCCTTTTTAGAAAAAGAAGAGCTTCGGTTGAAAACTTTTCAGCTTAATCAACTGGCGTCATTGGGAAAAATGGCTTCCGGGGTTGCTCACGAAATTAATAATCCACTGACAGTTGTTCGAGGAGCGCAATTGCGTATCCTGCGCATGATCCAATCACCTGAACCTATCGATAAAGAAGTACTGGCCGAATACATGGGCAAAGTTCATCGTAATATTTTACGTATACAGGATGTAACAGGTCTTCTGGGTACAATTTCCGAAAAAGCACGCGACCGGACGATTTCTAAAATAGATACTAAAAATATGATAGAGGATGTTATTCAGATGCGTACCGAAGACCTGCATCGCTATAACATTACCCTTATCACCACATTTCCGGAGGAGCCACAGCTCTTCAGCGGGATTTTCTCAGAAATGTTTCAGGCTTTTCTCAATATTTTCGACAATGCCATTTATGAGCTGAAAAACAGCTCCGACCAATCTAAAATTTTGAAGGTCGATCTGCAGGCACAGGAAAAATTTATTGTGGTGACATTCGAGGACAATGGTTCAGGAATCCCTTCACACCTCAAGCAAAGAGTTTTTGACCCATTCTATCGTTCAAAGAATTTTGATGACCATAAAGGATTAGGACTCAGCTTCTCATATAACGTGATTCTTGCTAACCACGGCACCCTTGATCTATTGAACACAGCCAAGGGGTCCATTTTTCAAATCACTCTGCCGAAAGCTTAAAAAAAAGCCCGCTTAGAGCGGGCTTTTTTATTCTGGTCTAGTTATCTACATAACTCTTAAGTAATTTAGCACGCGACGGATGTCTTAGCTTTCTTAGGGCCTTCGCCTCAATCTGACGGATACGTTCACGAGTAACGAAGAAATCCTGACCTACTTCTTCAAGAGTGTGATCCGATTTTTCACCGATACCAAAACGCATACGAAGAACTTTTTCTTCACGTGGAGTCAGTGTCGAAAGAACAGCTCTCGTCTGTTCTGAAAGCGTAATAGACATTACAGCGTCAGCAGGAGAGATGATCTTCTTATCTTCAATAAAGTCTCCAAGAGATGAATCTTCTTCTTCCCCGATTGGAGTTTCAAGCGAGATTGG
>CAMLMH010000010.1 GCA_946481315.1 uncultured Bacteriovorax sp.
AAACTGCCCCACTTGTGTGGGGCTCACTTTTTTGTAGAATGCAATCATAATTCTTATGTGATTTACAGAGAATCCTGCAGTATAAATCACTTATAATGCTCAAAACGCACAGTCAGCTTGACGGGCCATAGTGTATGACTACTGGCTGCCCGAATAAAAACTGCAAACTTTATCTTCAAACCCTTTTTCAAAAAAAAGACGGATACTATTTTCGATCCGACGATGCTCGTTTCATCCAGCGATACAAATGTAAGATTTGTATGAAAAAATATTCAGCTTCAACACATAAACTGGAGTTTCGCCAAAAAAAGAGGCGTTTTAATCAGCGCATTCGCGAGGATTATGCCGGAGGAAAATCGATGAATCGCCTGGCCCTCAATCTAGGGCTTCATCCAAAAACGATTCAGCGAAAAATAGAATACCTCGCCCAAAAAGCGCGGCATTCTCAACAGAAATTGCATCAGAAACTAAAAGAGAAAAAGGCCGAAGTCGTTCAATTCGATGACTTAATAACCAGCATTCATACCAAACTAAAGCCAGTCGCAGTGAGTGTCGTGATTAATCCGACCGATCGGTTCATTTTAGGGGCCGTTGTTTCTGAAATACCGGCCTTTGGAAAAATTGCCGAAATTTCAAGACGAAAATATGGTCGACGAAGAAATTTGCATCCACAAAATCTGAATTTACTTTTAGAAAAAGTTAAACCATTGATTGAGCCAGGGGCCCTTTTTAAAACCGACGAGCATCACCGTTATCCGGAACTGATTCAGAAACATTTTCCCCGCTCGCGACATCAGACATTCAAAGGTGAGCGTGCTAGCGTCGCTGGTTTTGGCGAACTCAAAATGCGAAAGTTTGATCCGCTGTTTGATATCAATCAGATTCTGGCCATGTTTCGCGCGAACATTAATCGCCTTTTTCGGCGTTCCTGGAATACGACCAAAAAAGAAAATCACCTGCAGGATCACATCGATATTTTTATTGATTATTTTAATGAAGTCTTAAGAGAGCAGGCACCAAAAGTAAGAAAAAGAAACGCGGCCATATATTAGATAGAAATAAAAAATGCAAGTTAGTTTGAAGTAATATTCTTTTTTTTGAATCAGCCCCACTCAAGTGGGGCAGTTTTAATTCGTTTAGAATTATTGGATGCTTAATCGTAATCTCATGCTCGAGAAGGGCTCGTGGCAATTAAATGTCATGCTGGTCTTTCCTTTTTTTATGCTCGCCCTATGTGCAGTTGAATATTTTGTTTTCGGCAATCATGCATTTCTGGAGTATCAAAATATTATTCGCTTTGTGCAAATGAATGTTTTTCTGGACGGGGCACACGTCCTGTTTACCTTTGTCATGTTATGGGGAACAAAAGAAGGAAAAGAGACAGTTCGTTTTTTTTAGAGAAAGAGTTAATTACCATCTGGTAGTGCGCAGTTTGGTTATTTTCATCGCCTACTACACTCTGACCTATTTTTACTTTGCCCGTCTTTTTGATTTCAATCTGCTCTTGGGAATCAGTGTATTCATATTTTTAAAGGCCATGCCTATCTGGCATAGTCTCACGCAGGTCTTCGGCATTTCTTTGCATCTAGATCCAGAACTCACAGGACAGGAAAGAAAAGTCCGTAAAAATGTCTTTGAAAGTTTCATCATCGCTGTGCTTTTTAATCTGGTTTGTCTGATCTTGTGGCATAGATCGAAAAAACTCTGGCCGGACTACGCTGATATTTTAACGTTTTTAAATTACGCCTCCCTCGCCTTAGTCATTTTTTCCTTATTTTATGTCTTTTATACCTTCGATGCCTTACCTGGAACAAAAAAATTTAAAAAATTGAATATGCTATTTTTGGTCCGGCTTATCTTTTATCCGCTGACCCCCTTTACCTCCCTGGTAGGATTCTCAGCAGCATCTGTTCATGGAATAGAATACGCCTGTATCACGTCTGCTATGCTGAAGAAGGAAAAGAAGAAGTGGATGTTATATGGTTATCTTGCACTGATAGTTTTAATTTTCCCGCTTTTTACATCTCCCAAGATTTTTTCTCAGTTTGTAGTCAAACTTCCCCGCGAGCTGAGCCTGCATTTACTCTCTTTTTCTTTTGCCATCACTTTTGTGCATTACAACCTGGACCATTTCGTTTTCAGCCGACGTTATTCGCCGGAAATAAATCCGGCGCCGGCTAAAGATAATGCATCAGCAGCACCGGAAGAATCAGGACTCACCTATAATTAAATCATTCGAGCAGATCACCATCGTCATGACTTTCTAAGGGTGACCACTCTTTTTTAAATAATATATGCTGATAATATTTATCAGTCAGAGTATCGAGCTTGAGGGCAGGATTTTTCATACATTTGTTGTAAGCGACTTCATCCGGTTTGCGCAAAATCAAAGCATTTTTGCCAATACACCCGCGGAATCCCCATTCTAGTCGAGTGTAGAACAAGGCCTGCTCTGCACTCATCTCTTCAGTCACCGGAAAGGCAGTGGCCGACATCGGATTTCTATGGGCCATGCGAAAGGTGGCCCGGTCGTAGAATTTCATGTCCTCTTCAAACTCAAAACCTGTATTGATCCCGGCCTTCTCCGGTTCTGGAACTTTACTTAGATCCAGAGGCGTCCCAAAAATTTCAGTGTTAAAGAAAAAGTTTTCGTTGGGAGACAGGTGTGTTTTACAGTGCCGGTACTTATCCTGATATCCTTCGCTCTTTATCTCTTTGATACAATGATGAAAGGATTCAGGCAGACGACAGATAAAGAGGTCTTCAATTTCCCGGACGGTAAACTGCCCCTTGAGATTGGTGAGAACAGGACTGAAGACATTTTTAAATGTACTTAACGATTCAAAGTTGGAGAGACACTTGCGATAAAAAACCCGGTCGTAATCCATGAGATAATCTTCAAAAGCAAACCGCGGATCGGCGAGCGTTAATTTATTTTTTACCCGTGGCGAATTGAATTCAACCACAAAACTCTCCGGAAATGGTGAATCGGCCCAGTCGCGCTTTTCTTCCAGAGCAACGATGTTGTCATCGTAACTGATTCGTCCTATCTCTGCGTCAATCAACCGAATTTCCGGAAGCATGATTAAGGCCTTTAAAATTTCCGGAACCATAACTTCGGCAATATGATCGCCCAGGCATTTGTGGTGACCGAATCCGAAATGCAAGTAAGGAGTCTCCGCAGACTGAATGGAAGGACGGTCGACACGGAAGTTGTTCGGCTTTAAAATTTTTCGTTCATCAAACATGGCAGAGATAACGGCTGCGACAACCATCTGACCTTTTTTTACTTTGTATTCCCGACTGGTGTCTTTTGCCAGGACATAATCACTTTCAGCATAACGAATAACAACCGTATTGACTGGTCTAAACCGTAAGGCCTCCCAGACAAAACGATCAAAAAGATCCTGATTTCCTGCCTTCAAGGCCTCTTGTGCTTTAGCGAGAATTTGAGGATGCTTAAGCATAAATTCCAGTGCCTGAACAATTGCGGCCTGAGTGGTTTCCACTCCGCCAACTAAAGTTCCGATCAGGTTGGTCCGCACCCGTCCGTCATAAAAATCGAGCATCTCACCTTCAGGAACATTTGTTTTTAATAAGCGGGCCAGTACAGTGTCTTCATTCAAATAGCTTTCATCAGCGCGCTTTTTAGTAATGAGTTTCTTTAGATGAGCATGCATTTCTTTGCCAACCTGCAGGCCTTTTTCTTCATAGTGCTTTTTGTTAACAACATTGTGAAAAAAACTATACTGAGAGTATTTAGACCAGCGGTACATGGTCCGCAAATCAGGTCCGGTCAGACCAAAATACTGCTGAACAATTTCCAGCGGAACTTTACGTGCAATGGCATTGACCACTTCGATTCTTCCGTTGACATTACTCAGATCGATGGCCTTTTGCGTTTCTTCCCGGACCATCTTACGAATAAGCGGTAGGTCTTCGCGTTTAAGCATCGAGCGCATCCAGGATTTTTCTTTATTTACAGAATCATGATCGTGAGCAAGCATAAATTTTCCCACGCTCTCATCCATCTTTTTTCGGTAGAAGCGAGTTGAAAAAACTTTGGACTGAGACAAAACTTCCCTGACATCTTCATCCAGAGTGACGATCACTGTTTTTTGTCTGGGAAGACCATCGTCAATGAGCTTTTTAGAACCCATGATCTCATTAATCTCGTATATAGGTCTCTTTTCCCGCAGGCGTTCAAACAGCGGAATTGGATTCTGCAGCGACCATTTAAAAAAAGTGGCAACATCATGCTGACCAAATAGACTGGCCATGCTGATACCTTCGGCTTCTTTAAAAAAATCTTTTCCGACAAATTCTTCTGAAACCTCAGCATATTTACTGGCGACATCCCTCTTTACTACAGGCGAAGAACAGCCAAATACAGAGAGTAAGCACCCAGTTGAAATTAATTGATGTAAAAAATGTTTTTTCATAATCATTCCTATCGCCCTACACACCGGTCATTTAGAATTTTATAAACCGGAACTGATGTCCATGATGTCTCCAGTTCCGGTGTGAGAACTTTTAAAAATTCGATTAAGGCCAGTTTATCCTGGTGTTTTAATTCTCCGCCGTACATTGCCGGTGAATGTCCGGCATTGCTGTTGCCGACAAGTGACGTATCAAAACAGAATGGATCGTCCTGGCTTTTGCAGTCGGCATCTTTTATGCGCGAATCAAATCCCAGATGAACATGATCGTACTCCAGTCTTCCGACAATAAATTTAGATGAACGCAAACTCTCCGGAAGCAGCAATTCATACAGATTCAAAACGGAACCATTGTGCAGGTAAGGAGCGCTCGACCAGACCCCCGCCAGATGCCGGGCCACATAGGCTTTACCCGGTTTTACATTGGCATAAGCAAGTGCGCTGTCTTCGGCAAAACGCTTTTCTCCCAGAAAGGTGTCGCGGAAAATTTCCTTCCCCCGCACTTCCTCCTGAGCATAATCGGCCTGCGTTTTCTGATCCACACCGAACTCAGCATAAAAGCCGTCTTTAACTTTGTCTGTAAAACCAAAGATGGCATTTTTAAAATCCGCTCCCTCTGCACTCTTGCTGATATTTTTAATATACTGCCGGTCCGTCCCGATTCGTTCCATATCAACGAGTTTATGATCAATAAGTATGCGCTTTGGACCGACCCGTTCAACGCCTGCTTCATGACACTGAATACATTTATTCAGATAAATATTGCAGCCCTTCACAACCTGATCAGTACTGATTTTTTTGTCCGGGAAAAATCGTTGGTATTCCGGAACGGGAACTTTGTGAATGAGCTTCTCCAGCTCAATCAAATTAGGAATGTTCACAGTGGATTTCAGTTTATTTTTATCACCCTGAAAGTGCTCAGTTACAATGGCCCCTAAACCGAAGGCCTGACCGACGTTTCTTGAAACCAGGGAATTGGTGTTGGCATTATAATGGTAGAAGGCCTTGTACTTCATGGCGTACATCGGAGGAAGCGAAACGGGTGCCGTGAGATGGGTGTAGCTGCGTTTTCTGATCGTGGCATTGGAAATTCTGCCGAAAGCATCTGTGCGGCCATAACCTTCCGGAGTGGTAATGACATCCGGATTTGGTGCGCCGAACCAGGTAAGATACTCCATCCTTTTTTGCATCAAAAGAGTCACTTCATCCAGCTCATAAGTTTCCTTGAGCATTCTCATCATGTATTTTGTGAGGATATCTTTTTTCTCATAAAGCAGTCTGCCTGCTTTAGTGGTGACTGATGCATTGATTTTTTTTCCGATGACTGGTGTTTTAATCAGAAGTTTTATGGCCTCTGTGAAAAGGGTATCTTCTACTTTAAGTTCTTTTTTCAAATCATGAACAAAATCGTGTGCACGGGCCTGTGCATTTTTAACACCCAGACGGTTATAAAATGCGGCCAGTTCCTTTTTATCAAACATGGTCTGATAGGTGGAACCGATGATATCGTAAAAAAATCCTTTCATTTCAATGGTCGCTGGTGCTCCATCGACAATTAAAATTTTCTGCTGATCATTTTTAACTGAACCTGTGTGACAAAAAGCACAGTTAGCACCAGTCATTGCTATCGTTGGGTCACCTGATTTAAGTTTTTTTAACTTTGGCAGTGAAGTGAAATCCGTGTCACCATTTCGAAACAGATCCTGCTCCAGATGATCGTCACCGTCCCAAACGGCAGTCATCCCGACCCAGGCGTAAGGACTCATTTCACTTTTAGCATATGGACTTCTGATGACTCCATATTTTGAATCGAGATTTTTAAAAAACAAACTTCCTTTTTCCCGGGAGAGAAAGGATTTCAGATTAAGCAGCCAAAGCGTGGGATAAATGTCTGATCCTTCCGACAGGTGCCACATAGCAAACTGTTCAGCATCCGTCACATTGGTTGGAAACTCCAGAATGTGTCCCAGAGACTGCGCTTTGGCCATTAGTTCGGCCTGATACTCGCGCATGGTCTGATCAGCGGGAAGGCGTCCGGGATCTTTTGATTCTTTAAAACTGACCTTCGTGCATCCGGAAGTCAGTATCAAGACACAGAAAAATAAGACTTTCATGAATTCTCTCCATAGACAGACTGCTTAATATTTTACCTGCTTATGTCTCCTCCCCCTAGTGGGGGGAACCTTCTTTCCAGTCGGAATTTTGACCCTGTAAAAATTACTGACTATCATCACCGCGCTTCTTGAATGCAGTAACATTTAACAATGATTTTTGGCCAAAGAACGTTTAAGACATTAAGAACCGGAGTGCTGATACTCACGACTGTGTTTTCTGCTCAGTTATTCGCTGAGAGTGGCGCGATTATTCAGCACATGAAAGATGCCACCACCTTAAACCGCGAACGGGCCCCCCGGTACGCCGCTCTTTCTGAGGGGAAATCTTTGCCGCTTTCTTATGAACTTATTTTGATGGAAAACCTGGCCCAGCTCATTACCCAATCATTAGACGACAAGGCCCGCATTTATAATGCTGAAGGCATTGGTCTTTTTTTTGATGATCTGATTGATATGCGTTTCACTCCTTTGTTTCAAAAAACTTTTGGACAAGAAGGGCCGCCAGTAACAAGAATTACGATCGACGTAAAATCTCTGCGTCGACGCTGGATAAAAATGCACAAGGAAAATAAGCAGACAAAAATTTATGAAGAAGCTCTAACACTTCTCGACGAAGGTGATTTACAGGCCACCAATCAAAACTGTCTGACCCGGCATTTTGTTGAATCAATCGCCAGATCTATCCTGAATAGAAAATGGCATCAGGACCGTGCGGCCACAGCAAAACTTTCTGATCCTGCTCCAATATTGAATTCTTTTCTTTCAATACAGATTAATTCACTATCCTGGGCATATTCTCTTGATCGGCGTGCCTACTCTATCCAAAAAGAAAACATTCCGCTTTTTTGTCAGGACGTACCCGCCATTCCCTATAAATAAGTCAGTTCGAAAATGACCTTATCATCTCATGGCAATTACCATTTGGTGCAGGTAAAACCTCAAGGGGATAATTATATAGTCCACGTTGTTTGATGAATTGAAAGACATTATAGGGCAACATTTCGGGCTGAGCACCTTCGCTTAAAATTTTCCGCACCTCGGTTGAAGAACTCTCTTCAGAGACTTTCAGTAAATGAACAGGTTTACCATCGAGACTAGAAGGCAATTCCAGGTGTTCATTTCCTTCCCGTCGGGAAACGAGTAACTGAAACCCTTGCGGAATTTTTACTTGGTTATGATGCAAACTCGCCAGTGTATCATCCCCTAAAATGAGCGACACCTGATCCGCGGGAAACGATTCACGTAACACCTTAAACGCTTCGTTGGAGCGGATGTCTTTCATTTTACGGGCCACTTCGGCGGGAATGAGTTTTAACTTTGGTTCATCGGCAAGCATCAGCTCAATCATCTGATTGCGAATACCAATGGGCTGCTTGTTGGGCTTATAGTCGGCCTTATCCCGAGGAATAAAATAGACGACATCCAGTCCGAATTTCCTTTGCATCGCCCGGGCGAGACTTTTGTGACCCAAGTGGGGCGGATCAAAAGTACCGAAGAGAATTCCTACCTTTTGGATCTGTCCCTGGGCGGGCGATCGCTCATAGACTGCCCGTTCCGGTGAAAAAACCAGAGAGCTGGTAAAAAGAAAAAAGGAGAGAAATAAAACGGAAGCGACTCGCATAAAAGCTTTTCGTAAAAGAGGGTTCAAAGCTGAAGAAATTACTTCATTACCTGAGTACCATACGCGGATTTAATTTTCTCCATATAGGCCTTTTTCATATGGAATTCAAAATCTGCGTTACTTTCATAGCGGTAACCCAGGACCTTATCCCACATTTCATAAGGCTCCATACACAAATAGAAAAAAACGTCAGCATGCCAGCCTGAAAAGGCATGATAAACCGTCCTGAAAATATCTTCTTTAATCTCATTGGGATAAGAAAACTTTCCGGCGACCTCTCTAAAGGGCATCTGTAAAATTTTGCTGGTTATTTGTTTGTTTCTGATTTCGTTAATTGTTTTTTTATTAAAAGTTACAGTCCCCAGAGAAATCAAGGCACAATCTTTCGGGTGGAACGTCGTGGTGATCAAATTCACCACGTCAGTGTAATCCTGCCTGAACTCTTCATAAAAAATAATGGGGTGAAAATGAAATCCTACCAGATTGCCTTTTGCGACTATTTTCTCTGCGGCCTTTATCCGCTCATGCAATGAGGCCGTGCGATGTTCTTCATTGTCGATGATGCGCTCGGGATTAAGACTCCAGGTCGTAATTACATTGCGGGGTAAATCGATGCCGGTTAAAAAATCAACATTAGACGATTTGGTTTTTAGCTCCAGAATAAGACTAGGATGTTTGCGCGCAAACTCGATTAACTCTGCCAGATGTCCCTGTTTATTTCCCCAGAGAAGTGAATCAGACGACTGACCTGTACCAAAATGATAGAGGCGGTCAGGATCTATTACAGTGCTCATTAATTTATTTTTAAAATCAGCATCAATGATGACTTCATTTTCATTAAAGTAAGATTGAATTGAACAATAACTGCAGCCATAGGAGCAGTTCCTGAAAGCATCGATCGTTTCCAGATTGCAGCAAAGAGTTTTTTCCGAGGCCACGGGACATCGTCCCATAATTTTTGCATCCGGATTTACTTCCTCCACAATGTGATAAGGAGATTTTAAAATATGATCCTTTCCAGAAAAATGAGAATAAGATTTGCTGACTTTAAGTCCCTGATAGATGGCATCAACCGCTTTCAGGTAGTCCTGCTTATTTTCAATTATTTTTCCGACGAGATGATCCGGCAGACTCTCATTCCACTGAGCAAGATCCAGCAGCACTGTAGCGAGAGTATTAAATTCCTGAAACGTCAGGTGATATTGAAAACAAATCTTCTCCAGATAATGTTTTTCATTATCCCGAAGAAGATTCATTTTTGTTTTATCGAATTTGGAAAACTTTGATCTGTAATCAAACCTTGTCATACAAACATTCAGTCACTACAGAGGAGCAAAACGCGCCGTAAAGTGCCGCAAGAATGGGGGCTCATATACGATTTTCATTCCCCGCAAATCTCTTTTGCGTTTAACAATCTCTTCCATCCCCTCGAGAATGTAATCGAAATGTGACTGAGTATAAACTCTGCGCGGAAAGGCCATCCGGACTAATTCCATACTGGCCGCATTTCCAAACATCGCTGAGCCAATTTCACAGGTTCTGATTCCATCATTTAAATAAAGCTCCACCGCCAGAGATTGTCCGGGAAACTCAGCAGGAGGAATGTGCGGAAGAAATTCTTTTGCATCGATATAAACAGCGTGCCCTCCGGCCGGAAGCACGGTCGGTATCCCCATTGCATTTAATCGTTTGGTCATGTATTCACAGGTCGCAATCCGATAAGCGAGATAACTCTCATCAATCACTTCGTACAATCCCACTGCCATCGCCGCCAGATCGCGGGCCGCCAGTCCTCCGTAAGTCGGAAAACCTTCAGTAAGAATAAGCAGATTGCGTAGATCGCCCAGCCACGTATCGGTTTTAAGGGCAATAAAACCACCGATATTGACGAGCGCATCTTTTTTAGCACTCATCAGACAACCATCTGCCAGTGAAAAAATCTCCTGCACAATTTCTTTTATACTTCTGTCCTGCTGGCCTTTTTCCCTGGTCTTGATAAAGTAAGCATTTTCAGCAAAACGACAGGCATCAATGATAAAAGGAATGGAATGCTTTTTATAAATGGCGGCGACTGCGCGCAGGTTTTCTAAGGAAACCGGCTGCCCTCCTCCCGTATTATTGGTAATGGTAATCATCCCGAAAGGAATTTTTCCGCTATGCTCGCGGCAATAATTCTCCAGCTTTACCAGATCAATATTTCCTTTGAACGGATATGTGCTGCGTGGATTTTTCCCCTCTTCAATCACCAGATCGTGCGCTTTTGCTTTTAAATATTCAATGTTGGCCCGGGTTGTATCAAAATGATTATTGGAAGGAACCATCTGCCCCTCACTCACCATTTTTCCAAAAAAAATGCGTTCAGCTGCCCTGCCTTGATGTGTTGGAATGACGTGTGGAAATCCCATGATGTCTGTCACGGCCGCTTTAAATTTCTGAAAACTTCTTGATCCGGCATAGGACTCATCGGCGGTCATCATCGATGCCCACTGTTCAGCACTCATGGCCGTTGTGCCTGAATCGGTGAGAAAATCAAAAGTAATCTGATCACTTCCCAATAAAAATAAATTATACCCGGCCTCTTTCAAAACATTTTCTCGGTGCTCCCGCGTATGAAAATGCAGTGGCTCGACCATTTTGATTTTAAACGGCTCAATAATCGTTTTTCTTGTCATACATATCCTAGCGTTGAATGATTTTTTGATCGCAGGAATTTTAACAAGCCCTGATCCGGAAGTGGAATCCAATTCTCAATTTGCTAAGCAATATCATAAAAATCCCGCTTTTTATGTTCCGGGAATGTCCCTTCCTCCTTTGTAAAATTTACCCTGTCCTCTCCTCAAAGTCCCTCGCCCCGTTTTATAGTCATGCCACTTTTATTAAGGGAGAAAATAATGAAAAAAATCGTAGCCGCCATTTTGCTTACTGGATTGTGTGCTCAGTCTCACGCCGCTTCAAATCTCACACTGGTTAAAGTCAAAGAACTAGGCCCTATGAAGAACAAAGTTGTTTTTCAAAGCAAATCCGTGAAGAAAGTCAAAGGAACAAATATTGTCACTGGAAAACTGATTGCCCAGTGGGGAGTGCATGTTTTTGAAGTCGTAAATGGCTACTACACATGTAACACAAAAAACGTCTGCAAACTTACCGACTATGAAAGAGTCGCTACCTATGAGAGCTGCACAATTAAAAAACAAACGGCAAAATGCTCTAAAAAACTATCCGGCGATGACAGCAGTATTGAAGAATCCACTCGCGATATTACTGTTTCACCAGACGGTGTTCAGGATGAACGTGACGGCCATACCGATCCACGGGATTCAATTGATGAAGTTAACGATGAATTTGGAAGTAACATAAACGCTGAAGCGGATATCATCTAAATAAAAAAAAGGTCGCTTAAGCGACCTTTTTTTTTACTTAAAGTCCGGACAATACTTATCCAGATTTTTGATCTGTTCTTTGTTTTTCATTTTCCACATCCGCACACAAGGACTCTTCTTCCATTGATCGATGTAGTTAGGATCGGCCCCATTTTCCAGCGCGAAATTGATCACATCGGGATTGCCGTTAATGATAGCAAGATTTAAAAGACTGATTCTTTTTCTAAAACCGATTGTGCGGTTGATGTTTGCTCCGTGCTTGATCAGCATCTCAGCAATCCGCAGATTGGGCTTAAGTGATAAAACTGTCACAAAGGCCAGCGGTGTTTCATTCTTCAGGTTAAAACTATCCGGGTTGGCCCCGTTTTCCAGCAACACACGCACGGCCTCTTCGTTGCTGATGGCATACCACAATGGCGAGCGGGAATAGAAATCGCGTTTTTCAATATCTTTCCCCTGTTTTTTTAGTTCAGCAATATCGCCCAGACGATTGTCGCGGATGGCACAGTGATAAGGAGTTTCTTCGCATTTAAAAGGAACTTCTGCCTTAAGTACTTCCGCATTGGTCATGACCATGTACTGATAGGAATACACCACAGCGTAATTGCTGGCGATGGCCAGAAGGGCCAGGGCAACCGCAATACGCGTGCTCAGTTTCTTTCCTAAAAACCAACCAAACGCGGCCAGCGGAAGTGTCGCTACCAGCGAAGCATACATCCCGGCCTGAAAGCCAACTTCAAAATTTCCATAGCGCAAAAGCTGTTCGCGAACGGCCATGAACAGGAGCGGACCACATGAAAAGGTCATCCCCAAAAACGCCGGCATGACCCATTTTTCTTTTTTTATGAGCGACCAGACAGTGAGTAAAACCACCAAAGCAAACGGCATTAAAGTCACGATTAATTCATTTGAATCTTGCATTTCATTTCTCGAACAAAGTAGATTTTTAGATACCTCTTAAGCATAGATGCATTTCTCACCTTGTAAACAACATAGGCCATTTTTGGGTGTCAAATGGCCCATAAGCGTCGGAAATGACAAAGTTTCACAGAAATTTCTAAAACGGGCTTGCAACTTACGCAAAATTTACGCATACTCAGGTTATGAGTAATACAGATCACGACTATATTTACGATGCCCAGGAATTTGAAGTTTACAGCGAAGACATAAAAAAAGCTGAGCACCGACCAGGCCCGGTTTTAATGGGCAAAGAACGCGACTACTTTAACCGTAAGCGCGAAGCCACCGCCGAATTCGAACTGCAAAACAACGCTGACCTCGCGGCGGAATACAAAAAGAAAGTCGATACGACTCCGCAGCTTTTCGGTATCAGCAATCAAAACCACAATCAACGCGTCTCTCTCGACGAAAAATTTCCAGGAGACATGCTCTACAAAGTCACCGCCGACAACATGAGTCCGTTCATTCTGCCCAACACCTATGTCATGCTGAAATTCAGTGATCAGCATGCCAGCGGTGAAATTTGTGTGTTCAGATACCGGGGAAAAACCTACTGCAATCAAATTAAAATCATAAGCAACAAAGTCGTCGCCATCTCCATGAACCCCAAATACAAACCGGTGGTCTTAGATCCGGATGACTATATTTTTATCGCCGTCGTCTCCTCTATCCACCGCTCACTCAAAGGCTAAGTTCGTGCACACGCCGAATCTCTTCAGCAAAAACCGTATCGCTATCTTCGATGCCAACGGCTTTTATGCCCAGGTGGAAACCATTCACCGCCCGGAACTAAGAGACGAACCCATCGCCATCCTGGGAAACACCGGCGGAATTGTCATAGCTGCTTCCAAAGAAGCAAAGGAACTGGGCATCGACATCGGCGTCACTGCCTGGGAAATTAAAAAAGTCGCTGGCGGCAATCACGTCTATGCCTTCTCCGCCAACTTTGAAACCTACGCCTATTTTTCCCGCCTGCTTTTTTCCGAACTAAGAAAACACACTTCCTTTCTAAAAATTTACTCCATCGACGAAGGCTTCATGGACATCAATCATGTTCCGCACACTGAAACCTTAAACTTCGGCATGCAAGTTGTAGCGGCCCTTGAACGCCACACCCGAATCAGAGGCTGCGTGGGCATCGCTCCCAACATCACCCTGATGAAAATCGCCGTCAAAATCGCCAAAAAAAATCCCGTCTACAAAGGCGTCTTCGAAATTAATGAATACAACCTGGACTGGGCCTTAGAAAAAACGCCCATCGAAAAACTGTGGGGCATCGGCAAATCGCGCGCACGCCAACTAAAAAACTTAGGCATCAACAACGCTAAACAATTTCGCGACTACCCCGGCATTGAAAAAATTCAGAAACTTCTCACCATTAACGGCAGAAAAATACAATTGGAACTGCAAGGTGTGCAATGTTTTAAAATCGACGAACCGGTAGAAAAAAAACGCGAGATCTCGCACATGCGAACCCTCAAACATCGCACCAATGATCTCGAACTCCTCCGGCAATCACTCGCTACCTATGCCACTCTCGCTTCGGAAGATTTGCGCCGGGAAGGTTCCGTCTGCCGCGACATCAGCCTTTTTCTCATCACGGATTCTCATCGTCCCGAACTTCCGCAAACCGGCGTGAGTGTGCGCACGAGCTTACCAACCTACACAATGGACACAGTGAAAATCATCCGCACCGTCTGGGAGCTGCTCGATGTCCTCTATGACGAAATGTTTGAATACAAAAAAGTCGGTGTCACCCTCTCCGATTTACAAGATTTCGAATCGCACCAGTTCTCCCTTTTTAAAGAAGACGACGATCCCAAGCGCATCAGTCTCATGCAAACCATCGATGCTATCAACAAGAAGGTCCGTCCCGACGCCATTCGCAGTGCCGCTTGCGGAATCGGCAATGGCAATTTCGAAGCCGAACGCCCGATGATGACTCCATCCTACTGCACGAAGTGGAGCGATATTTTGGTGATTGATGAGGTGATTACTTCAGCGAAAAAACGATAATCACATTAACTTAAGCTTCAAGTAGAATAATCATGACACTAAAATCAATTTTTTCTAAGTGCATAAATGCATATCAACTTGAGAAACGCAGCCACTGCTTATTGAAACTACAAAAAATTTCAATCCGAGATCCAGACTTCATTGAAGGTTTGGCCTTTAGGGATATATACTCTTGCGCTCTTATCATAGTGAACAAGCATAATGTATTCAGACTCATAAAGAGTTTCACTCTCGACCTCCGACTCTTTTAATAGTTGTGCTCGTGAAATTTTCGTGAGGTATAAATCTTTTGGAAAATTCTCTAATTCTTTAATTAACTTTAAACCATTTTGATCTTGATAAACTAAAACCAATGCAGGACCTAAAACTGCAAGATTTGCGCAGTCCCAATTATTTGCTCTAAAATAACCACAAATTTTCCCAGGAATTAAAATTCTATCTTTCCTAAATTCAGGGATGAGATCGGCATCGAGATGTTTATGTGTGTACATATAGCTATCTATGCGCTTATCAAGTGACTGCAAATCACTAAGAAAATATTGTTTCCCATTGGAAAAATAAATAAAATCGTTATCCGATGGTTCTTTTGGCAACTTTTCCGGGATCTCGCCATCAGGAAACATTAAACAGTTTTTTGAATTTATAAATTCATCCAGCCCAAATTTTGAAAGTGGATACGATCCGCAATTCTCTTTGTATAATGCCAACTTTTCTTGAAGGTGCACTATCTGAAAGCGCGTGGCCTCGGAAGGACGGCTAAGCCTAATAAAGACAAAGACGCCCCCAAGAACAGTAATCATAAGTGTAACAACAATTCTTTTTTTCAGTCATTTACCTTTAACATCAATGCGAACAAGCAATGTGAATAATGCTTACGAGATTATATCTTTCAATATTATTTATTCATTGTAGAATAATGTAAAGAATTTCAAAACCATTACAAACAAAAGAGGCATATAGTGCCTAAAGTTACTCTCATCTCGATTACAAATCAAAAATGGAAGTTTTATACTTCTGTGATACTTGCAATAAGTTTTGGACTTTTAGCACGTTTAAGTCGGCAAGAGTCTACTGTCTTTTCATCCATAATGCTTGTCTCATCATTTATTTGTTTTTTTGTTTTAATCTGGTGGATAAGGTGCCCCAATTGCAAGAAATCTTTCGGCGATTACTATTTTAAAAATTCAAGATTCACGATGTTTTACAGTGATTTTTTGAATTGTACAAAGTGTCCGCACTGTAAATTTACTATTGCCGATGAGAAAAAAAATTTAATACAAAAGCATGATGATGAATATATATTGTCAATTATCAAAGCAGTACTCGATGGAAATATAGAACTAGAGGAACTTTACAAGCACAAATACATCTGTAATCTAGGAGAAAAGTATAGCTACATTTATGAAAGTTTAGAAAATGCCGTACAACATACTCCGGGCTATCTTTTCAAAAAAGGCATAGATCGAAAATCTTGGGAAAAACAATATGAATATGCGGTTGTTTTAATGGATTACAATTTATTCCCAAAGATCCACGATGAGAGTTGGTTTCGCCTTCGGACAAAAATTCTTATTGAATATTCAAAAAATAAAACCCAGGACTATATGAGTATTACTCAAGCAGTCTTAAATGAAGAAGAAAATATTAACTGAGATTAGTTAATTGAAAGCCACAGTGCCGCTTGCTGAATAGGCAATGCCTATTTCGAAGCTGAGCTGCCAATTCTAACTTCTTCTATTGCGTAATCTTTTGGTGAAGAACAAGTTGTATTGACGACTGTTTTGCCAGCATGTTACTTCAACCCCCATGACATTTCAGAATTAAAGCGTAGCAAAAATAATTCTCAATATTTTCTTTGGCCACACTGGACTCTTCATCAAACATTAAGATATTCCTGAGTTTGTTCTACAAATAAAATTCTAGGACTGTTCTCAAAACTAGAGAATTTACATTACTTAATTACAGCTATTCGCTTGAGGAAACTCTATTCTGATTCTCGAACCAACGTTGAATCCCCACTGTTGGAAATGTTTATCGATTTCTTCCAGGTGGACATTATTGAGTTTGTCTAAGCTTTTTAAAGTTAAATATTTTGAAAAATGTTTCTGAAGATCCTCGAGTGGCACATCTCTATACACAAAAAGAAACGCAAGAATGATGTTTTGAGCAGTACCTGGAGTCATTTGTTTTCTCAATTTATCGATTTCTTCGTCAGATAATGTTTTACCTAGAGCTTTGAATAAGTTGATATGAAAATATGAGAACGTATTCACGTTTGATTCTATTACCTTAGCTTCCTTAACAAAGTGAGTAATAACTTGTAGTCTTTGCTTATTCGGAGGATTATTTTCTAAACTCTTAACATATTCGATTAGCGCCGGCCTTGCATTTATCGAAGTCCCATCTTCTTCAAGCCGAGATATTTTTTTAACTTCTTCCTGGTTGAAAAAATTGTAAAGTTCATCTAACTCTTTCGATGACCATTCATTAATCAACCTCGTTTTTAGACGAGCTATAATAATTTCAGGTTTTAATTCAGACATCGTTAACTTATATAGCTTTTCAACTTGCTCATTAGTTAACTTTTTATTTTGCTTGATCCCTACCTTAATTTGATCAGCGAAATTTTCCTTTATTTGCATATCCTGTTTTTGAATTCCAGAGAGATCCAAAATGGCCTCTACTTTTCTCTCTTTCTGCAAATCAGCTTCTGCTTGTAATTCGACAGCATAAAGAAATAGAGACAAACAAATAACAATTTTCTTAAGCATGAATCCTCCGATAAATTCCTATCGGACTAATGTATGTCAAATGATTAAACTTATTTTTTTTATTTGGTAAAGCCTATTAGTTTTAAAGACTTGTCAATAAAACGTCTCAATAGAACAAGGAAAAATGTCTAAAAACAGCAACAAAAAGAAGGCAATTGGGAGGAGTTTGAGAATTACTATCTCCGGACTAGTCTTTTTTTAATTTTTCAAAAGATTCAATCAAAAGGTTACTGTCATTAAAAATAAACGCAGGAAGGATAAGAGATCTATTCTTATTTGTTAGATTGATAAATGCTAGGCCAAGTTTTTTTGAAATGGTTACTGAGGTATGTTCGTCTATTTTAAAAATTTGCTTTTTAAACTGAAGAAAGCTCTCGCGACTTGTTTGAATTGTAATCTTTTCATTAGAAATATCTAGTACAAACATAAAATGAACTAGATAGAATAAAAGGAACACTAGCAATGCGGGCTCTAATTCCAACAAATCAAACCCAAGAGCAACGGCCATGAAAAATGTCATTAATACCAACAAATGCCTCAAGTTGACTCGAAAGATTTCCATTCGATTTCGTTTTCTTGAGACTAAGGGGGAATTGAAATGATCTTTAATCTTCAAAAAGAATTGATCACCATTTTCGATCGCCCACAAAGGAACTTCTATTTTCCGTCCATTGGTAGATAGACTAACGGTTTTAATGATTAAGAATTCCTTTTCTTCGAGGACATCAATGCTCTCCCAGGTAATCTTTAGATCTCCAATAACTAGCATTGTTTCGGTTATTTCATACTTCGTTAAAAAATAACTCAAACACGCACAAGCGCTCATCAAAGAATAATAGAAAACAAAAGACGACATACTGTCAGTACAAAAGTAGATAATTGGGGCCATGGCCACGATAATTATTATGGTAATTATTTTTTTTAGCCTATACGTTACACAATACATTTAAGTCCTTAACTAACTCCAAGAAGAAAAGAAACATATTTTTTTCCATCTCTCATCAACGTTATTTTAAATTCTCTGTATTAAGATCTTGCTTCACATTTGACTTTCTAACTTCATTCTCTAGATCTGCTGTAAATTTTTCCATATACATTATAGAAAAAAGCAATACAAATAGAAATATTACTAGAGACCCAAGTGATAAAAGTCATGATTTTTTCACCTTCTTTAATAATCGATATTGATCTACAGACAAACTATTAACATAATCACTTTTTTTAAATAGTTTAATTTCTGCTTTAGAATTTTTTTTAATTAAAAAGTAATATAAAAAAATAGACCTCAGAAAGAAAAATATAAGTGCCATTAAAGAAATCGTGAGTAACACGCTAATGTAATAACTAAAGTGCATCTCATCCTCCTATGGCCGAACTTTAAACTGTAGTGTTCACAAAAAAACTTCCTCTTCATTAATGTATTCCGAGAAGTCTTCAAGTTTCTTAAAACTATCTAATGCATTTCGGAATAATTACAACCACGCTAAATGAATTTAATTCCCAGACAAAATTAAAACACTGAGTGATGAAACGAAGTGAGCAATTCAATTATAGATTGTTCAGATTCTAGAAACGACGAACGAAAACGAGGGAGCATACACCGAGTATGTGACCGAGTTTGAGATGAGGAAGTGACGACGAAGATGAATAATATAGGATTGAATTGGAGGTGACGGGCGGATTTGAACCGCCGGCTTTACGGTTTTGCAAACCGTTCCATTGGACCACTCTGGCACGTCACCAATGAAATTAAGGTAAGAGGGATTCTGCTCGAATCCCTCGATTATGTCAATGCAAATTCAGGCGATTATGCTTCGCGGATGACGTATTTGTCTTTGCCTTCGTCCACCATTTCTTTTAGTTCTTTACCAACTTTAAAGAATGGAACTTTTTTCGGCGGAACTTTAACGATTTTGCCCGTCTTAGGATTGCGTCCTTCGTAGGCCTTGTAGTTTCTGTTCGCGAATGATCCAAAACCTCTGATTTCGATTCTCTCGTCTTCGTAGAGGGCCTTAATCATACTGTCGAAAGTAATATTGATGATTGTTTCAGCTTGCTTGTGGGTTAGATTGGCCTGTTTTTCAAGAGCTGCAATCAAATCTGCTTTCGTCATGGACGTTCTCCTTAGAGTTATATCAAGTCTTGTGTGATCTCTATCGGTTAGAGACTAAAAATACTTTAGTCAGCCACCGATTTTGGGCATCTTTAGAAACAGGCTATACTACCCTGCTCGGGTTAACACCTTAATATTACAGTAATTTTTGGGGCGGAACAAATAGTTTCAGGGACTTTTTGGGCTAGCGTTAAAATACTCATAAGAGTTTTGTTTTGAGTGGGCGCACCTTAAGAGGGGAAATTCTTGCCTAAAGTTTTGGGTGAGAGAGTCGATCAAGTTAAGAGGAATTAAGCGCGCGTATTAAAGAGAACTTAAATGAAAAGAGCTTTTTGGAAATCACTTCAAAAAAATGTTCTGCCAACAGTTATTGTTGGTGTTGCTCTCCTTGTCTCTGGCTGTATGCAGGGCCAGAGTTCGTCAGGAAAAAAAACCAAAATTAAAGACTTCTCGATTGTGACGGAATTCACTGGATGTCCGGAATCGTTTTTGATGATGGATGTTCCCTCGCCTAATGAATGTGCTGAAGCCTGCTCGGAAGGAACTCATGCCGCAACGATTGAGGAGCTGGCGGAATTAAAGAAAGAACTGATCGCTGAAAAAAATGAAGGTCTGCTGGATCTGGTGAACGGATCACGCAACGTTTGTTTGAGTGATGTGCAGGTTGAAAAGCGTCCGACAAAACAAATTGAAATTAAAAATGATTTTTGTTCGTGTCTGGGTGGGAAAA
The DNA here is from genome assembly GCA_946481315.1 of uncultured Bacteriovorax sp. The sequence goes on from CAMLMH010000010.1 coordinate 20,145, forward strand.
GTGACATCATCAATGACTGCGAACAGACTTGTGCCGGAAAGCCGAGCACTAATGAGCCTCTGTTATATGTGAACACGATTATCGGTCCGGAAATTTATCTCAATGACAAAATAAAGAATTTGTATAACTGGTGTTCGGTGCAATTAGCGAGTGATGATACAGCTCCTCAGTGTGCGCTTAGTGCAACTGATGGTGCAAGCACCGTGAGCATTCCGATTAATATTACACCGGGATCGAATTCATTTACCGCTAATATCAATGCGCTGGCCTTTGACCGCACTTATGTGGTGAAAATTGTCGAGGCGAAAGCGGGATCAGAAGCCGAATCAAAAGAATTCCAGATTCGCCGTAAGAAGCAGTCAACGACAGATGACTCAACCGGAATTTTGAAGGTTGCCAATATCAGTCAGTATTCGTGTCTGCAGTATGGTGGACGCGTGGACAGTGCGGGAATTATCCGTCGATATGCTGAAACATTTATCCGCAACTATTATTATTTCCCGGCCAATGAAACACCTGCACCGATGGCGCCGGTCATTTCGCCGAATGAGTCTTTGTTTGTCTGTCATGATGAACAGTTGCACCCAGGAAACGACAATATTGAGTATCCTCGTTTCGAACATATTCCAATGGCCTTCACTCTCTGGAGTAAGTCCGACAGCCGCTTTGCAACGTCAGGCTCTAAAATGGCGATTACAACGATCATTGAAAATCGTCTGGCCAATGAGTATCCGGGAAGTGGTATTACCGGAGCAAGTTTATTTACCTCACTTTCAATTGCCAATCGTCCGGGGAATTCAACTCAGCCGGTGTTAGGCGTTTTCATGATTCCTTTTACGGATTCCGTGACTAAAAAGTCTTATTGTCCGAGTGCTTCTCAGCTGCAGAATCCAACCAATCCATTGTTTGCGATCCTGGCCGATTATGTAGTGGATACAGAAGGATTGTTCCTGGCAGAAAAAGAAGCGGAAGTTGTTCTCGACAGCGGATCTTATAAAACACTTTACGGAACCATTCTGGTTCCGGAATCAGTGGTTAAAAATTACGGCTTCTACATTGAAAATGGTCTGCGTATTAAGGCCAATGAAGCTGTCATGAGTACCAAAACCATCCATTTCTACTGGCCGGTTAATCCGACAGCAGATCCTCTTTTATCCGGCGGACGCAAGCTCTTTACAGTGCGATCGAAAAGCACACTGGCGGGTCAATCTCCGGTCTCGTTACCGACAGAGGGTGAAACAACTGATAAACGTATTGGTTGTATTCCTAAATCAGCAAATTAAAGAAAAGTTTCGTTGAAGACCTTCATGGCAGGAGTCAGCTCCTTGCCGTAAAAATAGCCTATAATGGCGAAGCGAACGCCGGTTAAGATCAGGACTCTTAAGAAATAAAGGCCGATGGAGCCCAGGACAGAGCGCCCCTCTTTTCGCATCATCCTTTCCAGTAAAAAGCCCAGAAGAAAGGTAGAGATCATGACACCGCCAAACCAGATGAGTTTGTCTTTGTCTTCAGCGATTTTAACCGCGGAAGGAATCGCCTCTTTATCTTTGATCAGCTTGATGGAAAATAGTGTGAGCTTGGGAAATTTATCCAGGTAAGGCCCAAACTGTGACTCTTTGGTGTTTTCTTTTAAAAGTTTCAGCAATTCTTCTTCGCTGAGTTTTTGTAGTGTCGCTAGTGGAATGCGGATGTTTTCTGAAAGTGATTGTCCGGGAAGAGTCTTCTTTTTTTCTTCGGCCAGCTTCTTTTTTAAGTACGCCTCACTTGCCTTATGAAGGGTATCATCTGGACGCATTTCATTGATTTCTGAATCAGAGACTTCGGTGGTTGTTGCATCAGTATTGTGTATTTTGGAAGTGTCATCGATGACTTTTTCCTGGTCTGTCTGATAACGCTTGAGCATGTTTTCCAGTTCTTTATTGTCGTGAATTTCCTGGGCCTGCTCGACCTGTGCTGCCGGTTGTGTATCAGACTGCGCAAAAGCCGGGCCTTCAAAATGAAGGCCCGTTAGTAGACAAATAGATAAGATAAAAAGTGAATTAAACCGTAACTTTCTTTGCATTATTTTTTGAACCAAATCGTTTTGACAACGTATCAGTTAAAACGACAAATCCGGCTGCCACGTAGACAGTGGAATATGTTCCCAGGAAAATCCCTACAGAGAGAACGAAGAAGAAATCTTTAATCGCTCCACCGCCGAAGAAATACATCGCTAGACACACGATTAAAGTGGCAAGGGCCGTAACGATTGTTCTTGAAAGTGTGTCGTTTACTGCGTCGTTGATGTTTTCCATCAGGGACTTCGTTGGATTTTTTGTTTCGTATTCGCGGATACGGTCGTAAATAACAACGGTATCGTTAACTGAGTAACCAATCAGAGCAAGTAGTGCACCAACGATTTGCAGAGAAAATTCCATTCCGGTAAAAGCAATGATACCTCCGATGATCAGAAGGTCGTGAATAATGGAAACCATTGTTCCCGGGGCATATCTGAAGTCAAATCGAACCGAAACATAAATCATAATACTTAGGATTGCCCAAAACATGGCCTTAATGGCCGATGTTCGAAGTTCGGCTCCGGCCTTAGGACCTACGATATCGACTTTTTCAATTTCAGCTGCATTTCCGGCAAAAGCACTCTGTAGTGTTTTTCCGATTTGTTCAGTGACTGCGTTTAACTGAGACTCTTCGGCCTGAACTTTTACCAATACAGAATTTTGATTTGCTTCACCAATTGTCTGAACGGTTACGCCTTTGAAGCCGGCCGTTGTGAGAATATTTCTCAGGTCATCAAGCTCAACGGATTGAGCAAATTTTAACTGGACTTCCGCTCCACCGCGGAAATCGACACCGTAATTCATTTTATTAAAGATCGCCCATAAAGAAACCAGACAGACGATCAAAGAAGCCAGCGTAATAAATTTCATTTTTCCCATGAAATCGATACGTGTTCCACTTTTAATTAATTCGAACATATATTTACTCTCCAGAAGTATTCATTAAATGCTGAGCGATTTTCCGCCGTTTTTATCCATATAAAGTTCAAAGAGAATCTTTGATACCGCGTAGGCCGTATATAAAGTCACTGCCAGACCGATTAAAAGTGTGACGGCGAAACCGCGGATTGGACCTGTACCGAAGTTAAGAAGACAAAATCCTGCCGCAGCTGATGTAATGTTGGCATCTAACAGTGTCCAGAAAGCAGAATCAAATCCCAATTGAACCGCGCGAATATTACTGATTCCGTTTCGCACTTCATCCCGGATTTTTTCCATAATAATGATGTTTCCGTCGACCGCCATACCAACAGTCAGAGCAATACCAGCAATCCCCGGAAGAGTTAGTGTGGCGTCCATTGAAATGAGCACGGCCATAGTGAAGAGTACGTTTAAAATAAGTGTCACTACGGCAATCACGCCGGAGAAACGGTAGTAAAACATAGCAAACAAGAAGACCAGTACACAGCCGATAATGGAAGCATAACGGGCCTTGGCGATAGCATCCTGACCAAGGTTAGGACCAACCGTTCTTTGCTCTAAGAAGTCCAGCTGGACTGGTAAGGCACCGGCACGAAGAACCAGGGCCAGATCGCGGGCTTCAGACATTGTCTTATTAAAGTCACCCTGACCTAACGTGATCTGGGCGCGTCCACCACCGATTTTTCCCTGAATAACAGGCGCCGAATAAACATTACCATCTAAAACAACCGCCATTCTCTTTCCGATATTGTTTCCGGTTGTCTCCTCAAAGCGTTTCGCTCCCTGAGTTTTAAAATCCATAGAAACATACGGCATATTGTTTTGCGGATCAATCTGCACGATCGCGTCTGAGAGATCATCACCAGTAATTCTTGGAGTTGCTTCGATCAGGTAAGGAATGGTTGGAGCTGTTTCATTCACATTTGCTGAATTTGGTTTTTCAAAGGCAATCTCATGGTTTTCCGGCAGTTCAGCACGCACGTGATTGTTTAATTTTTGCAGGTAATCTGAAAAGCGTTCACCTTTTTTGTACTCAATACCTGCGGCCTTCGCTTTATCAATCCAGCTCATCAACTGAGTCGGAGGGATCGTATCGTTTACAATTTTAAATTCCAGTTTAGCTGTTTTTCCGATCAGCTCTTTTGCTCTTTCAATATCCCGAACACCCGGAAGCTGAACGACGATGCGGTCATTACCCTGAGCGGTAATTTCCGGCTCGGTTACACCGAATTCATCAATACGGTTTCTAATAACTTCGATTGATTTACCAACAGATTGTTCTTCAATTTGAGATTTAATCGGAGCAGACAGAGCAATCTGAAATTTCTCTCCCTGCTCCATTGTGATTCGAATTGTATTGCTGCCGAAGTATTCTTTAATGCGTTTTTTTGCAGCTTCAGCATCACTAACCTTTGAAAGGGAAAATGATTGTTTTGGATCCAACGGATCAGATGTATCCAGGGCACCGATGGTCATCGGAATTTCCTGATCCTTAAGCAAAGATTCAATTTTGCGCACGTGAGTCTGAACCTCATCGCGGTAAACTTTCTTGAAATCAATCCCCATAATCATATACAGACCGCCCTGAAGGTCGAGGCCTAGATTGATTTTGGATTTCATTGGAAACGATGATTTTTCATCCAGATTGAGCGCCGTCGGTATAATCGTAGCGATCGAAAGGACAACTAGAATTACAAGTACACTGAAGCGTACCCACCAGCTGGTCTTCATTAAAAACTCCCTTTTTTAAGAACTATATATACAAAAAAACTATACTCTTTAGCTTGATCTAAAAAGTATAGTTTAACTAGATTAAGAATTGCAACAATTTAAGACTGTTCAGGAGATTTTCGACTTCTCGTCTGCCTGAGTCTCTGCCGGTGAATCAACTTTCTGGGCCACAACTTCAATGTCTTTTTTCACTTCCGTTGCGGGTGGAGCTGGTGGTTTATTGATCTCATTCATCATCTCGTCACGGGCCTTTTGAAATTCTCGAACGGCCTGTCCCAGACCTTTAGCAAGTTCCGGAATTTTTTTTGGTCCTAAGAATAAAAGCGCGATTACGAATATAAGTAGTAATTCTCCGCCGCCTAATCCAAACATATCTATCTCCTAAGGGTCTCTAGTCTCTTTGCTGTGCTTATTTCTTTGTTTCTTTTTCTTCCAGCACAGATTTCGCAAGACCTGCAATTTGGCTCTTTAAAATTTTAAAGCGCACACCATTATGAACTTCCAGGTCTACAACTTTATCACTGATTCCGTAAATTGTGCCAATGATCCCGGATTTTGTGTAAATTTCATCCCCTTTAGCTAAGGATTTTAGTAGAGCTTGCTCTTCATCGAATTTTTTCTTTTGAGGACGAATCATCAGGAAATAGAAAATAACAAAAACCACAACCAGTGGGAGAAATTGCATCAATGGATTTTGGGCCTGAGTTCCTGCTGCTGCATCTTGAGCAGAGGCTGCCGATGAAAGTACTAAGAATACAAGAAATGAAACTGTTTTAGTCATGAGGGCTTTCCTTAAAGATATTAATTCCAATAATTTGATTGATAAGAGTTATAGAACTTCACGTAATAATCGTCAAACTCATCTGTGAGAATGGCCTTTCTAGCTTCGCGAGTCATCTGCAGATAAAAGTGCAGATTGTGATAGGTAATGAGGTTTCCGGCCAGGTATTCTCCAACCGTGAAGAGATGTCGAATATACGCTCTACTATATTTGCGACAAACCTTACACGAGCACTCCGGATCCGGTGGAAGTAAATCTTCTTTAAAGCGCTCCTTCTTAATGTTGAGCGGCCCCATCTTGGTTAAAAACTGACCGTTTCGCGCGTTTCTGGTCGGGAGCACGCAATCGAACATATCAATGCCCGCTTTGATCCCATTTAAAATATCCAGCGGCTTTCCCACTCCCATCAGGTAGCGCGGTTTATGCTCCGGCATGGTGTGCACGAAATGATCCAGGAAATTGACCATCTCTTCATTTTTTTCACCGACGGACAATCCACCGAGAGCGTAGCCTTCAAAATCCATCTCGATTAAGCGTTCCATACACTCTGTGCGAAGATCCGCATGCAACCCGCCTTGAATGATCCCGAAGAGGTTCTGATGGTCTTTAAGCCCAAAATTTCTGCAGCGCTGGGCCCAGCGTAATGTGAGTTCCATACTCTCCCGCAGGCGATCTTTAGTTGCCGGAAGCGCTGGGCATTCATCAAAATTCATCACGATGTCACTGCCTAAGGCCCGTTGAATCTCCATCGATTTTTCCGGGGAAATCAGGTGCCGGGATCCATCTAAATGCGACTGAAAAGTCACACCCTCTTCCGTCACTTTATTCATCGCTGAAAGTGAAAAGACCTGGTAGCCGCCACTGTCCGTAAGAATGGCCTTATCCCATTTCATAAAGCCGTGCAGACCACCACCCACTTTTTCAATCAGCTCGTGCCCTGGACGCAAATAAAGGTGATAGGTATTGCCCAGGATGATCTGAGCATTCATTTCCTCTAAATCTTCCTGCCACATGCATTTGACTGAAGCGCGTGTTCCTACCGGCATGAAAATCGGCGTTTCAATATCGCCGTGAGCGGTGGATATTATTCCCGCCCGTGCCTTCTTACTCTGTCCTAATTTTTTAAAAATCTGTTTACTCATAATTTTTCTTTTTTTCTCTAACGAATAATCATCATCGCATCCCCATAGGAGAAAAAGCGATACTTTTCTTTAACAGCAATTTCATACAGCTCAAGCGTTTTCTTTCTGCCCACCAGAGAGCTCACTAACATCAGCAAAGTCGATTCCGGCAAATGGAAATTGGTAATCAGTCCGGCGATACTTTTAACTTCCACGCCGGGATGTAAAAAAATATCGGTTGAATAATTCTGGTCCGCCTGAAAATCAAAAACACGCAGCGAACTCTCCAGCACCCGCAGAGACGTTGTTCCCACGGCAAAAACATTTTTTGCTGATCGAATTTTTGCTAAATTTTCAGCATCAATAAAATACTGCTCTTCATGCATGATATGGTCTTTTATATTTTCCACCGATACGGGACGAAAGGTTCCTAGTCCCACGTGTAGTGTAACGTAAGCATCCTTCACACCACTAGCTCGCAATTCATTCATCAGGCCGTGAGTAAAGTGTAGTCCCGCTGTCGGTGCAGCAACCGATCCAACATGTTTACTGTAAATGGTCTGATAGTCCGTGCGGTCAGCTTCATCACTTTCCCCTTTTCGGATATACGGCGGAATAGGAATCAGCGCATTTTTTTCCAGGTATTCCATCAGCGACGAATATTTTTCCGGAAGATTTATTTTAACCTTAAACGTTCCATCAATTCCCAGTTCAGAAAGCTCGACTTTAAATCCATCAGCAAAAAAATACTGACTGCCAATGTGTTTTTTAGACGTCGTTCGAATCAGACACGGATACTGTCCATTTTCATCAGCATCTATGGAGAGAAACAGGAGTTCTGCCTTTCCCCCACTTTCTTTTTTTCCCAAAAGCCGGGACGGAAAAACTTTGGACTGATTAAAAACCAAAGTCGTTTCAGCAGGAAGATACTTTCCGATATTACAAAATTTTTCGTGAATGATTTCGTCAGTTGATGATTTATAAATTAAAAGACGTGACTGTGCCCTGTCCTCGCTGCTGATTGGACGTTGGGCAATGAGCTCGGGCGGAAGCTCAAAATGATAGCTTGATACAAGCGTGTCTGTATGACGGGGATCAGTACTGTTGGTCATAAAAGGCGTTTTAGCACAAAATGTCTCCTGAGGCCCTTTTAAAACGCCAATACCTGTGGAAAACTAGTTGCATGCGTATTCTCTCCCTCGCTTTTTTATTGATGAGTTACTCCCTCAATGCCCAGGAAACGGCAGAAGAAGTCGACTATTCCCACTTTGATCAGGAACTGCAATACCTCGAAGAAGCCGCCCGAAAAGAAGAAGAAAAACTACTCCAAAATGTCGATAAAATCAGTGAAGAAAAAGTCGAATCCTCACCTGTGGCCGGCGATGCCGTGACTGACGTCGTTTCCACCAAAATGGCAGCGGAAGGACCTGCAGCTGCTCCCGTTATTCCGCCTCCGCCGGTAGAAAAACCGCGAAGAATCCGGTCTCGTTAACAACAGCTCCCCGCATCATTTCGATTGAGAAATAACTTCAGTCTTTAAAGTTTATGAAAAGTATTTATTTTTGGACTAATGATAAATGGCCTGAAAAGGCTAACCAAGAATTTGAGAAGTTTTCTGGTGGAGGTGAAATGACCGCAACATTTCAAAAAATCTCCACCAGTTTTTTTATTCTAACATAAATCCAGAAAATTTAAGCTTCTTTTTTCTTCTGAAAAGAGTTCATCATCTGCTGGGCTTGAAAGATCAGCTCGATGAATTTTTCAAAGATTGAGTCCATGAATTTTTTGACTTCCATGAACATGGCATAAGACTGAACCTGGGCCAGCAGCATTCCCAGGATGCCTTCAATGATCGGCATGAACTTATCCAGACCGGTTTTTTTCAGGATCATATCAAAGATGCCTTCTGCCTCTTCCACATCGACTCCATTTTTTCTGACAACGTATAAAGGGTTCGTTGATTTTTTCTTTTCTTGTTGTTCTTCCATAATCGCCTCGCTCGAAAATTGATTAATGAGTTTGGGCCCATGTTTCAATGTGATCAGCAATTCGTCCAAACTGGTCTTTGAGTTCCGAGAACTCCTGACCTTTGAAGTTAAAAACCGATTTACGTTGGGCCAGAGATTTTACGAGACCAGCTTTATTGAGAAAGGGTGTCGACATTTTATTGTCGCCCTTTTCCGTTTTAATGGTCTCCAGAATTTTCTCTAAATCATCTTGCTCTTGCTTTCTTCGCAAATCAACCAGATTTGGGATATGGACAATGACTTCCGGCGCTTTGACAATGCCCATGTCTGAAATGTCGCTTAATACCTGATAAAAATGTTCAAGTCCCTTAAGGGAGAAGTCGTCGGCCTTGAATGGAATAATAACGCCATCACTCGCGCAAAGTGCGTTGATAACGAGAAGACCAAGTGTCGGCGGACAATCAATCACGATGTAATCATAACGATCTTTAAGAGCATTGATGTCCAGAAATTTTTTAAGAATGAGTTGTCTTGGAGCATTGATACCCGCAACAGTTAATTCAAATCCAGAGAGCTCCTGCCCCCCAGGGATAAGATCGACGACTGCTTCGCCTTTGGAGTAATGCAGGATTTCGCTCATCAGTGCCGGAACGTGCAGCGGCCTTAACTCTTTGATGGAGTTGATCAGCAGATGGTGAAGGTTGTTGTCATTTTTGGCTTCAAAAAGCATGGTGAGATTGGCCTGAGGATCGAGATCGATCGCAAGCACTTTTTTCTTTTTTCCAGCAAGAGCGAAGGCCGTATTGAAGGCCATGGTTGTTTTTCCAACGCCACCTTTTTGATTAATGAAGCTGATGATCTTTCCCATGTAATTTATCCTTTTTCCTTAGGTGTTGATCTTATCTTTGAAAATAAAAAATGCGGCCAGTACCAGACAAAGACTTGCGTATAAATAGTTTTTTGTCAGCGGCACTTTCATGTAAATCACTGCAAACGCCGCAAACACCGTCATGGTGATAATTTCCTGAATGACTTTTAGTTGTCCCAGACTGAAATGATTGATGCCGATACGGTTGGCCGGCACTTGAAAACAATATTCAAAAAAAGCAATTGCCCACGACAGCAAAATGACCATCCACAAAGCTGATGACTGATGATTTTTCAGATGCCCGTACCAGGCAAACGTCATGAAAAGATTGGAAATAAGTAAGAGACCGATTGTCTGCCACATGGATGTAAGCGTCCTTGCTTAGTCACGATTGGTTAAAACCATTCAATGATAAACAAAAAAACTTCGGCAGACAAAAGAATTAATAAGGATACGAGTGGTTTGTCACACCAGCGGCCGGGTAGCGAGAATTAGGCACTGGAACAATGCATCTAAAGCCTACGTCTTCCGCTTTATACGTGGTCGGCAGAACTTCCGTAAACCATCGCCCCGCCCATGATCCAGCAATGTATGATCCACCGGCAGTCATTGAACCCGTTCCACCATCTAGATCATCGCCTTTTAAAACAAATCCGTCATCGTGCAGACGTGAGTTCGTAATACCTGATGATGGGCCGATATCCAGCAAGAATGCAATGGCCGGAGATCCAAGCGTATTAACATTGGTCAGAATATTGTTACTGATTGGCATACTGGTTGGTAAAGAAAATTTTCCAGCTTCATAAAACTCATCGGCAAATAACCAATCAGTGATATATGGATCCGTTACTTCAACACCATCGGCATTAACATCACTGTAAGGTCCGGTGACATGATCAAACGCATATAGTTTTGTCCCCGCTCCCGGATCAAAATCAAAATTACTCATGCTCGATGTTCCAGTAGCTGAACACACTTTGGCAGCACAAGACATCTGATCAGTAGTCCATTCAGTGACGTTACCAAAAATATCCTGCACGCCATAACGGGATTTACAGCTCTCTGTGGATTTTGATGAGCCTAAAGGAACCGATCCTGTAACCAGTGAGCGGATACCTGAAGCCGCTGTGCCCGGAAGTGTATACATAAAACTGGTGGAAGGAATGTTTGAATCAGTATAGGCCGTTTCCAGTCCTGAGGCCTCTGATGAATTACAACGGCTCGCTACATTCAATGAGAATCCTTGCTCGAGATCGCTGATGTCAGCATCATTCATATCGATCGGAAAACCAGAGTATGCGACATAATCTTTTTTCGAAGGTAATTTCGGAGTTATAGCACCTGTAAGCTCAGGATACAGAGACGCTTGATCTCCTCGTTGAGTACAAAGAGCAACTGATCGGGCCTGTGTCACCTGAGTGAGAGGTGCATTTAAAGCTGAGCGCATTTTACTGGATATTGAGCTAGTCACCAGACCAATAACGGCCGTATCTAATTCTGCCCATGCTCCACCATTGTTAATATGACAAGTTCCACTGGAGCGATCATAATAAATATCTCCCGCAGTCGTGCTCGCAGGCGGAGCGCCGATTCCCACACATCCGTTAGCCGAACAGCTTGGGGCCGGCGTATAAGGACAACCCATCTCTTGTAAATCGACCAGTAAATCTTCACCATAATCGTAATAACCCGAACCATTGTCTCCTGGTCCGTAATAAGGACAACGGAAGTTTGCTGTCGGATCAACTTTGTTGGTTGTGGTTGTTGTCATGTTCATGCTGTTACAGATTTCCTGATTAATCATCCAGCGGTGAACAAATACATAATTCGGTGTCGGAGCAAGCACCCGCACTTCTGAAAAAATTTCAGCAGTATGGGTTGGGATTTGCTGACGGTTATCCACTGGACGGACAACGTAGAAATAAAGTTTTCCGGCCACAGCAGTTGTATCGGTAAAGGTTCTGGTTCCCGGATCAGTAATAGTGAAGGTCGAGGTTGAAGAAGCATTCTTCAGGTGACCACCTTTAAAGTTATAGTCTGAGTCTTTTTCACGACGATAAACATTCCAGCCGGCAATTTGAACACCGCTGTCAGCACCAGATCCGGAAATGGTGAAGTTTTTCCAGCTAAGTGTGATTTTGGAAGGAATGTATGCGTCAGCATCCCAACCCCACACTCCGGAAGAAATTTCTTCACTCTTATGACAGGTTTTATTATCGGCATCGTAATAATATTGATTTTCAGCTGTTGAAACCGGAGTTGTTGCAACCGGTGTTGATGTTGAATCTTCAATAAGGTTTTGACCATTGGCCGTGTATGTGACAGCGTCCCCTGAACTATGAGCAGCAGCAGTAGTGGCATTTACACCGCGGGTTGCTCCCGTGAAAGTAGAAGCTGTTTTACCCGTATAAGAAATTTGTTCTGTTCCGATGGTAATTGTTCCTGCTGTCGGAAACCCTGTTGTCGAAGCAACAGTTATAGTAGCTGCTCCAGCTGTTATGGCAGAGCTTAATGTTGTCGGAGAAATGAAAATTCTCGTCACAGGACAAGATGTTGAAAAATCCACCCATGAAAATTGGGATGCACTTGTGGAGCGATAGCATTTTCTATTAGAAGAGTCGTAAAAAATAACATTAGCGTCGTCCGGAACAATCACACCGTGAGGTGAACTTGTACCGGTACAGTCAGAGCCTGAGCATTTTTTTAGATCAGTTGATTTATTGTAATTACACTGAAAATCACTTTCATTGACCGGAGTTCCATTTTTGTCGGTCTTAATACCAACGGCCGCGATGTTTTCCCAACCGCCATGCAGGGCCGCAATTGGATGCACGACAAGTGAGAAGCTCATTGTTTTTGTTCTGGCAGGTGTTGCTGGTGCGACGATGGCCGGCTGTGTGGCCGTCACTGTAATATTGACGTTACCGGAAATTCCACTGACTGGTTTTAATTTAAGGTAAACTTTGTGATCACTGACATCATCAGTGGCCGCTGTTTCAAGATTTGCACCATGGGCCCGGGCTTCCAGTGCATCTTCGACTCCGTTATCATTCATGTCATAAAAAACAGTGATAGCTGAGACCGGAAGAACGGCCGTATTGTCAGTGGTAAAAGTTAAACGAACGGGTTCTGCGTCTTCGTCGGCTGAAGAGCCTAAGTCTTCGTCGATGACGATGCCGTCTGTCTGCACCTCTCCGCCTTCATTAGTACGCACGACTGTAATTGGTGTGGTGAAGGCCGGAGGATCATCGACCATTGTCACAGTCAACTGAAAGTCATCTGTCACTTCATCATCTTCACCAGCGAGAGCTGTTCCACCCGAATCTTTTGCTGTTATCGTAATATTTGCAATACCAGAAACGTTTGTTGTTGGCTTCACTGTCAGTTTATACTGATCATAGCCCGGAATGTCCGGAGACTCAGCGACTTTCTCAATTTTTAAGTTGGTTGTTGTGTTCGGTATAAGGGCCGTGTTGTCACTAGTTGCAGTAAGCGTGAAAGTTTGGGAATTTTCATCAGTTCCCCCACCTGCGGCGACATAGATATTGTAAATGCCTTCAGTCGGAACAGTCGAAGTACTCTCGGCAATTGTGGCATCTGCTAGTGCCGTGACCGGAGAAAACGTCGTATTGGAACTAATTTTGGGTTCATCGTTTTTTGGTGTTACGGTAATTATTAATGGACGTGCCGCAATCGCCTGCGACGTAGTTCCGTCGTCGGTTTCAATGACATAAGATAACGTATAAGTTCCGCTGACATCTGCATTCGGCGTGATATCAACTGAACAGGTTGTACCCACACAGGTACATGCACCGATCGTTATTTTACCTGGAAAAAGAACGTCATCTGAAACTGAACAAGTGTTAACATAAGTCAGGGTCCCTGTATCGGAATCGGTAAAATAAGATAAATCAACTGCAGTTACCAATGCATCTTCCAGCACGGTCTTTGAAGTTGAAAGAGTTGTGGCCACTGGTAAATCATCCGTTGGATTCATTTTTATCGTCACTGTAGCTGTATTATCAGAATAAAGTGTTCCGTTACCAACACTAAAAGGAATTGTATCAAAGGCACCGGCACCTGCTGCCAGTGTCGTACTTGCTGGTAATGTTGCGGAAGGAATAGTTGCAGCACTGATTCCTGAAGCGACAACTAGTTTAGAGGCCTGCGGATGACCATTGATCAGTTCACGCACATCATCATAGGTGGTGACACCCGGATTGACGAAGACTCTGACAGCATTACCATAAACTCGCACGAATGCTTCGTTATAGGCAGGAGAGATCATTCCGAATATTTCGGTTTTGGACAGATAAGGATCGACTGAGATGAGACTGTTTTGAATGTTATAAATCTGCACAGTGATAGAATTACCAAACGCACCTTCTGTCAGGGCCGTGAAAGTGAGAGGGGCAATGCTGTTTGTTGCTTTGGCCACAACTGCACTGTCATAGGCGTTTCCGGAAGTCGGTTGATAAAGACATGTTTTGTCTGTTGATCCTGATGACCCAGTCAGGTCCATACAACCCCAGACTTTTCCATTGGTGGTTACACCATAATTGCTACCATCTTTTGTTCCGGCATAAGCATATCGCCAGGAAGTTGTTCCCTGCAAATCGCCACCGCCGGGAAGAGTGATTGCGTAACTAGATGGCGTTGTGGTTGCACTTTCACTTATAGTTGTATAACTGGATTCAGCAACTGGTTTTATATGAGTCGCCGTTGTAGGATGCGCTGATATAGTTGTTGTCACTGAACGGGACGCACTCTCCCCGTCTGCATCAGTCACAGTATAACTAAATCCCCCCGTCCCCGTCTGGTTATCTTTTGGAACAAGTGTAGTCGTACATAATCCAGCTGCACACTCGCAGCGATTATCTACCATCGTAAGCAGTGGATTTAGAGTTGTAAGACGAGAGGCAGTTAAATTATAAAAAAACTGCACACTGGTGTTGCTGGTATTACCAGCACCGATTGTCACTATAGTAGTGACATGAGTTTTAAAAACTCCCATCTGGGCAATAATTTTGGCATAGCTATAAGTGGCGCGTGCAGTAGCGAGAGCTGTGGCCATAGCACTCTGAGCATTGAGCACAGCAGTTTCATCTGCTCCGCCGTTTGGAAGAACTGCCACTAGTGAAGTGGCCAGATCATCAGCGGCGTCTTCAACTTCTAGTGCGCGGGTAAAAAGTGATCCACTGATAATAAGTGGTGACATGACTTCTAGATTGCTGGAGATTGAAGTGACACTACAGCTCGTTGCCTGATCATTGTTTTTATCAGTATAGGTCAGGGTGATTGTTTTCGGAGTTTCCTGCGCCAGGGTTTCGCTCGTTTTAGTAGCGACAGGTTTATAGCGGATTTCTGCAATACTGTAACAGCTGCGACTAACACTATCGAAGGCCTGATTAGTTCCACATACAGCTTTTTTATCAGATGCTTTAGGTACGCATCCGCCACTCACAATTATTGTGAGCACCATGAGTATGCCTAATTTAATTCCTGATAAATTCATGTGATCCTGATAACTCCTTCACCTACGCTTATCGAGACTCTTAAGGGGATCTTTACTATTTTATCTCTGACTTCCATTGTCCGGTATAACGGACTCGATCACTCCTGTAGGTTGAAAAAGCCTTTTTATCCTGACTGTTTAGGACGGCTTGAGTTAGGGGCCCTAAAGTGAAGCGGAAGGAAAAGTGACTCTTTTTATTGGCAGAGATCCTGTTATGATAAGAGTATGAAACTAAAACTCTTCGCTTTTATTCTGCTCATCCTGGCATCTTCGCCAGGTCAGCTGCAGGCCAAAGAAGAACTCACTGTTGTTCAGACGGTGGCCCGCGACCGGCGCTCGTTTGTTGTTGGGAAAGGAATTAAAGACGGAGTTTTAAAAAATCAGGAAGCCATCTTCGCCAACGAAAATGTCAGCATCGTCTGCAAGGCCATTGAAGTTAACCGCAATTTTTCTATGTGGGTACCGATTGATTCACTCATCACTATACCATTTAAAAAAGAGGAGATCGTCTCCAGTAACTCCGCCGTCTACGGTAACGTGGCCCTGGATGTTGCGACCGATGAATCACTAATTCCCAAGGAAAGTGTCAATGCCGAATACCGCAAACTGCGTTTAGAAGATAATTTCGCGCTTATGATCGGCTATAACAAGGCCCTGTCGCAATCTACTTCAGCAGTTGCCGAAGATCAGACTTCTACTGGAGTTGGGTTTAATTTTATTGTGGAATACAACAGCCGCTTTATGCCGGAATTCGAGCTCAATTATGGATTTCGCTATGATAAAGACGTTTACCGGGTTGAAGACCAGCAACTGGACGTTCCCACGACCCGCCTCATGGGGACATTAGGAGCGACTTACCATTTCGTCAATTTTTCAGAAGACAATAAGAATGTCTATGTGTCGCTGGTTCTGGGAATCGGACAATCTAAAACAGATGTCAGCGGAACAGTAAGTTCGGGAATAGTGACGCTGCTTCCGGAAGTGCGACTGGGATATATCGTGCCTTTTACCAAAACCAAAGCACTGGTGTTTGAAGCGGCCATCGATTCACTCAGCTCCACTGAAGAATTCTCCAGTGGTGCCGAACAAACCACAAACGTCGTTAATCTCAAAGGATCAATTGGTCTGCGTTTTTAATTTTCTTATTTTATCAGTCCAATTTCTCTTAATCGCTGATTCAGGAAATCACCGGCAGAGATCGGTGGATACTTCGCTCCAGTACCTACGCATGAAGGAATACATTTTAATTCAGCATTCGAGTGCGGGTGAACAAAAAACGGCATTGAAAAACGTGCCTTGCCATCGTCACTAGGATTGATCACCCGGTGAGTTGTCGCCGGAAGAACGTCATTAGTGATTCTCGACATCATATCCCCGGTATCAACCACGATTTCACCCGGACGGGAATCAACATCCAGCCAGGTTCCATCGCGCTCTAAAAGCTGCAGTCCTGAGTCAGTCGCTCCCACCAGCATAGTGATCAGGTTAATATCTTCATGAGCAGCAGCGCGGATAGAATTTTTTGTATCTTCACCTTTTGTCGGTGGATAATGAATGGTGCGGATGATGGAATTTCCGTCTTTGATCATGTCAGAAAAATAATTATTCGGAACGTCCAGAGCTTTTCCGATGGCCTCGAGTAAATGAACCGATGTGATGTCCATCGCTTCATAAAGTTCCACGAAAGCTCTTTTGAATTCAGAAACTTCTGAAGGCCAGACATTTTCCGGATAAATACCTTTATACTGTGATGAGGCAGCTAATTCGCGGCCGACGTGCCAGAATTCTTTCAGGTCTGGATTCTTGTTGTTTTTTGCGTGTTCAGTTTTAAACGGAGTGTATCCGCGCTGACCGCCGTTATTGCCCTGATATTTTAATTTTAACTCCAGCGGCAAATGAAAAAATTCCTGAACCAGCTCATATGCACGGTCGATTTTTTTCTGCTCGATGGTGTGATCTTTTAAAATGATGAAGCCGTAATCCTTAAGACCGGTGAAGAGCTGATCAACAAATTTATTTTTGTCGTTATTCGTTCCATTGACGTAACTTAATAAACTTAATTCCGGAACTTTTCTTGTCGTCATAAGCTCACCCTCCCCGGTTGATCACTGCTTTTTTGCACTATAACAACAAAAAAGACAATCTTCCTATAGAAAAGGCGTAAGTCGCTTATCTCTTTTTTAGATAATACTAATGATGTCATTAAGGTTGAACTAAAGGGAGATCATTCTAAGTACTGAATTTTTTTATTTAAAAATGAGAGAACCAATGCGGACATAGTCGGCCCCTTCTTCCAGGGCCAGTTGGTAGTCCTGACTCATGCCCATGGAGAGCTTAAGGTCATTGAGCTGATAATCCCGTACCAGATTGTTTTTGATTTCCCGCAAACGTTTAAAGCAGGCCGTGGCATCGCGCTCGAAAGCTTCCGTACGGATTACTCCCATCGTCATCAGCCCATGCAGCTGCAGTTTGCTTTCTTTTTTGGTCATCATAAGACTTACGGCCTCACATAATTCTTCATAGGATTCAAGGCCTGATTTTTCTGCTTCAGCTGATGTCTTCACCTGTAAAAAGAGCAGAAGTTTTTTTCCTTTAAATTCGTGTTCTCTTTTATAAAGCTCTTCTAAAAGTCGCAGGGAATCGACGGAATGAACGGCATAGAGGTAAGGAATTTTATAAAGCTCCCGGACTTTGTTGGTTTGCAGATGACCGATGAAATGCCAGCGAATATCTTCGATATTTTTTGCCTGGAGGGCCTGCGCTTTCTCCAGTAAATCACTGGTTCGGTTTTCGCCAAAGTCTCTTTGCCCGGCCGCATAGGCAAGCTCGATGTCGGAAAGAGGAGAATATTTGGTGACTGCCACCAGGACAGCTCCTTTACATTCTCCTTTTAAGTCCTTTAAGTTTTTTTCGATCTTTTTCTTATCGCTCATCTTTCTTTTTGAATTTGAACTTAGCTTCAACTTCAACATCGTAGCGATCGAGAATATCCATCGCTATTTTCGATGCATCGACTTTGGAGAGATAATTTCTGATTTCTTCCCGGATACCATTGGTGAAATCTTCCTTGGCCCCTTTGGCATTTTGCACGAGCCCGGAGAGAATTTCTTTTGGTAGAGGCAGATCTTCCAGGATTTTCTTTACTGATTCTTCAGTCATGAAAGCCGCACCAACACCAACGGACACTACCTTGCGGATAATTCCTTCGATGGGTGAGTTTTTTTCTGGTTTTTCTGATTTATCGTTCATAGGCCTATCCTTGTTTTTTATCTGGATTTAGCGCGTTTAAAGAATGATTCCATCATTAAAGGAAGATTTTTAGAAGTTAATGCAGACAAAATAGAATTCGGTGCAAACATCTTGAAATCCACTTCCAGCGTATAAGTCACTTCCGTCTTACCATTACCAAGGTCACGCAGTTTCCACTCGCCTTCATTTTTTTTGAATAAATCACCGGACTCCAGTGTCCAGGAAACATTTGAAGGCCTTGTTTGTTTGGTGGCCAGAGTGTATTTGAAACTTTTAATCATGTTGACTGAGTACTCCACTTTCGCACTTTTTTCATCCTGAGCAAGAACTTTAGTGCTGGAAACTCCATCAACGAACTCTGGATATTTCGCGTAATCGACGATCACGTCGTAAAGCTTATTAATATCAACATCAACAACTTCAGTTCTTGTAGCCGTGGCCATTACATTTCCTCCGTAAAATATTATAAGTAAGCTTAGTAAAAGCTTAATACCTAGGTTTTTTATCAAAGTGATGTTCCGCTTCGATTCTTCTGATTGTACCAGAAGCTGATCGCATAACAATGGAATGAGTAATTGCACCCCATGATTTAAATTTTACTCCTGGAAGGAAGTTTCCGCTCGTCACTCCAGTTGCACAGAACATAACGTCTCCGCGGGCCAGATCATCTAGCTTAAAAACTTTATTCAGGTCAGTTATACCCATTTTTTTTGCACGTGCGATTTCTTCATCATTTCTCCATTGAAGGATACCCTGAAAATCTCCTCCCATACAACGCATGGCCGCTGCGGCCAGTACTCCTTCCGGAGCTCCACCGATCCCGAAGAGTATGTCGACACCAGAATTTGGATCACAACAGGCAATGGCCGCAGAAACATCACCATCACCGATTAGCTGAATACGAGCTCCTGCTTCTCTGATTTCTCCGATGAGTTCTTTATGGCGGGGACGATCAAGGACGATGGCCGTCAGGTCAGCGATCCGGCATTTCTTAGCATCGGCAAGACGGCGAAGATTTTCTTTTGGTGATTCATTGATATCGATCAGTCCACGGCCTTCTTTACCACAAGCAATTTTTTTCATGTAGGTATCAGGGGCGTTGAGAAAATTTCCTTTTTCGGCAATCGCCATAACGGAAATTGAGTTATATCCACCAGTCGCACAAACGGTTGTTCCTTCCAGCGGATCAAGAGCGATTTCCAGCTCCGGTCCTTTTCCTGTTCCGACTTTTTCTCCAATATAAAGCATTGGAGCTTCATCGCGCTCACCTTCACCAATCACAACTGTTGCATCACAATCAACTGAATCTAAGAGTGCCCGCATGGCATCGACAGCGGCCTGATCAGCAGCTTTTTCATCTCCCCTTCCCATCAGACGGGCAGAAGCTATAGCGGCCATTTCGGTTACACGGACGAATTCAAGGGCAAGATTTCGATTCATAAGGAACGCTCCATTTATAAATTAATTGCTGGTAGCAATTATAGAAGGGATGTTCCACTACGAAAAGGATTAACCGCCGAGCTTGTAAATTAAGAATTCCCGGGCCTCGAGGGGTAACTGTTCCTCGGACATTTGCCGGACAACGCCCAAGGCCATTTCGACTTTATCAGTCGTCACGGCTCCATCGATCTGAAAGACAAATTCGTCCTCTAGCGAGAGCGGAGTTTCCAGGTTTCTTTGAGTCATCACTCTTCCGGTTTTAAGACCAACACCTTCTTCCCATTCGATGAAATGCTCCATCATCAGGACCTGAAAGCGGGAGATGCCAGAAGAAGCATGTTCCCAGACAAAAACATCCAGTACGCCGTCGGCCTTCAGCCAGAACTTCAAATTATTGGGAAGCTCCAGACCAAGATCGCTTTTATGCAAAGGCTTAATATGCGAAACAATATTCTCGAAGGATAAAAAGCTGCGCATTTTTTCCTCAAAACTAATGCTCGAATCAAAAGATAAACCAATGGAATCTTCCCTCACCCACTGAATCTTTCCTTTGACCTTTATGACGGATGTTCTCCAATGCAGTTCACCGGCAATGCTCGATCCAACCCGATAATTATGAGTGCCATCGCGAAAGGCGAGCTGCATACCGCTAAGAGAAATATCTTTTACCTCAAAGACCATTTTATTTTCCTGCTGATCCTTTTGATCTTCTTTAAAAATCATAAAGCCGAAGGGAAAACGGGGGAAAACTCTTTTTTCCAGTTCCTGATAATCAGTTTTAATCAAACTTAAGTGCCGCTCCATTTTTTCTCCTAGTAAGCTTTATATCTCTTAGGTTAAGATAGTCTTGAAAAATAGATAAGAAGGAAAATATGGAGCATCAAGCAGACTCGGCCGGGGCCCAAAGTAACGAATGGGAGATTGATAATCTTCCGAATCGACTGACTATGTTTAGGGTCGTATTGATTCCTATTATTATTTTTTCTCTTTTTGCGACTATAGGCCAATTTGAATGGGCCCGAGAACACACTAAACTTCTCAACTATATCGCGGCCTGGACATTTGTGGCGGCTTCCATCACCGATTTTCTGGATGGCTATATTGCCCGCAAAAAAAATATTGTGACGGTCTTCGGGTCTTTTCTGGATCCGATTGCCGATAAATTCCTTGTGATTTCTTCCCTGGTCATGTTGCAATCATTAAACCGAGTGCATGTTCTGGTTGTACTGATTCTCATTCTCCGTGAAATGTACATCACCGCTCTTCGCCTTCTTGCCATGGAAAAAGGTATCAGTGTACCGGTAGGAACACTGGGAAAATGGAAAACGGCAACTCAGATGGTTGGGATCCCGCTACTCATGGCCTTTGACCATCCCTGGGGCATTGATATGCCGACACTGGGAACTGTCCTCATTTATCTTTCCTCATTATTTTCCGTCTATTCAGCGCTGGAATATTCTCTGGGGCTGCTGAAAAAAATAAAAAAAATTCGCCGTGAAAAAAGACGCGAAAAAATGCGGGAAAAGCAAAAAAGGACATCTCTCGATGGTTAGACATCACAGTACTCAGGATCTTGGAAATAAAATTATTCTCGTCACAGTTTCAGGTCAGGATGGTCCGGGAATCACTTCCCGGTTGATGAAAATTACCAGCGACTACGATGTCGATGTTCTGGATATGGGTCAGGCCGTCACTCATGGACTTCTTTCACTCAGCTTTGTTCTGGGACTTAAACCGGATGAAAAAAACGGCAATGGAAATGTACTCAAGGATTTGCTTTTTGAAGCTAACATGATGGGACTAACTCTCAGCTATAAAGTAGTCGAAGAAAAAGTATTCACACCCGAAATGACCGGTGAAAAGTTTATCGTCACCTGCGTTTCAGCACATACCATCACGGCACACTTTATTTCCGACGTCGCCCATGTTCTCGCCTTCTGTAAAATAAACATCGAACGTATTGATAAAGTGTCACCGCAGGATTTCTCTTCGCTGGAAATCACCACTACTATTCCCCGGGACCTGGACACGAAAATTTTAAAAGAAGAGCTGATGCGTGTATCAACAATACACAAAGTTGACGTTGCATTCCTGAAGGACAATGTTTTCCGCCGCAACAAAAGACTGATTGTTTTTGATATGGATTCCACACTCATTCAGGCCGAAGTGATTGATGAACTGGCCGAGATTGCCGGAGTGGGACCGATGGTAAAAGAAATCACTCATCGGGCAATGAATGGAGAAATCGATTTTGATGAATCTCTTCGTCTTCGCGTCTCCCAGTTAAAAGGTCTTCCCGCTGCCAAAATGCAGGAAGTTCTGGAGCGTCTGCCGCTTACTCCCGGCGTAGAAGAATTCATTAAGACGATCAAAAAACTGGGCTATAAAGTCGCTCTGATTTCCGGGGGATTCACTTTTTTTGCCGATGCTTTAAAACTTAAACTCGGACTGGATTACTCTTTTGCCAATGAGCTGGAAATCGTCGATGATAAGCTTACCGGAAAAGTTGTAGGGACTATTGTTAACGCCAATCAAAAGGCCATCCTGGTTAAACTCATTGCTCAACAGGAGAATATTTCACTGGAGCAGGTAGTGGCCATCGGTGATGGGGCCAATGATTTACCAATGCTCGCAACGGCCGGGCTGGGAATTGCCTTTCATGCTAAAGATGTCGTGAGAAAAGAAGCGCAACAACACTTAAGTCACGGGCCTATGACTTCAATTCTTTACTTCTTAGGTATTCCCGGGCCGAAGTAACGATTGATAAGGAAAGTTTAAAAATCATGTTAAGACAATTGCTTCAAAGTAAAATTCACAAAGCAACTATCACCGAAGCTGATTTATCCTATATCGGAAGCATTACGATCGATCAGGATTTGTTGGACCGCGTGGATTTATGGCCTGGCCAGAAAGTCACAGTGGTTAGCAATACCAGCGGCCATCGTCTGGAAACTTACGTTATTTCCGGAACCCGGGGTTCAGGTATGGTTTGTATAAATGGTGCAGCCGCTCTACTTATAAAAAAAGGTGAAGAAGTCATCATTTTCAGCTACGCTTTAAGTGACAGACCAATTGCCCCGAAATGCATATTGGTTGACTCACAAAACAAATATGTCCAGGATCTTTAGGATGGATGATTCCCGGTTAGAAAAAAAAGCGACAATCAGGTGTTATGAGACCGATACTCGTTTTCCCATTGAATGTTTAAACGTCTGGGACCTGACTGAGCTGGAAATCATTGGCGGAAGTTTTAGTTATTTCCCTGCCGATATCTCTCAACTTAAACACTTAAAAAAATTCTCACTTATCTCTACGAAAGTTGCAGAACTTCCGGTTGAGCTTTTTGAATTACCCGAACTGGAATATCTCAATCTGAAAAATAATAAAATCGAATTTTTGCCTCCGCTCTTTCAGGACAACAAAATAAAAGAACTGATCATTGGCCGGAATGCTTTAACCACCAGTGCGCTGACAACTTTTTTTAATGCCTTTAAAGAACTGCGCGTCCTGGATCTGGGACACAATAACCTGCATGTCTTGCCGGAAAGTTTATTTGATCTAAAAGAACTGCGAAGACTCAACCTGGAAAATAATCAGTTAAAAAAACTGCATCCCCGCCTGAAAAATCTGGTCCTCTTAGGACATCTCTCTTTGACCAATAACCCCTTTTCTGAAGAAGAAAAAGAAGTCATTGGCAAAGATTACAATATCTCATTTTAAATTTTGGCTAGATTTTGATTCTTGCATTGGCCTTGCGAAGACGGTCTAAGAGTGTATGCAAAAGAGCGGTAAACCACTTAGGAAGTCCTGCAAGTGTCCCATCCAGTTTATCCGAAGGGATGATGACCAGAACAGATTCCGTCATTGCCTGCACAGAAGCAGATCGCGGATGTTTATCTAAAAAAGACATCTCTCCTACAAGCTCTCCGGAAATTATAGTTCCGATTTGATGCTCTTTATCCCCTTTACGTTTAAACACAGCAAGTGTTCCTGACTGCAAATAATACATTTCTGTACTTTCTTCACCTTCACGCAAAAGATACTCTCCGGGATTTAGTCGGATTGATTCGCTCATTAAAAACCTCAGTTCAAAAGATTGGATGGGTTTATGTTAACAGAATTTTGGAAGTTGTTTAGGCGGCAAAAAACAAGCGGAGCAACAGAGTGCTCCGCTCGGAAATAAGGTTTTAAAAAGTAATATGCTGAGGACCCTC
Source organism: uncultured Bacteriovorax sp. (assembly GCA_946481315.1). The sequence continues at coordinate 44,009 of CAMLMH010000010.1, forward strand.
ATCGCTCCAGTGACCAGTGAGTGTGCCACTTTCCAGATTACCCGAGAGTAAACGTTTGGACAGAGGACGGGTGACAAGTTGTGAGAACACTGATTGCAGTGGTCTTGCCCCGAACCGAGGGTCATAACCGCGTTTAGCAATTTCGGCATAAGCGGCTTCGTCCAGTTCGATTTTAAGCGATTTTTGGGCCAGACGCTCATTGAGCAACTTCAATTGCTTGTTGATCAGGTCGCGCATGATTGTCTGATCCAGCGATTTATATGTCAGTACACTATCGATACGGCCTAAAACTTCCGGCTTAAAATCTTCTGTGATATTCTTCGAGTTCGTAGTCATTAAAATAATGGTATTCCTGAAGTCAATTGTCCGTCCTTTGTTATCTGTCAGACGTCCGTCATCGAGAATTTGCAATAGGATATCTGAGAAGTCACGGTGGGCCTTTTCGACTTCATCAAAGAGGATGACAGCATAAGGTTTACGGCGAACGGCTTCGGTCAATACACCACCTTCTTCATATCCAACATAACCCGCAGGAGCACCAATTAGTTTGGCCACGGAGTGTTTTTCTGAAAATTCTGAAAGGTCAAAACGAATCAGGTTTTCTTCATTATCAAAAAGAAACTGGGCAAGTGCTTTTGCTGTTTCTGTCTTACCGACACCCGATGGACCTTGTAACAGGAATGATCCCAGTGGTCTCGTCGGATCAGATAAACCGGCATGAGCTGTTATCAGGACTTCTGCCACTTCATGCAGGGCCTCTTTTTGACCAAACACGCGGGAATTTAAAAAGCCCTCCAGTTCAAGAATATTATCCTGTTTTGATTTCAGGATTTTTTCTACCGGAATTCCTTTTTGACGGGAAATAACATTCGCAATATGCAGTGGAGATAAAATCCACTCACTGCTTTCCTGCTCAATTTTATGTTCAGTATCCGGAATAAGTGAGTACTTTAATTTGGAAGCGTACTCATAATCCTGATTTCGTTGTGCGACTTCCAGATCATACTTATACCGGTCGAGCTGATGTTTAAGCTCAGAAACTTTTTTCAGGGAGAGAACTTCTTTTTCCCATTCGGCTTTTCCTTTAATAAACTTTTCTTCCAGATCCATGATTTCCTGCTGAATCTCTTTTTGATTCGCCTGAGTTTTTGCATAAATCTTTTTTGATCTGATTTCAGCTTCCAGTTCAACCAGATGAGCAGGCATTGCTTCAGCAGCTAGTTTCAAGGCCGAGGAGGCTTCATCGATCAGGTCAATGGCCTTGTCCGGTAAATTCTTATCGGTAATATATTGAGTCGACAAAAAGACTGCATTGTAGATGGCCTCATCAGAGATTTTAATCCCGTGGTGAATCTCCATTTTTTCTCTGATTCCCATCAAAATTTCAATAGCGTCTTCTTTGCTCGGCTCATCGACCGGAACAGAACGGAATCGTCTGTCCAGTGCGGAGTCATTCAGAATATATTTTTGATATTCTTCCGGTGTGGTTGCACCGATACAGTGCAGTTCTCCACGGGCCAGGGCCGGTTTTAATAAATTTGCCGCATCCATGGCACCGTCAGTCCGTCCGGCCCCAACTAGCTGGTGAAGCTCATCGATAAAAAGAATTGCCTGTCCGTTTTGATCTTTGATGAATTTTAATAAGGCCTGTAAGCGCTCTTCAAACTCACCACGGTATTTTGTTCCGGCCATTAATGATCCGAGATCCAGAGAGTAGACAGTTTTTCCTTCCAGAACATCCGGAACCCGACCTTTGACAATTTCACCGGCGAGACCTTCAACGATGGCCGTCTTACCAACACCGGCAGGTCCGACCAGCACTGGATTGTTTTTTCCTCTGCGGCCTAAAATCTCCATCACCGCACGGATTTCTTTGGAGCGTCCGATGACTGGATCGAGTTTCCCCTGTTCAGCAAGTTCATTGAGATTAGTCAGGAAGTTCGGTTTTTCAGTCGCGTCTTCAGCGTTTTCTGCTTTTAAATCGTTATAGTCGATTTTAAAATTCGGCAGAATTTGTGGAAGATATTTCAATAAGTCAGTTTCTGTAATTTCACCGCGACCATTTTGGATGGCATAAGAAGAAGCATAAGTCAGCCACTCACTTAACTTGGAGTGAGGGCGAAGATTCTCCATCTCAATTTTTTTGGCAGTGGTTGGAAGAACATCAATAATTTTTTCCAGGTCTTTTTTATATTTTTTCAGAGCGCGGGAAGAATATGACTGAGGGTTATTTATCAGTCCCAGCATTAAGAGCTCCGGATAGAACTCAGCGCATTTACGCTTTAATGCTTCACTCTGAGCAATGGCCAGTGATCCTTCGACAATCTGATTGAATTTGTTCATAAACACTCTCCTTCCAATGAAATCCTAATTACATTTCATTTCAATTGAAAGATGGGAGTGGTTATAAGAGTGTCAAGCCTTGGTGTTTGATAATACTTTCAGGACCTTCTCCTGAAAACTTTCTTCATTGAAGGGCTTGACGAGAAAGTTTTTGACCCCACGCTGGATCACTTTGGCAATGGTTTCTTTTTCCAATGCGCCGGAAACAATGATCACTGAATCTTTATGATTAAGACCGTCAGTATCAATTTCCAGTATAGTATCCAGACCGTTTTTCTTCGGCATATTGATATCAAGTAATATGAGAGAGAATTTTTGGTTACGCAGCTTCTGAGAAGCCATGGCCCCATCAGTGGCCACAACAATATTTTTAAAGCACCCCATGCTGCTGCAATACTCTTTCATGATGTCGCAAATATCTTTATCATCATCAACAATTAAAACGTCTTTTTGTTTTTTATCGTTCATATTCGCGAATCCTACACGTTGTCTTTTACCTTTTGCCTTAACTCAAGGTAGCTCTTATCTGGTTTTTGGTTCTTGAAAATATTGTTCAGTAGATTGGCCAGCCGCAGACCGGCCTGTCGCAGGCGCAGCTCATAAACTGGTTTTACTTTAAAATGGTATTCATATCCCGCCGACTCACCAACATCATAGACAACATTGCGCAGGTCTTGTGATTCTTTGGCCCAGTCAAGAAAGGTGCCGCTGGTGAATGATTTTTTTTCTTCTTTGGTAAAATGGTTCAGGATTTTTGAATACTCGGTATATGAGAGCTGCTCGAAGTCTACGATGTTTTCATCCCAAAGAGCATGCAGGTTAGTTTCCGTTTTAAACCATTTGAGACGAACAGTATTGCCGCCTCGATCTTCAGCAAGCCCCACATGTAACGGCTGATGCAGATCTCCCATCATATGAACCATGAATCGAAGAGCATCTTTTTTTTGCTCCGGTGAAGATTTGGGATCCCTAAGTGTTTCTTCAAACTGAAATAGAGCAAAAATAACGTCACCTTCAGGTGGACGTTTTTGATCAAAGTAAGTTTTTCCACTAGGAATGCTCACATAATGCCAGGGAGAAGAATAACTGTATTTTTTGTCGGAGCGTATTTCATCCGGCCAGGTTGAAACACGGGCCAGATCTTCATTTCCCAGAATTTTTTCAATGGCCTTTTTAGTTCCTGGTAAAAGATTTTGCTGAGCGATTTCGCCGACGATACGATGTCCGTTTTTACCCCAGGCAAACGCACTGGTTGAAAGTAAACTCATAGAAATAATTAATATTGTTTTTTTCATATATCGCACTTTGCTCCGAATAAACATTTCGCTTTAACTGTTTTAGCGACAGAAGGAGGAACAAACTTTTCCCACCCTTCGGTTCCATCCTGAATCATCTTTAGGACTCTTCTTGACCAAATAGAAACAACTTCCGGATTAAAATCAGTAATATCCGAGACATGATTGTTTTCTTTTAAATATGACAAAAAATTCGCTAAATCCGGTGAAACGGTCAGCGTATCCAGAGTTTTCATTTCGCCCGCTTCGTCGTCGCACGCGGGATAGATAAAGAGTTTTGTCTGCGGCTCAATCAATGTTCCGATGGAACCAATGAGACCAAACCTCCCCCCCTGGTAACGTGCGGGATTTAAAATTTCTTCAAAGTTATAAGCGGCAAGCACGAAAGCAATTTTTTTCTTGGCATACTTAGTGAAGAACATATTCAGATCGCTGTAGGATTCAGAATTGGAGATCAAAACTCTCTGACCTAAAGCAGACAAAAGATCAACTCGCGCCAGAAAATCTTCATTATCAACCGTTCCGCGATCAAGCAGAAGTGACATGGATATTTCCGGGATGACGATGATGTTTTCCTGTTGTGTTTTATCCAGGGTGGCCTTAAATTTTCGAAGTCCGCACTCCAGCATATCTAAACTGAGATTCGTCGGCGGACGATACCCCCCCCGCACTACCAGAACATTTTTTTTATACAGAACGTCTGAAGCCTGAGAGACACCGCCATCTACATCAAAGATCACGGCTTCACAAAGTTTCATTTTGACCAGTTCCAGACACAAGAGGCGGCTGTCTTGCCCCTGGAAAGCATCGCCGGAAACACGAATCATATCGATTTTTATTCTGGAGGTTGTCAGCCCATCCATCAGACTGGCCACAAACTTTTCTCTGTCGCCAGTTTGATTATAAACAGCATAGACCAGGTTAACTCCAATCAGGCCCAGAGCTTCTTGTTGCTGAATGTTTTCTGCGTCCAGCATACTTACGTGTAAAATACACTGGGAGGGCGCGGCCTTGGGAGCATTCTGGAATTTAATTCCAATCCAGCCATGGTTTTCTCCTGTCCCCTTAAATGACTTTGCTGCGACAGTATTGGCAAAAGCAAAAAAAGTCGTTCCTGGGTGGCGAATATCCATTAAGCGTTCCACCAGAATATCGTATTCGGTGTCCAGCATTTTCTGGAGACGATCGAAGCTGACATAGCGGCCTGACTTTTCTTTGCCGTAAATAGCATCACTCATGGTCATGTCGTAGGCCGAGATGCTTTTGGCAATTGTCCCTGCAGCACCACCAGCGCGAAAGAAATGCCGGGCCACTTCCTGTCCGGCGCCAATTTCAGCAAATGTTCCATAGATATTATTGTCGAGGTTGATTTCCAGCGCTTTTTGCTGATGCCCTAATCCCATAAAGATCCCCAGTAGAAATTGAAACTTGTCTAAGATATGATATCGGCAATCAGGACGCTTGCAAATAACGAAAAGAACCTAAAAACACTGCGCAAGAGGATATTATTCAATGAAACCACTTAAGGCCCACCTGCTCGTTTGCACGAGTTGTACGTATAAGAAACTCGATGGATCGGAATCAACACCGGAAGAGGCTTATCAGCTTAGAAAATGCCTTAAAAAACGCGCTAAAGAAGCCTTTCCCAAAGATGAGGTTCGGGTAACGGCCGTCAATTGTCTCGACGAGTGTGACGACGGCATTGCTACTGTCTTCTATCCTCAGGGGGAGTGGCATTTAAACCAGCGCCCAGAAGATGAGGACAAACTTTTCAACCGTTTATCCGAGCTGGCCGCTCAGGTTAAGGAATAAATTATTGTGTCGATAAGTCTTTTGCGTAATAAATGGCCAAAGCCGGCCGGTAGCGCAAAGGACGATTTATGACAATGATGGATTTAACAGCGTTTTTGATCGGAACATCAATCGTGATGCTGGTATTTGTTTCAAAAACCAACATCGAAAAATCCCGGGTAAAAGTTCCAGTAAAAATTAAGAAATAAGAAAAAGAGCGTCAGCTTTTAATTTTTTGCGATCCACTTTTCCGTTGGGAAGAAGGGGAAAAACCGTCAAGCACTGCAGATGCTGAGGATGTTTGTAACGGGAGAGTTTATCATTTAAAAAAGTTCTCAGCTCTTCCACCGAAATCTCTTTGTCCGTCTTTAAAAAAGCAAATCCGACTTCACCCCATTTTGCATTTGGAACAGCAACGACAACTGCTTCGGCAATGTCCGGATGCGATGTTATGTGTTTTTCCACTTCTCCGGGATAAACATTTTCTCCGCCGGAAATATACATGTCTTTTATCCGGCCTACGACATAATAAAATCCATCGGCATCAACCTTAACTAAGTCACCGGTATAAAAATATCCATCTTTGAAGGATTCTTTGAAGGCCTTTTCATTTTCATAATAACCGCACGTCACGTGCGGGCCGCCGATTAGCAATTCTCCCGGTTCATTCACCGCTGCATCCTGACCGTGCTGATTGATCACTCGTACTTTTGAATGAGGCATCGGTTTACCTATAGATCCCGCTTTAGTCACGGCGAATTCTTCATCCAGCAAAAAGCAATTAGGACCGACTTCTGTCAGGCCAAATCCCTGCTTAAAACAAAGATTTTTGCGCTGATATTCTTCAATCATCGGAATCGGACAGGCCGCTCCTCCGGAGATAAAAAAGCGGATGGAAGAAAAATCACACGTTTTGAAACGCCTGTTTTCCATCAGCATCTGAAACATGGTTGGAACGGCAAAATAGACACTGACTTTTTCTTTTTCAATGCAGTTAAAAACATTATCAGCAACAAAACCTGTAGCGAGGATACTTGTTCCTCCTAGATATAACAGCGGAAGAAGTAATACATTGTATCCGCCGGTATGAAAAAAAGGTGTTTCTACCAGTGTAACATCAGTCGATTTTAATCCCCAGCCCCGGCATGTTTCAATCTGATTGGTAAGCAGCATTTCACCGTGAAACATGACCCCCTTAGGCATTCCGGTTGATCCAGAAGTAAAAAGCATCAGGATCGGGTCCTGCATGCCCGAGCGAGTGTTTTCAAAATCGCGGTCTGTAAATTCGTGGTTTAATTTTACACTCTGGATATCGAGATACTGCCCGCTGCTTTTAAGCAACTGGGATCCGACTCCGGCATAGAGCTTAGGAGAAAGATGCGAGAGAACGGTTTCTAATTCGCTAACTGAAAGACGAAAATTGAGTGGAACAAAAAGTGCCTTTATTTTTGCACAGGCAAGCATAAGAGTGAGGTGGGCCAGGCAATTGGCCGGAGCATGAAAGGCCACGCAGTCTGCTGCTCCTACTCCGCGCTCTTTTAAAACACCGGCCCAGGCGTTTACTTCCTGATTTAATTCTAAATAGGTTAATGAGCGAGACTGCCCATTTTCCAGCTGGGCAATGACAGCTGTTTTCTCTTTAAACTCACGCGCATTTTTTTCTAAAAATTCAATCCAGTATTTCATAGTATAGTCTCTAACCAGGGAACAATATGTGTATCCATAATACCTGGCCGTTCAATGAGTGAAGCATGTCCGCCCGGGGCCACTTTTAGCTCGGCATTCTTTGTTTTTGTCAGCATTTTTTCATGAATAAAAACCGGAGTCAGAACATCTTCTCGTCCGGCAATAAAAAGCACAGGGCAACTAATTTCAGTGAGGTCAATAGACGTTTCCATGGCCCCCAAAATCAGTCCACGAACAACATGCCCGGGAATATCTCCGGCCCGAGTGCGATAAGATAAAAGAAGTTCGTTTTTATCATTGAATACTTCTTCGCCCCAGATCCAGGGAGTGGCAATATCAAAACGATGCTCGCCACCGCCTTGTTCATAGGCTGCTAACCAGCTGCCGAGTTTCGCTTTCATCATCGGCGTCGGTATATCGTAAGTGTCACAGGCCACACAGGCCTTAACTTTCTCACTAAAACGCCGGGAGAATTCCAAGGCAATTCTTCCACCGTTAGATAAACCAATCAGGATAATATTTTGCAGTTCGTGCTTATCCAGCACGGCAAGCAAATCTTCCACATGATCATCGAGATGATAAATATTGTCCGGTTTAGGAGATTTCCCCTGTCCACGACAGTCATATCGTAAAATCTGAAACTTCTCTCGTAGATAAAAACAAGCTCCGTCAAATGAAGTGAGATCGGCAAATAGTCCGTTCACCATCACAACAGTTGGATCTGCCGGATGTCGTTTTGTTCCTTCTAGCTGTGAAAAAAGTTCTAGCCTAATATTGTACCACCATCAACGTTCAGGCATGTACCTGTAATGTAAGAAGCATCATCACTTGCTAAGAATGCATAAGCAGCAGCAATGTCCGCCGGCTCCCCTAATCTTCGAAGACTTGCTTTTTCTTCCATCATGGCGAGAACTTTTTCCGGCATTTTCTTAACCATTGGAGTAGCGATGAATCCAGGGGCCACAGCGTTCACGCGGATTTTATCTTTACCTAATTCTTTGGCCATAGTCTTGGCCATAGCGATTACACCGGCCTTAGTTGCAGAGTAGTTTGTCTGTCCGAAGTTTCCGTAGTGAGCAACAACCGAAGCAGCATGAATGATAGATCCACCTTTTCCAGCTGCCTTCATGACTTCAGCAGCAGCTTTAGAAAGCTTGAATATAGAAGTGAGGTTAACAGCGATAACGTCGTCCCATTGCTCATCTGTCATTTTTAACAAAGTCGCATCTTTTGTAATCCCGGCATTGTTGATTAGAACGTCTACACCTTTTGCCATTTCTGCTTTGATCGCGTTTAATGTATCAGCTTTTGTAACGTCACCAGAAATGTATGTCATCTTATTGGGAAATAGGGCCTTGAGCTCTGATTGCTCCAGCGTCGGCATATCAATTAAGACCAGTTCTGATCCTTCAGCATAAAATCTTTCCGCTGTCGCGCGACCGATCCCTGAAGCAGCACCTGTGATAAAGACTCTTTTGTTTGTTAAACCTTTCATAAATTCTCCTGCTATTATTTTTTATCCTAAATCCTGAAGTTCATTCGTCTCAAATGTGTTTGTGTCCCAGCGAAGGGACATCGCAGACCACATGTAACCAATACCTGCTGATGCCAGTACCACGTGATCACCTTTTTTCAAAAGACCACGTTTTTCAGCAAGTCCCAATGAAAGAACCTGATCAGGGGCTCCGAAGTGACCATAGTGATCGAGGTAAATCGATTGCTCTGACTTTAATTCCATAGGCCCTAAAATCGCATCGTGTGCTGATTTTTTCATGTGCAGCAATGCCAGGTAATCAATTGGTTTTTTAAGTTCATTGTCGGCCGCTTCCCGAATCACTTGCAAAAAGTTGACGATTGATCGCTTTTCAAGACGCTCGCGCATTCCCTCAACATCCGGAACCTGAAGAAAACTCATGCTGACATCCGGATTGTCGCGAAGCGGATTTCTTGTTCCACCGGCCGGCACGATAACGTCAGTTGTGAAATCGCCATCAGTGATGATGGAAGATTCTAAAAGAGGATTTTCTGCTATATCGCTTTTTTCCAGAAGGATCGCTGATGCGCCATCGGCAAGATTGTATAAAAAACGTGTGTTGGGATCTTTGTAATTTACCAGGTCACCGGTTTTGTGTCCGCCACAAAGCAAAACGCGGTTAATTTTTTTGTCCGTTAACATCAGAGATTTTGCTAAATGCAGACCCAGGATTTTATTTGAACAACGGGCAGAGATATCAAAGGCGCGGGCCTTTTTTAATCCCAGCTCTCTTTGGACGTAAATTCCTGCTGTCCAGACGATATAGTCTTTGTATTCTGATCCTGTCCAGATCACCATATCGATGGAATCCGGATCGATACCTTTCATTACTTTTCGGGCGGCCATCACGGCCATATCACCCGGATGAGTAAATTTATCTGCACGACATTTGCGGACAATTCCCATTTTGGATTTAACGACGTGTTCAGGAACTCCGGATTCGCGGGCAATATAGGCCGCATCCTCAAATCCTTCCGGTAACCAGACAGCTGCTTTTTTCAGGTTGATGAATGTCATTAGAGTTTCCCTTTAAAAAATTGTGTTAATCTTGCAGCGACTGCTTGTGGTTTTTCCAGAAAAAAGAAGTGATCGGTTTCATCGATCCAATCTGTTTCAACTGTCGCTTGAGTCAGCATTTTTTTAAATATGTTCGGTGAATCAGGAGACACAAACCGGTCTTCCCGTCCGGCCAGGGCCAGTACCGGCATAGTAAGTTCTGATAGATCAGTTTCTTTTTCAATAAAGGCCACGGCCGCACGATTTTGACGAACGAGCTCTTCAATATCAGCTTTATGCTCTAAGCGCAGATTGATAATGCGGGAAAAGCGATCCGGATTTTTTTCTGCAAGAGTTGGATGTACTGTTCCCATTGTCGCATATTGCGCCTGAACCAGCGGATCAAAACTATTAAATTGCCGTAGTCCTTCTTCAGTGAGTTTTGTCGGATGATTAAAATGCGGAGGACCGGAAGTTGTGCACATTAAAGCAAGGGCCGAAACTCTCTTTGGATCAAGCAAAGCTAGCTCCTGAGCGATAAAACCCCCCATGGAAATTCCCATAACACCAAATCTCTTAGTTCCAACGGCATCCATGATGGCCAGCGCATCTTCCGCCAGATTTTTGATCGTATAATCCTCCGGAGTTTTTCCGGATTTGCCCATGCCGCGGTTATCAATTAACACAATGGTAAAATGTTTTTGTAATTCAGGAGCTAGATCAATGTAATTGTAATGAGAGCAACCAAAGCCAGACAGTCCTAAAAGAACAGGTCCTTGACCTGCAACATAATAGGCCACATCCCCGAAATCTCTTTTGATATATTGGAGAATCATCTTTATACCCACTTAAAAAAAATGAAGTCCAAAAAGTCACGCTTCTCCCTCTTATTGTCAAGGTGAGTCTCATCATATTTTTCAATCTAACTTTTTCTGACATCACTACGGAGAATCACTCCTTAACCTCGACGAATACACTGCCCTCAACTAGTATCTATTTTTTTTTAGACTCATTGTTCAAACCTGGATTTTTCTCGAGGATACTTTTGATGAAGAAATTTTTAACACTGATAGGTTTTCTGTTTGCAACACATACTGCGATGGCCGCAAATGATGGAATGGAAACCGGAAGTTATCGTGGTGCTTATGGAACACGCAACTTTAAAGTATATGTTCCAAAAAATAAGTCAGGAGTCCGATCACTTAAAACAAAACTTCCGGTCGTCGTTATGCTTCATGGTTGTCAGCAAAATGCTGATGATTTCGCTAAAGGTTCCCGTATTACAAAATGGGCCGATAAAGAAAAATTCATTGTACTTCTTCCGGAACAAAATCTTGCCTACAATCCTTTCAAATGCTGGAATTGGATCATTCCTTCCAACAACTCCCGTTTTGGTGAATCTGAAGTTATCGTTTCTATGGTTGATCAGGTCATCGAAAAATATAATGGTGACAAAGAACGGGTGTTTGCTGCCGGCATGAGTGCTGGTGCTTCAATGGTCAACATTCTAGGGAACTGTTATCCGGAGCGCTTTAAAGCACTGGGCTCACATGATGGAACTCAATACTACTCTTCTTATTACGGTCTGGACTTCGCTGAAGTCGTGCTCTCTGGAGCTTCTGTTCCTGCTCACGTTTCGGCCTTCACTGGTTATGCCTGTGCCAGCATGGTCAAAGAGCGTCCGAAAAAAATGCCGATCATTATCTTCCACGGCATGAAGAGTCCGCTGATGAGCCCGATGCACGCATTTCAGGTTGAATCGGAATTTAAAATTTTCAACGATCTTCTGGATAACGGTATCAGAGATAATTCTTACTTTCTGGATAAAAATGTTGAAAACGTCGCCGAGGGTGATCGCTACGGTTACAATAAATATTCAGTGATAGATCAGGACAATGATGTGCTGATTGAGCGCTACATGATCAATGATCTGGGACATGGCTGGAGTGGTGGAATGCCGAATATGCCTTACAATGATCCCAAAGGCCCGGATGCAACGGCCCTCATTATTAAATTTTTCAAACAATACGGATTATAAAAAAAAGGCCTGCAAACGCAGGCCTTGTTGATTCTTCATTTTTTTGTTTTGTTAATCGAGCTTATAAAGTTTCCCGTCACCAGTTACGAAAAATGATTCTGCTGTTGTGATGTTTCTCGTCCAGTTTTTTACTGTGTACTGGATTTCAACTGTGGCCCCTGCAACTACGTTTTGTGGAGTTCCGATGTTAGAAATCTGAATGAGCTGTGACGTTGCATCCAGGTCAAATCCCCATGAGATTGTAATATTTCTGGCCGAAGCTCTGATACCTGTAAGGTATTTTCCTTTTCCTTCATACTGGCCGCCGTACTGGAAACTTACACTGTAAACGAAGGAGATAACTTCAGCACCCAGTCCGTTTGTATAAACGATCTTGTAGTGTTTTGTTACCGGAAGGGACCAGTTCCCCATTTCGTGGACAACAGGATCTTTTGTATCCAGACGCGGAAGAACAGAAACTGAGGCCATTGGATTGTTGTTTACAACGGCTCGGCCTTTATCGATTGTCGGCATGATTTTTTGTCCGATGGCAATAAGCTTATCGACAACCATGATGACACCGTCAAGAAATCCACGTGGTGCCGGAGAAGAACCTCCGCCTTCAGCTGCGACCAGATCTCCGAGATTATTCGAAGGAGGACTAGGTGGAATTTTTGGAGGACGATTATCTTTATTCTTTTTTGTGTTAATCACTTCACCTTCATCGTTAACTTCCGTCACACTTTTAGGTGTTGCATTGATGAACTCCATCGCTTCTTCATCAGTCAGCTGTCTGACTTTAACAGATTTGATCTGAAAGTATGGATCAGTGATAGCTTCTTTTTTAGAAGTAAGCAGAGTTTCTTTAATTCTTTTTCCGCTGATTTTTCTGATTCGAGAAACTTCAGTTGCCTGTGAATTGACGGCTCCTAAAAGAAGTGCTGCCGTTAATACGGCCAGTGTAGTTCTCGATAAATTAGGTCTACTCATTGGTAATCCCCCCACATAATTTTGTTACGAGAGGATGTATCCGTAATTTGGAAAAATCTCAATCAAAGACGTATGCATGAGTAAATTTTACAGTAAACCGTGCCCTTCGAGCTTTAACCTTGGCAAAGACTATGTTCTTTTTTTATGGTGGGGAGAAATATGTCACCGAGACCAAAATCCATTTTAAGAAAAGAAGGGCTCTTCTATCATCCTACTTTTGTCAAAAAGGCGGAAAAAGAAGAGATCTTAAGTTATTTGCGAACGTTGTACCCCATCTGGGAGATGCGCTACTCTGAGCACAATCCCCCGCCCGAGGGCGATACTCAGCGCCAGCTTCTGCGGCCTGTGTATTGGTTGGGGAACTGGCAGTTTGCCTGCCTTAATTATTATCATCCGCCCAAAGGCATTCACAATCGTTGCATTCACGCGGAAGAGTATCCTCCGGTACTAAAAAAAATGCTTCAAGTGATTGAGGGAATAACCAAGACACATTTTAAAAAACATGAAATTCCAAAAGGCTGGAAGCTCAATACTTGTCTGATTAATTTCTACGGAACGAAGATTGAAGAAGACGGAAAAAAAACAGATACGGCCCGGGTGGGAGATCACAAAGATTTTGAACTAGGTCCGGTGGCCTCAATCTCGTTCGGTGAACGGGCCTTCTTTCAATTTGTGATAGGAAAAAAAGACCTGAAGAACAATGTTGTTTATGAACAGTGGCTGGACGATTGTTCACTGCAGATTTTCGGTGGCGATCTCTATAAGGACCGTCTTTTTCATCGTGTTCAGAGGGTGGAAAACAAGCTTAAAACACCTTTTCAGCTCAATGTCGGCAACTTTGAAACAAGAAGAATCAATTTTACCTTCCGCTATGTTCCTGCCGAGCACATTGTGGACTTTGCCCGGCTGCCCGCTGACTTAAAAAGTGATATTACTCCTTACGTAAAGGAGCTTGCATCGCATAACTCTTTTTGGGAAAAAATCCTTAAAAATTAAAAAGTTGTTGCCTTTGTCTACTTCTTCAATTATTTGTTTGAGCAATCAAACATCTTAATTTAAGGAGTGTTCTTAATGAAAGCTATGCTTTTTTCACTCGTTCTTTTCTCTTTATCCTCTTATGCCCATGTTGAACCAGGCAACTATTCAGGCCGGGATCAAAACGGTAAAGATTGTTCATTCATTGTCGGCGACATGTGGTTTGAAGATAACATGCACCATCCTCTGACTGAGCGTTTACCTGTTTCTGGAATTACTTTCGCTGGTGTGCAAATGGACAACGTCATCTGGAATTTAGGTCATCCTCCGGTGATCAATACAGAAGTAGGAACGAACCGCTACAATCATGGTTTGTTTCAGCAAATTATTCCGACAAAAGTGGGAGCTGAAAGTGTGACCCTTCTCAAAAGAGACGACAAAGAAGATGAAGAAGATGGACGCCCGGTGGGAATTATCTTTGTTAAAGACAATTACCGCAGTCGCGATCTCTCAGTAGTTAGGACTTGTTTGCTTGATTAAGAAAAAAATATTTTAGAGTTTTTAAAAAAGGTGAAGCCTGGGCTTGACTTACGCAAAAGTTACGCTTAGGCTTTATCTATATGGCACTTACAAAAAAACAAAAAGAATTCTATGACTTTATTGTGGCCTACAACCAGGAACATGGCCACTCTCCCACGCAAAAAGAAATCAAAGATCATTTTGGTCTTAAGTCTTTTGGCTCGGTTCAAAAATATCTGCAGTATCTCTCAAAAGAAGGATTGATTGAAACAGAATGGAACCAGCGCCGAAGCCTGGAAGTCAAAGCTCCGGATGTTGAATCCGATTCAGATCATATCCCGCTTTTAGGGATGGTCGCAGCGGGAAATCCGATTGAGGCCATAGAAAATCCCACTAACACCATCGCTGTTCCCCGCTCCTTTTTAAAAGGCGGTTATCGTTATTTCGCTCTCACTGTTAAGGGTGACTCCATGATTGAAGCCGGAATTTTAGAAGGTGACGTGATTGTTTGTCGCTCTACCAAAGAAGCCCGAAATGGTCAGATAGTCGTTGCGGTTATTGATGGCGAGGCCACAGTGAAAACTATCAGTTATCAGAAAAAATCGATTGAACTACTTCCCTCCAATAAAAATTATAAACCGATTGTTGTCGATGAAACTGTCGGTGATTTCAAAATTGTGGGAAACTTAGTAGGACTGCTGCGTTCTTATTAAAAATAAGTTTTAAAAAATAAAGATACCCTGCAATTTATAAAACAATGAACCGTAAAATTATCCATGTTGATATGGACTGTTTCTACGCTCAGGTCGAAATGCGTGATCGCCCGGAGCTTAGAAATGTTCCGCTGGCCATTGGTGGCAAACCGGGAACGAGAAGTGTTCTTTGCACCAGCAATTACATTGCCCGCACCTATGGGGTGAAGTCAGCGATGCCTACAGATTTCGCGGTAAAGTTATGTCCCAAGCTTGTCGTTCTTCCTCCTGACTTCCGCAAATATGAAGAAGCCTCGGAAATAATCCATTCCATTTTCTGGAAATATTCATCCAATGTTGAAAGTGTTTCACTGGATGAAGCGTACCTGGATGTCACCGGTGCTGTGAACGCTACGGAAATCGGGCGAAAGATTAAACAGGATATTCTGGAGGCCACAGGACTTACTTGTTCAGTGGGAATTGCCCCTAACAAATTTCTCTCTAAAATTGCCAGCGACTGGAAAAAACCTAATGGTCTTTTCGTTATTCGGCCGCAAGAAGTGGAAGATTTTATCATTGATTTACCGGTAAAACTTATTCCGGGTGTAGGGAAAAAAAGTGCTGAGTACATGGAATCCATGGGAATCAAAACCTGCCGGGATATTCGAAAAACTGCTCCGGAAATAATGCTACTGTCCTTCGGTAAATTCTCCCACGATCTTTATGAATATTCGTTTGGACGCGATGATCGGGAGGTTATAAGTGAATGGGAACGCAAATCATTAAGTGTGGAGAATACTTTTTTAAAAGACATGACTGACTTCAAAGAAATGGAAGCGGCCTTAAGTGATGTGCTTGATGAAATGAAATTACGCTTAATTGGTCACCTGGAAGATGAACCTCATAAAAAAATCAAAAAAATATTCGTCAAAGTAAAATATGCTGATTTCAAGCAGCTCTCCAGTGAAGAATCCATTATCCCTTTTGATAAAACTGAACGGGATATTGATAATTCTATTGTTATTGAAGATTTTATCCGCCTGCTTCGCATGACACTTCTGCGCAAAAATGCCCCGGTAAGACTTTTAGGCGTGGGTGTGCGCTTTCTCACTGCAGAAGAAGGCTCTCCTATTCAGCTTTCTTTTCTGCCATTATGTGGCTAAACTAGCTAACATGAGCGCTCAGTCTTTCCGCCAGCACATCAATCAGTTAATGACTCTTTCCGATTCATGCCTTTTTTATAAAACCTCCGGGAAAGAAATTTCTTATCCGCAGTTTTTTAAACTCACTAAGGAAATCATAACTGCCCTTCAGCATGAAAAAGAAAAAAAATTGATCGTAAAATGTCAGGATCCGCTGTTTGTTTTTTCAGTTGTTCTGGCCGCATTCTTTGCCGGAAAAAAAATCTTTCTTGTTCCTGGTTCTCTGCAGGAACACCAGCTTTCATTATATGAGCTGAACGGACTTAAATGTCTGACTTCCCTGAATGATTTAGCGATCAGTGAATCGCAAAAGGATAGTGATCTTTTTGCTTCTGCGTTCAATGAAACCCAACCCTATCTCTATTTCTTCAGTTCGGGAACGACAGGAAAACCTAAGGCCATTGGTCATTCCATCCGGACACTGACGGCTTCTGCCGGGTCCATAGTTTCAGTATTCAAAATGCAAAAAGGTCAGACGACTTATTTAAATCTTCCTGTGCATCACGTAGGCGGACAGATGACCTTATGGCGGGCCTTTTTGTCTGAAGGTCTGATTGATCTAAGCGGTGACCATTTTGATTATGCTTCTTTTGTGCCTTTGCAGATTGAACGTATGCTGGATGATGCCCCCCAGACTGAAAAATTAAAAAAGGCCCGGGCGATTCTTATCGGTGGCGGAATTTTAAAAGAAGATCTGAAAACAAAACTGCAAGAACTACAAATTCCTTTTTTTGAAACTTATGGGATGACCGAGTCGGCTTCGGCGGTCATGCTCAATGGAAAACCATTGCCTGAGCAGCAAATAGAGCTTGAAAACGGAAAGTTCAAAATAAAAGGACCGACGCTCGCCCCCACTGTGAAATTAGATGCCGATGGTTTTTACCGGACAAATGATTGTGGTGAATGGAAAAGTGATGGTCACATGGTTTTCACGGAAAGAAGTGACCTCAATTTTAAAAGTGCCGGTGAACTGATTAATCCATTAGTGATTGAGAGTGTGATTAAAGAACTCTCCTGGATCAAAGAAGCCGTGGTCACGGGCCTTCCGGATGCTACCTGGACACAGGCGGCGACGCTGTTGTATCAGACGAATCATTTGCGAATGGAAGACGATACAGAAAAAGAGCGGAATGAAATTTCCGCCCATATAAAAAAATTTCTTCCTTCCTATATGGTACCCAAATATTTTTTTCGCCATCAGTTTGCTGAAGAGGGAATAAAGCCTTCACGCTTTTTGCTTTTAAAAAAAGCACGCCAATATCAGGCGCAGGAATTAATTAATCATGACTTTATTCCCGCCAGAAAAGAAAAGCAGCGTTTAATTGTTTTTCTGCATGGTTTTATGGGGACACTCTCCGATCTTAAGGAATGTTTTGCTCAGTCAGTGCAGGAGCATTTTCCCCACACGGCCCAGCTCTACATTGATCTACCCGGACATGGAAAAACAAAATTTGCTGCTGTATCAACACGTGTGGATGCCCTCCTGAAATTAAGCGATCTGATTGAAGCTTATCGTTCATCTGACAATGAAGAGCTCCTGCTCTATGGATATTCCATGGGAGGAAGACTTGCCCTGGATCTTTCCCTGCGATATCTTCCGGTCACAAAACTAATCGTGGAATCTTCTTCTTTTGGATTGTCATCGCCTGGTGAGCGCGAGGAAAGATTAACAAGTGATCAGACCTTAATATCAGAGCCCCAATTTAAGCAGGAAGCCTTTTTGCGAAAGTGGTATGCAGCTCCGCTTTTTTATAACTACAACTCTCATCCGCGTTTTGAATCTGATTTAAAAAATAAGCTGCCACACGACTATCGGGAATGGCAAAAGGCCATGGCCCTCTTTTCTCCGGGATATGATTCGTTAAAAAGTGAAACCATCGCTGATTTAAAAATGAAGGCCCTGTCCGTTTATATGGTCACCGGTTCTCATGATGAAAAATACCGGGATCACATGCAGGAAATAGCCACTGAGCTGGGCTTGTCCCTGGATTTCGTTACAGAGGCCGGCCACAACCCTCACCGCACTCATCCCATCGAGATGCGCGCTATTCTTCTGAAAATATTAGCATTAAAGTAATTGAGTATTTTGGTCGAAAAGCTTCTTATGAACGACCCTATTCGCAGAATTAACATGCTTCGTGCCTTTCATACCGGTAGAGAAGCAGGCTCTTCTTCTGAAGTCACCCGGGAACTCAAACAGATTAAGGGTGAGCTGCGCATTTTGAATGATGAAAATGCCCGCAAAACTACGCCAATCACCAATGCGACTAATTCACCTTATTTGCCGGATCAGAGCTTTCAGACACCGGGTGTAGTTTTTAACTCCACGGAAGAAACGGAATGGAAAGAAGTGAAGACGGCCGAGCAGCAACTGGCCCAGGCCCGACGAAAACTCAACATACTCTAAAAAAAAAGGGCGATTTACACCGCCCTTTTTATTCATGCCTTTAATTTAATTTTTTATTTTTTCTTTTTCTTTTTCATTTTGATCAGGAAGAAGGCCACTGCCGCTGCCCCAATCAGTCCAATCATTGTCGTTGTATCAGAATTGTCTCCGGAACCTTTAGCATTTTTATTCACGCCGATGTCAGCTTTGTTTCCGGCATCCGGGATATAAGTCGTATCACCCAGTAGATTTTCATCTTTATTTTTTGGTTTATAAGTTTCTCCGGAAGCAGCTTTCTGATCGAATACTTTCAGTGTTGCAATGATCTTCTCGAAAATATCCTGGTAAGCATCATAGTGATCCTTAGCAACTGAAAAAGTAACAGCGATTCCCAATGAATCTTTTACAGTGGCCAGATACTTTGTATAGAAACCTGGAACTTCAGAGGCAAGGTGAAGTGCATCGACCCATTTTTGTCCGTTGATTTCCCGAACGGTCACTGACTTAGCTTCGGAAATTTGTGTTTTTCCACCAGGCAGAGTGAAGGCCTTAGCTTGTTTTAAATAGGCCTGATATTGATCCAGTGAATCCTGTTCACCTCTGTACTTAGCGGCAAGAATAATAATGGCTTCTTTTTTGCGGTCTTTGTTTTCACTCTGACAAACCCATTCCGAACCCTCAAGAGCACATTCCCAACCATTTGGTAATTCAAATTCACAAAACTGTGAGGTAAATGTCTTAGCAAAAACCGCCGGAACAAATAGCATAAAGGCCAGAACTATAATCAAAAGCTTCTCAAATCTCATGCGTTTCTCTTGGGTAAAAGAGTTAATAATGTATTTGTTTAATCTTACACTAAGAAATATTTTTTGGAATAGTTAATTCATGCCTATGGATTTTCAATTCCTCGGGCGGCAAAGCCTGGCTTGATGGCAATCTCATTATATTTTTTTACGAGTTTAATGACCGACCAATCTGATCCGACTTCATAAACCACACCAGTGGCCACCAGCACGTTTCCACCGAAATAATCAGTCTGATAGACATCAAAACGCATACCTTTTTCCACATCAGTTGAGAGTCCCTGATCGATACGAATAAAATTTCCACGAGCTGACACTTTTAAAACAGAACCATCGATAGTGTATTCTTTAAAAGATTCAATCTTAATTGATTCTTTGGTCACTCCACTGGTGGCAAAACGAAGCCCAAGTTCAATAAAATTTCCCCGGTCAGTTGACTGCCCCTTGACCACAGATCCTCCACGAGCAAAAAGATTTACACTATCCAGTGCATAGGCTGCGCCCAGATAAGGCAGAATGCGTTCACGGTTAATACTGTTAAAAAGGGCCGTCGCTCCCGTTGCCTGAAAAGGTTTAGTCGCGGGTGCATCGCTAAAGGGATCAGTGCTCAAGGAGTGGATGCCTTCTACACCGGCAAACAAAGAGAGCTTCGTCCAGTTATAGGATCCTTCAACCTGATATGTTATTTCTTCACTCAGATCATTGCCTGGATTATTATATCCTACCCGGAAATCCCATCTCCAGGCCTTAAGGCCATGAGAGAGCAGCAGATCGATCCCATACTGACTACCAGAATCACCGAGCACATGTTCATCGGCAGGAATGGCTGCCCGGGAATTATAGATCTCATTGTCGTAGAGGGTCTGTGAATAATGAACGCCGACAGCATAACGGGTTTCATTGGTCTTAGGAAAAGAATATTTGGCATAAATACCTAAGGATTCTAATCCGCTGGCAGAAGTGTCCGTTCCGTTAATTGTAGAAGTCACCTGACGAACGCGGGCAAGTCCCGTCAGTTCCACTTTATTGCTTATGCCGTAAGAGACACCGAGATCCAGATTCATCATTTTGAAGTCAGAATCCGGCAGCATTTCCACCTCACTGCCTTCACTGTCATAGTAAGAAGTGGTCTGAAAAGCAGAGCCTTTTAAAGAGACTGCATATGCAGATTTATTAAGAGTATCCGCACTCCCCCTTTTGTCAGCTGCTGCGATGGCAGCAGCTGAATAAAAAGAAGTAATCAATGTTCCAAATACAAAAGTACGAGTTAAGATTGAAGACATAATTGGTCTACGAAAAAAAAATGATTCCGAACATCGAAATCAAAAAGGTTATTTCTGGCCGTCCATTGCTGGGGCGTCTTTTCAAAAAGTACAAAGGAGAGAGCATTCATCACAAAGGGAGAAGAGAATTCGATTTTGGCCTGCTCAATTGCAGCTTCGAGCTGATCGAAATAATCGAACCGGCCGATGGCCAATAAAGGATTGAGAGCATTTTTTGTTTTTTTAAATTTTGCGCCTCTTTCTTTAAGAAAGAAATAAAGCGATTCCTGACAATGCAGCAGATCCGGAGAAATGATGGGAGTCAATGCCAGTACGCCCTTCTTTCCCATGGAAAAAGTAATACCGTTGAATTCAATCTGGGCGGCATCGGCCAGACCGTGCAGATGTCCTTCCAGCAAATCACTAAGCTCTTCCAGAAAATCTTTCATCTGATCATTACTGGAAAAATCAATAGTAAAAGGAGGCAGAACAGTCAGCTGTAGCTGTTCACCCTTAGCGTATTTAGAATCATAACGCTTGCGAAAGCTTTCGACTTTGTTTTGATGGATTGAGCCTGGATCAAAAGTTAGACCAATAAAAAATTCCATGCTCACTCCTTGAGTAAAAGAAAGGTCTCCTTATAGCTTAGGGACAATCTGCGCTTGTGACAAGCCTTAGGCAGCTTTTTTTAAAACTTCGGATGAAGAAATTTGAAGAGGGATGGTCAGTTTATTAATCCATTGTCCGTCAATTTGCTGAAATTGATATTCACCACTCAAGAGTTCACTCAGATGAGAAATAGATTTAAGACCAAGCGACCCCTCGGGCCGACCTCTTTGGTCAACTATCTTGTTGCGGGATTTAACCAGCAGCTTATTTTGAACGAGCTCAACTGACAGATGAACTTCTCCGCTGCTGTTTTCCGCGATGTTTTTGATCAGATTGCCCAGAATGCGCTGAACGGCACTATGGGAGACTGAATGGGCCTGGTCCAGGGCCTCAGAAATTTCCGGATCTATGTGAACGTGTACATCCCACTTTTCCCCGCTCAAATAAGTATCCAACAGTAACTTTAATCCTTCCTTAAAAGATTGGCCGCAAAGCTGATCAGATGAGGGAGTGATGTGACGATGATTAAACTGGTAGTGATTTTTTATCAGTTGCTGAAATCTTTCGATCTCAGATCTAAGTAAAGACATTTCACTGAGGGATAGCCCCTCACCTTTTATGCTCTTTTGCTCCAAAAAGAGTAAGATGCCGTGGGTATGGTTGATGAGATCATGCAGGAAGAACTGAAGCTCGTTTTGTTTTTTTTCTTCTGACATAGTTTCCCGCCGATCTTTAAAGTTCCTGAATAACCTTAGAACCTTATCGACCGGCAGGAAAAAAATTTTATTTTACCGGCAGGTATTCTGCTTTTGTTCCGAGCTTTTCTTCTATTCTTAATAGCTGATTATATTTCTCCATACGATCGGAACGGCTGGCCGAACCGGTCTTAATATGAGCTGCCCCGGTGGCTACCGCCAGGTCAGCAATAAAAGCATCGCCTGTTTCACCCGAGCGGTGAGAAATAATGGCCTTATAGTTATGTTTAAAGCCCAGCTCCATCGCTTCAAAAGTTTCTGATAGCGTACCAATCTGGTTAACCTTTACCAGGATGGCATTGGCCTCACCGGCCTTAATGCCTGCTTCAAAGATTTTTCGGTTCGTCACAAATAAATCATCACCAACCAGTGTAATTTTATTTCCCAGCGCGCGGGTTAGTTCAATCCATCCCTGATGATCTCCTTCGTCCAGGCCATCTTCAATGGAGTAGATTGGGTATTTGGAACAAAACTCTGAATAATAATTAATCATGTCTACAGAAGAGTAAACTCTTCCCTGCATTTCATATTTTCCGTCTTTATAAAATTCTGAAGCTGCACAGTCCAGTGATAGTGAAATATCAACACCCGGTTTGTAACCGGCATTGGTAATTGCTTTTAAGATAAGTTCGATTGCTTCTTCATGGGATTTTAGATCAGGGGCAAATCCTCCTTCATCGCCAACGTTTGTTGAATAACCGGCATCAGTTAAAACTTTTTTGAGTGAATGAAAAACTTCAACTCCGGCACGGAGGTTTTCTGAAAATGATTTTTTCATGTGAGGAACAATCATGAATTCCTGGATGTCCAGATTGTTTGAAGCATGTGATCCGCCATTGATAATATTCATCAATGGTGTGGGCATAATGTACTTTTTATGCGGATTTGGAGCGGCACACTTTTCAAAAAGATATGTTACCAGTTCCATCCCTTCATCCAGAGCTCCGGCACGGGCACAGGCCATCGACACACCCAGCAGAGCATTGGCGCCCAGCTTTGATTTATTTTCTGTGCCATCCATTTCCAGCATCAGAGAGTCAATTTGCTTTTGAGATGTTACTTCCATACCAATAAGTTTTGGTGCAAGAATGCTCTCAACATTTTTCACCGCTTTCAAAACAGACTTACCCATGAAATAGGATTTATCACCATCACGCAGTTCCAGTGCCTCTTTAGAACCGGTAGAAGCTCCTGAGGGAACTGCTGCACGACCTAAATTATTTTTTTCCGTAATGACATCTACCTCAATAGTAGGATTTCCGCGGGAGTCGAGAATCTGACGGGCCTTGATTGATTTGATTTTAGACATAATGATCCTTGTTTTTTAAAAAGGGTCCGAGAAATTCATCTCTTTTTCTTTTGACCCATTGATTATTTGAACTGGAGTAAAAATGAAAATCAGATAATTTTTCTGATGCACTATTCTGGACACCACCGTTTAATTCCACTACCCGCTGGGCCACATGCCTGCAAGGACTGACGGCGACAAGGCTGCAGATCTTTTCAATTTTTTTCCGCACCAGTGGATAATGAGTACAGCCCAAAATAGCGTGGGTATATCCTTTTCCTGAAAGTGGCGCCAGCTCAGCTTCAGTCAGCTGATCAAATTCCCCTTCAAAAGATGGATCCTGGTAAAAATGTTCTACATTTTTTGCCAGTGTTTTAAGTGCATAGTGATCAATATGTCCTTCCGGATCAAGTCTTTCCTTAAGCCTTTTGAAGCGTTCACTCTTTCCGGTTGATTCAGTTGTGAGGACGACCATTTTTCCCTTGTCGGGAATTTTATAATAAGCATTCAGATAAGGCTCAACACCAACAAATGTAATTTCGGGATACTTTTTCCGGAGCGCATCGATACTCGCGGCCGTGGCCGTATTGCAGGCAACGACAATCATCTTCACTTGCTGGCGAAGTAATTCTTCGGTGATAGCAAAACAGCGCTCATTGATATAATCATCACTTTTAGGCCCATAAGGGGCATGGGCATCGTCGCTATAGTAATAGAAATCAGCATCTGGCATGAGCTCGAGCAATTCAGACAAAACGGAAAACCCTCCGATGCCGGAATCAAATAGACCAATTTTGGAGCGTTGATATGAATTCATAGTCTGGATATTTTACTCTCTACATTTCCAAGAACTCGCATTATCTTAATAAAAGAATTCATTAAAGTTAAGTTGAATTCAAAACTTTAGGACGACTAAGACTTCTGGATGGTAAAATTGTTCACATCACTATTAAAAATCTTTAAAAAACCGCGTTTCGATGATCTCGATGCTGCTTATCGCAAAGTTGATATCGAGCAATACTCCTGGGTTGCACTGGCCGTGAACCAGCGCTCTTTACAGGACAGTTTACTGACAAAAGAGCTGGTTTTAACCGGAATGACAGAAGAAAAAACCCTTTCCTGGCAGATCGCGGAAAAAGCAGAAGGCCATTATCACCTTTTTAATGTGGGAAAAAGTCCGGTTTTTAACGGGCTTCTAATTGAAGAAGGGCCCAAGAAGATGGCCGCCCATGCCTACAACACTTTCATCAATGAATTGATTGAAAAAAAATTAAAAACATTTCAAAATGAGCTTATCAAATCACCACTTTCATTCCGGCAGATGGAAACGGAAGAAAAAGCACTGGAATGGATGCGTGTCAGTTTTGAGGTTCTGGGTAAAGGTGTAGTTGAGAGCTTAACAAACCCCGATTACCTGTTTCAGTCGACTCTTTTTTGCGGCATTAATCCCAAAACACAAAAGCACGAAATACGACTTATCACTTTTAATCTGGATATGACTTTTATTGTGACAGAAAATCATGATCTGCGGGTGATGATTTATAATAAGGGGCCTAAGGAAAGTTTTGAGGGAGCAAAAGCAGCACTGCTGGGTGATTATTCCGCCCGCAAAAGAGAAATGCTCGATCAGCTGATACAACTCCTGGGCGTACTCTCCCGCGGTTTTCAGCAATAGCTATTTTTTTGTTTGAACTGGTTTTTTTCGATGAAAATTAACTGCGGAACAAATCTCACACGTCAGCCCATCACACCCACGGGCCGTACAATATTCCCTACCATAAAAAATAATCTGCAGGTGTAACTTGTTCCAGGTTTCCTCCGGGAAGACTTTTTTCAGATCTTTTTCTGTCTGTTCAACATTTTTTCCATTAGTCAGTCCCCAGCGCTGAGCGAGGCGGTGAATGTGAGTATCTACCGGAAAGGCCGGAATTTTAAAAACCTGAGACATGACCACAGAAGCCGTTTTATGCCCTACTCCCGGAAGCCTCTCTAGTTCTTCAAAACTTGCCGGAACCTCACCTTTGTGTTCGTTTATCAGAATCTCGGAAAGATCCCAGATGGCCTGTGCTTTCCGCGGGGCCAATCCACAGGGGCGAATAATGTCTTCTATTTGTGGGACATTTAATTTGAGCATATCCTCTGGATTATCTGCTTTTTTAAAAAGTTTGGGGGTCACTTGATTGACTCTGACATCTGTACATTGCGCTGACAACAAGACGGCAATCAACAGCGTGTAGGGATCTTTGTGGTCCAGCGGAATCGGAGGATCCGGATACAATTCATTTAATCGACGAGTAATGTACTCGGCCTTATCACTTTTTAAGCTCATGAATGGTATTGTGCCTGCCTTTTAAGAGGAAATAAATACTAAGTTTAACATCAATTTGCAGAATCGGTTAAACTTGAAAAATGATGTTTTTCCCGAGATATCTGGCCCTTTTTATTCTTCTTGTCAGTCAGGTTTTATTTCCACATGCCAATGCTGGAAATGACCTTCAGGATCTTCTTCATTTTCAACATAAAATAAAAGAGGCAACCTCTCCCCCCTGTGCCCAATGCCTCAGTCAAAGTGAAGATTTAAGTGAAACCACGACCATTGCCTACGATGCCCGGTTAAAAAACCGGAGGATTGAAATCAGTGTTGTCTCTATGACTCGGGCAAAAGAAATTTTTAAACAGCTTGCGGCCAATGAAGATATTCCTCACGCTTTTCTTCCCGACGGTTGTTTTGCCCGGGCGCATGCCGGAGTTTTACAGATGGATGATTTAGGCGTTACCTCGGCTAAGGCCTACATCTTTGGTGACTTGCGACTGGACGGCGGAAAATTCGGAGAACTTCGCTGGCAGTATCACGTTGCTCCAGTTCTCATGGTTAAAACCCGTGAAGGTAATGTGCCTTATATTTTTGATCCCTCACTTTTTTCTGAACCCGTTCCAGTGGAGACATGGAAGAAACTTATTCTCAAACATCCTAAATCTAAATTGGCAACACTCTCCTTTAGTGATCGTTTCAGTTTTCACCCTGATCAGATTTTTGCACAGCGGTCTTTCTACAATGAAGAAGACCTGGAACTTGCCCGGGACATAAACCGCAATTATCGGCGTACACTGGACATGATGGCCTATGAAGATCAAGAAAAACAAAAAGAAGAAAATAAAGCAATAAAAAATAAAGGCAAAAATAACAAATCTAAAAAAGGATCCTCATGAAATCAATTTTAGTCATTATGGCTTCCCTGCTTTTTTCCGGACAAACTATGGCAGATCAAAACAGCAAAGGTCAAATTACTGATTCATTCGTAGATATTGTCAAATCAGTGACTGAAGAAGAAAGAGAAGTTGTGATAAGATTTTCGCAGCATGCGGCAGTTTACCGTTTACCCAAAAATCATCCGCAATTTGCTGAATTAAAAAAAACATTGGAATATAATCATAAAAATGAAAAGAAAATAAAAGTAGTGGCAATAATTCCTAGTATGGAAATTAAAGAAATAAAGTAATAACATTTAAAAGACATTTTAAAGATAAACGAAGTCTGGAGGCCTTTTGTGAAGTTAGATATTGTTCAGGACGCTAAAGATCACACTTTTACTATTTGTGTGAAGATCGATCAGTTTAAAACATTGCGCGATTATGAAGTCCTCCACAATCTTATAAATGCCATTTCCCTGGATTTTGATCTTGATCCTGAAATCAGTATTGATGATTTAAAAAATATCGTTGCTGAAGCAAAAAAAGAAGAAGCAGGAGATATTGAATGCGATATCGGTCCGGATGGAATTGATATCGAATTCTAGCTCTAAGCAGCTTCGCCTTTATCACCTTTTAATTTTTGATTATACCATTCCGGGGCCAGGAAATTGCTCTTTGGAAAAGGCAGTTTGTTGACCACAATGTCTTCGAAGAAAGTCGGGACATAATTACACGGAACCATCTCACCAATGTATTTTCCGGTGTCGGGATCTTTTCCGGTTTGAACCCAGCGGAAAATATCACGGGAAATATAGTTACCATTTTTATCAATACCTGTAATTTCTGAAATGTGAGATGTTCTTCTTCCCCCGTCATGGAAACGTGAACACTGAACAATAATCTGCATGGCCGAGCCAACCATTTTTCTGACAGCATCAGGTGGAATTTTAGTATCACCCATCAGACAAAGTGTTTCTAAGCGCGTACAGGCATCAACCGGATTGTTGGCGTGGACCGTTCCCATTGAACCGTCGTGACCTGTGTTCATAACCTGGATAAGATCGAGTGCTTCTTCACCACGAACCTCTCCGACGATAATCCGGTCAGGACGAAGACGCATGGCCGAGATGACCAGATCACGAATAGTAACCTCAGTAATCCCTCTTTCCGGGTCGCCTTTTCTTGTTTCAAAGTTTACAACGTGTTCAGCTTTTACCTGTAACTCCGCCGCATCTTCAATAATAATTAATCGTTGTGTTTTGGGAATTCGCGATCCCAAAACGTTGAGCATGGTCGTTTTTCCCGATCCTGTACCACCGGAAACTACAATATTTTTTCCCAGATAAATACAAATATCCAGAAAGCGGGCAGCTTCTTTGGACAAAGAACCAAATGAGATCAGATCATTGAGTGTTAATTTTTCTTTGGAAAATTTACGAATAGCAACAGTAGTACCATTCTTGGCCATCGGAGGCAAAACAACGTGAATACGTGATCCATCAGGAAGTCGGGCATCGAGTCGCGGATTATCTTTATCAATTCTGCGTCCCACCGACTGGGCAATCGCCCGCATTGCCGAAACGAGAGCTTCTTCATTATGGAACTGGCATTCTGATTTATAAACAAGACCTTTTTTTTCAATAAAAATTTCTTTGGGCCCGTTAATCATGATTTCAGAGACGCCGGCATCTTCGAGCAATTCTTTGATCGGATAAAGAAACTGATCAATGGCGTCCTTAAAAACTGATGACATATTGTCTACATTTCCTTCTCTTCATTAAAGCTGTCGAGATCGATAATATCTTCTTTTAAATCTTCACGTTTAATCTGCACCCATTCACTTGGAGTTTCTTTGGGTCTCCAGATTTTAACAACGTCAGAGGCAAGTCCTCTACGTTGACTTTCCTGTCTATCGGAAGCTTTCTCCAAAACCATGACCCGACCGGTGAAAGTATTGTTGGGACAGTTAAACTGAAAAACGCCCACTTTATCAAAGAAGGCCTCGACTTCCACAATTTTATCACTCTTTGGACTGGTAAAAACGTTTTTGTCAGGGATATTAAAACAGGCCGTGTCCACTCCCACACTGGTGACAAAAAAGCGGACTTTCTCCCCTTTGAAAACACTGATGCGATTAGGATAGAAACCCTCTTTACCGATGATTACAGCTTGTTCCCGGTAAGGGACATCCAGTGTTTTATCAACATTATAGGTCTCAGTCAGAGCGAAGACCTCTCGTGCAGAAAACACAGCTAGGACAGTAAGCGCAATTAAAAATAGCGTTTTAATAAACACCTCGAGGGTATAATCACATCTCCTCTTCGGTATCTGACTAAAAAGCTTTAGTGCCAATAATGCTGGTCAGTTGAACGATTCATATCTCGTAAAATGAGGAATTTTTTAAATGGAGATGTCCTGCTTATCCGGAATCACCGGAATCCGGTCTTCTTCAGTTTTATCAGAGCGTGGTTTTACCTTTGCTGCTTTTTTCAGTTTAAACTTGATCAGCAGTTCACCGGCCTTGTTTTCAAATTCAGGATTATTCTGATCGACGTCTTCTGGTAAAGTGAATGCACGCTGGAAACTGATTTTTCTGCGGGAATTTCCGTCCGTCGTTTCCACGTCCCCCTTAAGGCGAATCATACCGTTTTCAATTTTTATATCCAGCGGCTTATCTTTGACCTGTTTGACTTTGAGTTTTAGAATTTTATGTGTGTCAGTCCGAACCCAGTCATATTCACCGACAATCGGATCATCGAATTGCTCCAGTCCCAGTCCGAATCCGCCCATGCCTCCTTGATCAAAACGCTTAATCATATCTTCAAAACGTTTATCAAAATTTTCAAATGCACTGTCATCCATAAGCATCCGGAGCATTTCATCACGGGCCTTCATGATTTCATCTATCTGTTTTTGGCGATCGGCTGCACTCTGGGCCCAGAGAGTGGTCGAAAAAAATTGAGTGATAAAAAGTATAAAACCAAATATGACGTTTTTCATTTGAACCTCACACCATAAATGACTATTAGCTGACTATTTTTTGCTTTCTGCTTCCCAGTCTAAACATTTATATACATCAAAGGCCGGCGTCTCATAGGGATGATTTTCTTTTAAGGCCTTAACGACATCATTCAAGATAATATCATCTAAAACCATTTCAACCCTAAGCTCATCAATTTTTTCCACATTTCCGATAGTCCCGATCGCCGGATTTGCCCCTTTTAAAGGTCTAAATTGCCCGATTCCGCGGATTTCAAAAGCACACTGGTCATAATTGCCAACCTTGCCTGCTCCCGCAGTAAAAAGGGCGTTTTTAACTTTTTCGGCCGATTCCAAAGGTACATAAAAAGTTAATTTGAGCATTGTGGTCTCCAAAAAAAAAGCCCCTTTGATTGATACCAAAGGGGCTTCGATTTTATAAGTTTAATTTTTTTAACTTATTTTTTCTTTGCAGGAGCTGCTGGTGCTGCTGCATCCGGAGAAGCTTCAATTCCTAAGAGTTCAACTTCGAAAACTAAAGTTGCGCCACCAGGAATTTTTGGAGGAGCACCTGCATCACCGTATCCTAGCTCTGAAGGAATAACGAATTTCGTTTTTCCACCAACTTTCATCAACTGAAGACCTTCAGTCCATCCGCGGATAACACGATTAAGCGGGAATGAGACTTCTTGTTTTCTTTCCACAGAAGAATCAAACACTGTCCCGTCCGGAAGAGTTCCGTGGTAGTGAACTTTTACAACATCAGTTTCTTTTGGTGTTGGTCCAGTTCCTTCTTTAATGTGTTTATAAGCTAGACCTGAAGCCGTTTTTGTCGCTCCTTCTTTAATGAATTTATCCATGAATTCCTGGCCTTTCTTCTTTACTTCTACGGCCTGCTTTTCCATACGAGCTTTGAAGAGATCCTGAATTTTTTGTTGGTAGGCCATTGGGTCTACTTTTTGTTTTTCACCCTTAGCAGAATCGCGAAGACCTTGGGCCAGAGAATCGATTTCAGCGTCAGTCATACTTAATTGAGTTAAGCGAGAACCAAACATAGTTCCGATTGCATAAAAAGTTTTTTCTTCTTCAGTTTTTGGGTCTTTCCCTTTCGAGCAGCTCACAGAAACTGCAGCGATCAGAGCAAGAGCGAGAATCTTTTTCATTAACGTCTTCCTTGTAAGTTGTTGTGTAACAATATTTATCTACTAAGTTAAACCCAGGTCGCTTAAAGATCAAGGACTAAGGGTTTTCTTTTAAGTAATGAATCCGGGATTTTTCTCTCCCTAAAGCATTTTCCCAATCACCGTAAAGCGGGTTGGGAAGAACAATAAATCTGCGACCAAATTCTGCTTTCATCTGATCAACCAGTGCGTTGCGCTCTGCCACATTTTTTTTATCAAAGGCCGCATGGTGATCTATCAGGTTGTCACCGATCAAAAGAACTATTTCATAACGGGCCGCAACCTGCTGACGGCGCACTTCTTTGCTGGAAGTCGTACTCTTTAGTAGTAAATTCTCTTTTTTGACTGGAAAGCCCTGTGACAGCAAATTGGCATAAGTGTCGTCAAACATATCAGTGCGGCGATTAGAAATATAGAAAACCTCCACACGATTTTCAGTCAGGAACTTGATAAATTCCAGAGCGCCGGGAACAGCAACGGCCCTTTTTTGCTTTACCCATTCTGCAAATTGATCTTCACTCCAGGGAATTTGGTTTTTAATTTCGTAAGCTCCACCATAGGAATTATCCAGAACAGTTTCGTCGATATCAAAAATGACAGCGCGTTTTTTGTTGTGTTTATTTTGTAAGTCTTGCTCAACAAGCATGCGGGCAAGATTGTATGCCTGATAAGTTAATGCGCGGTACTCACCACTTGTTTGCTGCCAGAGATAAGCACCGATTTGATATTCACGGTCATTACTCAGAGTAGAAGTTTGAGAAACAGAAGCTGATTTCTGGGATCCGGCACAGGAAGTAATGATCACCGATAAAGCGATGATGAAAATCTGGCGCATGAAAATCTCCTTATTTTATAACTAAAAACCTGCTTCATCCAAAGCCAGGTTACACATCCTATCGCACATTTCATTTTGTGGATGTCCCGCATGACCTTTGACCCAGAGAAATTTGAGTGTATCAAATCGCGCAGCCAGATCATCCAGCTCTTTCCACAAAACTATATTCTCCGGCTCTTTGCCATCGGCTTTTTTCCAACCGCGATTTTTCCAACCGGGTACCCAGCTGGTTATTCCCTCGACAACATATTTAGAGTCGCTGTAAACAAAGACCGGGCTTTCATGATCGGCCAGACCTTCTTCAATCCATCTTTCAATCAACCCCTTCAGTCCGCGAATGACGCCTTCAAGTTCCATCTTATTATTCGTGGTGGGCATATCCACACCGGAAGATTTGAGCAGGACTTCCCCTCGCGCATTCTGAATCATAGTCGCCCATGCACCAGGACCAGGATTTCCTCGGCATGCTCCGTCAGCAAATATGGCATAAGCACTTTTTTGCTCCTGCATTTCATCCGGCAATGGAAAAGTTGAATTCCAGTCAAGTTCCTTCGCCGATTTTTGTTCCGGTAAATCCGGCACAAGTTTTTCCAGCAGATCCAAAGCAGTCAGTGATTCTGGAAACGACTCGTACACAGAGCGTAATTTTTTAAGAGTTCTGAGGACTTCTGATTTTTTCATAAAGTCAAATTCTAGGATATTAAATACTCTTTTTAAAGCACTTATGTTAAAACTCTTCCATGAAAAATTCATACTCCATTCGTGTCTACAAGCAATATTTTAACTTCGCTTCTTCTCATTTTATGCTTTTTAAAGATGGCAGCAGAGAGCCATTGCATGGACACAATTATCGTGTGCAGGTCAAAGGCAACGCGCCGGAACTAAATCTTCTAGACGACGATATGGTCTTTGATTTTTTAAACATTAAACCCATCGTGCGAAAGATCTGTGATAGTCTTGATCATAAATTACTCATCCCGAAACTTAACGCGACTTTGACAATTGAAGACCGCGAGAAAAATTTCAATATCATCACAAAAGATGGAAGTCTCTTTTCTATTCCCAAGACTGATGTATTATTACTTCCGATTGAAAACACGTCCGCAGAACGAATTGCGGCCTATCTGGCCTCCGAGATTAAACGGTCTGTTTTCGAACAATATAAATTTGAATTTAGTGAGCTCGAAATCGAAGTTGAAGAAACACCAGGGCAATCAGCGGTGTTTACACTTTTCAAGGAATAGGAAACCAGCATGAAATTCAATGAACTTCCCCACGGAACAACAGTTAAAGGCGAAAAAATTCACGCCTACAAATCAACAGTAGAGGCTGACAGATATTTTTATATCTTAGGCGCCGTTCATGGAGATGAAGTCGAAGGGGCCCATCTTGCCCAAAAAATGCATGAATGGCTGGCAGAAACTAATGAAGTTGAGATGCCAATCATTATTGTTCCGGTGGTGAACGTGGATGGTTTTAAGACCGGCTCTAGAGTTAACGCCAATGGCGTGGATCTCAACCGCAATCTTCCTTCGGCACAGTGGACTCCGGAAGCTCGGGAACCAAAATATTTTCCGGGAACTGCTCCGCTTTCTGAACCTGAAAATAAATTTCTAGTTTCCCTCTTTGATAAATACCCTCCACGTTTCATCATCAGCTTCCACTCGTGGTATCCGGTGATTAACTACAACGGTAAATGCAAAGAAGTGGCGGACTTCCTGGCGAGCTATAACAAATATCCTATTGAGGCCGATTTTCTCACTCACCCGACACCGGGATCACTCGGTGAATACGGACCTCAACACTATAAAGCTCCTGTCCTCACTTTCGAGTGTCCGGTTTTATCAGAGACAGTAACTCTTGAATCAGTATGGAAGGAAAATGAAGAGGCCTTCAAGCAACTCTTCCTCACAAAAACGATTGAAACGTTTAAAGAATAGCTAAAAAAAAAAGCCTCCGAAACGGAGGCTTTTTTATTTACAATTGTTTTAGGCCTTGGTGAATTTGATGACTTCAACCGGACAAGCCTCGGCCGCTTCCTGAATACGAAGTCCATCATCAAGCGGAGCACCCGGACGAATAATACATGTTGTATCAGTGACTTCGAAAACTTCCGGATAAATCCCTTCACAAGCATCACAGACAATACAGCCTGGCTCAATCCAGACTTTGGAAACCGAATAATTTTGAACCGCAGGTCCTGCGGCCGCTCCGGCAGCTGCTCCGGCACCGGCGAAATCACCGGCAAAAATCGGGTTCGTTGCAAGTTTTAGTGCCTTGGCCGATTTTGGTAATGGCGGAGAAATAAAAGTTCTCTCCGGTATTTCGAAAAGTGGCTTTTGTTTTTTGATAATAAATTTATCAGCAACATCTTCTGCTGTTTGAGTGGCCATAGTGATCTTATCGATGAAGGCCTGACCCTTAAAATCAATCTGGTGAGAAATTTTATCGCGCGAAGCGATCATCTCAATTTCTACCAGGGCCTTATCCATATTGGTGGCCGAAAGAAGTCTGTTCATTGGTTCGCCAATTTCGATATCACGGACAAAATCAACATCTGAACCATCAAACTCACGGATGATTTCTAGCTGGGCCGGATTTCCATAAGGATTGAGCAGACGGATTTTAAAACGATCAAAACGAACTGGCTCAGCATCCTGATCCCAGCGAAATGTAAAAGCGAAGCCCGATTTATCAAACTTACTTTTTAGAATTTCAATTTTTGGTTTAACGAATAAGAAATTAAGCGCACCAGAGAGTAAACTTAATGCCCCAATTCCTACCAACAAACCAATTCCCATAAGGATCGCCACAATCATGGCAATAAACGTCGTACTCACTTAGATACTCCCTCTTCACTATAAAACGAGTCAATTAATCGGAAATCTTTCAGCTTATTTTAACATAAAGATGCGAGATGTTTAGGAAAAAAGTGCAATTGAGAGCGTAAGATTAAAAATCGCCTGTAACTCTTTACCCTGGGTCGTTTCACCTTGACGCGCTAAACCGATCAAAACGCCATCTGCGGAATACACCCACCATAATTCCAGAGAATCAACTATACCCGTTTCAACAAGTGTCGCCTGAACGTCTTGAAAAAGAAAACGAATTCCCTGAACGTATTTTTTTGTTTGGGCCTGGCTTAAATGAACTTTGTTCAATCGTAGAACCTGATCAAGTGGCTTTCCCCAGCGCAATAAATCAAACGCCTCACCTTTTTTAGGCCAGTCAACTGGGCGCATGGCCTGATCAATCGTATTGGGGCCAACGGCCGTTCTGTAGAGCTTTAAAAGCGCTCCATGTCCTCCCATCAGGACACTCATCTCTTCAAAGAGAGAACGGACATAGGTTCCCGAACTAACCGTCACGGAAAATTCCAGCTCCGGATAGACATAGCGATGGACTGTGAGATCAAAAATCTCGCGCTTCACTTTTTCTTTTTCAATTTTTTTTCCTTCCAGCGCATGCACATAGAGGCGTTTTCCCTGAAACTTTGTGGCAGAGACGGCATGAGGAGATTGCCAGTAATCGCCCAAAAACTCTGAGCGTAAAAAAGTTTCCATTTCTTCATTGGAGAGATTTTGAAAGTCGGAATCGATGTGTTTTTGTTCGGTCACGACAGTGGTGTGATCACCGGTATCTGTCTTTCCCCCGAAAACCCCGTAGGCCCGATAGGTTTTCGGAGCAAGCTGATGGATATAATCATTGAGTTTCTGTGCTCCCTGAATTCCTATCAGAAGAACACCTTCAGCAAAAGGATCAAGCGTTCCGAAGTGCCCTATTTTTCCGAAATCAAAACTAAGATTTTTTTTGAAATGATGAACAACACTAAAAGACGATGGTCCGGCCGGTTTGTAGACATTAAAGACAAGCGGAATTTTAGTGTAGTCGAGTTGATCAGGAGTCAGATTCATCGCTGGCGTTTTTCTCGCGATTAATCAGGTCCATAATCTTTCGCTCTTCTTCGAATTGATTATCATAGACGAAAGAGAGTGAAGGGACATGACGGACCTGCAGAACTTTCGCAAGTTCAGAGCGAATATGACCTTTGGATGATTCAATCGCCGCTTTAGCGTCGCCGCGTGTACCGGAATCGTAAGTGTCCCATGAAACAGTGGCATAACCATAATCAGGTGAGAGTTCCACTTTTGTCACACTGACTTTTCTTAAGCGATCGTCGTTGGTGTGTGTACGAAAGAGACTGTTGATTTCATTCAACAGTCTCTCTTCATATTTTTCTTTCTTAAATTGGTTCGGTTTTGCTTTGGCCATAAATTATAATTGTGGTCTTTGTTCTTTAGAACCAGACTGAGTCAAACTTGAAGCATCATCAAGCGTACGTTTTTTCTGTACCATCATATAAGCTTCAAAAATATCGGCCTGTTTAATGTCAGAGTATCCTTCAAGTGCAATACCACATTCGTAACCGTTTTTGACTTCCTTAACATCGTCTTTAAAACGTTTAAGGGAAGAAAGTTTCCCGTCATGCATGATTTTTCCGTTACGAAGAAGTCTGATGCCACAGCCTTGAGCAATTTTACCGTCGATAACATAAGAACCGGCAATAACACCTGCTTTAGGAATATTGAAGACTTCGCGAACTTCTGCGCGACCGATAAATTCTTCCACGAACTCAGGATCAAGAAGACCTTCAAGCGCAAGCTTAACGTCGTTGATGAGTTCATAGATGATCGAGTAGTTTTTAATATCAACACCTTTATCTTCGGCCATCTTTCGGGCCGTTGTCACCGGACGCATGTTGAATCCGAAGATGAAGGCACCTGCAGTAGCTGCCATCTGCACGTCAGAATCAACGATAGGACCTACGCCACCAGCGATAACTTTAACTGCAACTTCCGCATTTCCAAGTGACTCAACGGCAGATTTAATTGCCTCATATGACCCTTGTACATCTGAACGGATGATGAGGTTAAGAATTTTTTGTTCTTCACCTTCTTTAGCAGCATTAGAGAAGAAGTCTTCCAGAGATACTTTTTTCTTTTCCGGAGCAGCTGTCAGAAGTTTTCTTTCCGCTACACGGTTTTCAGCAATCTTTTTTGCTTCTCTTTCATTCTTCACAACGTTAAGACGATCACCTGGTGCCGGTGTCTCTTCCAGACCAAGGATTTGTACCGGAGTTGATGGGCCTGCAGAGTTTAATTGAGATCCCAGGTGATCATTAAGCGAACGGGCACGTCCGTAAGTTTCACCTACAACCAGATAGTCTCCTTTATTGAGAGTTCCGGCCTGAATAAGAAGAGTTGCCATTGGCCCTCTTCCCTGCTCAATTTTCGATTCAATAACAACGCCTTCAACCGGTCCTTTCGGATCAGCACGAAGTTCCAGCATTTCCGCCTGAAGAAGAATGGCCTCTAAAAGATCATCAATTCCCTGCGATTTAAGAGCAGAAACATGAACGTATTGAGTTGATCCCCCCCAGTCTTCTGGCAATAGATTAAACTCAGTCAGTTCTTGTTTAACTTTATCCGGATTCACACCTGGTTTATCCATTTTGTTAACAGCGACGATGATTGGTACACCGGCGTTTTCACAGAAACGAATTGATTCTTTTGTCTGTGGCATAACTCCATCATCAGCAGCAACAACCAAAACAACGATGTCTGTGGCCTTTGCTCCTCGCTGTCTCATGGCACCGAAAGCAGCGTGGCCTGGAGTATCCAGGAACGTAACTGTCTTGCCGCCTTCGACTTTTACTGAGTAAGCACCGATATGCTGAGTAATACCACCGGCTTCACCAGCTGCTACCTTATCTTTTCTGATTGTATCAAGCAGAGTTGTTTTACCATGGTCAACGTGTCCCATGATTGCAACAACAGGTGGACGCACCGGAAGTTTATGTTTGTCTTCTTCAGTGATCGTTGCTTTCTTGATAATTTTTTCTTCATTAAAGGCCTTATCTTCAACACGATAATTAAAGAGAGCACTGATTTCTGCGGCCAGTTTAGGTCCGACATAATCTGTTTCTTTAATCAGCAGGTTGAGCTTCAGACATTCGTCGAGAAGATCTTTAAATTTAATCGAAAGTTTTCTGGCCAGTTCTCCAAGCTCTACGCCTTTATGAATCTGAACAACACGCTTACTTTCTTTGACTTCGGTAATTTCTGTTTGTTGAGTTGGGCCCACATAATCCTTTTTGCGCATAATCTGCGTGTAGATCGGGCGACCTGTTCCGCTCAACGCTGTATAAGAACGAAGTTCTTCTTCAGCTCGAGAAAGAGTGATGGCCTGAGCTTTACTTGCAATTACTTTTTTACCGGTCATTAAAGAAGCAAGTCCGCCCATGCGTTTCTTGTTTTCTTCTTCGTCACCGCGTTTTTTATCGTCATCTTCATCTATAGCTGTGCTGCTGAATTTAGGTGCTGCAGCTTTAGCAGCAGCGGCCTTAGCAGCGGCTTCTTTTTCCTGATTCTCTTTGAAAAGAGGATCTTTTGAAGGTGTATAGATCGGTGTGAATCGATGCGGACGATCGATGGCATTTTTACGCTCTTCCGCTTTTTCAGCTGCGATTGCCGCTTTATCGGCTGCAGTTCGCTTTATGACTCCCTGCTCGTTTGGCTGATCTTTTTTAGGTGCCACCTTTTCCGGACGGGCCACTACACGCAGACCAGTTGATCCGGTTTGCGCAGTTTCGGCTGTCGCAGATTTGGCAGCTATTGCTTCTTCAGCATCAGGTGCGATCTCTTCAGTCTGACTTTCGATTTCTGTTTCACGATCTTCCGGTTGAGCCTGAATATGTTCGGCTTCTTCTTCTCCGGAAGCAGTCAGTATTTCCTCAGCTTCTTCGGCCTGTTCATCCGTTTTACGACGGATAACAGTGGCTTTTTTCTTAACTGTCTTCTTTGCCGGTTTTTCTTCAGCTCCTTCAGCCTCAGCTTTTTTTGCTGCAACTTTTGGCTCTGCGACCTTCTTTTCCACAGTTTTAGCTGCCGCCGGAGCTTTTTTACGAACAACTTTTTTCTTCGTGTCCCCTGCAGCGGCTACTTTTTCTTCTTCTTCTTTTTTAACTTCAGCGAGATATTTTTCAACATCAGCGTCCGTTAGTTCTGTCATGTGATTTCGAACAGCGAAACCCTTCGCTTTCAGCGCCTCGACGAGGTCGAGTGGCGCCATCTCTAAATCTTTTGCCAGTTCAAATATTTTTTTAGGCATTCTCTTCTCCGATTAAAATCCATTCCTTACTTACTTCAGTTTAAATGCTGCAAGCTCTTCTCTTAAGCGTCTTTCAGCATCAGAGAATTTATCTTTTTCACCTGCCGTTTTATCTTCCTTATGTTTATCAAGAAGACCTTTGTAAGCCGGAACTGCTGAAGCAGAAACTAATTCCTCTTCATCGTCCTCTAGGTTAATCGTTCCTTTTTCTATCGCTTCATGAGTATCTTTTAAAACCTGGGCTGCGTCAGTTTCATTGCCATGAAGAATGCCTGAAAGTGTGCTTGCATCCATTGCTGCAAGGTCACCAATTGACATAATTCCGGCCTGGACCATCATCTGGGCCTTAGCATCAGAAACGGAAACAATCTGCATAAGGCTTTCAACGGCCTTCTTAATTTTTTCCTGAAGCTTAGTTTTAGAGATAATGTTGATCTTATATCCTGTTAGCATCGCTGCCAGACGAACGTTTTGTCCGCGGCGGCCGATGGCCAGTGATAACTGATCTTCTTCAACAACCACGTCCATAGAGTGATTGCTGTGGTCAACCTGAATGTTGGCGATTTCTGATGGAGCAAGAGCTGCGCGTGCAAACGTCTCAATGTCCGCATTCCAGCGAACGATATCGATTTTTTCACCCTGAAGTTCATTCACAACATTTTGAACGCGGGATCCTTTCATACCAACACATGCACCAACCGGGTCAATTTCGCGATCGGAAGTATAAACGGCGATCTTCGCTCTTTGTCCTGGTTCACGGGCCGCGGATTTAATCTCGATATTTCCATCCAGAATTTCCGGAACT
Source organism: uncultured Bacteriovorax sp. (assembly GCA_946481315.1). The sequence goes on from CAMLMH010000010.1 coordinate 83,314, forward strand.
TCCTGCTCAAAAAGTTTTACTAAATACATTGGAGAAGTCCGTGAAAGACGGATTTCCGGTCCACGGTTTGTCATAACTACTTCTGATAAGTAAGCCTGAATCCTGTCACCGGTTTTGAAGTTCTCACCTGGAATAATTTCTTTTCTTGGAAGAACTGCATCTGACTTTCCAAGGTCAACAATCACATTCCCACGCTCATAGCGACGGGCGATACCTGTCACTAATTCACCTTCGCGGTGCTTAAAGTCAGAGAATAAAATCTCTCTTTCGGCATCGCGCACTTTCTGGAAAATGATCTGACGGGCAGTCTGAACATCAACGCGGGTAAAATTTGGATTTTCAATTCTGATTCCCAGCTGATCGCCGATTTCAACTTCGCTGTCGAGGTTTCTTGCTTCGTTAAGCGTGATTTCAATGATTGGATCTTTAACAGTTTCAACAACGTTTTTGTATTGATAGATTTCGATTTCATCTTCAGCGTCGTTATAGCGAGTTTCGTATTCACCTTGAATACCAAATTTCTTTCTGGCCGTAACAAGGAATGCCTGCTCAATTGCGCGCACAACAACACGCTTATCAATTCCGCGGTCTTTTCCTAGAGTTTCAATCATTCGTCCTAATTCTGAAAAATTCATGTGAACCTTCCTTTAAAATGTTAAAGAAGTCTTTATTCTTTATGGTTACTAATATCTGTTTCTAAATTGGCTTTTTTAATTTGTTCAAAAGGAATTTCAACAATTGATCCTTTAGCATCAACGGTAATTCCATCGTCCTTTACTTCCATCAATTTCACTTTGATCTTCAGGTTATTGCGAAGAGCTTTTGGAAAATCCGGGTATTTTGTTTCATCGATTTTTTTAATCAGGTGAAGCTGAACTTCCTGACCGATGACATCTTTAAAGTGAGAAAGCTGAGAAAGTCCGCGGTAAAGCCCAGGTGAAGAAACTTCCAGTGTGAAGTTTTCCGGGATCCAGGTTTCGGTTTCCATATAAGGATTAAAGCCGCGATCCACTTTTACACAATCATCTAGCAGCGCTGTCTTGGTTTCAGGGTTCATGATATACACAACCAGATTTCCTGATGGTGCATGCCACTCCATCTCGTAGAGTTGGAGATTATTTTCAGCTAAGATTTTTGTCGTCAGTTCAAAAAATTTCTGTTCTAAACCCTGGCGAGGACCTTTGAGGACCATTCACTACCCTTAATAAAAAAAAAGGGCGGAATTATAAAATCCACCCTTACTATTGCGTACTCTTTAAATACTCACTTTCGGAGGTAATGATTTGTAGTTATGCGATCAAGCAAGCTTAAATCAGGCACAAATAAAATTCATTACGTCGCTACTATATCAAAAAATCTATCAAATGCAAACATTTAGCATTCAATCATCTCGCGTCATAATCCAGGCGTTTGATCCATTTGAATAAAATTGTTTTCTTAGATGGATTTTTTTAAACCCTGCCCGCTCATAAATGGCCTGGGCCCTCACATTATGTTCTTCCACTTCCAGAAATTGCGATTTTATCGACTGAGATTGAAGTGTTTTTAGTGTATTTTCCAAAAGCGACAAACCTGCTCCCTTTCCCCGTCCATCTGGATGAATGATAATTTTTAAAAGGTGACCAAAGGAATCTGCGCGAGAGAGTTCAAAAAGACAAAACCCTATGGGACGCTCGCCCCAAAAGGCCACAACCAGCAATCGATCGGATTCAAAAAGATTTTTCCAGTCTTCTTTTTTCCAGGGAGTGGGGAAATAATGCAGGTCCAGATCCGCACAAAACAATTCGGCCGATGCTGTGAATTCATCGGCCGACAGTATAACTTTAAAAGTTAGTGACATTTTTTAGACTGGAGAGCTCAGGTCAACGTTTCCGATTGAGCGTTCAGAGTTGGTCTTCACTTCCATATGGAAGCGAATTTTTGCCAGTGGATTAAACGTATAGCCATCTTTTCCGCGGATGATGTATTTGCGTTTAGCATCGGCATCTTCCGGCTCGATTAATTTTCTTAAACGAGACACCGAAGTATAGATTAGTTTGTCATGGATAAGCGGGTTGTATTCATCCTTCCAGATCATTTTCGCCAGTTGTTCTTTGTCGAAGTATGTTCCGGGATTTTTCGAAAGAAGGAAAAGGATTTCAAGCAGAACGAATCGGTGTTTAAAATCGATTGTTCCCAAAGTTCTCTCAACGATTTTACGGTTTGTTCGGTCGAGGTACAGATCAACTGTTGAATCGTTGACGTCTTCAATTTCCGCTTCAATCAGGTGATTAAGACGCTTAAAGACCGTCGTATCAATCGACTCCTGAGCAAGATGAAACATATTAAGAGCAGCATCGAAATTGCCTGATTTTTTCAGCGCATTGGCCTTTCCAAAAAGGATGTAACCATAGAGGTTCCAGCATTTTTTGCTTTGCAGGTATTCATTGGCCAGTTTGTAGTAGTTAAGCGCTTTTTCATTTTCGTTTAGTTCCACGAAAATTTTTGCGTAATACGTATACATTGCACCTGAAAGGTAGAATTTTTTGATGATTTTCAAAAGGTCGTTTAACTGATCAAGGTAGCGCAGAGAAAGTTCTGTGTCTTTTCTGTAAAAGGCGTTTGTCGCCAATGACAGTAGGCATTTTGACAGGAGCTCCGGCTCATTTTCTTCCGTTGATTTTTTGTAGGCCAGCTCAAAGTTAGTACGGGCCTCTTCAAAATTTCCGCTATAATTTTTCACAACACCTAAGTTGTAGAAAAATTCTGAATTTAGAGTAGGAAGAGCGCGGCTTAAAACGTCCATCAGTTTTTCACTTTCTGAGATGTATTTCTGGGCCTTACTGTCTTCAAGTTTTTCTGACGCTATACGAATCAGAAATCCATAGGTTTTCAAGATGGAAAAACCGTCACGAATAGGATCGGCAAATGTAAGAGCTTTAACAAAAGCATCCTCGGCCCGGTCCAGATCGGCCTTATCATAATAGACCTTACCGAGTTGATAGAAAGAGCGGGCAACCTGGGTTTTAGTGACAAGATTATCGAGTTTGACATCGTCATGCAAAAGACCCAGTGAGGGCGTGATTTCATTGACGTTAGGTCCAGTTTCGAGCCCCAAATCCTGTGTTGTCACCATAAGGTTTCTCCAAAAATTTTATTCACTCTAGGTCGCTTAATTGACCATAGAAGTCTCTATCGCGGGAGTGTCATATCATGACGTTTATTGAGCGTCAAAAGCCCAATGTAAGATTATTTCAAAAGTAAGATTCAACTCGTTGATTTATAAGGGTGTGACTGCTATTCTAGCCGTGTAAAAAAGTTAAATTCAGCCCTTTTTCGGAGACTTAATAATGGCCAAGTATGACCTCGATACGATTCGCCACTCAATGGCGCACTTAATGGCGCAGGCCGTTGATAGACTTTACAAAGATCACAATCCTCAATTCGGTATCGGACCCGTAATTGAAAATGGATTTTATTACGACATCGACATGGATGCCAAAATCCATGACGAAGATTTAGCAAAGATTGAAGCCAAGATGATGGAAATCATCGATGAAAAACTTCCGGTAACGAGACGTGTGTTTACTCGAGATGAATCCATAAAATTTTGGAGTGAAAAAAATCAGCCGTTAAAAGTTGAAGTTGTATCCTCCATTCCCGAAGGCGAAGAAATTTCTTGCTACCAGCAAGGAGAATTCATCGACCTGTGCCGTGGACCTCACGTTGAAAATACTGGACACCTTCCGAAGTTTTTTAAATTGCAAAGTGTAGCCGGAGCTTACTGGAAGGGAGACTCAAAAAATAAAATGCTTCAGCGTATTTATGCTGTCGCCTTCACTACGAAAAAACAGCTGGAAGATCACCTGACCTTTTTAGAAGAAGCAAAGAAACGCGATCACCGCAAACTAGGTAAAGAAATGGAGCTTTTCCATTTTGATCAGATTGCTCCTGCTTCGCCGTTTTTTATGCCGAAGGGAACTTCTGTCTACAATGAATTGATCGAATTCATGAGACGCATTTACAAAAAATACGACTATGATGAAGTCATCACTCCGCAAGTTCTGGATACAGAACTCTGGAAGACTTCTGGTCACTACGATCACTATAAAGAAAATATGTATCTGACCGAAGCTGACGAGAGAGAATACGGTATCAAGCCGATGAACTGTCCTTGTCACATGATGATGTTCAAGCACTACAAGTACTCTTACCGCGATCTTCCTATGCGCTACGCTGACTTCGGTCGTCTTCACCGCTTTGAGGCGGCCGGGGCCGTTGCCGGACTCACTCGCGTGCGTACATTCTGTCAGGACGATGCTCACATCTTTATTGCTTTAAAAGATATTCAGACAGAAATCATTAAACTGATGGATATGTTTTTTGTCTGTTACGATCACTTTGGTTTCAAAGATATCAAAGTTGGTCTTTCAACCAGACCGGAAGGAAAATTAGGAGATGATAGGACCTGGGATATTGCTGAAGAGGCCCTCAAAGGTGCTCTTGAAAAATCCGGGCAGGCCTTCCATATCAATGAAGGAGATGGTGCTTTCTATGGACCTAAAATTGATATTCAGATTTCCGATGCTATCGGACGCTTTCACCAGCTAGGAACCATTCAGCTCGATTTCCAGCTACCGGAACGATTTGATTTAACCTTTACCAACGATCAGGGACAAGAAGAACGTCCGGTCGTTATTCACCGGGCCCTATTGGGATCACTGGAGCGCTTTTTCGGCGTCTACCTGGAGCACGTCGCCGGTGTTTTCCCGTTCTGGTTAGCTCCTGAGCAGGCGGTCATTGTTCCTGTTTCAACTGATAAACACCTTGCTTACTGTCAAACTCTAGCGCAGGAACTCAAAGGTCTGGGTTTCAGAGTGCGTGTGGATGGACGAAATGAAACTATGGGTTATAAGACCCGTCAGATTCAGCAATCCAAAGCTCCTTTTATGCTTGTCGTAGGCGATCGGGAGATGGAAAATGCGGCCGTCAGTATTCGTGCCTATGGCGAACAGGGATCAAAATCAATGGCGCTTTCTGAACTTAAAGAAATGTTCACAAAGCTTAACCTGGAAAGAGTTCCTGCGAAACTGAGATAAAAATTTAGGCAACCAAGGATAAGGTGAAACACATGTCGAAAAAAAATATTCTGCTGCTTTGTGGAGGATCTGGTACTGAGCATGAAGTTTCGCTCGTATCTGCTAAGTTTTTTGAAAAAATCCTGGCCGACATCGGTCTCTATCATGTTTTTAAAGTCGAAATGGGGACACCCCGATCGACAGATAAAACCATGCGAGTCCTGCACGAAGACGGATCCCATGGGGCCGTAGTGGAAATCAATTTTCATCGCCAGCTAGTCGGACCGGATTTTACTCATGACATTCATTTTGTCATTCCTTGCATTCACGGTCCTCCGGGAGAAACCGGAGAGATTCAGACTTTTTTTGACCTGATCAAACTTCCTTATATGGGATGTGGACCTGAGGCCAGCTTGAATTGTTTTAATAAGGTCACCAACAAGCTGTGGTTAAACGCTCTGGATATTCCCAATACACCGTTTGAATTCTTAACCAGTATGGATGACGCTCCTAAGGCCCATGCTCTCTTTGACAAACATGGAAAGATTTTTGTCAAGGCCGCTTCTCAAGGCTCAAGTGTAGGCTGTTATCAGGCCTTCACCAGAGCTGAATTAGATAAAGCATTGCGGGATGCTTTTAATTATTCTGAATATGTGCTCGTAGAAAAAATGGTCTCGGCGCGCGAGCTTGAGATTTCGACTTATGAGTTTGGCGGAAAAATTCATTCCAGTGTTCCGGGTGAGATTAACTGTCCGTCAAAATTTTATTCCTACGAAGAAAAATATAATCCGGAAAGTAAAACGACTACTGAAGTTGTGGCACCAGGACTATCGCCGGAGACAGTAGAAAAAATGCGTACGTATGCGACCAAAGCGTTTAAAGCACTTAAGCTTCGTCACCTTTCACGCATCGATTTCTTTTATACCGAAGATGGTGAAATCTACCTGAACGAAATAAATACCTTTCCTGGTTCTACACCGATCTCCATGTTTCCCAAAATGATGGAAAACAACGGACATCGCTACATTGATTATCTAAAGGCCATCATTAGCAACAATATTTTATAGAGATAAAAATGAAAGCAAAGACAACCGTAAAACTGCCCATCATCAATTCTCAGGATTCCGACTACGGCGGCGCCGTACTGAAAAAATATTATGAAAATAAAATGATCCCGGCAGAAAAGAAAACTTATCTGACACAATTGCGGGACTCGGTAGGTCCTTACATGGGAATTCTGGCCGAGGATGGTACTACTCATTATATGCTGGATGCCGCTTCTCAAATTGCGACTCTGGGACATGGATTCAATTCTTCTGTTTTCTTTGGAACTGCAGAATTTTTAGAATCATGGACGAACGATACAACGACCAAAGAATTTAAAGACATGCGACTGGCCTTCATGAATTTTTTCAAGCGCAAACTTGGTTGGAAAAAAACACACATGACATTCGTACATTCCGGAGCTGAAGCAAATGAAACAGCACTGGGGTATTGTTACAAAAAAAGAATTAATCCTGATGCCAACAAAGTCCTGGCCTTTGAAGGATCCTTTCATGGGCGAATGATGGTAACTCTGGCGGCCACCTGGAATAAAAGTAAGCGTGAACCTTTTGAATGGAAAAACTATCTTGCCGAATATGTAAAGTATCCGGAACTTCCGGACAGTAAAATCAATGTAGATTTTCCGGAAAAATGGCGTGAAACATGGAATGAAGCGTCCCTGAAAGATTTCTCGATTCCGGAATCCTGGTCCAAAGATCCTGTCGTTAAAAATGAAATTGATTCGCTGCTGGCAGTTCGGTCCCAACTACTCAGCAAAAAAATCTTTGCCATCTTAATTGAGCCTATGCAATGTGAAGGGGGAGATTGTTACTCATCGGACCGATTCCATACTGCTCTTTTGCTCATGGCCCGAACGTTTAAAGTTCCGGTCATTCATGATGAAGTTCAGACGGGCTTTCACCTTGGAAGGGAATTCTTCTGGCATCGCCAGTTAAATATGCGCGGTCTGCAGGGTGAACAATTAAATCCTGATTACGTTGTCTGTGCAAAAAAAGCACAGCTGGGAATTGTTCTATCTCATTCCGAAACAAAAAATATTTTTAAAGGTGAAGAGCTCTCTGTTGCTTCCGCCTTCAGAGGATATGCTCACGCAATCAGTCTGGATCAGTGTCAATCACGTATCATTGAGATTGAAAAACAAGTTATTCCTCGTCTGGAAAAATTGTTATCGACTCACTCACAATTTATCCGTCGTCCGCGGACAAATGGTCTGGCCTTTGCTTTTGATGTCGTCGATCCGGCAATGATGAATAAATTTGTCGACCTCCGCTTTAAACATGGTCTCCTCTATTATCCGGCCGGACACCAAACATTACGTTTTCGTTTAAACACCGCCTTTGGAAAAAAAGATTTAGATTTTCTTTTTGACCGGCTGGATGCTATTTGCCGGGAACTTTTTATGGGTGAAACGGCTGACCTTCCTACCCATGTTGAAACAGAATTAACAATGCCGGAAGAGCATTATGACTGGCATCAGCTGCTGATTCAGACAAAACTGGACCGGGCCCAGGGCAAAAAACCTGATACTTCAAAAATTATTGAAAAAATCAACTCCCTCATTACACGGGGGGTGGAAGTAGAATTGTTTGAAATCAATGCCGGAAACTTCCTCGACTATCGTCAAGACATTATCAACATTCAGCGTGAAGTCTATGAGCCGGCCAGACAAACAGACATTGAAAAGTTCGAGCATACTGTCTTAGACCGTAACTCACTTTGCCTGGGACTAAAGAGCGGAACAGATAAGAAGAAAAAGTTAGTAGGAATTGCTTTTGCCGGTCCACTAAAACTATACCCACTGGAAAGAGGTGTTCGCAATGATCCACATTTTGAAGATAGTGACACACTTTATATGCTGGATGTAACAATATCTCCTTCACTGCAACGAACTGGCCTGGGCAGAAATTTAAAATATGCCTTATCGATCATGGCCAGCGCAAAAGGAATTAAGCGGATTCAGGGTCGTAATCGCGACCGTCTTGCGGGTGCGATGATTAACATTAACCTCTCTCTGGGAGCGATCGAACAAAATTATATTCGCGAAGATTATCCCGATTTTGAAGATTATCGCGACGTCTTCTATTACACCTCACGGGCTGACTGGAAAAAATCAACTGTTCAGCTAGGCCATGGTATCAACATGCCGCTTACGCTTAGAAGCCTGACACCGGATTATATTGATGCTCAGCTGCCATATATTGTAAATAAAGTCTGTCTTTCCAATTTTGTCAGCGAACCATTCCTTGCGGGAGTCAAAGATTTTCTTCAGGTGCTGCCCATTCCACTCCGTCACGGTTATACCACTTCCGGGCAATCCGAATGCGTGGACAAACTGGCCAAAACTATCTGGGTAAAATCACCGGAAGAATTGCGCAAAAACCATGTCAATAAAATGCTTACTTTTCAAAATCATTATTTTGGAAATGGATCCATGCTCGCGCGTTCTTTAAGTCTGGAAAGCGATAACTATTTTAATGTAACAAGGCTTGCTCACCCTTCTGAAAATAATTATCAGGAAATTCTGGGCCTGGTTGAAAAACAACTAAAGACTAAAGAATACCTTGCTGTCTGGATTGAACCACTCCTGCAAAAGACAATGGAGAAGGTTCCTTATGAATTTTTACGTGGTCTGAAAAAAATCTGCCAGGATAACACTGTTGCCCTGATATACAATGAAACCGCCGCCCAGATGTTTCGTTATTCACCAAAAGTTTTTATGGCCTCGAGTTTTGAAGAAATCACACCAGATGCCGGAATGGTTTATTTTTCCGGCCAATCGGGGCTGGCATTTGCTTCTGACAAATATTTCCTGGAGCAACCATTAATGATGATTAGTACCTGGGATGGTGATGAATATCATTTCCTGACTTATTATCATGCCTTTAAAATGGTTATGAAAAATCAGGAAGATTACAAAAAAACGGCTAAAGAATTTCAACAAAAGCTTGTTGATGACCTGTCTCGTTTTGAAATCGATGCCATGAAAATTGAAAATGGTTTTGGTTATTTTAAAGGATCAATCCCTAATTCTATGACTAGGATGTTTATTCAAAAAGGTAATCATTATCTTGTCTGCCCAAGCTTTGATGCTATGAAGGAGTATCTGAACTCATGAGTACCAATTGCATGTTCCCCATTATCTCCTATGAAAAAGGCAAATCTCCGCGTCAGTGGGGACAAATGCATGGAGAAAGCTATAAAACGGCCATTAAAGAACTTTTTGAGATCAGAAAAACATTAATGCTTGCTAAAAACCCGGCACTGGCACGCAAACTGGACGATCTGGCCCTTGAACAGTTCGAGCACTCAAGAAAATTTGCTCCGGAGATAGCTGCTGAAATTCAGGGTATAGCCGAAGGCGCTGGTCTTACACTTACGGATATTGTTATTCTGAATAACTATACAGATTTCCGGGATATAATTCTTCCTGATGAGGGATGCTCCAGTGTGCATATTCAAACTCCGGAAAAAGTTTTAGCAGGTCAGACATGGGATATGCATCGCTCTGCTAAAAACTACATGTGCCTTTTACATGTACCGGAAGCTGTTGATCATACCGCCCAGTTAGTTCTCACTCTGGTAGGATGTGTGGGTCTTATGGGAGTGACGACAAAAAATACTTTGATTGGAGTCAACAACATCAATACAGCAAATGCAAAAACTGGTTTGATCTGGCCTTTGCTCGTTCGCCGTGTCCTGGAGCAAAAATCTCTGGCCGATATGCGATATACGCTCATTCATGCTCCTGTTACCTCAGGCCACAATTACCTAATCAGTTCGCCTGAAGGTGGAGAGCACCTGGAAATTACTCCATCAATGAGTGAAAAAGTGGGTGCATTGTTAAAGGGACAAGTTGGAGGAATTTTTCATACCAATCATTGTCTGGGTTCTGAGATCGAAAAGCTCGAAGATAAAAAATCGATGAGCTCAACTACTTTCAATCGATGGGATCTTCTGACGAAAAAAACTCACAAAGTAAGAGACCTGGAAGATTTCAAAAATTTATTGAGTGATCACGATGAATTTCCAAAATCAATTTGCTCACATTACGAAACGGGTGTTCAGGATCCTTCTTTTACCTGCGGTGGTGGAGTAAGTGATCTTACAGCAGGAAGACATCTTTTCTGGCGGGGATGTCCGGCACACGACAGTGATTATCGCGAATACGAATTCCAGACTGATGGCGCAGATTTCAAACGAATCAAATAATATTGGGTTTCTTATGAGTGAACTTCCTTTTTATATTTCCTGGAGTAAACAGCAGAATGCTTCAACAATTGATATTGCTGGTGTTGATGGCGTAAGAGTTAAACTGAAGGACGGCCGTGAATTATTTGACATGACCTCTATTAGTTACCAGGCCCATTTTGGACATAATCATCCTGTTATCATCAAGGCCATTAAAGATCAGCTTGATTCCATTCCCATGAGTTCTCCCAAAGGCATTTATCCGGGAAAAATAGAAACGACTCGGGACCTTCTGCGCTACATGCAAAAAGAAGACGGTAAAATATTTTATACAACAGGTGGGGCCGAGACTGTTGAGAACGCACTGAAGATTGCCAGGGATATAACAAAAAAAAGAATTGTTCTGGCCCGTGCTAATTCTTATCACGGTGCTACTCTGGGTGCTTTAGGCGCAACTGGTGACTGGAGAAATCCCGCTCATCTCACGCCGGAAAATTGGGTTGTCCGGATTCCGGAGCCGATGGAAACTGATGCCATAAAAAAAACGCGCGAAATTATTCTCAAACATAATCCGGATCAGATCGCTGCTATTATTATTGAAACGATTACCGGCGGGAACGGTGTTTTTTACGGTGATCAGAAATGGTGGGACGGCATTCAGTCACTATGTGATGAATTCAATATTCTGCTGATCATGGATGAAGTTGTCTGTGGATTTCACCGTACCGGAAAACCTTTCGGATACATGCACTACAATGTCCGCCCTGACCTCATTACATTAGCTAAAGGAATTACGGGGGGAATGGTTCCCTTCGGTGCGCTATGGACCAGTAAAAAAATAGCAGACCATTATGAACAAAACGTTCTCGCATGCGGACTAACCAATTATGCCCATCCATTGGGTATGGCGGCCCTGAAAGGTGTTCTCTCAATTGTACAGGATGAGTCTTTCATAAAGAATTTAAGTGCACGTGAAATTCAATTCGGACAATTACTTGAAGACTTTAAGGAACTCTCCATTGTCGGTGACATTCGGGTTAAAGGACTGCTTGCCGCGGTTGATATCAAAAAACCGGTGGAATGGAAAAAATTCTATCAGGCAGGATTATATCTGGTCGCCCATGCAAACCGGATCATCCTCGCTCCTCCCCTAATAATAAATGAAAATGAATTACAGATTGCTATGAAGAAAATTCAGCAAGTACTTAAGGATAATGAATGAAAAGTTTTGATCAGAAAAAATTCCCCAAAGTTTACACCGACGCTCACAGTGCCCTGCAAGGCCTGCAATCAGGAATGACTTTGATGAGCGGCGGATTCGGTCTTTGTGGAATTGCTGAAAACTGCATCGATGCACTGACAACAATTGATGTTAAAAATTTAACTGTCATTTCCAATAACATTGGCAATAGCGGGAGAGGATTAGTAAAAATTCTCGTTCAGGATAAAATCAGCAAGGCCTATTGTTCTTACGTTGGAGGCAACCCGGACCTTGAAGTGCGGATGCTGAATAAACAAATCGAAGTAGAGCTTGTTCCACAGGGTACGTTTTCGGAAAGAATCCGTGCGGCCGGCATGGGCATTAGGGCCTTCTATACTCCAACCGGATACGGAACACTGGTGGCCGAAGGAAAAGAAGTCAAAATGTTTGATCGTCCCTGTGTAATGGAAACAGCTCTGCATGCTGACTTCGCCATTATCAAGGCCCAAAAGGGTGATACATTCGGAAATCTCTGGTTTAAAGAGACGGCCCGTAACTTTTCTCCGCTTATGGCCATGGCCGCAAAGATTACCGTGGTTGAAGTGGAAGAACTGGTGGAAGTGGGAGAAATTCCGCCGGAAGATGTTCATTTACCGGGACTCTTTGTTCAGCGGATTTTCCAGGGAAAAAATTATAAAAATGATATTGAATTTCTTGTGACGGAGGAAAACTAATGAGCTGGACAAATGAGCAAATGGCCGATGTCGTAATTAGTTTTTTTAAACCGCATACTTCAGTTAATCTGGGAATCGGAATGCCGACTGTGATCGCGCAAAGAATGCCCAAAGAGCTAAATGTCATGATTCACTCTGAAAATGGAGTTCTAGGTGTCAGTGGACGTCCAAAAAAAAATTCTGTCTCTCCTACTCTTATTAATGCCGGAAAAGAAACAATTTCAGTGGGTGCTGGCGCAAGTTTTTTTGATAGCTCTTTAAGTTTTGGAATGATCCGCGGTGGACATATTGATTACTGCGTTCTCGGTGGAATGGAAGTTGATGCTGAAAGAAACCTGGCCAACTGGATGGTACCAGGAAAAAAAGTAACCGGCATGGGCGGGGCCATGGATCTCGTCAATGGATCCAAGCAAGTCATCGTCATGATGAATCACTTCAGCAAAGATAAAAGTGCAAAGCTTCTAAAGCGCTGCAGTCTCCCACTTACAGGAATGGATGTCGTTGACCTCGTCGTCACTGAGTTAGGAGTTTTTAAACCGACAGGTAAAGGCTTTAAAGTTGTGCAATTGGCACCTGGCGTGAGCATAGACGACTGCAAAATTGACAAAGATATCCTTCTCTAACTGTAATCATTTGTTAGAATGCTTTCAGTTCTTCCTTGGTATGATCAGTGAGTTTTTTAACTCCACGCAAGGAAGAACTTATGAAAAAAATCGCCCTCCTCACACTCGCAATTTTCTCCCTTCCTCTCCAGTCATTTGCTTTAACGAATTCAGTTATTGCCGAAGAAGATCAGTGGACACCTGTTGTTCAAATTAAATCCGAAGCTCCCGATGCTAATGGTGAGTCGATTCCCGGTTATTGTAATGCTACTTTCGTGTCCAATAATCTTTTAGTCACTGCCGCTCATTGTGTTTTGCTCGCTCATGTGTCTAATCAGACCCAACTTGATATTGAAATTGGCTATTATAAATATGTGACCCGTCCGGATGGTCAGCGAGTGAGAATCGGTTACACGGCAAAATCGAAATTTTCAAAACACGTTAATATTCAATTGCCTCAATCCCTGCAGGATAAAGTTAATCGCAGCGGTGCTCGTACGAAGATAGGCCCGAATGAAGACTTTGCGATCGTCTGGTGGAATGAAGCAACTCCTGAAACTGCCGAGATGAAATTTTCTCCATTAGTGACTCCGGCCGAGCATGCTCAAATCACTCGATCACTGGCATCCCATCCGCTAAAAGTCTTATCAATAAACTTTTTCAGCACTTCTGATTTAAATACAAAACGTCAGGCCGATTTAAATAACGTTCGTATGAATGGAAATTACGTACATTCTCAATCAGTAGCTCGTGTGGAAGAAGGTGACAGCGGTGCGCCTGTCTTTGCAAGAGTTAATAATCAAATGAAACTTTTTGCTGTTGTAAAAGGACGCGCAACGACCATTTTTTCTAACTGGGATGTCTATCCCACTATTCATCCACACTTATGTGACATGAATAAAAGAATGCCAACGACAATGAAGCTTTCAGTTTGTGCAAATTAATGTTTATGATTTTTTTAAGATAAAATAAAAAAGGGGCCCCCTGCAAAAGGCCCCATTTTTTCTGGCATCCTGCCATCTGTCGAGAACATCCTGTTCCCTACAATTACGATTATAACCGTATTTAAAATTTTTGCTGTATTATTTTTTTATAGGTAAAGTTTTCCACCAATCCCAAGATGAGTTATCATTAAGAGTATCTCTTTCAAGGTAACATCAGCTATAGGATGAATATGTTTAAGCAGCTTTTTCTGTGCTTATTAGGGAAAAAAGGCCCGAAAAAAGACTTTAAAATTCAAACTTTTACCTTTTTTATACCTGCACCTCCTCCTCGGCAGTCCGGCTATAGGGAAAAACAATTTGATAAGCTATTTTATGAATTTATCAACAGGGGCTATGAGATCCTTCATTTTAGCACCCAGGCCTGCACTGGAGAAAATAACTCAGGAATGTGGCTTGTTTTTGTTTTACGGGCAACCAATGCAGATGCTGAGAAATTAATGCTGAATGATGAATTTATCACCGATTTAAAATCCCGTGCATCAGTAAAAGAGGAAATTGAAGGACTTTATTATATTGATGATAAGGCACAGGAACTATGACTTATTTTGTTTCCTTATTATTAGTACTCTTACTTTCTTCCTGTTCTTTCTTTTCCCGCAAGATTGATAATCTTGCCGAATCAAAAGTCCCACAATCGTTAGCCTCACTTGGGGTCAAAAAAAATAATTTTTGCAGTGAAAAAACCAGACTCCAATATTTCGTGGAAGACGAATCTATTCTCAAATTTTATAAAAGTCTCGATTCTGTTTTTAAGCGCGAAAGACCTTTTATTCAAAAGGCCATCATGATGGCGCTTATTGAGCTAAACCGCCGCCCAGATTTGCTAAGTCCTTCTTCCCGCCTGCAGGTCTTCATCAAATCCGGCGGAAAAAATCATTATTTTGATTTTCGTCCGGTCAATCTGGAAGATGACACAAAAAATCCATTCATGGCCGGTCTGCTTTATCTCAATGAAAAATTTACAACCAAGACTCCCCTTACATCTCTGGCAGATGAACTAGATGCAAACATTCCTCAGCAATTACCCGTCAGCCTGGACCTCGAACAATTTTTGGCTTCCTCCCGCGGTAATTTACAAAACAGTGAGATGATGACGGCCCGGTTTTTTAAAGGTGATGAAACAATCACTCGTTATGAAACTTTTCACCGCATGAGTTTTAAAAATATAGTTA
Source organism: uncultured Bacteriovorax sp. (assembly GCA_946481315.1). The sequence continues at coordinate 98,337 of CAMLMH010000010.1, forward strand.
ATCGTTTCTCACCTGCTAAAAACGAAGAAAAAGATTATGTGTTTGATAAGAATCCACTGATTCAATATGCTAAAAAAAATGAAAGTGAGATATTTTGTAATATTAATCTTGATCAGGAAAATAATTTCAGCGATGAGATTTTAAGTTCTGAAAATGCACGCATTCACACAATGGGACTAATTGAAGATGATAATATTTTTCTCGCTGTCAGCTCTGGAGTAATCCAGCGTCCGCTTAAATTTGATAAAAAATTTCTTTTTATGAAAATGCGATCGTTGCCATTTGCAGCCCCTATCTGTGATATCCGGCATGAGGAAAAGAATATCATTCTTTTTTCAGCAAGAGGCAGAAGCCCTGGCCAGCATTTAAAGCACCTCATTTCTTATGAAGTTGATAAGGTGAAAACTCCATCAGAACTAAATGAACTGCTGCGTTTTTCCAGACATCTGTTTTTGAATGATCCTGATCGTATCCTTTACGAATCCAAAAGAGGAAGAAAGGCCCAGCTGGATTTCTTTCTATCAATGAATTTTCCCATTTATCATGTAGAAAGCCTTGGAGACGTCTTTGCAAGCATTTCTACTGGTGGTAAGCATAATCTTATTATTGACGAAAGAGATACTACGAGGCTCTCGTGTCCGAAATAGGAAGAATAGCTATCTACGGCGGTGCCAGCAAAAAATTACTTAAGACTATCACCGTAGAGACCTGCGAAACCGGGCCATTAATGAATTTTTTGCAGTCAAAGGGCATTCCCATTGCCTCAAGCTGCAGTGGCGATGGTGTTTGCCAAAAATGTACAATTATACTCAATCAGGCCCTGGTTCTTGCCTGTCAGGTAAAAATGGAAGATTTATTTAATCATTCCTCTGTGGTCGCTGTAGAAGTTGCATATTTGTAGACTTTTATTCTGACCTCTTTTAGCATAAGAAAAACACCTAACACTGGCCCAAACTATGCGATACCTCTCTATTGATATTGAAGCTACCGGACTGGCTGAAAATGACTTTATCATTGAATTTGGAATGGTTCCTTTTTGCACTGAAAGCAAAAAGGTCGAAGAGTCTCTGGCCAGAAATTACTATATTAAATGCCCCTCTTTTGAGGAATTAAAACCACGCCTCGACAAGTGGGTTATTGAACACAATGAAATGCTTATTCACAAGGCCCATGTCACTGGCCTGCACATGGATAGCTTCAAAGACGAACTCGAAACCTATCTCATTAGTCGCGAAGTGAAATCGTACTTTAAGAACGACCGTAATGAAAAAATTATTCTCTTTGGTAAATCCATGAGCGCTATCGATTTGCCTTTTTTAACCCGGGATCTATCCTGGGAATTCATGCGTAAATATTTTCATCACCGCAATCTCGATTTATCCTCAACTGCCAATACGCTTATTGATCTTAAGTTTATTCCCCAGGAATGTTCTTCCGGCTCTCAGTTAATGAAGTTTCTGGGCATGGGTGAAGTTAAGCATACTGCGCTCGAAGACGCTAAAAACACAGCTTTGATGTACCTGAAGCTGCTTGAGATGTTCGAAAAAAAATAATTAACGATTGATGGCCAAGAAACCAGCAGGATCGATAGATTCGCCGTTTCGTCGGATTTCAAAATGCAGATGGGGACCGTAAGTTCTGCCCGTCATTCCGATCTGTGCTATAACCTGACCGCGGTAGACTCTCTGTCCGGTTTTAGTAAAATTAACCTTTGCATGAGCGTAAACTGTAAAGAAGCCGTTTTTGTGTGCAACAACCGTAATGTTTCCATAACCGCCAATTTCATCACCAGAATAGACAACAACCCCGTCACTGGCAGCTACGATGTGTGATCCCACACGTCCTGGAATATCAACACCATCATGGTTCCTACCCCAGCGATGACCAAATCCAGAGCTTATTTTATTGCTGCTGGGTACAGGCCAGAGAAATTCACCGGAATTTAGGTATTGTTGAGGATCATAAGTTTTCGTTTCAAAGTCTTGTTCAAGAACTCCTCTTTTAAGCGGAATAAAAACCCATTCGCCCGGCCTGATAGGTTTCCCGGCATTGCTGGCCTCTATTTTCTCTTTAGGTACATTGAATTCTTTTGAAAGAGTATCTAGCGTGTCAGAAGGTTTGATTTGAACATAATGACCGCTTTTTACACTTGCACATGCAACTGTAAAAACCGTGGTAAGAATAAGAAGTGCGTTCTTTAGTCGCATTTAAACCGATCTTCCTTGATTCCCCAGGGGAACACTGGCCAGAAAATTTCCCAACTCTTGCATCAATGCTTCTTTGGACATTCCATAGTCCATCAGCTTGATTGGGGACAGAGAAATCATTTTTTGATCGACGGTGTAGCAATCAGAATCTTCGAAGGTTTCAAATCCTCTGTAGATCCCGCCGATCCAATAATATTTACGTCCTCTGAAATCGAGTCTTTCATCAATTTCTTCAGAGTACTTCCGTAAACCCACTTTCGTGACTTTCAGGCCTTTAACTTCCGCTTCCGAACACCATGGAACATTTACATTCAGCAAAGTCATTGGCGGAATTGATTGAGATATATTTGATAGTACTAGAGTTTTAATAAAATTTGAAGCTGTATAATAGTTTTCAGTCAATTTATCAGTTGAATTGAAATCCATGCATGAGCTGACAGCAATTGATGGAATACCGTGAAAAGTTGCTTCTCTCGCGGCCGCAACTGTCCCTGAATAAAAAACATCCTGACCTAAATTAGCACCACGATTGATTCCGGAGACCAGAAGTTGTATTTTTTCACCGTAATATTTGGAAGCTTTATTCTTGAATAAATGACCTATGGCCATCAGTGAGCAGTCTGCAGGATAACCACTGCATCCATAAACATCTTCCTCGATTTCGTCCATTCTTAACGTATGGTCGAGAGTCAGGGTATGGCCGGTTGTAGAACGCTCCTGTAGAGGAGCAACGACAATTACACGGGCAACAGGCCGTAAAGTTTCTTTAAGAATCTTTATTCCGGGAGCGTGTACTCCGTCATCATTTGTCAGAACAATAATAGGTTTGTAGTCATTCATTTAAAATTTCTCTTTAGCTCTGAATGATCTTTTCAAGGAGTGATGTTCTAACTCCCGCCCAAGCTTTTTCAAGTCTACATTGCGATAACATATCTCTATATCGGAATTTATCGGCAAACTTAAAGTATCAAAATCAAAGATTTCAGGAAGCCCTGGAAATATATTGTCCTGCCAGAGAGTCGCCAAGATACATTCTCGATCATCGACAAGTCTGCCAAATCGCGTGTAAAAATTTGTTATGAAATTATGAAGCAGACCTTTAGTATGAACTTCCTCAAATAGCGAATAATCAAATATAAAACCTTTAAACAAAGGATTGCCGGTGAGTGTTTTTTCTTCTGCCTGCCCGTAATACAAATAGAAACCTGTATCTGGCAATAAAACTTCGCCGTTCCATTCCTGACATATGATTGAAACACGGTCTGCAGAGACTCCGGCATTTTTTAAATCTACAAGCACCTTGGCGATCATCGGATCACTTGAACGGGTAAAAGATAAAGTGATCTGATCACGACTTGAGAGCAAAGGAACCAATTGTTCGATAAAAACATATTCCTGAACAAAATTAAAACTGCGCGGATCAAAATTAAATCCGAATTTGTGAACACCTAAAGACTGCAAAAATTTTAAAGTTCTTGAATCATAGATGCCGTCAATTTTGAGAGCATTGGCCATAGCTTAGCTTAACAAATGCTTTTCCTTACGGCCGGTACAGGTAAGAATCTGCCTACCTAAGATTGTATAAAATTGCGGAGGTCTTCAAAGAAAATTTGATTGTCTTCAGTTCCGATGGATTCCGGATGAAATTGATAGGATATTCCGTTTTTAAACTTTCGATGAAAAATTTCTTCATCTCTATTAAATACACCCAGCGAATTATAGCGCTGGACTTGCAGAAATCGACCTTTAAAATTAATGGTTACGGTTTGACCATGCATTTGCTCCGGCACTTTTTTAATGCTGAGGCCATCTTTCAACCCAAGGATCTGATGGCCAAGACAAATACCCATTAGATAAATTGATTCATCTGTTTGCAAAATGGAGAGATGAGAGAAATATTTTTTGTAGACTTCCGGATGTCCCGGCCCGGGTCCTAGTATAACTGCTTTTTTTCCGTGTTTTTTAATCCACTTCTCGAAAAATTCATCTAGAAAGAATGCCTCATGATGGATAACTGTGCTTTCAAGTCCTGCATCGAATAAAACTGCGGCCACATTATAAGTGAAACTGTCTTCAAAATCTATGATTAGTATTTTAGCGGACATTTATGGATGTAAAGCTGTTATTGTTGTAATTGATGTAAAACAAAAACCCAAATCGCTTTTCAATTAAATCACGACCATAATTGAGTTCCAATTTCCAGCAATTGTTGAGAGGACTGTAAACGAGAGAATAAGTTGAAGAGTTAATCAACTTGCTGGCGATATCATAATCAAGTGTATTGCTGAAAGTGAAAAGATCACTGAGTTTTAAAGTAAGACCGTAACCGGCCAGACGAGAAACCGGCGTACTGACTGAATTGAATGAATTGTAAGTAAACTTCCCGTTAATAGTCGCCCGGTCCAGTGAATAAGTAGCACCCGAAGTAAATTTATGCTCTTTAGTTCGGTGGAAGTAAAATTCCTGAATAGCAAAACTTAAACGATTAAGTGAAACTCCGGTATTAATATAGAGCCTGGTCAATCGATCATTGAAATCTGGTGAGTCAACTGTAAGGTCTATTCCCTGGGATACTTCAAAATAAGTAATGTTACGATAATGAAAATTATCTTTTAAATACCGACCATCAACAAAAGGGTCAAACTTCTTGCTGGTTTTCTGAATTAAACTGTTATTCCACTGCAATTCAAGTGTATTACTCATCGGAAGAGAATCTGTTGCTGTCGTCTGATTATATAAATGTTCTTTTGTTCTGATAGCATCGACATAATCAAATTGTCCCGCATCTGATTCAATTTGGTTGCGAAAGTTCACATTACCTTTAAAAGTTTGATCAGAAAGAAAATAATGCTTAAGTTTAAATTCCTGCGAATGACGATAACTGTTATTAACTATGGTTGTCGTCTGTTCCCCTTGTGCGGCCTGAACTTTAGGCAATTCACCAATAATGGTTGTTTCTGCTTGTTCTCTTTTATTTTTTTGTTCTGAATTTAAATTAACTGGTTGTTCTTCGTTAAAGGCCAGTCCGTAAATTTTTTCAAGTTCGAACTTGGCCTCGGTCTCGAAAATAAGCCCCTTTTTACTGAATGATTTATTTTGTTCAGTTGGAAGACGATACTCCTGATAATCAAGTTTAGTCTGATTGGTAATCAAAATTGGTCCCAGTGTTCCTAGTTGCCAGTCGACATAAGGGGCAAAGTTGAGTCGCTGAGCATTTCTGATAATGGGTGATGAAACACGATTATTCTGGCGAAATATTGTATAGTCCGCCGAAAGACCCACTGTCAGATTTTTTGCAAAAGAATTTTTTGAATGGATTAAATTATAGGGAACACTGGACAAATTAATCTTAGGAAGCATCTGAACGTATTCGTTATCAAACTTCGAAGGATCGCTTACAAGTAAATTTTTATTATAATAAGCTTCTGTTGTCAGACTAAATAAGGATGACCGTGCTTCAAGAAAACCACCGCCCCCGATTTCAGTACCTTTTATTCTTTCTTTAGCGAAAAAATCCATATCCCTGGCAGTATCCAGATCAGAAGTGTCGTTGTAATAAAAATGACTGTTGAGATGATGCTTATAAACATAATGACCTTCCAGGTTGCTAAAATGGCGGAAAACTTTCTTTCCTGATTCGGTCACATCTGTTTTATAAGGCTCATAAATACGATCATTGATCTGAATGGAATTGAACTCCAGCCAGGTTTTTTCTTTAAAATTCTGACGGTACTGAAACTCTCCCCCAAGTCCTCTGTTTCCAAAGGTTGAAGGCGTTAGAGTGATATCGCGATAATCATCAATCACCCAGAAGAAAGGCTGTTGGTAGCGAAAACCTTCGTCGGAATTAAATCCTAAAGAAGGAAACAAAAGCCCTGTTTCCCGGTTTTGTTTTATGGGAAAAATAATGTACGGAACATACATGGCAATGACGCCGTTGACCTTAATAAAAGCATTTTGTAAACGAATGTATTGTCCAATAGTAATCGTGACTTTTTTCCCTGAAATACTCCATGATTCGGGACAATCTTTACAGGTAGTATATTCTGCTTCTTCGGCGTAAATAATACTTGGTTCTACCTGAGAAATTTTTTTGCCCGTAATAACATAATTGTCTGATAAAACCCGGGCATTAAAGATATCGATTTGCCGGGTGATGAAGTTATATTTCAGCTTGGTTCCATACAAGGTCATCTCAGGCGTAATGTAGCGAACATTACCGATTATTTCAGACTCGCCAGTTGTAAAATTAATAGTAGCCTTTTCGCCGTAAATAGAATTTCGCATGTGAATAATAACAACATTACCCACGGCTTCGAATTCATTCTGCGAAGATTTGCGGAAAGCCTTGTCCGATAAGATGTTAATTTTTTCGCCCAGATTAAATTCAAATGTCTCTCGGGCGCAGAGATTCGGACTAAGAAGGCAGAGAAAGAATAGAGCGCTGAACTTCGCCAATAAAGTAATAAGATCCACAGATAAGAATCGAACCGGCCTGTGCATTCTGAATATGTTTATTCCAATCGGGAACAAATTCCAACATTCCTTTGTTAACGTTCGCGATGGCCTTTTTTAGACCCTCAACATCCATTGCCTTCGGATGAACAAAACTGGTGACTTTAATTTCTGCTTCATCTGCAAAGAAGTCCATCAGACTTTTGAGCATAACTTCAATTTCGTCTCCAGGTCTTTTAGAAAAACTAACCAGGACTTCGTCTATTTGACCGGAAGATCTGTGCTTTTCCGCTTCCAACATCCGGCGGATTCCATCAGTGTTGTGTGCTCCTATAAAGATAAGTGACTTCTTGCCAAATGTCATTATCTCTCTTCGTCCTTTGAAAGAAGGAATTGTGCGGAAAAATTTTTCCTTGTGTTCTGAAAAATGAGGAACAAAGTTTAAAAAAATTTCCCATGCCAATAACTGATTTTCACTAAAATAATTATGTTGTCCGGGAAAAGATAAAGGTGTCCAGAGAACTTCGTGCTCATCACAATAGGTTTTGGTCAATTCATTTAGATACTCGAGGGGAAAAACAGTAAAGAGTCGTTTTCCCGGACGGCTTACAGCGATTTTTTCCAGCAGGATGGAGCGATAGGTTCCGCCTAGAATGCTTTGATGATCACGGGAAATGGATGTTATACAACTACAATCTGCATCAAAGTGATTAACAGCATCTAACCTTCCACCTAACCCTACTTCCAGCAAAAGATATTCAGGGGGATTTTCAAGTGTTAGCTGCAGGAAAACATAAAATAGAAATTCATAAAAAGAGACCTTCGGTCCAGGATGTTCTTCACCCAGCCTGGTATGATGGTCTTTAATAGTTTGCAGCAATGCGGATGCATTAATGGATGTCGGTCGACCTTCTTTATCTGAATAAAGAAAGCGCTCTGTCACTGAAAGAATATGCGGAGAAGTCCACAAGGCCCAGCTTTTTCCTGCCTGACTAAAAAAATGAGCAAGTGTGTGGGCCGTCTGCCCTTTTCCATTTGTTCCTGCCACAATAATAATTTTTGTACCGAGGGCCTTCAGTCGTTTTTTGGCAAATGCATAAAGTGGTTTTGTCCGATCGAGTCCGGGCGTAAACACTTCCATGCCGTAGTGCTGGTTTAGGAAATTCATCAGCTCCTGTTCGGCGCTGGCATCAAAGATGGGATTAACCTGTCTGTTCATTTTCCTCATTTGGCCATTATTTGTGGCAGTTGAAAAGCCCTATAAATACAATCCCTAGTCTTTTTCTCAAGTTTTAACGCTGATTATCCGAAAACAGAATAAGCCGGGATCTTTCCGGCCTAAGATAGGTTTAATAATGGCCGCTATAATAAAAAAATTGTTTATCCTCGTGACGGGACTATCATTGTGCTTTTCCGCCTGGGCGAATAATTGTGCTGCCGAAAAAGCCCGCTTTCGTGAACTCTATATAGCTCTTCAGCAGTCTTTAAATTATGAAGGAAAAGACGCTGTCCTGGTCAATGGCAAGCTGATTCTCAAACCTCATACGCAAAACTCCGCCTATGAAGGAAAAGTCTTTGAGGAAGCTCTCTATAAAGAATATCAACTCTCTTTGAAAAAAGTTGCTGCTGTTTATCAGGCTGCCAGATTCGAACAGTTTGAAAAAACAAATTCTGCTTTAGTTGAATTCATGCAGGCAGTGGATGGCAATGATTCTGCCGTATCCGAATATGTTAAGAAAAATAAAGTTGATCAGGTTATCGATCAGCTGCAGGAAGCTAGTAAAAAGAAATTTAGTCAAAACAAGAACGCACTCATCAACGATCATGATAAGTATTTGCTAAAAAAGCTTCTTACTCATGCACAGGACCGTATTTGCAGCGTAAGCAAATTTGAAGAAATTGAACAAAAAACAGGTAAACAGCAAAGATTAAAAAGCTTCTCTGCTTCCGAACTTAACCGCATAAGAAATGCTCCGCTAAATCGCCTGATCAATGCCATTAAAAAAGGCAATATCCAAGCAGACAGTGACCTGAAGCTTGATGATTTAAAAGATACTCCTAAGGCCATAACCGAGACCATTGCCAAAAATCTGGCCGCACTCAAAGAATGGAAAAAGAAAAATGAGAAATGCTTAAAAGATATAGCAAACCCATCTTTCATTCAAAGTGGTATTCAGCTTTGTAATTACAATTTATTCGTTCAGACACTGGATAAAAACACTGAGCACAACATCGAGTCAATTCTGCATTTTATTAATGCTAATGAACGATTTTTGAAGAATCCATCCGCACTTGCTGAAACGGCCCTGGACGAAATGAAGCTTGAGGCAGCGATCGATCAAAGCTTTAATGATGTCAGTAAAAAAAGCGACTCTTGTCCGCAGTTTAGTAAGAAAAATAACCGCGTCTTCATCAGCAACCTGACTTATAATGAATCTCGCGGTTTTGATCTTTCACATGTCAAATTATCATGCAGCCGCTCCGGTGTAATTGTTGATTCAAAAAGCTGTCAAAGCAATCTGGAACTCATTTCAGATCAAAACGGTGAAGGTGTTGAAGTTCGATTAAAAAAATCGAATGCAACCTCAGTAAAACTGGAACAACTCGTTTCGTGTGAAGGTTCAGATGCTTCAGCGCCGGTTGTCCTGGGTAGTGCCCAAGAAAGCAATTCGGGAGCATCAGAAGAAAGAAGACCTGCTATAGATTCACAGGCTTCAACAATCAAGCCTCCAGTCTTAACGGCAGTACAAAATGATGAAATTAAACCTGCCATTGGATCACAAGCTGCCACCAGGCCGCAGGATCCCTCTCGTTTATCCGAGGCACTGAGACAAAATCAAAGACAGACCATAACCCCAAGTGCATCTCTTGCGTCAAGTGATATAACTGAGGCAGCTACGGGCAGTGAGCCAGCACAGACAACCATCATTCCAGCAACTGAAGCTTCAGCATCACAAACGGTAACCAATGTTGAGAATCAAAAATGCGTCGAGGTGAATGGAAAAAAACAGGTATTAAATCCTACTAGTAAAAAATGCGAAGAAAAAATCACTGAAGCCGACTGTAAAGCAAAAGAAAAAGGTGACCAGAAATTTATCTACAGAGAAAACGAGAATCGCTGTGATCCGGTCAAAACGCAAAAAGACTGTGATAAAGAAAATAAAGACGGAAAATCTTTTAAGCTCAACTCTGAAAAGAACACTTGCGAAGAAGTAAAGGCCGAAGAAAAACTATCTGCCGAAGAGCAATGTATTAAAGATAACGAATTATGGATATCTAATCAGCTTAAGGAAGGAAATGCACCTTCTTCCCGCCATGTCTGGGATGCTGAAAAGAAGACCTGTCGAGATAAACACAAAAAAGAAACTGAGACAGCTGAGGAATCTGATGAAGAAGAAGCTCCACAGTCAAAGATCCGCTCGGCTCCGTCAGGACAAATACCTCAGCGATTTGTGCCGATTAATATTCCAAGCAGACAAATGTACATATTGCCTGGAATGCCTTAGAAAACGTAACTTGTATCAGATGAGCCTAAGATCGTGATACGTTCATCATCGAGTTCAGCAATTTCTTTGAACAACTGAGATTGAAAATTTGGTTTTAAATGTCCCAAGAAGATAGGAACATCAGCTGGCATTTTTTTTATTTCTTCCCTCATGGTATTAGGCGTGTGGTGAAGAGAATCTGCCGCAACCTTGGCCATAGAATTTGGAAAGCTGACTTCAGTAAATATGGCCTTGAGGTTTTTTACCTTATGAGCGTACTCCCAAATTTTATCTGTAGGTCCCGTATCCTGCGTGAAAACAACAGAGACATTTTTTCTCTCCACGATAAATCCTAAAGCACCGCCCTGATGATTCACCGGAATAGGCATGATTCTGTAGTCACCAAGAACTAACCCCATTTCAGGCTTTATCTCGTGAAAACGCAAAGTAGGATTTTCTTTGGAAGGCAAGGCCGAAAAATCGGGCCAGATGATATCATTTAACAAATTAGTTTTGATGGCGTCCTTGACTGGTTTATTAGCATAAACTTCAAAGGGTCTCCCCTTCATCCCGAAACAGTTATCTGCAATAAAGGCGAGGTCAGAAATATGGTCCAGATGCGCATGAGAGATTAACATATAATCAATATGCGATTGTTCCTCAATCTGAATTCCTGAAGCAACTGAGCCGGCATCAATGAGGAGTTTTCCATCGATCAGATAAGACGTGGCCTTAAACCCAGGTGAAACTCCACCATGACCACCGATAATACGAACAAGCATAAGGCCTCTTCAACTCTCAAAGATTTCGTTAACGATACTTGTATTTTATTTTAATTTTCAAAAATGAAAACAGATAGGCAGCTTTTTATGATCTTCCTGAGCGACTTAGTTGGTCATAGATGACCTTCGTTTCACCACCGGTGGCCTTGGCAAATATTTTAGCAAGTTTTTTGGGTCCGCCTCCATTTTCCAGATAGTCACGGATCATCGTCTGCACTTCAAGCATCTGAGCGCTTTGTCCCTTGTGCTGATCCTGATGAAAAAGTACCACGAACTCACCTTTATCAACTATTAACGACTGGAGGTCTGACAAATTTTCTTTTGTGAGCCGATAAACACTTTCGTAGGTTTTCGTCAGCTCTCGGGTGATTACCAGCATACTATCGGGATTAATATCAAAGAAACTTTTCACCGTTTCATAGATTCGATGAGGAGATTCAAAAAAGATGTGTGTTCCATAGATACTTTTGAGTTCTGTAAAGAACTCCATCCGCTCTCCGGTAGTCCTACCCAGAAATCCCCAGAAGTGAAAAGGATGTGGTGGAAGTGCGGAAAGCTCCAGGGCCGTGATTACTGAAGTAACGCCTGGAATAGTTTTAATCTCAATTTTTTCTTCAAGACAGCGCTTAAGCAGAGGATAGGCAGGATCAGATATGACCGGACTACCGGCATCGGACACCAGACAGACCTTTTGACCGGATTTAAGGAGAGAAATGATCAATTCAATTTTCCCGACACTCTGATCATGAAAAGAATCTATTTTTTTATGCTCCAGAGAAATTCCCTGTGAATCCAGATATTGTTTAAATACACGGGTATCCTCGGCAAAAAACACCTGTTCCTGTTTTAATGTTTCCAGTGCCCGCAGGGTAATGTCTTTCACATTTCCAATAGGTAGCGTAATGAGAACCAAATCAGACAAAATCACTCCATTTTGTAATGGGCAAAAATTTATGCTCCTAAAAAGCATAACCATAAAGGTGATAAAATAACCATAGCACATCTAACCTTCAAAAAGGAATGATCAATATGGCAATGAAGGCCCACATCCACACAGACTCTCAAGGGAACATAACAGTTCGCATGAACGGCGGACTCGACTATGAAAATTCACTACCGCTCAGAATGGAGCTTCAGGAACTAACAAAGAAAAATCCTACCAGCACCATTACACTTGATATGAATTCCTTGGATTTCGTAGGTTCTTCAGGGATTGGAATTTTTGTTGAAACATTACATATCCTCAACAAAAACCGAGCGCAAATTAAACTCTCCAATGTAAAAACAGAATTCTTAAAAGTTTTTAAACTTTATAATTTTGATGCATTTGAATTAATGGAAAAAGAATTCGACTCTGACGAGACGGAAAGCTTAAACCAGAAATATGGTAATCGTAAGAATACTTATCAGAATTGATAATTGAGTAAATTGACAAAAATGAGAGGATCCGCTTGCGGGTCCTTTTTATTTTCAAATTGGGCCAATTCATACGATTCCAGTGCCGGAACGTATGAATTTTCATCTTCATAAGGGCCTGAACTTTCTGGATAGTAATCCCCTTTTTGTTCCTGTCCATATCCCCGCTTTTTCATTTCATAATTTATCAGGATGTACCCACCGAAAAGTAGTCCTGCATAAAGACCGAGCGAAGCTCCCTTGGCAATCGAACGCCCGCCTGCTCCAAACGCTAAGGTTGCTGTCCCTAACAAGGCCCCGCCAACAACTCCGTACCCTGCCATAGTGGCAACCATCTTAAGCTTGGGATCAAGCGCATAAGAGTTCGTAGAAAAAAGTAATGAGAAAGTTACTGAAAGAGCAATTAAATATTTCTTCATATTAAAAGAATAATGAATCCTGATCTTTTTGGCAAAACTTTACTTCCAATTTGGTTTCAACTTCCAACAGCTTTGCTAAAAAATCCTGCGACTTTTTGAGTCGTTGCCATTGAAAGCTTCCGGGAACTGTCGAAGTTTTGACTTCTACAAGAGTGAGAACTTTACGTGTTCCAATTTTTTGTAATGTCGCAACGTCGATTTGCCCCATTCCCCGCGAACGCAGCACTAATGATGAGATGAGACAGGGATGGCCCCTCCTATGAAAGAGCTTCGTCTCCTTCGATTCCAAGATCTCCCATGATTCCCAGGTCGAGTCCATATGCTTCCCTCACGCTTCTGAAAGTTTTGCGATGAATAGGCGTTATCCCCAACTCAAGAATGGCCTCGCGATGTCTGGGTGTCGGATAGCCTGCATTTTCCGCCCAGCCATACCCTGGATAAAGTGAATCGTATTCTTTCATCAGATTATCGCGATATTCTTTGGCGGCAATTGAGGCCATCGCGATCAACATTGATTTTGAATCACCTTCAATAATTGTTTCGAGATCAATATCATTATAGTTCGCTTTAAATTTGCGGTTCCCATCAATGAGTACAGTTCCCGTCATATCCAATGAACAGCTTCCTTCCATCGCTTCTTTCATCGCTTTTAGCGATGCTTGCAAAATATTGATCTGATCAATCTCTTCTGCGTGAATTTCCTTGATAAGAATTTTAAACGTAATATTTTCTGAGTAAGCGTGAGAGTAAATTTGATTAATTTTGAGTTTTTCTCCGCCCTGGAACCAGTGGAGTTTTTTTAAGATGATTTCACGCTCTTCTGAGGTGAGTTTTTTGGAATCGGTCACTCCGAGTTTTTTCCATTCCCGAAGCAGCTTCATAATTTCTTTACGGTCGTAATGCCTGACTTCCAGCGAGGCACATGCGGCCACAACCGGACCGGCCAAAGGACCACGCCCCACTTCATCACATCCGGCAATGAAGAATGTTTTGGCAGCAGCGGATTTTGTTTGGAAATAATTTATATCTACCACAAGGTCCTAAAACAAAAAGCCCCTCTAAAAAGAGGGGCATATGGGACGAAAATTAGTCTTCTTTGCGATCGTAATCAATTGCGATACGAGCTGATTTACCAGATCTTTCGCGTAGGTAGTAAAGCTTAGCTTTACGTGCCTTACCTTTTTGAGTGATAACAACTTTATCAACGTTAGGTGAGTGGAATGGGAAAACTCTCTCAACTCCAATACCGTTAGAAACTTTTCTTACGCGGAAGTGACCATTGATGTCGCCTCTTTGTTTGAAGCCAATACAAACACCTTCGAAAATCTGAATACGAGACTTCGTCCCTTCAGTGATCTTAGTGTGAACCGCGATAGTATCTCCTGGCTTAAAAGCTGGAAGATCTTTTACTTTTGGATTCGCGTGATCCGCATTTACAATGTCGATTAAGTTCATGATGAACTCCTATTTTCTTTACGCTACTCCCAGAGGACCAACACCATGTTGTTCTTACCGAGTAGGACTAATTCTTCTATTCACCAAACAGTCGATCCAAATAAATGGCCACTGCTGATCTCACTGACAAGTGATTATACCCGTCAGAGTTTTTTGATATTATGGGCGAAAGCTTAAAGTCAGCTTTCTCTAAAGCAATAGGATGCAATCCCCAGCCAGTCCCAAATAACAGAAAACAAGGCATATTAAGGACTTCAAGCTTTTTTGTCAACTCGGAAGTCCCTCCGTCGAAGGAATCAAAATTCGCCCCCGTTACAGCAATCAGCGGTTTTTTTCCCTCAATCTCAGTAATCTGAGCAATAGCAGTATCGATCGAATCGACAGCTCGCGCAATACTTAAAGCATCTTGCCTATCTGGATTGAAGGCATTGGCAAAGTCCTCTTTCCAGTGGCCCAAAATAGAGTCAACTAATTCCCTTTGAAGATTAAAGGGGGTCACGATGAAATATTTCTGAACCCCAAACGTTCGGCAGCTTCGGGCAATATCATGGATGTCTAGATTGGTTACAGAAGTCGTCACCAGCTCGCCTAATTTGTTCTTAATCGGGTGATGAACAAGTCCTAAGTACAGTTTCATTCCTTATCCTTTTTTATGAGCAAATCCGGTCTATGCAGCTTTGTGATCCTGATTGCTTCTTCTCGCTGGTATTTGGCAATGTTTGTGTGATGGCCCGACATGAGAATGTCCGGAACATCAACCCCATCAAAAACTTTTGGTCTGGTATATTGAGGATGCTCCAGTAAATTGCTCTGGAAGGATTCCTGAGTTGCACTATCTTTATTCCCTAAAACGCCGCTGAAAAACCGAAGTGCAGAATCGATAATCGCCATTGTAGGGATTTCTCCACCGGTCAAAATGTAATCGCCAATACTGATTTGCTCATTCACATAGAGGTTTAAAAAACGTTCATCAATGCCTTCATATCGTCCGCAGATAAAAACCAGGTCTTTTGCTGATTCGTTTGAAAATCTCGCTGCGAATTCTTTGCAATAGTCGTTATTCCAGGTTTTACCTCGAGGTCCAGGGAATACGACATGGAGTTTCTCTTTCCAGTCATCGCCATAATTTCCAGGTCTAACAATCCCTTCCATGAGGGCAGCTTTCAAAACATCAGCTCGCATAACCATGCCAGCTCCTCCACCATAGGGGGAATCGTCGACACCTTTATAATCTTTTGGAGTAAAGTTTCTCAGCTGTACCGTATGCACCTCAATCTTTTGCCCACGCTCCCCGCGAAGAGCAGATCCCGTGATTCCAAAATTGATGAGTGGTGAAAAGTATTCAGGAAAAAGTGTAACGATCCAAATCTTCTTCATCTTATTCGACCAGGATGGGGGGAATGATTTCCAGGCGATTTTGATCAATATCTACCACAGGAACGTACTGATTTAAAAACAGCACTTCGATAATTTCCTTGTCGGTTTTGATTTTAAGAACCACTTGAGCACCGTTTTCGTAAAAGTCCATCACACGGCCGACAAGACTCTTCGTGTAGTAGTGATAGACCTCCAGCCCAAGTAAATCGTTTATGTAATATTCATCTTCCTCAGTTTCGGGAAATGATTCACGATCAACATGAATATCAAATGGAATCATCTCTTCAACAAGATTGCGGCTATCAACTCCTTCTAGCTGTACAATCGTTTTATTTCCAAAGCTGATTTTTCTTATTTTGAACTCTTTTCCATCTTGAGGAACACAACTTCCTGCTCCTCTTGGAGTAAGAGTGATCGTTGAACCGTTATCGAGAATTGAATCTTCAGGATTGTAGAGAACGAACGAAAATTCACCTTTGATTCCATGAGGTGAAGTACAGTGGCCAATATGAACATTCGTTTTTTTCATATTTCGTTTTCAGGCAAAAAAAAACCCCGAACAAAGTCGGGGTTTTTAAAAATAAGAGGGTGCATTGACCTTT
>CAMLMH010000011.1 GCA_946481315.1 uncultured Bacteriovorax sp.
TTTTTTGTTTGCACGAAAATAAAAAAATGTTTATTCTTAAAAAAAGAATAAAAACTTTTGGAGGATTTTATGGCTGTTAAGAAAGCAACAACAACTAAGAAGAAAGCTGCTAAGAAAGTAGCTAAGAAAGCAACAAAGAAAGTAGCTGCTAAAAAAGCTACAAAGAAAGCTGCTAAGAAAGCTACAAAAAAAGTAGCTAAGAAAGCAACTAAGAAAGCTGCTGCTAAGAAAGCTTAATTTTTTAAGCCAAATCTAGTTAAAAAAGGGACCTTCGGGTCCCTTTTTTATTTGTCCTGACTGTAAAAAGTCCCATTTTCGACCTTACCCTCATTTACTTCAGACCTCGTACCTGCTACTTTTCACCCACATTCATATCAACCACAGCTTTAAGGCTTTTTAACAGGGTAAACTTAATGGCAACAGGTCTTGGAACAAGAGGCGACGGTCCTCGCGAACAAACAATTATCGACCCCCTAACCGGCGAAAAAACTGTCATCATGGGCGACATGACCTTTCCTCCACGCAAAGTTTGGATGAAAACTTTCGGCTGCCAGATGAATTATCACGATTCAGAACGCATCCTGTCTCATTTGGGTGACCTGAATTTCACCCCGACCGAAGAGCTCGATGAAGCCGACATGGTTCTGTTTAATACCTGCGCCGTCCGCGACCTTTCAAACAATAAGTTTTATTCCCAGCTGGGTGAAATCAAGCACGCCAAAAAAAAGAAGAACGGACTGGTGGTCGGGGTAGGTGGTTGCGTGGCCCAAACAGAAGGTCGTGAACTGGTTAAAAAATATAAGCACCTGGACTTCGCTTTCGGAACAGACGTTATCGATACCATTAACGATATGGTCTTCCGGGTTTATGCCGGGGACTCAAAATTCACGATCAATTCCTGGGACCGAAATGAAAATTTTTCGATAGAAACAAAAATTTCTCCAGGTTCACCTCAGGCCTTCGTCAACATTATCAAGGGCTGTAATAAATATTGTACGTATTGTATTGTTCCTTACACCCGAGGCAAAGAGCGCTCCCGAAAACTGGCCGAAGTCGTCGAAGACGTCAGAAAACTGGTGAAATACCAGGGCATTCAGGAAGTGACTCTTTTAGGTCAGAACGTAAACTCCTATGGAAAAGAAAATGGTGAATCACTGGCCCAGCTAATAACTGAACTGGATAAAATCGAAGGTTTGGAGCTTATTCGCTACACAACTTCCCATCCCTATGATGTAAGTGATGACCTGATCGCAGTTCATGGAACATCAAAAAAACTATCGAAGCATCTTCATTTGCCGGTGCAATCCGGATCAGCAACTGTGCTGGAGAGAATGCATCGTGAATACACACCGGAACACTACCTGGGGCTGCTGGAAAAGTTGCGAGCTGCTCAGCCTGAAATTGTTCTTTCAACCGATATCATTGCCGGCTTTGTGAATGAGACCGAAGAAGAGCATAAAGAAACTCTGGATCTGCTGGATAAAGCTCAATTTGATTTTATTTATTCCTACGTTTACTCGCCTCGTGCCAAGACACGAGCAGCACGGATGGAAGATAAGCTTCCCGATGATGTAAAGGGTGAAAGACTTCGGGAGATTCAGGCCCACCAGTTGAAAATTCAGGATAAGATTCGTCAGACCATGGTAGGAAAAACCTTCCGGGTATTAGTTGAAGACTTCGGGAACATGGGCGGAATTAAGAAATGGAAAGGTCGGACGAATTGTAACCGAATCGTTCACTTTCGTCCGGAGAACATCGATCAAGACTATAAATGGCATTGGGTAGACGTGAAAATTTCATCAGCTACGTCGCTTTCCTGCCAGGGAGATCTGATAGCAGATCTCGGAAAAAAAGCTCCCTCTTTAGCTCAACTTTAAAGCATCTTTATATGAGGGGAAAATCTTCCCCTCATTAATCTTCACATCACTGAATTGATAGAATAGGATCGAGGTGATCCTATGAAGTCTGTATTTTCATTGCTTATATGTTTAGTCCCAGTAACTTCTTGGGCCGTTGTAAATGAAGTCTCATTTGATTTTGGTTATGATCGACAAATTTATGGATTGCAAAGGCAAAATTCTTCCATAACCCGTTCATACGCCGGTGGATTATCCACATATATTTTTGATTACACGGCAATTGATCTGAATGCCTCGCGCTCACAAGATGTAACAACAGAGAATGATCGTTACACTGTGGCCAGTGGAGTTGATATCGTCGGGCAACAAAACAGAGTGACATCTTTTGTATACGGTGTCGGATTAAAACAAATGTTTGCGCCGAGAACGGCACGTTTGATCCCCGGAATCTCTATGGGCTACGCTAAGCAATTCGTTCATTATAATTCAGATTTCACCGTGGAAAATACAGCGACTAGTGCCCGGACGATTATCACTAGTGGGGTCACCAAACAACGAATCGATTCTGTCTTCGGAACATTTTCGATTCAATTAAGAATGACTGAACGCCTTTCACTTAAAGGTGCAGTTAAAACATTGTTCCCGGCATTTGAATTCGACAAGGCCAGGGATAATGTTAAGTATTCTGTTGGCTTTTCATGGATATTTTAAAAAAAATTGTCATTATTTGTTTTCTTCTTTCATTCACCGGTTGTGCCAAGTTCAATTACTTGTATGAGCAGAGTATCGGACAGATTTCTCTCCTATCAAGAGGGAAAGACAATAAAGAAATGCTCAAAAGTGTTCGCGTTCCGCGTACGCACAAAGAAAAAATCAAAAAGATTGAAGAGCTAAAAGGTTTTTTCTACCGTTATTGGAGTAAAAAACCTACCAAAATTTACTCGCAGACAACTATGCTCAAAAATAAAGCTGTAACTTATTTGGTCATAGCCTCACCTTATAAAGAGATTCGTGCAGTCAAAAACTGTTTTCCGGTTATGGGGTGTTTTCCTTATCTGGGATTTTTTAATTTATCTTCCGCCAAAAAGTTTGCTAAGGAGCAGGAAAGTTCAGGGTATGTGACCTGGACCCGTCCGGTCTATGCCTATTCAACGCTGGGGTATTTTACAGATACAATTCTTTCGTCCTTTTTCCAATATGATGACTACGAGCTGGCTGAACTTATTTTTCATGAATTATTTCACACCATCTTTTTTATTAAAGATCAGGTGGATATGAATGAAAATCTAGCTAACTATTTTGCAACTAACATGCTTAAAGAATATTTCATGTCTATACATCAGGAAGATTATTTTGTGTTCCAGCAAAAACAGCTGGAAGATGATAAAAAGCTCAACAAGCTGGTGGTAAATTTAGTAACTGAATTACAGGAACTTTACCGTAATCTCCTGCCTAAAACCGGTGAAGAGGCAAAAGTCATATTCGATGAGTTTATGCAATCTCGTTTTCAGGTTGAAGTCATGAAGCGATGTCAGGAACTTAATATTCAGCCAAAAAATTGTTTTCCACTTAACAGAGAGTGGAATAATGCCAGTTTCGCAGCCTTCTTAACTTATGAGAAAAGTTCTCATGACCTGGCAAGTCTACAGAAAAAACTTGGGCTGGACCTCAAAGCCTATTATACTTTTATTGAGAAAAAGTATCAGGAATACCAACAGCAGACTGACGTGCAGGATTTTGAGAAATTTCTCTTTCAATAAGATAAATTTCCTCATTTCCAGGACATCTCATGAAGCACATCATGTTTATCGATCCCATCGAAAAACTCAATCCTAAAAAAGACAGTACTCTTATGCTGGCCGCTACGATGAAGGGACAGGGAATAGATGTAGCTTTGCTTTTTGAGAAAGATTTTTATGTCACTAATCAGGGCGAAACAGTTTTCCGCTTGTATAATTTCAGCTCAGAGTTTTATGAAGACGGTGCCTACACCAGAAAATTTACACTGGAGGATTCTTATCTTTATCCGCTTAAGACGAATGATGTGATTCATATGCGGATTGATCCGCCTTTCGATACACGCTATCTAAGATATTTGTGGATGCTGCGTTTTCTGCAAGGAAAGGGGATAAAGGTTCTCAATTCTCCGGATGGAATTCTGCGATATAATGAAAAACTTCACGCCTATTCTCAGCCATCTTCTTTGCATACCTATGTTGGAAGCAGTCCGGATGGATTTATGGAATTTGTCAGCCGATTGTCACTAGTTCCGGAGCTTATCTTAAAGCCTTTAGATCTTTTTCAGGGAATGGGTGTTGAAAAAGTGAGTACCACACAGCCAGATTTGCTGGAAATTTTTCGCAAAAAAGTTGCAGATAATAATGGTGCCATTGTCGCTCAACCCTTTTGTCCGGAGGTCGCTCAGGGAGAAGTACGTGCCCTTTATTTCAAAGGAAAAGAGTTAGGATCCATTCTTAAAGTTCCTAAGTCCGGTGAGTTTCTGGCCAATATCGCACAAGGGGCTGCTTTTCATGCAATTGAACTCGATCCTCCACTTAAACTGGAATGCGACCGTATTTGCCGGGAGTTAATGGAAGAAGGAGTAGACTGGGTTGCCTTTGATATTTTGGGTGGACATGTGTCCGAAGTGAACATCACTTGCCCCGGTTTATTGGTGGAAGTAAGTTTTGCTCATAAGAAAAATTTTGCATTGAAAATCATAGAAGATCTGGGGCACTAAGCTATCTTCCATTCAGCATAATTTTCAGATCCTCTGTAATTTCAGTAATAGATTTAGACTGCTGCTTTAATTTCTCTGCCATCTGCAAAGAATCTTGGGCAATGTGGGCATTTTTATTTGCAACATTATTAATCTGCAACATTGATTTGTTAACTTCTTCTATGCCCTTACTTTGCTCCAAAGTTCCGGCATTAATTTCTTCAAGTCTATTGTTGATACTTTCGGAATCATGGCTGATTTCATCAAAAATCTTATGACAATTATTGACGGCCCGATTACCGTCCTCAATGGTGTTTTTACCTGATTCAACAATGCCGGCCATCTGCATTTGGCTTTTAGTAACAATTTCATTAACGCGTACAACGCTGTTATTGAGTAAATTTGAAATTTCATTTGCGGCTTGCCCGCTCATTATCGCCAGGTTGCCGATTTCTTCGGCCACCACTGCAAATCCTTTTCCATGTTCTCCGGCACGAGCAGCTTCAACTGAAGCGTTAAATGACAGTAGTTTGGTTTGAAAAACAATATCATTAATAATTTTCGTTTTTGTATCTATTTCTTTAATCAAAGTTGTTACTTCAGAAAATTCAGTTCCGTTTTTGTTGATCTGTTCAACCATTTTACTGTTTGAATCACTGATCTTACTGATTGTTTCCAGCATAATTGTAATAGCTTCTTTGCCTTCAGCTATTCTGTGCAGGCTTTCCCTGGCATTTGCAGCACTTCCGGCAACATTATTGCGGTTAATTTCTGTCATCGAAGAGATTTCCTGAACTGCTTGTGAAGTACCCTGAACAGTCGCAGTTTGCTGGGATGAAGCTTCGGAGAGAAAATCGCTGGTTGTTGCCACTTCTTCTGAGGTTTGTTGCAAAGTCAGTGTTGAATCTTTTAGCTTCTCTGAAATTTGCATTAAAGTATTCACCAGTGCTTTACGAAAATTAAGACCGGCGATAGTGATCAGTAAAATCATCAAAAATGAAGAAGCAATAATAGAATATTTTAGTTTTTCTCCTTCTTCCTGTGATCCTTTGATCATTTCAGCTGTTTGTTTTTTAATCAGATCACCTTTAGTATCCAGTTCGGTCAATGTTTTAAAGTAAACTGGACTCACATCCTGAATAAAAAATTCTATAGCTTCAGCAGTTTTACCCAATAGAATTCGCTTTTCAATCAGGTCATTTACCTTGGCCTGATATTCCTGGCTAAGTTCTCTGGTTTTAGCGCAATCAAATTGACACTGTTTCAGATGATCTTCCACCATTTTAAAGCCGCTGCCTACCTTGGCAATCGATGTCTCAAGTATGTCCGGATCTTTTTCTGTAATCAAAGATGATAGGGAAGAATGAATTGTGGAAAGATCAATTGAAAGTGAGATTATATTATTGCTTATATTGGCACTTTTAATTGAATTGTCGGAGAGATGATTGATTTGTTTTTGAGTGAAAACTATCGTAAAGAGCGAAGAAAGAAAACTAATCAGAATAATCAGAAAAATAATTAACATTAAATATTTTCTTAGTCCTAATTTTGTAAGCATTCTCTTTCCCCGCTATCTC
Organism: uncultured Bacteriovorax sp.; assembly: GCA_946481315.1. The sequence continues at coordinate 6,156 of CAMLMH010000011.1, forward strand.
AAATTATTTTAACTTTGTAACACTGAATCCAATAGTCATAGAGCCAATGGCCTTACCAGCATCCAGAACAGGCACCGCAACCTGAATACTTTGCGTACCAGTTGATTCATCCATTTCTACTTTTCCTTGCCACGTTTTTCCCGTCATCGGTTCATCATGTTTAGGCTTTCCTTTATGTGACCAGTTCGATGGTTTTGAAAGATAAGCAACCTTTGTACCATCAGCTGCATTAACAAAAGCTTCAGTAATCATTTCATTTTTCTTTGATTTTAAAACCTCAGCAGCGGCGTTTTTACTAAATGCACGCACTTTCGGATCTAAAACAGGAAGCTCTTTCCATTTATCCTGATTCATATCTTTGTAATCTGCAGAGGGATTAGCATTCGCATTTTTTACTGCTTCAACAATTTTTGGATCAGCTGCTAATTGTTTTACGACTTCAACTTGTTTTGTTAGAGCAGCGGATTGAGCTGGCGTTAAATCCTGGGCCTGCACAGAAGAAAATAAAAATGCGGATAATAAAAAACTTAGACAAAGTTTCATTCCTACTCCTTAGGTAAAAAAAGATTATTTTAAAAATTCTATTGTTTAATTGAGAAAAAAAAAGAGAGGCAAAAAGCCTCTCTTAAATCTAAATGAAAAAACTTGCTGAATACTTTTTAGTTAGGAAGATCATAAGTATCATCAGTCGCGACTTCCAGGTTGAACGCAACACATTCTGTCGGATAGCTTGTACCGTTTACAGGAATAGGATAAAAAGTTGTGCTTGTACAAGGAGTTGCAAGTTTACCGTATTTAGCCTGATCGCAACTATGATTAGATAGAACAGAAATAACTTCTAAAATATAAGGACTAGTTGTTCCTCCGGGAACAGTAAAGCGTGCAGTATTAGAAGCTGACCCAACTGCTCCCGTTAAAGTTTTCACTTCTCCTAATCCGTCACCAGCTCTTCTGAGCATGACTTGAACTTGTAGTTTATTAAAATTGTTCTGTGTCCACGAAGAACAATTGCGTCCCTGAATCGATGTGCCACCTGAAACAGTACTAGGTTTCATACGAACAGCAAAGCTTGCATCTGTTTTGAACTGGTTTGGTGAAATGTGTGCTGGCAGATCATTGGCCGAGGACCAGTAGACCGGCCCAACAGTTCCCGGACCGCTGAAAACTAATGTCGGAAGATTGTTATAATAACAGCGAGTCGCTCCTGAGCGGGCAACACCATCTGCGCAACCAGTAATTGCTCCTGTACCACCACCCGTTCCTGTCCCGCCACCGCCGGTACCTGTTCCACCGCCACCTGTGACTGGATTAGTGATGTATTGATTGACGGTTGATCCTGTTTTCTTTTCCGCACATGCAGAAATTAGCACCAAGGTCATCGCGACAAAAAAGTGAGTTGTACGTTGTTTCATAAAAACCTGCTCATTACGGTTTTGATCTTTCTCCATGATCTAATCGACCGTTTTGGTAATTTTCTTGAAGAAATAAATAGTAAAGGGCAAAAACGCAGGTTAAGACAAACTTAAGCCTATGATTTTAAAGGTTTTGTCCATGGTTGTAAACCATGGCTCCCTTCTGCTAGAATAGATGAGTCGTGGGGCCAAAGGAATTGGAGCTCATTGACCTTATCTTATGAAAAATGTCGATTTAGAAAAATTCATCCAAGGCCTTTCTCAAGAACTTTACAGCATGGCTTTTGTACTGATCCCCGATGATCTGCAGGCGTCACAGTTGATGATTGATGCTGTGTCGGCGTTTCTTATTCAAAGGGCTAGCCTGATTGAAAAGTGGGAGAGCGAAGCCCAGGGCTCTGAAGATCAATACAAGGCGACCTGTAAGGCTTTTCTTTTAAGAACTATTTACGAGCTCTCCAAGAAACGTTACGGGCAATTGAAAATGAGTTTTAAGGAAGTAGAAGATAACAGTGGTTTCTTCTCTCTTGATATCGATGAAAAGGCCGCACTCTACTTAAAAGACAGATTGGCCTTCTCGCTGGAAATGTGCGAGTTCATCATGGCCAAATCGAGAATGGAAATACTTGCGCATCTTTATAGTGCTCGGGTGAAAATGACTGAAACAAGCAATACTGTCATGACTCTGGACCAGGTCGTGCAACATCAAGGACACTAGTTTGGACAGGGAAAGCGAAAGTTCTTTTCGTTCACAATGCGTTCATTCTAAAAATGTTTTTTCACTCGCTGATTTATCACCGATTGATGAAACCTATCATAAAATAAAAAAACATGTGGATGATTGCCGGATTTGCAGCTCGCGATATGCTCAGTTTGCTCATCAGGTAGAGGCAATGAAAATGTATATTCCAAAGCCAATGATGGATCGCGAATCAAAAGAAAATTTTGAACGCGAAGTCAGCGAGCTTTTTAAAAATTTCAATCTGGACCGTAAATCAGCGGCTAAAGCGAAGTTGAAACAAAAAATTAAGTCAATTGATTCCGCCGGAGCCGACATTCTAGGTCATCTGACTTCAAAGACGATGTTGAAAGGCTATCTGGCAGCATTAATTGTTTTTGGTCTTCTGAAATTCTTTTTTAATTAATCTTTAATTGATAATAAATGCTGAATTGTTTTTGGTTTTTAGTAAAAACCTTAGGCGGGTTTGGTTGATTCATTTGTTTGAGTGTTTCTTCGAAAAAGTAGTGAAGATCATCATTTGCTGATGACTTCAGAATTTTAACAGTAACAATATTTCCTTTTTCGTCGTAATCAATTTTACCAATGAGCAGGTGTTTCTGATCAAAAATACTCGCCAGGTTTGGTCGCTCCACAACGATTCGTTCATAGTTGGAATATATTTTTGAAAAGTAATTTTTATAACTCCGCACATAGAAAGAGTAATAGGCTTTTTCATCAGAGTTGAGTTCATCTTCCGATACTCCCTCCGGCCTTTCATAACGGATCTCAAAATTAGAAATGTTGTCCATCGCTTTATTCGTCTGGCCGAAACCTTTAGTCGCTTCAGACTTCAGCACTTCTTGTTCTGGAGAAGATTTGATAACTTTTTCTACTTTTGGATTAAAGTAAAAATGACTGCTTTTACTATTAGCGGTTGCAGCTTTTTCTCTCCCTAGCGATTGGAAATCAGCACTGGTATTGTTTTTTTGATTCGCCTGCGGGGGAGGGACTGTTTTAGGTAATTGTGGCCCCAATTTTTCTAGTGATAGTCCGGCCGTACCTTTTTTTCCCGGGACACCTGGCGGGGGAGTTGGCAAAGGACGGGGAAGGTCCGGACGCAAAAGATCTTTCGCGCCATCTTTAATACCTACTTTGCGAAAGCGTTCAACATCTTTAGGCTTAATAATTTCAATTCGATCTATTTTGAGGGGGGTTGATCTTTCATCATGCATGAGACCCAGTATTTGGGACCTGAGCGCGTCTTTCTTCACAAAAATAAACAAGACGAGGTGGATGGCCAGCGCCACTATTAAGGATATGGTTAATCGTCGGAGCTCGCCGTTATTCCTGATCATTTCAGTATAATAACGTGAGTGCTGAAGAAAACACAGGCATTTTTTATCCTAATGTTGACCCAAAAATGTGGGAAGGTAGAATCAAAACTGGGTCGGTCCGTCACCTAACTTTGCAAGGATTGCAATTTAATGAAGAATTTAATGAATCTATTCGAAAGCAAACGCACTTTTATTGGCATGCTCGTTCTAGGGGGCCTGATTTATACATCCTACAGCATCCAGGAAAGTTCGAATAAATTAAAGAAAGTAACTAATCTCGAAAGCGGCATTCAAACCTGCTTCACACGTGTCAATCAATCCTATACAGCAAATATTCTTGGCGACAGTGCAGCAGCTTATCTGACACAAAATTTCCAGAATCTTACTGAGGAATGTTTTGCAGAAGGAATATTAAGTGTTGAAAACGGACTAAAAAATGATCTGCCAAATGTGGCAAAACTATTAAGTAACCTGGCATCTAATGTTCACTGGTTTCATGAGGATGTTCTCGCACCGGTCAATAGCCTGGCCAAAAACGGTGAGGGAAGAGATGTCGGTTCTCGTTTTGAAAAAATTGAGACAACAAAGGATCAGATTTTAGAGTCTACCGATCAGTTCAAAGGTCAATTACATAACAAACTTAACCAGAACAAATCATTATTCGCAGTTTTTGCTACTTTGCTGACAGTTTTGATGTTTGGTGAGTACATGAATATTACTCGTCGCAGACTTTCTAATTCTGCACGTGAAAAAGAAGCCTTTGCGGAGCTTATGACTGAAAATTCAGGTGCCACCAGCGTAAAGGCAGGCGAGATTATCAAAACTGCTCTGGAACAAAATAGCCTGATTCATTGTGCCCGTTTGTTTACCAACTTCCATCAGCACACGCTAATTGATCGCAATAAATCCAAAATTTCTTCTGAAGTTCTGGTGACTCCTGAGCAGCTTAAATCTGTCTTATCTAAAACTGAAAACCTGAGCGCAACTCTTGATAAAATTTGGGAGGATGATAGCATTGGTGTATCAGCAGATACGAAAGGATCGAAGAACTTGGAAGACGTCAATCTAGAGCAGGTAAGCTCACAGACTGTAGATATTCTGGCAGAAAAACTATTTTCACAGGGTGTTCAGCTTGATGTGAATATGGCAGAAAATCTGACAATTAAATCCCGTCAGGAAGACCTCGAGCAATCGCTTTTCCATTTGCTCACTTATGCCATTAACTCAGCCCACTCTGAAACTTCTGAAAAATCAGTTTCACTATTTGCCCATAAGCTGGGGGATGTCATCGCACTTGATCTTGTGTATTCAGGCTTGGGCTTTGATGAAGCTATTTTAAAGTCACGTGTAGGTTTACTCAATGAAGGAGCTGCAAACCTGGATGTTGATCTTCAGATTGCTCAGTCTCTTCTTCAGGATATGGACGCTAAAATACAGCTGGACAATAAGCTAAATCAAAACGGCCAGATTATTGGCGGAAGAATTAAGATTATATTCAAGACCGGCAAAACAACTGTCAAAGAACAGCAAAACGGAAAACTGGTTGATCTAAAAGTGGGAAGTAAAAAAGAAATTCTCGCGGCCATGAAAGAAGCTTAACGATTAATTTCAGATCTTAGAATCATAGCAATAAGGCCTTCTGTTTCAAGAAGAAGGTTTTCTTGTGTTTTTTTCAGTTCATCAAAACGCTTAGTAACACTTTCTAGTTCGGCCAGTGCAGGAACTTTAAGATTCAGCAGGATGTCGGATATGTGAACACCGACAGCATTTTGCAGAATGAATTTCATGAAATGAATCATCAGTGCAGCAGAATGCAGATGAACAATGTCCTTATCCTGGAATTTTAAAATCAAGACGGAATCATCTTCGTTGTTTTTCACGACCATAGAAGTTAGCGGAAGCTGCAATTCAGAAGGTGATTTAATTTTATAATCTACGAAAACGTCATTGTTTTTTTGATAAATGAGATGAGTTTTAAGTTTTACCAGCTCCTGGCTGATTAAGGGATTACAAAAGCTCAAACTTTGCGGTTTACCATCTTCAATTACTTCCAGCTGAGCCTTGAGTTGCAGTTTAAAGTGCGAAGCAAGGGAAAGCAGATGCCAAGGATAGTTTTCTGCTTCCTGGGTAAAAGCCCCTTTTAAACGCTCAAATTCTGCTTTAAGCACTTCCGGATGCATTTCCTTTAAGTCTTCTGCCGTTTTGTCCAATAAAGCAAACCGTGCCAGCGACTGATCCGGCATGAAAACTGTTTTTAAGAAAAAGCTTGGAACCAGTAATGATTTTAATTTTGCTTTTAATTTTGAAGGTCCATCACTCAGTTGAAGCTGAATGATCTGATGCCCCAACATTGAGGAAAAGTATTCACGAAATACATTCAGATTGATTGTAGGATATTTTGGTGAAAGACCAAAATAATGGAAAAACGCACTTCCGTATTGTTCCAGTTTGCCGCGATAAGCATCAATCGGAGTGAGTTCGAGTCTTACGTCCAGAGGATCATTTTGATTTACAATCAAGAGAAGCGGGAATTGTTTCTCAGGACCATTACGCAGTCCCAGCAATTCAGAAGCTACACTTTTTCGGGAAGTTGATTCATCCTGGCTGATTAGTTCAACATTAAAAAATGTATCCAGCGAAGTACATGACTTAGTCAAATTTTTAAAGAAACTCGGGTGCGGTAGATGACCACTGTCCTTCGAAGTTCCCGAAGAGACAAGTTTTCCTTCGATGATCGCATCCTGATGGAATTCAAAAGAGATATCTTTATCCAGCTCGTTTACATACATAGGTGTAAGAACCGGATTTTTTGTTTTTAAGAAATTTTGAAATTCTTCAACGATTTTGTTGAATTTATTGAAGCGGGAAAGATTTCCACGGAATTCAAAGGCCAGACAAGATTCTTTTTGCTTGCGATTTAGATCAAAAAGATGCTGGTTATTTTTTGGAGCGTGAGCATCACGCTTTGTCAGAACATAAATAAAATGGGCGATCTCTCCCTTACCTTTTAAATCTTCCAGATTGAAACTTGCTTCAACACGGAAATCCTTCAGTAATTGTTCCACGCGCTCAGAATGACTTGGGACAAATAGTTTCTGATTACTGAAAACAAAAAGCACGGCATCTTTTTTCATCGAGGCCTTCTGGGCCTGGATCTGCTGAACAAGAAAATGGTGCGGGTTCGTTTTGGGTAACTCTGTCAGGTTTAAAACAATTCGATTGTAAAGAGTTTCACTTCCGGGCACTGCTGCCATATTAAAGAATGAAGCTTGTACCAAACCATCTTCCGGAGACTGACGGTATTTTTCTTTCATAATTTTGCAAATGAAAGGGATGACTTCATATTTATGTTCAATGGCAATGCGAGTGAGGAAGCTTAGGAACTGAAGCTCCTGACAAATTTTAAGGAACTGACCGTCGATGAATTCCAGACCTTCAAACTCCGGACAAATCAGATTGTTCCAGTGGGAAAGTTTGATGTTTGTTTCTTGCGCGAGCCAGTGAGATAGGGCCATGGAAGAAACGTGGTTCCCGGCAAATCGAGTGTTCATTGTTTTTGGTAAAAGACAGATTTTTTTTGAAGAAAATTGGTTTTCTTTTGCTTCGGGCTTTAACCAGGTAGGAAATTTAATGAGCATTTCATTAACCAGTAAACCAAAAGAAAGGTGAGACAATGAATGCGAATAATTGCGGATTGAATAGATCTTATCGTCTTTAGGAGTTGAAATTAATTTGATGAGTTCAGTTAACGTGACTGTTTCAAAAGCTTCTTTTAATTTTAAAAGTTGCTCTTTGTATTCCTGGCTAGGCCGATACCAGCTGTACTGGTTGATCTGTAAAGAATCGCACAACAGTTCAGTTGAACTGTCCTTTACAAAGATTTTCCCCAGAAAAGAAAGTGGATTTAGCAGGATATCCTCGGTGATCACAATATGCTGATCGCGGGCAAGTTCCATAATGAATTTTATGCGAAAAAGATAAATGGCCACTGCTCGGAAACAATGAATCCGGAAGAAGTTATCAATATGTTTCTTCAGGGGAGATGAATCGTCTTGCACATGTAGCCAAAAGTCCTGATGCTGTGTCAGTAGTGTGCAATCGATCTTAGCGTACTCAGCAAACTGTAGAAATTCATTGTACGTTTGCAGCTTCATTGATTTGGAAGTTGCACACGATTTTTTGAAGAATGCCTGCGCATCAATAGAGAGGTTATTGATCGTATTTTTAACAACAATTGCCGAAGCAGTGATGAGACCTTCACCTTTCCAGCCGGGAATAAAAAATTCAGAAGGATTAAAAGCGGAAGCAGCATTTGAATACGACGATTCCGCACCACTAAAAGGTGATTCGTCGAAGCCGCTAGGGCCTATGTTTGGTCTGACGTTGTTTTGATCCAACTTTTTAATCCTAAAAAAACCAACCAATTTCATTTGTTATTTGGGACTAAAAGTGTGACTTAAACCGAGCGTGAAGTCATGAAAAAAAACGAAAAAATTCAACCATTTTTTTTGTTTAAGCTACTGATATGATAGGAAAAGGCTAACACCTCGACATTCTGCTAAAGATTTGGCCATGAGTCATCGATAAGTTAGTAGAAAAGGTTGAAAGTTCGTACTTTCTTTGAACGTGACTAGGGGCATCTATGGGCGATATTTATGATGACATTGATGAAATTCTAAGCGCTGCAGACGCAATAGAGGATGAAACCTCTGCAGTCATGACAGAAGAAAAGAATTTTAATGAAGATGAATTGCAAGACATCATGTCTGAAATTGAATCTCTGGAAAAAGAGTTTGGTGAATCTGAAGATGGTCCAGTAGCTATCTCTGTTAAAGATGCTGTGATGGAAGAGCTCAATGAAGACCTGGGGGAAATCACTGATGAAGATCTTGAGGAAATCAATGCTGAGTTTAAAGCTGAAGTAGCAGAAGTTATTGCGAAGGTCGCTTTCGCTGATAGCCCGACAAAACCTTCATTGCAGGATGAAATTGAAAAAGAGCTGGAAGCCAGTCTCAAGCACACTGTTGCTGAAGCAAATACAAAAACTGAACCAAAAGCAGAAGTGCTCAAATTTGAAACACCTAAATCAAAAACAATTTCTCCCGCCCCTCAGGCAACCGGCGATGTTTCATTTTCCGCTGTCGGTAGTATGGCCTTAACACTGGATTTTAAAATCGGTGAAGAAAATGCCAAACTTATTATTGATCCGGTCAAAGGGTTACTCGTCACACTAGCTGGTGTAGAGCTTAAAATAAATGAAACTGATGGTTGTCATGTCACTATGGAAAACGGCATGAAATTCAGTATTCCTCTGGCAACTCTGGATAAATCAGCTAAAAAAGCAGCTTAATTCTAGAGGAGTTTTTTGTGAGCATTAAAATCCTCGGCGGATTTGCCCGGGGACAGTTGCTGGATGTTCCTAAGGGAGATCTCATCCGTCCCACTTCGGTGATGTTACGCCGGAGAATCTTCGATTATTTTCAGACTCTAGATGATGTTGTCTTTGTAGATCTATGTGCTGGTTCAGGTGCAATGGGATTTGAAGCCTGGTCACGTGGAGCGAGTAAGGTTTATCTGAATGAGGTCAGTAAAGCAGTCATTCGTATTCTGGAAGAAAATCGTGAATCCATTCTGCTTAGAAATCATCATAAAAAAACTGGGGAAATCATTTGTTCCCATCATCCAGCTGAGAGATGGCTGAAGACCTTTCGCTCTCAGTACGAGACTTTCAGTGATGAACAAAAATCTGAAACGATCATTTTCGTCGATCCACCTTATTCAGAAAAAAGTGTTTATGAAGAAATTATCCGTCAGCTGACAGCAGAATCCTGGTTTTTTGGTCAACTTTGGATTGAAAGTGACCCACTGAAAGGAATACCTAAAGAGCGCTGGGCAGAAAAAGGTCTTCATTGTGCGAAGCTCTTTGAACAAGGTGACAACTACATCTACGTGACAAATTTTCCCCAGTCTAATTAAATTATGAAATAATGAGAGAGCCTCATATTTTTAGTTCAAGGATGACTATGGAATTAAGCTCGCGCGTAAAAGGAATGCAGGAAAGTGTAACCCTGAAATTAAACTCCAAAGCCATGGAGATGAGTGAATCAGGAAAGCAGGTTTTTAATTTAACGGCAGGTCAGCTACCTTTTCGTCCACCTCAGCAATTCGTTGATGCTATCAGAAATGAACTCGATTTTTTAAAATCATATCAATATAGCCCGGTCTCTGGTTTTACTGAGTTAAGAAAAAAAATTATTTCACACACAGAAGAAGTTCGCGGCATTCATTTTTCAAATATTGCTGATGAAACATTCGACTGCGTAATTTCCAACGGCGCTAAACACTCCATCTCCAGCATTCTTGGTGTATTAGTTAATCCCGGAGATGAAGTTATTATTATTTCTCCCTACTGGCTTTCCTATCCGGAAATGATTAAATTTTGTCATGGTGTACCGGTGGTGGTGAAATCATCAATCTTTGATGTTTTCACTCCCAGTATCGCAGATATCCGTAAAGCTATTTCTCAAAAAACTAAAGCGATTATTATTAACAGCCCTAACAATCCGGCGGGAATTCATTACTCTGATGAATGGATGCAGGAATTTGCAGATCTGCTGGAAGAGCATCAGGACTTGTGTGTTATCAGTGACGAGATTTACTTTGAAGTTTGTTACTATGATCCCAAGCCAACTTATTTTTATCAAAAGAATCCGGAGCTTCTTCGAAGAACTATAATTGTCGATGGTATCTCAAAGGCTTTTGCCTCAACCGGATTAAGGATAGGCTATTGTATTGGCCCCAAACAAATCTGTAAGGCCATTGAAAATCTGCAGGGGCAACTAACCAGCAGTGCAAACTCTCTCATTCAAAGGGCAATGCTCAGCTACAATTTTTCAAACTCACAGCATTTTCTGGGGCCGGTGAAAATTCATCTTCGGGACAATGCCAATGTAATCCGGGAAAAACTTAAAGAATATCATTTGATGAAATGTTGGTATCAACCGGTTTCAGCTTTTTATTTCATGATCGATTTGTCTCAGACCGCTGTTTTTGAAAAGTACCGCAAAGATAAAAATGACCGCAACGATTATTCTATGCAAATTTGCGAAGACATTCTTAATGAAACGGGAGTGGTTATAGTTCCGGGGACCGATTTCGGTCTGGTTAATTCTGCCCGAATTAGTCTGGTATTGCCTAAGGAAGCGTTTACTGAGGCGATTGATCGGCTGGTCCGTTTTCTCCATGGCTGAAATTGCCCCCTGATATCAAGTTTTTTCCTCTTTAGGCATAATTAATTGAAGGGGAAATCGCCTGATGGTCATTAAATCAATAAAACAATTTAGTTCGATGCTGATAATCAGCTCTATGCTTTTTTCCTGCGGGAAAAGTCCGGAAGCAGAAATTAAATCAAATTTGATTTCAGCTGAAATTCACCTTAGTAAATACGAATGTCAGTCAGCAATCGATTTACTGGAAAATATGGGCAGGAAAAATACCAATGCCCGTTATTTAAAACTGCTGGCCAGTGCTTATGCGTGTCGTTCCGGTTATTCCACGATTACTTTTTTTGGAAGTGATGTTTCTTTAACAGCTACACCGGCACCTTTGGGAGGCATCAGTCGTTATTCAACTTCGACTCAAACCTTTACCAGTCCGCTTGTGGATGATTCAAAATTTGTGGATTTGCAGACTGCAATTGATATTTTGCTTTACGCGGGTGGGATCTCTTCGACTACCGAACCGACTGCTTTAGCTCGATCGACAAAGTTTTCTTCCAGTGAAGCAGCAGATATCAATGCCCAGCTTTTTTATATGACCATCTCGCAGTTAGGACGAATTTTTAAAGTTTATGCCGATGCAGACAGCGCTGGAGTCAAGGGCGGTGGAAGTGCTTCTAATGTTTGTTTCTCTGACTATCCTTCAATCAATGCTCAGGTAGAGCTCATTCTTACTAATCAGCAAGGCGCATGTAAGGTCAAAAACTCCCCGCATTCACAGCTCAATTCAGCACTCCTGTCAGAGGCTGAGCGTAGAACACGTATGTGCCAGGGAATTGTTCTGCTGAATAATGTTCTTGAATTACTTCCTAATATACTTGCGTCTGCCGGTGGAGGAGACTTAGATGATCTCTCCAGCGTAACCAGCGACATTTCGACAGCAAAAACGGCCCTCGTTGTAGCTTATCCCGCAATCGCCACTACGGCGACCGTGTTATCTCAGGAAAACTGTGAAACCAGTGCAGACATAACTATGCAGACAATAGAATCTTATTACGCTGCTATAATTGAGGCATTGATCGAATGAAAAGGCTCATCGGTTTATCCATTCTGCTTGCTTCAACTTCGATTTTGTCTCAGGAAGTTTTTCATCTTGGACGTTCGCCGCGTGCTTTATTGATGGGGGATGCTTACACCGCAATAGCTGACGATGAATACACTCTTTTCTATAATCCAGCCGCTTTAGGACGTAATAAAGGCGTCAGCCTGACCCCACTTGCTCCTAGTGTTGGAGGGACAAATGCTCTGGATGACATGGATCGCTTTAAAGATTTTCCGAAGAGTGATCCTACGGCCATTGCCAATCGTATTCTTAATTATCCAGTAACTATCCAGGCTTCGATTTTTCCCGGATTAAAGATGGGGCAGTTTGGAATGAGTTTATTTGCAACTTCAAAGACGAATATCGTTCTACGAAATGCTATTCATCCTTCACTGGATGTTGATTACCGTTATGACCGGGGATTCATCGCGGGATACGCTTACAACATCGGAAGCGGTGCTTTTGCTGCGAAAGTGAAGAAATCCAATAAAGAGAAGATTACATCCGGCCGCAGAATTTCTTTCGGGGCTGCGGTTAAACATATGAATCGGCAGGGGATCAGCGATCAGTTCGATTTATTCGGTACAACTTTGCTTAATAAAATTAACTCCGGCTCAACGGATATAGAAGATCTGAAGGAAGCGCTTGGATATTCAACAGGAAAAGCCTGGGGTGTAGATGTAGGTGCAGAATATGCTGTATCTTCCGGTCGCTCTTTGCTGACTGCTGGTATTTCCATTCTGGATGTAGGGGATACCCAGTTTAAACGTACAGAGGGTACCGGTGATGTTCCGTTGCAGGAAATGACAATTAACTCTGGTGTAGCTTTTAAACAGGATTATGGTTTTTTTGATTATACTCTTTCTATGGATATGCATCCTTTAAACGGGGATTCATCGCTGGGGAGAAAATTTCATTTTGGTAGTGAGCTTTCCTTACCATTGCTGACATTTCATGGTGGCTGGAGTGAAGGCTATCTTTCTTACGGAGCGACTGTAAAACTCTGGCCGTTCAAGGTGACAGGTGGCTTTTATGGCGTTGAAGTAGGTTCAAAGTTCAAAGAGCAGGAAGCAAAAAGATTCATCGTTTATTTAAGTCTTTTCGACTTTTCAATCGATCTATAAATCTCTATCATTTTTATCAAGAGACATAGAAGGGCCGACCGACTGTTTTGGTCTGGTTTTTCAGTACACGGAGGTATTGTTGAAAAAGACTTTTGTCCTGGACACTAACGTACTACTTTTCGACCCAAGCGCCTTTAGAAAATTTGGCAAAAACACAGTCTTTATTCCTCTGATTGTCATTGAAGAAATTGACCGCTTTAAAAAAGATCAAAATGAAAACGGACGAAATGCCCGTAACTTTTCACGATATATAGATGATCTTCGTTCATTGGGTTCACTCAATGAAGGAGTCGTCTTAGAGTCAGGTGGAACACTGATCATTTCGGTAGATCTGGATGTCGACACTAAGAATTTACCTATCGATGTCAGTCTCAACGATAACCTGATTCTGTCTTCAGCTCTCAGCCTTAAGCAAAGAGGGGAAGACGTACTGCTGGTTACTAAAGATATCAACCTGCGACTGAAAGCAGACATTTTGGGAATACCAGCCGATGACTACGGCCAGGTCGATGTAACTTTAGAAGAGCTGTATTCTGGTCAAAGAATTTATGAAATTTCAGCTGAACGTTTAAAAGAATATGAAGCTAACCGTTTCCTGGCACTGGATGAAGAAGAGCAAATGGGCGTCTTCGCCAATGAATATTTTATTCTGCAGGAGTTTCATAACCCAAGAAGAAGATTACTGGGACGATATCACCAGTCCAAAAAAGGTATTGTTCCTCTAATTTCCCTGCGTGAAGGTATCTGGGGAATTTATCCGAAGAATATTGAACAGCAGTTTGCGCTCGATGCCCTTTTAAATGATGAGATAGCACTTGTCTCTTTGGTTGGTAAGGCCGGAACAGGTAAGACACTACTGGCTATTGCCGCCGGACTGGAAAAGGCCATTGCTCAGGGAAAATATTCGCGACTGCTAGTATCTCGACCGATTCAGCCAATGGGACGCGATCTGGGATTTCTTCCAGGTGACGTCAATGAAAAACTTGCTCCATGGATGCAGCCGATTTTCGACAACATGGATTTCCTGTTTAACCAAAACCGTAAACAGGCCGGGACATCTTATGAAGAGCTGATCAATCAGGGGTTACTGCACATTGAACCATTGACTTACATCAGAGGTCGCTCAATTCCTGGCCAGTATTTGATTGTCGATGAAGCCCAAAACCTTTCTCCCCATGAAGTAAAAACAATTGTTACCCGCGCTGGTGAGGGCACAAAAATCGTTTTAACCGGTGACTGTCAGCAGATTGATAGCCCGTACCTCGATGAAACCAATAATGGTCTGGCATACGTTGTAGAACGACTTAAAACAGAAGATATTATCGGACATACAACTTTGAGAGTAGGAGAGCGTTCACCACTTTCTGAAGTTGCTTCGAAGTTGCTGTAAAACTTATGAGTGATCCGCGCTTACAAAGAAAATATCTCCGTGCTCCTCTTAAATCACAATGTTTGTACGTTGATGGGGAGCATGTCTTCAAAGCCAAGATTCTCAATGTTTCAGAAGGTGGAGTGCTGCTTTCGGAGCTTCCTCATATTCCGGAAATTAATGCTCTTCCAATCGCTATTAATATTATTCACTTCCCCCGTTTTTCATCTTTGAGTTTCGACCAAATCAAACATCTAAATGTCGATGAATTCGAGCGCACAATCATTAAAACCAAAATGCGACTGGTTCGCTCTTTCGAAAATCAATCGAATGTAGATAAAGTTTTTGTGAATTTTGTTGGATGTGAATTCTATAATCCTCCACCAGAATTCAAAAAAGTTATTTTTGATTACGTTGAAAATTTCGCTAAAAATACTGTCTATCTCCTGTCGCTCTTTGAATCCCTTGGCAATCGTACTGAACAACTGGAAACGCTGCGCACTGTTGCTCACCTTTTAGGTTATGATCGCCGAATGAAAATTCCCCTTCTACGAGCGAAAGTCCTCCACGATTACCAATCGCTGGAGAGTTTGTAGAAGATATATGCCATTCTGAATTGCAAACTAAAGTTAAGGTCAATTTTCCAAGGTGTAGATGCTCCAATTGTTGAAGTTGTCATTCGAGCTGGATATTCTACAGTCGAGGTGATTATGAGTTCCGGACCCGTCTTAATAGTTGAAGATAATATTGATATTTTGGAAGCTATGCAAATGGCCATTGAAATGGAAGAGGTACAAGTTCTGACTGCGACAAATGGTCAGGAAGCACTTGCGCTATTAGAACAGGGCCAAAAACCTTCACTTATATTACTGGATCTCATGATGCCCATAATGGATGGCTGGACTTTCGCTGAAGTAGTTTCACAAAGTGAAGATTTCTCCCAAATCCCTATTGTCATAGTGAGCGCCTTTTCCGACCAAAAACAATTTCCTCCTAATGCTGTGCTTGCGCTCAGTAAGCCTGTGAATTTTGGGTTACTTATAAGCACCGTAAAAAAGTACAGCAACAATGACATTACAGCCTGAATACACAATATTAAAAACGATAAGTCACAATCACAAAACCTCGTTTGTAAAAGTCATTCGTAATATCGATCAAAAGCTTCTCATTCTTAAAATTCCGGAAAATAGCAATGATCTGGCTGTAAAAAATGAATTTATTCATGAATTGGATATTCAGAATAATTTAAAAACAGAATCGGTATTGAAATGTCTGGCAATGGATTTTTTCCAAAACCAGCAGGTACTGGTTTTTGAAGATACAGATGCTGTCTTTCTCAATGAGTTTATCGCAGAAAAAGATTTTTTACCGATTGAGGTTTTTCTTAATTGGGCTGTTGAAATAACCGAAGCTCTGACAGAAATTCATCAATTAAAAATCATTCACAAAAATATTCGTCCTGAAAATATCCTTATCAATCTTAAAAGTGGTAAAGTTCAATTCACTGGTTTTGGGCAAGCGAGTTTACTTATTCACGAAATACCAGATCCGGGAAACATCAGATTAACTGAAGGGGCCCTCCCTTATATTTCCCCGGAGCAAACAGGTCTCTTGAAGCTGGCCATTGATAACAGAAGTGATCTTTACTCCTTAGGTGTTACTTTTTTCCAGATGCTTACCAAGAAATTTCCTTTTGAAGCTCACGACCCGTTGGAATGGATTCATTGCCACATAGCCCGGCATCAGACTAGACCAGAATTTTATAATCCGAATGTTCCGCAAATGATATCGGAAATAATTTCTAAACTGATGTCAAAAGGCAGCGATGATCGTTATCAAAGTGCAGCGGGAGTTTATTATGACCTCAATCAGTGCCTGGAGAGCTGGAGAAATCTAAGGAAAATTCCTCTTTTTGAGACAGGCAGAAAAGATATTAGCAGCAAGCTGATTATTCCTTCCAGACTCTATGGAAGAGATAGAGAAAAAATACAACTGATTAATTCCTACCTTGATTTTAAAAGTGTTGGAAAAAATCAGCTTTGCTTCATCTCCGGATACTCCGGGATTGGAAAATCGTCACTAGTAAGAGAAATCTATACTCCTGTCATTCATTCTGGCGGACAGGTTATCACTGGAAAATTTGACCAAATAAAAACTAATATTCCTTTTGCAACAATTATCCAGGCCTTTCAAGAACTCATCAGTACAATTCTCATCGATACTGAAGAAAGTATTAATGATTGGAAAACTAAACTTTCCATTGCATTGGGCAACCAGGGGCAATTGATTATTGATGTCATTCCGCAAGTCAGATTATTAATCGGCACACAACCCCCAGTACAGGAATTTCCTCCGCAGGAAGCACACAATCGCTTTCGTAAGGTGTTCAATAATTTTATTTCCGTTTTCGCTTCTCCTGATCATCCACTCGTATTATTCCTTGATGACTTACAGTGGGCTGATTCCAGTAGTATTGAATTTATAAGAGATCTCTTGTTCAATAACGAATCATCTAATCTTTTCCTCATTGGTGCATACAGAGATAATGAAGTAAAGGAAACGCATCCCGTTTTTCTTCTTAAAAAAGAGATGCAAAGCAAAGGGATCCGGGTCTGTGAAATAAAACTTGAAGAACTTGCAATTGGTAATATTGCGGATCTAATTATTGATATCTTTCATTGCGATAGTCTGGATGCTGTAAAACTTGCCGGTTTAGTTTTCGATAAAACAGCGGGTAATCCATATTTCATTATTCAATTTTTGACATCTTTATATGAAGACGACCTGATTAAATACAATAAAGAAGAAGAGAAATGGTGCTGGGATATTGCTCAGATTGCCCAACAAGGGATCACCGAAAATGTAATTGATTTAATCATTAAAAAAATTAAACGATTATCAGGAAATACTCAGCATTACCTGCAGCAACTATCATGCATTGGCGAGAGTGCAGATATTGATTTACTTACAATTGTGTTTGATCAAAATGAAGCAGAATTGAAGGAAAATTTCAAAGAGGCATTAAATAACAACATGATAGTTTATTCGGGAGAAAAATATAAATTCCCGCATGACCGTGTTCAGGAAGCTGCATATTCCTTACTTTCATCATCTGATCAGCAATTAATGCATTTGAAAATTGGACGTCTTTTAAATGGAAAGATGAAATTAGAAGAACGTCAGTTTAAAATTTTTGATATTGCAGATCAGTTCAACAAGGCCATAAATCTTTTGACTCCCGAAGAATTGAACTATGTCATGGAGTTAAACCGAATAGCATCGATTAAGGCAAGAAAATCGACCGCTTTTAGAACAGCAGTTCTTTATGCAGAATTTGGTTTAAAATGTTTTCAGCGGTTGAATCTGCCCGATAGTTCAGTTGATGAGTATGGAATCATTTTCGAATTGCATTACCTGAAAATTCAAAATGAAGTAGCATTAGGTAATTTTAAATCTGCCCAAATTAATTTAACACCACTTCTACAAAAGGTAGAAACTAGAAAACATAAAGTCTTATTACAACAATTACAAGTTGAGATATATACAGCAGAAAGCAAATCGGAAAATGCCCTCCAGGTAGCACTGGAAGGAATGGCACTATACGATTTGAAAATCCCCCTTCATCCTGAATCTTCGGAAGTTGAAAAGAGAGTTGGTCAGGTTGAGCATGAAATGCAGCAGATTGGATTTGAAAAGATAACCAAATTACCAATGACTAAAGACGAGGAGTTTGAAGTTATTATGGGGATGATGGCGCTCGTTCTGCCTAATGCTTATTTCACCGACAATAATCTTCACAGAATGGTCAGTGCGCAAATGATTAGTTTGACACTGAAAAATGGCGTCTGTGCTCATTCGGCCATGGCCTTTGCGGCATTCGGATTTGACTGCTGCGGGCTTTCCCGATACCGGGAAGCTAAAAAATATGGTGAAATGGGATACGCCATTATGACTAACAACAATTTTGAATCTGTTAAATCCAAAGTTTGTAATCTCATCGGAGCATGTACTTCGCCCTGGAATGACAGTTATAGTGTGGCGATAGAATTTCTAAGACAAGGAACCAGAGCGGAAAGCGGAGATGCTATTTTTGCCAGTTTATGCCAGCTTTACGTTTTACTGCATAGTTTTTCTGCCGGAGAAAATCTGGATAAAGTTTTTGCTCTGTCGGAAGAGACAGTTGTTTTTGTCAAAGCTCAGGGATTTACTCCAATAAATGTGGGACCAATTTTTGTTCAGCGGCTCATATTATTGTTAAAGGGAAAAACGGATAGTTATTCAAGCTTTTCAGGTAAAAATTTTGATGAAGAAAAATATCTGATCACTATAAAGGAAACCTCGCTTCCTTTGATGATGACCTGGTATCACAACTTCAAACTTCAAGCTGCAGTTTTGTTTAATGATACGGAGAAAGCTATTAATGAGCTTGAGCATACTGAATCCTTGCTTTTTCTATTAAAAGGTCAGCAAGTTGAAGCCGACTTCGCTTTCTTTGGCGCATTGGCTATTACGGCAGCCTGGAACAATGAAATTCCAGAGGAATGGGAAAAGCGCCTTTATAAATTCTCCCAATCTTTTCAATTGTGGACAGAAATAAATCCTGCCAATTATAGTGGCCGGCATTTTCTCATTCAAGCCGAGATTGCCCGGCTTAATAAAAATTACTGGGAAGCCACTGCCTTATTCCAGCAGTCAATAAAAGCTTCCAGGTCTTATGGATTTCTGCATGTCGAAGCTCTTGCATGTGAAAGAGCTGCAGATTTTTTTCTGCAGCAGGGATTTGAGAGTCTGGCAGATAATTATTTCCGCGAAGCTTATTCAGCGTACAAATCCTGGGGAGCAAAAGCGAAGCTGGAGCAGCTGGAAAAAGTTTATCCCAAGTTGATGTCTAAAAAACTTTCAGTAAGCTCAGTTGAAAGCGTACAGCCGATAGATTTTGATTTTTATTCAGCAGTAAAAGCTTCCCTGGCCATTTCTGAAGTTATTGAGCTGGATAAGTTAATAACCGAACTTCTGCATATCGCCCTTGAGCAAAGTGGTGCAGAAAAAGCAACTCTTCTCTTATGTCGGGACAATAGTTTATTCATTGAAGCTCAGGCTCATGTGGTTGAAAATGATATAGTCTCTGAGATTAAGGACTCAGCTGCATTTGAAGATGTGGATTTCTTGCCATTATCCATAGTGCGTTTTGTTCTAAGAGCAAAAGAAAAAGTTATTTATAATGAATCAGCAGACAATCATAAAATTTTCTCGTCTGATATTTATATAAAAAAACATAAACCCAAATCGGTTCTTTGTTTGCCTATACTTCGCAGCAATGAGCTCGAAGGAGTTCTTTATCTAGAAAATAGTCTCCTCAGCGGTGTCTTTTCAGCTGAGCGGATGATGGTTCTCGAACTGATCGCTTCGCAATCTGCCATTTCATTGCAAAATGCCCAACTTTTTAAGAGCCTAAAAGAAGAAATTGTTCAACGAAAAAATGTAGAGGCAGCATTGAGGGCCAGTAAAGAACAATTACAATCAATCATCGATAGTACTCCGTCTCTCGTTTATATAAAACAACCTGACGGTAAATTTATTCTGGTCAATAAAAAGTTTGAAGAACTGCTAGGGAAGGACCGTCTACAGATAATAGATAAAACTGATTTTGATTTCTTTCCTTATGAAGAAGCGGAGCGATTCCGTAAAAACGATTTAATTGTCTTTCAAAAAAAGATAGCTATTGAAAAAGAAGAAGTGACTACTATTGAGAACGAATTGAGGTATTATCTTTCAATCAAATTTCCTCTTTTTTCTGATAACGGCGACATTACTTCTGTTTGTGGTATCTCAACTGATATTACAGACCGAAAGAGAATTGAAATAGAAAAAGAAGAAATCATTCTTCAAAAACAAATGGCACTAATTGAAGCTGAAAAATCTATCGCTGCGAGAGATAACTTTATTGCAATAGCTTCGCACGAATTAAGAACACCAATAACTCCGCTAAGAATCTATATTGATATCCTAAAAGAAAAACTAAAAGACTTGCCGTTGGATTCATCTTCTCATTTAAATACTGTTGTTCAGGCAATTCAAAGATCGGATCAGTCTTTGAGCAGATTGACCCGTTTAACCGAGGACTTACTTAATGTTTCTCGAATACAAAGCGGGCAATATATGCTGGAAAAAAGTAAGTTCGATATACTCCAGCTAGCGCAATCCATAGCAGAGAGATTTTTAAATGAAAGAAAAATGGAATCCTCTAAGATCAAAGTAATGTCGGAACATGAGAAAATAATTGGTTTTTGGGATTATTCCAAAATCGAACAGGTTTTCGAAAATTTAGTTTCGAATGCATTGAAATACGGATTGGGACAAAATATCGAAATTCATTTTGAAAAAACCACTAGCATTGTCCGGTTCACGGTCAGAGATTATGGAATCGGTATCAAAAGTGAAGAGCATGATTCAATCTTCGAACGTTTTGGCCGGGCTTCATCCATTCGTAATTTTGAAGGTCTGGGGTTAGGTCTATATATCGTTAAAGAAATTATTCAGGCACATGAAGGCTCTATAAGAGTTGAAAGCCAATTAAATCAAGGGTCAAGTTTTATTGTCGAACTTCCTCTGAGATCGTAAAAACAAAAACAAGCGGCGGTTAGCCACTTGCTTTGTTCTTTTATTAGTGGAGTTTATCTTCGATTTGTTTTTTTAGATCTTTAACTGATGTTGCAAGAGACTTGGATTCTTTTTCCAGGCGATGAGTAAATTCATTCATCATTACTCTGGTTTTCGAGAATAAATCAGCTCCGTCGGAATTCTGATTGATCTGATCCATGAGAGCGTTGGATTCATTCATCAAGTCATTGAAGCTTAAAACTTTCAGGTAGTCTGAAAAATTAGCTTCTTTTTTTAGGCTTTTCCATTCACCCAGATCAACCAGGTTGTCGCTGTCGATATTCATTCGTAATCCCCCAAAGATTTCGGGCAATATCGATGATTGGTGATGATCTTTCAATTGAATTTTAGAGGAATGAAGAAATTACAAATAAAGCGGTGGGTTAGAGAAGAAACTTAAGCCGAGTGGAATAAAAAAGGGGGCTTTCGCCCCCATTAATACCGATTAATCTCGATAAAAATTACTTAAGTTTGCTGAAGTATTCTTGTGAACCGACTGGGTCCGGCTTCATTGTGGCCTTGCCTTTTGTCCAGCCAGCAGGGCAAACTTCGCCGTGCTTTGCTGTGTATTGGTAAGCTTCAACTGTGCGTAGAACTTCTTCTACATTTCTTCCTACTGACAGGTTATTAACTGTGCAGGTCTGAATGATATTTTTGTCATCAATGACGAACACACCACGAAGAGCGACAGCATCGTCTGCCAGGACATCGTAGTCACGAGCAATGTTTTTTGTCAGGTCGGCAACCAGCGGGTGCTTCATTTTGCCTAATCCGCCTTTGGTGCGCTCTACCTGCGTCCAGGCAAGGTGAGAGAAGGCCGAATCTACTGAACAACCAATAACTTCACAGTTTAGTTCTTTGAATTTTGCCAGGTTGTCTTCGAATGCTGTGATTTCTGTCGGACAAACGAAAGTAAAATCTAGTGGATAAAAATAAAGAACTTTCCACTTACCAGCAAAGTCCTTGTGCAGAGAGATTTTTTTGATTTCGCCATTAATTACCGCTTCAGCTGTAAAGTCTGGTGCTGTTTTACCTACGAGTTTAGCCATTGAGTAGCCTCCTTATGTTTTAGGGTGGACAAAGTTGATTCTATTTAGCGAGTCCAAGTTTAGTGGCAACTGTTATTAATATCAAGTGGTAATTCCTGTCTGAATGATGGTAAAGTGTAAAAATAACGCAGACTTAAGCAGGCAACCTTTTTCCCGCCCCCCTCCGGAAATCGTTAAAGATTTAGGGCCTTAGCGCCGATAAGACCGGTGAAATCTAACAAACTTCGTCAACTTGAGTGATCTTGTTGAAGTCCTTTTATGTGGAGAATTTAAATGGATCCAAAAGCTTACATTCCTAATCCAATCGTTATTGAACAAACGGCCCGCGGTGAAAGACAATACGATATTTATTCTCGTCTTTTGCTCGACCGGATTGTGTTTTTAGGAACGGAAGTAAACGATACCGTTGCCAACTTACTGATCGCGCAGATGCTTTTTCTAGAGCAATCAGATGCTGAGGCTCCCATTCATTTCTACATCAATAGCCCGGGCGGTTCAGTCTATGCTGGTCTGGGAATTTACGATATTATGCAACACATTTCCTGCCCGGTTTACACATACTGTGTAGGGATGGCCGCTTCTATGGGATCTCTCCTGCTGACAGCGGGAGCTGCAGGCTTCAGACATTCAATGCCGCACTCTCGTATCATGATTCACCAGCCTCTTGGTGGGGCCCGCGGACAGGCTTCGGACATTCAGATCCAGGCTAATGAAATTCAGGATCTGAAAAAACAACTTAACGGTATCTATGTTCGTCACTCCAGCTCAGGTATGACGATGGAGAGAATAGAGAAAGAAACTGATCGCGACAATTACCTTAACCCGACAAAAGCGGTGGAGATGGGATTAATTGACGTCATCATCGATAAGAGTGGACGTAAATTAAAAAAATAATTAAGTAATAGTATTTCCAGCATAGCCTTGAAAGGAAAATAAAATGACAAAAGAAAAAGCAAATTTCGGAAGTGCGCTTCACTGTAACTTTTGTGGTAAATCGCAAAAGGAAGTAAAAAAATTAATCGCTGGACCAGGCTGTTACATTTGTGATGAATGTATTGAACTGTGTAACGATATTATTTTTGAAGACTCTCAAAAAAGTAATGCCAAAGCTGTTGTAGACAATGTTCCTAAGCCGCATGAAATTAAAGCCCATCTGGATAATTATGTTATCGGTCAGGACCGGGCCAAAAAAATTATCTCGGTTGCCGTTCATAACCACTACAAACGTATTGCTCATAAAGCAGGGGATACACGTAAAGGTGATGCAGTTGAGCTGGCAAAATCAAATATACTTCTTGCAGGACCAACAGGCTCTGGTAAAACGCTAATCGCTCAGTCACTGGCAAAGTTTCTGAACGTTCCTTTCGCCATCGCTGATGCTACGTCACTCACTGAAGCTGGTTACGTCGGGGAAGACGTTGAGAACATCATTTTAAATCTTCTGCAAAACTGTGACTTCGATGTGGAACGTGCTCAACGCGGAATTGTTTATATCGACGAGATAGATAAGATCGCCAGAAAATCTGAAAACCCGTCAATCACTCGTGACGTTTCGGGTGAAGGTGTTCAGCAGGCCCTGCTTAAAATTGTTGAAGGTACAATTGCTTCTGTTCCGCCAAAAGGGGGGCGCAAGCATCCTCAACAGGAATTCATTCAGGTTGATACCAAAAATATTCTTTTCATCTGTGCAGGAGCATTCGTCGGTCTGGATAAGATTATCGAAAAACGTATGACGAAAAGACCAATGGGGTTGATCTCAGAAAAAACAGAAGCTGAGAAATCAGTGATTGAAAAACTGGGCGGGATTGAGCCGGAAGATTTATCAAAATTCGGTCTGATTCCGGAGTTTATCGGACGTCTTCCGGTAAATGCGATGCTGTCTGAACTGGATGAAGAAGCATTGGTTGCTATCTTAACAGAACCAAAAAATGCTCTGACAAAACAGTACGCAAAACTTTTTGAATACGAAGGGATCGAACTGGAATTTGAAAAAGATGCTCTTCGCGAAGTGGCCCGTCAGGCGCTTGAACGTAAAACAGGTGCGCGCGGTCTGCGGGCAATCCTTGAGCAGTCAATGCTCGACGTTATGTACGATGTTCCGGCCAACGATAAAGTGTGCAAAGTTATTGTCACTGTTGATTCAGTGACCGGTAAAGGAACACCTAAGCTGGTAGAAGGACCAAGAAAAGCAGCTGCCGGGACAAACAGCGGAACAACAGTTTCCACTAAGAAAAATGTTGAATCAGCATAATTATTGAGAAAAGATGATTTTAATCAGGCCCGGTTTTCCGGGCCTTTTTTATTTTACAAACCAAAAAATCCGACTATAGTTTGGCATACCAAACTTTCTCGGAGGACCCAGCTTGAAAACAGCTTTTGCTATGGCTTGTTTCCTGACATGCCTGTTGTCACTTAGTTCCTGTGCTAATGTAAAACAAATCGATCGCGGACGAATGGCCTCAAGAATTATGCAACTCGATCCAATTCCGGAAGAGTCGAGTTTCTTAAATGAAGTCAACTCTTACAGTGAAGGTGCCGCCGGCGGTTCCGGTGCAGTAGGAGGCGGTTGTGGTTGTAACTAAAAAATGGACGAGTGCGCTGCTTTCCCTAGGGGCCCTGCTTTCTCAAAATGCTCATGCAGCGATTGAATTAAAAAGTTTTAAATTTCTCCTGAATTTTCTGGATCAGAATGGAAAAAGCGGAAAGCAGGTTTACGATAATTCCGGCAATGAAAAACTAACTGTTTTTGAACCGATGGTTTTCGTCGTGGCCAAAGCTGATGAAGATACTGACGTCAGTGCCCAGTTTGTTCTGGATGCCTGGACAGCAGCTTCGGACACAGCTCTTGATGGAAATACCGGTGCTTCAGGTGCCGGGATTAAAAATCAGTCCCGTGTCAGCGGTCAACTGGGATATAAAAAAGGAAACGAGCGAAAAAATTGGTCAGCACGATTTGGTCTCTCCAGTGAATATGATTATCAGTCGTTAAACTTTGGCGGAACGTGGGTAGATTCGTTTGCCGAAGACAACTTCACACTGGCCATCTCTCCCCAATTGTATCTCGACCAGGCAAAAGATTTCGATTTACGAACTCAACAAGCAAGTGGCTTTAAAGGGAGAGTCATTCATTCCCTGGATATCTCCGGCGCTCAGGTAATGACCGAAAATGCTCTCTGGCAATTTGGTTATACGTATATCGGAATGAATGGTTACCTCAATAATATTACCAGCAAAGTACGGGTTTTATCCGAATCAACGGACCGTTTCCAGCGTCAGAGTGAGCGTCTACCAACTGATCGCATCCGTCATGCCATTTATACGAAATGGGTCCATGCTTTTAGTGACGATGTGGCCGTGCATGGTGCTTATCGCTACTACCAGGATGACTGGAAAATAAAAGCACATACTCCGGAAATAGGTGTGCGTATAGCACTCAATGAAGGTGAAAGCTTTCTCATTCCATCATTTCGTTACTATACCCAGACGGCTGCAGAGTTTTATCAGGACGTCTTTACCACTTCGCGAGCATTGATGACCAGCGATTCTGATATGGCACATTTTCATTCTGAACGCTTGGGGGTCACTTATGGTCAGGGGGGGAAGGAAATCGCCCCATTCGGGCTGAAATCGACCTTAGAATGGACTTTGGGGACTTATTACACAACAAGAAGCAATGATCTGAAATATCTGATTGTGCAGACCGGGGCGGGACTCACTTTTTAATGAGTGAAGCTTTAAAAATTGAACGCAAAATTATGGGTGGCACGTTTATGGTTCAGCTATGGACCAACAATCGTGCTCAACACTCTCGTCTTATCGAAGAGGGACTGGAAAAGCTCAGTGAGCTGGAAAACCGGCTGACTGATTTTAAAGATTCCCCCTTTAATCAGATCAATACATTTGCCGGAAAAAGAGCCGTTGCCGTTGATGCAGAAACCTTTCAGCTGATAGAAAAAGCGCAGAATTTTTCCCGGGAAAGCGGAGGCGTTTTTGATATCAGTTACGCTACGGTTGGAGCTTTATGGCGAGAGGCCAGAAGAAGCGGAGTCTTGCCTGATCCTCAGGTGATTGCCGAAAGAAAAAAACTTATCAATTTCCAGAGTATTGAGCTGAATTCTGTAAACCTGACCGTGTATTTGCCCGATGAACGTATGCGTATAGGTCTCGGGGGCATAGGAAAAGGTTATGCTGTTGATAAACTTTATCAGTTTTTGCTTGAGCAGGGGCTGGTGAATTTTTTGGTTGATGGTTCAGGTGATGTACGCGTTCATTCGACAATAGATGCACCGAGACCATGGCGTTTAGGAATTAAAAATCCCTTTGCCGAAGGCCAGGACAAAAAGATTGGATATGTAGCTCTGGCAAATGGTGCACTGGCCACTTCCGGCGATTATATAAATTATGTAAGAAGAGAAGACCTGGACCGCAAATTTCATCACGTCATTGATCCTTTGACCGGCGAACCCAGTCACGGAATTGTCAGCAGTACGATTCTTGCTCCAACGGCCCTGGAAGCAGACCTGAATGCCACGACAGTCATGATCATGGAAGTGACGAAGGCCCTGGAGTGGCTTAAACTTAAACAACTTGCCGGTTTTCTGGTAAAAGCGGACGGGACAGTTTTGATGTCTCAGAAGGCTATGCAACTTATGCAGGGGAAACAAAAATGAAAAAAATTTTGATTGGTTTAATTGGCTTTTTTTGTCTGCAGCAGCTACAGGCTGAAACGATTCAGAATTTCGAATTGCCGGTCCACAATCAGGATAAAATTTTTAAAATGGAGGAGCAAAAAGGAAAGACAGTTGTGCTTAATTTTTTTGCCAGCTGGTGCATAGCATGCATACAGGAAATGCCGGAATTAAATGCTCTCAAAAATAAATATTCTTCTGCTGATTATGTTTTTGTGGCCATCAATGCTGGCGATAAACCTAACCAGATTAAGAAATTACTTTCCAAATACCACTTCGACTTTCTCATTCTGGAGGATGTCACTAAGGCCGTAAGTAAAAAGTTAGGTGTGAATGAATTACCCAGAACAATGGTCATTTCTCCAGCGGGAGAAATTATCTACAGCAGTTCAACACCACCAAAAAATTTAAAATAGTCGGATATTTTTTCCCTTTAATTTTTTTAACTTACACTTTCTTACAAAGTGCCCCTATCGGGCAAGCTTGAAAAAACCTAAGGTTAGCTAGGGTGATCAGCAATAACTGTTTATTTACTCAGGGAAAAAAAGCAATTTATACCATTTCTTTTATTTTGCTTCTTTTGCATTTTTCATGTCATGATTTTATTAGACCCTATGGTTCTCTGAGGACGTCAAGAAGTGACCCCGAGATACTATAAGAAGTTAACAAGTAGTGCAGGAGGTACTATGTCGCAAGCCTGGTCCGAGTCAAAAAAGTTCCCACTTCTTCCACTGAGGGACATGATTATTTTCCCTCACATGGTAGTACCTCTATTCGTGGGAAGAGAAAAATCAATCTCAGCGCTTGAAGAGGCACAAAGAAACAACAACGAAATTTTCCTGGTCACTCAAAAAGACGCCAGCGTTTTAAATCCTGATCGCGAAGACATTTATGAAGTGGGTGTTGTGGTCAACATCATTCAAATGCTTCGTCTGCCGGACAATACTGTAAAAGTATTAATTGAAGGAAAATATCGCGCACGTATTAAATCATTCGAATCTGGTCCGGAAGGATATTTTGCAGAAGTAGATAAGTGTGTATCAGAAACAAGGGATCCAGTTACTCTGGAAGCTACCATCAGAAGCATCAAAGGAATCTTTGAACAGTATGTGAAGCTTAATAAGAGAATTCCTCCTGAACTTCTCATGAGCATTTCTTCTATCACTGACCCTTCACGTCTGGCCGACATTATGGTTGCCCACCTGACTATGAAGATCGCTGAAAAGCAGGAAATTCTTGAAGCAGTGGAAGTCGGTAGACGACTTGAACTGTTACTGGAAAAAATGCAGGGTGAAATCGAAATCATTAATGTTGAAAGGCGCATCCGTACACGCGTAAAAACGCAGATGGAGAAGTCGCAGAAAGAGTACTATCTGAATGAGCAGATGAATGCGATTCAGAAAGAATTAGGACAGAAAGATGATGGCAAGTCCGACATCCAGGAGATGGAAGAAAAACTTGCTGCCAAGAAAATGCCTGATGAAGCTCGTGAAAAAACAGCAAAGGAACTTAAAAAACTTAAGTCAATGTCTCCAATGTCTGCTGAATCAGCAGTCGTTCGTAACTATGTTGACTGGATGCTTTCACTACCATGGGATGAATACACGACTGATAATAATTCCGTAGCGCGAGCAAAAGAAATATTAGACGATCACCATTATGGAATGAAAGATGTTAAAGAAAGAATTGTTGAATACCTTGCTGTTCGTTCTTTATTAAAAGAAGAAGGTAAAGGAACAATTCTGTGTCTGTCTGGTCCTCCGGGAGTAGGTAAGACATCAATCGCTAAATCCCTTGCTGAATCTCTAGGACGTTCATTCCAGAGAATCGCGCTTGGTGGTGTTCGTGATGAATCAGAAATCCGTGGACACAGAAGAACTTACGTTGGAGCAATGCCAGGTAAGATCATGATGGCCTTGAAAAAAGCCGGAACATCAAATCCGCTTATCCTACTGGATGAGATTGATAAAATGTCATCAGATATGCGTGGCGATCCTGCAGCAGCAATGCTTGAAGTTCTTGATCCAGAGCAAAACAAAAATTTCTCTGATCACTATATTGAAGTAGAGTACGACCTTTCTAAAGTTATGTTCATCATGACTGCTAACGACCTGGGGAAAATTCCGGGGCCGTTGAGAGACCGTATGGAAATCATCCACCTTTCTGGTTACACTCCTCAGGAGAAACTGGAAATTGGTAAACGTTATTTGCTGAAAAAAGCGGTTAAATCAAATGGTCTGACTGATCATGAGATCCAGATCGGTGATACAGCAATGACAGATATCATCCGTGGATGGTCAAAAGAAGCTGGTGTCCGTGAATTCGAAAGACTTCTGAATACCGTTGTAAGAAAAATTGCTACTGAAGTTGTTACTAAAGAAGTACCAGGCGGGAAGAAATTCAACGTCACTTCAAAACAACTTCCGAAATACTTAGGACCTAGAAGATTTGACAGCACTGATATTGAACAAGGTGCTCAGGTTGGATTGGTTAACGGACTGGCATGGACCAGTGTAGGTGGTGAACTCCTGCATATTGAAGTTGTAACAGTGGAAGGAACAGGGAAGATTCAGATTACTGGTAAATTAGGTGAAGTGATGCAGGAATCGGCGAAAGCAGCACTCAGCTACGTTCGTTCAATATCCAGCCGTCTGGGAATCGGAGCTGAATGGTATAACAAAAACGATATTCATATTCACGTCCCGGAAGGCGCGACACCAAAAGATGGTCCATCTGCCGGTGTGACAATGGTTACGGCCCTGACGTCAGCGATTACTGGAATTCCAGTTCATCAAAATGTGGCAATGACGGGTGAAGTAACAATCAGAGGACGTGTTCTTCCGATTGGCGGATTAAAAGAAAAACTTCTTGCTGCAAAACACGCTGGTGTGAAGACAGTTGTTATCCCGGCGAAAAACGTAAAAGACCTGGCCGAAGTTCCTCAGGAAATTCAGGAAGGACTTGAAATTCATCCATGTGATCATGTTGAACAAGTTCTGAAAATTGCTCTTGAGCTTAACCAGCCTGAAAAATTCATGCAGGTTGTTGGCTTAAAAGTAGTTGATGGCGATCGCTCAATGGAAGTTGCTAACTAAGTCTCGTTTTGTAAATCTCAATGACATCCATAAAAAGAAGCCCCAGAAATGGGGCTTTTTTTTTCTTATTTATTGGACTTTTTTTCCTTCAATAAATATTTCACTACTCAAGCTAGAATTTACTTTATGAAGCTTAATACTCTTATATTTTCATCTCTATTTATTTCTCAAGTCTGGGCACTGGAATGTCCTCCAATTGCACAGGCACCATTGTGTCCCAATAGCGGAGCAACTATTCTGGATGAAACCTACCCCACACAGGCATTCGTCATGAGTGTTGGACCGGGATTCCGCACAAATCCTCCGCCATCAAAAGAAGTGGCGAGAGTCACAGAAAATTTTATTAACTCTGTTGTGAAAAGTTACAATTATGACAACGTTCCGCAAATGATGATTACAACTTCATCAGTAGCAGAATTCAATTTGCAAAAAGCAAAACTAATTGAAAATCTCAAAAAACAAAAAATTCCTGAAACTAAGATTGAAAAAATTGCCAATCAGCTTACTCATGTGCAGAACAGAGCGTGGACCTGGCAGCAGGATTATTTTGAATCTTTTTTTGATCCTAAAACAGGTCGCCCTGTTCTGAGAAACGTCGAAACGTACAGCCGTCTACCCTCTGAAACTGATACTATAAAGCTGGCAGCATCCGGTCAGGCCTGTGCGATAACAAAAGGCGAGGCTTTACCTTATGATCCTCAGAGTACAGGTTCTGGAGAAATGGGCGGCAATATTGAAGGAGCGCCGGGAGGATTCTGTCTGGTGGGAAATAACCAGGGGCCGGACTTTAAAAAAAGTTTTTGTGGGCCGGAAGAAAACAGCATAACCTTAAATGTTGCCTGGCTGGAAGTGGGGCATGTGGATGAGATTTTTAAAATTATTCCTACAAATCAGAATGATAATCGACCGAAGGAATGTAAATTTTCATTAATGGTCGCCAGTCCACGCAAAGCTTTACAATTGTGGAGCGATTCCAAAAACCGCAATCAACCATTTTTTAATTTCTCCGCCAAACTTACTGATGATGAACTGGAAGACCTGAGAACATCCCGATCTAATATTGAAACAGGAGGAGCAAGTACTTCTCTTTGTGATCTGTTTGTACGTGCCTATAAACCATCGGCTGGTAAAAAAGAGGGGAGAGGAACTGGAACCAAAAGTGCCTTTCTGGATTTTATTTTCAATTCAGCCAACGCCCAAACGACCTCTCATGCTGAGCTTGCAGCTCAATGCAATAAGACAATTACTGAGGTGACCAATGGTCAGTTTGTTGATGAAGTCCGTAAAGATAAGCGTCTACTGGAGTATAATGAAGCCATTCAGGCTTCACTGGATAAAGATACGGCCCTGATCAAATCTAAAATACTTTCCCGATTACCTCAATGTGCAAAATACTTCGATGTTCTCGAAGTTCCTAATTACTTTGAAGGTGGACCATTAATCGAGGATCCGGTGACTGGTAAAGGACGTTTACCCAAAGTTGAAGGTAACGGCGGATCTTTTTTACCTAATCCAACGAACTCTGTACTGATGAATAAAACTTTATTGTTTTCTGATGCCGGAAGTACTGCTTTTAACGATTATCTGGCACAGGAAATGAAAAACAGAAAAATGAATGCCGATTTTATTCCAACATGGGAATATGCTCACATTGGACGAGGAAATATCCATTGTTCTTCTCATTCAATACCATATTGCAGACCAAGAGGTTCACGATGAAATTTTTAGCGACGCTCGTACTGTTGACTTTACCTGCAATGGGATTTGCAAAGTCTTATCAGTGTCATGTCGAAAATGTGATTGTTAAATACAAAACTACCAGTGATACTCTGACAGCAGAATTTTTTCTGGATAAAAAACTGGTTAACAGTTGTTTGTTCAATGCACTGGCAAATCCCGGATCTCGTGCTGGTGTGGCCAATTCTGTTACTCAAAATTATGAAAAAGTCAGTTGTTCTGATGAAACCGTGAAACTAGGAGTGGGGATGGGAGTTTCATCTCGCGTTTATACTAAGACTAGTGTTAAGCGGGATACTGCTTTCTTTTTCGTTTTTAAGGGATTGGATCCTGTCGACTGTGTAGCCGTTAATTAGGCACATTAAAAATCTTCTGCAGCTGCTCGACAACTTCTTTATAGGTTAATTGAGTATAATGCGACTTTAACTGAAGAATAATGTTTGTCAGGTCACTAGGGGTGACTTCTTTCCCGCTTTTCTCCATTGTCTCCAGATAGGAAGTGACGAAATCTTCAACTACGATAAACGCCATGGCCAGCGGAGAGATGGACAGACTGGGATTCTCCAGAAATCCTTTCCCGCTTTTTACACCATGATGTTCACGTATAAGTATGGTTAATTCCCGCGGGGCTTTGACCAGTTTTTCCAGATGGTTTCCGATAGTATCAGCATGATTTAGCATTAAATTCCTGATTTCATCAGGAAGCCTGCTCTTTTCCTGATTATATCGGTGATGACTGCGGATGTTTCGTTCATTGTGCAGACACAAATCATGAAAGAGGGAAAGATAGATAATTTTATTTTTCGACTGATCTTTGCTCCATGGAAAAGAATCAATAAATTTAAAAATTAACACGCATGTCATATGGATATGAGAGTAAGCATAAGACATTTTCTTTGCGGCCAGTCCCTGAAAAAATAGGGCCATCGGGTCAGATACTTTTATGCTTTTATCCAGAGACTTAATCATCTCTTTGATAATTTCCACCGAATACTTATTGAATGATTCCTGTTTGAAAATATCCAGCAAAAATTCATAGCCATCACTGTTTAAAGTCAGTCGATCCATGGCCGTTATTTGTGGATTTGTGAAAAGAGACAGAAAACTCTCGGTTAGTATCTGGTTGGCAACATCAAAATCTTTTTCAGTGACAAATAATTCTTTACCTGTGCGCAGTTCAAACTGGCGCTGAACTTCTTTTGTATTTTTCCATCCAGGCGCCAGCTTTTGACTGTATACGAATTCATCATTTTTTTTAATTCGTCCATAAACAGCAAATGGTAAGATTTGATCCGGAATCAGGTGTAAAAAATATTTTATATGGAAGGGACAATATTCCTCAGCGGGGAGTATTTTCTTTTTTATTTGCGGTAAGCGGAAGACTGTTGTTTTCTCTTCGTCAGACGTGACTTCAGCTTTTTTAGGATTTTCCGGAACTGGTATATTTATTTTTTCCGGTTGCAGGTCGTCGATATCTTCAGTGGAAGCACCGATAAGAAAGGCAACTTTATGAGCTAGCTTTTTTGGGTCAGCGGATTCGTTAACGGCTATTTCCTGTTTAAGACCGGAGCTTTTATGCCCAAGAGTGAGAACCTGGGTTTCAATCGCATTTGACTGAATATAATTACAAATTCGAAAAGCAGTCGAATCATTACCGATTTTTTCATTACAGAGGACTAAATTGAAAGGAATAATACTGAGGACAGATAACAAATCCTCTGCGTCTTTTTTAATAACGCTGTTTACCTGATAACGACGGGACAATTCAGCCTGAACAATCCGGGTGAATTCCTGATCTTTGAGAAGAATGGCTATCTGGAACATGTTCTTAGTCTAAGGCTGAATCCAGGTATTTTCAACTGCAACACAATCTTGGCGATTCTATCAAGAATACAAAAAAAATAGGGGCCCCATGAGGGCCCAGATGTTGTCTAGAGACTGATTTTACAAGCAGAATAAGTACTGGCGTCTTCACCTCTATGATCAAACAGAACATTTGAAATAAAAAATTCAACTTGTTCTTCTGAGAGTGCACGGATGTGCAGGAGCTGAGTTCCGCCGTTTACATAATGAGGAAAACGCAGAGACTGAGAAGCGGAAACTTCTCCTTTTTGTAAGTCGACTACTAATCCCAGAGCATTATCCAGAAGAGTATAAGCGTCACGGGTATTGGCAGAATTGATCTCTACAGTAACTGCACCTTTTGTTGTTGAAACAGCAACAGTACATTTAAGAGCGCCGTTAACACCCTTATAAATACCTGGCGCAACCAGTGCTGTTACCGCTTCAGTAGCAGTTGGCTTTGCAAAAGCTTGCGAAGAAAGTAGAAGGGTTAGTCCCACGAGAATTGATTTCATATGCTCTCCAAATCAGTTAAAAGTTGTGATTGGTTGTGTATCCCAAAAATTAACGCCGGACAAGAAATCCTATAAAAATGTCATTTTTTTAAATTGACAGTTTGTGGCGCATCCATTAAATTAAGCAGCACTTCGAATTCTAATGGGCGTTTAGCTCAGCTGGGAGAGCGCTACCCTTACAAGGTAGATGTCGGGGGTTCGAACCCCTCAACGCCCACCATTTTAATTCTGTTTACAATCTTCTGATTTATATCATTTATTCTTTAGCCATCTTCTGGAAAAATCCTTCTTTAACCTTTTAAAGGAATCGTCATGAGCACCAAAGAACGTTTCGCTGATAAAATGGATATGCCTCCGGCAACGGAAGCACCTAACGTTTATCCCCTAACCTGGGTGACAAAAACGCATAAGATGGAAGAAATCTGGCAAGCCGCTCAAAGAGAGCAATGGGACCCGCAAAAGCTTCCCTGGGACACTTTTGATGTTTCCCGCTACACTTGGGAGGAGCGTGAGTCGATCGCATACTGGTGGACTATTCTATCCGTCTTTGATGCTTCAGCACCGCCGGTCTTTGCTGCTGCTTTAATCAAAACCTATGAAGCTCATGAAGAAGATCCAGTCAGAAGGTGTTTTTTCTCTGTCACCCGTGACGAGCAGATGCATGAACAGATTTGCGGTCTCGCTATCACCAAACTTCTCGAACATTCTGATCCCCTGACTTACATTCCAAAAACAGAACTGGGGAAACGGCTGCAGAAAAACGCGCACTGGTTGTATTTCAATGGTGGACGCTACTGGAGTGGTTATAAAAATGCCGTACCTAAATATTCACTCGCCGTTCTCTTTAGTTCTTTTCTTATGGGTGAAATTGCCGCTGCAACGATCTTCCATCAAATGGCGAAGGGATGCTCTGAACCTGTTTTCCAGGAAGCCTTTAAAAACATCGGCCGCGATGAAGGTCGCCACATGGCCATCTGTATGAGTTTGATGGAGCGGGATTATCCAAAACTCGCTGTTGAAGATCGCACTCTCATCACGAAACAGATTCGTGCCGGATACCTGTTTTTATCAGCAGTTCTTTTTGAACCGCCCATGGAATTCTGGGATCTGCCGGCAGATTTTATTAAAAATCAGCGAGAGGCAGAAGAAATTGCCCGTGCTGCAGGTTTTTTTATTCCAACTTACGAAGGAAAAAAAGAAAACTGGAAAAATGCCATGTTGAACTTAAAAGGTGTGCTGGATAAATACAACATTCCATTCCCGGCCATTCCGGAAGTCGGTATTACCGGTCAGGAAATTTTAGATGTCGATATGGAAGACATTATTCCGGTATTTTAATGAAAAAAATTCGTCTTATACCATCTCAAAAAGAAATCAATTATAACGAAGGCGAATCCGTTTTATCCTGTCTGGAAAAAAACGGATTCATCCTGCCTAATAATTGCCGGGCCGGCGCTTGTGGCGAATGTAAAGTCAAAGTGAAGTCCGGTGAAATTGATCAGGGTTTTATTCTGGACATGGCCCTCTCTCGTGAAGACCGCGAACAAGGGTTTGCGCTCATGTGTATGGCCAAAGTTAAAAGTGATGTGCTGGAAATTGAATGGGAAGATAAAGCGGGGGGACCGAAACTTTTTCCCCCAATGGAAAATGTGCAGTACATGCTGATAGAAAAAAATCAGCTGACAGATTCAATTATTAAATTACGACTGAAAGCTTTAGGGACACCAATCCGTTTCTGGCCGGGACAATACATTCAGGTGGGATTTCCCGACCACAGTATTCCCTATCGCAGTTACAGTATCGCCAACATACCTAATAACGAGGGAGAGCTTGTATTACTTGTGACGAAAGTAGAGCAGGGGAAAACAAGTCCCTTTATCCATGAGCAATTTAAAGTTGGAGAGAGAGTTAAAATAAACGGTCCTTACGGAACTTTTATCGGCGACCCCACTTCTGATCGTCCGGTACTTTGTCTGGCGCAGGGATCAGGACTTGCTCCTATTATGTCACTGGCCATGGCCGCGATGCTCAGAGGCGGCTTTAAAAATCCTGCTACCGTATTATTTTCAGCCCGAACCAGTAAAGACTTGCTCGAACCAGGTATCTTCAAATTTTTAGAGACTAAATTTCGAAACTTTCGTTTCCACTATACATTGACGGGAGAAGGCGAAGAAGCGCCTTTGAAAGGCAGAATCCCCGCTATCCTGCCGTCACTTTATCCCGACCTGGGCTCTCATGATTTGTATATTGCCGGAAGTCCGCAATTTGTTTCCGATTGTAAACAAAAGGCGCTGGAGTTAAACGCTGATCCATCACGACTGTTTCTGGAGAGCTTTCATTCTGCTGCGCCAGCATAGTGTTTTTTACACGGTTTAAAACATGCGTCTTCCAAATTGGCCATTTTTCATGTTACTTCCCTAGAAAAAATTTTAAGGAATTTTACCATGAAAAAATTGATGATTCTTGCAAGCGTATGTTTTTCACTGAATGCATTCTCAACAGAAAAAGAAGTTGTGGGATGTCTTAACCCAATGAGTTCAACCAAATCTTATAATGCTCTTTTCGATGTCACTTACAATCGTCTTAATTCATACACGATTGAAATCGATGGTGAATTGCATGAGGAAGAACTGATTACTGAAGAAAGAGAAGTGGGCCCGCTGTATATTAAATATGCTGAGCTCGCGGGAAATATGTACGGTTATAAAGTGGCAATCACCAAAGACCTGATGAAAAACTGGAATGTGTCGTCCTGGAAGAGCACAACTTATATTGATGACTACACCGTTGAAGAAGGACAGGAGTTAGTTGTGTGCCATCTTTTGAAAAATGCTCCGTCTTCCATGGAAGTTTCGGCAAAAAATATCGCCCAAAAAATTCAGTAATAGATAATTTGGTGGAGACGGCGTCTCCACCAGCTTAGATCCCGCTACGAATGAGTTTAATAGACATCGCCAAAAGAATTGTCCCGAAAAACTTTCTCAAGATAATACTTCCAGTTACACCCATGGCCCGGTCAATATGATCAGAAGCCTTGAGAACTGCATAGACAAAAATCAGGTTGAGAATGAGACCCAGAATAATGTTTATCTTCGCATACTGAGAATTCAGCGAAATAAGTGTCGTCATTGAGCCTGCTCCGGCAATCAGTGGAAAGGCCAGGGGAACGATGGGAGAAGAATGCTCAATCTGCGGATCGTGTTTGAAGATTTCGATATTGAGAACCATTTCCAGTCCCAGGAAAAACATGATCAGACCACCGGCAATGGCAAAAGACTGAACATCTACACCGAACAATTTAAGAATTGACTGGCCGACATATAAAAAGACAAACAGCAGGATGCCCGATACCAGTGTTATTTTAAAGGCATCAATATTCTGGTAACGTTTACGCAAATTCAGGATGAAGGGGATCGAACCCAATATGTCGATGACTGCAAAAAGAATAAGAGTCACCGAAAAAACTTCTTTTAAATTCAGCTCAGCTAAAAGATCCATCGACTATAGTTTCCTGCTAAAGAGTTATCATTCCATCATAGATCGAAAGCTGTGTAAAAAATACATGCAAGGCTTATTAAATTCTTAAAGTGGTGCCTTTTTGGTACTACCTAAAAAAAATTTCAGGGGGAAAATCAAATGATTAGACATTTTGTTGTCTCGTCGAGTCTGCTGACAGCGCTGGCTGTAACTATGCCTGCTCTCTATGCGGATGTCACAAATAAAAACGAAGTTCAGTTGCCAGCTGAAGCTCAGAATAAGATAGAGGGAATTAGACTGGATGATGTAGTTGCTGTATTTCCAGCGGTTATTCCCGGTCTGGCCAATGTCGCAGCTAACTTGAAAAAGACACCACAGGCCTTTTTTCCTTATGGAAATATCGAAGCCGTTCACACAGTCTTTTTAAATGACATCCCTGACCTGAGTGGCGGAGCAGTAGAGTTAAAACTGGTCGGTTTTGTGAAATATAAGGACGGAACGCGTTTTGAAAAAATTGCGGTTCGTTATAATAAGGGAGCAAAAAAGCTGGAAGAGATGACGATTGAACAACAAGGTTCAATTGATATCAAAAACACCAGTTTTACTTTGAGTGTCGGGTTAGTTGACCGCAAGCTCATCATTGAAGATAAAAATAACGATATCAAATTACTTTTCCCGGTGGGGGTAGGTGGATTTGATGAAGGCGTATTGAACGAAGGGCGGGTCAGTTTACTCACTCCACGATTTAAACGGGGAGTTCTTGATCAGCGGGCAGTCATTTCCAAGAGAGAAAAACCTCGTTACTTCGACGGAAAGCCTTTTATTCGCATTCTTCAGGGAGCCGATCTTAAAACAGATATGACAGCGATTGGTTTTCACATTGAAATCAATGATGGTTTTGTTCGCGGTTTTGATTCGCACGGATGTATGCGGTTACGGGCTTTTGATCTGCAGGCCCTGCATGATCTGATAATGGACGGAAATAAACAGCAGTTGCCAATCACCGTAAGCTACCACACGGAAGATAAGGCAGATCACCCGTGGCCTAAAAGAAATAAAACGTACAAGACGGTTCAGAACAATGGAACTGCAGAAAGTCCTTTTTTCCCCTTAGACAGAGATAATCTGGTGCAAATGACATTTAGGGAATCAGGAGCGCCTATAGAAAAGCTGGCCGATCATCCGGCAGATAATAATGAAGATCTTTTTAATTATGATACCCAGAAACAATTGCGCGAGCAGGATGAGAGACGGGCCAATGAATGTCAGGCCCGGATCATGGCCGGCACGCTCTCTTCAGATGAAAAAAGCCTGAAGGCCTGTCTGGATGAAGGAAAGCGCAAGGATTCGGCCAGAGACCGCATCTATCGTAAATTTATGGGTATAGATTCGGCTGAGGAGCCTATCTTATTCTGATCAGACCTGACAATCGGATAATTTTTACATAAGCAGCTTCATAATTCCCACTGGACTTTTGAAGCTGCTACCATCTTAATTATTTAAGGACTTTTTTCCGGGAGTTATTATGAAAGGGTCGATCCTTTTTCTGGCCGCCACTTTAATGCTTACAGCACATACAGGTTTTGCTAAAACACTTATTGTAAGTGACATAGACGATACGGTTAAGCTCACTGATGTTCTGAACTCCAAACCGGAAATTATTCGCAATGCGCTCTTATCCAAAAAAGCATTTTCAGGAATGAGCACGCTTTATCGCGAGCTCGATAAGAAAGACACAATCATTCATTATGTTTCAGGTTCTCCCCAAATTATCAAATCAATCATTAATAATTTCCTGGAGTACAATCAATTCCCACAGGAAACGAATGTGACATTGAAACGTAAATCAATTGAAACTTATGAATATAAAGTTGAAGCGATTAAGCATTTAATTGCTAATCACAATCCGGATGAAATTATCCTGATTGGTGATGATACGGAAAAAGATCCCGAAGTCTACGATACGATTTCAAAGCTTAACCCGCGCAAAGTTTCCGGCATCTATATCCGAGCTATTAGAAACAGGGCGATTCCGGATAATGGGTTATCCCGCAACTTCTTTTCTGCCGTTGAAATTGCCGGATTTGAACACCTGAAGGGAAAATTGAACACGACAGCTGTGACGAAAGTTACTGACAGCTTTATCCGGCAGGACAATAAATCTGAATTAGCTATTAAGAATCGTTACTGTCCTTCACAAGGTCGAACTGAACTGGAGGAAATCAAACAACAGGTTCGCGATCAAAAGACGATTGAGGATATGGAAAGGACCCAAACTAAAATCATCAAAACTTGTTCGGTTTAATTTTTGGTTAAGTGATCCGGCGTGAAGGACAGAGGCATGAGATCCGTAAATTTCATGACAGTTTCTCCGCCGGATTCGTTACCCATGATCACTTCCATTCCAGCTGCTGCAAATTCACTCATAACCTGGCGGCAAAGACCGCATGGCGGCCAGCCTTCTTTTGTGTAGACATAAACTTTTTGAATACCACGTTTGTTTTCCGAAATGGCCTTGAAGATCGCCACTCGTTCGGCGCAAACCGTACCACCGTAGCTAGCGTTTTCAACGTTACAGCCGGTATAGATGGAACCATCACTCATGACAATGGCACTGCCCACATGAACTTTTGAATAAGGGGAATAAGCATGAGCTGCTGCTTCAACAGCTTTTTGTCTTAATGTCGTGACGATTTTTTCCATAACGTTTTTTCCTTAATCCAGTTTAGCAAACTCAGGGATAGCTTCGGTCAAAACAGCAGTAAAGTGATGCATGGCCTTCATCGCTTCATCTTTGATGTCTTCATGTTTTAGTGTCTGTTTCAGGATCCCTGTGCCCATATTGGTGATGCAGGAGATACCACAAACTTTTAAGCCCAGGTGATGAGCGGCAATAGTTTCAGGGACAGTGCTCATTCCGACCATGTCCCCGCCCAGAATGCGGAACATTCGGATCTCAGCTGCAGTCTCATATGTTGGTCCGAGAACGCCGACATAAACTCCACGGGCCAGCTTTTGTCCAAGTTTGTCAGAAACATTTTCGATAATTTTATTCATGTCTTTGTTATAAGCATTTCCCATATCCGGAAAACGCGGCCCCATTGAATTGTCATTCGGACCAATCAGGGGATTTTTTCCCATCAGGTTAATATGGTCGTCGATAATGACCAGATCGCCCGGATTGTAAGTTAAGTTTACTCCGCCGGCAGCATTAGTCAGAATAAGTTTTTTAACTCCCATGCTCGCCAGCAGACGGACCGGGAAGACAACATCGTCCATCTCCAGCCCTTCGTACAAATGGTATCGTCCCTGTAACGCAACGATAGGTGTTCCGCCAATTTTACCAATAATCATTTGTCCGGCATGACCTTCAACAGTCGTTTTGCGAAAATGCGGTATTTCATTGTAAGGGATGATGATTTTGTCCTGGATTTTTTCGACAAAAACTC
This sequence comes from uncultured Bacteriovorax sp., assembly GCA_946481315.1. The sequence continues at coordinate 46,947 of CAMLMH010000011.1, forward strand.
CCAGACCAGAACCTAAAATAATACCGACAGCAGGTTTTAAATTTGTTTTTCCGGCGATGAATTCTGCTGATTGTTTTAATTTGTTTTTTAAATCACTCATTCTTATTTCTTCTTGTTATTTGGCTTTTTGCTTTTTGCTGCAGGTTTTTTGGCGGCTTTTTTGATGGGAGCAAATTTAGTCTGAACTTCAATGATCAGTTTCTTTTTTCCCCGGGGCTTGGCCGTTGTGATTGTCATATCTCTTGTCTGAACAGCTTCAGTTATTTCTTTTACGATTTCCATCTGATTAGCATGACAGTGCAGAGTCAAAAGGACATCACCTTTTTTCACAGCATCACCTAACTTTTTATTCATGACAAAGCCAACTGCAAAATCCACCAGGTCTGTTGCTTTAGTCCGGCCACCGCCCAGACGCACGCAGTGTAATCCCAGCTGCGTACAATTCATTTTACTGACGTATCCGTTTTTAGTGGCAAGAACCGGAACCTGCATTTCAGTTTTTGGTAACAGGTCGTAGTTATCAATAACTTCGGCATTGCCACCCTGATTAATCAACAGTTCGCGAAATTTGGCAAGCGCTGATCCATCGGCAATTGAAGCTTCTGCTTTTTTTATTCCTTCCTTCAGTGTTTTGGAGAGGCCTGCAAGATAAATCATTCCTCCGGCCAGGGCCACGGAAATTTCCGTCAGATCTTTTGGACCTTTGCCTTTTAATGTTTCGATACTTTCGATGATCTCCAGTGAATTACCGACAGTGAATCCGAGCGGCTCATTCATATCAGTAATCATGGTCATCATGTTTTTGTTAAAACGTAATCCGGTTTGACGTATGCTCTCTGCTAATTTTTTGGCATCAGAAAGTTTAGACATAAAAGCACCGTTACCGGTTTTTACGTCCATCACGATTCCTTTTGCCCCTTCTGCGAGTTTTTTACTCATAATGGAAGCAGTGATCAGAGGAATGGATTCGACAGTTGCTGTCACATCCCGGAGAGCATAGATTTTTTTATCGGCCGGCGCAATCTCTCCGGTCTGACCGATGAGAACCAGACCTCTTTCTTTTAATTGCTTTTCGAATTCATCCAGTGAGAGTGATGTATTAAATCCTTCGATCGCCTCAATCTTATCGACTGTACCGCCCGTGTGACCCAATCCTCGGCCGGCAATCATCGGAACCTTAACTCCGCAGGCAGCAGCAATAGGAGCGAGGATGAAGGAAGTTTTGTCTCCGACACCACCAGTTGAGTGTTTATCGATGTAATGTTGTTCTGTGAAATCTAACACCCTTCCGGAATATAACATGGCGTCTGTGAGATATGCCGTTTCCTCACGGTCCAGGCCATTGAGATATATGGCCATTAAGAGCGCTGACATCTGATAGTCGGCAATTTCTCCTTTCGTGAGACCCTGGATAAACCAGTCGATTTCTTCTTTGCTAAGTTTTTCTTTATCTCGTTTCTTTTGTATAATAGTATAGGCTGTGAATGGCTGAATCATGAAAGTGCTCTTCTTGTGCATCAGGGGATCAATATTAAGAGAATCAGTGTATTCAAAAGGCGCAATAAAATCAAAAATAACGCATGACAAAGGTTAAGGATAGTTAAGGATTAGAACGATGAAAAGCTCACTCAAGAATAAACTGCTGCCATTTTTATTGACCCTTGCTCTGATAGTGAATCCACTCTCTGGGTGGGCTCAGGAACAGCAGGATGTAGATTTTGTCGACGAATCTCTGCGCGATATTACGATTGTATTAGGGGCGGGTGCCGCTGGAGCCGTCCTGGGACTTTCAACCTTGTCTTTTGTGGATAAACCGAAAGACCACATGAAAAACATCTCTATAGGTGGTGCTATTGGAATTGTCGTCGGTGTCGCCGTCGTTATTTTTTCTCAGGCCACTAAAACGCAAACCATCACTAATCATTCCTATAAGCCCGAGCTAAACGAGTTTGCTGCTGAAAGTATGTCCCGTCTTTCATTTTCAGAAGAAAAAATCGCAGCGAAATATCACCAACCTTCGACTTTTGGGCTCAACCTAGCTTTTTAGTCAGACTTTTTTCCATTGGCGCATTGCTGCCCTTTTGATTGATCGTCCTTGGTTTGATAAACTGATAGAGATTTATCACTTTAAGGAATTTTATGGCTAAACAATTAATTATCAACCAGACACTCAATGAGTGCCGAGCGGCGCTTATTGAAAATGGTGAAATTCTCGATTTTCTGATGGAGCGCTCCCATCACCACAAAGCTGAAACCAACCGTACAAACTTTCCCTTTGTAGGCGATATCTACAAAGGCAAAGTCGTGCGCGTATTGCCTGGAATGCAATCGGCTTTCGTCGACATAGGATACGAAAAAGCCGCTTTTTTGTATGTCGATGATGCTTATATTCCGACCCTGGAAGAACAGAGGGAAATGGCGGAAAAAAGTAAAAAGTCCATTGAAGGATCTCAACGCCATGGCGAAGTTATTCCCGATGAGCTTTCCACTTTATCAGAAGCTGTGAATATGCGGTTTCGCCCGGACATCAGTATCGAATCTTTTATTAAAGAAGGGGATGAGATCCTCGTTCAGGTGGCAAAAGAGCCTATTTCAACTAAAGGGCCGCGAGTGACTCGCCATCTGACTTTTGCCGGAAGACATATTGTGTTCATGCCTTTTATCGAGCACACCGGTGTGTCCCGAAGAATTGAAAGTGAAAAAGAGCGCGAACGATTAAGAGAGATTCTGGAGACCATCCGTCCGGAAGGGACTGGGGTCATTGCCCGTACTGTGGCCGAAGGTCAAAGTTATAAAACGCTGAAGTTTGACTACAACATGCTGGTGAAAATCTGGAAAGATGTTTCCAAAAAAGCTGAGAAGCTCAGAGCACCTTCAGTTGTTCATCAAGACTTAAGTTTTATTCAGCGGGTTCTTCGCGATATCACCGATGAAGATGTAGATGAAATTGTTTGCGATTCAAAAGAAAATTTAAAAGACGCTGAAAAGTTTGTTCAAAAGTTCCTTCCAACAATGAAAGGAAAATTCAAATTTTACGGGGAAGAAGCAACTCCCATTTTTGAGAAATTCGGCATCGATCTGGAAGTTGAACGTGCCATCGATAATAAAGTTTATCTGAAATCGGGCGGCTCACTCAATATTGACCAGACAGAAGCTCTTGTTTCAATCGACGTCAACACCGGTAAGTTTATCGGACGCAAAACGTTTGAAGAGACAATTCTCAAAACAAATCTGGAAGCTGTTAAAGAAATTGTTTATCAGCTTCGTCTCAGAAACTGTGGCGGTATTATCATTATCGATTTTATCGACATGGAAAAGGAAGAAAGCCGACAGACCGTCTATAACGCTTTAGTTGAAGCGCTTAAAAAAGACCGCGCTAAAACCAATGTTCTTCCGATCTCGGGTCTGGGGCTGGTTGAAATGACCCGCAAGAGAACCCGCGATACACTCTCGCGCATCATGTGTGAACCTTGTCCTTATTGTGAAGGAACAGGAAGAGTTAAATCAACTCTGACTGTTTGTTATGAATTAATCCGCGAGCTCAATAAATTGCTGGCAAAAACTAAGGCGCAGAAAGTTTCAATCTATGCTCATCCGGAAGTTGCGGCGACTTTAACCGGAGAAGACTTCGATTTGATAGATACGCTGGAAGAAGCGCATGGAAAATCGATTCACATTCGTTCGGAAAATAATTATCACATCGAGCAATACGAAATTTTTCCACAGGAGTTTTAAGCTTGAAGGTGAAGAGTTTTATCGGCCATGAAATTGCTGATCAAATTCCTGCCCTGGCCAGACTTCGCATTGAAGTCTTCAGGGATTTTCCTTATCTCTATGAGGGCTCTCTGGACTACGAAAAAAAATATCTGCAAATTTATCCGGCCAGCGACAGAAGTGTCCTGGTCGGGGCCTTTGATCACAACAATGAATTAGTAGGAGCATCAACCGGAATGCCTCTTGCTGATGAAGCCGATTATGTGCAGGAGCCTTTTAAAAAAGCGGGCTACAACATCAATGACATTTATTATTTTGCTGAAAGTGTATTATTAAAAGGGTTTCGCGGAATGGGGCTGGGGCATCGCTTTTTTGAAGGCCGCGAAAAAGTAGCTCGCGAAAATGGTTTTAAACTGGCCGCTTTTTGTGCCGTTGTTCGTCCGGAAAATCATCCTTCTAAACCTGCAGATTATCATCCGCTGAATGAATTCTGGGAAAAGCGTGGCTTTACCTGCCATCCGGAGCTGCAGGCCGAATTCGCCTGGCCGGACATTGGCGAGACTGAAGATTCAAAAAAACAAATGATTTACTGGCTAAAAAAGCTAACCTGACCTATAAAAATCAATACTTTGCCGTGTCTGTAAAAAGGATGAAGCGCCTTTACTAGCAGAACCCCCTTTGATAGGTTGGGGGCATCTAAAGTTTATAGGGGGCCTGATGAAAAGATTAATGACCATTGCTTTAACTTTATGTTCTTTCGCTGTTTTTAGTGCTGAAAACAATGCAGTTGATTCACTTCTTTCTGTATTACCAGTTGGTAATCACAACGGAAAAGATTGTGTTGTTAATGTTAATGTTGCTGAATTTCCAGTGCGTTCAGCATTCGTGAAGCTTTCAAATGATAAAAACAGCATTCTCAAAATTGTCAGTGAAGGATCTGAATTTTTCTTTGAAGATTACAAGAGAGAATTCATCCAGACAGAATATGTAACGATTGACGATACACGATCCTCGAGTGTTGAAAGAATTATTCGCACTGTAATGGTTGATGAAAAACAAACGTACGTAGTTGTCGAAGAAGCTGTCACAGTTAATCGTGAGCGTCGTTCTGATATTGTTGAGTGTGTTGTTTCAATCTAATTTCAAACTAAAATGTGAGCATATTAAAAAGGGAGCCATTGAGCTCCCTTTTTATTTTCCACTTATGCTTTGCTTAGACCGATTTTTAACTGATAGTCATCCACGTCATAGGCAAGATTCAGGTCGCCTGCGGTCTTGGTCAGGCTCGCTGCCAGTGTCTCACCGGCAATATGATCCTTGTGTTTCAAAATAGCTTCTTCCAGTTCCACTGAGCCGTTAAACGTCACATGCACGCGATCACCAACATTGAAGTTTAAATCTTTACGTGACTTCTGGATACGATTGATCACCTCGCGGGCCAGACCTTCAGCAATCAGTTCAGGATCAAGAACGGTATCCATATCTATAGAGATGAAGCGATTACTCATCGCTTGCGTCCCTTCTTTGGCTTCCCGGAAAACCAGGATTTCTTCTGTATAAAAAGTAATGCCATCGATGTGTAGCGCACCTTTTTCTTCCAGCTCAACTAACTGAGCCGCATCTAGCTTTTCAATCTGAGCTTTGTAGCGACCCATTTCTTTGCCTAATTTCTTACCTAATACCGGAAGATTGGCCTTTGCAAAGAGTTTGATGAATTTGGATTCATCTGTTGAGAGCTCAATGTTTTTCACGTTGAGCTCAGTCTGAATATATTCAGATAGCTTATTAATCTCATCCAGCAGTTTCTTGTCTTTATGAATGATGGTTAAGCGTTTAAGAGGAGTTTTAACTTTAATCTGAACCTGATTTCTCTTCTGGCGGCCAAGCAGAATGATCTGTTGCATACGATCGACGGCCACTTCCAGGTCTTTGTTGATAAGATAATCATTGGCCACCGGATATTCACACAGATGAACAGATTCCTTTTCAGCAGGATTCATTTTGCGAAGTTCCTGGAAAACATATTCCGAGAAAAACGGAGCAAAAGGGGCCATCGAAATGGTCAGTTCTCTGAGTGCTGTATAAAGAGTAGAGTAAGCCGCACATTTGTCTTCGGTTAAACCTTCTCCCCAGAAACGCGGACGGTTTAAACGGATATACCAGTTTGTTAAATCTTCAATAAAAGTAAACAGTGCCGGAACCACATTGTAGAGGTGATACTCCTCCATCTCTTTAGCGATATTCTTTTTCAGTGTCTGCAGATTGGATATCAGCCAGCGATCAACGATGTTGTTACTTTCGCGGAAGTTTTTAACCGGCGACCAACCATCCACTTCGGCGTAAGTCTGGAAGAATTTAAATGAGTTCTGCCATGGCAGAAGCGCCTTTCTTACCATGTCTTTTACACCGGTGTCGGAAAAGCGCTGCTCTTCTGCTTTGACCAGACCAGAGTTGATCAGATAAAGTCTTAAAGCATCTGCCCCAAACGTTTCCATCAGTTCATCAGGTGGGGTATAGTTTTTCAATCGCTTTGACATTTTTTTGCCGTCTTCGGCCATAACGATACCGTTGACGATAACATTTTTGAATGCAGGCTTGTCATAAAGCGCCGTTGATAAAACAGTCAGTGTATAAAACCAGCCCCGCGTCTGATCCAGACCTTCAGCGATGAATTCTGCCGGAAAACCATGCTCGAACATTTCTTTGTTTTCAAAAGGGTAGTGCAGCTGAGCATATGGCATTGAACCTGATTCAAACCAGCAGTCCAGCACTTCCGGAATTCGACGGTAAACGCCTTCTTCCCCTTGATGAGTAAAAGTAAGATCATCGACGTTTTCTTTATGCAGATCCGTAACTTTTACACCTGTCAGTCTGTGCAACTCCTCAATAGATCCGATGCACACCCGATTACCGGTTTTGTCATTGATCCAGATTGGAATAGGCGTTCCCCAGATTCGATTGCGGGAAATATTCCAGTCGCGGGCTCCTTCCAGCCATTTACCAAATCGTCCTTCTTTGATGTGTGAAGGTGTCCAGTTGATCTGATCGTTGCTGTTGAGCAGACGATCTTTAATTTTCTCCACATTCACATACCAGGATGGAATAGAGCGATAGATTAGCGGAGTATCTGAACGCGGACAAAATGGATAACTGTGAACCAGAACTCCCTGGTCATAAAGTTTACCTTCATCCTTTAATTTTTTAATGATGTCTTTATCAGCTGTTTTAACATAAACGCCGGCCCAGTCAGTGACTTCACTGGTAAATTTTCCTGCATCGTCTACCGGGCATTCCAGAGCAGAAATACCTGCTTCTTTCATCACGCGACTATCATCTTCCCCGAAAGCCGGAGCAATGTGAACAATACCTGTACCATCTCCGGTCGTAACGTAGCCGTCGTTTAAGACAACGAAAGCACCCACATTTTCATGTTGTTTGAAATAAGGAAAGAGTGGCTCGTAACGAAGTCCTTTAAGATCAGAACCTTTAAATGTCTCCAGCGTTTCGAATGTTCTTTTTTTTGAGTAAGCTTCCAGACGATCTTTAGCGATAATAAATTTGATGTCTTTTTCCACATCGCGGACTTTTACATATTCTATGTCCGGTCCCATACACAATGCCAAGTTGGAAGGTAATGTCCAGGGAGTCGTTGTCCAGGCAGCGATGAAATAATCCGCATCTTTGACTTTAAAGAGAATGGTGATGGCAGGGTCCTGCACATCCTGATAATTGGATGAAGCTTCGAAGTTAGAGAGCACTGTTCCCAAGGCCGTTGAAAAAGGAACAACTCTTGTTCCCTGGTAGATCAGACCTTTTTTCCATAATTCAGAAATAACCCACCAGACAGACTCCATGAACGAAGCGTCCATTGTTTTATAATCATTCTGAAAGTCGACCCAACGGCCGATGCGGGTAATTGTGCGTTCCCATTCCGAAGTATAGCGTTGAACAATTCCGCGGCATTCGTCGTTGTAACCTTTAACACCTAATTGTTTAACAGCATCCTGAGCGGACATACCGAGTTTTTTATCAATTTCATGTTCAATGGGAAGACCGTGACAGTCCCATCCAAAACGACGTTCAACATAACGGCCCTTCATTGTGAAGTATCGGGGAACAATATCTTTCAACGTGGAAGCCAGTAAGTGGCCGTGGTGAGGAAGGCCTGTAGCAAATGGAGGTCCGTCATAAAAAATGTACGGCTTACCCTTTTTGGTTTGCTCGAGAGTTTTCTTAAAAATATTATTGGCCTTCCAGAAATCGATTATCTTGTGTTCTGTTTTAACAAAAGAAAATGAACTAGAGTCTGATTCAATTACTTCGGTATTTTCCACTGACACGAAAGGCTCCTTGGGCTAATGCTCGGTAAGGGCAAATTTTATCACTCCCGGGGGAGTCTGAACAGGGTCAACCTTCATTTCAGAGGGACTTCAGCCGAAAAAGAAGACATGAAAAGATGGAAATTAGCAACTCTACTCACCGGGATGGCCCTTCTGATGGCCGTGGGCGGCGCACAGGAAGCTCCGGTGATTGAACAAAGTGGCTACAAAGATCAAAAAAAGAGTCTTACCCCCTGGGGAGAACTCCCGGCCGAAAGCTCGTTTCTTTCATTCAAAGAATGGAAAGATGAATCTGATATGCGTGATCTTTACCCGGACTGGCAGAAGATTCTGACGGAGAGGTCATTGCGGGAAAAAGTCGGGCACGTTTTTCAGTGCGAAGGCATCTGCCGTATTGACAGGGGGGCCAGTTTTTTCAATGCCAGTCACCGCACTGTTCTTTATGAAGGTGATGAAATTCAGACCATCGGCGACAGTTACATCTGGATTTTCCTGCTAGACGGTACAATGGTCCGGTTGGCACCACATTCTTCCATTACACTTAATGAGCTGAATGTTGCGGCAGAGAAAAATTTTTTTAATGTACGTTTTAATGCCGGCAATATTTTGTGGTTATCCCGTCATGAATCCCTTTTTGAGGAAGTGGATATCAGAGAAACCGATACACTTTTTTTCCCGCTCAAAACTTATGAGGCCATGCCGGTTACCGAAGTTAAACCTTACGAAGAACAGGATTTGATTGAGCTGATCGAAGATAAAAATACACGTCTGAATCAATATAAGGCACTTAATAGAGCTGTAGAAAAAAATAATCTTATGACCCGGAAGAAGCAAACTTTTGCTTTTCTGATTATGCCAAATGTAACAGTGATGGGAAATTCTCCTAACATTGAAGCCGTGGTTTTAATTGGTGGGAAAACTTTTTTTAAAAGTCGTTCAGAGACGGCATTAGGACTAAAAGAAAGCACAGAAAACGATCTGCAGATTCAGCTGCGAGGTTTTGATAATAAAGAAGTGCAGAAGATCAGCGATGATACATGGATGGTTGTTGACGAAAAAGGGCGCTCCTTGAATAACGAAAACGACACATACTGGTTAAGCATGGGCGAATTTCTCACCAAACGTATTCCAAGTATCATGCTGGGAAGAGAAATTTTTCTGCAACAATACTCTGCTTTTCTTTTTGATGACAAAAGTACTGCTCTGACTCTGGCACGCGATTATGGAGTCAGGCTCTGGACAACAGCAGAGCTCGATGCCCGCAGTGCTTTTTTGCAGGAATATTTCCGCCGGGTGGAAACATCTAATTTGTTAACCAGTTCGCGGTTTCGCCAGCGTCTTGAAGATCGTGGTGATTCGGCCGGTGCACGCGGGCAGATCATGGAATACGGCAGACATTTTTTTATCCGCGCTTTAAATCATTATTACTCTTATGAAGACGATCCGGTGGGAAAAGAATATGATCCTGAAAAAGAACAATTAAATTCCACAAAAAAATTATTATGGAAAAAAATGCATGGAATCCGTTAAACATACTTTGATTCTTGGATCGCAAAGTCCGCGGCGTAAAGAGCTTCTTTCGTGGCTGAATATACCTTTTAAAATTCTAACAGCTGATCTGGATGAAGTTTCAGATGAAACAGATCCTTCCCGGATCGCCTGTGACCTGGCTTCGCAAAAAGCCCATGCAGTAAAAGCAAAAATCAGTAACGAAACTCATCCTTTCATTATCGCCAGTGACACCATTGTGGTTCTCGATGGAAAAATTTACGGCAAACCAAAAGACAAAGATGAAGCAAGAATTATTTTAAGCGAATTGTCCGGGCGTACTCACAACGTCATCACCGGAGTTAGTTTTCTTTTTATGTGCGAAGGTAAATGGAGAGAACACTTCTTTTATGACTTCACGGATGTGACCTTTAATCCGATCACACCTGACCTGATGGAAGCTTACCTTGCCACTGGTGATTCGCTGGACAAGGCCGGAGCTTACGGAATTCAGGGGCCCTCTCTCACCTTCATATCGAGGGTGAACGGCTCATATTCTAATGTCGTCGGTTTTCCTCTGGATAAAATAGTAGGGGAGCTGGGAATTGTGTTGGGGGAAGACTGGAAATCAAAATTTTAGAAAAAAAAAGCCCGCTCTCTGGCGGGCTTTTTCGTTTATTTTAGTTTGCTGTAAGCTTGCTTTAAACTAGTAATTTTTTTTACTGATTTCGTAGGACGTAAACTATGTGGCTGCATATTTTTCGTCACTTTTTTATCAATTGGATTTCCGGCTGCACTTGAAGCGTTCATGGTTTTTTTTGAGAAAGTTGCCGGTTCGAAAGTTAGGGTCAAATTGTCAGTAGTCATAAGTCACCTCGTTTTTTTAAGTTAGTTTGCTAATGTTGGTTCAGGATTTGGTACCCTTTCCCCACCAATAACAACCACACTTACGAAGTGGCTGCATTCAGGAAGAAGAAAAGCTACCTGTTTTTATAGATAGTCTTCAATACATTCTCCTTAGACCTTATCCCGACTAAAACGTTCTCCTAATCGGCTTTTATAACAAGATCTTTAATGAAATCATTGTATCACGAGAGCGGGCTTTTTCCTATGGGCCCCCTGTAGGCAAAGTTTCCCCGTCAGGAACACTTTGTAAATCATTGAAATGTAGGGCATTCTTAAAGTCTATAATGCAACTAAGTATGGTACCTTTTACAAACTGGTGAGCAAAACTATGTCCAAAACCGGCCTTATAAACTGTCTGACTTTAACCCTTACTTTAACCCTTTCTGCCTGTTCCACCATCAACAAAATGGCAATAAACGGTTCCTCAAACCTGCTTTATTCTGCCGGTGGAAATGTGGAAACTCAGAATAATTTTGAGTTTGTTAAGTCCGGAATGAGTGGCAATTTATTATTAATGGAGAGTCTGCTTTCTGCCTCCCCGGAAAATCAAAATATAATTGCTACTTTGAATAAGGGGTACGCCGGGCTTGCGTTTGCCATCAATGAAACTCAGATGAATGAAGAAGAGTGGGCAGAATTAAAGAGCGAAGAAGGAAGAAAACAGGCCTTGTTCAATTACACCCGTGCTCTTACTTATGGACAGAAATATCTGGCTGAAGAAGGAGTGGAATTCAGTGAACTTATCAACCGAATCAATGAGCCTCAGGAAATTCACCATCTGCTGGACAAAAGACTTTCAAATGACAAACGCGATCTGGAAGTAATTCTTTTTACCGCACAATCTTTCGGGGCCCTGATAAATTTGCAAAAAGATAACATGACTCTGGTGGCCCAGCTTCCGGTGGCTAAAACTTTGTTTGACTGGGTTTGTGCTAAAAATCCTCAGATTAATTATGGAACATGTGACATTTTCTATGGTGCTTTTGAAGCCGGACGTCCGCAAATGCTGGGCGGAAATCCTAAAAAAGGAAAAGAAATTTTTCTTAAAGCTATTCAGAAACATCCTCACAACTGGCTCATCAGAACCAGTTTCATTCAATATTATCTGATCCCGCAAAACGATGAAGAAGGTTTTAAAGAACAGATGAATTTTCTGGCTACGGTTCATGAAGCTTTCAACAAATATTATATCTACGATGCGGCTCCGAAAGCTGATGCAGAGTGGACCAGAGAAGAAAACCTGAGACTTTATCAATCAATCGCAATGAAAAGATATGAATTATTAAACCGTTTTCAGAAACAATTTTTTTAGCAAGGAACTATTATGAAAAAAACATTAATTGCCTTATGTGCAATGACTTCATTGAACCTTATGGCCGCGCCTATTAAAGTAGGTGTTCTTGCTCCGGAAGGAACAGGATGGGCTAAAAATATCAAAAAGATGACAACAGAAATAAAAGAGGCCACAAAGGGCAATGTCGAAATTAAGGTTTACTATGGTGGCTCACAAGGTGATGAGCAAGATGTTCTCCGCAAAATCCGTATCGGACAGCTTCAGGGGGGGATCTTCACTGGTAAAACACTGGGAGAGATCAATGGTGATGTAAGAGTTATCGAATTGCCTTTTACCTTTAATAACAACAGAGAAAAAGCACTTAAAACATTACAGACATTGACTCCTTATTTTAATCAGCGATTTGAAGCAAACAAATTTAAAAGCCTTGGTGTTTTTGAAATTGGACAGGTTTACTTTGTTGCTCAGAAAAAAGTTTCCAATCTTAATGACATCAAGAATTTAAAAATCTGGTCATGGGATGGAGATCCAATAGTATCCAGCATGTTTGAGGCCATGAACTTAAATGGTGTACCTCTGGCCTTACCAGATGTTCTGTCTTCCCTTTCTACAGGAGTAGTTGAAGCAGCCTACGCTCCGCCAATTGGAATTCTGGCCCTGCAATGGAATACAAAAGTTAAGTACATGATCGATTTTCCAATTTCCTATTCAATTGGTGCTTTCGTTATTTCGCAGACAGCGTGGCAGAAAGTGGCTCCGGCTGATCAGAAAATTGTAGAAACAATTGCTAAGAAATATGAGTCTGAAATCAATGCCGGCAATACTAAAGATAATGCTGACGCCCTGGCAGCGATGAAATCACAAAAAATTGAATTCATCAAATTCACGGATGCGGATGTTAAGACAGCTCAGGGATACCGTGCAGAGATCATCAAAAAACTTAAAGGTAAACTATTCTCTGATGAAGCCTTTAAAAAGCTTGAAGCGGAATTAGGAAAAAAATAATGAAAGTTGTTCGACTGTTAGATACGGCACTTGAAAAGTTTTCCATTTTTTTATTGGTTATGAGCGTTCTGGCGATGCTCTTTTTCAGTTCTGGCAGTATCGTGCTTCGCTGGTTTCACATTAATTTGCCATGGATTGATCCTTTTATACGGCATCTGGTTTTTTTCAGTGCTTTTTTAGGAGGAGTTGTTGCTACCGGAAGAGGAACACATATCGGCATCGATCTGGTAGGAAAAATCATAGAGAATAAGGGTTGGGATAAACTGGCTGACTTCATTAAAAGATTGATTATGATTTCCTCTTTTTTGGTTTTATTGTGGCTGATTAAAGCAGGCATAGATTTTACCAAAGTGGAAATGGAGTATGCCAAAGAAGAATTCTGGGGCATCAGCAGTGGTTATCTAGTGATGATGATCCCTGTTGGGCTCGCTTTAATAGCTCTTCGTTTCCTGTTTGTTTTCTGGTTAAGTTACGATGAAAAACCTCACGCGGTTGTTTCAGGAGAAGTAAGATGAGTGCATCTCTGGCCATTATCGGTATTGTCAGTTTGGCGGCAATCGGGGTTCCGCTTTTTGTTATTATGTCACTGGCAGCACTGGTTGCCTTCACATACAGTGGAGTAGAGGTCTCCGCAGTCGCGCAGGAAATATACCGGATTGCAGCGGCTCCCACCTTAATGACCATTCCGCTTTTTACTTTTGCCGGTTATCTGATGGCCGAAAGTAAATCGCCTCAAAGATTACTTCGTCTGGCGGAGACAGGACTGGGCTGGATGCCGGGTGGGATTTCCATCGTTGCCCTGGTGGTCTGTGCTTTTTTCACTGCTTTTACCGGTGCTTCAGGAGTCACCATTATCGCTCTTGGCGGATTAATTTATCCAATTCTGGTCAAGGATGGTTATTCTGAAAAATATACTTTAGGAACGATAACTGCTTCGGGATCCCTGGGATTGCTATTTCCTCCTTCGCTTCCGATCATTCTATATGGGTTAGTTGCTAAAGTTGATATCGATAAACTATTCAAAGCAGGATTGATCCCTGGACTTGTCATTATGGTCATTCTTTCTCTCTGGGCTATCTATAATAGCCCCAAAACTGCAGCGGCAAAACATAAGTTCGTTCTCAGAAATTTTTTAATTGCACTTAAAGAAGCCTGGCTGGAAGCGCTGCTGCCTGTCCTTGTATTGGTCGGTATTTATGGTGGATTCGTAACGGTAACCGAAGCTGCAGCTTTCACCGCACTTTACGTTTTTGTGATCGAAGTGTTTATATATCGCGACCTCTCTTTCATGAAAGATGTTCCGCGAGTCATTGTGGATTCAATGAGCCTGGTAGGGGGGATCCTTCTGATTCTCTGTTGCGCACTGGGATTTACGAACTACCTGGTTGATGAAGAAATTCCACTGAAAATCTTTGCGCTGATGAAGGAATTCATCCATGACAAGTATACATTTCTCTTATTCCTGAATTTATTTTTGTTAGTAGTCGGATGTTTAATGGATATTTTTTCGGCAATTGTGGTTGTTGTACCACTCATTATCCCGATTGCCACCGACTTTGGGATTGATCCTATTCACCTGGCGATGATCTTCCTGGCTAATTTGGAAATCGGATATCTCACACCACCAGTGGGAATTAACCTCTTCATCAGCAGTTTTCGCTTTAACAGGCCGATAACTGAAATGTATCGTGTCTCGTTACCTTTTTTGATCTTATTGGTAATTGCGCTGTTGATTATTACTTATATACCTAGTCTGAGTTTATTCTGGTTTAATTGATGATTTTAAAAACTTTCTTATTTTCACTGGCCCTTTTGTTTTCCTCGCTGGAAGCAAAAGAGCCTGTGCTTAACGAATACTATCTCAATGTCTATCTGGGGGAAAAGAAAACACCAAATTATCGGGGACCGCTTGATCCGCGAACGGAATTTTCTGATGTCCAGGGGGGATTAATCCTTTTAGATGATCTTTTTAATGACTCTTATCTCAATCGTGAAATTCAGACAGCTCCGTTTGATTTACATCACTATTGGTTTAAGGAAGTAGTAGAAAAGTCGACCTGTCCTGATGAAACTTTGAGTGCGAATATTGATTACATCCGTTATCTTTATCGCTTGGTGACTATAAGTTATCTTTTTGAATCGATGAAGCTCAACCATAAACTTTCCAGCCAGCTTCAGGCAAAAAATAATTGTTCAATTGATTTTAATACTTTGTTTGGAAAATGCAGTCCGAAAAGCGATGACATGAAAAAATTCCGGGACCGTGTATACGGAAAATTTGTCAATGAAATTTCCAAAGTAAAGTACCAGCCATTTTCCAGAAGGGAAAAAGAGCAGTGGCATAATGAATTTGAAAAGTCGACATCTCTCACGACTGATCCGGTTTTCTCCCGTTTGCATGAGTGGTGTATCGGCAATAAAAAGAATTGCCGCTCATTGCCTGAACAGGACATCGAAGCAGCACTGGGGAATTTCTGTCAGACTGATATAGAAGTCATGCAGAAGTTATGTTCTGAAAAAGATCAGATCTATGGTTTAAATCAAATTGAGAAAGCAACAGAACTCATCCGCAACTCAAATGCTTTTAATCTCATCAATCAAACAGGCATGGGTGAAGAATGTCTGCGCCGCTATTCAAAACTTTTTTCAGGAAAAGAGATACCATATATAACATTGAATCGCATTTACCCTATGATTTATTCGTATCTACTAAAAACAGATTCGCGCTATCTGCAAGGGGAACTCTTTCTTCCAGGTGCATTAAAAGAATTTGATATGAAGGGGCTCAGTGACTTTTTAACGGCATTGAAACCACCTAAAATTGAACCTGTTGCCGTTAAGCCTAAGCCTAAACCGAAAGCACGGCCAAAGGTTGTTGCTCCTCCTCCGGTGACTGTAGAAAAACCAGTAGAAAAACCTGTAGTCGTAGAAACGCCCCCTGAGCCACCTAAATTATCCGAGTTTGAAACGAAAGCACTGATGGTAACAGCACAGGGGAAAGATCAGGCAGTGATTGATATGAATATTTTTCGGGATGATTTTGAATTTACGCCTGAGATGATGAGTGAGCTGGCAGCACCAATGAAAAAATTTCAAACTCGCGCTGCTTTAAACGACATGAAAGCATACGATCTGCTTGGAACGAAAGAAGCACCAGTTGGGCTGGTGTTTATTAAGTACATGCTGGATACTGATAATCACCAGGGACTTTTTAATATGGTTACTGTGCTCGGTGAAAAATTTTATGTCGTTAATGATATAGAAAAAAAAGATGTACCGCTCTACATGCATTTAAAAAACGATGCCAGCACAAATAATCGCTGGCAGTTAGTTTTGCTTAAAGATCCACTGAAAAAATAAAAAACCCGCAGAAAGAACTCCTGCGGGCCGTTTAATGAAGGTATATGGAGAGGTAAGGCCTATTCGTATTTTTTCGCAACGGCCTTAAGCTGAGATTTAACTTGTTGACTCATGTCCAGCATCAGAAGAAGACCAGCGTTTTCACCATTGGCATCTTCACCAACCAGTGAGATGTTACCAATGCGGTTAGACCCAGTATAATATCTTGCTGTAATGATCGAATTACCGATACCTAAGTTTTTAAGCGGGATAAATACACCAAAAACTTTTGGTCCAATGTAGAATCCCATATTTTTAAACTTCTCAATAGAGAAAGCTACTGCCGGAAGACGACCACCAGCTACACCTGGAAGTGAACGACCACCAGGAAGAGTTGCAGGATCGAGCATTTGCAGTTTAGTATCTAAAACGTCTTTTAAAGAAAGGTTGATTGCCATCAATGTTCCGGCAGACTGTAGATCCGGAGAAATTTCCAGATAGGAATTTGGATATTTCGGAATGTTGTAACGAAGTCCACCATCCAGCTGAATATTTTCAAAAACCATCGAGATTAAAACGTTGTCTTGAACTAAAGTAACAGACATTCCGTTAACACCCGGTACCTGGATGTTTTGTGAGCTGGTACCATCACCACATGAAGTTGTCAGTAGACCGAGGGAAACGACTGCTGAGAAAACGAGAGCTTTTGTTTTAGAGAACATTGTAGTCATAGAGATCCTAATTTCTTGTTTTGCGATTTTTTCTTGCTCTTTTTAACTTCAACAGACGTACCGCTGAAAAACCACAAACGTTTCAATTTAATTAGGAGCAGATTACTAGGGAATTACACTGATCTCAAGAAATGCAAGCGTTCTTTAAATATTGCGAGGTTATGAAAAGGGCACTTTATTAAAAGTGCCCATATTTTGTGTGATTAGCAGTAAGATGTGAAAAAGTGATTAAAATGTCGCGTTTAAAGAAAGGCTTCCAGCGCGATCTTTATAGTCGCCGAAAAATTTTCCATAAAAAGCATTCAGTGCAAGACTCGGAGTGAAAACATATCTCAAGCCAATATCAGCAACACTATTTTTTTCTTTAATGGCCCCATTGTAAAAGACACCATGTCCGCCAGCTAAACTGGCCGAGAAAGATTCACCAAATTTTTTTGAAAATCTGACAGCATTAAAGTTTTCATCAACATTTTTTGATCCTAAACCAAAACCTATCGTCCGTAGTTTGATTTGAGATTGATTGTGATCTGGTGAATTGTTTACCAGGCTTGAAAGGGAATCGAAACCACCGGCAATTAAACCTCCATCTACTGTCAGCATTGACTGAAGTTCAATCTTTATAATTTCAAAATCTTTTGAAAGTTTAAGAGCTGCGGAGTGGTGATCGTCTTTGTATAAAGCAGAGCCACCGGTTAAAAGAGTGTAGTAACCGTTTAAAGTAACTCCAGCAATTGTTGTTTCAATCTGCGGTGTCACTTGTTTGATATTGTCCAGATTTACACCGTTAAAACCAGATGTGGCCAGAGCATATTTTTTGGACTTCCAGTATCCTGTTTGTACGGCATATTTAAATCCATCTGCAATCCCATAGTAATTAACTGAGTACATATCCACATCGTCTTTTTCGTCAGTAAGCGCGCCTTCTGCTCTTTTGTCATATACAAGAGCTAGCACACTGTAGTTAGGGTAAATCTTTAATACTTGCAAACGATCTCTTCTGTCATCTGAAGTTAAGAAGGCACCAGGAGAAGTAACAACCATACGACCTGCTGAAGTAATCCACCCGTTTGCAGAGTATTCAATAACTGCGTGGTCAAGGCGAGTCACATTAGCATCACCGAATGCATCGTCATTAGTTCCCTGAGTGGTTAAGGTTCCCGCAGCAGTTCCGCTGTGGTTATCTCCTTCCCAGTTATTACTGGAAAGAACGAGACCGGTTTTAACAGTCAAGTTAGCATCTGGTTTTGCTTCAACGTTCATGCGGAAGAACTGACTGAAGGCATGTGTATCAGCTCCGGCATTGCTGTTTTTGAAATATTCACGGACGTAAGCATCGCCACTGAATTTAAAAGTTGTGTCGGCAACGGCGTTACTTAAAAAAGCAACAAGTGCCAGTAAGCATACTAGGCTTTGTTTCATGATTGGTTTCTCCTAAAATTTTTAGAAGAATAGAGTGGGTTAGCGGACTGTTTTAGTCAAGATAAGAGTGACTTGTGCATTAGCCCATATTGAAATTTTTAATGGTTGTATATTCGTGATCCAGCTCTTGGGTGGATGTAGTGTGCAGAAACTCCACAACTCTGACAACATCGGCGTGAGAGAGACGGGCTGCCATTAGTCCGGTTGGTGAATCTTCAAAGATTAAAGTCTCATCGGGGGTTACGCCCAAGCGGCGCATTCCCTCGATGTAAGGATCAGGATGGGGTTTGGTCAGAGTAGTCTGGTTGCGGCCCATGTGCAGTTCCATGAAGGGCAGCAGTTCAAAACATTCCAGTGTTTCCTGCACAATTACATCTTCACTGGCCGAGACAACGGCACATTTAATATTGTGCTGTTTTAGGTATTTTAAAAAATGGATTAATCCCGGTGTTAGATAAAATTCCTTTTCATTAGGGTGCAAGGCCCGGAAAATTTCGACCAGGTGTCGGTTTTTTTCTTCAATAGCAGCGGTTACTTCTTCATCAGTAAGCTGGGGACAAACTGTTTTCAAAACCACATAGTCAGTCATACCGTAAAACTGATCGATAGTGCTCACCAGATCGATGGTTATTCCCATAGATTCCAGCACTCTGACTGCCGCTTTAGCATGCAAAGGCTCAGTATTAACCAGTGTTCCGTCCATATCAAAGAGGACTGCGCGTTTATTTTTTACAAGAGTTTTTAGGTCGGACATGCTGCAATTTTGCCTGATAAAAATGTGGAGGAAGCTACGCTATAATAGTACAGGAGATCTCCCTCATTCGAGAAGGAAAATGCCATGAAAATTTTTCCACCAGCTGCGCCAACATCCTCTTCAACTGTCCGTGAAACCCGAACAGAGAAAAATCGCAGTGGGAAAACTGGTATTGTGCGGAAAAAACAGGCCCTGCCTCCCAAACAAAACCTATCACCCGATGAAATAAAAGAAAAACTGGCCAGTCATGTGGAGACATCAGGAAAATCACTGCAAAAAGCAAAAAATGCGACTGCACGGTTAGGCGAAGGTTTTATGAATGATGCTATCGTGCGTCCTCCGGAAATTGTTCCACTAGATAGCAAGCCAGCCGCAGCAGAAACTATTGAGGAAACTGCAGAAGTCAAAAAAGATTTGCTGTTAAAAAGTGATATTGCCGCCAATGATCCGCGAGATACCAATACACAGGAAAAACTGAAAACCGTATTATCTAAAGGCGCGTTTAGTTTTAATCCGAAAGAAAAAGAAATTCTGGAAAAAATTCTTTCTTAGATTATTGTGCTTCTTTCGCTTCCATTTCCAGCAGCAATTGATGAAGTTTCTCAACGGTTGTTTTGATAACGTTTTCCAGTTCACCTTTGATGATTGTGGCAGCTGAGTGATCATGACCGCCTCCGCCCAGGGCGCGTGCCATTGATCCAACGTCAATGACTCCCGTAGAGCGCAGAGACACTTTTATCTCCGTTCCCATTTCCCGGAACATCAAGGCCACTTTGATATTATCCAGAACAAGCAGATGATTGATAAAAGCGAGCGTATCTTCCGAATCGATGTGATATTTATCCAGCAAATCTTCCGTCAGAGTCAGCCATGCAATTTTTTCGTCTTTAGTGTTGTGAGCAGATGCCAGAACTTTTCCTAATAGCTTCATATAGGCCAGTTTCTTTGTACCATAAATCATGTTGTAGGCATGAGGAGGACGAACGCCTGTATCCATTAGGCTTCCAATCAGGCGATGAGTATCACCGGTCACAGTTGGATAACGGAAACTGGAAGTATCAATCAGTATCGCCGTGTAAAGCGGAAGGGCCATGTCCCGGGTCAGGGGTACCTGAATGCTTTGAATCAGCATCCCGGCCAGTTCACCGGTCGCCGCTTTTGAAGTGTCAATGCAGTGGTTATCGATCACTTCCTGCGGACAGGGATGATGATCTATAAATAATAAATTAGGCGCACGCTTGGCCAGAGCCTTCATCCTTTCGCCAATCCTGTCGAGAGAATTGGTGTCAACGACTATACAAAGATCAATTTCCGATTCATTGAAAAAAGAAGCATAATCCTCATGTGAAATGACAACATTTTCCGGATCCAGATATTTGTATCGCTCCAGAAGAGGTTCTTCGTTTACACAAATGGTATTTTTCCCCATTCCTCTGAGTGCTAAACAAAGTGCAATCTGACTTCCAATTCCATCGGCGTCCGGAATAATATGTGTGGAGATCACAATGTTTTGAGCGTTATTAATAGCTTTTTGAAATTTTTCGATTACGTCCATCATTGCTGACTGATCGTTAAAATCAGCTCCTTTCATTAAAGTTATACTAAATTTTTTTCAATTGCTGTAATTTTTGCTACGATTTTCCCCATATTGTTAACTTTTACCTATAAACCCCTGCGATAAAGAGTGGTCCTATGGAATATGCTATTCAAACATCAAATTTAGCCAAATCATATCCTGGACGCATGGCCCTAAAAGATGTCTCCTTTTTTGTGCAAAAAGGA
Organism: uncultured Bacteriovorax sp.; assembly: GCA_946481315.1. The sequence continues at coordinate 67,719 of CAMLMH010000011.1, forward strand.
AGTGTTCACGGTTTTTTAGGTCCTAACGGTGCTGGGAAATCAACGACGATGAAAATTCTGGCCGGACTGCTTACACAATCTTCCGGAACTTTTAACATAAATGGACGAGTGGGCTTTTTGCCGGAGCATCCACCAGTTTATCCCAATATGACAGTCCGGGATTATCTTGAGTTCGTACAAAAAATTACGACTGTGTCCACACCAAAAAGTGTGGCGCATATTTTACAAAAAACCGGTCTCGGCCACGTGCAAGACAGACTGATAGGAAATCTTTCTAAAGGATATCAGCAAAGAGTGGGAATCGCTCAGGCCCTGGTGGGGGATGCGAATATTATTATTTTAGATGAACCTACTGTCGGACTGGATCCGGTTGCCATTGCCGAAATTCGCCACCTCATCAATGAGCTTAAGCATGAACACACGATTTTATTTTCTTCTCATCAGTTACATGATGTGGAGTTGTTATGTTCTGACATCACATTAATTAATCATGGCAAAGTTATTGTGTCCGGAAAAATGGATGACATTCTCTCTGGACTGCTTACCCATCAGACTTTAATTGCACGACTCAATCATTTCGATGAAAAAGACAAAGCTGACTTTGTCCGTAAATACAATCTGCTTTCTTTAGACTGCAATCATCACGGTCCGGACTGGACATTGACTATTAAGACAAATGGTAAATCCGATCAGCGTATGGACCTGGCACGCGATCTGGTTAATTACGGGCTGCTTGAATTTTATGAAGAAAGAGCTGACCTGGAAGAACTTTTCAAAAGGATGACCAATGAATAAATTATCCAGCACACTGGTTCTGACCAGAAAGGAATTGAAAGATACTTTTACATCACCGCTCATTTATGTTCTGACTGGTTTATTTTCATTTATGATGGGCTGGCTATTCTTTAACTATATTCTGCAATCCAAAGAACTCACGACAACCACTCTTACCCAGGGAGTGATCACACCCATTTTTGGTAATATCAATTTCATCTTTGTTTTTCTTTGTCCATTAATCACCATGCGCACTTTTGCTGAAGAAAAGGCCCAGCACACTCTGGATCTTCTGCTGCGCTCGGAATTAAGTGAATGGCAGATAATCATCGGTAAATTTCTGGCGACAACGACTACGTTGATGTTCATGCTTTCAATCACTTTACTTTTTCCGGTTATCCTTGCTTTGTCCGGTTACAGTGACTGGGGAGTTGTTACCAGCTCTTATATCGGAATCATTCTGTCTCTGATGACTTATACGGCAGTCGGAATGTTTTGCTCCAGCCTGACTGACAATCAAATCGTCGCCAGTGTGATGACATTTTGTTTATTGCTGGGATCGATGCTGATGGTTATTTCAGTCAATGCGACCAACAATTATTTACTGGCCCTGATCACCCAATATCTCACTGTTCCTTTTCATTATGAAGGATTTACCAGAGGGGTCATCAAGTCCTACAGCATTGTCTATTTTGTATGCACCTGGATTTTTTTCGGCATGCTGACTCAAAAATCACTGCAATCTCGGAAATGGTAATTGATTATGAAAAAATGGTATAACGTTCTAATTACTGCAATCAATATTATTCTTTATCTGGTGATCATAGCTCTCTGGATCGCAATTCCGGATGAAAAAATTCTGAATGTCGCCGTTACGCTCTTCAACTTTTGTCTGACATTGATTCTGTTGTATCTCAACAAGGAGCAGTTGGCGGTCTATTATCAAAGCCATCATTTTAAAAAACTGACAGAAGCACTGATTACCTTTTCTTTGATTTTTGCGATTCTAGGAGTGGTCAATTATTGGGCCTATAAACATCCGGCACAGGCTGATCTATCGGTCATCAAACTCAATTCCCTGACGGAACAGACAAAAAATGTTCTGAAAAATATGGATGACGATATCACGTTCAAAATGTTTGCCCGCAAACAGGAATCAATGGCCTGGATGGCTTTACTTGATTTCTACCGCATGGAAAAAAGCACTATTAAAATTGAAAAAGTAGATATCGACGTTCGCCCCGATCTGGTGGGCGATTATCAAATCAGCGATGCTGCTACTCTTGTTGTAGAATATAAGGGAAAACGGCAAAAGGTCACTCAACGGGATGAATTGAATATCACCAATGCTCTTATTAAGATTTCCCGACCTGCTGATCCGGTCATTTACTTTATTCAGGGACACGGCGAAGGAGATATTGCAAGCCAGGATAATGAAGGGCTGAAATATATTTTCGAAGCAGCCCGAAATTCGGCTGTGGATATACGGCCGCTGAATTTACTATCCACCCAGGAAATTCCTTTTGACGCTAAAGCCGTCATTCTTTGGGGGCCAAAAACATCTCTGCAGGAATCGGAAATCGGCGTGCTTAAACGTTACCTCGTTCGTAAAGGTAACCTGATGCTGGCAATTGATCCGGATCTCAACGGCGACAATCACCGCAATCTTCGGGGCATGCTGGAGCAGCATAAAATTATCCTGAGGAATGATCTAGTTATCGACAATAAAAGTTTCGTGAACGGTTCCAACGGGTCCATTCCCCTGATTGCTGAATACAGTAAAGATCAGACCATCACACAGACCTTTAAAGGTCAGGTTTTTTTTCCACTGGTTTCTTCTATCGATATTATTCCGGATGAAGTTCTTCCCGGAGAACGGGGAAATGTTATTGCTCTTTTTTCAACCAGCGCGTTTCCAGCTTCGTGGGGGGAAACGAGCATTAAAGAAGTCATGGATCAACAGGCTACGTTTACCGCCGGTAAAGATAAACCGGGTCCGCTCGCTCTGGCCGTGAGCTACGAAAGCCCGGACAACCGGATGGTGGTATTCGGTAACTCAACCTTTGTTATTAATGCTTATCTGAAATTTGGCAGCAACTATGCGCTCTTTCTCAATGCTCTTTCCTGGCTTGCGGGGGAAGACCGCCTGATAGCTTTTAACTTACCGATCGTGCAGAGCGAGCCTGTCTTTATCTCCGATGCCCAGAAAGGAATCATTTTTTATTTTGCTGTTCTTTTTTCTCCGCTCATTCTCTTTGGTCTGGCGATCTTTATGTACAGAAGGAAACGCAACAAATGATTAACTGGATTAAAAAACATAAAAATTTAAGCCTGCTGACAGTACTCATACTGGCGATTACTGCCACTTATTTTTTTGAGGAGAGGGCAGGTAAAAAAGATAAAGCTGCCCTGGATAAGAAACTCTCATTGGTCGATGTTGACCGTTTGGGTGACATCACAGCGATTGAGGGGATCAAACTCTCGTTCGAAAAACGGGGTGCTGATTATTACGCTAAAGAAAACAATCTGAAGCTTTCTTCTGCCCGGCTGGATGAATTTTTTACTATCCTCTCAGGTTTGCGGATTAAATCTGTTTTAGATCAAACGGAGGTTGAGAAGGTCGGAAAGACTCAATACATCCCTGATCCGACAATGAAAATGACATTTAAATTTGAAAAAGGTGAGCTGACATTCGTTCTGGGAAAAAAACTGGACTACGATCAGAGTTTTTACATGGAAGTTATCCGGGATGGAAGATCTCAGGTGGTCGTCGTCAATGATGAATCCCCGGATCCCGGTGTTTATCAAAATGATGATGAGTACAAAAAATCAGATGCAAAATACAATCGTCTACAGATGGTCTTTTTGCTGACTAATAAATATTTTTACGACACACGCATCTTTAAAGAGATGAACTATGAGCAGGAAAAAATTAACTTTCGGGAAATTTCCATTTCCACTTTCCGTAACCGTCGCTTTACTCTGAACTTTAAGGATTCTGTAACTTTTCCACCTGCTCCGAAAGTGCTGGGATACTTTGAACAAAACTGGGTATCTTTTCATCAGGTTTTAAGCAAACTAGAAGGAAAAGAAATATACTTTCCAGCCGAGCCACATTTGTTAAAAGAACCATTGTCGCGATTTGAAGTAACAGACCGGGAAGAACGTAAATACACTCTGGATGTTTATAAAAAATACGGAGAAGAAAATGGATATTTTCTGAAAAGCAGTCTGGATAATATTGTTTACCGTTTGAAACCGGAAGATGCACAGTACTTTTTTGTCAATGTACAGGATTTCTGGAATAAAAAAATAGCTCCAGACGGTAAACAATATGACCTGAAGATCACCTTCTATAACAAAAAAAGCATTGCTGTCAGTGTCTCTGACAGTGATTTGTTTAAGGTTGAATCAAAGCAAGCGGGTGTGGCCACATCTAAATTGCGACCAGTGGCCTTCAAACAGCTGATCGATTTTATTAAAATGGAAGGTGATCACGTCAGTGATATGCTGGAAAAACCCAGCGACTTACTCAAGAATAACGTCTTAACTGTAAGCTTTCAGAATAAACAATTGGATGTTATTCTGGAAGACAACGATGCCATAACTGTTGATCAGGCAAACCGGGTGAAAATTCACCACTATGTCGGAGCTACTTTACCGTTTAGTATCAAGTTTGAGGATTATGTAACTCCATGACCAGATCGCTTTCGGTTTTTTTCTCGACTTTCATGCACCCGGCCCGCAAAGAGCGGGATGGTGAACGCTCGGATTTTTTCGAAGTCCTGGGCTATTCCTGGGGATTGCATTTTATCTATGCTTTTTATTCTGTAGCCGCCATTTATCTGGGTATTATGAGCTATGAATATCTCTCCAGCTCCAAAGATTTTACCCATATCCTTTTTCAGACTCTCAATGTAAAGTTTCAGAAAATTTCTTTATTCAGTGCCCTGCTTGAAGCTATCTTCTATCCTTTTATTTTCCAGTTTATGCACAAATTCTGGACCTTCCTGATTAATTTCTATGCCCAGATTTTTGATTTTGAGGAAGATGCAGAACACACTGAAGAAGCCCTGATTGAAGACGTTGTCACCACTTCGTTTACTTCCAATTTGCTGCTTTTAATTCCCATTTTTGGAAGTGTACTCTCAACTATTGCTCAGGGCCTTTATTTATATACCGGCTTAAAAGCAAAATTATCTTTTACAAACACGCAAGCTTTTTTAGTCCTGATTACGCCATTATTTATTCTTTTTCTTGTCTTGATACTCATCGCGTCTTACTTTCTGTTTCTGATATCCCTGCTCTAGGGACCGGAAACGGACCGATTTTTATTGATGTCAGAATTTATTAATTTTTTGGGCCAACCGTCACGTTTACACGCGCGCCACCATAGGCCATGATGGAAAAACACACACACGTATTTATGACATTCAGGAGAGTATTTCATGAGTTTGTTTACACCGATGGCAGGAGCCTCCGGCAGTATTGAAGTTGTTTGCGGTCCAATGTTTTCCGGCAAAACAGAGGAACTCATCAGAAGGGTGAAGCGTTCACAAATCGCCAGACAAAAAGTACAGATTTTCAAACCCAGTATTGATAATCGCTACCATGAAACTGAAGTTGTCTCACATTCATCATTATCCATTGAAGCGACTCCGGTTAATACATCTGTAGAAATCTTGCAGAAGGTTTTTGACTCTACTCGTGTTGTCGCCATTGATGAAGTCCAGTTTTTCGACAGCAATATCGCTCTAGTGGTTGAGAAACTCGCTCGACGCGGAATCAGAGTGATCCTTGCAGGTCTTGATCAGGATTACATGGGTAAACCATTTGGCCCTATGGCCGACTTACTGGCAATTGCTGATCGGGTAGATAAAATTCACGCCATTTGCACTGTTTGCGGATCCCCAGCTTCAAAAACATACAGAAAAGATCCTGCAAATTCATCTCAGGTTCTGGTCGGGGAAACTGATCTTTATGAAGCCCGTTGCCGGGCACACGCCGATTTTTTTGGTGAAGATCAGGATCAACTCGCTTTCTTTGTAAATTTAAACGAGTCTCGTTCCAAAACTCAAAACTTATAGTACACTTAGAGGCATTATCACATCCCCTTAAGCCAGGAGTTGAGGATGAATGCCAGCAGTACTAAGCCGATAGGGGAGTTCATCTCCGCTGCCACTATTTCTAAAAGAGTTAAAGAACTTGCTGAGATGATCAATACTGATTTTAAAGATCAGGAAGTGATTATCATTGGCGTACTTAACGGATCGTTCATTTTTTGCGCCGATCTCGTTCGTCATCTTAATGTTCCGGCACAAATTGAGTTCGTCTCATTAAGCTCTTACGAAGGGACTCAAAGTTCCGGAGAAGTCAGTTTCCGCCTGGATGTTAAACAATCACTCATTGGAAAAAATGTCATTGTCGTTGAAGACATCGTCGATACTGGTTTAACAATCAGCTTTCTATTAAAACACATGACACTTAAGCAAGTGAAAAGTCTGAAACTCTGTTCGTTGCTGTTAAAGCGTGCCCGTTTGAAAACGGAAGTCGCCATTGATTACCTGGGATTTGATATCGAAGATAAGTTTGTTATTGGATACGGCCTGGATTTTGATGGTGCTTATCGTGAGTTGCCTTATATCGGAGTCTATGGTGAGTAAAAAATTTTTCGAAGCAAGTGGATCTGTTCGGGTGGATTTATTAGGTGGAACTCTTGATTTAAATCCAATAAACCTGATTCTACCTAATGTAGTGACATTAAATCTGGCCACTTCATTAAAAGCGAAAGTTGCTATCAGCGAGATTGATTTTGATGGTGTGGAAATTGTCTCACATGATTACAATTCTACAGATCGATTTAAGTCCGTTGATTTTACCAATACTAATTTTCAGAATGGTTTTTTTGGCCCTTTGTCTTTTATCGTTCAGATTCTTAATCTCTTCGATTTAAAACGTAATGTTCGCCTTGAACTTTCATCAGGATCCCCTCCGGGAGCCGGACTGGGAGGATCATCGGCCATGGGGGTAACGTGTTACAGTGCTATTGCCAATTATCTGGGAAGGCCATTTGACCGCATACAGGCCATTCAAAAGGTTAACTCTATTGAAGCGCGCATTCTCGATTGCGGTCCGGCCGGATATCAGGATTATTATCCTGCACTGTTTGGAGGCGTACTTGCCTTGTTGCCCGAACCTGGGGGCGTGAAAGTCGAACAGCTTTATACAGAAGAATTAAAAAACGTACTGGAGAGTCATTTAACATTAGTGTACTCCGGTGAAACACGACTTTCAGGAATAAATAACTGGGAAGTTTACAAGGCATTCTTTAACAAAGATGTTGAAGTCCGCAGAGGGATGGGGGAGATTGCAAGGCTTTCTTACGAAGCACTGAGTTCTGCTCGTGAGAAGAAATACACCGATCTTGTGTCGCTGATTGCTCAGGAAGGTGAAGAGCGCAGAAAGCTTTTCCCTGGAATCCTGACACCGAATATGCAACAACTGCATCGAGATCTAAGTGCGCAATCAAAACATTTTGGAATGAAAATTTGTGGTGCCGGTGGCGGCGGATGTTTCCTTATCACTCACCGTAAAGAAGACCGCGATACAGTTGAACATATGCTGAACAAATTTCAGATGAAGCGCCTTCCATTTATTGTGGATGCCCCACTTTAGGAATATATGGAAATTAAAAACATCGGAAGCTTAAGTATGAAAGGAGGAAGAAATGACAATTTCTATTTCTGCCTTATTGAATACTATGCTGAAAGCGGACGATGGTTTTTAAAATCTCTTCTGCCGGTTAAGGACGAGGATGCCCTGGATAATGATGAAGCTATCCGCGGATGGATTCACAATTTTGATGTTCGCCAGCTGGTGGTGGATTTTCCGCTTTCCAAACCGGCATGTGAATTGTGTGAAATAGAGTGTCCAGGTGCAAATACATGTCCTGACGTTGGCGTTACAGTCGTCAAGGACAAAATCCGCGATCTTTTGAATGAAGATCAGAAACTGATAAATTCCAATCCTAAAAAGTACGAACAGGAACGCAATAAATCTGATGAAGTTGTCTACAATCGCGACATCTTTTTCAAAGAAACTTCTCATCACTTGTTATCCCGATCATTCAAACGAAAACTTAAAAAAGGTTTTCTGCCTTACTGGAACCGCGCTCTGGATTTCTGGGTCTGGAAATATTACTACGACCAAATCCTGGAAACGTTTAACACTTCTTTTGATTCATTCGGAAATGCTTCCCTGATGATACTTTCTCGTTTTTCCTATATCAAACGCCACTTTCCCAAATCGCTGGAACTTTTTGAGGCCAACGAACAGATCATTTTGATTGAGCTTCTGCGCTCTAAAGTCATTCTGAAAAAGGATATCGAACTCATCAGCGACATTGACCTGGGAATTGAAGCCCGCCTGGACATGATCAAAAAAATTGAAAACAAACTTCAAATCTTTATCTACAATCACGATCTCGAAATCCTGGTTAAAAACCCACGTGCTTTCGATTCATTTCTGCTCGCCCTGGCCGGCCAGAATGTTCTGCAAAAAAAGAACATGGAATTGCCGGACTGGACCAAGCCGAAAGAAACTAAATTCATTATTCCCAATTTTGGTTAATCAAAATTAATTTCATCTATTTATTGCCTTAATAAATATTCGCAATCTGAATTTATTTAAAGTCTGCCCTTATTGCATTGGCCTCTTAAAGAGGTGAAAATGCATAAGTTTAATAAAGGACAGCAATTACCATTAATTAATTACAAGAAAGCGGGGAGACCTCCAAAAAATGATCCAGGAATCCGGCATCGTGGCCGTGAGACCTTGTTAAAAACTTCGTCTCTGCATCTGACTGTTAAGGTTGATAGAAATAAGGCAGATATTAAGTCCAAACCAATTTTACAAATTCTGAAGCGTTCAATTTTAAGGGCGCGAAAGCAAGGACTCAAAGTTCTGCATTTCACTTTAGAGTGGGACCATGTTCATTTGTTAATTGAGGCAGACAATAATCTTGAATTAGGGAAAGGAATGCAGGCGTTCGGTGTTACTTTTGCCAAAGGCATTAATAAAATAAAGAAAAATAGCGGCAAAGTTTATAAACACCGTTATCATTTTAGAAAAATTAATTCAGGCAGAGAATTGAAAAGAGTAATGAATTATATTTTTACGAATGGGGAAAAACATAGAACAGCTACAAGCATTGATAATGTTTTTAATTCATTACGTGCGGAAATTAAATTCAGTCTTTTTACCCGAAATAAAGTTCAGCTTGATCCCGATTTAATCCGTTTATTGGATAAACCCAAAATTTATTACAATCAGATTAAGTTTGTGACTTAAGCCCGCGCCAGCATACGACCGCTGATTTCAAGCGTGAAGGCAGAGCCGACAATGGCACCTAGGAGCCACATGATAGAAAACTCAATGAAGAGTTCTGGTTTCATGATCAGAAAAACTCCGGAAGAAATGAGAATCAGCATGAAAGTTGAAAGAAATTTCTGATAGCGAAGTGCCCGGATTTCATCCCGCTTTAAAAGTAGGGCTGCCATAACCATTGTTGATGTCATGAAAAAAGCTCCACAGAGAAGAAAACAAACAGGAAGGCCTAAAAACATAAATGAATGCATCAGGTTGATGCCTGTGGGAAAAGTTGAGATGCCGAATTGTGGGCAGACAGAAAGCGTACAGACAGCAGTGAGCAGGTGAATCACAAAAACTTTAAGCAGAAGTGTACGCTGATCAGGAATGACCTCAGCTTTTACGTGTCCCAGAATTTTTTCAGAAAGTTTTGATGGGATTTCACTCATACACTTCTTCCTTTTTTATCCGGCTAATTAGCCGGCTCACACTTTTTCTCAGGGACACTTCTGATTTTGCAAGAAGCTTGGCCATTTCCTGGTAGCTTAATTCATCAATAAATTTCAAAGTCAGCAGGTCCTTATCTTTTGCATCTAGTTTATCCATAAAGCCCAGGTTCAGTTCCTCTTCATTGACTGAAGGATAAATATCTAATCCAGCAAACAGTTCATGCTTTTTGTCCCGGCGATTTTTAGAACGGATGTGATCCAGAACCGCGGTACGGGCAATGACAAACAACCATTGCTCAAAACTAAACTGCTCTTTATAGAGATGTTTGCTTTCGTGAATCTTGAAGAAAACTTTCTGCAGTAAATCCTCGGCGTCAGCATGATTCTTCAGCTTGGAGAGGAGATACGCAAAAACACGACCGCTATAACGGCCGTAAAGCTCTTCAAAGGCCCGATAAGCTTCGAGAGGGGCCTTAAGCTGGTAGATGAGCATCAGCTCTTCTGCACTTAGTTGTCTAAAATCCACCTAATCCCCTGTCAGCTTGAATACGCCACAAAGATGAATTTGTGACTTTATGATTTGGATTGATTCTACACTGAGTTATTCGCTGTGGGGAGTCCTGTAAATTTCCCACCTTAACTATTTTAGTCACCTATGTTGGTACGAAAAACGTATTGGAAGGGTTAATTTTGAGCCTTCAAAGGGAACATTTTAGCAGTGGTGTAATAGCTAAGGCCATAAATCATGGCCGGCAACAATGCATAGGGTGTTTCCGCCACGGCCAGGATCAGACAGCCCATGCTGGAGAAAGCCGTGTAAAATTTTACATAAAGTTTAGCTGCCTTGAATTCTTTCCAGTAAAGAGCATAAATCACAATATGCGTGGCCACAAAAAGCAGCAGACCGAATGTCAGGCTTTGCAGATAAACTTTATATAACTGCACCTGGAAATCTGGAGAGTCGGTGATGGTAGAAGCATATTTGAGGTATTCAGTGTAATTGCCGGCCTTGAAATAAAGCCACAATGAAAGCCCGATGTCGCTTAAGAGTCCACCGAGGATAATCAAAAATTTTTTCTGTAGATTATTCAGAGACAATTCCACCATTGGTATCAATAGATAATTTTAAATGTGATGTTTTGTCCGTAAGTACTTTTGCTGCCCATTCGCGATTTTGCAGATCATCCAGATCTATTTCATCCATTTCACCATGTTCCTGACCCAGCAAATAGATTTCACCGAAAGCTGTTTTGCCACTAGGATCTTTGCCGATCAGAAGTAATTTATAAGCGCAGGTGAGTAATCGCCAGCCAGGCAGCATTTCACTTAGTGAACCTTTTTTAATTTTAAGAGAGTAGTTATCGCCAGAAGCAGGCCGGATCCATGTCTGGGGGTATCGGATAGATTCTTTCCTGGATCCATTGTGATCGAAATGACAACTCATCACCGCCTGCCAGTCAGTCAGACGCAAAGAAGGGGCTGCAATTGTCCCGTTTATTTCCGGTGTCTTAAAACTGACAATAGCCCCGAAAGCTTTGGGAATAAAAAAGACCATCATGACGAGAGTTATAAGTGATTTTGTTTTCATAGGAAAAGTTTAGAAATTTTGCAGCAGACTGAATAGCTTTTTCATGGCCTTTTCCAGTAAAAAGAGGACAATTGACTCATGATGAAAATAATTGTTTTTCTCTTTGTGACGATTGTTGCTACTGGCGTTGGTTTATATTTCCGGCCGGACTATACACTTGTCGGTCAGCTTGACTGGGTCAATGTCCTGACCAAAGGGTATTTCGTAGGTTCATTTCAGAAGTTCTTCACCCAGGGGATGATTGATGAATCGTTCTTTTTTGTTATGCGTTTCACTGCAGGGGGAGCGGTCCTGGGCCTGATTGCTGCTTATTTTAGCGGTGGAAAATCTATGGGATCGGGCACCAAAAGCAAGAAGAAATAATCAGTCGTCGTAGTTTCCGCGCTGAAGTTTTCTCTGAACATCGCGCTCTTTATCACTTTCGCGTTTGTCGTGCAGTTTCTTACCTTTTGCCAGAGCAAACTCCAGCTTCACCAATGAGTCTTTGAAATAAATTTTGGTCACGACCAGTGAGAGCTGCTGGGTTTTCATTTCATGATAAATGCGGGCGATCTGCTGTTTGGAAAGAAGAAGTTTTTTGATCCTTCCTTCGGTATGGTTATGGATATTTCCGAAAGCGTAATGAGGAATAAGAACGTTATAGGCCCAGACCTCACCATTATTATCGATCATAACGTAAGCTTCGTTTAAGTTAACTTTCCCGTCGCGAAGAACTTTAACTTCTGTTCCCTGCAAAACCATGCCTGCTTCGAAAAATTCTTTTAACGAATAATCAAAGCCAGCTCGTTTGTTAGTACCGATGATTTTTATGCCCATAATTAGAAATTAAATTTGATCCCGGCATTAGCGCTCAGAATATATCCGCCGATATCATATCCGGGAGCACCAAGCTTGTCACCGGCAGTTCCATTTTCCTGACCGGAAGATTTAGTGACGTGTTTGTCTTTAAGTTTATGATACTGTAGCGCAGAGCCTAAATGAACGTCTTTGCCAAAAATGACCATACGGTAATCCAGGCCCGCAGCTCCGATATAGGCATCGGTATCGATTGAATTTCCGCTGCCGGAGAAATCGCCCTTAAGAGGTGACATGCGATAAGCAGCACCTATAAGTGAAGACCAGCGATCAGTTATCGTCCATTTTAAACCCAGCTTGGGATTAATGGTATCCTGTAATTCGAGTCGCTCGTAACTGGTGCTCGGTAAAACGACACCACCATTTCGGGAGATAGAAATCGTTGGTGCTTTGTATTTATCCCACATTTGGTATTCAACAGCAGCAAAAGCTTCCAGAGAGCTGGTGGAATCTGCTTTTAGAGACGTACCCAGCCGGAATGTGTGAGGTTCAAAAAAAATGGCAGAAGAGATCGTTGTATCAAAAGGAAACGGTAATGGATCGTTAATCTCACCTGAGGCGATGGCCTTCAGATTGGATTTCATTTCCTGCTGATAAGTGAAGTAAATTTTACTGGCGTTAGTTTCAAACTTTTTTGTGACTGAAGCAATAGCGCCAAGGGAAGGAGAGACTTTCGACTGAACTTTTGCCCATGATCCGTAGTTAGACCCATTTAAGCTCAGGTTTGTACGGACTTCAGCTGAAGCCTGAAATCCCAGGATGGCACCGAGAGAGAAAGCAAAATGGTCACTCCATTTTTTAGCAAAGTTTAGATAAATGGATGTACGTGTGTGGCGCGAACGGTACATTACGTATTCAGGAAGAAAAGGATCGCCGGAATTTGTTTCAATCAAATCCCCCACCGGTAGAAAAACTGAAAGCCCGATAGTCCCCAGGTGGCGCTGACCACCGGCGGGTAAGGCGATATGAATGGCAGAGCCGTAAAATTTTGGATAGTCGGTTTTCGCGTTTCCAAAAGTTGTGGAGCTCGAATTTGTGGAATTGGTGACGACAATATTATTGATAGCTTTAAAATGAGTGGCAGTAGAACTGGCCTGTAGAAGAACGTTAAAGTTTTCTGAAAAGCCCAGGACAGAAGGAACATAAAAGTTATTGCTGGGATCATCCTCGTCCATATTGGCCTGACCGCCTAATGCCGCAGTTGAATAGCTGGATCCAAAAAGTTCCGGATAGCTGGCGAATGCATTTCCGGTAATCAACAGTAAGGCAATTAACGTCATTTTCATTTTTTTAACTTCCTGTATAGAGCTATAACCTGATCCAGCGTCAGTGCTTCAGATCTTATCGTTAAAGGTATTCCGATTTCATTAAATGAACTTTCAATTAAAGACATGGGAAAAGAACTTTTGAGCAGACCGCCCAGTTGTTTTCTTTTTTGGGAAAATAGTAAGCGCAGAAATTTTTCATATTGCTGGAATTCAGCAAGTGCAACCTGGGGTGATGATCTGCGTTTCATTGTGAGTACGGCCGAGTCAACTTTAGGTGGCGGACTAAATGCTCCCGGAGGAACTTTCAGTAATAATTCGCACTCAAAATAATTCATTGCCAGTGCGTGCAGTGATCCCATGAAATTTTTTGTTGTAGCGAAGGGAAAAACTTTGTCAGCTACTTCCCGTTGAAACATCAGAGTCATCATCTGAATTTCCGGTGCCTGCAGAAAATTAATTAAAAGCGGTGTGCTGATATTGTAAGGAAGATTGGAAACGAGCCAGATTTTTTTATCTGCAATTTTTTTCTCTGCAAAAAATGCCGGGAGATTAACGGCCAGTGCATCCGTCAGAGTCATTTGTTCGGGAGAAATAAACTGGGTTAAATATTCCGGAAAGCGTTCGTCTTTTTCGATGACAAAGAAAGGCAATTTTTCTTTTTGGGCCCGTTCTGCCAGTGATTCGGTTAAAATGCCCGGCCCGGGTCCGATTTCCACGATCGCCTCAGCTTCATCTTTAAAGTCGGAGGTAATTTTGCGAATGACATTCTGGTCTTTCAAAAAATGTTGTCCGAGACTTTTGTCGGCTTTTGGGAGTTCAAGTTTCATGAGTGTTTTCTTTGTTGGTCAAGTTTTTCTTTTTTAGAGACAAATTGCCCGCGGGCATCAAGAGCAAGGCAATCGGGAAAAGGAATAGCTTCACTAAAAGTGCGAAGAGCGTAGTTGGCAATCATCGCTCCGTTATCTGTACAGAATTTTGGTGCAACAAAATGAACATTCTTCACATTAGTGGCGAGAACTTCACGCAGTTTACTGTTGCAGGCGACGCCACCTCCTACAACAACCGGAAGATTTCCGCCGGCCTTTTCCTGTGCTTTTTTTAGTTTGCGGACAAGCGCTTCGACAATTGCGTGTTGATAAGAAGCGCAGACGTCTTCCATTTTAAAATCTTTTTCTGTTTCAATGAAATTGCGAAGGGCTGTTTTTACCCCGGAAAAGCTCAGCATGGCATCGCCGGAATCCAGCATGGATACCGGAAAAGAATACTTTTTGGGATCACCACTTTTAGCGAGATCATCGATGATTTTTCCGGCAGGATAACCCAACCCCAGCAGTTTTCCGCCTTTATCAAAAGCTTCTCCGGCAGCATCATCAATAGTATTACCCAGAATTTCAAAATCAAGCGGACTGGTGACCTTCAGGTATAAACTATGTCCTCCACTCACTAAAAGTCCCAGATACGGGTAGGGAAGAGGTGTTGTAAGATGAATGGCTTCCAGGTGAGCGTACAGGTGATTGACGGGGAGAACTGGCAACTGACGGATCATCGCTATGGTTTTAGCGCAGTTAATTCCCGTTAAAAGCGGTCCCAATAATCCCGGATGAGTAGTCACCGCTACGGCATCAATGTCGTAAATGGTGAGTCCTGCGGACTGAAAACAGGAATCCAGCAAAGGAGTGATTTTTTCCAAATGATTGCGTGCAGCTATTTCCGGAACGACGCCGCCCCAGCGCGCCAACATTGTTTCCTGAGAGAAACTTTGGTGGGCCAGAAGATTCGGAGTTTCTAACAATTGCTCAGGATCACCCTTGATCAGGGCAATGGAAGTATCATCACAGCTTGTTTCAATTCCCAGGACAATTTTTTCTTTCATTTTGGCTTTTTTATTGAGTTTTTTGCTATAATACATGAACCTATTTAGGTTAGCAAAACTGCTCATGGTTCAAGGAGGACCCGCAATGAAAAAAATTCTTTTCGCTCTTATCGCTATTGCCTCAACATCAACTTTTGCCGCTGATACAAGCTCTGGATGCGGGATGGGTTACGAAGTAGCTCCTAAACAATCACTTGTTTCTTCATCAACAAGATCACTTGTAAACGCAACATTTTCAAACTCTGTAGCGATGACTCTTGGTACATCTGGATGTGCTAAGCACTCAATTGTAAAGAACGAAGCTAAAGGAATCCACTTTGCTGAAGCAAACATGAATCAACTGGCCGTTGAAATGGCCCGTGGAAACGGTGAGTTCGTAGCTGGTTTCGCTGCTACTTTAGGTTGCCAAGACGTAAACGCATTTGGTTCAATGGTTCAGTCTAAATATGAATCAGTTCTTCCATCAGTTAATACAACTGGCGTTGAACTTTTCAACAACGTAAAGGCTGAAATTAGAAACAATGCAACTCTTTCTGCAACTTGTTCTCTTATCTAGTTTTGTAATGGTGGCGGGTGCCTATCCGGTGCACGCCACTTCATTGTCATACGATCGATCTTACTGGCTCAAACTACTTCATTTCAAAAACGGCAAAAGCCGCGTTGATGGTCAAAATTTTTTCTTATCTCCTCAGGGGAAAACTAATCCCGATGCTGAACTGGCCGCAACCATCGCTTTATTTAAGGATAAGACGGCCAGTGCCGGATGGTTTAAGTATCATCCCCAGTGTATTTTCAGAGAGCGACTGCGTTTTTTAAAAGCATCCGGCCTGCTCGACGATCTCGAGATCATGAGCTGCGAGGTTTTTGAAGAATGGAAACGCGGCTTAAATGCTGAAAGCCTCACACTGATTTTTTCATCATCTTATCCTAACAATCCTTCTTCACTTTTTGGTCACACTCTTTTGCGTTTTAATCAAAAAAACAAAACCAATGATCTGCTGGATTATGCCGTCGCTTTTTCTGCTGTACCGGAGAGTGAAGATTTAGGTTTAATTTTCGCTGCAAAAGGAATGTTTGGTGGTTATAAAGGACTTTTTGAAGTCACAAAATACTACACCAAAGTAAATGAATATAATAATGGCGAGTCCAGGGATCTTATAGAATACGATCTTAACCTGAATGCAGAAGAGCTCGACCGGATGATCAATCACCTCTGGGAACTTTATCAGACCACTTATTTTGATTATTTCTTCGCCGATGAGAACTGCTCTGCAGTCCTGGCCGATGTTCTGGCCGTTCCGCTGCACCCTAATGAAAAAGTGAATACACATGATCGCTGGTATTATCTTCCCGCAGAAATGGTGAAGCACTTTCGCAACCTTCCGGCAAGAATTCGCGGTATAAAATATCGTCCCAGCCTGAAAAAGCAACTGGCAAAAAAGTGGGAAAGTCTCAATGATCAGGAACTGCGCGAACTGAAACAATTGCTGAGCGAAAAAAATATTCCTGTAGGTTATAACAATGCCAGAGTTCTGGATACCATTGCAGGATACCTGGATTTCACCCATTATCGCACCAAAGAAAAATTAAATCCTGAGGATCAGAAATTCCTGCGTTCGGTATTAGTTAAGCGTGCAGGATTACCTGCTGCGGTTAATGACAAAATAATCTATGATGAGACAAACCGGCCCGATGAAGGCCATGAACCGCAAAAATTTTCTTTCTTCAGCAGAATGCACGACCACCGTTTTCAAAGCGGGTTTGAAATTAAACAAGGCTATCACGATCTGATGAGTAACGACCGGGGTTTTGATCCTTTTTCTCAGTTTGATTTTCTGTCAATGGCTGCCTTTTACGATTTTAAATTGAAAAAATTCGATTATGATCATCTGACTCTGGTTGATCTCATCTCCATTCACGAATACCGGACTTTTGATCCTCAGCTATCGTGGCAGGCACGTGTTTCCAGTGAGCGTTTATACGCATTTGCCTGTGATAGCTGTCATAAAATAAATGCCAAGGCTTTAGGGGGACCAAGTTTTAAACTCAATGAAAGAGGGGTTCTGGCGGTTATGGGAGGATTGTTTAGTGAAGCATCTCACCATTTCAGAAAAGGTTATCGCATAGGGCCCGCCGTTCAAATGGCCTATTACCAGCAATTTGGAAACAGCTATAAACTTGGTGTGGTTGATGAACTACGCCTTGATGCTGCCTTTAAAATACGGCAGGATTATGTGAACACTTTAACCCTGCGACATTCGTTTTTTAATGGCAACGCAGGCGACTTCAGACTTGATTCAACATTTGTTTCTCGTCAGGGTGATTTAACCAGAGATACGCTCATTCATCAGGTCAGTTATGGTTTCTATTTTTAAATGGCTTATAATCGCTCTCACAGCTTCGGGCTGCACCAGTATTATTTATCAGCCCGATAAATTTCTGCATGCTCATCCTGAACAGTATAAAGTTAAATTCGAACCTTTCACGATCAGTTCACTGGACGGTACAACACTTTCTGCCTGGAAACTTTTTTCTAAAACCAAAGCAAAAAATCTGGTTCTTTTTTATCATGGAAATGCTCAGAATCTGACCAGTCACTGGGTGGCACTTTCCTGGTTAACCAATCATGCTACAGATATCATCATTTTTGATTATCGCGGTTATGGACTATCAGAAGGATCACCCAATCCAAAAGGGGTGAGTGAGGATGGTCTTGCTTTTCTCAATTACGCTCACGAAGAATTTAAAAAAGGCGGCTATCAGAAGTTTGTCATTTATACCCAGAGTTTAGGCGGGGCCATTGCCCTTCGTTCTCTGGAGGATTTCAGTCATCGCAAAGATATTTCTCTGCTGGTTCTTGATTCAACTTTTTTATCACCCCGCTTAGTGGCCAGAGATAAAACGAATTTCCTTTTTTCTTATCTGATCTCTAATGATTTTACGGCCGATCCGAAATTAAGTCACATCACTATGCCGGTTGTTTCTATTCACAGTAAGCAGGATTCCATTATCTCGTATAAATTGGGTAAGGAGTTATATGAAGCCCTTCCTTCACCCAATAAAGAATTCTGGACAGTAGAAGCTCCCGGTCACGGAAATGTTTACTATGTGGAAAATTTAAAATTTCGCAAAGAACTTCTCAGAGTTTTGGACAACTGACCTGCTTATATTTTTCGTCAAATGTCGCATTGACTTTGATTCCGCTGTCATACCATTCCGGTGTCTGTTCCGGCGTGTGACAGGAAAGGCATTTATTTTTGATATTCACTTCCGGTGATTTGGTTTTGGGGTGATTGTCACTGGCCGAGTGGCAGTTCAAGCATTGGACATTGGCAAAGTTGTGGGTAACGTTTGTTTTCTTGTCCAGAGCAAACCATTGCACAGAAACGTTTTTGCGCTCTTCCGGTTTTGCATTTCTGACCGATGGCAGATGAGTGCCCAATTTCTTCACTTCATTCCAGTAGTCAATTAAGGGCTTCTTTTTAAACTTAACCATTTCCTGAGTGGTCGAAAAACCTCGTGGATCATTGAGCCCCAGGGAGTGACATTGAACGCAGGTCAAATTATTTGGTTCATTTACATTGATAAGAGTTGTGTAAGCAATAGAATGAGCAGTGCCCTGCCAGAACTCTGTCTGTGGCTTATGGCAAGTCATACACTGCGCAGCTGTCTGGAATTTTTTTACATTGGCATGCGCGAGCTTGCTTATATCCTGTCCGCTTATACCCATTTTAGCCTGTTCTTTAATCTGCAGATCATTCATTTTGGTTTTATGATCATCAATAAAAGAGCGCATTGGATTGGGATCTATTTTCTTTTCCAGTTCGTCACGAATTTCTGCTATGGAATAAGTATCGGTCTGCTTTTTAGAATTCAGATCAATATGAATCTGACCCACATAATGGTTTTTTGACAGAACCTGAACGATTTTCACCGGACCTTCATCCTGAGAGTAGCGCAGGAAACTTTGTGAGTGAGCTCCGATGATCCAGTCTATGACCGGATAATTCCGGGCGAGCTGGGCATCCGGTTCGATTCCTGAGTGGGAGAGGACTACCAAACGATGATATGGATTATTTTTCTGATAACCCAGTCCAGTTATTTCTTCAATCGCCCGGGGAAGGGCCGTTTGCGGACTTTCAAAAAAGTCTGCAGCTTCCCCCAGCATCGCTTCCGGATCAACGAGACCCAGAAGAAAAATGCGGGTAGGAGGACGATCAACAATAGCATAGCGTTTGTGTTTGATCACTGATTCATCTTTTAGATTCGAAATAAGAAAATCAAATTTTCTTTTTTCGGCCATATTCTTTAAAAAGCCCATGCCCATAGCAAAATCCTGATCACCCGGAACAAAATATTTAAGACCAATCTGTTCGAGTCCGAGGGCCAGATTCTCGGCGGCAAAAGAGAGTGAATCTCTCATTGTTGCAGGAATGACCGAGGACGGAAAAAAGGTATCTCCGGTATCGACGTAGAGAATTTCACTTTCTTTACCAATATCCGCAAAAAGGCCTGCTACCTGAGGTAAACCACCTAAGGGAAAATTACGGCAGCCGCAGGGATGAGTTTCCCCGCTTATGTTATGAGAAAAAAGAACTGAGAATTTTTTTTCAACCGGAGCTTTAGCTACAGAATTTTTATCCACCTTAGCGATGTAGTAGGAACAAGATGCAAATGTGACTACCAGTGAAATTTTAAGAATCGCTAAGAGTTGTTTTTTCATTTAAAGACTGGCCTTTAATTTAGCAGCTTCAGCTGCTTCTTTGCTTTTAGGATAGCGACTGATCAGTTCATCTAAAGTCATCCCGGCCTCATCTTTCGATTTTAGTTTGTCAAAAGTTTTGGCCAGATTAAGAAGTGTGGCCGGAGCAAATGAAGATTTCGGATTATCGCTGAAGAGTTTAGAAAAATAGACTTTTGCCTCTTCGTATTTTTTTTGCTTGTAGGCAATCATACCCAGAAAGTGAGTTGCCCCTTCACGGTCTTTCTTTTTAACTTTTTTATCGCCTTCTAGTTGCTTGAAAATATCAATGGCGTTTTCGTAATCTTTGGCGCGGTATTTAGTCATACCATTACTGAATGTAACAGCCTCACTGGTTTCAGATGCGGAAGAATCGTCGTCGTTATTTACGGTTTTTTTTTTTGAAGGTTTTTCTTCTTCTTTAGTTAATTTTTCGAGTGTTGCAATAACTTCTTCAATGTAGCCGCTCTGATTGTTTACTTTTTCAGTAAGCGCTTTGATGTACTCAACTTGCTTAGCGTTTGTTTCTTCCAGTGTAGTCAGGCGCTGGTTTAAGGCCTGATTGTCTTTTACGGTCTGTGCACGCTGATGATTAAGCTCTTCCATCTGACCATTAAGTCGAGCGAGTTGTTCTTCGATGGTGTTGAATCGTTGTGAGACACCAGCGGTTGATTTTTGAGTCTGCTGAATTTGTTCATTAAGATTTTCAACTGTGCGCTCACGACGAATATCTTCCTGGGTCTTACAGGCAGATAACGTGAATGTCAGTGCGATTAAGAGAAGGGTAGTTTGACCTTTCATCTGATAAACCTCGAATGATTTGATTATACTACAAATTTTCTAATGTCTTTTTCCGGATGGCAACATATTCCGCCCGCTCGCTGTACTTTTTGGAAAGGAGTGCGTACTGCTGGGCCTTATTGAAATATTTTCTTTTGTAGGATGATTTGGCCTTGAGATAATAATATTCGGCTTTTCGGAAGAGACCTGGAGCTTTTACATCGGCCTGGGCCTCTTTAGCTGCCATAAACGCGACCTGGGCCATCGACATTTCCATTTTAGGGCGTGTGGTAGCTAAACCACACGCCGTTAAAACTAAAAGGGAAACTATCAGCAGCCCGTTTCTAAGCATTAAATTATTTTTCCGTTACAACAAAATTTGCTCTTCTGTTTTTTGACCATGACTCTTCATCGTGACCAAAAGAAACTGGTTTTTCTTTTCCAAGAGAAATGGTTGTGATTCTGTTTCCGGCCACACCCTGAGAGATAAGATAATCACGTACGCCTTTGGCTCTTTTTTCACCAAGAGCTAAGTTGAACTGAACTGAGCCACGTTCGTCAGCATGTCCTTCAATCTGAACTTTAACAGTCGTGTTTTGCTTTAGGAATTCTGCATTTTTATTAAGTGTATCCTGAGTTGATCCACCAATCGCTGAAGAGTTAAAGTCGAAATATACAGTTTGTAATCCACCAGCGCGATTTGTATCTGAATCACCATTGAGTTCCAGGTTCATACCTTTGTTTGCACCGTTATCAACGACGCCTGTATCTACACTTGTACCCTCAGTTGGTGCTGTCTTCTTCTTGCTTCCTGCGCATGAAGTGATAGAAAGAGAAGTTGCGAGTATCGTGATGATAAAAAGAGATTTCAATTTCATTAGGGGTGCTCCTTTTGTTGAAAAATACAAAATGTTTATTTCAAATGACTCTAAAGATGTATATGATTATGCATATTTTACTGCACATAAGGAAGAAAAAAATGGCCCTGATCCGTGCTTGCCTAGTTTGCCTTTTGGTCTTTATTTTTTTCGTTGATAAGGGTCATTCTAAACAACTCCCAAAGAGCGTAACGCTTAAAACAATTCATGCCAGTCTGAACTCAGATTACGGAACTCTTCAAGCTGAAATCCATTTCGATGAACGCGATGCTGTCATTGCGGAAAAAGTCGAACAAATCATTAAGAGCGAGTTGATTAAAGTGGTCAACTATTTTCACTATGTGCCGCGCGGCCTGGTTCATTTCAACGTCGATCCTTACATGCGTCTGTCAAACGGAAATGCGCGGGTATTCACATCAAATATCATTAATCTCTATAACTTTCCGTCCAGCAATGCTGATCATCTGATTGTCATGGAAGACTGGCTAAGAGGCCTGGTCTTCCATGAATATATACACATTACCCATCTGGATCAGACCCGTGGTTATTTAGACGATGGAAGGACAATTTTTGGGTCCATCGCCAAATTGCCGGCCAATGTCGTTCCTCGCTGGTTTACCGAAGGTATTGCGGTCTGGGGAGAATCGCATCTGCTCGAAGGCGGAAGACTGGACAATCAACTCTTCAGAAAAGAATTGCTGATTCAGTTTTTGCGCGAAGATTTCTGCGACAGCATTGATTGCCTGGATGATCCAGGAGTGTATCCACATGGGAGCCTGGCCTATTGGGCAGGATCACATTTTATTGAATACATTGAAAGCCTGAAAGCAGGTTCAGTGCGATGTCTGGTTGAAGAGAACTCTTCTGCCATTCCTTTTTTGTTAAACCGCGCTTTTGTTAACTGTACAGGAAAAACAGCGCAGGATCATTTTGCAGATTTTCGCGAAAAAATTATTCAAAGTGCAGGACAATCTAACCGGGAGACCTGGGGAGATAAAATCAACAATGCGTTTGGTTCGGACAATTTTCAGAAGGGTTTTCTGCTGGATCAGGAAAGACTATTTAAAATAGAGAATGACCGTTATACCGAAGCACTGATGAGTTATGATCTCTCTGAACCGGGCGGGATGAGTCTGATTAAAATGCATTATCGTTATCCGATATCCGATTTATCTGGAATTGTCAGCGGAATTTCACAGGAAGGTGAGCCGTTAAAATATCTGCTTGTATCTTTCAACGAAGATCCACACTATCGGATTGAAAATAAAAAATGGAAACTGATCAATTCTGATACTCTGTTGATTGAAAAACATCTTCCTTTTATTAACGATCCCAGCTATGTCATCGCGCTGGGAAATTACCGTTATCTGACTGCTAGTTACATTGATAATCAATGGATTATTGAAAAACAAAAATTGAACGAACTCGACCGGCTTGTTGAAGCCGAACTCATCCGCAAGTTTCCGGCGAATGTAAATATAGTTGCATTTTCCAAAGCTGGAGAAAAACTTTTGCTTAAGATTCACGATGGTGATAAGGCCCGGTTGCTGATTGCAGACCCGACGGCAACAGAAATTACTGAAGCATACTCTTCGGAGAATTATTTTGAACTCCCTGTTGTTCACGAAAGATTTATGGTGATCAGTGAAGGTGAGAAAAAAACACTGATCGAATTTCAGGACCACAACAATATTTTACAGTCACAAATCGACGCAAAACTTTTAAAAAATGTCACAGCGGCTCAGCTCAATGACGGACGGGTCCTTTTTCTGGAAAACAGGCTAAAAACAAAACTACAGACACTGGATCAGAGTCTGTCCTTTCTGAAACAAAATGCCACAACCGCTGAAGCTAAAACACTGCAGCCTTTCAAACTCCAGGAGCCGGCCGTAAGCTCCGAGGACATGCATACAGAAAAGTATCCTCAGCTTTATCATCTCTCACCAAATTATTGGTTTCTTGCTACGGGATCAGGTGAAAATATCTCCAGTATCGGAGCTATGACTACTCTAGTGGACCCTATGGCAGTTCACACCATTGATGCAACGGCACTTCTATTTCCCAGCATTAGTCGTATTGGCGGAACACTCAGTTACTTTTACCGGGTGACGCCGGTAACTGATCTTTGGTCAGTCAATGCATTTTTTGAACAGGATTACTCCCGATCAGAATTAAATAACGTACTGATGAGTTCACGGGAGTGGGGTGCTGGTACGGCCTATACTTTTTTGCTCAAACGCTGGAGTTACGTTCCTGGAGTGTACCTTACACAGTCGCATGATGAGGACTTTCTTTCCGAACGTACAATTAACAGTGTTGGTTTAAAGCAGACATTGACTTATGAATCGATGTCTTTTGAGGATCTGGCTCAAAGTATGATCACGCAGATTAAACTGCAAAGAGATGAGCCGGATCAGGGGAACCATTATTTAAATCTGCAATCACGTTTTTTTCTGTTGGGACGTTTTTCAGAACGCCTTGAGATGGGAGTTCAGAGTGCATACGGAAAACTTTTTAAAAATGATTTCCGGCGAGGTGTGATTTACGGGGGAGGAATAGATTCAGTCGTCAATCAGCGCTGGTTTGAATTCTATGGAATCCCTTACAGCAATGCCTATGGTAATGAGATTTTTACATTTCGCTTATTCGCGGAATACAATTTCTGGAATATCTACCGCGGAAAAAACTTTATTCCTATCTTCTTCAAGGAAGCACATTTTCTGTTAGGGCGGGAAACAATGTATGCCGACCGTATCTTTTTAGATAATTCGTTAATCCGGGAAAAAGCAGTTAATTCTTTCTTCGGAGGCGTTCGCCTTAAAACGAATATTTTTTATTACGTACCCACCGATCTGGATTTAATCTTTTCATCTACCCGTCATCCATCCGGGCAAAGCGTGCAGGCAGTGAATTTTACAATCAATGCCGAGCTTTTTTAGCGGGTATTAAGAGGTCAAGTTAGTTGGTTTAGTTGTCGATAAGACTTCCATGAAAACTCTTATTATAAGCACACTCTTATTTTTTTCTTTTCATCTGACTGCCGGAGAAGTTGTCTGGAAACTGGGAAAAACGTTTATCCCCATGTCCCAGAATGATTCAAAACGCTGGCTGATCTCTTTGCATTGTGAAACAGACCCGTGCGAGGCACTTCAGCAGTTACAAATGATTAATGTCAGTTTGCTAAAGAAAAATGATCTCGCCGGAGGAAAAAACCCCGGTGCAGTCTTATGCCATAAACTACCCGGGGCAAGTGTTGTTTTCATGGATGATTTAAGCGGCAATCAAAATAGTTTTTGCAAGTTTAAAGACGGATCAATTGTTTCTAATTCCACTTTGGTGATTTATGCAGAAGCCAACACAAAAAAATAATCTTCTATTGCTGACTTTTATAACACTGATGCATCCAGCCTGGAGTCTTGCTCAAAGTTGTCATGGTGTGGGCGATGGTGAGGTTGTCCGTCTGGATGCTCCCGGAAAACCACTGCACAACTTCCGCACTCAGGATCAGGATGGCCTGGGCACTTGTTATGCCAATACTGCTTCTGTTTTGTTGCAATCTAAGTTAAAAAATAATCCGGAAGTTTCTTATCTTAATCTGGCCTTTATGTACGCTGAAAAGCATTCTGCTCCTGCCGTTCGACAAAATGGTCAGGACTCCGGATTCCAACCGAAAAAAAATCCCACAGACAGTGATGCCTTTTTGATCGATGGCGGTTTTACCTGTGAAACAATCATGGCGGCAAAAGAGCGGGGTGGTGTTTGCAAGCGCTCTGACGTAGCGCTGGAAAGTTTTTTTCACTCTGATGGAACAACAGTGGCCGCTGACAGTTCATGGATTCAAAAAGACCTGATTAATAAGCTCTCCCGTTACTACGATGGTATTTTTCATAGTTTCGAGCGCAAACAGAACAAACCTGAAAACCAGTTGCCGGGGATTCTTTCATTTCTGGCCCCCAAGCAAAAAGAAGAACCCAATCGTTTTCAGGAATATAAACTGGCCTTGAAAAATGTTTTAAATAAAGGAAGAGAAAAATATAGCGAAGCCACTTGTCTAAAACCAGACACAGCTCAGTCGGAAGAAGTGTTAAAAAATATCCTGGCCCGTATATATCAATATTCTAACAATCCAAAAAATTTCAAAAATAAAGATTTTAAACGTATTATGGAGACAGGTCGCAAATTTGGTTCAACCTATAAAATGAAGACCTCTCAAGGGTATAAGTTAGAAATTGATATTCAGCCACAGGCCAAAAAAGCACTGAAAGATGTGTATCTCAAAACCATCACTGAAACTCCAGAAGCCAATGCAGAAGAAACATTTCTGAAAACATTAAGCAAGATCCATCCGTCTTTTAATGAAAAAATGCTTAAGGCCATCGGTGGACTATCAGATCAGGACAAAGTTCATCTCGCTATTGATGAAGATCGATATGTTCGCAAAAACATCGAAGAATGTAAGAAAGCGCAAAAGCTGGAATACTTTACCAGTGACGATGGTTTCATGAAAGATTTTAACAGTGATACGTGTCTCGCAAAGTACAGTAATCACGCAGAAAATATCCGGCAGTTGGTAACCACACTGGATAAAGCAAACATGCGCAATATTGATTCACTTTACAGTTTCCTGATGGATCTGCCGGAGATGAATTACGAACAGGCCATGATGAGAATGGTTGGACCAGATTGTCCGGATGATAAAAAAATTAAGCTCCCAGAAGATCTGCAGTGTGAAGGTAAAGATATAACTTATCCTTATGGAGAACAGACAGCAGCTACCGATGCTGCTTTTCTACAGGAAACCAAAACCAGGCTTAAAAATGTCGCTGCAGATGCGTTTAAATCAGGAAATGCAGTTGGACTGTCAATCTGTACCGGTTTCTGGGACCCTCTTAATCCAGATCAGTTTTATAATAAAACCAAACAATGCCCTACGACGACCCATGGGTTCCACGCAGTGGCGATGGTTGGCTATCGATGTAAGGCTGGACAGATGCAGTATCTGATTCAAAATTCCTGGGGAGACTGGGCGGCGGCCAATACACGTTTTGCAGAAACGGAACCTGGGAAGGCTTGGATCAGTGAAGAAGATCTGGCGAAAAATGCGTATCGCTATGATGTGATCAAATAAAAAACTGCCCCACTTGAGTGGGGCTGATTCAAAAAAAAGAATATTACTTCAAACT
>CAMLMH010000012.1 GCA_946481315.1 uncultured Bacteriovorax sp.
AACAAAGATTCATACATGGTTGTTTGAATCTTAAATTTTAAGGAGGAAGGCATGATTCTAGGAGATTAGTATGGGTTTAAGAATTAACACAAATGTTCAGTCAATGAGAGCACAAAACGCGATGTCAAAAGTAGAGACGCAAAAAGCGGACTCACTTGCAAAAATGTCATCGGGTTCAAGAATTAACAAAGCAGGAGATGATGCTGCAGGTTTAGCGATTTCTGAAAAGTTAAAAGCTAACATCCGCGGTACAACTCAGGCTACTAGAAACGCTGGAGATGGTATCTCGATGATCCAGACGGCAGAAGGTGGATTGAATGAAGTATCAAACGTTCTAATTCGTTTGAGAGAACTTTCAGTACAGGCCGCTTCTGATACGATTGGTGACCAGGAAAGAAAGTTTGCTGATCTTGAATTCCAAAACCTTACACAAGAGGTAGAAAGAATTGCAACATCAACTCAGTTTAACGGAAAATACCTGTTAAGCGGAGAAGGCGAACAACTAGATTTCCAGATCGGGATTATGAACGACGAGAAAAACGACCGTCTATCATACCGTCCGCAAGATTCAACAGCGCGAGCTGCGGATCTTGGAATTGCAGGACTAAGTGTAGTAACAAAAGGGGATGCACAACAGAACCTTGAAAAGATTGATGCTGCTATTAACGGAGTTAACGGAAACAGAGCTTCATTAGGTGCTCTACAGAACAGATTGCAGTCGACAATTTCAAATCTTGAAACAAGAAATGAAAACTTATCAGCTGCGAACTCGCGAATTAGAGATACTGATATTGCTTCTGAGTCTGCAGAACTAGCTAAGGCGAATATCCTTTCAGCTGCTTCTTCTTCGGTACTTGCTCAGGCGAACAATTCGTCACAAACTGCACTAAAACTTATTGGCTAATTAAGAAGTGTATAAATCTTAAAAAGAGAGGCTCCCGAAAGGGAGCCTTTTTTTTGGTAAACTACTATGAAAGTAATTTATTAAGCTTTTCTTTTTATGACATCATCCTTTTTTTACATCTGAACATAAGACCAGTAAAAATTAAATAGTAAAAGACATACATTGCTAAGGAAATATATGTTGGCCTTTTGAGCTTTAAAAGTGCGATTACGAATAAAGCCAAAATAGCGATTATGGCTGAAAAAATAAAAGCGTGAAAACGAACTACCGTGGACATTATTATTATTTCTCTAATAAAATTTTTTTTATTTCTATAGTATTTATAATAAAACAGCGGATAAAAACTAAAACAAAAGATTAGAGATATTGAAAAAGCAATCCATCCATCAGTGTTTTGGGAATGGTAACCAGTGGGCAATGAGGTCAATAAAAATGTTTGCATTAGAAATATTAGAAAGAAAAAAAGATCGTATTTGTATTCATCTTTTTGTAAGAAAGCGGATGTCTCGTTTAAAGAACAAATAATTTTCAAAAAACCTAACATATACACCTACTTTAACTTATTATTTGCAATAGTTTGGACTTCTATTAAAGAACCTACCTAGTTCCTCGAGACCTTCATCAATGATATCTCCAATCGTATCAGTCCAATCTGGCGAATCAGGTACAGCCGGACTACATCTTCCGGTCAACCAACATGTTAGATCGTCAAGGTATTCCGGCGATTTTCCTTTTGAATCGATGAAATTTATAGGGTCTTGAACTACGTAACCATATAAATTCGAATCGCCACCATCAAATCTAATTGAATCTTTCGCCGTCCATCTTCCTGTGTTTGGATCATAGTCTCTAGCTCCGAATCTGACTAAACCAGTTTCATGATCATATAAACCTCCAGCAAAGCCGAATGGAATTGCGTGTGGTTTAGTGTCGACGATGACTCTACCGAATTCATCATGAACCATTTTTTGAATAACTTCTCCGTTGCTGGTGTTAACAACTAAACGTATTGAACCTAGCTGATCTTTAATAATTTTAAATGAATTCTCATTTTGATCAATGAAATAATCGGGAACATGTCCTCTTGAGGCATAGATGAAGGTTTTGACGAGATTCATGTTGGGATCTAGCTCACCAATAAGTAGGCCCTCAGGCGTATAGGTAAAATATTTTTTTATATTACCATCAACTAGTTTTGATATTCGTCGATTGTAGATACTAGTCCCGTAAGATACATTTCCGGCTTTGCGAAGTTGACCAAAAACATCATAGACATAGTCGGTAACCTTATAGGAGTTGACGCTCTTTTCGGATTTAGACAGAAGATCACCATTTGCATTATAAGTGTATACGTCGTTGTTATAGCGAATAAGTCTGTCCTGATTATCATAAACAGCAGAAATCGGTTCTTTGCCTATATTCCCTGCGATTCGGTTTGAATTTGAATCGTAAAAATAATTTTAATTAATGCCAGAGAAGAGCAAGCTACGAAAAAATTATCTAAATGCACAAGGTTCACCAAAATAAAGGAAATTCAGCTGGTTCTCATGACTGCTCAGCAACAAGAAAAGTGTGCTGGAACCTTTTAGAGTTTAGGGATTTTATGAAAACATCCGTCTTTTTGTAGAACTCCTCCAGGCACATCGCCACAGCCGCAAAAATACTCTACGTTCGTGCCGCTTTGATTTTTAAAAGAACCTTTTTTACATTTATCTTCAGGAATTCCAACGACAGCATTGTTAACTAATTTATGGAAACAACCATCTTTTTGTTGAACACCACCTTCAACAGCTCCACATCCACAACTGAATTCGATTGTGTTTTTATTTCCGTCCAGAAAGTTTCCGCGTGTACATTGTTCAGGAGTTGTTTCGAAGAGAGCTTCGGATGCTTTATGGAAACATCCATCCGGTTGTAAGATTCCACCATTCAGAGTTCCGCAGCCACATGAATATTCGTAAGGGCGGCCATTCGCGCTGAAGGTTCCTTTGTTACATTTATCCAGTGTCGGATCGACTTTATCATCAGGGCCGAGCTTGAGGAAACGACGGAAATCTTCGTACGAATTGTTGTGACTCATTTCCGGACGAATTAAACGAGATTTAGATTTTGCTGAAATTCCGTTGTACCATTCCAGGTTAGAGGCCAGGATCCATGGTCCGAAACCATCAACAACCTCTCTCGCTCCCATGATGACGTGGATATGAGTATTGGGAAAATTATTTTTTCCGCCTTTAAGTATAGAAACCCGGTCTTCACCGCCACTGGTGCACGGGCTTTTGGTTGTATCACCATAGACCCACAAATTAATTAAATCCTGTGTTAATTGAAATTGACCACCAGAATTTAAATAGAAACTTGATGCTGAATTTTTATCACAAGCAGTAGCTAAATCCGGAAGGAAAGGCCCCATCTGGAAAACAACACGGTCAAAATAAATATCAGCATTGTATTTTGACATGGCATAAGCAGCGACAGTTGATCCATTACTGCCTCCGAGGTAATTTAGAAATTTACCCTGAAAGAGATTTTCACTAACTGCGAGCTCCAGTGCTGCCATAAAAACAAGGGCAGCCGATTTGTAGCCGCCTTTATGAATAAAATAACCGCCACCAAAAGCGTTTGCTATATTTTCATCAAGCATTTCCAGTGCAACAGTTCTTACCTGGTCAAGTTCACTTAACTGATCTTCAAATGCTTTTGAGGGAGGATCTTCACGGCTTTCTCCCATTCCTGCTCCACCGTTCGCAGTAAAAAATGATCCACGCGATTGTTGGTTAGGACGGTTCCATTTAAGCAGAATTTTGTAGGAGTTTCCTTCGTCTGTTGTGATTGTTGTGTAAAGACACTTCCATCCAGCCAGAACGGCTTTGGTACAATTAGGTGTTTTTTTGTCAGCGAAGAAAGGATCGAAACTTGAATCCTTTGACACGTTGATGTTTTCAATCGCCTCTGTGTTAACTTGCAAAGATGGAGCATCAATCTCTTTTGAATAGCCCTGTATAATGCCTTTCACTTTTCTTTCGCGTTCTCTTAATTCAATATAGGCTTTTCTTAGGACTTTTAGTTCCGAGCAACGTCCTTGCAATCGGGGATGTACCTCACTGCCTTCACAATTAACATTTCCTTCGAGGTTAGGGCTTCTGCTAATTGAAGTTCGGATTGTCTTTGCTCTTCTGACTACAACTTCGATTTCTTTTTGGATGGATTTTAGCAGTGATATTTCTGATTCGACCTGCACATCATTGGCCGCATACAATGAGTTTGAACAAATGAAGGCTAAAAGCATGATTAAATTTTTCATTGCGATCCTTACTTAAAGGTGAGGCAAATATCTTGAAAGGTATTAAGAAATAGTTTAAATGCAGCTAGTGATGTTAGCTAATTTTATTTAGCAATCATTCCTTAGTTGCTTCCAAGTTATTGCAATCCAAAAGGCGAAAGACGGTTAAAATGAGATATCTGGAAAAAGAAAATCTGGATACCTGCGCTTTTTTGGAGGCACTGATAGCTCCAATCTCAAGACAAAATCCATTATCCGACTAATTTGGTAAATTATTTTCGTGCATAGATAGCTGAAATTGCGGGCAGGTAAAACATTAACCGACTAAAAAGCTTAAGTTTTTACCCGAGTGTTTCGATAGGTTTTTCGTCTGAGTGATTTGCTCAGATATTAACAAAAAAAGAGGCGGGGGCCTTTTTTTACTTAAGGAGTATATCATGGGTTTAAGAATTGCCACGAACATTGCATCCCAGAATGTTCAAAAGAACTTAAAGGAAGTTTCGAATGCCGGAAATTCGACACTGGAAAAATTGTCTTCCGGAAAACGTATTACCCACGCTTCTGACGATGCTGCCGGGTTAGCGATCTCGACAAACCTTGAGGCGCAAACAAAAGGTTTAAGACAGGCCACTAGAAACGCTAATGACGGTATCTCGCTGGTTCAGACAGCTGAAGGGGGATTAAATGAAACATCTAATATCCTTGTTCGCCTGCGTGAATTAACAATTCAGGCTGCTTCAGACACTGTTGGTGAAATGGAGCGAGGATTCCTTGATAAAGAGTACCAGGAACTTACAAAAGAAGTTGATCGTATTTCAGAATCTACAGTCTTTAACGGAACTCAGCTGTTAAATGGTGCCGGTAGAGGAGAAATGGATTTCCAGGTTGGTGCATTTGCCGGTGAACAAAACCGTATTGTATTTGATTCAGCTGAATCAGATTCAAGTGCCTCTTCAATAGGAATAAGTGGAACATCTATTTCTGAAAAAGGAAGTGCGCTAGATTCAATCGCGACAATTGATAAAGCGATTGAAAAAGTATCAGGACAAAGAGCAAATTTAGGTTCAATTCAGTCAAGACTTCAGTCGACTGTAAAGAACCTTGAAACTCAGACTATCAATCAGGATGCTGCTCGCTCAGTTATCCAGGACGTGGATGTGGCCGAAGCTTCTGCTTCCCTTGCTTCTAATACTGTGGTTAAGAATGCAGCGGTTGCGACTCTCTCGCAGGCTAATCAGATCCCAATGGCGTCTCTAAGATTGATAGGATAGTTTTTAAAGAAGAGTGCTCATGCTTGTAGCAACTCACTATGAGAAAATGTGAGCACTCTCTTTTAAAGCTAATTCGCTCCAAATTGAGCGAGATTTAGTTAAAGAATGAATTATTTTAAGTAGTCTCCAAAGATGTATTTGTTAAACGCAATGGCGAATGCATCTTTTACTTAAACCCGAGCCCTCTCAGCTTCCCCGCAATATAGGCTGAGAGGGTTTTTTAAGGGTTTTAGTCAACTTTTTTTGCATCCTAAGTCTTCAAAACCAGAAGAATCCTCATCTTTTTTTAGACCGAGCAAAACAATTTGCTTAAGTATTCTCCCGAACGTTTCGATAGGTTGTTTGACTGACAAAAGCAGTCACTTAACAAAAAGAAGCTGGGGAGCTTCTAAAAAAACAGGAGATACTACAATGGGTTTAAGAATTGCAACAAACATCGCTTCACAATCAGTTCAAAAGAACTTGAAAGAGGTTTCAAACGCCGGGAACGCTCAGCTTGAAAAACTCTCTTCAGGTAAAAGAATCACGAAAGCGTCTGACGATGCTGCCGGATTAGCGATCGCTACAAACTTAGAAGCGCAGACTAAAGGTCTAAGACAAGCTTCAAGAAACGCGAACGACGGTGTGTCTCTGGTTCAAACAGCAGAAGGTGGATTGAACGAAACTTCAAACATCCTGGTACGTCTGAGAGAGTTAACAATTCAGGCTGCTTCAGATACTGTTGGTGAATCAGAAAGATCATTCCTTGATAAAGAATATCAACAGTTAACAAAAGAGATTGACCGTATTTCTGAGTCAACAGTATTTAACGGATCTCAGCTTCTAAATGGTAAAGGTAAAGGTACAATGGACTTCCAGGTAGGTGCATTTGCCGGTGAACAAAATAAGATTACATTCGACTCTGGAGAGACAGATTCATCTGCATCTTCAATCGGTGTAGCGGGAACGACAATTGGAAATAAAGATGATGCTTTAAGTTCAATCTCAACAATTGATGCTGCGATTGAGAAAGTATCAGGACAACGAGCTAACTTAGGTTCGATCCAGTCAAGACTACAGTCGACTATCAAGAACCTTGAAACTCAGACCATCAACCAGGATAGCGCTCGCTCAGTTATTCAGGATGTGGATGTTGCTGAAGCTTCTGCGGCCCTTGCTTCTAACCAGGTTGTTAAGAACGCAGCGGTTTCTACACTAGCTCAAGCGAATGGAATCCCTAACTCGGCTCTAAGATTAGTTGGATAATAAGTAATAGAAATATAGGAGACCAATAAAAATTGGTCTCCTCTTTCGAAGAACTGATCCCTGTTTTATCCCCAACTCCTCTTGTCGAAAGCAAGAGGGGCTTGGATAAAAAATATAGGAACTTGGCGAATGAAAGAAGTAACAAGAAGTAAAGACATTGAAAGAATGATGGTCGAAGCTGTACAAGGCAACTTCTCTTTTTTCGCCTGGCAATCAATTGCTGGTAACATTGAAAAGTGCGAGCTCAAGATTAAAGCGTACAGAAAAGACTATAATGAAATTGAGCTTGAACTTAGAAATTCCAGTGAAGATTCCCTGGCCAGAGTTATCTCTGGTAATCGTGTTTTAAATGTATACGTACCGGAGCTTTCCGTCACATTTACCGCAGAATTGAAAGCGGTAACAGCAGATAAGAAAGTCAAAATTTATCCTCCTAAAGAATTTACTTTTTTCGAACGTCGCAAGCATGAACGTTTGAATCCCATGAAAACGTGTTACATTAATTTCGAACACAATCGTTCAATGATAAAAAAATCTATTTACGATTTGAGCATTGGTGGTCTGGCCATTATTCTGTCCAAGTCGGATAAGATTGTTATTCCAAAAGGCAAAGAGTTCCCGTTTATTATCGTTGAGCTGGGGGCACGGAAAATAAAAGTGAAGGCAGAATGTGTAAATTCATTTACACTTGATCGGTACAAAGTAGATAACTTGCCATATGGCGGGTTCAAGATTGCTTTCCGTTTTGTGGACATGGCGCCGGAAGACCGTGAATTTCTCACTGAGTTTGTGACTCATCAGCTATTAATGCAAAATCATCTGAAAAAGGCTAATTAAGATAAAATTTACGAACTCTGAAATAAATGAAATAATGGCATTATGAAGTATGCAGCCATTTCAGATGTTCATGTTAAAGTAGCCGGCGATAGTGCGGAAAACCTTCTGCTCTCTTTCCTGCGTAATCCTGACGTAAGAAGTTGTGATGCAATTTTTCTTCTGGGAGATATTTTCGATCTGATGATTGGACCGCATTCTCAGTATTTCGTACGATTTCGTTTCTATTTTGATGAACTAAAAAAATTATTGAAAGAAGGGAAGCATATTTATTATGTTGAAGGAAACCACGACTTTCATCTGCGTAACCTTTATAATAAATTTTTCCAGGTGCATACAGACCTGGATTCTTCCCTCTTTCACATGGAGCCATTAATTGAAATTCACGATTCCGGCAAAAAAATGATTTTTTGTCACGGTGATGATATTGAACTGGGTAATCCGTCCTATAAAATGTTTAAGCGGATTGTTACTTCTGCTCCACTGACATTTTATGCAAATAATTTAATGCCTCATTTTCTTATAAAGTCTGTTGGAGAGTATTCTTCAGAGCAAAGCCGGAAACGCAATAATAAACGCTATTCTTTTGAAGCTGACCTGACACCGGTAAGAGATAATTTCAGAGCTTCCGCCAGCGAATTTCATAAAACCAATCGCTTCGATTTGTTAGTTTGTGGCCATAGTCATGTAAAGGATTTCTTCGAGTCGCCTGATGGCTTTCTCTATGTGAATAATGGCTATGCTCAACAGACAAAAACTTACGTCTCCATTGAAAACGGAAACGTAAGTTTTAAAGAGATTTTTGTTTAAAGAATTGGTCCAACGATATATCTTACTCCACTCTCTGTTTTCTTTTCAGTAATATACTGAGATGTTCCCGTGTTTGCACAATTTGAGAGTTTACCCAGATTAATCCATATACCGTTTCCGACATTAACATATGTATAGGCCAGATCGATCCCGCGACCGTTAATACTCACTTCGGCCGGAACCTCGGTCACCTCTGTATTGCCGATATCAATCTGATTAACACGAATTTCTTTTGGTGATCTGTCACCGCAGTTTTGACAAAGGTCTAACACGCCACCGGCGTTTTTCTTTGAAAGAGAAATGAGTTTGACGGCAGTTTGAGCACTTTCTGCTGTCACATACTGACATTGGTCTGCAAGAGCATTAAAGCTCAAAAGAGTTAAAGCAAGCAAAATTGTTTTTTTCATATTTCGTCTCCTGGTTAATTCTTTTATTCTTTGATGAATGAATATTCTTCCTGGCCTGATCTGCCGTCAGTATGACTCTGGAAAGTTTTTATAACCTTTAAATTTCCATTCTCCGGAATTAACAGAAATTCCTGTTCAAAAGTTACTTCGTCATCGGTTGAATTTCGTTCTATGCGGGAAATGATTCCTGTTTTTTCATCAAGTGTAACTTCTGCAATCGTAGTCATTGTCACTGTTTTCTTTACACCAACACAGCCGCCAAATGGATAAGGCAATTCTTTTCCAATGCATTTTTTATATTTAAAGTCGCGTCTTTCGAGATTTCCTGCGCAAAAATTTATGGCATCGGCACCATAAAATTTGGCAATGACTCCTCCGTCAGAACATTTATCAGCAGACAAACTGACTGATTTGAACATGGCTGCCTGCTCACTTTTATAGTCGATATTTTTATACATCCCGTTTTCCAGGGCATGGGCTGAAAAGGCAGAAATAAGACCGGCCATTAGAATGAAGGCTTTCATGAATTTTCTCCGTTGTTGTATATAACAGCGAAATTAAAACATGAGGAATTTGAAGTTTGGTAGAAAGCAGCAGAGGAATATAAAAATTCCCCTGCATGTATAAAGTTTAGACAGTTTAAGCAATGGGATTCATGGCCTTAAGGACAATATGTCGGCTTTCACCCTGAACTTGTTCAACAAGTGAGATTGTTCGGGGCTGCTCATCCACAATACGGGTTGTTTTTGAAACATTGATAATCTGGCTGGCGTAGTTAGCGATCTGGGCCAGATGGGTAATTGCCAGAACCTGTGAATGTTCAGAGACAAGCTGTAATGATTTTCCGATTGAAAGAGCCGTTTCTCCGCCAATTCCAGTATCTATTTCATCAAAAAGAAAAACTGAAATAGTATCATTAGAAGACAAAATCTGACGAACCGCCAGAAGGATGCGGCTAAGCTCTCCACCTGAGGCTATTTCTTTAACTTTAAAGAATCCTTCACCCGGATTAGTTTCAGCGATGAAGTCGATGCGAGAGAAGCCTTTAGGGCCGAGCTGATCGCCTTTAACGACATTGATTTTCAAAGAGGCACCATTCATTTTAAGTTCACGAACCTTGTCAGTAAGTTCATTAGATAGAGAAACAGCTCTTAGAGTTCTGATGTTGTGCAGTTCTTCGGCAAAAGTCTGACAACGCTGTTCCAAATCAATAATCTTTTTGGAGATCAGGGCAATTTTATCATCAACCTGATAGAACGAATCAATCTCAGCTCTAAACTCTGCATAGGTGCGAATCATTTCTTCAGTTGAACCGCCAAACTTCCTCTTAAGTCGGGAATACGTGTCCAGTCGATCAATAATTTCTTCAATGTTTTCATCTTCAAAAGTAGTGTTTAGCTCTTTGGATAAATCATAAGAAACATCTTCCAGAATTGATTTAACTTCATAGAGTTTTGCGGTGATTTCATCTGAAATAATTCCATTACTTTTTTCAGCTTTATTCAAAGCTGTTTTTAGAAGTCCTAACAGGTTAATTTCATCATCGGCAATTGCTGAAGCCAGACTTCCCAGAACATTCTGTCGTTTCTCAACATTAAGGATCAGGTCTTTCTTCTTCAGCAGTTCCTGCTCATCTTCAATGCTCGGGCTGAGTTTTTCCAGTTCTTCCAGTTGAAAACGGACATAATCTTCACGTTGTGCCCTCTGGCTTTTTTCGTGCAGAAGATCGTTAAAATCTTTTCTGAATACACTCAGTTGATGATAAAGCTGTTGATAGTCTTTGATATCCTGGCTTAGCCCGGAATAAGAGTCCAGCAACACTAGTTGATAATCTTCACTCATTAGCTTTTGATTTTCAAACTGTCCTACCAGATCAACAAAGCGCTTAGAGAAGGTTCCGAGCAAAGAAGCGGAACATGATTGATAGTTCAGATAGGATTTGGAGCTCTCGTTGGCATAAATGATTCTCTTAACGACAATTTCATCACCTTCAAAAGGATGTCCAATCTCATTGAAGAAATTTTTGATTACCTGATCGTTAGATGAAAATACCGCTTCGATTGTTGCAAATTCTGCATTTTTACGAATAAGTTTCTTGTCCGCTCGACCGCCAAAGATGATTTGTAAGGCATCCAGGATTAAACTCTTACCGGAGCCTGTTTCACCCACGATGGCATTAAATTTATTATCGAATCCAATAACTTGATTTTCAAAAGTAGCAAAATTCTGCAGGTTTAGTGATTTAAGGTAAAGTGTTTCGTTTGTTTTCATTTTAATTCTCTCGCACCGTGGGTGAATTTTTCTTTTAATGTTCGAAAATAAGTCCGACCTGGGTTTTTGATAAGCTGAACTTGGGTCGTTTTCTTTTTTGATACACGGATAATATCGTTGGACGTTACGACCAGTGCCTGTTGTCCGTCCAAAGTAAGTTTTAAAGACTCATCTGCTTTTGCGGCTTTAATTTCAATAATTGCATTATCCGGAATTACCAGTGGCCGATGGGTCAAACTATGGGCGCAAATTGGAGTCATTGTTAAAGCATTCACTTTGGGGTGAATGATCGGACCTCCGGCAGCAAGCGAATAAGCGGTGGAGCCGATCGGTGAACTTATAATCAGGCCGTCACCCGATAGATTATAAATATGTTCTCCTTCCGAAGAAACAGTCAGTGTAAGCATTCTGGATATCTGATTATTATTAACAACAACATCGTTTAGAAAACAGCTCTTGAATATATTTTGCTCTTTTTTATAGACTTCGACCTGATATAACGGAAGTGTCGTTACTTCAAAGTTTCCCTTAAGAGTTGATTCAAGTTCATCGAAGAACTCGCTTTTGGAAAATTCAGTAATGAAACCCAGGTGACCCATATTAACGCCAAAGATTGGAGGTGATGTTTTCTTCACATTGCGGCTGACTCCAATGAGGGTGCCATCACCGCCCATTGTAATAATTAGGTCTGAACTGGTATGCAATTCATCTTCTTCGATAAAATTTAAATTTTTGAGATCACCTTTGAAAATTTTTTGAAGACGATCCTTTTCCTTTGTCAGAAAAAGGATGTTTTTTTTCCTGCGCAGGAGCCACGAAGCCAGATTGGGAAGAATACCTTCAAATTCCGTAGTCACCTTAGGTTTCAGAATAATACTGATGTCTTTAAGCTGGGCCACGTGAGCCTCCTTCAGATAAGAAAATAGCCAACGCCGTTTCCATGTCTTCAAAAGGTTTTGAAAGCAGCATACAGCCATATTGGGTTGCTTTCTCAATGACGTGGGGGGAACTATAGGCGGTGATTATAATAAATAATTTGCTGATATCGTTCATTGTATAACGAGCCTTTGCCTCTTCAATGACATCAAATCCGGAAATATCCTGTAACATTAAATCGCAAATAATCCGGTCAAACTGATGATTGAGAATGAGGCCAATGGCATCTCTTCCCCGACTTTCAATGGTGACATGAGCTCCGCGTTTTTCCAGCAGCTTTTTTAATGATTTCTGAATCAACGGCTCATCTTCGATGAGAAGGATACGTTTCAAGATAAACTCCTAATTTAAGGGTAAGTTTATCGAGAAAGTTGCGCCAGGAAAAGGCGAATTGTTTTTAAAGTTTATTTTCGTCCCTAACTGAGAAGCAAGATTCTGACAGATAGACAGACCTAGACCTGTTCCTGAGTTTTTAGTTGTAAAAAATGCCTGAAAGATAGATGTCGTATGTTCGGCTGCGACTCCTGGTCCATCATCACTAATGGCAATTTCCAGAGCATTGTCGGTTTTGGTAAGTGAAACCACGATATTATGTTTTTCTTTAGATTTCTGGCCCTTAATGGCCTGGGCTGAATTGATAATGAGATTAAAAATGATCTGTGTAAGGGCAATGGGATTTGTTTGTATCTTTAGATCATTATTGGCGTCGAATCCAATGCAGCGAACGCTCTTTTGTATTTCTTTGGTCTCACTTTTAGTTAAGGTAATAACTTCGTCTATAAACTTCAGAATATTAATAGATTTATACTCTTCCTGGTCGTTATAGAGGTTGGAGAAATTTTTAATAATCGTCTGCGATCGGTTTGCGTTCTGCGAAATCTCTTTTAGGACTGATTTTGTTTCCGGATCAGTGGCTTCGCTTTCCAGAATGGAGCTGGTGAGATTAAGTCCAAATAGCGGATTTGAAAGTTCGTGTTGAAGCGTATTGAGCAATTCCCCTAATAAGGCCACGCGTTGAGAGTGATATAATTCTGTTGAAATCTGATCTTTACTGAAGTTAGAGATTTCCATTGAAAAATCATCTTCCAGTGGAAAAATCATCAGATTGTGATCAGCCGAAGTGGGAGCAAGGTCGCGATTGGTGAAAATGGGTTGCGTCCCCTGTTTAACAGATATACGTTCAGGGAAATTTTCTAGTGCCTTTTTCAGCACTTGTTTTTTGAGCTCATTTTTTTCTTTATCCAGAATCTTAAGCAGCAATGGCGCAAGATAATGGGCCAGCTCCTGAAAGTGTGATTGTTCCTGCGATGAAGGGGGAAGAAATGAGTGGCGGGATACAATATATATCACTGAGTGATTTTTCAGGTCCAGTTCTTTGGCGAGAAAGTGTCCAACCAGATTTAAATCTTCTTTTAATGCAGGTGACTGATTAAAGATTTTATTTTTGCTTTTTTTGACCAGATTAAAAAGTGTGTTGAAGCTTTGGACGCTGATTAGTTTCGTATCTTCAGCCTTCCCATAATGGGCTTGATAATTCTGTCCTACAGGTTTTCCTTTTTCGTGTACGAGGACATGGCAGGAATCAAAAGAATTGAGTAAGGGCAAAGTTAGAATTGATAACGGTAGCTCACCAATATCAGAAATTCCTTCCAGGAGTGTTCTCAGTTCTTCTTTGTACCGGAATTTTTGTTCAATTTCAGAATATTTATTTCTTAAAGACTGCACATACTTTTTTTCAAAAGTATTTTTCGTAAAACGTATCGGTCGAGCTTTTAGAGGCAGTTTTGCAGAGTCTGCCGAGTCAGTTGTTAGAAATTTTTTAATTTCTTTAATTCTGGTAAAGTTTTGATCTTCCACTGTGTTAGGTTATCGACCAGCTCGTATTCTAGCAAGTCACAAAGCATGATAACGTCGTCTTTTTCTTTAGCCTGCAGAAGGGCCTTCATAACGGACAGGAGATGAATTTCAAGCTTTTGAATGTTTTCATCCTTAAAACTCATTCCCTTCATTTCGATTCGCAGAACATTGTAGACGCGGGAGATAAGCTGGATGTACAAATCCATAAGCTCAATTACTTCGATGAAGGCGGAATTGGCCTGATCCATTTCACCTTGGTTATAAAGAGCAATTAGTTTTTGAATTTTTTGTGTGATGTGATCGACGTAACCAAAACAGGAATCTATAGATTCAAACGCCAGTTCAAGAGATACATTTTTAGCAGGATTTTTTTCTGTGGTCATTCATTGATCCTATTTGTTTAAATCGTTCCGTGATTTAATTTTGCCTGTTACGAGCTTATGTTCTGCAATCGTATTTTCAACCAGTTCATGCAAAATACTACATAAATGGCTGCATTCTTCAAAGCAATAATATGAGCTTTCAGTTAATTTAACAATGTTGTCACCGAAGAGGTTGCCTTTTCTGACTGTAAAATAATCGATGATTGGTGCCAGGTAAGGAGACGTTTTTTGCACCAGAGATTGCAAGTGATCTATTTCATCAATTTTCTTTGAGAACTCTTTGATCTTGGCAATACTAGGTGTTGGAGATGAAATTTCCTCGAGAATATAGCGGGAGTAGCGCATTCCGAAATCCGACAGCTCATATAGATGCTGTAGTCCTGACATCGCCGATAACAAATCTGAATGAGATCCATTTGTCAGTTTTGGAAATGGTAGATTGGTTTCAGTATCTCCAATTGCAAACGACCAGGTAATTTTATAAAAAGTTCGGAAAATTTCTGCTGTATCAGAATGATTTTCGACCAGGTTTTCCAGATGAAATTGTCCATTCAAAAATTGTGATTTATAGAAGTTGACAGAACTTAAATGGAAGCTGGAATTAGCGGATTTTAACCATGTGTTGTCGATCTTTCCTTCCGTCATCAGTTGTTTGATAACGTTGCTGACAATCTGATAAGGAATGTCGTGATGACATTGTGTATATCCACAGGCATCACTGGGGAAGCAGGGAAAACATTTAGTTCGGGGAGCCAGATTGTAAGCATTTTCATGATATGGTGTTGTCTCGTGAGGACGAACATTACCCAATGAAATTGTCAGAGTCGGTGTCTTAAAAAGAGCTGCCATGTGACCGACCATTGAGTCGTGGCCGACAAATAATTTAGCCTGTCTCAAATGGACACTAAGTTCTTCCAGACTTGTTTTTCCGGTCAGGTTTTGTATCCGCCCAGCCTGTACTTTTAGCAGGGGGTTATCAATGATTAATTGTGATTTTAATATCTCATTTTTAGCGCCGACGATGATAGCGGTAGCTCGATCATTATCTTTTAGTGCTTTATAAATGATTTCCACCCATTTTTCAGCTTTCCAGCTCTTGCGGTCACTGGAAGCAAATGGATGAAAGATAATAGTGTTTTTTCTTTCGACGGTGCTCGAAGATACTGTCGGTTTGATTTCCTGCTGAGAGGTTTTAAGACCGATAATGTTACGAAACAGATCAACCAGGGAGTACGGATTCAGACTTCCACGCATGACAGTGGAGTATAACACCTGTGACCACTTATCATTAATCTGTAACTTATTGTTGTAGTCATAAAAAGGACCAACTTTATGATCAGCCGTAATCAACGAAGAAAGATAAGAAGATGATTTAGAGAAAGACAAGTTAATTAAAACTGCTATTTTTTCTGTATTCAACAGCGCCAGAAACGAGTCCAGATTTTCTTTGACCGGCTTCATGCCCTCAGTTTGCGAATTATGAAAAATGGCAGCCGTATCCAGGTGGTAAATTTTATCAAAACTTTCGGAAAGAATAAAATTCATCGGCTTAGTGAACTGGCTACGGGCTATCAGGATAACTCTGTATCCCGGGTGAGCTTCTCGTAATCCTTTGATTGCCTGAATAGTCTGGATCAAATCTCCAAAACGTGTAAGTTGCAGAATCGCGATGGT
Organism: uncultured Bacteriovorax sp.; assembly: GCA_946481315.1. Next base: position 15,876 of record CAMLMH010000012.1, read on the forward strand.
TGCAGTCTTGGCATGAGTAATCGTTGCCATTTCCTTATTGCTTGCTTTCATGAAGATCCTCCTCATTTAGTTCACGCAACAAAATAATTTTTAGATCTTCCTGGCTCAGGGGCTGGGCCTGATCCAGTTTTTGCTTTATTTTATTTATTTCTTCATTGATTTCTGTAACGAACTTGCTCATGCACTACCTCATTGCGGTACTAAACTCTTATTGTTTCAAGATTTTTAGTGACCATTTTTTCCATACGGAGAGAGACAATCTGTTCTTCCAGCTTTTTTAAGCAATGAAGAATTTTTTGCATGTCCGATTTTAATTCATACAGTAACACTTCAACTTCTTTTGCATTTTCCTCGAAAGTGCGAGCGTTGATTGACTCTATTTTGCTTTTGAACATTGCAGCTGGAATTTGTGCCAGGCTAAGTTCTTCGGCGTGACTGATAAGTCGTCCAAGGTTCATGACGAAGTCACGTGAACTTTTGCGATTTTCTACACACTGAAGTAAAGAACGAAGAGTTCCTAGCAGGTCTCTCATGAGTGCAGTGACCATTCCTTTTTCCTGATTAACCCAGTCTGTAGCAATATTGAGATCGAGAGTACAGACATCATCATAAATCGTGGTTGATTCCTGACTTGCATAGAGCACATTAATTAACTGTCGTGACATTAGTCGGTGGATTTCTACTTTTGAATCAATTGTTCCGCCAACCGGGCAATAACTTATACCTAATTCGTCAAACGAGGTCTTATAAAGAGTTACGCCTTCTGAAAGGCGGGGTTTGATCGAGCTGGTCTTAGAAAAGTAATATAATACAGTTATTAGTATGTCCTGCGCGGTAATAGCAGTTGTGGCAGAGGCATTTTTTTGAGAAAAATCTCGTTTTGTTAGAACGTCTGAAAGAATTAGTGATTCTTTTGAATAACTACCTTGTTTGAGAAAGGGGGCATGTCCCAGAGATATTTCAATGGCCGGAGTTTCAGCCAGATCTGCTATATGCTTGATGGCAGTGTCAGGAGTAATTAATAGATCAATGTTCATCAAGACAGAAGTTAAAGCCTCCAGATCAGCTTCAACTGTAACGATTTCATTGTTATGTCTTTCGTTAATAGCTTCAGCTGCTTTACGTTCGGATTCTGTCGGTGCAATCAGCATGATAGGAATAAAGAGAGGATTTTCGCTTAAAAGTTTTATTAGCTCTGAAACGGTGTCTTCAGACAGATCTTTACTGCTGTCTGATGTTTTGAGCTGAATCCCAATGACCTTAGTTGTTCTTTCACTTCCGTGCGCTTTGCGGAGTGAGTTAATATTGCTGAATGCTTCTTCGTTATAGGCAGGATTGCTGTTGATTTTTTCGCCTTCGCGGGAAAATGCTACGCCGGCCATTTTGTGGTAACAGTCAACGAAATGAATTGGTGCATATTTAGCAACTGGCAATACGTCATTAAACAACAACTCCCAGTCGTTACGGGTAACAACGTTGCGATTATTGTTGTAGTGAACGCCTACAATTTCCTTGGCAGAGTTTTGCAGGTAAGAGGCAATATATGAGCCAACAGGATCATTGGAATAATTGATGATTTGGTCCCATTGCTGATTGCGAATTTTACTTAATTGATTAAAAAGCATTTCCAGGGCAAAGCCATCTGAAAATAATTTATTTGTTTTCAACGTAATTATTTCTTTGCGATCAATTTGGTGAACTTCATGAATGTTTTTCAGAGCCTTGGCCGCTACTGCATTTTCCTTGTAACAAAGCATTGAGACCTTGTTGCTTCCTTCAGCGTTATAAGAATTAAGCAGATGAGCAGTAGAATAGATATCGCCGAGTCTGCGGAGGTTGATAATTAGTATCTTCTTCATGCTTGCTTCTCCGGCTGATTTAGCTCCTGGCTTTTTTTGGTCATTTCAACAAGGGCCATGGCTAGGAAATCCATTTCATCAAAATTATTCTTTTGAGTCAGTGTAGAATAGAGGGCTTCCTGAAAGGTAGATTTGCCATCAAAACGTTTAAGATAGCTTCTTAACTCTTCATTTTGTGTGAAAGTCAAAATACCATCAATAGATTCGGGAGCCTGAAAAGTTAATATACTTTTAAAATAATACTGATAAAGATTGAAAGAAGCTGGGTGAGCAATCATCGCCGGCTTTCGCAGAAGGAAGTGAATGAGGTCCAGATCACTGTAAAGTTCATTGGCAGTGAATCCGGAATAGACAAGAACATTCTTTTTGTTAAGCAAGTCAAAGCCAATGCAATCTTTATGAACATCAACATTCGGTTCGATAACAACTACTCTGAAGTTTGAACCATGGAATTCAGTCATTTTCTCAATCGCGTAATTGACGTGATAACCGAAACCCAGACCAAGAATAAGAATCTCATTCTTTGTTTTTAGATTTTCAAGCTGGTTGTTGATAAGTGCTTCTGCTTCCTTAAATGGATTGTAGATCGAGTGAAGATGCACTCCATTTACTACCGGAACTTTCTGATTAGTCCGTGATGTTTTGATTTCATACGATGAAATAATAGGTATTGACATTGGTACCCCTGTTCCTCTTCCTTAAGGTTCAAAAAGGTCGTTAGTGATGACCGTTCAATTCTTGAACGGTTGATATTATTTCCTCATGATCCGGGATTTTTGTCAATGGAACAAAGACCCCGGTGAAGATATGACACAGTTACTTTTTAAGAGAGTGATTATAGCCCTTGATGCTTTCTTTGTTTTTGAAAAGATGGGCAATTTCCTGAGTTGTGCTATCTTTTTGAGCAGATAGCAGCTCAACCGTTTCTCTGTCCAGCGCAATCATTTTTTCAGACCAGATACTAAGGTCCTGGAACCAGGTCTTAAGAATCATGATATCGTCTTTAGTTATGGTGGCACCGTTTAGTTGATTGATTCGCTCTTCAATTGAGTGCTGAAGCTTGGTAATGATGTTTACCAGGCGTTCGCGGTTTTCAGTTTCACTGATGACGGCGTCCAGGTTCTCCAATTTGGCAAAACAGGAGATCTGTTGACTGCTCTGTAGGGCCAGATCAAGCATACTTAGGTGCTGTTGGATGCTTTCGAATAATTCGTTCATAAGTTATGGTCCTTCTGTGTAAGTACTATTTTTTAATTTCTTCTACTGGCGCAGTTTGAGGCGCAGCTTTCAGACTTTTAATCGCTTCACTCCAGCCTTCATACAGGGTATTGAGCACATTTAAGCATCCCTGAAGTGGTTCAGCATCGATCTTTATGTTTGCCTGAGTACTGGCAAAAAGAATGTAGTCATATAGAGAAGAAAGTTCTTTCGCAATGTCACCACCGACTTCAAAATCAAGACTGTTATTTAACTCAATAACGATATCCTGAAGTTTCCCGATGTGCTCGCCTTTAGCCGCAATTTGTTTTTGCTCTATAGCTTCAATTGCTTTCTTACAGTTTTTAATAGCAGCTTGATAAAGCATCAAAAGAATTTGTTCTTTACTTGCAGTGCTCACTGCTGTTTTTTTGTAGGCACCATAACCATAACTCATATTATCCTCCTAATTACCCTAATTGTGTCACTGGATCAGCTGCTCCCCCGAGGGAAGCAACACCCGCACCCTGAGATCTGATTTTCGAAATCGTTCCTTCCAGGCGGGCGAATTTATCTTTTAAGTTCTTTTCTTTTTCTTCAATTTGTTTTTGTTTCTGATTAATTCTTCGGTCGATTTGTTCAATACTACTTTGCAGCGTCTTTTTACGACTCTGAACGAGTCCGTCCGGAACCCGTAGCGCCTGACCGACCATGGTATTCAAATTGTCCATAAAGCCTTCGCTTTTACCTTCCTCAGAAATATGTCCAGTCAGAATTTGGGCAACGAGGTTGTAGTTTTCGGAAATTTTTGCTGTAAATTTTTTATCATCAAAATCCAGCAAACCTTCGCGGTTAAAACTCAAGCCGATATCAGATACCCTTTTGTAGCCGGATTCTGTAAGAACATCTTTAAAGACGGCAGAGTGAATTCTTCCCTGCAATGATTGAAGCATGATATCTCCACCGAGAGTCCGGGAGGTATCAGTTTTCTCGTCCATGGTATTCTGCTGCTTTATAAATGAAAGAACTCCGTTGAGTTTGGCTACGAGATCGGTAATCTTGGCCCCGACCGCTTCAACGTCTTCACCGATTTTCAGAGTGAACTCTTCGCCCGGTTTTGCTTTTTTAAGGTCAATCGTCACTCCCGGAATAAGATCGACAATCTTATTTTCCGGTGCTTCGATTTCAAATCCATCAAGTTTAATTTTGGCATCATGAGCTTCGCGCTGAAATTCCAGCTGGAAGTCATCCTCACCGTCAACAAAATAAAAGTAAGGAAAATCAACCGCGGCATCATCTCCTGTTTTATTCAAACTTAAAACCAGACGCCAGGGAGTATCGGATCCGCTTCCGTCATTGATAACGTTGGCAGTAACCCCCAGACTTGAATCTTTATTAATGAGTTTGGCTATCCCGCTAAGGGAAGCATTGTCCGAATCAACATAGATATCTTTAGTTTCGCCATCAGGGAGTGTGTATTGAATGAAGCCAACACCAACATAGCTTTCGTCTTTGTCTGCAAAACCCGTCGACATGGCCGATGATTTTTGAGCGAGCGAAACAACTTCCAGCTGATAACTGCCGGGAACAACCCGGGACTTATCGGTGGCAACGCTTATAATATCGTTGTTGGTATCAACCTTAAATTCTCGCAGTGAGCGAGCGTTCGCGTTTTGAGCGAGGTTTCCGCGTACGTCTTCCACCAGCTTTGCCAATTGATCAACGAGTCCTTTCTTATCTGCGATTTTTGATTTTTGTTTTTCCATGTTTTGCACAGGAATTTGCTCAGCAGCGATGATCTGCTTCACAATATCTTTGGGAAGTCCTGTGTTGATGGAACCAAACGAAATACTCAAAAAATCCTCCTGATTTTGAGAGACGTTTATAGAATACCATATTCGGTAGGACCAAATTAGTATGAGGCAGCTTTTGCTGTCGATCATCATGGCAGAGCAAATAACTCGGTATTAATTAACTTGTGATTAGTGAGCGGCTAGCCTTAAAATAAAAAGACCGGGATGGGGCCCGGTCTTTAATTCTAGGAAATGTTAAGAAATTCAGTATGGGATGAACTTCTTACTTATATGATCGGCTATTATGGATAATACTTTAGTAAACAGTTCAAACATCTTTAAATTAAAGTGGAAATTCTTTCTATTTCGAATAGTTAGCTATTTCTCTTTCCTGCTTATTCCGGTCTATGTTCAAAAAGGTGTAAACGTTTCCCCCCTGGGATTAGCGGGAATGATGACACTTTATATTCTTTTTTGTGTAAGCCAGTGGTTTTTACTCGGAAAAGAAATTGATCACCGATTTAAAATCTATTTCCGAGTCAATTCGTCTATCGATCGGGTTGTATACCGACTTTTATTGGGAATGTTTTTTTTCATTCTTTTATTTAACCTGATTAATTTTCTCGACTCTAAGTGGATCTATAACAGCTTCTGGATAATCTGGGTTGTGTTGGGACTGTTTTATTCCTGGCCAACCAGGGGCAAGATCATTCAGGAATCAGTTTCATCTAATTTTGGTGAATTTAAATTTCTGGATAGATTTGAAAAAACGCTGGTTGCTCTGATCATGTTGCTTTTTGTATTCACCGTTCCGGAACTGCCGCCACAAGTAAATGTGGATATGTTGAAATTATATTTCGACCCGATGGAAAAAATCGGTAATCCACTGTGGAACTTTTTGATTGTTAATTACTATCCCTTTAAAAGTTATCCCGGACTATTTCGCCTTGCCTGGAGTTTGCATTTTTATATTGTCGGAATGGGTCTATTTCTTCTGGTTTTTTATGCCTTTCTGCGTTTTTTTGTGTCCCGCAGATTATCACTTCTTGGAGTTTTTGCCTTAATTTCCTCATGGTCATTTAGTAAAACACTTACACATAATGTTGAGTTTTCGCTTGTCACAACTTACTCATTAATCTGGATCTGGACATTGTTATGGGTAACTAAAAGTTCGACATATCGTGCAGGGCTCTTCCTGGGCTTGGTTAGCTATTGGGGAGCTTTACTTAATCAGATGTATGCAGTTTTGGTTTTTTTCCAGATTGCTTTATTACATTTTTATTTTCTAAAAGATCGTACAACCTGGTTTAAGCAACAGTTACTTCGTTATGCATTGTTTGGGGTTGTTCTCACCATTGCTCATCTATTTTCACATCTGGATATGCTTGAAAAATTTCATGGCATAGATTTCAGCTTTCTAAAATTTGTGATGAAGGAAATTGACCGCAAAGGCTTTTTTGTGCTGGCTTTTATCGGGTTCGGTCTCATTCTCACTAAAGTTTACGTCAAGCGATTTAATTTCATGAAAGATTTTCAGATAGAGAAACAAAGTGTGAATATCTTTCTCATCTCGCTGGCACTGTTCGTTGGCACATCTCTCGTTTGGGATAATTCACTAGTTAGCGGCTTTGGCACTATGTGGGTACTGGCCTTTCTCAGCGTAATTCCGTTGGAGCTCTTATTCCAGTCTCTTAGTCGCGTGCGCTCAAGACGCAACATGATTTACTTAATTTACATCCTTATCTGCCTTCTGGATTCACACTTTGAAGGCCGGGTTAAATTATTTATAAAAATATTTAGCAATTAAAATTTCTAAGCATGTTACAATTTAATCAGTAGGCGAAGACAATGATGTCTTTTGCTCACACTGGAGTATTGATGTTTAGATCAGGATTGACTAAAGGGATTTATGACAGCTTCTTGAGATCGTATCATCTCAACAAATCAGAACTCGATTCAGTACCTTTCCTTTTCGTTGATCCTGCTAGCGGGAGCGTGAGACTTTTAACCAGTCTTATGAGCTCTAAAGAGTACGGAGCCGAGGTGTTTGCTGTCTCTGTAGCAAACGGCGGTGACGTCGAGGTTCTCTCCACAGAGAATCATTAAGATTTAAACCAGATTTGGTTTAAAAATTCTTTTCTTAACTTTGTGTGTTTTCACGCATGCTGAGCTTTTCACTCTCAAAACCATTATCTTACACACCCTGACACGGGATAATACCCGAGCGACAATTTTTTGACTTTATGTGAATAACTGCGTTTATTTATGTGAAAATTATTTGACAAGAAGATTTTGAAAAATATTTGATGTGAATATCTGTTCTAACTATTGAAAATAATGACTCGATTTAAGTGGGAGTTTGGTGTCAGAGTTGGTAAGTTGAAATGAAAAATGTGGATAACTTTGTGGGATTTGTTGATAAAATACTGAAGTCAACTAAATTAAGTAAAAAAAAGTAAGGAATTTTCGAGTCGCGAGGCAGTAATTAATGAAAAACTCTCAGTCTGAAGTCATTCTTGAGTTGACAAAAAAACTTCGAAATATAATCGGATCGGATTCTGGAAGTAACATGCAAGTGTCACTAAAGGCGGATAATAGCATCGTAACGGAAATTGACCTTTTCGTTTCGGATCTTATAAAAAATAAGCTACAGCAACACTCTCGCTTTCAGCATTTTCATTTCTATAGCGAAGAAGAATTCAATGAACTTCGATTTCCCGCAGCCATTCTTGATCCGATAGACGGTACACGCGAACTGGTCATGATGCGTGCTGAATGCGCAGTCTCTCTGGCCCTTATGCAATCATCTCGAATCAGTGATCCGGGTAATTATGCCTGGATCTATAATCCCTTTAGTGGTTTCTCTCTTGATTCAGCTGATCAGTATATAAACGTTACAAATAAATCTTCTAAAAAATTACTGGGGCTGGTGTCTCGTTCTGAATTTGAAAAAGGGCATTTCGATTTACTGCTGGATAAAAATAAAAAGCTTGATCTCACGCCCCGCGGATCAATTGCTTTCAAGCTGGGTTTGTTAGCAGCCAGTGCCTGTGATTTTGTTGTCAGCCTTTCGCCAAAACATATTTGGGATATTGCCGGCGGAACGATTCTCTGTGCTCAGCGAGGAATTTCACTCTATCAAAACGGCAAGAAAATCGAATGTCTGGACGAAGTTCAGTTAAACGGAATTTTGTTATGGTGTCCTGATAGCTTATTCAGTGAAGTGCAAGAGCTGTTTCAAAAATGAAATAGTTCCCATTAAAAAAACTCCAAGGCATTTCAGAATCAGTACCATGGTCTTATAAAAACCTCACAAAACTGAACCACAAGTGAGGACTTATGCAGACTGAATTTAATCCCAAATTTATCAACCTTAGTTCACCTATACTGATTCGGGGTGAATCTGGTACAGGCAAATCTTATCTGGCACGAAAAATATTTGAGAGCTCGGTCATATCCAAAGAAAAGTTTATCACTGTTCATCTCGCCAGTCTGAAAGAAGATTTACTGGAAAGTGAACTTTTTGGTCATCGTAAGGGAGCCTTTACAGGTGCAGTTGAAAATAACAATGGATATCTGAAAGAAACTGGCAGGGGAACGCTTTTCCTGGATGAAGTTGGAGAACTTTCGCTGGAAGCACAAAAGAAACTTCTCTATTTACTGGAAGAAAAAAAATACACTCCGGTAGGATCTACACAACTATGTGCTTTTGAAGGCAGAATTATCATGGCCACAAACCGTAATCTAGAAGCGATGGTTAGAGAGGGGCGCTTTCGGGAGGATTTATACTTTCGAATCAGTGTTTTTCAGATTGTTCTGAAGCCATTATCTCAGCAGCTGGATATTGGTTTACTGATTGAAGCACTTTTTCAGCAGCTGAAAACGATTCATCATAAACAAAATAAAGTATTATCACCTGCTCTGTTTTCTTATCTGCATCAGAGGCAGTGGAGAGGAAATATTCGCGAACTGAAAAATTCTCTGGAATACGCCCTGATTGTTTCTGAAGGCAGAGAAATTGAAATCAAAGACCTGCCTTCTCTTCCAGAAACAGTTGATTTAAAAGAAACAGCTAAAGCTTCAAACTGGATACATCACTCAGATGACTATAACGAATGCCTGGAGCATTTTGAAAAGATGTTTTTTGAACAGGCCCTGGAGAAATATCAGGGCAAAGTGAATTTAACCGCCAGGAAACTTGGTATCAGCAAGACAACCCTTATTTCAAAGGCTAAAAAATACGGTATCAATACCTTGCGTTTGCGCGCCGACGCCTCAGTTAACTCCCCTTCGGCAGCAGCGTAATATTTACATGCTTTCATTGACAAATGTGCCAAAGGAGAGCAAAAAACCCCAAGTTTAAATTCTTTAGGGGTATGAATGAAAAATGCTTTGATCGCTATCGGTGGCTTAATGATGTCTTTTCAGTTAATGGCTGCTGGTTCAGTCTTAATTAATGGAAAGGAAATTAAATCACGTGAGCATTTACACACTCACCTGGCCCGTGAATTAAATTTCCCTAGCTATTACGGACGCAACTTGGATTCTTTATATGATGTTCTTAGTACAGACTATAAAGGTCAGACTATAATCAAAATTAAGTTTCTCAGCATTTTAAAGAGCAAACTGGGCGCAGATTATACTGAAGCATTAATCCAGGCGATTATGGATGCAGCCGAAGATAATCCGCGAATAGTCTTGCTTCTCGAGTAAATATGACATTCAAAGTTAGAGACCATTATTTTCATAAAGCTAAAAAAGAAAATTTTCTTGCTCGCAGTGTATACAAGCTGGAAGAAATTGATCAGCGCTTCAGAATTTTAGAACGCGGCAATCAAGTTATTGATCTGGGTTACCATCCGGGCTCCTGGATTCAATACACCTCCGAAAAAGTTGGTGTCAATGGGATGGTCATTGGTGCCGATATTAAAGAAATCAACAATAAGCTGCTCAATTTAAAAAATGTGCGTATTTTCAAAAAAGACGTCATGACAATTGAGACAATGGAAGAGCTCGGCGTGTCTGACCAGTTTGATGTAGTATTGTCCGATATGGCCCCGAATACCACAGGGATCAAGTCGGTTGATCAGGACAGGTCTTTAAATTTAGTAGAGATGGTATTCTCATTACTACCAAAATTTCTAAAACCAGGCGGCCATCTGGTAATCAAAGTTTTCGAAAGCCAAAATGCTCAGACGTTTCTTAAAGAGCAAAAAAAACATTTTGAGGAATTTCATTATCTCCGACCAAAATCTACTCGCTCAGTTAGTAAAGAATTTTTTGTCATTGGGAAGAATTTTAGGCCATAATAATAGCTTACATGCTCTAAATCATGATGGTTATTAAACATGGATAAGTTCAATAGAAAGAAAAACAGTAAGTTTGCCTTAATTTTGACAATTTCCTGCCTGGGTATTTTCGTTGGCGGGACAGCTCTTAATTTAATCCAAGGTAAGTTTCAAGAAAAACTCAACGCTGCTGAAGTCAGTGAAGCCACACAAGGTGTGATTCTTCCCGATGAGCTTAAGTTCTCTCTGGAGAGAACGTTTAAAGATGCAGTTGAATGGCCAAGCACACTTGAACTGAATAAAAAGAAAGCAAAAATTGAGTATGCTTTTAATTCCCAGCTTGATGCGCATATTAGAAAACTTTTACGTCAATACCGTTCAGATTATTCTACGGTAACAGTTATTGATAATGAAACCGGTGAAGTCCTGGCAGCTGTTGGACATGAGGGCCGCTCTAATAAGTTTGATAATCGCCTGGTCCTCTCCAGTACTCATCCATCAGCTTCTTTGATAAAAATTATCACTGCTGCAGATTTGATCCAAAACGCTAAAATTAAAAAAGAAACAACTTTTGAATTCCGTGGCAGAAGTACAACGCTCTTCAAATACCAAATTGACGATTCTAAGAGCAATCGTTGGGATAAATCCCAGACTTTCGAAACAGCATTCGCCAAATCGAACAACGTTATCTTTGGTAAAGCGGCCATTCATAATTCAAACAGCGACAAGCTTGTTAAGATGGCGGAAAATTTTGGTTATAACCAATCTCTTATCCTGGAGCTTCCTTACTTAAAATCATATATCGGGAAAGCTTCGGATGATTACCGACTGGCGGAGCTTGCTTCCGGTTTTAATGACGAAACAGTTATTTCTCCGATTCATGGTGCTGTTCTTGCTTCAATTATCGCCAATGATGGAGTCTTAAAATCACCAAGACTCATCTCAAAAATTGTTGATACACAAAGTGGTGAAAGTCTCTGGACCAATTCACTGAACGAACGTCGTGTCCTCACCCCCGAAGCAGCTGCAGAGATGCGGGACATGATGGCTTCAACGATCGATGGGGGCACTGCCAGAAAATCGTTTGGACGTATGAATACAGGCTATAAAAACGCCCTGATGATAGGTGGTAAAACCGGATCTATTACCGGTGGAAAACCTTTCGGGAAGCGCGATTGGTTCGCTGCTTATGCCATTCCTCGCGACCCTGAAAGAGGCAAGGGTATTTCTATCAGCGTAATGAATGTAAATGTGAAGAAATGGCACGTAAAATCGACAATGCTCGCCAAAAACGTCATTGAATTTTATTACAATAATGTGAAGCCAGTTCCGATCACTATGGTTAAAATGCCGCTTTACCGTGCAGCCAGTTCAAAGCGCAAACATTATAAACGGAGTTTGGCCAGCACCCGCCGGACGAGCAGAAAAAAAAACATCGCTAAAAGAAAAAGCCCAATAAAGAGATCAATAGGTAAACTAAATGAACGAAAATCAAACAGCAGCCGAATCTAGTGAATTAGACGTTAAAGATCCTCACGCGGATCTGATGAAAAAAGTAGAAGAAGATCTGACTAAAAAACAGAAACTGATTAAGGAAATCAAATCAATCGCGATTATTATTATCGCTGTTTTGACTTTCCGTTCGGTCTTTTTTGAGCCCTTCCGAATTCCATCGGGTTCAATGATTCCAACTTTGATGATTGGTGATTTTATTTTGGTTAATAAGTTTGCTTATGGATTCAAAGTTCCTTTTTCGGACGTAGTTATTGGAGAGTCCAGTCTTAATCCAAAATACATTTTTGGTAAGAGCGAGCCAAAACGTGGAGATGTAATAGTTTTTAAATATCCAAAAGACCTATCGGTAAATTATATCAAACGTGTCGTTGGTCTTCCGGGCGATACTCTGGAAATCAGGAATAAAATTGTTTATATCAACGATAAACCATTAGAGCCTAAAGAAATTGACGGCAAGAAAATTATGGAAGATATGGATGAAAAATTTAAGGGTTATAACCTTAAGTTTTATGAAGTGAAGACTGGAGATGCAACCCATATCGTTCAGCAGGACAGTGATAATTATTACAAAGTAGATTTCGAAAAAATCACTATTCCCAAAGAAAAATATTTTGTAATGGGCGATAATCGGGACTTTTCTTATGATGCCCGCTACTGGGGATTTGTTTCACATGAACAAATCAAAGGAAAAGCCATGTTCGTATGGTTTTCATTGATTTTCCCTTTTGGCGACAACTCTTTCAAATTCCGTCCTTGGCGAATTGGTACTCCAATTAATTAAAAATTTTTGTACAACCGTCGTTGCCTTCGATGTTTTCCCATCGAAGGTCGCGATGCTCTCGTTTTAAATAAGTTCTGAGCCAGTTTTTCAATATACCGTCACCATGACCATGAATGATTGTGACAAATGGAATCTCACCAGTAATAACTTCATCTATTGATTGTTCACATATTTTCTGGAATTCCTCCAGGCGCATTCCCCGACAGTCTATCTCGATGTCTCCCCGAACTTCTCTCTGGACGATTACATCAATTCTAGGCACAGGTGATTTGTGACCAGATGGGTAGCGTAGAGTTTCCGCGGAAACCCAGACGGAAACAGGGCCATGTTGAATTTGCACTTCTTTTTTTCTTGGATTGATTTGCTGAACTTTGACCGTCTTTTTCAGGGCGACAGAAAATAAAGTCATTTGCGGCTGAATATCGGTGAAGGCTACTGGTTTTAGATGGGAATAAACATCTTGATTTTCAACTCTGCTCTTTTTTTCTGGTGCTTCTTTGAACAATGCGCTTTGTATTGTTCCGACTGCATTGTTTAAGCCTTTACGGCTGTTAATCTGTCCGCCTTTAACTTCAGTAAGCACTTTTTCCGCCTGATCAAATAGGCTTTTAATTTTTTTGCTGTAATCATTGAGGATGCGCTCTCTTTCAAGATACAACACGCCTTCCATTGATGCTTTCTGGTTTTTTAATTCAACTTGGAGGTTGCGATTAGCTGCCAGAATTTTATCTACTTCAATTTTCTTCTGTGAGAGTTCCTGCAGGAGAGTTTCATAGGTGAACTGCTTATTATCCAGTAACGATCTAGCTTTTTCGCTTATTGAGGTCTGAAGACCATATTTTTCAGACAGATTCTCAAAAATTTTAAAAGCAAGTGAACTGCCTGGTTCGCCCAGAATGAGACGATATGTTGGACGATTAGCTTCGAAATCATAACCCACATGTGCGGAAACATAATCTGATCTTTGGTGCATAAATGTTTTCAGAACCTGGTGGTGAGTGGATAAAATGACTTTTGACTGTGAACGCAGATGGACTTCATCCAAAAAAGCAATTGCCAGCGCAGACGCTTCCTCCGAAGAAGTAGAGTTAAAAATCTCGTCAATGATAATCAAATTAACTTCGGCTAAGGACTCAAGTAGTTCCAGATAATATTTTGATTCTGAAGCAAAGGAACTTAGCCCCGCAGCCAGGTTCTGATGGTCATGGCTGAAATAAAAAAGGTCTTTAATGGGATGAACATCAGCATGACGGGCAGGTAAAAAAAGTCCCATGTGGAGCATCAGCATGGACAATGAAACGGATTTTAGCGCGACAGTTTTTCCTCCGGTATTGGGGCCAGAGATAATCAATCCTTTGTGATCAGAGTCGAGCTTCACATCATTCTTAACAGGATTATTCAAAAGAGGATGGAACAATCCTTCAAAAGTAAAAATGAACTTATTGTTTAGGTGTGGTTTTTGCAAATGTCTTTTTACTGAATAGGTAGCTTTAGTGTTAAGCCAGTCAATTTCTTTTAGCCAGTCAGTAGTCGTTTGTAAGTCGTGATGATGATTGTGCAAAAATTTACTCAACTCGATTGTTAATTTGAGTATTGTCGATTCAATTTCAGAAAGAAGGTGAATGCGCTTGTTTCCCTTTTCTCTTACTTCCATAGGTTCAACGAACAAGGTCATTCCGCTCTGGGAGCGGGCAACGATTGGTCCTAGCTCAGACTGGTAGGAATCCGATCTGACGGCCAGAACATATCTGTCGTTTATGATGTCGTAGTTTTCCATCTGCAATTTATTGCTATAGAGATCATTGCGGGAGATTTTCTGAATTGATGTCCTGAGATCTTGTTCTAATGCCAGCACTTCGCCATAGAGTTTTCTCAGCAAAGGATGACGTTCGTAAGAAACATTTCCGTTGTGGTCAACAAAATCACGCAACGGATTTAGAAACCCACGACGCAATTTGGACAAGGTCGCGGCTTCGATGTCGAAATTTCGATTAAATTTAACACGTTGTAATTGTGAGTAGGAATCGATGTAACATTCAATCACCTGGGCAAATGCATGTAATTCACCGGCTTCAAAAAATTTACCTTTCGCAATGTCATTTGTCAGATCAAAGGCCATTGAATCAGTAGGAACCATTCTGATTTTGCTGTTAAAGTGAAAATTAAAGTCATCGTAATCTTGCAGGTACTGATCAAGCTGATCTAGTTCAAAACGAATAGCGTCCTCGTCTTTGGCGATTAGAGTCTTAAGCAATTTATGCTGATTAAGCTCAAAATGTGCTAAACTGGAGATCTCAGCAACGAGCTGAGGCCAATCCAGAAGCTCTAGGGCTTCATTATTACCGTTTAATAAATTTAAGCTCATGATTCAAACTCAACAACAATTACTGGATTCATCCCGAGAATATAACACTCTCTTCTCGAAAAATGAATTTTACCCTTTGCAAAAAGCTTATACCACACCTCACTATATTGTTTTTGTCCTGCGATTTCCGGGTAAGACTGTCGCCCTTTATATCGGTCGGGGTAATGGGCACGAGGGATTCTATTTATCAGAAAAAATGCCTCCGGCCTTTTTGAGAATTCAGGATAAATTCCTGGATTATGCCAGAAAATATCTTGTTGGCTGCCGGCTCGGCAAGATGTCGGTGATACCTACTCAATTTGCATTTCAATTTGAATTTAAGCGCGAAGTCGGTGGAAATCAGTTCAGTTTTGGATATAAAGATCATCAATTACTCTTTGCTCGTACCGAAGGAGATGAAACATATTGCAGCTGGGACAACAGCCTGGTTAAAACCAGCAATTCACTGGATCTGGTAGCCAGGCAATGTAGCTCTTATAGTGTTAAATCGGACCGCATCCCCGTTATCGCCGATTATTTAAAGAATGAAGAAAAAAAGAGCAGCGGCTTACCTGTTCAAAAAAAGAAAGAGAAATTCTTAGTCCGCAAATTAAACAACATTGAAAATGATTATAAACATGTATTACTGTGGTCCCAGATTGAATCTGATCTCTTGGCCGATAGCCTTGATCTTAGTGCGCATGAATTGAAAATTTATGGGCATAAGTTTAAATTTCCTGCCCAGGCGACTCATTGGCAAAAACGGGATTATCTCTTTGGTAAAATAAAGAAATTAAAAAAAGCTCAAGAGATTTTGAAAAGCCGGTTACAAGAAACGCTGAATGAACTGGCGGAAGTTAAGGCAGGACATTTTGAATTTGAAGTGACTAAAGAAAAAGCTATTCCACTTTTATGGGCCTCTGGCATATCCCGAAAAAAAGCTGAACATGATTATAATGTGAAATATTTTAAAATCAAAAACATGAATGGAGTGATCGCACTCGACGCCCGCAGCAATGACTGGATTAGAAGTGAAGCCAGTAAAAATCACTGGTGGTTTCACATCGATCAACAAATTGGCAGTCACTTGATTATCAAAGAGGAAAATATTCAGTTTAACCAAGAAGAATACTCGGCCATCGCCTCCATCCTCCGTGATTTTTCTAAATTATCAATTACTTCAATTCCCTTGGTTTATAGTCAGGTTAAAAACCTAAAAGGAATTAAAGGCAGCCAAGGAAAAGTAATCATTAACAAGCCCAAATATATTCAATGTCCCTACGTGGACTGGAAAGCAATAATTACCCTTCCTGGTCCTTGATTGAAACCTTTTTCGGGGCTCGCTAGAATAGAAAGATATCGAGGTTAAACCATGAGAATATTTATTTTTTTACTAACTTTCTTCATAAGCACTGTTGGGTTTACTCAACAGAAGATTGAAGAAATTGAACAATATGAAATTCGCAGTTACGATCCTCAAAAAAATGGTCTCACCGATCTGGTGTTCGAAGCGCGTATGGATAACCTTACGGAGATGCTGAATAAGGCTCAGACATTCGGAAAACTGGTAGATGTATATTTCAAAATTTACTGGATACAGCCAAATCAATATAAAATTGAAGTGCTGGGCTTACCTAAGGGGTTTCAGGAAGTGCGTGATGATTTGAGCGCATTAATTAAAGGCAAACTTGAATTTGTTATACCCGAAAAATTTTCGGATAAATTCAAAGCATATACTTTGAAAGCCGAGCCGATTGCTGACGGTAAATTAATAAAGGCCATTGATGACACTTACACGCTGGCAGTCTCCGAGATTGATGTCATTTTCGACCGTTCCGCAAAATTAAAATCTATTGAAACAAAAGCACCCATGTCACTGGTAAAGACAGAATTTTTTCAGTCACCAAAAAGCTGGAGCAATAATAAGCTGGTCATGGATAAAGTTGTTTCTACTGCGAAGCAAGGCACAGCGATATTAACAACTACCAACAATATTGAATATACAGTCGTATCGGGTATTGGCTTTCCGTCTAAAATTACGGTAAAGAACGTTCAAGAAATAACCGTGCCTGCGACGGCAAAAGAAAAAGAGAAAAAAATCAAAAACGAAAGTGGAGCGATAATCCGTTTCTCAAAATTTGAGGCGAATACCGGAAAAGCTCAGAGATACATGCAGGAAGGTATCAAGCGATAATTCCTTCGGGTTGAGAAAATAAATGCTTAAGAAGTTCCCAAATTTTGAATTCCGCCTGCTGAGTGCGTTCATCATGATGAGCTTCTTTCTTTTTTCCTGCTCCAAGCAGGAGTCTCCCAAAATTGAAACTGGCGAAATCCGTTCACAAAGAGAAATAGACCGACTGGAAGCTTGTAGCCAGGTTAATTTTAATCGTGGTGTACTGTTGCATCACAACTCACTCATGCTTTTCAAATGTACAAAATGGGATGAAGAATTCCCGCATATGTACAAAGCGATGACCAAAATTCAGGGTTCTTCCTGGGATCATTTGTTAAAACCGATTGATCAGGCCTTTATTGAAAATCATCCCCGACGCGACAGGTTCTTCCGCAATATACGGGAACTGGATGCTAAAAACGGACTGGATGATCTCAGTTATGTTCTTGTTTCTCTCAATGAGACAAATTTTTTCGATTCCACCAAAGCAATGTTCAAATGTGTTGAAAATGCTGACGAAAAAGAATGTGAAGAAAGAAAAGGCCGCATCCCGCAAAAAAAGTCTCTGAAGAAAATTATTAAAATGATCGATGTTGATCGCGAGACAGTAGCGCGAACTTCCCGGTTAGTAAGACTTCTCATCAAGGCCCTGGGGGAAAATCAGGAATCAGTTCGTTCAGAAATTAATAAATTCCGTACGAATGCTTTATTTATACCTTTGCGTCTGAAATTAATAGATGCATTAGCTTATAAGATCAAAAGTGGTTTGAGTTTCGAAGATCGTAAGTTTCTCTCCAGTGTTCTGCTAACAGGAACTTCTTCTAATGAACCCTGGTTGTATAACTGGTTGCAAAGTAATCGTATGAATCGCCAGAAATTCCGGGATCTAATAGAATACCCTATTCTTATTAATCCGGATTTTATAGCAGAGTTCAGAGGCGCTGAAAAAGCATACGATGCTAATTTTAACTGTTCGATTAAATCAAATGGCCAGGCTAATGATCTGATAACTTTCGATTTTAAAACTCACCTTTTTGATTACGCCCAGGTTATTAAAGGCGGATCAATGCAAAACTATTTTGATTTCGCCTCAGAACAGATGGTCGGTCTGAAGATGTCCTCTGAGATTTGTTCTGAACTTGAGAAAAACAATTATGGTATCAATTTCTTAAAAGCATTGAGCAGGCTATCGCAATTTTTATCTGAACGTAACAGGTTTGAATTGACGAAATTCCTGGTTAATAAAACGACTGTCAAAGGTGATCACAATAATTCTTTCAGTGAAAACCTCTATCTAGCAGACATTGTAACCGGAAATTTGTTTGCAACTGGTAATGCTCTTAACAGTGAAATCGTTGCCTCAACGCGAGAGTTCTATCCATTGGTCTACGATATTTTGCGCAATTTCCCACCCGAAGCCTATACTGATTTGGGAGAATTGATCGAGTCTTTGCTTAAAGAAGACAACGATTCAGTTGCAAAAGGTGTTGCTGATTACTGGAACTTCTTTACCGATGAAGAGAAAAATTTTCTTTTTAATTTCGTTGATAGACATTTTGACAATGAAACAAATTATGTTCTGCTCTTTGATTTTTATTCTAAGTTTCTGGATGAATTTGAAGAAGTTCAGCCACAATTTAAAGACACCTGGACCGGAACAGAAGAAAAAGATGAAATGTCTTATCTTACACTGCAGGATTTTTTCTACCATTTTGCGGGTAAAGAAACGCTCATTGATTTCAAAAAATTCTTTTCCCGTGACCACATTCTTAAGGTGTTAGAAGTTATCTCCAACGGTCAGCGGATCGCCGATAAAGCAAAGATGGAATTACGAGAGCGATACGCTGACGATTACGTTCGACAATCAAACTCAGAAAGATATCAGTTTAAAATCATATATTCTTCAGCTCTGAATGACGGTTATGATTCTGAAGCCATTCTCGATTGTATGAAAAAATTTAGCGAGATTGAGAATGGATTTTACGAGCTGGTTCGTAAATTACCTACGGCCTGCACTCAGGTCACGACACAAAATATAGCATTCAGACTTTTTGGATGGCTCAATGATGTCGAGAGTGCCTATCTGGCCTTTAAAAAAACATCTCGGCCGCAAGATTCATTGTTAAACAATCAGGGAATTTTAAGCCCGTATATGCTCAACAACACCATTGCGACCACGAAAATGCTTGATTCCATTCTGGGACCGGTTAATTCAAAACTTCCAACAAGAAATGGAATTGACTATCTCCTGGAGAGTCTGCGCTATCATCTAGTTGAAAAGAAGGTGGCACCTGCCTTAGAGAAGAACGTTTCTTTGCTTACTCAATATTTCGATGTATTGCCGGAAAGTAATCAGATATATCGAAATACACTTATCAGAACTTTTACCGAAAAGGACAATTTCAGCTACGCCAATAATGTTTTAGCTAATCTGGCGACACTGTCTCAGCAATATGCAGACTGGGTTAAGGCGGGAAGATTGAAACAAGTTCAAAATCGATCAATGGGTGAATACGATCCCAAATATTCCTGCGCCAATCAGGTAAATCAAGTTGTTTCCCCTTATCCTTGCCCAGGTGTAAATGTCATAAAAAACCACCTGAATAGAATGTTGAATTATCTGACGACGAGCTATGATGCTAATGTTGGATCCCCTGTAAAATTACTACTGAGTGCGATTAAACCGGGTGAGGGAGTCGCAATACCTCATAATGGAAAACATCAGCGAAAATACCGAATGTCATTAAAGGAAATCTTCCAGTATTTTTATGATGCCAGCGATAGAAATCTAAAAGTAAACAATGAAAATATGTACTTTGTTAATGAGCGGGGTCAAGGCTCTTATCAGAATGTAACTACTCTGGAAAGGATCGAGACTGTTATTCGAGAGGTCCGGTTTGGTAACAATTATCTAGGGACTGCTTTTCTCAATGGAATTGTAGCAGCTGATGATTACAATGAAGAAGCCAAAGACAGAAGAAAGTTGCTTTCACGGTGTCTCAAAATACCTGGCATCCGATGCGCGAGACCAATGACCAAAAATGATCTGCGCATGGGACGTAATTCGCTTGAAGCTTTCGATTCCTTAATTGATATCAATAATGGCTATGGGAAAGAACCTCGTCTGAAATACGGAGCCTTTCTTCAGACATTTGAAACAACGCTGGTGGCTTCATCTCACAAAGACGCCCAGGTTGTTCAGCTTTTTCCTCTCAAAGATGAATTACTCCTGAAACATAACGGTAGACTATTAAGTGAGATGACTCTGATGACTTCCTGGTCAAATACAGCCCGTGTTATTCGGGACAGGGTCGGTCGAACTCGGGAAAATTTTGAGAGTTTTATTAATAGCAGCGAATTTAAAAGAGTAGATCGCGCGCTTCTTTATGGATTTGAACTTCCACAAACAGCAGCTTCAACAGAACGCCTGATCAAAAAACTGCAGTCGATTCCTTCGGGAGAAACAGAAAATGTTTTATCACATACCATCGACTGGATCGCAGGATTAAATTATGAAGAGACTAGACTTGTGGAAGATACTCTGGCCCGTTTAATGGTAGTTGGATCTTATCTGGGGTCACCAGAGGTCGTATTTCCGGGCTCAAGTTCAGCTTTCAATTCCAGGTTTAAGGATAATAATTTATTTCAAGTTTTTCTGACTCTTGAGCGCCTGATCGATCACTGGCCATCACTCAAAAAATATTTTCCTGCAGATGCTAAGTTGATCGAAGCAATAAAGCCGATAAACACAGGACTTGTTTTTCTGACTGAAAAACTAACAAGCACTGAAGAGCCTGATAAAAACCTTGCCTATCTGGCCTTGAATGATTTGTTTGTTGTTCTGCAGTCCACTTTGTTTGATGACATGGACGATTCAGAAAATAAGGTTCAGGGAATGGATCTGATTCTGGCCGGATTGGAAAATCCTAAACTAGTCACTCAGACCTATCTGGTCCTGCGTGAAGATTACCGTTTGTTGGACCATTTTCATGAGGATAACGCCGGCTGGTTTGCATCTGTAGGATTGAACACGAAAAGAATAATCGCTGCTAAGCACGTAGATTTTACTCCAGTAAGAGATTATTTGCGTTTTACCACTCGTCCAAGTGTTTGCTTATCAACTCAGACAAATTGCTTTTCGAATTACCATTACGATGAACCGGCTCAATTAGTGAAATTTTTAAATAAAAAGGGAGCAAACGGCCAGTCTCATCTGATGATTATGACCAACAAAGTATTAGCCGAAAATTTTGATCAACTAACTGATATGCTGAATGATCTAATGCCAGCTTTGAGAATTAAAAACGTTCGTCCTCCGTTTCTGCCAAATTAGTCCACCCAAGTTTTTCCCTTGTTGAAGATTAAAAAAGTCGCCCTATACTATTAGAATAACTGTATTTTAATCTGATGAGGCACCCTCTTGAAACTGCTATCCATTTCCCCTAAGGCATCGTCGAAAGTAGCTCGCGGTGAAAAAGAATTGTCAGAAAAAGATGTTCTGGAAATTCCTAAAGGGCTTATACCTGGCGAGTGGATTTTACTAGTCGATACTCAACTAGGAAAGCAGTATGTCGGATACTGCAACCCATACTCAGAAAATTTTTTTAAAATCAAAATCCTTCTTATGGATACCGACAAGAAGTATTCGACACAGGATAATGAGCAAAATGTAGGCTGGGCGATTCTTGAAAGAAATATAGTCTATGCAATAAATCTCAGAAAAAAATATCATGATTATCATCGAGGGAGCAGACTGGTTCATGGACTTAATGATTCATTGCCTGGGTTGATTGTAGATTCATACACAGACATTGTTCTTATTCAGATCAATACTGCAGGGATTGATCGTTTTCGTGAGGCGATTCTTAAACTATTTAAAGAGCATTTTCCGAAGCATGAAGTGCATCTTTTTGATAATGCTACCTATCGCAAAGCAGAGGTTCTTCCGATGCACGAAGTGACTTTCAATAACAATCTGGCCGTGGAAGAAAATGGATTACGCTATTGCATTCCAGCGAATGTTGTTCAAAAAATTGGCTATTACTATGACCACAGAGAAAATCGTAACAAACTTAAAAATCTAATTCTCCGTCTGAATCACAATTATAAATCCGGCCTGGACTTGTTTTCTTATGTTGGTAGCTGGGGATTACATTTGCTCCAGGCAGGACTGGAAAAAATATATTTCGTCGATCAAGCTGATATGCAGGAAGTGACTTCAGCCAACCTAAAACTAAATGGATTTGAAGGTCGAGGAGTTTTTACCAGACAAGACGTATTTAAATATATAGATCAAGCAGTCAGCCGGGGCGAGAAATTTGACGTTGTTGTCAGCGATCCTCCGGCATTCACTAAGTCTGAAAAAAATAAGGTTAACGCCATTCAAGGCTATGAGAAATTGCACAGCAAAGCTCTCAGACTGGTTAACGATGGCGGACTGATGATAGTTGCTTCATGCACACATTATGTCTCATTCGAAGAACTGGATAAGACTGTCCAGGAAGCTGCTTTTAACAATCGCCAATCAATTCAGCTTTTAGATCTCGGGATACAGGGATTTGATCATCCGGTCTCTGGCTTTAAAGATAAAAGTTTTTATATTAAATATTTAGCATATACCGTTTATCGAGGATAAAAAATGAGCACTGAAGTCAGAACTAAAATTAACCACGCACTTACACAGGCAAAAAGCATAATTTTTGGTCAGGATGCTCTGCTTGACGCCATTATGGCTTCACTTATTTGCGAAGGCCACTTACTTATTGAGGGGATGCCAGGATTAGGAAAAACTCTTTCCGTCTCTACTATAAGTAAATTATGTGATCTGTCTTTTAAGCGCATTCAATTCACTCCCGATCTACTACCTTCAGATTTGATAGGTACGATGATTTATAGCCAAAAGGACGAACAATTCAATACTAAATTCGGTCCTATTTTTACTCAGCTTTTACTTGCTGACGAAATAAACAGAGCACCGGCCAAAGTTCAGGCTGCTCTTTTAGAAGCCATGGCGGAAAAACAAGTTACTATTGGGGAAGAGACACATAAACTTTCTTCACCATTCGTTGTTCTGGCCACTCAGAACCCGATCGAACAGGAAGGAACATATCAGTTGCCAGAGGCTCAGCTAGATCGATTTATGATGAAGGTGAATGTTGATTATCCTTCTTTTAAAGCGGAAAAAAACATTATTGACCTTAAGAAAAGCGCACCACAAAAACTGGAAGCTGTTTTGTCTACAGATGATCTCCTGACAGCTCAGGAAATTGTGGAGGCAATTTATGTAGACGAAAAAATTAAAGATCTTATTGTGAAAATAGTCCATACGACCAGACCCGGCTCTGAACTCTTTAAAAAAGAGTATAACGGTATTATTACAGCAGGTGCTTCTCCTCGTGCCGTCATCTGGCTTTACAGAATTTCTAAATATATGGCCTTCATGGAAGGAAAAGATTTTGTTACGCCTGATCACATTTTAAAAATTGTTCCAAGCGTATTAGGACACAGATTGATGCTTTCATATGAAGCTTCAATCGATAACTTTAAAGGTGCCGATGTAGCACTGAAAATCGCTAAGTCATTAGTGTAATTATGAATATTGCTGAAGTTCGCAAAGTAGTTGGGAAGTTAAAATCGAATTTATTTCGTAATGCAAACTCGCATTCAGTTGGAATGCTGAAAACAAATTTCAAAGGTACCGGGCTCCAGTTCAAAGAACACCAGGTTTATACTCATGGGGATGATATTCGTTTTATCGACTGGAAGATTCTGGCCAAGACGAGTCATCCATATGTAAAAACGTTTAACGAAGAAAGGAATGTTGAAATTGTTGTTCTGATTGATGCCTCTTCAACTATGCTCACAGGATATAATGGAACTTCTAAACTGCAAGCCGCTATAGAAATTTGCTGTCTACTATACCTGTTAGCCAAAGAGACCAACGATTATGTTCACGCCCTGGTGATTACAGACAAAATCATTAACGTACCTAAGAAATCCGGCGAAGAAGGCATCTCCCACCTGATCACAGTTCTGGAGGAAAACAAAATCCTGAACGAGAAAGGACAGATTAATTATCAACGGCCGATTGATGAATCTGTGGATAACAAGCAAAAATATCTGTCTATCATGAAACACCTGACCAGACGGCGGGAAATTGTCATGTTGTCAGACTTTAATGATTTCCTGGAGGCAGAGGTTTTAAAAAAATTACTCTTTCGTTCCAATGTTCATTGTTTTCAGATTCTTTCCCCTTTAGATGAGGCCAAAACTCTTCCTTTTGCACTTCATGCTGCAAGTTCAGTAAAAAGCCGCGCATCATTGGGTAAATATGATCTGACGGGGAAAAAGGATATTGGATCAGAGTTTGGCAAAAGATTTAAGAGACTCAGAGTGCAGGAAAAATATCTGGATAATTTTGTGAAGGAAATGCGGTGAAAAGTGTTAAATCTTTATTGCTGTTGATTTATTTTATATCATGGCAGGCATGGGCGCTTAACGCTGAATTTATGACCAGCAAAGAAGATCTCATTGAAGGCGATATTACAGATGGGGTTATAAGGCTCTGGCCGGTCGAGCAAGCCGATACAATATCGCTGAATAGCCTGAAGGGAAAATTGCTGTTTGGCGGTCTTCAGTTAATTAGTATTTCACAAATTGTTCCTTCTGAAAACAATGCAGATGTACTGGAGGTTAAAGGAACATATGTCGTGCGTTCTAGTAAAATCTCCTCACGACAGAAAATCAATTACGACAATGAGATAGTCGAAGTCATTTGGAAACAAGCGACTGTTTCCGAACTTAAAGAAAAATCCAATGAATTTATAATTTTCAATCAGTCGACAGATTCAAAGAGCATGTTCTTAGTTGGTGTTACTGCCATAATTGCTCTGATTATTTGCTTTTTGGTTTTTAAAAAACTAGCCCCCAGATTTCGCCAGAAAAAGCAGGAGGGTTATACCGCTTCACATTTTAACAACATCTTTCAAAGTGCCAGCACTCGGGAAGACTTTGAGCGGATTTATGCTTTAAAAGAAAAATGGATTCCTCTGTTGCATGGGGTGACTCCTGCCCATCGAGACTTCTTTAAAACTATTAATCAACATCAATATAAAAAAAGATGGGATAATGATGAACTGCTAGAGACCCGAACCTCTTTTGATCCAATCAGAAGGAGCTTTTCAAAATGATGATGGGTTATGAGTTTCAACATATATACTATGCGCTCTGGGGTTTGTTAGGTTTATTCTTCTGGATCATTAGTTTCTTTTATATTTTTAAAAAACCACAGTTGTTTATTCCTCAAAAATATAAAAAAAGAGGTTTTCCATTTTTACGTACCATTATTTTTGTAATGGGTGTGACTGGATGGATGTATATCTCTTTTGCTCTGGCTGGACCTAGAAAACCATTAGGAATGGATAAGAATACCATAGAAGTTAACGACATCTTTATCGTACTGGACTTGTCACGTTCAATGCTTGCTGAAGATTTAAAGCCAAACAGATTTGAAGCAGCCAAACAAAAAATTCAGGAGTTTGTAGCCCTTTTTCCCAAAGACAGAATCGGTATCGTTATCTTTGCAGAAAAGGTATTTACCTTGCTTCCTTTATCCACGGATTTAAACCTGATTAATAAGATGGTCGCACAAATTCGTCTCGGCACCTTAGGTGATGGTACAAATATTGGAGATGCCCTGGCCTTGGCCGTGGGCCGTTTATTACAATCGATTGCCAAAAATAAAGTCATTATTTTACTCACCGATGGTGTGAGTAATGTGGGAACTCTTACGCCTCTTCAGGCGGCTGAAATGGCTGCAGCTCAAAACATTAAAATTTATACCGTTGGTATCGGTGGAGCTAAAGATGCCCGCATTCCTGTCGGTCCTAATATGTTTGGTTCTCAACGCTATCAAATTATTCCTGGTGGAAGTGTTGACGAAAAAAGTCTGCGCGAAATTTCAGCCATGACAAAAGCAAAAGCTTATATGGCCTACGACAACAGAGCTCTGCAGAACGTACTTTCGGAAATAAATAAACTAGAAAGAACTGAAATCGAGCAATCCGGCCGTATCATTTATCAAGAGCTTTATTTTAAGTTTCTTTTAATTGGAGTTTGCTTGCTGGTTGGAGCAGAACTGTCACGCAGAATTCTGTTAAGGGAGGGACCATGAGTTTTGTTAACACTCATTACTTCCTTCATTTAGTTGTTTTCTTTGCAGCTTTTGTACTTATACTGGCCTGGCTGAACCGCAAGTATTTCCGGTGGGTAAAAGCTTACTGGTTCTATGAAAGAAGCTGGTATAACAGGATTTCATCTTTATTTTACATGATTGGTTTTGGACTCATGCTGCTTGCATTACTTGATCTGAGAGGACCTGAAGAAAAAATCAAATCCAATCTTCCGGACCAAAGGACAATTGTAATTATTGACAGCTCCTCAAGTATGCTGGCTGAAGATGTGCGGCCAAGCAGATTTGTAAAATCATTGCAACTCGCTCGACACTTTGTCAAAAACGCAGCCGGACATCAAATCTCAATCGTGCTCTTTTCAGACATACAAAAAAGACTCGTTCCTTTCACGGATGATATCGACTTACTTGATTCTCGCCTATCGGCGCTGGAAAAAACAAATTCTGTTACTGGTGGATCTAACGTTTCGCAGGCGATTGCTGAAGCTGTCCAATATTTTGAGACCGATGATGATAAGCAATCATTGATGGGAAACATTCTTGTTTTCACGGATGCTGAAGAAAGTGAAGGTGGAATGGATGTTGAACTAAGTGGTAGTTATAACCTCGCTGTTGTCGGAGTCGGAACAGCAAAAGGGGGTAATATTCCTCTTCGTTGGGATGATGGCTCGTTCAGGGGTTATAAGACATTTAAGGGCGAACCGGTTACGACCAGGCTGGACGAAGCGTTTATAAAAAAAATGGGCAAAAATGTAAAAAATTATCGATACTGGATAGCAAATTCATATTCACTTCCCACCGATGAAATCCTTGGATTCTTTAGATCATCTTTTAATAAAACAGTGGGCAAAGGCGATGTTAAAGTTCGACCTGTCTTTTCTCACTTGATTTTGATACCCGCTATAATTGTTTACTGCCTGGCCGTGGTACTTGGCAGGTTTAAAACATTCAGAACTTTAACTTTGCTTTTTTTGTTTACCCTTCCGCTATCCTTGCGATCTCAGGAGCCCGAAGTAAAAAAATTGTCACCAGAAACAATCAAAGATCTGGAAAAAATTAAAGCAGGTAAAGCCAGTAGAAAACACATTCTCAAAACAGCTGAAAAACTTCTTAGAGAAGATCAGCCTGACCGTGCAGCCGAACTATATAAAGAATACCTTCACCCCAATGACGAAGAAGCGGCTGTTCTTAACCAGGCAACTGCTTTGTTGAGGTCTGGAAAGTTAAACGAAGCACTTCCATTGGTTCAAAAATTTCTTAGCGAATCAAAGGATGAGGATGCTAAAAATAAATTAAGGAGTAATTTGTTGCTTGCCCTGACGGAACAAGAACAAAAGAAGGAACAGAAAAAACAACAGCAAAATAAAGATCAGCAAGATCAAAAGCAGGATCAGAATCAATCCAATGATGGTAAAGACGGAAAAGATCAGAAAGATCAGGGTAAAGACGGAAAAGACCAAAATCAAAAAGACAAGAAAGACGGTAAGCAGGACGATAAAAACAAAGACAGTAATAAATCCGGGGACAATAAATCGCAAAACGACAAACCATCTGACAGTCAGAAAGATCAGGATGAAAAAAAAGACGGAAAAGACGGGAAGCCAAAAGATCCCAAAGATCTGAAACAACCTGAAAGAGAATCCAGACCTCAGACACTAGAAGACAAAGAAAAGATGATTGAGCAAAAAAGAAAGATGGTGAAAACCCCTGCTATGATAAAGCAGATCATGAGCGATGACAGAGAACTTCAAAAAAGAATGATGGACACTTCGACCAAAGAGCGTGGTGAACAAAGAAATAGACGAGATTGGTGATCTAATGAAAAAATTAATAATCATTTTGCTAAGTGTTTTCAGTTTTTTCGCCCTGGCAGAAGATGTAGATGTCACTGTTGAACCTAAAGAAGCCATTATTAATGAAAGCTTCTTTGTGACATTTAAAGTTAAAACATCAGGCGATGAAGAACCTTTCATTTCATTTACACCTTACGGAGCTTCGGTACTGGGAAAAAGATCGCAAGGCGTCTCTATCTCAACAATAGTTATCAATGGAAAATTTACGACAACCAAAGAACAAGCCGTCGTTTATGAGCTTCTTGCTGAACGAACCGGGCAAGTTTATCTGCGTAACGTAAAGGTTGATGTTGGGGGGAGAAGCATTCCTGTAAAAGAAGTTCGCATCACTGTCCTGAATGAACCACGAAGAGTTCCTGATGCTTTCATGGAGGCAGAAGCTTCCAAGACAAAAGTTTTTCTGGGTGAAGGGCTAGATGTAAATTATTATCTTTATTTTAAATCATCTATTTCGGCTAATGACGTGAAAGAATTTCCCAAGCTTAATAAATTCATTAAGCGATTTCATCACATAAATTCTCCCGTCGAAACTGTCCAGTACAAAGGGCAGGTACTAAAGCGCATCCTTGCTTATTCCGCTCGGCTGTATCCCGAAAAAGTGGGAACCGCGATTCTTGATCCAATGAAAATTTCTGTTCAGATACTGGAGAATGAATATGGCGGTTTTGGATTTGGTAATCAGAGATTTAAAAATAAGGATCTTGCAAGTCCAATTATCGAAATCCAGGTACTTCCTCTGCCGACGGAAGGAGTTCCTTCTAGCTTTACTGGACTTGTAGGAGAGCATGAATTTTCTTTGAGTGTGCCAAAAACAAAATACGTTGTGAATGAGCCAATTGAAATTAAACTTGAAGCCAGAGGAAAGGGAGCACTGGAAAATCTGGATGCTCCGGTTATCTATAGCGATAACAATCTCGAACAATTTGATACAAAATCAGAGGTGACGGAAATGGGTCCGCAAGCAGCAAAGAAAATCTTTGAATATACAATGCTGGCACGTGGTCCGTTAAATATCCCGGGAAGAGAGCTAGCTCTCGCTTATTTTGACCCATCTTCCGGTCGCTATATTGAAAAGAAAATCGCTGTTCCGCCCTTAACGGTTAGTGGAGTGGCAGTAGCTGAAACCAAAGCGCCGCCTGCTGAAGTACAGTCTACACCAGCACCTCTGCCAGGAACGAGCTTTTTAAATGGTCTTTTCGGGGGGGCAAAGGAGATTACTCCCAATGCTCCGGGATTAGTTGGACCACTCTTCAGAGATGCGGGTCTTACGGGATATCTCTTTCCATTTGTTAACGGATTTCTGGCACTGACTTTTTTACTGATAGGTGCACAATGGTTTTATGTAGAGCACAAGGGCCAGGGAAAAGAGAGAAATGGATCAGCTAGGGCCATGATTAAAGCATTAAAAAAGAAAGGATTATCCTATTCTGAAGTGTATCAGTTACTAGCTATGCTGGATGTGAATAACAAAATGGCGAGTGGTGGAATTTCTGTCGTAAACGTTGTAGAAGAGAGTAAGCTAAGCAAAGAAGCAAAAGATTACTTCAAGGAAGTTTTGAATACGACTGAGCAGGTTTCCTTTGGTAATAAAACTGCTGCACGCAAACTTAATTTTAACGGTAAATATTTTTCTGAGTTGTTGAAATATATATGATGATTATCAAACACCTTCATGAATTGAATGATAAAATCGGTAAGGACAAAATTTTCGTTACCATTGGAAATTTTGACGGTGTTCATTTAGGTCATCAGGATTTTTTGCAGGCGATAAAAAAAGAATGCTTGAAAGAAAATGCTAAGTTTGTTTTAGTAACTTTTGTTCCTCACCCTCATCAAATTCTTAAAGGACAAACCAGCTTTCTGATAAACACCTACGAAGAACGTCGCGAATTAATCCGGAATTGCGGAGTGGACTTTTTGCTGGAAATTGATTTTACTCGAGACTTTAGTACTCTTTCACCTGAACAATTTTTAGAGCAGTATATTTTCTCTTATAAAAATGTTGCTAAGATTTTTCTTGGACATGATTTCGCTTTTGGAGCAAATAAATCGGGTGATTTTCATGTTGCACAGAAGTTTTGTAAAAATCGAAAAACAGATCTTGTCTTACAAAATGAGTTCACATTAAACGGACAGCATGTATCCTCAACGATTGTCAGAAAAGCATTAGAGGCAGGTGATGTCGTAAAAGCGAATGAACTTTTAGGCAGGCACTATTTTCTTTCCGGGCGGGTCATCAAAGGTGAAGGCCGGGGAAAAAAGATTGGTTTTCCCACAGCTAATCTAGGTTACAGCAGAGAATTGATTATTCCTTCAAAAGGAGTTTATGTAACCCAGGTTCAGATAAAGGACATGTTATATAATTCTGTTACCAACATCGGCCACAATCCAACTTTTAATAGCGGATATGATATTCACGTTGAATCTCATTTACTGGATTTTGCTCATGATATTTATGGAGAAGAGATTCGAGTTTTTTTTCTGAAAAAAATACGAGATGAAAAGAAATTTCCAAGCGTGAACGAACTTATTGCACAAATAGGAGATGATGTTCAGGCAACAAAAGAGTTTTTTAAAAATGCATAGGCTTGCTCTCATAGGGAAAAATATCGCCCATTCCAGATCTCCCTCAATTTATCGCAAGTTAATTGGCCCACATATTGTTTATGATCTCTTAGATTATTCCAGCTCTGCAGAGATACCTCCGCTTCCAGAATTAGCTAAAGCCTACGATGGAATTAATATTACCTCACCTTACAAAAAACATTTTTTTAATGACGTCACTCTTACACCTAATGCTAAAAAACTTGGTGCAATTAACTGTCTCAAATTCAAAACTGGACAAATTGTCGGTGAAAATACCGATTACCTTGCTATCGTTGATATTCTGAGAAAATATCACTTTAATCAGCCAGAAATGAATGTTTGCCTATTAGGTGATGGCGTAATGTCCAGAGTGACCAGCTATGCACTGAAACATTTAAATATAAATTTTGATATTAAGTCCCGAAAAACAACCGAGAGCTTTAGTCGGTTAAATCTATTAGGTTTTAATCTCATCATCAACACCTGTGCACGGGAATTTATTTTTAACGGTACAATTTCATCTGAATCCTTGTTTTGGGATTTCAATTATTCCCATCATGAGCAGGAAACTGCAATCAGAAGCTTAGGAGCCACCTATGTAGATGGCTTAGAGTTGCTCGAGCTTCAAGCTCAATATGCCGTAGCATTTTGGTCTGATAAATAACATCCCAATAAATCGTAAAGTCCAAAGTTTCATTACCGATAAGTTATCAAAACTTGATTAATCGAAAGGATTTAAAAGCAGCCTTATGTTCAGAAAGGAATTTGTTGAAGTCATTACCAAAACAGGTATGGTTCCGATTAAGGATCTTCGGCCGCTAATTATTGATAAAGATCCACTCATTATTTCTGAATTAGGATTATTACAGTTTAAGTTTTTTGATGATGCCCGTTTTGCAAAGCAAGTCGCCGAAAATTACAATCTGACTTACATTGATTTATCCAAGGCAAAGATTCCAGAACGTATTCTGAAAATTATTAAAAAAAGTGACATAATAAAATATCGTGTTATCCCTATCCAAAAAAATGCGAAAGCCGTTAGTATCGCGATCTATGATCCTTCTCTGATAAAAATACAGGCAGAGCTCCAGGCACTTTTTCAATATCCAATTGAATTTATCCTGACATCACTGTCTTCATGGGCAGATATCTTTAGCCGCGTTCCAGAAAATCTGGAAGATGTTCTTGAAACGATCAGAGAAATTAAAGCTGACTCCAAAAAAGAAGAAAACATTAATGAAGATGATATTGGTGATGATGTCATCCGCTATGTAAACCGAATACTCGCTGAAGCTTTTGTGAGTAAGTGTTCAGATATTCATATCGAACCCTATGAGTCGAATTTCAGGATTCGCTATAGACAAGACGGTAGTTTAATTGAATCTGCTAAGCCTCCTCGGCAACTTATGCTTCCGATCATTTCACGTGTCAAGATTCTCGCTCAAATGGATATTTCTGAACGAAGAAAACCCCAGGACGGTCGTATTAAGCTGGAAATCGGAGGTAAACCGATTGATTATCGTGTGTCCTCTTTGCCGACATTGTTTGGAGAAAAAATAGTTCTGCGATTACTGGACCAGTCTAACTTGCAGCTAGATATGACTAAGCTGGGTTTTGAGCCAAAACAACTGGAAGTTTTTAAAGAAGGTATTTATAAGCCCTATGGTATGTGTCTGGTTACTGGTCCTACAGGATCAGGTAAAACAACAACGCTTTATTCTGCGCTGGCTGAACTTAATAAAATAGATACAAATATTTCCACTGCTGAAGATCCCGTTGAATTTAACCTCGAAGGTATTAACCAGGTTAACGTTCGTAAGGATATAGGGCTTACATTTGCAGCCGCTCTTAAGTCATTTCTACGACAGGATCCGGATATCATCATGGTTGGGGAGATTCGAGATCATGAGGTCGGAGAAATTGCCATTGAGGCTGCTTTGACCGGTCACTTGGTTTTATCAACATTACACACTAACGATGCACCCAGTACCATCACACGTCTGGTGAATATGGGGATCGAACCCTTTCTTGTGGCCGCTTCATTGAATGTAGTCGTAGCTCAAAGACTTTGCCGAAAAATTTGCAAAGATTGTAAAGTAGTGGATACTTCTATTAAGCCTGATTTTTTAGTGGCCTGTGGGATTTCTCCGGCCTCCGCAGAAAAAATAGTGGTGCATAAAGGCAGCGGATGCCCAACTTGCAGCAACACTGGTTACAAGGGACGTGTTGCTATATATGAAGTTTTAGAAATGACCCCGGCTATAAAAGAAATCCTGCTTAGGGGTGGATCAGTTGATGAGATAAAAAGACAGGCCATTAAAGATGGGATGAAAACGTTACGGATGAGTGCTCTTACAAAAGTCGCTCAGGGAGTAACAACGATCGACGAGGCCGTCTCTAACTCAGCATCAGATAAAATGTAACAAGGATAGTTTATGAACGACAACACCAGAAACTCTACTAAGGTCACTCAATCTGGTACAATCCAGGGCGGGGCAAACGAGAGTTTGAAAATTCAGCAGTTGTTCAAACTGATGGTAGACAGCAATGCTTCCGACTTACACATTACTTCTGGTACATCGCCAGGTCTTCGTGTACACGGTGAAATTATTAAAGTAAAAACCGCACCTTTAACAGGTGAAGATACCAAACGTTTGATTTATCAGATTCTCACTGAAGATCAAAAAAATGAATTTGAAAAGAAACTAGAGCTGGATTTTTCTTTCGGTATTAAAGGCCTGGCCCGGTTTCGAGCCAACGTCTTTAACTCAAAAGGTGCTGTCGCTGCGGTCTTCAGGGTTATTCCTTCAATTATTCCTGACTTCAAGGCTTTGAATTTGCCAAATGTTCTGCTTAAAATGTGTGATGTTTCAAATGGTCTCATATTAGTTACAGGACCAACTGGTTCTGGTAAATCCACTACACTTGCATCACTCATTGACTATCTTAATGCTAACGAAGCAGGGCACATCATCACACTTGAAGATCCGGTCGAATTCGTCCACGCACATAAATCGTGTCTGGTTAATCAACGTGAAATTGGAAGTGATTCGTTAACATTTCACAATGCCCTCAAAAGCTTACTTCGACAAGATCCGGACATCGTTCTGGTGGGAGAGCTTCGCGATATGGAAACTATAGAAGCTGCTCTAACCATTGCAGAAACTGGTCACTTGGTTTTCGGTACTCTACACACTAACTCATGTGTTCAAACCATTAACCGTGTAATCAACGTTTTTCCGGCCCATCAGCAAATACAGATTCGCACCCTGCTTTCCTTCGTTCTCCAGGGAATCGTCTCTCAGCAGCTGATTGCAAAATCTTTTGAAAAAGGTCGTGTAGCTGCAATGGAAATCCTTGTACCGACAGCTGGTATCCGAAACCTGATTCGTGAAGACAAGCTTCACCAGGTCTATTCTCAAATGCAGATCGGTCAGGACAAAACGGGAATGGTTACAATGAACCAGAGTTTAAAAAAGCATGTAGAAACCGGATCTATTACTGCGGAAGTTGCGATGTCTTATTCGAATTCGCCCGAAGAACTGGCTCAGCAGCTTGGTCTCAAAGTAAAGTAAAGTTATGGGTATTTATAAATACGAAGGCGTAGATGCCAACGGAAAAAAAGCCATTGGTCAGATTGATGCAGCTTCTGAAAAAGAAGTTCGAAAAATACTACGTGCTCAAAGTATCAGAGTAAAAAAAATTATTCCTCCGACAATCCTGGAATTTGATCTTGGCGCCTGGATGGTTGAGAAGGGAATTGGTTCGGCAATAAGTCCTAAGGAACTTGGTACTTTCACTAAGCAGCTATCCATTATGATTTCTGCCGGGGTACCCATCTTGCAATGTCTTGAAATTCTCTATAGATCAGAAAAAAACCTAGCACTAAAAAATGCAATCAAAAAAATAGCTGCTGACGTTGGAGAAGGGAAGACAATTGCCGAAGCAATGGAAGGCCAGAAAGGATTTAGTAAATTATATTGCAATCTTGTGAAGGCCGGAGAGGCCGGTGGTATTCTCGATCAGATTCTCAAAAAACTCGGTACGCACATGGAGAAGCAGGAGAAAACAAAATCTCAGATTAAATCTGCCATGATGTACCCAACAGCAGTAGTCGTAATCGGTGCTGTCGTTATCTGGGCGATGATGGTTTTCGTTGTTCCACAATTTACCAGTATGTTAAAAGAAACTGGTAAAGAACTGCCCTGGATCACTCAATTCGTAATCGATACATCAGATTTCATGGGAACCTATACTCCAATCATGGTTCCTTCAGCAATCGTCGGAATGGTTTTTTTAATGTCCTATATCAAGACTCCTACTGGTAAGATTGCCTGGGACAATTTGAGTATGCGCATTCCCCTGTTTGGCGGAATCATTATTAAAGGAAACTTGAGCTCTTTCTCCAGTACACTGGCCACCCTTCTGGGTGCCGGAGTCTCACTTATTGAAGCGCTGGATATCTGTATCGAGACGCTGGATAGTTCTGTAATTGCAAATGATATACGCGAAGTCCGGAAAAAAGTCGTAGAAGGTAAGACCTTAACTGAGCCTCTTTCGAAAATTGAGTATTTCCCGGAGCTCGTCACCCAGATGATCCGTGTTGGTGAGCAAACAGGCCAGATCGATCAAATGTTAGCCAGAGTTGCGGAAGTATTTGAAGATGAGGTCGATCAATTGGTCAGTTCGATGACTAAGATGATAGAACCATTGATAATTGTCGTTCTGGGGGGGATCATAGCGACAATATTAGTTGCCATGTATCTGCCAATGTTTATGTCAGCCGATGCAAGTTAGCGACTTTTCCTTAAAGAAACTTAAGGCCTTAGCCGATAAGTTAAAAAAAGTGAATATTTTTTAAAAACTGACTTACAATTAAACAAAGCAACGTTAATTTGGCAGGCTCTTAATGCCGGCACGATTAAAGGAGCTTTTATAAAAGGATCAAATCTTAACTTTGATCGAACACAGGAGTTTCTATGAAAAAGTATCTATCGGATTCTAGCGGCTTTACGCTCGTAGAGCTAATGGTAGTAGTTGCGATTATCGGTATCTTATCTGCAATTGCTGTTCCTAACTTTAAAAAGTACCAGGCGAAATCTAAGCAATCTGAAGCCAAAATTCAGCTGGCAGCAGTTTATTCTACAGAAGTTGCAGCTAACGCTGACTACGATACTTATGCTACTTGTCTCGGAGTTCTCGGTTATGAAACTCCTCCGAAGGGTTACTACATTGCCGGTTTCCCAACTGCAGATGCAACAACTGCGGGCGTAGTTAACGGCAGAACTCAACCAGGCTATTGTGCCGCTACCAACGCCATCGCGCCTACTCAGCATCTAAAAGTTGACTCGGCAGCACTACCAGCAGCGGCTGACTTAACAGGTACATCAGTAAGTTCGACTGCATTCACGGCAGCAGCAGCTGGAGATATTTCGGGTTCGGGGGCAGCATTTGACAAGTGGACGATAAATGACAGTAAAAACTTAGTAAATGCTTTCACGGGTTACTAATTAGCAATCATTTCATGATCTAAGCAAAAAGCGGTCAGCAATGACCGCTTTTTTTATTCTTGTCTGCTTTTGGCGACATTTCTTTTAAATGGTATCCATTCTTTTTGAGAGTAAAATTGATCTTTCTTGAAGATATATGGATTGTTGTCAAGATCAGCCATGGAGCAATTGGAAAGCTTATTGTTTAAACAATTAAGATCAATTTCCGCTTTTAAGCTATATCTATATTCATAAATTTTTTTCCAGACAATACTATCTTTAGGAAAACTGTCTTGATATTGAGAAAGGACCATAAAGGCATCATTTAGATTGCCACTATTTGCCTCAAGTCTTGCTAATGTACTAACCATCATTGGCGAATTATTTGAGAAGGTGTTGAGCTTTTTTAAAATAGGATAAGCTTTATCAAAATCACCTACTTCGAAATAATAGTGAAAACCAGCATTATAGAGAAGATTCTGATCCATAGGGAACATAGACAATCCTCGATCGTAAATATAACTTGCCCCTTCAAGGTCGTCTTTGATAATCGAAAGGTAAGGTCCGCCAAAACTATAGGTTAATTTAAATTCTGGCTCAATGATCGAAATGTTCTTAAAGCGTAAAAACATCCAGGAATTGAGATCTTTATTTTTATAGTGGTCATGATCACTTTCCAGAATAGTAGCAATCCACAATAAAGAAGAAATCAGTCTCTTCTGACCAAGATTGAAATACAGTAAGAAATTTGAATCGACATTAAAAGTACTCTCTTGTTTTGTTATAAATACAATTGGCTTTTCATTTAAGCGGGAGAGGAAATATGAACCCGACAAGAAAGCTAAGATAATTAGCCAATGTTGAATGTGTTTACTTAATTGCATTGTAATTTATAATAATACACTATGATCGAATTCATAGAGATTACCAAAAAATTCCGCACTAACTTCTGGGAAAAAGATTTTCTGGCATTGGATAAGGTGAGCTTCAGGATAAATGAGGGTGATCTTGTTGGATTTCTGGGGGCCAATGGAGCAGGAAAAACAACTTTAATAAAAATCTTAATGGATTTTAGCAGGGCTGATTCCGGTCAGGTGAAGTTTGGAACAGTTTTGGGTTCAACCGGTCAGCAGATTAAAGCGAATATAGGCTACTTGCCAGAAAGAGCTTACTTGTATCAGCATTTAACTGGCAGAGAATTTATCCATTTAATCGGAGCAATACACGAAATCCCAAGGTCAGAGTTAAATGATCTCATTAAAATCTGGTCGGAAAAACTATCAATAGCTCATGCACTCGATCGACATATACGTGGCTATTCAAAAGGCATGCAGCAACGCTTAGGTTTTCTTTCAACGATAATACATAAACCCAAATTGTTAATTCTGGACGAGCCTCTGTCCGGTCTGGATCCTATGGGGAGAAGGGACTTTAAGCGTATTTTTAGTGAGCTCAATCAGCAAGGTACAACCGTATTTTTCAGCAGTCATATCGTTTCTGACGTGGAGGAAATTTGCAATAATGTTGTTTTTCTCGAAAAAGGTAAGTTGATCTATGAAGGTGCAATCGATCCTCTGCTGGAAAGGCACAGTGAAAACGATTACAAACTTACTTTTCTATCAAATCAGCACATCAGCACTATTCAGATAAAAACAGAAGAAAAAGATAAACGAATTAATGAGTTAGTTATGCAGGGAGCGCAGTTGTTGAGTCTTGAAAAGGATAAGCCAAGCCTTGAAGAAATAATCTATAAAATAAAAAAATAAAAGATAAAATAATGAAAAAAACATTAACAATGGCCAAATTCACCTTCATAGAAGTTTATCGTAGCAAACTGATGATGAGCTTGTTTTTAATCGGTCTGGGGTTAATTGTAATTAGCTATGTAGCTTCTGAGTTTGCTTATGGGGCTCCTGCCAAGATAGCTCTGGATGTGGGCTTCGGTGTGATGTCGCTTTCAAATGTAATCATTGCTATTTTGATAGGAGCTGGTTTAATTTCGAAAGAAGTTGAGCAAAGAACTTTATACATGGTTATTTCCAAACCAATTTCCCGAACAGCTTTTTTGTTCGGCAAGATTATGGGGCTATCCAGTGTTCTGGTAATAAATACTATTGTACTGGGAACTATATCTTCATTGCTCTATTTAATGTATGGAGGAGACTTTTCTTCCTTGTTTCTTTGGACAATGTATTTTTCTTATATTGAAGCACTGATTGTCCTGCTGTTTGCGGTGCTCTTTTCATTAATTACCAATACGACTCTGTCTGTAATTTATTCGATTTGCTTATACATCGTTGGACATGCGATTAATGAGACCTCCAAAATTCTTTTTGCCAAAACATCAGAATTTTTCAGCGTCATTTTAAAATTTTCTTTTTTTATCGTGCCAAATTTTTACCGGCTCAACTTAAAAGATTATTTGCTTTATAAGCAGACAGTGCCTTTTGAATACTTACTAACCACAAATGGCTATATCTTGTTATATGCCGGCGCTCTGGGTTTTTTGCTGAATTATATTTTTGTTAATAAAAATCTGGATTGAAATAATATATGCTGCATTTTTTGACATTTCTTTTTGGCGCGATGATAGGAAGCTTCTTGAATGCCCTGATCTATCGATTGCCTCGAAACATCAACATCGCTTATCCCCGCTCAAGTTGCCCAGCATGTGGGAAACTCATTTATTGGTATGAAAATATACCTATCGTTAGTTTTCTCTTTCTGCGCGGCAGATGTAGTGGATGTAAAAATAAAATTTCATTCCAATATCCATTAATTGAATTTATAAGCGGATTATTTGCTCTTTGGCTGACACCGCATGAGTTAACCCCATTTGCTTTACTCGAATTCTTCTTTTTCTTTTCTATATTCTGCGCGTTTCTTGTCCATTTTATTGTGGACTTAAAACATCAGATACTGCCTGATTCGGTCAACATCTACCTGGCTATAATATTATTTTGTTACGCTCTAATTTCCTTTCCCTGGACTCATTGGGCTTTAGGCAGCCTGATTGGCTTTGGATTTCCTTTACTGGTTAGCTGGTTGTTTTATCAAATCAGAGGCGAAATCGGACTAGGAGGAGGTGACATTAAGCTTTACGCAGCCTTGGGCTTATTTTTGGGCCCAGTTGGCGTATTACAGAATATTTTCCTTAGCTGCTTTCTTGGAGCATTCATTGGAATTTTTTTGATAGCTTTCAAAGTAATCAAACGTGAAAACCCGATTCCATTTGGGCCCTTCATTTTAATTGTTGCCTTTGTTCAAATCTTTCTGTCAGGTACCTTTCAAAAGTTAATATCATATATTCCTTGATCCTGATTCTTTATTAAATGTATAATTTCCTTATTACGTAATTGGGGAAATACAAAATTGGACGCTAAAAAGCTGATTGATGACCTGAGAGAATCTTTAGCCGATATGTTTCCAGGCGGGCCGCGTGGAGTAATTGGCATTGACATTGGCATGAGTGCAATCAAACTTGCAGAAGTCTCAGTATTGTCTGATGGGGCTTACAAGCTCAACAGATTTGCATCAGTTCCACTGCCTGAAGGTACAATCATTGAAGATGAAATTCAAAAAGAGGATGACCTCTTAAAGGCCCTGCAAAAGGGTGTTGAGGATTTAGGATCATCTCATCGATTCGCTTGTGTTGGGCTCACAGGTCCGAATACTCTACTCAAAAGACTTCAGCTGGCAGGAGGAAGTCCTGAGGAAATTGAAGATCAGGTAACATGGGAAACTGAACAATACTTACCTTTTCCAATTGATGAGGGAAATATTTCTTTCAGTGTGGTTGGCGAGAATCAGGGGGGCGGTATTGATGTCATTATCGGTGCTGCTAAAAAAACGGTTGTTGCGACCTTTAAAGATCTGGTCGAAAGATCCAATCTTAAAGTTAAAATTATGGATTTATCTGCTGCCGCTACGTTGAATGTCATCGAGAACGTCTTTGGCGAGGAAATTAAAGAAAGAGGAAAGACCTGGATTGTTATGGACGTAGGGGCTCAAAAAACACACTTTATGATCTATAAAAGTGGGGTTTTGGTCTTCTTCAAGGAAATGAGTATTGGTGGTCTGACGATCACTGAAGAAATCCAGCGCCAGATGGGTGTTAACTATGAAGAAGCCGAAAGTCTAAAGATATATGGCGATGGTTCTGGGAATATCCCAGAGGAAATTGTCGAGTTGATTAATCAGGTATTAGATTCCTTCTTTACAGAATTAAAGAAAACCCTGGATTTCTGGATAAGTTCAACCTCAGAAGAAACCTTTGATGGTTGTATTATTACCGGTGGAAGCTCTCAGCTACCGGGTTTTGCGGAAGCCCTACAGGAGCTTCTTGAAACAGAAGTACATATACTAAATCCCTTCTCAGCGATAAGTTTTAATAAAAACAATATTGATGAAGGTGAGATTAATGAAATCGCCTATAAGGGAGTTGCGGCAATCGGGCTGGCCATGAGGGTTTTAGTTAAATGATTGAATTAAACCTACTCGAAAAGAAACAGCCTTTAAAGTTACCTACAGTCTTAGGTGTAGATTTAAACACTGTTTCACTGAAAATGCTGGGAGTAGCACTTTTTATTTATTATGTTCCGCCAATGTTTTTAGAATCAACTTTGAATGAAAAAATTGCGGAAGCAGAAATGCGTCTTAATGAATTAAATAATCAAAATAACAAAATTAAAAATGAAATAGGTAAGGATACCAACGTTCAGTCTCAGTTGGAAGCTTATAGAATTCAGGAAAATAAACTTCGCAGTCGTTCAGCCCAAGTTGATGAAATTCTTAAAAATAGAACAAACCCGAAAAAGGTTCTTGAGAAAATCGCCCGAAGCATTCCTGAAGATCTTTGGTTTAATGATATGACTATAAATGAAAAGAACGAAATTCTTATCTCCGGCGGCTCATATTCTCCAAGGGCCATTGGCGAATTTATCACAAGTGTTAATGACTCGCCTTATTTTGGTGGTAGCATAACTCCTTCTAAGCAAGAGAATAAGCAAGAATCACTGGATGGTATTGCATCGAACTATGAATTCTTCGAACTGAAAGGCAAAATCATCAATTATGATATGAGAACCAACTGATGGATAAATTACTCAAAAATTTACATTGGTTTATTATCCTGTTGGCATTGTTCAATATGGTTACATATTACATGGACCATGAAGAAAAGTATGAGTCAATGTTGGGACAACAGGAAAGTGCAGAAAGAGAACTTCAGAAAAACAAAAAAACGAAACGCGATATTGCAAACTTTTACAAAAACATTAAAGAAGCAAAAGATAAAATTGAAAGAGTTGCCCTCGAAATCGAAAGAACTCAGCAGCTATTACCTAGTGAAATTTCAGATACTGAAAACATTGGCTTACTTCGAAGAATTGCTGATGACGTAAATATAAAAGAAGTAAGTATCACTCCTGAAAATGAAGTCGACAGAGGATTCTATTTTGCCAGACAGTACAGATTTAAAGCAAAGGCGACCTATCTTCAGTTTTTAATTATGTTTGAAAAGATTTCCGAAAATAAGAGAATTTTGAATGTTGGACAATTAAATTTTAAAAAATTGGATCAACCTCAGCGCTCTAAATTTCAGTTGATTAGCGGAGAGTTTATCCTGGAAGCTTACCGCTATAATAGCAATTATAAAGAAGATCGTGGTATTAATCAGATTGAAAAACAATTCCGAGAAGGCGAAACACCAAAGCCTAATCGCAGTAAGGCAAATAAGGAATAAAGTAGATGAAAGCTACATTATCTTTTCTGATTTTTAGTTTTTCATTCGCTGTGTTTGGTCAGCAAAATCAGCAGGAACAAAGAACTGACGGGACTTCTTATAATCTTTTCAAAAGTAAAACTTACGTTAAAAATCCACTGGATTTACGAGACCCATTTAAGCGTAAAATTAATAAGAAACGTTCAGGACTCAAAAAAACAGATAATGATGGCTATTTTACAAATATTATCTCCTCTATTGAATCCAAGCCCGTGGAAAGCATCAAAGTTGTTGGAGTAATGTTAGGGGCTGAAAGAAGGGCCATGGCAAAAGTCGCGGGCGAGGCAGATACTACTTATTATCTTAAAGAGGGAATGAAGGTCGGACCAAATGGTGCGGAAGTTAAGGCCATTCTTCCGGGGGGAGTTGTCCTGGTAGAGAAAATACGTAACGTTTATGATCAGGATGAATACCTTGAGACAGTTATTCCCGTTTCAAACGAGTAAATTACTCAGCTAAAAAATTCGGAAAATTCCCAACCAATTTGGCATTTAATGTTATAATTGAT
Source organism: uncultured Bacteriovorax sp. (assembly GCA_946481315.1). The sequence continues at coordinate 58,234 of CAMLMH010000012.1, forward strand.
CTAAGTCTCAGGATATTAAGGATGATGACTTAGGGATGAGTACATGAAAAAAGGATTTTTTCAAACTGTTGTTCTCTGTGTACTGACGTTCAGTACCTCATTATTAGCTGATGAAATGAAAGCAATTAACTTCACTCAAAAAGGTGAAGTAAGTGAGCTTGAATTTATTTTCGACAGCAATGATGTTAAAGCAAGTAAATTTCAGGTTAAAGAAGATAAACAAATCATTGTTGACCTAACAAATGTCTCGGCAACTGAACGGGTCATGCGAGCATTTGATACATCGGAATTCAGTGGTGGTGTTGTTTTTGTTAAAGCTTATAAAAAACCGAAAAGTGAAAATGATATTCGCGTTGCAGTTCAGTTGCGTGACAATGTTCGCTCTGTTTTGGTTCGTAAACCAAACCGGGTAGTTCTGCAAATTGAAAATCGTTTTGGTGTTTTTTCTCAAACCAAAGCGGAGCAAGGCCAAACATATCAGGAAAAAGTAGCAGATATACCCACGGCAGAAGCCAGTAAGTTAAATATTCCAAAATCCGATTCAGTTGAAGATATACTAGATAATCTGACAATGTCCGGGCGAAAAAAATATATTGGTAAGAAAATTACCATGAATTTAAAAAATGTTAAGCCCGAAGATATATTAAAGATGATTGCTGACACTTCAGGGTTCAACATTATTCTCACAGATGATGTTCGAAAGTTAGATGCTGTTTCACTTAATTTAAATGATATTCCCTGGGATCAGGCGCTCGATACTGTTTTACAGTTAAACAAATTAGTAGCGACAAAAAATGGAATGATTCTTGTTGTCACTTCACTGGAAACGGCAACCAAGGAAGCAGAGCTAGTAAAAAAAGCTAAAGCATCCGCTAAAGAGCAAGAACCAATTCTTACAAAAATCTTTCCGATTAGTTTCGCAAATATTGACGAATTATTAAAAATTGTAAGTGAATATTCAACAGCTACCCGCGGAAAAATTCTAAAAGACACTCGTACAAACTCCCTGATTGTTAAAGACACTCAAGAAGTTATTGAGAAGGTAAAAAAGATAGTAGAATTATTGGATACTCAAACACCACAAGTTTTAATTGAATCTAAAATTGTAGAAGTTGTTGAACGCTATTCAAAAGAAATAGGGCTGGAGCAAGGATTAACCTTCGGGTACGACCCTTTCAGCAATCCAAATGCAACTGCAGATTCTGGAAGTTTTGCATTTAGTACAGCCCCCTCTATAGAAAGAGGTATTTTTGGATTAACAATCGGTAAGTTTAATCGCCTGGTGAACCTGGACTTTAAGCTTAACTTGATGGAAAACGAAGAAAAGGCAAAAATCATTTCTTCGCCAAAAGTTATCACTAAAAACAATGTCAAAGCCGAAATCAATCAGGACGAAAATAGTTATTATCTTGTCCAGCTGATTGAGCAAGGGAGAACCACAGTTACATACACCCCGCAAACGGCAAGATTAAATCTCTCAGTTACACCACAAGTTACCAATGAAGGATCAATATCACTGGAAGTCAGTGTTCAGAAAGATTCTTTAGGTGCACTGATAGGTATAAACCAGCCAAGGGCCGAAACAAAGCGTGTCGTTAAAACTCAAGTTTTGGTTGATAACGGAGCAACAGTGGTAGTCGGTGGTATTTATACTTATGTAAACACAGAAAGCCATTCAGGCATTCCATTTCTAAAGGACATCCCATTGGTGGGATGGTTATTTAGAACGCAATATAATCCGGACACTGAGAAAAAAGAATTAATCATTTTTCTTACTCCGAGGATTATCAATCAGGAAGAAGCCGGCTTAGTAGACAGGGGCTAATCTCAACATGAGCAGAGATAAGCTTCAATTGCTTTCCCCACTTTTTTTGAAGTACCAGAATGAGTACGAAAAAAATCCGCGCTCGCGGGTTTTCGCTCCACTTGCAGAAACTTACCGCAAGCTAGGCATGACTGACAAAGCGATGGAAATACTTTCGCAAGGAATTCGTTTTCATCCAACTTATGTAATGGGTTATCTGGGACTAGCTTTTTGCTATTTTGACCTTAAGCAATTCAACCTCGCTTATTCCACTTTGCGCCCATTAGTGGAAAGTAACCGAGACAACATTCGCTTGCAAAAGTTATTTGCCGATATTTGTCTTGAGTTAAACCATAAAGAAGAAGCTCTGGAAACTTTTAAGTATCTGCTGTTCATCAATCCTCGCGATCGAGAAGTAGCGGCTCAGGTTACTATGCTTGAGAATTTAATTGAAAGTCAGTACCGGCCAGTTCATAAGCCTATATTTATTCCAGAAAATGAACTGATCGATAAAGAAGAAACAATTCAAAAAAAGGAAACTGAACTGTTCAACCTGGACAATCTGGATGTTGTGCCTCAGGCAGATAAGCAGGATTTTGATGACTGGTTAGCGCTTGATTTAAGTAAGGACAGTAAAAAGATTTCTACAGATGAAGAAAAATTTGATCTCTGGAATTTAAAAAAAGTTTCAGGCACTTTGGAAGAAAAAAAACCTTTATTCAAAAATGCTTCCGATGAGCGCAGCTTTGAAGTTAAGAATGAGCCAAAGAGTGCAGAGAAAAATATCCCGCCAACATCAACCTCATTTGCGCCAACTTTGGATCTTGATACTAATGAAGATTCCCCGGCAGTGGTAACTGAAGCGCCATTAGTGACTCATACTCTGGTAGATTTATACTGTGGGCAGGGCCATATTGAAAAGGCACTCGAAGTTTTAGAGAAAATTCTTGCATTAAATCCTCAAGATAAGCGAACGATTAACAAAATTGCTGAAATAAAAGCTTTAATGGGCGTAGAAAATGAGTTTGAAGATAAAACTGAAGAGACTTCTGGTAATTTAGATATCGACTTAGAGCAATTTACAGCTAAAGAACACACTTTACATGCAAAAACACTGGTCCCTTTAGAAGAAAACACTGTGACCGAAGAAGAAGGCCGTCAGCATCTCATGAGCCTGATTGATGAAACCTTGGGTCCTGATCATGCCATTGAAGAAGGGCAGGTTGATGTCAAAAAATCTGATGAACTCGGCCAGACGAGAATTGTTGAAGAAAAACTCACCAGGTTTCTGCAGAAGATCCATAAGAGAGCACTGGAAATTCAATCCCGTGTCTGATAATTACTATACATGAAAAACTCCAAGAAATTTCTTATTATAAACGGACCAAATCTCAATATGCTTGGTTTGCGGGAACCTGAAATTTACGGAAGTGAAAACTTAGAGCAAATCATAAAATTCACAGAGCAATCCTTAATGCCAGAAGGAGTATCTCTGCAGTGGTTCCAGTCTAACATAGAAGGTGAAATTGTAACTCGTATACAAGCAGCACTTTCCGAGGACTTTCAAGCGCTTATCATAAATCCGGGAGCTTATTCACATACCAGTGTGGCCATTTATGACGCTCTTCAAATGATAAAAATTCCAGTGATAGAAGTCCACCTATCAAACACTCATCGACGCGAAGAGTTCAGGCAAACTAAGTTGACTGCGAAAGCTTCAACTATCATAATGGAGGGCCTAGGCAGGCTCGCATATCTTACCGCTGTTAAATCTCAGCTTTTATAAAAAGGAAATTTTATGTTCGACACAAACGACTTGAAGAAAGGATTGAAAATTGAACTTGAGGGCAAGCCTTATGTTATTTTAAAATCTGATTTCACTAACCCTGGAAAAGGTTCTGCATTTGTTACCGCCAGACTTAAAAACCTGGAGACAGGTCAGGTAATTGAAAGAACTTTTAAATCAGGAGTTTCAACTAATGCAACTCAGCCTGATCTTGAAGAAAAAGAAGTAGAATATACTTACGCTGATCCAGATGGATTTAACTTTCTTGATCAATCGAACTTTGAAACAATTCATTTAACGAATGAGCAAATTGGTGATGATAAATATTATCTAATGGAAGGTTCAAAACTAACTGTTCTTTACTATAAAGGCCGACCAATTTCGATTGAACACCCACACTTTATTTATATCAAAGTTGCCGAGACTGATCCTGGATTAAAAGGTGATACTGCTTCTGGTGCCACGAAAAAAGCTATCATGGAGACAGGACTGCAAGTAAAAGTTCCGCTTTTTATTAAAGAAGGTGAACTTCTAAAAATCGATACTCGCACCGGCGAATATATTGAAAGAGCTACTGCAGATAAAAAATAATTTACTCCACTAATTTGAGGGGCAATATTCGCCCCTCAATCTTCTCCCTTTTTCAGGTTAAAATAAAAATAATCTCAATAACTTAACCGTTTTGAAAAAAGGGCTTCATTTGAGTTTAGAGCATATCAATCAGCTTCTTAAGAATAAGGACTGGGCCACAGTTGCGCACAGTTTAGAAGAATCTATTAATAGCGATAGCGATCCTAGATTGATAATTGATCTATTTGAAAAAATTCCATTAAGTTATCGTGAAGAAAATTGCTTCCATATTTTTTTGAAATTGTGGCAGCCTGCATTGAGTGCAGGAAAACTAAAACTGGCCCGTGATTATGCTCAATTAATTATTTTTCATCTCATCAGGTTAAAACGTTTCCCCTATCTTGCAGAACTCATACAAGAATTCAAAAAAAACGGTCTGACTAAATTAAAATTTCCGGAAGAAGAAATTGAAATTATACGCGGTATTTATCCAGTTGATAAATTACAACCTTCAGAGAGCTGGGATCTTGTCAGCTTACACCCTGAAAAATGGAAGGAGTCGCGTAGCTTTTTGAAAAATTACCTAATGCAATCAGATGAATGGCAAGCTGATCAATGGAAACTTGCTTATGAATATATTTTAAATTTCCATTTTGATTTGGATATTTTATTTCTGATCAGTCAGAAAGCTTCTGACTTAAAAAAAACCGAACATGTTCATAAGTTCGAAAAATATTTTTCCAGCAATGGCTTAGGTAGCGGATTGTTGTCTCAAAAAAAATTCACAGAAGCAACTGCTGCTCCTGTTAATTCAACTCACTTTGACTATGATGAACTGGCATTGCACGTTATGTCGGGTGAGCTGGAGCCTTCAAGGGACGAACAGAGAAAAGTTTTAATCACATTGAAAGATATTGAGGACAGTGAGTTGCTGGTTAAAGGCAAGGATATGATTGTAGCCTTCAGTCTGCTTGGCATGGAAGAGGTTGTGCTTTATCTGTGTCGCAGAACAATCCCTCTGCTTCAAGACCTGAAATCTAAAATAAGTCTGCATTATACTTGCGCTCAGACTTTATTTGATCGTGGTAATTATCATTCACTTATAGATTACGTGGATGATATGACAGAGAAGGAGCCGCTCCTGAAAGAAGAGAGAATTGCTTTCGACTATCTGAAGGCTGAGGCTTTGTTTAAACTCAAAAGATATAAGCAAGCGGGTAATATTTTTGCACAAATAAAAAAGTTTAATCCATACTTCAGACTGGTGAGCCAGAGGTTAAGAGATAGTGAAACTGCTTAATAAGATCATCATCGCATTTTTCGTGCTGACATTGATCATCTTGTATGGTGGTTGGAGATTTATTCACTCTGAAGATTTCTCTCGAAATATTTCTGTCAAAGTTTCTTCTCTTTTAACAAAGAAATTCGGGGCAAAGCTTAGCTTCACAGGAGTTGAGTTCCGATTGGTCCCTCTTTCAACTACTTTCAAGAATGTAACTATTCACAGAGCTGATCCTTTAACACTCGATCTGGATCTCAATGCAGAAGAATTATCTGTCGCATTTACGTATTCAAGTTTTTTGTCCAGCAATCTTGAAATAGATGAAGTTCATCTTAGCCGGGGATCAGTTGAAGTTAAAATTAATGATAAAAGTGATGATGAATTTGATGTCGAACGTTTAAATCCGTCAGAGTTTTTTAAAAAATATCAGGACTTGATTTCCAAATTACCAGTCAGATTAAATCTGATCACCGCAAAAAGTATTGACACCAAAATAGACCAGTCACGCTTTTTTATTAACTCACTTAGTGTAACTCCACACCGAAGACAAATTAGAGCTAAGGCTGAGATCGGCTCTCTTTATGTAGTAAGTGAAGATTCAAAATCAAGACCCATCCGGGCAGACAGTATACGAACACGAATCATGCTGGATAAAGAAGCCTGGAACATTGAGGAGCTGGAAGTAAGTAAAAATGCAAACAAGGCATATTTGAATGCACGTCTGATCAATCCCAAGGGTTACCTGTTGGTAGATGGTAAGACTAAATATTCAGGAAAAGTAGAAGATTTACTGAATGAAATTCCCGGAATTCCTCATGAGATTCTGCCTATCAAGGCAGATGTCTCCGCAGGTGCGGTCATTTCAGGAAAAATTACTGATCCCGAACTTACGGTGGAATTCGATGCTAAAAATGCATCAACTCAATGGATTGTTCTCGATCAGGTAACTGGTAAAGTTAAGAAAGATAAAAAGATCATTTCATTAGAAAAGCTGAGCGCAAAAAACAATAAAGAACAGTATTTATTGAAACAGAGACACCCTATTTTCAACATCAGCACCATGAAGTTTACTGATTTTCATTTAAAGTTGCGGCTAAATGAAGCTGAAGCAGGTACTTTCTTGCACTATGTGAAGGATTTGTCAGATTTAAAATTTAATATAACTGGCGACGTAGATGTATTGCTGGACAGCCATAGCGCAACTTTTAATATAAACGACAAGGTCGTTGTTAAAAAATTTAATCTGCTAAATTCAAATAAAGGCAGTAAGCCTGTTCTTTCAAGTCCTGGGTTCGAGCTGAGCAAAAGCAAGATCGTTATTAACTCGGATGAAACAGTGGATATTAATGCGAACTTGCTGGCGAAAAATACTAATCTTAAGGCCACAGGCAAAATCGGCAAGGGTAAGATTGATGTTAAAGTTAGCGAGTCACAGATAGACCTAAATAGTATAGGGCCAATTTCTGGAATTGCTTTAAAGGGAGTTGGACAAACTCATCTGCATATTCACGGGCCGCTGGATTTAACTGTTTTCGATTTTGACGTAGACTGGAAAAATTTCTCATTGCTGGATTTGAATTTTGGTCACGCCAAAGCCAAATTCTCCTTCTCTTTGGCAGATTTAAAAATCATGATTTCAGAGCTCAATGGCGTCTATGGAAGTACTCAGTATAATGCCCAGGGCTCACTCGAATTCAAGAATAATGAAGGAATGGATCTGAAAGTTAATTTGACTCAGGCTACTTTCAAAGAAACTAGACAAATGCTGGGTTTAATTTTTAATAAAATTAAACTGCCGATTGGTCCTGATTTTAATTTTTCATCAACAATTACACTTAAAGGTGGATACGAAGTTGAGAAGTTAAGAGTCGATGGCACAATAAAAGGTTCAGATCTGAAAATAGGTGATGAAGAAGCTGACCGTCTATCGACCAGATTGACTCTGGCGAACAATCATCTTAGCTTCCGACAAGTAAAAATCAATAAAGCCAGAGGGCAACTAATGGCCAACGTAAGCATTAGTCTGGCCAATAATTATATTGAATTAAATGGAGCTGCTCAGGGCATGAGGCTCAATGACTTTAATACTTATCGTCGTCTTAATCTGGAATATGATGGAGATTTATTTCTTGATTTCGATGGTAACGGTACAACTGATGCATTTAATTCGAAGTTTAAACTTCGTCTGGCAAACGCCTTCATTGGCAATATTCCGGCTTCCGCATCTAATGCTTTACTGTATGTAACAGCAGATGATGTAGTGACTAATGCCAGTCTGCTTGGGGGGAAAATTAAACTTGATTCACTCACCAAGATCAAAACGGGCTTGACTGCCACTAAAGCTTCAGTTGATACCAATGATATACGAGAAATCCTTGGGGTATTCTCTGGTCACAATATTAATGAAAAAGGTATAACCGGAAGAGTCAAAGCGGATTTAAATACTCAAATCAGTCTTAAGGGGGAAGGAGTACGTAAGTTTTATCTGAATGTTGCAGATCTCAACCTAAGAAAAGGTAATATTGATCTGAGTGTTGATCCGCGATTTAACAAAATCGAAGTAGAAGAAGGAATTGTGAAAACCTGGGATTTGAGATTTAGGGATGGAAATGATTTTTTCACCAGTAAGGGAAAAAATATATCTAACGGAGTTATTCAGCTCGATCAGAGATTTTCAATCAAAGCAAATCTTCTTGAAATGGCTTCAGAGTATGTTGATCGGGCCGTGGGAACAATTAAGGGAACCAATTCCATTGTTCTGGAAAAGAATTTTGAAATAAAAGAGTTTAATCTTGGTGGCGATAATTTATCGATGAAGATCAGAAATTTGCCAGGTTTTTTAAATGACCTGCAGTTTTCTGTTCAGAAGAAAGGTGAAGTATATGAGTTGAGTCGTCTCACCGGGCGATATGGAGAAGGCGATATCCGTGTTTCCGGCAGATTTATTCTGGACGATTTGTATCCTCAGATTAATCTGGACTACCGAATTGACCGTGCAACAATACCTCTCTTTAAAAAATCAAATGTTCTCATTAGCAGTACTGGAACAATTTCCGGAACTGATTTGCCATATCGTTTAGTTGGAAAAGTTTTCTTTCTGCATGGTGAATTTCTGGATGATCCGTCTGATTTCACCAAGGATGGAAAGGTTTCAATTGATGAATACAAAAAGTATCTTCCACAAAAAGATTTGAATGGGAAGAAAGCGTTTCTGGATATGAATATCGCTTTTGATATAACAAATCCACTCGTGCTAAAAAATAATATGGCAGAAGTGTACTTTAAAGGTAACGGACAGGCGACGGGTGATGTTCTCGCTCCAGAATTCAATACCCGTCTGGAAATTGTGCCGACAGTGAGTAAGTTTAAGTTTAAAGGGCATGATTTTGAACTTAATCAGGGCTATGTTGAAATTCGTGATCGGGGAAAAAATCGTCTCTCAGATTTAAAGTTTACCGGTGTTTCAAAAATCAATGAATACGAGATGAAACTTGATCTCTCGGGAAATATTTCTAAAGTTAACGTTGATTTATCTTCCGAGCCTGCCTTGTCCAAAGAGGATTTACTCTCTCTGCTTACGTTTGGTGTAACTTCGGACATGTCGAAAAACCTGGAAGCTGGTGAGCGAAAGTTTGTTACGACTGTAGGAATTGGAACTCTATTGGTTGATCAATTAAAAATCAATGAAGATTTGAATTCTACATTGGGACTGAAATTGAGCGTCCAGCCTGAATTTAAAGAAAATGAGTCAGCGTTAGTGCAGGGGAAAGCCGCAGTAACGGATTCTGGAACTAGCCGGTTAAAATCAGCGACCAAAATTAAGATTAATAAACAGGTGACAAACAAGGTAGACGTTTCTCTTTCTAGTACTGTTGGTGGATCGCTGGAGCAAAAACAGGAAATGAATGTGAACTTCAATATAAATAAGAATCTTTCCGTTGAAGGTGTTTATGAAATGAAGCCTACTACTGAAAGTGAAAATACCAACTCACCAAACTCGCTGGGTGCAGACTTAAAATACAGGTGGTCATTCTGAGTTTTAACCGCATATTTCTATTCATCTTTCTGGTGCTGATGAATATCACAGTATACGCCGAGCTTATTCCGGCCAAGGGAGCAGTTCTTAAAGGTATCGAATGGAACAATGACATCGCCAAGAAGAAATACGGCAGTTATTTTAATGATATTGTCGGCAAGCCTTTTGATAATCTCACCTTGAAAATCAAAGTAGATACTATAACCAAGGATTTGTTTAATTCAGGTTATTTTAATGCACAATTGAAAACAGAACTCGCCGGAACTGAAAGTCAGGTTGTTATAAAAGCTTCGCTGGAAACAAAAGGAAGAATTAATTTTGCATTCTCTGGTAATACTATCTTCTCTCACCAGGAACTGCGGGCACGAATTCTGGATAAAGTCAGAAATGATTTTGGTAAAACAGATATAAATGAGCTGGCCAGTTATCTTACCGATGTTTATGAAATTGGCGGCTACTATAATACTGTCGTAAAGTCTTATCAAAATCAGGGGGTAGACCAGGAAGAGCAGGTTGTCCGTAATTTCTTTTTTGTCATCGAGGAAGGTGTAAAAGTCAATGTAAAAGAAATTACATTTCGTGGAAACGTATCGATTAAAAATACGGAACTCATGAAACTTTTCTCCCGAAATGCTTCTGCTTTGGCCGACGGTGGATTTTATGACAAAGTTTTCTTTGATGAGTTCAGCGACATTTTGAGAAAAGAATATCTCTCCCGCGGGTTTGTCTACGCAGAAGTCTCTAAGCCTCGAGTAATTACAAATGAAGATCAAGGCAACCTATCGGTTGAATATGGTATTTCTGAAAAACAGCAAATCACTTTGAAAACGATAGTTTTTAAGAATGTTCCTCCTGAAATGCAGAAACCGGCTAAAGATGTACTTATCAACCATGAAGGAAAACCACTAAATGTTGTTGAAATTGAAAATGACCTGAGGAAAAGTATTGTTCATTTTCAAAACGAAGGTTATTACTTCGCATCGATTGCCAATTTAAACAGTGGCGGCTTGTTAACTTATAACCTGAGCGACTCAACGGCAGAGCTTACGCCTGAAATTATTCTTGATCGAAAAATTTGTTTTCATGAAGCTAAAATCAACGGCAACGTTAAAACTAAAAACAAAGTTATTGAACGTGAAATCAAGTTCGCTCCAGGTGAATTAATTACCCCTGATAAACTTGAAAGAATTCGCCGCTCTCTTTCAGAGCTTGGTTTATTTTCTTCTCTACGACTAACTCCTTATATGATGTATGAAGCAGAAGAGCAGACTTGTCCAAAAACCAATCTTGTCATCCAGGTTAAAGAAAAAGATTTCGGACAAGTTGAGGTGGCAGGTGGTTACAGGACTGACCTGGGTGCAAAATTGTCTGGGGGTATCGCCTATAACAACATCGGCGGCATGAACCGGTCATTCTCATTCCGGACTCAAGCTAACCAGCGTTTCAAGCTGGATGATTTTGACGAGAGACGCAGAAGAGAAAATAAACGATTGCCCGAATATCTCTTTAAGGGCTCTTTTGTTGATCCATACGCTTTAAACAATTTACTTGGTACTCAGCTGGAGCTGGAAGTTTCATCATCTTTTCAGCGCCTGCGCGCTTATGGGTACGATGCTGATATTTTCCGTATCTCTCCGCAAATTTCGCGTAAATTTAATGAAAATTACAGTGTCTCGATAAATTATCAGTTTGAGCGGATCGGTACTTTTGATGTGACTGAAGAAAAAGATAATGCCAACTATTCCATCGGAAGTATCACTCCTTCTATCTCTATCGATTTCAGAGATGATCCAATTAACCCTAAAAAAGGCTACTTCTTCACCCTTTCTTCGGAGTGGGCGAATAAACGCTTCGGCTCCATTAAGAGTGATGAGTTGGAAGTAAACTTTATTAAAGTCGTTAATCGCAATAAATTTTATTACCCGATGGGTGATTTCACGATTGCCGTATCTCTGGCTGCCGGTTACCAGAAAAATTATGCTCAGGATGTGATCGGTACGTATCCAAACGGTTCGACCAAAACCCGCGGTTATATACCTAGTATCAGGGTTTTTCGCTTAGAGGGATATGATGAGATTCGCGGTTATGATGAGGGAGAAATCAATCGCCTTAAAAACGGACAGCCAATAGGAGAGGTCGTCGTTCAAAACGAAGCCTATTTTACGGCCTTCAAATTTGAGCCTCGTTATAACATTAATGATTTCCTGCAACTTGGGGTCTTTTTTGACGCCGGTCGCATTTTTGTCAACGATTTTAATCCACTTGACCTCCGTTCTTCGGTCGGGGCCGGATTAAAATTTTTAACTCAAGTTGGCTCTCTGGATTTCGATTACGGCTTTAAGTTGCAGCGCAAAGGATACCCAGACCTGAGTCGTGACTCGGTTGGTCGTTTTCACCTTTCAATTGGGTTCTTCTAAACCAGGTATCTTTTCAGATTCTTTACCAAGAAGATGCTTGACGGAGGGCCGTATTTTTCAGTATAAGGGACAACACTTGCATTTTTCTGCATTTTATATTTGAATTAGACTTCGTGTTTTTTTTCGCAAATCGTGAAAATCAATGATGAAGAGATCATTTTAAGGGAAAGTTATGTATACTCAAAAATCGTTCGTTCTTAAGCCAGCTGAAGCAGACAAAAAATGGTTCGTGGTCGATGCTCAAGACCAAGTTGTAGGTAGACTAGCAACTCAAATTGCTGACCTTCTTAGAGGAAAGCTGAATCCAAAATTTACATACAATACTGATTCTGGTGACTACGTTGTAGTTATCAATGCAGATAAAGTTAAATTCACTGGTAACAAGTGGAATGACAAAGAATACTTCTGGCACACAAATTTCACTGGTGGGATCAAGAAGAGAACTGCTCAAGAGCAACTTGAAAAGCATCCAGAACTAATTATTATGGAAGCTGTTAAAGGTATGCTTCCAAAAAATACTCTTGGAAGAAAGCAATTAACAAAACTTAAGGTTTTCGCTGGCTCAGCTCATGACCATGCTGCTCAAAACCCAGTTGAATACAAATTAAAATAATCTAAAAGGATAATTAAGATGGCTGCAAAAGGTAAAACATACGACGCTCACGCAATTGGAAGAAGAAAAACTGCTGTTGCAAGAGTTTACTTAGCTTCTGGTTCAGGCAAAATCACAATCAACAAAAGAGATCTTAGAAATTTCTTCAAGCAAGAAACTAACCTTTATGTTGTTAACCAACCGTTAAACCTTGTTAAATTGACTGAAAAATTTGACTTCGTTGTTAACGTTGCTGGTGGTGGAATTTCAGGACAAGCTGGTGCGATTCGTTTAGGTATTGCTCGCGCACTTCTTAAAGTTCAACCTGCACTTCGTTCTGAGTTAAAAGCAGCTGGATTCTTAACAAGAGATCCAAGAGCTGTTGAAAGAAAGAAAGCTGGTCGCTCAGGTGCTAGAAAAAGATACCAGTTCTCAAAAAGATAATATTTGTCGATTTATCGTCTATATTGGAAAGCCCACAGAAATGTGGGCTTTTCTCTTTTCTGGGCCTAATATCTGCCTATGAAGAACCCTGAAGTCATTCAAATTCGCGGTGCCCGAACCCATAATCTAAAAAACATCAATCTCGATATTAAACTTTTTAAAATAACCTGTATCGCCGGACCATCTGGATCCGGGAAAAGTTCAATTGCTTTTCATACGTTGTTGACTGAGTCCAAGCGGCGTTTCATTAATTCTTTGCCGACTGACATGAAATTTTTCTGGGAGATTCCTCATACGGTCGACGTCGATACTATTTACCCTGTTTTACCAGCCTGGGGCCTTCCTCAATACAATCCGGTGCTCAACTCTCGTCCAGTTGCACTGGACGTTTTAGGAGGACATGAAAGATTGCAAAAAATTTTTATGGAGCTTGGACGTTTTGTATGTCCCGTTCACCATCTGCCCTTTGATAAAACTCTCGCAGTTGAAGCTGTTGTGACCAAACTTAAAAAAACTCTGAAGCAAATCGATGAAGAAGTTTTGCACATGTTTGTGGGCAAGGACGAATATCGCAAATTCGTGGCCGCTGAAATGAATCCAGCACGTTCTTATGCTAAAGCGGTAGAAGATTTTAATGAAGAGCATCCTTGGTTTGAACTTTTCCGAGTAAAGGGTAAGTCAATTGATAGTCTGTCAAAAAAATTAAAAGAGTTTAATCTTCCCGAAACGGCTGAGTTGTTAATCGTTGCAAGCGGAGCAAAAAAGAAATTTACTTTTAAAAACTCACGCACTCTCAAGTGTCCAGTCTGTGATGAGTCGGTAAAGAGTGAAAAGATCGCTCATTTGGAATCTCTTTCACCGTTAAATGCCATGGGGGCTTGTCCGGAATGTGAAGGGCACGGAATGATCCTGCTTTTTGACCGCGATAAATTGGTAAAAGATCCCACCAAGTCCATCAGAGAAGGGGCCATAAACTTTTTAATGTTTTCGCACTTTCTTCCGGATTTTCCCAAATTCCTGCGAGAGTGTAAGAGACAGGGATTCGATGTGGATAAACCATTTAATGAACAACCTGCCTCGATCTGGAAATTTCTTTACGAGGGCAGTGGAAGCTATGAAGGTTTTAATGCGTATTTTGATTATCTAAAGTCTCAGCGCTACAAAAAAAATATCAGGATTTATACTCGTAGTATGCAAAGTGAAGTGCTTTGTGAAAGTTGTGAGGGTACGCGAATTTCTTATGAGGTAGCTGATCTTTCGCTTGTACTGAAAGAAGAAAATATTACTTACAAACGATTTTTAAAACTAAATCTAAAGGACTCTTATGACCTGATCCGCTCCATCAGGTTTGATCTTAAAGATGTAATCGTTCACGAGAAGATGGAGGCGACATTTGACAAGCTGGAGCGTCTTTATTGTGTTGCAGTTGATCTGGGATTAGGTCATATCAAAAATACACGCAAAGTTCGCTCTATGAGTTCCAGTGAGTATCAACGATTGCTTCTTGCTAAATATCTCTCCTACGAGGGATCACAATCTCTATTTGTCCTGGATGAACCAAGTCTGGGGTTATCGACTTCCATTCAAAAAAAATTATTAGGTTATTTGCGACAGTTACGCGATCAGGGAAATACAATTTTGCTGGTCGAGCACTCTGAATTTCTCAAATCCGAAGCAGACGAAGTCATTATGATGGGACCGGGAGCCGGGGGGAATGGCGGAAAGGTTCTGTATCAGGGCAAATATGTTAAAGAAGAATTTACAGTTCCTCCAATTGATATGTCAGTTATCAAAAAAAATGAATGGATTGAATTAAAGGGAGCATTTGTACGAGAAATCGAAAAGGATGAAATTAAGCTTCTTAAGTGTGGTATAAATTGGGTGCATGGTGAATCGGGCACAGGAAAATCTTCTTTTATAGTCAATGTTATTGCTAATGAGATTCATAAAAATGTTCATGGGACACGTTTGAGTTTTGACCACTATAGTTTCAAGAAACTAAAAGGAATTGAAGATATTGAAGATGCCATCATTATCAATAGCTCGCTTGATAAAATAAGCTCACGCTCAACTGTTGGTACATTTACAGACCTGGGAGCATTTGTTCGAAAACATTTTGCCTCTTTGCCATTATCCCGCTCTCTCGATTTGAAAGAAGGTCATTTCTCCCCAAACTCTGAGCTGGGGCAATGTAGTAGCTGCGAAGGAAGAGGAGTCAAACTGGTTGAGATGCACTTCATGGAAGATGTGGAATTTGTTTGCGAAGACTGTCAGGGGAAAAAATTGAAGCCCTATTATGCAAATATATCTGATGGTCATGTGACGGCCTTTGAAGCATTTAATTCTCCCTTAAGTGAAGTGTTAAAAAATATTAATCTCACCCCGAAAGGCAAAAGGCTTTGGGAATATTTTAAATTACTAAAGCTGGATTATCTCTCGTTGGATAGAACATTAATTTCTTTGTCTGGAGGTGAACGACAGCGTCTTCAGCTTCTTTCCCTGCTGGATAAGAAATTGAAAAATACATTTATAGTTTTTGAGAATCTGGCAAGTGGACTGTCTCATCATGAACTGATCCCTCTAGCCCAGTTATTGCACCAATTATCTGGCAGTGGGAATACTGTAGTAATAATTGACCAAAACCCTTTTTTTGAGAAGGTGGCTCATCATCAATTAGAGTTCAAATTCTAATATATTAGGATGTCTAAAATTTAGACAATAATTTGCTCTTTTACATCAATTTCCCTCAGCAAAATCCGATAAAATAGTAATGACTAACCATGGAGTTTCTCTGTGTTGAGATTACTAATTATTTTTTTACTTACTATGACTTTTGATTCTGGCGCAACAACATTCCGCAGGATGCCGCTGGATCAACTTGTCGGAGAGTCGACTGCTGCAGCGGAAGTTAAATTGATAAGTAAGCAATCTTATATGAATAAGATGGGGCTTATTCTTACAGAACATATATTTCAGGTAACTGAATCATTTAACCTGGAAAATGATCTGGATGGTGAATTCCTGAAACTGGAAATGACAGGTGGAACAGTCAATGGACTGACTTCATTTATTGATGGAGCTCCGGAATTTTCTCCAGGTGAGAAGAGCTTCTTGCTGTTAAAAAAGATTGATAACAAGCTTTATCTGAGTAACTTCACCTTGGGAAAATATAAAGTTGTCCAGGAAGGGGAAGAAGTTTTTTACGTTTCTTCTGTCTTTCCCAAAGATCCGGATATGGGAAAAGTAAGCCGCGACCGAATGATTGAAGTGATTAAGGAGAAGTTTAGAATTAGTTCCGTGCCAACTGTTAAAAATGAAAATAATAAAATATCGAAGTCCCTCTCTCCGGCAAAAGACATTTCATTAAAAAGAGAGCCTTCACAGGAGTTCACTAAAAACCTTCCAGTGAGGAGTTTAATAATTTGGTCACTTGGCACTTTTACGATTGCTTTGATCCTGGGTATTTCGGCATTAAAGAAGGAAACAATTGAATAAGAAACTTTCCGGCGTTCTATTCATTGTCATTTTTAAGCTGATAACATCCAGCTATGTGCATAATACTTCTCCATCGGGTAATAATGTTCACTGGCCGGAAGATTCATCTGTTATTGATATTTATGTAAACTCTTCCAATGGACAGGGATTATCAGATGCTTTTGTTCAGAACCAGGCAGCGCTATCCACTGCAGAGTGGAATAACCATTCAGCCATTACACTGAGAAAAAACAGCACTAATAGCAGTGCAGATGATGCACTCAATGAAATTTACTTCAGCACTAATCCAGAGATTTTTACCGGCACAGGTGTTATTGGAATTACAGAAGTAACTTATAAAAACAATAGCGGTGAAATTGTATCTGCTGATATTTTAATTAATGATAACTATGTTTTTTCACAAAATGTTAATGATGTGGAATTTTTAGGAAACGTAATAACTCATGAGTTAGGACATTTGCTTGGTCTGGGGCACAGTCAGGTTCAGGGCGCCTCCATGTTTTATGCCTTAACACGAGGGCAGTCAAAAGTTGATTCAGATGATAAGGCCGGTCTCTATTCAATTTATCCCAATGGCGATATTTCCAAAGCCACTTTGAGCGGGAAAATTATAGGAGGCAATAAGTTAACCGGAGTTTTCGGAGCACACGTAGAAGCCATTTCTATGAAAACCGGAACTGTGGATGCTGCTGCAATCTCTACATACGACGGCAGCTTCTCAATTACAGGGCTTAAAAAGGATGAAAAGTATCTTCTCTATACTAAGCCGCTGGCAGATATTGGTTTACCTTCGAAGTATAAAATTGTTAGAAATAATTTTTGTGAATCTAATCTGGAGTATCGGGGGAGCTTTTTTCAAGCTTGCGACTCATCAGCGGAAGGATTCCCCCAATCTGTTAATCTCAATGCTACTCAAGTAAATATTGGAAATGTTACTATTCGATGTGGACTGGATGTACCCCCGGAATATATTCAAACGAAAGGTGTCACACCGGCCACTTTCGATATTCTCAGTTATTCTCAGGGTCCAGCTAATACTTTCACTGGTTATTTTTCCAATCAAGAAATGAGTTCTCTGACGGCCAACGATTATTTTCGTATAAATCTGGCGGGAGTAAACCCTGATTCGTTATCCTTATCCGGCGATTTGTATGTGGAGCTTAAAGTTCTTAATCAAATGTTCTATACACCAATGAAGGTGAATGTAACCGTAAAACGTAATTCTTCGACAACAACTATTACACCCAAATATAGTCAGAATGCAGATGGCTGGCTTAACATGAACACTGTTACTTATATTCCAATTAGCCGAGCAGATCAGTCGGACAACAATCTGGAGATTTCCATTCGCCCGGAGTCGATGAATTTTCCATTTTTTCCAGCGGGGATTCCTCTAACCAAGGCTGATTATTTACCAAGTCATGATGATTTTGAGGACGCTATAAACTTCTATTTAGTAATGACTTCCATTGTGAAGGCAAATGGGGACGGAACCTATTCCACTATCCATTCGAAAACTGACCTGTTGTCGGATAACACCAGATGTCCTGATGCTGTGAATACTTATTCGCTGACAAGCTATACAACTCAAGGGAGAGCGGAGCAGACCAATGCTGCTAAGAAAAAAGATGATGATGGTTTTCTTGGCTGCGGAACTATTGATACGAATCAAAGTGGAGGAAACGGTCCAGCTGGATTCTTTATTGGTCTCATATTGAGCCTTTTATTGTGCAGCTTAGGCGGTAAGATTATAAGGCCTATAAAGCAAGTTCATTAGTGCAAGTTGGAATCAGCTGAATTATACTTAAAGAGTTTAATCAGCAGAGGCCGCAATGAAACGATTCTTAGCTATTTTTCTGTGTTGTTTGTTTTCCTTAAATTCCAATTCCCAGGATCTTCTGAAAGAAAGAATTCGCAAACTAAGTGGCAATAAAACATCCATTTATGTTGAAAAGGGTATTTTTCATAATGGCGGTGTAAAAATAGAATCATCGTTAGTTTCGATCAGACAATCCTATAATCCTCAACAGGGATTTGAGCGTCTGGTTTTTGATTTTTCAAGCAATCAGATTCCTAAAGTTTATGGTCATGTTGCCTCGGACGAAAAAAGACTTTATATCGATGTATTTGAAACAAAACTGGCGAAAGATTTTAAGGCAGTGGCAAGTACACGGTATGTAGAAAAAGTTAATTTTTTTCCGATTGAAGCAAACCACGTTTCTATTGATCTCAAACTTAAAGCAAAAGTGATTGCAGATGTTTTTTACCTCGAAAATCCAGGTCGCCTCGTCATCGATTTAAAGAATCAATAATTATTGGAGCAAAAATATGTCTGAATTAGAAAATGATTTTCAGGTAAAACTTAAGCCAGCAAGTGGCAAAGAAGATATGCCTAAACTTCCGGAGGTCGTTGTAATCATCCCGATTATGAACAGTCCTATATTTCCGGGAATGATTGCCCCGATAATTTTAAGTGAAGAAAAATTTACTCCCGAGTTGGATGAGTCTTTACTTAAAACTGGCTATATCGCTCTTAACCTTGTGAAGAGTGAACTTAAAAATGAAGAAGGCGAAATCATTCCAGAAGAAGAAATTGATTTCGATAAAAAGGAAATTCGTTCAGGGGATATCTATAAAGTAGGTGTTCTCTGTAAAGTGGTAAAAAAATTGAAATTACCGGATGGCTCAGTGAACGTACTGGTGCACGGAATGAAACGTTACCGTGCTTCAGAAATTTTATCAGAATCTCCTATTTTAAAAACACGGATAGAAGTCTTTGATGACATTCTGGAAACTGATGAAGAGTTGGACGCTTATACACGCTCAGTAATTAATCAGGTAAAAAAACTTTCTGAAATCAATCCTTACTTTAATGAAGAAATGAAACTGGCAATGCTGAATTCACCATCGCCGGGTTCACTTGCAGACTTAGTTGCTTTCGCTATATCTCTGGATATACCAGAGGCTCAGGACTTCCTGGAAACTTTGGTTGTTAAAAAGAGATTTGCAAAATTATTGGTTTATTTAAAGCGTGAGAAAGATGTTGCAGACATTCAGAAGAAAATTTCTGATGAAGTTAACGACAAGGTTAATAAATATCAGCGCGAATACTTTCTTCGTGAACAATTAAAAGTTATTCGTTCAGAGTTAGGGATGGAGGAAGACGAGAAGTCCCGTGACATTAAACGAATCAAAGATGAAATTGAAAAAGTAGGGATGCCTGAAGAAGTCCTGAAGACGGCAAAGGAAGAACTGGAAAGACTTGAACTCATTCCGGATAGTTCACCGGAATATAACGTTGCCAGAACTTATTTGACATGGCTAATTGAACTTCCTTGGAAGAAAGCAACCAACGATGATATTGACATTGCAACAGCGAAGAAAATTCTGGAGAGAGATCATTACGGTCTGGAAAAACCTAAAGAAAGAATTCTTGAATTCCTCGCTGTTCGTAAATTAAAACCATCTTACGACGGAACGATTCTATGTCTGGCCGGTCCTCCGGGTGTAGGTAAAACCTCTCTGGGAAAAAGTATTGCGGCTGCGCTGGGAAGAACTTTCTATCGTTTCTCCCTGGGAGGAATGCGGGACGAAGCAGAGATAAAAGGTCATAGAAGAACCTATGTAGGAGCAATGCCTGGTAAGATCGTTCAGGCGCTAAAGCGCGTAGAGGTTAACAATCCTGTTATCATGCTAGATGAAATTGATAAGATCGGTAAGAGCTTCCAGGGTGATCCTGCGTCTGCACTACTAGAAGTTCTCGATCCGGAACAAAACTCAACATTTATTGATAATTACCTGGATATCCCTTTTGATTTGTCCAAAGTTCTTTTTATTGCCACAGCAAACTACATAAATGACATTCCAGAGGCGCTTCTGGATCGTATGGAAGTCATTGAGCTTTCAGGTTACACACTTGAAGAAAAAGTTGCGATCACTACGAAATGGATTATTCCTCGGCAACTGAAAAAACATGGATTGGCCAAGACTGACATGACTCTTTCATTAAACGTTATTAAAAGAATCATTGCAGACTATGCTCGAGAACCAGGTGTTCGTGTTCTCGAACAGCAAATTGCCAAACTTTGCAGAAGAGCAGCCTTGGAAAAAGTCTCTCATCCAAAACGGAAACTAAAATTTGCACCAACAGAATCTAGCCTTGAATCAATGTTAGGTAGCCCACGATTCCATTCAGACATAGCTGAAAAAGGAAATAAACCGGGTGTTGTAACTGGATTAGCGTGGACAGCTTATGGTGGAGAAATTTTATTTATCGAAACGCTACCATTGAAAGGTAAAGGCTTCAAGTTAACCGGTCAGCTCGGTGGTGTTATGAATGAGTCTGCCAACCTTGCTTATTCATATGTAAAAAAATTACTGCAGAACCAATTAGATGAAGCAACCGTAAAAAAAGGTAAAGCATCTAAAATAAAAACTCCTGAACAAAAAGAAGCACAGGAGGCTGAAGATTACCTTGCTGCCCATGAAGTCCATCTGCATTTACCTGCCGGAGCAACTCCAAAAGATGGCCCAAGCGCAGGAATAACTATGGCCTTGGCGCTTTATAGTTTAGCGACGAATAAAGCAATCAAATCTGATCTGGCCATGACCGGAGAGCTGAGTCTGACCGGTAAGGTTCTGCCAGTTGGTGGAATTAAGGAAAAAGTCCTGGCCGCCAAGAGGGCCGGAATTAAAAATGTTATTCTTCCAAAGCAGAATGAAAAAGACCTAAAAGAAGTGCCGGTTCTTCACCGTAAAGGTATGAAGTTTTATCCAGTAGCTCATTTTGATGAAGTTTTAAAGATTGCAATGAAGAACTAAAATTAAAATAGAAGAGGCCAGTCTCCACTGGCCTCTTTTCACCGCCATGTAGAAGATGAATTCCCCGTTTCTTCATGCCCCTATGACGGCTCATAAAACTTGTCGGACCAGATTAAAAAATATTTAAATGAAAATTATCTCAAGATGGGACAAAAAAAAACCGCCTGAATCAGGCGGTCTTTTTAGGTCAGTTTTTTTAATAAAATTAGAATTCGTCTGAATCGTATTCGCTGATTGGCGCATGCTTAATTTTACCAGCTGCAATCTCTCTAAGCGCTGTAACAACTTCTTTATTTTTTGACTTAACTAGAGGCTCAGCTCCTTCACGTAGTTGCTTTACTCTCTTAGTCGCTAAGTGCACTAATTCATATCTGTTTTCTACTTTTTCTAAGCAGTCTTCAATTGTAATTCTGGCCATGAAATACGCTCCTTAACCGTTCTCAAAATCTTTGGAATGATAGCTGTTAACCTGAACTTTAGGTTATAGACTTAAAAGCCATTTTTGTAAAGAACCTTAGAAGTTGACCTTAAGACTCCAGTTTATTATACAGCGCGTCTATGTCTTTCTCATAAGTCTTGAGAATGACCTTTTTCTTAAGCTTGAGCGAGGGAGTGATGTGCCCGTTTTCAACCGTAAAATCATTCGGTGCAATGAAAAAACCCTTAATCGTTTCGAAAGGGGCCAGACTTTTATTAACTGCAGCGACTTCTGCATTAATAGTTTCGTGAACCTTAGGATTCTGGGATAAATCTTCATAGGTAGGGGTGCCATTGATACCCAGCGACTGCAACTCGTCCATAAAGGCATCCCGGTCAATACTAATAATGGCGACCAGGAATTTTCTTTTGTCTCCAACGACCATTGCATTAGAGATATGTTTTTCAAGTTTTAGAGCATTTTCGATTTTTTGAGGAGCTACGTTTTTACCTGCACTGGTAATAATAATGTCTTTTTTACGATCGGTTATTTTGACATAGCCATCGACGGTCAATTCACCAATATCACCGGTTAAAAACCAACCATCACGAAAAGCCTCTTTTGTTGCTTCTTCATTTTTATAGTAGTGACTGAAGAGGGCCTGAGTTTTTAGCATTATCTCACCATCATCGGCAAACTTGAGTTGGACTTCGCCTAATGGAATCCCGATTGTTCCAGGGATTTGCCTGACGACAGGGTTAAGCACGCATGGAGCTATCGTTTCAGTAAGACCGTAACCTTCAAGAATTGTCAGATTGGCATTTTGAAGAAATTTAATAATTTCTGCTGATAATGGAGCTCCGCCTGAGACAAGGAAGCGAATACGCCCGCCGAAGCGTTCATAAATTTTTTCAAATACCAGTTTGTAAGCAAGATTTTTTTGCAGAATCTCAAATGTAGAAGGAGATCGGTCCTGATTTATTTTTTCATAGTATGCAGTAGATGCAGCCAGTGCCCAGTCAAAAACTTTTTTCTTGAGATCATTTTCTTTTTCGATGTTATCCATAATTTTGGAATAAACCTTTTCAAAAATACGTGGGACGGCAATCAAGATCGTAGGTTTCGCGACCTGTAAATTATCGACAACTTTATCCAATGATTCAGCGTAAACAGTTTCAAATTCAAAAACAAGATTTAACATTGAATCGCATCGGCCGAGAACATGGGAGAGTGGAAGAAATGTAAGGTTACGATCTGTGGGCAAAATATTGTTCTTTAGCGAGGAATAAACATTGTTCAGCATTGCCATAAAAGCTTTCTGAGTAATCACTGCACCTTTTGGATCTCCGGTAGTACCCGAAGTATAAATGATAGAAGCTATGTCATGCTCGTCTGAACTTTCAACAAGGTCTGTGAAAAGGGCCGGGGATTTACTCATTTCAACAACTGCTTCATCGATTAACTGTAAATAGCTTATCAATTTTATTTCTGTGCGAAGTTTATTCCTGAATTCTTCACTGATTTCTTTGAGTGAAATGATCGCATTGACATGAGTTAAATTATTCTGAATTTCCAGCACTTTCTGAAATTGAGCTTCATTTTCAACAATCAAAATTTTAGTTTCTGAATGGTTAAGTATATAGAGAACTTCATGAGGCATATAGGTTGGATATACTGGCGTCACAACAGCACGTGCACAAAGAGCTGCCAGGTCAAAGTAATGCCATTCCTTACTAGTCTGGGCCAGAATGGCGACTCTATCCTGAATCTGGATATCCAGCTTCTGTAATCCGTAAAAGAGAGTTTTAACTTTAAGCAAATAGTCTTCATTGTTAAGAAACTGCAGACTCCCGTTATCAATCCAGCCTATGGCTTTCTTGTGGGGACTTTTACAAGTCTTTTTCACAAAATGTCTGGCCAGAGTTGATTCCGTTTTCATTATTTCTATCCTTCTTGAGAGTGATGATTTTAATTTCGGTATCTTAATTAAAAAACTTTTGATCAATCTGTGCAAGTTTAGAAATAGTGGAGTGAATAATGCAGGAACATATATTGATTTTGAGCCGCTGCCTTAAGCGCGTCCGGCTAAAACCGCTCGGTGATTACTATCAGTTTCATTTTAAGGGGTATTTCAATGGCGAAAAAATCACTCTTATCCATGTACAAGTGGGCGATGAGCAGATTCTGGAAAAAGGTGAAGATTATCTGCTGTGGGTAAAGTATCGGCATCATCTAAACAATATTCTTGAAGTTCAGTTGCTAAAGTATAAAAAGATAAGCTGAAATAAAAAGCATGTTATAATTTTTTAAAAAAATCTCAAAACGGAAAACGATTATGGAAGAAAGTAAAAGCGGTGATCTCCTTAAAGATCTGGTCATGAATGAACGTAAGTTTCTTCACGATATCTCAAACCATATTGTAGTAGCTCAGGGGATGACTTCATTTGTTCATCGTGCCTTAAAAGATAATCCAGCTGTTGACGCTAAAGAAGTGGAGAGACTGGAAAAGGCACTCGAGGCTATAAATAAGATGACGGCAGAACTAAAGGCCCGCCGTCTTGTATTGCATTCATTATCCTGATTTATTTTACTTTAACAGTAACAATATCACCGATCATCATTTTGCCAATTTCAAATACCGGTGTTTCTTCATCACTTTCCAGTTTATTGAGAGAGGCAATTGCTGAAGAATCCTCAGCATGGAGAACTTTCATCTCACCTATTTTAATACGATGATTGTATCTCTTTTTACTCTCGTAAGGATCGAGTACGGAAACCACCCGATAAACATCAAGCAAGCTGCCTTTTTTCAAGCCCTGATTGGTGCCCATATCAACATAGAAATTCTTCCGAATAACTTCCCCTTTATTTCCCATCGGTAGGTCTTGAGCGATTGAATAAATGACATAATCTTTAGCAATGGCCATTGATGCGGTGAAGGTCAGCGCAAGTATAAACAATACGGGAAGTTCCAGATATTTTTTCATTGCAGTCTCGTCGTTATTCAAAGTGCAGTCTTTGAATCTTGTCTGACTCTTCGGCAATGTAGGGGAGGACGATTAGGGGCCCGATCCATAGAAGACGAATCGGGCATTATTTTCCGGATTACTTTACTCGGAGATACTTTGGATAACTCCAGACCAGATCTGAAGGTCGATAATTTTTCACATAATCATGATAGAGGATGAAATTGCGAGAATAATACTGCATGATCCACGGCAAGTCGTCATTGGTCAGTTTTTCCATTTTATTAATCAATACTTTCTTTTCTTCTCCCTCCGGCAATTTGCTGATTTTTTCGTACATATTGTCCACTTCTTTACGAGAATAAAAGGAAGCATTTGGCCCAGGTGGATGATTATCAGATGTTAATAACTGAAAAATATTTTCAGCATCAGGATAATCCAACGTCCAGCCGTCTTGAAAAAACTGTAGGTGTCCAGTACGGGATTTTTCCAGGTATTGCTTGAAATTATTTTTTACAATTTTAAGTTTAATCCCGATTGCAGCCAGCTGCTCTTTAAAATATTCTGCCTGAAGATGGCTGATACGCGATTCCGCCCGGGTGTCATACACGATTTCAGGCAGATTTTTTCCGTTAGGATAACCAGCCTTCGCCAGAAAGTCGCGAGCTTTAACCAGGTCGTAACTGTAAGGAAGAGTTGCTGAAGGGTCATATCCCAGAACTCCAGGTGGTAAAATGGAATTAGC
Source organism: uncultured Bacteriovorax sp. (assembly GCA_946481315.1). The sequence goes on from CAMLMH010000012.1 coordinate 83,610, forward strand.
CCGTTGACCAGTATTGGCAGTGAAAAGCTGAATGTATTTATCCATGTCAATTGCATGCGCAATCGCTTTTCTCAAATTGAGATTCTTACCAACTAAAGGATCACGCATATTAAATGCAAGCCACCAGTATGTCAGTGTGGGCATTGTCTGCAGACGAATATTCTTAGCCTTAATTTCTTCTTTTAAATTTCCGACGTCATCAAAAACCTGTGTGTAAAATTCCTGCGGAAGCACGATGAAATCCAGTTGGTTTTTAGTAAAGAGATCCCAACGTTGCTGATTGTCTTCTACGATTTTGAAATGTATTCCATCAACAAAAGGAATTTTTTCACCGCTGTCTTTTAATAATCCGCGACTGTTGGCAAAGCGGTCACCTTGAGTTGGATAATAGCTTTCGTGGTAATTAGGGTACTTGCTCAGATAGAGATCTTTAGTTTCAAGTTTAGAAAGATAAAAAGGGCCGGTTCCAATTGGTTTATGGCTAAGATCATTTTTTTCGTACTCAACAACCTCCAGTGGAACTGGAGAGAGAAAACTCATGGCAAGTTTATAGATAAACTGAGGAGAAGGTTCAGTCAGGTCAATGACAAGCGTATATTCATCAAGTGCATTAACGCCCGTAATTGAATGCTTTTTGAATTTTTCAAAATCGTTTCCAACATTTTTTTTGAATTCATTAACACCGACAATTGATCCATCAACAACCCACCAGCCAGTGGAGTTTAATGGGGTGTAGGAAAGGCGTTTGATTTGAGTAATGAAATCTTCTGCCCGGACAAAACGTGGTTTTCCTTTAAAAGCAGGATGGTCGTGATACCGAATATTTTTTTTGATTTTAATGACGTATCTTTTGCCCTGATTTTCCAGCTTCGGCATGCTTTCGGCCAGCAGGGGCTTTAGTTCATAAGGACGATTGAGGTAATGATATTCATACAATTGTTCACAGATGTTATAAATAACAAAACCAGAAACGTTATCATATGAGTTGACCGGATCGAGAGTGGAAACTTCACTGGTCAGTGCAATATTAAGTGTCTTATCACTCTTTGTGGAAGAATCGTCTTTAAAACATCCTGAGGCCATAAACATGGCCCCAAGAAGAAAAAGTTTAATCAGATGTTGTAGCTTGAAAGACATCATGTCCTCACTGGTTTTAAGCAAGTTTAGATTTTAAAACTTCTTTAGCTTTCGGGGCTAGCTTAGCAATCATCGCTGCTTCACCTGAGCCCTGAGCAAGGTCTGGCTTTCCACCACCTTTCCCGTTAATTACTGACAGAATTTCTTTTAAAGCTTCGCCGGCATTCAGCTTAGCAGCAGCTTTAGAAGAACGGACAAGAACTGAAGCTCTGTCACCGTTAGTGTTGTACAGAACGATTGCACCGTTTTGATGTTTGTTTAAGAACATGTCGGAGAGTTTGCGAAGATCACCGTCCGCACTTGCCTGTACAACAGCGACATCTATTCCATTTATCGATTCAACGTTACTGAAAAGGTCTTTTGATTCCGCTGCGAGAATTCTGTCTTTAAGCGCCTCGATTTCTTTTTGTTTCTCTTTTAAATCTTTAAAAAGATTTTCCAGTTTTGCCAGAGCCCTTTCGTCCTTATCATTAACCATGCCTTCAACCTTTTTCATTAGCTGAGAGCGATGACTTAAATAATCCACAGCAGTTGCTGAAGTCGTAGCTTCAATACGGCGAACACCAGTGGCCAGAGAAGTTTCCATTAGTATGGTAAAGAGACCAATTTCTCCGGTATTGTGGACGTGTGTTCCACCGCAAAGTTCTGTTGAGAATTCACCCATGGTAAGGACGCGAACCGTATTGCCATACTTCTCGCCGAAAAGCGCCATAGCACCTTTTTTCTGAGCTTCATCCATGCTCATAACTGAAGCATCGACGTGAGCTCCTCTTTGAATTTCAGCATTCACCAGCTCTTCAACTTTCTGAATTTCTTCTTTGGTCATTGCCTGCAGATGAGTAAAATCAAAGCGCAGTTTTTCCGGCGTGACGACAGAACCCGCTTGTTTTACATGCGGTCCAAGAACTTTAATTAATGCGGCTTGAAGAAGGTGAGTCGCGGAGTGATTTCTCATTGTAAGATTACGTGTACGCTGATCAACACTTAGTGTATAAGTTTTTCCAACTTCCAAAGCATCAGCATCTTTTGAAATGTGAACATGTAAACCATCAACAGGCTTTTGTGTATCATCAACGTGAGCAATAGTGTTTTTACCAAGTTTGATCACGCCGATATCGCCAACCTGTCCTCCGCCTTCGCCGTAAAATGAACTGCGGTCGAAAACGAGACCTTTCATTTCGCCCATATCTACAACTTCTAAAAGTTTGGCTTCAACTTCTAATTTTTCGTATCCCGTAAATTCAGTAGCACCGAATTTTTCTTTAATCGTATGGAAAACTTTGTCTGAGTTATCTAAGCCACCTTTCCATGATTTGCGTGACTGTTCTTTTTGCTCTTTCATCGCCTGATCAAAACCGGCATGATCCAGAGTGATTCCATGTTCACTGATATACATTTCAGTTAAATCAACCGGGAATCCATATGTGTCGTAAAGTTTGAAAGCTGCTTTACCTGAAAGTACTTTATTGGAAACTTCCTTAGCGAGAGCCTCATTTAAGAACTTCAATCCATTCTCTAAAGTCTCACGGAATTTTCTTTCTTCTAGTTCGAGTAGTTTAACAGCGAGTTCACTGTTGCTGGCATTCTGAGGATATTCCTGCCCAAGTGATTCAAAAACAGCTGGAACTAATTTGTAGAAAGAAACTTCTTTCACACCAAGTTCATTGAGATATTTAACTGCACGACGAATGATACGTCTTAGAACATATCCGCGTCCTTCATTGGAAGGAATAACTCCATCAGTAATCAGCATAGTACTGGAACGAATGTGGTCAGCAACTACACGAAAAGCAGCTTTGGTCTTTTCGTCTTTTCCGAACATATCGTATTTTTTTCCGGAGATCTGCTCAATCTTATCCATGATCGGCTTGAAGCCGTCAGTATTGTAATTGTTATAGACACCCTGAAGAGCGGCAGCTACGCGCTCTAAACCTGCACCTGTATCAATGGATGGCTTTGGAAGCGAAAATCTTCCTTCCGGTGTTTTTTCAAACTGCATGAAAACGAGGTTCCAGATTTCTACATAACGTTTTTCGTCTTCCAACAGATCTTTTGGATCCTGACGAACGAGTCCGTGATCTGTGTATTCTTCTCCATGATCAAAAAAGATTTCCGAACAAGGACCACATGGACCGTATTCTCCCATCTCCCAGAAGTTGTCCTTGTCACCTTTGTTGAAAATTCGCTCGTCACCAAAACCCGCAACTTTTTTCCAAAGCTGGCGAGCTTCATCATCTGAATAGTGAACAGTGACGTACAATTTACTTTTTTCAATTTTTAATTCTTCAGTTAAAAATTCCCAGGCAAAACGTATGGCGTCTTCTTTAAAGTAATCACCAAAAGAAAAGTTACCCAGCATTTCGAAAAAAGTATGGTGACGGGCCGTGTGTCCGACATTTTCTAAATCGTTATGTTTTCCACCAGCGCGCACACATTTTTGAATGGTCACTGCTCGTTTATTTGATGGCGTGGCCTTTCCAGTAAAATAATCTTTAAACTGATTCATTCCGGCGTTGGCGAAAAGAAGAGTTTTATCGTTATGGGGGATTAAAGAGCTCGAAGATATTTTTTCGTGCATCTTCTTTTGAAAATATTGAGCGAATTTCTCGCGGATTTGCTGGGAAGTAAACTTAGTACTCATAGGGGATCCTTCTCTAAAAATTATGAATTTAGCGTAACATAAGTACGTGATCTTGTACTCTGGAAAAGTTATGAGCTTGCCCCAGGAAATCCGTCAAAAATTGATACGGCGTGGAACTTTGACTGTTAATTTGGAGGAAAATCGTCTTCCTGGATTTGGATTCCGGTGAATTTTCTCTTAACGATACTAAAAACAGCCCCAGGCTTATGGCCCTTGCTAATGGCATACCGAATGGCCTTTTGGCGATCGCTGTAAGCTTTTTCTTTATCTTCAGAAATGGTCTTTAATTTCTTTTGCAGTAAGCGCTCGATCTGATCATTTTCCGTCAGGTGGTGATCTTCAAAAATGGAATAAATCTCGGCTTCAGTGACCGTGACTTTTTCCTGCGCGAGTTTTTGGCGGATGTAATCAGCAGAATACCCCTTATTCATAAAAGCTTTGATGCGAGCTTCTGCGTAGAGGTCTTCCTTTAAGTAACCACGCTCTTTCACATCGTTAATGGCCTCTTCAATTTCACTTGCAGGAAACTTCTTTTCTCGCATTTTTTCGCGCAGCTTGTGCTCAGAATAATCACGGGCAGAAAGGAGTTTGATGAGATAGAGGTAGGCTTTATTGGACATAATTTTGGGAAAAAAAGTTTCAGCGGCTTATTGAAGACCTCCCATTCGGAAGGGGGATCAAAAACCGCCGAAACCGTTTTTTATTGAAGATTCTTTTTAGGTTTTTTAGCTTTTTCTTCGTTTTCGATAATTTCGCCAGTAGATGCGTCTACCATTTCAGCCGTTGCCCCATCTGCTAGACCGAATTTAGCGAGCATTTTCTGCTTAATTTCTTCAAGTAGTTCAGGATTTTGCTCTAAGAAAGTCTTAGAGTTTTCTCTTCCTTGACCAATTTTATTGTTATTGTACGAGAACCAGGCTCCGGCTTTTTCAACAACACCGTTGTTTGAAGCAAGGTCAAGAATATCTCCAACTTTTGAAATACCTTGTCCGTACATAATGTCGAATTCAGCTTCTTTAAATGGAGGAGCAACTTTATTTTTAACAACTTTTACTTTTGTACGTGATCCAATGTGAGTATCGCCATCTTTTATCGCAGCGGTTTTTCTGATATCCAGACGAACAGAAGCGTAGAACTTAAGGGCGTTACCACCAGTAGTTGTTTCAGGGTTACCGAACATAACACCAATTTTCATACGAAGTTGGTTAATGA
>CAMLMH010000013.1 GCA_946481315.1 uncultured Bacteriovorax sp.
TGAAATTCTGCTCTTGAAGATTTGAATCCGTTGGTACCTGCGTTGGCGATGTTGTCACCGATGACTCCCATCCCCTGACCGCTAGCATTTAGACCTGAAACACCAATAGTAAATGAACGTAGAATACCCATTTTGTCCCTCCATGGACGTTTTCTCTCAAAGATGTTTAAGCACTACAGACTTAAACTAAAGCTTCCTGGAAGGACCAGCTCGTTTCCTTGAGATTTTAAATTTTTAATTCATTAAAATCGTAGAATCTATTTTCGTAAAAACATTTTCACCAATACTGTCTTTGTCTATCGCGGTTACAATGGTATTTTTCGGTACATCAAGGATGTAAGCCGCTTTACCTGTAATCACCAGCGAATCCTGGCCCCCTTTTAATTTCAGTTTATCCATTGCTGTCTGCAATTTTGAATATTCTTCTTTATCTAAGACTAGATTTCTTTCCTGCAATCGTTTCATTGCGTGAGTCGAAAGATGAATACCTTTCGCTTTTTGCTCAATGGCAGCATTTTGTTCAAGAGCACCATCGAGTAAATTTTTAAACTCGGATGTTTCACCCTGACCTAATTTATTTGCACTATCAACATTCTTCTTCGACGGAATCGTCGAGACGTTAGGAATGAGAATGTTGTTAATCTTAGGGTTCGCCATCTTTCTTTTTAATCCAATTAACTAATGAAATGCTTATTCATTAATTTGGTTGTCTACTTGATTATAAGTTTGCGCCGCTTGCTTTTGCAATGCAGGCATTTTTTTACTCGCTGCAGCTTTTTCCAGATCTTCACCAGCCAATGAAAAACTCTGAACATCTTTTAGGAAAACTTTTTTTCCACCAGCGATATCTAAAACCGTTTCGCCATCTTCAAAATGTACACCAGTCACAAGACCTTCAGCTTTTGTAAGACCAGCAAACTTTCCGTTATTTTCGTCAAAGGCCACTACTTCAAACGAATAAGTTTCTTTCGGTGCCACCTGGCCGTTAAAGTCAATTCCGTCCCAGTTAATTTCCTGCATACCTTTCGGTAAATTTTCTCTTTCCATTCTGGCTACAAGCTGACGTTTGTCATCGTACACGTTGATAACTGCCATCTTAGCAGGTTTCTCTAAAAAGAAAGGCAGCTTTGTATCTTTGCCATCTCCTTTGTAGTCAATCGATGTCCCCGCAGTAACAACTTTTCTTCCGAGAAAAGCGGCACCCTGAACACGTTTGTCATCAAGAGCATTCTGGTTAACGGCATCCATTTTTTTATTCATGGCCGTTAATTGTTCTAATTGTGAAAATTGAGCAAGGTTAGCTGAGAAATCTTTCTGATCCATTGGTTTCATTGGATCCTGATTTTTCAACTGGTGAGCAAGTAACTTCATGAAACCATCTGGCCCTAGTTCTTCTTTTGAACGACGATCTACAAATCGGGTCTCTGGTCTGTTACCGGCAATCTGGTTTAGTGAATCACCCACTTTTCTTTCGGCTTGCGCCTGCGCAGGTGTACGCTTAATCTGAATATTAGAGTATTGACTTTGGTTAGGGTCTACTGGTCTTCCAATTTCTGGCATGACTTAAGCTCCGTAACGAACGTTTTGTTGTGCCTGCTCCCAAAGATCACGACGTCTTTGTGATCCACCTGATGAATCACCTCTGTCGAAACTCATAAATTCTCTTGGAGCCTGGCCATTATTTTGTGACTGTCCTGATTGACGGTCATTTTGAGAAAAGTTCATTGATTCGCTTCCGCTGGAAACAATTTTCAGATCAGAAAGCTGAATTCCTGCCTGAGATAAATTTTTCATCAAGCCGATTTCATGCTTAGCAAAGAATTCATGTCCTTCAGCAGTCGTTGTTACAATCTGCATATCCATTGCCTGATTGTTTCCACCATGAGCTTTGCTCACCTGAATATTAAACTGCCCAAGTGAATCATGTTTTACTGTCAATTCCAGGCTGTCACGATTGGCGACTTGAGATTGTTGAATATAATCTGAAATTTTTTGAATGATTTCATTTGTATTAGATGTATTGATATTCGATAAATCTAAAACTTTTGCCTGAGTATTCGTCTGTAAGTTTTGATTTTGATTTTGTTCAGGCTTTTGCATGATAGGAATGAAATCTTCCTTCACTGCACTTAATTGAGCTCCTACTTTCAGATCAGGAGTTCTAAGTTCATCAATGGCTGATTTTGACTTACTGTCTTTTGAAGCTAAATCTTTTGTATTTCTAATGACGTTGTCATTGAGAATGTTTTGTTTTTGTCCATATGCCTTCATCGTCTGATGAAGATTTTTTTGCATCATTTGTTGAGGGTTGAAAACCTCAGCGTTTGCAGTCTTTTCACCAGGCATTTTAGCTGTTTCAGAGTTTTTAACAAAATCTTCACCGGCCAGAGCTACTTTCTTATTAACAACCTTGTCCGAAGTTTCCTCAGTCATAAGCAATGCTTCAGGAGAAGTCATTCCCACATTTGGAGCTTTTGTTTTATTTAACAGGAAATCCAATGGGCTTTGATTCTTTTCAGCTTTGATTTGTTTTGGTGATTGCTCTTCAGGAATATATTGTCCTTCTTCAACACCTTCAGTCTGAGCAGAAACATCTTCTGTTCCTTTCAGATTATTCAAGAGGGCTTCGATGCCTGCTGTCGTGCGGGCAATCTTAGGAGAAGCACTCTCAGCTTCAGCCATTTTTCCTTCAACATTTACCATGGCATTTGCTTGAACAGGACCTGGTTGTTGATTTAAAAGATTATTGATATTTTTTAAAACTTCAGGAGATAGTGCTGATTCGGCTTTTAAAGGAGCAGTTTCAATTTTCTTATTTTGTTCGTCAGATTTGGCACTTAGTAGAACATCGAGACCATTTGGAGATTTTTCACCCGAAACTTTGTTTTCTGTTGAAGCTTCTTTCCCTACCATTCCGGCAAACAGTGATGAAAACTCACCTTTTGCTTCTGCTGGAGCCGCCGCTTCCTGGCTTCCTCCAAGCATCGATGCCAGTGGTGAATTTTCCACTTTCCCAGCTGCTTTAGCTGTCATCTTTGTTGGTATTTGGTTAATCAATCCTTGCATTATCTATTCCATCCTAGAACGACACACTTTGTCAGTTTAACTTATTTTTTCATCTGAAGAAACTGCTTCTGAAGTCGGGCAGAAACTTCCTTGTCCATTAAGTTAAAGATCTTTGAAGCTTTGTTAGATTCCAATTGTGACAATATCCGAACAGATAAGTCAGGATCCTGAACGGTTAAAACATCCGCGGCATTCTGAGGCTTCATTCCGGAAATAACCTCAACCATTTGAGACACGCGTTTGTCCGCCTGGGCATTTTTATCATCAACGCAGCCTAAGAATTTTTTTTGTGAGGATTGAAACTCCACTACACTCTTTTTGAAATCCGCAATATTCATATCCAGCTGTTCCTGCTGTTTTTTCAGCGTCAGTTCTTTTACTTTTATTGCTTCTTCCTTTTCCAGTAATTCTTTGGAGAAATCGACCAGGTTAGCACTGCCTGCTTTTTTCATAATTTTTTCAACTTCGGTCATGACAGCTTTTTTAAATTCCTCTTCTGTATATTCTCTCTTTCCACTGGCAATATTCGTAAGCGGCTTGGCAGCAGTTGTTTTATTAGCAGCTATGATTGGTAATGAAATAAAAGTTAAAGTTAGAATAATGACAAATTTCATAATACACCTTTTGATCCATTGGATCTCATCATCAGAATTTCTTCGATTTTTTCCTGTTCTTTTTTGTCGCGATCTTTACGCCACTCAAGTTGTTTTTTGTCTTTATGATTCTCAAGAACTTTTACTTCACCTCTGGCTTCAGCCAGCTCAGCAATTTTTTTGTCATACTTCTTACGTAAAGACCAAAGCAGGTTTTCTTTGTTCTTGATGTCTTCTTTTTTTCCCTGAATAAAATAGGGGAAGAACTGTAACATCTGCCCTGCTGAAGGGTCTTTCATAAAGTCTTCCTGAGCTTTATATGTTTCATCGATGGCTTTATTAGCAATCTCGATTTGCTCTTCAACTGTTGAAATCTCTTTCAGGATTTCCCCCAATTCAATTTTAATTTTTTTCTCTTTGAACTCTCTGACTTTCAGTAGTCCGTCGAGCTTGAATTTAAACTTCTGTGCCATTATTTAATATTCTCCGCCTTTCTGGCGATCTCAACCATTCTGTCAAATAATGATTCAATTGACAGAAATTCCGTCATTCCGTGATTCTGACGAAGAAGATTCATCAGATCTTCGTAAATGATAAGCGCTTTATCCACTTTAGGGTTAGATCCTTTTGCATAAGCTCCTACGTTAATCAGATCTTCGTTAGCCTTGTAAGCGGCCATCAAATCACGCAAGTGACTAGCTACAATTCTATGTTCTTTCGTTGCGACTTTACCCATAACCCGCGAAAGTGATGCTAGAACATCAATTGCCGGGAACTGGTTTCGGGAAGCAAGTTCACGAGATAAAACGATGTGCCCGTCGGCAATCGCTCTTACCGCATCGGCAATCGGCTCATCCATATCGCCCCCTTCAACGAGAACGGTATAAACTCCGGTGATAGATCCTGCCCCGGCTTTTGTCCCTGCGCGCTCCATTAGTTTTGGAAGACGGGCAAATACGGAAGGAGTATAACCTTTTTGTCCTGGCGGCTCTCCGGCAGAAAGAGAAATTTCACGATTGGCCATAGCAAAACGGGTAATTGAATCCATCATCAGGAGAACGTCCTGATTCTGGTCACGAAAATATTCAGCAATCGTTGTAGCCACATAAGCTGCTTTCATTCTGATAAGAGCAGAGGAATCAGAAGTCGCAACGACAACAACTGAACGTTTTAAACCTTCAGGACCAAGGTCAGATTCAATGAACTCTAAAACCTCACGTCCCCGCTCTCCGATGAGTGCGATCACATTGATGTCTGCACTGGAGTTTTCGGCAATCATACCGAGCGTTACCGACTTACCAACACCCGATCCGGCCATGATTGCAAAACGCTGACCTTTTCCGGCAGTCATAAAACAATTGATAGCATGAATTCCGGTATCAAGAGGCTCTCTGATTGGCGGTCGGTCAAGCGGATTAATAGGCTGACCATAAATACTTCTGGCCTCAACACCGATTTGATCAATCGGACCCTTTCCATCTATGGGGTTACCTTGAAAATCAATAACTCTTCCTAGAAATGCTTTTGAGATTTTAATCGTAGTTGTGAGATCTTTTAAATAAACGCGTGTTTCCGAATTCACGCCTGACAACTCATCATAAGGCATCGCCATACATCGGTTGCCGTTAATCCCTACTACTTCGCCAAGTGACTTTTCACCAAACTCAGTCACAAACTCAACGTTTGCGCCTATTGGAGCGCGGGAAAGGTTAACTTCAAAAACCATTCCTTTATTGGCAAATACTTTTCCGATTTTTTGATAGGGGGAGGAATATTCGTAATTTTTATGAATTGAGGAGAGGTCTAAAAGTTTTTCCATTTTTTCCCTGTCTCCTGTAATTAAGCTTTAGTTAAAACATCTTCAAAAAGTTTATCCAGATTTTTAAACTGTTCTTCCATCGTTGCGTTCACAATTCCATTGTCGGACTCAATAATCAAACCACGAGTTTGGACTGAAGAATCTACTTCAATACGCACATTTTTGAGTTCCCCCAGACGCTGTTGAACGTGCTCCAGAACTTCGGGCATTGTTGAAAAATCTTTTGGATTAACCTGAATAAGCAGATTGTTTCTTGTCTGCATTTCTAGCAACAGTTTTTCCAGCAATCTTTCAATGTATTTTCCGTCTTCATTAAGCTCACGAAGGACAATCCACTTGGAAAGGTTTTTGAGTAGTTGGTAAATTTCTTTTTTTTGCTTCGTTAAAATTTCTTCCTGGGTACAAAGAACTTCATTAATCATTTCTGAAAAGTTCTCAAGCTTCTGATCAACTGAATTTCTCATCTGATCAAAAATCTCTTCCCGCCCCTGATTCACACCTTCTTCAAAACCAGCTTTAAATGCTTCATCCTGGATTGCCTGAACACGACGCTTAACTTCTTCATCAACTCTTTCTTCGTATTCTCTTTCTTCCTGATCCTTAAGACCACGGAATTGCTCTACGATCGGGTTAACTTTAAAATTTGTTCCTTTGGCAAAAGTTCTTTCGCTCTTAATGGCTTTCTGGAACTCAGAGCTTTTGGCTATCTGGACAGCATCAAGCAGTGGTTTAAATTCGAAAACCTTGACAGCATCATTTCCTTCTTCAGCCTCATTGAAGCTCTGGAACTTATACTCACTGACTTCCGTGTACTGCTTAACCATGTTTTAAATCCTCTAAACCAAAACTTATACGAGAGAGTCACCGTCAGAGCCGCGGGCAATAAACGCTTTACCTTGAGACTCAAGCTCTTTACATTTCTGAACCATTTCAGCCTGTGCTTTTTCAACGTCAGAAAGCTTAGTAGGTCCAAGAGCATCAAGATCTTCACGCAACAGGGTAGCTGCACGGTTTGACATGTTTTTAAATAGCTTTTGCTTGATTTCATCAGGCGCAGTCTTCATTGCAATAACAAGTTTTCCATTGTCCACTTCGCGCAGAAGGTTCTGGATACCTTTGTCGTCCACGTAAATAAGGTCATCAAAAGTAAACATAAGTTTTCTGATTTCTTCTGCAAGCTCAGGATCTTTCTCTTCAACACGAGACATGATGTTCTTCTCAGTGTTTTTATCCATAAGGTTGAGCATGTCAGCAATCGGCTCAACACCACCAAGCTGATTCGTATCAATAGATCCAAGGGTACTAAGTTCAGTTTTAAGTACGTCATCAAGCTGAGAAATAAGCTCAGGAGAGACGTAGTCAAGGTTCGCCACACGCAGTACAACTTCAGCCTGAAGTCCTTCCGGCAATCTTCGAAGAACATCCACTTTTCTCTCAGGTTGCAAGTGAGCCACGATAAGAGCAATCGTCTGTGGGTGCTCGTTGATAAGGAAGTTTGACAATGTTCTGGTATCAACCAGTTCGAGAGATTCAAGTGTATTGTTCTGACCAACTTCAACAATCTGTCCAAGAAGTTGTTTAGCTCTGTCTTCACCCAGAGTATTGATAATGAAGTCACGGCCACGGTTTTCAGCAAAGAGTAGGTCGTTTTCTTCGTTTAGTTGTTTATAAAAGTCTTCCAGAACTCTTTTAACCATCCAGATCGGAGCGCGCTTTACGTTCGACATCGCATTGATCATGCGTTTTACATCGTTATCTTTCATGTTTTGAAAGATAAGCTGAGTGATATTCATCCCCAGAGAGCTAAGAAGCAAACCGGCACGATCCTGACCAGAAAGTAGCGCGTACTCTGTATCGGGATCTAATGTGTTGTCGTCTAAAGCTGGCATAACCTGACCTCTATAATCCTTGTCGCTTAAGCGATTTGTTTATCCGATTCACTGGAATGAATCATCTCATGAATAATCTGAGCTGCTTTACCTGGATTGTTTTCAACCAGAGCAATGATTTTTTCTCTGAGCATGTTCCCTTCAATTTTTTCAGGATTCAGCTTCTCTTCGATCTGTGGAAGAGCATCCTCCAGACCTGGAAGGCGCTGATTGGCCTGAACTTTTTCAAGTTCTTCAAGTGTTCGTGGTAAGAAATCTTCCACCGTCTCGATTGTATTGTCGGTAACCCACTGGATGAACGGACGAACAACCAGGAAGAAGAACAGCGAGATCGTTAACCCCACTGCCAGGTACTTAACCACATTGCGAATCAGCTCGCGGTTTGCCTGTTCTTTCAACATAGCATCAGCAACAGACATATCTTCGCGTGCAAATTCCATGTTCTTTATAACGAGTTTGTCACCACGTTTATCCGATGTTCCCAAAGTACTGGCGACAATTTGCTGGAAGTTATCCAGATCCGCCTGGGTCCATTTTTCATACTTCATAATCGGGTTGCCGTTCTTGTCTAACTGGACAGCGCCGTTTTCATCCAGCACCGGTACACGTTTACCGTCAATCATTACTGCAGCGGATATGGCCTTTACGTTGGCAGCCGGTTTCTTAGACTGAGTGACTTTAGTCGGAACATTAAAATTTCTTGTTGTAAGTTCCTTTGTCACAGCATTTTTAGTCTCAGCAACACCCGGTTGTGGCTCTTCCCCTGGAAGATTTGATCTTGCTCCGGCAATCCCCTGAGGAGAAGGACGGGAACCATTTAAGGTCTGAGCATTTTTAACTTCCGAAATAACAGCTGAGTTTTCCTGATCGTAAGATGTTTCAGTTGAAACAGCTTCAGTGTAATCCAGATCGACTGTAACTTTTGCAACTACCTTACCGTCACCAACAACTTTCCCCAGAATGTCTTCAATTTGTCTTTCATATTTCTGGTTAAGCTGAGCTTCCAGCGCCAGACGATTGGCCGTTGTCGCTGTCATTGGATCGCCAATGTTTTCTGACAACTTTTTTCCACGGTCATCTAAGATAACAACATTCTCAGAGCGCATCTCTTCAACAGAAGAAGCCACAAGTGAGGCAATCCCTTTAATTTCAGCCGGAGTCAAAGACACACCGTTGTTTAGCTCCAGAACAACTGAAGCAGAAGGAGCTTTCTTCTCTGCAACAAATGGCGATGATTCCGGAATAGATATGTGGACACGGGCGCGTTTTACACCCTGAATATACATAATTGATTTAACCAGCTCTCCTTCGAGAGCTCTTTGTTTATTAACTTTTTGTACGAAACTGGTAGTTCCAAAAGATTGTTTATCAAAAACTTCATAACCGACTGTGCCCGAGAAACTTGTTCCCAGTTTAGCAATTTCCAGACGCCAGACTCCAACCAGATCTTCAGGAATAGAAATGGTTTTACCGTCATCTGAAGTTTGATAAGGAATTTTCTTTTCTTCCAGGATGATAGCAATTTTTCTTGCATCTTCTTTGTTCAGATCAGTATAAAGAACGTCATACCGGGTTTTGGCTGCCCAGACAACAATTCCGGTCATGGCTGCCAGAATCATACAGGCAACAATGATGAACCCGATTTTCTTAGGCGCATCTAGGCCTTTAAAAAATTCTTTAAAGTTCCGGTAAATTTTTTCTAAAATATCTTGCAAGGTAATCCTCCTGATTAACTGGTCTCACATCCTGTAAAACCGTTATCCTCGCCCACTAATCTGTAAAAATGGCAAAGCCATTTTTACATCTGCATTCTCATAATTTCTTTGTACGCTTCAATCACTTTCATCCGGACCTGGTTCATGGTCTTGAAAGCAATTTCTGCATTTTCTACCGCGAGCATGGTCTCACTGATATTTTTTGTTTGTCCCGAAGCAAGCTTCTGGATTGCTTTATTAGCTTCTACCTGCATGCTATTGACTTCCATCAGAGAGTTAGCCAGCATCTGACTGAAGCTTTGAGGTGCTATGTCCCCGGTTGCTTTGCCCGGAGTCAGTTCGTTGAATGCAGGTAATGTCGCCTGGTCTATCGAAGCACTCTTCGTCCAGTCCTGTGTGCTGTAATTATTCAGCATTTTGTTCATGTTTCCTACGTTTTCAATCGACATAAATTGTCTCCGTTATATCTAAATTAGTTCTTACCAATTTCTAAATCTTTTAGCGCCATGCTCTTGGCAGTATTCATAGCATTGATGTTTGCCTCGTATGCTCTTGAAGCTTCAATCATATTGGCCATTTCTTCCATTGTATTCACGTTCGGATAGGCCACATATCCTTCAGCGTTTGCATCCGGATGATTTGGTTCATATTTTAAAATTGGTGCTTTTTTACTGTTGGTAACTTCCATTGCATGCACTGTTTGAGCTTTTTCTTCTAATTCTCCTTCGAGAATTTCAGCGAATGATTCACGCGCTGGCTCTGAACCGAACACCACTTCCTTAGGTTTATAAGGACCACCTTCTGCAGTTCTTGTCACCTGAGCATTGGCGATATTGGAGTTAATCGCGGCCATGCGCTTTTTATTGGCCGTGAGTCCCGATGAGCTGATTTTCAAACTTGTCAGTAAATCCATTTATCCCTCTCTTCTTCTTAGTTTACTGCTTATTGACCAGAGCCAATGGCGTATTTCAGAAGCCCCAATTTTTTATTCAGTAGCTGAACAGAAGCATCATACATAATTTTATTTTCAGCCATCTCTGCCATTTCCTGGTCGCGATCAACATTGTTGCCATCAAGGCTTGTTACACCATTGCTGTCTTCATAGATTTCCGGCTGTAAATTATTGAAGCCACCGCCCCCAACATTGTAATGTTTGGAGTCGGTGGTTTTCATTTTAAGTTCATTATCCACATCAAGAGCACGTGCAAGTGCCTCTTCAAAATCAATTTTCTTTGCTTTATAACCAGGAGTTTCGGCATTAGCGATATTTGATGCAATCAGCTCCTGCCGTAGCTGACGATACTTCAATGAAGCTGCCAGTGCCTGTACTGTTGGATCATCTATCTTCATGCAAAACTCCTTCTCTCTTTAGTAAATGTTAACGTAAGTTAACAAAATACGAAGATCCTTCTGTTCTGTATTCATTGATCTTGTTTCTTAGAGTTCTGATAGAAACACCAAGAATTTTCGCTGCCTGTGTTCTGTTTTCAGAAGTGTGAATCAATGCCTTTTTAATCAGAAGCTTTTCAGCATCTTTTAGTGACATAAGTCTTACGCCTTCTGAATCATCTTCGCTCATAAAGTTAACTGATTTCTTATCAGATACTTCATAAGCTGATTCATCAAGCAATGAAGAATTATTGCTCACAGAGCTCGAAATCACTTGTTTTAATTCATGAATATTATTTGCCCAGTAGTGTGAATTGATTCTGTCCATGGCAATTGAGTCAATCTGAACCTGATTTTCTTCAGTTCCGGAAAGTTCTGCCATAAAGTGACGGGCAAGTCTTTGAAGATCTTCTTGTCTTTCGCGAAGAGCCGGGATGGTGACAGCATTGTTTGCGAAGATTGAGTAAAGTCCGCGGTAGAATCTTCCAGCGCCAACAAGCTTTGAAAGATTTTTTGTTGTAGTCGCAATTAGACGAACATCGATATCATAATCTTCAAGTTCGTTGATGATTTTATGTAGTCTTTTCTGGAATTCTTCATCGAGACAATCGATGTTAGCGAATACAACAGTTCCTCTGTTTGCCGCTTCAAGAATTCCTTTGTTGAATCTTCCTGTTGCATTGTCACGATGACCAAGGATTCTGTTTTCAACTTCCTGAGCTGGCAGTGAGCAATCAACTAGTTCAAACGGTTGAGTTGCTCTGATAGAATTCTCATGGATGAATCTGCCAAGAGTTCTTTTGCCTACGCCGTTTTCGCCAACGATTAAAACAGCTGCTTTACTTACTGATAAGTTCTTAGCTTGCTGAATGGCTTTTTCTACTCTCGAGTCCGTTCCAAAAAGTTCTACCTTAATCGTTTCCATCTGACCTCCTGTCATACGAATTGCCTCCATCCTGAGAAGCTAATTTATAATATCTTTTCCTTTAAATTGAGTAGTCCAAGCTCACTTTTCACCAGTTCTTTGATGTAATCAGATGTCCCCTGATCGTTCACCAAAGCATTGAAAACCTCACGCCCTTCTTTCACTTTCTGATTCGCGATCAATGCCTGACCTAGTAAATAATTTACCCGTCCTGAGTAAATTGATTTTGGATAAGCTTTTTTAAAATCATTGATCTTTTTTTCAAACATCATGAAGTTCTCGCTTTTTCCGAGTCCGGCGGTTATTTCGATACCGAGATAGGCAATTCTTTCCCGGACATTCTGGATATAAGCATTGTCTGTGCCAAAAGTAGTGGTGTCATTTAGTATGGCAGCACTCACTTTCAGGAATTTATCTGTCTGGCCTAGTTCATAGATGGAGTCAGTATAGGCCCGGATCATGTCTGCAACGTCACTAGGGTCATAAATAACCCGTTGGTTTTGGCTGGAAAAAAACTTCTCTAAGTGAGTAATTGCCCCCGGATAATCCTTTTGATTAAAAGAGATCAGTCCCTTATAGTAATTTGATTTATTGTACCCTGGCACTCGCTTTTCAAAATCAGCAATGCTCTTCCCTGCCAGGTCCCAGTTCTTCAATTTAATATCTTTTACGATTGAAAGCTCGCTTAACAAATCACTTGCCTTAAGCTCCTGATCACGATCGATCCAGATTGGAAATGTTCTGCTTGGTGTTTCGCGGAGTTTTTCAAAAGCTGCATAAACGTCATCAAAACCTTTGAAGAGTCCCAATTTTACATAAGAGCTTCCTACTACGAAGTTAATGTATGGATCCATAGCCACTTTATCAACGTATTTGTCTTTATAAGTTTGCCAGGCTTTTATCACTTGCGGGTACTCTGCTTTTTTATAGAGATCCGAGATAATTCCATAAACAATTTCAGCACCGTCACCTTCAAAAATACGGGCATCAATTTTAGCCATTCCGACCATCGGGAGCAGTGAAAGATAAGCTAATGCTTCTTTATACTTACCATCAACGATCAGCGTTCTTAGACGAACTTGTTGCAATAGTTTAGAAATGTTTTTGTCAGTGCTTGCTACACCCTTATCATTTTCGAGAAAGATTCTCATTTCAAGATCACGTTCATTTAAGGACTTTTTACGAACAGTTCTGAATGCCACATATCGAATACGGGCTTCGAAACTTACTGTACTGTCGACAGAAGAATCGATAGCTTTTTTATATAGTTCAAGCGTTTGATCGTAATTTTTGTCCAGTAAATCAGAACAAAGGGCAATTCTTAAGTTGGCATTTGAAGCTACAAATTCATAGGCATAATTTTGAACGAAATCAGAATATAAATTCATTGCTTCCTGAAATCTGCCTAATCGGAAATAAGCTTCAGCTGTGTTGTACATAATAACCGGATCAACTGGCTTGGCCAGTGCTGCGCGGTTTGTTTCGTATAGTTTTACCAGGCCAGCCAGGTCGTTGCCACGAAGATATGCAAATGACTGGTAGGCCAGTAACGTTTGAGCGGGAAGAATTTTTTTAATGCTTTTTTCAGCTGAAAGTTCTTTAATCTTCTCGATCTGGCCAAGTTTAGCCAGTGAGTTCAGCATCGCTTCAGCCGGAATATGTGATTCTTCAAAATCAAAATTATCACGAGTTCCGGCATAGTAAGTCTTTGCCAGCTGTAGTGTCTTTAAGTGCTCACCTTTTTCCATATAATGAGTCAGAAGATACTTATAAATAGCTTTCTTCATTTCATAGTTATCAGTTTTCTCTGAAAGAGTAGATAACATTGCCAGGGCGTTTTTAAAGATTTCCGGATTTGGGATATCAATGTTTTCACGCAACAATGCATTGATCTTTAAGAATTCAATCAGCTCCCACTCCGTATTCATTCCGTATTTTTGCTGAAAGAGTTTGATGGATTTATTCATCAAGCCCCATTTTTTCTTGCGGTAAAGATTGATTGTCAGCTGCAGATGAGCTTCTTTTTCATTTTTCTTAAACTCACGATTAGCTATCGGAAAAAATAATTCAGGGATTTTGGTTTTTAAGTTTACGGCTTTTTTGGGAGCGGGAGCAATAGGATCATAATCCCAGATAAAAGTCGCTCCGTAACGGAAATCACGGTAAGGCTTTTTCGAATCTGCTTCCATCGCATCCAGTTCCGCCTGTGATCTGGCACCAGCTTTCTTGGGATCAACAACGAAGCTTGAAATTTCCGGATCTGCAGAGACTTTCTTTTCCAGCGCAATCTCTTTCGCAGTCGGTTCAAATGGCTTTGGAATACTCTTGGTTACAGTCTTTTTTGCAGCAACAATTTTTGGTTCTTCGACACTCGATTCTGATGAACCAACAGTGAGCTTTTGTGTCTTGCTTAGTTCAGGCTTTGGTAAAACGTTAATTTTCGCCGGTTCTGTTTTAACTTCTTCCGGTTTAATCACCGCTGCCTTATTGGTGCTTACGGTGTCTCCATCCATCCAGAAATCGACAACATATTTTTTGTCTCTTTCACGATAGAAACTAAACATTTCCACATTTTCATTCTTAAGTTCAATTTCGATCGCCATCGCGTTCAGTGAATTCCCACCGCTAGCGTTGTCGACGAAATTGACCTTAGAAAGATAATGAGGATCAAGAGTTATAGAAGTTAATTCATCTTTTAAATTATTAAAGACAGTCTGGTTTAAAGTCTTAATGACTACCTTATTACCAACTTTCGAAAATTGCAGCTGATCGCGACCAGTAAACAAGTTCCATCTAAGATAAGTACTTGCCTTTTCCTGGTCTAAAACAGCTTGAGCAAAGGAAATATTTTCCAGAAAAAAGAATGACAATAAAAATATCGTCAAAAATTTGAAGAAATTTTTAATTGGGCACATTTTCACGAAACATCCTGTTCGCATCAAATTGTTCTTAAGTTTTAACCGCAATTGAGAGTACTAAATTCATCCTGAACTAGCTCCCGGTCATCTAAAGTCTACCTGTTTTTGTAAATTTTTAAAGGAAAATTTTTCTCAGCGGCAAAAATATCCGGTCAAGACTTTGACAGGAAATTATTTTATCTGTTTACAATAATTTAGTCCCGCCTTCTAATAGACATATAAAGATATAAACAAACCATACTAAAACAGACGAGTTATGAGATTACGAAACCTTTATCTAATATTGATCATTTCTTTCATGGCCTCTTCCTGCGCATTTTTTCAGACGCCGGACTCCGGTAATTATTCCAAAAGTATCAATGTAGAAAATCCGCTGATCAAAATGAAACTCGAACCATGGACAACAGTTCAGTCAGAAGGAAGTGACTTTACTCTTTTTAACAATCTCACAAAGTCCTATTACATTTTTAATAGCGCTTGTCGCAAGAACGAGTTGAGCACCTTAAAGACTCTCACCAGCTCAATGTTTTCAGGAATAGAGCAGCTACAGTATCTGGAAAAAACCACGACACAACATCAGGGCAGAGAAGCAGCCCTGGTCACGGCTTCGGGAAAGGTGGATGGTGTAACCCGCTACTTTAAGGTGCTCACGACTCAAAAAAATAATTGTATCTATGATTATGTACTAATTGCTATAAACGAAAATACTCTGCAAAAAGATACTGCTGACTTCAATAGTTTTTCACAGAGCATAATTTTAAAATAATGAAGAGACTACAATATCGACTCAGCCAGATCCTTAATGAGCGCATTCAGAGAATGAATGATTTTTTTATTTTTGTTGGTGAAATATTTGCGCTCTTTTTTGAGACAATGAAATGCAGTGTAACCGGTCCATTTTATTTTTCCCGACTGATGGAACAAATAACGTTGATTGGTTATGGATCAACTTCCATCACAGTAGTTATTGGATTAACTATGGGCCTGGTAATGACCCTTAATTTTGGTTATGGTCTGGCTAAATTCGGAGGAACCCTTTATGTTCCTGCCGTTGTTTCTTTATCACTGGCACGCGAGATGGCTCCGCTCTTTACATCACTTCTTGTCGCCGGGCGGGTTGGTTCAGGTATTGCGGCAGAAATAGGCTCCATGAACGTTACTCAGCAAGTGGACGCGATTAGGGCCCTGGGCACTTCGCCAGTTAGAGTGCTGGTCGTACCACGTTTTTGGGCACTGGTCATTTCACTTCCGTTGCTATCTGCCCTTTCATTCGGTGTCGGTATTCTTGGAGGATTGATTGTCTGTCGTTCAGAATTCGATATTGTTCCGGGGTTTTATTTTTTTAAAGTATTCTCAACAGTAAAATTTCATGACTATATGTCTGGACTGGTTAAATCTGTTGCTTTTGCGGGCATCATTACTATCTTTGCCTGCTATAAAGGACTCAATACAAAAGATGGAACAAAGGGGGTTGGTGTATCAACAACCTGGGTTGTAGTAACTGCTTCCATTCTGATTCTGATTACAGACTTCTTTATCAGTAAAATCTTTTTGGTGATCTGGTAATGAAAGAAGTTATATTAAGACTGGAAAATATTCATAAAAAATTTGGAAAACATCAAGTTCACCGCGGAATCAATCTTACTCTCCACCGCGGCGAGAGTCTTGGTCTATTAGGCGGCTCGGGAACAGGTAAATCGGTTCTACTTCGTTCCATTATTGGACTGGAAAGAATTGATGCTGGGGAAATGTATTTTAATGGTGAACGTTATGATCAGCTGACTGAGAATCAGCTAAAAAGCATCCGCATTCGTATTTCCTATTCTTTTCAAAGTGGTGCCTTATTTGACTCGGTCAATGTTTTTGAAAACATCGCCTATCCACTCTTTGAACATACTCGCTTCAGTTACAGTCAGATCAAAGACAAAGTAGCAGAAATGCTTAAGCTGATTGATCTTCCCGGTAAAGAAGAAGTCATGCCATCTGACTTGTCAGGAGGTATGCAAAAACGAGTGGGAATGGCACGTGCAATGATCCTGAATCCGGAAATTATTCTTTATGACGAGCCAACTGCCGGACTCGATCCGGCTAACACTTTAAATGTCGTTTCTCTGATGCAGAAGCTGAAGGATAAAGGTCTGGCTTCTATTTTCGTTACTCACGACATACCTTCGGCATTGGCTTTGTGTGACCGCATCGTTGTATTGCATGAAGGTAAAATTATTTTCGATGATACACCCGCAGCTTTTATTATTTCTGATGATCCTATAGTCAAAAAATTCAGCATGAGGAATGACTAATGTTTAAACCAAGTGACAAAAAAAATTATCTGATTTCGGGAATTTTTATTTCCATACTTTTAGTCATCGTCATGGTTACAATCGCCATGCTGAATAAACAGAATCCCCTTTTTTCCAGCAGGATTTATCTTAAGACAGAAGTTAAAAATGCACAAAACCTGAAAGAGGGTGCAGCTGTTCAGCTTAAAGGAATTAAAGTTGGCAGTGTAACATCCATTGATTTTAAAGATCTGGATACGCTGACAATAAATATTGCTGTAAATGACGAGTACCGCGAATGGATAAAACGCGATTCATATCTTGCTTTTAAAACACAGGGAGTTTTGGGCGATAAATTTCTGGAAATCCTGGGAGGAACGAAAGAAGCTCCTTCCGTTACTGAAAATGACATTCTTATTACAAATGAAGCCAGCCAGATTGATCACATCATAGACAAAAGTGAAGACCTGATGGTCGCAGCGGGATCAATCCTCACCAAAATGGATCGTCTGGTTTCATCCATTGAAGACAAGCGCCTTGACCGTGTTTTGATGAATATTGAAAACCTGACCGGCAACGCGAATAAAATGATGATGACCTTAAATGATAAAAACTTCGGTCAGTCGATGGCCAACCTTCGTTCATCTACAGAAACTTTCAATAAGGTCGCCAAAAGAATTGAAGACGGTCCGGGCACTCTTCACGCTCTCATCTATGATCAGACTCTGCATGAAGATTTAAAAACACTGGTAGGCGGTGCTAACCGTAACAAAGTCTTAAAATACTTCATCCGTGAATCCATCAAGAAGGGCGAATAATTCAGCCGAGGGACAGCGCGAAGACTGTTCCTCTGTTCAGAAAGGCTGAACAAATTTACTTGCAGGATTTCTTTTCGATAAGCTGCAGGCCTGCTTCATTGGAAAGTGGATTGGCTACCCACTTATCAATAGCGGTTACGGCCGAAAGCCGGCCCTTTGTGCCATCCATTTGTTCGAGAATAAAACCGCGAAATGTGACAGGCTTCTCCAGAAGAGGAACGAGTTTATGACTTTCGGAAGGATCAGAAAAACTAAAAATCATTTGTGATTTAGTCTGACCATTAACGATAAACTGAAATTCGCTTTTATTTTTCTTATTCTGAATAAGATGCCCTTTAAACTGATACTCTCCGCATCCTGAAAATTCAGCACCCACCAATGTCCCGGAGTAAATTAAAGCAGAAAAAATCAGATTTTTCATAAAACGAAATCCCGGCATGGGTTTGAAGTCTCTTTGCGGTTCTTGCGGTAAAAATTATCGTAAACTTTCTTAGCTTCCGTTGCGACTCTGGAAGCATAACTATAACTGACACCAGAATTGGCAAAAACATCATCTCGCGTTTTAAGCAGATCTTTTGTATTAGGACTAATTTTTTCTTTAAGCTCAGCAATGATCTGCTTTTGTCTTTTTGCGTCTTCCAGGGATTTTTTCCATAGATTACGTCCGTATTCGTTATTCGCTTCGTTGTATAGTTCCTGATACATTTTAATCGTTCGATCAAAATTCAGTTCAATAAAAGTAGTCGGTGAATAATCTTTCCACAGTGATTTTTCAGCTGCGTAGTCACGGTTTAAAATGGCTTTGATGTCTTCATCCGCTTTAAACTTTCCTTTCAAAGATTCTTCATATTTTTGCTGATAATTACGATACTCTTCCAGAGCTTGCTTCAGTGCCTGGAATTCATTTATCGCCGCTGTTTCAGCAATACTTGTGAAACCGGAATACTGATCCAGAAATTTCAGGAAATTTTCGTGATTATTATTTAAATCACAGATTTGTTCTGCGAAAGTTTCAGCTCTGGACGCATAGAACTTATCCAGGTTTGTTGAATATTTATTGTTGAAATTCAGATAAGGTGACAGCATTTTATAGAGTAGTTCGTCTACGGCTTTCCCTTCCTCCGTAGAAATCATCGGAAAATCCGGGGTTCCACCTTTCGTTCGGGCAGCAAGAAAAACATCTTCCAGATTCTTTCCTTTTTTAAGAAGATCATAGAATTTTCCACTGAAAGTATTGGTCATGCTGAATAAAAATAAATCTACAGTTCCGGCGTATCCGTATTGATCCCGGCCAGTTGCAGAGATAAGACAGGAATTTTTACTTTTGAGGTTATGTAAATTTCCGGAGTAGCAACTCATATCAACGATTGCGAGCTTTACACCTTTCTTCTCCGCCAAATCAATCAGTCCCTGAAGAGAATCCAGACTCACCGTTCTTGAACCTTCTAATGTATTGAGGTTTTGAGCAGCTCCGTAAGCCAGACTGACAGCATGTGTTTTTTCTTTATTTTTACGGCCCCCGTGAGTATCAATACTGATCATGATCTGATCGCCGGCCTTTAATTCACCATTGGGGCCCAGTTTATTTGTTAGATCAGTAATAATTTTTTCGTAATTTGCTTCTACAAAATGACCCGCATTTTTGGCATTGGGCATTTTTTCCCTAATGATAGATTCTGTTTTGGCGTGGCCCCCGTCAAAGCTCACAATTGTCTGCCAGTCGGAATTGTTGATGAACTTGGAAGTTAATTTCAAATCATTATCAAAGATCGTGGTTTCACCTTTGGGTTCACCTCCCCCGCCTAAAACATAAAAATGTTTTTGCGGATTTCTGGCTTCTGCCAAGTTGAGAAAACAAATAAGCAACGATAAAAATAAAGACATTTTTTTCATAGACTTCCGGATCGGAAGAATCAGTTAAACTAATAAATAAAAAGTAAAATGATCAGGATTAATTCAGTGTAATGAAACCTTTCTTCTTCATCTTCTCAATTAGAGTCGTGCGGTTCATGGAAAGCAGCTTGGAAGCCTGATTTTTATTTCCACCCGTTGCCGCCAGGGCCTGATTGATAAGTGAATCTTCTATGTCCGAGAGGAGCTGTTTTAGGTCTACTCCTACTTCCGGAAGAGTAATAAGCTCTTTGTAGGAATCAAAATTGGCGGGAGCTTGTTTTAAAAACTTGGCCGGAAGATCAGAAACTTTAATCTGGTTTCCGCCTTTTAAGATAACTAAACGTTCGATGAGATTTTCCAGTTCGCGCACATTTCCCGGCCAGTCATAGCCAATTAGCATTTCGAGAGCTTCGTCATCGAATTCAATATTATTGCGTCCGTCAGCTGACACGAACTTTGAAAGGAAATAGGAGATCATGAGCGGGATGTCTTCTCTTCTTTCACACAATGCCGGTACTTTTATCGGAATAACATTAAGGCGGTAATATAAGTCTTCGCGGAAATTTCCGTCTTGCACGGCCTCTTCCAGATTGCGGTGTGTAGCTGTGATAATTCGGACATCAATTTCCGTTGTATCAGTACTTCCCACTCTTTCAATAACTCTGTTTTGTAAAACACGGAGAATTTTTACCTGGAGAAGAAGTGGCATATCACCGATTTCATCCAGGAAGATAGACCCACGGTGTGCCATTTCAAAACGGCCTTTCCGAGATGAGATAGCTCCTGTGAAGGCACCTTTCTCATGACCGAAAAGTTCACTCTCCAGTAGTTCGCTGGGGATCGCTCCGCAGTTTACCGAAACCATGTTATGTGTTTTACGAGAGGAAAGATTGTGAAGAGCATTGGCAACAAGTTCTTTTCCAGTTCCTGATGGTCCGGAAATAAAAACTGTTGAATCACTTGCTGCTACTTTTCTGATTCGTTCAAAAACTTGCTTCATTTGCTTAGAACGCCCGACCATCCCGCAAAAAATATCATCTGGAGTCGGAGCTTCTATTTTAAATCTGCTCTGGAACAAGTGAGAATTTGAATTTGTATTGGTCGAAGCTGAGCTTACTTTAGTTGCGCCCGGATCGTTCGCCATGAAAAATGAAGATGGAACATTGAGTTTTTTAGTGAAGGCCTTCATGACAAGATCGGAAAGCACATCGAGTTCAAAAGGCTTTGTCAGATAGTGAAATACGCCTTTCTTGGTTGCATTGATGGCCGTTTCGATGGAAGCAAAGCCTGTCATTACAATGGAAACAAACTGATGACCGCGTTCCTTCAAGAGATCAATGAGTAGCAATCCGTCGGATCCACCTGCTTCAAAGCTGATATCAGTGATTAAGCAGAATGAATTTTGATTAACTACAGTTTCGTTTTTGATTTTTTTGTCTAATTCGAGGAGTGCTTCAGTAGGAGTAAGAAAGTAATGAACAGTGAGGCCGAGTTTCTTTTCTAAGTACTTTTTAATCGTCGTACCCAGCACTCTATCATCTTCTACGAGGTAAATATCCGGCAACTTCGTGTGAAGGTGGTTGCCCGACTTAGTAGAGTCAGTCTCGTACGAAGTATGCAGAAATTGAAAATCGTTCACTAGGATCCTTCCTTGAAGATTTAAAAAAAATAAAAACTGATAATTTTGGTCAATCCTTTAGACCACACAAAAATGCTAACAATGAAGCTCACCCGGTGTCAATTTAATGGCAGGAAAAGCGCCACCAGGCAATTTATTCCGAGCGTAATGGTCAAGTTGCAACTAGTGGATATATTTGGTGATTGTCTGCATGATTCGGTCTGGTCCACCCAAAACGAAATATAAGACTATGGATGTAAGACAAAATAAGACTATTGCTCCCCAAAAATAAGCAATTTCCCTATAGTCCTTCAACCAATAAAGATAAGAAAAGTGAATAGCGGTCAATCCGATAGGCACTGCCCAGAAAGGAGTAAACTTAGCGAGAAATAAAAAGGCTTCAAAAAAGTTCACTGTTGTTACTTGGGTTTTGTGATGATGGTCGAAGCAGGAATGACCTTAGGCAGGTCTTTATCTTCGAGTTCCTTGGCCTTTCGTTTTCCATCAAAATGTTTATCAGCTTCAATCGTAGGTGTTCTCGTGTTTACCGCCGTTAATTTTGCATTACAGGCGACCTCTTCGAGGCTTTTAAGCTCTGGCAGGTCTTCATCGTCAGCACTGGCAATACACTCTTTAATTTCTTTACACTGCTCTTTTAAAACCTGTTCCGGGCTTTTGTCGACTTCAACGCTCTTTCCATCCTGAACGATTGTCATAGTGGTCGGAATATTGAGATCACAGACCGGATCCAGTACTGCTGGAGCACGGGAGTTTTCCGCGGTGGCGAGGAGTGGAGCTAAAAAAAGGATTAAAAAACTTAGTGTTTTCATAAATTAATTTAATGGTGCCACTAGAGGGGCGCTTGCGCAACCGATGCGCTCTTTTCCCATTGAATAATTTCATTTAGCCAACAAAAAGGCCCTCAACTGAGGGCCAATTTATTAAAAATTAGAAGTGAGATTTTAGTTCATCTAGGC
The DNA here is from genome assembly GCA_946481315.1 of uncultured Bacteriovorax sp. Next base: position 21,900 of record CAMLMH010000013.1, read on the forward strand.
GATCCAATTTTTCCCAAGGGAAAAGATCGCGTCCAAAGTGACCATAAGCCGCAGTTGGAGAATAGATCGGACGAAGCAGGTCAAGACGCTGAATGATTGCCTTAGGACGCATATCAAACATGTCGTTGATCACTTTGTTAAGTTTTGCCATTTCAACTTTTTCTGTACCGAAAGTTTCAACCAGGAATGAAACTGGCTTAGCGACACCGATAGCGTAAGCAACTTGAACAAGAGCGCGCTCAGCAAGACCAGCGGCTACGATGTGCTTAGCTACGTGGCGGGCAGCGTATGCCGCTGAACGGTCTACTTTTGAAGGATCTTTACCAGAGAATGCTCCACCACCGTGAGCTCCGTGACCACCGTAAGTATCCACGATGATTTTTCTTCCTGTAAGACCACAGTCCCCCATAGGGCCTCCGATTACGAAGCGTCCTGTTGGGTTGATGAAGATTTTCGTGTTGTTGTCGATAAGGTTTGCTGGCACAACTTTGTTGATAACTTCAGCGCGAACACCTTCTTCGATTTGTTTTAGAGTCATTTCTTCAGCGTGCTGAGTAGAAACAACGATAGCATCCAGACGAGCAACTTTTCCATTTACGTATTGAGCAGAAACTTGCGTTTTACCATCAGCGCGAAGAAGAGGAAGAGTTCCGTTTTTACGAACTTCTGAAAGACGACGGGCAAGGTTGTGAGAAAGATCAATCGTAAGTGGCATGAAGCTCGCTGTTTCATTGATCGCGTATCCAAACATAAGACCCTGGTCACCGGCTCCTTGCTCAAGGTAAGTACCTTCGTTTTCATTAACACCCATAGCGATATCTTGCGATTGTTTTCCAAGAGCAACAGTTACACCACAAGTATTAGCGTCGAAGCCTTTTCTTGAATCATCATAACCAATTTTATTGATTGTAGAGCGAACGATATGCTGGAAGTCCACGTTAGCATTTGAAGTGATTTCTCCTGCAAGAACAACCAGACCAGTTGTAATTAGAGTTTCACAGGCAACGCGCGATTTAGGGTCTTGCGCCAGCATAGCATCAAGAACCGCATCGGAAATTTGATCCGCGATTTTATCCGGATGTCCTTCAGTTACTGATTCAGAGGTAAAAATATAATCTTTCAACATAGAGAGCCCCTTTCGCTGCGCTCGACCTATTCGAGCCAGGTAAATAAATAATATCTAAACAAATAATACACTAGGCGCACAATATACACACAAAGATGGCGGTAGAGCAAAAGGTTTTTAGCAAAAAAATTATTTTATGGGGGCAAAATAACGAAAATGGTGTGGGTTCCTGTGATAAAAAAGTGAGTTTGGATTCTTCGCGTCCACAACGTAGTTTTTTCCGTTGATCTCAACGACTAGATAAGTTTTATCAGAGTCGTCAGACGTAAAATGATAGAGATACTTATAGCGATCCTGCTTAAAAAGCTTACTTAATTTTTTAGGATTTCTAACCGGTTTTCCGGGACGCTCGGCAATCGCAGTGTAATTTTCCCACAAAGTATCCATTTCAATCCTGCCAAACATACTCATGCGTGAAAAATAGCGGAGAGCTTTAAAATCCTTACGCGGATGAGCGAAATACTCCTGGGCAATACGCACATTTTCCCGGCGTAGATACTGACCGACTTTGGAATTGTCCGGGCAATAGATATGAAAGTTTCCCGGTATATAGTAATAGGTGAAGGAGAACTCCCCTTCTTTAAATAAAACGTTAAGCCATTTATGGTCTTTGCTTTTAATTTCTCTGGAAAGATAAGGGAAAATTGCATCTTTCTCAGAAAGCGAACTATACACCGGATGCCGAGATCGGTTTATGACAATTTGAGCGACGTCCCTGCGCTCCAATGCATCGGGTGCGTCCATTCTTCCTACTTCAGCGTATAGAATGGTCTCCATTGCATATAGTGACTGGTAAAGTTCAGGTTTTTTGGACCAATACTCATAGGCTTCAGCTTCTTTTCTAAGAACAAATTCGCGCAAATTACTCAGGGCATGTGCTTTATCTTCCAGAATGGCCAGTACATCTACAGTGGCCTCACCGTTCTTATTTTTTTTTGATTCCAGATTTTTATAAAATTCGTGGGCACGCTTAGTTCGATCCAGCCAGGCAGTAAACCTCGAACGGATAGCCACCTTCTTCATGTCGAGCAACAAGCGGAAATTAGTCAGAACATATTTAAAATCACTGCGCTCGTTTTCGGATAGAAAGTCTCGATTTTTTTCACTGGTCAGAGAGTGATAAAGTGTATCAAATGCAGCCCGAATAGCTGAATCGTTTCGGGACATTGATTCATCATAAGTACCGTCCTGAACGATTTTTCGGTACATATAAATGCTATTTGCTTTGTGTCGACCATCTTTTGTATTGAGCGACTTCTGTTTTTCATAGTCTGCCCGTAAGGCAAGATGATTCAGCGGAAACTTAAAACTAAGGAGAAAAGGAGCATTGTCCTTCAGCAGTTCGATTTCTTTAAGCATCTGCCGAAACTGAATTTCCGCTTTATCGCGAATCTTGGTTTTGGATTTCTTTTTTTTGGCAAAAAAGAAATCGCGCTTGGCTTCCTGAAGAAGATTTACCTCATTTTCCAGACGTTCAATGTTCTGCAAAATGTGCTCGAAATTATCTATCTTATCCAGATACTGAATTTGACTGGCAATCCAGTTTTCTTTTTCAACAAACAGTGGCAAAGAGGATTTGATGGTTTTCTGATCAACTTTTTCATCGAGAGTGGTAGGAATAAAATTACCGTCGCCGCGATACTTGCGATCGAGCTCCCGGTACATTTCTTCAACTTTAGGATTACATAACTGGGCGGAGAATTCTTTTTGCAGTTTCAGATACTCAACCAGAACTTCATGTTTAGGATTAGTTTTTGCTTTGATAGAAAAACTAAAAAACAGAAGAATAAAAGAGATGAGCCTGCAATTGATCATTAATTTTTTAACTGTTGAACAAACTCTGATTCCCACAATCCCAGACAGGTTCCGTTACTAAGAATCAATATTACATTGTCGCTTGAAACTATTTTTTCGATTTCAATCATTAATTCCTGCAGATTGCCTACAACGCTTCCGTTTCTTCCGGACTTTTTAACGTGTTCAACAATTTTATAAATATCCAGATCGCCAACATTTTTTACACTGGTTGGACGAGTTGGTTTGGTAAAAATGACTGAAGCTGCGCGATCCAGTGAATCCGTAAATTCCTTCTGAAAAATAGCACTTCTGGCCGTTGCAGAATTCGGCTCCATGACAACATGAATTTTTTTGTCAGGATACTTGGTAATAATCCCGTCCAGTGTTAGTTCAACTGCACGAGGATGATGAGCGAAGTCATCAATGATGAGCGTTCCTTTATAAGTACCACGCACTTCCTGACGTCGTTTAACCATTTGCAAGTTACTTATAGCAGAATCTATTTGGGTCTTATTGAAACCTTCACTTAGAGCATAGATCAAAACGGCTGAAAGATTGAGTACATTATGCTTTCCTACCAGATTGGTTTTGAAGGTGTGTGTTTCTTTATTAAAAAGAATCTGAAACGTGGTGCCAGATGCATTCGCTTCGATGATCTTTGGACCTACTTCTGATTTTTCACCGTATTTTATCCACTTGGTTTTATCGCCATTACTGAATTCGTTAAACAACTCTATGGCTGCGAGATAATCAGATGAGATAATGAATTTTTTTTCAATATGCGGAATAGCTGCGCGGAACTGATCTTTTATTTCTTCAACAGAGTTGAAAATGTCTGCATGATCAAATTCCAGTGACGTGAGAATTAAATTATCCAGCGAGTAAGAGCGGAACTTGGATATTTTTTCAAAATAAGCTGAATCATATTCATCAGACTCAATGAAAAAATATTTTCCGCTTCCCAGTCTGGAAGACGGACGCCCCTCCATAACCCCACCAATCAGGTATCCGGGATCAGCATTCAAATTTTCAAAAACCTGGGTGGCAAGATAAGTAGTAGTCGTTTTGCCGTGAGTCCCGGCAATACCGATAACATTAACTTCACTTAAAACCAATGCACCAATAGAAGTTGGAAATGAGGCGAACTTTACACCTAATTCTTCAATTAGTTTTGCATCCGGGCCGCCATTAGGAATAACATTTCCAACGACAATGAGATCAAACGTTTTCAAAAATTCCTGACTAACCTGGTCCATTTTATAGAGAGGAATACCCGTCGATTCCAGGTAAGTACTCATCGGTGGATAAAAATTAGTGTCTCCTCCGTGAACTTCATATCCACGCTCTTTAAGTAAACAGGCAGCTGCTCCCATCCCCGTCCCGCAAACCCGGTAGAAGAAAATTTTCTTAATTTTTGGCTGAAGTTTTTTTAGTCCATTGTAATCTAAACGATTGGCAAGATTCATTGAGTGTTCCTGTCGGATAATCATTAATACTTTCGTAATCTTAACATATTTTACCCCTAAAACATAAGCCAAATAATGCCGAAGAAATCTAAAGGAGACTACGGTGAAAACGATTAAAATAGTAAATCATTTCTTCATTACCTGTTTAGTGCTGCTCGCTGCTTGTTCCAGCTGGAATGAAATTGAGCGCACACCTGCTGAAGCTTCATCACTCATCGATGAAGTCTTTACCATTCATAGTGAAGGAAAGACCTCTTCACAGAGTTCAAAAGAGATTGTTGAAAACCACTTAAACTCCATCCATCAATACGATAAATATAAACTCCAATATAAATTTATCAAATCGAGTGAACTTTCCACAACATCACCTTTTAAAGTTGCAATTGAACTTGACGATAAAACGGGCAAATTTTCCCTTAACATCTTTCACGCTCCTAAAGCTTTCAATGATGCAGACGCTAACCAGTCACTCATAAATTTTGTGGGTAAGATCATAGACAGCAATGAATTTAATCATTCCCTTGGTGTATACGAAGCCTACTACAATGCCAGAGAAGGCGATCCTGTTGCCCTTCTGCGCTTTCAAAAATTTAAAGAACCAATTACAGAAACTGCTACCCATAAAAAGATTACTGAAACTTTGAAACAGGAAATAAAAGAGCTCAAAAAATGGCAAAAAGAACAAAAAGAAAAAAGAAAAGCTTCACTCGCTGCTTTAGATAAAGCTTCGGACGATAAGCAATTCCGAACGCTCATTGCGAAGGGTGACAGAAAAGGAGCGGCGAAATTACTGCGCACTTACTTGCCTTGGGAAGAAATGCCTCCCTTTGAAAAAAAATACTGGGAAACATATCTAGAAGTCATATCCGCCCCCGTTCCACTTTCTGAAAGAGTGCTCATTTATCGCGGAATTCAGGATGACTTTGTTCATTCAGGAATAAAAAAAGGTGTTCAGCTTTCACAGAAAGAAGCAATCCTGCAGGATAATGCTTTCGTCATGTCAACGGCCATGGTGAAAAATCAGGGATCTTGGAACAGAAGATTACGAACTCTGGAAGCAATGTATGACAAAGAAATCAGTAGAAGTTACGGTGATGATGAATTCAAGCGGGCATCCCGCATTACTGCAATGTTTTCTAATCATGCCGGTGATCCAAATGGTAGTCCATTTCTGTCTTTTACTCCCCGTTTCGAAATTGCCAGCAGCTTCGGTTACGAGCGCGTATCGGCTTATTTAATTGATCCGCGATTATTACATTTTAACTATGCTTCCACTTTTAGCGGCGAAGTAGAGTTTCTGGTTAACCTAACGACCTTCCCGGAAGACCTCGTTGGGATCTGTGATAAAAAGTTACATGATCTGGACAATTATAAAGATGAACTTCGGAAAGAATTCCTGCACAAAAAACTGGTTGCAAAACTTGAAAAAGAATATGGAGAAAAAGCTCCCGATGTACTGATCAAAATTCAAAAAAACAGTTATTCCTTTTTCCGCGAAAAATCTAATTCTCCTCTTTCTAAAATCGAAGGCAATGACCCTTCTTCCTCAAATAAGAAATTTTATCAATCCCTGGGAAAAGATACGATGAAGCCTGCTTTAGGTCCCAAGGGTGAATTGCAATGTAAAGAATTAATCCAGTTGTTCTGGTAGGAAATAAAATGACAACGACTTCGAGGATTCTGACATTACTTCTTTCTGTCCTGATCACCAGCTGTGCTCAGTGGATGTGGGACACACAGACATTAGCGACGCGGTTACCTGCCAGTGATGTTGAAGAAATCAGTTATTATCTTTCGGTAGATAAATTTAAATATTATATCAATGAATACAGTGTCGCTCAGGAAGGAAAAGTACCGGATCCGATCATTTCTTATCTCCGTTCAATAACCATTAAAGATATTCTGGAAATGGGGCTTGAAACAGACGATCTGTCCCAATCTTCAAAATATGACGAGATCATCTACAAACTGCTCAAAGAAAAAAACCTTACAGCCGGAACCACCAAAGAAAATCTTAAGTGGAATTATAATTTCTTTAAAAATAAACTTGATGAGGCATTCGCACTCTCAGGAAGTAAGCTGGACATTAACCTCAGTCTGCCAGGTCAGAGTAGCGACCTTGATCGTGGCACTCCGATAGTTCCTCAAATTCTCGATGCTGAAGAAATGACCCTTGATTCCGGTCATTATATCTCTAACCGCACAACTCGTGCCATTTTCTGGGAAGCGATAGAAAATAATCGTCCGATTGAATTTCACTTGGGGGATTCGCGTGAATTCCTTAAAGAACTTAAGGACAAACGAGGCGAAATTCTTTTTGAAGTTAAACCATTAGCAAAAAACTATAACAAAATTTACATCATTCAGTATCCGGGTGAAAAAACCTATCGTTATGCCATTACCAATATTGGCGGCCAGGACAGGCTGGATCACCTGACACATCAGATTTCTTTATCTAATTTTGACAACAAAAAACTCAAGACAAAAATTCTGGTTAAAGGCGACATTAAGAAATTTCATGAGGCCAAGGCACAGGAGCATGCTATGCAGTTGCGCCTGCTTCCGAAAGCAGATCGGGTCATTATCGGCCAGAAAGAATCAATCGACGGTAAATTTAGTCTTTTTTGGAAAGTGAAGGCCTTAAAAAATCTCTACGATGAGGATAAGAGTGCCTTTGACGACCTAAGCACGAAAGACCGTGAAAAATTAATGACAGTTATGAAAAGTCCTTTTGAAACTCTTTTCAAAGAGAAAAAAATCATTGAGGACACCTACGCCTCTCTGGAAGATACCTTCACCAAAAATCCGGACCTGATACCTGGGAAATTTAAACTATATAACTACGACAATTTTACGATCGAAATGTGTGACTATGTCTTTGAGACAGAAGATAAAAAGACGATTCGCTGGAGGGTCGTCTCAAATGTCTGGGGAGATGAAGTTATTCCCATTGCTCAGGCATTAAAAAATACCGGACATGTGAATGTCAGCTACATGGGAACTGCCGGTGCATTTGCCACTAAAGGTTATAAAGTTGGAGACCTGGTTATTCCTGCAGCAGTTCGGGACGGCAACAAACTTTTACCATTATCACAGAAAGGGATGCAGATAGAAGGGGCTAAACAAGGTGGTTCAGTTGAACATGTAGGATCACCTTTTGAGGAAACTGAAGACTGGCTGAAAAAAGCTCAGGCCCAATCTGACTTTGTCGAAGTTGAAACATCTTATTTACGCCGTATTTTTAATGGACCTCAGGACAAACTGGAAATCTATCTTTTAATTTCAGACATTCTGGGTTCAGAGACTGAAACACTGGCACATGCTACCAGCGCCAAAAGAAAAAATGCCCAAAACAAATTGCTGGCAAAACTTTTTGAACGCGACAGCGGAAAAGGGATTCCTTTTCCGAAAACTGAAATAGCAACGGATGCTCAGGAAAAAATGAAGAACCTGGTATTCAAAATTCTGGAAAAAAAGAGTGTGGCCTATCGGTACTTCATTTATTCGTCCTTGAAAGGAAAAAGCAAATTAACTGCAAACGAAATTGAGAAGTTTTCTTCTACCAAAGCTGCTTTCTCTGATGCTTTCATTCTTGAGAGACTGGTTAAAATCGGGGAACTCATTCACGACATTAAGAAGTCAGTTCCGGAAGCCGGAGAATTCGATGTCGCCTTTTCTAAATCTCTGGTACTGGGAACGTGGCATCCTAAAGAAGAAAAACTAAATGTCCTACTGAAAGCTAAAAACGCCAATACTGAAAAAGCTCTGCAAAAAGCATTGGAAAAGAACTCTGCTTATCTGAATTCTTTAAAAGCTTTTGCAAACGTCAGTGCAAGTCAGTCTGGCGGAGACAGCTCAATGATCTGGATGAAAACCCCGGAAAAAATAGACCCGGATTTTCTGGTTAAGATTTATTCGCTTTCCGGATTTAAGTCAGCTGGTCTCATTAAAAACGTAACTTACAACGGAAATATCACTCTGGATTTTCTTCCTACAGCACGGACAGAAAATCCGCTTGAGGCTTTTTATCAGGGGTCTGCTCCGGCAGTCACAGGAACTAGTGAAAACAGTTGTCTGGAAGCCATGCGGATGTTCATGCAGATGATTTAGTCTCTAAGGATATTTTATGAGAAAGTTTTTTTCGACACTGACATTGATTCTTTCACTTGCCGGTTGTGATCATCCAATCACGATTAAAACGACCAGAACCCGCTATATAGCAAGTGAACATTTAAGTAAGGTTACTGGCAGAGAAAAACTTTCTAAAGGTGTGCGTGAATTACTGCATGAAGAACAAAACTTACACAATAAAGATTTATGGGGAGCAAGCGCTTTTTCTTCCAATATAAATCCAGAATATGTCCCTGAAAAGAATCCTAAATTTCCGCTCCCTTATTATCTGATCCCGGAAGATGAAACGAAATTCCTGCATGCGATTTCTCTGGATGAAAAAGTTTCTTCACAGCTTCTAATGACCATCAGTGGTAAAAAACATTACAAACTTTTTGTTCATCCGGAATCAGAAGATCACTATGAGTTTATGAAGAATGCCTATCGATATATTGGACCGGAAGAGACAGAATTTACAGCCTCTCCTACTTCCAGTTATAGGTCGCTGATTGTATGGAATGAAGAAAACTCAGCAAAGAAACCGTTTATAGCAAAAGTCAGTCTGGATAAAAATGTCATTGGAAGTATCGACCGACTGGTTAGTGAAAATGAAGTTGAGCGCTCGATTGCGAATCAAAAAGTTTTCGATTCAATCGGGCAAAACAAACTGGCAGCTATGAATGTAAAGATTTACCCCGAATCCGCTGGGTTGGTCATGTCCAGAGATCTGGCAGGAGCTCCGGAAAAGTTAGGCGGACAACTGATCAGAGAAATACCGGACGAAGTAGTCAAATCTCAGCATAAATGGTTTTCTTTTTCGGCTCTCATGAGTCCGAACAAGAAACCGAATCCAATTATCATGGATGTGATTAAAGCCAGTGGTTTAACATCCTATGATTTTTTTGATCAGTATATGATAAAGGGTTACATGAAAATGTTTGAAGAATTTTCGCTTAAAACGGGAATTAACTTTGAACCGCACTCTCAAAATTTGTGCTTTGAAACGACTTCTGATTTAAAGCCAACCGGAAAATGGGTCATTCGCGACTTTGGTGGTGTCTGGCCGGATGTACTGACGATGGCGAAAAATAAAGGTCCAGTCGAAGTTTACATGGATAGTTCCAGCGCAAAGAAATTTAAACTGCGGGGTGGCCGGGGTAATTACATCAGCAGTTATGTCTTTTTCTATAAGAGACAGGTCTTTGATATGATGTTGAATGAGGTGGCGAAATACGATGCTTCATTAACTCCTGATAAAATTGAAAAACTCAAAACCTCAATCGATGCTATTTTCCTCAAACAAATCAACACTTATTTGGGGCTTAATCTAAAAGAAGTGCCGACAATGAGTAATTTTAAAAAAATAGAGGAAATGGTTATTAATGAAACCAGAATGTCAGACGAAATCAACAAGCGTCCATTGAAACCGGGTCTGGAATTGGAAACGTTTATAAAAGTCAAAAAGAGCAATGAAGAATGGGTCGAGCTATCTACTATGAAGGGTAAGAGCGAATTTTTTATCACGAACCACGGCATTTATGAAACGGTCAAAGGAAAAATTATTGGTTTTGCCTTATTTAATAAACCAGAACATGAAGAATATATTCAGCACAAAGGCAAGCTTCCACGTCTGGAAATGCCTACTCCGGTTACGGGAGGGAGTTGCTGGTCAATGATGACCCGGTTCTTCAATTAAGGCAAAAATAATGCTTCTCAATCATCGCTATTTTCCCAATGATAAACCTGTTCTTGTTTTAGTTCACGGATTGCTAAGTTCTCTGGAAACTTTTTTACCGCTGAAGGAGTTGCTGGAACCACACTTTTCTTTACTGATGGTGGATCAACGAGGTCACGGCCAGAGCCCACCCTCCGGAGATGATTATACAGCTGAAGCAATGGCTGCTGACCTCAAACGGTTATTGGATCATCTGCAGATAAAAAAAATCTTTCTACTGGGTCATTCCATGGGAGGAAGAACGGCTTTAATGTTCGGTAAGTTATATCCGGACATGATCCTCAAGTTGATCATCGAAGATATGGGAATTCACACAAGACAAATTCGTACAGCGGAGCGCGATCAGGAAAAAAAATTATTGGCAGAAAAAAGTTATACTCCTTCTTTGCTTTTTAAAAATAAAGAAGACATCTTTGCACTCATCTCTCCACTCTATTCCTATGCCAATGATCTGATGAAAACCAAGGTTATTGAACGGGAAAATGGTTTCGAATTAAAATTCTGGCCTGCTGTTTCTGTCATGTATGGCTATCAGGGAAATTTTACCGATCTCACTTCTACCTTAACTGAAACTCAATTTCCCGTATTGTTCATGATCGCTGATCCGGAAATTGGCTCGGCCATGACACCGACCTGCATTGAACATATAAAATTGCATGTACCCCGGGCAAAACTACTCGAAATAAAAGGTTCCTGGCATACAATGCATAAGACCCATCCGAAGGAGTTTTGCCAGGCGGTGATCGATTTTTGTCAGCAATAATCCTGTAATTTTTACTCTCTATGTCTTTCTTTTTACCTCTCATTTTTGGTAGCGAGTATACTCCCGCAAAATTAAAAAATATCGAGGGTTATTATGAAAGCACTACTTCTTACTTCACTCCTTTTTTCCACTCTGATTCAGACAGCAACAGGCGAAGAGTCCAGAAAATTTGAAATGATTTCTGATATCGGTGCACATGTTAAAATTAAGACTGACGAAGAAGCCGTTCAGGCAGCAGCTTACGTTGATGGCGCTGAAGCTGATCAGTTCATTGAAGGCATGCTCAAACTTAAAAATTCACCACTGGCAAAAATAAAACGTCAGGTTGAACTTGATAACTGCAGTGAAACAAGTCAAAACAACGGCCGTGAGGACGGATGGATAGATGGATGTGGAGAAGTTGTTATTACAGATATGGTAAGAACAGAGTTCGGCCGCGGTGGATGGGCTGAAGCCGGAGCTGGTTATACGTTCTTCGTGGGATTCAGAAGCGATGGAACGGGCCGTTTCACACACAGCACTCATATGGTAAAGATCTGGGAAGACGTATACGCTGAAACTCTTGACAACACCGGTGATTTCGCAGGAACACTTCTAAAAACTTACTCGCTTTCAGCAATCAAAGAATTAGAAAGTAATGAATCTGATTCTATAGCGACCAAATAACAGAGCCTAAGCTCTTTCTTAAGTCACTCAGACCTGAACGTTCATACCAATAGGTCTGAGTGGCATTGGAAAGAATCACACTTCCCCGCATTTTTTCAATGTCAATCCAGAAAGAGGTTCCGGTAAAGCCCAGATGACCAAATGTCCTTTCGGAACAGCCCTTACCTGCAAGAGTGTTTTCTGTGTCCATGACACGGTCAAAACCAAGAATAAATCTGTCTTCTGTTTTTTGCTCTTTGTAGGCTTCGCTGAGCTTTTCGATCATCTGTGTTTTTTCCTGCAGGTTCAGTAGCGACCTGCAAAGTCCGTCGACTGTTGCAAACAATCCGGCGTGTGAGATAAATTCGCTAATGTTGAAACAGTTATTGTCATGAACAGCTCCGCAGACGATTTGCTTGTTGCGAATTCCATATTCAGGACAAAAAGCGTTTTCAGGAAGTTTCGTCCAGTAAAGCATCTGCTTATCGAAATAAAACGAGCAAAGCTCTTCAAGTTTTTTTCCTGATTTTTTTTCTATTTCCAGCATACAACGAAGGGAGGAATAATCCGAATAGAGTGTCTCGCTTTCTTTGATGTCGTAGGCCCAAAGTTCTTCACGCCATTTTTTTTTAGACAACAATCCACCCGAGGGTAAGCCGCCCTTATGATTCAGAAGTAACATCGTTTGCTTATCGAAAAGCTCCGGCGATTGTAAACGTACAGCAGAATTGGTAAGGGGCTTCGTCAGACTGGCCAGATCGAAGTAAAGATATGGTTTCTCGCTCCAGATATCTGCCTGCATTTCGAAACTTTCAAATTTATTCTTATTAAAATCAATAACAGCTACTGCCAGTGAATCAAAATGCTGATCGCCCATTAATTCAAAGGCCAGGTTTTTAAGTTTTTCCATTTATTTTGAGTCCGCTTTCATAATCATCTGCATAACTTTGCTGGCAAAATCATAACGGTCACTCACAGTGATGACTTTAGATGCTTTGAATTCAACAATATTATTTAATGATTTAGTTTTCTTAAAAGACATTTGCTTCCGGATTCTGGTTGTCACCAGTTTGGCAGTGTCTTTTTTGGATTGATAAACCAGTGTGACGAGGCCTTCGCCGCTAAATACCTGAGGCATCTTCCCGTCCTCAATCAAATAAATTGGTGCCAGCATGAATTCACCGTGGCGCATGGGCAACAATTTGTTATTTTCCATTTTAGTAATGGCATTTAATGCAAGAAAACGGGTAAATTCTTTCTCCGCGTTCTCTGGTGTTACGTCAGCATTTTTAACTGCCCAGCTCATGTTACTGCTAATATCGGACATATCAACTGTTTTGCCAGTGAATTTTGTATAAAGGGCGGCACAATTTTCGAGACCTTCACATTTTTCCGCAAAGACAGGAAATGAAAAAAATATGATTAAAGTGACTAGAAATTTCATTCGTCCTCCTTAGATATATTTTTGCAAAAATATCTGAATCGTTTCTAATTCAGCAAGGGCCGCTGCCCGGTTAGAGGCACCATGACCTTGTTTTTCATGAATTAGTATATCGTAAACTTTGTCTGACTTTCTTAATTTCTCAATAAACTTTTCCATCGTTGAAAAAGGGACACGCGAATCATTTTTACCATTAATGATCAATAACGGAGTTTTCAGGTTGTCAAAAAAGGTCAACGGAGAGCGTTCACTGTATTTTTCTTCATTATAAGGTCCAAGCAAATGGATCAGCCAGTCGGCGATCCTGGAATCCCGGTAAAAGGCATGCAGATCAGCAAATCCCACCTGAGAATAAGCAAAACCAAATGGAAAAGTACAGTTTTCTACCCCTTTGAAGCCTTCAGGCATGGTGATGGCCCTTAAAGTTGCATATCCACCGTGACTGCCGCCATACACTCCTATTTTCGACTCCGGAATCATTAAGGTCTGTTGCAAATATTTTGCACCCCAGATTACATCCAGGATTTCATTTCCTCCCAGATCTCCTTCCAGTAATTTTTCCCATTCTCTGCCCCATCCCCAGGAACCGCGCACAGCCGGAGAAAGGATTGCTATACCCATCTCTGCATACATCTGAATATAGCGTGAATAGACTTCATTTCCCCCATAAAAAGCCAGTACCATCGCAGCTTTTAAAGGACCTTTTGGTGAATGTAACAAGGCCTTAACGGATTTTCCGTCAAAGGTAGGATAACTCACCCATGTAGTTTTTGTATGTTCAAGCTGTTCTGGAGCAACTGAAGTAAGAGGCAGAATTTTTTCCTTTTGACCCAAAAGCGTTAATTTCAAAATTTTATTAGTATGGTCAGAGTGAGTCTGTAGTCCCCATAAATCATATTCCGTTTCAAAAAGATAAAGCGGAGCACTTAGAGTGATAGTCGTCTTTTCACCCTGTAAATTATAGTTTTGCAGGACAAAGTTTTCATTCTCCTTTAAAAGGACAATGGTTTGCTTTCCACTTCTACGATGAAAAACATACATCTCTTCGTTCTTGCAGTTTAGATCAGTCACCTTATGAAATTCACGGGTTTCTAAATTAAAACTGTAAGCATTCTGAAAACCTTCATGGACCGATTCGAAAATTATACTTTGAGGTGTTGGCTTATTTTCATGAAGTGATGGATTACCTAATTCTTCCAGTTCGGCAGGCAGAAGAAGATCCCATTTTTTCTCTTTAAGGTTGAAACGACAGAGATTGGTCTTTTTTCTTTGATTGAGATAATCAACTGTGAAGACAAATGTATCTTCCTCCGGGAGCTTGGGCATGAACGTCCAGCCTATGCGATAGTCCTGGTTTTCATCATTAAAAAGAAATTTTTTCTCGAGGGAAATGAGATCAATTTCATAAACATCACTCCTGAAAGTGCCATCGGGAAGTTTAATTTTGTCATAACACCATAGCCGTGAATAATCTTCGTTAAAAACAACTCCGCGAATGTAACTAAAATCAGTCAGCTGCTTAAGCGTTTTACTCTTCAAATTAAAGCGAAAGAGGTTGAAATTTTCTTTATTGGATTCATCGAGATAAATATAAAGATCAGAACGCTTTTCATCATGGTCTTCTATGGAGAAGCTGCCCTGTGAAAAATCGTAATCATATAGTTCTTCTCCCTTTTTCAGATCATCTTCATTTTCCAGATCCAGCAAATGCAAGGTTTTTTTTCCATTCTTTTCCCACAAATAAAACAGGCTCCTTCCTGATTTATCTATATAAATAGAACTAAAACAAAAAGCATCAACATATTTTTCCAGACTGATTGTGCTCATGAAGACCGGCCCTAAAATAAAAAAGGGCCCGAAGGCCCTCTAACAATTTACATTTTTGTGTTTTTAATTGCGGCCTGAGCTGCAGCCAGACGGGCAATCGGCACCCGGTAAGGAGAACATGAAACATAATCAAGCCCCACTTTATGACAGAACTCAATTGATTTCGGTTCACCACCGTGCTCGCCACAGATACCAAAATGCATATCCGGATTTGTCTTTCTTCCTTCGGCGACTGCGTGTTTTATAAGGAAACCAACACCTTCCTGATCAATCGAAACAAATGGATCATTAGGCATCAAGCCTTTATTTACATATTCAGGAAGAAACTTGCCGGCATCATCTCGAGATAAACCGAAAGTGGTCTGAGTTAAATCGTTAGTTCCGAATGAGAAAAATTCAGCGTTATTGGCAATTGTTCCTGCCGTGATTGCAGCACGAGGAAGTTCGATCATCGTTCCGATTTTGTATTTAATTTTTTTGCCTTTTTCTTTGAAGATGCGTTCGATCTCAACGATGGCATCTTTTTTAAGAACACTTAATTCACCATCTACGGCAACCAGTGGAATCATAATTTCCGGAAGAACCACGATTCCTTTATCAGCACAGATAAGGGCCGCTTCAATAATGGCCTGAACCTGCATGCGATAAATTTCAGGAAATGTTACTCCCAGACGACATCCTCGGTGACCAAGCATAGGGTTGAACTCATGCAGGCTGTCTCCGCGCTGTTCAATCACGCTCATATCCAGCCCAAGACTCTCCGCCAGCTCTTTTTTATCTTCTGGCGAATGAGGTAAAAACTCGTGCAGAGGTGGATCCAGAAGACGGATGTTTACCGGTAATCCATTTAGAACTGTAAAAATTCCGACGAAGTCTTCTCTTTGGTATGGAAGAATTTTGGCGAGGGCCTTTTCTCTGTCTTTTACATTAGTTGCAAAGATCATTTCACGAACAGCCAGGATACGATCTTTTTCAAAGAACATATGCTCTGTACGGCACAGACCAATCCCCTGAGCTCCGAATTTAACGGCGACTTTTGAGTCATCAGGAGTATCAGCGTTTGTACGAACGCCAAGTTTTCTGAACTCATCTGACCATTTCATGAAGGTTGCGAAGTCGTCTGTAATAGCAGCATCGATCGTTGGCACAATTCCTTCAATAACTTCACCTGTGGCCCCGTCAATTGTCAGTGAATCACCTTCTTTATAAGTTTTCCCGTCAACGATCAGCGTTCCTTTTTTATGATCAACGTTGAGTGCAGTACAACCTGCAACACAAGGTTTTCCCATCCCACGGGCAACAACAGCTGCGTGGGAAGTCATCCCTCCACGAGCGGTTAAAATTCCCTGAGAAGCCACCATTCCGGCGATATCTTCCGGAGAAGTTTCCTGGCGAACGAGAATCACTTTATGTCCTTCTTCGGCAAGAGTGTGAGCACGCTCGGAAGTGAAAGCAATGATCCCTGCTCCCGCTCCCGGTGAAGCAGGTAAACCTTTGGCGATAAGTTTTTTTGTCGCTTTTGGATCAAGACGCGGGTGAAGTAATTGGTTTAAATCTTCCGGGTTAATTCGAAGAAGAGCTTCTTGTTTTGAAAGAATGCCTTCATTCACCAGATCAACAGCGATTTTAATTCCGGCCGCTGCGGTTCTTTTTCCGTTTCGTGTTTGCAGAATGTAGAGTTTACTTTTTTCAATCGTAAACTCGATATCCTGCATATCTTTGTAGTGAGCTTCAAGTTTTTTATAAACATCACAAAGCTCTTTAAAAGCTGCTGGCATAGCTTGTTCAAGAGTTTTAAAATTTTTGTTTGATTCGTTTTTCGAGAAATCGTTAATCGGTTGCGGAGTTCTGATTCCGGCAACAACATCTTCCCCTTGAGCATTGATTAAATACTCACCGAAAAATTTCTTTTCTCCGGTAGATGGATCGCGGGTGAAACAAACACCAGTGGCGCAGTCTTCGCCCATGTTGCCGAAGACCATGGATTGAACGTTAACGGCAGTTCCCCAGCTATGAGGGATATCGTAAATTTCGCGATACTTGATAGCGCGAGGATTATTCCATGAATTGAAAACGGCAGCGATAGCTCGCCATAGTTGCTCCATTGGATCAGTTGGAAACGATTCACCTGATTCTTCAAGAATGATTCTTTTAAAAACTGTTACCAGCTCTTTTAAATCAGCGGCAGTGAGTTGGGTATCTTCTTGAACGTGGCGGGCTTCTTTCATATCTTCAAGCGTTGCTTCAAGAAGTGAAACATTGAAGTCCATAACGACGTTTGCATACATTTGGATAAAGCGACGGTATGAATCCCAGGCAAATCTTTCATTGTCCGTAAGATTAGCAAGACCAATAACTGACTGGTCATTGAGTCCTAAGTTCAAAACTGTATCCATCATTCCCGGCATTGAAGCGCGAGCACCGGAACGAACTGAAAAGAGAAGCGGATTGGCGTTATCGCCAAACTTTTTCCCGGTCATGCGTTCAACTTCTGCGATTGCATGCAGAACCTGATTTTTGATTTCCTGATTGATGGCTTTTTTGTTGGCTTCGTAATCAAGACAAGCTTCAGTTGTCACTGTGAATCCCGGAGGAACAGCAAGTTTTAGTGAGCACATCTCAGCGAGGTTTGCTCCTTTTCCGCCGAGCAGATCTTTCATGTCCTTGTTCCCTTCAGTTTTTTCAGCACTGAAAAGATACACCCATTGTTTACTCATTCTTTTTCTCCTAACCTCGATGAATTGAGGTTTGTTAGAGTTTTTCTCTTCTCATTAAAATTTAAATTTATCTTTTAGGTAATCCTGAACGCGGGTTAACGCAATTCTTTCCTGCACCATTGTATCTCGGTCACGAATGGTGACAGCATGATCAGTCAGCGTATCAAAATCAACAGTCATGCAAAATGGGGTCCCGATTTCATCCTGACGACGATAACGTTTACCGATTGAGCCAGACACATCGTATTCTGCTTTGTAGTTTTTCGACACATCATGAAGGAGCTTTTCAGCCACTTCTTCGAGTTCGGGTTTTTTCATGAGAGGCATAATCGCTGCCTTAATCGGAGCAAGCGCAGGATGGAATTTCATCACAGATCTTTCTTTATCTTTATCGCCTTCGTTTTCGAGGCGGTAAGCATCGCAAAGAATGGTCAGTAAACAACGATCAGCACCAACTGAAGTTTCCAGAACGTACGGAATATATTTTTCATTGTTATTCACCTGATCAACGTAATGCAGGTTTTTTCCGGAAAATTCTTCATGTTGCTTAAGATCGAAATCAGTGCGCGAGTGAATACCTTCAATTTCGCCCCAGCCGAACGGGAATTCGTATTCAATATCAAAAGCTGCGTCAGCGTAGTGTGCCAGCTCTTCCTGCTTGTACCATTTTAGTTTATCTGCGCGGATACCGTTATCTAGGTGCCATTGCCAGCGAGCGGCTTTCCATTCTTCCATTGCCTCTTTTTGAGTTCCTGGCTTAATGAAATATTGCATTTCCATCTGCTCGAATTCGCGCATACGGAAAATGAAATTTCCCGGCGTAATTTCGTTACGGAAAGCCTTACCGATTTGAGCAATACCAAATGGCAGTTTCTTACGCATTGATGTCTGAACATTCAGGAAGTTCACAAAAATTCCCTGAGCTGTTTCCGGACGAAGATATACCATCGATGAAGTATCTTCCATCGCTCCCATCTGAGTTTTAAACATCAGATTGAACTGGCGGATATCTGTGTATGATTCTTTTGCTCCACAGTTTGGACAAGGAGCTTTCACATCAATCTTGTCTGCACGAAATCTTTCCTTACAAACTTTACAGTCAATCATCGGGTCAGAAAAACCATCAACGTGGCCGGAAGCTTTCCAGACTGTCGGATGCATAAGAATTGAAGCATCAACACCCACAACGTCCTGACGATAAGTCATCGACTTCCACCAGCGAGCTTTCAAATTGTTCTTAAGTTCGACTCCGTAAGGGCCCATGTCGTAACAGGAATTTAGTCCACCATAAACCTCGGAAGATTGAAAAATAAATCCCCGTTGTTTACAGAGGGCCACCAAATCAGTCATTGATTTTAAATTGGATTCGTTCGACGTCGTCACAATAAACTCCCTTTTTCAAAGTCATTACAATACTTTTAATTCAGGGGAAGTTTACAGGGAAAAATGGAGTCTTTAAAGGATTTACACAGACTTTAAGGAAAGTTCATAAAGTTTTTTATATTCACTTTCATTGGCAATAAGTTCGTGATGTGTGCCTTCTTCGATGAGTCGACCGTCTTTCAACACGAAAATTCGATCGTAATCAGCAATGGTCGAGAGACGGTGGGCGACGGCAATAACCGTTTTATTTCCGGCAATGGCCTCCAGAGCTTTCTGAACGACTTTTTCTGATTCATTATCCAGAGCGGAAGTGGCTTCATCAAAGAGCAGGATATCAGTATTTTGCAGGAAGGCGCGTGCTATTGTAAGTCTTTGCTGCTGGCCTCCCGAGAGTTTTGCCCCGCGGTCTCCGATAACAGTTTCAAGCCCCTTTGGAAGTTTATTCACAAATTCTGACGCGTAGGACACTTCCAGGGCCCTTTTTATGTCGTCATCTGAGAAATTCTTACCCACAGTCAAATTTGAACGAATCGTGTCATGAAAAAGAAAAATGTCTTGTGACACAAGACCAAAGAGGCTGCGTAAATTTTTTAGTTTGATTTGAGTGATGTCGACTCCATCAATGGTGATCTGCCCTGCTTTAAAGGGATAGAGTCCCAGGAGGAGATTGATCAACGTCGATTTCCCTGAGCCCGATAAACCAACCAGAGCGATCTTTTGACCCTTTTTTACTTTGAGGCTGAAGTTCTTTAAAACATCCCCTTCTCCGTAACCAAAAGTTACATGACTCACGACAATTTCTTTTTCAAATGACTTTAATTCAGTCGTTCCCTGATCAACTTCTTCTTCCAGATCCAGAATCTGGTTGATCCGGTCGGCAGCAGCGAGTCCCTGTCCGAGTTTCACATTGGCCTGTGAATATTTTCTGATCGGATCCATGAGAAGGGCCAAAGCAGCAGCGAATTGTATAAATCCTCCGACAGTCATTGCACCCGATTGAATTCGATAGTAGGCAAAAACAATGAGCAAAGAAAAAGCGAGGTAGCCAACAAATTCCACAAACGGGTGAGCGAGTTCTTCTACTTTTGATGTGCGCATTGTGAAATGAAAATAATAGTCCTGTGCTTTTTTGTAGCGGTCCATAACAAAATTTTGCAGGTTAAAAGCTTTCGTCACTTTATGCGAAGACAATCCTTCACTCAGGTTGTGCGTGAGTTCTGCCCTGCCTTCCTGCACTTCTGCCTGGTGAGCTTTGACTTTTTTCCCACTGATTTGGAAAATGAGAACGAATAACGGACCCACAATCAAAATCACAAGTGTGAGCTGCCAGTCGCTGTAAAAGGCCATCCCTAAATAAACTAAGCCTTTTAGCGGCTCACGGATAACATCAATCACAGAACGAAACGAACCAGCGAAAATTTCGGCATCGTTAAGAACTGTTGAAACCATTCGCCCTTGTTTATTTTGATTATAAAAAGCGGTTGGAAGTTTCTGCATTTTAGAAAAAAGAGCGGTTCTTAGATCCGCATTCATTTTTTCTCCCACAAAACGCATCCAGTAAAAATGATAATAACGCGCAGGAAAATTGAGAATCCCCAGGACCAAAAGCAATCCGGCCATTTTGAGAATGACGGTTAAATCAGATGTTTTTGGATCAAAACCTTTATCGAATATTGGCTGAACTAATTTAAGCTGAGCTCCGGCAATCGCCGCCAGGACAAAAGAAAAAAGGAAGGCTGCAAAAGCTTTCTTCCGGTAGGGATGAAGATAGGGATAGAGTTGAACGATAAGTTTTTTGATCATGCCCTAGGTTAGCTTATTCGCCTCTAAATTGCCAGAGTCTAAAAAAGCATTGACTGGGTCTTAAAATCTTTTTCTTCCAGATGGAACTGAAAACAAAAATAATGAAACAACATTTTTGGCAGCGATTTATACTCCAGCTGAATGGCGGACAAGTCTGAGTAGCGGGAGTGAGCGATGTGCCCAATCAGCTCCCACAGTTCTCTTCCTGACTGAACGGAATAAGATTTACGCTGATTCATACAGGGTGGACAGGCAAAACCTCCTTCTTCCGGAAGAAGGTACATATCGTTGAAGGACTGCAGTTCTGTACCACAAAGAGTGCAATGCTCACGTTCCGGAAAAACACCTGACTGAAGTAATGTTTTGGTTAAGAAAATAACTGCATGAGCATGCAGGGAAAAAGTTTTTTCCTTAAGTGCCTTTTCCATGTTAACCAGAGCATTACTCAAGGCCGTAAACAACCCGGCCATTTCCTTATTTTCTTCATGAACATCATGCAGATCTTCAACAGGCGCCAGTTTATTCATAATTTCAAGATAAAAACACATCAGATAAAAAGCCTGATGATTTTCACGAATGACATCGTGATGCCAGATGAGGTTCCATTCTTTGGCATGATAAATATCGACATTCTGTCTGGCGGCTGTCAGCTCAACTGAAAGCATAAAACCCAGTTCAATGACGGAAGATTTTTGTTTTTTTCCTCCCCCACGTCCGCCATAGAAAACGACAGAGACCTTGCGTCCGGAGCGTAGGAGCAGACTGGCAATAATGTGCCTTTCATCATAGGGAACTTTCGAGAGGACAAGCCCTTCAATTTTGGTTTGCATTGCCTAGAACTCTACACCCAAAAAGTCAGAGAGGACAATCGAAACTTTATGCTTTAAGCGCTCTTTTCTGGCGGTATGGAATTTGTCTGTGGAATAAACTTCGTAAGGAGATCCCTGCCGACCACCTCTTCCGATCATCTGCAGCCAAAAATCATAGTTTTTAACTTCATAATCAATAAAAACTTTTTTTATCTCCGGTAAATTCACTCCATGAGATAATGTCGTTGTCGAAAAGATGCAGTCCACTTTCCCCTCAAAATTGCGCAGTTCCTGCAAAAAGTTTTCGACTTCACCACCTACGCACCCCACGGCCTTGAACCCCTGCCTTCTGGCCCGGTTCACCAGCTCATCGACCTGCCCCCTGTAAGCACAGAAATAAAGAAATATTTCATCACTTTTTTTTTGCCGAATCTCTCTCCAGAAAGCGCGATAAATATACCGGGGATGAAGGCCATTGTAGCAGATGGTTCGCGCAGGGGGGCGATGGAGCTGATGATTGCCAAAGTCCAGATGGATCCAGAAATCCTGATAATATTTCAGGTCTTTCTTTAACCGATCCATAATAGTGTGATCAATGGTTGCAGTAACTGCCAGAACAGGAAATTCAAAATTTAGTAAACACAGGAAGCGATCATGTAGCAGAGGCCGGAAAGATTCACCCCAATGATAAAAAAGATGAAATTCATCTATGACAAACAGGACTTTTTGTTCTTTATAAAAAAGCTCCTCAACAAATTCTTCGTTGAGTAATTCGATGGTTGTAACCATAAAACTTTTTCGTCTGCTGATGAAGTCCTGTTGAATCTCGGCAAGTTTTTTATCACCACCTGCCAGAAAAACGTTTTTTGCATCCCTTTTTATCAGATTTGCATAAACTTCGTTTGCGAGTGCCCTTAGTGGCGAAAGATATACAACTTTGAAATCATGATTGTGATAAAATTCCACGACCATCCGGGTTTTTCCGGAAGCAACAGGTGCCGTAAGCAGAGTAAAGCAGGAAGGATGAAATAGTTCTGGTATTAAATGCATGAAACGAAGATAGACAAATCTTCGTTTCATGAATTAATCAAAACAGTATGATTTTTTTGATTTCTATTCTGAATCCTGGCTATTTTTAAGGCGCCCTTTCACTTTTAATCTTTTTTGTCTTTGTTTGTGCGACTGTTTGAATTCACTCGTCATCGGCTTGAGTACATCCTCTCGAAAAGTTTGACGGAATTCTTTTTCTTTTGCCCGCTGGTCTTTCCTGCGCTCTTTTATTCTTTTTAGAACTGCTTTATTTTGATCTTTATCTCCGGCCTTTAGTTCCTTGATCAACTCATCAATCTCGGCAAGGTGTTTAAGTTTCATCTCATATAGTTCATTAATGTGTTTTAGATGGGCCTCTTTAAGCTTTAAAGTCTGATCACGTCTTAATTGTGAACTCTCCAGTGTGTAGCGCCCTATTTCTTTTTCTTCTAATGCATAAGACGCTCCAGGCAGTGCCAGTAGCGAAAGGCTAAGTACTAATATTCTCGTGAAGTGCCCCATATAAACCTCCGTTTTTTTGTTCTCGTACCCTATATACACTGATAGGCTTTAAAAAGTTTCACGAAACTTTTTTGCCGCAAGCAAGTATATAGGTTGTATGGAAACCAAAAGATTGTCAGATAACCAGCTAATGCAAATGTTCATCGAGAGCGATGATCAGGCAGCCTTTGAGCGCCTTTATCATAAATATAAAGAACCGCTTCTTCGGTTTAGTTATGGTTATACTTTTAATCAGGCAAAAGCCGAAGAGAACGTGCACGAAACCTTCCTGAAAATTTATAAATATCGCTCCCATTTTAAACCGGAGCGGTCTTTCCGGGGATGGTTGTGGGCCATATGCAAAAACACTAATATAGATTCATTGGGAAAATATAAGCGGGAACCAGACGAAGTCTTTACTGAGGAAATAGATGTTCCCTGTGTAGAGGATTCTGTTCTGGAAGCATTAATTGAAAAGGCTGATCGCAAACAGCTGCATCAGGCCCTGGAGTTATTATCCCTTTCTCAGAGAGAAGCCACGTTGCTTTGGATGAATGATGATTTATCATTTGAGGAAATGGGATTAATTTTGCATCGTTCTCCCCAGGCTGTAAAAAATCTGGTTCATCGGGCGAAAAATGCATTGAAAACTATTCTCTCCCAGGAAGTAGAGGTCGCATGAATAATTTAAAGAAAACATTTAATGAAAAAATGCAGGTAGAAACAGGACGGAACTTTGATGCTCATTTCATGGCTAAGCTGGAAAAAAGTAAATCCAGTAAGAATCTTTTCCTGAAATGGTATTCATGGGCGGGAGCTGCCGGTGCGACACTCGTTCTTTTTCTTTTTATTATGAAAGGCCATTACAGTGTCGGTTTCCCTAATCAGCAATACGTAGACACTTTGTTTACCGCTGAAGATATCGTCAACGAAAGTCTATTCGATGAAGATGTTTATGATGATTCAATTGACTTGACGAGTGAGCTTCATGATGAGATTTAACTCTCATGAATTCACTCATACTGGACAATACAAGCGGCCTCATCACTGATGCTCATACTTTGCAGCATCTGCATAATACTCTTAAGGCTAAACCCGGAAATCAATATCGTTGCACCATACTCAATCAGGGAATATGCCGGGGCGAAATTCTAAGTCTTGATGAAAACCACTGTCAGCTAAAACTCTCAGCACCGGAAGCTGGATCTCCCTGCTGGTTTAATTTGGTTGTTGGTTTGTCCCGTCCCCAGACGGTAAAAAAAATACTGGAACACGCGACCACCTACGGGGCGGCGGGAATACATTTTTTTAAAGCGGAACTTTCAGATAAAAGTTACCTGGATACCAAAGTGCTGGAAGAAAATGAAAAGATGGCCTTGCTGAAGGCCGGCCTTTCTCAGTCCGGATGTTATTATCAGGTTCCCCGGGTTAAAGCAGACAAATACAACCCTGCTCAACAATACGCCGAAGAGAATCAGAAATTCATACTGGACTTAACCGGGGCTAAAAGTTTTCTGGAGTATGCTCCTGAAATTGATTTTAACCGAACAGTTACCTTGGCCATAGGACCGGAAAGGGGGTTCGTTGCCCAGGATCTTGAACGATTTCATGCGGCTGGATTCAAAAGCGTAAAAGTTTCATCCAGTATCCTCAGGGTAGAACACGCTGTCTATTCCGCGATAGCTCAGTTAGAATTAATCAGAGAACAATTTTAAACCTTAGATATTAGTCGAGAGATTTTATGTTACGAAAACTGGAAACTTTATTTGATGAACAAGTCCGTCCTGCGCTTGCTGCCCACGGAGGAGGAGTCGAAATTATAGACCTGGACAATAATAAACTTTTTGTTCGCCTTTCCGGCGGGTGTCAGGGATGCTCAAGCTCAACAGCGACCTTAAAACAAGGTATACAAACCCTGGTGAAACAAAATTTTCCTGAGATTACTGAAGTTGTTGATCTGACAGATCATGCGACTGGAGAAAATCCTTACATGTAGAACTGATCGCCTGGAATACAGTTTCCGGAGGAAAATGTTTCATACATCTCATATAATCATCTTTCAAATCACAAACAGTTAAACCGCAATAGTGATGAGTCCTGATCCTGCATTCTAATTCTTCCTGGTAAAAATAAGGATGGGTATTTCGATCATAAGGATGCCACTCACTGGCCGGCTCAGGGCCAAACAGAGTAAAACTTTTAATCCCAACTGCGACGGCAAGATGTTTCAGACCTGTATCGTTACCGACATAGAATGAAGATTCTTTAAAGAACTGCGGCAACTCTTTGAGTGGCAAGTGAATAATTTCTGCATTGGGTGGTAGACCAATCTCCAGCAGGTCATCCTTAATCATCGTATCGTCTTTACTATTGGAAAGTGGAATCGCCACTTTAAATTCAGGAAAATGTTTCTGCAGAAGTTTGGCCAGTTGAACATAATGATCCAGAGGCCACATTTTAGTCCTCCGGGTGGCAACGACGCCAAAAATAATTCTTTTGTATTTAAGATGACTGTTAACATGCATTTCAGGCTGCCAGTCCAGGTAGTTTGGAGGCGGACCTTCCCCCAAAAAAGAATGAACGCCATCCAGATCACGCTGAATAAGTGATTTGATCACTCCCTGATCAATGACCTTAGTGCCGCTTTTTAAATGGTGATTGTGAAAGGTATATGGAATGCTTTTAAAAAAAGCATAAAGTTTAAAAACTTTACTTCCCCGGCCCGACTGATGCATTTCATGGATATGGTCAACCTTCATGGCCATCATGTCATCGAAAAGAGCAAAAACATCACGCACACTTTTTAACTTCAGAGGATAGATCATATCAGCTTTAGTCTGGACTTGATCATAAAGCGGAGCAATCCATTGAGGAACAGCATAAATAATGTTAGCCTTAGGATAAATCTGTCGCAGGTATTGAACCGTACTGAGTCCCATAATGGAGTCGCCCAGAGCGCGATTTTTGACAATAAAAATGGTTTTAGGTGACGACATGGGGTTAAGCTCAACATGATTCAATTAACAGTAGCCATCATAACTTACAACGAAGAAAACAACATTGGTCGATGCATCAGCTCAGTATCTGAAATTGCAGATGAAGTCCTTGTCGTCGATTCTTTTTCTACTGATAAAACAGAGGAAATTTGTCTGGCGATGGGGGCGCGCTTTATTAAAAATCCTTTCGCCGGCCATATCGAACAAAAAAACTTTGCACTCGATCTTGCCCGTCACGAATATGTCCTTTCGCTTGATGCTGATGAAGCTTTATCCCCGGAACTACTGGAAGAAATAAAAAAAATTAAAAATAATTTCCACATGGATGGATTTCGATTTAACCGCCTGACAAATTATAATGGCCACTGGGTTCGTTACTGTGGATGGTATCCGGACACTAAACTACGTTTAATTAAAAAAAACAAAGCACGCTGGAGAGGAGTAAATCCACATGATTTACTCGTTCCCGAAATTCCTTCGCGCATCGGATTTTTAAAAGGTGATTTACTTCACTATAGCTATGAATCAATTGCCGCCCACATCATTCAGACTGATAAATTTACGACAATAGCTGCAAAAGCAGCTTTTAATCAGGGAAAGCGCTCCTCACTTTTTAAAATTTTTACTCGTCCATTTCTTAAATTTCTTCGTGATTATTTTTTCAAACGTGGGTTTCTGGATGGCAGATATGGATTCATTATTTGCTCTATAAATTCATTATATGCTTTATTGAAGTATTCAAAACTGCATGAATTGCAGCAAGGTAAGAAAATATGAAATGTGTTTTCTTTCATCCGTCTGCTCTTCCGGTTTACGGTTACGGTGGTACCGAGCGAATTTTGTTCTGGCATATGGTTGAACTGGTCCGTCAGGGCCATAAGGTTGTTTATATAGGCCATCGTGATTCTAAAGTTCAGGATTATGGTATTGAATTAATTCCTTTCGACCCTGATCCGGCAAAATGGAAAAAGCTATTGCCAGCGGGAACGGACATTGTTCATTTTCCTTTTAATGCTGAAATCGAAGATGTTCCTTCAATTAATACAGTTCATGGAAATGGCCAGCCAGGTGAAGTACTAAAGAAAAATTCAGTGTTTGTTTCCAGGAAACATGCCGAAATCCATGGTTCAGATCAATACGTTCATAACGCTGTCGATTTTAATGAATATCCTTTTCAGCCAAAACAAAAAAGAGAATGGAATCGTTTTCTCTTTCTGGCAAAAGCATCCTGGAAAGTAAAAAATTTAAAACATTCAGTTACTGCTTGCCGAAAAAACAACAAACATCTGGAAGTGGCCGGTGGCCATTGGTTTGGTTTGTCTCGATTTATTCATAACCACGGAATGGTGAGTGGTGAAAAAAAATTACAGCTCATCAGGAATTGTGATGCGCTCTTGTTTCCTGTTCGCTGGCATGAACCCTTTGGAATTGCCGTGATTGAGGCCATGTCGCAAGGATTACCTGTCATTGGCTCGAGTTATGGAAGTTTACCGGAGCTGATCAGCAGTCAAAGTGGATATATCACAAAAAACTATGCAGAATTATTTCAGCTTTTAAAAGAGAATCATTCCGCAGACTTTGATCCGGAAATAATAAGAAAATATGCCGAGAATAATTTTAATATTGCTCTTTATACCCAAAAATACCTGGACCTTTATGTGAAAATCATAAGGGGAGAAAGTCTTAACTCTTCCCCCCCTGTTTATCAGTTCAACAATCGCGCTGAAGATCTGCTTCCCTATTAGAAATGACAAGCCTTAAGAGGCAAAGTTTGCTCAGCTCCGCCACGGGAGTGTGTGAATGGAACACCACCGATAATTGTCTTCAGATTTTCCGTCAGGAATCGACTACATACTTTCCCCGCTTCTGATTCAGTCACAATCCGCGTTTCAATAACTTCACGTTCAATAATAATCTTTTCTTTACGTTCATTACCCTGGATAACATCATCGATTGACAGGGCAGGCTCATCATTAAATGACTGACATGCGCCTGCACTCATGCAAGGCAGATCACTGCGGTCACCAAAACGAATATTAGAGTGATCAAATAACGTCCAGCCATCAAGTGAAGCGATATTGATTTTTAATTCTGACATTCCGTATCCAAAATGCGAGCAGCGCACTGTCTTTCGGCTAACTTCCGTCTCTGCAGTTAGACTGTCTTTTAAAATAATACGTTCTCCGGCCATAATGTTTGTTGCTAAAAATAAAGTTGCAAAAAATAGTATTTTCATAATCCCCCCTCTGGTTTTTGGTTACAACATTTCTAATCCTATTGGCTCCATAAATAAATTGAATGTTATTTATAATTATGATTCAATTTATGAATGATAAATTCAGCCGATTTAAAATCTTTCCTGGTTACAGCACAGCATCTGCATCTCACAAAAGCGGCACAAGCACTGGGAATGTCTCAGCCTGCACTCAGCCATTGCATCAAAAGACTGGAGCTGGAACTGCAAAATGATCTTTTTTTGCGCAGAAAAAGTGGTCTTATTTTGACCGAAGCTGGTCAGTACCTGCTTCTTCACGGCAATAAAGTGCTGGAGGAGATGAATCAGATTGAAAATTTTCTGATAAGCGGAAAACTATCTCTAAACCGAACATTAAAACTGGGTTTGCATTCAGCAGTGGCAGCTTATCTGTTGCCAGCATTTTATAAGTTGCAGTCTGAAATTAAGCTAAGTATGAACTTTGGCCTTTCCCGCGAAATGACGTCTATGGTTCAGACGGGAACTCTGGATTGTGCTGTGGCTATTAATCCTCATCCGCATCCTAATCTGATCGTCACAGCACTGGGGGAAGATAATTTTACATTGTGGTCGACAAAAAAAATCAACAAAGCCAAACGCCTTTTTTTTGATCCGGACTTGCAGCAAAGCCAGCATCTTCTGCGACAAATAGAACGCAAAGGTATTCATTATGACAGTTACGAAGAAATAAAAAATCTGGATATTATTGCGCGCTTGTTGCTGGATGGTGCAGGTGATGCCTTCCTTCCTGCCCGTGTTGTGCATAATTTTGAAAAATGGGAAAAATCGGTAATAGATAGATCGGTCGAAATCAAATCTTTTAAAGACAGGATATGTTTTGTCTATTCTGAAGAAAACCCGTATAAAGTAGAACTGGTAAAACTTAAACAGACAATGATCAAAGCTTTGCAATAATGCCGCTAAGAAATCATATTGAAAAATCACTGGAAATCGCACCGGTTGTAACTCCGGCGCACAAAATGCTTATGAGCGCGAGTGCCATTACTCTGCCTCTGGTCGTTGGACTTCTCCGGGAAGAAATTCAACCGGCCATGTTTGGTGCCCTTATGGGGCTGGTCTATTATCTCAATGATCATTTTGGAAAATTAGAAATCAGGATTAAACATCTGTTCATTGCTTTTATTTTTTTAATGTTATCAATGTTCGTGGGAACATTGGTCCAAGGCCAATTGGTGCTCATATCGATCCTCTTATTCGGTTTAAGTTTCCTGTTGGGGAAATCAAAAACTTTCGGAATTGAACTGGAGCGTATGATGTTATTCATTACGCTGCAGTTTCTCACCTCTTCCAGCGAAGCTGTTGTTTTTGAAACTCGTACCAGTTTATTGATCTATTCCACGCTTTCTTTTGCCTTATACGTACTCGTTCTTTTGCTGCTGCAAATACTTTTTAAACACGAGCATCAGGAGATGAAAAGTAAGAGACATATTTTTAAAGAGGCCATGAAGAATAAGCAGTCGCTGAAATTTTCACTCTTAGTCGCGATTATTGCACTCACCAGTTACCATCTGGTACGCAGTCTGCAACTGTCTCACCCTTATTGGGTTGTTGGTACAGCAATAATAGTAATGCTTCCGGACAGTCTACAGGGGATCTATCGATCCTTTCAGCGTTTTATAGGTACAGTTGCCGGTGTTTTCCTGGCCGCCGTGATCCTGAGTCTCACTCATGAGCCCTATATTTTACTGATTTTTATTTTTCTCTTTTCTATGCTTATGCCGGTGGGGCTGGCTAAAAATTACTGGGTGGGAAACGTTTTTATTGCCGCACTTATTTTATTTTTTCTGGAAATAGCTGCGCCCGAATCTATAGCTTCTCATCATTTAGCTTACTGGAGAATTGTCGACATCACTTTGGGTTGTACTATGGGTGTACTGGCGGCAATCATACTGCATCCACCGCTTATTATTAAACTGATCAATTCACTCAAGCTTAAATAAATAAATCCTCTGTTATTTTGGTCGATAAGTTTAGGTCATAAAACCTGAGGTTTAATCATGTTTAAAAGCTTAATCCTGTTATTTCTTCTCGGCAGTTCTCCCTTAATGGCCCAGGGCTATCCCGGTGGTAAATTCGGCAGTGGCACTTTTCCGGGCGGAGGTTTTGGTGGCGGAATGCTGGGCTATGCCGGTAAAAATGAAAGGGTAAAACCAAGAGATTTTCCCCAGATTAAAATTCAACTTTATGGCGAAAAAAGCTCAATCAACTGCAAAATCGATACTGAAGTTGAAGTTTATATTTGCGATAACAAAGGTAAGCCATTACTGGTAAAGACTGGTGGTTATGGATACAGCAGCATCGGTACTGATGATAAAGGTGAAATAAAAAATTTAAATATTCAGAAAGTTGAAAGCGGAGAAAAAACCCTCTACGAAATACCCAAATACGAAGGAATAAATGTTACTTTTCCCTCTCTTCCTCCCGTTGCCAGCGGGGAATATCTTGAGAAGGTAACCAGTGTTGAAACTTTTTTCAATGATAATGACGGTTCTTTTCCCCCGAAAACTTCTGACAGGAAAAAAGGCTCTCCTGCTTATGAAGCAATTGCACAATCAATTCTGCAAAAAAAGGAAGCTTTAAAAAACCAGTATGACAAAGCTTTCAATGATACAAAATATTCTGTTGAATTAGAAAATGGCCAGAAAATTAATTGTGAAAGGGGAAGCACTCGCCCTTTCAGCCCGGAAGAACAAGAACAGGCTAAAAATTTTAATGTATCCATTCAATGTGGCACCTTTAAATGTGAACCTTTAAGAATTAAAGACAAAACTTACGATGCTACGATGTTGTTTGAGTCTGCCCCAATGGCAGGCGGCGGAGCAGCTGTTCACTTCTTTGATAGGAGCGGTCTGGGTCCGCGAATAAGAGTAAAAAAAGTTTTTTCAGAAAAAATATCCACACCGCTGGTTGATTACAGTCCTATCTTAAGCTCAAAAGAAGAATTTAATCCTATGGCAATGTATGAAAATATGTTTCCGCAGAGTCTGGGTGAAGATCGAGCAAGAATAGCAGAATTCAAGAGCCCTCTTTTTGAACAATTCATGATGTATCAGAAAAATGTCTGCTCTGATAAAACGGCATTGGACAACCTTGATAATGCCCGAAAGCAGCTGATCGGAAAACTGGCTGAACTGGAGATGAAGGAATTCATCCAGGTCATGGCAGACGGGACATTGGTCGGCGCTTACATTGATCCTAATAAAGCAGCTGAATATGGTTGCCTATATGACGGACTTATCCTGGATGAAAATGCGGCCAGAAATCTGGATAAATTACGTAAAAACATTTATCCGGACAGAGTCGTTAACCAGACGATCAGTTTAAAAAAGGCCAATGAACTTTTTAAGAAAGCCGCGGCCAGAAAGGATATTGCGTGGAAGTATAAGTATGACGGTTGTTATGCCCGTGCCCATTTAATGGCCAGAATGTTTGAAGCAGAAGGTGTGCGGACAGATAAAGTATGGATCAAAGGCGATCTGTATGTTCCGGAAACAGACATTCGCTGGAACTTTCACGTAGCGCCTATTGTTTATGTTGATGATGGTAAAGGTGGAAACAAAAAAATGGTTATTGACCCTTCACTCTTTGATAAGCCTGTTACTGTCGAAGAATGGGACCAGCGAATGTCTAAAAACACAGTAAAGGGATCCGTAGTCACCGCTTTTCCATTTCCTGAAAACGCTGCTGCTTTCGAGCGTTCAGCACTCGCTTTTTCCAGTTCAGATCCTTATCTTCCGCGCGAGAGCATTCACCTGAATGAAGAATCGAAAATGCAGATGTCACTCGAAACCATGAAACGCTACAAACCCCTGGAACCAAAATGAAAAAAATAATCTTTGCTGTCATTCTTTGCTCGTCGGCTTCACTGTTTGCAGCTGACGATAAAAAAACACTTGATCTGGATGCAACAATATCTAAGATCACGCTGGAAAAAAACAATCAGTATCGACTGGAAATGCTGGAGCATGCAGCTGCATACACAGCAGAAGAAAAATTGCTTCCGTGTCTGAAGCAATCACTTGAAAAAAAGAAAGCTGTGAAAATAAAGGTTACTGCTTATACCCAGAAAGTTTTAGAATGCACGATTCATGATAACTGATTTCCGGATCAGTTCTATTTTAGAGAAATCGAGTTCAGCAACACCCACCCCCTGTCCTTCTTTCAGGTCGACTAAAACATCGCCCCATGGATCGACAATCAGGGAGTGGCCATAGGTCTCCATGCGCTCATTGTGTTTACCCCATTGAGCAGCGGCCACTACGAAACATTGGTTTTCAATGGCCCGTGCCCGCAGAAGAGTATGCCAGTGAGCCTTTCCTGTCGGAACTGTAAAAGCTGCGGGGAACGTTAAAATTTGTGCACCATTTATGCGGTAATGATGGGCCATTTCGGAAAAGCGCATATCAAAACAAATGCCCAGACCAACTTTATGGCCTTCTATTTCGACCATTTTGTAGTCTTTACCCGGAGTATAAGTTTTAGCTTCAGAAAGTTTCTTATCAGGAAGATCGCAGGCAAAAAGATTAATTTTGTCATAGTGGCCCAGATCATTTCCAAATTTGTCGAAATTATAAGCTCGGTTGACAACTTTTCCATTAAGATTAGTCGCGGCTGATCCACCTATCAAGGCCATTTGAAAATCTGTGGCCAGTTTTCTGATTTGTTCAAAATGTTCATTTCCTTCTTCCACCAAATAAGGTGTAGAAGTTAGTCCGTCACTCATTGAGTAAAAAACTTCAGGTAGAAAAGCCGCAACTGCACCTTGTGCTTTAGCTTCTTTTAGGAATTCGCGAATAGTTTCCAGGTTTGTACGATAATCCAGGACTGAAGTTAATTGAATGACGGCAATTTTCATTTTATGTATTTCCCAATAGCAAAGTAATCAAAACCCTCTGCGAGAACTTTCTTTGTATCATAAAGATTTCTACCGTCAAAGATAACTGGCTTTTTCAGCCGTTTCTTGATTTCGCTGAAGTCAGGTGTCGTAAACTCACGCCATTCAGTAACTGTAATTAATGCGTCGGCGCCATTAAGAGCATCGTATTTATCTTCGAAAGATTTGATTTTTCCTTCGCATTCTTTATATTCGCTCATAATTTTCAGATAATTTTCAGTCGCAACCGGATCAAAAATCTGAATTGTCGCACCTGCTGCAATAAGTTTTTTGGCCATAGCAATGGCTGCAGTTTCCCGAACATCATCTGTGTTAGCTTTGAAGGCCACACCCCAAAATGTAAAAACTTTTCCCTTGATATCTTCGCCATAATACTGACGAACTTTTGAATACACATAGGCTTTTTGTTCGTCGTTTACTTCTTCAGTTGCATTGACGATTTTAAGATCCATTCCATAATCTTCCGCTGTTGCGATTAATGCTTTTACATCTTTTGGAAAACAAGATCCGCCGTATCCTGGACCAGGGTAAAGAAAATGCCCCCCGATACGTTTATCTGAAGAAATCCCTTTGCGGACTTCTTCAATATCAGCATTGGTAGCATCACAAAGTCGGGCAATTTCATTGATGAAAGAAATTTTAGTCGCAAGGAAACAGTTCGCTGCATACTTACTCATTTCCGCTGATAGATTGCTCATACCGTAAATAGGATTCCCCTGTCGAACGAGAGGTGCGTAGAGCTCTTCCATCACTTTCATCGCGTAGTCGTCCTGATGGCCGATAATAACCCGGTCAGGTCGCATAAAATCTTCTACTGCTGATCCCTCCTTCAAGAATTCAGGATTGTTCACCAGATGGAAATTTTTCTTCGTATTCTCTTTGATAAGTTTTCTAATTTCTACAGAAGTTCCAACAGGAACTGTTGACTTGATAACTACAATAGCATCATCGGCAAGATGTTTTGCTACTTCCATTGCGGCAGCTCTTAAATAAGTCAAATCAGCCCGGCCGTCATCCGCAGAAGGAGTTCCTACTGCCAGAAAAATAGTTTTGGCATCTTTAACTGATTCATAGCCAGTGGAAAAATGCAGACGTCCGGATTTTATGTTTCTTTCCAATAAATCAGTTAGACCTGGCTCATAGATGGGAGACTTGTGAGCTTGAAGCATTTCGATTTTTTTGGGATCAATATCGATACATGTAACATCATGACCAATTTCGGCAAAACACGTCCCACTTACCAGACCAACATATCCAGTGCCAATGACTGAAACTTTCATAAATTTTATTTCCTTAAATTGCTAATTTTTATGCCCTTACATTAGCATTTGTCCCCTTGTTTAGCTACTCCCTGTGGGCCTGAACAGCATTTACTGAGGTAAGAATTGCTTCCTGAATTTGTTCCCGCATTCCGGTGACGTTACTGGAACTATAAGGGACCATAATAGTATTGGATTTTGAATTTTTCGTCATAGCTTCCAGGGCATCGTAATGCTGGGTAATCAGAAGAATTGTCAGCACTTCCTCATTATTGATTCCTGATTGTTTCAGATCTTCAATAGACGATTTTAATCCGGCCGCAATCTCTTTTCGTTGATTGGCCATCCCCAGACCCTGCAGTCTTTTGCTTTCAGCATGCGCTTCGGCTTGCATGACGATACCAATTTTTTCGGCTTCGGCTTTGGCCATTGCCGCATCTCTCAATCGCTCAGCTGCATTGATTTCGTTCATTGATTGCTTAACTTTTTCGTCGGGGTCAATATCAGTAATCAAAGTCTTAATAATCATAAATCCAAAGTCATCCATTGATTCTTCCAGAGATTCTTTAACAGCCAGGGCAACGGTATCTTTATTTACAAAAACATCGTCCAGGCTCAACTTTGGTATCTCGCTTCGCACTACATCAAAAATATAACTTTCAATCTGCGCAATAGGATCTGAAAGACGGTAATAAGAATCGTTAACCTTGTCGCGAATAATTTGGTACTGAACTGAAACTTTAGTGCGCACAAAAACGTTATCTTTCGTTTTTGTTTCGACTTCAATGTCCTGCTGGACGATCTTTAAATTTCTTCTCACCACAATCCGGTCAATCAAGGGCAATTTGAAATTTAATCCCTCGTGAGCAGTGAATTGGTATTTACCAAATCGCTCGATGATAGCTGCGCTTTGGGACTGAACGATGAAAATCGAATCAAAGGCCAAAAATGCCAGAATAATGAGTAAAATAATGGTCACTGGTTCCATGGGACCTCCTTTAGAGGAAATTAATAAAGTCACGTTAACTGCTTAAAGCTTAATACTTAAGCCCCGTCTGGTGAAGTAATATTATCCGAGAAAACAGGTTGGGTTATAATTATCTATTATAAAGCCATTTTTCGGCCGATAAGGCGAGTGATGAAAAACTTAATTATAGTCAGTCTATTCATCCTCGGAGCCTGCTCACAGAAACCCACTACTAAAAGTGGTTTCAAACTTGTTTTAGGTCAAGCTGCACTTTCAAACGGTTCTGGTGGTGCCTTCATCAACGCAGTTGATTCAACCAACAATGTTGAAACTATCTATCAGCTTGATTCTGAGAATTCAGCGATGATTCCTCAGGGATCTTACACACTACTGGCAGTAGTATTTGATGGTCCGGATTACAAATCAGGACTTTTGAAATGCGGATCAACTGCAGGAGTTAATCTGAGCGAAGCAGAAGCAACAGTGACTATCAATCTTACTGCTGCTGAATGCACTAATGCCAAATACAACAACTTCATTCTTAAACTTAAACAAGCGACTATCGCTAAATGGGATGCTGATCAATGGGATCGCAGTTTTTGGGGGCCCTGATGAAAAATAAAATTTTTAATCTTTACGAAAAAATTCAAAAACTGACTTTTTTCCAGGGAGTGGCCCTCACATTATGTTTAACATCATTAGTCTCCATTGCCGCAACAAACTTCTCTGGATTTTTTGTGTTCACTCCGGGGACTCCAATTTCTTCGAGTGAGATTAATGCTAATTTTGAAAAAATTGGCGGAACTGTTGTTTATAAGGCTATTTTCTCTAATGCATTTTCAGTCGATCAGAACTCACTAATTGTTCCGACCGATTGCCCCACCTGTAATGTTTATCGTAAGAAAATTCTCTTTACTTCCGTTACAGCTGGAACTTCAACTACAACAACTGATAGTGACGCTAATAATGCTTCCAATAATTCAAATTTTAGTTATTTTACTGTACCAAGTGAAGGCTGGTATGAAGTCAGATTTTTAGGTGATCTATCAACTTCTATCACGAGCCCAAACTGTAGTGGTACAAGTTGTCAGATGAGCGTCAGTGCTGGTGCAGGTGTTTATATTGCCGGCTCACTCGCACTTGCACAGGCGGGAGGCAATAACAGTTCCATTGCCTGGCAAGGAAATAACAAAAACCTTACCGACAACAATTATGATAATATTTTTGATCCACCTAATTACTGGCCTGGCAGCCTGGGTGAAGCAAAAAAGTTTTACCTGAAGGCAGGACAAGTCGTCTATGTACGATTTGAAGGCAATGGAACAATCACCAACGCAACCGGTGATATCAACTTAGGGGCTAATTCGCTCGATCTTACAATTATTAAGTTTTAGAATTCTTAAACTCTTTTCTTGATCTGCATATCCATCATCTTGGCATATTTTAGCAGAACATAAAGTGAGTTGAGAAAGCAGATAACGAATCCGTATTTTCCATCGAGAATCCCGCCTTTTAAAATATAATCTTTGAAAAATTGAAATGGCGGTCGCGTGACAAGCTTTATGAGGGTCGCGCGTTTTCCTTTTTCAAATAAAGTTTTTGCTTCAATGGTGCTGAACTTATTTGTTTGCAGAACGTGCGATGAAATTGAATCGTATGAGTAATGAAGCAAGTCTCCTGTCAGATGGCCGATGGTGCCTTCAACAGTTAAAGCATCGTGAGGGTTATTCCCTACCCACTTCGCTCTGGATTTTTTGACAACTCGTAGCTTTGTATCCGGATACCAGCCACAGTGGCGAACCCAGAATCCGTTGTAATTAGTAAGCCGGTTAAATGTATAACCATCATGGCTAAAATTGTTTTTTATAGCTGCAATTGATGTGCGTAGAGTTTCATCGAGAGCTTCATCTGCATCCAGGGATAAAACGTAATCATGAGAGGCTTGTTGAAGGGCAAAGTTTTTTTGTTCAACATAGCCCAGAAAGTTTTGCTCGATAAAACGAGCGCCCATAGCGAGACAGATTTCTTTCGTTTTGTCGATCGAGAGCGAATCTACAACCACGACTTCGTCGGCGAGTCCCTGAACAGATTCAATACAGCGGCGGATATTTTTTTCTTCGTTGAGAGTAATAATAACAACAGAGAGTTTAATCATGTCGGAATCCAAGATTCTTGCTTGATATCTGCATGATCAGACGGAAAGAATCCGACCATGGTCTGGCCAGTTTTGATTTCATTTTATCAAATTTTTTTGCCCGGCCAAAAAGCACATCAACAATGCCGGGATCGGTGATAATTGCACGATTTTTTAAGGCAGCCGGGACATCTGAATAAGATTTGAACCAGGTAACTTTTCTGGCTGCAATCGACTGAATTAATCGTTCAGGATATTTTTGGGGATTTCCCACAATGACCACTTCTTCGGCAACTGGTAATTCCCAGATATCATTCATTTTTATAATTCGCTCTTTCATGACAAGAGGATGAGTCCCGAAATAGAGTTCACACTTATTTTTGCGGGCGTCTTTTAGTCCTTTTTCCAGTCTCTCTTCGAGTGCTTCGGCTTCATGATAAAGTTTTCCCATATCCCGCATTTTGACCGCATAAGAGTCCTGTTCGCGAACGTGACCGTAGTGATAGATACGGGCTTCCGTATAAAAAACTTTTTTTTGATTTCTGAATCCCTGAGCATCTCCCCATGATTCAATATTGGTTTTTAGTTTGATGGCGCGGATTTCATGTGGATACCATTTTTTTCCGACGGCAATATGATGATGAGTTTGCCAGAAATGCAGATAGCGAAAAGAAAGGGCGTCTGCGCCTTCGGCGGAAGCTTTAGCAATGTCAGCTCTTAATAATTCGTAATCATCTTCGTGCAGGACTTCGTCAGCCTGCAGATAAATGCCCCAGGCAGAATCATCAAGACCGTGATCAGCTCTCAGTGCTGTTAACGCTTTATTGGTTTCAACTGAAAGGACGAGCCCTTTTTTAAGCGACATGTCCCAGACACTGGGTATAATTTTCATCTTGGGAAGTTTTGCGACTTCATCCCAGGAGTTGTCATCACCGCGATCAACGGCAACGTAAACTTCTTCACAAAGCTGGGAAAGGGAGGTGAAAGATTCCCGGAAGGAGTAATCATACTTCACGCCATTTCGAAGTAATGTGAAACCGTAAAGTTTAATCAAAATGTGAAGATTTTTGTCGCGTCTACGTGACCGTAGCGAATCCATTTAGTTTTGAATGATTCTGTTTTCAAAAGAAACTTCAGCTCTTCGCCTGGATTTTTTAATTTGCGAACACGCTTACATTCTTTCTTCAGAATCCCTCTTACTTCTTTAGGAATTACACAAAGACCATTCATCAGGTAGTTTTGATTTTCATAAGTCAAAACACGGCCGACGAAAATATCGTCTTTGATAATTGAAGGAAGAGACTCTCCTTTTGGCAGAGAGATTTTTTTATCGTGAAGCATATCATAGAGAACGTCGTAACCACGAAAGTTCTTACCGATATATTCAAACAGCGAATAATTTACCCCAGAGAGAGATTTCGCCAGGAAATCATCAACCGGATTATTGATCAGGTAATCACTGATAACAGTTCTTGTTCCGCGCTTTGAGATAAATTGCAGAACGTACCACTCATTGAATGAATTCATGCGTGCTTCGAAATCATCGTCATCATCATTAGCCTGACCGGTGATGGTGAAATATTCTTTCTTAGCTTCAAGCAAAGTGTCGTAGTGCACACCTTGAGTGTAGATATCCAACGCTTTTAAGAAATGTTCTTTTAAGAGAGGGTGCATAAAATCCTTTTTCTATTCGTCCGTTGAGAGCACAGCCAGGAACGCTTCCTGGGGAACTTCCACTGATCCCACCATTTTCATGCGCTTCTTCCCTTCCTTCTGCTTCTCTAAAAGCTTACGTTTACGTGAAATATCTCCACCGTAGCATTTAGCCAGTACGTTTTTGCGAAGGGCCTTAACTGTTTCTCTGGCGACTATTTTAGCACCAATAGCCGCTTGGACCGCAACATCAAACTGTTGGCGATCAATTAATTTTTGCAATTTCTGCACAAGGTCACGACCTTTATAGAAAGCATTGTCGCGGTGACAAATAATAGATAACGCATCTACTTTGTCGCCATTGAGTAAAATATCCACTTTAACCAGATCAGCGACGGCATAATCGGTGAACTCGTAGTCCATTGAAGCGTAACCTTTCGTCAATCCTTTTAATTTATCATAGAAATCGAAAACCATCTCAGATAGAGGAAGGGCATAGATGACCTGTACTCGATCTTCGGTGATATATTTTATCTGATCCTGCACTCCACGGCGTTCCTCACACAACGTGATCATGCGGCCGACATATTCATTAGGTACATGAATGGATAGTTTAACCATTGGCTCGCTGACGGAATCAATTTCTCCCGGCTCCGGCATCTCACTAGGGTTTGAGATGGTAAGCTCTTCGCCGTTTGTTTTAAGAACTTTATAGCTAACTGAGGGTGCTGTTGAGATGAGGGCCAGACCAAATTCCCGTTCTAAACGTTCCTGAATGATATTCATGTGCAGAAGACCCAGAAATCCACAACGGAATCCAAATCCTAAAGCAGCTGAACTCTCCGGCTCATAAGTAAAAGAAGCATCGTTAAGAGCAAGTTTTTCTAGTGCTTCTTTCAGGTTTTCATAGTCTGTTGATTCGACCGGGAAAATCCCGCAGAAAACCATCGGTTTTACTTCCACATATCCCGGAAGGTTTGGAGTTTCTTTTTTGTTGGCATGAACCATAGTATCGCCAACAGAAACATCACGAATAGTTTTGATACCACAAATGACCATCCCTACTTCACCGGCAGTCAGTTCATCAAGTTCCGTAAAAAACGGTGAATTCACCGCTAAACGCAGAACTTCGTACTCCATTCCGGCATTTTTTAAAAATATTTTTTCGCGTTTTTTTAGTGTGCCTTCAACTACTCTCACCAGGATTACAACCCCCTGGTAAACATCAAACCAAGAATCAAAGATCAGACATTGCAGATCATTGGTTGATTTTCCGGTTGGATGCGGAATTTTTTTAACAATTTCTTCGAGTAAATTATCAATTCCAATACCACTTTTAGCCGAAACTTCGCAGGCTTCGCTGGTATCAATTCCAATGATATCTTCAACTTCTTTTTTTACTCTTGGAGCATCAGCGTGAGGTAAATCGATTTTATTAATAACCGGCAGGATCTCCAGGTTGTTATCAATGGCCATATAAACGTTGGCCAGTGTCTGGGCCTCTACTCCCTGAGAAGCATCAACAACCAGCAAAGCACCATCACACGAAGCCAGCGAGCGGGAAACCTCATAAGAGAAGTCAACGTGTCCCGGAGTATCGATTAGAT
Organism: uncultured Bacteriovorax sp.; assembly: GCA_946481315.1. The sequence goes on from CAMLMH010000013.1 coordinate 62,837, forward strand.
TAAAATAATAGGTGTTGCCATCTTTCGCCTTATAAGGGATACGAACAGCCTGAGCTTTAATTGTGATACCGCGTTCGCGTTCCAGATCCATATTGTCGAGTAAACGGTCTTTTTTTTCCCGGTTACTTACGGCATTGGTGGCTTCCATGATACGATCGGCCAAAGTAGATTTACCGTGATCGATGTGGGCGATGATTGAAAAGTTGCGAATAAATCTTTGATCCATAATCACTCTATCTCGTGGATTAACCAATTAAGCACTAAAAATAACAATAGCGAAGCATAACATCATAAGTTTAAAAATAGAATTGATAAGAGCGCCAAAAGATAAATATAAGAGATAAAACCGATGAAAAACAGTTACAAAATTGAACATATTGACCCAATTGGACAAGGTGTCTCAAAGGCCGACGGCCTTGTTACCTTTATCAAAAAAACTCTCCCCGAAGAAACAGTTAGTGCAGAAATTTACTCCCAGAAAAAAGGTGTCCAGTTTGCCCGCCTGACCGGCATCGAATCTGCTTCACCCGATCGTATTGAACCGGCCTGTGTGCATTTTAATTCATGCAATGGATGTGATTTTCAACATACCACCTATGAAAAAGAACTGGAATTTAAAGCGGCAGCTCTCAAGCGTCACTTGTTTAAATTTCCGGATGTTGCCATTACTGTTCATGGAGCTAAACGCCGGCTGGGTTATCGTAACCGTTTACAGCTGCATTATGACCGCAACAAAAAACTTCTGGGACTAATGGATGAGAAACTCAACATTGTTCCGGTTCCGGAATGCCTGATCACTGATGCTAGTGTCGCTTACGAATTACGGGCCCTTTATAGCGAAAATTCATGGCTGCGCATGCTGGGAAAACAGCCCCCCAAAGGACACATCGAGATCTATTCTAAAGATAAAGGTCAGGGGCATAATGTTCAGGTTTCCATTAATAAACCCTACGCTGACGGCGGTTTCACCCAGGTCAATCAGGAAATGAATGAATTCCTTAAAAGCTGGGTACAAAAAAAAGCCGAAGAAATTGTTCCGCCTAAATCGGTTATTTACGATTTATTTGGAGGTAACGGCAATCTTTCAGCTAAGTTTCGCAATACCACAATCGTTGTGGACAAATACAGAAGAACTCCTGATCCGGTGGCACATCAGCGTTTTTTCTCCATCGATCTCTACGAAAAAGGGGCCTTGCGTACCTTGATTGCTTTAAAAAACCAGGGCGTTCCCCGACCTAACTGGATCGTTTTCGATCCTCCCCGCTCCGGATTAAAAAATTTGGGTGAATTTCTGGCGGAGTTCAAGCCCGAGGGATTCATTTTTATTGCCTGTCAGGCAACCAGCTTTGCCCGCGATACGCAGGCGGCATTAGAGCATTATGAACTAGAGAGCATTGACCTCTTTGATCTTTTTCCGTCTACACAGCATTTTGAAACAGTCGGTGTATTTACAAGAAGGAAAGATAACGCTTAGAATATCCTCATATCTTAATGGATTGAGATGCGAGGTTATTCATGAAAAGATCTGCCCTGGTTGTCGCTTCGACGTTAATTCTTAGTATTTCATGTTCATCAAATCAGCTGGAAAAGAAATCTCCCGAAGAACGTAAAGCCGAAGTCTATTACGGACAAGGAACAACTGATCTGGTGAATAAAGATTATTCTCAGGCATTGATCAATTTACTGGAAGCTAAAAGATTGGATCCAAAAAACAGTCAGGTCAGAAATAATCTGGGCATGACTTATTATTTTAAAAATCAACCTCAGCTAGCCGAAACAGAATTAAAAGAAGCGATCAGACTGAACGGAAAAAATTCTGAAGCTCGTTTGAATCTTGGAACACTATACCTGGAACGCAACCAGTTAAAAGAGGCCAGAGAATACTTTGAAAGTGTTCTGGCGGATCTGACTTTCAATAATCAATACCGCAATTATTACAATCTTGCCTTATTGGCGCTCAAAGAAGGCGACCGTCAATCAGCTTTCTCCCATCTGGAGAGCTCACTTAAAGAAAAAAACGATTACTGTCCGGCTCATTTCAAATTGGGAGAAATGTATAGCGAAGAATATAAATTCCAGCAGGCCCTAAAAGCTTTCAAAGAGGCGGGCAAGGGAACTTGTGTCTCATTGCCGGCACCCATTTATCATCAGGGAATTACTTTACTTAACTTGAACCGCAATGATGAAGCCCAGACGAAGTTTAAAGAAGTTATTGAAAAACATCCTGGAACAAAATTTAGTTCCATGGCCGTCAATCAGTTGAAACAAATTCAAAACAACAATGGCGAAGAATTAAAAATGTCCCGCGGAACACAAACTGAAGTCATCCGCACAGAACAATCCAGCGAAACACCGAGCTTTTAAATATGGAAACAGATAACAATACTGACATGAACGCAGATAATAACTCTATCCTTCCTGCTAAAGAACTGACCATCGGCCAGCTTCTGCTCAAAACGCGGGAAGAAAAAGGATTATCTCTAAAAACCATCTCACAACAAACTAAGATTCACATTGGTTTGCTGGAGAGCCTGGAAAAAGATCAGTTTGATAAACTTCCCAGCAAAGCATATGTTCGTGGCTTCGTGAAATCTGCTGCTAAAATTCTCTCCCTTGATCAGGAATACACTCTGAGTCTGCTTGAAAAAGCTTACGAAAATTCTCCTAAAAAAGATGAGTCCACTAACGTAGAAATAAAAAATGAAACTGCCCGCAATACCTTAACCACCATGACTTCCACTCCGCTGGAAACTGTAAAGTCGGTCACTGCGTCATCCAGTATTTTTATGATCAAGGCAGCTATTGGTATTGTAATCATCGGCGCAATTGGTATTAACGTAAAAAACTACTTGGAGCGAACACGTGAAGAACCAGTAAAACTTCCGGAAGTTCTTTCAACTCATCAGAAGAAAAAAGCGCCACCGAAGCCGGCACAGAAAGTTGAAGAAACAAAACCAACACAATCGCAAGAGCCTATCCAGGTCAATATCATTCAGGACAAAAATGTTAAGTCAGAAGTCACTATTAAAGACGTGACTTTAAAACCAATATCTATCGGTGAACGTCAGCTCAGCGACGACAAAAGCCTTACCAAAGAACAAATTGACGAGTTATTACCAGCTAAATACCGGATCACTCCTACAAAAGGAATGGAAACACTTTTTCTTAATGCCAGCGAAGGAGATTCCTGGCTGACGTATAAAGTTGATGATAAAGACATTAAAAAATTTGTTCTGCGCCAGGGGCGAACGCTTTTTTTAAGAGGCCAGACAATCAGGATTTTTATCGGTAATACGAAATCACTTAAAGCCTTCCACAACAATAAGCCAGTCAATTTATCAAATGACAAAAACTCAGTGAGAAATCTTGTTTTGCCTGAAGAAGCTAAAACTAAATTCCATACTCCGCTCTTCATTTTTCAGCCAGATGGAACAGTTCTCACCAGTGATGAATTCATGCAACAGAATATGGAAAAAAAGCCGGAAACAAGCACAGCTACTCCGGCCACAGAGATAACACCACTTAAACCAACACCGGCTAAGCCATAAATCTTAGCCGACCCAATCCAGTCTCTTGAAGTAATATGCTGAAACAAAAAACAAGATAAAACTTGGCAAAAAACTTGATACGATTGCCGGAACAATTCCTCTCTGGGCAAGACTGATTAATAAGAAGTACAACGCATAATATCCTATTACGATCAGGATCGCTTGAATGGTATTGTGCCCACCCGATCCACGTCCTCTTTTAATTCCCAAAGAAAATCCCAGCAAACCAAACAAAAGTATTTGAGGAAATGAAGCAAATCTTCCGAAATATTCGATCTGTCCTTTAACCAGAGTTTTTTTAGCTTCTCTGATTACGTCTGGCTCGGTCTTCTTTTTTGTCATGGCCTCTAATTTTACCATACGGTCATCATTTACAGCTTTCAGTTCTCGGCTGGTTTTCATGCTGTCTTTATCCAGAATTGCGGAACTAAATTCTGCACTAAATACCGGAAAGTCGTATTCCTGGAACAATATCTTTTCAACTTTCTGTTCAGTACTATTAATTTTAACAATGTTGCCATCATTTAAATGCAGCCTGAGTGCTGGTGTATGAAAATCATCTGCGTATAGTTTGATCAGAGAGCCTTTACGGGCAAAAATAATTCTTTCCTGGTCCAATTCCTTTAAGTGAATAAAGACTTCGCTGAAACTGTTTCCATCCTCCGATACGGAATCTGCAAAAAGTGTGACCTTGGGAATATCGGTAAAGAATTGTCCTGATTTGATACTGGTAAGCATACCGGTAGAAGTAAGCTTCAAGATCGTATTTCGAAAATTGGCATTAGCCTTTGGTATATAAACAGTGTTAAGTGAAAAAATAGTAACTGCTATTAACAGCGTAGAAATAAAAAAAGGCAGATAGATTCTTAGTTTGGTAAGTCCAAAAGACCTCATAGCAATAATTTCTGAGTCTTCGCTGAGCTTATTTAAAGTATAAACTGCGGCGAAAAAAACAGAAAGTGGAGTCGCTAATGGAAAAAAAGAGACACTCAGGTCTGTGACCAGGCCGACAATGACAGAAAACTCCACCCCTTTATTAACAATAAGCGAGATAATTCTGAACATATAAAAGGTAATCAGGAAAGCTACGAAGAATATGAACCCTACGATAAAGGGTGGAATAAAGTGGGCTGCCAGGTAGCGAGTAGTTACTTTTAACATAGACTGTGCTATTTTATCTCGATTCACTATTTAGAACAAATTATTATCAAAGACTTTACCAGGACATGATCAATGAAATTAAACCTAAGTTCAGAACCAAATCTCTCAGGTACAGAATTACACATTTTCTCCTGCTTTAACAAAACTCAGGAAGCCAAAGCTGTTTCAAAAAAAACCAAAGGTGCTAAGGCTGAACAACCTAAATCCCAAAAGGTTCTTTCTCACGCTCACTGGCCAGCCGAGCTAGAAGAAGCTTTCAGTCACGCTGTTGCTGCAAAACATTTTAAAGGTGATGCCGGCGAAACGTTTTCACTTACTCTTTTAAGCGGAGCCACTGCCATAATCATCGGGCTGGGTGACAAAAATAAAGTTAATAAAGAACTACTTCGCCGTCAGATCGCGACACTCTACAAAGCAGTTTCTGCAAAATATGAAGACGCTACTTTGCATCTGGATGGATTCCTGATCAAAGGAGAACTGGAAGAATCTCTAAGCGCCATTGCCGAAGCTCTTTATATGGCTTCTTACACCTTTGATCGTCACCTGAGCACGAAAAAACCTGCCCGTTTGCAAACGATAACCCTTGCTACCAGCGAGAAAAAAGCTGCCACAAAAAAATTCGAACAAACACTCGCTGAAGCCCAGTTGCTTGGAGAGAGTATTTCAGTAGCACGTGACTTCGTAAACGAAGCTCCGAATATTCTGAATTCTGAAACATATGCAAAAGAAATTGAAAAAGACGCAAAGAAACTAAAACACGTTAAGATCAAAATCCTGGGCAAGGCTGAACTTAAACGTGAAAAGATGGGAATGTTCCTGTCTGTCAACGCTGGTTCAGCTTATGAGCCACAACTTGTTCACCTGACCTATACTCCACCAAAAGCAACGGCCAAAACAAAACATATCGCACTGGTTGGTAAAGGACTTACTTTCGATACTGGCGGATACTCACTGAAGCCAGGTGCATCAATGATGAACATGAAGTTTGATATGGCCGGCTCAGCAACTATGTATGCTGCATTCCGTGCGGCTGTTCTTCTTCAGCTTCCTGTTAAAATTTCCTGCTACCTGGGTATCACTGACAATGCCGTGAATAGCCTGGCCACCATGCCTGATTCAATCGTAACAGCTCGTAACGGAAAAACAGTAGAAATCCTGAACACCGACGCTGAAGGACGCCTCGTTCTTGGTGACGTTGTTAACTACGCTTGTGATTCAAAACCAGACGCTCTTATCGATGCTGCAACGTTAACCGGTGCGATCCTGGTAGCTTTGGGCTCCGAAGTCTGCGGTCTTTTCTCCAACAACCAGAAACTGGCCGACTCACTATTAAAGTCAGCTAAAAACGTTGATGAGTATATGTGGCAACTTCCCATTATCACTGAACACAAAAATGATATGAAAGCGACTGTAGCTGACCTTAAAAATATTGGCTCTAACGGTAACGGTGGATCGGCTAAAGGTGCTGCGTTCATTGAAAACTTTATTGATCCAAACATTGCATGGGCGCACCTGGATATCGCTGGTATCGGCGATTCTCAGGGACACCTACCGTACTGTTCACCAAAAGGTGCTTCTGGTCTGATCATCAGAACACTTGTTGATTATTTAAAGCACCAAAAATAATGTCTAAATTTAAGATCGTATTAGTAGCTCCCGAAATTCCCGGCAATACCGGGAGTATCGGGCGCACTGCGGTCGCTCTCGATCTGGAACTTATTCTTATTAAGCCTCTCGCCTTCGACATTTCCGAAAAGGCCGTTCGCCGGGCAGGACTCGACTACTGGAAATACGTAAAGCTCAAAACTTATGAGTCATGGGAAGATTTCATGCAAAATGAAAATCCTTCTCCTGATAATATGTTTCTCTTTTCTCGATTTGCTAAAAAGCCAATTTTCGATTTCGACATAAAAGCAAACTGCTACTTGATTTTTGGCTCTGAAACTAAAGGATTGCCGACAGAGATCAAAGACCAGTTTCAGGATCAGCTCGTAACATTGCCGATGAATTCCGAACACATTCGTTCTTTGAATCTTGCCAACGCCGCTACAGCAGCAGCTTACGAAGCCCTTCGCCAGATAGATTTCAAACGTTAGTCCTATTTTTTTTGGCAAAAAAAAGGCCAGGCATTAAGCCCGGCCAGTTTTCGTCATTCTTAAGAAGAATTAATTAGAACTTGTAAGTCATACCGACAGATGATTCAAGATTGTCTAGAGAAAGAATACCAGCATTTGTGCCGCTTCCAATTGTACCAGCTCTGCTCGCCGCAGATGTTCCAATTAGACCATCAACCGAGAATTGACCGAAAGTTAAAGATGCACCAGCATTTACTACAGTAGAGTTAGCAAGTCTTGCTTTGCCATTTACACCGTAAATGTTAGTGATCAAGTTACGAGCAACTGGGTTCAGGTTTGTTGTACCTGTACCTGTCAAACGCTTGTTGTCTCTTTGACCCCATAGATTCTGAACTACAGATCCGCGAAGTGTTAACCAGTCTGTAGCTTTAGCTTCATAGCCTAAAGTAACAGGGATCACAAGGTGACGAACTTCACCCTTAGTGGCGAACTTTAAGTTGATATCAGTTTTCTTAGCCGTTAAAGAAGCAAAAATTTTGTCTGTATTATTAACAGACCAGTCACGACCATATCCTAGGTAGTAAGAAGTGAAATCACCTTTTACAGTACCGGATTGTCCACCGATTGCGCCGGCCACTGGAGCAGAATATCCAGCGAAACTGTCAGTTTGCTCCCAACCATATTTTTTTACATATCCGAATACGCGTCCTTCCATTGCTTCAACAGATCCACCTACGTGAAGACCAAGCTTTCCTTCAAATTTCTGAGAAACTGAAGTTGCAGCAACACCCAGAGCTGGAATTGTGATTGTATCAACTGCTTCAGCTTCTGAATTAAGAGAGATGTTAGCGTGAGCATCCCAACCTGAACCAATAACACCAAGACGAACAGCGTATGCTGATTGCTCAGATGTACGAGTTTCATCCTCGTCAGCTGAATAAGTTACGTTAGCACCCCATTTAAGATCACTACCACCACCGACAAAAAGATCAACTTGGTTATCAGCTGTAGGAAGCATTTTTGGGTTTAATCCAGTCGCAGGAAGTGCAGTTACTCCGTTGAATGAAGCAGCCGCTGAAGTTCCGGCAATTCTTAACAGTGATGAAGTGTTTGACTCGTTTCCGAAGTACACACCGTAAACCATGTCACCGAATTTTTTGAAGACTCCACCTTGAGCTTTTGGAGTTGTTGAAGAAGTTACAGTTGCAACTGTTGAACCAGCTGCCGTTCCTGTTGTTCCCCATTCTAAAACGGCATAGTCATAAAAGACATTTACGTAAGCAGCGTTTAAGAAAATATTTCTTTGATCCTGGATGTAATACATCCCTTCATTGTCAGTTTCATTCATGCCCAGAGCAAGTAATCTTGCCTGAGTCGCGTGTGCAGAAGTCGAAAGAACAGCAAGTGCACTTCCGATCATTAATAATTTTTTCATGCAGGGTTCCCCTTTAAGCAAATTAGTCGTCTAAGAAAAAAACCTAAAAAAAAGCCCACCAAAAGGTGGGCTTGAATTCTTTAAAAGAATTAGAACCAGTAAGATACTGCTACTCGTGACATTAGGTTGTCAGTTGAAAGCACACCTTGGTTAGTATCAGCGTTAGCTGAAATTGTACCAGCTCTTGAAGCAGCTGAAGTACCGATTAGACCGTCAACTTTAAGTTTACCAAAGTTAAGAGTTGCACCAGCAGCTACGTTAGTAGTGTTAGCTTGAGAAGCTTTCTTACCTGCAGCGTTCTTAGTGTTGTTCAGGATTACGTTTTGAGAAACTGATCCACGAAGAGTTAACCAAGAAGTAGCGTCAGCTTCCATAGCTAGTGTTACTGGAAGTTCATTCGTCTTAGTTTTCCCAGCAGTACCAACTTGGTTTGTTCCAAGAACTACTTTTGCGTCAGCGTAGATACGTGCAGTTGGGTTGATTTCCATAGTGTGTCCAACACCTGCAACAATTTCTGAACCTTTAGTTTCTGTCGTTACAGCAGCAACGCGAGATTCAGCTTTTGTGTTTTCGTAGCTAGCGAAAGCAGTTAGTTTTTCCATAGTGAATGAACCACCAACTAGGAAACCTGGCTTAACTTTATATTCGTCAGCAGCAGCTGTTAGTGAACCTTCAGACTTGTCTGAAAGTGTTACGTTTGCGTATGCTTCAGCAGCACCAGCAACTACACCAAGACCAAGACCGAAAGCTGTATTCTTTCTTTCCCAAGTTGTTGTCGCTTCGTCAGCAGAAGATGCATAGTGAAGACGAGCTCCCCACTTCACACCCATGTCACCAGCAAGGAATAAATCAAGAGCGTTGTCATGATTTAAGAAACCAGCTGTACGGTTAGCGTTGTTTTCGTCGTTACCAAGGTATAGACCGTAGTTGAAAGCTCCCATTTCACGGAAGAATCCACCTTCAGCATTTGGCGCGTTTACAGCGTCAGTGTTAGCAGCTGTACCCCATTCAGTGATAAGGTAGTTTTTAGTTTCATTTAGACCAGCTGGGTTTCTGAAAACGTTTCTTGTGTCAGAAATATATTCTGAACCGCGAACGCCATCTTGGCCTAGAGCTTCAACTCTTGCTTTAGAAGCAAAAGCGTTTGTTGATAAAACTGCAAGTCCTGCAATTACCAATACGTTTCTTTTCATTCAATCTTCTCCTTGAAGTTAAACACAAAGTATTAAATACTTCTGTCCTTTATAAATCACGTCTTTAGTAAATGGTGTGGGCAGTCTTTTTGTTTGTCAACTAACCGCTGTTAGATTTTTTTCGCACATCTGATAGACGACGAGAGCTCTGGTGATGCCATTCAAACCCTCTGCAGAATATTCGAACAACTCTTGAACGCGGCGCTCATCTGCCACGGGAGCATTTACTCCAATGAAAAGCATGTTGCGAAGTAATGATTGAGATGCTGACTGGGCGGTATGAAAAAGGTTATCGTCAATTTTCAAACACCCGATATTTTGCTCAAGCGAGATAAATTCTTTGTGATGAATTTTTGAAAAAGTTTCAAAAATTTTCTCCATACTCTTCTTTAATAAGCGAATAATGCGAGAAACGTCTTCCTCTGAAAGCTGATCTTCGTCAAGATAATGCATGAACTCGATTTCCTGCTGACCGGTTCGAACATTCGTTTTCAACTCTCCTACGAAGTGGCCCCACTCATGGGTATAGCTAAGAGGAATAAAAAGAGTCTCTTTCATTTCGCTTAGTGGCTTTTGATCAAAAATAAATTTCACAAATAGGGCAGATGGAGCTGCTGTACTTTCACAAAACTGTATCAACTCATCGCTGAGTTTATTCTTCTCTTCAAAAAGTTCCATAAATCTGGAAGGTGAAAAGCCAAAATAAAGGTGTTCACAAAAAAATTCAGTTCCGTTCAGGCACTCAATTGTAAAAGTCTCTTCATTCTTGCCAATTTTTTTGATCTTCACCTGATAGGCTTCCAGATTCATCTTTTCAATCAACGATTCAGATTCGTTGAGCTCCGGAAACAATAACGAGTAGTCCACGTCAAATCGAGGTCCGGTGTAAAACTCTTCATCGAATTTCAGAGCTTCTGGCTTACTGCGACTTCCGAAAGTTTTCCAGGCCATATCTTTATAGAAGACAGCATTTTGTTCCCCGGCCGTAAAGGCCATTTCCGGATAAAGTTTTTTAAAAACAGCCCGATTCGTCTCCCCTCGAATAGTACCTGGACCTTTTGGAAGTAGATCTGCTGTTAAGATTTTATCTTCAGAAAGCAATCTGACGTTTTCGGCACCATAGATTGATTTTAATTTTGTATATAATGATAAAGCGAAAATATCTTTGCCGATAACTAGATGAGGAATTGAAATCGTTTCTTTTTGAACAACATCAATTTTTTTTAATTTATGAATATCTTTGAAGGCCACGATTTACCTCTTGGTCTTTAAAAATGAAGTACACTTCTGGATTTGATTCCAAAGTGTACTTCATAAAAAAGTGGACTGAGAAGTAAAATTTATGACTATTCTTATCGGATAACTAAACGGACGCCGGCATTTACCTTTTTGGATTTTTTATTGATGACTTCCTGATTGGACGCAATTAACCGCTTAACGGAGATGCCGTGCTTTTGAGCTACGGTAAATAGTGTTTCCCCTTTTTTTACGGTATAATAGCGCCCTTTTTGCTTTTTTCTGGCCGCATACCTCCGCATTCTGTATTCACGCGATTTTTTTCTGATAATTTCACGACGAGGCTTTTCGAACAAATCAGCATACAGGTTGTTCGAAGGTGAAACTACTTCATTAATACGGAATGGAAGTTTAATAACATCGCCTGCTTTAAACTTTGTTTTTTCGGAGACATTATTTAACGAAGCCAATACATAATTCTTTTTGATTCTGAATTTTTTCGAGATCTGAGCTAATGACATTCCCTTCTTAGGAATTACATATTCCTGGAAATCTGAAGCTAGTAGATCTGCTTTAGCACAACATTGAGCGAATTTTTCTGCTGTGTTTGGAGGTAACCTTAACTTGTAATCAGCGATATTAGGTGGAGTAAACCAGCGAAGGATTTCTGGATTCAGACGTTGAATCTCTTCAAACTCAACCCCCATAGCTTCAGACAACTTAACCAGATCAGTAGCGGCAGGAACACTGACTTCGTCAAAATCCAGTGGTTCGTGAAATTCAACATCATCAAATCCGAACGATTTTAAATTTTTCCCGATAATCGCCAGGGCCATAATCTTAGGAACATAATTTTTAGTTTCGTCTTTTAGATATTTCCCTTTAGTTAAATGCCAGAAGTCTTCCGACTTATATTTTTTGATTGCACGGCCAAGTTTGCCTTCACCCGCGTTGTATGCGGCTGCAGCCACTTCCCATTGTCCGAAATCATCATAAAGTTTTGTTAAGTAACGTGCAGCTGCAACCGTCGCTTTGATCGGGTCACGACGTTCGTCTCGGTACCAGTCTTGATCCAGTCCATACATTTTACCGGTATATGGCATGAACTGCCATGGACCAACGGCAGCTGCCCATGATTTAGCTGTAGTCACAAATCCACTCTCCGCCATGGCCAAGAAGATCAGATCGCGAGGGAGTCCGTGTTCTTCTAAGATGGCTCCGAGAATGGGAGCGTATCGTCCTGCTCGTTCGGTATATCTTTCGAAATAGCCACGGCCGCGGTTTAGGAAATAATCCATCCACTTTTTAACTTGAGCATTATAAACAACAGGGATATCAAAATAATTATTTTCCAGATTGAGCTCTTCAGCTCCTTCGAGATAATAGGTTTTGCCTTTATAGGTATTGAGGGTTTCGCTTGTAGAAGCGCCCTCAATAATCGAACGTGATTGTGCTTTGGCGATTTTTGCTGAAACTTCCTCATCCAGTTTTTTATCTTCAACCGAATAGTCTTTTTTCTTCAGACGAAGGTAAGCTTCGCGCACACTTTCAGATGCAAATCCAGAATTATTCACCGCTGCCGTGGGTGCTGCTTCGGGCGCTAATTGCTGTTTTGACTGCGTTTGAGAGGTTGCACATGATGAAAGGATGAATGAAGCGAATAGGAGCTGAATAGTAGTTGACTTAATTGGTAGAAATTTTCTCATTAATAATCATCCTTATTATCTTTGAAGCCGCAGTTGAAACCGATCCCTCACGGATGGGGTAACCTGGCAAAAGTAAGAGATCAACGCTCCTGTTAATCTCAAGCAGTGACTCTCGTCATCAAGACTCATAAAGAGTCTAACAAAGGTTGGCTAATTATAAAAGTTTTTTCCCGTCTAGTATCGCTTTAAAACTCGGTCTAGGATGAATCTATGAAACATCCATTTCAAAAATTACTTTTAGTTATCAGCTGCCTGCTGGTAACTATTGCCGATATTCAGGGAGAAATCAAATCACCCAATTATGATTTTACCCTTACATCACTTGAACTTTTTTTCCCGGGCAAAAGTCTCGAAGAAGCCAAAAAAACAAATCCTAATTCCGAGATCTTTGAAGATAACGGTGACCTTAAAGTAATACGCTTTAATCTCAAGCGGGCAGGCTATAAACTTGACGTCTACACTCAGGTTAAGAAGGATGAAATCGTTGATTTATATGTTCGCTTGCCTCAGCATTTTCTGCACGATTTATTACTGGCAGATTTACAGAAGAAATATAAAAAGCAGGATCATTTCATTCGTAAGGATCTGAGTGCTCTTTATGTCTGGAAAAATCGCGAGGGTCATCACCTGCTCTACCACGGCAGCTGTTCGATCACCTGTTTTCCAATGTATCTTGAAGTGGTCAAGGCTTCACCGGATATTATCCCTCTTTACCAGCGTTTTAATGAAGCCTTGCCTCTGTGGGAAATCAAATAAGATGTTTCTTACGGTTGAAATAAGTGTATAGACCAGCCCCGGCAAAAATCATCAGAAGGCATAGCAACTGCCCCATTGTCAGAAAGCCAAAATAATAACCCAGTTGAGTATCCGGCTCCCGGAAGAATTCGATGATAAATCTGAAAACACCGTAACCTCCGACAAAAAAGGCACCAATGATCCCGTAATATTTCGTCCGGCTTTTTACCAGCCAGACAATTCCGGTTAAGAGTAATCCTTCCAGAAAAGCTTCATACAGCTGTGAAGGGTGACGGGGAAATGGTCCGCCACCCGGAAAAATAATTCCGACGCTGGCCTCTGTCACTCGTCCGTAAAGTTCGCCATTGATGAAATTCCCCAGACGTCCCCAAAATATTCCCTGGGTTCCTGCTAAGGCGATAGCGTCCATGACTTCGTACCAGGTAATTTTGTTCTGACGGGCAAAGATAACTCCACCTGTTATCAGTCCGACCAGCGCTCCGTGAAAACTTAGTCCGCCTTTCCAGACTGCAATAATGTCCAGCGGGTTTCCGGCATATGAATCCCAGTTGTAAATGAAAACATAAAAAATGCGGGCTCCCAGAAACATACAAATGATCATTGTTGTCACTAGTGTGTCGATTTTTTCTTCGGGGACTTTGAAAAAATTTTTGCGGACAAGAACTTTAAGCAGATAGCCGGCAATGATAAAGCCAATGACGTACATCAGACCATACCATCTGATCTGCAGGACTCCGAGATCAAAGATAACCGGATCTAGATTATGAACATAGTGTGAATTCATTCGTTACTCTTTTATAGTGAATATTAATGTCAAAAGAATAACGAATGAACTTTATAATGACAAATCAGTTCTTGGGCGAAAACTCTCTTCGGGATGTAATAGTCCTTCAGACATTTTAGCTAATGACTGAATCATTTGTCTCACTGGAACTGAAAGCCCGGCCATATCAAAATAGCTGGCGTGAGCCGATAAAAAGCTAAGCAATTCTTCACTGCTCATTTTTACATTCCGGCCGCGCAAAGTTGAATCCAATCGTAGTATTTTAAAACGGGCTCCCATTTTCTTAACACCATCGAGGCTGAGCACGCGAAGGCCTACGACATCCACAAACACCGCCTCACCTTTAGTTTCACGCGCTCGTTGCAAAACAACTCCTCCATCTACAGTCACTCCCCATAACCCCAGAATTCCAAACGGCACGAGTGCCCAGCTTAAAAAACGATTCAGGATCATTCGTGCTGCCATTTTACTTTCGACAGTTCCTTTCATTGATCCGAAATCAGCAAAACATCCCAGCTCCCAGACTTTTGCCTGAAAAGAATAAACCATCAGTCCCACATTTTTATAGCGATAGACCTGATAGCCCGCTTTAGGTGTGATACTTTCGAGTCCATAGCGATCGGATTCCATTGTCGATTCAATCTGCCGGGCCACAACTGGCGAAGCCTCAGTCAGGCTCAAAACGCGGGCATGCTTTTCTTTTTTTATGGATTCCAGCGCAGAAGCTTCTTCTTTCTCCGAGAGCTTCACAAATTTCATTGAATTTAAAAAATCCGCCAATGTGGGATCCATGCTGGCCTGATCCACCGCCACAAAAACCGGAAGATTCATTTCTTTTTGATATTGAAAGTAGGCTTTTTTAGATTTCGTTGTTGCCGGTGTATTGCTCATAGCGACATCCTGGGTTATCGTAAGCTCTACATTGCGTATCGGTTGCCTTTTCCCTTGACATTAAGACCCAATGTACATAAAAGTCTAAGGTTCATAATTAGTGGCTAAAATCAGGGCTAACAAGATTGGATTTCCGAGCAAAAAACTCGGAGCTCAACCCCTGGATTTTGCTATTTTAAGGAGTTTTCACATGTACGGAATTGTAGAAATCGCTGGTCACCAGTACAAAGTTCAAGCTGGAGATCTAATCGACGTTGAAAAGCTATCAAAAGAAGCTGGTTCAACAATCGCTCTAGACCAAGTTCTATTCATCGGCGGAGATAAGCCACTTGTTGGTGCTCCAGTTGTAAAAGGTGCAACAGTTAGTGCAAAAGTTATTATGCACGATCGCTCAAGAAAACTAATCGTTTTCAAGAGAAAACCAGGTGGATACAAAAGAAGAAACGGTCATCGTCAACACTTCACTGCTCTATTGATCACTGAGATCAATGATGGTGCAGGAAATGTTGCTAAGATCGATGCGAACTCAAAAAACGCACAAAAATATCTTAAATAAGAATAGAAGGTTTTAAAAAAATATTAAGGAGTTACTTATATGGCACACAAAAAAGCCGCCGGGTCCACGGCCAACGGAAGAGATTCAAACCCGAAGATGCGTGGAACTAAGAAATACGGTGGAGAACAAGTTATTTCTGGAAATATCATCGTTAGACAAAAGGGAACTAAAATCTTCCCAGGAACTGGTGTAGGAATGGGTAGAGACTTCACAATCTACGCTACACAGGCCGGAGTTGTTAAATTTTCTTGGTATACAAAAGACAAGAAGATGGTTTCTGTTATTCCAGCATAGTTCTTTCTTTCAAAAGACTAAAAAGTGTTATAAGGGAATCCAAACGGATTCCCTTTTTTATTTTAGGCACAAATGCGATTTATAGACGAAGTTAGAATTACTGTCTCTTCAGGCCACGGAGGCCCAGGTGCAGTGACATTCAGAAGAGAAAAACATATTCCATTCGGTGGTCCTGATGGTGGCGATGGGGGCCGTGGAGGCTCAGTCATCGTAATAGCAGACGAAGGGATCAATACTTTGATTGGATTTCGTGGAAAGAAAGTCTTTGCTGCAGAAGATGGGGAGCCAGGATCAGGTCGTCAACTAAACGGCTCTGATGGTTCTGATCAAATCTTAAAAGTTCCAGTGGGAACCATTATCAAGAATGCCGATACCGGTGCCATCATCGCCGATTTAAAGACTCACGGTGAAGAAGTCGTGATCGCAGAAGGCGGTAATGGTGGACGCGGAAACATGAACTTTAAATCCGCTGTTAATCAGGCTCCGCGAATTGCTCAACCTGGTCTTCCCGGCGTTGAACTGGTGCTGGATCTTGAACTTAAACTGCTCGCCGATTTAGCTTTAATTGGCTTACCCAACGCAGGTAAATCAACACTAATTTCTGCGATCTCGGCAGCCCGTCCAAAAATAGCTGATTACCCATTTACTACTCTTGAACCAAACCTAGGGGTCGTGACTTTAGGAGACCGCTCGTTTGTCGTAGCAGACATTCCGGGACTGATTGAAGACGCTTCTGAAGGAAAAGGTCTGGGTGTTAAATTCCTAAAACATATTGAGAGAACTTCTGCTCTGGTTCATCTTGTCGACGTTTCATGGTGCCTGGATGAGTACGAAGCTTTCGAGCAATATGTTGTTATCCGCACTGAGCTGGAAAAATACAGTGAAGATTTAGCTTTGAAGCGCGAGCTGGTGTGCTTAACTAAAATCGACGCTATGACTGAAGAAGAAATTAAAAAATTTCAGGATTTCTTTGAAGAGCAATTAGATAAAAAAGTTCTTCCGATCTCAGGTGTATCGGGAAGAAATATAGATCAGTTAAAATCGCTGATGGTGAAGTGCATTGATCTCGAAAAAGAAGAAGCAAATAAAAAAACAGCCCAGAAATCTAAGCAAAAGGCTGTCAACGTTGAAGACACGGAAATAATGCCCGTGAACAATGATGAGGAATAATTCATGAGTCGTGAGTATGTATCAAAAGAAGTTAAGGCCATTATTGAAGATAAAAAATATGAAGCGCCTTTAAATATCGCCATGGCCGCTGCCTGGGTTATGGGAAATTTTAAAGGGATAAACCTCAAAGTTCTCGATCTGAGAAATGTGTCCGGAATTGCCGATTTTTTTGTCATTGGTTCCGCCAGCAACCCTACTCAGGCTGCAGCAATGGCCGAAGAAATTTCACACCAGATGAGAATCAACGGTGTTGAAGCCCTCTCACGCGAAGGTTTAAAACACAGTACTGACTGGATCTTGCTTGATTACGGTGACATCATCATTCACGTTTTTCACGAGCCATCGAGAATGGTTTATGATCTCGACCAGCTCTATAAAAATGCACTTTCGGTTGAAATTCCAGAGTCGTATTATTTTTCTACTCCGGAAAGTGAAAGAAAATCTTCATCGGATGATGGAAGAAATTACTTTTAACCATTCTATTTAATGAAAGACTTGCATCTCATCACTGTCGGAAAACTCAGTGATAAAACAATTGAGGAGCTTGAGCGGGACTACCTAAAACGTCTCACCCAGCCCAGGCTCCATATTCATGAAGTCCGTGCCCACTCCGAAAATCTCCAGCAGGAAGCCAAAGAAGTTATGGCCAAACTGGATGAACTCGCTCGGCAGGAAAACTTATATATCGTTTTAATGGCCGAGAAAGGAAAGCAATTTAACAGTGTTGCCTTTTCTCAATGGCTCTTTCAAAAATGTGAATCACAGACTCTGGTTTTTATTATTGGAGGGGCAGCCGGACACGGCCAGGCCGTTATAGACCGCGCTCATTTCTCCCTTTCCCTTTCCGAATTAACTTACCCTCACAAACTTGCGCGTTTACTGCTAGTTGAGCAAATTTACCGCGCTCAAACCATTAAAACGGGTCATCCTTACCATAAATAATTAAGGTTTTTCAGGACTTAAGCCGATTGATTGAGCGATGAGATCAGTTATCAGACTCAGCTATTTAATGATTTTGTGCCTGTTGGGAAGTTGTAGTTTAACTCCTCCCCTGGCGCCTCTGCGCACCCCTGCGCAGTCACAGTCCTGTCTGGAAATGGCAAGTTCAATCATCTCGCAAAGTTCTGCTGAACTTGTTCGTCCTAAAATTAAGGCCGGGGATATCTGCCTAAGTTCGGTTTTAGAGAACCGCTCAGCCTTAAGAGAAAAGTACGAAACGATAACAGAATCAATCCGAGACTTCGAGATTAAGTCAGATTCACCTATCAAAGGAAAGACTAAACTGGTTCTGGATCCCAGAGAAGGTTACCTGGCAAAGATCATGATGATCCGGAATGCAAAAAAGACGATTGATCTTTCTTACTACATTTTCAAAAGTGATGATACCGGAAACGCAATTTTGCACGAACTTCGCATGGCCATCAAACGCGGTGTAAAAGTCAGAATACTTGTTGATTCATCGGGATCAATTTCCAAAGCTCCTTTTTACAATGATATTAAAGCACTGATTGCCCTCAGCGGACGACCGATTCTGGATGCCGAAGGAAATCCGACCGGCCAGTTGGCAAAAGCCGAAGCTGTTTTGTTCAACCCACTCTTTAATGTGCGTGCCCATGTCGCAAACTGGTTCAGAAAAATTCACAATCTTTTTCTCAGTGACGGGGAAAAATTACCAGAAATAACGTTTACCATTAACAGAAGATCGCATGACAAGATTTTGCTGGTTGATGCTCAGTCAACGGAAGATTCAATTGCCATTATTGGTGGGCGCAATATAGCTGATCATTACTATGCTGTCGGGAAAGGTGAAGAAAATCCGGTACTGGATGCAGAAATAATGATTAAAGGATTCGCCACGGTTAAAGAAGACGGAAGTATTCAAAATGTTCTGGAAGATCATTATAATAAAATCTATTACTATCTCGCCAATAAAAACTTTGAACATTTTCTTTTCAAAACACATCGAGGTCAAATCAGAAAAGATTTCAAAAAGATGCGCGAGAGTGCTGATAAACTGATCAAAGAAGACGGTGTCCTGGCAGACCAGTTAAAAGACATGCAAAAGAATAATTTTCTGGAAGAAGGATTTGAAGATGGCTTAATTTCAGTGCTCAACGAGATCCAAAACCTCAGCCGTACAAAAATTTTCCTGCAGCCTAAAGGAGCACACAATCCTAAAAATGGTAATTCATTCGTAGATAAATTACATGCCGATATTGCCAGTGCAGAACGTTCGGTCGATATAGTCTCACCTTATTTCTGGGTTCCTGATGAAGAAGTAAATTTCATGATTGAATGGGCTAAAAAGGATCCACGACGAAAAATACGAATTTTCTCAAATTCCATTACTACAACTGACAACGTAATTGCTCAGGCTATGGTCGATGCTACATTCAGTGAAACTATTCTGAAAAAAATAAAGGGCACTCCACTTGAGGCTCAGGTGCAAATCTTTACTTATGGTCGCATTGATGATGAAGTTTTAGGCGGCCACCGCAAATATGGTTTTCTCCATGCTAAAATAGCCGTCATTGATGGAAAAAAAATGTCAGTCTCAACTTCTAATCTTGATCCTATTTCCCGTCATCTTAACTCAGAGGTGGGGACAACGATTGAAGGTTTACCGGAAAATTCTAAAAATCTAAACGTAATAAAAAATTACATCTCGGAGTTGGAGAAAAATTCAACCATCTACGGAAGTCGGGAATGGCAAGATATTCGCCAGCATCCAAAAAACCGCATACTGACGATCATGCAGGCTTTTGTAACTAAAATCATTTATTCTTTAAATCTTGTTCCATTAATATGAGTTATAATCACTAAATGGACAAAGAGATTTATATCAATAATCAAGTCGACAATGACTTTATTATTAAATCAAAAAATTCATCGCTGGCTTTCGCATTTGTAGCGATTATTTATTCTATTAGCTTTCCTATAAATGTTTATCGGCCCAGTGTGATTGTTTTGTGTTTAATCAGCATTCTCATAAATGCCTGGCGCATTTATTTAGTGGAGAGGTATGTTCAAAATAAAAATTCTATTTCTAAATCTGTCCGCTTGCTAAGTATTGCAGTTCTATTAAATGGCTTATGCTGGTCTTCTGTAGGCATGCTTTCGGTTATTTCCTTCCAGGTCATGAATCTCAACATCCTCGTCACATTCATTTTATTGTTGGCATTCATTGCGGGCTCAATTGTGACTATTTCTGGTTACACGAAAATTCTTATTGTTTTTAATTCACTGATGTTTACTCCCATTTTATTTCATTCTATAAATTTGACAATAAAACAAAGAGACCCGGATGCAATAATCCTGGCTATTTTTTGTATAATTAATATTTTCTACACTTTTAAACAGGCTCGCGTAATTAAAAATGAAATGCTGCGAAGATTTTCTTCTGAGTTTGACTTAAAAAAATCACTGGAAGAACTGGAGATAAGCAAGAAAAACCTGGAACAGGAAAGTGTAAAAACATTTCATGCATCCAGACTATCTTCACTCGGGGAAATGGCCGGCGGTGTTGCCCATGAAATTAATAATCCTCTGACCATTATTCAGGGAATGTCGAATTCTCTACTCATGAAAGATCCAGAATTGCTGGACGAAAACATTAAAAATAAGCTGAATAAAATTCTTTCTGCAAGCGATAGAATTGCCAAAATTGTACGAAGCATGAAAATGATTTCCAGCCGGAGTGACAATAATTCTCATGATGTCATTGAAGTTGAAAAAATTCTTTCTATCAGCACCGACCTCTTTGAAGAGAGAATAAAATCCGAACAGATACAATTTCAAATTATCAATAATCTTAATCCAACGGTCTACTGTAACCCTCTTCAGGTCTCCCAAATCATTATTAACCTATTAAGTAATGCCCTGGATGCACTTCAGACTTACGAAGGTGAGAAGAAAATACTTTTAAGTGTTGAACAACGTAATAGCTATGTTGTCATAAGAGTGTCCAACACCGGATCTCCTCTTTCTGAAACTATTAAATCGAAGATGTTCGAACCCTTTTTTACGACGAAGGCCTTAGGTAAAGGTACTGGTCTTGGACTTTCAATCTCCAGAACCCTGGCCATGAACAACAACGGGAGCCTGGAATACGAACATTACGAAAACATGAATGCATTCACTCTGTGCCTCAAAGGGTCCCTCAAAAACTAGTCTAAAAATCCTTGAGCGGGGCATTTTGCTACAGGTTTTTCCAGCCCATTTAGACATCACCAAAAAGGGTGATTTTCCCAATGAAAAAAATAAAAAAAAAGTGAAAAAAAATGAAGGTAAATTGGCCCTAAAAATGGACGTGGTGAGGCGACTTTCCCTGGCTTTTGGGGAATTCAAGTGCAAATTAAGAAAACTTTCATCGCTCAAATCTTTTAAATGGTCTGGTTTTTTACCTAAACTGCCACCTAACTACTCAAAAATATTCTCATACCTGCCATTTTGAAAACTCTCTTAAATTCTTTTTTATTCATTCTTCATTCAAAACTTATCAATGCTCTAATCAAACTTCATGCCAAGTGGCCCTATTGAATTTCTTCCTGCTTAAAGCTAACTTCGCGCAATTAAAAAAACGCAAAAATTTTTTAAGCAGCAAGTTCAGCAAAAACACTTTTTTAATTTTACTTAGGAGAATTGAGTGAAGACCAAAGCAGCTCTAACTAAAAGATCCAAATCGATTACGGTTCCCTCACCTACAGTCGCCCACTCCAAAGTGCCGGTGAAGAAAGTAAAAAGTAAAATTCCATCAACATCATCGCGTGCACCGATGGTAAATGAAAAAGAACAACTCAGAGAAGTTCTGCAAATGGTAAAGGCCATTCGTTCAGGTGATTTCACAATTCGCTTAAATTTAGAAAGTAACGATTCTCTGATTACCGATATAGCCGAAGTCTTAAATGACATCAATGAAATGAACTGTAATATGGCAAACGAACTTATTCGCGTCGGTCGCATCGTGGGTAAAGAAGGAAAGATGAATGAACGTGTGAACATTGGGCCTGTCAAAGGTGCATGGCTCACGAACGTTGATTCAGTGAACACCGTTATTTCCGATCTGGTTCAGCCGATTACAGAAGCCGCCCGAGTTATTACTTCAGTTGCTAAAGGTGATTTGTCTCAAAAGATGGCCCTTGAAATTGACGGTATACCGCTAAACGGTGAATTTGCTCGTATCGGGATGACGGTTAATACGATGGTTGACCAGCTCAACTCTTTTGCTTCTGAGGTAACTCGTGTTGCAAAAGAGGTAGGTACAGAAGGAAAACTAGGTGGTCAGGCGGATGTAAAAGGTGTTTCTGGTACATGGAAAGACCTAACCGATAACGTAAACGTTCTCGCTGGAAACTTAACAGATCAGGTTCGTAACATCGCTAAAGTTACAACGGCGGTTGCAAAGGGAGATCTTTCCCAGAAGATTACCGTAGATGCCAAAGGTGAAATTTACGAACTAAAAACGACAATCA
>CAMLMH010000014.1 GCA_946481315.1 uncultured Bacteriovorax sp.
GGTGACGATGCAGCAGGTTTAGCCATCAGTGAAAACTTGAAGGCACAGATAAGAGGAATGAGACAGGCCAAAAGAAATGCTGGCGACGCTATCTCCATGTTACAAACGGCAGAAGGTGGAATGAATGAAATCTCGAACATCATCATCAGACTTAGAGAACTTTCAGTCCAGGCCGCATCAGATACAGTGGGAAGTACAGAGCGTGGATTCTCAGACATTGAATTCCAGAATCTCAAAGAAGAGATTGACAGAATTGCCAAGTCTACAGAGTTCAACGGAATTAAATTGCTCGATGGTACAGGCGGAAAACTCGAATTCCAAATTGGTATTAAGAATGATCCGGTTCTCGATAGACTTCACTATGACGGAGCTGGAGCGGACGCATCCCTGGAAGCACTTGGTTTGGCGATCGATGGGGTGTCGACGAAAGAAGGAGCACAAGCAGCACTTAAGAAACTGGACGATGCACTTGTTCGCATCAACGGTGTCAGAGCTAACTTCGGTGCCCTTCAGAATAGATTGCAGTCAACTTCGAACAATCTCGAAGTTAGCGATGAGAACCTCTCAGCAGCTAACTCGCGAATCAGAGATGTTGATGTAGCATCTGAAACTGCAGATATGACTAAGAATAATATTCTTCTTCAGGCAGGTATGTCAGTGTTATCGCAAGCTAATCAAGCGCCAAACACAGCTTTAAAACTACTCAACTGATTAATTTAGAAAAGTTGCTCCGAATGGAGCAACTTTTCTTATTTTCATTTATACTAATAGCAGGACAATTTATGAGCGAGTTAACAACCACCGTCGACAGACGTAAAACCATCCTGATACTGGGAATTAATTCATTTCTGGGTTCTAACCTGGCGGAGTTTTTTCGTCGTGATTATCGGGTGGTGGGAACTTATCATAAGCGCAATCAGCCACTGCCTGGTATTCTTAGTTTACCGTGTGATGTTCTCAATAAAGATGAAGTTCAGCTTGTCCTGTATGCCTTTAAGCCAGACATTGTACTTTATTGTGTTGGCTTAACTTCAGTGAAAGACTGCTCAGAAATGCCCAATGCTTCAGATGCACTCAATTCATCCGGTCTGTTTAACGTTGCTGAACTTGCCCCTCGTTATGGGGCAAGGATCGTTTACTTTTCATCACATTTTATTTTTTCCGGAATTAATAAAAATTATAATGAAATGGATAATGCAGACGTTATTACACAATATGGAAAATCCCAGGCATCTTCTGAATTTTATCTGCAAAAATCATCATTAAATTATCTCATCATCCGAAGTTCCAAGTTATATGGTCGCGGAGTGAGTGCTCTTCGCAATACTTGGTTTGAAATTCTTCAGAAGAATTTGAAAAATACCAATAGTGCTCTTTATGATAATTTCGTCCATCAGGGTTTTATTGATGTCTTCTACCTGGGAATGGTTCTGAAGATGTGTATCGATAAAAATATTTCAAATAGACTTATTCACTTTTCATCACAGGACACGATGACTCATTATGAGTTCGCTAAGCTATATGCCGAAGTTTTTGGTGAGTCTGATGGCCTGATTAATAAAGGAAAATGGCATATGCCGATTCTGAAAAGTGCTACTATTGATCGGGTGGATGAGCATTTGCATTTCAAACTCGATGTATTAAACGTGGAAGGTTTACTTAAGATAAAAATGCCAACCATTCGCGAGTCTCTGGAATTTACCTTTAAAAGGTTTAATGGAACTAAAAAAAGCACCCGATCTAGTTCTGATAAGACAGAAGGACTTTCATACATATAAAAAAAGGCAGCTCCAAGGCTGCCTTTTTTATCTTTAATGCAATGACAGAATTATTGATTTTCGATTGATGTAACCAGATCTTTTGGAAACATAGCTGCATATTTAGAATAAACAGGCTTAACTGCTTGCTTGAATTTTGCTTGTTCTTCAGCAGATAGAGTGTTCACCTCAATTCCACGCTTCAGACACTCTTCCTTAACGGCCAGACCACTTTTAATTGAGTGGTCACGCTCAATACGAGCAGCATGAACAGCAGCTTCTTTCATATAGTTTTTGTAGTTTTCAGGAAGTTTCTTCCAAAAGTCACCATTAGCTATAATTGAAGTTAAGAATAAACTATGATTTGTTTCATTCATAATGTTTGCTACACGGTCTTGATTCAAACTTAGGTAGCGAGCATATGTCGATTCAGCGGAGTTAATTTTTCCTGCCTTAACTGCGTCATCGATTGCATCTAAAGGAAGTGGGATCGGGTTAGCGCCAACCAGTTTAAAAGTTTCCATAGCAATCGGACTGCCAGAAGTTCTGACACTCATTCCGTTGAAGTCTTCAACTTTAGTTATCTTTTTTGTCGCAGGTAGAATTCTGTATCCACCACTATAAGTGAATGCCAGACCCTGAAGATTTGATTTATTTAAGCTTGCAAGAATTTTTCCACCGACATCTCCTTCCAGAACTTTCTGTGCATGAGTATGGTCGCGGAATAGGAAAGGCAGATCCAGTACGTACATCATTTTGCTTTGACGGCCCAGATCCGTTGTATATGTCTGGCTCATTTCAATTTTACCGTTCTGGATAAACTTTACATATTCATTGTGTGGGATCTTTTTTCCTTTGTTATATTTTACTTCGTATTCAGGAAGTGTAAGTACTTCCACAACTACATCACCTTTTGTTTTTTCCTGCATTTCTTTTGAAAAAACCTCTGCAGCCTCTTTGAAAAGGTCTACAGGTTCATGGGCAAGTACCCATTTAATCTTATAAG
Source organism: uncultured Bacteriovorax sp. (assembly GCA_946481315.1). The sequence continues at coordinate 2,764 of CAMLMH010000014.1, forward strand.
TTGGTTGCTTTGTTTCAGAAGCAAATGTAGTGCTGGATAATAAAACAGCAAGCGAGAGAAGAATCGTTTTCATAAATACCCCTATTGATGCAAGTAGAGACTCAATTATAAATAATTATAGAGGATGACTAGGTTGAGTCAAGAAAACTCCACCCGGAGGGTTCAAACGGTCGATTTAGCGTGCAGAGTTGACTATGAACTCGGTAAGATAGTGCCTCACTAATGCGTCAAGATCGACCACTTCATTGTTAAAGCGCCAGGTTATTTTATTAAATGGGCCAATATGAGCGCGAATTTCATGAATGGTTGTCGAACCAAATTGATCGTTGAAGGACAAGCGGGCGCCATAAATATCTTTACCGTTGGCCAAAAAACCTATGGAGATAACATCATTTGCCTTGCGGGCGAAGATGAGTCGCAGGGAGTTTCGAAACAACATAAAGTCATTGACGGTATTGGAGATTTTGAAAAATTTAATCGCAGCGCTTGATTGATTGCGTCCGCGATATTCATTGAACTTTGTAATATATGCTTCGAAACGATCACGCAGATCATTCATCAGGGCAATAGATGCTTCTTCCAAAAGAAGAGCAGGATTTAAATGGCCATTGATATTAACAATACCTGACTCTTCCATGTTGATTTCATCCATGGCGAGATTTTCAATCCAATTGTAGTTAAGTGGCTGGTATGTTTGCTGATTTTCGATCATAGAATTAGGATCGATGGAAGAAGCTTTGCTGTCAAGAATAATAAAGAGGGGCCCAGGAATGGACTACTATCGAGGTTCCGCCCATTTTTAAATAGGTGGCTGCAGTAAGTAGTCACTTTAGGCTTCTCACTGAAAGAACCCGGAGGTTCAATATGAGCTTGCTCACCGTGACCAGGGACCGCTCCCGAATAAATCTTTATAGAGGAACCAACTTAATGCCAACTCCTAGACCCACTTTTATTATACACCTAAGGGGAGAGGGACTCTAGGAATGTTTTTTCCATCCTACTTATTTCAATAGCTTGAATATAAAAAAACTGCAGCGCAGCCATTTGCCTAAAAAAACTTGAGTATAGTGGTAAAATAAAAAGGTCAAATCCTAAAGTTTCTTGCTGCATTCACCGAGGAGGGTTCAGCGAGTATTCCACAGTAGGGAGAGTTATATGAAGCAGCTAATGGCATACCTTAACGATGAGAGTGGACAGACTTCTACCGAATATATTCTTCTGGTAGCAGTTGTTGCCATGATTATTTTTAAATTTAAAGGAAAGATGGATAAAGGCTTAGGTGGAATCACTGATACAGTTTTCGGTCAGGCTAACGAGCTTGCAGGGAAAATTGGTCAAGAAGAATAAAGCCACTTAGTTCTTTGTTTCTGATGGCTATTTCCAGGTAAATGTTCAGGCATTGTTTGCCTCCTATTGTCTTAAGCTGCTCAATCCTCAATCCTAAATATCATGAATCAAAAAATCCAAATGAGGGCTTCCGGTCAAGCCCTCATTGAATATCTACTGCTATTTTGTTTTATGACTTTCATTGGTATTAACATGGCCAAAGGGGTCACTCGTACAATGACTTCATCAGTAGGTATTATTGGCTACGAACTGACAGAGCAGTTTACAATTGGGGTTTGCGAGGATCATTGTTTTTATAAAGGCTATCTCAATCAGGAGTGATGAAATGCTGCCAGTAGTGGTTTATATTTTCGTTGCGATCCAATTGCTGGTTGTAGCTTACATCGACTTTAAGACTAAAAAAATTTCTAACGTCTGGTTGCTTATCAACAGTATATTTTTTGTTGTGCTTACCTGGCTCTTTCCTGAGCTTTACAGCTGGTCAATTCAGGTACTTTTCATCCCTGTAGCCTTTATCGTCGTAGGATTTGTATTGTTTTTGATGAATATCATGGGAGGGGGAGATTCCAAGTATCTTTCCTCCATTTATCTTTTGATTCCTGTTTCTCTTCAGGAAACCACTTTTATCTATTTATTATATGCAACCATTTTAGTAGGAAGTACGCTCTTTTTGCTCAACACTTTAAAGTACCTTGATTTAATCATTGTTCATTATAGAATGAAGGATATTGCCGGTATAAAGCGCATTTACGGTAAACGATTTACCTATGCACCAGTTATCTTTATCGCATGGATGTGGTTCGGATGGCAGAACTCAAAAATTCTGACTTTCTAAATTCAAAAGGACAAAGTTTAGTTGAATATATTCTGCTTTTAGCGGTTATATCTTCAATTGGCTTTGCTCTGTTTAACAGTCAAAAGTTCAAAAACTTTTTTGGCGGAACAGGATTTTTTGAAACTTTCCGTCATGGAATTGAATACTCTTATCGTTATGGCCGGGAAATGAAAGGACCGGAAGACCATGAAAGAGGTATGGATTTTTCTTATGGTAGCCGTGCACATGATACATATTGGAACAACTCCAAAGGACAGTCTCGTTTTTTCACCGGTACAGAAGATTATGGATCAAGATGAAGATTCGAAATAATAATCGTGGTCAATCTACTATTGAATTTATTCTGACTTTTACCATTGCCGTTGGTTTCATATTTCTCTTTCTGAAAATGGCCCTGAATTACACAAACGGTTTCATGGTTCACTATGCAACTTACAATGCAGCAAGGGCTTATCTGGTCAATGATGATCTTCATCAATCAGACGCGCACAATGATAATCAAGCTGAAGTTTTTGCCAAAAAAGTTTTTAAAAAATATATGCCGGAAGCATTGATGCCTGGAATTGAAGTTACTATAAAAGCTCAGGGGGCTGGTGGAGGAGTTTTGCCGCTTTTCACTGGAATGTACGCTGAATTTTCTCAAAAATTTTCATTGGGATTAATCGGAGGTAAGGAGTCAATCAATTTAAGATCCGAAGCTTTCCTGGGCAGAGAGCCTACCCGAACAGAAAGTACAGCCCTGACTTGTGAAGCGATTAAATCCGGATTGGGCCTTACCTCCTGTAGTGTGCATGCCACACTGGATGATAATGGGGGATAAATGAAAAAAATCTTATCCAATCAGAAAGGTCAGGCAATATTTGAAATGATACTTTTCCTGCCTTTTCTCGTTTTTCTTTTTACAATTTATTATACAGTCGGCAACTCCATAAGTGGTTCCATCAATCAACAAAAAGCCGTTCGGGGCTATTTCTATGCGCTGGTCAGGAACAACTCGTATGTTAACAGCGGCACCGATATAAAAGAATTCGTCACCAGAAATGGAATGAAAAGGATCGGCTTCAACGCCATTGGATGGCGAGAAGACTCTAAAGGTGGCGGAGACAATCAGCAGGCAATCGCTCCTTGTTTCAAGTTTTCATCAGTCTTAAAGGGTGACAGTTCAGAGACTTGTGAAGGAAAAGAAAGAGGTGAGTCTGACATGGGGCCAGTCAGCAGCTATATCCGACTTTTTACTTTCTATGGCGTTTGCGGTCCAGTCTATACTGTATCCACAACCGGCGGAGCACCAGAAATTGGTCCCTCCAATCAAAACAGTCCGGCTAATTGCTCTCTCAGCCGCAACAACTGATAAGCACTTTCTTCCTACATATTAAAAAACAGCCATCTGTTGTTAAAATAAAAACAGCTAGTTATTTAACAGGTGGAATAGATGAACACACGCGCACTCACCCTGGCCCTCTTCATTGCAGGTTTTGCCATGTTTATGGTCTACACATATATCGAAGATCAAAAAACTGCTTTGATTAAAGAGTATGGTGTTCAAAGTTCTGTTGTCGTTGCAAAGGTTGATATTCAGGAACTCGATTTGATTGATGATTCAAAGGTAGAAGTGCGTACTGTTCCCAATAATTTTTTATCTCCGGGACACTTCAAATCTGTAAAAGAACTGGAAAACACAATTGCCACTGTTCCTATTATTAAAGGTGAACAAATAACTAAACCGCGGGTTACTTATCCTGGTATTAAAACAGGTTTATCGCGCCAGGTTTCTGTTGGTAAGAGAGCTGTTGCAATTAGTATTACAGAGAAAGATGCCGTCGGTCGATTGATCAAACCAGGTGATCGGGTTGATGTTCTGGCCTCTATTGATATTTCCCAGGGCGCACGTAGAGACTTACAAAAAACACGAACAGTTTTACAGGATGTACTGGTTCTTTCGACGGGGATGAGTATGACTAACTCTATTCCTATCTATGGAGTTGAAACACCAAAAGTAATCCGGACAATGAACCTGAACACATATACTAGCTACAATACTATTACTCTTGAACTGGATCCTTATGATGTTCAAAAGCTGGCCTTCATTCAGATTTACGGAAACGGAGGAATTTCTCTGGCGCTGAGAAATAACTCAGATAAAGAACCAGTTCGTTTAAGAGCAACACAAATTTACGACGTCTTGGGTGAAGATGCTTCTGAAGCAAAAGCTTTCTTCTCTGAGAAATACCTGAAAGAGAACAAAAATGCTCCTCAATAAATTGCTGCTGCTTCTATTTACATTTTTGACCATCAATCTTGGTTTCGCTCAGGAAGAAGCTGAGCCGTCTCCAGATTCATTAAAAGAAGTTGAAATTATTGTTGGTCTCGAAAAGATTATCAAACTGGATTTTGTTCCCAACAGCATTGTTAAAATAGCCAACGAGTCACTGGTCAGCTATCAGTTGGTTCCGCAAAAAAGAGAAATTCTGCTGACCGGATTAAAGGCCGGTGATACTACTCTTACTTTGCGGGATACTGCGGGAGATATTAAAGCGAGATATTTATTAAAAGTTACAGCTTCAGATCAGTCACGGGTCGTTGTCCAGTTAAAGGAGCTCTTAAGCGACGTTGAAGGACTGGAAATTGGTATTAAGGGGGACGCTGTTTACGTCGGGGGACAAATTGTCGTTCCTGCTGATATTGGAAAGGTTGTCGTTATCCTAGATAAATATCCTGAAGTTTTGAGACTAGTTGAACTATCACCACAAACTCAGATCGTAATCGCCAGAAAGATGCAGGAAGAAATGCATAAGAGCAATTTGAAGGACACAACCGTTCGGGTCGTCAACGGAAGTTTCTGGATTGAAGGAGTTGTTAACTCCAAGGACGAGAGCGATAAAGCAGAACAAATTGTCCGCGCATATTTGCCGGACATGATCCAGAACCTGGCACGAAGAACAGATGCTGTTCAGTCCACAAAAAAACCTTTGTTTGAAAATCTCTTAACGATCAATTTAAAGCCTAAGCCAGAACCATTGCCAAAGCTGTTCAAACTAACAGCTCAGTTTGTGGAACTAACGAAATCCTATGACCGAGAATTTGGTTTCAGCTGGACACCGACAATCGGCGCCGGCGGAGGCTCAATCCAGGTAGGAAAAAGCGGAAGCGGTGGAGTAACGACTAGTTCAGAAGGAACTCTTGCTGCAACTATTTCTAATTTATTTCCCAAGCTAAACTCTGCCAAAAATGCAGGTCATGCGCGGGTTATCCAGTCTGGCGTGGTCGTCGTAAAAGAAAACATAGAAGGAATTATTACAAAGACGACAACCATTCCTTATGCGTTGGGGACGGGAGAGAATCTGAAGACGGGAGCAGCTAAGGCAGGCTTCAGTATGAACATAACACCAACCATGTTGCAGGAAGAGCGGATTAACTTAAAAATGACAGTTAAAGTGCAGGCGACATCAGCAGATGATCCGCCGATTGAGCTGGACAATACAATCACGACACAAATCGTTGTTAAATCTCAGGAGTCTGCCGTAATTGGTGGAGTTGTATCCAGCAGGACATCAACAGACTTTGATAAAAATCCCCCTGTGCAGGAAACGATTGAAAACGGTTCAGCCTTATTCTCATTTCTTAAGTCGAAGAAGTATTCATCCAACCGAACTCAGTTTGTTATTTTTGTGACCCCGGAAGTGATTGAATCAGCTTCTACCGGAACAAGTGAAATTGAACGCAAGTTCAGAAAAAGGAGCCGCTAGTGGCAGGACACATCATTTCAATCATCGGTGGAAAGGGTGGTCTTGGTAAATCGCAAGTCGCCGCAAATCTCGCATTTGCTTATGCCATTGAAGGAAAAGTAAAAACTTTACTTCTCGATTTTGACCAGAAGGCCAGTGGTGATCAGGACTTCATCACGGGTATGAAGGGCAAGAAGAATATTCGGGAGCTGGCCGATTTTAAAGGTTCAATCGATCCCAATTCCATTCAGCAGTTTGTTAACATGAATCAGAACGTGTTCTATATCGGAATGCCAAATGATCCGGTTGCCGCCAATGGAATTGAAGTTGAAGCTCTGGGGAAAACATTAAAAGCAGTCACGAATATTTATCCAATTACGATAATTGATGCCGGTAATGAGTTAACTCCGCTGGCTATTAAAGCTCTGGAATTTTCAACACTCATTTTCGTAGTTGTTACTCCGGACATCCTGGCCCTCAATCAGACCAAGAAGTTGTATTCTGATCTGGTAACGATGATGTTTCCCAAAGACATGATTCAGTTTGTGGTTAATCAGGCCCAACAGGGTCATCCGGTTACCAGCGATGTTATCGCTAAAACATTAGGCAAGCCGGTATTTAGCATTATTCCGCGCGACGATCAGAACTGTACTCTGGCCTTGAATCAGAAAAAACCCGTGATGCTAATTGCCCGCACCAGTCCTTTTGCTAAAGGAGTAACGGACACAGTTCGCAAGCTCAATGAAAAGAGTATCCTGAGAGCACTGGAAAAACTTAACAAGCCTTCTGATGTCGGAGCAAAAAAGCCGGAAGAAGGTAAAGACGGTGCACCGGCAAAAGGCGGAAAGAGCGCGTGGACGGATCTTAAATCCCGAATTCATCGTGCACTTGTTGAAGAAATGGATTTGAAGAAAGCGGATGACAATGATCCGAAAGCTCAGATTATCTTAAAAGAACAAACCAAAAAGGTTGTCGTTGATTTACTTGGCAAAGAAGACACAAAAGGAATTTTAAACTCACGGGAAGACATGAATCAGATCGTGAAGGAAATTCTGGATGAAGCCCTCGGTTTAGGGCCACTAGAAGACTTATTGAGAGACAAAACCATTTCCGAAGTCATGGTCGTTGGACCTTATAAAATTTATTACGAGCAGGGCGGAAAACTGCGTTTGTCGGATGTTACGTTTACAAACGATCGTCAGGTTTTAAATGTTATCGAAAGAATTGTAGCTCCAATCGGACGACGGATTGATGAGAAGACTCCTTACGTTGATGCACGCCTTCGTGACGGATCACGTGTTCACGCGATTATTCCTCCCTCATCAATTGATGGATGTACGATTACCATTCGTAAATTTCCCGAGAAACGTCTGACTTATAAAGATCTGGTTAAGTACGGGTCGATGACAGAAAATATGGCAGACTTTCTGCGAATTGCTGTTGAGGCACACAGAAATATTATTGTTTCAGGTGGTACGGGTTCTGGTAAGACAACACTGATAAATGTTTTGGGTGGATTTATTCAGTCCAACGAACGAATCATCACCTGTGAAGACTCTGCGGAGTTGAACTTTCCTCAAGAGCATATTGTCCGTCTTGAAACACGTCCTCCTTCTCTGGAAGGTGATGGTGCTATTGATATTCGATGTCTGGTAAAACAAACATTGAGAATGCGTCCTGATCGAATCGTCGTTGGAGAGTGTCGTGGTGGTGAAACATTGGATATGCTACAAGCGATGGGTACGGGGCACGATGGATCAATGACGACAGTTCACTCCAATAATCCGCGTGAATGTATTGGTCGTCTGGAAACTCTCGTTCAGTATGCCGGCACAGCACTCTCTCCAAGAGCAATTAAAGAAATGATAGCAAGCGCAGTTCACATGATTATCCAGCAGTCTCGTCTGGATGATGGCTCCAGAAGAGTTATGTATATTACTGAGATCGGCGGTATTCAGGGCGATACGGTTATTTTGCAGGATATTTTTCTTTTCATTCAAAAAGAAATTGATAAGAACGGAAAAATTATCGGAGAGTTTCAAGCAACAGGTTTCATTCCAAAATTTATCGAAGTACTTGAGCGAAAGGGCTATAACGTTCCTCGCGGAATATTCAGCAATCGACCACCACCTGCAGCACCGGTAACTCCGGCAGCTGCTCCGGCAACCCCTTCAGCTGCATCGAGTGGAGTTGCGGCAGCGAAACCAGCAACCACAGGTGGCCAGGCTTCTAACCCAGCAGCAGCCGGAGCAAAACCTCCGGTGAAAAAATAGGAGGGGCATGAATTTTTTCGTCGCACTTCTTGGAAAAGGTGGACTGATTTTTGTCGTCGGGCTGATGATTTTCTTACTCAGTTACCGCTATTCAATCAACATTTTTGAATGGGTTGAACAAAAAACATATGGAACACGCACATATATCAGTGAGAAACTTGAGTTCCTGTTTATTGAAATTCCCCAGGATAAGTTAACTATCTATCTGCTCATCTCGTCCGTTGGTGTGGGTGCATTTTTTTTCCTCTTGTTTAGCTTGTTTGGAAAATGGATTTTAGGAATTATTATTGGTGGTATTTTTAGTTTTATTGGGTTTAAAGCGCCAAGGATTCTGGTTGATTTTCTGGTGGAAAAACGTATTAAGGCTTACTCGCATCAGATGGTCGATGCCCTTCAGTTATTGTCTAACGGTATACGTGCTGGCTTATCTGTTCCGCAGGCAATTGGTATGATTGTTGATGAAATGCCGGCACCTATCAGCCAGGAGTTTAATATCATTCTTCAGCAAAACAGGATTGGTGTCCCTTTGGAGGAATGCTTTGAGAATCTTGCGAAAAGAGTGCCGTTAGAAGATAACGACATGTTCGTCTCGAGTGTCAATATTTTGCGCGAAACTGGTGGTAATCTTGCCGAAGTTTTTGACACTATCGTGGACGTAATCAGAGAGCGGGTAAGACTGCAACAAAAAGTTGACACTTATACTGCTCAAGGGATGTTTCAGGGAATGACCATCGGGGCGATGCCATACCTCTTAGGTTTCATCTACTTCATTCAGGATCCGAACTCCATGAAACCCCTTTTTACAACTCCATTGGGGTTAGTCATGCTGTTTATTGCCCTGGCCTTCGATTTAGCAGGTATTTACGTTATAATGAAAATTGTAAAAATTAAAATTTAAAGAATTTAACCATTTAGTCCGAAAAAGATTTTGGATAATACTAACAAGGGATTTGTTATGGGTTTTAAAAAATCATTAATTGCTCTTTCGCTGCTTCCGGCACTCGCGTTTGGCGGTGTTAACCTGAAGAACGGAAACTTCTATATCACATATACAGACATCGTAGTTCCTGGTGGAGATCACGACCTGGAAGTGACTCGTACTTATAACTCTAAATCAACAGATAATGGCTGGTTTGGATTTGGATGGGGTTCTCTTTACGAAACAAAGCTGATGGTTTCTGCTGATGGATCGGTTTTCGTGATGGAAAACGGTTCTGGAGCTAAAACTCGTTTTGTTCCTAAAGAGTCAGTAAACGTGGAAAGTGCTTCGATGAAAATCGTAGAAGCAATGAAGAAGAAAGAACCAATGAGTGATGTTGCGGTTCAGGCTCTCATTAAACGCCTAAACAGTGATGCTGAAGTTCGTCAGTATTATTCAAAAAAATATGAAATTGAAACAGCACTTCCTGAGGGAACAGTTCTTTATTCAAATGACCGTGGTATCCAGACAATTGTAAAAGAAAAAACGGGATATAAACGTACGAACGCTGACGGCAAAACTGATTATTTCGACAATGACGGGAAACTGGTAAAAATCTCAGATAAGAATGGATATGCTATTTTGTTTGAATACAAGGGTAGTCAGCTTTACGCAATCAAAGATACTCAGGCGAAACAAATTCTCCTTGAATGGTATCCAGACGGAAAAATCAAAAGTGCTTCGTATGCAGGTGACAAGAAAACAAGTTATGCATACGACACAAAAGGTAATTTAACTCAAAGTACTGACGTCGCCGGAAATGTTTATAAGTATGATTACGATGCTAATCATAACTTAACTCAAATCACCTATGTTGATACAACGAAGATGGTTGTTAAGTATGATAAGAGTTCGTTTGCGACAGAAGTAATTGAACGTAACGGTGAATCAACTAAATATAAGTACGAAAGTAATCCAAAAAATCCAGACATGCACTACTGGACAACTGTGACTAAGAAGCCTGTTGATGGCCCTGAAACTGTTAGCCGTTATGAATACGAAATTAAGTCTAAACCAGATGGTCAGCAGTATACTTACCGTATCGCTACCGATGTTGATGGAATTAAGACAGAAACAATTTATTCTGAATGTTGTTCACTTCCACTTAAAATCACTAGAGGAAAAGACGTTACAACTTTCGAATACAATGCCAAAGGATTGTTAACGAAGAAAACATCAACTCGCGGTGAATACGTTGAACTGGCTTATGATGATAAAATCAACAAGATCACAAAGGTTGTAAATAATGAAGGATGGACTACATTCCAGTACGATAAAGCAGGTAACCTTTCTCAGGCCCTGAACTCATCTGGAAAATCAGTTCTGTTAATTTATGATCGAATGGGGAAAATCACTAAAATGATTGACCAGGATAAAGGCGATACAAAAACCAGAAGAACTCTTTCATTCAAATATAACTCACTAGGGAAACCGGTTGAGATTGAAATGGAAAACGTAGGAATTATCAACGTAGCTTATGACAACTACGGTGAAATTAAAAAAGTGGAATCTAAAGCGGGAGCTAAAATGGCTCTGCAGGTTACACAAGCTTTCCAGTCACTATTAAGCATTGTTAAGCCAGCAGGCGTAAATTTGAATATGTAATCGAACAGGCCTTACGGTAACTGCACAAGGGAGAAGGACATGAAGATTTTATTAACAGTATTAGCATCTATGATGATCACCGGAACAGCCCTGGCAGCTTGTTCTAAGCCTCAGGATTGTCAGTCAGAAGCAGACTGTACTGAGTTAGGCAAGAGTGGAGCAGCTAAATACACGTGGAATGCAAGTGCATCCGTAAAATGTATGGTTGTTGATACTTCTGTCGCTACCAAGTGTGTAGATAACAACGATGGTAAGAGAGATGCTAAAGTTGTTGATACGGCTGCTCCTAAAGATGCAGCAGCTGGTGCAGAAACAAAAACTAAGTAAGTTTAAAGACATTTATTTATCTTAATAAAAAAGGGACTGTCTGTTTATTGGACAGTCCTTTTCTTTTTTTCAGGCTTATCTTTTAGACCTGTCTCTTGCTCCCTTGTAAATGCTATACTCACAATGACTAACCCTCTGATGTATAAAGTTTAATCGGCCTGACTAAGTTTTAAGCATTCCCTTGCAATCATTAATCACAAACTATAGAAATTGCTGAGTCACTGTTTGGCATACCTCCTGCAGATATAGAAACAAACACTGAAAGGGGGATTTATGAAAACATCTATCGTATTTTTAATGGCACTAGTTTCTTTTAACGCTTTTTCTGCTCAGGTTGGCGAAGATAAAAAAGGTGAATGTATCTTCTCTGAACAATCAAATAAAAGAGAAGCAAAGGTTGTTGAAGCACCAGTTAGTAAAGAAGAAGTGAAAAAAGAGGCAACTCAGACAAAATCTAAATAGACCGCATTTTTTAAAGATCCATTGTTAAGCCCCGTGGGAATTCACGGGGCTTTTTTTTTGCTCGTTGTCTAAAACTTTGTGTAAATTTTTCTCTCTGCTGTCTAAAAATTAGTCAAAAATCCCGATCCCTCAGCCTCTAAACCCTGATAAAAAGGCACGTCTCACTTGGCATTACTAATGCATCTTAAATGGTCAAGTAAAGTTAAAAATCCTTTTAGGGGGCAAATATGAAAGCAATTATTATCTCAGCACTAGTTTTCTTCTCACTAAGAGCAATGTCTGCAGAAGTGGGTGAAGATAAAAAAGGTGAGTGTATTTTTTCAGATCAGACAGCTAAGCGTGAAGCAAAAGTTGTTGAAGCTCCGGCCGGAACAGCCGTAAAAAAAGAAGCAGCTCAGACTAAAACGAAATAATTATTTTCCGGGATCCAGTTATATGAAGCCCACCGAATGGTGGGTTTTTTTTATTCTTCAGTGCTAAGAACTCTTCTTAAACGTTCCTGTTCTTCTTCAGTGTAGGTATCAGCAGCCTCTTTATTCTCGACTTGTATCTTTTTGCGCTTAACAGATGACATTCTGGCAGCCACTTCGTCTCTTTCCTGATCAGGATCGGAGTTTGAATAAAGCTTTTTAGAATAGCGCTTGGTCGTGGCCAGTTTCTGTTTTGTCGTTTTGACTGCATTACGGGCATAAGGTGTGACCATTGAGTAGAGCTTATCAAAAAGCTGGCGGTCATTACCAATTGGAATGCAGAGAATGGCAAAGCTAAGGGTAAAATAAAAAATAAACCGGATGATAAACATGTAAATTCCTCAATTAACGGCTTTCTTTCTCAACCAGACGTTCGATTTTTTCAACGGCCTTAATTAAATCAATTTTATTAAAAGGCTTCTGCAAAAAGTCTATAGCGCCGTTTGAAATAGATTCAATGACCATACTTTCAATATTTAGCGAAGACATCATAATAATAAACTTTTCCCCTGGTGATTTCTCCTGAAAATGCTTGGTCAGCTCCAGTCCGGAAATATCCGGCATGACGATATCGATAAAGAAAAGATTGGGTTTAGCGGAATGGGCAATTTGAATGGCTTCTTCTGCTGAGCCGGCCACACCGACCACGTTAAATCCTTCTTCTGTGAGGATATCGGACATTGACCGGCGATTAAATGCGGAATCGTCTACGATAAGGATTTTTAGATTCTGATGATTGCGGGGAGGTTTCATTGTAGATCCTTCGATTTTACTTTCTACAATGATAACAAAAAGTGGGCGTAAAAAAAGAGAAACCAACAATGCTGTTGGTTTCTCTCAAAGTATCAGACTTTTTTTATCAGAAACTAAGCTGCTGCAGGCGGCAGAGTTTCTTTGTACTTCACGGCTTTCTTCTTCATCGAAGCTTTCTTTTCTTTCCAGCCAACCAACGCGACTTCCAGTACCTCGTCGATTGTTTTAACCGGAATAAACGTCAGTTTCATTCGGTATTCTTCAGGAATATCTTCCAGGTCTTTTTTGTTTTTCCAAGGAATGATGACTGTTTTAATGTTCATTCTCATCGCGGCCAGGGCCTTTTCTTTAAGTCCACCGATTGGAAGTACTTTACCTGTCAGTGTAATTTCACCAGTCATTGCCACGTCTTTGCTGACGGGAGTGTTCGTCAGAAGAGAAACAATTGTTGTCGCAAGGGTTATACCTGCGCTTGGTCCGTCTTTTGGAGTCGCTCCGGCCGGAAGGTGAATATGCATTTCGTGTTTTTCGAATACATCTTCATCAATTCCCAGGTCATGAGCTTGTGAACGGATATAGCCAATGGCTGTCTGGGCCGATTCTTTCATAACTTCACCTAGCTGACCGGTAAGAGTGAGGCCTCTTCCTTTCATCTTAGTGGCTTCAATGTAAAGAACTTCTCCACCGTGTGATGTCCAGGCAAGCCCTGTCGATACACCGATTTCATCTGTCTCTTTTTCATCGTCTTTTGTATAAACCGGAGGTCCCAGAAGTTTGAATACAGTCTCAGACATGATGTGTGTCTTTTCAGCTTCACCTTTGGCAATTTTCATGGCGACTTTTCGGCAGATTGCACCGATTTTTCTTTCCAGGTTACGTAAGCCGGCTTCAGCTGTGTAGTGTTTAATAACACTAGCTACACCTTCATCGGCAAATGTAATGTGCTTTTCAGTGATTCCGTTTTCATCCATTTGTTTAGGGATGATGTATTTCTTAGAAATCGCCACTTTTTCTTCCTGTGTATAACCAGAAAGATTGATGACTTCCATTCTGTCTCTAAGCGGAGCTGGAATTTGTTCAAGTACGTTAGAAGTTGCAATGAACATAACATTTGAAAGGTCAAAAGCGATGTTTAGATAATGATCGCGGAAATTACAGTTTTGTTCCGGATCTAAAACTTCCAGAAGGGCTGATGATGGATCACCTTTGAAATCACCACCTAGTTTGTCCACTTCGTCCAGAAGAATGACAGGATTGTTTGTCTTTGCCTGTTTCATTGCCTGGATAAAACGTCCCGGCATGGCCCCAACATATGTTCTTCTGTGTCCGCGGATTTCGGCTTCATCTTTTACACCACCAAGTGAGATACGAACAAACTCGCGTCCACATGCTTTAGCAATTGATTTACCAAGAGAAGTTTTACCAACTCCAGGAGGACCAGAGAAACAAAGGATCGGGCCTTTCATCCCTTCGCCTTTTAGCTGTCTAACGGCCAGGTATTCTAAAATTCTTTCTTTAACTTTAAACAAATCAAAATGATCTTCATTTAGAATTTCAAGAGCGGCATCAAGATCAATTTTCTCTTCGCTCTTTTTAGACCATGGAAGATCGCACATCCATTCTAAATAAGTTCTCAGGATTGAAGATTCTGAAGAATCAGGATGCATTTTTTCCAGGCGGGCAAGCTGCTTGAGTGATTCTTTTTCTGCTTCATCACTCATTTTGGCTTTCTTAACTTTTTCTCTTAGCTCTGCGAATTCATCATCGCCTTCTTTTTGCCCTTCATCACCCAGTTCTGATTTAATGGCCTTGATCTGTTCACGAAGAAAGTATTCTTTCTGGTTCTTTGTAATTTCTTCTTTAGCCGTGCTCTTAATTTTGTTTTGCATTGCCAGAATTTCTAATTCACGCGCAAGAATATCATTTATGCGGTGAAGTCTTTCCATTGGGTCAAGCGTTTCTAATATTGCTTGCGCTTCGGCAACATGCAGATTGAGATTTGATGCAACAAGGTCAGCAAGTCTTCCCGGATCTTTGATGTCTTCTAGGATCATCAAAATATCTGGTGAAAGAACTTTGCCCATGTTAATTACTTTTTCCAGCTGCTCGCGGATGTTTCTCATCAGAGCACTGGCCGGTACATTATTTTCTTCAAGCTGAACGTCGTTAACCTTCATCAGCTTACACATAAAGTAAGGTGCTTCTTGAGAAAACTCAGTAATGCGTGCTTTAGAAAGACCCTGAACGAGAATTTTAATTCTTCCATCCGGAAGCTTTCTCATTCTCATGATCATGGCAATTGTTCCCACTTCATAGATTTCATCTGGAGTTGGGGCTTCAGCTTTCATGTCTTTCTGGCTGGCAAGGAGGATTAAACGGTCAGTTTTAGTCAGGGCGTGGTCTACAGCTGCAATGGAGGATTCTCTTCCTACAAAAAACGGCAGTATCATAAACGGGTAAACGACGATGTCCCTAATTGGCAGGAGAGGGAGATGATCTTTTAACTCGATGTTGTCACCCTCATAATTAGTTACCATACTTATCCTCCAAAAATAGCGCTTGCAATTTCCTTTGCATTCTTGGGTATAAATCGGGATCTAGGAGAAACTCTTTAAGAAAAAATTGTGGTTTGGAGAAGTTTTAATCATATTTTTCCGCATACTTGATTGCAATAATCGGTGTTCTAAATGAAAATGGGTGGTAAAGTCTGATCGTAGATCTAGGGAGATTATGATGAATATTACAATAGGGGCAGTAATTCTGGCAGCAGGGGAAGGAAAAAGGTTGAAATTAGATGCACCTAAGCCTTTAGCTCCTTGCCTGGACAAAAAATTAGTCGACTTTCCAGTTCGGGAATTACAAAAATTCTTCAAAAAAAATTCACTCAAGGGAAAAACAACAGCTGTCGTTGGTCACCAGCGGGAAAAAGTTAAGGCCTATATAGAAAGTCGCTATCCGGAAGTTCTCTTTGCCGTTCAGGAAAAACAACTAGGAACCGGGGATGCACTGAAAGCTTATTTTGATTCCAGTGCCGAAGCCAAAACTTTTGATTTCACACTAGTGATCTGTGCGGATACTCCCGTTGTTTCGGAAAAAGAATTAAGTCAAATGCTCTCATTACTGGAAAAAGAGAAATGTGACGGCGTCGCGGCCAGCTTTCATGAATCAAATCCAAAGGGATACGGAAGAATTATCCGTGGACAGAAAGGATTTCATATCATTGAAGAAAAGGATGCTACTGACGAGCAAAGAAAGATAACAGAGGTTAACTCCGGTCTCTATCTGGTCAAGACCAGCTACGTGCTGGAGCATCTGAAAAACATTGATTCCAATAATAAATCAGGTGAATTTTACCTGACTGATATTTTCAAAGACGGCAGTAATGTGCAAGCCTTGTGCTTTGAACATGGTCAAACTTTTTTAGGGGTTAATACCCTGGAACAATTGGAGCAGGTTGAAACAATTCTTCGTCAACAAAAGATTAAGGCTTTACGGGAGAATGGTGTCCGGTTTATCGATTCAAATAATGTCTATATTGATGATGATGTAGAAATTGGTGAAGGCTCACTTATATACCCGAATGCATTTATTACAGGTAAAACGATTATCGGTAAAAATGTAATCATCGAAATGGGCTCACACATAAGTGATTCTATAATCGCTGATGGTGCTAAAGTCCTCACCAACAGCATACTGGAAAAAGCCCGCCTGCGTGAAAAAGCACATGCCGGTCCCTTTGCCCGTCTTAGACCAGGTGCCGATATCGGGCCGGAAGCCAAAATCGGAAATTTTGTTGAAATTAAAAAGGCAGTTCTTGATCGCGGCGTTAAAATCTCTCATTTAAGTTATGTAGGGGATGCTTTCATTGGTGAGGAAACCAACATCGGATGTGGCTTCATTACTTGTAACTATGATGGTGCGAATAAACATATTACCAAAATCGGTAAAAACTGTTTTATAGGATCGGATTCCCAGACAGTTGCACCGGTTGAGATAGGAGATGATTGCTTCGTTGCTTCTTCAACGACAGTAACTAATAATATGCCGGATGGGTCTTTTGCTATCTCCCGGGGGAAACAAACGACCAAAGAGGGCATGGCAAAAAAATTCATTAAAACGAAAGATCCAAAAAAGGTGTAAACACTTAGTAAACGTAATGGTATCTTTCTGTCGGTTTCTAACCCTTAAGTGGAAGGTTTAATATGTGTGGAATTGTAGGTTATTTTGGTCCGTCTCAAAATTCGGTTCAGATCGTTCTGGAAGGTCTCAGACGACTGGAATATCGGGGATACGATTCAGCGGGAGTTAGTTTTCTTAATGAAAAGAATGAGCTGCAGAATTATAAGAAAGCCGGGAAACTGGATAACCTAAAGCACGAGCTGGAAGGAAAAGATATCATCGCCCGAACTTGTATCGGTCATACCCGCTGGGCCACTCATGGCGGTGTAACCGACAATAATGCCCATCCTCACAGTAACGATATTCTCTCTATCATCCATAATGGTATTATCGAAAATGCCAATGAGCTAAAAAAAGAACTTATGGGCCATGGAGTGAAATTTAAATCAGAGACAGACTCTGAATCATTCCTCGAACTGGTTACATACGAACTTCGTAAAGGAACGGAGATACAACAGGCGATTACAAAATCATTTAAACGCATCCATGGAAACTCGGCTTTTGTGGTTCTTTATCCAAAAACAGGTGAAATTTTTGCGATTAAGAGAGGAGCACCTCTAGTTTGCGGAATTAATGAAGTGACCAGCGAGGCACTGGTTTCTTCTGATCCTTATGCACTGGCCGGAATCGTTCACAAGCTTTATTTTCCAGAGGATCAGGTCCTGGTACATATTTCCGGTGCCAATAAAAATCTAATAAATTTTTATGAACTTGATCTCACCAAAACAACTCGTTATCTGTCTAAAAAACAGGATATGTCAGTAGAAGTGAGTGAAAAAGGTGATTATGAACACTTCATGCTCAAAGAAATACATGAGCAACCGGAACTCATTCGCAATTTAACTTCATATTACTTTGCCGGAGAAGGAAAGGAGGCACTGGCTCGTGTTTCTGATTATAACCCGGAGAGAATTTATCTTTCAGCGTGTGGGACTGCCGCTTATGCTGGTTTAGTCATCCGTGATTTTATCGAATCTTTAAATCGCATTCCGGCCAACGTTGAGCTGGCAAGCGAGTTTCGCTACCGCAATCCAATTCTTAAAAAAGGCGACGTGGGAATTTTTGTCTCGCAATCTGGAGAGACAGCAG
Organism: uncultured Bacteriovorax sp.; assembly: GCA_946481315.1. Next base: position 20,808 of record CAMLMH010000014.1, read on the forward strand.
ACACTCTGGCAGCACAGTCTCTTTGTAAAAATGCGGGAATTAAAACGCTTTCAATTGTAAACGTAGATGGATCGACTCTGTATCGCGATTGTGATGATAATCTACTTATCCGTGCCGGAGTGGAGATCGGAGTAGCTTCCACTAAAGCTTTTACTCAACAGGCCTTAACCGGACGATTACTTTCAGCAGCGCTGGCAGGAGATTTGAAAAATGATTCTAAAAAAGTAGAACTTTCCGGAAAATTTGCACTACTCGCTGAGCGTGTAGACAGACTGCTTGCACAGACTGAAACGATTAAAAATGTTGCTGAATCAATTTATAGCAAAAAAGGATTTTTCTACACTGGTCGTGGTGCATACTATCCAATCGCTTTGGAAGGTGCACTTAAATTAAAAGAGATCGCCTACGTCCATGCTGAAGGATATGCAGCGGGTGAATTAAAGCATGGGCCTATTGCTTTGATAGATGAAGAGATGGTTAATATTGCTTTAGTTGGACCGGAGCTCATTGAAAAAACTATTTCCAACGTTCAGGAGATCAAAGCCCGTAAAGGTATCATCGTTGGAATTGGGCCTAGAGATAATGAAGAGCTAATGGGCTTATCAGACTATTATATTCCTCTGGACTTTGATGGACTCGATGAACTTGCTCCGCTTTATGTCAATGTCGTTAACCAGCTTTTAGCCTATTACATGGCTAAGTTTAAAGGAACAGATATTGATAAACCAAGAAACCTCGCAAAATCAGTAACAGTTGAATAATGCTTATAAAAAAGCCTCCTTCCGGAGGCTTTTTACTTTCTAAAACTTGAAAGCCTTTTCATTCTCCCTGTGGTAAAAATGGAGAATGATGAAAACTCTTGATAGCCTCAATCCTGTTCAAAAACAGGCAGTGCTCAATACTGACGGTCCGGTAATGATTCTCGCAGGTGCTGGGTCGGGAAAAACAAAAACACTGGTCACCCGTATTACTTATCTTTTGACAGAAAAGAATACGAGTCCACATCAGTTGCTGGCGCTTACTTTTTCCAACAAAGCAGCACGTGAGATGCGGGAGCGAATTGCTGGAGAAGTTTCATTTGATGTTGGTTCATTGCAAATTACAACGTTTCACGCTTTCTGTGCCCGTTTATTGAGATCTGAGGCTAACTATCTGGGCTTATCCCGTAATTTCACTATTTATGACGAAGGCGAATCTAAGGCGATTGCAAAATCTCTGTTGGAGCGCCGGGGAATTTCTACAAAAGAAATCAATCCATACGATATTTTGAACTATATCGATGGATTAAAAAATAATGGTTACTATCCGGGAAGAGAAATGACAGATGGGGGCGGCGCAGACCCTCAGGATGAATATTTTACCTATTTTGAAGAATATGAATCTGAACTTCATCGGGCTAACGCAGTCGATTTCGGTGGTCTTATTACAGCTGTGATTCAGCTTTTTGAAAAATTCCCAGAAGTAGCCACTCGTTATCAGGAGCGTTTTAGATATGTACTGGTAGATGAGTATCAGGATACAAACCGTGCTCAGTTTGAACTTATCCGCATTCTTTGTGGAAAACGCCGGAATATATGTGTTGTTGGTGATGAAGACCAATCTATCTATTCCTGGCGAGGAGCCGACATCCGAAACATTCTTGATTTCGAAAAAGTTTTCCCTGATGTAAACGTCCTTAAACTTGAGCAGAATTACCGTTCCAGTAAAACAATCATTGAAGCCGCTTCTTGTGTCATCGAAAAAAATACGATGAGAAAAGGAAAGCATATGTGGACTGATAATCCCGAGGGTGATGCTATCGAGATTATTGAATGCTTCAATGACAAAGACGAAGCAGAGTTTATAGCGCAGGAGTCGTCTAAACTGCATCGGGATCAGGGCGTATCCTACAAAGACATGGCCGTTTTCTATCGTTCCAATGCTCAAGCTCGTTTGATAGAAGATGCTCTTCGTAAATATAAAATTAACTATCGGGTTATTGGCGGAGTTAAATTTTACGAACGAAAAGAAATCAAAGACATGCTTTCTTATCTTCGGTTGATAATTAATTCCAAAGACTCACTTGCCTTAAGTCGCATTATCAATGTGCCCGCCAGAGGAGTAGGAGCTACTTCATTAAGAAAACTGGAGATTGAAGCGATTAACAACAATACTTCCCTCTGGGATATAATTGAAAAAATTGTTGATAATCAGGAAAGTTTTTCTCATATAAAGTTGTCGGCTAAAATCAAATCATCTCTTTCTGAATTTGTGACTTTGATAAATGAACTGCGCCATCTCGATGAAAACAAAGTTAAGCCTTCAATCATTTACGAGAAGGCCCTCCACGAATCTGGCTATTCCGCTTTTTTAAAAGCTAACAAAGACTATGAAACACTCGCAAGATTAGAAAATCTTGATGAATTACTTAATGCTATTACGCAATATGAAGAGGGAATAGAAACTCCAACGCTGACTGGTTTTCTGGAAACTATTACATTAGATACAAGTTCGGAATTTGATGAAGAAGCTATTCCAAACAACGGCGAAATATCTTTGATGACTGTTCACGGAGCCAAGGGGCTTGAGTTTACCCACGCTTTTGTAGTTGGCGCCGAAGAGAATGTGTTTCCAAGTTATCGCAGTGTAGACAGCGGTGAAATTGCCATGGAAGAAGAGAGGCGTCTTTTTTATGTTGCCATGACTCGTGCCATGAAGAAACTTTATATTTCATTCGCACAAGGACGTATGTTATTCGGACAAATAAAATTTAATGGTCCAAGCCGCTTTGTGGATGAAATTCCGGAAAAACTATACACCTGGAGGAAACTGGCCAATGCTTCAGGTTTTCACGATAAATATGGTGGTAGTTCATCCAGTGGTTATGCAAGTAATTATGGGTTCAAAGAATATGATCCATATGATCAGAGTCAAGAATCACATTATGATGATGAGCCAGTAGTTTATCAGGTTAAGGAAAGCTTTCATAAGCCTAAATTTCCGAAAGGTTCCAAGGTTGTCCATTCTCTTTATGGAGCAGGAAAGGTAGAAGACTCTGAAGGCTCAGGAGCTGATGAAAAAGTTCTTATTAAATTTGCTGATGGCAACCGGAAAAAGTTTATGGTGAAATTTGCACCCATTACGCTGGCCTGATAGTTTCTCTGCGCGCCCATTCGATAACATTTTTTTGAGCAGGTAACGTATCTGTATCGATCGGTAAAGCGGCAAGTTTTTGCAGGTCCTCCTGATAATCAATATCAAAAGTCTGAGGTAGAAAATAGAAATTATCGGCTCCCAGTTTGTTTATTAATTCCTGTGCCGTTGATTCGCAACTATAATTAATTCCCGTCCAAAAATCCTGATCCCGAGCAGTCGAGCTGCCATAAAGGTAAAAACCACCATCATCCGTTTTGCCCAGGACATGTTTAGCTGCCGGAGCATTGAAGGCTATCCATAGTTTATCAGCACTTATGTGAGGAGAGTCTGCGCCAATGAAATAGAAGTTTTCATGATGTGACTTTAACTGTTCCTGAATAGAAAATAAGCGTTCACCCAGATTGCCATTTCCCTGAGTCAGACTGGGAAGCCCACTCCAGTAATCACTTTCGCTGGCATTTGGTTCACTTATTGCCCAATAGGCAATAACTTTACCCTCTGATTTTTTTATTAACTGAAGAACAACTTCTTCGATTGCAAGCAGAGATAATTTAAAAAATTCTTCAGCTTTTTCTTTCCCGATTTTTTCTGCCAGTCTGGTTTTGATTGCTGAATAACCGGGAGTTTTCACAAAAATAGCAATCGCATATTTATGATTCTTATTGGCAGGGTTTAGCTTTTTGAGAAATTCCGGGTAAGCCTGAAGATATGTGAGCATTAAGTGTCTGCAGGTCGTCTTAGTCCAACCCGACTGCAGATATTTTCGTGCGCTGGTCGTTAATGTTTTATCCACCGGCATAACGGCAATTTTTCTCTGATGAGCTCTCCAGACAAGTAAATGATCTTCGCCGTACTTAGCTTTTTCATCAAAAAAACCCAGCAAAATGAAAGTTTTTTTACTCATGAAAAATGCCTGATCACCAAAAGGCATTTTCAGATAGCGACTGCGTAGATTGGCAAAAATAGTATTGATTCGCATCAGCCCCTGACAATCAAAGGCGAGATCAAAATGATAAAAAGCGTGAGGATTATTTTTAAGCTTAGTTATAACCAGATTTAAATGTTCCGGAGTAAACAGTGAATCAGCATGCAAAAACAGAAGATGCTTTCCGGATGATTTTAAAACGCCGGCATTTTGTTTGGATGCCCTATTGCCCTGGCAGTATACATATTTGACTGCCCCATCATGAGACTGAAAATCCGGACCGACAAGTAAGATTTCAATATCAACTTGTAATGGAATCCTTGTTAGTAAGTCTTTCCATTTTGTGTCTCCGGTCTTTACCGGGACAATGATACTGAGAAATGGCTTCACTTAAATATCTACCTTCAAAGCACCACCACAGGAACTTCCAGCACCCGCAGTGCACCCATAACAATGATTTGCCAGCGCTATTGCTTTATTTTTTAGCTCATCAATATGGCTTATGTCCCACAAATTTGTCTTGTTATAGCCGAGCGGGATTTCCAGCATCTGATTAAAGTCGCAATCGTAAATAACGCCATTCCAGCCGATCGATACCAGGCTCTTGCACATAACGGATTTTGCTGCTTCGGCGTTAAAGTTATTAAGTAACAATTCCATGTATTGTTCAAATTTACCCTGGCGCTCAAGATCATCTAGAAACCGCTTGATTGGCATATTAGTGATAGTAAAAAGGTGATTAAATTCTATACTAAATAGATCTTTCAGCTCTCTTTTGTAATCAGACTCCAGTTTGGCCTGATTGCCGGGTAGAAAAGCTCCACCAGGATTATAAACGAGATCGAGAATTAGACCGGAACCTTCTTTTCCATATCCCAGAAAATTCAAGCGCTCCAGAGCATTAATACTTTTCTCAAAAACACCTCTGCCTCTTTGTTTGTCCACGTTGTCTTTGGTGTAACAAGGTAGCGATGCTACGACGTGCACTTTGTTTTCGGCCAGAAAAGTAGGAATCCATTCATATCCCGGCTCGAAAAAAATAGTCAGATTACAGCGATCAATCACTTCTATATTTAAACTGCGTGCAGCTTTCACCAGTTTCCTAAAATGCGGATTCATCTCTGGAGCTCCGCCGGTCAGATCGATAGTTTTAATAGTACCTTTGGCCTTGGCAATCAGATCAATAATCCGGTTAACAGTCTCTTCTTCCATTATTTCTCTGCGGGATGGGCCAGCCTCAACATGACAGTGATTACATGCCTGATTGCATAGCTTGCCGAGATTAATTTGTAATGTATTAACCGACTCCCGCTTAAGCTCGATATGAGCGTTCTTTAAAGTTGTAGCAAAAGGAACCATTGGCATATAAACCTCAATTAGATAACAAAATTCAATTCAGTAATTTCTGAATCAACCATAAAACGATTGGGTGGTCCCCAAAAGCCTGTCCCGGAATTTACATACAATAGCATTCCATCCACATCATGCAGACCTTTAACATAAGGTTGTACAAGATGAACAATCATATTCCAGGGGAAACCCTGTCCACCATGAGTGTGACCGGATAGCTGCAGATTATACTTTAAGCGTGAAGCTTCAAAGCATGTTTTTGGTTGATGTGACAACAAAATCGAATACGCGTCTGCAGGAATTCCTGCGCAAGCCTTTAAAGGATCACAAGCATTTTCAGGGTCGAGTTTGCGACTGGAAATGTCGCTGATTCCAGCTAAATAAAAGTCCGTCCCTTTAAAATTTAGTCTGACGTGAGAGTTATTTAAAACCTGCATTCCCAAAGATTTTGCATAGTCCGTCCACTCGCGAGAATACCAGTAAAATTCATGATTTCCGGTCACAAAATAAGTTCCATAAGTCGATTGAAAATTTTTAAAAGGAAGTAAGTCTTTTCCTATATCCGTGACCCTACCATCGATCATGTCTCCGGTGATGACAATTACATCTGGCTTCATGGCATTGACCCGGTCGACAAGTAGTTGAGCAAATTCCGATTTAAGCGAAGGGCCAATATGAATATCAGAGAGCTGTACGATTTTCAGGTTATTCAATCCGGCATGCATATTCTTTAACTTAATATCAATTGACTTTTTCTTGGGATCAAAGGAATTAGCGAAGCCGATTCCCGTGGCCAGAGTGCTTCCGGCTATAGTTGCAAACGTAAGATTTTTTTTCAAAAAATCACGACGATTGTTATTGGTGATCAATTCTTGTTTGTGTGAGAACTTATTGCGGATCCAGTGGATTAAATCGTTCAGATCCAATAGCAATAACATTAAAACACAAAGACCCATGAAACCCATGGCGACATAGCTTGCTGTTACCAGTATTGGTATAAACGGTCCAGGTCCAAAATAATTTTCAAAGCGCAGAATAAATCTGGTGAAGACACTGAAGAAAGTCAGAATGTCGAAAAATAAAATAGCCTTGGGCTGAAAAGCGAACACGTCTATAACATGTTTTTTGAAGCTGCGCCGGAAATGAATCCAGAACAGAATTGAGATGATTCCGGAAACAATGGTAGGTATGATTGTCATTTTATTATTATAATGAATAAATCAGCAGAGTGAATTAAAATTACAATTGTGGAAAACCAAACAAAATATCCTGTCATAATCATCGGTGCCGGACCGGCGGGGCTTGCTTTAGGACGGGCCCTTCAGGCGGAAGGCATTGAGTTTCTGATCATAGAAAAGGGTGAGATCGCAGGAAACAGCTGGGCAAATATGCCGGATCACCTGCGTCTGATATCACTGTGGCATTCCAATTGCCTTATTAAGGAAGATATCAGCAAGTTTTCCCGCTGGAAAAATCTTTCGGCCTGGGAATTTAGTCAATACCTGAGTGAATTCGCCAGCCGCTTTAACTTGCCGGTAAAGTTACAAACAAAAATGTTAGCGGTTGAAAAGACAGATAGTGACTGGCTTATTTCTACTGATAAAGGTGAATTAAGCTCCTCGATTGTTGTTGATTGCCGCGGTTATTTCAGTTTTCCTTATGTACCACAGCTCCCCGGCGATAATAGTCTGAAACCGGTGCATTTTAACGACTTCAAAAATGCTCAGCAATTTTCCGGACAACAGAAAATTTGCATTGTAGGAAAAAGGCTATCTGCCGGTCAAGTCATTCAGGAACTTTGTGAAGCAAACCCTGATATAAAAATTTATCTCCTGGCCCGATCTAAAGTGCATTTTAGTCCCCCAATGTTTATTCTTACTTATCTTTTAAAATACCTGTCAGTACTTGAATGGCTGCCTCTTAGGATGGGGATAAAGAAGACAGTAGATATACCAATGCATGCCTCAATTAAAAAATACTTTTTGAGTAACGTTATACTGAAAAAAGAAATACAGAATATTTCAGGAAACAAGATCACCTTCGAAGACGAAACAGTGGCCATTGATTCACTAATTATGGCTACAGGCTATAAAAGAGAATTAATACAATTAAGGAATGATTTCGAGTCGAAGCAGAATGACAACTATTTTTTTCTGGGTATTAATGGTCAGCGAACTTTCACCAGTCGTTTCTTGCGCGGAATCAGGGAAGATGCTCCTGTCCTGGCGAAATTGATTCGTGGCAGACTCGCATCCAGAAACAACTGCCAGTAAAAATAAAATCCAACCGGAAAAAGAAAAAGCATTAAGATGGCCCGGTCAATCAAACTGGCAAGAAGGGCGATTTCGAAATCAATTCCGAACTGTTTACCGATATAAGCAGTGATGATTTCTTTAACTCCAATATTCCCCGGCATAACCTGAAACAAAGAAGCTGCGAGTAGGATTAAACTGATCTCGAAACTATCAGTAAAATTCAAATTCACACCGATGGCCTTAAATGAGAGATAAACCTTAACCGGATAAAGAATAAACATACCAATCCAGCAAAGTGTCGCCATCGTACTTAGTTTGAAATCCATCAGATAAGTTTTAGGGGTATACTTACGTTTAAAGTTGAACAATTTCCCCAGGGCTTCAGTCGCAAATATTAGAATGATACCTGAAACCGACAACGCTACAAAAATAGATTCCAGAATGGTGAAGACCGGATGTTGTTTCTGTAAGAAAAACAGACAATAAAGTGTTCCGGCAATGCCCAGAAAAGTAAAACCGGTTAAGACGATCGCAAAACTCATAGAGAGGAACTCCCTCATTGAGAGGCCCTTCTTGTCTTTGATATAAAGCATACGTATGCCTGTCCCGCCCTTTGCAGGAAGGAGCATGTTAAACAGTTCTGAAGCCATACACAGGCCATACCATTCTTTAAACTTCAGGATGATGTTGTGCTTTTTAAGCGGCATTTTGTGGGTTAAGCCAAGCAGGTAGTAATTAAGGGCATGAATCATCACTAATAAAAGAATAAAGTGCAGTTGAATAGATTTTAATTTTTCAAAGGTTTCTTCATTTTTATGGACATAAAATCCCAGGCCTGCCAGCAAGGCAAATGATAGCAGTAACAGTACCCGGTGATATATTTTTTTGCTGGATTCACTCACACTGAACGTCCCACCAAAATTTCTGGTTTAAATATTTTGAGAAAGTAATAATGAATTTTGCTGAGCCAGAACACCCAGGAATATTTGCTTTCAATAACGTCTATGTCAGCAAATATCATTTGCGGAGTCTTCGTTCTTGTCGAATAGACTTCATAGTTAATTTTTTCCCCTCTTCGGTCATATAAACCTTTCTCCCATAGGGTTTTAAGAAACGTTTTTGGTGTTACTCTTCCTACAGTCGTTCCGGGAACACTTAGCCCAAGACCTAGTGTAAGAACCTGTACCAATCCGGCATGACAGGATGGGGTTCTTTTATTTTTCATGGCAATTAAAAACTCACGAAAGGCAGCAAGCTCTTCCTTGGGAATTCCGGTAAAGCGGAAAAAAAGTGCAGCCCTAATGTTATCTTTTCGCGAAGGTTGTAACTTGCATGGATTAATACTGAATCGGGCATGAAATTCCTGATCTTGGCAAATAACAAAGCAATGATAATTTGTTGGAGATAAGCCGATAATTAAATCATCTTCCAAATTTATTCTGTTACCAAAATACCAGATGCCATCATTACTGCCATCAGGCTTAGTTACTTCATGAGCAACATTGATGTAGGTTAATAAAGTCGTCATCCAATGCTTACCTTGGTCAAAATTCTTTCAATTAAGCGATCTATAATGTTTGGAAGATTGGCAGGATCAAATTTATAACCTTTCGATAATTTTCTAAGATCAACAAAAAACATATTTCCCTTGGCGCCACGGGCAATAACTCTTTCGTTGGTAAAATTTGCCAGAAGTTTTTCCTCTTTAAGGACATGTGCTCGTTCACCCACATAAACAGTATTGAGGAAATATTTTTTAGTTATTGGTTTTCGGCAAAGTGTTTTTCTGCCTTCTTCTGTATAGATCTTATATGTATCATCCATCCAGTAACCGGTGATTGTATTTACCGATGGATAAGGAGCTGGATTTCCCCAGCCAATTCTCTTTTTATTGCCGTTGCAGTTTGAAAACCATGGAAAAATGGTGCGAAGAAAACATACGAATTCCAGAAACTCCATTCTGTCATAATTCTTGTTGCGGAAAACTGTGACCGGCTCGCGTCCTTCTTCACTTACAAACTTTTTAAAAGATTGCTGGAATTCTTTATTACTGAAGTGAGAAATAGCGTCTTTAAAATCATTAAAAATGAGAAATCCACCATTGTAGTGAACACAGCCATGAATATAATTTATGGCCGGTGGCATACGGCCTGGCTTACCTTCCGGAAATTCAGCACTGGAAGCTGAAACTAAAACCATCTTTCGCATGTAATTTCCGACTTCATTGATGATTTCTTCGTCAGAATCAAAGCCTGCAGTTACATCACGCTTTGACTGAAAGATTATATTGGAAGTCCAGATTGTTTTACCAGTTTCCGGGTTAATCCCTGTTGCCATGGGATGATCATCGGACAGCAGACCACCTTTCATCGGATTGATCCAGACAATGTAGAAAACGTTGATGATTCCCCACGTGTTGTGGACTGTAAGACAAGTCCAGGTCCAGGCGATTTTAAGCATCTTAATCATTTCGTTTAAAAACTTCATCGGAGCCTCATTAAATTATCTAGGTTGAATTCTAGCAATTTAAGGTCAGTTACAGAGGTATACTTGAATTTTTTATAGGTTCAGAATGATAGTGACTAATTTCTGACGGGACACAATGATTTTAGCTGTTTATAATCATTCAATGTACAGACAATATGCTAAAATCCTATTTTTTGCAGTAGTAATCGGTGTTTTTGCTGGAGTAATGTCCACAGCCTTCCATGCCGGGGTCTCCTGGGCAACCCATATCCGCAAGATGAATAGTTGGATTATTTTCTTGTTGCCGCTTGCAGGTGTCTTTATTGCTGCCGTTTACCACACTGTAGGAAAAGATGTTGAAGGCGGTAATAACCTAATACTCGATGAGATCCACAACCCTAAGAAAAAGATTCCTTTTAAAATGGCACCACTGATTATGATAAGTGCAATTACCTCGCATTTGTTTGGAGCTTCAGTAGGCAGAGAGGGAACAGCGGTACAAATGGGTGCTTCGTTGTCCGATCAATTTTCCCAATTTTACACTAACCGAAAATTACTTTTAATGATGGGAATGAGTGCTGGTTTTGCTTCAATTTTTCAAACACCACTTGCCGGAACTTTGTTTGCGCTTGAAGTACTGACAGTTGGTAGCATCCAGTACGAAGCACTTTTTCCATGTCTAGTAACGTCTTTTGCTGGATTTTTAACAGCGCGAGAATTGGGGCTCACTCCATTTCATGCCGGCAGTCTCGTAATTCCGGATATTGATTTCGCAAATCTGATTTTTGCAGCAATTGCAGGAATTACATTTGGCCTTACGGCCAGGGCTTTTAGTTTTTCAGTACATGGTCTGAAAGAACTGACTAACCGTAAGATTAGGAATGTTTTTATGAGGCCTTTAATTGGTGGGTGTTTTCTCATCAGTGTTTATCTGCTGTCTGGTCACGACCGCTATTTAGGCTTAGGGGAGGAGGTCATAGTTGAAAGCTTTGATCACCTTGTTCCAGCCTGGGATTTTTTGGCAAAAATGCTGACAACGGCCGTGTCTGTTGCCACTGGATTCAAGGGCGGTGAAGTCATGGCCCTTTTTTATATCGGCTCAACTTCAGGAAATGCTCTGAGCAATATATTGCCTGGCTCTGTTTCTTTCTATTCCGCATTGGGTTTCAGTGCAGTTTTTGCGGGAGCGGCTAACACTCCATTGACAGGAATAGTTCTGGCCATGGAAATATTCGGACCTCAGTTTGGAGTTTTTGCCGCGATTACAGTCACTCTGAGTTATTTTTTATCCGGAACTGAAGGTTTGTATCGCTCCCAAAAAAAGGGTAAAAAGTTCAAAAGGTAATGACTTAATCAACTACTTACTAGTTGATTATGACTAATGTTTAGTTGATAATCTTTTCATGCTTGAAGCACTCTTAGGAAATAAATCGGCTGAAAAAGTTATGCTGGCACTCTTTGAATATGAAGAGCTGCATGCTTCTGCCATCGCACAGTTGAATGGCACAGCTTTAGATCCCATAAAAAAACAGCTGGAGCGATTTGAAGAGGCAAACTTTCTGAAGTCCCGGTCAGTAGGACGTTCAAAATTGTATAAATTCAATATGGATCATCCACTGCATCAGCCATTGATGGAAATGCTCAAGATCGTTCATCAGCAAAAAGAAAAAGATTTAAAAATAAAAAATAAAAATAAAAATAAAACACAGTTACACATCTAATAAGAGTAGGAAGGTTATGAAAGACAAGAAAATGAAAATTCTGTTAGCAATCCTTTTAGGATTTCTAATTATTACCGGGGGGGTGTTTTATTATGCTTCAACTAAGCTCAATCCAGACGAGATTCGCAAATTAGCAATCCAAAAAACTCAGGAAGCTTTCCCCAATGCCACGGTTAATCTGGAACAAGTAGAAATAGGCTGGGGGTTAAATTTTAAAGTTCGATTGCAAAAGCTGTTGATGACTACTGTCAATCAAGCCACCAAAGAAAATGTCGAAATGATGGCGGTAGATGAAATGATCGTGAAGGTTCCGATCTGGGCCATTATCACAAATGGCGGAGTGGTCGAAATTCAGGTTGATAAACCACTGATGAATTATGCTGAATTTGCTGAAGGCAATAACTGGTCTTATGCAATGGGGAACAAGAAGGACGAAGAAAAGACACCGGAAGAAAAAACGGAAGAAGAGCGCAAAAAGGCGGAAAGCTCCGCAAAAGCAATGGATCTTTTCGGTAAAAGTAAAATTAATGTTAAATTGTCTGATGTCGCAGTCAAATATTCTCTGCGGGATAACTCTAAAGGACAAATCTCCGTTTCCCGTTTTTTAATTAAAGGCCTTAATTTTGAATCTTCTACTGCGTTTGAAATAGCTTCAGATTCGCAATTTACGATGAAAGATAACTCAAAAGTTTCTTTCAGCACAATTGCTATTGGTGAAATCAACATTGCCGATCTAGTTAAAAATGGCTCAGTCACTTCAGTGGTTATTATTAAGGTAAACAACATCAGCAAAACCGGACTTGACTGGAAATTCCCGGAAATTACAACTAATCTAGATTTCCTTTTGAAAAAAGACGGTGAACTTTCTGGTAAATTCACAACATCTTTCGAATCACAAAACAAAGTATCTGCCAGCTTCAAAATGACCAAAGAAATTTCACTGTCCGACATTAATGTGGATATTGTCCTAAAAGATGTCGGAATGATTATGGGACTGGACAGAGGCGTAGATCTGTCTAAAGCAAAGCTTACGGCCAAAGGCGGAGTTCTTTATACCGAAGATAAAAAAATTAATGCCAACCTGGATTTTGCGATTTCCCCGGGAATTGGATACTCCAAAGACGGTCTGACTGCGGTAACGGCTGTTAACGGGACTTTTAAAGATAAAAGTTTGTCGGTAAAAATTAAAACGGATGCCATGAATGGATCTGTTAATACACTTGTTGATGGTGACTTTGATCCGAATCAGAAATTCGATATGAATGCACTGAAGCTAAATGTGAAAGTGACTGCAAATGGACTGAAAATTCCGGAGAAACTTATTCGTGAAAAACTCTGGGCTAAAAAACCTAATGAGGAAAAGCCTGCAGCTCCGCCTGCAAATGAACAGCCGGCAAATGCACCAGGAAATGAGAACACTGGTACAGCTGCAGCTAAAACAGCACCGGCCGAAGCGCCTAAGCTAATCGCTGCAAACATTGCGCTTAACTGGACCAACATTAATGTTGGCGGTGAAGACTTCTCCGGAAGGGGAAGAATTATTACTTCCGCCAATTCTCTTGCGGTAGATAATCTGAACTTTAAATTTGGCGGGGGAACGGGTGATTTAACTCAGACCATGAAGTTGGGAGCACGAAATAATGAGTCTAACTTTAACTTTAAGGTTAAAGATCTGAACATCGGAGCATTTAAGGCATTTCTTCCACCGTTTATTGAAAATTTCACCGGAGTTTGCAGTGGAACATTTAATGGCTCCGCGACTCTTTCTAATGCCGGATTGCCTCCACGTTACGATGTTAACGTTGCGGTAGATGCTAAAAAAGGCGAAATTAAAAAACTTAATATTGCTGAATATGTGAACCCAATCCTCGCTAAGATTCCTATGCTTAAGGATAAAGTTTCGGAAAACTCTCTCAAGCTGGATGGAAATTTTGAAACACTTGCCTTAAAAGGACGTTTTACCAGTGAAGCCTATAATCTTGCCTCATTTAATTTCATCGGCATTAACAAGCGTGTTGAGATTAATGGTAGTGGTACGCTTTACCCACCGGCAACAAATAAAACTTCTTCCATGGATGTTTATTTCACAGAAACTACCGGAAAAGTCGGTGATGCTCTTGAAAAAAATATCGGCTCTCGAACATTACCGCTGAGGTTAACAGGGCCTGGTTTCACTCTGCGACCAGAGTATGACTTTACACTATCCAGAATTGCCAAAGGTGCAGCTAAAACTAAAGGTGAAGAAGCTCTAAAAAAAGTTATTGATAAGAACCTGGATAAAGTGGTTCCGGAAAAAGCGAAAGAAAAAGTTCAGGGAATCCTGAATGGTTTATTCAGAAAAAAATAAGGAAAGCTGATGATTAAAAATGTAATTGAACCCTTAAAATATGAAAATGAAACTTTGAAGTTGCTTGATCAGCGACTGCTTCCCGCTCAGGAAGTTTTCATGACAGCCAGAACAATTGAAGATTGTTTTGTAGCTATCAAGGACATGGTTGTGAGAGGAGCACCACTAATCGGTTTCACCGGTATTTGGGGAATGGCGCTTTTCTTGAAAAACAATCCTAAAGCTACACATCCGCAATTTGAACGAGCTGGTGAATACTTAAAAAGTGCGAGACCAACAGCAGTTAATCTGGCTTATGAAATTGACCGCACTATTGAAATGTCCCGCAAAGAAATTCATCTGAATGCTCTTTATCCAAAGCTGGTGGAACACGCTCTCAATGAAATGAATAATTCTTTTGAGAAAAACCTGACAATGGCAAAATATGCAGAAAAAGAACTGGAAAAAATTTACGGGGATCGTCCTTTAAATATTATGACAATTTGTAATACTGGAACTCTGGCCTGTGGAGTCCTGGGAACCGCATTGGGTGTTATAGTTCATCTTCATCACCAAAATAAGGTTAAACAGGTCTATGCTTCTGAAACGAGGCCTTATCTGCAAGGATCACGTTTAACCAGCTATGAATTAATTAAAGAAGGTATTAATCATCATATTGTTGTAGAAGGCGCAGCTTCTTATCTTTTAAAAAATAAACTGGTTGATGCAATTTTCGCAGGCGCTGACAGAATTGTCGAAAATGGTGATACTGCAAATAAAATCGGCACTAGTAGTTTGAGCATCATTGCTAAACACTATGGAATACCTTTTTTTATCGTTGCACCGGTGAGTTCATTTGACCTCTCTTTAAGCGATGGATCACACATTGAAATTGAAATGCGTGATCCTAATGAAATTTTAAAATACAAAGAAACCCAAATCGCTCACCCGGATGCTAAAGCTCTAAATCCAAGTTTCGATGTTACAGATCACGATTGTATTACCGGAATCATTTGTGAAAAAGGTGCTATCAATCCAGTGACAGCAGAAAATGTGAGAAAAATAGCAGGAGCTTAAATGAAGCGAGCAAGTATAGACATTGGATCAAATTCGGTATTACTGCTGGCCGCTGAAGTTGAACCGGAACAATTACTGGTTCGTGAATTACTGGACGAATCCGCCATTACTTCATTGGGAAAGGATCTGGATAAAACCGGCCTTTTTCGTGAGGATTCAATGCATGCAACTTATGAAGCTTTAAAACGATACACAGAATTATGCAAAAAAATTGGAATTAACCCGGCCGATGTTGTTGTGACGGCTACGGAAGCGAGCAGAGTGGCCGGAAACGCTTCTGAATTTTATGCGAAGGTCGCTGAAGATTTAGGATTTAAAACTCAGATAATCTCGGGAACCGGGGAAGCTTATTACACGGCCCTGGGTGTTGCTTCATCTATACAATCCGCAAAAACTTCAATTGTAGTTATGGACATTGGCGGAGCTTCGACTGAGTTAATTAAAATCCATCTGTCACCGTTTTCCATCCTTTCAACAATCAGTTTGCCGGTGGGCAGTGTTCGCGCAATGGACTGGCGAAGCAATGGTACATTTGATGCCAAAATGATTGAACTACTGCACAAGGATTTATCTCCTTATGAGACTGATGAACTTGTTTGTGTCGCCGGAAGCATGACTGCTCTCGCCGGTATGTATTTGGGACTCAAAGAATTTAACGCAGAAAAAATAGAAGGTAAGACGATTAATCTCTCTTCATTTAAAAATTTTAGTTCAGATTTGGTTAAAACCAATGTTGAGAACTTGCTTCTTTTGTTTCCATTTCTCGGTAAACGTGCCCCTATGGTCGGCTCAGGTTCTATGGTCGCTGCTATGATTGCAGAAAAGTTAAAAGTTGATAAACTTAAGATATCGACCCGAGGGCTAAGATACGGCACCGTCATTTCAGGAGGAGTTGATGAGCAATTTATCTGCAACTAGTACGGACGCTCCGGTACTGTATAAAGCAGGCACTGTTATTTTTGGACAAGGCCAGGCATCGAGATATCTTTATTTGGTGAAAAAAGGACAAGTTCGCCTGCTGAAATTAAAAGGTCAGAAGTTAAACGTTATCCATCTTTGCAAGGAGCAGGAAATTCTGAATGAAGTCAGCGTTTTGACCGGTAAACCGACTGAGTTTGCAGCCATAGCAAAGACAGATGTAGAGCTGGTTTTGGTTGATCAAAAAGATATACAGACCATTATTCGGAATGGACCTGCGTGGATGCCTGAAATATTCGAGACACTATGTGAAAGATTAAAACACACTCAGGATATGATTGATGAGCATCAGTTAATGAGCGGTGAGGTTAATCCGGACGTCGTATTGTCAAAAGAGGACGAGAAGAAATGCCTTCAGGCCCTCCTAAACAATAAGAATGATTAAAAATTAACTTGTCTTCTTTTTTTCAGTGAAACCAGCACTTCGATAATTTTATTTTGTGCTCTTTTGATATCACGTTTTTCAGTTGAGTACGCTGTCTTTAATACTCTGAAAGCTTCTTCTGCATAGTCTCGCGTTGCAAGTGAAAGTAAACGTCTCTGGAAATTTCTTTCAACATTTTTCAAGGCCATTCCCAGAATTGGGGCAGTTACATATTGGAAAATCATAGAAAGTTCATGGTCAGAGAGGTTGTCCAGATCATTAAAAGTAAAACATTGTTCTGTTAATTCTTCTGCGAGTTGTGGATTTCTGATTTTTAAATTTTTAAGAAGACGAGCGCGCTCTTCTCTTGGCATATGTTGTAGCATTTCAATAATCTGAGCTTTTCCGTTGATAAAAATTCCACTTGCAGAGTTGTTGTTTTCCATTATTTTTCCTCGTTAGCCGATGATCTGTTTTTGATTATGCTTCCAGTTTTGCTTTCTCTTTCATGAATTTGGCACGGGAATTTTCCAGTGTCTTTTGGTGAGATGCATTTATCTCTTCCAGTTCATTTTGCTGACTTACTTTGATTTCAGAAACCTGATCCTGATGAGACTTTTTTAAATTTTCGATTTCCTGCTTTAGTCTGGCAGACTCTTCTGCAAGCGTTTTATTCTGACGTTGTCTGATCTCTATTAATTTTCTTTCCTGATCATTTTTCAGACTACTTAGGCGTGTCTCATAATCATCACGCATTCTTTTTAGTTCAGTATCTTTTTGTTTTGCTTCTTGAGTGTAATTGCGCTCGTTCTCTGTGCGCAGTTGTTTAATCTCAGATGCAAATCTTTTTGTCTCGGCTTCAATATATTTCTGAGCTTTGAGATCGTTGATGTTGGACATAACTTTCCTTTTTTTAAACCTTTGCCAAGATTCCAGGCTAACCTTAATATATGATACGATGACTTCATTTCAATTAAGTAGGAGGCAAATATGTCCCAAGCACAAAAAGTATTTCTTGTAGCTGGTAAGCGAACACCATTTGGAAAATTTGGTGGTTCACTAAAGGATATAACTCCCGTAGATCTTGCGGTACATGCTTCTAAAGCACTGATTTCCGAAATTAAACTGGATGCCCAAAAGATTGATCAGGTCTTTTTAGGCAGTGTCGTTCCCTCATCCACAGATACTATGTATGGCGGAAGACACCTGGCCTTGAAGCTTGGGTGTAGGCAAGAAACTCCAGGTGTAGTTATCAATAGACTTTGTGGCTCAGGTATCGAGGTTATCTTAAATGCCGCTCGTTTAATTAAGACCGGCGAAGCCCAGTGTGTACTTGCAGCTGGTACTGAAAATATGTCGATGGTTCCACATCTCGTTTATGGATCCCGTTTCGGGACTAAATACGGTTCATTAAAAACGGTGGATATGCTTCTGGATGCTCTTACTGATCAGTATGCGCAGATACCGATGGGTATTACGGCGGAAAATCTAGCTGAGAAATTTTCTGTGACAAAAGAACAATCCGATACATTTGCTTATCATTCTCACGCCCGGGCAGCTAAAGCCTATCAGGAAGGATTGCTTCAGGGTGAGATTACACCAATACCTTTAAAGAGAGGTGAATGCTCTCGTGATGAACATATGCGCGAAGATGCTTCACTGGAAGAAATGAAATCACTGAAACCTACATTTAAAGCAGACGGTGTTGTGACTGCCGCTTCTGCATCCGGAATTGTCGATGGAGCAGCAGCTGTTATTGTGGCCAGTGAAGCTTTTGTACTGCAGGAAGGCTTAGTACCTCTGGCAGAAATTATTGATGGAGCCGTGATTGGGGTTGATCCGAAAATCATGGGTATTGGGCCGAGTCCTGCCATTAAAATGCTTTTGAAAAAAAACAACATGACCATGGAGCAAATTGATCTTTTTGAAATCAATGAAGCCTTCGCGGGGCAGACACTTTCATGCATGAAAGACACGGAAATAGCTCATGAGAAAATTAACATCTGGGGAGGCGCTGTAGCTCTAGGACATCCTCTTGCAGCTTCCGGAGTAAGAATCAGTCACACACTCGCCAGACAGTTAAAGCATTACAATAAGACTTACGGGATCGCTTCTGCCTGTATTGGTGGGGGGCAGGGAATAGCAGTTCTTTTAAAGCGCTGTTAATGGACAACTACACTGATGAATGAAGTTATTTTTCACCATAAAGATTTTACTCATTTCAGAAATTGGTTGAATCTCAATCTTGATGGACTTACCTGGCAAGGGCGATTTAAGAAAGAATTTGAATCGTTCTGGGATACTTTCTGGAAAGACGGACTTTCACTTGCGGAAATTAGCGAACGATTTGACTACGCCTATTCCCAGGTAAAAATCGGTTCACTTTCTTCATGGTTCTTGTGGTTACGGGATAAATTTCTTAGTTATATTTTCATTCACAAAAATCTCAGCATAGCCCAGATTGCCGATCAGTCAAATCTCAGTCCATCAGTAGTGGCCACGATTCTTCGTAATTTTTTACTGGATGAATACCCACATCTGGATCAGTACTTTAGTGAAGTTTTTCAGGTTGGGAATATACTCAGTCCCAATATTCATAACACTTTCCAAAAAATTAGCCAGGATATCAAGATTTCACCACCTGTCAGTGGATCAAGAGAAGATGAAATCATGCCTTCGATGGAAGTGACGCTCTTTGATGAGTGGAATATCTTTCTCAAAAAAATGAAATCGGATTTTTCCAGTGCTTCTTTTGATCTTCATAAAATTAAAGATCGTTCCGGTTTTTTAAAACAAATTCGTCTGGTTCAGGATGTATCCATTCTGTTGTTGCTTTTCACTCTCACTGTCTATGGAGTTCGGCAGGGAAACATTTGGTACGAGCGATATCTTGCCAATAAAGTTTCTATTTATGAGCCTCAGTTTAACTGGCTTAATAAAAGCTTAGTTTTTAAAGGTGTTGAAAAAAAACCGGCTAAAGAATTCAAACTTAATTTTGATGACATTAAAGATATTTCTAAAAGTGATCAGGTGAACGAATTTTTCGATCCGGAAAAGTATGAAGAGGAAACGGAAGTGACTCTGACATCGTTTGAAAATATTCCTCGCGATCTGTCCAAGGCTGACCGGGCGCAATCCCAGTATGAAGGTGATGCTGAAAATCCCAACGGATATCGGGAGACAAAAGGCGGAACAACAAAGATCTATCGTCTGATGATGACTTCGACTAATACATACGCTACACGCGACCAGATTAATGAGTTGGTTAAAAAATACAAAGGTGAGCCTGTCGGTGGTTCTCGACCAGGTATGGATGTACCTGGTGGTGTTTATTACAATGTTTATATTCCCAGAAATGATTTTAAAGATTTCATGACTGAGACAATGAAACTTAATCAGGGAAAACTTTTTGAAAGTAATACGTCTAACGTAAAAAATGTTCCGGGGAAGACGCGGGTGTTTATTATGGTGAAGTCGATCTGAGAATTTTGTTACATCTGAGCGTCCGGCATACCATAAAGCGTTTTAAGTTTACGCAACAGCAGATGTGACTTTCCCAAATAATACCATTGACGGACAAAACCGATTAACATCGCAACGATGAATCCTAACACAACGCCAGAATGAGTTGTCCGCTGAACAAGCCCTGTGTCATGCGCTCCGCCAAGCAAAAATGCAATCATCCCCAAAACCAGCATCAGGATTGTCCAGGGAATAGTCTGACGTTTAGAACGGTCACTTTCTTCAACAAATTTTTTTGTCTTTTCAACGTAGGGAGCAAGGTCTGTCGGAGGATTATCAAATAGTTCATTCAGATTAGTTCCAGAGGTCACTATGCTGTAGACGTTATTAGTTAAGCGAGAAACACCAATAAAATAAAACATCACGAAAGCCTGAGCGAAAATAGTGTAGATAAAGGCCGGGATCGCCAGTTGAATGTGACTATAATTTAGTTCAATCCAGTTTAACGCAAGCATGGCTGTCAGCAGAATACTACCGATCATCAAGAGGATTAAGGTGCGAAGTAAATAGGCCATATTTTACTCTCTTAAATAAACCAAAACGGGTTCAAATTCATTGTCATGATAATGTAGATTTGCTATTTATCATTATCGTCGTCCCTAAGAAACAAAAAGAAAAAAAAACATAAGGTGTGAAGCGCCTTGGGTGTTAAACATGTCTAACGAAACTCAAGATCCGAGAGGACCACAAAAGAAAATTCTGGAAAATCCTTTCGTGGGAAGCCTGATTGTTCCGATTGCAATTGTGCTGGTCGGTGCTTTAATTATTTTTGGTGTCACCAAAATGCTTTCTGCTGAGAGATCCTACAAAGATCTAGTGACAGAAATCCAATCAAAAACATTCGGAAATAAATGGGTAGCTGCCTATGAACTCTCTAAACAAATAAACAGTGCTCAGATTCCTCGCGAAGATTATCCCTGGCTGATCGAAAATCTCACAGACGCTTATAAAAATTCTGTAGATCCTCGAACGAGAGGATTTATTATCGCCGCCATCGGAGCTTTGAAAACTGAGTTGGCCCTTCCGATTCTTGCCATGGCCCTGGACGATCAAGACACAGATGTAAAATTTCATGCCATCGTCTCTCTGGCCAACATGCCTAAGGGATTTAGTTTTGATTGGGCAAAGCTTATTGCTCTGCTTAAATCGGACGTTCCTGTTTTGCGTCAGGCTGCTTTGCTGGCTCTGGCTACTCATCAAGTTCCTGAAGCGCATGCCGAAATTAAAATGCTGCTTCGCGATCAAAGCTTAGTAGTGAAATATGCAGCTGCTACGGCGCTGATTGCTTACAAGGACGAAGAGGCAGTAACGCTTCTAAATGAAATTTTGTTGCTGGCTTATCCTCCAAAAGAAGCAAGAATTCAGCCACCGGCGTTAGATGCCCAGCAGATTACGGATTTAAAGTTGAGCGTGTTAACCACTTTGGAAAAACACAACTGGACTGTTTTAAATAATACTATTTTAGAGGTAGCAGAGAAGGACGCACACACTTCAGTCGCAACAAAAGCGAAAGAAGTGTTAAATCTATTGAAAAAATAGACGATCCTTCGCATAATCTAAGTACTGAATTTTTTAATAACTTTAGCTGGACCAACACTTTTACAAAAAGTGTAAAGATGGTGCCGGCTTATTTCTCGTCTATAATGAGGATTTCGTCATGAGTGAAACCAGACAAAGTTTGAATCGTCGTGAATTCTTTAGTTACATCACAGTAGGTTGGGTAATGTTCACCGCTGCCTGTGCAGGACTAGTGAGTTTAGCTTTCAGATATACATACCCTAACGTTAATTTCGATCCGGAAATGGAGTTCCTGGCAGGATTGCCAAGTGATTTCCAGCAAGGAGTTGATGAGCGTTTCAAGAATGCTTATGGGGTCTGGATGGTAAAAATGGAAGGTCGTCTTGTTGCTCTTTCAAACATCTGTACCCACTTAGGTTGTATTCCTACGTGGCTTCCGGCTGAATTAAAATTTAAATGTCCTTGTCACGGCTCAGGTTACTACATGAGTGGGGTTAACTTCGAGGGGCCAGCTCCACGTCCACTTGAGCGTTATAAAATTTCTCTTCAACCAGATGGAAAAATTAAAGTTGATAAGACTAAAGTTTTCCGCCAGGAAAAAGGCGAGTGGGACAACCCGGACGCTTATTTACCTGTGTAATAAGTCAGTAGTTTGTTAATAATTTAAAAAAATATATTTCGAAACAAGGTTTTTAAAATGGCAGGAAATGGAATAGCTAAAAAAGTTCGTGACACGCAAGTTTGGAAATCAATTTTCAGACATGGTCCACCTGACAACGCTCGTAATAGAGCAGCTGTTATTGCTGGAAACGTGTTTCTTCACCTTCACCCAATTAAACTTAAGAAGTCCGGTGTTCAGCTTGGATACACCTGGTGTATGGGGGGACTTACATTTTTCATCTTCCTTGCACTAACAGTTACAGGTCTACTCTTGATGTTCTATTACAGACCAACAGCTGAATACGCTTTCAACGACATCATCGCTCTCCGTGAGCACGTTCCTCTAGGAATCATGCGCGAAATTCACCGTTGGGGAGCGCACGCGATGGTAATCACAGTGTGGATTCACATGTTCCGCGTCTTCATGACTGGTTCATACAAACCACCTCGTGAATTCAACTGGGGGATTGGTGTAATCCTTCTGGTTTTAACGCTTCTTCTTTCGTTTACTGGGTACCTTCTTCCATGGGATCAGCTGGCTATTTGGGCGATCACAGTAGGTTCGAACATGGCGAAAGCGACTCCATTCATGGGGCACGGTGGTCCAGGTGCAATGCTTGCCCGCATCGGTGACTTCGTCATGGTTTCAGACAAAAACGACGTTCGTTTCCAGCTTCTCGGTGGACGTTTCGTTGGTGAGCCAGCTCTACTTCGTTTTTATATTCTTCACTGCGTGTTCATTCCGCTAGTCGTAGGTGTTCTGATTGCAGTTCACTTCTGGAGAGTAAGAAAAGACGGTGG
>CAMLMH010000015.1 GCA_946481315.1 uncultured Bacteriovorax sp.
GCACCTCGACATCTACATCCATTTTCATAATCAGTACTATCTTAAATAAAAAAAGACATGGAGTTCATCCATGTCTTTTAAATTTATCACCACAATAGTAGGGCAGTTTATATGCGCTTAGGATAGAAGTTCATCGGCTGGTATACTTCAACAGTTCTTCCACCACCCGGCGAAGGAAAACGAATCCCATCGAGAACGTTTTTTACACAATCACGAACCTTATCAGATGTAATTTCTTCCGAACTTACTTCTGAACCACTCACCGATCCGTTTCCTACAATTTTAAATTTAAAATTCATTCTTCCCTGCAGTCCATCTGCAGAGCGAGAGGTATCTAAATCTTTTTGATAACAACTTCTGAATTGTGGAATATGGTCGCGAAGAATTCTTCTGATAGCATCCGGGTCAATTGTTGAAACTGCGATTTTTTCTACCGGAACTCCGGCCACAGTCACAGATCCTTTGGTTGCGAGTCCATCAAAGCCGCGGGAAGAATCGATTTTCCCTTTTGCTGAGCCGGTTAAGCTTCCGATGTTGGTTGCCACTTTGGCAATGTTGGCAGTTCCGTTTGGTGAACCGGTAATGAAACCATCACCACCTCCGCCACCTACTCCGTTGCCAATTCCGCCGCCCGTTCCATATCCGGCGCCGCCATCGTCTTTGGCCCCTTTAGCAGCAAGACGTTTAATGCCTTGTCCGCTTTTTCTGATAGAATCTGTCACGTTAGTCATGTCGAGACCTTGATAAGTGTCTCCTGATCCACCTGTATTTCCGTCTACTGACTTTACCTTACTTGGAGCAGAGCCTGAACCAATGGTTGTTTTTGGAGCTTTGCGGACGTCAGTTCCTGGTTTATAGGCTTCGCGTTTTTTTGAAGCGGGATCACCTTTTTGAACGTCCTGAACCTTCTTCTGGTTTTTGTCTCCCAGACGGTCAGAATTTTTCACCACTCTGTCTGTTCCATTGTCGACTTTTTTCTCAGCAACTGGCGGGGCAACTTTTTCACTTTCAGCGGCCTTCACCGTTTGTTTAACGATATTGTTTTTTACCGGTGGAGTGACGAGTTCCATTTTAATAGGAATGAGTTTGGGATCATCTTTTAATTTATGTTCCATTTGCAATTGAGGAACTTTGAGCAGAAAGAAAAACAAATGAATGATTACACTGCCAATCAGCGCTCGTTTATTAAACTTGCGTGTTTCTGCCTCAAGCTTGGTCTCTTCTCCGCCGGGAGTGTACAATGGTTTTTTTACTGCACTCATCTCATATCGTCCTTAAGGTTTTACCCTTCAAAGCTATTTTGCGCCTTTATTTGCATCCTCTTCGGCTGCAATGGAAAAATTCTTAGCGCCGGCACTCTTGGCGATATCCATAATTTCTACCGCTTTTCCCAAGAAGGCCTGAGTATCGCCCTCAAGAATCACTGACTCTGTCTTTAATTCTGCCAGTTTTTCACTCATTCGCTGGGCAAGTTCGCCTTCAGCAACATACTTCCCCTGAAGGGCGACCTTACCACTTTTGTCCAGCGTGATGATCAGGATCTCGTCTTGTTTTTTCTCGTTGGTTATCTGAGTTTTTGGTAACTCAATGTCCAGTCCGGATTCCAGAGCGGCAGTTGAAGTTACCATGAAAATAATCAGAAGAACGAGCATGATATCAATCAACGGTGTCATGTTGATTTCAGCGACGATGTTTTCTTCGTCGCCTGAATTTTGATTAGAACTTCCCATTGCCATAAGGCACTCCTGTTTTAAAAAGTCTTCTTACAACTTACTTTTTAGCAGCGTTGAATTGCTCGGCCATGTCTCCCAGACCATTTTTAAATTCAGCAAGTGCTTCACCAATTTTTACCAGAATGTAGTTGTAAAACATAACGGCGATAACGGCTACAAGGATACCTGCTGCTGTGGCAATAAGAGCTTCAGAGATAGACGCAGCAACTACGGCGAAACCGGATTTTCCTGCAGCACCGATTGCTTTAAATGATCCCATAATCCCCCAGACTGTACCGAAGAGACCAACAAATGGTGCTGAAGATCCGATTGTACCAAGTACCCAGACATTCTTTTTTAGCCCCATGGTTGTTTCCTGCAGACGTCGTTGCATTCTGGCATCCCACTCTTCTGAAGAAGTTGCTTCTTCAAAAATAGCCGAGTGAGGTTTAGCAATAATTTCCGGACAATTTTTGTACAACCATTCCATCTCATTGAAACGTTTTGAATGAATGATTCTGATTCCTTCATCATAAAAATATTTTGCTTGTTTTCTAAATCCAACCAGGAACCAGATTTTCTGAATGGCGACAGTCCACACGACAATTGAAAAAATCAAAAGCGGGTACATGATAAAGCCACCTTGCTTAAAAATTTCGACTAATTCCATTTCTTAGACTCCTTGTCTCTAATGTCACTGTTTGTTAACGCTTTAAGATGTTTGTTACCTTAACGGTTAAACTTATTAATTGTTTTAATATTTTAGCTCAGTTTGAAAATTATTTAAGCACAAAGTTAAAAAGTGTTTTTCTCGGGAATAAATTGACCATGTATTAAGATCAAATTTGCTTTTATGATTATGAGATGGGCTTCTGTGACATGATAAATTTAGTTGAGGGTTTTGCTCTGTCGCCAAATGCTTAAGCGCAGGCAGTAAAAATTTCTGAGCGAAATTATTTGTCTTTCCAGAGTGAAAAGTGTTTTAAAGAAAGACGCTTCTCCCGTCTTCACCAACAAACGGAGCAATGTATGAACACTAAAAAAATCACGATTCTTATTACTTCCCTGCTGGTCTCAATGGCGATCAATGCCAGAGTTATTATTGATCATGATGAAACAGTTGTTCAGGCCCCGTTAAAAGATTCAAATGAAGAACCACTTATGGGAACTGTTTGCAGAACCAGAGATCATCTTCGCTGGGATTATTGCATGAATCGTGATGAGGATAACAACGAACTGATGAAAAGCTTTAAGTTCACAAACTATGGTGGAAATCCTTCGGTGCCAATGGGAGGCTTTGCAGTTGGCAGGGAATTTGAATTTATGTTTGAAGATCTGGCACGCTCAGATCTTGGACTTTTAATCTGGGACTCTCCTAGTGAGGTTGAAAGCCATGGACATCTTAAATTAATGAATTTCTTCCCCCGTGAGGTTCTCCCAGCGGTTCGGTTTGAATCCAGCGCGGATAAAGATGAGGTCATTGTGACACTACCAACTCGTGAAGAAGTTGTTTTTCACGGCAAGACAAAAGAAATTCTTAGCGGAGCTTTAAAAGAGGGGCCACTAAAGGTTGATGGCAGTGGAGCTGCCGTTACTCCGGATGTTCAATATGTGGGCTCAGGAGTGGTCGTTGAAACGAGTGCACTTGCAGACTGGCCGGTAGGGCTGGCCGCTTCGAGCGCTGGGAAATATGCCATCATTAAAAAGAAAGGATTCAAAAATTGTTCAGTTCCCATCAAGGAACTATGGTATACCGACATGAGTAAAGGCGGAAATGTCTTCTTTAACAAGAAATACATTACCGATATCGCTTTCGACTCTTTCTTAAAAAAACGATGCAAGTTCTCGATGTACTAGAATAGCTGCAACTTTTTCTATCAGGAGATCTCCATGAATCGTCTGGACAACATTTCGTTGGGTAAGATTGTCGTTATCCGCGAAAAACTTATCAATGCTCAAAGAGGCGGACAAAAAATTTTTCGTTTCGAATCCGGTGATCCCAGCTTTGACATCCATCCTGTTGTCAAGGACGGAATTGCCAGGGCCATCAGTGAAAACAAAACTCACTACATTCCCAACAATGGAATTCCTGAGCTTCGTGAAGCTCTGGTAAAAAAACTGGAAGATTATAACCGCATTCCAGTTGAGGCCCGCCACATTTCTATCACCAACGGGGCCATGCATGCGCTTTATGTAACTTATCAATGTATTCTTGATCCGGATGGAGATGATGAGGTCATTGTTCCGGATCCGATGTGGACAGAGGCCGTTGAAAATGCCCGTCTGGCCGGTGGAAAAACAATCGGGGTTGAATTAAAACCAGAACATGATTATGTTTACCGCGCTTGTGATATTGAAGCGAAAATCACGCCCAAGACAAGGGTTATTTTCCTTAATTCACCTCAAAATCCGACAGGTGCAATTATTCCGACTCGAGAGTTAAAAAAAATCGCAGAACTGGCACGTGAGCGTAATTTATGGATCGTATCTGACGAAGCCTATGAACATGTTCTCTTCGATGGAGGCGGTCATGTTTCTATTGCTTCACTGATTCCGGATTACGATAAAGTTGTATCCGTTTACTCTTTTTCTAAATCCTATGCCATGAGCGGTCTGCGCTTGGGGTATTTTGCCTGTAAAAATACGCTGTTTAATGAAAGAGCGGCAAAACTTCTTCGCTGTACGGTCAACGGAATCAACAGCATCTCACAATGGGGAGCTTTGGAGGCCATTACCAAGACTCCTGAGTCCTGGTATGAAAGCATGAATGATGAATACCTAAAACGCCGCAATTGCCTGCTGGAAGCTTTAATGGGACAGGATATTCTGACTCCATACAAACCTAAAGCGGCCTTCTATTTGTGGTGCCGGGTGAAAGACGGTATAGATGTGGAACGACTTTCTGAAGACCTGGCCCTGGCCGGTCTGGGAAATGCTCCCGGAAGCTGTTTTGGAGAAACTCCATCAAGTAAGCAGTCTATTCGAATCGCTTTTAGTTGTGAAACACAGATGGTGATAGAAGGATCTAAAGCGCTTAACGAATTTTTAAGAAATTATAAACAATAAAAAAGGAGTGGTTTTCCACTCCTTTTTCTTATAATCCGTTTACATAATTTATGATTTCTGGAACACGCTCCAGGTGAGTTTTCGCTTCAATTACCAGCAGTACAGCATCCGATTGTTTTAATTTCCCCTCATACATTTTTGCACAGAGTACCGGCTCTAGCGGATCAGTGACCGCATATACACTTTTATGCTGAGGCCACAAGTTTGTCGTATCATTGGCCCCGCCCACACATAAAGGAATGAGGTGATCAATTTTGAACTCTTCCCTTTTCATCTGTGAGACCCGGTAACCAAAACTACGGTCATAATTATTGATAACGTATTCTTTCGTTTGCCAGGTTACATCTCTTTCACAATACGGAATGTTTTCTGAGTAACGATACTTCGAAGGCTTATTACAAAGTTTTCCCGGTGTCACTGTTAATTCAGGATTTTTAGGAAAAGCTTCACCGGCCGATGTGCCGTCTATAAAAACGAAAGAACTAAGAATCAATAAACAGGTCTGGATTTTTAGCTTCATCTTATCCCTTGTCAAAAAAATGATGTTAGGGACTTATAAGCAAAAATTCAGTAACTGTGCAGATTAAAGCCCGTCCAGTGAAAATATTACATTTTCACCGGGCAAACTAAATTTATTAATTGACGACAATAGACTGAGTTAACTCATTGGAAAGTTGAGGTGAGTTAATGGCACCCGTTGTATCCACCTTTTTAAGCGTTTTTAGAGTAATGCTTAAAGTGTGTTTTTTGGTTGGGTTAAATGCTGGAAGTAATTTATTGATATCAATAGATGTTACAAATTCCCCGCTTTCTGAAGTCATATTAAGTTCAGCAGTTTTTAGAGATCTATTAAAGAGAATCTTATCCTTTAACAAGAAACGATTGCGGATAATTTTTAAATCTACAACGACATTCTCAGAAGCTTTAAGATCGGCAGATTTAAAGGAGAGGGCTCCTTTATTGTAAACCAGAGCAGAGAGACCACTACTCATCCCCTCAAGTCCTTTGATATCTGCAAAATCAATATCAATTTTAATATTTCTTTCCTTGTGTCCTCCGGGAAGTGTCCGCTCAGTTCTCTCTACGACTTTACTTTTTATAATTGCAGTTTTACAGAATGCTTTAAAGTTTTCACTTCCTTCCGTAAGGTATATGAACCATGTACAACGGGACAAATCGAAATTTTTTCCACGTAATGTTTTAATCACTTCTACATTTGCGTAAATTGTATGATCGTTGACTTGATTGACGACTTTTCGGTGCTGGATGCAATCATAAGTTTCTGTTCGGGTTGTGCTCACCTCTTCGCAAATTTCCACTGGCTCTCTGGTACAGTCATCTCCTACGCCCGGTATTTTTCGACAATGATTTTCCATAACAGTCCGGCACCGTGTTTCTGTTGCGTCTGAAACTTCTCGTGAACAAGTTGTTTCATAAGGTTCATAACTAACAACATCACGATAAATGGCCCTTTCGGTCTTCAAAAAGGCCTGGTCTTCAAAACTTCCCAGGTTGATATTGTCACTTGCCTGAAGCGCACAGATGAAAACAAAAGGAAGAACACACCTGAAGACTTTCATTATTTTCTCCTGGAAAGGTATTTGTGAAAAAGTGATAACCAAAGCTTTAACTTTCGGCAAATTAGTTAAGACAAGATTTATGAAATTTTCAGATTATGTAAGAAAGTCGTTAACAAATGACAGACTTATTTTTAAAGCGGTGACAAAATGAAACTCAAAGACCTTGCCCGAAGGCAAGGCCGTTAAGCTGGAAATTTTATTAAATTTAAATAGACATCGGGAAACTGACGCTAAAAATCCACTGTTTGTTGTCCAGGTCAACATTTGTTAAGTTTGTTCCTGGTGTAAAAATACCTGCACTCTCGATCTCAGTTGTATCATACGTCAAATCCTGGTATTCAGCATTCAGGCTTGTCGGGCCAACCTTAATACCGGCCCCAACTCTCCAGCCATCACCGTCTTTAAATTTTTGATCAATGTTTTGGGAACTGTCCGGATCCAGAGTGGCATCATAAATATATCCGCCCCAAACTCTGATTCCTAAAGTGGTTGGCATCTGAAATCCCAGCACTGGCCCATAATTCCAGGCCTTGGTATCTGCGTCCTGATTAAGGGATGTTCCTTCAAATTTTGGAATTGAATAACGGGCATCCGCTCCCAGGAAAACAGATTCCATTATGTGAAAGCCAAGTCTAAGACCCGCCCCAAATCCTTCCAGGTCAATTTCTTGATTCGTGACTGGAGAAGGCAAGCTGACATCACCATCTCCTACTTCATACGTAATCATGGGTTCAATGAATACTCCACCTTTATCAATGGCAAAGGCAGGACTACTGATGCATCCTAAAACAGCGCTCGTAATTAAGAACTTTTTCATGGCTTACTCCTTTAATGTAATCGCGTGATCAATAAGCGTATCTAAAGACATCAGATTAAAACTGTCTGTCTCAGTTGATTGGGCCATATTGATCCGAAAAAGGTTTAGAATGAGAGCAAACATGAAGATTAATAAAAATTTACCCTGCAGTGACTTCATCATGATGGACTCCTTTTTTTACCTTCCGTGACAACGCGAGACCTTCCTCGTATTCATGATTCATTTAAAAAATTGCAGAAAGCATGCCAGCAAAATTTTGTAATGAATCCACGCGATTGCTGTCTTTCAACTGAACACCGTTCTAAGACAGAACTTGTATGCGCTTTTAGTCTTTGTTCCAAAGTACCCCGGCATAAAAAAGTATTAATGCTTTTCGTTCAGGAACAAATTATTGATTTAATGATTAAGAGAAATATTTCCGGCCGGCATAGTTCTTGGATTTCATGAATTGTCAAAAATAGCTTTTCAGTATTTTTTTACGGAGGAAAAAATGAACATGCAAATAGTCAAAGGATCAATGAAGGAATTAAAAGGTGATTTGAAGCAAACGTGGTCAAAACTAACGGATGACGACATCAACTATCTTGACGGCAATGTGGATGAAATCATCGGCAAAGTTCAAAGGGCCTATGGTTTTACCAGAGAGCGGGCCAATGAAGAATTTTTAAAATTTAAAAATAAGCATGCAAACTATTTTCGCGATGATCGCGACTTTAATACCAAGGAGAGAAAAATGGCAACACCATTAAACGGATCGGTAAATCCATCACTCAATTCTAACGTACGCTCAAATATGAACTCATTTATGGACGAAGATATGATGGACGCTTCATCGGAGTACATGGATAAAGTTCGGCAGATGGGCTCGGTGGCAATGGAGCGCAGTACAGATTTTATCAGAACATATCCGGGTTATACTCTTTTAGGTGCCGCAGGTATCGGATTTATTCTGGGCGCACTTTTTAGCCGCAGAAGTTAAAATAATTATGTTATAGAGCGGGTCCTTTTCACTCTGTTGCAGTGGAGGGCCCCTCGTCTTTTTTGGGGGGGACTGATATGAAATGGTTATTTTTAATTCTGGGATATTTTCTGCGTCCGCTAACCAGAATGACAGCGCACAATTCTGATCCAGGAATTGATATCAAACAACTGGTGGTCGACAATGCAAAGAAGGTTTTGCTTGCCATCACTTTGACTTCAGTCCTCAGCTCAATGTTTGTCGGTGGTGCTGTTATATCTGTCATTACCATGGCAGCACAATACGATCAGAATGCGGGAATCGGTATTTCGGCCATGCTGTTAGGAGGATTTGGGCTTATGGCCATCAGTCTTCTTATGGGCTGGATCCTGTTTTCTCCTTCGAGAGAAGGAAGAGAAGCTGATCGTCAGGAAGAAAGAGAAAGAATTGATGCAAATAACAGGGCCCAGATCCACGGTCATCAAGGGGTCAGTGATGCACTGGTTTTACTTATTAATGATTTTATAAAAGAAAGAGAATTTAAAAGGGCCAAAGAGGCCCAAACAATGACCCAGCAGGCGAGTTCGGTTACACCGGAAGAAGCTTATTATGGTAACCGAAAAACATCTTATAGTGATTCAAGGGAAAATATTCGCCATTAATAATAATAAAATGCAACCTTTAAGGTTGCATTTTTATTTTAGACCTTTTTTGAAAAAAGAATGAAACTAAATTTTTATCAGACGAGATTTAATAAGATCTTTCTTCATCATGGCCTGAGTCTCAATCCAGCCTTTTAATAGATCATATCCTTTCTTGGCATTAAGCATAAGCTTCATGTAGTCCTTCTGGATAATTTTCATTTGTTTCTTAAGAGCATCCTCACGGGACTCTATTGAATGATCATCAATATGACCATCTTCATGCTTTGGCATGGCCACAGTATGTAATAGTTTTTTTTGTCGCGCGTTCTTTTTTGTCAGTGTTTTTTTAACAGGCATGATTCTTCCCCTCCTTCAACCAAGATGTTCTCAACCGAAGGAATAAGTCAGCAATTCCCATGCCTAAAAAATTGGCGACAATTCCTGATTAGAAGTAAAAAAACATTCCACTTACAGACAAAACGCTACGGTTATCGAGGTAATTCGCCCATTAATGCTCTCATCTATAGGTATTAAGTCATTAAATTTTTTTTGCAGGTCTTTTGGCATCACCGATGCACTACTCATGATGTGAGTATAATTAACCCTCAATAAATTAAACATCAAACGCATTAGTCATAAATATAGGATGATCTTTTATGGTAAGCGATAAAGAAATCAGAACTAACTGGAAGACGATAAAAGCTCATATTCTAAAAAGATGGGACAAATTAAACCCCGCAGATGTTGAACAAACAAAAGGTAGAAGTGATCAGCTCAAAAGACTGGTTGAAGACCATTATGGTCATAGCGAAAGATTTGAATATGACTATCAGAACATTTGTGAGGAATACCAGCATGCCTCAAGAAATCAATCCCATGATAAAAATACAGGCTCTGTAGGTCAGCCATACCGTTCTCCGGATATGGTCGATGGATGGAAAAAAGGAAATGGCATGCAGGTCGGAAGTCAGTCAGGCAAAAGCACGGAGACTGCGGGGGAAAACCCGGGAACGGATTCGACCTGGGGTTATCAGGGTCTAGACACTAATACAGAAGAAAGTGATATTAATCCCGGAGGACAAACCAATTCAAAAGAACCTCAAAATTTTATCAGTACAAATGACCAAAATATATCAGACCGTTCCTATCGTGAAGCACCGGATGAATTCAGTTCTAATCAAGATCCTAACCTGAAAAAGGTGACGGATACCACACTAGGAGGAGTCCAATCCTCTGCAACTTTTTCTTCAGCAGACAATGCTGCCTATTATTTATTCGGCGATCATTCTAGGAGCACAAGGAAGCTGTAGTTTCATTTTTTTAATTACAGTTTATTGAAGCTCCACCCAATGCGGTGGAGCTTTAATTTTTGGGGTCTTTTTACCTCACAACAGAACTTCTTTTTTTAAATTATATTCATCTCTTACTATCCTCCTTCATTGGCCTCAAGCTTGCTCAATTACACTATATATAAGGCCGGTAATGAACGGAGGTTAACATGACATCAAATAATGCTGACAGATCAGCAGTAAAGCGCCCGGGCGATCGTTATAACATTGCTGATCTTCTGATTATGGATCATCACTGGATAAAAAAATGCATCGAAGTTATTAAAGACGAAGAAGAAGATATGAAGGAGCGAATCAAGTTCGCAAAAAGTTTTCTGGACACGTTAAAAAAACATTCTGACGCGGAAAAAAAATCCGTCTATGCTGCCTTAGTTGATTTTTCAAAAGTTCGCTCCAACATCCTGGAAGCAGAAATAGAACACAGCATAGTTGATGCAAAAGTTAAGGCCTTAACGACACGAATGGAAGGTAAACGATCTATTGATGAAGAAATGCAGGCGGAATTAAAAGTTCTATGCGAGTTGGTTGAACATCATCTAAAAGAAGAAGAGCGTGAAATGATTCCCAAAATTAAAAAAGCGCTTAGTAAAGAAATTCTCAATGACATGGGACGTGAGTTCATGAAATTAAGAGGTTTTACGGCCAAGGATTTAGAAGACTATCCTGATCTTCAGGAAGAAGTTGAGATGTGGAGTGGAAAATCTCCACGGGTCTCCGGCCAGTTCTTAAATAAAGTTCACCAATACGTAGATAATCTGACCCATTAGAAAGATGAGTCAACCCGGACGGTCACTCTCTCTACGGTGACCGTCTTTTTTGGAGCCGATGATGAAGGTGGGGAAATACAATATAAAAAAGAAATATATGGTGCTTCTATCCCTGATTGGCCTTTTCTTATTGGGCCGCGCAGTTCTCCCCCAGTATTTATTAAAGAAAACTAATGAATATCTGGCCAATTTTAATCCAAATTACTCACTTCAGCTTGAAGACTTTGATTTAGGAATTTTGCGTGGAGCTTATCAGTTTCAGGGAATAACCGGTAAATTAAAAGATAAATCAAAAAAAGAGTTCCTCAATATTAAGGAAGTCGATGTTTCAATTGCATGGAAAGAAATTTTTAAAGGCAGAATTGTTTCTGAAATCGTCATAAAAGATGGTGATTTTGTTTTCATAAAAAATATAAAAAAACTCACAACGTCTAAAGAAAAACAAAAAGACGCCAAGGAAACACTATTTCCGATGAAAGTGCATAAACTGGAAGTTCGAAACACAGATGTGACACTGGACGAATACAAAGATATAGACGGAAAAGGAAAAATGCGAATCGCAGACATAAACGCGGATGCCTTTAACCTGACACCGGATCAGGAAAATCCGAAGTCCCGTTTTTTTATTACGGCAAAAGTTCTGGAAACAAGTTCAATGAAAATTGATGGAGATTTGAATTTGCTC
This sequence comes from uncultured Bacteriovorax sp., assembly GCA_946481315.1. The sequence continues at coordinate 11,579 of CAMLMH010000015.1, forward strand.
AAAAAACCAGTGGAATGGAATCTGGATGCGCAAGCAAAAGGTATTGATCTACCCAAGTTCAATCCAATATTAAAAGACAAACTTCCCCTGACTTTCACAGAAGGAACAATGGATCTTTATGCTGAAGCTAAGTCAACAGGGGGCAAAGTAAAAGGTTACGTTAAACCATTTATGAATAACCTGGATATAGTAAAGAACGAAGGTGAAGATTTCACCGGAATTAAACATTTTGGGATTGAGATCTTAGCGGCGGTTGGAAATTTAATACTAAGAGATGAAACCAAGGGGCGCAGCGTAGCTACTCAGGTAGATTTCACTTATGACGGTAAATTTAACGTCAATACAGGAAAGGCAGTTTCCAAGGCACTTAAACATGGATTTGCGGATGAAAATGATCCTGAAGAGAAAAAAGATAAGGTCAAACGTGGAATAGAAAACCGTATCGGCGAGACAGGAGGAGAAGATGCAGCTGCTGAATAAAAGTTTTTTAATTACTGCAATTTTAGGATTGTTTACAGGCTGTTCACCAGAGTCTCCCAGCAAACCAGGTCCAGGCCCAAAACCCCCCGTGGTTCAGCAAGCTGAAGATCAGACACAAACGCAGGATCAAAGATAACGCTTAACCGTTTTTAACAATTGATTCAGATCCACAGGCTTACTGACAATATCACTTAAATATTTTTCACCGGTCAGTCTGCGCGCCTCTTCAGGTGCAGCAGAAATCATAACGACCGGACATTTTCCGGCACATTCATAGTTGCCATTATTTAATTTTACTAAAAACTCTGAGCCTTTCATCTGGTCCATATGAAAGTCCAGAACAATAAGATCTGGATGAAAAAACGTATTATCCAAAGCGCTGAGCGCACTCAATGGATTATCATAGGCCAGAACACGATAGCCTTCTTTTTCCAGTGCCCAGCTCATCACTTCCCGAAGATCATGATCATCATCAATCAGATAAATTGTTTTAACAATTTCATTTCGTTTCAGAGCTGGTGCCATTTTCAGTGTTACGCCCTGATCGGTCATACTTTCTTCGCCACCGAAAGGAATTCTAAATGAAAAAGTTGCACCTTTATTTTTTTCACTGACAACATTCAACTGACCGCCATGGGCCTCGACAATCGATTTACAGATATAGAGGCCAAGGCCATTACCCGAACCACCAGTCCAGTATTTTTCAAAAATATGTGGCAAGTCTTCCGGATCTATCCCCGGTCCATTGTCAGAAACAGAAAAATATGTGTCTCCATTATCATCTTCTGTCAGCTCGACACAAATCTCACCGTTTGGCGGAGTAAACTTTAGTGCGTTACTGAAGATATTGGAGAGGACCTGATGAATACGTTCTTTATCAAGTAAGGCATTCATTTTTTTTTGCAGAATGATTTTCTTAATTAAAAGGTTCTTTTCCTGGATAAGTGGCTTAAATGAATCAAGGGATTCGTGAATGATATGTAAGGGATTGTAGAAACTTTTTCGAATCGTAAAAGTTTCAACAGAACTTTCATTAAAAGGATTATTATGTTCCAGCAAATCTGCGACCAAAACCTTCAGTCTGTCGGCAGTTCTGAGAACTCTTTGGGCATGAGTGCGCAGTTCTCGCATGACATCTGGTCCCGGATCACGCTGGGATAAGAGTTCAAGTAGCTGAGCGTCTAGTTGAATGGCCGATAAGGGGTTTTTAATATCGTGATAAACGATCGCAAGCATTTCTTCTTTGGCGGCCATTGCTCTTTTAGCTATTGTTCGGGAGCGAGCTTCCTGTTCATGGACTGCGACTTCCCGGAGTGAGCGCTTGATTACCGGTCCCAGTCTTTCCAGCCGCGATTTGATAACAAAATCAGAAACACCTGCTTTCATCATCTCCACGACACTTTCTTCACCGACCAGACCGGACACCATGACAAAAGGCAGGTTAAGTGAATGCTGTCTTACTTTTCGCAAAGCTGTGATGGGATCAATAGTGCTTAGATTGTATTCTGAAATAACGACATTCCATTTGTCCTCAAGCAGGGCCTCATGCAGCTCTTCCTCGGTCGATACTCGTCGGGAAATGACGTCGCGGATTCCACTTTTTTTCAAGTGATGCAGAATAAGTTGATGGTCCGCTTCTGATTCTTCAAGATTTAAAAGTTTCATTATACCCAAAAAGGTTACGTCGTTTTTGACTCAGACCTATTCGCCATCGAATAACCTATTTTGTGTCTAATGTGAAATAAAAAGTGGAGCCTTCTCCAACTACTGATTCTGCCCAGATGACACCGCCATGACGGCGAATAATCCGGGCCGTGGTGGCAAGGCCCATTCCAAGTCCTTCAAATTTCTCTTTTGGATGAAGTCGCTGGAAAGGCTGAAAAAGTTTATCGTAAAAACGCATGTCGAATCCAACCCCATTATCCCGGATAAAAAAGGCCTTCTGCCCGTCTTTTTCCGTTTTTCCGCATTCTATAATTGTCACTTCACGCCCTGAACTGAATTTCCAGGCGTTTTTAATCAGATTCTGTAAGGCCAGCCGGAAGAGAACTGGATCGGCCAGGACAATTTCTGAGTCAAAATTTTTAAATTGAACAACCCGTTCCGGATTGGGAACAGTAAGCTCTTTGATCAGTTCATCTGCAAGAATGGCTATATCGACTTCTTCTTTTTTAAACTCACTACGGGTAAGTCGGGATAATTTTATCAAGTCATCAATGAGAACAGTCATCTTCTCTACACCCTGACGAATAAATTGCAGGTAACGGACGGCCTCTGCATCGAGCTTATCGCTGTATTCATCCTGCAGGATCTGGCTAAAACCGTCGATTCCTCTGAGCGGGGCCTTAAGATCGTGAGAAATAGAATAACTGAAAGCTTCTAGTTCCTTATTCACTGTTTGCAGTTCACGTGTCCTGACTTCAACTGTGGCCTCTATCCGATCGGTGGCCTCAGCAATTGAATCGAAGGCCTTGCGATAATTATCTGAGAGATTTCTGAGTTGATTATTTACTACGTAGGCCAGAAGCAATCCCAGTAAAATTCCCAGCAACACTGTACTGATCATAATGAGTCGGGCCGACTGACGGGAGTCTATCCAGCGCTCGTTTCGATAAGCTTCTTCAGTCTGAACAAACTGTTCAAAGGATTGTCGGATGTCATCCATTATTTTTTTTCGTGATTCATAGACTTCTATCGGCTGATCAACTTTTCCGTTTCTTTTGTTGAGAATGGCCTCATGTGCGGAATCATTCCATTTTTCATGCTGGAGAATAATATGTTCCAGTATTTCAACTTGCCCGCGATTATCCCGGTTAAATGTTTTGAGTTTCTCCATGAGGGGTCTGAATTGACGTTTAGACTGGTACCAGGGATTAAGAAATTCCTCTTTACCGGTGATGATGAAACCGCGAAACCCAGTCTCTCCATCAACAGCACTCTTAAGTGCCAGTGTTGAAAAATTAATCATCTGATCGGATAATCGAACCTTGTCATTTTCTTCCAGTAAAAAAGAAATCTGCTGAACAAAAGCGATGGATAAAAGAATCATGAGAAGGACAGGTAAAACTGTGGTCTGAATGAGAATCTTCTTAAACACCTTAGGATCAAGGTGTTGTTTCTCTCGCTCTGTGGGCAGATGCACCCAATTTTTTAAGATCTGCAACATGTCTCTTTCCCGTCTTACGATGCCCCTAAGCTTTAAAGATTTATAGCAAGGGTGAGGCCAAGCAGAGTGTTTTTATAAAGCTGCAACGGGGAAAACCACCACACAAGATTGTGTGCATGAGACAATTTGACTGAGAAATCAGGTCAAAGAACAGGACGCTTTTCACATTTTCAGGAATTTAGATTTTGGTATGAGCATTGCTTTAACGGGCACGAGACATTTCATTCGGGAAAAGAAAACACTTTAGGAGCACCATGAAAACAAATAGTATTATTACCGCTTCTCTCCTTTTAGCTATCGCTAACCTTGAGCGCGATGTTGAAAATAAACATGACTCTTCGAGAGAAACGGAATCAACTGATGAGTAGTCATTAAAAAAAAATGACTCGCGTATCATCTCACAAAAATAAGTTATCAAAAAAAAGGGCGATTCTATGATCGCCCTTTTTTATTTTATCTGTTTTAAATTTTCTTCAACGTTTTGACTTAACTCATTTATGGTTGCTTCTAGCTTGGCCTTGTCTTTTGTTTTTCCGGCCTGTTCCATCGCAATTCCTAACTGACCGATGGCGGGAAAACCAAAAGTTTCACCATTGCCTTTTAAACGGTGACCGATATTCACAGCTACATCGAAATCCTCACGAGCTAAACTTTGCTTCAACTCTTCGATTTCAGTTTTCCTGCGATTTAGATACTGGAGACGTTGTGTTGTTAAGATTTCCATATGCGCGGATCCTACAATAACTTCTTACATTTTCAAACAGTAAAATATTTTAATTTAATCTCATTAGAAATTTGAGAAAACTTTAAGAAAATTCCTAAAATTTTTACAACCAATCAAATCTTATAACTGTCGTTCTCGAGCATTTCGATTGGCGGCATCCACCGGGTCTTCTGTTGCCATATCACTGTCGTAAGATTCATTATCTTCACTGTCTTCACCGGCCGCTTCCCTGGTGGCCTCTTCATCATAAAACTGATGGAAAACACCATCGAGTTTTTGGTCAATGCTAGCTCTTGCTTCACCGTATTTGCGTTCGATCAAACCTGCTATGGAGGTTATTTGCCCTTTGGTTTCTTCGAGCTCATCATCCGTGAGGTTGCCCCAAAGCTTACGGACTCCACCTTTAATCTCCAACCATCTTCCTTTAATTATGTCGTCATTATAAACCCGGTTATGGAAAACATCGGGTCGATTCAGATCTTGATTATTCATAGTACTCTCCTCCTGTATAAGAGAATTGCCTTCTGCTTTATTGAATATGGAGCATAATGAATGCCACAACAGGAGCCAAAAAAAAGGGCCCTTTTAAGGCCCTTTCACTATTGCATTATCGAGACAGATTCGATTTCTTTTAATTTGCGATACAAAGTTTTGCGGTCAATACCTAATTCTTTAGCGGTCTGTTCTTTAGCAAAATTGTTTCGTTGAAAAATAAACTCGATGTACTTCTTTGATACATCTTCCAGTGTCATCAGGCTGTTGATGGTAAAGAGAGCATCACCGGAAGCCGATAGTGTTTCACTTCCTTTAGTCTCTGTTGCTTCTTCTAGTGCCGGTAAATCCTCTACTTGAATATAATCACCTACTGAAAGAACGACAGCTCTCTCAATGGCGTTTTCCAGTTCACGGACGTTACCTTTCCATGGAAGAGCTTCCAGCCTTTGCAATGAAGCCTTAGTAAAACCCTTAATATGAGCATTATTGATAACTGAGAATTTTTTCAGGAAGTATTCCGACAGAGGAATGATATCTTCCTTACGTTCTCTCAGGGGCGGCATATGAATCGGAATAACGTTTAAGCGAAAGTATAAGTCTTCGCGAAAGCGTCCGGCCTCAACTTCTTTCTTTAAATCCTTGTGGGTAGCACAGATAATTCTTGCCGTGATATCGCGTGGCTGGTTTTCACCAATACGTTTTACTTTCCTTTCTTGTAGGACCCTCAACAGCTTCGCTTGTAGAGGGAGGGCCAGGTCACCAATTTCATCCAAAAACAGTGTCCCTTTGTTGGCCTCTTCAAAAAGACCGATCTTGCTTCCCACAGCTCCGGTAAAAGCACCTTTGGCATAACCGAATAATTCTGATTCAAGTAAGTTTTCCGGAATCGCAGTACAGTTAATCGCTATGAAAGGTCCATTCTTACGTTCACCCAGTTCGTGAACTGCCTTTGCAACAACTTCCTTACCCGCTCCCGACTCTCCACTGATAATAATGTTTGCCTGAGAGGAAGCTACCCTTTTGGCAAGCTCCATTGCTTTTTTAAATCCCGGAGAACGTCCGATGACACCTTTTAGGCCCATCACGTCTTCTTCTTTAAAAAGAGACTTCAGGTTGGAGTTTTCCACCTGCACCTGGTTAAGAAAGAGGGCGCGCTGGACGGAAATGAGTAATTGGGGGAAATGCAGTGGCTTTAAAACGAAGTCATAGGCACCGGATTCGATGGCCTCTACGGCCGTCTCCACTGAACCTTCTGCAGTCATCAAAATAATAGGCAGAACCTGATCACTCGATCTGATCCGTTTAATAAATTCCATCCCGGACATAACAGGGAGTTTTAAATCGACGATGACGACATCTGCGACCAGTTGTTTAGTTTCAATCGCAGTCAAGGCCATACGGGCATCTTCAAAAGGGCTGACGTTGTAGCCGCGCTGGTTGAAGAATGTCGTAAGCAGTTCGAGTAATTCCGGATCGTCGTCAATAATAACCAGTGAAGGGGAATTTTTTACTTTCATGGGGTTAATTTACTCGTTTGTCAATTTTGGGGTTTTTCTGTCGCATTTATGCAAAATCGATAGTGGCAGAAATCCCCAAGTCCTGTCAAGCAAGGTTGTAAATTATAGTTAACCAACGAAAAATGTGTAGATATTACTTGGCATAAGTTGTGCTTTTTCTGGAGTAAAAGGTAGCAAACGGATTTTAGCTACATTGTAACAGTCAAGGAGATGCTTATGTTACGCGCAGCGATTACATTTTTTGTTCTGGGTCTAGTGGCAATGCTTTTTGGGGCCTATGGCATTGCGGGGATTTCAATTGAACTAGGAAAAATCCTGCTCATGGTATTCATCGCTCTTGCAGTTCTCACTTTCCTGGTTGGAATTGCCCGTGGTGGATCGAATAACAATAAACAAATTAGGTAGCTCTTTCATTTGATGTATCCCACTAGGCATAGGGACTACTGAGATATTGTTAATGAAAGAAGACAACGTTTTCATTCGTCGATTTTTTGGGGGATAAGGGTGGCAAGAATTTGTCATTTTTAGAAAAAATCAATGAACGCCGAATGAATCAATGTTAAGAACCCTGGCAAGAAGATAAGCTCTTTGGCCGGGGTTTTTTGTTTTCTTGCTTTTTGCGTCTGTCTTAATCACAATATGATTTCTATGAACAGGAAAACCATTCTCGTGGGTTTATTGACGGCCTTATCGATTGCACTCGTAACAACTTCTGCAGATGTTTTTGCTCGCGAAAAATGGACAATTACCTCACTTGACTGGCAGCCTTTTTCCGGCCGGGATTTAGCGGATGGTGGAATAGCAATCACAGTTCTTCGGGAAGCTCTCAGTAAAGAAGGTATTGATCTGAATGTGCTTTATTATCCCTGGACTCGTGCTGTAAAAACGGCCGCAGACCCCGCTCTACTGGGCTATTATCCAGCATGGAGAGAAGAAGTCCTGGACGGATTTTCTGCCTCCAGCGTGATATTTACTTCTCCCGTGGTGTTTGTCGAAAACGTAAACCATCCACTAAAGTGGACAAAACTTAATGACCTGAAAGGAAAAACTATTGGTGTTGTCCAAAATTATGGCAATACGACCGAATTTAATGCTCTCGTTGCTAAAGGTGTTATTAAAACAGAGATTGCTCAGGATGATTTAACAAATATCCGCAAAGTGGCGATGGGCAGAATTGATGGTGCTTTTATCGATCTTTACAATCTTAAATACTACCTGAAAAAAGAGGCACGTGATTTTGAAAGCCTCGTTCAGGCCAATCCAAGAATCATTGCTGAAAAATCTATTCATCTGGCCATTAATAATCATTTTGCCAATAAAAAGGCGGCAGAGATTATAAAAAGGGCCACTGAAAAAATTAAATCCCAAAAAAAAGTAAAAAAGTTTCTGCAGACTTTACCTTAGAGCTTTGTAATATGTTTATCCAGAATAGTTTTCAGCTGTCCGGATTGCTTGAGTTGTTCAAAGGCCATGTTAAATCGGCTTAAAAGTTCTGCATCTACATTATGCCGGGAAAAATAAATTCCCAGTTCATCGCTCTTTAAAACGAATTGTTTTCTGTAGCCATTGATAGAGAATCTTTTGACATGAAAATTAAAAACATCTTCATTAAGAATGATTCCTCCTCTATCGCCATAACGCCCGTTTTGAAGTTTATTGATAAGAGTGACAGCGTCTTGATCGCCCACTATATTGATTTTTATCTTTTCCTCTTTTAAGGCCGTCGTTAAAATATAATATGTATTGGACTCCCCGATGGTCCCCACCGTCCAGTCTTTGAGATCACTTATCTGGGAAGTTGTCTGGGCCTTATCACTGGTGATAAAGACCATATTTATTTTTTTCAGAATGGGAAAAAAAGTGGCATATGCATCCCGGTCGGAACTTTTGACTAATGAAAGCATGCCGTGAATTTCTCCTTGTTCCAGGGAGGTCAGTGCACGTCTGAATGGGACTATTTCGGTATTGCAGTCTATCTGAATTTTTCTACACAGAAGTTCTACAATCTCAGGGACTATACCAAAAGCGCGTCCTCTTTCTTCGTATGAATAAGGGGGATACTCCAGAGCTTTGAAGCGATAGACATAAGCGTAAGATGATTGAACTGAAAGAAAAAACAGTAAGCAAATCAGAATTTTCATTCTTACCTCCGGAGCTACCGCATCCATGAACAGGATAATCCAAAATGAATAACTCAAGGTATTAAGTTAAACTTAATTCTTGCTTAACGTTTTTTTAATTTCATGCGTTTTCGATTGCCCTAAAGCACAATCTCGATTTCCCTTGATTAGCAGACATATATCTGTTGTCATTGACTGTGGAGAGGATGCTGACAATGACAAAAAAAATCTGTATGGGACTCGACGTGGGTGGGACTAAAGTTGAAGGGGCCGTGGCCATCATCGACACTGAGGATCATTCTATTGAAGTCCTCGCCAAAAGCCGTATTCCACTTCCAGGCAATGATAGTGAAACATTTACTTCCTCACTCTCGGACCTGATTGAGTCCCTCATCCATGATGCCCGAATTAATCAATCTGACCTTGTGGCCATCGGAATGGGTCTTCCGGGATCTATTGATCAACAGACAAACAGAATGATTAATGGAAACACCTATTTTTTGATAGGTGAGGATTTAAAAAATAAACTACAGAGTAAATTGCCTTTTTCCATTCCTCTTTTTGTCGAAAACGATGCCAATTTATTTACACTTGCTGAGAGCTGGGGGGGCGCCGGAAAGACCTTTTATAAAAAAACCGGAATTCCGTTTCACAGACAAGTCGTCATTGGAATAACTTTGGGGACTGGTGTTGGCGGTGGCTTCGTGACAAACGGAAGTATTTTCAGTGGGGCCCATGGCGGTGGCCTGGAAGTCGGTCATATCAGTCTCGATGCTCAGGGAAGAAAATGTTATTGCTCCCAGTTTGGCTGTGCTGAAACATACCTCTCTGGAACTGCTCTCCAAAAAAATCGCCATGACTGGAGCTCAAAAGAAATATTTGAAAAATACAGGAATGAAGATATTAATGCTGAAAAAATTCTCCGTGACTACAGAGAAAAGATGCTTCATTTCCTTCGTACCCTCACAAATCTATTTAATCCCCATTACATTGTTTTTGGCGGAGGTCTATCCAATCAACCCGATTTATTTGTCGATCTGGAAACAGAATTAAGTTCGGGAATTTTCCTGGGAGAAAAATACGCTCCTAAAATTTATGTCAATGAACTCGGAGACAGTGCCGGTGTATACGGTGCCATGATTCATGCCATGAACAAACTTCAATTCTCCGACCAATATTTATAATAGAAATCAGACCTCAAAAACCATCTTGTCCCGTTTCCGCGCCAGACGGCAGACAGCATTGATGAGTCCTACATGGCTATAGGTCTGAGGAAAATTCCCCCACTGCCCGCCATCTTCAGAACTGATATCTTCGCTCAAAAGGCCGAGATGATTACTATGCTGAATAATGTTTTTTAAACAGGCCTGAGCTTCATCCAGATATCCCAGACAAATCAACGCTTCAATATACCAATAACTGCAGATAAGAAAGGTAGCATGGGTATCACCAAAATCATCATGCCGGCGATAACGATAAATCATCCCTTCAGGACTGATGAGTTCAGAGCGAAGTCTTTCAAAATATGCATGCGTCCGCGGATCAGCAGCATCCAGATAATTCATATTAATTAACAAAAATCCAGTAGCATCAAAATGAGAAAGGGTCTGATCGGCGAGATAAGATTTGGTCACAGGGTCATAACATTTTTCAATATTCTCGGCAGATAAATCAATAATCTTCTGAGCAAGTTGTTTGAGGTCTTCATCGTGATAGTAATCAGCGATTTTGTACCCGGCCTTGGCCCCGGCCCAATGAAAAATATAGGTGCCAAGATGTTTTTCCTGTCGCCCCCGCAGCTCCCAAGTTCCGGCATCGGGAAGATCCATAACTCTTTCAATACTGCGTAGAAGATCAACAATGAGTTTTTTATCCACCACCTGCTCAAGGTGAATAATCCGTTCATCAGTATAGAGTGGAAGTAGACTTAAAATAACCTGTCCATAGGAATCAAACTGTTTTTGATAATAAGCCGCATTTCCAATGCGCACGGGGCGATTTCCCATGAATCCATCCAGATCTACAATTTTTTCCACGATCTCCGGCTCTCCATTAATCCTGTACATGGGCTGAAGATGATCCAGATCTCCCAGCACATTATGGATAAAATGCAGATAGCGCTCTACTTCCTCGAAATGCCCGAGACTATTTAGTGCGGCCAGAGAAAAATAAGAATCTCTCAGCCAGCAATACCGGTAATCCCAATTACGACCGCTGCCAGGATACTCCGGCAGTGACGTTGTACCGGAAGCGATGATAGCACCAGTGTCTTCATACTGATGAAGCTTAATGGTGATTGAAGAACGTATCAATTCTTTCTGAAAAAGATTGGGAATAAAGGTTTCTTTTACCCATCTTCTCCAATAATCCTTAGTGCGGTAAAAAAATTCCTCATACGTTTCGCGTATAGGGGCAGTGAAAGGTTCTCCCTCGGTAAAAAGAAAATAAAGGTCCTCACTCAATAAAAAAGAGCGCTGTTCAATCAGGTATGTTTTGATGGCATTCGTGGTTAGCCGCAGAGGAATATGCAGGCCATTATAGTTAATATGATTGCTTCCGGTGTGGACTTCGGGAATGAGAGTTCCGTAATCCCCTCTTGGTTCACAAATCACTTTTATCCTGGGATGACCGGCAATGCGTTTTATTTTTCGAAAAAATTGTAATGGTTTATGATAACGGTGATGAACATAAAAACGTGGAGCAAAATCAATGACGTCAAACTCACCGTCCTCACAATAAAAACTCGTTACCAAAATAGCAGTATTTTCCAGATAACGTTGTTTAGAAGAAACCAGTTTGTCGGGAACAATTTTAAATTCTCCGCCTCTTTTTTCATCAACTAGTGATCCAAAAACAAAACTGGAATCCATCATCGGCCAGCACATCCAGCATAATGAACTATCGTCCCGCACATAAGCGAGGTAATTACAATTTCCGACCAATCCCATGTTGTAACGATGAGCCTTTTTCACCTCTTCATTTTAAATTAAGATCGCCCTCGATGAAAATGGAATTCATCACTTTTTTTCTTAACAACAGGTGGTAATATGTCTCGTTGCCTCTTAGTCAGTAATCGTCTTCCTCTAACGTACAATGATAAAACCCATGAATTCAAACCTTCATCAGGTGGACTTGTCTCAGCAATAAAAGGGCTGGACGCTGCTGTTATTGGTCATCAGTTCGAGTGGATGGGAATAATGACAGATGATGTAGAACCAGAAAAAATTGAGCAATTAAAAATCACGGCCTTCGGTGACTTCAAATGTCATCCTATTGTTGTCCCCAAAGAATCTTATCATTATTACTACAATTGTTTTTGTAATAATGTGATCTGGCCATTGTTTCACTATGAAAGCTCGCTTGTTGATCACACTGAACAGGGTTGGAAATGTTACCAGGAAATCAATACCCGCGTGGCCGAAGAAATCATCCGCATCGCTCATGAAGATGATATCATATGGGTTCATGATTTTCATTTCTTTCTTGTACCTGGATTGATTAAAGAAAAAAGGCCCGATTTAAAAATTGGTTTTTTTCTGCATATTCCTTTTCCAAGCTCGGAAATTTTCAGGGAACTTCCTCAGCGAAAAGAAATTATAAAGTCACTCGCTCTTTGCGACCTGGTAGGCTTTCACGATTTATCTTACATGAATCATTTCCGCAGCAGTCTGCAGAGAATTCTGGGCGAATGCGAACTGGATCTGAACGAACGTAAATGGGGGGTCTATCCAATCTCTATCGATACAGACCATTTTATGTCTCTAACTGAAAAAGATGAAACAAAATCGTTTGTTTTAAAGTATCAGGCGACAAAAAAAGACATGCAATGGATTCTGGGTGTCGATCGACTCGATTACATCAAAGGACTGAAAATGAAATTGCAGGCCTTTCATGAATTTCTGCGCCGCTATCCTGACCAAAGAGAAAAAGTGCAGATGGTTCAGATTGTCATTCCTTCGCGAACAGATGTGCCGGAATATCAAAAACTAAAAGAACAGGTCGAGCAACTGGCCTCCAGTATTAATGGTGAATTTGGTTCACCAACATACATGCCAGTGACTTACCTTTATCATTCTGTCTCCGACTACGAACTCTCTGCGCTCTATCAATTAAGCGATGTGATGCATATCGGTTCCCGTCGGGACGGAATGAATCTTGTGTGCCTGGAGTATGTTGTTTCTCAGCCAGATGAAAACCCCGGGACTTTACTGCTTTCAGAATTTACCGGGGCCCACTCAACTATGAGTTATGCTCTCTCCATCAATCCCTGGAACGTAGAAGAGACCGCAGATAAAATAAAAGAAGCTCTGCAAAGACCACTGCAACAACGAAAAGCGGAAATGCAGTCCATGAAAGATTTCCTGAAACGGTATACGGCCAGTGAGTGGGCCCGTTTTTTTCTAAGAGACCTGCTGCGAGAAGGCCATTCCACTAAAATGATCCATCTCTCTAAAGACGGACAGTTCAGCTGGATGCGGGATTTAAAAAATAAAAACATTCTTTTCTTCTGCGATTTTGACGGAACTTTGACACCTATAAGTCCATTGCCAACAGCTGTTTCAATGCATGAAAAAACGAAAGAGCTTATCCAAGAAATTTCAGCAAAAAACAACTGTCAGTTTATCGTTGTAAGCGGCAGAGATAAAGATTATTTGCAGTCTCAATTTCTGGAGAAAGGATTGAACGTGGCAATTGGCGCCTGTCATGGGGCCTATGAATACAGGCCGGAGCTCGGAGACTGGATAAATCTTGTTCCCCATGATTCTTCCAAATGGAAAGAAAGTGTCGTCGATGTTTTAAGAATGTACACTTCGCGGACTCCGGGAAGCTTCTTTGAAGATAAAGGGCATGCGGTTGCATGGCACTTTCGCAACTCTCCGCCGGACTTTGCCGAATTTCTGGCCAACAAACTCTACTTTGAACTGGAAGAAATTCTCCGTTCGCAGCCAGCTATGGTCATGAAAGGAAAAAAGGTCATTGAAGTGCGCTCCGTTCATGCCAATAAAGGATTGTTTGTTCAGCATTGGATTAAGAATGCACCTTTTACTCCGGACGTAGTCATTGCTTTGGGTGATGATACAACTGATGAAGATATGTTCAGGACGCTGGAGGAAGATAGTTCAGTCACTCCCTACTGCATAAGAATTGGTGTTGAAAAAACGCACGCGACTTATCTGATCAGAGATCAAAACAAAGTCAATCTCTTTCTCGATCAGCTGAAGAACTGTCTGCAGTAGTTAAGGGCCGATAGCGGAGTTGTCGATTCGATTATAGATGAAGAGTCTTTTGATAATGCCTCCTGCATCTAGAGGCTCATCTCCGGCAAATTCATAATGCCGGTTAAATAAACTCTGTTCGGTCATCAACACAAACTTCTTTTCATCTGAGTTAGGAGATAATAATAGTCTGCGGGCATGCAGTTGCTCATTTTGCAACAACGTGAGAATAATATCACTCATTAACTTTCCGCCAATGCCGGCGATAAGCAGTGTGCCATTCACAGCAATTAAATCTTCTCCCCTTTGTTGATGTAATTGATAAGATTCACCGTTATAACCTTTCTTTTCTAGTTCCATCTGCAATCGCTGCATGATTTTGGGAACAGGATCTACAAAATGGATAGTCCTGAATATTCCGGATGAAAGGGCGAGCATGCCGGCATGTCCGTGATCACAGCAGACATCCCAAAAATCTTCTTCGGGCAGGGCCTTTTTGACAAATAATTTTATACGACTGGAAGTTTTCACGTTGTATGGCTATAATGAATGAGTTCTATGAAATATCTGGTTTCACTTTTTATATTGCTCAATATTTTCCTTTCTGTCATTCCTAATGAAGAATGCCGTGACTTTTTTTGTCACTCAAATACTGAAACCAGTGAATCCCATTGTGAAAATTGTCAGTTCTTAGTTTCTGATCCATCCATATCTGAGATTATTCATCCTGAAATCATTTTTGAGACTAAAGTTTTTTCTGGCAGCTTTGCCATCTCCTACTTCGATTCAGGTTTTCTCCAATCCATTGACCGGCCTCCTATCCTTCTTTCCTGAAAACCTTTTTTTGCCCTAAAAATTTACTAAGGAATGGGACGTGAAACAAACTCATATTTATCTGTCATGGCTGGTTGCCTCTGTGGCAACTGCAGGAAGTTTATATTTCAGCAATATTATGAATTATCCGCCATGTTCGCTTTGCTGGTGGCAGCGGATTTTTATGTATCCACTGGCCATTTTATTTGCGGTCGCCTTTATAAAACGTGATCCACGTGTGAGCTGGTATTCGACTCCTCTGATAATCTTTGGCTGGGTCTTTGCTGTTTACCACAATCTGATTTATTACAAGATTCTGGATAAACCCATAGTCCCTTGTTCTTCTGGAGTCAGTTGCTCTTCCGTGCAGGTGGAACTCCTGGGTTTCATCACTATTCCGCTCATGTCACTCACCGCATTTACCATTTTAGGAATTATTCACATTATTCATTTCGCTCAATCTTCAAGGACTAAACAATCATGAAAAAAGAAACAAAAATTCTCATTGCCTCCGTGGCCGTCATTTTGATTTCCATTATTGCACTTTACTTTAAATCTGCGGCTGACAAAAAAGCTCAAGCAGACACCAGCTCAGCCCAACAAAACCTGGTGCGCGATTTTAATCACCGCACAGGTCCGGCCAATGCCAAAGTTAAAATCGTTGAGTTCTACGATCCGGAGTGTGAGGCCTGTGCCGCATTTTTTCCTTACGTCAAAGAGATTTTGGAACAATACCCTAATGATATTGAGCTAACAGTTCGCTATGCTCTCTACCATGGGAATTCTACTCCTGCGGCCAAAGCAACTGAAGCAGCGGGACGCCAGGGAAAATACTGGGAATACCAAAAAATACTGTTTGAAACTCAAGGGCAATGGTCGCACCGATCGAATGTACCTATGGATCTCTTCGAAGGATACGCCACGAACCTGGGTTTAAATCTGGAGCAGTTTAGAAAAGATATGAACGATCCGACTATCGGAAGTCTTTTGGCCATCGACGTAGCAGACGGTCAGTCCATAGGTGTGCAGGGAACACCAACCTTTTTTATCAATGGTGTTAAACTTGATCCTCTTCATCCGAATAATTTCCGGGAGAGAATCGAGTCCATTATCAAAGGTGAGTCAAATTAATTAACTTAGTTTTAATTCCGCACTCGCCACTTTCAGGACTTTCCAGGAAGAATGAACGGCGAGTGTGGCCATAAACAGCGCCACAATAAGATCCGGCCATTTATTACCCAAAAAATAAACTCCCGCTGAAGCAAGAACAACGGCAATGTTGCCGATAGCATCGTTACGAGAACACAGCCACACTGATTGCATATTGCTGTCTCCTCCCCTGAATTTATACAGCAAGTAAGCAACTGAAGCATTTACTGCTAAAGCAAGGCTTCCGACCCAGCTCATGGTGAAAGAGTGCGGGAGTTCCGGGGACTGAAAGCGAATGATGGCCTCAACCAGAACCCACATCCCGAATCCAAACATGGAGGCAGCTTTTAACAGTGAAATTTTTGCTCTGGTTTCAATGGCCGAATTAATAACAAAAAGAGTTGCGAAATAATTGGCACTGTCGCCTAGAAAGTCTATGGCATCGGCCTTAAGTGAAAGCGAATGCGCCAGCGTTCCGAAGAGTATTTCCACGAAAAACATAGCGATATTAAGAATCAGTGCAATCCACAAAACACGCTTAAAACTTGCGCTCGTTTTAGCTAGTTCTACACTACACACATTGTTACAGCAGCTTTCCCCCATATGACCCTCTGATGAAAATTCTCTCTCTTAGTATATGACAAGACACTTCTTTAAGTAACGTTAAACAAATCTTTATATAAAAACCATATAAATTTCGCACGCATAAATAGATTTGTCAGGCACTTTTTTTTATTTTTTCCATCGGGTCTTGGGCAGGAGTGTTTATGAACAAGACAGTCTTAAGAGGGATTGCTTCGATTTGGGTCGGTCTTCACCACGCGGTCATGGGTCTTCATCATTTTAATCTCTATTCGATGAAGACCTTGAGTGTCGTGGCCTATAAAGGATGGTTGGGGGTTGACCTCTTTTTTATTTTGAGCGGATTCATCCTTGCGTATTCTTATCAATACCGAATGAACTCATTCTCCTGGTCTTTGACTTTAGATTTTTTAATGGCCAGGATAGCGAGGGTTTTACCGGCCCATTTTTTTGTCATGCTGATAATGGCCTTTGCGGTATCAAGTGCGCTTTTTCTTGGTCTCTATAATGATTCGGCCGGAGTTTACACCACGAAAAATTTTTTAAACCAATTTTTTCTTCTGACAGGTACCGGACTCTTTTCACCTGATGGCTGGAATACTCCAACCTGGTCCATAGGATCAGAAATGATTGCTTATTTTTCTTTTCCTTTCCTCATTCTTTATTTCCGGAAGGTACGGTCTATTTCGAAAGTTGCGCTGTCCATGGCCGTTTTGTTTGCCCTTCTCCTTACAAGTTCCTGGCTGATAAATGACGGAAAAAAATTTATGTTCGTTTTTCATTTATCATCATTAAGAGTGTTGAGTGAGTTTTTTTTGGGCATGCTGCTCTTTCAACTCTCATTAAAACTTAAAAAACCAAAAAAAATAGCAGTTCCCTTAATTTTTTTGGGTCTGGCCGGAATTTTGATTCATCCTTTTTATCTTCAACACGCCTTTTTTGATTTCTGCTATCTGATCTATTTTCTTATCCTCATTTTGGGTTGCGCCCAACTGGCCGGAAGAACCAGACTTCCCATTTTTCATATCTCGGGGAGATTTCCTATGGTTTTTATCTGATTCATTCGTTGGTCATTATCATACTCAATCAGGTATTAAAAAAAATCCAGTGCCTGAGGATCTATCATTCTTCTCGCTAGTTTTATTTTTGAGTGTTTCTCTGGCCTTTTCTGCTCTGATTTATGAGTCTATCGAAAAGCCTGCACGAAGTTACGTTTTAAAGAAATGGAAAGAATTAAAAAAGGCAATTGAGGTATGGTTTAAGAAACCCAGTCATGCTGAAAATGAACCTTCTCTTTTTTCGTGAGAACCTCATACATGGCCTTTTTACTGTGCCCTTCTGGACTCAGCCAGTTTTCAATCTGATCCTGCAGAAGAAAAATAGGACAGCGGTCATGCCCCATTCGTTCAATTTCCGGTGGAGGACCATCGGTTATAATCGCAAAAGACTTAAAGGCAATACTGCCATCTTTTGAAACCCACTCATCCCAAAGACATGGTGCCCACATAATCTCGCGATCCTCTGCCTTAAAAGCGATGAGTTTTGGTCTTCCGTCGGGCCCACGAACCCATTCGAAAAAGCGCACGAAAGGAACAACTCCGTGATTGCGCATAAAAAGCGGAATCCACGTCTGCCGTGACTCGAGAGAATCAATCCGTGCATTGAACACATTATACTTTGCCGGCACTTCTTCTCTTGAATCCCGCGGACGCACCCGATAGCGCATCGGTTTCATCACTCGCTCGTCACCGTCCTGAACTATGATATTGGTAAAATAGTTGGAAAACAGGCGATTATCGTCGGCCGGAACTTTAAACGGAAGAATCTTTTTTTGGGGATGAGGCTTTAAACCCAGCTGAAGGCAAAAATCTGTCTGATTGCGCTCGTGTTGCATGCGAAAGAGAGTATCGAGTAATTCCCGCTCCCGCGGAGCAATCATGGCACCAAAATAATCTGATAACTTACTGATATTTTTATCAATTTCAATTGAAAAACAGATAGTCGCCTCCACGATACAAGGGACACCACAAAATACCTTAACACACTTTAATTAAGGGCCTCTAAAAAAAATACCTGACCTCTTCAAAGAAACCATATTTAAGTTATAGTCCGGCGGATTTAAATACCGGAGGCCTTTTATGAAGAACATTTTGTTACCTGTCGTCTTGCTTTTGTCGGTGCAGGCCGTTTCGGCCGGGAGTGTCTGTCGGGACCTCAACAGCTCTGAAAAACCTGAATTAAAAAAGAAGGCCTGTGAAGCGATTGCCAAACTCCATGAGAGAAGTTTTAAAGTGGATATTAACCGCTGCCAGGTAAAGGCCGTATTTAATCTTTGTGAGATCACGGACAATGGTTTCACCGATCTCAATCTGGAAGTCGACGGTGTGACTAACAATTTCGGACAGCCGTTTGTCTGTACGATGGATGTTTCGTCACGGGGTGAGATTGATAGTCCGGACTGTAATGCAAATTACTGAAACTGCCCCACTTGTGTGGGGCTCACTTTTTTGTAGAATGCAATCATAATTCTT
>CAMLMH010000016.1 GCA_946481315.1 uncultured Bacteriovorax sp.
GTGACTGAATAGTTACGTCGAGTATTTTTTGTTTGGGACCTTTCTCATCTTGAATCGAAGCCTTACGGCTTCAAATCTTTTATCTCTATTAGAATTTTAAACAACATAATCCAGAGCGATTTACTATTTCAAACTCGCTTCGAAAGCCTTAGTCACAACTGGATGAGAGGCGATAATACTGATCCGAAAAAAGATCGTCAATAACTTTTTTACTCTTTTTTGAAAAAAATTATTTTAAATTAAAACCCGCTTTTGTAGTAGCTTCAATCAAGGCAGTTTCTGCTTGTTTTAAAACCTCGGAAGTCAAAGTCTGCGTCTCATCGGCGAGTGTCGCCCGAATCGTTACAAATTTCTTCGTTTCACTCTCAAAAATATCTAAAATCTGCACTTCTTTCAGCTCTTTAATCTTTACTTTTTTGCAGGATGTCAAAATCTCGGAAACTAGTGTTTCCGGATTCGCTACCACTGTCCAGTCAAACGTCGATGAAGGATATTTACTAAGCGACTTATATTTAGTTTTATCCTTTGCTGAATAGTTTTCAAAAAGTGATAAATCAAACAAGGCCACTGTCATATGTCCTTTGATTTTTAACTGACGAAGAACCAGAGGATGAACAGAGAAAATGGCCCCCGCAAATTTCCCCATTACTCGAATATTTTGATACTCAAAGGGATGATTTCCAATCCACTCTTTAGGCACAAGTGCGTTGTCAAATTTTTCATTTCGCTCAACAAGATCAAAAGATAAATTTAAGCTCGATAACAAATTTGAAACCGTGTTTACCATTTCGATAAACGGATTGTGATCTTTGTCGGCGAAAACGGCACCAAGGTGAAGTGCTTCACGAGCAAAGTTTTTTGCATCGTCATTGTATGCGCGACCCAATTCAAAAAAGCGGAAACGTTCAAATGATTTTGCATTGGTCTCTGCAACTTCCAGAAGAGACGGAACAAGACTGGTTCTCATCACATTGTGATCAACAGAAAGAGAATTAATAAGTTTCAGATTATTTCGCAGCGGCCATGAAACGCGTTTTAAAAGAGACTCTCCCACCAGGGGATAAGTCATGACCTCAAATGATTTTCCCTGGAGAACCATGAAGTCACGGACCCGGCGCTGAACTTTTTGCATTTCAGTGAGTTTAACCGGAGCAATGATATCCAGAGGAGATGAAGCGGCGATGTTATCGTAACCGATGATTCGGCCGACTTCTTCAATTAAATCTGCTTCCTGTTCGATGTCTTTGGTCGAGCGGTAGCTTGGAACCGTAACCATTAGTTCTTCGATGGACCCTTCTAGTTTAAAATCTAAGGCAGTTAAAATCGAGCGCAGCTTTTCTTCACTCAGGTTAAAACCGAGCACCGTTTTAATTTTTTTCAAAGAGGTTTTAATTTTTAGAGGAGAAAAACTTTTCAGATCTGCGCCGGCATATTCTGCTTTACCGATCACTTTTGCCCCGGGATTTAACTCCAGGATGAGTTCAAGAGTTCGCAGCAGTGTGCGCTCACACAACTGGCTGTCGAGTGTTTTTTCAAAACGCTGTGAAGAATCAGTTCGCAGTCCCAAACGGGTAGATGTCCGGCGGACCATTGCTGCTTTCCAGTTAGCGACTTCTATGAAAATGTTTGTTGTTTTTTCACTGACACCAGAATTTAATCCCCCCATGATTCCGGCGAGAACCAGTGGTCCGTTTTTATCGGCAATGACGGTATCGCCGGCAATTAGTTTGCGGTCCGTTTCATCGAGGGTTTTGAATATTGTTTCCGTTTCTAGTTTGTAAATGAAGACTTCATTTCCGGCGATTAAATCACGATCGAAAATGTGCAGTGGCATCCCTAGTTCCAGCATAACGTAATTGGAAATATCGACAATGCTGTTGATGGAACGAAGGCCACAAGCTTTTAAACGCGCTTTAAGCCACTCAGGAGACTCCTCTACTTTCACGCCTGCTAGTGAGAGACCATAATAAGCAAGCCCTGCAGAATCGCCGTTAAAACGCGGAATCACCGGAGAAGTCTCTGATGTAAATTTTTGCTTGAGATTTTTTGCCCATTCTTCAGTGAAACGGTTTTTTAGCGGTACTTCAAACATCGCTCCGAATTCCCGGGCCATCCCGAAGTGACCCCAAAGATCCGGTCGATGGGTAAGCGATTTATTATCGATGTCAAAGATCGTATCTTTTTTTAACTTAAACAATTCCAGCATGGTGATACCGATTGGCGTATCGGCCGGAAGTTCCATAATCCCTTCGCTTTCTTCAGCAAAGCCCAGCTCTTCTTCAGAACAAAGCATTCCTTCGGAAAGCACTCCACGGATTTTTTTGGGTTCCAGTAAAAGGCCGTTTGGTAGTTGAACGCCGACGGAAGCGTAAGGAATTTTCAATCCCACTTTTACGTTACTTGCTCCACAGACAACCTTTCGCGTGTCGGTAGGAGAAATGCGAAAGGTAACAAGATTTAGTTTGTCAGCTTCCGGGTGTTTTTCGAAAGAGAGAATTTCCGCAACCACAATTTTTTCGAGGTGATCGTTTACAGTTTTCACGTCTTCCACTTCAGCAGTCGCTAAAGTAAAACGGGTGTAAATATCTTTGGCAGGAAGATTTGGAACAGAAACAAAATCGCGGATCCAGTCAATTGAGATAAGCATATGAAATTTTCCTTAACTAAAATAATTTAAATTGGGAGTTAAAACGCAGGTCACCACTTTGCAGATGGCGGATGTCATCGATAGCATATCTCATCATAACGAGACGATCGAGACCAAGTCCAAATGCAAATCCGTTGTATTCATCCGGATTAATGCCGCCCGCTTTAAGAACGTTCGGGTGAACCATTCCGCACGGAAGAAGTTCCACCCATCCAATCTGCTTACAGACTGAGCAGCCTTTGCCGTCACAAATCAGGCAGCGGATATCAAGTTCGAAACCTGGCTCAACAAAAGGGAAAAATCCCGGACGCAGACGAACTTCCACATCTCGTTTAAAAATTTCCTTAAGGATTGTTTTCATGAAGTGGATTAAATTGGCGACAGAAATATCTTTTCCGACCATCATCCCTTCAAGCTGTGTAAAAACCATTTCGTGAGAAGCATCGGTTCTCTCACAACGAAAAACAACACCCGGGGCGATGAAACGAAAAGGAGGTTTGCGCGAAAGCATTCCGCGAACCTGAATGGTACTGGTGTGAGTGCGCAGAAGATGTTTTTTGCCATCAACACCAACATCATCGGTGTGTGGATCATGAAACCAGAATGTATCCTGCATGTCTCGCGCCGGGTGATCGCCCGGAATATTGAGGGCCTCAAAATTGTGAAATTCATCCTCGATATGCGGACCATCTAAAACATCAAAGCCCATCGATAAGAAAATATCTTCGATTTCCTGCTGAATCAGAGTGCGCGGATGATATCCGCCACCCTTTACTGTTTTCACCTGGACATTTTCAGTGAGAGAAATATCAATGCGCTCTTCCGCGAGTTTTTTGTTAATTTCCTGAGCTTCAATTTTTGCCAACTGGAGTGTGGCCTGTTCCTGAATGTAATCTTTGAGCTCATTGGCCTTTGGACCAAAGGCCTTACGCTCTTCGGGATTCATATCTTTGAGTGACTTGAGCATTTCAGAAACAACACCGGTTTTTCCGACATAGTCTGCTTTTAAATTTAAGACATCCGCTTCTTTAGTGAGAGTAGCGAGTTTGGCATTAAACTCCGCTTTTACTTTTTCTAGATCATGTGCCATGAATATTTTCCTTTAAGGATGAGAAATTAAAGGCAAAATGTTTTCATGGAGAGGTGAAAATGGCAAGGGACGTAACCCCAAAAAACAAAAAGGCCGATCAAACAAGATCGGCCTTCTATAATAAAAAATTTTTATAAACGAAGTTTGAATTTAATCAACTTTTAAAGTCAGGCCATCACAAAGGCCCGATGTCGTCTCTTGTTCAAGTCCTCCCGAGGTGCTTGCCCAAATCAAAATGAATGTCTTTTTTAGAAAGCTAGTGAAGGTTAAACACCTTTACGGACCCAAAAAATCCTCCCAAAGACCCCTTTTCTCCCAATCGCAGTGAACGCCTTCACTGAAACTGACCCGTTCGTCATACGAAGAAAAGCGTCCTTTACCGTTTCGGCAACCTGATAAACCAATATGTGGGGCTGAATCCACACCCAGGTATCAAGCTTTGCTCCGATCCCCTTTCGAAAACCGTCGCCCTTTCCACGGGTTTATCCCAAGAAGGTACTCACCACCTCAGGACAGGATCTATACTAACGCAATGAATCATTTTGGTCAAGTATTATTTTATCTTTTTAACCAGCTGCTGATAAAAAGCGTGCAGCTCTTCGAGATCCACTGTGGCCGTTCCTTTTTTGCCAACGACAACTCCAGAGGCACAGTTTCCAATCCAGGCTGCCTCTTCCAGCGTCGCTCCGGCCAAGAGGGCCGAGGTTAAAACAGAAATGGCCGTATCGCCGGCTCCGGAGACATCGAAGACTTCATTGGCGACAGTCGGAATAATGGTCAGCTCTTTATTGTGTTTTGTATCAAGTAATCCCATCCCCTCTGCCCCTAAGGTGATAACCAGCATCTCCAGATCAAGTTTATCGACAAGAATTTGGGCCATGGCCGCTAGGTTTTTTTCTTTATAACCCAGGCCTTCAACCATAGCGCGGGCCTCTGTCAGGTTTGGCTTTAATAAAGTTGCCCCTTTGTAGTAGAGTGGTGGGGTTGATCGTCCTGGATCAACCGCAACCAGCTTTTTTTCCGCTTTGAAGGTACTGATCAATTGAGAGATAACATGCTGGTTAAGTGTCCCCTTTGCGTAGTCTTCGATAATAACTGCCGCATGATTTTTAGAGAACTCATTAATTCGGCTTAGAAGTTTGTTTTGGGTGGCAACGTCAATTTCATCGGTACTTTCATAATCAATACGACAAATTTGCTGAGTATTGGTGGTGACCCTTTCTTTAAATATTGTCGGACGTCCTGAAGCCCGAACGATTCCCCAGGTGTTTAACTGTTCATCTTCTAAGAGTGTATCAAAAATATTGGCGTTGTTATCATCACCGACAACTCCACACAGAGTAGATTTGACTCCCAGAGTGCGAAGGTTATGTGAAATGTTTGCAGCTAAACCAAGCTTCAGCCATTCTTTAGTAACTTCCAGAACGGGTACAGGTGCTTCCGGTGAAATACGTTTAACTTCACCAAAAGTGTATTTATCAATGCCAACATCACCAACAACAACAATTGGATCAATTGAGTTAAATTTATTAGTAAGTTCAGTAAAACGTTTTTCGCTGATAAGATTTTTCATAGATTTTCCAGTTATAGATCCATAATGGCCACGGCCTGTTTAACTACATCTTCGACTTCAATTTTCCCCATGCATTCATAATATGGGCATTCGCGTGCAGCACACTTACTGACTTCACCACATATAACATCAGGAACAAGTAATTTTAATTTTTCAGGTTGTCTGCTAATAGGCCCCCATCTTAGAGCGGACTGAACCTTTATAGGTGAATACAAAGATACGACCGGAACCCCCAAGACGGCAGCAATATGCGTGGTACCTGTGCTAGGACCGACAAATAAACTTGCGCGGGATAATACGCCCATATAGTGGCGTAATCCTTGCTTAATCCCGTTGAAAAAATAAACACGCTTAGCGAGCTTTTCATTTTCTTTGCGGGAGAGAATTTCCTTAACCCCTATTAGATAGGCATTGTCACTAGGTGTATAAGAGATGACATAAAGAAATTTATCTGGAAACTTTTGTTCCAGTTTTGTAATTAGGCGACCATAATTTCGGGGAGCCCAATTAAGGGTATGACCGGTCATCCCGGGATGAATGAAGATCATTTTGTGACCAGGCTCAATCCCTTCCTTTATCAGTTCTTTTTCAAAAGACCGAAAAGCCTCATCAACTTCATCCTGAGAGAGGTTTATTTCAGGTGAGAATTTTTTTTTGTCCTGATAATTATATTCAATCCCCATGGGAGCGAGCAGATTTAAGTTGTATTCCATTTCATGCATCGTCACCATTGAGCGTTTTTGTCTTACGCCCTGATTAAGAAACAAATATGTATGCCAACGAGACTTTAACCCGCCCCGAAAATCTACAAGTCTTAACCAGGCCACAAAATTAGGCAGGTATCCACCACCAACATAGAAATAATGTGTCGGCTTCACTTCACGAAATATTCTGAGAATTTCTCTAATCTTCAGATAAAAGCGTGCATTACGGTGATAAATGCGGACCTGATCGATATACGGATGATTTTTAAAAAGATCAGCTGATTTTGAAGAAATAAGAAAGGTAATCTCCGCGTTGGGGAATTTGTCCTTAATCATCTTGGCCATAGAAGAAGTGAGAATAGAGTCCCCAATGGCGTCAGACCGATTAATAAGGACTTTCATAGTTTATAACCAAGATGGGCTGCACGAAATTTAACTTCGTTAGAAAGAATATTCACAATATCTTTCAAAGAAAGTTTAGTTGTATCGAGCATCATTGCATCGTCTGCTTTTTTTAGCGGGGCAACTTCCCGGTTCATATCGGTTTCATCACGCTTACGAACATCATCTTTAATTTGCTCTAATGATACACTCTGATCTCCGCCTTCCTGCAATTGTTTCAGGCGTCGTTCAGCACGGGTATCGACAGATGCTGTAATGAAAAACTTGCAGAATGAATTAGGAAAAACCACAGTTCCTATATCTCTGCCTTCCATCACACAAACCTTATTCATGGCCAGATTACGCTGAAACTCCAGTAGAAATTTTCGTACAGACGGCAATTGAGAAATAACCGAAGCCAGACGGGAAACATGATGCTCGCGAATTTTTTCAGTAAGATCAATTCCGTTAATTTTAATCAGGACATCAGATGAAACACCATATTCAACATTGAGTGAATTCAAAAAATTCCTGAGATCTTCCCCTTCTTCAAGTTTGATCTTTTTCTCATCTGCAATATAGGCGATGGCACGGAACATGGCCCCGGTATCGATATACAGCACATTTAAATTATGGGCGAGATCGCGAGCAATTGTAGATTTACCTGATCCGCTTGGACCATCAATAGCAATGACCTGAGAATACTCGGTCTCTTTATTTGGAAAAGACATAGGGTTGTTTGTCCGAAAAAAATTATCAATTCTTAAATTTAACACCTATGAATGATAAAAAAAGACGCTTTGAATTGTAAGTAAGAAATAAAGAGAATTAAAAAAAATATTAGGGGAATGAAGCCATCAGATTCTCTGAACTATCCTTTGAAAGAAGAGTTATCAGCTTGTCTTCCAGCTTAAGCCCCTGATTTGGGACAACATAGGTAAGTTCGTAAGGTCTTGGACGATTTTTTATTGCCTGAGTAAACTGCTGACTAATAACCGAATAACGGTCTTTGACTTTTACCAGATAAGAATAGTTACTAACGTCTAAAGTATTTTCCACTAACCGGTTTCGCAAATTTTGCGGCCCCATATTGTAGGCCACAGTAGCGTGCTTATAGTTGAGGCGGAAATTATAGAGAAGCTTTTTGAGGTAATAAACGCCTAATTCAATATTGCTCTCCGGATGGTGCATACTCTCTGCCACTTTGTCCGCGGGAATATCTCTTTTCATCAATTGATAAAGAAACATCGCCGTGTCCGGTTTAATCTGCATAAGTCCAAGGGCATTTTTAGGACTGACTGCCTTGGTATTAAAATTACTTTCAACCATCATGATAGAGATAATCCAGAAAGGATCAATCTGATAATCGACTGAAAAATTCAAAACGGAGTTTAGATAAGGTCTAAAATTTTCACGGGAGCGAACATCCATCGATGTAAGAATAAGCTCTTCAAATTCCTGTTTGGTCAGTTCTGCTGAACGTTTTAAAGGAACGGATGGATCAAAGGCCGTCTTCATTGCCTGGTAATGATAGCTTTTTACTTCCTGATCCGGAAGAGGACCATAGGCCAGGGTCCCATCCATTACTAACTGCTCTAAACGTAATGACGTGAGAAAGCCCGAGACCGACCAAAGAGCGATCAATAAAAAAACTATAAATGGGCCGAAGCATTTTTTCATGGAGACATGCTTAACCCCAGTGGTTCGCTCCCGTCTAGACCAGGACAGTCATGCCTATCCTTTTTTCATGGTGCACTGGGCTGTCAAATCCAATAATTTCTTCCCTTTAGTGAAAAGGAGGGCCTATAATGATCAACAATAAAAATTCGCTCCAAGGCTATAATCCATGACCGAACTAAAGTTAAATCGTTTGAGCAAAGAAAAATCCCTCTATCTTCGTCAGCACGGAAATAATCCGATTCACTGGTGGCCTTATAATCAGGAAGCCATCGAAGTGGCCCGCAAAGAAAATAAACCAATCTTTTTATCAGTGGGATACTCTTCGTGCCACTGGTGCCACGTTATGGCACATGAATCATTCTCCAATCAGGAAGTGGCGGATTTTTTAAATGCAAATTTTGTCTGTATTAAGGTAGACCGCGAGGAACATCCGGACATCGACAATTATTATCAAAAAGCGGCCCAGCTTTTTGGAAACGGGGGCGGATGGCCGCTTTCGGCTTTCTTACTACCGGATATGCGTCCGTTTTTTGTCGGAACCTATTTTCCACTGGAGCCGCGCAATCAGGGAGGAGCTTCTTTTCCTGATCTGATCCGGGAACTGAGAAGGGCCTTCGATCACGAAAAAGCACAGGTTGAAAACAACGCTGTTCAGGTGACCGAGGCGATAAAAAAAGGCAATATTCCCGATGGACAAGTACAGTTTGAAGGACACTTCCCTCCTCCAAACGGAATCCTGGAAGCCGTCAAACAATTCAGAGATACACAATGGGGCGGCTACGGCCAGGCCCCGAAATTTCCGACCTTTGCTTACTATGAATGGGCGATCGAACAGATGCTTGAGGGCATGGTCACTAAAGAACACGGTGAATTTATCATCATGTCGATGGAAAAAATGCTGATGGGTGGAATACACGATCACGCTCGCGGAGGCATTCATCGTTACTCAACCGATGAAAAGTGGATGGTTCCGCACTTTGAGAAAATGCTCTACGATCAGGCCGGCTTTTTAAGGATGCTGACTAAGTTAAGCCTGGTACATCCATCTCCTCTGGTCTTTGATGCCATCATTAATACAATCGATTATCTCGACAACGAAATGCTCTCGGATGAAGACAATAAAAAACGTCACTTCTTTTCTGCTCAGGATGCTGACAGCGAAGGAGTTGAAGGTCTCTTCTTTACTTTTTCCATTGCGGAATTCGAAGACGCACTCAACAAGCACGATGATGAAAACGAAACACTGGCAAAAAACGCTGAAAAAATTAAAAAATGGTTTCAGATAACAGAAAGAGGAAATTTCGAGCACAACCTGAATGTCATATCTCTGGATCCTTCGCTTCGTGATGAATACTATCAGCAGGAAAACTGGGATCTCGTCCGCAAAGTCCGTCGCGCTATCATGAATGAACGCAAAGACCGTATGCCTCCTGTGACAGACAATAAAGGTGTGGCCAGCTGGAATTACCAAATGCTCTCGGCCTTAGTGGATGTGATTCAATATACGCAGGTTGATGTCATTCGGAGAATGGCTTCAGGATTGCTGAACAAAGTTATCGAAGGAATATTCAATACCTTTATAACTGTTGAAGCAGCTGGCATGAAAATGCGTCACACGACCACTCAGGAGTCTTTTATACCTATGCTGGAGGATTTCGTCTTTTTTGCCGAAGCTCAGATGCGACTGTATGAAATTTCTGCCAACGATATTTTTCGTCAGAATTTTAAAGATTCATTAACCTTTATTACTAAAGAATTCCTGGAAGGAAACATTATGCTGACAAGAGCAAAATCGGCGAACGCCGCTGCTGCTTATCCCAACCAGGAATACAACATCTTTGATGGCTCATTTAAATCAGCCGTTTCCACCTATATTTTTCTGATGAGAAGAGCTGCTGTTCTTTTTAGTGATCATAACTATCTTGAAACGATCAAGCCTTTGCAGGAAAACGTAACTCAGTCTGTATTAAAAGTGAATCCCATCAGCGCGGGTGAAGCTCTTCGCGCCCTCACCTATCCGGATCAGGTCCTGCGTGTGATGAAACTGCCTCGTCAGTGGATGCAAAAAGAGGAATTTTTAAAGTTCATACCTTATTTTCTTTCCCGATTTGTTCTGGATTTCAATGACAACACTGAAGAGCAATTTGAAATCTGCACACTCTCCGCCTGTGAAATTCAGGGCAAGGGATTAGAAGCCTTTATCAAAACACTCACTCCGGCCCAGACCGAAAATGAAGGAACACTAGCATGAGTGAAAAACCCTTAAAGGGAATGACGATCATCGATCTCTCCCATCGCTTACCGGGTCCTCTTTGTGGACAAATTCTCGCTTCATTAGGTGCAAGAGTTATCAAAATTGAAGATCATGATTTTAAAGATCCATTTTTGTCCGGCCTCTTTGCGCAGTTTGATTCCAGTTTTACGTCCTGGTATGAAAACCTCAACAAGAGTAAAGATGTAAAACGTTTTGATTTCAACTCCACAGAAGATCAGCATAAAATTTATGAGCTGGTGACCTCCGCTGACGCTGTCATCATGGGATTACCACCTAAAACCCGAGATAAATTAAAAGTCAGTGATAGAAATCTCACGCTCAAAAAACCTTTTGTCGTGATCGAACTGCTGGCCAGCGCTCATGAAAAAAAATCAATGCACGATCTTAATGCCATGGCCGCCACTGGTCTTCTTTCTCTTTACGTTGCTGATAAAAAAGAAGCGATCATTGATCCTCCCTTTCTTCCTATTGCCGGAATCAGCTTCGGACACAAAGGGGCCACTGATTTGTTAGCAGGCTTTATCGAAGCTCTTAAAAAACAAGAAACAGTTTTTATGAAAACGTATCTGGATCAGGTGACCGAAGAAGTGCTGGGAATTTTCTGGCCCAAAAAAGACCGTGAAGCAGGCAGGACCAAATTTTTGCACAATGGAATTTATCCCTGCTACAGCTTGTATCAGACCAAAGATAAAAAATATGTGGCACTCGCCGCTGTGGAAGAAAAATTTTGGCTTGGTTTCTGTGAAGTTTTCGGAATCAAGACAACGCTCGAGCGTTTTCATCATCAGGACAATCAACTTTTTGATCTGGTCTCCGCCCGTATAAGATCGATGACCTCTAATGAAATTGCTGCGAAGATTGAAGGCCACGATCTCTGCCTTTCTTTGATTGATTAATCTTACAAGGGCCAAAGTGAGAGGTGTCACTTTGGCCATTCATTTCAATTATTCGGTCATGGCGATTCACTATGACACCGCATTAAGTCGCTTATTCACCCAAAAATGAATACTTAACCTAAATAGTCAATTGGCACGATCCTAGCTTTATACATGACCGAGAATCACGATCAAGGATTAGATCGAATCAACAGGAGGTCATTTATGAAGGGACTCATCATTTTTTCATTACTTGTTTTGAGCTTAGGAGCACAGGCCGCACCGAACTTAAAAGGTCGGGAAATTGTCGCCTTAAAGATCAGCTCGGGAAAAATTTTCAAGAATTTAAGTTCCCAAGAGAGTGCTAACGTTGTAAAATCACTAGAGTTAGATGAAAACATCGAGCTTCGTGATGAAATCATCTACCCTGAAGAAGTTACTGAGGTCGTTGTCGGTACATTGACAAAAGCTCGAATTACTGAGAAAAGACCGAATCCAAAGGACTATAATTAATTTTTGGGGCGCCAACCCCATAATCCTCCGAAAGGATAGTGTTTGTTGTTGTGTGAAGGGCCCGCAAGTTTTGCGGGTCTTTTATTTTGTGGCGATCACTCTCACCAAATCACATTCAATACCATGTTCTTCATTTAATTCAAAAACCAAATCACGGCTAATGACAAAGAAAATTATCTTCAGCCCACTCGCTAAAATTTCCTCTTCGAGATCGAAACTCTCCGGCACATAACGTGCTTCTACGTCCACTTGTTGCCGTTTTGATTGAACCATCATTTCTGCTGCGAACAGGCCGTCAGGTTGCAGTAGTCTGACAACATTTGCAAAGGCATTTCTCCTTTTCTCTGCACTGGTAATACAGTGGAAACAATGAGCATCAAAGATTAAATCAAATTTTAAATTGAAACGATTTAAAAGACCGGGATCAGCTATATCTGCGTGGTAATATTCAACTGTAGAATCCTTTTTTGAAAACACAATTGCAGAATCATTATCAATGGCCGTAACGTGAACTTTTTTCTTTATTTTCCCCGAAGAAAAAACTGAATCCGCTCCGGCCCCCAGCTCAAGAACTTGCAATATCTCGCGATGAGGTAATCGCTTCAATACTTCTTTTTGGAGAAAATCAATCAAACTTGGCGATGGCATAGCAGTCAGAATTTACCGACGAAGAAAAAGCGAGAGTCCCGGGAGAAAGCAGCTGGGGAATTACCCGGCTCTCCTTCGGGTACATTACCCTTAAAATATTTGTACCAGTAGTCGTAATGTTTAGAATAGCTAATTGGATGCAAAATTGTTTTTTGTCTTAAAAATGAATCCAGAAGTTTCGCAATAAACTCTGAACAATAAAGGAGTTCAACACCTTCGGTATTGAAATTGTTCCAGATATATTTTGAATCAAACGGGGCACCTTTAAACTTTTCATTAAAAAGATCTAGTAAACTTTGATCAAACTCCGTTTTTTTTAACCCGCTCAGGCGTGAAAGTTCATGCGCTCGATATACATGAACAAATGTTCCGGGTGTTTTATTTTTTGTAAACTCTTCAAATGAGTATAAGGCCACTTTTCCTAATGACTGGGCCACTTTGAGCTCACCAGATGAATCTGAGACGACTACACCTGAGTGTGAAAAGAGCGATTCCGTTTCTGACTCTATCATCCGGCACTCATAACAATTCAGTGACAAAAGAAGTACATCGCCTGCACGTAACTCTGAAAAATTGAGTCCGGCAAAAGCAGCTGGAAGTAAGAATAACCAGAGAACCAAAAATGTCAGAAACTGTTTTTTCATGACAGGAACTTAGCATGAAAATGCCACACATGCCTACTTTTTCAGGCAGTTTAAATGAATGGCTAAGATCGCCTAAATATTAATTTTTAAGGCCCGGACTCAAAAATTCCGAAAAGTTAAAGCGTGAAAATGTTACAACTCTATAATAGACCCATGACTGCAATAATGGTGATCATGGCAATTTTCGGAACACTCTTTGTGTTACCGTCCAATTTTACTCTCGCACAGGACTCAAATCCTCTTCAGTCGCAGATGGATGCGTGTGCAAAAAACACGGCCATGGAATGGAATAACGAACTTAATCGTTGTGTGGGAAAAAGACAGGCCCGTCAGGAACGTCACGATGCTCAGGATTGTAATAAATTAGAAAGTGTTGATGCCCGCAAGGCCTGTCACATGAATCTTGCCACAACTAAAACGGGTGTGACGGCCAATGCAGAAGAAGCTGCCAGCAAAGTAACTAGTGGTCAGGGAAGATCTGCGATAATCAACGGTGCAAATGCTATTGTCGGGGCAATTAATATGATTGCCAAAGAAAGTTCGGCCAGCAGTTGTATGTCCAAATCCATTTTTGGCATTACCGCTATGGGTGGGTTTGTAACAGACCTATGGATGAAAATCCAGACAAAGAAAAAATTAAAAGCATTACAGAATAAATACCAGATAGATAATAAAACCAATCCTTATGATGCTCAAGTAAAGGCCCTGGTCTATTTAAAAGAAGAACAAGAAACAGTTAAAAAAATTGCTGCTCAGGAAAAGAAGAGACAAATGTTACTCATGATTGGCTATGGAGCCGCCGCTGCTGTTGCCGCTTATGAGACCTTCTCTAATTCCGAATGCTACAAACCCGAAAAGAAACCTACTACCGTTGAACAACAACCAGCGACAGCACAGACTTCAGCTCCTGCACCTGCGGCAACAAATACTGCAGATGGAGGCACTGTAACGGCAACTGCCACAGATGTTGGTGACGGGGGCGCAGAAACATTCCCAGTTAGTTCTCCAGAAAGTCCGGAAATGAAGCCTCTCGATTCTCCTGCTCCTGCCGGTGTCGCGGCTGATGTGACAACCGGAAATGTCACTTCTGGACCAAAACCAATGACTGTCACCTCTCACGTAAATGGAAGTACTGTTCACAATTCTATGACTGATGGTACTAAAACTTATGCCATTCACAATGGTCACGTTTACAATTCAAAGCCCGGAGTAAATGGTATTCCAATGGCCGTTGGTAAACCAATCAGCAAGTTTGATTACAACACAGGATCATGGAGTGGAGGAAAGGCAACGGAATTTGCAGTGACCAGTAATTATTCTTATAGTGGTGGTAAAATTTCTTCCGGAAGTGGTATGGCCCCTACGAAAGATATCAGTTTCGGAACTGGCGGTAAAAAATGAAAACGATAATTGCTTTCATTTTATCAGCACTTCTCATAAATAATTCTTTTGCCGGAGCAACAGGTGATGTTCTAGGTGGAGCTGCCGCAGGCAGTGCTGCCGGAGCAGTAACCAGTGGTGCCGCTCAAAAAGCTGCGGGCGCCGTTGCTCCCGAACTAACAAAAAGCATTGGCGATTTCATGGGCTCCCCTACCGGAATTATGATTCTGGCCGGGATTGGGACAGTCAACTCTGCTACGCTTTATTCGGCTGCAGCTGAACAAGAAAAAGAAAGTGCGGAAAACATTAAAAAGATAGAGCGTATTCTGGCTTCATTTAAAGATTCATACGCTAACTTCTGTCCAAATGGACGAGAAAAACTGGAAGAGCCGAATTGTTATTGTTATCTGGAAAATGGACAGCAAAATAAAAACCGTTCCAACTCTCAAATTTGTCAGCAGCTATGGGCAAAAAACAAAACTATCTATGATGCTACTCCAGGTGTGTATGCTGGTGATGGGAAAATTGATCCTGCCGGATGCCTGATGGTAAATGGACAGTTCGATGAAAATTGTAAATGTAAACAGATGCTCAATTCCAGTGGACAGAACGCCTGTATGAAAACAATTGCCTTGAATGTAAACGGCAATCCGCTAGGGGCAGGATATGTGAAAGCATCCGGTTTTGATAAAGTAATGACCAATCTCGCTCAAACGGCTTCTGGAAATCCCAACCTGAATCGTTTAAACCCAATGCAACTGGGAATGGCCATTGCAAAACAAAATGACCTGAACAACAGATTATTTGCCAAACTACCTGCCAAAAAAGCAGCGATGCTGAAGTCCGCCGATCAGCTTGAAAAATACAGTAATGCTGTTTTCACTAAAAAAAATCTGGCGTCAATGGCCGGTTCTGGATCTTTACTAGCGGCCAGTACCCCTTCCTCCGCCGGAAATTTTTCTCCGGATCAGATGAAACTTCTTAAAGAAGCTTCTAAAAAAGCGGGACTAGATTTGAGTGGTGGTGATGGTCTGGGAGTGAAAAAAGATGAGAAAAAAGAAGGCATGAAATTCGATTTCATGGATGGATCAGCAACTGCAGCTAACGGTACAGTTCAGGATTTCCCGGAAAAAACTTACAAGTATAAAAACAGTGATATTCAGACTGATACAGGTGCATCGATTTTTGAAATTATTTCCAACCGCTATACTGAATCCGGCCTGCGAAGACTTTTTGAAACTCCGGAAGAAGCAAAAGCTGCTGCTGGTGAATAAATTAATTAAGGTTCAATAAACTCTACCAGGCCCAGGGCCGCTCGCCACTCGTCGCTGGGAGAAATAAGTTTACGTGCCTTTAAATCCATCATCCCTACTGACAAGGTGAGAGTCGATGCTATTTTGCCGTCTTCTTTAATCATCTTTTGATCCAGCAGCATGACAAACTTGTTACGCATTTCTGGTCGTGCCTGGGATATAATAGTGATCTTTTCTCGGTTTTTTAATTCGGCCTTAAAAGTGAGCTGTAAATCCAGAAGAACAGGGCCTATTTGTGTTTCCATAATTTCTTTTAGCCCAAGTTTATTTTTGGTGATGAAATCCCATCGCGCCTCTTCGTAAAGCTCCAGGTATTTAGCATTGTTGACGTGTCCAAATGTATCTAGATGCTGCTCAAGAATTGTTAGTTCGTACTCATAAATCGGGTTACTCACGACGCTCGCTCCTTTGCCTTTTTTACTGGGCGATTCCTAAGGGTTTGATTGAGCATAATTTAAACTATTCTTCCCCTCTTTCCAAGTGCTTGGATATGGGTTTCTGCAGGACAGACCTTTTCACTCAAGAATTTGACTAAAATCGCCGATAATAGAGTGAGATAACTATAAACAGGCCGAGCTAATGGCCTTGGGATAGACACTATGAAGACATTATTATTCTTCACATTAATACTAAGCCAGCCAGTTTGGGCCAATAACAATGTTGCTACGGCCGTATCTAATTACTGCTCCAACAAAGCTAAGTTTAGTCATCTTAAAAAAATAATGAATATTGATGAAGCTGAAAAGCTTCCTTACCCTGGATCTGGAGCATTAGGATCCTGTCAGACTATTTCCAATCGTCAGATTCCCCATTTTTACAACGGAACCTCACGGTCCCAGGAAGAAAAACATAAATGGGAAGCTCTGTTGGTTTATTCCTGCAGTAGTGAATGTGAAAAGGCCGCTGAAGCTTCAGCTTCAAGTGAAGCACCTAAAAAAGAAGTTGATGATGTCATTAGTTGCGTTCAGAAAAAAATGGCACATGCTATTCGCTGTGAGTCTGTCGCCTACCAGCTGGCCCGAGCCAAAAGAAAATGGAGTGATACGGAAATTAATAAGGCCGATAAAAGACCCATCGGTGAATTTAAATGTACCACCAGCGGTGTTGAGTCTATTGACTTTGAAGCCTGTGTTGATTTTGCTGAAAGTTTTATGAACTTCGAAGCTGTTCAGCAGGTAGCTTATCAAGGTCAGCAACTAGTTATGCAGGAGAAAACACTTAGTGCTCAGTCTAAAGTTACTCAGGAAAAAGATGCTGCTAAAGGTGCGCTAAAGGCCACAAAAGAATCAGTTGAAAATCAGCAAGACCTCTATAATCAGCGTGCAGCGGTAGATGGTGCAAAACTGGCCATGCTTTACTCTAAATATCAGGATATGCCGGACAAAGAAACGGTGGCCATGAATTGTAAAGGTTTCCCCAATTCAGACCTTAGTTTTTTAAGCCAGAAACTGACAGATAAAACTTGTATTGAGAGTAATTTAACCGGCCAAATGGCCTTTGATATTCTTCCAAATCAGGCGATGCGGGATAAGATGAAGGCCAAGCTCATTCAGGTTGCAGCTTCGGCCGGACAGAATATGCTTGTTGCCAGTCTTCTCGGAAAACGGGCGGGAGATATTGATAAAGCGCTGGCCAAAGTTGATGAGTTCAAGCCAGTTGATCCTTTTGTTGTATCAGAAGAAGTTGTGACAACCACCTATTGTAAAACTCATCCTGATGATCCTAAATGTGCGGGCTCAGGAATGGAAAGAGAAATTGACGGTATCAGCGACAATATTATCACTTTTGGTGAAGGAGCAACGGGAACAACCTACACAGATCCATATAACAATAATAGCAATGCTGTATCCAACAGCACTGACAAAACAAGCTCAGATAAAAAAGTAACCCCGATGGGTAACGTCATGGCTTCCGCGCAAAAAGATAATTCAATGGAAAAAGCAGCAGGAGCATCAGTGAAAATTGGTGGAACTGGCGGTGGTGGTGGCGGTGGCGGCGGCGGCGGCTCCTTAGGTGGAGGCGGTGGTGGCGGCGGCGGTCTTCCGAATGCACCAGCAGAAGGCGGTACTCAGGCCGCAGTTCAGGGTAAAACCCCGACTTATGGCGGTGGTGAAGGATCTCTTTCTATGATGGGTGGATTTGGTATCAATAAGCCTCGTGGTGATAAAGCAAAAGACGATGGCAATCCATTCGGAAAACTTTTTGACAAAGACGGTGCGAAAAATGGCGGTGCGCTTACATTCCGAGAGCCTGCATCAGTCGGAAAAAAAGGTGACAATATTTTTGATATGATTTCTAAACGCTACGGAAGCGTTAAAGCGGATAATCGTTTACTAGAGTACGAGCTAAGTAAATAAAAAATTGGACGTAAGTAAGATAATTTTAGGACTGTCAATTGCTCTACGCTATAATGTGAGTATTTTTTATAGGGCATAGTCCTCCACTCTCCAAAAAAGCATTGTAAAAGAAAATCTTAATGAACTAGAATTTATCTTATGACCGGTAACCAAGATGGGGATCGGTCCTAAGTTCTTAATGCACTTTTCCCTAATCAAGGATGATAGTTATGGAAACAACGAATTCTTTATTATTAGCTGAATTCTATACCGCTACTGGCTATCTTGACAGACTGGTCTTCGCGTTTTCTGAATTAGAAAAACTGCATTTCACTCCACGTGGAAAAAATCAAATTCAAAAAATTATCAATGATGCGGGTAAATTTTTTATCAATGAATTTCCTCAGTTTGAGTTTACTCAACCTGATTTTGAATGGGGACAGTTTAAAACCAACATTAAAGTTTTTCACAATGCCATAGAAAGTTTTATTAAACTTCCATTTAAAGCAGAAAAAAAAGAAACAATGGTTGTAAGTTACATCAATCTCATTTACCGCAATTGTTATGAGATTCATAATTTCCTTATGGAAAGTACCGGAGTCGAAATACAGTATCCCAGAGTAGGTCTGATACAAGAGGAAAACATTCCTTCAATCAGCGGCCTTTCTGATAAAGAAAGAGCTCCTCTCTTTTTCCTCGATGAGGATAAGCTGCGCGATTACAGTGAAAAAGACGGACAGGACTCACCACTCATTTTCCTGGAAATGAAGCGCGAAGAAAAATACGACCATTTTATCCATCGCGGACATTTTTATATTGCTCAAAAAAAATATGAAGAGGCTAAAAATTGTTTTTACAAGGCAAGAAACTATCGGGACACCGCCGAAGTATTGACCTTGATTGCATGGACTTATTCATTGCTGGACGAAAAAGCACAGGCTAAATCCTACTGCCTGAAGGCCATTCAACATGATCCACAGTATGGTCCTGCCTATAATGATTTTGGTAATTACATTCTTTCAGAAGGCCAGGCTGAAGAATCTCTTCGCTGGTTTGAATTAGCAAAACGAGCACATAATTATCAAAACCGTGAATATCCTTATATCAACGCTGGTCGCGCCTATGTACTGATGAGAAATTATGAACAGGCACTAGTCGAGTTTTCTCTTGCCCTCACCATTGCTCCTCATCATCAGGAGTTACATGAAACAGTGACCAAGTTAAAGAACAACCTGGAAAAGGCCAATGATTATAAAAGTGATAAAACGTCCTCACGAAAAAGTACGGATCAGTTTAGTGATGAACACCGGCCGGAAACGACCTAAGGCAATAAGGTAATTGGATTAATGAAACGAGCAGAACTGGACGCGTACCTTAAAGAACTTTTAAAACCTGAACTTTTTGATGATTATTGTCCCAATGGACTACAGATTGAGGGAAAAGCAGATATTAAAAAAGTTGTCTTTGCTGTTTCGGCAACTCGCGAATCAGCAGAGTATGCAGTAAAAGTAAAAGCAGATGCGCTGATCGTTCATCATGGACTATTCTGGAAATTTCACGGCGCCAAAACAATAACCGGGCCGTTTTATCATCGGGTTGCTCCGCTCATCAAAAATGACATTAATCTTCTGGGCTATCATCTCCCATTGGACTCTCACTTAGAATTCGGCAACGCTGCTTCTGTGGCCCGGATCCTTAATCTCACAGACCTCAGTCCATTCGGGCAATATAAAGGGGCCTTCACTGGAGTGCGTGGAAGTATGATCGGTGATCTTTCTGGAGATGAATTAAAGAAGATCCTGGAAGAAAAACTAAATCATACTGTTCTTTATTCAGCGCCTTTTGAAAAAAATAAAATCAAGACGGTGGGAATCATCACCGGAGGGGCCAACTCGGAATGGCGTGAAGCTTTAAAATCAGGACTGGACGCCTACATTACCGGTGAAATGAGTGAACATGATTATCATGAATCCAGAGAAGCAGGTATTCATATGTTTGCCGGCGGACACCACGCTACTGAAAAATTTGGAATTCAATCTCTTATGCTGCATCTACAAGAGAAATTTTCTGACCTGCAATGTGAGTATATCGACTCTGAAAATCCGGCCTAATTTTTAAGCTTTAATGATAGAGTCAGGATAAAGCGTGCCACTTCTTCGTGTGGATTTATGCCTGGGACTGTGGCCTTAATATGCACAGGAAAATTCATTCTCTCACCTGATTCAATGACCTCTTTAACAAATTTTTTGATTTCAGGAATCTGAGTGCAGATAAAGTGCACATCTCCTTCTGCACGTTTTAAAAATTCTGCATTAAAATCTTTAAACGAAAGAGCAATTTTCTTTTTTGAGGCGGTAATTTCATTCATTGCAACTAGACCGCCAGCAATATCGGCCCCCGTACAAAGAACCCCGAAATACATGGAATTAAGATGATTTTTTGTTCTGCGATTGAGCGGTATCTTAATGACACATTCCTGATCATTTAAAGAAACGACACTAGGGGCGACCCAAAAAATGAGCGGGACTTTCATGAGACCAAAAAGTCTGACAAACATTGTATCCTGCAATTTCTTAGGAACACTGTTCTTTAAAATTTCGGTGATCATTTAGACTCTCCTTTTAGTTCCAGTGTACGGTTGTAAGCGGCATTGAAAGCTTCTTCCATTATAGATGATAATGAATGTTTTTCCATCGTCTGTAAGGCTTCATAAGTCACACCTTTTTTTGATGTCACCTGCTCTCTTAACTCTGTCAGAGAAATACCCTGATTAAGGGCCTCTTCCATCAATCGTGAACTCCCCAGGAAAGTCTGAATAATCATTTTTCTGGAGTCTTTATGGGTTGTTATTTTACTGAGGGACGATTCAAAGATCCGGGCAAACTCGAATATGAGCGCTGGCCCGCTGCCCGTAAAAGGAGTAAGGCCGTCGAGTTGCTCTTCATCCTTCATGATGAATACTTCACCTAAAGGACTAAGCAATTTTTGCAGATAGGCTTCGTCTTTAGGAGCGTAAAGGAGATTGGCCCCCACTCCAATAGATGATGGAGTATTGGGCATTAAACGTGAAATATTGTCGGTCTTAAAACGGGACGTGAGTGTATCGATTCCCACTCCGGCCAGCACAGATAAAATTTTTGTTTTGGCACCAAACTGGTGATGAAAATCTTTTAATTGTTGTGGTTTAAAAGCAAGAATGGCCCAGTCCAGGTCTTTGGGAGTCTGGTCGAGCTGCTGCAGGTGAGTTCCTTTTAACGTTGCGGCCAGAACTTGTGCCTTTGTTTGCGAGGGGGTGTAAAAGAAGAGCTCCAGCGAGACATCACTTTTGCGAAATCCCTCGGCTATTGCCCTTCCCATATTTCCACAACCAAAAAAACCTATTTTCATATTTCAAGATCCAGCGGAGCCCCATGCCTCATGGTATTAACTGCAAGTGACCTCACCCAAATAAAATTCAGGCACTGATGGTAAAAATCATTAGTTTTCAGTGGATCAGTCACGGTCAGAATCGTGCGCATGCGTTGGTCTTCACGCCCTTCATCCAGATATTGTGCGACTTGTGAATCAAATGTCTCTATTTCACCATCGTAAATAATCGATGATAGCCTTGGCTGATTCAAAATCCGTGGATAGTCGGCTGATCGGACAAATAAAACAACCAGATTTTCTTTGGAAAAACCTGCCTGAAAGAAAACATCTTTCAGCCCATTCCACCACTGGAAAGTTTTTTTGTTTCGGCAAGCAACAGTGACTCCAGTCCCTACAGTCATGGCAGCAAAAATCTGGATGAGTGTTTTAATATGCGGGCGATCTGTCACAGCAACGACCAATGCATGTTCGGCATACAGATTGTAATCGTTGTAACTAAGTTGTCCCGGGATGACTCTGTTTTTGTGGTCTTTTTCCATGAAGCTGGAAAAATTTTTTCCGACCCATTTACGATAATCACGAAGAACTTCTTTATAATTCTGGAAAATGCCCTGATAGTGACCTTCAAAACTCGGAATAAAGACATCCAGAAATTTTTCCATTCTCTCTCTTCTAGAAGCTACCGAAAGCTTAGATGGTCTGGCCAGCCCCTTCCATTCATCGTTGCCTTCTTCAATAGAAACAGTATGCGGAACAGATAACGTTAATTTCTTTGTCTGATGCAAAGTCAGAACGTAATGGCGTCCGCCGGCCTTAGGACCAGTTCCTGAAAGTTTAAATCCACCAAATGGTTCAATGGCCACACGGGCACCGGTAATAGTCCGGTTAATATAAAGATTTCCGCTTTCGAGTTTAGTCAGCAGGTAATCAATGTCGTTTTGTGACTGAGAAAAAATCCCTCCGGTCAGTGCGTAATCTGTACTGTTAAATAGATTTGCTGCTTCATTGAGAGAATCAAATCCGACAACGTGAATAATCGGACCGAATAGCTCACGTTGAGCATAACTGTCCTTATGAAAAGCACGTTCATAAGGTAGTTCGATAACAACTGGCCCCACACAATAGCCAGGCAATATGTCGCGGGAGCGGTCGATAATTATTTTTCCACCATATTTCTCTGCTTCACTTCCTGCATCAGCTGCGGCCTTTTTAAGTCGTTCCTGATCTTCTTTGGTAATGATCGGGTTGACTGATGTATCGAAATTAAAGGATGGACCGACTTTTAAATCTGCACAGGCTTCACGCAAACGTTCAATCAGTTTTTCTTTCAGGGAATTATGAACAATAACCCGTGAACAGGCAGAACATTTTTGTCCGGCGTGACCAAAAGCTGAGTATAGAATACCTGATACCGTTTCATCCAGCTCGGCATTTTGAGTGACGATGACGGCGTTTTTTCCACCCATTTCTGTAATGGCCTTAACTGGATATGTTTTACCGGTTAACTGATTATGATACAGACGTTTACGGGCAACAGACGAAATGTATGTTCCTACGGCCTTAGATCCGGTGAAGACAATAGTCGAGATTCGTGGATCTCGTACCAGATAATCACCTACAGTTTCTCCTTCCCCCGGAAGGTGGATCAGGACATCTTTAGGAACTCCTGCCTCGTGTAGCATATCAACCAGAACCTGGGTGATAAGAGGAGTCTGTTCTGCAGACTTCAAAATGACAGTGTTGCCGGCCACCAATGAACTGACGACCATTCCGCATGGGATAGCGAGAGGAAAATTCCACGGAGAAATAACGACACTTGGACCTCGACCGGATAGTTCAGTCATATTTCTTTGCAGGTAAGCTTCTGTTCGTGCATAGAAGTTCAGAAAGTCGATTGCTTCGTCGACATCGGCAAGAGCTTCAGTGATAGATTTTCCTGCTTCATAAACAATCAAAGCGGATAATTGGTTCCGGCGAGCCAGCATGATGCTTGCCGCTTTAACCAGCATGGCCGTTCGGTATGCCCATTTGCAATTTGCCCATGAACCGTCATTATAGCGATCGGTAATGATTGTTAGAGCACGGGAAGCATCATCCAGATTGGCAAAACGAATCTTGCCGACAACAATGCTTGGATTTGAGCTGGCCAGTACACTGACCATCTCACCATTCGTTGGGAATGAATTTTTATATTCCAGGCCAAGATTTTTATTCTGGTAGGCGGCCATTGCCTTTTCCATCCAGACTCTTTCTTCATCCAGATAGAGTTTCAGGGGAGGAACATTAAAAAATTCATCTTCCAGTTTGGCCACAGATAAATCGCGGACGATTTTTCCTTCTTTCTTTTTATCGATATGAATCTTGTATGGTGATTGAAGAGTAAGATGTTTTTTATGAGAGCGCATAATGGTCAAAACACCAACCTGTGAAGAGTTCTCCATAATTCTTCTCACCAGGTAGGCCATTCCAACCAGAAGACTACCAACCGGAACGTAATTTCTTGTTGCCCAGCCCATTTTTGCCAGTGCAGTTGAGAGAGCTTCATATGTCATATGCAGACACTGATGTTCGATTTCTCCGACGTGGGGATAAAAGAGTTCTTTAGCAGCTTCAGCGAAACCATGATCGGAAAAGTTATGAGAAGCAATGGCAAGTTTTAAATGCGGATGAGCATCGTAAATTTTTAAGATAAGCTGACGGAAGTGAATGTCTGTTTCTTCTTTATTTAAAAACTGAGGAGCATTGAAACTGTGAGCGTCCCCCTCCACTGTCTCAGCGTCCCAATACGCACCTTTCACCAGACGAACCGGCATCAGGTGACCGCGTTCACGGGCCAGCTCGATAACTTCTTTAAGGTGCTTGTAAGCGTCCCGCAGGTAAGCCTGAATAACAATACCTGTAGCCTTATAATCGCGAAGTTCTGGTGTCTCCAGCAAAACACGGCGATAAATTTTAAAAACAATATCTCGGTAGTGATAGTGTTCAGCATCGATATTGATAAATACATCTTCTTCTTTGGCCGTAACCAGAATTTCACGCAGGCGGGGTGCTACTTTGCTGAATGTGTATTCTGGTGAATGC
Source organism: uncultured Bacteriovorax sp. (assembly GCA_946481315.1). The sequence continues at coordinate 24,510 of CAMLMH010000016.1, forward strand.
GGTTTAAAGTCAGAACATAGTGCCGAGACTTTAATTGAAACGTGGGCGCGGTTAATCCCTGCTTTATTTAATTCACCTCTTTTAACGTGCAGTGAAAAGCCTCGAATAAGTTTTAAAACTTCATCGCGGTAATGATCAGCTTCTTTTTCCGAAACGACCAGCTCGCCCAGCTGATCCAAGGTAACATCTCTGCCAGTCTGACTAAGTGAGCGAAGAGAAGTGTCCGCTTTTTCAATAGACTCTCCGGCAATAAAACGTTTCGCCATAAGCTTCACAGCATTTCTCACCATCGATGACAAAGGCCATGCCGGCATTATTTTGGCGATGTAATAAAAAATTTTAATTCCCAGTGTATAATGACGAGGAAAAGCACGGTCCTGTCCTTTCTTTTTAGAGCGCCGGGCTTTTCTGTTGTCTTTTAGAAAACGGGAAAGAGCTTCAATCAAAATCCGTTTTACCTCGACACCTTTTTTGTCGTGATCGAGCGAAGGAAGAATCGCTAAAAATTTAAGAAGATGGATTCTGAGCAGAGCATACTGAGCGGTCAGTCCAAGACCAAAGTCAGTCACATCTTCAAAAAGTGTTGGACGATACTCGTTGAGAAAACCCAGAAGTCTTTTAACAATCAGGGCTGAGCGCTCCTCAATTACTTCAAGTTTAGAATCATTGAGCAGATCAGGCAGATTTTCTACTCTGGTTACTGATTCAATGACTGTCGGAAATTGTTTGACCTGCAGGGCCGCGGCCAGTTCTGCGTGTGTACGCAATTCTTTGACTTCAGCAGAATTAATATCCAGGATATCACTTTGCTGCAGCAAAAATAGCTCTTGCGATAGTTTTGGTGAATACAGACGGATTTCTTTGCGATCATAGTAAAAACCCACCAGAAATGGAACAGAACGAATAATGAGCTGAGTTCGAAAATTCTGATTTTCTACTTTAGCCGAAAGCCATGCTGCGTGCAATTGAACCCAGACATCTTCATTTAAACGACCTTCATTTCCAATCAGTCCGTCAAATTCAAGGTAATAATATATTTTCCACTCTTCACCGTTAATTGATTGGGTGGCGTTGATAATTGAGGTGAGAAACTGTTCAGGTCGAATTGACATAAAAGCGAACTCCACTTTGTTGAAAGCGATCAATTTAAAAGAAAAATTTAGCCTGATAAAAATAACTTAAAACGGCCGAAACGACCAATATTTTACTTCGCTGTCTTAAGAAAAAAGATCAGAGTTGATCCAGGATGTACTCTGCGAATTTGTTTAGTTCCCGAAGATAATTCCCTGACCCGATGACCTTTTTAGCATAGATTTTGGATGGAGCTATAAAACGGTCATATAGCGGCTTATCGAGTCCATGAAACTCTTTGTACACGTCCAGGGCTGAGGAGGCCTTATCGCTTAAATCTTTGAGCTTACGCTTGAATCTTTCTTCGTCTGTCAGCTCTATAAAAACCGATTGGTCAAATTTATGGCGGGTTTCCGGCCGGGATAGAAGATAAAACCCTTCTATAATAACAACCTTATTTTTTATGGCCGCCAGGTCTTCGGCCAGCCGGGTATAGTTATATTCCTTGGAGTCAGCAGGACCGCTGATTGTTTCCAGGTATTGAGACTCCGCAATAAGCTCGACATTGCCTGGCCCCAGACGGGATTCAATTAAATCTCTGAGAGTTCGGGCAAAATTTGATTTTCCGCAATGGCCGCCACCGACTATGGCCACAAAAAAGGCTTTTTCCATAAGAGTATTGTGGCACAAGGTTTATGTCTTTGACTATTGCCAAATCCGTCCTTAGAATTTTCTCATGAGACAACGTACGATTCTTCTTGTCGGTATTACTTTGGGGTTACAGCTGCATTCAGCGCTGGCCCAAACTCAATACACTCTTAAGGATCTTGAAGCCCTGGAAAAAGAAAAAAATTACGAAGAATTCCTCAGGCATGCGATGGACATCAGGCCTAGTGAACGCCAAAAACTATGGCGCGATATGTATCAGTCCATGGCCATTGAAATGCTCGACAGCAAGATCAGAAACCGCGAATACACTTTTAAAAGTTACAAGCAGGTTGAAGAAATCGCACGGTCGAGTCTGCTAATGAATGATGAATTCTTTCAGCTTAAAAGGTCGATTTTCGCCAAAAATTTTTTCAATGAATGTTATCAGCAATCATCTTCCACCACAAACAGCAACGCTGATTATACCTTTAAGGCCTGCGATCAGGAACTTAATGCTTACTGGACCAACTCCAAAAAAGATCCCGACGTCGGTCTGGAACTCGCTGCCCTGATTGAGAAATATCCCAGTGCTTTAGACAGCTGGCCTTTTTATAAAAGGGCCCTGAGTGATATTAAAGTCACTCCAATTTACTGCGAAAAACCTCCTGTGCAAAAGGCCATTATCAAAAAAATGACACAGGAAAGTTTCCATGCAGATTTCACTGGTAACTACAAAGCACTGACGGAAAGAATAGCTCCTGATGCCTGTTTCACTAAATTGATTCCTACTTTGCGGGAAATGACTAAGTCCACTCTTACCAATGGTCTAGAAAAAGAAATGGCCATGAATATTCTCGAAGCTCGCGGCAAGCTCTCAGCGGAAGAAATGGATCTGCTGGCCATCGTCTATTTGCTGGACGGTCCTGTAGTTGGTGAAAAAATGAATATTGCCTGGAACCGAGTCGAAAGACTCAGTGAAAATTATAAAAAACGCCAGGACTTACTGGATAAAGTTAAAAACCTGCCCGTATTGCCGGATAAAATTTTTAAAGATCCTGAGATGCCCAGACATAAAGCGATCATTAATCTATTTGCCCGCCATTTTCCTGAGTATCTGAACTATTATGGCCACAAATGTGTGGACTTGATGGATACTCGTAAGGAAATGCCGACAAATGTGGCCTCAGGACATCAATGCTCACAATTCTTAAAAACAGCCCTAGAATCTAAAAAAGACGGTCCGGAATGGATCAGTGACTCTGTCTCCTCCCGCTATTCGGCCCTCAAAAAGGGGAAGTAATCTCATTTTAAAATCTAAGACCAATGGAATTTTGAGGGTAATGAAATTCAGGTCAAAAAAAAGGCCCACCGAGGTGAGCCTTTTTATGGAACTTTTTAATTATTACTAATTAAGAAAGGTGTTTTCCAACGATCCCTGCAAGTTCGAACATAGTTACTTCTTTTTTTCCAAAAAGTTTAGCTAGTTTGTCGTCTGCAATGATGTTTCTCTTGTTTTTTGGGTTTTGAAGATTGTGCTTCTTGATGTAGTCCCAAATTTTAGAAACAACTTGAGTGCGTGGAAGTGGCTTGTTTCCTACGATTTCAGCAAGAACTGCTGAAGGAGTAAGTGCTTTCATGAAAGCTGCATTTGGCTTTCTAGCTGACTTAGCTTTTGGAGCTGCTTTTTTAGTAGCTTTTGGAGCTGCTTTCTTAGTAGCTTTTGGAGCTGCTTTTTTAGTAG
>CAMLMH010000017.1 GCA_946481315.1 uncultured Bacteriovorax sp.
CTTCCATCGTAATTTTACGAATTTTTCCAATGTATTTTTTTACCTCATCATTGGTAATTAAATCAAGAATTTCATTCATTTTATCTACGTAGAGAAGCGAAGGAAGTTGGACTACTTCTTGCACAAGCAACTTCTCCATTTTTGAGAGGGAGATTTGTGGTGGTGGAGTATGCAGATCGAACGGATTTTCATTGGAGATTGAATGGATGTTTGGCATGTCTTCTGCATGAAAAGAATGCTCATCAATTTCCTGGGATGAAATCTGCTCAACTTTACGGGCCACTGGAAGCCGGGCCTTTTCGGCATGTTTGCTTAAATAGTCCTGATAATTGCCTAAAATCTGTGCTGAATCCGACTTTAATCCCAGTCTCTTGGCAAAAGTAGCTACTCTTTCTGTCGCTGCCAGATCTTGTTTTAGGGGAGAGATTATTTCAAAGGCCTTGTGGAGAATCTCCAATTTCCGATCAAGAACCTCAGGAAGCTTATCGGGAATAATACCTTGCAGCAAGACGTCAAATGCCGGAAGGGCATTGTCGATCTTTTCTTGAAGAGCAATTACCCCATTGGCCTTCAGATAATCATCAGGGTCTTTTTGCGGTGAAAATTCCAGGTATTTTGCAATGACACCTTTCTCAGCAAGCATCTTATTGGCCCTTTCCATCGCCAGAAAACCTGCCTGATCCGAATCCAGTGCCAGGTATATATTTTTGGTCATCGCCAGAATGCGCTCCATTGAAGGAGCTCCGAAAGCGGTACCCATAATGGCCACGGTATTGGTGAATCCATGGTTATACATTGCAATCTGATCCATATTTCCTTCAACCAGGATGACAGCATCCTTTTCCCTGATGGCGTTTTTAGCAAGATGAAAGCCATAGAGAATGTTTCGCTTATTGAAGATAAAAGAATCTACCGAATTCATATATTTAGCTTTTTGGTCTTCGCGTGTAGCCCTCGAAGTAAAACCTATCACCTGGCCGGTTTGATCCCAGATTGGGAAAATAATCCGCTCCCTGAAGGTGTCATAATGCGCATTCGGGTCGTTTTTGTCTTTTCGGATGAGACCAAGTTCCAGCGCCACTGAAAGCGCAAAGCTTCTCTCCTTTTCATTCGAAATGCTTCCCAGATAATCGGAAATGGAGTTTTTGTTGGGAGCATATCCCAGCGTGTAGGTCGCCGCGATTTCTTCATTTAGCCCGCGGGTCTTGATGAACTGATTGTAGGATGGAAACTGACCGGAGGAAGCCATTTTTCGATAGATCGTTGCGGCCCGTGTGAGAATCTTTTTGGCCATTTCCATTTTGGGATTGGTTCTTTTTTCTTCTTGATATGATTCGAAATTAATCCCTTGTTTCTCGCAGATCTCTTTAAGCGCTTCAACATAATTAAGTTTGCGGTGATCACAAACAAATTTGATAGCATCACCAGCAGCCCCACAAGCAAAACATTTAAAGATTTGCTTTGTATCATTGACGTTCATCGATGGCTTCGAATCATTATGAAAAGGACATAAAGAAACAAGAGTCGTACCTGAACGTTTCAAGCTCAGATAACTTCCGATAATGGAAGAAATGGGAATTTCTTTAATTCTCTGCTTTAAGTCTTCTAGTGACATGCTTTTTATTGCTTCTTAGATTTCAGCACGAATGCCTTAATCTTTATACCTTGCTGAAGAAAAATTTTTTCAAAGCCCGTCGTGTATTTTGCAAGCATATGCTCCGGATGTTCCGCCCTTAAATCACGACTCTCTAAAAGGACATCGAATAGACCACATGCTGCAATTTCACGGGCCATCCAGGCTGCATAATCGTCATGGTCAGTTTTGATATAGAAGATTGCACCAGGTTTTAAAACTTTATATGCAGCCTTTAAGAAAGGGCCCTGTAGCAGCCGCTTTTTGTGATGCTTTGTCTTTGGCCAGGGGTCTGGGAAGAAATAAAAAATGCCATCCAGTTCCGATTCGCCAAATGTGAATTCTATACGCTCGCCTTTAGCGCGAAGATAGCGAAAATTTTTATTTTCAATGGTCGAAAGTTTTTTGGCGAGGGCATAGCTGCGTTTGAAACGGTAATCAAGGCCTACAAAATTATGGCCCGGGTGATCCAGGCAATAATCCATCATAAAATGACCGGCCCCAGTTCCAATTTCCAGAAAGAGCGGACCTTCGCGTTTAAAAACTTCGGTGTTCCATTGGCCGCGGTGAATTTCTGCTTCGTTGTCACGTAAAACGAAATCGGCGAACGCGCCTAAGCGGTCATGATATGGGTTCTCATGACGATATTTAAAATCTTCTTTAAAAGAATAATCTACCATTATCTTAAGCCTTCTGAATGTAAGGGTTTTGAGTATCAAAAAAGGACCCTTATCGCAATGATCTGTGTGTAATGTTTTCAGCGTATCTTGAACAAAATGCGCATTGCGCTATTGTCTCTAGACTCTTTTAAAACAGACTCTTGCTGGAGAATAACATGCGCAAGGCCTTTGTTTACTTGGCTTCAATAGCCTTTTCTTTTTCAAGTTTTGCTGTGACTCCTTCACAATCGCTCGATCAATTTTGTGTAGACCGCAGCAATATTCGGTTTACGAAAGACCTCACCAACAGTTCAGCAAACCTGATGGCCTTCTCTAATTATGGGGGAATTGCTAATGGCGGAGTTTGCTGGTGGCACTCGCGCTTTCAGCGAAACGCTTTGTATCTGACAATCTACAGTCCTCAAAAGAAAAGACCAACGGACGAAGAAGCGGCAAAACTTGTTGAAAAAATCCGTGACGCCAAAGAGGTGATTGAAATTCCTGGCTATCGAAGCTTCAGCGAATTTTCATATTATCACCAGCGGCAAATTCAGCGAGAGCTGGAAAAATGGCAAAAGGGTGACGGGATTGTGAAATTCAACTGGGTGATTGGATTATCCGGCGACAATGTTGTTTCAGCGGAAAAAATGAAAGAGATGATGGATGAGCTTTATGACTATGTAGAAGTTCAGGGTCACATCGCTTATCAAAAACTACAGATTAAGGGTGTTACTGCGCATGCCTGGCTGGTTATTAATATGAGAAAAACTGCTGATGGTTACGATCTGGAAACCCTGGACAGCAATTTTCCAAACCGCACTAATATTTATCGGTACTCGCAAGGCATGACCAGTTTCAATCATTATCATTATGGAAGGTTTACACCTTATCTGGAACGAAAAGGTGAAATGGATAAGATTGTTTTATCCATTATGAAACAATGTGAGCCGGAAAGATACGAAGCCAAACTGGCTGAAGAAAGAGCAAGAAACGAAGCCAGCAACAATTATTAAAAAAGAAAGGCCCGATCAACGGGCCTTTTTTATTTCAGCTTTACTGCTAATTCGTCGGTCAGGTTACCTTCAACCTTTTTTCCCTCAGAATACATGAGAACGGGAGCTAATTGTCCACCGTCGAAAACTTTTGAAGCAACGTTGTCTGGTGAAATGGTATAACGACCGAGAGCTTTTTCAGTTGGCCAGTCGATATTATGGAAAACTACATAAACTATTTCTGAACAAACGATTTTTTTATCAGTTTCTACATCGAAATTAAAATCGTAGTCCTTCCCGATCTGTTGAAAAGCGCGAATAATAAATTCTTTTTTCTGCTCTAGTGTGAGACTTTCATCACGAAGAACAAGCATGTCATCAATATTCAGGAAATGCTCCAGTGTATTAATCTGAACTCCTGGGCGAAGTGCCTCAACTATCATATGTCCTTTGCGAACTTTCTCCTGATAAGGCTGAACGGATGGATGATCCCATACTCCCAGTTCTTTTAATTCATGTTCACTTCCTATCCAGACAGCAACGTGACCGTAATACCCGGGAATAAACTGATCCGTTAAGCGAAACGGAGTTTTTTCCAGCAATATATCCAGCGGTTTCATCTGACGGGTAATGGATGCTTTTTCTTCCATTGGTAACTTGATCATATGACCTTTGCGAAATGCAATCAGTCCTACTGTATTTCCAAAAACCTTGCTGGAAGAGTAGGTGAAAAAATCATTGAGGAAACGAGAGCGGTCAAAAATGCGGTCGAAATAAACGCGAAATGAACTTGGATCCACAATAGGTTTGTATTTCTCATTCATGAAGTTATAAAACGGACTTTGAACGGCAAGCAGGTTCAGGTATTTCTCCTGAGCAGTTGTATAGAGTGCCATTTGGTCTTTATAAGAAAGATCTTTTTTGAAAAGTTCAATGGAATTGTACATTTTTGCTCTTTGATTCACATCAAAGAAAGAATCAGTAATTTTATCAAACTCAAAACGGTAACCTTCAATATCCTGATTTAAAAGTTTGCGCATCTTTCTGCTGTTGTAATAAGGATAGATTCCGACCATGTAACTGTCATAAAGAACAAGTGCCGCATTCAAAGAGATTTTCATTTTGATCAGCAGGTCACTGCCTTTTTCATCGTGGGGATCAATTGTATATTTTTCATATGCCGCCTGATCGGGAACATCTGTTAATTTGGTAATACTCGTTCCTTTGCGCGGACGATATTCAGCGATATTTCCGTTTTCAACAATTTGCTGATATTTAAAAGCAAGTGTGAGTAATTTCTCTCTCAAAGAAACATAAGCTTTTGCGCTTTGATGGATATTCACGATATCAGCATGTGAAAGTTTTTCTTTTTTTAATTTGGCTGCATTCTGTTGGGCAAATTCCAATGCCCGGGACTGCCAGACAAGAGCTTCTTCGACATAACTTTGGAAGCGGGAGATTTCTTCCTGCAACTCAGGACTTAATTCCGCAGCAGAGGCCGGTGCCCGAAGATAAGCCCATCTATTGGGTGCTGACTGATTTGTTGAGCAGGAGAGTAGGATAAATAAACTAGCAATGATTATTTTTTTCATAAAACCAGTTTATCGGTTCATGAAAAATATCTCCATAAGGCAAAAAAAAACCCGCCGATGTGGCGGGTTTGGAGTTTATTAAGCTTAAGCTTTGAAATGATTACGCACAGTCTGACAAACGTATTCCAATTCTTCCGTGGTCATATAAGCAAAACAAGGAAGATTCAGCACCGACTGGGAAATGTAGTGAGCATTTCCATGGTCAATACTTCCAACCATATGTCCTTTTGCTCCGCTTTGCAGGCTCATGGCCCCAGGATAGATTGTTCCAAAGCCGACATTGGCTTTTTTCAGCGATTCAATCAAGGCCGGTCTCAGGTCTGGATTTATCATTCCGACAGCACAATAGCCGTTTTCGTTTACGTTGCTCCCCGGCGCCATCATCGGTTTAAACGGCAATCCCTGCAAATGATCAGCATAATATTTAACAGCTTTTTTGCGGCTTTCAATGCGGGCGTTAATGTGTTCCAAAGATAGTTTCAAAAAGAGTGATTCATATGCTCCAATTCGTGAATTCCAGCCTATCATTCCGTGAGAGTAGTGATCAGTACGACCATGATTAATGAGAATGCGACAAATTTTATTAAGATTTTCGTCGTTGGTGAAAACAGCTCCAGCATCGCCTGATGCACCCAGAACTTTAGCGGGATAAAAACTCGTTGTTGATATTAAGGCACCGGCCAGAATCGACTGTCCATCAATCTCGGTTCCAAAACACTGAGCGCCGTCTTCAATTAAAAGCACATTGTTCTTTCTCGCATAGTCCCGAATGGCGATTGTATCCGGGCTGGCCCAGCCGTAAAGATGAACCATAATGGCAGCTTTAGGTTTAAACTGATCAATGGCTTGTTTAAATGTAGCCAGATCCCAGTGACAAGTCTCACGGTTAACATCAACAGTGACCGGATTTGCACCAACATTGACTACGGCTTCAAAGGTCGCCCAGAAAGTCATATCCGGAACCAGAACTTTATCGTTTTTTTCTACCCCAACTGCACGCAGAGCAATCTGAATGGCGTCAGTTCCGTTGGCACAGCCAATCGCAAACTTCGCTTTAGTGAATCTGGCCAGATCCGCTTCCATTTCAGCAACAACTGGACCGCCGACAAATTGAGTTTTTTCAAATAGAGAAGCTACACCGCTCAGAAAGTTTTCTTTAAAGCCATTTTCAAAACGATTGAGAGTGATAAAAGGAACCTGATTAACTGACATAAGTGTCTCGCTTGTTTACCCTGAGGATTAGAAAATTTCCCTCATTCTCGAATGTTTGGTTGAAAAAAACAAGTCGCACCAAAAAAAAAGCTCCGTGAGGAGCTTTTTTAAGGACTTTTTTTGTTGAGCATTTCAGAGATGATCAGCGCTGCTTTCTGAGCAAGTTTTGGGTCTTTGATCTTTTCACTGAGTAAACGTTTCATTCGGTCAATTTCGGCCTTATCCGCCTGGTTATCTTTAACAATCTGCAGATCAGTTTTTTTCTTCTGTTCAGGTTTTACCGGAGTCTGAGCAGGCTTTTTAAGGGCACCCATGATCAGGCAGCCGCTTCAGGTTTTCTGCTGTGATGACGGGAAATTTTCTGCATATGTTCTTCGATCACTTCGAATAATTCCATTTTCGTTGTATGTGGGTCCATTCCATTAGGTAGAGCGGAATAAATCATATCACCCTTTACTTCAGAGAAGACGTACCATGTATTTCCTAATTTCTGGAAAAGAACTTCGCTGGCCTGTGAGTTTGATTTGGTGTTTGTTGCTTTCATAATTTCCTCCGTGAAATTAGTGAACTGTTGTCTCTTGCTTCACTTTTCGTGTGTGGCCGTCAAAACTTTAGACATTTTTTTTAATTTTTTTAAAATTTTAAAATTTTTTTTTATTTTGTTGATCATGTTGCTCAACTAATAGCGAACTTGTATGCCGAAAAAGAGCGAAGCCTGTAATGTAGGATCACTTTTAATTGTATTTTCTTCACTCCATAACGCCGGAATTTCGGCATTCCCTTCAGCTTTCAGAGAATAGGGGAGAAATAAATTTACATCCGCACCGGCGATAAAGTCTGTATAGGGAACCATACTCTGGATCTGTAATGTCGTATTTATCAGAGGTGACAACGAGAAGCCGGAAAAAATTCGGTCTTCACTTATGTCATTACCCTGCGCACTCATTAGACTCTTGTGGTAATTATAAGTGAACCCACCACCAAATGAGAGCCGGACATTTTGCGTTTTATAAGTATCATAGGTCAGAAATGGTCCCCCACGGTAAAGGGCCCTGCTGTCGGAAATCTGGGATTGATTATTCATGACAGCTTCATTGGTGGTGTTAGATATTGAGCCAATGAAACCAAAATAAATACGGTCAAAGCCGTCAGATACGATCTTTCTTGTGACAACAACTCTACCGCCGACTTCATTTTTCAGATCCTGCTCGGCCAGAGTCGAACTTGAGGAATAAGCGGCTTGACTGTTATTGCCTATATAGAGTGATAATGAAGCCCGAACGTATTCATCATTGCTGAACGGATAAGTTTCAGGAATTGGCTCTTCCAGACGGTAGTCGGTCGGGTCCTTCTCGGCAAGAGTCACCGGATATTTATATTCATCATTGTTATTGGTAATGACTTTAATGAAACGAGAAGGGACATAAACCTGGTTACCTACACGGTCAAATGTGGGAATAAATTCAGGAAGATCAGCTGCATTATTCAACAATGAAGATGGGACATAAACTCTTTCACCTTTACGAATTGTCTGCATGACTTTTGCCTTCATGGAAGGCTGTTTAAGTAAAGGAGCTTCCAGGACGATAACGACAGCGTCTGTCGCATTAGCCGAAACTGTCATCAGCCATAAAAAGCACGGCAGGGCAATTTTCTTCACTTACAAACTCCAGTTGTGATGGAAACCAACCATTAAACCAAAAGCCGAAAGAGTAATCCGTCCAGCAGGTACGGAAACATTTTCTCGGGAACTTTTTTCCAGAGAGAGAATGTGGCTACGATAGTGTGAACCGAGTGACCAACTTCCATAACCAGTTTGCCACACAGCTTCGATTCCTATGTCATATAACATTGCCTTATATTCATCTCGTGGGGCACCTGAAGTTGTGCGATACACTGGAGCAAACTCAGCCCCAAGATAAGCTGATGTTGTCACTTCCTCATCGGAGTAGATTCGATACATAAATGTTGGTCCGAAACTGACGATAGCAAGACGAATCTGATCAACATCATTTCTCCAGGAAGCGTTTTGATAGTTGATAGTTCCACCGATGCCAACGGGAAACTCGGGACGAGAATAAATTGTTCGCAGTTCTAGTCGGGGAGAAACAATGCTTTCCAGCGAATCACTGTAAACGGAATTGAATTCTTTTGTCTGCAAATTATCGAAATGAAAATTGAGCTGGCTATCAAAGCTGATCTTTTTATCCATTACTTTTAGCTGGCTGGGAGCCGGATAAGTAATATCTCCTGCAAAACGCGGGAGAATTTGATAGTCATCAATTACTTCAACTATACTTTCCGCCTTAGTTTCATAAAGAGCATTTCCCTGCTCATCATAGATCCTGAAAAGATCACGTTTTTTATAATTTGTTTCCAGGGCCTTTACATAGATGCCTTTTTCCAGCGCAAAACTTTTCTGGTCGCTTAGCCGGGTCAGGCGCGAACCAGGCTTCAGAAAAACAGTATAGGGCTTTAGATCCTGGGCCAAAAGACTCAATGGCAACAAAAGAATTATCAGGATACAGCTGATCCTAAACATTCTTCTGCTCCATGTATTCCCTGGCCTTCAAAAAGGCTTCGAAATTAGAAGAAAAAAGATAGTCTCCAGCATGAATTAAATCCAGGGGAACCCATTTAAAACTAAGATGTTCTTCAGATATGCGAATATCCGGTTTCTTTTTTAATAAACACAGAAAGACTTTTTCCCGGACAGATTTATTCCACCGATCGACAAAGTTAAATTCCAGATCCAGCTCGATCACATCAGCTTCAACTCCGGTTTCTTCCCGCAATTCTCTGAGGGCGGCGACGGTAAATGTTTCACCTGCATCCACGCCACCGGTTATATTTTGAAACCCATGGTAGTTATGTCTTTCGTTTGTGTTAAATTCGAGGAGTAAAACTTCCCGTTGAGCGATGACAATAACCTGAACCTTTTCTCTGGTTTTTTTCATATGCAAATCTTTCATATCTAAAAATTTTAACATAATCTGACTTTTTAATAGTTGAGTCATAAAAAACTGCCTAATTAGGTTCTGACACCGGGCTTAATTCATTGCTTCATGTTGACCAAAATGATATGTTTTGCCTCTATGGATATTCAAAGAGCCGTAGAGATGTTGACCATCTCACTCCCTGTTTTTTTACTGGCAATCGTTTGTCATGAAGCTGCGCATGCCTGGATGGCAGATAAGTTTGGTGATCCAACTGGTCGTTTTCTGGGGCGAATTTCACTTAATCCTGCTGTCCATTATGATTTATTCGGAACCGTTCTCTTTCCTTTAATTGGGTTACTGATGGGGGGGATGATGTTTGGTTGGGCTAAACCGGTTCCAGTTGATTCCCGTAAATTCAGAAATGTCCGTTCTGGTCTTTTCTGGGTAAGTTTCGCCGGTCCGCTGGCCAACATTATCTTGATGATCCTCTCTTCAATTGTACTTGCATTCATGGTGACTAAAATTACACCGGATGCTGGAGACGGGAATTTTTCTTATCATAAATATTTCTCCAATATGTTGTCTGCTTCAGTCACCATTAACGTTCTTCTGGCCGTATTTAACCTGATTCCTTTTCCGCCGCTGGATGGATCAAAAATGGTTTCAGCTGTACTGGATTACAACCAGGCCCGGAAATTTGAAGAATTACAAAGATACAGTTTTGTTTTTTTACTGGTTATTATTTTCACGCCGGTCATTAGCTGGATTATGGCCCCTGCAATGTGGATCAGCAATTTGCTGGTGAATGTATTCATTCATCTGTTTGCTAGCTTCTAGGCAAGGATAAAGGATTAGGTAGGCATGTTAGATACAAGCATTCAGGTTAAGACAGATCATTTTGACGGGCCACTGGGATTGCTCCTTCTTCTTATAGAGAAAGAGGAGATGAACATACGTGAGCTGGATTTAACAAAAATTACCAAACAGTATCTGGATTATCTTGCACAGATGAAGGATCTAAACTTCGATATTGCCGGTGATTACCTTTTTCTGGCTTCGACGCTACTGTTGCTAAAATCGAAAGTGTGTATAGCGGAAGAAGAAGTTAAAAACTTAGCTGCTGAATTTGGTGCAGATGGCTTACAGATTACTTCTCAGTCTGAACTTATCCGTCGTCTGGAAGAACTTCAACTCTACCAGAAAATGTCGAAAAAACTTTGGGCACTGGAAAAGAAAGGGCATGAGATTTTCGTAAAACCGAAAGTGGACCGTAAAGCTATCGTCAATTCCATTCTCACTCCCATGGATCTGAACTCACTCACAATGACGATGGTCGATTTTTTATTCCGTCAACGTCGCAAATATACAGTCGTTAAGCGAGACCGTTTATCGATTAAAGAGAAATTAAAATTCTTAAAATCAAATCTCAAGGTTGGCGAGCAAACAACCTTTGATACCCTACTTGAGCAGGACGGAAGAGCAGAAGAAGGAAAAGATCCTATTGATAACATTGTTATTACATTTATTTCGTTGCTGGAGCTGGCCCGTCTGAAGAGAATTAATATTTTCCAGAATGAAGATCGTTCAACAATTTATGTCGACGTAACAAAGTCGCTGGAAGATTTCGATGTTGATCAGGCAAACGGTTTTGAAGAAGAGGGCGCGACAACTCCGCCACCGGCAACTGAGGAAGAAGTGATCAAAGCAGCTCCCGTAAATGAGAAGCTGGTAATCGAAGATCTCGGTGAATACACACCGGAAGAAGATCAAACTGAAACACAGACACAAGAAGACACACAAACAGAGACAGGCTTAACTCCTGATCTCGAAGAAGAATACATGGAACTGCTAACAACACCGGAGAGTGTTGATGCAGGTTCAAAGTTAATTCAGTAGACATTCATTAAGAGGAACTTATGGATCAAAACGAACTACACGCTGACGATATGGAAATGGACCTGGAAATTAAGTTTCCTGCAGATAGTGACCTTGAATTTCCGGAAATGGAAATGGCAAGTGAAGCAACCAATGACGAAGTACCGCCTCCATTTGTAGAGCCGGAATTCGTTGAACCTGAAATGGAAAGTATCGTTTCCGATGAAGTTCTTTGGCAGGCCCGTACAGGTTTAAATCACGATACATTATGTGGCGCTATTGAAACCATTATCTTTATGAGCGATAAGCCAGTTGCGATTCAAAAGATCAAAGCACTTATAGATGAAGAAATGCCATTGAAAGTGATTCACGAAGCCCTGCAAAGGCTGCAGGCAGAATATGAACAAAAACATCATGGTTTGCGTTTATTGGAAGTCGCCGAAGGTTACCAATATCGTACTAAAGCAACGTACTCTAAGTATGTGCAGGATATTTTCAAAATTAACTCACTTGTTCTATCTCCAACAGCACTGGAAGTTCTGGCGATCATCGCTTACAAACAGCCTTGTTCAAAAGTTGAAGTTGATAAAATCAGAGGTGTTGATAGCGGACACATCGTTCGCGCCCTTATGGATAAACGCCTGGTGAAGGTAACAGGTCGTTCAGATGAATTGGGCAGACCGGTTCTCTATGGTACTACACCAGAGTTTCTGGAAGTTTTCAATCTGGCAGATTTATCTCAACTTCCTCCAGAGCATGAACTGGACGAAATGTCCCGTGCATCTACTGTCGGAAAAATTGCCGACATTAAAACGCTTGTTCACGATGGTGATAAAGCGCGCTTTAAGTTTGATGAATTAGCAGAGCTGGATGAACTTTCAGAATCGATTAAAAATATCTCCAGCGAAACAGACTTTACTGCCTCACTAAAAGTTGAAGAGAAGAAGCGCCTGACAGAACAGGGTGTGGAAGTTAAATCTGCCTTTGACCTGCTTGAAGAATTCGTCAATAAACGCCTGATCTCTGAGCAGAACAAACAAGCTATTACTTCAATGCTTACAACTAATGTGATTGAGCCAAAAATCATTGATGATCTTGAAGCAGGACCATTTAATGTTCCTCAAGTCGAAGAAGAAGAGTTTCAGATGATCGATCTCGACACTGGCTTACCGATTGAGGACATGGACTTTACAGACCTGGTTGATGAAGATCTTCTCTCAGGCGGAGACTATGATAGTGGTTTATCTGAAGATGAATTTGATATCATTGTTGATCTGGATTTTGATAAAGAAGAATCGGAAGAAGAGGCCCTTTCTAAAGCCCTGGATGCGGCTTTTGAAAACCTTACCGGTGAAAGCCTGGATAGTCGTCTATCAGACGAAGAATTCGCTTTCGGAGGAGAGCTGGAGGAAAAAAGCCAGGAACTCGATAACCTCACGAATGATATGATTGAAAAGGCCCAGGACCTGGATCTGGATCTTTCCTTTCTTAAAGATCACGGTGATTTAACCGACCGAAATGAGGATAAATAATCTCTGAGTTTCACCCGCATTGACAGTTGACGGGCCATGGCGTAAATCTATGGCTCGATATACAAATATACCGAAAAACGGCCGTGATGGCAGATTGGAGGATCAAATGACTAAGTCAGCGACTAAGAAAGCGCAAATTAAAGCATTAAAACAAGCACAAGCAAGAGCAAGCGAAGACAATCAATTTTCAATTCGTTTGCAGAAATTTATTTCTGATTGCGGAATCACCTCGCGCCGTAAGGCCGAAGGAATGATTACTCAGGGACGTGTAACCGTTAACGGCGACATCGTCACTGAACTTGGAACGAAAGTTAATCCTTATACAGATATCGTTATGGTCGATGGTGCTCTGGCAGATCTAGCGGCTGTTGAGCCGATTTATTTAATGCTGCATAAGCCACGTGGATTTGTAACGACGTTAAACGATCCGGAAGGACGTGAAACAGTTATGGATCTGGTGAAAGAAATTTCTGAACGTATCTACCCTGTAGGTCGTCTGGATTATCTTTCTGAAGGACTTCTTTTAATGACCAATGATGGTGAATTTGCCAACATGATCATGCACCCGAAATTCAATGTTCAGAAAGTCTATGAAGTAAAAGTTTTTGGTTCCGTTACTGAGACCATTATTAATAAACTCAAGGCCGGAGCTTACCTGGAAGAAGGTTTTGTGAAGCCAGTTTCCGTACGGGTCATTAAGCAGCTTCCAACAAAGACCTGGATTGAGTTCCGGCTCAATGAAGGACGTAACCGTGAAATTCGCCGTCTCTGTGAAGCTGTAGGCTTGACCGTAGATAAATTAAAACGTCTGGCGATTGGAAACCTTTCAATTGAAGGTGTGGCTCCAGGGAAATTCAGAGTGATGAGTAAGTCACAAATGCTAAGCTCGATTGGTCTGAATGAAGACGGAACACTTATGCAAAAAGTGGCCAATGCTGAAGGATTTATTTCCAGCAAGAAGACGATCGATCTTAAGAAAAAACGTCCTCAGCCAGGAACTGTTGCGGATGACGAAACATTCAAAAAATTCCGTCGCGAAACATATTTCGATTCTTTAAAACAAATTGCAGAAAATAAGGCGAAAATGTCTGAGAAAATTCAAAATCTTTCTGACCAGGTTTACCAGGAAGAACAGAAATCATATGTGGAGCGCAGAAAGAAAATCGACAAAGTTAAGTCCACGATTAAAAATAATAACCTTAAACGTACACAGTTCAGAACATCAAAATAAAAAAAGCCCTCGAAAGAGGGCTTTTTCATTAGAACTAACTACAGGTTTTGTTAGTTATCATAGGTAACGACTTTAGCAGCCGTAACGTACTCTTGTAACACATCGACTGAATACTCCAGGGCTTGCTGAGCATAAGGAATGTTACTGGCATCCTTAAGCTGCTCAGTAAATCGAGCTTGCTTAATAAGAGCAGCACACATTCTCATGAATTCGGCACTTCCTTCGAAGTACTCCTCTTCATTTTCTGTAAGCATCACATGGGCCAGCATCGTATTGAGTGAGCGGATGAGGCGCACTTGTTGCGGCGTGAGCTCGCTGCCATCGATTTCGATACGGATCATTTTTTCTTTGATTGAAGTCTGTGCTGACATATGAAGTTCCTCTCATTCATGTTGTTCACGTTCAGATGCTATGCTGATCGCCATTTCGCGCAAAGAATTTAGAACTTTATGTTGGAGCGAATAGTTCACTTTCTTACTGGACAAAGGGCATCAGTCATCTTAATATCACTTCGCGGGATGGAGCAGTCTGGTAGCTCGTCGGGCTCATAACCCGAAGGTCATAGGTTCAAATCCTATTCCCGCAACCAAAAATCATCAATATTCTCAATTACTTACACAGCCACAAACCTCTGGACCTCAAAAGAAACTAAAAAAAGCTTCCATGTATTAATACTGTCGGCCATAACTCATATCCACCTAAGGCAGGAAGTGAGTAGGGACCTAAGAAAAGAAAATCAATCTTGCAAAGCAAAGTGACATCTAAAACTCCCCACGTATACAAGCTTCTTCTTGAAACTGCTCAGGAGGACACTTTGAAATTTATTTTTGTGCTTATGATCCTTGGTCTTTCGATTAATACGCTGAAGGCATCTGAAAGTTGCAACGGTCAGACGACAACACATGCAATACGACTGGAACAATCCGGAAGTAATGTCGTTGCCACTCTGAAGAATCTGAAGCCTTTTAAATATGGCGATGTCAGCACTCCTCAAGACGGGAAATTCAAAGTTACCGGAATCGATATTTCAAGCGCCACTATTTACAATATTGATCTTCCGACATTGATGATGAAGCCTCGTTTGGGATCTGAGTTTATCGTCAAAATGCTGTTTGGCCGAGCAGAGTTTGATGGGGAAGCTGATATGATTCATGCCTACGCTTATGATATTTTTAAAGCTGCTCGGTGTGAATAATCCAGACTAATATTTGAGTTCTTCTGTGTGGTAATAAACCCCAATAGACAACAGTCCCTTTACTGTTTAAATGAATAGTTTTCTTTGATCTGGATCAGGCATCAAACCGTTCAACGGAGAGATAATGAACTGGAGAGAGAAACTTTTTCAAGGAGGGACTATGAGAAAGCTGCCGCATCTTCTCTTTTTTCTGAGCCTATTTAGTTTTCAGGCAAAAGCACAAACAAAGCAGCCTTGGGTCTATTTCGATCTAGGGGATACTGTTGTGAGTACCAAAAACATGAAGGACATAAAATATATGCCCGGGGCCCGAGAATACCTTGAAGAACTCAAGACAGAGGGCTTTAGGATCGGGATTATCTCCAACATTCCCGAGACCTGGGGTATGGATTATGAAGAGAAGCTTATGACTCTTAAAAAAGTCATTCAGGAAGGGTGGAGTGAGGAGCAGCCCTTTGACTGGAGTGTTTTCGATGAGGTTATATTGCCACTTAAAAACACCGAGATGAAACCTGCTCCCACACTTTTTTTAAAAGCAATTCAAAAGGCGCAGTCATGTCCTTCAATGTATGTGGGTGAAAGCGCTAAGGAAATCGCAGCAGCCAGAGAAATTGGAATGGCCGCTAAACTTTATCATGAACAGGAATTGGAACCTTATCTTCCTGTCAGAGAAGTTAAAAATTATCTCGCTGGAAACTATCGTCTTGATTACGACGAAGAGTGCTTATAATAACTAAAGTAACCGGGGCTTTTGCCCTGGTTATTTAAAAGATACTATTCATTGGTTACAAAAAACACACTGCAAAATCCACCTTGCCGGCAGCGCAGATATTAAGCACGATAATAGAAAAAGGAGGTTCCTCATGAAAATTAAGCTCTTAATTCTTGCATTCATTTTTTCCCCAGCTCTTTTTGGGCAACACGACCATTCAGCTCAGCATGCAAAAAAAAGCAGTACGACAAAACATCCCAATACTTCAGTTAAATTTAAGGCAACAAGTGATTTGAAAGTCCGTATGGAAAAAATAGAAAAGCTTGTGACTTCTCTTAAGAAAAGTGATGATAAAAAGTTAATTGTTGAAGCAGGCAATAAGATTGCTTCAGTTGTGGATGATATCATTAAGACTTGTAAACTTGAGCCAGCTGCTGATGAAGCGGTTCACCCTGTTCTGGCTCGTATTCTGGAAGGTAGTGATGACTTGAAACATGGTCATTATGAAAAAGGTGTACATAAGGTACATGAAGCCTTTAATGACTATCATAAAACTTTCTCACATTAATCAAATCAGTATTCACCTTTTTTTATTGCTGACAAAATAAGTGAATGAGCCTTTGTGTTACTGTAATATTTGCACCAATGCAAGAGGCTCCTTCCACGATAATTGAGTAATGCCAAAGAAGGGTCAAGTTCTAGTTTTTCTTTTAAACTCTGGTGATGTTTTGCCTGAATCATAAACACCAAATCAGCTGGACGTGCTTCTTCAATATTTTCTTTTTCCTGTCTTCGGTAAATGGCAGATACGACCAGAATTGCTGACGTTATAAACGCCATTTTTTTGTTGGCTGTCTGACTTATTAGTATAATGACAATCCCAGTAAGACTATCCATGACGATATAATTGGCAGGGGACAAGCAGAAGAAAAAGTATTCTGCCCAGTTTTTACTGTTGGGGGCACTTCTTTTCTTTAATCTCAATAGTTTTAAAAAACGTGTATAGATCATTTAGCTATTATATGTCTTCAATGAAACTTTATGTATCCGACATCCCTAGAGACTTGAAATTACGATCTCTTTTTAGCAAATACCGCCAGGAACTAGTGGCAGATTTAACTAAATAAAAGTCTCAATATTCATAAAAAAATACCGATGAAAATTTGAGGTATTAATGAAACAAAACATGCTTTTTAGCTTTTTAATTTTACTGTTTGTATCAACTGGATGTGTGCAGGAAAAAGCAAATCAAGCATCTATCAGTAAGGCTTCAAAGCACATTACTGATACAGCGCCAACAAAAAGCAGCACAGGATTAAGCGCGATAGGTTCCAATTCGGGAAGACCTTCATCTTTGGTTACAGTTAGCTCCGATAAAACTATAGTTTTCTCCGGCTCCGCGAATGGGCTTAAAGTATGTAAATACCCAAGTGGAATTTGTCGCACGAATGCTGATGAAGGCTCAGGTGGTGCAAGTGCCTATGGAGATATGCCTGGCTCTCAAAACTCTTTCATTCATTACATGAAATTTAGCTTCTATTCAGATGGTTATTTTGCGAATAATCCAGATGGTCACATGGCCTTTGGATTACGAGGAAAAAGAATGCGCGTTGAAGAGTATGGAGATAAGGCAGGAGTTGATGGACGTGGCATTATAATTGGAGCAATAGGATATGGATATTTTTATAATAAAAATAATCGTGCATGTGTGGAGCGAATGGCACAAGTTGAAAGTTTTTACAGAAGTGCACTTAACGACAAGAAGACAAATTATGGTAATAAAATCTTTCCGGAAACGTGTTCTGATACAGTTTTTGAAGATAAAAAATGGTATACAGTCGAAATTGAAGTCACATCTCATCAGTACATAATTTATAGAATATATAACAATACCGGAAATTTGATCTATAAAAACTATATCTATGATCAGCCAAATTATCTGGATCCCAATCTGACTGAATGGTTTATTGGTCATGTTTTTGAAACTCCCAATACAACCTGGAATGTCCGGTTAGAAAATTTCGAGGTTGGTCATATTGTGAGTGGTGATAGTTTTTACCCCGTAAAAGAATTTGCTACACCTCTTTCCTTCTCTGTTGGAAACGTTATTCTTCCTGCTTCTAAAGCCCGCGATTATTCCGTTGTAGTAATGAAGGGAGCTTCAACACCTATAAAATTACATAATGTGTATGGGAGAACTCGATTGTTTGGTTGTGCTAGTTACAGGACTTCCAAGAACTCTGTTGATAGTGTTGACTGTCAAAATCCGGATAATTACAGGATAATGAATTTTAGTACAGAAAGTGACTGGAAATTCGATGGTAATACTTTTTCACTTCGTGAAACCTTTGCTGATAGTTATCCATCACAATTTTATACAATTTACTTTCGTCTAAATCCTCAAGATGCTTTGACGGAAGCTGCTCTGGCCTTTGAATTAAGGGGCCCAACAACCTCTACGAGTGGAACCTTTTGTGATCAAAACTCAAAGACAATCACCAATTGGATTTGCGGAACAAAGCCAACCGGTCTCTCCTGGGTAGCCGTTGGTAATGACTGCTATCATCAAGCAACCTCTTATAAATGTAATTAACTATTCCGAGGAGGATGGTTGTCCTGTTGGTGTAATTTCTCTCTACCTTTCAGGTAATGCAACGACGGATTTTCCTCTTCGGTAAAATTTTCAATCCGTTCATTGAGATATTCATAGTCATATTCAACATATTCATCAGAGTGTGGTTCTTGTTTGTCTGAAGTATATGTAACAGTTTTATCCAGTGGTTGATTGTTCTTTCCGGTAACGACTTTTGGTGAATGGGCATGACGATGCTGAATAATGATAGAAAGCATGAGCCCAATCGGAAATGCCAGCCAAAACATCATTCCAAAAATTGCCACCGCTCTTTCTGCAAATATATTTGTCATAAATTACCTCCTCCGATTTAAGACTAACATCAAAAATGAGGAAAAGACCTGACTCTAGAGTGAATTAGGATAATGGAGAAAGTTAATGAGTCTTTAATCTAGCGGTAAGATGATGGTAAAACAGGTATGACTTTGTAGATCGTCATAATAGATTTCACCGCCATGATCTGAAATCATGCGGTGGACCAGACTTAGACCCAGGCCGGTTCCTTTTCCAATCTCTTTAGTTGTGTAAAATGGCTGAAAAATTTTCTGCCGGATTTCCGGATCTATGCCTTTACCTGAATCCATAATCATGATTTTGATTTTACCGTTAAATTTTTCTGCATCAATTTGAATCCACTTTTCCGGCAGAACATTGACTGCATCGAAAGAGTTGTTCAATAAATTTAGAAAGACCTGAGAGAGCTGCACTTGTCGGCAGTGTATAGGCACCTGGAATACTTCTTGTTCCAGATCACAAATAAGTTTAACCTGATGATTTTTGAAACGTTCTTCGCAGAGAGAAAAAACGTCCTGCAGAACATTGCGAAGAGGTACATAGTCCGGTTTTTCTGAAGTGGCATCACGAGAAATATTTTTCAAGCCCTTAACAATATTTTTAATACGATCAACAGTCGATGCAATGGAACGGGTTGATTTGAGCATCTGCTCAGGAGAGGTATTTCCTTTTTCTATCATTCTTTCCAGCAGCTGAGTATGCGTATGAATGATAGCGAGAGGATTATTGATTTCATGAGCAACTCCTCCGGCCATTTCACCAAGGGCAACAAGCTTAGAGCTGTTGATCGCATTCATCTGCTGCATTTCAATTTTTCGTTCCTGTTCGGTAATTTTCTTTTCTTTTTCAGTGTTCAGAGTGTTGATCTTTTCAATCATTCGGTTAACTGAATCTTGTAACAGGTCAAATTCATCGGTGCTGAAAGTTCGTCTTCTGATGTTGAGATATTTGTTATTTACGGAGTTGAGATCAAAATCCTGGGTGAAAGATACAATCTGTTCAATGTTTTTATTAATGTAATGATGAAAAATGAGCAAAATAATCCAGGAGAGGATAAAAGTTTTAAGAAACTGAGCAAATACAAAATAGAAAATTCTGTCGTATAAATTCTCTTTAATTTCGGTCGTACTTGCCACGATTTGCACATTGCCAATATGTTCAATTTTGGAACTATTATAATGTTTATGATGCAAAGGATACTCATAGAACATCAAGTCAGATGCTTTGGATCCATCTGTTTCCGTATTCGTTCTTTCAATTATAATTTTCCCTCTGGGGTCTTTTACTTTAACGGATACGATATCTTTGATTTTAACGATACTCTCAACGAGAACAGTCAGATAAACCTTATCCACATTCCAGACTGCGCTGTTAATCGCCGGTATGGATGATTCATTGATCTGTTGTAGTTTTACCCGCAGTGATCCAATCTCTGTGTTGTACTCAATATAGAAATTAAAAAAGATCACCAGCGAGGTAAGAACAGTACTGATGGTGAGCACAGAAAAAAGCAGCTTGGCCTTTAAAGGTCGAAAAGGTTTAACTGCATTGGTTTTCTGATTTATCACTAAAAGCCCTAGGCTACTGTTGCTTCAACTCTAGGTGGGAGGAGTATATTAAAACAGGATCCTTTTCCAATCTCAGAGTCTATTTCAATATGACCCTTATGTCCTTCGACAATTTGTTTTACGATAAAAAGTCCAAGACCCAGGCCACCTATACTTTCATTATTGCCTACTCTTTCAAATCGGTCAAAGATAGTGTTTAGCTTGTTTTTAGGGATTCCTTTACCATGATCTCTGACCGATATTTTGATACCTTCGCCCAGTTTTTTTATCTGAACCTCAATTTTTCCTGGAGCATACTTAATGGCATTGGTAACCAGGTTAATGATAACTTGCTCTATTCTTGTCTTGTCCCAAACCGCTGAAACCTTCTCATCCGTTTTAAGTTCCACAGTGCAATTAGCATTGGCGAGAACTTCTGCATGTCGATTAATAACTTCGTTGGCCATGGCCGCAACGTCGAACTCTTCAAATTTAAATCCAAATTTACCCGACTGAATGTGGGATACATCCAGCAGAACCTGAACTAGATTGATAAGACGGTCAACCTGTCGGATGGAACCAGTGACTGACTTCTCAAATGCTTCGTTTATCTCCAAATTTTGAGCTTTTTTTATACTCTTTGCCAGTAGTTGTAGCTGAAGCTTAAGAGAAGTTATAGGCGTATTAAGCTCGTGTGAAGCAATGGACAAAAATTGATTTCTGATTTCAATCGCCTGTTGGGACAGTTTATAAAGCTGAGAATTGGTGATGGCCAGGGCGAGTCTACGTCCTAATTCAGATGCCAATTCCAGATGCTCTTGATCAAAATGTCTTCCGGATTCATAAGCATAAAAACTCATGATACCTATAATCTTTTTATGGGCAACAACCGGAACTATAAGAGCAGAAGTTTCAGCAAGCTCTTCTCTCATGTCACTTTCACCTTCTTCAACGTTCAGACCTACATGGTTAAAGATCATTGCCTGCTTGGTTCTTGTGACTATATTGTAGGGAAGCGTTTTGTTGGTCGGATTTTTGAGCAGAACATCCATTTGAGAGGCTCTTTGCTGAAAATTCGGATCACGATGGTAGATAATTTTGTCTTCCAGTTCTGAATTGTCATTAAAGTAATCAAATGAGCTCCAATCACCCAGGAAAGGAACCGAATGTTGCATGAGCTTAAGCACCAAATCATGGTGATCGAGCGAAGAAATAAGAATTTCACCAGCGTCTGACAAATATCGTGATATTTCTTCCCGCAATTTTCTATCTTCAATGTCTGTCGCAGTTCCAAGCCATCCTTTTTTCTTTGCGCTAAATTCCGGTTGAAGTCTTAATAAGTGCCAGCGAAATGTCCCTTTTCTGCTAAGAATTCTGCATTCGAATTCCTGTGGAGCTATTGGGTCGCTTTCAAAAATACTATTAACTTTCGGAAGATCTTCTGGATGAATGACAGAGTGCCAGTCGACCTGCATATCCTCGACCAGACCGGTGTAGTCATACCATATTTGGTTAAAATAATGAGCGGCTCCTTCGTTATTGACCCGAAAAACGATTTGAGGAATTGAATCAGCGAGATGACGGTAGCGTTTTAAATTTTCAACTTCCAGTTGAGAAATTTCCATTTTGTGTAAGCGCAGTTCATTCTCAATTAACTTCTGGCTTTGTTGTTTGATAAGTATCTTTTTTCTATAAATGTCGACAAAAACAGCTACCTTGGATTTCAGAATATATGGATCAAATGGTTTTAAAAGATAATCAACCGCACCGGCTTCGTATCCCTGGTAAACATACATCTCGTCCTGGTTGATGGCCGACATAAAAATGATCGGTATATCTTTACTTTTGTCTCTTGTTTTGATGATCGCAGCCGTTTCAAAACCATTGAGAATCGGCATCTGAACATCTAGAAGAATGACAGCAAAGTCATTGTCCAGTAAATGGCGGAGGGCCTCCTGACCAGAGGATGCTGTGACGATGTTGTAATCAGTGCGGTCAAGAACCGCCTGGACGGCCATAATTCCTTCCGGGCGGTCATCGACAACGAGAATATTCACTTTTTCATTCATTAACTAGTTTTCCAGGGATTTATTATTGTTTAACCATTTGTGCATTGTCGAAAGCAGGTAATCATTATCAACCGGTTTTGTAATATAGTCTGAAGCTCCAGCTTCCAGGGATTTTTCTTTATCACCTTTCATGGCCTTTGCCGTCAGAGTAATGATCGGAAGATGTTTAAATTGTTCCATCTTACGAATTTCCTGAGTGGCTTCAACTCCACCCATCTCGGGCATCATAACGTCCATGAGGATCATGTCTACATCCGGATTCTCTTTAAGTTTTTCGATCCCTTGTTTTCCGTTTTCAGCATAAATGACTTCCATCCCTTGTCTTTCAAGAATGACAGTCGTCGCAAAGATATTCCTCATATCGTCATCGATCAACAAAATCTTCTTCGAATTAAAGTCGGCATTTTTGGGAAGGGGAGATGTAACTATATCTTCTTCTTTTGACTCAGTTTCGGTTGTGCCTTCCTGACCTGCGTAACGAAGTGGCAGATTCAGGATGAATGTACTTCCAGAGCCAGGTGTAGACTCGACTTCGATTGATCCACCCAGAAGACGCGCAATCTGGCGGGAGATTGTTAAGCCCAGACCAGTTCCGCCGTATTTTCTGTTGGTTGTACCGTCTGCTTGCTGGAAGGCTTCAAAGATCATCTGCTGTTTTTCTTTCGGAATACCAATACCTGTGTCAATGACTGAGAAGACAAGTGATTTTTCACCTTTGATTGTCCCACTGCCGATTTTCAGGGTAACGCTTCCTTTTTCAGTGAATTTGAAAGCATTTGAGAGGAGGTTCTTTAAGATCTGCTGAACTCGGTTTACGTCAGTGTTAACCATGAGGGAATTAATTTCAGGAGCGGTCTCAATTGAGAATTGCAGACCCTTATGACTTGCTACAGGACGGAAGCTGTGCTCCAGGTAATCACAGATTTCCGGAACTTTTACATCGCGAGGAATGATCGGCATTTTACCGGCTTCTACTTTAGAAAGATCCAGAATCTCATTGATTAGAGCAAGCAGGTCACATCCTGACGAGTAAATAGTCTGGGCAAATTTAATCTGCTCCTTAGAAAGGTTCTGATCTTTATTTTCCGAGAGCATTTTTGAAAGAATTAACAAGCTATTAAGCGGAGTTCTTAGTTCATGTGACATATTTGCCAGGAACTCAGATTTGTATTTCGAAATAAGAGAGAGCTGTTCAGCTTTTTCTTCAACCGAGTGGGAAGCGAGCTCGACCTCCTGGTTTTTGATCTCAAGAAGTTTTGCTTTTTCTTCAAGTTCTTTTGCTTGCGCTTCAAGTTCAGCGTTGGATTTCTTAAGCTCTTGAAGAAGTTCTTCCGTTCTCATTGTAGAAGCGATCATGTTGAGAACAACCCCGATAGACGTCATGAGCTGATCAAGGAAGTTTAAGTAGTTCGGAGTAAAGACGTGTACAGAAGCAAGTTCAATAACGGCCTTAACTCTTCCTTCGAAGATTATAGGAAGAACAATAATGTTGACCGGTGCCACTTCACCTAAGCTCGAAGCTACGGCGACATAGTCAGCTGGTGCTTTAGTTAAAAGAATACGTTTTTTCTCGAACGCTGCCTGGCCAATTAAACTTTCTTTTAACTGGTATGAATTTTTGAAATTTTTTCTTTCGGTAAAAGCATAACTTGCAATCAGTGAGAGAACTGGCTCATCATGATCACTATCCATAATGAAGAATGTTCCTTGTTGAGCACCAATAAGTGGAGTCAACTCAGACATAATCATTTGAGCAACTGATTGAATTGAACGCTGTCCTTGCATCATGTTCGCAAATTTTGCAAGATTGGTTTTTAACCAGTCCTGCTCATGGTTTTTATCTGTAGTCTCTTTTAAATTACCAATCATCTGGTTGATGTTATCTTTTAGAGCAGCTACCTCTCCCTGAGCTTCTACCTGAATAGACTGAGAAAGATCTCCACGTGTAACCGCCGTCGAAACTTCCGCAATAGCACGGATCTGAGTTGTAAGATTTCCGGCGAGCTGGTTAACGTTATCAGTAAGATCTTTCCATGTACCCGCAGCACCCGGAACCTTCGCCTGACCACCCAGCTTACCTTCGATACCTACCTCTCTTGCTGTCGTCGTTACCTGGTCCGCAAACGTTCTTAGAGTATCAGTCATCGAGTTAATTGTTTCCGCAAGGGCCGCAACCTCTCCTTTTGCTTCAAGAACGAATTTCTGGTTAAGATCACCATTGGCTACCGCAGTTACGACTTTAACGATACCACGTACCTGAGTCGTCAGGTTCGAGGCCATGAAGTTTACGTTGTCGGTTAGATCTTTCCACGTACCAGCAACTCCCGGAACGTGGGCCTGAGCTCCTAGTTTTCCTTCGATACCTACTTCGCGGGCAACGGTTGATACCTGATCCGCGAATGTTCTTAATGTATCGGTCATCGAGTTAATCGTTTCAGCAAGTGCGGCAACCTCACCCTTAGATTCAATGACGAATTTTTGATTCAAGTCACCGTTAGCAACCGCGGTTACGACTTTAACGATACCACGAACCTGCTTTGTTAAGTTACCGGCCATGAAATTTACGTTATCGGTTAGATCTTTCCA
>CAMLMH010000018.1 GCA_946481315.1 uncultured Bacteriovorax sp.
CTCTTATCTGTGCCTTCAAGTTTTCACTGATGGCTAAACCTGCTGCATCGTCACCGGAGCGTGTAATTCTCTCCCCTGACGACAATTTTCTAAGGTTGTCGTTTAGGTTTCTGGAGTTAATCCCAAGAGAACGTTGTGCTGATAACGAAGGCACGTTCGTATTTATTCTTAAACCCATTGTTAATCTCCTTTCACGCAAAACCTCCTGTTTAATACTCCGAACATCTTGTTCGAAAAAATTATTATTATTTTTTTATTTTAGTTCAGTAACACTTTCAAAAATTCCAACCTTAAAAACTACTCAAAGGTTTAATTTCGTTTTCTTCATAACTGTTTTGCATCAACTCACACTTGCAGGCGTGCTTGAAGCTCAGCGCTTATTAGCGCTGAGAAGCAGCCTGAATTAAGCTCAATGCATTGTTTGTACTAGAGTTCGCTTGCGCTAACACTGAGGTACCAGCAGTCATTAAGATGTTCTGTTTTGTAAGTTCAGCAGTCTCTGCAGCAACGTCAGTGTCTCTAACACGAGAGTTTGCAGCAGCTAAGTTTTCAATACTTACCTGAATGTTGTTTACCGTTGATTGCAGACGGTTTTGAAGAGCACCAAAGTCAGCTCTGATTCCCGAAACCGAGATAATCGCCTGGTCAATCGCCGTAAGAGAATTCTGAGCAGAAATTTTGTCTGATACTGAAGCCAGGTTTAATCCCAGAGCAGCAACGTTAACGTCAGCTGAAGAAGCATCAAATGTTAATCTGTCAGAGATAGGATCGTTACGAGTACCGATTTGAATATCAAACACAGCACCTGTACCGTTTAGAAGTGGAACACGGTTAAATTCTGTTGAGTTGGCGATACGGTCAACTTCTGAGGTTAACTGTTCAAATTCAACGTTAAGAAATTTTCTTTCTGTTGCACCGATAGTGTCAGAAGCAGCCTGGACTGATAGTTCTCTTAATCTGATCAGGATGTTTGAAACTTCACCAAGAGCACCTTCAGCGATCTGAACCAGAGAAATACCGTCTTCAGCATTTCTTTCAGCCTGGCCTAGACCTTTAATCTGAGCTTTTAAGTTTTCTGAGATTGCGAGGCCGGCAGCATCGTCACCAGCTCTGTTGATTCTTTGTCCTGAAGAAAGTTTCTCCAGAGACTTGTTCATCGAAATTCTAGTTGAACCTAGATTCCTTTGGGCGTTTAACGACGCCACGTTCGTGTTAATTCGAAGTCCCATACATCCTCCTTGATTTTTGGGTTTGAAAGACATCATGTCTTTCTGTGAGAGTTACCTCACGTCTTCATGCTTAACTATTCGACGTAGTAAAAAATAACTTTAGAAAAAAATGACTAATTTTTAGACATTTCTACTGCCTTAAGTATCTAAAAACGCAAGAAAACATTTAACCGACAAAAAATCTCGGTCAAAAAAACTGCAAGATTTTTAGCCGTTTTCAGATGGGTTGTCGTTAAAATAGACATATGAAGCTTAATGAATACTCGCTGACTACGCTTTCAGACAATCCTGAATACTTTGATGAAGTAAAAAAACTTATTGAAGAAGAATTTAGTTATGATCAGCGCTACTCATTCGAAAAAGACTTTGCTCCATTGATCAATCCGCTTAATTTCGACAATTGCTATCTCTTTCTGGATGATCACAATAAAGTGGCAGCTCATCTTGCGGTATGTTCACGCACACTAATTAAAGATGAAGTTTTATTACCTGTTTGCTTTATCGGTGGAATTGCCACTCACAAACAGCATCGTGGGAAAGCCTTGTTCAAAAAGCTAATGGAGCATGCGCTGGAAATACATAAAGATCAGACCGGATTATTCATTCTTTGGAGTGATATCGAAAATCTCTATGAAAAATTTGGATTTTATCGCGCAGGTGGCTTTATTGAATCAGGAAGTAAATTATATCTGCCACAAGATAAGGTTCCAGGTTTCAGCAAAACAACTTTTTCATCGATTTCCCAGCAAGACTTTTCCCGTCTGAAAGAAATGTACCGGAATTTTAATCAGAAAAAATTTTTTACTGCTGTACGCGATGAGAAGGACTGGTCAATCATCAGGGAGATGGATTCAATTGATCTCTTCATCAAACGTAACCTGGAAGGAGATATTGATCGGTATTTTTGTGTTAACAAAGGCCGAGATTTGAACAATGTAATCCATGAAGTATCCAGTCTGAATGAAGATATTTTCAAAAACTTGATGCGCGAAATTCAGGATTATCGGGTTTGGTTACCCGAAGGTCTTTATAAGAGAAATGAAATCTTCTTCATGGCATTCTTTAAAATAGGCTCACTTGAAAAACTCAATTCATTTCTTTCCAGATTAAGCAACAATGATTTAATGATCACTGAAATAACCACAGAAAAGGTTGTTTTTGATTTTAAGCTAAAGCAGTACTCTGCCAGCCTGCAGGATTTTCTGCATTATGTTTTTGGACCTAGGCCATTAGAAGAGTTTCAATCCCTGAATTTATCACTCTATGTCTGCGGAACAGACAGCGTTTAAAATTCTTTTCTTCGCACAACCGTAGGTTTAAAAATCGAATTAACATGTTTAGCGGCAATCTCGTATGGAAAATCCTGATTTTTAATCTGCTTCATTTCTCTGATGGTCTCTTCCTGGAGTTTAGATAAGTCCGCACGATCCATAAAGTTGAAGTCTATTCCGCCCGGATCCTTTTTAAGAAAGAGAAAGGACTCATCGGCTACCCGGTAAGGAAAAATTGTTTTAAAGCCCGCATAATAGAAGGTGCTGGCAATAACGCTGTTACTTAATACATGTCTGTCATTAAATATTTGAGTCATAACTGCTCTGCCGTGATATTTCTCATCATCGTAACTTTCTTTGTTATAAAATGGAGCATCCAGCACTACAAAAGCATTCTCATTCAGAGCATTCATTACGTATGTATAAAACTCTACACTATAAAGACGAGCAAGATCATATGAATTGGGATATGGGAAATCGATAAAGATAGCATCGTATTTTTTTTGAGTGTTTCTCAAGTAATAAAATCCATCATTAATTTGTATTTTAACTTTTGGATGATCAAGGGAATTTTTATTGAGCTCCGCAAATCGTCCCTTGGCCAGTTCAATCATCTTTGCATCCAGTTCGATAAAATCAATATTTTCGATTTCCGGATACTTTAAAAGTTCTCTTAACAGCAGCCCATCTCCGCCCCCGAGCAATAGCACCTGTCGGGGAACTTGCTGGTTCATGGCAATGGAGACATGAGCAAAGGCCTGATGATAATAAAATTCATTAGCTGTATTAAACTGAAAATTAGTATCAAGAGTTAAAATGGTCGAATCAACTGTTTCACCTTCCAGCCGGTTGGGATAGGTAAAGATATCGAGATATTGGTAGAGCGATTTGGATCTCTCAATATCCGGTAAATTATCCACCCTGCGCATAAGATCATTCAGATCCTTATTATTTTTTGCCAGCAATCTGGGCATATAGTAAAAAATTTTGAGATAGCGCTGAGTAATGGCCTGTTCGTTCACACCAATAAAAATTGCCAGGATCAGTATCGTCAGGCTGCTCACAAAATATTTAATCTTATCTTGATGTAAATAACGAACTACAAAATAAAAGCATATCCCAAGATTTATAATACCAACGACGACAGAAGTGATAACAACGTCGAATTTGGGCAAAAACAAATAGGCAAAAACAATCGTGCCAATCAATGTTCCGATGTAATTAATACCAAATATCTGATAATCGTGGTCTTCGGAATCACCAAGCGTCTCTCTGGCCATTCTCATCATTAGTGGTATTTCAAAGCCCGACAGTAATCCGATCAGCAGAGTTAACATCTGGGCGAAGATAAAAAAGGATGATCGCAATACAAATAAATTCTGCAAATAAACCGCAGAGTGAAACTCGCTGGCATAATAAAAGAGATTATCCAGATATTTGTATGTGCCGTGAAAAATGTAAATATAAACGACACTCAGGGCGCCCAGCAGTGAAAGCGCAAGCTCTACCCTAATAATACTGCTGAAAGTATTCTTCAGCCGGTCAGAGAGATAAGCGCCCAACCCCAGCCCGCCGATATAAATACCGATCGTCATTGACTGCCACCAGATAGTGTTACCGGTTACGATGGACAGAGTATTTGAAAGTAATAGTTCATAAACAATACTGCAAAATGCCATCAGGGCAGTAATGATCATCAATTCAGCTTTTAAAAACTTCTGGTCTTTAATCATGATTAACTCCCAAAATAAAAACGCTGAACCAGCCACTGGTTTACAGCTACAGAGTTAATAATCAGAAGTGTCCATACAACCATCATCACTGCACAAATCGTCATTCTTACTGGATTTAAAATTTTCATTTTTATCATAACTACGGCAGCTACCACTACGTTCATGGCCGAAACAATATAACCGATGGTGAAAATATGCAGATTAGGCTGAATTAGAATTGGAAACAAAATAGCACCCAGTAGGGTTCCCAGATAATCATAGGCCAGAACGTAAGTGCCTTTCTTGCTGTCAAAAGTTTTCCCCATATCAATTAACAAAGGAAGCTCCAGACCAGACAGGAAACCGATTATTACAATCAGCAGATGATTTAAAGCAAACAGAGGGATCTGAATCGTGTCAGAAAAAAAAGATATGCCTGTATTAGAGGCAATACCATTAAAAACGTAATCATGGATAAGTACCAGAATTGGTGCCATGGCACCAAACAATGAAAGAATAAGTTCAAACTTTACGAATTCTGAGAATAACTCTTTACGCACCAGCTTTTTATAGAACAAAGCCCCCATTCCCATTGAGGCGATATAAAGACCTATCGTCAAATTATATCTTAAAGCGGTGTTGCCCATGGTAGTAGACAAAGCCTGTGCCAGTAATAATTCATACAGAATGGATGCACAGGCAACGATGGTCGTTATAAAATAAGTAAAATTTAATTTCCAGGATGTACCGGGTACTCCTATCTTTCCTCGTGACAAAACTTTCTGATCCGTCCGGGAAAAAGGAACCTTGGCTGCGATCTGGTCTACCAGCTTTTCGAGATTGATATCCATATTACAGACATAAATATCCATCGAAATGTAATTATTTTCAGGATAAGTGTGTAATGTGAAATGAGACTCTGACAGAATGAAAACGATTGTTTCTCCCTGAGGGGTAAACTTATGTTCAATTCTGTTTACTACCGTAAGATTTTTTTCAATGACTTCTTTGATATGGGTGATATCACTATCTTTAAGCGGATTTTCGCAGACGGCATCAAAGATTAAATGCTGTGACCTCGTGTCCATTAAACTAACCTTTTTGCAGAAGAATCAAATCGGTTATTCTAGAATACTTTACAAAAGCACAAAGCGCCAGCGTGATTGAAATGTAGAGATATATCTCCAGAGTTGAAGCTCCCAAAGTAAAACCAAAAAGGCTTCCCAAAAAGACTGCAACTGGTGCAATCATTCGTACGAAGAAAATGCGATGTAATCCGAAAATCAGTAACGAATGCTGTCCGACCCAGGTAATTAACGGGACCTTTAGCCTGATATGTTTGCGTTCCAACCATAAAAAGGCAGAGATGACGATTGCCTGGATCCCAAGTATATAGCAAGTTCCGCTGAAACTTCGGGCCAGATCGTGTTCTGTGCGGAAAATATCTGCGCTATCAACCGTAAACTTGTCCCCGAATAATAAATATATTACTGCCAAGAGAGTGCCAATAAAACCAAACAGAAGATCTTTTTTGTGCGCAATGGACTGTTTGTGGAAATGAACATAACCCATTAGGAATCCCAGACAACCGGAAAGAATAAAATACTCAGGTCTGGCATCGTATTCAAAGCCGGGATGAAAGTGACTTCTTATTATATCCTCGAAAGACGAAGATAACATTTCAAAGGGTATGATAAATCTTAAAAGTGAAAAAATCGTCAGTCCCACTACACCAGAGATACCGAGATAGCGATAAATCAAAGCAATTAATCCCAGAATAACCATCCACAGCATAATAGGATAAAATGAAATGGCCTGACCAAAATTTGGAGCAACAATCATATTCTCCATAACGAAAAAGATAAAAATGAGTCCCATAGTCTTAAGCTTTAATGGAAGTGTTTTGGCAAATTCATGCTGGTCACGCTTTGCGAGATTAAATGCCGCCATAGTTAGATAAATCTGACTCACCCATGGAGTGAAAGTCACGGCTAGCCAGTGATTGAATGTATCAGTGGAAATCTGCTGGCCGATCAAGGGAAAATGTATCTTATAAGTAGTAGTAAGGGCTATGGCGTCCCTGAAGTAGTCGACATACCACATATTAATGTAGTAGGTGAAGTGCTGATCAAGAGCGAGAATAATGAATAGCCCGCGCAGAAAATCCAGATTAATTAGACGCGGGCTTTTATCATCAATATTATTTTGGAGCTTCAACAACATCCTTGTCTTTTTTCTTGCTCAATACTTTATCGTAATTTCTGATATAAGCATTGGTTACTTTTTCAAACAGAGTTTGTCCATTCTCTGATTGGTACTTTCCTTTATTTCTATTTCTTGCATCGATGGCGTCTGCGAGTCGTTTTCTGTCTTCATCGCTCATACCATTGTTACCATTTCCTGAATTATTGGCACTATTGTAAGAGCCGCTTGTGCTACCCTTGTTACCGCTTCCTGAGCCGGATCCGCTACCAAAAATATTTCCTGCAGCACCTAATGCTCCAGCCCCAAGGCTGTCAGGATTAAAGCCCGCACCATAAGCACCATTTGGATTGGCATTAGCTCCAGCTTGTCCAATTCCATTTGCTGCATTTTCATCAGCAGAGTTTGCAGTATCTGCCAGGCTCGAACCAAGTCTCGAACCACCGCCAGAGATCGGCTTAGAGAACTTACTCGTAAAGCTTGCAGCTGCCCTGTTCATTTTATCACTTCGTGTTTTGTCTCCACGTGCTGCTATTGCTTTTTTATAATGCTCGAATTTCTTTATTTGCCCTTTTCGATCTGCGCGCATTTTACCAACGGCATTTAGATAAGCTTTATCACTTGCAGTCAGTACACTGCGATTATTGCCTGTACTGAAGTTGCTTACGGCCTTCCCCATAGCATCTCCTGTATCCAGGGTGTTGTTATTAACAAAACTTCCAATTGTTTTAATTCTCTCCAGCTCAGCATCAATGGTTGCAATGTCCTTTTTAATTGCTGCTTTTTTCCCCGGATCTGAAGAGTTCATCGCACGCTCATATAATCCGAGAGTATTACGTAAATCTTCAAGGTACTGAACGTGAAGTCGGCTGAATCCACGGTTACCGTTACCAAAGGCATTTGCGGCATTGGCCGAAAGAGTTCCAAGTACATTATTAACCATATGGTCAACGTAGTTTCTCAATCCAACAGCCGGGTAACTGATTTCATTCAGTCGTGAACGCTTAGGATAAACAAAGTGGTATTCGTATGCATATTCTGCAAAGATAGCCAGGTTTGCTGTATCTTGTGGTTCAAAGAATTTCTGTTCAAGTGCAAACTTCTTCGCTGCATCCTTGATTTCTTTTATTTGATTCCCACGGAAGAAATATTTCTCTTCCAGGTTGCCCAATTGTGGCACGTATTTACCAACAAGTGTTGGATCAAGGAATACTTCACTTAGATAAGACTCAGGAACAAATTCTCCTCCACCTTTCTTACCGCCGCCACCGCTAGCGCCTGGATTTTTTGCTATCATTGCGGCTTTTGCAGATTGAAATCCTTGTTCCATTTTTTCAGCATAAGTCGGGCCGTTAGGAGAATCTTTAAGAATTTGAGTTTTCTGAATTCCCCATGGTACCCATGGATCCACCAGGAAGATACTTTCTTCCGTCATGCTTTCACTTCCATTTTTGTAACCCTTCTCACGGATAACCAGGAAGTCTTTAACACAAGCATTGGCCGATGTATGGACCTTACAGATATCATTCCATGGCTGAATCAATTCACGTGAATATTCAACACATGTTTCTTTCTTACCACAACCATAAGATCTTATATATTTGTCGAAAATTTCCGGACGTTTTGTAATCCACGCTCCTCTAAGAGATGAGATCATCCAAAGTCCACCAGCTCCAGTTACAGCTGATGCTGTAATAATTCCTGCTGCTCCCCAGGCAGTCAGGATAGAAGCCGTACCGAATCCTCCCATAATGGCGATAACCCCGGCAGCCAGAATAGCTCCAAGAACTGCCCCCAGAGCTGCAGCACTTCCTGAAGGGTTCTTAATATTGAAGTTGAATAATGTGTATGTCTTTTGAGTTGTTTCACTCCATACCTGGTCATCATCCATATAAGCCTGGGCTTTTTTTACTTCTTCTTTTATTTTACTGTGATCGACAACAATGTCTCGATTGAAAGATGAAAGCTTACCAGTCCATGCAACGATTAACTTTTTAGCTTTAACACCAGAAGCATCTCCATCCAGTTCTTCCTTAGGTGTTGTCGGATCGGTATACTTTGCGTATTCAGAACAGGACTCCATAAAGAATTTTTTCTTTTCTTCCAGTTTAATGTTAGCCAGCCCTTTAGCGTCCAGGCACATACATGTCAGTTCTTTGTTTGTCGCTTCAATGGTCTCCCAGAGCTTTTTACGATTTTCCTTACTAACTTTTGAAGCTTCTTTTAGCTTGTAATAAATTGAACCAGTAGGTCCGCCATTATTAGACCAGTAATCGGCAACACCATCACCCGACATAACAAAGTCGAATCCCAGAACGGCCATTTCCAGTTCGAGCAAATTATTTTTATGCAAGTAAGTCATGAAGTCGTCTTTAAAACGAATTTCACAGGTATCAAAATTGGATTTGCGGGTTAGCTTTAATGCATCAATTTTCTTTTCTTCAGGTTTAAAGGTATCAGACTTGGCAATAAAGCCGGCACCATATTTGTCGCCATTATTTTTAATTGTTGAGACTATGTCACTGTTATCTAATCCCTGCTGAGAAGTTAAAAACTTTTCATCGTCAGCAGCAACTTCAGCATCAGATTTTGGTTCTTTGCCCGGAATGTAGGCAAGATCAGATCCATCAGTACAGATACCATAGAGAGTCGGATTAGCAGAAACGCAGGTTGAGCTTGGTTTACCGCAGTTAATACCGCAACCACCACCAACTGTACAAGAACCCTGCTTGTCTTTAAAGGCAGCACCAATGGCCTTATCACAATCTTCTTTTGAAGCTGCTACGATATTTGCCAAATCACTTGGATCATCGTCCGTTGCGTTTGGATTAGTTGCTGAAATAATGTTTGAATCAACACAAGCTCCCCATGAGCTAGGATTCGCTGAAGTACATGTAGTCGTAGGAACTCCACAACTCACGCCGCAACCACCACCGATACTGCAGGTTACCCGTCCGCTTAAAGTTGGTAATCGGGAGGCAATTGAAGCTTCACACTCCTCTTTCGTTGGAGCAGTAAAGTTATAGAGATCTGCATTCGAAGCTTCAGCTGCAGGTATAAAAAGATTAAGTGTGGCGACTAGAACTGATTTTAAAACAGAATGTTTAACCTGCGGAGGAATAACTGGTGGAACGTCCGGTATACAGATTCCGCTTTCGCTTTCAATCAGACCTTCACAACATTTTCTACCACGATCTGCTTTTTTCCCGCGTTGAACGCAGTCTTTACAGATAAAGTTTTCCTTACAAACTCCGCCCTGGCAGAGATTTGAACAACAGTCAGAATTGGCTTTACAGGCCTTAGTGTTTTCAACACATTCACCAATCCCAGCGACAAGTGAGTTAAATGGTAAACAAGAACCAACGCCACATACCGGATTCGTATTACAAGCCTGGTTTTCGTCCAGAGGACGGAAGCAACGATAAACATCTTCGCAAACTTTACGTCGTGATCTAGGGTCTTCCACACATTCGTTTGAGCAACAGTCACCATCAACTTTACACTCGAGGCCTGTCTGGCGGCATAGATTACCATAGTCCTGACGAGGATCTGGAGCACAGGTATAACCTTTCTCACATCCGATATTATTACAGATGTCATTTTCTTTTGCTCTTTGAATTGGACGTTGATTTATTTCGTTCAGTTGAAATTCAAGAAACGCAAAGAATGCTGCTTCGGCGTTTTGTGGTGTAACAGACTTATCTTTAGAGAAATTCTCAAATCGCTGTTTGATAACCAGTGCTTCATCTTTGGTAAGTTTTTGATGCTGATGTAATTCATCCAGACCTTTATAGAACTCTGGTTTGATGATTTGTAGATCAACTTTTCCATGATTTTCCAGCTTATGCTGAGCAATTTCTTGCTTCACCTCATCGATGAATTTTTTCTTGTCACCTTCCTCGAACCTTCCGGCGTAAGCCAAGTTTAGAGTAAGGACGAAAAGGAGTATTGCTTTCAACATACGTACCTCGGGAATGCCATTTTTTATTTATATCTAAATTTTAAGGGCTTATTGAATGTGGGTAAACGGCTTGCCCGTTTTTGCCTGCTAAGTATTGAATAAAAAGAAAACTAAAGGGTTATTGTCCACTTTTTAGGCGGCCATTATTTCGGGCAGATTTCTATTTTTTTAATCTACTTAAGCCAAGCGAGCAGAAAATCACGGCCAGACTCCAGAGAATCCAGCTGATAGTAGGTACTTGAGACCAGTGATTGATAGACAGTCCCTCAAACATAATAATACCCGAGTAAAAAAGAACGGCAGATAAAAGAGCAAATCCGGTGAAGGCGAGTGCTCCCGCCAGAGATGCCAATTCTTTTTCATAACCCTGGCTTTTGACTTCAATCGCATAACCTTTGCGAGCAAAGTCACGCAGGAACCATTTTATATGCCGGGGAAGAACTCTTAAAGATGATGTAATGTCCCGAGCTGCCCAGGCACCCTCTTCAATAAGTTCATCCTTATTAAACGTACTGTGAATGATTTCTTCAATATCTTCTTCCAGCATTCCAAAGATATTCAAATCAATTCCAAGAGATTTACCTACTCCATCTAGTGTTATGAGTGCGCGGAATACGATGTACCACTCTCGTGGTAAGTAAATGCGGTGTTTTTTCAGTGTGTTTATTATGACGGTCAATAGATCAGAAAAATTAGTTTGCTTAACAGTCAAACCCACGAACGGTCCAAGAGATTCACGAACGTCTCTGATCAATGCGTCCATATCCGGAATGGTGTCGTATTCAGCTACATCCAGAAACTCATATACCAGATTTTCATAATTATAAGAGAGAATGGCATAGATGATAGCAATAAAATGATGGCGTCCGCTTTTGCTAAGACTGCCCATCAATCCAAAATCGATCAGGCCAATTCTTCCGTCATCCAGATAAAAGAAATTACCCCCGTGAAGATCGGCGTGAAAAAAACCATCCTGCAGAAATGTTTTCAAAAAGAGCTTAACTCCATATTCCATCTTCGGAACAATTTCCATTCGCCTGGCCAGTATTTCTTCACTATTACTGAATGGGATACCTTTGAGCTCTTCGATAACCAGAACGTTTTCGCTGGAAATTTCTTTGAAAACTTTAGGAATATGATAGATCCCTTTTGTGTCGTGTTTTTCGATGTTTTTTTTAAGACGTTCACAATTGAGTGCTTCGACATTAAAATTGAGTTCGCGGTGAAGAGTAAGAGCAAAATCTGTCACGACCCGGGACAACCCAAGATATCTTAACTCGGCACTAACCTTTTCTGCCTGATGGGCGAGAAATAACAGAATAGAGAAATCTGTTTCGATTTCTTTATCAACTCCCGGTCTTCGTACTTTAAGCACGACGGGTGTTCCATCCATCAGCACGGCTTTAAAAACTACACCGATTGAAGCCGTTCCAATAGCGGTTCGGTCAATAGTGCGAAAAACCTGTTCAATTGGTTTACCCAAGGTCATTTCAATGGTTTTTTGGACTTCTTCAAATGCGACAGGCTTTACTTTATCGCGCAACATTTTCATCTCATCAATGAATGATGGGTGAAATAAGTCTTCACGTGAGCTTAGAAGCTGACCAAATTTTATAAATGCTGGTCCTAATTCCTCGAAACATTTTCTTAAACGAAAACCAAGAACCTGGTTCCAGTCTTTTTCAGATTTGTTGGCCAGTTCATCTCGAATTCTCTTTTTTGATTTAGGCAGTACAAAATTTGGAATTTTAGCAGTTGCTCCCTTGGTGATGAATTCATCAAAACCGTGTCGGGCAAAAACCAGGATAATTTCCTGGAGCCTTCCCACATTTCTAATTGTTTTCGACAATCCGATGCCTGCTTTAATCAAATCCATGAAAAAACCTTTTGAATGAGATACCTCTATATTATAATCAAAAAAAGTCGTTTGAGGTCAATTTGCGCACATTTATCAGTTTCCCCCATATTTTTTTCTGTTGCTGCTTCTTTTTTGTGATGAGTTCGCAAGTTTACTCTGCTGAAACATGCAGCCGTGTAGCGATAATCAATTTTCAAGAAGTGCTGGTCGATTCGAATACCTCAGAAAGAGGTGAAGGTCTTCGTTATCATCTGGAAAAAGACGCTGTCGCCAAGAGCTATCTGGATATCTATCAAAAAAACTCGGCCATTCGCTGGCCAAGCGCCATATTGGGAACGGCGGGAACCGGACTGATGCTCTTTGGCTTTTTTAATTCCAATTCTGAAGACAGAAGGCTCTATCTGATTTCAGGAGGCGCTACTATTCTGGTGAATTTTCTGGTGACACGCACGCTGGAGATAACCAATGAAGAAAATTTAACCCGAGCAATTGATGAATATAATAAACGCAATCTGCCAAAAATTTTCTTCAATCCGGAAGAATCTCAGGGTCAGATTGATTTTTCTAATGTAAAGTTAGGGCTTGTGCAGCAATGGTCCTTTTAAGGTTGAGTAAATGAGTTCAAGTTTCAATTGCTATCATTGTCAAAAATCAATTCCGGTTCTCGGGGCTTTTAAAATCACCCGCACGGAAGAATGTCCATATTGCTCGACTAGTCTCCATTGTTGTAGAATGTGCAAGTTTTATGATCCGAAAGTCTACAATGAGTGTCACGAATCAAATGCCGATCGTATCGTAGATAAAGAGAAATCCAATTTTTGCGATTACTTTGTTCTTTCGGATGGAAAGAATGCTGGTGCTGACAAAGAGAAGCTCGTCA
This sequence comes from uncultured Bacteriovorax sp., assembly GCA_946481315.1. The sequence continues at coordinate 13,114 of CAMLMH010000018.1, forward strand.
GTCTCGCTGAATCACTGTTTAAAAAATAAGCACAGGAAAAAATAATGGAAGAAGTACCTATCACCCTGGCCGGAAAACTAAAGCTGGAAGCCGAACTGGACCACCTGGTTAAGGTTGAACGTGAAGAAATTAAAGTTGCCATTGCTGAAGCCCGGGAATTGGGTGACCTTAAAGAAAACGCCGAATATCATGCTGCTAAAGAAAAGCAGGGTATTATTGAAGGAAGAATTGCTCAACTGCAGGGGATATTGGCACGCTCACGAGTAGTTGAAGTCTCAAAAATCAAGAGCGATAAAATTGTTTTTGGGGCCACTGTTCACATTCTTGACACCACTAAGGATCAAACCTTTATTTACAAAATAGTTGGTGAAGATGAATCTGACCTGAGAGCATTTAAGATTTCTTACCAAAGTCCACTTGGCAAAGCGCTCATAGGTAAAGAAGTTGGCGATACCGTTATCGTCAAAGCTCCCAAAGGAGACGTCGAATATGAGATCGAATCCTTTGAATTCGTCGACTGATCGAAAATCCAAAAAAGAATTAAGCTGGTCTTCACCAATCAGCGATCTAATGGGTAAGGCTTCTGCCAAGACCACTGACAAATTATCAGAAGCGGGCATTAGAGAACTATCCGACCTGCTATGGATTTTTCCCCTTCGAGTTGTCGAGCTTCCGCCTCTGCGCAGCTTCGATGCTATTGAAGAAGGCCGCATTTTTCTTGGTCGGGCAAAAGTTCTCAATGTTCAGGCTAAGCCCAATTTTCGTATCCGTGGCCGGGGAAAGGCACTTCTTTATAACATCATGGTGCATGTTCAGGATCTTCTCTCGGATAAAATTCTCACTCTGAAATGGTTTAATTCCTATGGTTCGGTTACAAGTAAAATCAGCAAGTGCACTTTTATTGAATTTATGGGCGAAGCTTCGCTTTATAATGGTCAGCCTCAATTTGCCAATCCCGAATTTATTGCCCTGGAGACACCCGATAGCGATTCTTCTCTGGTAGCTGTCAGCCAGGATTATAAAATTCAATATCCAACGATCAACACCGTTCCGGGACTGCAGATTAAGAAAATTATCGACAAAGTTCCGGCCAATCTCTGGGATCAAATAGCTGAAACCTTACCGACACGCATTCTAAAGCAAAATAATTTTTTATCTCTTTCTGAATCGTTTAAGGTTATTCACGCTAAGATTAAACCCACAGCCGATCTTGAAGCTCGCTCAGAAAAACGGCTTATTTACGAAGAATTCTTCATCGATCAGATAAAAATACATCTTCGCCGCAAATATTTTAAAAAACCGAAAGCTGAAAAGTTCTCAGTCACATCCGAAACTTTTTCTCAGTTTCTTAAATTATATCCTTATGAACTCACACCGGATCAATCCAGGACTTTAAGTGATATCAGGCGGGATCTTATTTCCGAACATCCTATGATGAGACTTGTTCAGGGTGATGTTGGATGCGGAAAAACCACCGTGGCAATGCTGGCTGCGATGATTGTGATCAGCTCAGGCGGACAAGCTGCTTTTATGTGCCCTACTGAAGCTCTGGCCATGCAGCATTTCTCCAGCGCAAAAGAGCTTTTTGCCGGCACGGATATAACATTTAAATTATTACTGGGTTCAACTCCGGCCAAAGAAAAAAAACTCATCCAGCAAGAGGTGGCAGAAGGTAAAATTCAGTTTCTTATTGGTACTCATTCGCTCATTCAAGAAAGCGTTCAATTTAATAAACTTGGACTGGCTATAATCGATGAACAGCACAAATTTGGTGTAGATCAGCGCATTCGTCTGACTAGCAAAGGTCAGGGAACACATTGTCTGATAATGTCTGCCACTCCCATTCCCCGCTCACTCAGTCTCACTCAGTACGGCGACCTGGATATTTCCACAATTAAAACTATGCCAACCGGAAGAAAAGGCCATAAGACCCGCATTGTGACAGAAGAAACATATCCTATGTTTCTTAATTTTTTAAAAACAAGACTTAGTATGGGCGAACAAGTTTATGTGGTTGTACCTGCTATAAATGAAAGCGCAGAACAGGAATTTCATAATCTGACAGATACTCTGGAGCGTTTTAAGAAATTTTTTCCAGATAATGTTGTAGAAGGATTGCATGGCCAGATGAAGGCTGATGAAAAAGCACGCATGTTCACTGCGTTTAAGCATCACGATGTTCAGATTTTAGTAGCGACCAGTGTAATTGAAGTAGGAATTAATGTTATCAATGCAACAGTCATGGCCATTATTAATCCGGAGCGATTCGGCTTAAGCTCACTTCATCAGCTGCGCGGACGTGTCGGCAGAGGAGATAAACCGGGCTTTTGTTTTCTGGTAAATGACAAAAAGATTTCCGCTCAGAGTATGGAACGACTTAGGGTGATCGAAAACAATACTGATGGATTTAAAATTGCTGAAGAAGACCTGAAGTTGCGTGGCGAAGGTGATTTGTTCGGTACAGACCAATCCGGCTCACAAGCGCAAAAGAGACTGGCCAATGTTATTTTGCATGCCGATGTGCTGTATCAAGCGCGGGAAGATGTCATGGCCCTTATTGAAGCAAAAGATTCAGATATTTGTAAATTACTAGATTTTTATGCCCGGGATGAACGAATTTTCACTACCGTTTAAAAAGAACAAAATCTGATACCATAATACAATGATTAACATTGAAGTTGAAAGCAGTAACGATCCAACAGCACTGGGACTATATGAGTTTGAATACGATGTTTTATACATCGGCAGGTCCCTGAAAAATGATCTCATTTTTACAGATCGAGAACTGCCGATGAAATTTCTGGAAATTCGTATTGTACAGGATAATGAACATCAGATTTTATCCGTACACAGCCTTAAGCCAGAACCCTTTTTTTTCCTTAATGGCAAAAAGATTAGCGGAAAAGTTAAAGCACGCCCGGGTGATACTATCGCATTTGGGAAAAATAAATTAAAAATTGTTCATTTTAAAAGGACCCAGACAGAACTTGATATGGCGGAAGCTTTTGAACGTTTTGAAAAAACTGTACCGGAATTACGTTTTGCTCTGGAGTTTATAGAAGAAGTTTTATTGGAACAGGAAGATAAGAGTAATGTTTAAACACAATCATCCCAACTATTTCTATACAAAGGACGGGACAAGGTTGTTTTACAACACCAACTTTCCACAGACACATCTCTCACATGAGAAACCTGTCATTGTTTTCATCTATGGTCTTCTTTGCAGTAATTACCATTTCAAATATCAGATCCCTTTTTTTGAAGAATTGGGTTATCAGATCCTTTTGCATGATTATCGTTTTCATTACACTTCGTCTCAGGACGATATCGAAGGAGTTACCTTTCAAAATATTTCCAATGATCTGCATGAATTGCTGGCTCATCTGGGAATCCGGCATACCGTTCTTCTGGGGCACAGCATGGGAGTCAACATATGTTTGGAGCATGCCCGGAGATATCCTCAGGATGTCAGCGCTCAGATCCTGATCTCTGGTACAGTCGTTCCTCCACAGGATATTATGTTTGATTCTAATGTGGTTGACTTAACTCTGCCTTATCTGGAAGCTTTCACTAAAAAATATCCCGAGCTCTATAAGAACTTCTGGAAACATTCTTTTAAAAATCCAATTGCTCAATACGCTATTTTCGATGGTGGTTTCAATAAGAAGCAAGTGCAGATGGAATTTATTCAGCTTTATATGAAAAAAATCAGCGAGCTTCCGGAAGATCTTTTTTTTCATCTGCTTAAACTGATGCACGACCATGACATTATTAACCATCTGGAGTTTATTAAAACACCGACGCTGGTCGTTGGCGGCGACAAGGACAAGATTATTCCTAATTATCTGCAGCGGATCCTCACCCGTCATCTACCCAACAGCAAGCTTTATATCGTTAAAGATGGAAGTCATGTTCCGCAAGCTGATTTTCCGGAATTGATCAATAAACGAATTCTTCAGTTTCTAAAGAAGGTCAAAGCACCTAAAGCTTCACCTGAAGCTAAACTTTAATTCCTTTGTATTCCAGTAATGGTTTAAAGACGCGTTTCATTGCAGATTGCACCTGCTGACGCTTGTATTCCTGATGGGAAGCTTCACCTTGAGAATTTTCTTTGAATGCTTCCTGGTCAACAACCTGAATTTCATAAGGGTAGAAAAATCGAATATCTCTGGCGACCAGGGAAATGTCCATATTTAAAACCCGACGGGCCAGCTCGTTGTCTTCTGGTGAAGCTCCTTTTGCAATTCTTCGCAATTCATTAAACTCTTGCAGAAAAGGATTTTTGTACTCAATCAGCTGACGACAGGTAAACTGAATTGACTGATATGCTTTAGATGTAAATTTATTTCGTTCGCTTTCCATTCCGGGCTGATGACATTCAACCGCCGCTCTTTCCATTGCCGCCAGAAATCTTTCTTCTGAAAGATCATTACGTAAAGCCATTTTTATAATACGTTGATGGGCTTCTTTGAACTTGGGAAGATCAATCATTGTGTTGATGGCACGGCTGGGTTTATTGTTGTGAGGAATAACAATATTTCTTTGCAGTAAAAATTTTACCAGTCGCAAAGTATCGAATCTGGTGTGAGTAATAAAGCGGACTCCGATTCTGTCGAATAATTCTTCAGCAACGTTTTCTGCTTTATGCAGTAGTTTGATAATAGTACTGTCGCGGGTTTTTTTTGATTTAGTTTCAAAATCCAGTAATGGCACTTTGTCTTCTGTACCCTTCACTCCAATATAGAGCTTGCCATCATCATCGCGGAAAACATATTTGTAAAAACGGTCAAAAATCTGGGTTTGAACAATGTTGAAGTAGTTCGATCGCAGGTCCTTATCTGTGTGAACAATAGTATGCATGACTTTCAGAACGACTTCCGCCCAGAGACGATCCTCTTTCCTGTTAGGATTATCATCGGTAGCAGTCAGAAACAATTCACCAATGTCTGAAATCATCAGGAGAGAATTGGGTACTTTTAAATCCAGACCATCAGGATTTCCCTCTTTGAGAAAATAACGACGGATGAACTGCATGGCTTCCTGGAAATTTCCGAAGAGTTCTGATTTTGAAACAGGATCACTAGGATCAAGGCCGTAACCTTTTAAGAATTGATTAACCTGTTCAATGGTCGACATCGGGCCTAAAAAATTACGGGTATCAAGCGCCGACTTTCCTCCGACGACAACGTCGAGAAGTTCCCAGTCGAACATATATTTTTGCAAGTAGCTCGGTCTTTCCATTTAAAACCTTTGTCGCGGCAATTGGATTCGGGGTATTCTATTATCTAATGAATCAAGTTAATAGACCATCACTTAAAAGACTAGATATTCTTTTCCTCTCCTTTTTTGGAGTGGGCTATGCGCCTTTTGCACCGGGAACGTGGGGCACTCTTGCTACGCTTCCATTTCTATATGTCATGGGATTATTTAATCCACCCTTTTTTTTATTCATTCCCTTTATTGTCATCATGACAATTATCTCCTCATTTGTGACAGAAAGTGTGCAGCAAAATCTGCATCTCCACGATCCAGGATGGATTGTCATTGATGAAGTGTTAGGCATGACTGTCGCCTGGCTGTTTATTCAATCGCACAATCTCAAACAACTTGCTCTTCTCTTTGTCCTTTTTCGCTTCTTCGACATTGTGAAGATCTGGCCGGCTTCCTACTTCGACAAAAAAGTCTCCCATGGGTATGGAACAATCCTTGACGACCTCATCAGCGGAATTTACGCAGGGCTCCTCTTTCTTCTTATTCACCATTTTCTGGGCCAATATCTAACATAATCAAACTTACGCACAAATTACGCTTGACTTACGCATCTTTTACGCAAATACTTAGAGGAGTAAAGGATTTGAATCAATCAAATGCAAAAAATGTTTATCCGACAAAAGTAGTCGCGTAATTCCAAACTTTTGATTGTGCTCAATTCTGACTAATTTGCATAAGTTTTCGGTTATCGATCAACTATAAGAAATGTTAGCCTGAAGAAATAAAAAAATCAGACTCACATCAAGCACGCTTCGGAGGAATAATGTCATTACAGAAAGTATCATCTGCACCCTCGCCTGAAAAACTAAAGGCTTTGGATCTAGCGTTATCCGCAATTGAAAAACAATTCGGAAAAGGCGCAATCATGAAGCTCGACAACAAAACTGTTGTTGAAAAACTAGCTGTCATCCCGACGGGATGTTTAAGCTTGGACCTAGCCCTCGGCGTAGGTGGTATTCCTCAAGGGAGAATTATCGAGATTTACGGACCAGAATCTTCAGGTAAAACGACCCTCACTCTTCATATTGCGGCCGAATGTCAAAAACAAGGAGGTACTGTTGCTTTCGTTGATGCTGAACATGCTCTTGATACTGCTTACGCTGCTAAGCTTGGCGTTGATGTACCAAATACGCTTATTTCTCAGCCTGATTCTGGAGAACAGGCCCTTGAGATTGCTGACATGCTTGTCCGCTCTGGTGCCGTCAATCTTCTTATCGTTGACTCGGTTGCTGCCCTTACTCCAAAAGCAGAGCTAGAAGGAGAAATGGGAGATTCGCACATGGGTCTTCAGGCAAGACTTATGTCTCAAGCACTCAGAAAGTTAACTGGATCAATTTCTCGTTCAAACTGTACAGTTGTTTTCATTAACCAACTTCGTATGAAAATTGGTGTTATGTTCGGTAACCCTGAAACAAC
>CAMLMH010000019.1 GCA_946481315.1 uncultured Bacteriovorax sp.
TAGTCGTAGGTGTTCTGATTGCAGTTCACTTCTGGAGAGTAAGAAAAGACGGTGGTATCTCAGCTCCACTTTAAGATTGAACACTACTAAGGATAATAGAAATGTTAAAAGAACTTGTTAACCGATTAGCTGATCCGATTATATCGTTTCCAATTGTGACAGTGTTGTTTTTTCTCATGATCAAACATTACCGCACGTTCGGATCAAAAAAATTCGCCATCTGGTTTACGATTATTGCCATCCCTGTTACAGCATGGTTTTTCGCTGATCCAAACTTTTTCCTTATTATTAAGACGCCTGATAACGTTCCAATCGGTATTCTTCTGGTTTTAGTGGCATTCTTTACATGGTTTTCGATGTACAAAGCTGCAAACAACGATGCGCGTATCGAGCAAGGACTAGGACCTGAAGAAGCAATGCCGGAAAACAGAGAAAAAGTCTGGGCCTGGCCAAATCTTGTCTATATTGAATTACTCGCAATGATTCTTTGTACTGCTTTTTTAATAGTCTGGGCGATTATTTTTAAAGCCCCTCTGGAAGAACCAGCAAACCCGACTTGGGCACCTAACCCAGCTAAAGCTCCTTGGTACTTTCTGGGTCTTCAGGAAATGCTTGTTTACTTCGATCCTTGGATGGCCGGGGTTGTTCTGCCGGGAATTATTGTTGCTGGTCTAATCGCGATTCCGTATATCGATAACAATCCAAAAGGAAATGGTTATTACACATTTATGGAAAGAAAGTGGGCTATTGCTTCTTTCATGTACGGCTGGCTCGTTCTTTGGGTTTACCTCATCATTGTAGGAGTTTTCTTCCGCGGTCCGAACTGGACTTTTTACGGTCCATTTGAATTTTGGGACTTCCATAAAATTGTGGCGGAATACAATATCAACTTATCAGAATTCATTTGGGTAAAAGGCTTAGGCGTAGCGATGCCAAAGAACCTTATCCTGCGAGAAATCTTTGGTATTATTCTTACTCTTGGTTATGTGTTCATCATTCCGGTCTGGATTAAAAAAGCGACATCAGTTGGACGCAAGTTTTATCAGGATTTAGGGGCAATTCGTTACTATATCTTTATGTTCCTCTTTATAACAATGATGAGCTTACCTATTAAGATGGTTCTTCGTTGGTTATTCAGCTTGAAGTACATCATTGCACTTCCAGAATGGGAACTTAACCTCTAAGAAAATTTTTTATTATAGATCAGAAGAGCTTTTAAACAATTGAAGGATATTTGAAATGAGTGAGAATAATAAGGAACCCGGGATGGCATTTAGTATGCCAAAGCTCAATAAGATCATGGCGATCTTCTCCTTTATATTTTTTGTAACGACTATTTGGGTGTTCTTGGATGACTATATTCGTCCATGGAAAGGTTACCAGATTGAAGCTTTAAGAATTAAGCGTCGTCATCTGGATGCCCAAATTGCGGAAGTTAAGAAGAACATTGATGCCAAAAAACTTTCCGAGCTAAATGCCCGTTTAGCAAAAAGTCAGGAAATCGTTGAGACTCGTAAAAAAGAGATACAAGAGCAGGAAAAAGCACGCAAACAAATCGATGCAAAAATCAAAGCTCAAACTATCACCAATGGTGTTCTTAACGGTGAAGTAGGCGCACTTAATTTTAAGTATGAATCGGCCCAGGCTCACGGGGACATGAAACATGCAAAAGAATATTTTCCGAAACTCACAGCTCTTAAGGAAAAGTTTGCTAAAGGTAAAGATGATCTGAAAGCATTTCAGGCTCAGGATAACGAAATCGCGAACAAAATAGCTAGTTTGCAAAAAGAAATCACTGAGACTGAAAAAGAAATCAAAGACATTACTAATACACTTAACCTCCTTGAGCTTGCGAAGAAATCAACTGACGTTGATCCTGTTTTTGCACTAAGAAACATGCCTTTCCTGGATTTTCTTGATCCAACAATTAAAATTCAGCAGATTGTTGTTAATAATGTGACTGATGACCGCTATTTCCGACAGGTGCCTAAAGTTGATCGCTGTATCACATGTCATACATTTATTGATCAACCTGGATTTGAAAAAGAAGCCAATCCTTTTAAAACTCACCCACGTCTTCAGGAGATGGTTGGCCTTGAATCAAAACACCCAATGAAACAAATTGGATGTACAGCTTGTCACGGTGGTGAAGGTCACCGGGTAAATGACTTCAATGCCGCTGCACACATGCCAGACAGTGAAGCCCAGGAAAAAGACTGGATGAAAAAATACGGCTGGCATGAACCACACAAAGTTCCACAGCCAATGTTTACAAAGTCACAGACTGAAGCTGGATGTGTGAAGTGTCACCAGGGTGTTGAGCTTATTCCAGGCGCGACAACTCTTAACGAAGGCCGTATGTCGATTGAAAAATACGGTTGTTATGCCTGTCACAAAATTGAAGGATGGGAGCATAAGCGAAAAACTGGTCCGTCTCTACTGAAGATTTCTTCTAAAGTTAATAAAGAATGGTTCAAGTCATGGGTATGGGAACCAAAATCTTTCAATAAACACGCAAGAATGCCTGCTTTCTTCAGACAATCTAATAACTCTAAACCGGAGTTTGTAAGACTGAATATTGCTGAAGTAAACGCTATGGCTGAATACATTTGGGCTCAATCAAAACCATATCAGCCGTTTGACAAATATCGCGGAGGAGATGCAGCCAAAGGTAAGCAGCTCATCGGTGAAGTCGGCTGTATGGGATGCCACGGCGTTGATGGATTCGATGAAGAGTCGAAAAAAGTTAGAGCAATCGGTGGACCTTGGTTAACAGGAATTGGCTCAAAAGTTTCAGGCGACTGGCTTGTATCCTGGCTGAAAAAGCCATGGCACTACCAGGAAGATACAATCATGCCTTCGTTCAGACTTTCTGACCAAGAGGCTAACGACATTGCCGCTTATTTATTAAGCCTTCGCAACAAGCAGTTTGAAGAAGTTAAATTTGCTCCGCTAGATCCAAAGGCCCGCGATGAATTACTTGCTGATTATTTAGCTGCATTCGACACTATCGAATCAGCCAAAGCAAAAGTTGCTAAAATGAATGACCATGAAAAAACCATGGATCTTGGAAAGCGTTCAATCGGTAAGTACGGTTGTTATTCTTGCCACAATATCGAAGGTTTTGATGGATATGCCCCTATTGGACCAGAGCTTACAAAAGAAGGGTCAAAGCCTGTTACTCAGTTAGGTTTTGGTATCCAGCATGATGTTCCTCATAGAAGAGATGCATGGTTAACAGCTCATCTTCAGAATCCTCGTCGTTGGGACATTGGAATTGATAAAGCTTTCCGTGACCTCGTAAAAATGCCGAATTTCTATATGAGCGAAAGTGAAGCCAAGAAAATTACAGTCGCGCTTCTTGGACAAGTTTCAGATATTGTTCCGTTAGCCGGTGTGAAACGACTAGATGCAAACGAGGCAATGTACCATGATGCACTAAAAGTAATGAATAAATATAACTGTACCGGATGTCACCAGGTAGACGGCTTAAGAGGCCAGCTGCTCAATAAGTACTCTGATGATATTAATCAGGGGCCACCACGGTTAGTTGACCAAGGGCACAGAGTTCAGGCTGACTGGTTCTACCACTTCCTGATTAATCCAGAGATCCAAAAGATCAGACCTTGGTTAACTGTTAGAATGCCAACATTTAATCTGACAACGGATGAGCGCAACAGAATTGTAACCGGTCTTCAAGTAGGCGCTAAGCAAGGCAACTTTGTAGAACCAAAAGAAGCTGTAGTGTGGGCTCCAGGTGAGAGGGAAGAAGCAGTGAAACTCTTCAATGCCCTTAACTGTGTGTCTTGCCATACCCCAGGATTCAACAGTGATCCGGCCATGGGACCTGATCTACACAAAGTAAATAAGCGTTTAAGACCTTCATGGATCAGAAAGTGGATCTCGAATCCACAATCAATTATGCCAGGAACGACAATGCCTAATTTCTTCGGTGATAATGGAAAAGAACCACTTGATCCAACTTATTTCGGTGGTGATGCTGACAAGCAGATTGATGCCCTTACTAAATATGTTATTGAGTTAGGAAAATAGGAGTAAAAATGGGACACGCGCATAGCCACGGACCTTCAGTACCAATTGAATATCCTCACGATCCACAATTTGCTAAGGCAAGCCCTGGCAAAATCGGAATGTGGTTATTCCTGGCTACGGACGGAATGTCGTTTTCAGGTTTCCTTATTGCTTATGGAGTTTTGAGAGCAACGAGAGACTGGCCGAATCCGGTTGATGCTCTTGGGGGTGTTGAGCTTTCTGGTTTTATGACTTTTCTTCTGATTTGTTCGTCTGTTTCAATGGTACTTGCCATTGATTCTTGTAAACGTAAAAACAGAAAGGGAATGCTTAACTGGTTGCTGGCCACAATTATCGGTGGAGCATCGTTTCTAGCTATTCAGGCTTACGAATACACTCACCTCATTCATGAAATGGGGATGACTTTCAATACCTATGCTCATGGCAATTCACTTTTTTCTTCAACCTTCTTTGCGATTACCGGTTTCCACGGGCTGCACGTTCTTTCGGGTGTTATTTATCTGATAGTCATGTATGTCCTTGCTTACCGCGGTGATTTTGATAATGGTGATTACAACCTTCTGGAAATTGCTGGATTGTTCTGGCACTTTGTCGACCTGGTGTGGATTCTAGTTTTCACTTTTGTGTATCTCTTATAATGAAAAAATTTACACTTCTCTCTTTTTTAACCATTTTCTCGGGCGAGCTCATGGCTTGCCCGAGTTGTATTGGCTCTGGTCCCAATGACCATTATTATCTCTGGGTTATTGGTGCGTTTATTTTACTGATTTATATTCCAATGTTTTATCTTTTCAAAACCTTTATCAAACACAAAGACGTCAATAATATAGAAAATTCAAATAAATGATTAAAGACGAAAAAAAAGTACTACCGCTAATTGGGCTCATCAGTGCTTTTGTTCTTGGATTTCTTTTCTGGCTTATTTATTTCAAAACAGGCGCTCAAAAAGAAGCTGGATCATGGGTATCTTATTTGCCGGCGTTAAATGCATTTTTTAATACATTGACCACGACTTTTTTGATTAGTGGATATGTTTATATTAAGAACAATAATATTCCCAAACATAAAATCATGATGGGACTTGCTACTTTGACATCGGTCTTTTTTCTGTTGAGTTACATTACATACCATCACTATCAGGGCGATACGAAATTTCTGGGTACTGGAGTTGTTAGACCCATATATTTTTTTATTTTGATAACCCATATTCTTTTATCAATTGTGCAGGTCCCGTTAATTCTCTGTACGCTGTACTTTGCATTAATTAAAAATTTCGTGCGACATCGAAAAATCGCCCGCATAACCTTTCCAGTCTGGCTATATGTCTCAGTAACCGGGGTTCTCATATTTGTCATTTTAAATTCAGCTAACGGGTAAATCTTTATGAAAAAAATTATAGATTGGATAAAAAATTATTTTGCCACAGAAAAGGAGCAGGATATTTTGATCAATTTTGCTGAAAAAAAAGAGAAAGGTATGCCGTTATCTGAAGCTGAAAAAGAGAAAGCTCTAAAAACGGCTATTAAAATTGTTAAGGACACTAAAGATTCTAAGATCACTAGTGAGGATTAGTTTTCTTTAAACAACTCAGATTAATACAGTCGTCCTGATAAAGACCAAATCCAAATCGTAAGCGCGCACCCCGATAGTCAGTTCTTATTCTGTTGTATTTTAATTCATCATGCAGAGCTTTGGCATGATCGGGACTAGGCATGGCGAAGGTAAAGAAATGCCCATGGTGATTATAGTCTACGCTGAGAATGTTTTTTTCAGTCAGATAATGATGATCTATTTCCAGAAGATGAGCGATAAAGTTTTTCTGAAGCCTTTGTACGTGCTGATGAATTTTATCGACAGTAATTTGTTCTTTATCAAACAAATCCAGCACAGCTTCCAGACGATAAAGCCCGCTAAAATCCATTGTTGAACCAGCAAAACGTAGTCCATCCCGGGAATATTCAGTATTGCCGCCGTTTTGTGCCAGAGAAGAAAAACCGGCAAACCATCCAGTGTAAAGTGGTTTTAATTCACTGTGAAATGGTACGGTCATAAAACAGCAGCCCTCGCCCCCTTGGGCATATTTATAAGATCCTGCAATATAAAAAATTCTGTTCTCGATACTTTTCAAATCTGTCGGCATCGCCATGAATGCGTGGTATCCATCGATAGCAATAATCGTCTCTGGATTTTTTACGGCATTAACAATCTTCTCAATATCTTTAACGGCCATGCCTGAATTGAAAAAAACCTGGCTAAGATAAATTAAGTCGAAATCATTTTTATTAATCTGATCAATAAATCTTTTTTCGAAATCATCAAAAGGATGTGTCGATACTTTTACAACTTCCGCGATCCCAGCTTCTACCAAACGGTTAATCTGACGGTCGAAGCTGTAAAATTCCGAGTCACTGGTCAGAATTTTGATTTTTTTATCAGGCGAAAAACAACTAAGAAGTCGATAAAGAAATTCATGGGTATTAGGGGCAAAAACGATTTGTTCCGGATGAGAGAGATTTAGAACCTTAGCGATCAGTCGTTGCACGTTAGGTATTTTCTGTTCAAAGATAAAACTCCATTTATCATCCACCATCTGGGCAGCATCATCCCAATATTGTAGAGTAGCCTCCCTGGTCACATCCGGCCAGTAGTGATGACTATGGCTCGCATAATGTTGTATATGCGGATTAGCTTCAATGAAACGAGTATAGAATTTTTTAAACATGAAAGTTCATCCGTTTCAAAACCGTTACAGGTATCTCAGGTAATCGAGATTTAGGTAGCAGAAAAGTAGACAGGTTGAAAAGATCCAGGAAGACACGATTATTATCAGCTGCCCGTTTCAAATACTGATGCCCTGAGGAACCTCCCGTACCGATTTTTGTACCTAACATTCTTTGAGCCAGTAGGGCATGACGATAACGCCAAGTCGTAAAATTTTCGTCAATATCCATTAAGGAAGTGATGAGCTGAAATGGAAGACTTAAAACTGACTCGTGTCGATAAAGTAAAATGAATAGCGCATTAAGCATAGCTTTTTGGGAGAGTCTTCTTTGTTTCCCGGCTATAAGTTCTGCATGTTTTTTCTCATTAAATAAACTGGCGAATGTTTCCTTGGTCAGCTCCAGATTTTCCAGCTGAATATTTTTTTGTTTTTCAGAAAGAGAAGCTGAATTCTGCAATATGATTTGCTGATCATCATTTAATAGCTGATCGATAGATTTTTGAAACTCCTGCCAGAAATTGAATTCTCCCATCGCAGTATAGGGAAGTCGCTCCAACCACTTTTCAAGACATGAAATGAGAGTCGGAGAATTTTCTACTGACATTAAGTGAGTGCGGTCTTTCTCGTTGAGTCTGCCCATGAAAAATTCACGATCAACAATCATCTTGTCGTCTGTGTGCAGACCCATCTTAATTTCAATCTCACGGAACTGAACACTTTGGAAACCGGATGCAGGAATCAATAAGTCCCGGAATTCCAGAAAATCCATTGGAGTCATTGTTTCCATCACATCAAACTGCCCGATTAAGAGATGCTGAATTTTTTTGATTCTTTCTAGTTTTTGAACAATGGAACTTAATTCGTTTTCTGCGACATAATTTTGTTTAAATACATCCAGGATTGAATTGACGTCGTGGAGTATTTGTTTAAACCAAAGTTCGTAAACCTGATGAACTACAATAAAAAGCATTTCATCATGACATTCACCGTTAGAATTGTCTGCGTATTTCCGGCTAAGTGGAAGTTGAGCATCCAATAATTTAGAGAGCTGAAGGTAGTCGCCGTAATAGATAGGTCCTTTATTTTTATGCATGTGTAACGCCCTCGAAAAAGTGGCTTTTTAAAGCAGAAATTATCCTCAATATGTGTATGACTTTGCAAGAAAGATTTAGTATATAAAAAGTCCCCAAAATTGATTGTAAAGACCTTAGTAAAATCGAGTTAAGATATGCGATTAAAAAATCTTACGCTTCTCAACATCGTCGTCACATTCGTCTTATTGATGTGGGGAGCTGTTGTTCATAATACTCAGTCGAGCCTGGCTTGTCCGGACTGGCCACTTTGCTATAACCAGTTTTTTCCAAATATGGAAGGAGCTATTCTGATAGAGCATGGCCACCGCCTGCTTGCCTCGCTGGTTGGATTATTTACCATTGGAATGGCTTACTATTCTCATAAGGAAAAAGATCAATCAGCTGAACATCTGCATTTATTCAAGTCATCGTTGTTCGCGCTGTTTATTGTCGTCGCCCAGGGAGTTCTCGGCGGTATTACTGTTATTTATAAACTTCCGACAATTGTATCGACCACTCATCTTGGAACTTCACTCATTTACTTCGCCATCTTGATTTACATACACCATAAAGCTTCAGAACTTTATTCAACCAAAATGCACTACGGTGCAGAACTTGGCGAAAAGATCAAAACTTCTTGGCGACCGGTACTTCGTCACGGAGTTGTTTTTTCACTGGTCCTCCTTTATTCCCAAATTCTCCTGGGAGCTTTTATGCGACATGCAGGAGTAGGAGCAGCCTGTGGATTAGGGCCCAACAGTGCTCTTTTGTGTGCCGATGTTACGAATTGGTCTTTGAAATTATGGCCAGCGCTTCAACAATCGCAGTTACACATGGTTCACCGGCTGTATGCGCTGGTTGTAACTTTTGTCGTTCTCGTTTTTTCGGTTAAATGTTTTCAATTTTTCCGTGGCCATAAGACGCTTACAAGGCTTTCAATTCTTCCAGCGATTTTCGTTATCTTTCAGGTTTTTATCGGAGTCATGGCGGTCTATTTTAACCTTTCGGTATTACCAACGACTTTGCATTTGGCGGGGGCAGCTTTATCACTGGCCAGCCTGTGGAAACTCAATCTGATTTTGAAGACAATGGAGAACCATTTTTTTCTAACCGACAGACATTCTTTTTTCTCGGATGTTGTTGATCTTACCAAGCCACGCCTTTCATTACTTGTGGTTGTGACGGCATTAGTTGGTTCGACTATTGCTCCTGATCATATAAACTTTTTTCGTGCTCTTCTTGCACTGGTTTTAATCACAATGGTGGTGATCGGTGCAGCGGCCCTGAATTGTTATATTGAACGCGACATCGATGCCAAAATGAGCAGAACAAAAGATCGCCCGCTGCCGTCGCGAAGAATGGCCCCAAAAACAGCGCTGGCATTTGGCGTCACGATGGTGGCAGTTTCCATTCCTATGCTCTGTTTATTTGTGAATGTTCTGACCGGTGTTCTGGCGGCGATTGCTGCAGCTCTCTATCTCTATGCCTACACTCCGATGAAAGTGAGAAGTGAACTTGCTGTTTATATCGGTGCCGTTCCTGGAGCACTGCCTCCTGTGATGGGTTGGACTGCCGTCACAGGCAAGATTGACATGATGGCCGTAGCTCTCTTTTTGATTCTCTTCGTCTGGCAATTGCCCCATTTTTTAGCTATTTCAATGTATCTTGCAGATGATTACGACGCAGCAAGCATTAAGGTTTATCCCAACCTGAAGCGCGGAATAGCTCTAACCAAAATTGGAATTTTCGTCTTCACTGTTGTTCTTTTTGCCGTTTCGCTATTGCCATCGATTTTTTCACATGCAAGTTTTGTTTACACTCAGTCAGCGCTGTTTTTGAGTGGGGTTTTTGTTATCTATGCTGCTCGTGGCTTCTTTATTAAAAAGGATGAGGCGAGGGAAAAACAATGGGCCCGAAACTATTTTTACGGATCCTTATTTTATCTGCCCCTGCTTCTGGGAGCCCTTATATTTTTTAAATAGATAAAATCTGATTTTTTGATTATGATTAGACCTAAAACTATTAACAAAAACGCCTCTTTATAAATGCACTTTAACTTTCCATTGAAAGGAATGCTGGTATGAATATTTACGGTCTTTACATGAAACTCTTTGTATCTGCTGCAAAAGCTTCGGAAATGAGCTTGTGGGAACGCATGAAACCCCCTGTCGACATTTCTACAACTGGGTATTTGATCGATGATCTCTTTCGGTTAACAACCATCCTCATTCTCATATTCTTTTTCTTCGTCGTTCTCGGCATTTTTGGTTTTTCTTATCTTTATGCCAAAAAACGCCATCCAAAAGCAGCCTATATTCTTGGTAACAGCAAAAAACACATCGCCATAGTGGCAGCAATTGGATCATTGGTTTTTATCGTCATCGATATGCAAATCACGACAATTTCAAACCGTGACTTTGTTGGCACCTTTTTAAATTATCCTAATGAAAAAGAAGATATTGTTCGTGTTGAAGTTCTAGGACAGCAGTGGGCATGGAACTTCCGTTACGCCGGTAAAGATAATATTTTTAACACTGAAGATGATGTTGTGACATTGAATGACCTTCGATTACCAGCGAATAAAAAAGTTATTTTTCAGTTAACCAGCAAAGATGTAATTCACTCTCTTTATTTTCCTAATGCGCGTATAAAAGTAGATGCTATGCCAGGACGTATTTCCAGAATGTGGTACGAGCTGACAGTTCCGGGAACTTACGACATCGCTTGTGCGGAAATGTGTGGAACTTTTCATTACAGAATGCAGGCGAAACTGACCGTCTATACTCAGGAAGAATACAACGAGTGGATGGCAATGATGCAAGAGCGTACGAACTATGCCGTAGAAAAAGACCGCACGGATATTTTCTGGGGCTGGAAATGGGTAGCTTCTAATTAATATTGTAGTTTTTCGAATTGATCTAATATAGCGAGGATTTTCATGGCTTTTTTTGAACAAGAAATTCACGACGCACCAACGACGTTTCTGTCGAAGTACGTTTTTTCATTTGACCATAAAGTTATTGCTAAGCAATTTCTTTGGTACGGAATTGTTTTTCTAGGGATCGGCGGGATGATGGCGCTTATGATTCGCTGGACACTGGCATTTCCGGGTGAACCATTTCCACTAATCGGTAATCTTCTTTTTCCACATACTGGAGGAGTCGTTCCACCTGATACTTATGCCATGTTGTTTACTCTGCATGGAACAATCATGATTTTCTATGCCATTACTCCATTACTGATCGGGGCTTTTGGTAACTACTGTATCCCGCTCATGATCGGAGCGCGCGATATGGTTTTCCCAACATTAAACATGCTTTCATTCTGGCTGGCTTTTGTTTCAGCCATTATGCTTCTTGCTTCACTTTTCACTCCATTGGGAGGAGCTGCAGGTGGATGGACATCCTATCCAACACTTTCAACTCTTATTGGTTCACCTGGGGTAGGACAGACTCTCTGGACTCTGGCCCTTTTTGTTCTGGGTGTTTCTTCTACAATGGGAGCGGTTAACTACATCGCAACGATCATTACACTTCGTGCTCCGGGAATGGGTTATTTCGATATGCCACTCACTGTCTGGGGACTTTGGCTAACTGCTATCCTGAACGCGATCTTCCTTCCGGTTCTTGGTGCTGGTCTTCTGCTTTTAACCTTCGACCGTGTTTTCGGAACCACTTTCTTCCTGGCAGGAGCTGCAGCTACTTCAGGATCAGGGGATCCGGTTTTATTTCAGCACGTTTTCTGGATTTTTGGTCACCCGGAAGTTTACATCCTTATTCTACCAGCATGGGGAATTGTTTCTGACCTTCTTTCATTCTTTGCCCGTAAACCTGCTTTTGCCGCTAAAGCAACAGCACTAGCGATGACAACGATCACCATTCTATCGACTCTGGTTTATGGTCACCATATGTACACGACTCAAATGAGTCCGCTGCTTACTCAATCCTTCATGCTTTTAACGATGACTATTTCAATTCCTTCGGCTGTCTTTTTTGCCAACTGGCTTGGTACAATCTGGAAAGGTTCAATCCGTTTCCAGACGCCAATGCTATTTGCTCTTGGGGTTGTTTTCGTTTTCGGTCTGGGTGGTCTAACTGGTCTTTACCTGGCAACAGTTTCAACTGATTTATATCTTCACGATACATATTTCGTTGTAGGTCACTTCCATTACACAATGGCTGCTTCAGTTCTACTGGGTGGGTTTGCCGGAACATATTTCTGGTTCCCAAAAATGTTCGGCCGCATGATGAATGAAACTTTAGGAAAATGGCACTTCTGGATCACCATGCTTGGGCTGAATGGTGTTTTCATGGGAATGATGATCGTAGGTTACGCAGGTATGCACCGTCGTCTCTACAATCCTTTTGTTTATGAATTTTTACATAAACTGGTACCCATCAATACTTTCATCACAGTATCTGCACTGGTTATGGGATTTGCTCAGTTTTTCTTCGTCTATAACGTTATTCACTCAATCTATAAAGGAAAAGTCGCCGGACAAAACCCATGGGAAGTGGGAACGCTTGAATGGACAATTCCGTCTCCAGCGCCTCATTACAACTTCGCCGAAATTCCAGTGGTAAAATGTGGACCGCATGAATTCGGTAACCCGAATTTAAGAGAGAAGGATTTCCAATATCAAACTGAAGAACTAGTTAGAGCATAATTATGACAACTCAAGCTGTAGCAAAAATGAAAGTGAAAGAAGGTGAAAAGATCATTTCTTCCGTTACGATGGCTGTAGTTCTCGTATCGTTTGGAATGTTGTTTCTCACTTTGATGATGGGATTTGCACTATTTCGTTTTACAGCTCCTGTTTGGCCGCCGGCCGGTATGGAAAAACCATCGTTGTACCTCCCGGCGCTAAGTACATTTCTTATTGCCCTGAGCTCACTATCTTTTGTTCAGTTTGAAAAAGATATCAAGAATAAAAAATTCCTCACTGCAACTCTTGTTTTGGGTCTGGGCTTTATGTTCTTACAGATTCTTTTTTGGCAGGGACTCAAGGCGAAGGGGATTTTTGTTTCTTCAGGTATTTTTGCTTCCATTTTATATTCTTTCACATGGATCCACGCTGCTCATATTATCGCAGCACTGGCATTACTTGTCTGGCTATACGCTGATGTGAAAGATGAATCGAAGGCAATTTTGCGGGTAAATAATGTCGGGAAGTTCTGGCATTTCCTGGGCATTGTCTGGCTAATCATGTTTGTGACTATTTTTGTTTTATAAGAGGGACTTTATGAAAGGTTTGAAAATCATCTTAACTGTTTTGGCCCTGGCCACACTAGTTTCCTGTAGTGAATCGCACTTCAAAGAGGACAAAGTGTTTGCTGGCGGAGTTTATGTGACAGCAAAACAATTGAACGATGGTAAATCAGTTTACACCGAATACTGTATGCAATGTCACGGAGTAAATGGCGATGGAAATGGTGTTGCTTCCAAAGGATTAACTCCACCACCGAGAAATTTTAAACTGGGTGTTTATAAATTTGGCCAGGTTGTCTCAGGCGAACTACCGCACGATGAAGATTTTTACCGAATTATTAAATTCGGTCTGCACGGAACAGCGATGCTTCCTTGGGATCTGTCTCAGCAACAAATGTTCAATGTCGTTCAATATATTAAAACCTTTGCCCCGGAGAAATGGACTGGAGCAGATAAAAAATTAGGTGCAACTATTACTGCCGGGAAGGATCCATATGGTGAAGCCCTGAAAGAAAGTGCTATCCAGCGAGGAAAAGAAGTTTATCACGTAGTTGCTCAGTGCTGGACATGTCACCAGGCATACGTTTCTCATGCAGAACTTAGTCAAATGGCTCAAAAAATTAACGGCGCTCCAATGACTGAATTTGATCCGGATATGTACCATGTAAAATTGCAGCCATCAGAATACGATTATATGGCACACCCACCTGAGTTCACTTACGACCTGGTTCGTTCAGCTCAAACAGTTGAACAACTCTATGTTCGTCTAAATGCCGGTGTAGGCGGAACTGCTATGGCCAGTTGGAAAGGTGTTCTGCAAGACGAAGAGATTTGGGCAGTATCTCATTATCTTCGCTCTTTAATGGACTTGCGCAATTCTCCAGCTAGAAAAAAACTTTTTGAAGAGATGAAGAAGTAATTATGTCACAAGCATTAACTGGTTTTTACCGCGAAGATAACTTTTTTCAGAAACTGATCCGCCGGAAAAGTTTTTGGTTGCTGTTTTGGGTGCTGTCGTTCAGTTATCCTGTCTATCGCTCGTTAAACCGTGTGCTTCCCCCACCTCTTCCTGTTTATTACCAGGTGCCGGAATTTAAGCTGACAAATGAATTTAATAAGTCATTTGGTTCTGCTGATTTGAAAGGACGATTTTATATCGCTAATTTCATGTTCACATCTTGTCCGACAACTTGTCCGGGACTGATGGCGAAAATGGATTTAGTGCAAAAACGCATTCGTGGGCTGGGAACAAAAGCTGCGATAGTTACATTCACAGTAGATCCGGAAGTAGACACTCCGGACGTTTTATTTAAGTTCGCCCGTAAAAGGCACAGCAATCCTTTCGTATGGACCTACCTTACTGGAAGCCGCGCGGATCTGGAAAAAATCGTTATCGATGGTTTTAAAGTTCCAATGGGTAAAAAAGAAGAAGTTCAAAAACAGTTAAACAATGAAAGAATCTCTCTTTTTGATATCGCGCACTCTGAAAAACTAGTTCTGGTTGATAGTAAAGGGCAAATCAGAGGATACTACGGAACAGAAAGAGTTGAAATGGATAGAATGATGATTGATCTGGGATTGCTGGTAAACAATAGTTTCAGTCCTTCCAACCCACAAACTAAAAAAGCATTATAGGAGAATACTATGGGTGAGCACCATAACCACGGCCATGAACATAAAAGTCACACAAAAGAATACATCATTGTTTTCTTCGTTCTGGCTTTCCTGACTGCGCTGGAATTGATGATTCCCGGCTTAAAAACTGAATACATGTACAAAGCCATTGGTCTAGTTGGCCTCGCAGTCGGAAAAGCATTTGTTGTTGCGTATTTTTATATGCACTTAAAAGAAGAAACAGGCTGGATGAAACTTATCGCAGCCGTGCCTATATCAGCCGCTATTTTTGCAGCTGTTCTCATTCTCGAAGGTTTGTATCGATAAAATAAATGAAGGCCGCTATAAGCGGCCTTTTTTATTTCTAAGTAATTTTTTCTATCGCAAATTTTTTAATTCTGAATATTAACTGTAATGGAAATAATCTTATCTCCCTTGGAGATTTTTGGCAGAACATCCAGGCCATCTACAACCTGCCCGAAAACAGTATTTTTCCCGTCGAGATGAGAAAGTGTTGTCAGCGATATATAGAATTGGGAATCGGCTGAGTTAACATCAATTCCCCGTGCCATTCCCATTGTCCCTTTAATATGCTGGATCTCATTAAACTCTGGCTTAAGCTTAACTCCACTTCCACCAGTGCCAGCGCCAGTTGGATCACCAGTCTGAATAATAAAATTAGGAATAGCCCGGTGGAAAGTTAGGCCATCATAAAATCCACTCTTGATCAGTTGAATCACGCGTGCGGAGGTACGGGGAGCTGCTTTCGTATAAAAGCGAAAAACAATATCACCGTGAATCGTCTTTATAGTGGCTGAACTGGTTGAGAGGCCACCAATGTCTGTTTTTAATTTTTGAATATCGATTTCACCATCTGGCTGCAGGCTAAGAGTGGACTTGTTAGAACCTATGTCACAACTAGTGAAAAAGAGGAGTGAGAGAAGCGAAAATAATTTAAAAAATTGCATGAAAATACTTTGATTAAATAATTGTTATTAATGAAATTATACCCATTTTTAGGGTCAGCAGAATTTTTTTTTATTTTTTATGAATATTTCTGAAAAAGCGTTTGACTTATGATCTCTAGTTGATTAAATTCCTCTTCACCTTGAAACGAGAACTGATTACGAAGCTTACGATTTCTTATCTATAAAATAAGATTTTTGGGCGTGTAGCTCAGCTGGGAGAGCATCTGCCTTGCACGCAGAGGGTCGCAGGTTCGATCCCTGTCATGTCCACCATTTTTCTTTCAGGTTGTTCTTTAAAATTCAAATAGAGTTAAAAGATTTTGAAGCCGCAAGGCTTCGAATTCAAGATGAGAAAGGTCCCAAACAAAAAATACTCGACGTAACTATTCAGTCA
>CAMLMH010000020.1 GCA_946481315.1 uncultured Bacteriovorax sp.
CAATAGTTCCGATGTTAACGTGAGGTTTATTACGGTCAAATTTTTCCTTAGCCATGGTTGGTTTCTCCTTAAATAAAACCTAAATATAAATACCTTTCTTTTCTAAAGTCGATTTTGCTAAATCTTGTGGCATTTCCACGTAGTGCTTGAACTTCATAGTGAAGCTTGCTCGGCCCTGAGATTTTGATCGAAGATCTGTACTATAACCGAATAATTCCGCCAATGGAACTTCCGCGGAAATTAAATCTTTGTTTTGCTTAATTCCCATAGTTATGATCTTGCCGCGTTTCGCATTAATATCAGAGATAACATCTCCGGTATAGTCTTGTGGAGTAATAACCTCAAGATCCATAATCGGCTCAAGTAAACGAACACCTGCTTGCTTACATGCTTCTCTGAAAGCGCCAGACGCTGCGATTGCATAAGCAACATCACTTGACTCGTTTTCATTAAACTCAGCACTTAATAGTGTCGCTTTGATGTTTAAAAATGGATATCCCGCGAGCATTCCACCAGGAGCCGTGTCCATAACGGACTTTTTGATAGAATCTATAAAGTTTTGTGGAAGAATTTTCGAATTAATTTTCGATTCAAACATGACCCCTGCCTGGTAATCAGCTGGCTCAACTCTTAAAGTTACCTGACCAAACTGGATTTTCCCTGCAAGTTCTTTATGGAAAGTGTTTTCTCCGGTTCCGCTACCCGCAATACTCTCACGGTAAGAAACCTGAGGTTTACCAACCCGAATACCAACGTTGAATTCACGTTGAAGTCGATCGGCGATAATTTCTAAGTGCAACTCTCCCATTCCGAAAATAAGGAGCTGACCTGTTTCTTGATTATTTTTAAAAGAGAAAGACGGATCTTCGTTTTTTAATTGTTCAAGAGTTGAGATTAACTTCTTCTCATCAGCAGCTGTTTTTGGCTCAATCGCAATTGAAATAACCGTTTCCGGAAATTCCATTAAATCATAAACAATTGGTTTATTTTCAGTACAGAGCGTTTCCCCTGTCGTTGTATCTTTAAATCCGGCAACGGCAACAATATCGCCCGCAAAAGCTTCTTGTAACTCTGTTCGTTTATCTGCATGCATTTGAAAAATTTTATTAATTCTTTCGCGCTTCTTTTTAAGCGAGTTATAAACGGTTTGTCCTGATTCAAGCTTTCCTGAATAAATACGGACATAAGTAACACTTCCTACGAATGGATCTGTCGCGATTTTAAAAGCAATACCACTGAACATTTCATCAATTTCAGGTTTTCGTATTTCTTCTTTCTCGGGATCCTTTACGCTGTGACCTCTAAGCTCGCCTCGATCAGTTGGTGATGGAAGATAATCAACAACGGCATCCAGTAAAGGCTGAATACCTTTATTCTTAAAAGCTGAACCACATAAAACAGGGATGAAAGATTTCTGAATAGTGGCCAGCCGAATGGCATTTTTTAATTCAGTAGCAGTTACAGCTTCACCGCCTAGAAACTTCTCGGCAAGGGCATCATCGTAATCTGAAAGTGCTTCGATCAATTCGTCTCTGTAAAGAGAGCATTCATCAGCAATATCTGCAGGTATATCTTTAACTTCAACTTTAGATCCCAGACTTTCGGCTGGAAAAAAGAGGGCTTTCATTTCCAGGAGATCAACAACACCCTGGAAGTTTTCTTCTGAACCAATCGGCCACTGAATCGCAGCTGCTTTCTTATCCAGCTTCTCACGAATTTCGGTAATACAATTTTCAAAATCAGCTCCCATGCGATCCATTTTATTCACGAAAGCTAAACGGGGAACTTTATATTTATCAGCTTGAGCCCAAACGGTTTCAGACTGTGGCTCAACACCTGACACAGCATCAAATACACCAATAGCACCGTCGAGAACGCGAAGCGATCTTTCAACTTCAATCGTAAAATCCACGTGCCCCGGCGTATCGATAATATTGATTGTTTGCTTATTCCAGCTACAAGTTGTTGCGGCTGATGTAATCGTGATTCCTCTTTCTTGCTCCTGGATCATCCAGTCCATCGTTGCTGTTCCATCATGAACTTCGCCGATCTTGTGACTTTTTCCAGTGTAATAAAGGATTCTTTCTGTCGTCGTCGTCTTCCCGGCATCAATGTGTGCCATGATTCCGATGTTACGAATTTTGTCGATTTGTTGCTTAGAACTCATAGTTTTAAAATAAAAAGAGCTCCCTTGTGGGGAGCTCTGTCAAAAATTATAAAATTTAATTACTACCACTTAAGATGAGCGAAAGCCTTGTTAGCTTCAGCCATTTTGTAAACGTCTTCACGTTTCTTAACCGATCCACCTCTGTTTTGAGAAGCGTCGATGATTTCGTCAGCAAGTTTCTGGATCATTGTTTTTCCAGATCTTTCTGAAGCGTAATCACGTAACCAACGAAGTGCTAGTGACTGACGACGAGCTGGACGAACTTCAACTGGAATTTGGTAAGTAGCTCCACCGATACGGCGAGACTTAACTTCAACAGCTGGCTTAATGTTAGAAAGAGCTTTTTTGAAAACTTTTAGTGGCTCTTCGTTTGTTTTTTCTTGAACAACATCAAGAGCACCGTAGAAGATTTTTTCTGCGATTGATTTTTTACCACCGATCATCAATGTATTGATGAATTTTGTGATAACGATGTCTTGGAACTTTGGATCAGGAAGAACTTCTCTGACGTCTGCTTTTCTTTTACGTGACATATATACTCCTCTTCATTTCTTTCACCATGAAAGAAATTACTCTCCCTAAATCACAAATTGCAATAGAGGGAGTGCTTGTTAATTAACTTGAGCTAAGAGACTTATTATTTCTTAGGTCTCTTCGCACCGTATTTTGAACGGCCTTGTCTTCTCTTGTCTACACCAGTAGCATCTAGAGCTCCACGGATAGTATGGTAACGAACACCTGGAAGGTCTTTTACTCTTCCTCCGCGGATAAGTACGATACTGTGCTCTTGAAGGTTGTGACCTTCTCCACCGATATATGAAGTTACTTCAAATCCTGAAGTAAGCTTAACTCTACATACCTTTCTCATCGCTGAGTTTGGCTTCTTTGGAGTCGTTGTATAAACACGAACACAAACTCCACGTCTTTGAGGACATGATTTTAGTGCTGGTGATTTAGTTTTCGAGTACTTATCCTCGCGACCCTTTCTGATTAACTGATTAATTGTAGGCATTGTCCAACTGCTCCTTAGCTTTTTCCAACATTTCGCAAATATAGCCACTTTCTTTACCAAAAGAAAGTGGCGAGTTCAAGTTAATTTTTTAAAACGATAGCGATGCAGCTGTTGCTACTTCGTCTTCGCTCATGACGGCTTCGTAATTTCTGTAACGTGGAATCCCTGATCCAGCTGGAATCAGACGTCCCATGATAACGTTTTCCTTTAAGCCGCGAAGTGCATCTGACTTTCCTTCAAGGGCAGCCTGAGTAAGAACCTTCGTCGTTTCCTGGAATGACGCAGCAGAAATAAATGATTCAGTAGTTAAAGAAGCTTTTGTGATACCCAGAAGAAGCGGCATCGCTTCAACAGGTTTTTCACCGTTAGCTGCTAAACGCTCGTTAACTTCATTAAGCTCAGCACGAGTGATTGAATCTCCGGTAACAAATGTAGAGTCCCCAGGATTCGTTACTTCAACCTTCTTTAACATTTGAGAAGCGATAACTTCGATGTGCTTATCATCGATTTTAACACCCTGAAGGCGGTAAACTTCCTGGATCTCATCAACGATGTAACGAGCAAGAGCTTTAACACCAAGAACGCGAAGAATGTCATGTGGATTTGATGGTCCATCCATGATTGGCTCTCCAGCTCTGATGTAGTCGCCTTCATTAACAACAACGTAACGTCCTTTTGGAACAACATACGTCATTGGATCTGAACCATCTTCCGGACGAACGATGATTCTTCTATTTCCTCTTAATTCAGTACCAAATTCAATTGTTCCTGAGATGTCAGAAATTTGAGCGGCATTCGACGGTTTTCTGGCTTCGAAAAGCTCAGCAACACGTGGAAGACCCCCGGTAATATCTTTTGTTTTAGTTGTTTCACGCTGAAGTTTTGAAATCGCGCTACCAACATCAACTTTATCACCTTCTTGAACGATGATGTTTGCTCCTACCTGAAGACGGTAAGCTGCATATCTCTTCGTTCCTGGAACAAGTTGTGGTTGTCCGTTTTCATCTACGATCACGATACGTGGCTGTAGAGAAGGGTTTTTTGATTCAATAACAACTCTGTGTGAAAGACCAGTAACGGCATCCACCTGTTCGTTAATCGTGCTACCAACTATTAGGTCTTCGTATTTAACAAAACCTGATACTTCAGTAAGCACTGGAATAGCGAATGGGTCCCACTCAAGAATTCTATCCCCTACTGAAACTTCCTGGCCGTTTTTGAAGAAGATTTTTGATCCGTAAACAACAGGATATCTTTCTTTTTCAGCTCCACGAGCATCGCGAACAACGATTTCCCCGTTCTTGTTCATAACGATGTTTACACCTTCGTTATTTGTAACAAATTGAACGTTTTCAAAGTGGATGATACCAGCTGTACGGACTTCAGTTTTGTTGACCTGAGCACCTGCAGTTGCAGTACCACCAACGTGGAATGTTCTCATGGTAAGCTGTGTACCTGGCTCTCCGATTGACTGAGCAGCAATTACACCGACAGTTTCACCGATTGAAACAAGTTTACCGCGAGCAAGGTCGCGACCGAAACAGTATGCACAGAAGCCATGTCTCTCTTTACAAGTTAGAACTGATCTTACTTTGATCTGGTCGACTTCTTTTTCTTTTAAAGTTTTTAGATCCTTTTCAGTAAGCATATAGTTTCTTGGGAAAACTTCAGCTCCATTAGCATCAACTACAGCTTGGGCTGTTACACGGCCCATTGCTCTTTCCGCAACGTGCTCAACAACTTCACCAGCTTCGATTCTTGAAG
The DNA here is from genome assembly GCA_946481315.1 of uncultured Bacteriovorax sp. The sequence continues at coordinate 4,944 of CAMLMH010000020.1, forward strand.
TTAATGTGATCCCGTCAGTAGCGTTACAGTCTGTTGAACGGATGATACCGTCCTGAGCAACGTCAACCAGACGACGAGTTAAGTAACCAGAGTTCGCTGTTTTTAAAGCTGTATCTGCAAGACCCTTACGTGCACCGTGGGTAGACGTAAAGTACTCAAGAACAGAGAGACCTTCACGGAAGTTAGATGTAATTGGTGTTTCAATGATCTCGCCTGATGGTTTGGCCATTAGACCCCTCATACCACCTAGCTGTCTGATCTGCTGAGTAGAACCTCGGGCTCCGGAATCGGCCATCATGAACAGAGAGTTGAATGAAGGAGCGTTCATTTTCTCTTTCCCATCATCACTTGTGAATGATTGAGTTGAAATACGCTCAATTACTACTTTTGTTAGTTTTTCGTTTGTTTGTGCCCAAACGTCTACGATTTTATTGTAACGTTCACCGTCTGTGATCGATCCTTCGTTGTACTCTTCAGTGATTTTTGCCACTTCTTTATGAGCTTCAGCAAGGATAGATGCTTTTTCAGCCGGGATTGTCATGTCGTGAACGTTGATCGAGATACCCGCTTTTGTCGCGTACTCGTATCCAAGTCTCATGATTGCGTCTGCTAGCATTACAGTTTCTTTCTCTGTACCAACACGGTAAGCGTGGTCAATCAACTTCCCAAGAGCTTTTTTGCCTAGGATCTGGTTGATATCAGAGTACTTAAGACACTTAGGTACTGCATCCCATACGAAAGTACGGCCAACAGTCGTTTCAATCATAGCGCCATCAATACGAACTTTGATTGGAGCTTGAAGGTGAAGGTTACCTGAGTGGTAAGCAAACTGAGCTTCTTCTTTCGAAGCAAATACTTTGTTGTATCCACGAGCGTAAGGACGAATTCTTGTCATGTAATAAAGACCAAGAACGATATCCTGAGAAGGAACGATAATTGGTGTTCCGTCTTTTGGAGAAAGGATGTTGTTCGTCGACATTGCAAGAATACGACATTCAATTTGCGCTTCAATTGACAGAGGAACGTGAACGGCCATCTGGTCACCGTCGAAGTCAGCGTTAAAAGCTGTACACACGAGTGGGTGAAGCTGGATCGCTTTACCTTCAATCAAAATTGGCTCGAAAGCTTGAATACCAAGTCTGTGAAGAGTTGGTGCACGGTTAAGAAGAACTGGATGCTCTTGAACCGCTTCTTCAAGGATGTCCCAAACTTCTTGCTTTTGCTGGTCAACCATCTTCTTAGCTACTTTAATAGTAGTACAGTGACCTTTCTCAATAAGTTTGTTGTAAATGAATGGTTTGAAAAGTTCGAGGGCCATCAATTTCGGAAGACCACACTGGTGAAGTCTTAGTGAAGGACCAACTACGATAACCGAACGACCTGAATAGTCTACACGCTTACCAAGTAGGTTTTGACGGAAACGACCTTGCTTACCTTTAAGCATGTCTGAAAGTGATCTTAGTGGACGCTTGTTAGCACCAGTGAATACCTTTCCACGACGACCGTTATCAAAAAGAGCATCTACTGCTTCTTGAAGCATTCTTTTTTCGTTACGAATAATGATTTCAGGAGCGTTAAGCTCTTTTAGTCTTCTTAAACGATTGTTTCTGTTGATTACACGACGGTAAAGATCGTTAAGATCTGAAGTCGCAAAACGTCCAGCTTCAAGTGGAACTAGTGGGCGAAGATCTGGTGGAAGTACAGGAATAACGTCCATCATAAACCATTCAGGCTTATTTTCAGACTTAAGGATTGATTCAACAACTTTAAGTCTTTTGATTGTTTTTGCTCTGGCCATTTCAGTCGTTGCAGCAGCTAGTGCGCGACGAAGTTCTTTGTTAACGATATCAAGGTCAAGCTTCTTAAGAAGTTCTTTGATAGTCTGTCCGCCCATTCCGGCTTCGAACTCAATTCCTTGCTCTTTTAGTTCTTGATATTGTTGTTCAGAAATTACGCGACCAACTTCAAGACCACCGTCAACATTGTCAGTAGCTGAAGAAGTTACAACGTAAGCTTCATAGTAAAGAACTCTTTCAAGTTCTTTTAGAGTAAGGTCAAGAAGCGCTCCCAAGCGTGAAGGAAGTGAACGAAGGAACCAGATGTGAGCAACTGGTGCAGCTAGCTCAATGTGCCCTTGACGCTCGCGACGAACTTTTGAAAGTGTAACTTCAACACCACACTTCTCGCATACAACTCCACGGTGCTTCATACGCTTGTACTTACCGCAGATACATTCATAATCTTTGATTGGTCCAAAGATTTTTGCACAGAAGAGACCGTCTCTTTCTGGCTTGAAAGTTCTATAGTTAATTGTCTCTGGCTTTTTAACTTCACCAAAAGACCATTCTCTAATAGTATCAGGAGAAGCCATCTTAATAGAAACGGCCTCTACACTTATTGGATCTTTAGGTTTATCAAAAAAGTTCAACAAGTCTTTCATTTTATATTCCTTGTGAGATTAAATTTTTAGTTCAGTAACAGCAAATAGCCAGGCGAAGATAAACTCACGCCCGGCAAATATTCTTTAGCTAAAAGTACTTTCTTCTTCAGAATTTTCTTCCAGTTTAATGTCTAAGCACAGAGCTTGAAGCTCTCTGATAAGAACGTTAAACGACTCTGGCAATCCTGGCTCAAGAACTTGCTCACCCTTAACGATTGACTCATACATTCTTGTACGACCAATAACATCGTCAGATTTAACAGTTAAGAATTCTTGAAGAGTATAAGCAGCTCCGTATGCTTCAAGGGCCCAAACCTCCATCTCTCCCAGACGCTGTCCACCGAACTGAGCCTTACCACCAAGTGGCTGCTGAGTAACAAGAGAGTAAGGTCCAGTAGAACGAGCGTGGATTTTTTCATCAACAAGGTGGTGAAGTTTCAACATGTACATTGCACCAACTGTTACGTCTTCAGAGAATACGTCACCAGTTTTTCCGTCGAACAATGTCGTCTTACCAGACTTATCTAAATCTCCAAGCTCCAGCATTTCTCTGATGTCGTCTTCTGAAGCACCGTCGAATACTGAAGTAGAGAAACGAACACCCATTGAAAGTTGTTCAGCAACTTCCATAACTCTTTCATCAGAAGCTTTTTTCAACCACTCTTTAACATCTTCAGTTTTATAGATTTTGTAGATGTAGTCTTTAAGCTCACTGATTTTTGCGTTCTCTTCCATCATCGTCTTGATTTTTTCACCAAGACCACGTCCTGCCCATCCAAGGTGCAGCTCAAGAAGCTGACCGATGTTCATACGTGAAGGAACCCCTAGTGGGTTAAGAACGATTTCAACCGGAGTACCGTCAGCAAGGAATGGCATATCTTCCGCAGGAACTACGTTAGAAATAACACCCTTGTTACCGTGACGACCGGCCATTTTATCACCTGGCTGCAGCTTTCTCTTGATCGCTACATAAACCATAACTTTCTTAATTACGCCTGGAGGAAGCTCATCACCTTTGTGAAGTTTGGCGATTTCCTCGTTAGCTTTTTGGCGAACGCGAGTAATTCTGTTTCTTACGTCAGCGAAGTACTCTGAAAGTTTCTCTTCAAGAGCAGCTTCAAGAGGTAAGTAACCAATTAGTTCAAAAGGAATTGAAGCAAGGATTTCTCCTGTAACCGTCACGCCTTTTCCTAGAAGTTCAGTAGCACCATCTTCAGAAATTAACTTATCTGTAGTCTTAGCTCCCTTGAACATTTCAGCGATTTTTTGGATTGCTGAAGTTTGGATAGCTTTGATCTCGATTCTTTCGTCACGACGGATAAGTGTTGTTTCGTGGTCGATGATTTCTTTTGAACGAGCATCTAGTTCAACACCTTCGCGAGTATAAACTTTAGCGTCGATTACTGTTCCGCGAACTGATGAAGGTACGCGAAGTGAAGTATCTTTTACGTCTCCAGCTTTATCACCGAAGATTGCTTTAAGAAGTTTTTCTTCTGGTGAAAGTTGAGACTCACCTTTTGGAGTGATCTTACCAACAAGGATATCCCCAGGCTTAATGATCGCACCAACACGAATGATTCCGGCTTCATCAAGATCCTTAAGAGCCTCTTCTGAAACATTTGGAATATCGCGAGTGATTTCTTCTTTACCTAGTTTAGTATCGCGAGCTTCGATTTCAAAACTTTCGATGTGAACTGATGTAAAGACGTCTTTAGCAAGAATGTTTTCGTTAATAAGGATCGAGTCCTCATAATTATAACCACCCCACGGCATGAACGCTACAAGTACGTTTTGGCCAAGAGCCAAGTCACCTAAATGCGTAGCCGGACCGTCAGCAATAACCATACCTTTCGTTACGGTGTCGCCTTCTTTAACCAGAGCTTTTTGGTTATTACATGTGTTTTGGTTAGTACGTTGATATTTAGTCAACTTATAAACGTCTACTCCAGACTCACCTTCAGTGAATTTGTCTCGTTGAATAACGATACGGTTAGAGTCAACGAAGATTACTCTTCCTGATTCTTTTGCGTAAACAATCGCACCAGAGTCACGAGCAATAATTTGCTCAACACCTGTACCTACAATTGGAGCATCTGTACGAACCACAGGCACTGCCTGTCTCATCATGTTCGACCCCATAAGCGCGCGGTTAGCATCGTCGTGCTCAAGGAAAGGAATAAGTGACGTTGCAATCGAGATCATCTGAGTTGGAGAAACGTCCATCAGCTGAACTTCGTTAGCATTTACCATCGTAAATTCACCGGCAGAACGTGCAGCGATTTGGTCCCCTACTAGTTTTTTACCGTTGATATATTTAGCATCAAGCTGAGCAATAACCTTTCCTTCTTCTTCGAAAGCAGAAAAATACTTTGGAGGAAGGATTGTTTTGTCTTCATTGATAACTTGGTATGGAGTTTCGATGAATCCGTACTCAGAAACGCGAGCATATGTCGCAAGAGACGTGATAAGACCGATGTTTGGTCCTTCCGGAGTCTCTACCGGACACATTCTTCCGTAGTGAGTAGCGTGAACGTCGCGAACTTCGAAACCTGCTCTCTCGCGAGTTAGACCACCTGGCCCAAGAGCCGAAAGTCTTCTCTTGTGTGTAACTTCTGAAAGAGGGTTTGTCTGATCCATAAACTGAGAAAGCTGTGAAGAACCAAAGAATTCTTTAACAGCTGCAGCTACTGGTTTTTGGTTAACAAGATCGTATGGCATCATTGTCTCAATTTCTTGAATTGCCATTCTTTCTTTAACTGCTCTTTCCATTCTTACTAGACCAACACGGAATTGGTTCTCAAGAAGCTCACCAACAGCTCTTACACGACGGTTACCAAGGTGGTCGATATCATCAACTTTTCCTTTACCGTTGTTAAGCTCTACCAGGTACTGAACAGTTGTCAGAATGTCTTGTCTTGTAAGAACAGTTTCTTCAACTGGAATATTCATTCCGAATTTATAGTTGATCTTCATACGACCTACTTTAGATAGATCGTACTTATCTTTGTTGAAGAATAAATTTTCAAAAAGAAGAGTAGCCGCTTCTAAAGTTGGTGGCTCACCTGGACGTAGTCTTTCAAAAATTTTGATAAGCGCATCTTCTTTCGTTTCTGTTTTATCGATTAGAAGTGTGTTTCTGATTTGATCGCCATAATTGATCATATCGATGTAAAGAACCTGAACCTCTTTAACACCAGCTTTCATTAGATCATGGATCTTTGCTTCAGAAAGTGCTTCGTTGGCAAGACAGATTACTTCACCTGTTTTTTCATTGAAGATATCTTCCGCAAGCACCTTACCTACAACCTCATCGAGCTCGGCTGGAAGATCCGTAATTTTTGCATCTTCCATCTTCTTAACAGAGGCTTTTGTATATTTTTTACCTTTTTTAACAATGACGGCTCCTGACTTAGGGTCAAGTATGTCGGAGGCAGCACGAGTTCCAACCATTAGATTGAAATCGAGCTTGCGTGAGTATGAACCATCTTTGTTAAAAGTGATTTTTTCCATCTGGTAGAATTCTTTTAGAAGGTCACCAGTTGAATAGCCCATTGCCTTTAAGACGACAGAAGCATGAAGCTTTCTCTTGCGGTCAATGCGAGCAAAAAGAATATTTTTGTGGTCGAATTCAAAATCTAACCAAGATCCTCTGTGTGGAATAATGCGAGCAGAGTAAAGAAGCTTCCCAGAAGAGTGCTTCTTTCCATTGTCGTGTTCGAAAATGATACCTGGTGAACGGTGAAGCTGAGAAACGATTA
>CAMLMH010000021.1 GCA_946481315.1 uncultured Bacteriovorax sp.
TCATGCCTTCCTCCTTAAAATTTAAGATTCAAACAACCATGTATGAATCTTTGTTCGTTTCGCAGACTGTCCCATCAGCTGCTGAGTTCAGTATCGGAGATCTAAAAACCTACCTGAGTACTTTCTTTTAATTTTTAGGCAAATTTTTCCAAGATTTTCATTGAGAAAAACAGTCGGCTAATGGTCCGATGGAGTAGTATCAGCAAGTTAAATTTCAGAGTAAAAAGCGAGGTTATTTTTTGCCTTGAACGGCCTTGATAAGATTACTGGTCGAGTAGCCATCTTTGAACATAAGGCTTTTCACTTCACCACCATTTGCGATGACGAAGTCACTTCCAACAATCTGATCAATCTTCCAGTCGCCACCTTTCACAAGGACATCTGGCTTAATTAATTTGATGATTTCCAGAGGAGTTTGTTCAGTGAAAATTTCAACACAATCGACGGCTTTGAGATTGAGTAACATTTTTTTGCGATCATCTTCGTTGTTAATCGGACGATCAGGGCCTTTGAGTTTGCGAACAGATTCATCAGAGTTAATGGCAACGATCAGATAATCGCCCTGAGCTTTAGCTTCGTTTAAATATTCAACATGTCCCAGGTGCAAGATGTCAAAACATCCATTGGTAAAAACCAGTTTTTTACCTTTGATTTTATCCAGAAAAGTGATGGTTTCCGGTGAGAGCTTTTCCATTTTATTTCACAACTTTGGTATCAGATAACCGGCCTTGAAAATCCAGCAGCATCGGCAGAAAGAGTGCGATGCCGGAAAGAAGTGAAACCAACGCTCGAGTGAAAGTGTTTTTTACACTCAGATTTTGGTTGTCAGCTTTGATCATTTTCAAACCAAAGATTGTCTTTCCCGGAGTTCCGGATAAATCCAGAATGGTGAAATAGAGAAGGTAATAGATTGAAAAAATTGCAGCAGTAAAGGCGGCGAGATCCTGCATTGAAATTAATTTTGAGTACATTTGTAATTCAATGCCAGAAGCAAGAACAAGAAGAACCCCAGTGATTGCGACGAAGCTTGCTATTACCAGGACATCAATTATCCAGGCAAAGAACTGAGTGATCATAGAAGCTGCAGAGTAATTAGATTTAACAGCTTTGATTTCTCTTTGAGTTTCGCCCGGGATTTCAATTTCAGTTTTCACCGGAGTTGGAGTTGCTCCGTAAAAGGCTTCCAGTCCGCTTGGAACGTGAGCTGTTGCTGTTTTTGTTGTAGTGGCACTTAAAGGTGCCGCGATTTGTTTAGCCGTTACTTGGCCAAAGACTTTTGTCGTTTCTTTTGGAGTTGCTTTGAACGCAGGACGCTTTTGATCGTGATGAAACCCCAGACCTTTAGTCATTGGTTTAAAACTTTCTTCGCTAATCATGAATTCATCCAGGTTGATTTCTACTGGTGATGAATTTTTCGGACTGGTGAAAGAATGTTGATCAGTATTCATTTTTCTACCTATGTTATCAAGCGTTATATAGTAAACAGATTCGCACAACCAATACAAAGCATCAATACATTTCCGCTTACTTTGAGGACAGGTTTTAGTGTTGTGCCAGGGCCAATAGGTAACCAATGGCCGCACAAACGGCGGTAGGAGCGCGTAAAAGGGGCGTAGGAAGGTGAATGCCATGAGTGTTTGCAGTGTTTTGAATTTGGTCCGTTTCGGCTTCGGAAAAGCCTCCTTCCGGGCCAATCAGAATGGAAAAAGGAAAGGTGACTTCTGACTTCAGGGCCGAATTCTGCTGAGGCCGGGAGTCGAAAAAGAAAAGAGCTGAGTGATTGTTTTTTAGAAAATCAGTAAGTGACTGCTGTGGAAGAACTTCAGGCATCCAGTGATTGTTGGACTGAATGAGGGCACTTTCCAGAAGTCGGGTTGTTCTTTCATTAGGCGCGAAATCATATTGTGAGTATTGTGACGTCAAAGGGGCAATCGTCGTTACACCTAGCTCTGTAGCCATCTTAAGAATGTCCTCAAAAGCATCTTTTTTAGGTGTGGCCACGGCCAGAGTGATGGGGCGGGGTTTATCGAATGATTTGGTTTCGATTATTTTAAGATCAATATGTTTTTTAGAATGTGAAGCGACTTCCGTTTGTAAAGAGATGCCGGCACCGTTTAAAACCAGCACGGTTTCACCTGTTCGAACACGCACAACGTTCAGGTGATGGGCGGCGTCCCCTTCAATTGTGATGGTTTCAGACAACTCTTCCGGTTTGAAAGAATAATATAATGCTCTCAATCTCGTTTCCTGAATAAAATTGCGCTCCAGTCTCCTTTACTGACAACGTTAACTTTTTCTAGTGAGGAGTATTGGGAGGCGATGTTTTCAACCTGGTGGTTAAGCAATCCGGAAACAATAAGATAGCTGCCTTTGCTCAGGCATGCTTCTAACACCGCTCTTTCGGTGATTAAAACATGTTCCAGAATGTTAGCAAAAACAAGTTTATGAGGGGTTGGCTGGAAACGGTCACGCAAAATTAATTGAGTACCGCTCAGGTTTTCTCCTTCAAAGTTCAAAACCAGATTCTGTACACAATTATCCAAAGCGCTGCGATCAATATCACAGAATTGTGTTCTCATTTTTTTTAATTTCATTCCGGCAATGCCTAAAATACCAGAGCCACAACCGAAGTCCAGACAGCTGTCACCGTTATTTAGTTCGTTGCAAATCTGATCAAATAAAACGAGACATAGAAAAGTCGTTTCATGCGTGCCGGTACCGAAGCCCATCCCCGGATAGATGTAAATTTGATTTCTGGCCTGAGATGGGCGGTCTTTAAGCCATTCCGGAATAACTTCCAGGTTGGGAGAAACGAAGATGGGCGTGTAAAATTTTTTCCATTCAGCGTTCCAGTCTTCAAAATCTTTTTGAGCTGAATAGGTTGGAAGCCCTGGAAAATTTTGTTTCAGAAAGATATTAAAGTTTTCGCAATTCTCTTCAAAGTCGCCCTGGTAGAAAAAATATTTGTAGGTGAAATTCTGGTTCAAGGTGGCAGTCTGTACTTCATCGATTAAGGTTTCCGGGATGTCTCCTCCGGAATAAGCGCGCTCACCAAGGATTTCATCAACCCGGGCTTCTTCAAGTGAAAATTCCTCGATGCCATCGCAGTGAAAATCTTCCAGTGCATATGCGTTAATGGTTGCTGCGAGTTCGCCCTGGTTGGCACTAAATTCTATTAAAACAAAATTAAATTTTTTATTTTCCACAGTTCTTCTCTAAATTCATTAAGGGATAAAAGCTTCCGGTTGAGTCGAGATCAATATCACTCAAACAACCTCGACCGATCCATATTATATTTGGGTGCCAAAGGTTAATACTCGCATAATCATCATTAATCAACTGTTGAGCTTTTTTATAAAGAGTTGTTCTTTTTACCGGATTAGTTTCCACCGTCGCGGCATCCAGGATTTTATCAACTTCGGGATTATTATAACCAATCCTGTTACCGCCTTTTGGGGGAGTATTCGTTGAGTGATAAACAAACTTCAGCATGTCCGGGCCGTTAAATCCTATCCATTGTCCGATAATTATATCAAACTTACCCGCCTTAAAAGCACTCATGTAAGTTCCCCACTCCTGAACGCTGACATTGACTCTGATTCCTTCCCGTTCATAAAAATTCTGCAGTACTTCGACGACTTCAATGCTGGCTTTATTGTTACTGACCTTCCAGTCAATTTCCAGAATTTTGCCATCTTTTTCCAAAAGTCCGGTTTTATTCTTTTTGTAGCCAGCTTCGGAAAGCAGCTGTTGAGCGAGCTGGACGTCGCGTTTTTCGACTTCCCGTGCTTCATAAAGATCAATGAATGCAGGAGAAAACATTCCACTGGCCAGTACCGCTGTGTTTTTAAGTTTGAACTTTAAGATATCTTCTCTGGGTAATATTAGCGAGAAAGCTTTTCTGACCCGGATATCGTTGAAAATTTCTCTTTTATGATTTATGGCCATGAACTGAAAATTTCCACTTGGTTTTTCCCAAATTTTAATACCTGGCCGTGATTTCAGCCAGTAAACCTTGCGTGGAGACATATTAGCTACAGATAAATCTATTTCTTTATTGAGTAATTTTAATGCCAGTGTTGTCTCATCTTTTACAACTTTAAAAGATAGCACTGGTTTGATTTTATCCAGCGGTGTTGTTTCGATTTCCAATGGATTTATCTTTGACAGTCTATAAGGCCCGATACCAATAACATCAACTGGTTCAAGGATATCTTTATTTGGATTATTTATTTTTACGATTTTCATCAAAGCAAGATTGGAAAGGTTTTCCAAAGAAAATGTTTTATAAACGATTTTCAAAGACAGTGGATTCAGTACAATTACATCTTCGATGTTCTCGAAGGCACCCATAAAAGTACTCTTAATTTTTTCATTCCTCGCAAAATATTGCCAGGATCTTTTTACATCTTCGGCTGTCACGTTAGTACCGTCGTGAAACTTAAGATCTGGCTTTAGTGTAAAAGTTATAATTTGTCTTGCTCCCTGCATTTCTTCGCTATAGCTCTGGCAGGAAATGCAGACAAACTGCATGTTTGCATTGAAATCTATCAAGGAAGAATGGACCAGGCGATTAATGTTTTGAGAATTGGCATCAGTTGAATAAAAAGGACTGAGACTATTTGGCGCAGAAGAAATGGCCACATTGATCTTTTCTCCAGCAAACAATATTGTGGGAAAAAGACAAAAAAGGACCAAGTAACTGAACAATTTCATCTGCATTCTTCCTTCTTTCCAATGTTTTCAGATTAATTTATCATTTTATTGAGAAAAAAACCAATGAGGTGACCTCGTGTACATCATTTCCATTTGTGGTGGATCTGGATCCGGTAAAACTACTTTTGCTGAAAAAGTAAAAAAAGGTGTTGATGAAGAGATATCCATCCTGCACATGGATTCATATTATTTACCCAGACTGCCTAAACAATTAATGGCAGAAAGCGGTAGACCCAATTTTGATCATCCTGATGCTTTTGACTGGGAGTTATTGCGAAAACACCTCAGTGAGCTTAAAGCTGGTAAAACTATCCGTTCGCCATATTATGACTTTAAAAGCAACAAACGTTTAAAAGACTACAGTCTGATAAAACCTACTAAAGTCGTTTTGTTCGAAGGTATTTTTACACTCTATCAGGAAGAAATCAGAAAGCTTTGTGATATTACCGTTTTTCTGCATGTTGAAGCAGACATTCGTTTTATTCGCCGTTTGCACAGGGATGTCGAAGAGCGCGGCAGATCACTGGATTCAGTTATTGCTCAATACTATGATACAGTCCGTCCGATGTATCAGAAGTATCTCGATCCTCAGCGACAATATGCAGATTTCATTGTGGGGGAGGAAACTGATGTTGCCGCCAGCATTCTGGCTGCTAAAGTCGCAGAAATGGTTACTACTAAAACTCCTGCAAAAAAAACATCTAAAAAGGCTAAAGTCTGATGAGCAAACCTATCTTTAAAATTACTCCCGTCGGCGGGATTGGGCAGATCGGTTCTAATATGACTTTAGTTCAAGGTCCCAAAGACACGATCCTAATAGATGCGGGCATCCTTTTTCCTTATGAGGATTTTTTTGATATCGATTATCTTATACCGGATCTTTCAAACATGCCGGTTCCTAGTCATTTAATTATTACCCACGGCCATGAGGACCACATTGGAGCAGTTTTACATATTGTAAAAAAATTTCCAGAAATTATAGTTCTGGCTTCACCGTTTGCAGCTGGTTTAATCAGAAAAAAACTTGAATTCGCTCATACTCCTTATCCGATCACGATTTATCAACATCATGATCATATGGAATTTGAAGATTTTACGATTGATCCAATTCACGTAAATCACTCCATCCCCGAAACAATGGGCTTATTGATTAAAGACAAGAAAGAGCAGTGTGGCTTTTTCTTTATTTCCGATTTTAAGATTGATCATCGGACACACTATGAACGCCCATTTGATTTCGAAAAACTTATCAAGCGTTCACAGAAATTAAAACGCAAAATATTGCTGGCAGACAGCACCAACATTCTCAGCTCCCAAAAGACGACCCCATCCGAAGAAGATTTGATTCCTGTTTTTGATGATATCTTTTCTCAGTCACAGGGAAGAATTTTTATTACTTGTTTTTCTTCAAACATCCATCGTTTGATGACATTTGCGACACTTGCAAAGAAGCATGGCCGTAAACTGATTCCTCACGGTCGCTCAATGATCAGTTATCTCAATACGGCAAACGAATTGGGAATGATTCCTGAATTTAACGAAGTGGTTAAACTTTCAGAATCTCTGACGCCGAATCAGGAAAATATAATTGTTCTGTTGTCAGGATGTCAGGGGGATTTTCGTGGTACCTTCCGCCGCTTTTGTGTCGGTGAAGATTCTCAATTTAAACCACGGCCGGACGATACAGTATTACTCAGCTCAAAAGCGATTCCCGGCAATGAAAAGAAAATCGGTTTACTGATAAATCGCTTGTCAGAAATCGGGTGTAAAGTCATTACAGCTCAGGATAAACAGATCCATGTTTCCGGCCACCCGGGCAGAGATGATCTGTTGGAGCTTTATACAAAATTTGCTCCAACCGACATCATTCCAATTCATGGTGAAAGTTATTTTATTCGGGAGCACATAGAACATATTAAATCTGCTTTTCCACAAGCAGAGACCCATTATGTGCTTAACCATGACCGTCTGACCATAGATTCAGATCTCAGCATATCCACTGAACAGGGTGAAAAACTGGAACCTGTCATAATTCACGGTAAAGGTCTTGTCATCGAACGTGAACGAATCAGCGAACGCCGCAAACTTGCAAATTCCGGTTCAGTCTTTGTCTCGATAAAAATGAATCAGGGTATGAGCCGTATTGAATCCATTCAGTTTGATTTCATGGGTCTTCCTAATATGATCCAGGAAAATAAAGAAAGATTTCAAAAATTTCTTGAAGGGTTTTGTTCACAGTTAAACTTTAAGGACACTGAAAAATCAAAAGAAGAGTTAAGAGTGGGCATTAGGCGCCATCTTGATCAATTTTTGGGGTATAAGCCTGTAACGATGGTCCATATTTTATGAACGAATTTCTGCAAAACAACCTCATCGCCATTATCATTTTTTTATTACTCATTATCTTGCTTTTGATCGGACTAATTGGTTTTGTGCTGCTTAAATTATTGCTGCAAAAAAACAGCGAAGGAAATGTGATCCCGCAAGCACCAGAAAAACCTCCTTTTGCTCAGCCTACTCTTAAACCGGTTTCAAAATATAAAGAAGAGCCTGTTGCAGAAAAATTCTTTTGTCACAATCATCCTGATGCTCAATCTGCGGGAGGATGTCTTATTTGTGAAGATGTTTTCTGTGATACCTGTCTTGTTGAACACGAAGGACTTTACTTCTGTCGCGAGCATTTCCGTATATTTGCCAATAATAAATGGAAACAAATTACCGATGTAAAGACAACGCCAGACACACCGGTTGATGGTCTATATGTTTATCATTTCAAGCGTAAAAAATGGAAAGAAGCTGGAATTCCCGGCTATATCCTGACTCATTATAAAATTAATATCGAAGATGACTTTATCGAATCTTTTGTTCAGTTGTATGTTATTGAGAAAGATGCTGAGAAACTGGAGAAAGAGATCGAAAACTACCGGGCCGAAAACTAATCCGGCCCGATAATTAATTGATTATAAATCTAAATTTTTGTTGTCTCTGTAAACTGGTCTTTGCTCTGTTTTTTCTTCTTTGCGCAGGTAAGACGGAGTATCGAACTCATCCTCATCAAAGTTGATAAAACCTAATTTTTCAGCAATGGACTTCGCTCTTGTATTTGTTCCAGCAGATGTCTCCTGAATTGTTGGAGCAGCTGCTTGAGGAGCTGGTCTTTGTGCTGCAGAACTTTCATATCTGTTCGCTGCATCTCTGATTGATTGAATTAAACGGCTCGGTTGTTGTGGCTGGGTCGGTTGAGCCTGAATTGATTGAGTTCCCATTTCTTCTTCGTGAGAAGCATTTGAATAAGCATTTCTGTCTCTCATAAAGCGATCGAAATCCGAACGGTCATCAAAGCCAAAATCCGTTTCAACGGATGATGTCGGAGCTGCTTGTTGTCGAACAGGAGTTTCATAAACTGGTTCAGTCTGAGCAACTGGCTGAACGACCGGTGCTGGTTGAACAACAGGAGCTTCTATTACCGGCGCTACAGGTGCTGGCTGCACTACTGGTTGAGCTTGTATTGGTGCTGTCTGAACTTGTTGTGGCTGAGAATAAGTCGCTTGAGCTGTAGATATTCCGGCATGAGCACGAATTTGTCCGCCAAGACCAGTAGCAATAACTGTTACTTTAATATCGTCGCCAGAATTGTTATCGATAACTGTTCCGAAAATGATTTCAGCATTTTCGTCAGCAGCTTCCATAATCAATGTTACGGCTTCGTTTGTTTCATGCATTGTTAACGAATCTGCACCTGTGATGTTGATGATGATTCCTGTTGCACCATTGATTGAGATATCTTCTAGTAGTGGAGAAGAAATCGCTTCAGTAGCAGCTTTAATCGCGCGCCCTGGACCTTGAGCAACACCAGTACCCATAAGGGCAAGACCTTTGTTGGCCATAACAGTTGAAACGTCAGCAAAGTCTGCGTTAATGTGACCAGTGTTATTGATCAGATCAGAGATACCGCGAACTGCATTTAATAGAACTTCGTCAGCTCTCTTAAAAGTATCAACTAGCGACAGATTTTCTCCAGCAAGATAAAGCAGTCTTTGGTTTGGAATTGTGATTAAAGAATCAACACTTTCTTCAAGATTTCTAATTCCTTCTTCGGCTTGTTTGAATCTTTTTTTACCTTCGAAAACGAAAGGTTTTGTCACAACACCAACAGTTAAAGCGCCCAGCTCTTTAGCAAGTTTGGCGATAACCGGAGCTGCCCCTGTACCAGTTCCACCACCCATACCAGCAGTGATAAAAACCATATCTGCGCCTTTGAGGACTTCTGAAATTTTTTCATAATCTTCTAAAGCTGCTTTTTTTCCTACTTCCGGATTTGCGCCAGCTCCAAGACCTTTAGTCACTGTTCCACCTAGCTGAATTTTTGTTTCAGCAAGTGAAATGCTAAGTGCCTGAGCATCTGTATTTGCGACAATGTATTCTACGCCTGAAAGTCCTGAGCGGATCATTGTGTTAACGGCATTACAACCACCACCACCAACTCCGACAACCTTAATTCTGGCGCCGTTGATTCTATTGTTTGTATCTGTCATTTCGAACATAATTCCTCCCTAGGAACTTTCAGCAAAAATTAAAATATTTCTTTAAATACAGACTTTAGGGATTCACTAAGTTTCCCAATCAGATCTGTTGAAGATTCATTTGAATGATCTTTTTCTCTCGAAAACATGACCCGGTGATTATTGGCCGGTTGAGTTTGCGAAGGAATATATGGTTTTCTTTTAGCCGCTTCAAGAAGTAGCCCAAGCACCGTAGAGAACTTCGGATTTTGCATAATGTTTGTCATTCCACCAAAAGGAATGGGAAAACCAATTTTGCAAGATCTCATCAGAATGTACTCTCCCAGTTCCGGCATTCCCTTAATAAGAGCGCCACCACCAGTCAGAACAAATCCGCCTGCGATTTCTGAAGTTAATTTCTTTTCTTCAATCATCACTCTCACTACATCAAAAAGCTCTTCGGCGCGGGCGCCGAGGACTTCCGCAACTACTGAAAGCTGAACTTCACGAGGTTTTGTTCCCGAAAGTCCCTGAACGGTAATGTGCGCTGATTGATTTAATTGTTCAGCCAGAACACTTCCGTGATTGATTTTAATTCTTTCCGCTTCGTTATGAGGAATTTTTAAAGCGACAGCTAGGTCGTTTGTAAAATGGTTTCCACCAATAGGAATAATCTGAGAGTGAATCAGGCTTCCGTCTTTCCAGACTGCCAGATCCGTTGTCCCGCCTCCGATGTCGATTAGAACTACACCCAGTTCTTTTTCTTCTGGAGAAAGCACGGCCTCTGAAGAAGCTAGTGGCTGAAGAGTGATATGTTCTGCTTCAATACCAGTTTGCTCAACACATTTTACCAGGTTTTGAATAAGCGGAATTGATCCGGTTACGATGTGAACATGCGCTTCTAAACGAACGCCGCACATCCCGATTGGATTTTTGATTCCCGTTGTGTTGTCTACCCGAAATTCCTGAGGAATGACGTGAAGGATGTCACGATCAGAAGGGATGACAACAGCTTTGGCTGCTTCCAGAACGCGATCAACATCGTCCTGAGTGATCTCTTTACCCTTGATCGCCACAACTCCGGAAGAGTTGAAGCTATAGATATGGCTTCCGGCAATTCCGATTGTAGCCGAAGAGATATTTACTCCTGCCATCAGCTTTGCTTCTTCTAGTGAGTTTTGAATCGACTTAACCGTCTTATCGATATTGACGACAGAGCCTTTCTTAAGTCCATAAGAAGGATGAGTGCCGATACCGATAATTTCGAGTTCTGAATTTGGATGTTGAAGACCAACGATTGTACAAACTTTCGTGGTTCCTACATCAAGACCTACAATGATGTTTTTTTCGTTCATAATGAGAATCCTTTCTCTATTGATCGATGCCGACAGATTCATTCTGTCACTAAAATCCTAGAATTTATCATTAAACTTGACAACAACTTTTTTGCTGTTTGTAAGATTGATAATGGCTGGAATTTTTTCTTTTAATTCCATGTAGTTCACAATCTTATC
>CAMLMH010000022.1 GCA_946481315.1 uncultured Bacteriovorax sp.
TTTTGCGATCCGCGAAGGTGGACGTACGATCGGTGCTGGTACTGTTGCTGAAATTTTAGATTAATTTGAGAAAAACGTTTGCGGTCGCTTGACAAAGGGCCGCATACAAAATAAAAAGTCAAAAACAAAAATAAGGACCGACGTATATTATGAAAGCTACAAGATTAAGAATCAAGCTACGTGCTTATGATCACAAGCTTTTGGACACTTCAGTTAATGAAATCGTTCAAACTGCTAAAGAAACTGGCGCAAGAGTAGCGGGACCAATCCCTCTACCTACTGAAATCAATAAGTTCACTGTTCTACGCTCTCCGCACATCGATAAAAAATCGAGAGAACAGTTTGAAATGAGAACTCACAAGCGTCTAGTAGATATTATTGAGCCTACTCAACAAACAATTGACCAGTTGATGAAATTAGATTTGTCTTCTGGGGTTGACGTAGAGATCAAGTACTAGTAAAACATACGAACTTTTCGAAACTAAATATTAATAACCATGTATGCATCCCTTAGACTAGGGTGATGCTGTGGAGGAAAAAATGTCTGACGCAAAAATTGCTTTAGACGCTGTTTATGGCGTTAAAGCAGGAATGACTCGTGTTTTTGATGAAAACGGAAACCACATTCCAGTTACAGTAATCAAAGTTATCCCTAACCTAATCACCCAAGTTAAAACCACTGAAAAAGATGGCTACAACGCTTACCAAGTTGGATACGGCGAAAAGCGCGAATCCCTTCTCAATAAGCCAACAAAAGGGATCCTAGCTAAGGCTGGCGTATCTTCCAATGTTACAAACTTCTCTGAAATTAAAGCTGATTCTGTAGACGCTGCAAATCTTGGTAAAGAAATTGATTATTCAATTTTCTCTGCTGGAACTTATGTTGATGTTACAGGTGAATCTAAAGGTAAAGGTTTCGCTGGGGTTATGAAAAGATATAACTTCCGCGGAGGTCCAGCTTCTCACGGTTCACACTTCCATAGAAGAGTTGGTTCTATCGGTAACAGAGCAACTCCAGGTCGCGTTTTCAAAAACAAGAAAATGCCAGGCCACATGGGGACAGATAATAAAACAGTACAAAACATTGTAGTTGTTGAAGTAAATCTAGACAAAGGCTACCTACTCCTTAAAGGGTCAGTGCCAGGAGCTAAAGAAGGATTTATTAAAATTACTAAAGCTCTTAAAAAATCATAAGGGTAGAGGTCTAAAATGACAGAATTAAACGTATTAAATAGTAAGTTTGAATCAAAAGAAAAAATAAAAGTAAATCTTGAGTTCGCTCCAGATGCTATTAACGTTCCAGTGGTTCACCAGGTTGTTAAAGCTACTCTTGCTTCAAGAAGACAAGGAAATGCTTGCACCAAAGGTAAATCAGAAGTTAGTGGTGGTGGTAAGAAGCCATTCAAGCAAAAAGGGACAGGTAATGCTCGTCAAGGGTCTAACCGCTCTCCTCTAATGCCAGGTGGTGGTACAGTTTTCGGTCCAAAACCAAGATCTTACGAGCAAAAAGTTAACAAGAAAGTTGTTCTCAATGCTCTTAAATCAGTTCTTGTAGATAAGCATCTAGCAGGTAAATTAACAATTGTTGATACACTTGCTTCAAATGGTAAAACAAAAGAAATGTACGCTCTTCTAGAGTCAAAAAATCTTTTGAATGCTCTTATCGTTACTAACGATTCAGCAAGCCTTGCTATCAGAGCTGCAAGAAACATCAGAACTGCTAAGGCTCTAGGTGTGGACAACATGAGTGTTTACGAAGCTGTTAAATATGAAAATTTAATTATGGAAAAGCAAGCCTTTGAAAAACTTGCTAACAAATTGGTGTAATCATGGCTGCAATTAACGATGTATTAGTAAAACCTCTTATTTCTGAAAAAATCGCAATCGCAACTGAAGCAAATAATCGCTACGGTTTCGTTGTGAATCTTAAAGCAAATAAGAATCAAATCAAAAACGCAATTGAGTCTTTTTACGATGTGAAAGTTGTCAGTGTAAAAACGGCAGTTATCCCAGGTAAAGTAAAAAGAACTGCCAAGGGAAGCAAGAAAACTTCTTCTTATAAAAAGGCACTTGTGCAACTAGCACAAGGACAAAAAATTGAGTTTTTCAAAGGAATCTAGTTTTAAAGATTTTTAAGGAATAATTATGGGAATTACAAAATTTAAACCAGTCACCCCGACACTTAGAAAAAAGCAGGTAATGAACAGTAAAGACCTTACAAAAGGTGTTGAAGTTCCAGCTAACCTACTTTCTGTAAAAAAATCAAAAGCTGGTAGAAACAATGCTGGCCGTATTACAACTCGTCACCAAGGTGGCGGTGTAAAGCAAAAATACAGAGTCATCGACTTCAAGAGAAATAAAGTTGATGTTCCAGCAACAGTTAAAGCCATTTGTTACGATCCAAACAGAACATGTAACATTGCCTTAATCGTTTATGCTGATGGTGCAACCAACTTCATCCTTGCTCCATTGGGACTGAATGTTGGCGATACAATTATTTCATCTGCTGAGGCGGATATCAAAGTTGGAAACGCTAAGCTTCTAAGTGATATTCCAATCGGTACACTTGTTCACAACGTTGAACTTAACCCAGGTGCAGGTGGGCAAATTGCTCGTTCAGCTGGTTCTTATGTTCAAGTAATGGCGAAAGAAGGCGAAATCGTTCTTCTGAGAATGCCGTCAGGTGAATTAAGAAGAGTAAAAAGCAACTGTCGCGCAACAATCGGACAAGTTGGTAACCTTGATCATGAAAAAGTAAATCGCGGTAAAGCAGGTATTACAAGAAAGCTTGGTATCAGACCTACTGTTCGCGGTGTTTCTATGAACCCAGTTGATCACCCATTGGGTGGTGGTGAAGGTAGAACATCTGGTGGACGTCACCCAGTGACTCCATGGGGTATTCCTACTCGTGGTTACAAAACCCGTAAGAATAAGAGAACTGATAAAAATATCGTGAAAAGAAGAAAATAAGAAAAGAAAGTAGTTAAGAAATAATTGGGAGTTAATATGGCTCGTTCGTTAAAGAAAGGACCTTTTGTAGATACACACTTGCTAAAGAAAGTAGCAGCTATTGCTAACGATTCAAATAAAGCAAGCAAGGTTATCAAGACTTGGTCACGTCGTTCAACTGTAGTACCTGAATTTATCGGGATCACGTTTGCAGTTCATAACGGGAAAAAATTTGTTCCTGTTTATGTAACTGACAACATGATTGGCCACAAGCTAGGTGAATTTTCTATCACTAGAACTTTCCACGGCCATGGTGCTGATAAAAAAGTAGCTAAGAAATAATTAATTTGGAGAGGGGCTTATGTCCGTTAAAGTAAAATTAAACAATGTTGGAATCGCACCAAGAAAAATCAGACAAGTTTGCGACCTGGTAAGAAATAAGAAAGCTTCTGAAGCTATCAAAATCCTAAGATTTTGTGAGAAGAAAGAAATTGCGATCGCTCTTACTAAGCTAATCAATAGCGGTCTAGCTATCGCTAACGAAGCAAATAAGTACGATCTTGATAATCTAGTCGTTGGAACTATCTTCACAGATGAAGGGCCAATGCTTAAGAGAATCATGCCAAGAGCTCAAGGTCGCGCATATAAAATCAGAAAAAGAACAAGTCACGTTACAGTGGTTTTAAAAGAAGCATAGGAAGGGATAAATGGGACAAAAAGTACATCCTTACGGTTTTAGATTAGGTTATATCAAAGGTTGGCACTCAAGCTGGTACGCCAAAGATAGATATGCTGAACTTCTTCACGAAGATCTAAAAATGAGAACTTATATTGAAAAGAACATGAAAGCCGCTGCTGTTGCCAGCATCGATATTTCACGTACATCTGATCAAGTTAAGGTTACCGTAAACACAGCTAAGCCTGGAATTGCTATCGGTAAAAAAGGTACTGGAATTGAAAAAATCCGTAACGACCTTAAAAAAATGACAACTGGAACTTTAATTTTCAACATCGCTGAAGTTAAAAGACCAGATGCAGACGCTAAGCTTATCGCTGAAAATATCGCTTCTCAGCTTGAGAAACGTGTAGCCTTCAGAAGAGCAATGAAAAAAGTTATGCAATCAGCTTTCAGAGCTGGCGTAAAGGGGATCAAGGTTAGAACTTCAGGCCGTCTTGGTGGAGCCGAAATGGCAAGAACTGAAGGGTACGCTGAAAGAAAAGTCCCTCTTCATACTTTAAGAGCAGATATCGACTACAACACAGCTGAAGCAATGACTACTTACGGAATCATTGGTGTAAAAGTTTGGGTTTATAAGGGCGAGATCTATAAATAGTTTTTATAGAATTTTAAATAGAGGTTTCTCATGTTAAGTCCTAAAAGAGTTAGATTTAGAAAACAACAAAAAGGAAGAATGACTGGTGCTGCTAACCGTGGAAATACACTAGTGTATGGAGAATACGGACTACAGGCAACTGGTTGTGGTTACATTACAAACAGACAAATTGAAGCTGCTCGTATCGCGATTTCAAGAAAAATGAAACGCGGTGGAAATATGTGGATTAAAATCTTCCCAGATAAATCCCTAACCAGAAAGCCAGCGGAAGTACGTATGGGTGGCGGTAAAGGATCACCGGAAACTTGGGTAGCAGTAATTAGACCAGGAAGAATCTTGTTTGAAGTAGGCGGATTAGAAGAAGGTGTTAGCTTAGATGCTTTAAAGCTAGCAATGTATAAATTGCCTATAAAAACTAAAATAGTTAAGAAAGAAGCCTTGTCGAATTAAGAAAAAGATGCAATAAGGCGCAGACATAAATTTATTTTTGGACAACACATATGATCACATTAGATGACGTAAAGAAACTAAATGAAAAAGAAGTAGTTAAAAAGCTTAATGAGCTTAAAAAAGAACTTCTTGGGCTTAAGATGCAAGCAGCTGTTTCTGGAAATGAGAAACCTCACAAAAAGCAACTTCTTAAGAAAGACATTGCTAGACTTTTGACTTTTAGCAAACAGCTAACCAAATAGGATATTGATAATGAGCGAAGCAAAAAAGACATTTAAAAAGACACTAGACGGAACAGTTGTTAGCGATAAAAACGAAAAGACAATTGTTGTTAAAGTTACAAGAAGATTTAAAGATGGCGCTTACAGTAAATTCGTAAGTACGTCTAAAAAATACCACGTACATGATGAAGCTTCTAAAGCTAAAGTTGGAGACGCGGTAACGATCATCGAGTCACGTCCGTATTCAAAATTAAAGAAATGGGAATTGTTAAAAGTTAACTAAGGGATAAAGTTATGATCCAAATGCAAACTAATCTAGAGGTAGCAGATAACTCTGGAGCAAAAATGGTTAGATGTTTCAAAGTTCTTGGGGGTTCTAAGAGAACTTCTGCAGGAGTTGGAGATATTGTCGTCGTTGCAGTTCAACAAGCTGTTACTGGCGGTAAAGTTAAAAAGGGTGATGTAAAGAAAGCAGTAATCGTAAGAACTGTTTACCCTGTAAGAAGAGAAGATGGATCATACATCCAATTCGACACAAACAGTGTTGTTATTATCAACAACGCTAATGAGCCAATCGGCACACGTATTTTTGGCCCAGTAGCTAGAGAGTTAAGAGCAAAGAACTTTACAAAGATCTGTTCTCTGGCTCCTGAAGTTCTTTAATAGTTGTAGGTAGGGTTGTAGTTTATGAAAAAGTTAAAAGTTAATGATGAAGTTGTTGTAACTACCGGTAGCAATGCAGGAAAGACTGGAAAGATCCTTTCTTTAAACAGAAAGACCAATAAAGTCGTAGTTGAAGGTGTAAACGAGGTTAAGCGCTCAGTTAAGCC
This sequence comes from uncultured Bacteriovorax sp., assembly GCA_946481315.1. Next base: position 5,785 of record CAMLMH010000022.1, read on the forward strand.
TAATCAACAAAACCCAGAAGGTGGATTTGTTACAAAAAACCTTCCATTGCATGCAAGCAATGTATCTTTAGTTTCACCAAAAACTAAAAAGCCAACAAAAGTAAAATTCACTGTTGGCAAAGATAACAAAAAGCAAAGAATTTCTAAGAAGTGTGGCGCTGTAATTTAATTAGGAAATTTATATGAGCAGAATGAAAGACATATACAAAAAAGAAGTTGTACCAGCACTAGTAAAAAAATTTGGATATGATAACGTCCACATGATTCCAAAGATTGAAAAAATCGTTGTGAACTGTGTAACAAAAGACGCAGTATCAAACTCTAAAGTTGTTGACTCGATTGTTAACGATTTAGCCGCAATTACTGGTCAAAAACCAGTTGTAGCTAGAGCTAAAACTTCAATCGCATCTTTCAAGGTAAGAGAAGGTATGCCACTTGGTGCTTCTGTTACTTTAAGAGGCGAAAAAATGTATGAATTTCTTGATAGACTAATTTCAATTTCTCTTCCGCGCGTAAGAGACTTTAGAGGTGTTTCTCCAAAGGGCTTCGACGGAAAAGGAAACTACACTCTTGGCCTTAAAGAGCAAATTATCTTCCCTGAAATCAACTATGACAAAATTGATAAAATCAGAGGCTTAGGGATCTCCATCGTTACTACGGCAAATACAAACGATGAAGGAAGAGAGCTTTTAACATTGATTGGTATGCCTTTTAGAAAATAATGGAGTTATGAATGGCTAGACTAGCTAAAATTATCGCAAACGAAAAAAAACCTAAGTTTAAAATTAGACATAGAAATAGATGTGAACACTGCGGAAGACCAAGAGCCTTCATCAGAATGTTCAAACTATGCAGAGTATGCTTCAGAACACTTTCTCTAAAAGGAATGGTTCCAGGCGTAACGAAGTCAAGCTGGTAATTAGGAAATTAAGAGGAAAATATGCAAACAGATCCAATTTCAAACATGCTAACTGTTATCAGAAACGGAGTTAGCGCTGGCCATGAGAAAGTTGAATTTCCAGCTAGCAAGATTAAGGCGGCAATTTGTAAAGTTCTTAAAGATGAAGGTTATATCAAGTCTTTCAAGATCATTGCAAAGGCTCCAAATGATATCAAAATCAAAGTTGCCCTTAAAGAAGGTGCAATTGTTGGGTTAAGCAGAGTTTCAAGACCAGGCTTACGTAGATATAGCGACTATGAATCTTTCAAACGCGTAATGAGTGGTTTGGGTGTTTCGGTTGTTTCAACTTCTAAAGGCGTAATGTCTTCACGTGAAGCTAAGAAAAATAAAGTGGGCGGGGAAGTTCTCTGCAACGTTTGGTAGGAGTTAAGACATGTCACGTATTGGTAAACATCCAGTAAATGTTCCTGAAAAAGTTGAAGTTACTATCAAGGGTGATCTTGTTACTGTTAAAGGTGCAAAGGGTACTTTAACTCATAAATTAAATAAAAACGTAACGGCTACTCTTGAAGGTAAAGCTGTTACTATCAAGCCAGTTGATGACTCTGCTGAAGCGAAGTCACAATGGGGTACAGCACGTACTCTTGTAAACAACATGGTTACTGGTGTTAGCACTGGTTTCGTGAAGTCTCTTGAGTTCAACGGTGTTGGTTATAAAGCAGCAGTTTCTGGTAACACTCTTCAGTTGAGCTTGGGGTATTCTCACTCAATTGATTTCCCTCTTCCGACTGGTATCACTGCTAAAGTTAACAAGAACCAAATTGATATCGAGGGTTCAGATAAAGAACTAGTTGGTCAAGTAGCTGCTAAAGTTAGATCTTTCAGAGAGCCTGAGCCATATAAAGGTAAAGGTGTTAAATACACTACTGAAACAATTATTAGAAAAGCTGGTAAAGCTGGCGGTAAAGGTAAGTAATAAGTAAGTAATTACTAAGCGGGAAATAATATGAGAAAGCCATACGGTAAGATTGCAAACGAAAAAGATGCACAAAGACTTAGAAAGAGATTAGCTATCAGAAATAAGATCAGCGGAACTTCTGAAAGACCTCGCATTTGTGCGATGAAGTCTAACAAGCATATTACAGTTCAAGTTATTGATGATACAAAATCAGTAAGCTTGTTCACAGTAAGCACTTTTGGAAAAGAAGCTGCGGCAGACAGCTGCAATATCGAAGGTGCTAAAAAAGTTGGGGCAAAAGTTGCTACATTGCTTAAGAAAAACAACCTTAACTGTGCTGTTTTTGATAGAGCTGGGTACAAATACACTGGTGTAATTGCAGCCCTTGTACAAAGTATTAGAGAAAGCGGAATACAGGTTTAGGAGATCATATGTCTGAAGAAATTTCTGTAATTGAAGAATTTGAAACTGAAGCTGGTAATAAAAAAGGCCCGCGCGGTAAAAAAGGTGATGGCTCTCAAGCTCCTAAGAAAAAAGCTCCTGGAACAGGGACTGAACTTGAAGAAAGAGTTGTAGCTGTAAACAGAGTTGCAAAGGTTGTGAAGGGTGGTAGAAGATTTTCTTTCTCAGCTCTTATGATCGTTGGTGATAAAAAAGGTAAGGTTGGTTACGGACTTGGTAAAGCCAAGGAAGTTCCAGAAGCAATCAGAAAAGCAACGCAAGAAGCTTACAAAAATATGATTGAAGTACCTCTTGATAATGGAACAATTCCTCATGAAATCATGGGTGAATTTGATGCTGGCAAGATTCTTTTTAAGCCAGCTGCAAACGGTACTGGGGTTAAAGCCGCTGGTGCTTGTCGCTCAATTCTTGAACTCGCGGGAGTGCATAACATTCTTACGAAGTCACTTCGTGGAAATAACCCGCATAACGTTGTTAAAGCTACTTTCAAAGCACTTAAGGGCTTAAGATCAGTAGAAGCAATCGCTAAAGCTAGAGACAAAGAAGTTAAAGGTCTTAGAGCTAAAAACTAATTAGGAATTTTTATGGCTAAAACATCATCAAAATTAAAAGTAAAACTTGTAAGAGGCCTAGCTGGTACAACTGAAAAAGTTCAGGCAAATGTACGCGGATTAGGATTAAAGAAAGTTGGCCAAACTTCTGAGCTTGAAAATACTCCAAGCGTAAGAGGAATGGTTAAGAAAATTATCCACATGCTGGAAGTAAAAGAATAACTAATTGTTCGTTAGGTTATAGAGGAAATTGTATATGTTGACGTTGAATAATCTACAGAGCCCAAAGGGTGCTAATAGAAATACAAAAAGACTTGGTCGCGGACAAGGTTCTGGTCAAGGGACTCAAGCCGGTAAAGGGCATAAAGGTCAAAAAGCTAGAAAAAGTGGTCACGTGAGATCGGGGTTTGAGGGTAACAACCTTCCTCTATACATGAGACTTCCAAAAAGAGGCTTTAACAACATGAAGTTCGCTGATGCTTACGCTGTTGTTACACTTGAGAACATTGAAGCAAAGTTTGCTAAAGGCGAAATTGTTAACAGAGAGAGCCTAATTACAAAAGGACTTCTTTCTGGACAAGATAAAAACCTAAATATCAAAATTATTGGGTGCATTCCTCTAACTAAAGCTTTAACATTTCAGGAAATATCAAAATTTTCTAAGAAAGCTCTTGAATCAATCAAGAACGCATCTGGAATGGTTAACTAGTT
>CAMLMH010000023.1 GCA_946481315.1 uncultured Bacteriovorax sp.
TTTCTAAGAAAGCTCTTGAATCAATCAAGAACGCATCTGGAATGGTTAACTAGTTAGGAAGAATTGCCAATGGCTACATCTCAGGGAAAGATAGAGGAACTCAAGAAGCGCATTTTTTATACATTCTTGTTGCTGCTAGTTTACAGACTAGCAGCTCAAGTGCCTGTGGCTGGCGTTAACGCATCAGCACTAAATTCATATTTCGCCGAAGGTGGCGGAGGAATTTTTGATCTCATCAACACTTTTAGTGGTGGTGCTTTCAAAAGATTCTCAGTTCTTGCCTTAGGTATCATGCCATACATTACGACATCAATCATCTTCAGCTTGCTAGGTGAAGTTGTTCCACAAATCCAGGAAATGCAGGAAGACAGTGAAGGTCATAAAAAGATCCAGAGATGGACTCGATATGCATCAGTTCTTCTATGTTGTATTCAGGGATATGGTATGGCTGCGGCTTTTGAAGGCTTAAAGAGCAGTACTGGTATTCCTTTAATTAACGAACCAGGAATGATCTTTAGACTAACGACAATGATTACTCTGGCCGGCGGAACAATGTTCCTTCTTTGGCTGGGTGAAAGAATCACTGAATTTGGTCTGGAAAATGGTGTTTCGCTTATTATCTTTACAGGTATCGCAGTAGAGCTTCCAGCTGAATTTTTCCAAAAGGTTACGCTATTTAGAAATGGTGAATTGTCTGGATGGAGTTTAGTGATCAGTATTGCGGTAATCGCACTTTCTCTATACATTGTTTCTTATATCGAGAGTGCCTTTAGAAACATTCCGGTTCAGTATGCTAAGCGAGTTGTAAATAATCAAGTTTACGGTGGAAATCAAAACCTGCCACTTCGCCTTGATACGGGTGGTGTAATGCCTCCGATTTTAGCTTCTTCTCTTCTAGCAGCGCCTGCGACCCTTGCGAACTTTGTTCCAGCAACAAGTCCGCTTAAACCTTACGTTGACACAATTCACCAGTCTTTATTGCCTGGGAACTTATTGTTCAATCTGGTTTTTGCTTTCCTCATTTTTTATATGTCTTTTTTCTATGCACCTATTCAGTTTAAAACTAAAAAAGTTGCTGAGATGCTACAGAAAAACAACGCATTCGTGCCGGGAATTCGCCCAGGACAAAAGACTCAGGAATATTTGGATTTTGTTCTCAATAGAGTGACGTTTTTTGGTGCCCTTTTCTTGATCGTGGTCTGTATTCTTCCGTCAGTTATAACAGGAAGTCACAGCCGCTTTGAAGGAACATCACTTCTGATCATGGTGAGTGTTGCTATGCGGGTTATGTTGAATGTTCAAACTTTTATGTATTCAGATAAGTACGAGACCGCCTTCAAGAGTAAGGGTAAATATAACGGTCCAAATAGAAGGTTTTAATTCATGAAACCTCATTTGATCATACTTGGAGCGCCTGGATCCGGAAAAGGCACACAGGCAGCGAAGTTGGTTGAAAAAGGCTTTAAGCACATTTCAACTGGCGATCTCTTGAGAAGTGAAATTGCTAAAGGAACTGAATTAGGCCAGAAGGTTTCGGGAATTATTTCTCGAGGCGATCTGGTAGACGATAGTACTGTAATGGCCCTCCTAAAAGCTAATTGCGACGTAGACAAAATTAGCTATATTTTTGATGGGTTCCCTCGAAACATTGCCCAGGCAGAAATGCTGGAAGCAGAACTTCTCCAAGGAAGAAAAACCCTTGCGGTTTACTTCAACATTGACTTGGGAATTTTAGTTGATCGGGTTGTAAACAGAAGAACTTGCGGTAATTGCGGAGAAATCTACAACATGGCTACCAAGCCGCCAAGAGTTGAAAATGTTTGTGACAAGTGCGGAGCTAAGGATTCTTTAAAGCAGAGAAAGGATGACACTGAAGAGGTGGTCTCTAATCGCTTAAAGATTTTCGCCGACACAGTTAATCCGATGCTGACTTTCTACAAATCAAAGGGCGCCTTGGTTGAGATTGATGCCTCTATGCAAGAATCGGCAGTCACTACAGCACTAGAAAAAGTTATTGGTTAAACAAAAAATAAGGTCTAAATAGCACTTGCTATATAGGTTTAAATCAGGATATACAACCTGCTTTAGGGAATTATGACTGACAAAGATATCATCGAAGTAGAAGGCGAAGTTACTGAGCTTTTACCGAATACAAAATTTCGTGTTAAGTTGCCGAATGGACACGTAATTATTGCTCATATTAGTGGTAAAATGCGTATGCACTTCATTAAAATTCTTCCAGGGGACAAAGTCCTGGTTGAGATCAGTAAATACGATTTAACGAAAGGTAGAATCACTTACAGAAGTAAGTAAGTTGTTGTGGGGATAAAGTCATGAAAGTAAGAGCTTCAGTAAAAGTAATCTGTAAAGATTGTAAAGTTATCAAGAGAAAAGGTGTTTTAAGAGTTGTTTGCAAAAGCAGTCCAAAACATAAACAGAGACAAGGGTAATCAGGGGTATATATGGCACGTATTTTAGGTGTAGACATTCCAAGAAACAAAGCAATGAGAATCGCTCTTCAGTCACTTTATGGTGTTGGACCAAAAGTAGCAGCAGAAGTATTGGCAAAATCTGGAATTGATCCAGAAAAAAGCTCGAATGATATTTCTGAAGAAGAAGTTCAGATGATCAGAAAGTATCTCGAAGAAGATTATGTCGTTGAAGGTGACCTTCGTCGTGAAATCGGTCTTAACATCAAGAGACTAAAAGATATGGCTTGTTACAGAGGTGTTCGTCATAGAAAATCACTTCCTGTAAGAGGACAAAGAACGCATACAAATGCAAGAACGAGAAAAGGTCCTGCAGTTGCTATCGCTGGTAAGAAATCAATCAAGTCGCTTAAATAATTAATTTAGGATAGTTATATGGTAAAAAAAGTTGTTAAGAAAAAAGTAAAAAAGAACGTATCGCACGGGATTTGTCATATCCAGGCTTCGTTCAATAATACAATCGTAACGTTCACTGATCCTCAAGGGAACGCTCTTGCTTGGGCAAGTGCCGGTCAATTAGGATTCAGAGGTTCAAAAAAATCGACTCCGTTCGCTGCTCAAACTGCTTCTCTAGAAGCTGCCAAAAGAGCTGTTGAACATGGATTAAGCTCAGTAGAAGTACGAGTAAAAGGTCCAGGAGCAGGTAGAGAGAACGCTATCAGAGCTCTTCTTGGAGCTGGAATCAGAATCATTTCTGTTTCTGATAGAAGCCCTATTCCGCATAATGGATGTAGAGCACCTAAGAGAAGAAGAGTCTAATTACCTATTTAAGGAGTCGTTGAAATGGATAATTTTACAGCTAAAAACTGGAATAGCATGATTAGACCAGTAGCCCTAGAAGCTGAAAGCGAAAGCTTGAGAAATGATTACGGTAAATTCGTAGCTAAGCCACTTGAGAGAGGCTATGGCCAAACTCTTGGTAACTCTCTTCGTAGAGTTCTTCTTTCTTCTCTTCAGGGAGCAGGAATTGTAGCAATCAGAATTGAAGGTGTTGAACATGAGTTCGGTACAATCAATAACGTAAAAGAAGAAGTTTCAGAAATCATTCTTAACTTAAAAGAAGTGCGTTTCAAAATTTCTGGAAAAGAAGACACTGTTCTAGTTCTTGAGAAATCAGGAGAGGGTCCAGTTAGAGCTTCAGATATCGTAACAAATGCTAACGTTGAAATTCTTAACCCAAATCACGTTATTGCAAACATCTCTTCTGGTGGATCACTTAAGATCGAACTTAAGGTGGCTCGTGGAAAAGGTTATGTTACAGCTGTAGATAACAAAGACGAGTATGAACTACCTGTTGGATGGATCTACCTAGATACACTTTTCTCGCCAGTTTATCGTGTAAACTACTCAGTTACGAACACTCGTGTTGGTAAGAGAACAGACTTCGATAAATTAACGCTGGAAGTGTGGACGAACTCTGGTATTAATCCTGCTGATTCAATTGCTTTTGCTGCAAAAATCTTAAGAGACCAGCTAGCTGTGTTCTTAACATTCGAAGATGAAGAGCAAGTTGTTAAGCATGATTCTAAACCAGTTGCTATCTCTTCACCGACAAACAATGCGCTTCTTAAGCCAGTATCTGAACTTGAACTATCTGTTCGTTCAGCTAACTGTCTACAGAATGCTAACATTAAGTATATCTACGAACTCGTTTCGAAGACAGAAGGTGAAATGCTTAGAACTAAGAACTTCGGTAGAAAGTCTTTGAATGAAATCAAAGAAATCCTAACGAGCATGGGTCTTGGTCTAGGGATGAAAGTTGATAGCTTGATGAAAGACATTCAAGACGGAAAAGTAGTAGGCAAAAACTAAGAATTTTTTAAAATTTAGGTGGAAGTATGAGACACGGTAATCACAAATATACATTAGGCGTAAAGCCAGCTCACAGACAGGCAATCATCAGAAATCTTGCTGTGGAAGTATTCGAGCACGGGAAAATCAAAACAACTCATGCTCGCTGTATGGCCCTTAGAGGATATGTTGAAAAGCTAATCACTCTTGCGAAAGAAGATTCTGTACACAATAGAAGAATTGCATATTCAAAATTGAACAATAAAGATGCAGTAACAAACCTATTTGTTAACGTAGCTCCAAAGTTCAAGACAAGAAACGGCGGATACACGCGTGTGGTGAAAATTGCTGACGGAAGAGTTGGTGATAGCGCTAAAATGAGCTACTTCACGCTAGTAGATTAATACAGACAAGACTATAATGAGCCTCCCTAGCGGAGGCTTTTTTTTATGCGCTTTAATATCTTTACAAAATTTCTGATCATATTCGCACTGTTGTTCCTAACATATTTATATGCAAATTATGAACGCCAAAAATATTTCACTGATGACTCAGCGGAAAACATTCACGTTTTAAAAGAGTTGCCCAACTTATCAGTGGTGGCCGTGGGGTCCAATGAAAGAATTCAAGCTCATGAATTTGTAAAAGGAAGCAAGGGCGTTTTTGTTCACGTGTGGGGTACCTGGTGTGCACCTTGTGAAAAGGAAATGCCGGAATTTTTAGGATATGCTGAAAAGCTTAAAGATACAGGAATCAAATTTCTCTTAATTGCTGTTAATGACGACATGATGAAAATTAAGAAATTTTTGAGCCGCTTTCCTAACATTCCTTCTAATGTGACCTATGCCTTAGATCAGGAAAATAAAGTAATGGACCAATTAGGTACATTAAAGGTGCCGGAAACCTTTCTCTTTAATAAGGATGGAAAGCACATTAATAAATTCATCGGACCACAAGATTGGATGGCGGATTCATATGTTACCCGTCTAAACTTTTGGCTAAACGGCGAAATCCAGGTTCAGCAAAAGGTGGAATCCCACTAAATCTGTTAAATTTTTTTTCAATCTTGTTAAGTTTCAACGGAAATTGCCGAAAAGTTTTACAACTGAGGGGCCTTTAGCCCCGTACTCTTGGGAGAGTTGTATGATTAATTGGCAAGATATGGGTAAACTTCACGTTATTCAAAAGCTGGAAGGCATTTTGGGTAAATGGTTTGATGTTGAAATGTTCTACACAGATGCTCACGGCAAACTGTGGTCAGATCATGCTAATAAAAACTTCTCATTCAAAAGTCCTTTTATGAAGGTGCAGATGCAGTCAGCTTATGGCCATGACTTCTTAGCAGAAGATGTAGAGAAGATGGTGGAGATGCTGGCAACCGGAAAAGAAGAGCTGGTTGTTTACGAGTCTTATTTTAAACACGTTAAAGGTGTAGCTTTCCCGGTTAAAATTGAAGGGGAATTCGCTGGTGCGGTTTTTGTTTATCCATTTGTTTTGGATACAGCAACAAGCTCTGATATTGAGATGCTCAAAAAGCAAATGATGGAATGTGGAACTCCTGAAGCAGATGCAGCGATGGCCTGTGAAAAAATTAAAAAGATGTGGCCGCGCGAGCTTGAATACGTAAAAGAGCTTACAGGGCTAGTAGCTGAAGAAATGGTTTCATTTCACGATGAAATCACTAAGCGTGAAACTCAGATCCAGGCGTTGAGTTCGGAAGTGGGCGAGAAATATCGCTACCACTCGATGATTGGTAAATCGAAAAAGATGCAACAGATCTATGCTCTGCTTGAAAAAATCTCAAGCTCAGAATCAAGTGTTTTAATTCAAGGGGAAAACGGTACTGGTAAGGAGCTTGTAGCAAAAGCCATTCACTTCTACTCACCAAGAAAAGATAAAATGTTCCTGGCAGTAAACTGTTCAGCGTTCAACGATAACCTTCTTGATTCAGAATTATTCGGTCATGTGAAAGGATCGTTCACAGGAGCTGTGAAAGATAAAAAAGGTTTATTTGAAACGGCTAATGGTGGAACGCTTTTCCTGGACGAAATCGGGGACACAACACTTTCAATGCAGGTTAAGCTTCTGCGAGTCCTGCAGGAAGGAACGTACCTTCCGGTGGGGGCTACAACTCCTAAAAAAGTAGACGTGAGAATCGTTGCTGCCACAAATAAAAATCTAAAAGAAATGATGGCCAAAGGTGAATTCCGCGAAGACTTGTATTACAGAATTAACGTTATCAACGTGGCCCTGCCACCACTTCGTGAACGTCATGAAGATATCCCGGTCTTAATGGATTTCTTCCTGAAGAAGAGATGCGATGAATCGGGGAAAGCTGTAAAAACTTTCGCTAAAAAATGTATGGAAAAGATGCTGGATTACCCGTGGCCTGGGAACGTGCGTGAGCTTGAAAACGAGGTTGAGCGCCTGGTAGTTCTGGCAGGTGATGATAAGGTCATCGATTCGTCAAACCTTTCAGCGCGTATTCTGGACTGGGGAGCTTCAGCTGAACCGGCCTTTAAAGGCGTAAACACTGAAGGGACATTACGAGACGCTCTTGAGCAGCTTGAAATTATGATGATCCGTGAAGGCTTGAAACGATGCAACTTTAATAAATCAAAACTAGCTAAGGAGCTTGATATTTCCCGTGCCAGTTTGATCATGAAAGTTGAAAAATACGGACTCGATAAAAGAGCTAAAGCAGCGTAATTTTTTAAATATTTGACGCAGTATAAGTAGCCTCCTAAGGAATGACAGTATAAAATGCTGCCTTCTTTAGGAGGTTTTTTTTATGCATCAAACGCAAACGCTTGAAGGCAAACGCGAGCTATTACTAAAACTCAGACATGAGTCAGAGCTCGGCGGCGGCGAAGCCCGAATTAAAAAACAACACGAGCAAGGTAAATATACAGCAAGAGAAAGAATCGAGCGTTTAGTTGATCCAGGATCATTCCTTGAATTCGATCGTTTTGTTATCCATAAAAATCAAAACTTAGGTTTAGATAATAAATTTCTTGGCGATGGTGTTGTCACAGGTATCGCTTCAATTAACGGACAAAAAGTTGCTCTTTTCTCGCAGGACTTTACGTGTTGGGGTGGAGCGCTTGGTGCTGCTCACGCTAAGAAAATCTGCAAGATTATGGATTTTGCTCTTGAAAACAGAATTCCGATGATCGGTATTAATGATTCAGGTGGAGCTCGTATTCAAGAAGGTGTTGAAGGTCTTGCTGGTTACGGTGAAATTTTCTACCGCAACGTAAAGTGCTCTGGAGTGATTCCACAAATTTCATTGATCATGGGGCCGTGTGCAGGAGGAGCCGTTTATTCTCCAGCTCTAACCGACTTCATTTTCATGGTGGATAAAACATCATATATGTTCGTTACTGGTCCGGATGTTATCAAAACGGTCACTCACGAGGAAGTAACAAAAGAACAACTTGGCGGAGCAACGGCTCACGCAGAAAAATCGGGTGTTGCTCAATTCAGAGTAGCAACTGAAGATGAATGCTTTGAGCGCGTTCGCGAGCTTCTAAGCTATATTCCACCAGCGAACTTCACGAAAGCGACTCCAAAGTATACTTCGGACATCGTTTACCGAGATAACGTAAAAATTAAAGAAACCGTTCCGGCTAATCCAAAGAAACCTTATGACATGAAAGAAATCATCTTCGACATCGTCGACGATGCTCAATTCTTAGAAGTGCATAAAGATTACGCGAAAAATATTATCGTTGGTTTTGCTTCAGTTGGTGGTATTAAAATTGGTATCGTAGCTAACCAGCCGGCTGTTCTGGCAGGAGTTCTGGATATCGATTCATCAGAAAAAGCAGCTCGCTTTGTACGCTTCTGTGATGCTTTTGATATTCCTCTTTTAACACTGATCGATGTTCCAGGCTTCCTGCCAGGAACTGTTCAGGAGTTCGGTGGAATTATTAAACACGGCTCCAAGCTTCTTTACGCTTACTCAGAAGCAACAGTTCCATTAATTTCACTTATTACTCGTAAGTCATATGGTGGAGCATACCTCGTTATGGCTTCAAAGCACCTTCGTTCAGACGTGAACCTCGCTTATCCAACAGCAGAAATCGCGGTTATGGGAGCGGAAGGTGCCGTTAACATTATTTACCGTGGAGAGCTGGAAGGTTTAACCGGAAAAGCTTTCGATGACAAAAAAGCGCAACTGATTGCTGATTACGAAGAAAAATTTGCTAATCCGTATCGTGCAGCTGAGCTGGGGTTCCTTGATGCTGTTATTCTGCCGGAAGAAACTCGTAAACGTGTTTACGAATATCTTGTAGCGCTGAAAAACAAGAAACAAGAAAAACCAAAACGTAAACACGGTAACATTCAACTTTAAGAGGCTGATGTGAGTACACAAAAAAGAATTCTAATCATTAACCGTGGTGAGATCGCTGCTCGTATTGCTAAAGCATGTCGTGAGCTTGGTCACACCGCAGTTGGTGTTTGGACAGATAATGAAGTTCAGGCAAAACACTTAGAAGTTTGTGATGAATGGGTAAGACTTCCTGGTTC
>CAMLMH010000024.1 GCA_946481315.1 uncultured Bacteriovorax sp.
GGCTTTTTGTGGTATAACTCGTATCCGGCTCAAATTTTCATGGGCGATGTTGGTTCACTGTCTTTAGGTGGAACACTGGGTACGATTGCGGTGCTCGCGAAATCAGAATTTCTGTTCGTGCTCATCGGGGGGATTTTCGTTGTTGAAGCTCTCTCGGTTATCATACAGGTAGCGTCTTTCAAAACCCGCGGTGTTCGCGTCTTTAAAATGGCTCCGATCCATCATCACTTTGAAAAACTTGGCTGGCCGGAAACGAAAGTAACTGTTCGTTTTTGGATCATTAGTTTGTGCCTGGCAATCCTCGCACTCTCTACTCTGAAGACAAGATAAAAAAAGGATGACTGCATGGAAATGGAAAGATTTAGAGGGAAAAAAGTTTTAATCGTTGGAATTGGCAAGACCGGTTTTTCACTGATTAACTTTTTTAACAAGCTTGAATGTGAAATCAGAGTAACCGACATCAAGCCTATCTTCGATCTTAACAAATCCGTAAAGAAACTTAAAAAAATTGAACCACCTCTGGAAATGACCTTCGGTGAACACAAAGACGAAGACTTTCTGGACGCAGACGTTGTTGTTTATTCAGCAGCAGTTAATCCGCAACTTCCTCAGCTGGAACTAGCACGTAAAAACGGCAAGGAAGTGTATTCAGACTTCGCCCTGGCTTATCATCTTTGTAAAAAACCAATTGTTGCTGTTTGCGGATCCTTTGGACGAACGACTATTGCCGCGATGATTGGATTTACTCTAAAAGTTGACGGTAAAAATGTGTTCGTAGGCGGAACAAGTGAAATGCCTTTCATTGAATACTGTCTGCTTCCGAACATGAATGAAATTGACTACGTGGTGGTAGAAGTATCAGCAGTGCAAATGAAATCCCTGCAGGACTTCCATCCAAAATTAGTTGTTTTCCCGAATATCGGTGAAAACTTCTCTAAAGCTAACTTTGCCTCTGTTTCTGAATACATTGAAACAAAACTCTCTATCATCAAGAAACTTTCTCCGGATGATATTCTGGTTGCCAACTACGATACTCTGGCAAACAACAATCAGATCAGAAATGCTAATTGCCAGGTTTTCTGGTATTCCCGCCGTTCATTCGTGACTTTGGGAGTGATGAACGAGATTCAGGGTACGCATTTCCATGACAGAAGAATCCATTCTAACATTAACTACCACTCAGAATTCAAAGTCATGAAGATGAGAATAGTGGGTCAGATTAATCGCGAAAATCTTATGGCAGCTGTTACTGCCTGTAAGGCGCTGGACGTCTCTGATGAAGCCATCCAGACTTGCATTGAAAAATTCCCGGGCATTCCAAATCGCCTGGAATTCGTCATGGAGAAAAACGGCGTTTGTTTCTACAATGATTCAAAAGCTGAAACAATGCCGGAAATGCTCAATTCACTTAAGTCTTTCAAGGAGCCGGTTATTCTGATTGCCGGTGGAAAAGATAACGAAGATCTTAACTTTGATCCATTCGCCAAGGACATGATCGGCAATGCCCGCGTTTTAGTCCTGGTGGGTGAATGTAAAGAGCGCTTAAACCGCGCATTGGGCGATCACAATCAAACCTACATCGTAGGATCTTTTGAAGAGTCAGTTCTTTTTGCTTACCAAAAATCACGCACCGGAGATGTAATCCTTCTGTCTCCAGGAAACCCGGCTTCGGATTTCTTCCGTGACTATGAAGAGCGTGGAAACTACTTCAAGAAACTGGTTTACCAACTCTAATACACGACTAAATTATTCGTCTTAACGCTTGATGAAAAAAGTCTCCCGACTTTGCTAAAATTTGATATCCTATTGGATATGAATGAACAGCTTCACGACGTCGATCGATTAATAAAATTATTTCTATCAACATTGGCGATTATCATTACCATTGGGTTAATCATGGTGTGGTCTTCGAGTTATATTCTCGCCAGCGAACATTTCGGCAGCTCTCTTCATTATATAACCCGGCAATTAGTTTATCTGTTTCTTGCCATCAGCGTGGCCTTTGTTGTTTCTAAAACTAAGTACACTTTCTGGATTAAATACGGCTACATCGTAAACATTGTCGCTTCATTGATTGTGGCATTGACTATTGTTAAAGGAATCGGAAACTCTGCTAAAGGAGCTAGCCGCTGGTTATCCATTGGCGGTCTTAGTCTTCAGCCAGGTGAGATCGTTAAATTCACTGTTATTCTTTCCGCACTTTCTTTTTTTGAGAACTGGAACAAGATGGATTTAAAAGAGCGCTTAAAACATGGCGGGACTTTATTTTTACCATTGGCCTTACTAATCAAGCAGCCTGACTTCGGGACATTCTTTATTTGTTTTGTGGTCATTTCTTTTGTTTGTTTTATGAGTTCTTTTCCGCGTAAATATTTCTATATGACATTAATGGGCGGAGGAATTGCTGGCGTTTTCGTGCTCTTTTCTCAGGCTTACCGGGTTAAGCGTATGCTTACCTATCTAGACCCGTGGAAAAATCCTCAAGGCTCAGGCTTTCAGATTATCCAGTCTTACATGGCCTTTGCAAACGGTTCACTAATGGGTCAAGGATTGGGTAACAGTAACGAGAAGCTTTTTTATCTTCCTGAAGCACATAACGACTTTATTTTTTCCGTTATCGGAGAGGAGTTAGGCTTCATTGGTGTCTTTTTTCTGGTGATTTTGTTCGTCGCTTTTATATATTTTGGCTTCAAGCTGGCACTGCAAATCAAAGATAGAATCGGAATCATTCTGGGATCTTCAATCGTTTTTGTGCTCGGCTTACAGGCACTTTTGAATATGGGCGTCGTATTAGGCTTATTGCCGACCAAGGGTTTAAATTTACCATTCATCAGCTATGGTGGCTCATCTTTAATTTGCAACTTTTTTGGTATCGGAATTCTCCTTTCCGTAGTAAAGGGTTATCGGGATTCTCTCCTCACCGGAGAAGTTCCGCGTGCGCGTCGTCAGCCTTCCCGTGAGGTTAACACCGGCGGAGACGAAGAAGTTTACGTCTAATCCTTTTGCAATTCTACCAAGGAGTCATCAGTGTTCAGAACGCATTCAGCTTTAAAGCAAAATTTCGTTAAAATTCATTTCGTTGGAATTGGTGGAATCGGGATGAGCGGTATCGCAGAAGTTTTGCTCTCGCTTGGATATAAAGTCTCCGGCTCTGATGCAGCGGAATCAGCAAACGTTAAAAAATTAAGAGATTTAGGAGCCGAAGTTCATATCGGCCATAGCGCCGACAATTTAAATGGTGTCACTGTGTTGGTTTACAGTTCTGCGGTAAATGAGAAAAATCCGGAAGTCTCTCGCGCCATAGCTGAAGGTATTCCGGTCATCAGACGAGCTGAAATGCTCGCAGAACTTATGCGTTTGAAGTACGGATTAGCTGTTGCCGGAACCCACGGTAAAACAACGACAACTTCTTTTCTGGCTACCATTCTTCAGGAGTGTGAACTAGATCCGACTTATATCATTGGTGGTATTGTTAAAAATTTAAAAGGTCATGCTAAAGTTGGTAAAAGTGATTACCTGGTGGCTGAAGCTGATGAATCAGACGGATCATTCCTGCTTTTAACTCCCGTCATGTCAGTTATTACGAATATCGACAACGATCATATGGATCACTATGGAACGGAAGCAAATCTTTTTAATGCTTTCGTAGAATTCGCCAACAAAATCCCATTTTACGGCGTAGTTGCACTTAACGCTCATGATGAAAAGCTGATGGAGCTTAAAACACACATGAAACGTCCGGTAGTGACTTTTGGAATTGATATATTAGCTGATTTTGAAGCCCGCAATCTGCAAATGGGTCACTTTGATACAACCTTTGATCTTTATTACAAAGGCGAAATGCAAACGACTTTTAAAATCAATCTGCCTGGCCGTCACAATATTCTGAACTGTCTAGGAGCAACTGCCATTGCTTATCATATGGGCTTAACTTTCGATCGTATCGCTAAAGCGGTCTCAGCTTTAGAAGGCGTCGGACGCAGGTTTCAGTTACTGCTTAAGGAAAAGACATTCGAAGTTGTTGATGATTACGGACATCACCCGACTGAAATTGCTTCTACTCTACGAATTGTAAAAGAAACGCGAGCAGATTATAAAAAGATTGTTATCTTCGAACCGCATCGCTATACCCGCACACGCGACTGCTGGAACCAGTTCCTGCATTGTTTTAACGATGCAGACGAACTTTATCTTCTGCCAATCTATGCAGCCAGCGAAACTGAAATTGATGGCATTAGTACTGACCGCCTGATTGAAGACATCAATCAGCTTCACCCTAATTTTGCCAAAAAGGTAGCCAGCATCAATGATCTTATTCCTCTCATCGAAGCACAAAAAGCAGACAAAACGATTGTCGTCACACTTGGAGCGGGCTCAATCGGCAAGACGGTAAGGAAATGGGCGGGCGTTGAGTAGACATCTACTGATACTTCCAATCGGTGAGCCTTAAATGAGGGATTCAATGTTACTAAAATCAGAACTCAATTTTTCCGGAATCACTTTTGAAGAGAATAAAGATCTAAAAAAATATTCTACCATGCGGTTGAATGCTACAGGTGATTTGATCACTGTGCATACGATAGAAGCATTAAAAAAAACATTAAAATTACTCTCGAAAAACAAAATCGACTATAGGATCTTGGGCTGGGGCGCGAACGTATTACTACCAGAGCGCTCAGAAGTTCCTTATATCCAGTTAGATTTTGAGTGCGATAAAACAATTTTTGAAACACCTAAGGATGAATACGTTCTTCCAGCCTCTGTATCTCTGGCCACTCTTACCAGTCATGCCAACAAGTTTGGTCTAAAGGGGTGGGAAGTCTTCACTGGAATTCCGGCCAGTTTGGGGGGCGCGATTTTTATGAATGCCGGTACCAATCTCGGCGAAATCGGCTCGCTGGTGACGGAAGTAAAACTAGTCACAGCTGACGGGGAAGAAAAAATTGTAAAGATAGACGATAAGTCATTTTCCTACCGTCACAATAACTTTGTAGCGAAAGGTGATGTGATTGTCGAAGCTCGTTTAAAACATTTCGGACAGGATCCGGCTATCTCCAAAAAAATCAAAGAGTATCTCGACATGCGAACTCGCACTCAGCCTCTGAAAGAATGGACATGCGGATGCATTTTTAAAAATTATCAGGACACAACCCGCGAGATAACCTGTCGTGCCGGTCAGTTCATTGATATGGCCGGTCTAAAGGGGCTCTCTTATAAAAATCTACAAGTCAGCCCGAAGCATGCCAATTTCATGGAAAACAAAGGCGATAGTACTTACGACGATGTAATGACCTTAATTGGAATTCTCCAAAAAGAAATGCAGCTTCAATATGGTGTTCGCTTCTCGCCTGAAGTAGAATTCTAACGAGAATTCATATTCAGGCAGGTCACAATGAAATTTAAATCCCTCAGCACTTTGCTGGCCATCTGCTGTGCTTTTTCCGCTTTGGCCGGAGAGTTCGATAATCATTCCCCGACGAAATGGACAAAGGAAAAGATTCAAAACCTGAAAGTGCATTTGCCAGAGTGGGGCCAGGATTCAACTAAGTTCAAACCGATTATTGTTCAGGATGGGCACACGCGAGTCATTCTGACAGTAACTCATGAGGGTTTGAAGCTCGTTGATCTTGATACCGAAAAGACATTATGGAAAATAAATGTACCGGTTATCACTTTTGCCCATCCAGTCTATTCCGCCCGCAAAAAAATGTTCTATTTTTTGACCCGTACTCACCATGAGGAAAATAAACAGAACATTTTCCAGTTATTCGCCATAAACCGAAGTGGTGAAATCAAAGACCGCAAAGAATTTGATCTGATGAAAATTTATGAAAAGTTAGGAGTAAAGCTGGATCTTTCCGATATGGCCCAGGTTTACTGTAAAACCTCTTTAGGTCTTAATGAAATTAACAAAGATCATTATATTTACTTTGGATGTTCAGTTCCCCGTGATCCGGAAAGAAATTTACCTTACGGTCATCGCAGAGGATTAACCGGATTATTCTTAGGCTTTTACATTAAAAAAGAAAATGGATTCTTCGATCAAAAAAAGAATCCACTGGTGTTTAATCCCAGCATCATTACAGAAGACCCATATACGGGATTCAACAGTGGAATCTTCATGGCGGGGGGAAAAGCTCCGCTCCTGAAAGAAAATCTTATTTTAATTGCTACCGGCAACGGTCCCGCTTTGCCCTTGAAAGGAAATTTTGGATGTTCGTTAGTTTTACTCGACGGAAAAAACTTTAAGCCTGTAAAAAAATATCCTCATTTCATGACTCAGGATGATCCGGATACTTCAGAGTGTTTTCATTCTAATACGGATCTTTCCAGTTCAGCCCCGGTTATTGCTGAGTCGGGCCTGATCGGAAGTGCCAAAGATAAGCTGGGTAATGTTTATTTTTATAATCCTCTCAAGCTTCCTGCGCAGGCATCAAAGGCCGTCGTAATTGAGCCGAGAAAAACTTTTGGTATCAATGGTATGCCCAGTTATGGAGGAGGGGCATTTTTTAAATCAAATAATAAGATAATTGCCATTTCACTCATTGGGTCTCGAAGGAATTATCGCAGTTATCTTGCCTATACCACCAGAGAGCATGGCCGGTATTACACCCAAAAAGGTTATGTTGAAAACAAATGTATAGGGCTAATTAAGAAGAACGGTCAAAAGCAACAACTCCTGGCCAATTATTATTCTGGAGATGTCATGCGATATTCAATCGTGGCAAACGAAAATCACCGTCACGAGCTGGAAGAACGCAAGTTTGTTTATAATGCTGCCATAAAAAATATAGTTAAAACAGCAATCAGCGATTATAAAGTCCCGCTCATACTGCGCCACTATATTGGTTATGGTTTAGAAAAAAACGAAACGGTTCCTCCTGGCTTCAGCCTGCAGCCTTTGAAGGTGCACCTTTCATTGCGGACTAAATTAAATCCTGCAGTGGAAGAATATCAAAACGAGTTCGGCCAGGTATCCTCTTATAAAGAAACAAAAAATCTTTATCCCTTGTTTTCTACGGAAAATTACATCTTGTTAAAAAATACATCTAACAACGAATGTCCTTCATATGATTCGAATAAATATGTGGCGCTTTATGAATATGAATTAAAAATTAAATCCGATGTTGGGTACGTTTTGATGGCCCACGAGTTTAATTCTGAAAAAGAACTGCTCCCTCGACTGCTGTGGAAAAGTGAAGGCAAAAGCAAATATGAACCTGCCAGAGCTTCTATACATGTTCTTTTTAGTCAACAATCAGGGCAGCGCTTTGTTGTCTTTAATACCGTCAACATGGAAAACCAGGAAAGGCATTTGAATATAATCGATGCTTCTTCAGGAGAACTTCTTCGACAAATTGCCTTGCCGGGTTCTCTTCATTTTTCTTCTTTCACGCCAACATTGGAGAGCTTGATTCTCACGACGGCGGAGAAAGGACTTATAATGATTAAGTAATTGTTGACCATTTTGCTCGTGTTACTATTTAAAACATCTTGATCGCGGCGTCACTTGTCGAGCTGAATAATTTATAGATATAATGAGGCCACAAGGAATGAATTCAATCAGGGAAGATCGTGGCATTTTTTAAAAACAGAAAATTCATCGTCGCGTTTAGTGTCGTTGCACTCATTGTTGTGACCAATATTGTAACATCATCATTAGGTCCAACTGAGCAATTCAATGCAGATCTCTCTTATCGATCAAATTTAGGCAAATGCCCAACACGTCCTGCGGGTACGATGGCCTTACAAGTAGTAAAGGCTTTCGAGCAAACGCACTCTCTACGTGATGTAAAATTAAAAATCGTCTCTGAAAAATGGAGCGATAAATACTTCGTAAGTGATTACAAAATTCAATACGATCCATATAGCCGCGTGCTTGATTTGAATTTCAACTGTCCTGAACCTTTGATGAAAGTTCAGATTTATCGTAAAGACAGCCTGGAATCTTACGAAGCCATTTTGGTTGATAACGGCCAGCTTTTTGACCCGACTTATGAAGCACTACTTCGCAGTGAAAAAAAACTCACTCAGGATCTTCCCTACTTATCTATGCCAGTCGGTGAAATGGAAGATCAGATCCAGATGGACGTAACTAACCTGGTGAAAGAAATGCGTCCCGGCCTTCGTAAAAAACTTTCAGAGGTCATTTTGAATGAAAATAAAGAACTGACCATTATTCTCTCAATTAATGGTCATCCATCCAGTGTCTTTATGGGACTGGATGAATGGAATGATAAGCTGGTGAAGCTGGATAAGATTGTGAACTACATGGAATTAAAAGAAAAAATTCCAGCCATTATCAATC
>CAMLMH010000025.1 GCA_946481315.1 uncultured Bacteriovorax sp.
ATGCCAGTAGAAGACGTTTTCTCGATCTCAGGACGTGGAACGGTAGTAACTGGTCGTATTGAGCGCGGTGTAATCAAGATCAACGAAGAAATCGAAATCGTTGGTATCCGCGAGCCACAAAAAACAACTGTAACAGGTATTGAAATGTTCCGTAAGCTTCTTGACCAAGGTCAAGCAGGGGATAACGCAGGTCTTCTACTTCGTGGTACGAAGAGAGAAGACGTTGAGCGTGGACAGTGTCTAATTAAGCCAGGGTCAGTTAAGCCACACGCTAAGTTCGTAGCAGAAGTTTATATCCTTACAAAAGAAGAAGGTGGACGTCACACTCCAATCTTCAAAGGATACCGTCCACAGTTCTACTTCAGAACAACAGACGTAACTGGATCAATTGAACTTAAGCCAGGCGTAGAAATGATCATGCCAGGTGACAACACTTCATTCAACGTAGAGCTAATCTCTAAAGTTGCGATGGAGAAGTCACTTCGTTTTGCGATCCGCGAAGGTGGACGTACGATCGGTGCTGGTACTGTTGCTGAAATTCTTGACTAGTTTTTAGTTAGAATTAATTTGTTTACAATGGTGGGCCGATTCTTTCGGCCCACTTTTTTCCGAGCTGGGTGTATAGCTCCAATGGTAGAGTAGGTGATTCCAAATCACTTGGTTGTAGGTTCGAATCCTACTGCACCCGCCACTTTAAATCTGACCGCCCGAGTCAAAAAAACCAATTTCGAAAAATCAATAGACATTTTGGGTTTTTTCTTGCATATGTATTAGACTCTAATTTTTTTATCCAGCTAAAAAAGGTTATCTATGTCGATCATTAAGAGCGAAGACTCAAGAAAGTGGATTACTGCTTTAGTCGTTATTGCGGCTGTTCTTGCAGGTTTTGTTGTTGCAACTTTTGTAAGACAACTTGGAGATTGGTTTGATCTAGAAGCGAAGATTTCTAGTTTCGCTCTGATTGCTCAAGCTGCGGGTTTTCTAACCGGACTTGGGACGTTCATTTACATCATTAAAAATGAAAAGACCTCTTCTTATCTAGAAGAAGTTTACAGTGAACTGGTAAAAGTCGTTTGGCCAACTAAGGACACTATCGTAAAGATGACTATTGGTATTGCAATTGCCCTGGTTGTTGTTGCAGCTATCTTCATGTCAGTTGATTTTATCTTCAAGAAAATTTTAGAGTTCGTTTATTAATAACTTAATTTGGTAAAGAAATTATGGCTGAATCAAAGAATTCATATGAAAACGTTGAGCTTGCAAAAGGTGATACTCCTGATTTCAAGTGGTACATCGCTAAGGCTCAGACAGGACAAGAAAACAAGGTCACGAAGTCGCTAAAAGAGCGAATCGTTAACTATAAGATGACTGAATTCTTTTCAGAGATCTTAGTTCCGGAAGAAACTCTGGTGACTACGGCAAACGGCAAGAAGAAGACCATCAAGAAGAAGTTTTTTCCAGGTTACGTCTTGATTAAGATGATCATGAATGATAAGACTTGGCACCTTGTAAAAAGCACCGACAAAATCACTGGTTTTGTAGGGGGAACTCTCGATAAACCAGCGCCTATTTCTAATGAAGAGGCGGCTTATATGACGTCACAAATGGAAGACGGGTTCAAAAAACCGCGTACTTCTATTAACTTCGCTGAAGGTGAGTCAGTTAAGGTTATTGAAGGGCCATTCGCTAACTTCGTTGGAACAATTGAGGCGGTTAGTGAAAAAGGAAAAATTAAAGTTAACGTATCTATTTTCGGAAGACCAACTCCGGTTGAATTGGACTTCTCGCAAGTAGAAAAAGTTTCATAAAAAGTAGTCGTTGGTTTTGTAGGAGTATTATATGGCTAAGAAAGTTACAGGTTTTATCAAATTACAAATTGCAGGCGGTAAAGCAAACCCGTCACCACCAATTGGTCCAGCACTTGGTCAAAAAGGTGTAAACATCATGGAATTTTGCAAGGCTTTCAATGCAAAAACTCAACAACAAAACGGTGTTGTTCTTCCAACGATCATTACAGTTTATTCCGATAGATCTTTCACATTCGTAACTAAGACACCTCCTGCTTCATACCTTCTAAAAGATAAATTGAAGCTTGAAAGAGGAGCTCAAAAGCCAGGAACTGAAGTTATGGCAAAAAAAGTTCCAAAGAAGACTGTTGAAGAAATCGTTGAAACAAAAAAAGCTGACCTAACTGCAGGAACAAAAGAAGCAGGAATGAGAACAATTGAAGGGTCAATCCGCTCAATGGGATTGAAACTAGATTACTAATATTAACTATTGAGCGGGAGACGAAAGTCGCCAACTGAAATGACCGCGGGAGATGAAAAATGAAAAAAGCTTCAAAACGTTACTTAGAAGCCGCAAAGAAAGTAGATGCAACAAAGCTCTACTCTTCTGACGAAGCCCTTAAACTGGCTAAAGAAATCAAGAACACAAAATTCGACGAAACAGTCGATCTGGCGTTCAGACTTGGTGTTGATCCACGTCACGCGGATCAAATGATTCGTGGAGCTCTAGCTCTTCCTGCTGGAACAGGTAAAACTGTTCGCGTTATTGCAATCACTTCAGGAATTAAAGTTGATGAAGCAACTGCGGCTGGTGCTGACCATGCTGGCGGTGATGATCTGATCACGAAAATCGCTGGTGGATGGTTAGACTTCGACCGCGTAATCGCTTCTCCAGATATGATGAGTAAGCTTGGCCGTGTAGCTCGTCTACTTGGACCTCGCGGATTAATGCCAAACCCGAAACTAGGAACCGTAACAACTGACGTTGCCGGAGCTGTTAAAGAGCAAAAAGCAGGTAAGGTCGAGTACCGTACAGAAAAAACTGGTATCGTTCACGTTCCAATCGGGAAGAGCTCGTTCACAGTTGAACAATTAAAACAAAATTATACAGCAATCGTTACTGCTATCGTTAAAGCTAAGCCAGCGTCTGCAAAAGGGACTTATATTAAGTCACTCACACTAAGCACGACTATGGGCCCGGGTATTAAAATCGATACAGCTGAAGCGTTCACTGTAGCTTAATAATTTAAAAGTAGGGGTTGAAGAAAGCCGGTTTGTTAAGTCTTAACCCACTTAACTGTAAAGCCTGCCGAAATCCCCCTCCAAAATACAAGGGAGGATAATATGCTTAGTCGTTCAGAGAAAGAAGCTATCATCCAAGATCTGAAAACAGATTTAGGACGTGCAAAAGCTGTCTTTCTTACAAACCTAATTGGTATCACGTCAAATGATGCCGTTAGCGTGCGAAAAGCTGTTCGTGACTCAAACGGTAAAATGATCGTTACGAGAAACACACTTTTCAAAAAAGCTGCTGAAGGTACAGCAGCGGCTCCGTTGTTTGAGAACCTCGCAGGCCCACATGCAATCGCATTGGCTTTCGATGATCCAGCAGCAGTTGCAAAATGTCTTAAAGAAGCCGGAGCTAACTTAGAGTTAGTTGACCTTAAGGGTGGTGTTCTTGAAGGACAAATTCTATCAAAAGCTCAAGTGAAGCAACTTGCAGACTTGCCTTCAAGAGACCAAATGCTTGGAACTCTTCTGGCAACTTTCCTTGCTCCAGTATCGGCTTTTGCAAGAGTACTTTTTGCAATCCAAGAGAAAAAAGAAAAAGGCGAATTAGCTTAATACAAAATTTTAAATTTTTATTTTATTAGGAGATTATATGAGCGTAACAAATGAACAACTAATCGAGCACATCTCAAAAATGTCAGTTCTTGACCTAGCTAACCTAGTTAAAGAACTTGAAACAAAATTCGGTGTTTCTGCAGCTCCAGTTGCTGTAGCAGGCGCTGCTGGTCCAGCTGCTGCTGCAGCTGAAGAACAAACTGAATTCACAGTAGTTCTTGCTGACGGTGGAGATAAGAAAATCAACGTTATTAAAGAAATCCGTACAATCACTGGTCTTGGTCTGAAAGAAGCTAAAGATCTAGTTGAAGGTGCTCCAAAGACTGTTAAAGAAGGTCTTTCAAAAGCTGACGCTGAAGCAATCAAGAAAACTCTTGAAGGTGCTGGAGCGAAGGTTGAGCTTAAGTAATTTGGTTTTTGATTGTAAATAAATTTGTTTTCTAAAAAAGGTATGAAGAGAGGCTAAATCTCTTCATGCCTTTTTGTGTTTTTTTGATTTTTATAAATATACTCTAAGAATATTTCTTAAAGATTCTCTAGGAGAGCGCGATGACTCAGGTTTTTTCACCTAACGAATGGTTTCGCAAAACCTTTTCAAATACTCCAGCTGTCCTTGACACCCCACCCCTAATGAAGTTGCAAGTAAACTCTTATGAAGAATTTCTTCAAAAAGATATTCCACCTGCAAAAAGAACGGTGTCAGGCTTACAACAGGTTTTTAAATCTGTTTTCCCAATCTATGACTTCAATAAAACTGTTTCTCTAGAGTTCGTAAGTTATTCTCTGGAAGAACCAAAATATACTGTAAAAGAATGTCGCCAAAGAGGGCTCTCTTATGAAGCACCTTTAAAAGTAGTCGTTCGTCTTGTTTTCTTCGACGTATCTGTTGATAGAGACGGAGCTGAGCAAAGAACAGTTTCATCTGTAAAAGAGCAGGAAGTTTACCTAGGTAACATTCCACTTATGGCAGAAACTGGATCATTCGTTTATAACGGAACTGAGCGCGTAATCGTTTCTCAGCTTCACCGTTCACCAGGTATCATTTTCGAACACGACAATGG
>CAMLMH010000026.1 GCA_946481315.1 uncultured Bacteriovorax sp.
TAATTTCCTTAGGAATCCCGATAATCATATGATTCTCCCTCAATAGAATGGTGGTCTTAGGTGCAAAAAATGTTTCCAAGAGAATTCCATAAAATCTTCTAAATTGCAAAGAAGATGTGCCGCTGCCTCACCTGAAAATGGTCTGCTGATTTAACCGACAGAGTCAATCTTTAGTAAAATACTTTTTGTTGATCGTAGAGAGGGAAAACTGAATCGCCGAAGGTCTCTTTTGCCATGGTGCCCAGCATGCGGTGGGACAGATCATGACCCATGTGAATCAGTCCGGTTTGGCGTGCGCCGATCCGGCCGATGTAGTGAAAACTTTGCTCCACGTTTAAGTGGGTCTTGTGTTCTTTTCTCTGCAGGCAATCGATGATCAGCAAATCCAGCTTTTCTTCCGCCAAAAAAGCGAGCAGAGAATCGGGAATCGAGCCGCAGTCAATAATATAGGCAAACTTCTCATGCACGAACCCCATCGTTTTGCCGTGGCCGTGCGGATACTCGAAGAAGACAAATTTTTCATTGTGCAGGATTGTTTCCTGCATAAGCGGAACTGTTTCCATTTTCAAACGGGGAATTCCTCCGCCAATAATGGGACGGGAATTGTTAAAGATGTACGGGAATCGATCGATGATATTTTGTTTTGCCTCGGGATGAACATAAAGCGGAATCTCCCTTACCGGCGGCCCGAAACAAAAAGGGCGCAGATCATCGATCCCGTGGAGATGATCAGCATGTTCATGGGTAATGATAGCAAAATCCACAGCAACAATTTTTTCCCGCAATAACTGAGTCCGAAGATCCGGTGTTGTGTCGACCAGAAACCGGGAGCGGGGAGTTTCTATAAACACACTGGTACGCAACCGCTGATCGCGATGGTCCAGAGATGTGCAAACCTGACAGGAGCAACCGATGAGCGGTATCCCCGTAGATGTTCCTGTTCCCAAGACAGTAATGCAGTTTTGTTTTTGGATTTTACTTTGTTTCATTTGCGTCTGGTTTTTAATGTGGGTCTTCGTTATAATTTTAGCTCAACCGCGATCAAAATAGAGGAATAAAATTATGCTTCCTGAAGAAAAAGCACACCGCTCTGCAAGGCCATTAAAAAAGCTGGGCCTGGTTATCGTGTTAGCAGCGGCAACCGCCTGTTCGAGCATGCAGTCAAAAGCTCCAACCGTCACTACCGGAGTCCTGAAGGCGGGATTTAATGTAAAAAAATCAGTCCTGAAAAATGGACTGACAGTACTCATTGCACCTAACCCGAAACTGCCGATCGTTTCTTACTATACTTTGTTTGATGTCGGTGGAAAAGATGAAGGTCCGGGAACAACCGGTGCCACTCACTTTCTGGAACACATGATGTTTAAAGGCGCCAAGAAATATGGTCCGGGAGAGTTCGATACGATGATCGAACGCAGTGGGGGAATGACCAATGCCTACACTACCAGCGACATGACGGTTTACTATCAGAACATTCCGAAAGATTTTCTGCCACAAATGATCGATCTGGAAGCAGATCGTATGCAAAACCTTCTGCTGGAGCCGGTTTCATTTGAAAGCGAACGTCAGGTTATTTTTGAAGAAAGAAAAATGCGCTATGAAAACAGTCCGGACGGACTGCTCTATCTGGCGATGATGAAAAAACTTTTTGAAGGGACTCCTTACGGCCAGTCGGTGATAGGTGATGAAGCTGACCTGAAAGCACTGACCCGCGATCAGATGATGGCCTTCTTTAAAGATTACTATGTTCCTAACAATGCCATTCTGGCCATCACCGGAGATGTGGACCCGGATGAAGTGATTAAAATTGTCCGCGAAAAATATGAAGACATTCCTGCTTCAAACAATCTTGCCGAGTTGAAAAAGGTTCAGAATGATCCGGAACGCTTCAAATCCAAAGCAGTGCTGGGAACTGAGTATAAACTCTATGCTACTAACCCTAATCCTAAATTTATTATGGCCTATCCGGCAGAAAAAATCGGTACCCGCAAATCCTATGCAATGGATATTGTCGCAAATATTCTGGCAAACGGAGGAAGCTCCTATCTTGTTCAGAAATATGTTAAATCCGATAAGCCGATGCTTCAGGACATCGGAGTGTCGAACTATAACATGATTCACGGGGGAGTTTTTAACTTCTCCGGTGAACTGATCGAAGGAATGAAAGTAGAAGATGTAAAAAAAGCGCTTACAGAGAATCTCAATACAATGTGTGATGAGGCCATCAATGAGCGGGCCCTGCAAAAGACCAAAAATCAGATTCTCGCCACCGGTTACAATCAGCTTAAAACTAATCCGGGAGTTGCTTCAACGATCGTGCGCAATGAAAAATGGTTTGGCGATTACAACCGCGGTCTGAAAGAAATGGAAATTTACAATTCTATCGGCCTGCAGGAAGCCATGGACACCTGTAAAGATGTTCTCGTCGGAAAACCTTTTATTTTCTTATCCGCCTGGGACAAATACCCAAAAACTACGGGGAATAAATAATATGAAAAAGCAAATCATTTTAGCGGCTGCTCTCGCCGGATTTATCAATACAGCAGTGGCCGAACAGTCTGCTCCTTCCATAGAAGAAAATATCAAAAAACTTAACTGGAATGGAATCGATGTGGTCTATATAGAAGACAATCGTTTTCCGACATATGACATGACCATTTATTTTGCCGATGGTGCTTTAAGCGACGGCAAAAAAGAAAAAGGTTTAACCGATCACAGTTTCAGTTTTCTCGATTCCGGCACCGACAAACTATCGCAGAAAGAAATCCTGGATCAGCTGGAATTTTACGGAACTGAGTTCGGAACAGATGTGACTCACGAATATTCCACTATGGCCGTCTCCGGCCTGGCCAAAGACATGAACACATCCATGACTTTGATCTGCACGCTTATGCGGGATGTGCAGTATCCGGAAAACGTTGTTAAAAAAGAATTGGGTCTGGAGCGCAGCGGACTGCTGTCAATTGTTCAGTCTCCGCAATCTCTCGCTGAAAGAGTCTTCCGCGAAATTTCCCTGGGCGGAACACCATATACCTATCCGGTTGCCGGGAAAGTCGCTGACTTTAAAAATTATTCATCTGCTGCTCTTAAAAATAAAATGAACCATTTCCTGGATAACGTGAAGAAAAGAATTTATCTGACCGGTCCGCGCAGTATTCTTTCCGTAGAAAAAATTCTTAAAGATCAGTGTAAATTTGACGGCAATCGACCGCAGTATGTACGCAGTCTGGATAATGCAGTTAAAATTCCGGCCAGAGGTCAGTTTGTGTTTGTCCCGGTACCGGATGCTAATCAGGTGCAGTTAAGAGTTGGTCGCTTTCTCAATGCGCATGAAATCGGTGACCGCAATCTCGATGCTCTTGCCGCAGATTTTCTGGGAGGCGGTTTTACTTCAAAGCTGATGCGGGAAGTACGGGTGAAACGCGGACTCACTTATTCAATTGGTTCATACATATCTTCTCAGAAGCAATACGGACGAT